>NZ_CP176520.1:0-3311136 GCF_046267915.1 Arsenicicoccus dermatophilus
CTACCTGCGGCTTCGCCGTGGTCCGGGTGGGCCGGCCGGCCGGTTGTCCACACCCCGCGCACCGGGGACCCGTGCACCAGCAGCAGCGAAACGAGGCACCGTGAGCGACGCCCAGGTCGACGTCCCTCGCGTATGGCGAGACACCTTGCGCACCCTCGAGTCCCACGGGATCTCCGCCAAGCACCGCGGCTTCCTGCGCCTCAGCCGACTGGTGGGCCTGCTCGAGGGGACGGCGCTGATCGCGGTGCCCAACGACTACACCCGTGGCCTGGTGGAGCGCGACATCCGGGCCGAGCTGGTCTCCGCCCTGCAGGAGCAGCTCGGTCGCGACGTGCGGCTGGCGGTGACCATCGACAGCTCGCTGGAGCTCGGCGAGGCGGAGGACCGCGACGACGACGCCCAGCGCCCGGCCGGTGAGCACCCCACCGTCCTGACCTCCACCGACCGGCTCTCCGACGGCGGTCCTGGAGGCCCGCACGGCGAGCCGGACCGGTTGCGGCTGGCGCGCGACGAGCGGGCGGTGCGGTCCGGGGGTGACGGCTTCCGCGAGGCCTACTCCGACCGCTTCCACGCCGACCCGGTGGAGCTGCAGCTGGTGTCCGAGGGGGTCCCGGTCCGGGGAGGTCACGGGCTCGACGACGACCGCGACGACGAGCGCGAGCTGATGGCCGAGGGGGTGGGGATCCGGGACATCTTCCGCAAGCCGTTCGTCGCGGAGGACGGCGGGGACGCCAAGCTCAACCCGAAGTACACCTTCGACACCTTCGTGATCGGCTCGAGCAACCGCTTCGCCCACGCCGCCGCCATCGCCGTGGCAGAGGCGCCGGCCAAGGCCTACAACCCGCTGTTCATCTACGGCGGCTCCGGTCTGGGCAAGACGCACCTGCTGCACGCCATCGGGCACTACGCCCAGCAGATGTACCGCAACGTGCGGGTGAAGTACGTCAACTCCGAGGAGTTCACGAACGACTTCATCAACTCCATCGGGTCCAACAAGGCCGGCGAGTTCCAGCGGCGCTACCGCGACGTCGACTTCCTGCTCATCGACGACATCCAGTTCCTGCAGGGCAAGGTGCAGACGCAGGAGGAGTTCTTCCACACGTTCAACACGCTGCACAACGCCAACAAGCAGGTGGTCATCACCTCGGACGTGGCGCCCAAGCTGCTGAGCGGCTTCGAGGAGCGCATGCGCAGCCGGTTCGAGTGGGGTCTGCTCACCGACGTCCAGCCCCCGGACCTGGAGACGCGCATCGCCATCCTGCGCAAGAAGGCCGTGCAGGAGCGGATGACGGCCCCGGACGACGTCCTGGAGTTCATCGCCAGCCGGATCTCCACCAACATCCGCGAGCTCGAGGGCGCCCTGATCCGGGTGACGGCCTTCGCCAGCCTCAACCACCAGGCCGTGGACATGACCCTGGCCGAGATCGTGCTCAAGGACCTGATCCCCGCCGAGCAGACCAACCAGATCACCCCGGCGACGATCATGGCGCAGACGGCGTCGTACTTCGGCCTCACCGTGGAGGACCTGTGCGGGACCTCCCGCTCGCGGGTGCTGGTCACCGCCCGCCAGATCGCGATGTACCTCTGCCGCGAGCTCACGGACCTGTCGCTGCCGAAGATCGGCCAGCAGTTCGGCGGACGCGACCACACGACCGTGATGCACGCCGACCGCAAGATCCGTGAACAGCTCAGCGAACGGCGGGCGATCTACAACCAGGTCACCGAGCTCACCACGCGGATCAAGTCGACCCCGGGCTGACCCGCGCGCAGCGCGCCCCTTCGCCGATCCCCGGACTGGTCCCCAGTCCGGGGATCGGTGTTTCCACAGGTTTTTCCACAGGCCTGTGGCTGAACCCTGCGACGTCCTCACCACTACCGCGCGTCATGAACATCGCCCGGGCGGAGCATGAATTAGGCGTATGGCGACATAGAGTGACACCTCGTTGCGCACCTGATCGGACCCGGACGGGCACCCCCTCGGTTGTCCACCGCCCACGGTGGACAACCGGGGCATAACCCCCACACAGCTGTGGACAACCGGACAAGAACGGTGGACGACCTGTGGATGAAAAACCGCTGTCCACAGGTCGCGCAGCGTGTCCACCGCTGTGCCCACAAGTCATGCACAGGGCGCCTCCCGCGGTGACGTGCGCGGATATCGGTTATCCACAGTTCCCACAGGCCCGATGATGACGACTAACCCTGGTTCTCTGCATCGATCCGCCCCACGTACGTCTGGGGATGAGTGCGACCGTCCACGCCCGTCCCACGTCCGCCGCACCGCCCCGGTGCCTCCCACCACGCACAGGGACAGCTCCTCGGCACACCCGCGCGTGAGCCGACGACGGTCGGCCCGGTGCACTACTGTCGTCCCAGGCACAGGCCACGCCTGGCGCCACCCACAGCCCCGAGGACGACCGACCGACGCGGACCAGCAAGGCCCGTGCTGCCGTCTTCCGCCCGCGGGGCCCGAACGACCGAGGAGTGACAGGGTGAAGTTCCGACTCGAGCGCGAGGTGCTCACCGAGGCCGTCACCTGGGTCGCCCGAGCGCTGCCCAACCGCCCCCCGACACCTGTCCTGGCCGGCGTGCTCGTGGAGGCCCACGACGACGACACCGTCACCCTGTCGGCCTTCGACTACGAGATCTCTGCGCGCCTGAGCATCGCGGCCGAGGTGACCGAGGCAGGCTCGGCGCTGGTCAACGGCCGGCTGCTGAACGACATCTGCCGCAACCTGCCGGCTCGGCCGGCCGAGCTGGCCACCGACGGCTCCAGGGTCCAGCTCACGTGCGGGTCCAGCAGGTTCACGCTGCTGCAGATGCCGGTGAGCGAGTACCCCACGCTGCCCAGCAGCCCGCAGCCGAGCGGCTCCATCGACGGCACCACGTTCACCCAGGCGGTCACCCAGGTCGCGGTGGCCGCCGACCGGGGCGACACCCTGCCGATCCTCACCGGGGTCCGGGTGGAGATCCAGGGCGACACCATGACGCTCCTGGCGACCGACCGGTATCGGCTGGCCATGCGCGAGCTCACCTGGTCCCCCAGCGCCCCCGACGCCGCCCACGTGGCGCTGATCCCGGCCCGGCTGCTGTCCGACACCGCCAAGTCGCTCGGGGCCTCCGGCTCGGTCGAGATCGCGCTCGGCGACGCCGCGGGCGGTGAGGGCCTGGTCGGCTTCCAGGCCGGCACCCGGCGCACCACGACCCGCCTGCTGGACGGCGAGTACCCCAAGGTCACCTCGATCTTCCCCTCCTCGGTGGACAGCGAGGCCGTGGTCGAGACCGCCGCCCTCGTCGAGGCCGTCAAGCGGGTGGCCCTGGTCGCCGAGCGCAACACCCCGGTGCGGCTGCGGTTCACCGAGGGCCAGCTGTCGATCGAGGCGGGTGCGGGCGACGACGCCCAGGCCAGCGAGGCGGTCGAGTGCTCGCTCACGGGGCCGGAGATCGAGATCGGGTTCAACCCCCACTTCCTGCTCGACGGGCTGGGCGCCGTCGGCACCGGGCACTGCCGCCTGCAGTTCACCCAGGCCAGCCGACCGGCCGTCCTGGTGGGCCAGGCCGAGGCCGACGCCGAGCCGGACCTGAGCTACCGCTACGTGCTGATGCCCGTGCGCTTCCCCGCCTGACGACCAGCCACCCCGGCGGCCCCCGGCCGACCCTCCGGACCCGTCCGCGGGCGCGGCGCCCCGGTCGGCCGCAGCCGGACCGGCATACCTCGCCTAGCCTCGAGGTGCGGTGGGTAAGCCCCCATCGCACCCTGCTCCCACGAAAGGTCCTCCCATGCAGCTCGGACTCATCGGCCTCGGCAAGATGGGCGGCAACATGCGCGATCGCCTGCGCGCCGCCGGCCACGAGGTCATCGGCTACGACTTCAACCCGGAGATCAGCGACGCGACCTCCCTCGAGGACCTCGTCGGACGTCTTCAGGCCCCCCGCACGGTGTGGATCATGGTGCCCGCCGGGGATCCCACCCGGGAGACGATAGAGAAGCTGTCCGGCCTGCTGGTCGAGGGCGACCTGGTCATCGACGGCGGCAACTCCAAGTTCACCGACGACGCCGTCAACGCCGAGCACCTGGCCGGCAAAGGCATCGGCTACCTCGACTGCGGCGTCTCCGGCGGCATCTGGGGCAAGGAGAACGGCTATGGCCTCATGGTCGGCGGTGACGAGACGCTCGTCGAGCGCGCGATGCCGATCTTCGACGCGCTGCGCCCCGAGGGGCCGCGCGACGAGGGCTTCGTCCACGCGGGCAAGGTCGGCGCGGGCCACTACGCCAAGATGGTCCACAACGGCATCGAGTACGGCCTGATGCACGCCTACGCCGAGGGCTTCGAGCTGCTCCACGCCAAGGACATCGTCGAGGACGTCCACGGCTGCTTCAAGGCCTGGACCCGGGGCACCGTCGTCCGCTCCTGGCTGCTGGACCTGATGGTCAAGGCGCTGGAGGAGACGCCCGACCTCGCGGGGATCTCGGAGTTCACCACCGACTCCGGCGAGGGCCGCTGGACCCTGGAGGAGGCCATCGAGCTCGCGGTCCCCATGCCCGTGCTCGCGGCCTCGCTCTTCGCCCGGTTCCAGTCGCGCCAGGAGAACTCCCCCGCGATGCAGGCGGTCGCCGCCCTGCGCGGCCAGTTCGGAGGCCATGCGGTGAAGATGCTCGAGGGCACGCCGCTGTCGGACGTGCACCAGGGTGCCCAGGAGAAGCAGGACGACACCGGCGCCAAGGGCTCGGCCCAGGAGCAGGCCAGCCGCTCCTCCGGCACCGGGGACCTGCAGCAGCACTGAGGTGCACCTGCGACACCTGTCGATCGGCGACTTCCGCAGCTACCACGCCGCGGAGCTTCCGCTCGCGCCCGGTGTCACGACCCTCGAGGGTCTGAACGGCCAGGGCAAGACCAACCTGGTCGAAGCCGTCGGCTACCTCGCCACCCTGTCGTCCCACCGCGTCGCGCAGGACGCGCCGCTCGTGCGTCACGGCGCCGAGCAGGCGGTCGTGCGCGGCGTGGTGGTCCGCGACGGCCGCGAGAGCCTCGTGGAGCTCGAGATCACGCCGGGCCGGGCCAACCGCGCCAAGCTCAACCGCACCCCGGTCCCGCGGACCCGTGAGGTGCTCGGCACCGTGCGCTCGGTGCTCTTCGCACCCGAGGACCTCGCCCTGGTCAAGGGCGATCCCTCCGAGCGGCGACGCTTCCTGGACGACCTCCTGGTGCAGCGGCAGCCACGCTGGGCCGGGGTGCGCGGCGACTACGACAAGGTCGTGCGGCAGCGCAACGCCCTGCTCCGGTCGGCCGCACCCGTCCTGCGCAAGGGTGGGGGTCGCCGCCGGTCGGCATACGGTCAGGGGCAGGAGCCGGTCGAGGACGCCCGTGCGGGGGCGCTGCACACCCTGGACGTGTGGGACCAGCACCTGGCCCAGGTGGGGGCCAGCCTGCTGTACGCCCGGCTGCGGCTCGTCCGGGACCTGGGGCCCTACCTGTCGCAGGCCTACGACGAGGTGAGCGCCGGTCAGTCGGACGCGCGGGTCACCTATCGCTCGTCGCTGCACGAGGAGATCGCGGCCCGGATCGCCGCCGGCGAGGTGCCCGAGCCCGTCGAGCTGGCCGACCTGCTGACCGACTCGCTCCTGCGGGTGCGGGAGCAGGAGATCGAGCGGGGGGTGACGCTGGTCGGCCCACATCGCGACGACCTGCTGCTCCAGCTCGGCGAGCTCCCGGCCAAGGGTTATGCCTCGCACGGCGAGTCGTGGTCCTTCGCCCTCGGGCTGCGGCTGGCCAGCTTCCAGCTCCTGCGACACGACCTCGGGGACGACCCGGTGCTCGTCCTGGACGACGTCTTCGCCGAGCTGGACGCGGGGCGCCGCAGCCGGCTGGCCGGGATGATCGCGAACTGCGAGCAGGTCCTCATCACCGCGGCGGTCGGCGACGACGTGCCCCCCGAGCTGGTCGAGGGGGCGCGGTTTCACGTGAAACGGGGAGAGGTGACGGCGGTATGACGGGGCGTCCCGACGACCTGCGCGTCGCCGACCAGGAGGGGACGCCCGACGACCTCCTCACCGACGACCTGCTGGACGACCCGTCCGGCGAGCTGGTGGCCGAGCTGACGGACCAGACCTTCGAGGACCCGGACCCGCGGCTCGCCCCGGACGCCGCCGAGACCGCGGCCGCAGCCGCGTTGCAACGGGCCCGTTCGGTCGCCAGGGCAAAGGGGTTGCGCCCGGGATCGCGCCCCCGGCGCAGGCGCCGACCCGCCGAGATCTTGCTGAGCGGGACCGGCGTCGACGCCGCCGGCCGCGATCCGCTGCTGCTCGGGGACACCCTGGCCCACCTGGTCGCCGGCCGAGGCTGGCAGTCCGAGGTCAAGGTCGGGTCGGTGATCGGGCGGTGGCCTCAGGTCGTCGGGTCGGAGGTGGCCGAGCACAGCGAGCCGCTCACCTTCGACGACGGGATCCTCACGGTGCGCGCCTCGTCGACGGCGTGGGCCACGCAGCTGCGGCTCATGACCTCCACCATCCTGGGTCGGCTCACGGCCGAGGTCGGCGAGGGCGTGGTGGAGCAGCTGCGGGTCGTCGGGCCCGGCGCGCCCCGCTGGAGCAGAGGGCGACGTCGGTCGACGGACGGGCGCGGGCCGCGGGACACCTATGGATGACCGGACGCCGTGCCGAACGGCTGCCCTCGACGGACGGACGGGCCTCTCGGGCCGGTCGCCCGTCAGGGGATGGGCGTGTACGTCGCGGCGACGGTGTCCATGACGGCGTCGCGCGTGGCCGCGTCGGCGGCGGCCACGGTGATCAGGTCCTGCTGACCGTCCACGGTCACGGCCAGCTGGGAGATCTGGGCGGTCGTCCCGTCGTCCAGCGGCGCGTGGAAGTCCCCGCGGACGCACGGTCCCGCCGGGCACGCGGGCTCCGACTGGTCGTCGAGCACCCCGGTGGCGCCGCGGGCGGCGGCGGTGAGGTGGTCGCCGTCGGCGAAGGACTCCCCGGCGACGGACCGCACGAGCAGGTTGGGTGCGGTGTCGCCCGCGTCCGGCCCCACGGCCATGGCGACGGCGCCCGACGCCGCGAAGTCCGCGAGCTCCTGCTCGGTGTACCCCAGCGACGCCGCGGTCTTCGCGAAGGCCGGGGTGCCGCGCTGCTCGCGCAGGGTGGTGAGGTCGAGGACCTTCCAGGTCGTGGGCAGGGCGAGGCGGGTGTGCAGCGCGGGGAGCGGCATCCACCGGTGCCTGGCCGGGAGGGCGACCGGCCTGACGGCCACCGAGGGAGCGGCGCTGCGGGTGGTGAGAGCGCTCGGAGCCCCGGTGGGGTTACCTGAGCTCGCGCCCGCCCCGCTCGGCCCACCGCTCGCGCCGGCCGTGGTGCCGACCCCGGAGCCGGAGGCCGAGGAGTCGCCTCCTGCGGACGAGCAGGCCGCCAGGGCGACGCAGGTGGCGGTGACGACGGGCAGCAGGCGCATGACCGCCACGCTAGTCGAGCCGCACCCGCAGCGGGGGCGTGATGCGGTCTGCCGGGCGACGCCCCCTCGCCTGTCGGCCCGTCGTGACTCCCGTGGGCGGCGCGGGCCGGCATCTCCTGGACGGCTCGCTCAGGCGGATGGCTCGCTCAGGGGCGCCGGTCCTCGAGGGTCCGCTCGACCCACTCCTCGCTGCGCGCCGCGGTCACCGAGACGGACACGCCCTGGGCTCTCGTCCTGCGCCACTGCGCCCGCATGGCCATGGCGTACTCCTTCGGGATGCTGTGGAGCAGCAGGAAGGCCAGGTGCTCCAGCTGCGACGGGTGGATCACGTCCTGCGCGGTCAGCCCGAAGACATCACGCATCCACAGCAGCCTGAGTCGGTGCAGCCGGTTCAGCTCGGAGGCGTTCTCCAGCCGGGCGCGGTCACCCGCGATGGAGAGCCTCGACACCGCGGGAAAGGCCTGCACCAGCGCGGAGACGTCCAGCTCTCGCACCTCCTCCAGGTAGACCTCCCACACCTCGGTGTCCGAGACGCCCGTGGACATGCGCTCGGCGATCTCAGGCCCGGTCAGGCGGATCGAGCCAGGCATCTCCTGCTCACGGGCGCCGGAGTCCCACAGCCGCTGCAGAGCCAGGTCGTCACCGACCGGCCACGCCCACCGCATCGACGGGGAGGCCCCGACCGGGAGCACCCGATGCCGACCGATGACGCGAGCCCCGCGCGGAAGCCCGAGGTCGGTCAGGTAGTGAGAGTACTCGGGCCGGTCCTGATACCCATGATGAGTCAGCAGCAGAGGCCGCAGCTCACCCACGTCAGCCAGGTCGGACGGCTCAGGACCTGACCAGTCGAGCTCGGGGATGCTCGCGAACCCCTCCGCCCGACCAGCCAGCGTGACCTGCGCGACGGTCCACTCACGAAGGGCATCGGAAGACAGCGTCACGACCTGCCCACGTTCCACTGGCTGCATGCCGGCATCCTGCCCGCCTGGCCTGCCGGCGGTGGACCGGTGCGGCCGCCCGGGTCAGCCGTTCCGCCGGATGTCCTCCGCCTGCGCCACCAGCAGGGCCTGGAGGGGGAGGCGACCGAGGGAGATCGCCTGCAGGTGAGCGGGACGGTCACGCCACTGCCGGGCCATCTCCACGTTGCCGGGGAAGACCGCCACGAACAGCGCCGACGCCACGGCCCCGCCGGTGCGCCGGGTGCGCGGAACTGCGAGCAGCGCCGCGGTCGCGAGCTCGGCGACGCCGGAGGCATAGGTCCAGAACCGGGCGCTGCCCGGCACCCACCCTGGGATGAGCGAGTCGAAGGGCTCGGGCTTGACGAAGTGGAGGACGCCCATGCCGGTGAGGAAGCCGGCCATGGTGCGGGCCGAGCGCCTGGCCCGGCGCTCGGAGGGGGCGGTCGTGGTCGCGGACATGACACCCATCCTAGGTGGCGGCAGGTCTCAGGCGGCCCGGGTCAGGGCAAGGAGACGGTATGGCGAACTTCCTGGACACCCTCGGCGTGACCGCCGGCAATCCCCACGAGACCGACCGGCCGGGCAACGACGCCGGCCTGCGCATCACCCCGACCGAGGCGCATGCCAACGTCAACGGCGGCGTCCACGGCGGGCTGCTGGCCACCATGCTCGACTCGGTGATGGGCGAGGCGGCGCGCGACCACCTGCCCGACGACAGGTCCGCGGTGACCGTCTCCCTCACCGTCACCTATCTCAACGGCGCCAAGGTCGGGGAGGAGCTGCTCGCGAGCGCGGAGGTCCGCAAGGAGGGCGGCTCGCTGATCATGCTCGAGGCCGACGTGGTGCGCGTCGAGGACGACAAGCCGATCGCCCACGGCGTGGCGACCTTCTCGGTGATCGACGCCGACTGAGCCGAGGGCTCCTGACTCGGCGGGCGGGCACCTGGCCCGTCCGCCGGGCCCCGGGCGCCGCGCCGGTGCTCCGGTGGGGCGCCCGGGGCCCGGGAGCGGCCGACTTCGCGGCGCGGACCAGGTAGGCGGGGCCATCTGTGGAGTTCGCGTCACGCTCCGTGGGAGTTACTGGCGAGTTCGGCGCACACCCGGTCTGGCTGCCGGTCGACGGGTGGCCCAACGGACGGGCTGCGCACGGCCCTGGACGGCCCTGGGTCGTGGGGGGACACGAGACCCGACCTGTTTTTTCGCCGACACCGCCTGCAGGGGCCCTGGCGGGCGTGATTTGTCCGCACGGACCGATAGACTGGCGGACGGCTGCCACGTCGGTGGCCAGGAGCGGCCCTACTCACGGTGCGCGTCCACCCCCGCGGTGCCCGGCAGCCCGGGCGGGTGGTGGTCGTCGCCCGCGGAGCGGGTCGGCATACGTGAGGACAGATGTGAGGAGCACCGTGGCGGACGACGAGCGACCCACCGGCCCGGAGGCGGTCGAGCAGCTCGCGCAGGAGCTCGAGCGCAAGGCCCCGGCCGTCGAGGGTGACTACGACGCCAGCTCGATCCAGGTCCTGGAGGGCCTGGAGGCCGTGCGCAAGCGGCCTGGGATGTACATCGGGTCCACCGGCGAGCGCGGACTGCACCACCTGGTGTGGGAGATCGTGGACAACGCCGTGGACGAGGCCCTGGCGGGCTACGCCACCCGGATCGACGTGACGCTGCTGGCCGACGGCGGGGTCCGGGTCAGCGACGACGGTCGTGGCATCCCGACCGGCATGAACGAGCAGTACCAGATGAGCACCGTGGAGCTGGTGCTCACCCAGCTGCACGCGGGCGGCAAGTTCGGCGGCGGTGGCTACAAGGTCTCCGGTGGCCTGCACGGGGTGGGCTCCTCGGTCGTCAACGCGCTGTCGACCCGCCTGCTCGCCGAGGTCTACCAGCTCGGTCACGCCTTCCGGATGGAGTTCGACCACGGCGTGGCCGTCGCCCCCCTCGCGAAGGAGGAGGAGTCGGATCGCACCGGCACGACCATCACCTTCTGGGCGTCGCCGGAGATCTTCGAGTCCACGGTCTACGACTACGAGACGATCCGGGCGCGCTTCCAGCAGACGGCGTTCCTCAACAAGGGGCTGACCATCTGCCTGACCGACGAGCGCGAGCAGGCCGTCGCCGTTGCCGAGGGGGACCTGGAGGCGCAGGAGGCCGGGGCGACCACCGCCGAGGGCGACACCGCCGAGCCGGCCGAGGGCGCGACCGAGGAGGTCGCCACCGACGCCACGGGCAAGGCCAAGGGCCGCACGGTGACCTACCGCTACGACAACGGCCTGGTGGACTACGTCCAGCACCTCAACAAGTCCAAGCGGGCCGAGGTCGTCAACGACGAGATCATCGACTTCGAGCTCGAGGACCCCGCCAAGGCCCTCGCCGTCGAGGTCGCCATGCAGTGGACCACGGCCTACTCCGAGTCGGTCCACACCTATGCCAACAACATCAACACCCACGAGGGCGGCACCCACGAGGAGGGCTTCCGCGCGGCCCTGACCCGCCTGGTCAACGACTTCGCCCGCAAGCAGGGACTGCTCAAGGAGAAGGACGACAACCTCACCGGCGACGACATCCGCGAGGGCCTGACCGCGGTGGTCTCGGTCAAGCTCGGCGAGCCGCAGTTCGAGGGCCAGACCAAGACCAAGCTCGGCAACTCCGAGGTCAAGGGCTTCGTGCAGGGTGCGATGACCGACCGGCTCGGCGACTGGCTGGAGCGGCACCCCGGCGAGGGCAAGGAGATCGTCCGCAAGGCCGTCCAGGCGTCCGCGGCCCGCATCGCCGCGCGCAAGGCGCGCGAGGCCACCCGCCGCAAGGGCCTGATGGAGTCCGGCGGCCTGCCCGGCAAGCTCAAGGACTGCCAGTCCAAGGACCCCTCGGTGTCCGAGGTCTACATCGTCGAGGGCGACTCGGCCGGCGGCTCCGCCACCCAGGGCCGCAACCCGATGACCCAGGCGATCCTGCCGATCCGCGGCAAGATCCTCAACGTCGAGAAGGCCCGCATCGACAAGGTCCTCGCCAACCAGGAGGTCCAGGCGCTGATCTCCGGCTTCGGCACGGGCGTCGGCGAGGACTTCGACATCACCCGGGCGCGCTACCACAAGATCGTGATCATGGCGGACGCCGACGTCGACGGCATGCACATCCGCACGCTGCTCCTGACGCTGCTCTTCCGGTTCATGCGTCCGCTGATCGAGGCCGGCTACGTCTACCTCGCCCAGCCCCCGCTCTACCGCATCAAGTGGACCAACCGGGAGCACGAGTTCGCCTTCTCCGACCGCCAGCGCGACGAGATGGTCGCCGCCGGTCAGGCCACGGGCGGTCGGCTGCCCAAGGACGCGCCCATCCAGCGGTACAAGGGCCTGGGCGAGATGAACTACCAGGAGCTGTGGGAGACCACCATGGACCCCGACCACCGGGTCCTTCTGCAGGTCACGCTGGACGACGCGGCCGCGGCCGACGAGATCTTCTCCGTGCTGATGGGCGAGGACGTCGAGTCCCGCCGCTCGTTCATCCAGCGCAACGCCCGCGACGTGCGCTTCCTGGACGCCTGACCCCGCGCGCGTCCACCCCCGCCAGCCTTTCCGTCATACGCCATCGTGCGAGAGGTCCCAGCAGACATGAGCGAGCAGCCACCCTCCATCGTCGACCGGGTCGAGCCGGTCGACCTCAATGCCGAGATGCAGCGCAGCTACATCGAGTACGCCATGAGCGTCATCGTGAGCCGCGCGCTGCCGGACGTGCGGGACGGGCTCAAGCCGGTGCACCGGCGCATCGTCTACGGCATGTATGACGGGGGCTACCGCCCCGACCGCGGCTTCAACAAGTGCTCTCGCGTCGTGGGCGACGTCATGGGTCACTACCACCCGCACGGGGACTCGGCGATCTACGACGCCCTGGTGCGCCTGGTGCAGCCCTGGTCGCTGCGCTACCCCCTGATCGACGGGCAGGGCAACTTCGGGTCGCCGGGCAACGACGGGGCCGCCGCGCCGCGATACACCGAGTGCCGGATGAAGCCGCTCGCCATGGAGATGGTGCGCGACATCCACGAGGACACCGTCGACTTCAAGGACAACTACGACGGCAAGACCCAGGAGCCGGCGGTCCTGCCGGCGCGGTTCCCCAACCTGCTGGTCAACGGCTCGGCGGGCATCGCCGTCGGCATGGCCACCCAGATCCCGCCGCACAACCTGCGCGAGGTCGCGGACGCCGTCCACTGGCTGCTCGCCCACCCCGAGGCCTCCCGCGAGGAGCTCCTCGAGGCCTCGATGCAGCGGATCAAGGGCCCGGACTTCCCCACCGGCGCGCTGATCATGGGGCGCAAGGGGATCGAGGAGGCGCAGCGGACCGGTCGCGGCTCGATCGTCATGCGGGCGGTGGTCAACGTCGAGGAGATCCACGGCCGCACCTGCCTGGTCGTCACCGAGCTGCCCTACCAGGTCAACCCGGACGCCCTCGCCCTCAAGATCGCCGAGCTCGCCAAGGAGGGCCGGCTGCAGGGCATCGCGGACATCCGCGACGAGACCTCCGGGCGCACCGGCCAGCGCCTGGTGATCGTGCTCAAGCGCGACGCCGTGGCCAAGGTCGTCCTCAACAACCTCTACAAGCACACCCAGCTGCAGCAGTCCTTCGGCGCCAACATGCTGGCGCTCGTGGACGGGGTGCCGCGCACGCTGCCGGTGTCCGCGTTCATCCGCTACTGGGTGGACCATCAGGTCGAGGTGATCGTCCGCCGCACGACCTACCGCCTCGGCGAGGCCGAGAAGCGCATCCACATCCTGCGCGGCCTCCTCAAGGCGCTGGACGCACTGGACGACGTGATCGCGCTCATCCGGGCCTCCCGCACCGTCGAGGTCGCCCGCGACGGCCTGATCGACCTGCTCGACATCGACGAGATCCAGGCGACGGCGATCCTGGACATGCAGCTGCGGCGGCTGGCCGCCCTGGAGCGGCAGAAGATCATCGAGCAGCACGACGAGCTGCAGCGCCTGATCGACGACTACCGCGACATCCTGGCCAAGCCGGAGCGGCAGCGGCAGATCATCGGCGCCGAGCTGACCGAGATCGTCGACAAGTATGGCGACGACCGGCGCACCGAGATCGTCCCCTTCGACGGCGACATGTCCATGGAGGACCTGATCCCCCAGGAGGACGTGGTCGTCACGATCACCCGCGGCGGCTACGCCAAGCGGACGGTCACCCGGGAGTACCGTTCGCAGCACCGCGGCGGCAAGGGAGTGCGCGGCGCGACCCTGCGCGGCGACGACATCGTCGAGCACTTCTTCACCACCACGACCCACCACTGGCTGCTCTTCTTCACCAACCTCGGCCGGGTCTACCGGGCCAAGGCCTACGAGCTGCCCGAGGGGTCGCGCGACGCCAAGGGCCAGCACGTCGCGAACCTGATGGCCTTCCAGCCCGGGGAGCGCATCGCCCAGGTGCTCGCGATCCAGGACTACATCAACGTCCCCTACCTGCTCCTGGCCACCCGCCGGGGCCTGGTGAAGAAGTCCCGGCTGGACGACTACGACTCCAACCGCTCCGGCGGACTGATCGCGATCAACCTGCGCGACGGCGACGAGCTCGTGGGCGCCGCTCTCGCGTCCGCGGAGGACGACCTGCTGCTGGTGTCCCGCAAGGGCCAGTCGGTGCGGTTCACGGCCTCCGACGACGTGCTGCGCCCCATGGGTCGGTCCACCTCCGGCGTCACCGGCATGAAGTTCCGCCCCGGTGACGAGCTGCTCGCCATGAACGTCGTCGAGCAGGACACCGACCCGGACGTGTTCGTGGTCTTCGAGAACGGTCTGGCCAAGCGCACCCTCGCGTCGGAGTACCCCGTCAAGGGGCGCGCCACGCTGGGCGTCCTGGTGGCCAAGCAGTCCGACCGTGGCGGCGACCTCGTGGGAGCCCTGGTGGTGTCCCCGGACGACGAGGTGATGGTGGTCATGGAGCGCGGCCGGATCGTGCGCTCCCGGGTCGCCGAGGTGCGCTACACGGGCCGCAACACCCAGGGCGTGACCTTCGCCAACCCCGGCAAGAACGACAGCATCGTCGCCGTCGCCCGCAACGCCGAGCGGGAGGGCGACGACGAGCCGGACGACGGCGAGACGACTACGCCCGGTGCCGGTGCGACCACGGCGGCGGACCTCCACGCCGCCACGACGTCCGGTGGCGACGATGCTGCCCAGGACGTAGTGCAGACTGAGCACGAGCAGGCCGCCCCGGACCCCTCGGTGTCCGACGCAGCCGCCGTCAGCGCAGGCGTCGACGCAGCGGCTAGCGTTGACGCCGACGACCACTCTCCGCAGGAGGACCAGTGACGATCTCGCAGCCGGAACGCACCCAGGTGACGGCGACCGCAGCCCCGGGTGGTGCCGCGGGCGGCGTGTCCGCGGCGCGCGACGCGGGCCCTGGGGGGCTCGCAGCAGGCGGCCCCCGGCAGGCCAAGCTGCGGGTCCAGCGGCTCGATCCGCTGTCGGTGCTCAAGCTGGCCTTCCTGCTGTCCGTGGCCGCGGGCATCGCCGGCGTGGTGCTCGTGGCCGTCCTGTGGATGATCCTCAACGGGATGGGTGTCTTCTCGGCGGTCAACGACTCCATCGCCAGCCTGCTCGGGTCGGGCAAGAAGTTCGACATCATGGACTACGCCGGGTTCAGCCGGGTGCTGTCCTTGTCCATCGTGATCAGCTTCATCAACGTGCTGCTCCTGACGGCACTGGCCACCCTCGCGGCCTTTCTCTACAACATCTGCGCCAGCCTGGTCGGCGGCGTCAACCAGACGCTCACGGACGACTGACCACCCGTTTTGATCGTCACCCCGTGCCTGGGGTAACGTTTGTCTCCGCGCTGGACACCTGGTCGTCACCGGAATGTCCACGCGGGTGCGGGCCTATAGCTCAGACGGTTAGAGCGCTTCCCTGATAAGGAAGAGGTCACAGGTTCAAGTCCTGTTAGGCCCACCACCTCGGAGCCGCTGCCCATCGGGTGGCGGTTTCGTCGTGCTGGGGGGACGCTGCGGTCGAGGGTGGCTGCCCGCGCCGAGCCGACGACAGTGGCCGGGTCCAGGACCGGGGCGAGGCGGGCCCGGTCGTGGCGCCGGGCTCGCGGCCGGCCGGTATAGTTCCCACGCACGGGGCGTTGGCGCAATTGGTAGCGCACCTGCTTTGCAAGCAGGGGGTTAGGGGTTCGAGTCCCCTACGCTCCACCGCGAGGAGGGCCCGGCACCGTGGTGGTGCCGGGCCCTCGTGCGGACGGGGCCGGGTGCCGTAGGTGCCTCGGACGCCTGCCGCCTCAGGCGTGGAGGCGCTTGCCCAGACCCATGAGCAGGAAGACGAGCGCGAGCGTCAGCAGGATGTGTCCCAGCCCGGCGAGCCCGGCGAGAGCGGGGTTGTCGGCGTTCGCGCTCCCGAGGACCTGCAGGACGCCCTTGGTCACCATCATGGTGGTGGTGACGAGCAGGCCCGCGACATAGGTCACCAGGAAGGGCCGCCACTGCTGGGTGGCGCTGAGCCGGAAGGTTCGCTCGAGCAGCAGCACGATCAGGCCCAGCAGCGTTCCCAGCGCGAGCAGATGGGTGTGCAGCACGGACAGCTGGGTGTGTCCGTGGAAGCCCTGCGCCTTGGTGAACTCGCGGTAGAAGACCCCGCCGACCAGACCCAGGGTGGTCCACACCACCACCAGGCGATACATCGTCGTCGAGGCCGTGCGATGGCTGCTGTCGGGAGTGTGCGTGCTCATGGCTCCATCCTCGCGTATGCCGGTGCGGGCGCACCCGGTGCGGGCGCACCCGGTCCGGACGGACCAGGCCCGCAGCCGGGATCGCAGCCAGGACCGCAGCCGGGCCCGCAGACGCCGAGAGGCGACGACCCCACGGGGTCGCCGCCTCTCGGGGTGCAGGCTCAGGCCCTCAGGCCCGGGCGCCGCCGGACGTGGCGGTCGGACGAGTCAGATGTCGTTGGCGCGCTTGTCCGAGCCGGCGTTGTGGTCCAGGTGCTGGCCGGCACCGTCGTCGGCGCGGTCGAACTCGGTCGCGGTGGACGGGGTCGTCGCGGCGAAGTCCTCCTGGTCCTTGGCGTCCAGGATGACCGGCTCGGTGGAGACGGCCGACAGCGGGTCACCGGCGGGCTGGTGGGAGCCCAGCGGCTTGGCGTCGGTCAGGTCCACCGAGGACTCCGTGCCGTAGTCCGGGGTCGAGTACGTCGTGGACGAGGTCGACGTGGCGAACTCGGTGCTCGTACCCACGGTGCCGGTCCCGGCGGTGCCGATGGTGCTGGACTCGGGGCCGGTGTAGGGGTCGGCCAGCGGGGTCGCCCACGGGTCGTCCTGCGGGGTCGTGCGGCGGTAGGCGACCGCGGCGACGGCACCGGCCGTGGCGAGCAGACCGAGGGTGATGAGCTTGCCACCCCCGGAGCTGTTCTCGCGCTTCTCGACCTTCTTGGCCTTCTTCGCGGCCTTGGCGGTCTTGGCCTCCTGGGCCTCGAGCTTGGCCTGCTCGGCGTCCAGCCTGGCCTGGACGGCGGCGAGCTTGGCGGCGCGCTTCTCCTCGCGCTTGTAGGCCCGCTTGGCGGCCTTGTCGAGCTCCTTCTTGGAGATGCCCGCGGCGGCCGCCCTGGTGGTGAGCTCTTCCACGTCGATGTCCTCGTCCTGCTCGTCGTCCTCGGTGACGGCGTCCTTGGCCTTCTTGGCGGCGAACAGGCTCGCCGCGGCCTTGACCGGGCTGGCGGAGTCGTCGTCCTCGTCGGTGGCGGCGTCCTTGGCCTTCTTGGCCCCGAGGAGACCGGCGGCGCCCTTGACCAGGCCCGCCATGTCGAGGTCGCCGACCGTGTCGGCGGCCTTCTTGACGCCCACGGCGCCGGCGGCCTTCTTGGCCAGGTCGCCCATGTCGGTGTCGCTGTCCGCGGCGGCCTTGGCGGCCGTGGCGGTGGTGCCGGCGGCGGCCATGCCCACGAGGGCCTTGAGCACGAGCGGGACGATCTCGTCGACCAGGCCGCCGTGGTCCTTGCGCTCGGACGTGCGGGCGGTGCCGTAGCCGGGCAGCTCGTCCGTGGTGTGGTGCTCCTCGCGCGAGCCCAGGCCGGAGGCGAGGGCGGCGGCAGCGGCGGTGCCCAGCGCGGCGAGCGCGGTGGGGGCCGGGTGCTCCTTGACGGTGTCGGCGGCGCTGCTGAGGCGGCCAGCGGCGGCGTCCTTGACGTCGGTCGCCGTGTCGGCGACGGCCGCGGCGTGTCCGGCGGCGGTGGCCTGCAGGTCGCCGGCCTTGGCGGCGGCGTCCTCCTGGGCCAGCTCCAGCTTGCTCTTCTTCTCGATCTTGTACTTGTTGCGGATCATCGTGTCCTCCTGTGGAGATCGATACGCGGTGGGCGTCACACCCATCTTGCCCGCACGGGCGTCGGGCGTGCACATCTCGTTCCCTTGCGCCCTACCCGCCGGTGCGCGTGCTCAGACCTGCCCGACGCGAACCTCTCGTGCGAGACTGGCCGACATGAACTGGACGCTGCACACCAACCACGGCGACATCACCCTCACGCTGTTCCCCGAGGCGGCCCCCACCACCGTCGCCAAGATCACCGGTCTGGCCAAGGACGGCTACTACGACGGACTGACCTTCCACCGCATCATCCCCGGCTTCATGATCCAGGGCGGCTGCCCGCAGGGCACCGGCACCGGTCAGCCCGACCAGCCCGGCTTCCCCTTCGACGACGAGATCTCGCCGGACAAGAACTTCACCCAGCCCTACATGCTCGCCATGGCCAACGCCGGCAAGCGCATGGGTCGCGGCACCAACGGCTCGCAGTTCTTCGTGACGGTCGCCCCCACCACCTGGCTGCAGGGCAAGCACACGATCTTCGGCGAGTGCGCCGACCAGTCCTCGCGCGACGTCGTCGACACGATCGCCGCCGTCCGCACCGGTGCCATGGACAAGCCGGTCGAGCCCGTCGTGATCGAGAGCACCACCGTCTCCGAGTGACCCCGGCCTCGTGCCGGCCCGGTCCCGCCCTCTCCGGGCGGTATGCCGGCGGCCGGTGCGTGGTCACCCGCGGCCCGCGCCCCTCGCACCTGGTCCCAGGTGCCCCGGCGCGGGCCGCTCCCGTCATACCCTGAGATCGCCTGCCCGACCGACGGACCCGTGGTCGAGCACCCCAGCAGCCGTCGTGAGGACCCGATGACCACGAGCCAGCCCGAGCCGGACCCGCAGGTCCCCACCTGCCCGCGCCATCCCCAGGTGGTGGCCTACGTGCGGTGCACCCGGTGCGGGCGGCCGACCTGCCCGCAGTGCCAAGTGCAGGCGCCGGTGGGGATCCACTGCGTGGACTGCGTCCGGGAGGCGGCGCGCACCGCTCCCCAGGCCCGCACCTCCCTCGGGGCACCGGCGGGCGGCGTCGGCGGGGCGCTCGGGGAGTCCCCGGTGACCGCGGCGCTGGTCGCGGCGTGCGTGGTGATGTTCGTGGTGCAGTGGGTGACCCCGGCCGTGGAGCAGCAGCTGTGGTTCATGCCGGCGATGGGTCGCCTGGAACCCTGGCGCTTCGTGACCGCGGCCTTCCTGCACGGCGGGCTCACGCACCTGCTGTTCAACATGATGGCGCTGTGGACGGTGGGGCAGCCGCTGGAGCGGGCCATGGGGCAGGCGCGCTACCTCGCGCTCTACCTGATCAGCGCGATCGGCGGATCGGTGGGCTACCTGCTGCTGGCCCAGCCGTCGGTGAGCCCGATGTACGACGTGAGCTCGTCGTGGTTCACCCCGACCGTGGGGGCCTCGGGGGCGGTGTTCGGCCTCTTCGGCGCGGAGCTGGTGCTCGCGCGGCTGCAGCGCCGGGACGTCCGCTCGCTCCTGGTGTTCCTCGGCATCAACGTGGCCATCGGGTTCATGGTCCCCAACATCGCCTGGCAGGCGCACCTGGGCGGACTGGTCACCGGTGCGGCCATCGCGGGTCTGGTCTGGGCCACCCGCGGCCGGGACCGGGTGCGCCTGCAGTGGCCCGCCCTGGCGGGGGTGACCGTCGTGCTGGTCGCCCTGGCGGTGGTGAAATACGCGCTGGCACCCGCACTGGTTCCCGGCGCCGCCTGAGCCCGTCCGCACCGACCCGGCCCCGTCGTCCCGCAGCCTGGGGATGACGGGGCCTTCGTCGGCCCGGAGCGGTGAGGTTACCCACAGGATGGGTGTGTGATGCACCGGTTATCCCCAACGGTGCACAGGCCTTCCCCAGGCTGGTCAACAGGGTTGTCCACAGATCTGGGGGCACTTTTCCCCAGGACCTGTGGATAACCCTGGGGTAGTCACCCATTACACCCGTGTAATTACCCACACGATGGGGACAACCCTGTGGATAACTTGCCCGTTGTGCACAGCTGTTGACGACGGTCCGCCCGGCACGACCACGTAGGCCGGCCGCGTGCGCGGGCGGCCCTTAGCGGTCGTGCCGGCGAGGTCAGCGCCAGTTCGTCGTCATCGCGAAGCCGATCAGCATCAGCCCGAAGCCGATCCCGAGGTTCCAGTACCCGAGGTCGGGGATCGGATAGGCCGTCTGGGAGAGGTAGAACACGACCACCCAGATGAGCCCGACGATCATCAGCGTCACCATGAGCGGTGCCCACCAGCGCGGGCTCGGCTCCTTGATCCCGGCCTCCCCCTTGCGTGACGTCTTGGCGGGGGCGGCGGACGAACGGCCCCGGCGGCCAGGGTTGTCCGACGGGGACGGGGTGGTGCTCTTGGATGCGGGCACGACGACTCCTGCTCGAGAGGGTCCACGGGTACGGTGGGTCTGCCCACAACCTTATCCAGCCCCAGGAGGCCCCGTGGTGGACGCCCGAGACCGACGCGCACGCACGCTGCGGGTGCTCTTCGGGGGGCGGCCGAGCGCCTGGGGGATACTCGTGCCCGTGGTCGCCATGCTCGCCGGGCTTCTCTTCGCCGCCAGCGCGGTGACCGCCAAGGGCACCTCCCTGCGGCCCTCGGACACCCGGGGCCTCGCCGACGTCGTCGCGGCCCGCAACCACGCGGTGGAGGCCAAGGAAGCCCGCGTCGCGGCCCTGCGCAGCGAGGTCCAGACGCTCACCGCGCGCAACGCGCCGGGCAGCGCCGCCCTGAAGCAGCTGGCCGACAAGGCTGCCCGGCTCACCGGGCCCGCCGGCCTGGAGGCCGTGAGCGGACCGGTCGTGCAGGTCAGCCTCACCGACTCCCCGCGGTCGATCGACTCCTTCGGCCCGGACATCGTGCCGGACGACCTGGTCATCCACCAGCAGGACGTCCAGTCGGTCGTCAACGCGCTGTGGCGCGGGGGGGCCGAGGCGATGATGATCCAGGACCAGCGCGTCGTCGCCACGAGCACGGTCCGCTGCGTCGGCAACACCCTGATCCTGCAGAAGCGGGTCTACTCCCCGCCGTTCGTCATCAAGGCCATGGGGGACCCCGACAAGCTGCGCAAGGCCTTGGACGACGACCCGCAGCTGCAGATCCTGCGGCAGTACGTCGAGGCGGTCAGCCTGGGCTACGAGGTGCGCACGACACCCCGGGCGACCTTTCCGGCATATGACGGCTCCGTGACCCTGCACCATGCCACAGTGGGTAAGTGAGGACTGCACGAGGGATCATCGGGGCTCTTGGTGAGCTCCTGATCACGCTGGGTGTGATCACGCTGCTCTTCGTGGGCTGGCAGCTGGCCTGGACCGACGTCGCCGCCAACGCCGCCCACACCGAGCTCGTCGACGAGCTGAGCCGCGACTTCGCGCGAGGGGTCGCCGAGCCCGCCACGGTCCCGCACGGCAGGGCCTTCGCCGTCGTCCGGATCCCCGCGCTCGGCGCGGACTACCGGGTGCCGCTGATCCAGGGCACCGACCGGGCGGTCCTGCGGCGCGGGATCGGGCACTACGAGGGCACCGCGATGCCCGGCCAGGTCGGCAACTTCGCCATCGCCGGCCACCGCATGACCTACGGCGGCCCCTTCCGTGACATCGAGAAGGTGCTGCCCGGCGACCGGGTCGTCGTCGAGACCGCCCGGGCGTGGTACGTCTACAAGGTCGGTCCGCACACCCTCGTGGACCCGAGCCACATCGCGGCCATCGACCCGATGCCCGAGCGGCCGGGCGTCAGGCCGGACAAGGCCTACATCACGCTCACCGCCTGCCACCCGAAGTACGCCGCCAAGCAGCGGTGGATCGTCCACGGGGTGCTCGAGAAGGTCGTGCCGCACGAGCAGGGCCCGCCCAAGGCCTACCTCGCCGTCCCCGGAGGCCGCTGATGTATGCCGCGCTCTGGCGGGTCCTGCCCGGTCCGGTCTGGCTGCGGGCGCTGCTGTGCCTGCTCCTGCTGACCGTGATGGTGTGGCTGCTCTTCCAGCAGGTCTTTCCCGCGCTCGCGGACGTCATGCCGTTCAACGACCAGACGGTGGGCTCGCAGGAGTAGCCCTCGGCATACCCTGGGCCGACCCACCCCGCCGCCCGGAGGCCCCGCATGACCCGCATCCTCGTCGTGGACAACTACGACTCGTTCGTCTTCACCATCGTCGGCTACCTGCAGCAGCTGGGGGCCCGGTGCGAGGTGCTGCGCAACGACGCGGTGACCCCGGAGCAGGCCGAGGCGTATGCCGGGGTGCTGATCTCCCCGGGGCCGGGCACCCCCCAGGAGGCCGGCGTGTCGCTGGACATGATCCGCGGGTGCGCCGACCGGGCGCAGCCGATGCTGGGCGTGTGCCTGGGGCACCAGGCGCTCGGGGTGGTCCTGGGGGCCACCGTGTCCCGGGCCCCGGAGCTGCTGCACGGCAAGACCTCCCTGGTCCACCACGACGGCCTGGGCGTCCTCGCGGGGCTCCCTCGGCCCTTCACCGCGACGCGCTACCACTCCTTGACGATCGAGCCGGAGACGGTCCCCGCCGAGCTCGAGGTCACCGGCGCGACCGGCAGCGGGGTCGTCATGGCCGTCCGGCACCGCGAGCTGCCGCTGCACGGCGTGCAGTTCCACCCGGAGAGCGTGCTCACCGAGGGCGGCCACCGGATCCTCGCCAACTGGCTCGCCCTGTGCGGCTCGACCACGGCCGTCGCCGCCAGCGAGGGCCTCAGCCCGCTCGTCGCCCGCTGAGGCGCACCGCGGCCGGTGGGGTGGCCCGCGGGGTCGACCGCGCGCCCGCCCCCTCACCCCCGCGGCACCACCGAGGCCCGGCGCCGCTGCTGCTGCTGCGGGGCCGGGCCTCGGTGTCGGAGCTCGGTGCCGGGCTCACCCCGTCAAGGGCTCACCCCGTCAAGGACCCAACCGTCACGGGCTCGGCGGCGTGGACGGGAGCGGGGGCGTCGGCGGGAGCGGGCCCGGGTTGCTCCCCGTCTGGGTGGGTCCCGGCAGGGTCGTCCGGGTGGGCTGGGGGGCCGGTCCCGGGCTGTCAGGCGCCGTCGGCGGCGCCGGCGCGGGGGCGGTCGACGTCACCGTGATCGTGGTCGTGGGCTGAGGGCTCGGCTGCGGGGCGGCCACGGTCAGCGTGATCTTGGTCCCCGGCGGCTGGGTGCCGTCCTTGATGTCCTGCTCCAGCACGGTGCCGGCGGTCTGGCTGCTCGGACGGTCCCTGCGGGCGGGCCGGAAGCCTGCGTCGGTCAGGACCTTGGCGGCCGCCTGGTAGTCCTGGCCCTCCACGTTGGGCACCGGGGCCCGCCCCGTGGAGATCTCGAGCCCGACCGAGCTGCCGACGGGCACCATGGTACCGACGGCCGGCTCGGTGCCGACGACCTGCCCGGCGGGGATCGACTTGTCGTCGACCTTGGTCACCACGCCGGGCAGCAGCCCGGAGTCGACGAGACGCTGCCGCGCCGAGCCCTGGGAGTACTTGCGCACGTCAGGCACCGGGACGGCGGTGGGTCCGGTCGAGACGAAGACGGCGACGGCGTTGACCGGGTCCTGCTGGACGCCCGCGGCCGGACTCTGGCCGATCACGGTGTCCTTGGGGGCGTTGCTCTGCTTGCGCTGGAAGTCCCCCCGCAGGCCCACGCTGGTGAGCCTGGCCTGGGCGCCCT
Organism: Arsenicicoccus dermatophilus; assembly: GCF_046267915.1. Lineage (GTDB taxonomy): Bacteria > Actinomycetota > Actinomycetes > Actinomycetales > Dermatophilaceae > Arsenicicoccus > Arsenicicoccus dermatophilus_A. The sequence goes on from NZ_CP176520.1 coordinate 23,383, forward strand.
TCTCCGTCTCGCCCATCAGGCTGGGCACGGCCACCAGCACCACCTGCTTGGCGGGCGGGTTGAGCATCCGCCAGGCCCCGAGGCCGACGAGTCCGATGAGCAGCAGCAGCGCGACGATCCAGGCGACGTAGCGCCCGGTGCCCCGCTCGTTCACCGGTGGCTGGGAGGAGGTGCGGTAGCCGTCGGGACCGGGCGAGGTGGGGCTGGGGTCGGTCACCGGCACGGCGTCGGACCTGGTCACGGCGGATGCCGCCGCCGTCGCTCCCACCAGGTGGGAGGTGTTGCCCGGGATCGCCTCGGTGCGGGCGAGGGGCTCGGTGGGCTCGAAGAGCGCCGCCGCGGTCGTCCGGGCGTCCTCGCTCAGCGGGCGACCCTCCCGGGCGGCGCGCAGGTCGGCGGCGAAGGCCGCGGCCGTCTGGTAGCGCTGCTCCCGGTCCTTGATCAGCGCGTGCATGATCACGGTGTCCAGGGACCGAGGGATGGTGCTGTCGTGGGTCGACGGCAGCGTGGGGTCCTCGCCGACGTGCTGGTAGGCGATGGCGAGCGGGGAGTCCCCGATGAACGGCGGGCGCCCCGTGACGAGCTCGAAGAGCAGGCATCCGGCGGAGTACAGGTCCGACCGTCCGTCCACGACCTGGCCGCGGGCCTGCTCGGGCGAGAGGTACTGCGCCGTCCCGATGACCGCCTGGGTCTGGGTCATGGTCGCCGTCGAGTCCGGGCCCATGCCCCCTCGGGCGATGCCGAAGTCCATGACCTTGACCATGCCGTCACCGGTCAGCATGACGTTGCCGGGCTTGACGTCGCGGTGGACGATCCCGCGCTCGTGGGAGTAGCCGAGGCCCGCGAGGATCTGCTCCCCGATCCGCATGGCGTCCTCGGGGGAGAAGGGCCCCTGGTCGTGCATCAGCTGGCTGAGGGTGTACCCCTCCACCAGCTCCATGACGATGTACGGCACGACCTCGGTGACGCCCACGGCGTTCTCGACGACGTCCTCGCCGGAGTCGAAGACCGCGACGATGTTGGGGTGCGACAGGCTCGCCGCGGCGTGCGCCTCCCGCCGGAAACGACCCTGGAAGGTCCGGTCACCGAGGCGTCCGGCGTGCAGCATCTTGACCGCGACGGCGCGCCCGAGCCTGGTGTCGTACGCCGCGTGCACGGTCGCCATTCCGCCACGACCGATCTCGTCGCCGATCTCGTAGCGACCACCCACGAGCCGGTTCATGATCCGACCACCGCCTCGATGACCTTGCGGGCGATGGGGGCGGCGACCTTGTTGCCACCGGTCTCCCGGCCGGCGCTGCCGCCGTCCTCGACCACCACGGCGACCGCGACCTGCGGCTTGTCGTCCGGGGCGTCCAGGGGGGCGGCGGCGGTGAACCACGCGTGCGGAGGCTTGCCGTTGCCCTGCTGGGCGGTGCCGGTCTTGCCCCCCACCACGACGCCGGGGATGCGGGCGTTGGTGCCGGTGCCGTTCTCGACGACGCCCTGCATCATGTGGGCGATGACGCTCGCCTGGTCGGCGGACATCGCCTTGGACAGCTGGGTCGGCTGCGTCTTGTCGAGCACCGACAGGTCGTCCCCGCGCACGGTGGAGACGAGGTAGGGCTTCATGACGATGCCCTTGTTGGCGATCGCGGCGCTGACCATCGCGACCTGCAGCGGCGTCACCCGCACGTCGTACTGCCCGATCGCCGCCTGGGCGGACTGGGCCTTGTCCATGGTGCCGGGCACCGTCGACGGGGTGACCCGCGTGGGGATGCGCAGCTCGTCGCCGAAGCCGAACTTCGCCGCCTGGTCGACGAGGGCCTGGCCGCCGAGGTCGATCCCCACCGACCCGAAGGCCGAGTTGCAGGACGTCTCCAGCGCCTGCTGCAGGGTCACCGTGTCCGAGCCGGTGCACGAGCCGTTCTGCCAGTTGGTCAGCGGCACCGTGGACAGGGGCAGCTTGAGCTGCGGCGGCGCCGGGATGCGGGTCTGCTCGTCGTAGCGCCCGGAGCTCAGGGCGGCGGCGGTGGTCACGAGCTTGAAGACCGACCCCGGTGGGTAGAGGTTGCCCGCGATCGCGCGGTTGACCATCGGCTGGGCGGGGTCGGAGGTGAGCGACGCCCAGGCCCGGCGGACCTCGGCGAGGCGGTGGCTGGACAGCTGCGCCGGGTCGTACGTCGGGTGCGACACCATCGCCAGGATCGCTCCGGTGCGCGGGTCGAGCGCCACCACCGAGCCGCGCTGGTCGCCCAGGGCGTCGTCCGCGGCCTTCTGCACCTTGGGGTCGATGGTGAGCTCCAGGCTGGCGCCCGCGGGCTGGCGGCCGCTGACCAGGTCGGTGATGCGGCGGTAGAACAGCGTGTCGGAGGTCCCGGAGAGCATGCCGTCCTCGGCGCGCTCCACGCCGCCCCCGGCGCCGTACGTGAAGGAGTAGAACCCGGTGACGTGGGCGTAGAGCTGCCCCTGGGGATAGGTGCGCTCCCACCTCATCTCGTCCTGGGTGGCCACGGACTTGGCGATGGGGGTGCCTCCGACCAGGATCTGGCCGCGCTCGCGGTCGTAGCTCGCCAGCAGGGAGCGGCGGTTGTCGGCGCGGGCGGCCAGGGACCTGGACTGGAAGAACATGATCGACGTGGTGCTGACGAGCAGGCAGGCGAACAGGAAGGCGGCGACCGCGCCGAGCCTGCGGATGGGGGGGTTCACCGCGGGTTCACCACCTGGGTGACCTCGGCCGCTGCGGGCATGCCGGCGGTGTCACCCTCGTCGATCGGGCGCCGCGCCTGGTCGCTGATGCGCAGCAGCAGGGCGACGATGGACCAGTTGGCGATCAGCGAGGAGCCACCCGCCGACAGGAAGGGCGTGGTCAGACCGGTCAGCGGGATGACTCGCGTCAGCCCGCCGACGATGACGAAGACCTGCAGCGCCATGCCGAAGGCCAGACCCGCGGCCAGCAGCTTGCCGAAGCCGTCCCGCACACCGACCGCCGTGCGCAGCCCGCGCTCGACGAGGATGGCGTAGAGCGCGAGGATCGCGAAGATGCCGAACAGCCCGAGCTCCTCGCCGAGGCTGGCGATGATGTAGTCGCTCTTGGCGAACGGCGTGATCTCGGGGTGGCCCCCGCCGAGCCCGGCACCGAGCAGACCCCCCGAGGCCATCCCCATGATGCCCATCCCGACCTGGGTCAGGCCCTTGTAGAAGGGGTCGAACCACAGGTTGACGCGCTCCTGGACGTGGTCGAACAGCAGCCAGGCGATATAGGCCCCGCCGCAGAACATGAGCAGGCCCAGGGCGATCCAGGAGACCCGCTCGGTCGCGACGTAGAGCACCGCGACGAACAGGCCGAAGAACAGCAGCGACGAGCCGAGGTCCTTCTCGAAGATCAGGATGCAGAGGCTGAACGCCCAGGCCATCAGGATCGGGCCGAGGTCACGGGCGCGCGGCAGCGGGAAGCCCAGCACGCGCCGTCCGACCAGGGACAGCACGTCTCGGGTCTGGACCAGGTAGCCCGCGAAGAAGATCGCCAGGACGATCTTGGCGATCTCGCCGGGCTGCAGGCCGAAGGGGCCGACCCGGATCCAGATCCGCGAGCCGTAGTGCGGGTCCCCGATGAACGGCAGCAGCGGCAGGATCAGCAGCAGCGCACCGGCGGCCATGAAGGTGTAGGTGTAGCGCCGCAGTCGGCGGTGGTCGCGCAGCCACACGAGCAGCCCGACGGCGCACAGCACCGACACGAAGCTCCACAGCAGCTGGTGCGGGGCGAGGATGCCGTCGCGCGTGTGCTCCAGGTCGATGCGGTGGATCATCACCAGGCCGAGCCCGTTGAGCAGGATCGAGATGGGGACCAGCAGCGGGTCGGCGTAGGGCGCGCGCCAGCGCAGGGCGAGGTTGAAGGCGACGCCGATGCCGAGCAGCCCCGCGCCGTTGGTCAGCATGTCGGTGGGGAGCGTGCCGGCGGTCTTGAGGCCCACGTTGGCGTAGGCCAGCATGATCAGCCCGACGGCGAGGACGATGAGGCCGAGCTCGATGGTGCGTCCCGTCCGGGGGCGGTACGACGACACGGTGGTCATCGGGGCGCCCCCGTGGGGGTTGCCCCGGGTGCCTTGCCCGGGGCCGCCGGGGTGGGGGGCACGACGACGGTGACCGTGGCGGTGCCACCGGACCCGTCGGCGCCCACCGTGGGCGTGGGCGTCGGCGTGGTCGTCGGAGCCGCGCTGCCGTCGCCGCAGGTCTGACCGGCGGCCTTGGCGCGGGTGCAGGCCTGGGCCTGGTTGCGCATGTCGGCGACGACCTCCTGGGCCTTGTCCCGCCCGGCGGCGGGGACGCCTTGCGTGATGCGGTTGCGGTAGAAGTCCGGCAGGTCCGCCAGGGAGACGTCGGTGACCTGGTCCACGGTCGACAGCGAGAGCGGGCCGACCTGCTGGTCGATGCCGCGGTAGACGGCGACCTTGTCGTCCTTGGCCGCGACGAACCACTGCTGCTGGGACCACAGCCAGCCGGCGTAACCGAGGCCCGCCAGCACGACGAGGGCGAGCAGGCCGCTGAGCACGAGCCGGGTGATCGTCCCGCGTCCGCCGGCGGCGGGGTCCTCGGCGGCGACCGGCTCCTGGTCCGGGGCGCCGGTGGCGGTGCGGGTCAGGGCGGCGGCCCGGGCGGCCGGGGTGTCGGGGACGGACCGGTTGAGCTGGCGTGCGGCGGCCGCGCCGACGACCTGGGGCCGGGTCGACGGTCCCTCCTCGTCGGTGAGGCGCACCACGTCCGCGACGATCGCGGTGATGTTGTCCTGGCCGCCGGCTCGCAGGGCCAGGTCCACGAGCCGGTCGGCGGCCTCGTCGGGGCCGGGCTGCTCGGCCAGGATCTCGGTGATGGTGTCCTGCGCGACGAAGCCGCTGACGCCGTCGCTGCAGATGAGGTAACGGTCACCGTGGTGCAGCTCGCGCCACGACACGTCGGGCTCGTCGCCCTCGTGCCCGGTCAGGACGCGGGTCACCATCGAGCGGTGCGGGTGGTGCTCGGCGTCCTCGGCGGTGATCCGGCCCTCGTCCACGAGGGACTGCACGAAGGTGTGGTCGTGCGTCATCCGGATCAGCTGGCCCTGACGCAGCAGGTAGGCCCGGGAGTCGCCGATGTGGGCGACCGCCAGCTTGTTGTCCGTGCGCAGCAGGGCGGTGACCGTGGTCCCCATCCCGGCGAGCTCGGGCTTCTCCTGCGCGATCTGGTGCAGGTGGCCGTTGGCGGTGCCGATGGCGTCCTCGAGGTGCTGCAGGGCGCGGGAGCCGTGCGAGTCGTCGTCGAGGGGGGCGAGGGCACCGATCGCGGTCGAGCTCGCGACGTCGCCACCGGCGTGCCCGCCCATCCCGTCGGCCACGACGAGCAGGTGCGGGCCGGCATACCCGCTGTCCTGGTTGGAGTCCCGGACCAGGCCGACGTGGGAGCGCGCGGCGTAGCGCAGGGCCATGGGCATGTCGTTCACCGCCGCAGCTCGAGGACCGTGCGGCCGATGCGCAGCTGGGTGCCCAGCCCCACCGGGGTGACCTCGATGAGGCGTTCCTCGCCGAGGTAGGTGCCGTTGGTGGAGCCGAGATCCTCGACCTTCCACCCCTGCTCGTCGCGGAAGACACGGCAGTGCCGTCCGCTCGCGAAGTCGTCGTCGAGGATCAGTGCGCACTCCGGGTTGCGGCCGACGAGCACGCCCGACGGCTTGAGGGTGAGGGTCGTGCCCCGCAGGCTGCCCTCCGTCACCACGATCCGGTCGGGCTCGTTGCCGGCCGCGCCACCGCGACGCTGGCCGCCGCGGGTGCGTGGGCGCAGCGACGACTTGGGCTCCACGCGCGTGCCGTAGAGGTCACGGCGCAGGACGCCGGCCAGGCTGAGCACGAAGAACCACAGGCCGGCCAGCAGTCCGAGCCGGATGATGGTGAGGGTGAGCTCGCTCACGGGCGTCCTTAGGGCTTGCCGAGGCGGAAGGTGAAAGAGGTGCGTCCGACCGTCACGCGGTCACCGTCCGACAGCGCCTGGCTGGCGACCCGGTGCCCCTCCACGAAGGTGCCGTTGGTGCTGCCGAGGTCGCGGATCGCCCCGACGAATCGAGGCCCCTCGCTGGTCACCCGGATCTCCGCGTGGCGCCGGCTGATGCCCGGGTCGTCGAGCACGACGTCGGCGATGCCGTCGCGGCCGATCACGGTGATGGCCCCCAGGAGGGGGTAGCGATCGCCGTCGATGTCCAGCCACGGGCGCTTGGTGGGGTCCAGGCGCGGGCGACGGGCCGGCGGGTAGGAGTGCGTCGCGGGGGCGGGCTCGTAGACGTCCCGCTCGAGGGGGTCGCGCGCCGAGTAGGGGCTCGGGGCGTAGGGGTCGACCGCCTCGAAGTCGTCGCCGGTGAGCCGGTCCCCGACCCCCGAGGGGATGATGGCCGCGCCGGCGGTGTAGGCCGACTCGCGCTCCCGCCCGCCCCCGCGGTAGGCCGCCTCGCGGCCCGTCGGGGCGGGCGGGGCGTAGGGATCGGCGGCAGCAGCGGGCGGCGCCTCGTGGCGCGGCGGCGTGGGCCGGGAGGCGGGCTCGTCGTACGCGGGGACGTCGTAGTGGTCGCGCCGGGGCGCGTCGTAGGGATCACGCCGCGGCGCCTCGTACGGGTCCGCAGCGGGCTCGTCCCGGGTGAAGGGGTCCTTGGCGCTCGCCGGACGCAGCTTGAACACGCCGGTCTCCAGCTGGGGGTCCTGGCTGAGCACCACCCGCAGCGGCCCCGCCGGGTGGTAGCGCTGGGACTCCGCGTGCTCCTCGGCCGCGGCCACGAGCTCGTCGGTCAGTCCCTCGGCGTACGACGACAGCTCCGCGTAGTCCGCGGAGCTGAGCTGAACCGTGTAGAGGTTGGGCACGATCGTGCGCCCTCGGCCCACCACCGCGGCCTTGTCGTCCATGGCCGTGCGGATCGCGCTGGCGATCTCCACGGGCTGCACGCTCGACTTGAAGGCCTTGGCGAAAGCGCCGTTGACCATCGACGACAGCTTGTTCTCCAGGTTGTCGAACAGTCCCACAGGCCCACCTCCGTCACGTCGCAGTTCGTGGGCATCGTAACCGGGGACGGTGGCAGCCTCCTGGAGATGAGGGACCTGCGCGGTCTCGGTTTGGTGACTGAGGCTCCGGTGGGGCAAGATAGGGCGTCGCACGGGGTCGCACCCGAGCAGCCACGGGCAAGTGGCGGAATGGCAGACGCGCTGGCTTCAGGTGCCAGTGTCCGCAAGGACGTGGGGGTTCAAGTCCCCCCTTGCCCACCAGCACGACGAGGGCCCCGGATCCGATCCGGGGCCCTCGTCGCACGTCCGGGCCGGACGGCGGTGCGCGGTGGCGTGGTGGGGGCCCGTCGACCGGTTGCAGCACGTCAGTGGTCACGCACCCCGTCAGTCGCCCGGGAGCAAGGCAGCGGCGTGCGCGCGTCGCGGGGGCCAGGGGAGGCTCGGCGGCGGCGGCGAGAAGGTCCCTGGGGGGCTGGGCGCCGTCCTCCGGCACACGGCGGGGCTCGTCAGCGGTCCGAGGGGGTCGGCCCCCTGCCGGCCGCCGCCCCTGGACGCCCGGCCCACGGGCCGGGGAGAGGTGCTGGCGCCCCCCCATCAGCGCCAGCACCTCGACCCCCCGCACCAGGCAGACTTACCATCGACCGGCTGTCGCCCCCCGGCGTGGTGCGGTCACCTCGGCTGCCTGCCTGATGGTCCGATCCTCGCTCGACCCCAGGTCAGCGGCATACCCCCGAAACAGGGGGTATGCCGGATCCGGCCTGGTCAGGCGATGATGGCCCGGTGAGCATGCCTCCTTCGCCCCTGCAGGTCGTGCTGGTCGACGACTCCGTGGCGATCCGGGTGGGCCTGCCGGTGATGCTGCCCCAGCTGGACTTCGTGGCGACGCTCCCGGACGTGGAGTCGCTCGCCGCGCGACGGCCGCTCGCGGACGTGGTGGCCCTGGACCTGCGGCTGGTGGGTGACGACCCGCACGGGCGGCTGCAGGGGTCGGCGGCGGTGCGCGCGGTGGCGGCGATGGGTTATCGGGTGTGTCTCTACAGCGACGAGCGGCGCAGGTTCGTGCTCGCGCAGTGCCTGCGGGCCGGTGCGCACGGGGCGGTGCACAAGTCCGACCCCGCCGAGGTCGTCGCGGACGCCTTCGCCCGGGTCGCGGCCGGTGAGACGGTGATCACGCAGTCCCTCGTCGGCCTGGCCGAGCTCGTCGACCGTCGAGGGGGGATGCCTCAGCTCACGCAGCGGCAGCGGCAGGTGCTGACGGCGCGGGCGAGGGGAGAGTCCTGGTCGTCGATCGCGCGGCGCCTGTTCATCACCGAGTCGGTGGCCCGGGAGCACCTGGCGGCCGCGTCCGCGAAGTTCGCCGCCTACCTGCAGGGCGCCACGCCGGCCGACCTGGAGCGGCAGCTCGGGATCGGTCCCGGCGACCTGTTGGACGGGGAGCGATCGGGCTAGGCTCCGGGCGTGGCCGAGGTGCGGGACGACGTGCTGTCACCGGAGCGTGCGTCGGTGGATCGCGTCGAGGGCCTGCTGGCCCTGGGTGCGGCGGCGACGCGGTTGGCGGTCCTGGCCGCGTCCTGCTTCAGCGTGTCGGTGGGCTGGGCCGTGACCACCAACCGGGTGGTCTACGCCGCGCTCGTGGTGGTGACCTTCGGGGTCACCCTCGCGCTGACCGTGCGCCTGCTGGTCCTGCGCCTGATGCCCGCGCGGCCGTGCTGGATCACCGACGCCCTGGTCGTCGCGCTCGCCGTCCTGGGCCTGGGCCTGGTCACGCCACCGGCCGACCCCCGCGACCCCGGCGTGGGGCTGCTGTGGGCGGCCGGGCTGTGCGGCAACGCGTGCACCACCGTCGGGCTGTGGGCGCGCCGCCGCCTGGACCTGCTCGGCGCGGTCGTCATGATCGGCACCTATCTGCTCGTGGCCTTCGGGCTCAACAAGGCGCCCGCACCCCTGGTGCTGAGCAACGCCGCCATGTGGGCGGGCTTCACCTGTGCCACCTGGGTGGTGGCCTCCAACTGGCGGGCCCTCGCCCGGGAGGCCGACACCCTGCGAGCGGTCGCGGTGCGCGAGGCCGCCCGCGCGGGCGAGCTGGCCGCGCTCGACCGGGCGCGACTCGTGGTGCACGACCCGGCGGCGATCCTGAGGATGATCGCCGACCCGGACACCCCTCCCGAGTCCTTCTCCGCGCTGCGGCAGCAGGCCGCGACGGAGGCGGTCCGGCTGCGGTCGTTCATGTCCGACACCCGCACGGTGCCCGCTCCCGCGACCGTCGACCCGGCGTATGACGGCTGCCCCGGGCCCGGCGACCCGACCCTCGCCGGCGCGGTGCGCGCCGGGGTGGAGGGCTTCGCCGACCTGCCGATCGAGCTGGCGGTGGACCTCGCCGAGGGCGTGGTGCTCGCTCCCCCGGTCGCCGAGGCGCTCACCCAGGCCGTGGCGACCTGCCTGCACAACGTGCGCGAGCACGCCGGCGCGGCCCTGGTCGTGGTGCACGCGGACGCCTGCAGGGGCGGCTGGGAGGTCACGGTGCGGGACGACGGGCGTGGCTTCGACGTGGACCGGGTGGTGCCGGGGCACGGGCTGCGGGCGCTGGTGCGTGACAACCTGGCGGCCCAGGGCGTGCGAGCCCACGTGGCGAGCGCGCCGGGCGAGGGGTGCACGGTGACCATGACGGGGGCCTGCTGACCCGGACCGGTTCGTCCTGAGCCCCCCGTCCAGGTCTGACCCTCGCCGTCCCGCCCACGCGGGCGCCAACCCGGCGCGGACGGGCGACCTGGGGTGGCGCGTGCGGCGTGGGGGTGATCGGATGTTGTTCTCATACAAGAACTTCCGGGGGAACATCATGTCTGCACGTCGTCCTGCACCCGCTCTGTCCGCCCTCGTCGCCGCCGGGCTCCTGCTGGCTCCGGCCGCTGCCGCGCAGGCCGCCACCTCGCCGCTGCAGCTCGGCCGCTTCCAGGCCGACGCCGGCGGCACCAGGCAGAAGGACACCAAGGCCAACGTCAACGGCGAGTGGATCCAGGTGCGCAACACCTCGGCCAAGGCTCTCGGCGTCGCGGGGTATGTGCTGCGTGACGCGTACGGCCACCGCTATGTCTTTCCCAAGGGCGCCGTGATCCCCGCGCGTGGCGTGGTGACCGTCTACACCGGGGCGGGGACGGATGGGAAGGGGCGGTTCTACTGGAAGCGCGGCTTCCACACCTGGAACAACACCGGTGAGACCGCGACGCTGCTGTCGCCCAAGGGCATGCGGATGGACGTCTGCGGCTACAAGAAGAACGCCGCGGGCTACGTCAACTGCTGACGCCTGCCGATAGCGGCGACGTCCATGGGCTGCCTCACGCTCATGCACCGCGAGCCCCTCAGCCGGCGAGGAACCTCGCGTAGTGAATCTGCAGCAGCTGGGGGTCGGGACGCTCACGCTCGAGCCGGGGAAGGAACCTCAGCTGGTCACCGTGCAGCCCCTTGAGGCCGTACTCCAGCAATGGGCCGTCGACTTCATCGAGAATGTCTGCACGGATTTGCACCTGGAAGTCCGGAGTCACCCCCAAGATCCCGCTGTCGTAAGCGGCGTGATGAATCTTGCACAGGGATAGACCGTTCCGCAGCGAAGCGGCCCCGAGCTCGTGCTTGTCCTCGACGATGTGAGCCGCATCGAGGAGCACGGGGTGGCGCAGGGCGCAGACGGCGCAGTGGCTCTCATAAGCCCGCAGCACCATGCTGCGGAATACCGGTTGATGAAGCCGCCGTGTCGTCTCGGAACGGAGGTAGCGCCGCAGGACCTCCTCGACGGGGGACTCGGAGGGTCGCAAGTGTTGCATCCCATCGAGGGCCACCACGAATTGGTGATGGTTCGGCTCCTCAGCCACGAGGAAGATCGGAAAGACAGGCTTGTAGAGTGCGGTGCCCACACCCCAGAACCAGATGAGAGGTTGCTCGTCACGCATGGCCGCGCGAAGGGCGCGGTTATCCGCGTGGTCAGGATCGTCGCCGCGCCATTTGTAGCGAACGAGACCATCTGATCCAAGGTCGTCCGCATACGGCCGGGCCGCGCCCTCCGGCCGCCACACGGTGGTGATCGACAGTGCGGAGCCCAGCTCCTTGGGTTTGCGAATACCGCGTTGACGATCGCGAAGCTTGAACGGCTCTCCCCGGAAGGTGAACTCCTCGATCTCCTCCGTGGAGAGCACGCCCTCCCCATCGTGAGTGCGGGCCGCTAGCCACTGCATGGCTTCGATCCGCAGGGCGGCATCCTCCTCGTGGGACCACATGAGCTGAGCTTGGCACGAGATGCGTGGGCCAGCACGCCAACTCAGGTCTTCGGGCGGCATACGGTGGGGGCATGACCAGCTGGAGCCAGGCCCTGCGCGAGTCCGTCCACGACGAGTGGACCGCCGCCACGCGGCACCGGTTCGTCGACGAGCTGCTCGCCGGCACGGTGGCCGACGACGTGCTCGCTCACTACCTCGTGCAGGACTACCAGTTCTGCGACGCTTTCGTCGCGCTGCTCGGCGAGGCCTGCGCGACCGCGCCGGGTCTGCCCAGCCGCCTGCGGTACGCCCGGCAGCTCGGGATGTTCGCGAGCGACGAGGACACCTACTTCGTCGACTCCTTCGACGCGCTCGGCGTCAGCGAGCAGGACCGCACCGCACCACGGCTCACCGAGGCGACGCGCGCCTTCGACCGGGTGATGCGCGACGCCAACGCCTCCCGCAGCCATGCCCAGGTCGTCGCCGTGCTGCTCGTCGCCGAGTGGCTCTACCTCGACTGGGCCGAGCGCGCCGACGTCGAGCCGATGGCCGCCACGCGACCCGAGCACGTCCGCTGGGTCGACCTGCACCGCGGGCCCGACTTCCGCGCGTGGGTGCAGTGGCTGCGGGCCGAGCTCGACGACAACGTGCCCGAGGACGAGGCGGAGCACGAGGCGGTGGAGGCGGCCTTCCGGCGGGCGGTGTCCTGCGAGCTGGCGTTCTTCGAGGCGGCCTACCAGCGCTGAGCGGTATGCCGGGGAGAGTCGGTGTGCAGGCGTCCGCGTCTCGACCTCCGGCGTGGTGATGACAGATCGTGGCGGGCACCCCGAGGCCATTGACTCGGGTCGAGGCTGGGGAGCGAGCGGATGGGGCCAGGACGGGTCCGCGCCACCCGCGAGCCTGCATTACCCTCGTCGCTCAGGGGAGGTCCAGGAAGGACCACCATTCGGTGGATCCCGACGGGGACCGTGAGGGAGGACTGTATGCTCCGCAGGTTTGTCGTGTCGTCCGCGACATGGTCGCTCGTCCTGGTGGTCGCCGGATGCTCATCTGGTCCGACCGTGACGTACGGCGGCACCAAGGTGGCCGAGCCCGACAAGGTTCTCGAGACGGTTGAGAGTCAGTGGAAGGCCGCGGTCGGGCGGGGCAAGGTGAAGGCCAACGTGCCGGACGAGGCTCGATGCTACTTCCAGGTAGCGACGGTGGAGGACGCCAAGGCTCTTTGGGAGAAGGTCCTCTGCGGCCCCTATCGCCTCATGGCCTCCACGGAAACTACCTGGGACGCGGCGAAGATCGTGCCGGTTGGTTCCGACGGTGAAGCGGTGAGGCTAGGTCTGGGAGGAACTGGAGGCGATACCTTCACCCCTGGAACCGCTGCTGAAGGTCTGTCCCCTTGGAGGCCTGATGGAAAGGTCGCTGATCTTCAGGTCAAGGTGAACGAGCCCGACGCGCCCAAGGTCGGTGCAGGAACCGTGATCGACAGCGTGTCCTCTGCGAGCCTCGGGACACCGAGCCTTGGGGCACCGAGTGACGGTCCAGAGGCCGAGTCCCAGCCGGTGATCATGCCGGATGGCCGGTACACCGTTCACGTCACGCGACAGGCTCGCGTCGGCGATCCTGAGAATCGGAAGGCGGCCCCTGAGGGCGGGACCTTCCTGGTGTTCAAGCTGGCCCGTGACTCCATCTCCTCGGCCTGGGCGCTGAGCCCCGATGGTCGCGGCACGCCCACCATCTCCACGACCGCCGCGGTCAAGGTAGGCGGTAAGAGTTACCCCGTCCCGCTGGACACGTCCACCTCTGATCATCGCGCGTTGGCCGTGGCAGGGGACGGAAAAGACGCCGTCTTCGAGTTCACCTATGACGGGCTTGCGCAATCGATCGGGCTGGACGGAAAGCGCATCGGCAATCCTGCGCCTGCGATGTACCTGGCGCGTTCTCAAGGCGCCTCGGATGCGCTGTCTGCGCAGATCGGGGGCTCGGAGCAGGACGGCTGGCGTGCCATCGGCCGGCTGACGGACATCAAGGTGCAGCTGACTGCCTACGATCGTGAGAAGAAGTGGGCGCCGGCGGGACAGGCCTGGGCGGTGGTCACGGCCTCTTTGAGCGAGGACGTCCCTACCTTCTACAAAGGTTGGTCCAGTGCCTCCTACGATACCAAGCTGAACGTCACTGATTTCACCCTCGACGGGCAGAAAGCCGTGAGCGAGACCATCGGCGATTCGACGTGGTCAGGAAAGGGACTGCGCTATGTGTTCGCCGTCCCGATCGCTCCTGACAAGACGGCACTGCAGCTCAAGGTGCTTGCCCAGTCCGTCGGGCCCAAGAAAGAGTACGGGGAGGCGTCTGCTCCCGCCAACGCCTCCATCAAGTACGAGTTCAACGGAACGGTCAACCTCACGGAGTAGCGGGGGCGGCGCCGCCGCCGCTGCGGACTCGCCGGTCCAGGACTCGCGCTGCGTCCGCAGGTCGTGGGTCCGGATCCGTGACATCGGGGACTCGTGCGGGCACGACCTGTTCGCACATGCAAATTCTCCCTCCGGGCGCGGGCCCCGCCCGGGGGCATCGGACGAGGCGGCGCGCGGGCGTCCGCGTCCCGACCTACGGCCCCGCGCCAGCGGTGCTCCGGACCACGCTGAGCGGTATGCCGGGCGAGTTCCTCACCCCCGCACGGGTATTCGCAGGCGCACGGTGCGCCTGCAGCCCTCTGCCCGGCCCGACCGCCTCCCCCGATGCCCGAACGGATGCGTTCGGTAGGATTTGCAGCATCAGGCGGACTCACCCGGGCGGCGTCGCAGCGCGATATCGCGCCCCGACGACCTGACAATGGAGAGGCCCCCCGCCCAGCACCTGCAACCAGAAGGCATCACATGGCCGCGAGCCCAGCACGCTCGATCGTCGACGCAGTCGGCGGTCCGTCCAACATCGTCAGTCTCACCCACTGCGCCACGCGACTGCGCTTCCAGCTGCGTGACGCCTCCGGCATCGACACCCCCGCGGTGGAGGCCATCCCCGGCGTCATGGGCGCCGTCCCGCAGTCCGGCGAGCGCTACCAGGTGGTCATCGGCGGCGGCGTGCAGGACGTCTACAACGCGATCCAGGCGCTGCCCGACATGCAGCAGCAGGGCGCCGGCACGAGCCGGGCCGGCACCGACGAGGAGCTCAAGGCCCAGCTGCGCGCGGGCGGCCCCCGCGGCAGCCGCGCCTGGCTGGACAACTTCTTCGAGTTCCTCAGCGACTCCTTCCGCCCGATCATGGGCGCGCTGCTGGGCGCCTCGCTGTTCATCACCTTCATGGCGCTGATGTCGACCATCGGCCGCATCGACAACTGGGCCGACCCGCGCGTGTCCCTCAAGGGCGGCTGGGCGGCGGTCAACCTGCTGTGGCAGGGCGTGTTCTACTTCCTGCCGCTGATGGTGGCCTACAACGCCTCCAAGAAGCTCGACGCCGACCCCTGGGTGGGATTCGCGATCATGGGCGTGCTGATGCTGCCCGGCTTCCAGGCCCTCGGTGAGCACGCCCGCACCGCGCACTTCCTCGGCAGCGACATCAAGATCTACGACGTGTTCGGTCTGCCGCTGACGATCTTCGGCTACGGCTCGACGGTGTTCCCGCCGCTGCTCATGGCCGCGGTGCTCGGCCCGCTGTACAAGCTGCTCAAGCGGATCGTCCCGGCCAACCTGCACCTGATCTTCGTGCCCTTCCTCGCGATGCTGATCATGATCCCGCTGACGGCCTTCCTGATCGGCCCCATCGGGGTGTACGTCGGTGCCGCGCTCGGCAACTTCCTCAGCGCCGTCAACGGCTTCAACCCGCTGATCTTCGCCATCCTGATCCCGCTGGCCTATCCCTTCATGGTGCCGCTGGGTCTGCACTGGCCGATCAACGCGATCATGCTGCTCAACATCCAGACCCTCGGCCACGACTTCATCCAGGGCCCCATGGGCGCGTGGAACTTCGCCTGCTTCGGCGCCACCGCCGGCGTGCTCTACCACGCCGTCAAGGACCGGGACGTGGCCATGCGCCAGACGGCCACCGGTGCCCTCGCGGCCGGTCTGCTCGGTGGTATCTCCGAGCCTTCGCTCTACGGCATCCACCTGCGGTTCAAGAAGATCTACCCCCGCATGCTCGTCGGCTGCCTCGTCGGCGGTCTGATCATCGGCCTCGGCGGTGGCGTCACCACCAAGGCCTTCGTCTTCACCTCGCTGCTCACGATCCCGGCCTTCGACAGCAACATCGCGCTGTATGCCGCGGGCGTGCTCGCGGCCTTCGTCACCTCGATGATGCTCGTGATCATCGGCGACTACCGCACCGAGGAGCAGAAGCTCGCGTCCCGCGCCAGCGCCGCGGCCGCCACGGACACCGCGATCCCGGAGCAGGACCCCGTGGCCGACGAGACCGTCACCCTGCGCACCGACGACCGTATGGCGCACGCCGCCAGCCCCGTCTCCGCCGCGGGCTCCGCGGGCGGCCAGGCGGTGGCGGGTGACACCGCCGGTGCTGCCGCCGGTGGAGCCGCGGGTGCGACACTCGCCGGACGCTCCGCGGACGCCGCGCCGGCCCCGCGGGCGGCGGACGGCGTGATCGAGATCGGCTCCCCCGTCGCCGGCACCGTCGTGCCCCTGGCGGAGGTCCCCGACAAGGTGTTCAGCGCCGGCCTGGTGGGACCCGGCGTCGGCATACAGCCCTCCGCGGACACCGTCTGCGCTCCCGCCGCCGGCAAGGTGGTGGTGGCCCAGGCCACCGGGCACGCCTTCGGACTCGCCCTGGACAACGGCGTGGAGCTGCTGATCCACGTGGGCATCGACACCGTCAACCTGGACGGTCGCGGCTTCGACGTGCACGTCACGGCGGGCGACGTCGTGGCGGCGGGCACCCCGCTCGTGACCTTCGACCGCGCCGTCATCGAGGAGGCGGGCTACTCGCTGATCACGCCGGTGCTCGTCACCAACGCCTTCGCGCACGGCGCCGTCGAGCAGGCCGCCCACGGCGAGGTCGCCTCGGGGACGCCGGTGATCGCCGTGCACCCGCAGGGCTGACCCACGCAGCACGGCCGGAGCCCGGCACCCGAACCTCGGGTGCCGGGCTCCGTCGTCGGTCCGGGTCCGGGGCGCCGGCTCAGGCGTGGCCGGCGCCGATCACGTCCAGCTTCTCGGGCTCGGGCTCGCGGTGCTGCGCCCGCCGCGGCCGACCCTGGCGCCAGATCAGCACCAGCCCGAGCACCGTCAGCAGCAGCCCGGTGACCACCCCGATCGGGCCGAGCAGGTCACGGACGAAGGTGATCTGGCGCGCCTTGGGGCCGTACTCGTCGGCATACGCGCGCTGCGTCGCACCGTCATACCCGATCGTGCCCTTGACCAGCGTGATCGTGCCGAGGTCGGAGACCAGTCGTCGGTCGATCTGCTCCTGGCCCTTGATGATCACGCCCGTCGCGGGCTCGACCCAGAAGGTGCGGGTGTTGGCGTAGTCCACGGAGGACGCGACGTCACCGGGCTCGGTGGAGCCGTACCACGAGCGGGGCACCGGCCGGGTGCCGGGCAGGCGGGTGGTCGGGATGCGCTGCCGGTAGACATTGACGTCCAGGCCCTGCAGGGTGTCGGTGCGCACGAACTCCGCGTCGACGGCCCGCCGCAGCTGCGCGTCCCAGAAGGGATAGGTGCGGCGCTGGGCGTCGAAGGGGAACTTGAAGAACAGCCCCTCGTGAGCGATCTCGCCGCGCTGCATGACGCCGTTGCTGCCGGGGGTGCTGGCATAGTCGCCGCAGCAGTTGGTCGCCATGCCGGTGGTGCGGTCGATGGACACGCCGTCCTCGCTGCGGTCGAGCCACGGGCCGCCGGTGATGCCCGTCTGGAAGCCCACCTGCCAGTAGGCCGTCGAGTCGCGCTCGTCCTCGGGCACCTGGCCGGGGATACCGATGATGTTGCGGGTGTTGGTGACCTTCTGGTCGGTGAGCTGCTCGACCTTGAGGGCGGTCGAACCCTCCGGACGCGTGATGCTGAGGATCGAGACGCCCGTGCCCTCGGAGACGGGCCGGGTCCTCATGTCGAGCGGCACCTTGGCGAGCCGGTGGTAGATGCCGTTGGCGTTGAGGCCGATGACGAGGGCGACGATGCCCAGGAACACGGCGAGACCGCCGAGGATGCGGCGCATGGAGGACTCCTGCTCAGGAACGGCGGCGGTGTCGTGACGAGGGGATGTGCTCGCAGAAGGGCTCGGAGCCTACCTGTGGGTAGACCTGGCGTTCTCGCAGACGGTAGCAGCGCAGCCCGTCCCTGTCCCTTCGTGTCACCCCGCGTGCACCGATCACCGTGCGGTGATGGCGGGAACAGCCTACCCTCGCGGTCGTGACCCCACCCCGCCCCACGCGCCTGCCCGCCCTCGACGGGATGCGGGCGCTCGGCGCGCTCATGGTGCTGACCACCCACGTCGCCTTCGCCAGCGGCGACGCGATGCGCGGGCCTTACGGCGGGCTCCTGGCACGCCTGGACGCGGGGGTGCCGATCTTCTTCGTGGTCTCCGGGCTGCTGCTGACCCGACCGCACGCGCGGGTGTGGGTCGGCGCGGCATCGGCGGGCGAGACGGCGCGGGCCCGGGATTGGCGCAGCTACGCCCGGCACCGGCTGCTGCGCGTCCTGCCCGCGGCCTGGGTCGCCGTCCTCGCTGGCGCCGTGCTGCTGCCGGCCGGCCTGGGACCCGCCCCCTACCTGCGCATCGCCACCCTCACCCAGATCTACTCGCCGCAGCCGTCCGTCCCCGGCCTGACCCAGATGTGGAGCCTGGCGACCGAGGCCGCCTTCTACCTCGCGCTGCCGCTCGCGGTCCCGCTGCTCGCGCGGCTCGGGTCGGTCCGGTCGATCCTGCTCGCGCTGGCGACCACCCCGCTGGTGGCGGTGGCGTGGACGGTGCTCACCCACGACCGCCTCGGCGGGACGCCCAACCTCTGGCTGCCGGGCTACGTCGGCTGGTTCGGGGCCGGGATGGCCCTGGCCGTATGGCGGGAGGCACGCCTCGCGGGCGTCCTGCCCCGCACCGGCGTCGACGAGCTGGCCGCGCACCCCGGCACGGTGTGGGCGCTGGCGGGGGCCACCTACCTGCTGCTGTCGACGCTGGCGGCCGGTCCTCTCGGACTGACCCCGGCGACCGCGATGGAGGCGGTGGTCAAGACGACGGGCTACACGGCGGTGGGGGCGCTGGTGGTGCTGCCGTGCGTGGCGCCGGCGCGCGAGCAGCCCGGGGGTGCGGTGTCGGTGCTGGGTGGGCGGGTCGCGTCGGTGCTGGGGGACCTGTCGTACGGCGTCTTCTGCTATCACCTGGTGCTGCTCGGGCTCGTGCAGCGGGCCCTCGGGCACCGGCCGTTCTCGGGGAACGGGCCGCTGCTGTGGGTCCTCACGGTGGCGCTCACGCTCCCGGTGGCCTGGGCGAGCCACCGCTGGCTGGAGCGGCCGGTCCTGCGGTGGGCCCGTCGCCGCGACCCCGCGACCCCGGTTGCGCCCGCCACCGCGGACGCAGCCACCGCGGACGCAGCCGCCGCGGACGACCGCGGGCCCGCCTGGACACCGGCAGGGCATGTCGGCTAGCCCCGGGTCACCGCGAGCCGCCGGTGGGGGGTGTGCGGCGGCCGGGACGGCACGGCGCTGGCCGAGGAGCTCACCGGGCGCCGACCTCCTCGCCGCCGCCCCGGCCCGGCGTGGGGTCGGGGCAGGGGTGCGTCACGGCCAGGGCGAAGCCGCTCAGCACCAGCGCCTGCACCCACCACGACCGCAGCGCCGCCCCGCCCGCGCCCCACGGCTGCGCGCACACCAGGGCGACCGCCGCCGCGCCCGCGCACCCGACGAGCAGCGCGGGCAGGGTCGCGAGGAACGCCGTCGCCCGCTCCCACCTCGCGGACCGGACCGTCGGCCGTCCGGCCGCGCGGCGGCGGGCGAGCCACCCGCAGGCGCCCCCGAGCAGGACGCCGCCGCAGGCGGCCGTCATACCGGTGACGCCGCAGGCCAGGCCCAGCACGGGGACCGCGAGCACGGCGAGCGCCGACCCCGCCCAGGAGGCCGCGGGCAGGGGCGCCGAGCCTTCGCGGGGGTGGCGCAGGATGCGGATCACCAGCACGAGCAGGCCCACCAGCAGCAGGAATCCGGCAGCGAGAGCGAAGGCGTAGGGCTGCTGCGGGGCATAGCTCTCGCGCACCCAGGTGGCCTCGCCCGCCGGCACCAGCCATCCCTGCGCCCGCCCGTCCAGGCGCACCGGCCGCAGCGCGGCGCCGGACCCGTCGACGGCGACCCAGCCGTCGTTGGCGTTGTGCGGGAGCGCAAGCACCGCGGGGGTGGCGCGCGCGGGCAGCCGATAGCGGCCGTCCTCCAGCGGTATGCCGGAGGCAGGCGGCGCAGCCATCGCGGCGTCGGTGGCCACGAGCTGCAGGGACTCGGGCTGCCAGGCGGCCGCGGCCGGGGCGTCGACGCGGTGGTCGCCCGCGCCGAGCGCGAGCGAGGCCCGCCCGCACCCGACCCAGCGCACCGGCCGTCCGGCGAGCAGGTCCCCGACGGTGCCGAGCAGGCGGGTGGCCTGGGGGATGCCGTCGACGGTGAGCACCGGACCGGACCCGCAGGTCGCCCCCACCGGGGCGGTGCGCAGGGCCCCGCGGACCAGGTCCTGGGCGCCGAGGAGCTGCACCTCGGAGACCCCGACGGGCAGGTGCTGGACGACGCCGGTCGCGGCCTCGACCGAGCGGACCACCTCACGCCCGCGCAGGACCAGGTCCACCCGGTCGGTGACGGTGGCGGGCAGCCAGATCGCGCCGTCCGGACCGACGGTGCGGTCCAGGGCGCGGCCGCCGAGGCGCACGGTGACCCGGGTGGGCCGGGCGGCGGCCAGGTGCTGGTCGACGCGCAGCACCAGCCCGCCGATCCGGCGGCGGGTCGGCAGCCGCAGCGTCAGGGTGGGGGCGGCGTCCTCGGCCGACGCGACCCACCCGGTGCCCAGGTCGCCGTCCACGACGGCCCCGGGCCGGCCGAGCAGCGAGGGCACCCGGCTCGACGTGGCGCCGGCCCGCACCCCCACCGGGGGCTCCAGGAGCGCGGCGGCCTGCGGCGTGGGGCGGGGGCGGACCGTCCCGGACCAGACGTAGCGGCGCGGCGCGGTCGTCGTGAACCCGCGGAACAGCCCGACCTGCTCCTCGCCCGCCGCGACGAGCCCGGCGGCGCACAGCGGGCGGCCGCCCTGGCGCAGGCAGCCGTCGCGACCGGGCTCCTGGCGGCGCAGACCGACCACGTCGGGTGTGCCGGAAGGGGTTCTCGGCAGCTGCAGCCGCGGCACGGGCACGATCCCGGGCACCAAGAGCTGGGTGATCGCCAGGCCGGCGTCCGCGCCGGGACCCAGGGTGCGCAGCCGCACCCGCAGCCGGGTCGTCGGGCCCGGGGCCAGCCGCAGCGTCAGGGGATCCGTCGGCTGCGCGAAAGGCACGAGGGTCGCGGCGGTGCCGGCGTCGGTCTGCGTCTCGAGGGTCGTCGGCAGCGCGGCCCCCGGCGCGGGCCGGGCCAGGGTCACCGTGGCGCCCCGCAGGTCGCGCGGGCGGTCGAGCCGGATCTCCAGCCAGGGCCGGGCCCCGGCCGGCTCGAGCCCGGAGCGCCAGCGGGTCGCCGGGTCGCCGTCCAGGGCCGCGGCCGGGCCGTCGCCACCGGCGATGTGCAGCAGCGACCCGGCGTCGGCGGTGGAGCTGGAGGCGGCGACCCCCGCGACCCCCTCCCAGCGCAGCACGGTCCGTGGCGCCCGCGGGTCGACGAGGTAGTCCCGCACCCGGCGCCCGGTGGTGCCCGGGTCGTCCGCGGTCAGCACCGGCGACCGGTTGTCCGAGGCCCGGCCGAAACCGACCTCGCGCTCCTGGTTGCCGTCGGTGAGCACCTCGGGCAGTCGCCCGCCCGGCAGCGCCGCCCGCACGGCGTCCCCCTCCGGGCCGCCCAGCAGCGCGTCCGCGTCGCGCCCGAGCACCCCGACGCGGGCGGGCAGCACCCGGGCCAGGGAGGGGGCGTCCTCAGGGCCGCCGGTGACCGACCGCAGGGCCGCCACGGGCACCAGACGCGCCTGCTCGACCGGGCCCACGTCATACACCTCGACGCTCGGGTAGGGCAGCAGGGTGCGCTCGTCCAAGGTCAGGTCGGGGGTCTCCAGGGTGCTGCCCGACGCCGGTCCGAAGGCCCGCACCCGGGGGATCCCCGCGTCGGCGAGGGCCTGGTGGACGGCGAGCGGCGGCGCCGAGCGGGCCGCCGCTCGCAGGTCTCCACGCACCACGAGATAGCGGATCCCCGCGTCCGCGAGGGCGGTGCGCAGGCCGGGGACGGTGACGCCGGTGCGCAGTGAGCGCTCCACCTCGTCGAGCAGCCGGGTGGCCCCCGCCGACCCGAGCGGCACGGCGTCGCGCACGGCGAAGGGTCGGCGCATCAGCGCCTGGAGGGGTTCGTCGCGCGGCGCGCCCCAGGTCAGCTCGGCGAAGGGGGCGGCCGGCACCACCAGCACGCTGCCCGGGCCAGGCTGGGCGTCCAGCCAGCGGGCGGCGTCGCGCCAGTAGTCCGGCACCTGGGTGAAGGTGCCCTGACGCGGCAGGGTGGTCGCGAAGGCCGGTCCCGCGGCGGCGACCACCAGGGCCCCCGCGAGCACCCCCGCGAGCCGGCGCGGCAGCGGACCGGCGAGCGACGGGCGCCCGGCGGGACCGTCCCAGGCCACGGCCCCGAGCCGGTGCAGCGCGTGGACCAGCCCGACCAGCAGGGGGATCCGCACCACGAGCTCGAACTTGTGGATGTTGCGCAGCGCCGCCAGCGGCCCGTCCAGCAGGCCCTGCACCGCCCCGGCCAGGGGGCCGTGCGCCGGGCCGGCGAAGCCCAGCGTCAGGAGCACCAGCCCGGTCAGCGCGGACAGCCGCCACCAGGCGCCCTCCCGCAGCCGCGGCAGCGTCAGTCCGACGAGCCCGAGGACCGCGGGGGCGGTGCTCACCGCGACGAGCAGCGGCTGCGCGACCAGCTGCCAGCCCGCGGGCCAGGTGGGCCCGCTCGGCACCCGCAGGTAGGTCAGCCACGCGGTCGTGCCCTGCAGCGCGCTGAAGGCGCTCGCCGTGCTCGTGGTCGCCGGGGCGTTCTCGATCCAGTCCAGGAAGGGCGGGCTGAAGCGGCCGAGCACGAGCAGCGGTCCCAGCCACCAGGCCCCGGCGAGCAGGCAGGCGCCCAGCCAGGCCAGCCCGTCGCGGGCGGCCCGCAGGGAGCGGGCCCGGGTGACCCACCACAGCGTCGGTATGACGAGGACCGCCCCCGTGGCCACGGCGTTGACGCCGCCCACGCACCCGAAGGCCGCGGCGGACAGCACGATCCGCTGCCAGGGTCGCCGCGGGCGGGGGTCGACGAGCGGCAGGATCACCCAGGGGGCCACGGCATACGGCCACACCTCGATCGAGGTGACGGCGACCTCGGCGAGCATCCGGGGGGACAGGGCGTAGAGCAGGGCCCCGAGGTAGCGCGACCAGGGCCCGCCGACCCCGACCGCCCGCGCGAGCCGCCAGAAGCCCAGGAAGGCCGTGACCAGCACGATCGTCCACCACAGCCGCTGCGTCACCCACTCGGGGACGAGCAGGGTGCGCAGCACGGCGTGGACCGGTCCGATCGGCCACCAGTAGCCGTAGGCCTGGTTCTGCAGCTGGCCGAGCTGGCTCGCGTCCCACACGTGCAGGGACCGCAGCAGGAAGGCCACCGGGTCGAGGGTCAGGTCGAGCTTGGTGTCCGGCGCGACCCGCCCTCCGGCCTGCAGGAAGGCGACGGCCGCCAGGAGCAGGCACCCGGCGAGGAGCCGCGCCCGCCAGACGACCTGCTCGGCGCGTGGGCCGGACCCGCTCATCGCACCCGCAGCACGACGACGGCGTTCCAGGACAGCACCTCGCGCACGAGGGGGACCCGGATCAGCCAGCGTGCCCAGGAGGGGTGGTAGCGCGGGAGGACCTCGACGGTCCGGACCCGACCCGCCCGCTCCTGCGCCCGCACCCAGCGCAGGGTCCGGGCGATCGAGCAGGCGTGCAGGGAGACGCCGAAGTCGTTCTTGGGCCGGTGCCCGTGACGGCGGGCGTAGCGGTCGGCGGCGCGCCGGCCCCCGAGGTAGTGCCACGGGGAGGTCTCGTGCCCGCCCCACGGGGACAGCCACGGCGTCCAGGACACGACGACGGTCCCGCCGGGGCGGGTGATCCGCACCATCTCGGTGAGCATCTGCTCGGGGTCGGGGACGTGCTCGAGGACGTTGCTGGAGTAGGTCAGGTCCACGGCGTCGTCGGCGATCGGCAGCGCCAGGCCGGAGGCGCGCAGGGTGTCGTCGGCGACGTCGCCGCGACGCTCCAGCTCGCCCGCGTCCGGGTCGATCCCGGCGTAGCGCACCCCGGCCGCGCGGAAGGCGTCGGCGAAGTATCCCGGCCCGCCGCCCACGTCGACCATGGTCGCCCCGTCGAGCGGGCACCAGCGCCGCGCCTCGCGCACCGAGTCGACGGCGAGCAGGCCGTAGAAGTAGGCCGGGTCGGTCTGCTCGACCGTGAACGCCCGGAAGAGCTGCACCGACCGGCGCAGCGAGCCCTCGGGTGCGAGCGGTGGCAGGGGTCGGGTCGCCCGCCGGTGGGCCGGGACCGGGGCCGGGGTGCGTGCCGGGGCGCTCATGCGCTCACCCGCTCGGGGGCGTCGGGTCGCTCGGACCCAGGTCGTGCGGGTCCGGGACGGTCTCGTCCCGGCCGTTGCGCCCCCGACCCCGGCCGACCGGGTCCCGGCGGGGTCGTCACCACCTGGTCGATCTCGGCGACAGGGGCGTGTCCGGCGGCGACGTGCCGCAGCAGCGCGTCCCAGCGGTGCACCGTGTCGGCCCAGGAGAAGCGGCGGGCGTGGGCCTGCGCGGCCCGGGCCGTCTCCGCGCGGGTCGCCTCGTCGGTGAGCAGCCGCTCGGTGTGGGCGACGAGCTCGGCCTGGTCGTGGGCCAGCAGCCCGGTGAAGCCGTCGAGCACCGACTCGGACAGCCCGCCCGCGCCGTGGAAGGCGACGGTCGGCACGCCGTGGGAGGCGGCCTCGATCACGCTCAGGCCCCAGCCCTCCTTCAGGCTCGGAGCCAGGGCGACCCACGCGGCCGCGAGCTCGCGGTGCTTGGTCTGCTCGTCGACGTGCCCGAGCAGGGTGACCGCGTCGTCGGCACCGACCGCCCGCACGTGGGCGGCGATCTCGTCGCGCCACCAGCCGTCGCCGACGACGTGCAGCCGCAGCCCGGGCAGCCGCTGCCGCAGCGCCACGACGACGTCGACGGCCAGCTCGACCCGCTTGTGGGGGACCAGGCGGCCCAGGACGACCAGGCGGGGCTCCGCCGCGCGCGGCTCGCCCAGGTCGAGGGGCGGCTCGGTGCCGTTGTGGATCACCGACACGTGCTCGGGACGGACCCCCAGCTCGGCCAGCTCGTCGCGGGTGCGCCCGGAGACCGTGACGTGCTGGCAGCCGGCATACAGCCTCGGGCTCACCCGGGACTCCAGCCACCAGCCCAGCGTCGCGACGACCCGCCCGAAGACCACCGGCCACTGCTCGCGGTGGACGTGGTGGACGAGGAGGACGACCGGGGTGCGGGTGGCGAGGCGGGCGGCGAAGGGCAGCCCGTTCTGCACGTCGACGACCACGTCGAAGCGGCCCTCGGCGCGCTCCAGGGACTGCAGCCGCAGCAGCGAGCGCGGATAGACCCCGAGCCGGTCGCCCTGGCGCAGGACCCGGTAGCCGTCGGGGTGCTGCTCGTGACGGGGGGCGCCGCCGTGGTCGGCGCACAGCAGCGTGACCTCGTGCCCCAGGGCGGCCAGGCCCGCGCACACCGTCTGGGCGTAGCGCTCGGCGCCGCCGCCTTCCGGGTGCGTGAGGTCACGCCAGCTGAGGACGGCGATGCGCACGATGGATCAGGGGGGCAGCAGGACGGGCGGTCAGCCGCCGTAGTTGATCAGCTCGTCGGCAGTCAGCTGGTTGCCCTGGGAGGTGCCGGCCTTGGCGTCGTTGGGCGCGGACGAGGCGATCGCGTTGACGGCGACGGTGGCGGCGCCGAGGCCGAGCAGGCAGCACACGGCGGTGATCAGGGCGGCGGTGGAACGACTGGTGGTCTGCGGCATGGGGGACCTCTTCGTCTCGGCGGGGGCCGGGCAGTCGAGCGGCTACGGCGGTGCGGCTGCTGGGGGCGACTACCAGTAGGTAGGGTACGGCGCCGGCCGCGCGCTGTCCCCCACTGTCTCACGGCGCCCTCTCGACGGCTCACCCCGCTGACGCACCGTCGAGCAGCCACACCTGCAACGGCCCGCGCACGGGGACCCTCCGGGCACCGCGCGGCGGGGGGCCGACGGCACCGGGAGTGCCCGTCCACACCGCCACCGCCTGTACGCCCAGAGACCGCAGGGTCGCGCCGTCACCGCGCCGCCAGGCGTCGACGGCCCGCCGGTCGTCGTGGCCCACCACGAGGGTGCGCCCACCCCGGCGCACGGTCAGGTCGCGGGAGCTGAGCACCCGCCCGGGCAGCGCCAGCGGCAGCGGGTCCAGGAAGGGCTCCGGCCCCGCCCAGTCCTGCCGCCGCAGGGGCTGCCACGGCAGCACCAGCGTGGTCCGGTCACCGAGCGCCGCGACCGCCTGGTCCCAGCCCGCCGGCCAGACCACCGGGCGATAGGCCCGGTGCAGCCGGGCGGGGGCGTCCGGGCAGGTCAGCGCCGCCAGCGCCAGCGCCCCGACGGCCGCGGTGACCTGCAGCACCTGCGCGAGCCGGTATGCCGGGAGCGCGGTCCCGGGCCGGACGGGGTGAGACCGGTCCGCAGAGGTCAGGGCCGGGATCCGGGCCACCCCGAGCCCCACCAGGACGGCGAGGGCCAGGGCGCTCACCCCGAGCCAGCGATGGGTGTCGCGCAGGATCCCGACGCCGGGGACGGCCTGGGCAGCACCCCACAGCGCGAGCCCCGGGCCGGTCGAGAGGAGCAGCGCGAGCGCCGGCGGTCCGAGCAGCGCCGGCCCCAGCAGCAGGCGCACGCCAGGTCCGTCGGGGTGGCGGTCGTCCTCGCGCCCGTCGTCCTCGCGTCCGTCCGGTCGCCACCGTGGGTGCGGCCGCAGCAGCACCCACAACGCCGCGGCCAGCAGGGCGGCGCTCGCGACCAGGGCGGGCGCGCCCCCGCGGGAGGCCAGGGTGGCACCCGGCGCCCAGACCCCGCCGCCGGTGAGGACGTCCAGCAGCGCCGGCACCCCTCCCGTCCGCACCGCGAAGGCCGCCGCCCCCGCCCGCTCACCCGTCCCGGGGGAGCCGCGCAGCCCGGCCACCACCCAGGGCAGGCACCAGGCGGCGCCGAGCCCGAGCAGGCTCCCGAGGTCTCGTCCGCGGCGGGTGAGCGCGCTGGTCAGCACCACGGTGAGGAGGGCGAGGAGTCCGCCGTACGGCGTGAGGGCGGCGGGCACGGCGGCCGCCAGGACGGCCCCGAGGCGCCAGGATCGGGAGCAGTCGAGCCGCACCGCCGCCACCAGCCAGGGCACCATCGCCCAGGCGAGCAGGGTCGGCGGCTGCCCGAGGAGCAGCCGCTCCGCCGGATAGGGATGCCAGCAGGTCAGCGCCGCCGCCGTGACCGCCGCCGCCGTCCCGTGCCGCCGCAGCAGCACCGCCACCCCGCAGCCGGCCAGGGCCAGCGACGCGAGCAGCATCACCTGCTGCTGCAGGCCGGTGGGCGCCACGGGCGCGAGCAGGGCGGTCACCGCGTCCAGGGGGACCCCCCGCGGGCCCTGGTCGCCGAGCCCGAGGGTGGCCGCTCCCAGCGCGGGCCGCGGCACCTGCACGAAGTCGCGGTGGAGCAGCTGCCCCCGCCCCAGCGCCGGCCACAGCCACAGCGCGGTGATCAGCAGCGCGGCCGCGCACCCGGCCAGGGCGGCCCGCGGCGCAGGCGACCGGAGCGGCCCCGGGCCCGTCGCGCGGGGTCCCGCCCTGCTCGGTCCGGCCGTGCCCGGACCCGTCGTGAGCCGTCCCGTCCCGAGCGGCTCCGGCTGTCGGCGCGGCATGCAGGCACTATGGCACGCTGACCAGGCCCAGCAGCCGCTATCCGCAGGAGGTCCCATGCGCGCGCGTCGTGCCGTGCCGGCCGGGGCGGTGCTCTTCGCGGGGACCTTCGCCGGGGCGCTCCTCGGCTACACCTTCTTCGTCGTGCTCGGGCGCGTCCTGTCCCCCGCCGACCTCGGCGCCGTCGGCTCGCTGATCAACCTGTCCACGATCCTGACCGTCCCCGGCGTGGGTCTGCAGCTGGTGACGGCTCGGCGGGTGGCGGGTGGTGCGGCCGCGGGCCCACGATCGCTGCTCGGCGCCGCGCTGCTCCTCGGCGGGGGGCCTGCGCTGCTGCTCGCCGGGTGTGCCTGGCTGGTCGCTCCCGTTCTGCACCTGGCCTCCCCGTGGCCGGTGCTCGTGCTCGCGGCCTCCGCGGTGCCCCTCACCATCACCTCGGCGGCCATCGGGCTGCTGCAGGGCCGCGAGTCCTTCGGCGCCGTGGGGCTGCTCGCCCTGCTGACCGGCGTGGTCAAGGTCCTCGCCGCGCTCGTCACCGCCTGGCTCGGTGCCGGCGTCCTGGCCGTCACCTGCTGGTATGCCGGCGGCTGGGTGCTCCTCGCCCTGGCCGGCGCCGCGCTGGTGCGACGCACGCGGGCAGGCGGCGGGCAGACCCCTGCGGCATACGACCGCACCTGGACCGATGGGCTCGCCCGCGCCCGCGAGGCCCTGGCCGCGGCCGCGCCCACCGCCGGGCTGCTGGTGCTGTCCAGCCTCGACGTGCTGCTCGCGCGGCACCACCTGGCCGACGGGCGGTCCGGGACCTACACCATGGGCGCGTTGTTCGAGAAGGTCGCCTTCTGGGGGCCGCAGTTCCTCGCGACGCTGTACTACCCGCGGATGGCCCGTCCCGCCGAGCGCGTCGCCGCCGTGCGGGCCGCGCTGGGGTTGACCGCCGGCGTCGGTCTGGTCGGGGTGGCGCTCGCGGCCGGGCTCGGGGACCTGCTCGTGCGGGTCGCGGGCGGGGCGCGGTTCGTCGGGGAGCTGGGGCCGCTGGCCTGGGCCTTCACCACTCTCGGGGTGCTGCTGGCGCTGGTGCAGGTGCTGGTGTACGCCGACCTCGCGGTGCACGGGCACCGGGTGGGCGCCGCGGTCTGGGTCATCGTGGTCGCGGCCGTCGCCGCCGTCGCGGCGTGGCACGCGAGCGTGGCGGCCGTGGTCCTCGCGGTCCTCGCCTGCGTGGCCGTCCTGGTCGTGGTCGCGCTCGCGCTGGTGCGCCGCGCTCCCGTGGCGGCGCCGACCCCTCCCACCCGGTGCCCGCGCACCCGGTGCCCGCGCAGGCCGAGACCCCGCAGCTGACCGGATCGCCGTGCCGGGGCGACAACTCCCGCTCACCGCGCCGCACCCGGCATGCTGGAGACACACCCACGACCAGGAGGATCCGTGCACACCGAGCAGCGCCGCACCACCGCCACCCCCGACCAGGTCTGGCGAGTCCTCGCCGACGGCTGGACCTATCCCTGCTGGGTGGTCGGTGCCTCCCGGATGCGCGCGGTCTCCGCGGACTGGCCGGCCGTGGGCGCCCGCCTGCACCACAGCGTCGGCGCCTGGCCGACACTGCTCGACGACGAGACCTCCGTCATGGAGGTAGAGCCCGGTCGCCGCATCGTGCTGCAGGCCAAGGCCCGCCCGTTCACCCGCGCCGCCGTCGAGATCACCCTGGAGCCGCAGGCCGGCGGCACCCTGATCAGCATGCGCGAGGACACCGTCGCCGGCGTCACCCAGGTCGTCCCGCACCAGCTGCGCCAGGCCGGGGTGGCCCGCCGCAACCGCGAGGCGCTGCTGAGGCTGGCGCTGATCGCCGAGCAGGCGACCGAGCCCCGCTGACGGTCGGCTCCTCCCGGACGAGGGCGGCACCCCGAGCGGGGCGCCGCCCTCGTCGTGCGGTCTGCGGGGGCCCTCAGCGCACGGTCGGCAGCTCGGCGTACAGCCGGTGCAGCGCAGCCAGGCTCAGCCGCCGTGCCGGCCGACCCCACCAGGAGCGGTCCGCCAGGGCCGCCCGTGCCGCGAGGTAGCCGCAGCCGCCGTGCACCCCGCCGCCGGGGTGGACCGCGGCGCTGCCGAGGTAGAGCCCGGCGACGTGGGTGCGCGGGCCCCCGAGTCCCGTGGTCGGCCGCCAGATCGCCTGCTGGAAGAGCTGCATCGTGCCGCCGCCGACCGCGCCGTCCCCGAGGTTGGCGTCGCTGCCGTGCAGGCCGTCCGGCTCCTGCTCCCAGCGGTCGACGACGAGATCGCGCCAGCCTGGCGCGAGGTCCTCCAGCATCGCCTCGGACGCGTCCGTGAGCTCCCGGGCCGCACCGGTGTCGGTGACGCCGCGGGGCAGGTGGGTGTAGAGCCACAGGGTCTCCGTGCCGTCCGGCGAGCGCGTCGGGTCGATCGTCGACATCTGCCCCACCAGGGCGAACGGTCGTGCGGGCACCCGGTCGGACCCGAGGTCGGCCGACCAGCGGACGAGCCCGTGCCGGTCCTGCCCGGCGTGGACGACGGCCGCCCCGCGGGCACGCTCGGCGAGCCACGGCACCGGCGCGGACAGGCGGTAGTTGAGCTTGAGGGTCGGCAGGTCCCAGGCGAACCGGTCCAGGCGGGCCCGCAGGCCGGCGGGCACCGCGTCGGAGGGGAGCAGCCGGTCGTAGAGGTCGGGGGCGCTCGTGTCGGCGATCACGGCGCGCCGGGCCCGGACGCGGCGGCCGTCGACGGTCTCCACGCCATGGGCCCGACCGCCCGACACCACGACACGGGCCACCCGCTGCCCGGTCTCGACCTGCGCTCCGGCCGCTCGGGCCCGGGCGGCGAGCGCGTCGGCGAGCCGCTGGGTGCCCCCGCGCGGCGACGGGAAGCCCACGTCCTGGGCCAGCATCGACATGATCCAGCCGAAGAGGCCGCTGCCCGGCGCCTCCGGGGGGATGTCGGCGTGCATCGCGTTGCCCGCGAGGATCTGACCGCCGCGCACCCCGCCGAAGAGCTCCGCCCCCATCCGGTCCACCGGCAGCAGCGCGAACCGCACGAAGTCCGGCAGCTGGGCCGCGCCGATCCCGGCCAGCAGCGCGGGGATCGGCCGGACCGGCGGCCAGGCGGTGAGCAGGCTCGCGAGCAGCGGCTCACGGATCGACTCCCACTGGTGGACCATCCGCAGCCAGGTCTGCCCGTCGCCCGGGTGCTCGGCGTCCAGCAGCGCGGCGGTGTCCTCGGCCCGGTCCTCCACCGTCGAGCCCTGCCGGTCCTCGGCGTCGGCGACATGCACGACCGGGCGGGGTGCGTGCGCCCACTGCAGGCCGTATGCCGGCAGGTCCAGCGCCTGCAGCACCGGTGAGGCCGCCCCCAGGGGGTGGCAGGCGCTGAACTCGTCCATCACCCAGCCGTCCACGTCGCGGGACGAGACGGCGCCGCCGACCGTGTCGCGCGCCTCGAGGACGAGCACGTCCCAGCCGGCGTCGGCCAGGGTCGCGGCGGCGACCAGGCCGTGGTGACCGGCCCCGACGACGACGGCGTCGACGGTCTCGGTCGGGCGGGTGGTGGCGGCCGGGGTGGCGGTGCCTGCGGCGTCGGCGGGCAGGGTGGGGCGGGCGGGGGCGACGGGGCGGAGGGCCATGGCTCCCACGATGCCGCACCCGGGGTGCGGTGGGAGCGTTGCCCGGACGCGATCGTGTCGTCCCACCGACGGGACGGCGCGCACCGGACGACGCGGACCGGACGGCGTGGGCGGCACCGCGGCGGCCAGGATCCGGCCGACGCCAGGGCCCGCCGACGCGCCTGCGGCCCCTAGGGTCGACCCATGGCCCGCGCACCCCGCAACCGTCCCGCCGCCGACGCCGGGGTGCTGCTCCCCGACGACGACCAGGCCGCCGTCGACGGTCGCCTCGCCCTGCTGGACCGGCCGCACGTCGCCCCCCTGGTCGAGCGGGTGCGCCGGCTGCGGGACGAGACCGGCGAGGACGTCCCGTGGCCGGACCCGCTCGGCGGGGGCATCCGGGCCCGCGTGGTGCTGCTGCGCCGCGACCCCCGCTGCTCGGCCGTCCGCGGCGCCCGCCTCGCGACGGCTCACCGCGACGACCCCGCCTCGGGCAACCTGCTGACGGCGCTCGACCAGGCCGGTCTGCCCTATGCCGAGACCCTGCTCACCGACGTGGTGCCCTGGTGGGTGGAGGACCCCGACCGCGACGTCATCCCCGGACGCCGTCGGCGCGTGGGTGACCAGGCGCGCCGTGCTGCGCCATACCTGCTGGAGCTGCT
Organism: Arsenicicoccus dermatophilus; assembly: GCF_046267915.1. Lineage (GTDB taxonomy): Bacteria > Actinomycetota > Actinomycetes > Actinomycetales > Dermatophilaceae > Arsenicicoccus > Arsenicicoccus dermatophilus_A. The sequence goes on from NZ_CP176520.1 coordinate 54,929, forward strand.
GGGGTCGCTGCCGTCCGCGCGGGCCGTGGTCCTGCTCGGCGGGGGCGCCGCCACGACCTGGCGGGCCGCGACCCGGGCCGAGCCCGCCCTCCTCACGCTGCCGCTGCCCGTGCTGACCGCTCCCTCGCCGAGCCCGCTCGCCTGGCACATGCGCGGCCGCGACGGGGTGCCGCACCGGGAGCACCTGGTGGCTCGGCTGGCCGAGGCGGCCCAGGCCTGCTGAGCCCCCGGACGGGCCGCAGCGCTCTCCCCCTGACGGAGCGCTGCGGCCCTGGGCCGGAGCCCACGTGCCTCCGCCGACCACGGCGGCGACTCGCGGGGCGTCCCCACGTCCGCGGGTCGTCTCGTACGCCCACGTCGTCCTGCGAGGGCTCGTCCCACGGACGCGGGCCGCCTGGCGGCGAGGACGTGGCTCCAGGATCGCGCCCCCGGCCCGCCGCCCGCATCCACCCGGGGGATGGACCTGCCGGGCGGCTCCTCCACCCACGGGGGGACCCCGCCGAGACCTTGGTCGCCCATCCAGGCGCCCTGACCGGGGGCGCCGCGCACCGCGTCCTCGCCACCGGCGCCCCGACCTGCCGCCCGCCCGCCCGCGCCCGACCTGCCCGCCGGTGGACCAGGTCCCGGTGCAGGTCAGCGGTCGAGCGGGCGACCCCAGGACAGCGCGGCCCGGTCCGCGGCGCGCCGTCCCCTGACACAGCCCTCGCGGTCGCGCCCCAGCGGCATCGACACCGTCCGCAGCTGCGGGAACACCTCTCCCAGATAGGACTCCACGGCCTCCTCGCGCGCGGCCAGCACCGGCACGAGCTCCTGCCCGCCACGCTCCTGCGCGTCCACGGCGGCCTGCTCGGTCTCGGCCGCGGTCACCTCGGCCAGGCGCTCGCCGATGCGGGTGGCGAACGCCGCCAGGAAGCTCTGCCGGAAGCTGCGGGTGCGCGAGCCGCCATACGCGTCCTGGCGCCTGCCCTCCCCGTGCATCGCCCGCGTGGCCTGGACGAGCAGCGAGGTGTAGAGCGTCTCCACCGCGTCCAGGTCGGGCCCGAAGCCCAGCAGCGTGACGTAGCCGTCCTCCTTGGCCCAGACGCTGCGGGCGCGGTTGGCGTCGGCGACGACCCCGAGGAGCAGGACCTTCTCCCGCACGTAGGGCGTCTCGATCCACAGCCGCCTGCCGTCCGGTCGCCCGTCGGCCGCGGACCCGCTCCCGGCCGCGGTCGCCGCGAGGAGGGCGTGGTCGATGCTGTGCCGGGCCATGAGCGCCTGCGCGCCTGCGGTGAACGTCTCCGCCTCCGCCTCGTAGGTCGTGGACTCGGCCTTGGCGAGGAGCTGTCGCACCCGGGCGAGGACCTTGTCGTCGACGTCGCTGCGGCGGGTGGCCGGCGTGACGGCGTGGCCGGGCCGGGCGCCGAGCTGCTGCAGCGCGGGGACGCGGCGCAGGACGTGCTCCAGGCGCAGGGCCGCCTCGTAGGTCTCCGCCCGCCCCCACGACGCCGCCCGCGCGCCCAGCCAGGTGAGCGTCCCGCCAGCGCGTCCTGGGTCAGCAGGTCTCGCGGCACCACGTCCCGCGGCACCGCCCCCGCTGCGGTGGTCGTTGCGCGACTCCTGGATGATCGCCAGCTGGTCGTGCCAGCGCGGCTCGACCGTCGCCGCGGCATACCGGCCCAGGTCGTCGGCCACCAGGTCCCCGACCAGCGCGGCGACCCGCCCGACGACCGGGGCCTCGGCACGCACGTGCAGGTCGGCCCGCTGGACGACGTGGTGCAGGTCCAGGGGCTGCCACCCGGTGCGCCACCGCTCCAGCAGGACCTCCCGCAGCCGCTGCGCCAGGGTCTGGTCGACCACCTCGGCGCCGCCGGACCCGGCCAGCACCACCAGGTCGGTCACCGCGTCGTCCAGGTCCCACAGCACCTCGCGGACCAGGGCCGTCACGCCGTCGAGGGCGAGCCGGGTCGCCCGTTCCACCAGCGCCGCCCGCTCGTCCGAGGTGGCCCCACGTCCTCCGGTCGCGTCACCCATGAGCTCCACCTCTCCGCCCGCCTCGGCGGGGCAGCTGCGGCCGTCGCGGGTCCGTCCCGTCCGTCGCTGCGCTCAGACAACCACATCGGCGACGCCAGGCCAGAAATAATCAGATGTTATGAGAGGTTGAAGGTTCAGTTATGCACGAACGACCCCGGAAGGCCTCATGTCCACCTCATCCGCCGTGCGCCGACCTCGGCTGCCGTCCTTCTCCCTGCAGATCGTCCTCGCCCTCGTGCTCGGCCTCGGGCTCGGCTGGGCCGCCCTGGCCCTCGGGCCCACGGCCGGCGGCGGGGACAACTGGTTGACCGTCCTGCTGGACACCGTCGGGTCGACCTTCGTCACCCTGCTCAAGGCCCTGGTGCCCCCGCTGATCGTCACGGCGATCATCTCCTCCATCGCCAACCTGCGCGGGGTCGCCGACGCCGCCCGGCTCGCGGGCAAGACCCTCCTGTGGTTCGCCATCACGGCCCTGGCCTCGGTGCTCGTCGGCATCGGGCTGGGCGTGCTCGTCCAGCCCGGCCGGCACACGAGCATCACCCAGAGCGCCGCCAGGGCCACGAGCACCCACGGCGGCTGGCTGGACTTCGTCGACCAGCTCGTCCCCACCAACGTGCTCGGCCTGGCCGTCACCACCCACGAGGTCGACGGAGCGCTGCAGTCCTCGGTCTCGTTCAAGGCTCTCCAGCTGGTGGTCGTCGCGCTCGTCGTCGGGATCGCCGCCCTCGAGGTGGGTGACGCCGCCGAGCCCTTCCTGCGGTTCAACGCCTCGGCGCTGGCCGTGGTCCAGAAGGTCCTGTGGTGGGTCATCCTCCTGGCGCCCCTGGGCACGGTCGGGCTGGTCGGACGCGCCGTCGCGACCTACGGCTGGTCCTCGCTCGGACAGCTCGGCGCCTTCGTCCTCGCGGTCTACGCCGGGCTCGCGATCGTGCTCCTCGCGCTGTACCCCGCGATCCTGCTCGCCCACGGGCTGAGCCCGCGCAGCTACTTCCGCGGCGCGTGGCCCGCGATCCAGCTCGGTTTCGTCTCCCGGTCCTCGCTCGGCACCCTGCCGCTGACCCAGCAGGTCACCGAGCGCCTGGGGGTGCCCCGGGAGTATGCCGCCTTCGCGAGCCCGCTGGCCGCCACCACCAAGATGGACGGCTGCGCGGCGATCTATCCGGCCGTCGCCGCGCTCTTCGTCGCCCAGTTCTTCGGGGTCCACCTCTCGCTGCTGGACCACCTGCTGGTGGTGGTCGTGTCGGTGATCGGCTCGGCGGCCACCGCGGGTCTGACCGGTGCGATCGTCATGCTGACGCTCACCCTGTCCACGCTGGGCCTGCCCCTGGCGGGCGTGGGGCTGCTGCTCGCCGTCGACCCGATCCTGGACATGGGTCGCACGGCCGTGAACGTCGCCGGTCAGGTGCTGGTGCAGGTCGTCGTGGCTCGCCGCGAGGGTCTGCTCGACCAGTCGGCCTACGACGCGCCGCGGGCGACGGTCCCCGCGGCCGAGGTCGGCTCGGGCTCCCGGGAGGCGGCGCCGGTCTGAGGCCGGCCCTGTGGCGACCGGGCCGCGGCGGCGTCGCGGCCCGGTCGGCTGCCGGCAGTCAGACGGGCAGCCAGCAGCGCTCGGTGGCCGGCAGCACGTCGGGGTCGTCGAGCCGGCGCCCCTCGTGGGTGAGCAGGTCCAGCTGCGAGGCGTAGGCCGCGATCCGGTGGGCCTTGGCCCGGCGCTCGACCGGCATCTCGTGCGGGACCAGGGTGAGGGGCAGCCGCGCGACCTCGTCGGCGGCGGGACGCCCCCACAGGTAGGGCAGGTCCTCGTAGATCCCGACCCGGCCGGTGCGCGCCTCCGCCGCCTCGGCGACCCCCGCGATCCCGGCGATCCCGGTGATCACGGTGTCGCGGACCCACCGGTGGTCCCCGTTGACGCCGGGCACGTCCCGGTCGGGGCAGCGGGCACCGAGGGCGTCCGGCGCGTGGGGCGGCACCCAGCCGGTCGCCGCGGGCACGAGCACGATGCCCTCGGGGTGGACGTCGAGCCAGCGGGCGACCCACCCGGTGAGCAGGCGCGCGTCCTGCTCGGGCCGCCCGCCGTCGACATACTGCTGGTCGAGCAGCCCGAGCAGGTGCCGTCGGTGCGGGGTGCCCGCGAAGGCCGCTTCGTCCTCGGCCAGCCGCCCGGCCATCGCCTCGTCGGAGTCGCGCCACCCGCACGCGCGGTCCCAGTCGCGCACCACGGCCGGCGCGGGCCGGCCGCTGCACACGGTCAGCACGTCCACGGGGTCGCCGCCCGCCACGAGCCACCCGCAGGACAGGACCGCGTCGTCCAGGTGCGGGGCCACGACCAGCCACGGCCCCGGACCGGTGGGCCCGGTCACGCCGCGTCCGTCAGCGCCGGTCGCACAGCGCGTGGGCCGCACCCGCGGACGCCGCGGTCACCACGGCCACGGACGGCCAGGCGCCGATCGACCTGGCGAGCCGGTGCGAGCCGACGAAGCCGCCCAGGTAGACCACCGACAGCGCCGCCGTGGTCGCCGGGTCGGTCTTGGCCAGCCAGGTGCGGCCCGCGAGCAGCCCCGCACCGCCGAGCAGCAGGCCACCGAGCGGGCGGATGCCCGTCTCGCTCGCCAGGGCGAAGCCGCCCGCCAGGCCGAGCACCATCAGGGGAGCGGTCGTGACGTCGTGAGCGTTCTTGAGGTCCATGCCTTCACCGTATGCCGGGAAGGGCGTCCGAGGGGCGGCCGGGGCTCGCCGGTCCCGCGCCGGAGCCGCATCCTGGTGGACATGAGCGACGACGACCTGGACCTGCTGGTGCCCGACGACCAGGGTCCCTCCACCGAGGCCGCCGGGGTCGTCCACCCCGACGGCCACCTCACCCGTCAGACCGACCACCTGGACACTCCCGGCGAGGTGGCCGGGCAGGGCGACGCCGCCGGCCTCACCCAGGACAGCGACGAGTGACCCGCCCGCCGGCCACGCGTCGCACCGGGCGGGCCGCGCCTCAGCCGTCGAGCTCGGCCAGCGTTCGCGGGATCTCGACGAGGAGCTCGCGCGCGAGATATCCACGCCGACCGTGCACCGCGACGAGCCGCTCGCCCGCGCGCCCGTGCACGAAGGCGCCCCACGCCGCGGCCTGCTCGGGCTCGGCGCCCCGCCCCAGCAGACCGAGCAGCACGCCGGCCTTGACGTCGCCGGACCCGGAGACCGCCATACCCTCGCCGCCGGACTCGTCCTGCCAGCTCTCGGAGTCGTCGGGCGTGCAGATCACCGTGGTCGCGGCCCCGGTCACCACGACCGCCCCGGCCTCGGCGGCGAGCCGACGCGCGTGCGTGAGCGGGTCGTCCGACACCTCGTCCTGGTCCAGCCCGAGCGTCGCCGCGAGCTCGCCGAGGTTGGGGGACAGGATGGCGCGGCCGTCCAGATGAGCCACCCCGTCACGGTGCTCGGTGAGATAGGCCATCCCCAGGGCGTCGACGACGACGGGCACCTCGACCTGCGGCACGACCTCGCCCAGCAGGGCGGCCGCGCTGTCCGGCGACATGATCCCGGGGCCGAGCAGCACCGCGGAGCAGTCGGCGGCGAGCTCGACGATCTCCGCGGCGGACTCGGGCGCCAGGTTGCCGTCGGCGTCGGCGGGCAGCCCGGCCACGTAGGCCTCCGGGATCTGCATGGCCATCGGCACCGCGACCTGCTCGACGGTGGCGATCTGCAGCTTGCCGGCCCCCGCGCGCATCGCGGCCTCGGCGGCGAGCAGCACCCCTCCCGGCATCCGGACGTTGCCGCCGACGACCAGGACCCGACCCTGGGACTCCTTGCTGCCGCCGCTGCGCGGAAGCGCCCAGTCACGCAGCAGGCCCGTCGTGATCGGGCGTGGCGCGCTCACCTGTCCGCCTCGGCGGACTGCGGCACCTCGTGCGTGGTCGCGGTGTCGGCGTCGTCCAGGTGCCCGGTCTGCGCGTAGGCGTCCAGGTCGAGCGAGCCGTCACGACCGTCGTACGTCGTCATCGAGCAGTTGGGCATCGGCGTCTCGGTGTCGATGGTGATGATCCCCTGCTCGTCAAGCCCCTCGACGACCAGGCGAAAGCTCATGATCACGGCCTGGTGGCTGAACACCCACACCACCTGGTCGGCATACTCCTGACGGATGTCCGCGAGCACGCTGCGCACCCGTAGGGCCACGTCGCACCAGGACTCGCCGCCCGGCGGACGGTAGTAGAACTTGCCGACCGTGCTGCGCCGCGCGGCCTCCTCGGGGTGCTTCGCGCGGATGCCGTCACCGGTCAGCCCGTCGAAGATCCCCAGGTCGCGCTCGCGCAGCCGCTCGTCGAGGACGAGGGTGTGATCGAGCCCGGCCCGCTCCAGAGCGATCTGCGCGGTGGTGCGGGCCCGCTCGTAGGGCGACGCGAGCACCACGTCCGGACGCTGGTCCTCGGGCAGGTCCTGCAACCACTCGCCGAGCGCGGTGGCCTGCTCCTTGCCGAGGTCGGACAACGGCGTGTCGGCGTCCCGGAAGTCCAGGTCGAGGGTGCCCGAGCCGGCCTTGCGCGCCTCCGCGTCGGCGACGTTGCCCAGGCTCTGGCCATGGCGGACGAGCACCAGGCGGCGCGGGGCCGTCCGGCGACCGGCGGCGATCGAATCGGTCTGGTCGGGCACGGGTTTCTCCTTCGCTCGGTGATCTGGGGGTGCTCCTACCCGCAGGGCACCCCGGTCACACGTACGGCCGTATGCCGGAACCCGCGTCGACCACCCGCTCGCGGGGTGTGCGCGTCGCGCGGACCCGTCCACCCCGTCGACCCGGACCCGCCGCCCCGGCCTACCAGACCGCCCTCGCCCCCCCACCACGGTGCGGTGCGGTGCGGTGCGGGTGCGGGGCCGTGTCGCTCGGAGGTCGCGGGTCAGCGGCGGCCGAAGAGCTTCTTGAAGAAGCCCTTCTCCTGCTTGGGGGTGGCCTCGGGCTGCGGCTCGGGGGTCGGAAGGGGCTCGGGGGCGTGCTGAGGCGTCTGCTCCCGGGGCAGGTCCGCTCCGAAGGCCCCCTCGCCGACGGACGTGACGGCAGGCTCGACGTCCTGGGGGCGGGCAGCCACCCGCTGCTCGTCCAGGGCGCCGCCCGGGAGCTCGGTGGCCGGCTGGGCCTCGGCGGGCGGGTGCGGCGCCACCAGCTCGGGCTGCGTGGCAGGGGACTCGGTGGCTCGGTCGGCCTCCGCCGTGGGGGTGTCCGCCGTGGGGGTGTCCGTCTGGATCGGGGCGGGAGCGACGGTCCCCGGCACCCGGTCGACGGGCGCCGCCGGAGCGGGGGTCGGCTCCGCCTCGGGCGGGGTGCCCGGGGTGCAGGTGCCGTCGACGGCGTGCGGCTGCGGCAGGACCGGGCCCTCCCCGGCGGGCGCGGGCCGCAGCTCGTCGTCCTGGGGCTCGTCGTCCTGGGGCTCGTCGTCCTGGGGTCCGTCGACCTGGGTCAGGTCCCCCTGGTCGGTGAGCGAGGACTCCACCGGCTCGGCGCCGAAGGCCCCGGGCTCCGGGTCCCCGGACAGGGCGGGTTCCGTCCCGAACGAGTCCTCGGTGGTGGTGCCCGCAGGCTCCGCGACCTGGGCCGGGCCGGCGGCCGTGGGCTGCGGCGCGGCCCCCTCGGTGCGGGGCGCCACGGTCTCCGGGGCAGCGGGTTCCTCGGCGTGCTGCGTGGGCTCCACAGGCTGCGGTGCGGCCGCGTCGGCGGCCGGCGGGGTGACCTCGGCGGGCTCCGGAGCGATGGGCGGCTCGATGTACACCACGTCTCCGGTGTCCGCCGCCTCCTCGGCGGGCGCCACGTCCGCGGCCGGAGCCGCGTCCGGGGCGGGAGCAGCGACCGCGGCGGGCTCGGTCAGCGCGGCGAGCTCCTCCGGAGTCTCGTCGCCGTACGCCATCGCGACGAAACGCTTGCGCTCCTCGGCGAACACGCTCACGCCGTCCTGCTGCGCCAGGTGACGGGCGACCACGCGCGCCACGCCCTCGTGCGTCCCGTCCGGGTCGGCGTCGCCGCTCATGTCGATCACGGTGGTGGCGTTGACCAGCGGCCGACGGCGGGCCCCCTCGGGCAGGTAGTCGGCATACATCTCACCCACCCGGTCCGCGTCCTCGAACCAGAAGGTGAACGCATAGCCCTCGCGGGTCCACGTCACCTTGAGCGAGGACTGCTCGGCCTCGCCGCCGGGGCAGCACTCGCCGAGGAGCGCCACGAGCCGGTCGCGGTCGAGCTCGGCCTTGTCGGTCGCGAAGATCATGTGGGGGTATGCGCTGGAGGCCATGCCCCCAGTCTGCCGTCCTAGGCTGAGACCCGTGAATCCGTTCCTGTCCGAGGCCTTCGCCGAGTCGTTGTTGCAGCAGTCCGTGAGCGGGGTCGCCCGGCAGGGTGGCTGGCTCGGGTCCTTCGTCGCCAAGCGGCTCGCGACCGTCACCGCGTCGTCGCTGCTGGAGATGCCGGGGCCGTATGCCGACAGCCTGGCCCGCCTCAGGGCCGTCCGCGGCGAGGCTCCGGAGCCTCGTGACGACGCGCAGGGCGCTCGCGTGTGGGGGTACTCGTGGGTGGAGCGCTCCTCGGTGATGCCGGTGGTGCTCGTGGCGTGGCTCGTCGAGGGGCAGTCGCCGGTGCACGTGGAGGCCGTCACCAAGGCCCGGGCGGGGGACACGTCGGCCGCCGAGGCCGCCATCGCCCAGCTCGCCGAGCGGCTTCGCGCCGCGGGGTGACCTGCTCCGTCGTCCTGCCGGCCGTTCCCCAGCAGACCCGCCGTAGAGGCCTCTGACCGGCGGTGATTCCTGCTGTGCAACAATCAATTTCGCGGATATCGAACGGTCTGACCAGGATGGATCACGCATCGTGTGACGCCTGCCACCGAGCCGGTATTGACGCTCTCATCACCTGATTGGACTATGGGGGCTGTCCGGAACCGCTCCATCTGGACGGCGTCCGCCGCCCTGCTCAGGCGGTGGCTCTCGGGTCCCCCGACCGGTCGGTCCCCCCTCCCTCTTGACCGGGCGTGGGTGCTAGGAGCAGCGTCCGGTCCGTCACCAACCCTGCCTCGGGTGACGGACCGGGCGCTGTGCCCGCCCCAGGACGACGAGGCCGGCCAGGATCCACGCGAGGGCCAGCAGCACCGACGCCAGCGGGTCGCTGGGCCGGTGCCACCCCGCCACCACGACACCCACGCCGGTGAGCGCCGTCGCCGCGCCCGCCATGGCGACCGTCACGGCCCGCCACCACCCGGTCAACGCGACCGCGGCGGCGACCAGGAGCGCGCCGACGGCCCCGGTGTGCCCGCTGGGGAAGGAGTTGCCCACCGCCCAGGGGATCCCCAGGTCAGGGCGTTCCAGCACCGCCTTGAGCACCTCGGCGGAGACGAAGGTGCCGGCCGCGCACACCACCGCGACGACGGCCGCCCACCGGCGGCGCTGCAGCACGGCGAGCGCCGCGATCACGGCGAGGGCGATCACGAGGTGAGCGGGGGTGATCACGGTGCGCATGACGGCCCCGACGTGGTGACCGTCGACCCCGGACCGGCGGTGCAGCAGCCACCACCCGACGTGGTCCCACCACTGCCCACGCTCGGTGCGCACGGCGCCGACGTACAGGCCGGCCAGCGCCGCGCAGGTGGCCAGCAGGCCGGCGACGGGGAGCGTCTCGGTCCTGCGGACCGCGTCCGGCCGGGAGGCCCGGGCGTCGCGGCGCGGTTCGCGGTGCGGTTCGCGGTGCGGGACGGTCGGATCGGCGTCCATGGAGATCCTCTCGGCGGGCGGGTCGAGGGCGAAGGCCCCACGCTAGGCCGACGCCCTGGCGCTCCGCTGGGGAAGCGAGCCGGCGCAGGGCTGACGGAGGTACGGCGAGCGCGCCCTGGCAGACCTCGCCAGGGCGCGCTCGCCAGGGTGCCCTCGCCGAGGTGCGCACGTCGGGTGCAGGGCGCCGGCGGGCAGACGCCGCCCGCCGGGGCGGGGTCTCAGGAGGCCGGGACCAGGCGTGCGATGTCGTTGCGCGTGCGGCTCGTCGTCTCGCAGGTGACCAGCGCGAGCTGGCGGGCACCGGCGCGGGACACGATCCACGCCGGCAGGTGGTGCTTGTCGACGCCGGGGAGGACCTCGGCCACCCGCCAGGTCTGACCGGCGACGGTGGCGGTGTCACCGACCTTCAGCTCGCGCACGTACTCCAGTGCACCGACCGACCGCGTGCTGCGCGTGGAGTGACCGACCACGACCGTGGTGCCGGTGCGCGCGTCGAAGGGCTGGCTGCCCGTCCACCGGCACACCGCGCCGACGTCGCCGGGCGGGGTGACGGTCCCGTCCTCGGTGCCGCAGCCGGTGACCGGGGCCCGCACCCCCAGGGCCGCGATCACGAGCAGGCGGCTGCCGTCGTCGCCGGGGGCGGCGCCGGGCCGGGGGGCGGCGGGCGGGACGGTCGACGACGCCGCTGCGGTGGTCGTGCCCGGGCGGGTCGCGCCGGTGGCGGACGGCAGCGACGCGCCGGAGGAGGCCGCCGAGGACGTGCGGCCCGCGACCTGCGCCGTCGCGGCCTCGGTGCGGTGGTGGGTGACCTGCGCGTCGGTCCCGCAACCTCCGAGGAGGGTCAGGGCGGCGACGCCGCCGGCGATGGTGGCTCTGGTCATCGTGGTGTTCCTGGCTCCTCGCTGGTGGTATGCCGAAAAGAGGCTGTTCGTGGCCGCCCTGGTGGGGGGTCGCCCGGTGCCGTCGTCCGCGCGCGGCGTCCGATCGGCCTGGGCACGGTCGAGGCCCCCTCCCCGCAGCGGGGGCGAGGGCCTCGACGCCCTGCCGGGAACGTGCCGCCCCCAGCCTGTCATGTGGCGCGGGTGTCGTCAGCCGCGCACGCGGCGGCGAACGACCGGCACGATCAGGGCCGCGGCGAGGACCGCGAGGCCCGCGCCGAGGGCACCCGGGCGACCCTGGTCGTCGCCGTCGACGCCGGAGTCGAAGACCGGGGCAGCGGTGGTGCCGGACTCGGTCGCGGGAGCCGGGGCGGGGGTCACGACCTGGGCGGGGGCGGTGCTGCCGGCCGCGCCGACCGGGCGGTGGGCCACGACCACGGCGGGACGGCCCGGCTTCGCGAGGACCGGCGTGGTCACGGCGGGCTTGTGGACCTCCGGCCTGGTCGTCGCCGGCGTGGTCGTGCCGGGGGTGGGGCAGGTGCGGTCGCAGTCCTCGACCGGGGCGGTCGGGGTGTCGCAGGCCACGCCCTCGTCGGTCAGCGTGAAGGTCACCTCGTCGCCGTTCGGGAAGGTGTACCAGTCCGCGGAGACCGCCTTGACGACGAGCGTGCCGTCGTGCCACTCGCCACGCTGCCAGATGACACCCTCGGTCTCGGGCAGGACGACCTTGTCGTTGTCCGCGCCGCAGACGGGCACGAGGACCGGGGCCGGCGGGGTCACGGTCTGGCAGCGACCGCAGTCGGGCGAGGGCTCGGTGGTCGGCTTGGTCGGCTTGGTGGGCTCGGTGGTGGGCTTGGTGGGCTCGGTCGGCTTGGTGGGCTCGGTGGTGGGCTTGGTGGGCTCGGTGGTCGGCTTGGTCGGGCCGCAGTGGTCCTCGTCGACACCGCCGTTCTTGCCGTGCAGCTGGCAGTCCTTGCCCTGGTGGGGGTTGGGGTCGGCCTTGGCGGGCTTGCCCGCGGCGCCGTGGTCGCTGCCGTCGGTCTGCTCGCCGTGGGCGCCGGCCTGGACGGTGGCGGTGGCGGCGGGGGCCGGGGCGGAGTGGCCGCCGGCGAACGCGGTGCCTGCGGTGCCGAGGGCGGCGGTGAGGGCGAACGCGCCGGAGATGACGAGACGGCCGGTGGTCGTGGTGCGGGTCATGGTGCTTGTCCTTTCGATGGGGGCGGGTGCCCCTCGTCGTGCGTCGCGCCGACCCGGCCTCGCGGGTCCGGATGACCGTCGAGGCGACGTCCCGTTGGACAGGATTCAACGTGGCGTTTCGGGAAGCTTTCGAAGAATGCTCGACAGATCCTCTGGATCGAGGTCAGGAAATACTCAAGGACGATGACTAATAACTCTGCGTGATATCCACTTCCTCCGCATCGGTGCTTCTGACCTGGAGCGATGTCGCGACGAAGCGCCTCAGAAGCGGCCTGCAACCCTCCCGGGGCAAGTTATTTACTCCGCGTCCACAAGCGGTCACGCAATTTGCGGGAGGAGGTCGGAGAAAAGGACATCTTGCCCGGCGGAAACAGGTCCTTCCGCCATGAAGGCAAAGGTAAAACCCCTCGTGATCTGCTATCTACGGACCGTCAGGGGATGAAGGGTCCCGGGCGCGGCGAGGGGTCCACCAGGTGGTGGGGCCCCTTCGGGAAGGGCGGAGCAGGTCAGGGGGCGGTACGGCGACGCAGCACCGCCAGGGTCGGCGGGCCGGCTCCCGGCCCGGCCCGGCGCCCACGCCCGGTCCGAGCGGGAGGGCGCCCGCCACGCCGGAGGGGGGACCGGGGTGACGTGGGCTCCGCCGACGAGAGGCTGGGGCTCCTCGGCATACGCCGCGGTGCCGCCGGTGAGCACGGCGCCCAGGGCGCGGCGAGGGGTGCGGCAGGTGGGCTGACGCTCCGTGCGCGGTCGATCAGCTGCGTCCGGTGCCCGACTCGGGGCGACCTGGGACCTCCATGCGCGCGGTCCACGGTGGAGCGGCAGGGCAGGAACGAGGCGAGGAGCCGCGCCTCGGCGGCCACCGGGGCCCGGTGCGCCGGGCACCGCCACGTTCGAGCCGCGAGGGCTGGTTCGGACGTGTCACGGTCCGTCTCGTTATGGCCCGGTGCGACCAGACCCAGGAGGAGGCAGTTCTGCGGAATCAGCCCTACGCGCGGGTACGCCCGGTGATACGGTCCCTGGCGCCCGCAGCCCATCGCCGCAGGTCAGTCGCCTTTGCACTGTTGAGAACCCTTTGCCCTGGAAGGTGCCCCCGTGATCCCCAAGACCAGTCAACGCGTCGACGCGCTGCCCAACATCGGGCCCAAGCTCGCCGACGCCCTGCGTCAGGTGGGGGTGCCCGACGCCGAGACGCTTCGCAGCCGCGGGTCCATCCCCGTGTGGCGACAGATGCGTGCCCGCGGGCTGTTCGAGTGCGCCATGTCCCTCCAGGCCCTCGAGGGGGCCGTGCAGGGGATGCGCTGGCACGACCTCGACCGGGAGCTGCGGGCCGCGCTCGTGGCGCTCGCGGTGGACCCGGACAACGCTCCCGAGCCGCTCACCGGCACCGCCGCCGCTCGCCCCGGCCGGGGACCGGACGTCGGGCGGACGACCCGCACCGCCCGCCCCGGGCACGTGGATCGCGGCGGACTCGCCGTCGTGCCGGACCAGCAGGCGGGCTGAGCGGTCACCCGGGCACCGGCCGCGCGCGAGGTGCGAGGATGGGGCCCATGGCCCCCCCTGACGTCACCGCCGCCCGACGTGTCCCGGTCACCCTGACCATCGCAGGATCCGAGGCCACCGGAGGCGCCGGTGCGCAGACGGACCTCAAGACCTTCCAGGCGCTCGGCACCTTCGGGATGGCCGCGCTGACCTGCATCGTGTCGTTCGACCCCCAGGCAGGCTGGGGACACCGCTTCGTCCCCCTGCCGCCCCAGGTCATCGCCGACCAGCTGGAGGCGCAGCTCGCGGCCTACGACGTGGACGCCGTCAAGGTCGGCATGCTCGGCACCCCGGTCACCATCGCGACCGTCGCCCGGCTGCTGCGTGAGCTGCGGCCGGAGCGGCTGGTCCTGGACCCGGTGCTGATCTGCAAGGGTCAGGAGCCCGGAGCCGCCCTGGACACGGACACCGCGCTGAGGGAGCAGGTGCTCCCCCTCGCGACCTTCGTGACCCCCAACCTCCTCGAGGCCAGGACCCTGGCAGGGCTCGACGCCATCGAGTCCGAGGACGACCTGACCCGTGCGGCCCGCATCATCCACGAGCGATCCGGTGCGGCCGTGCTCGCCAAGGGCGGGGTCCGCCTCGCCGGACCGGACGCGGTGGACGTGTTCTACGACGGCACCACGCTGGAGGTGCTGCGAGAGCCCAAGGTGGGTGACCTCGCCGTCAGCGGAGCCGGCTGCACCCTCGCCGCCGCCGTGACCGCCGAGCTGGCCAAGGGGGCGACCGCCCTGGAGGCGGCGCGCTCCGCCAAGTCCGTCGTGCGCCAGGCGATCGTCGACCGGATGCCCTCCCGGGCGCCGTTCGAGGCCGTCCGCCAGCGCTGACGCCCACGCATGGCTGACACGGGTCGTCGACGACCCCGGGCGCTGGACCTGGTGGCCGCCGTCCTGGTGGTGGCCGCCACCGTGGCCCTGCTGGTGCGGGCCGGGTCCGGGCCCCGGGCGGCCTCCTCCGAGCACCTGCGCGTGCTCCAGGTGGTGTCCGCCGACGAGATCGAGGTCGGCGGGGTGCGGCAGCGGGAGCGGCTCGAGCTCGCCCACGTCGACACCCCCGCCGATCGCACCGCGGCCGGGAGCGGCTGCCTGGCCGAGCGTGCCCGGGAGGCCCTGACCGAGCTGTTGCCGGTGGGCTCCCCGGTGACCGTCCACGAGCTGCCCGGTCGGCCCTCCCGCCCCGGCCTGACCCGCGCCACGATCGAGACGTCCGGCGGCAGTCCCGTCGACGTGGAGCTCGTCGCGGCGGGTGTCGCCACCCCGGCGCCGGGGGTGCCCCCCGCCGAGTCGGCGCCGCTGCGTGCTGCGGCCGACCATGCCCGGTCCCGCAACCTCGGCTTCTACGACCCCACCGAGAGCTGCACCGTCCCCGGCCAGGTCCGGCAGGTGATCACCGCCCTGGACTCCGCGCTGGAGGGGGTGACGGCTGCCGGCTCCGGGCCCGTCGACCTGGATCGCCTGGACGCAGGGCTGCGCACGGCCGCCGCCCTGCGCACCCGGCTGCTGTCACCGGGCCCGCGCGACGCCGTGGAGTGGCGGGCCCTGTCCACCGACGACATCGCCCTGCTGACCGCCCGGCTCGACGCCGCCCTGGTCGCGGCGCAGGGGGTGCGGCTGACCATGACGGCCGCCGCGCCCGGCTCCTGACCGACGGGTGACGACCTGCGGCGACCCTGACCGCGATAGGTTGGGCGACACCACCCATCCCCAACGGAGGCAGCATGTTCACGGGCATCGTCGAGGAGCTCGGCACCATCGACGCGGTGGAGCGGGGGCCGCAGAGCGCCGTCATCACGGTCCGGGGGCCGCTCGTGGTCAGCGACGCCCGGCACGGCGCGTCCATCGCGGTCAACGGCGTCTGCCTCACCGTCGTGGAGCACGACGCGCAGACCTTCCGCGTGGACGTGATGGCCGAGACGCTGCGCCGGTCGAGCCTGGGCGCGCTGGAGGTGGGCTCCCCGGTCAACCTGGAGCGGGCCATGGCGGCGGGTGGCCGGTTCGGCGGCCACGTGGTCCAGGGGCACGTCGACGGCACCGCCGAGATCCTGCGGCGCGAGCCGGGCGACCGTTGGGAGGTCGTGACCTGCTCCCTGCCCGCGGCGCTGCGCCGGTATGTCGTGGAGAAGGGCTCGATCACCGTCGACGGGGTCTCCCTGACGGTGAGCGCGGTGACCGACGAGACGTTCTCGGTGTCGCTGATCCCGACGACGCTGGAGCTGACGACGCTCGGGCACAAGCAGGTCGGCGACCCGGTCAACCTCGAGGTCGACGTCATCGCCAAGTACGTCGAGCGCCTGCTGACCCACGGCGACGCCTGAGCCGCGCGGGCGGCCCCGGCGCCCCCCGGACCGGACGTCCGGGTGCCGGGACGACGCCGGTGCACGAATCAGTCGCGGGCGGTGACGATTCCATCGTCTCGGCCACTCCGGTACGCCGGAAGGAGGACATCGCACGCCGCCCGACAACCTTCCTGCGGTCCCGGAGGTCTGCACGGCAGGTATCACCCCCACCTGCCCGTGACCCGAGGACCACCATGACCCGTCGCTCCACCGTCGTCCTTCCCGTCGTCGCCGTCGTGGCCGCGGGAGGCATCGGGCTCGTCGGCCACGCGATCGCCACCCCGGCCACCTCCACCGCGGCCGCCACGTCGGACCGCTCCCAGATCTACGCGGCGGTCGCGGCCGACCCGGCCCTGCGCGGCTGGAAGGCCACCGACTGGCGTCTGGAGCAGGTCGAGGTCACCCGCTCCGGCTGGGCCCGGGCCACGGTCCACGCCACCCACGGCCAGACCGACGACGCGACGGCCGTCCTGCACCGCACCGGCGGCCGGTGGCGGGTCTCCGACCTCGGCACCGCCCAGGTCGGCTGCGGCGTGGTCCCCACCCCCGTGCTGGAGAGCCTGCGCCTCGGCGACTGCTGACGAGCCGCTCGGGAGGCACCCGCGGCCTCAGGAGAGGGTGACCACGGCGTCCGCGCGAGCCGCCATACGCAGCACCAGCCGGGCGTTGGCCGCGTCGATCCCGTGGGTCGCCCGCTCCCGCGCGGCCTCGGGCGTGCGGCCGTGCGCGACGTGGCGCGCCACCAGCCGGTCGACCCGCAGCGGCTCCGGCACGCTCACCTGCCAGACCTCGTCGCACAGGGCCCGCGCCGACCGCCACGGCTCCTCGTCCAGCAGCAGGTAGTTGCCCTCGGTGATGACCAGCGGGCAGCCCGGCGCGACGAGCACGGCACCGGCGACGGCGTCCTCGAGCTCGCGGCGGAACTCCGGCGCCCACACCGGCCCCGCCGCCGCCCGCACCCGGCGCAGCAGCGCGAGGTAGCCGTCCCCGTCGAAGGTCCACGGCGCGCCCTTGTCCGCCACGTCACCCCGCGCGACGAGCACCGAGTGGGCCAGGTGCCACCCGTCCATGCCCACGACCACCGCGCCGGGCACCGCGGCGGCGAGCGTGGCGGCCAGCGTCGACTTCCCCGCGGCGGGTGCCCCGGCCAGCCCGAGGATCGTCCGGCCCGGGCGGGCGGCGAGGGAGGCGGCGCGGGCGACGGCGGACTGCTCGGTGAGGGTCGGCATCCCGCCAGCGTAGGAGTCCCCGCAGGCCCGCGCAGCGCCCTACGATCAGCACCATGCGTGCCGAGAGAATCACCGACAGCCTCTGCTACCACGGCGAAGGCCCGGTCTGGTGGCCGTCGGGGGTGATCCGGTGGGTCGACATGCTCGCGGGCGACGTGCTCACCCTGGACACCGACGGCGAGGTCACCCGCACCCACGTCGGCACGATCGCCGCCTGCCTGCGCCCCCGCGCGGGCGGCGGCGCGATCATCGCAGGCAGGCACGGCCTGGTCACCACCGAGCGTGACGACCTCGGCGAGCTGCGGTCCCACCCCGACGTGATCACCGATCCGGGCCTGCGGTTCAACGAGGGCGGCTGCGACCCCGACGGGCGGTTCTGGTGCGGGTCGATGGCCGAGGACCAGGCCAAGGGCGCCGCGACGCTCTACCGGTTCACGACCGACCTGGGCGCCGAGGTCGTCCTGCCGCACGTCACGGTCTCCAACGGGATCGACTGGTCCCCGGACGGCCGCACCGGCTACCACAACGACACCGCCACCGGCACGATCAGCTGCTTCGACCGGGACGAGCACGGCGGTATGACGGACCGGCGCACCTTCGTCGACTGCGAGGGCGGCAGCCCCGACGGGCTCACCGTGGACGCCGAGGGCAACGTGTGGACGGCCATGCACGGCGACGGGGCCGTGCGCTGCTACTCCCCGGCCGGCACGCTCGAGCAGGTCGTCGAGGTCGGCGCCCGCCAGGTCACCGCGTGCACCTTCGGCGGACCCGACCTGCGCACGCTCTACATCACCACCTCCCGGGAGAACCTCCCCGCCGGCGAGGACCCGCAGGCCGGAAGCCTGTTCGCCGTGAGCCCCGGAGCCGTCGGCCGCCCCGCCCAGGTCTGGCGCCCGTGAGCCCCGCGGTCGTCTACCTCGTCGCCGGCCTCGGCCTGCTCCTCGGGGCCTTCCTGCCCCGCCTGCTCCACGAGCGGGCCATCTCCGCGCCCATCGTCGTCATGGGCGTCGGCCTGGTCGTCGGGTGGTTCGTGCCCAACGACCTGCGCGCCGCACCCGCCTTCCACGAGACGCTCGCCGCGCACGTCACCGAGGTGGCCGTCCTGATCGCCCTCATGGGCGTCGGGCTGGCCATCGACCGGCCCCTGATGTGGCGGTCCTGGCGGACCTGGGGCAAGACCTGGCGGCTCCTGCTGATCGCCATGCCCCTGTGCATCGCCGGCGTGGCGCTGCTGGGGTGGTGGGTGATGGGGCTCGCGCCCGCAGCCGCCATACTCCTCGGGGCCTGCCTGGCGCCCACCGACCCGGTCCTGGCCTCCGACGTGCAGGTCGCCGGCCCGTCCGTCAGCGGTCAGGAGGGCGACCCCGACGACGAGGACGACGAGGTGCGGTTCGCGCTGACCTCCGAGGCGGGGCTGAACGACGCGCTGGCCTTCCCCTTCGTGTGGTTCGCGATCCTGCTGGCCACCAAGGGACCGGTCGGTGACTGGGTCTGGCACTGGCTGGCCTGGGAGCTCGTCGGCAAGATCGTCGTCGGCGCGCTCGTCGGCTGGGCCTGCGGGTGGGCCTTCGGCAAGCTCGTGTTCCGGGCCCAGTGGGACAGCCTGCGCCTCGCGGACGTCGGCGAGCCGCTGCTCGGCATCGCGCTGATCTGCACGACCTACGGGCTGGCCGAGCTCGCCCACGGCTACGGCTTCCTCGCGGTCTTCATGTGCGCGCTGGCGCTCCGGGCGGCCGAGCGCGGCCACGAGTACCACGGACGCCTGCACCTGGCCATCGAGCACCTGGAGGCCATCCTCACCCTGCTCATCCTGATGCTGCTCGGGGTCTCCCTGACCTCCGGTCAGCTCGCCGGCCTGACCTGGCAGGGCGTGGTCGTCGCCGCCGCGCTGGTCTTCGTGATCCGCCCGCTCGCCGGCTGGCTGTCCCTGTGGCGCACCAGCACCCTGGACACGCGCGAGCGCTGGACGACCGCGGTCTTCGGCGTGCGTGGCATCGGCACGATCTACTACCTCGGGTTCGCGACCAGCGAGCACGCCTGGGACGACGACCGGACGCTGTGGGCGACCGCGACCTTCGCGATCCTGCTGTCGGTCGTGGTGCACGGTATGGCGGCGACCCCGGTCATGGGTCACCTGGAGGAGCGGCGCGAGCGGCTGCGGGCCCGCCGGGAGGCCCGCGCGGCCGGCCGCAAGGAGCGCGGCGAGCAGCGTCGGACGAAGGCGCAGCAGGGCGTCGGGCGCTGACCCGCCTGCGCCCCTGAGCCGACCCGCTCGCTCGTCCCGCCCGCTCCGCTACCAACCCCCCGCCACCCGCTCACCGTGCGCGCACCCCGCGCGTTCCGGGCCAGGCTGGCCCCGTCGAGTACGTCACGGCCCCTCTTTGAACGTGCCACGGGGCCGGCCTGGCCCCTGGTGGTCGAGGACGGCGCGGGGTCGCGGGGTGGTGCGAGTGGGGCCGTATGCCGATCACTCGGGTCGCGGGCTTGACCGGGTGGGGCTCGGGGTCGGACGCAGTCCGGGCCTGGGCTCGGGCCGCGGGGTCGGCTTGGGCGTCGGGCGCGGCGTGGGTTCGGGCCGCGGGGTCGGCTTGGGCGTCGGCCGCCGCTCGGGCGCCGGTCGAGAGGTCGGCCGTGGCGTCGGCGTGGGCGGGGGCTCGGTGCCCGGCCGGCTGTTGGGGTCCGGCACGTGCTGCGTGCGTCGGGTGCGCCGGGGCACCGGGGGTCGCTCGACCGGGATCTGCCCCCCTGCCGGTCGCACCCCGGAGTGGTCCCGGAGGAGTGTCAGTCCCTGGGCGATCAGCGCCGAATCGCCGCAGAACCGTCCGGTGGTCTGCAGGATCGAGGCCGTGCCCCGGTGGTAGGACTCGGGCTGCCCCCAGGCCTCGTGACCCCAGTCGGTCATGGCATACCAGGACGCCTCGCCCGGCTGTCGATAGCGCCGGAAGGACGCCTCCAGCGTCGCCAGCGAGCGGTCGAGCAGGACCAGGGCCTCCGGGTCGCGGCTCACCCGGTAGTAGTCGAGCACGCCCCAGATCGAGTAGACGAAGCCGTTGACGACGTGGGCGACGCGGCTGCGGAAGGGTGACGGATATTCCTCGAAGTAGGTGTCCGTGGACCCGTCCTCGGCGCGAGCGTGCACCACGAAGTAGGGGGAGGTCAGCGCCGCCGAGCTGACCGAGCGGGTGTGGCGATAGCTGCGAAATGTGCTGTCCAGCAAGGCCCGCCACTCCTGCCCGCCGGTGGTCTCCCAGAGGGCGGCGAGCACCGACAGGGCCATCCCCTGGGTCATGCCGGACACCCAGCCGCGGGGGTCGAGCCCGAGCTCGCCGGCCTTGTAGTCGCCGCGGTGCACCCACCAGGTGGCGCCCGTCACATGGTCGGCGAGGGTCAGCGAGGCGGCATGGCTCATCGTCCGCAGGATCCGGTCGAGCCGTCGGGGGTCCCGGTCGAGGCGATAGGACCAGATCTGCGGCAGGAGATACCACGCGGTGGTCGTCATCTGGGGTTGGTAGCGGCCGGCGATCCGGCAGCGCACGGTCCCGCCCTGGAGCACCAGACCTTCGACAGATCCGAAGGGCGCGAGTCCGAGGTCCAGCGGATAGGGGCGGGTGTATGTCGCGAAGAACGGCGAGCCGGCCCGCAGGTCGTGGTCGTACGCCTTGGTCCGCCATACGGCCCCCGGAGGGTCCCAGGCCAGCCGACCCGGACCCGCCAGGTCGCCCGTCCCCCGGTCGCGGCCGATGTCCATCAGCAGCGGCAGGCCCAGGCCGGCGCGGAGCACGCTGCGCCGCGTGGGCGTCGACGCCGTCCGTGGGCTCATGCATCCTCCCGACAACTCTGTGTGCCGAGAGACTACTTTAAGTAATCACCACAGGTGGGGACCCATGCACAGTCGTGATCTGGCGCTGTCGGTCGGGTCGGCGCGCAGTCCCGGCGTGGCGAGCTCACCCCTGCGGGGGTTCGCCACCCTCGCCGGTCCGACCTCGTCCGCCCGCCGGGCGCACGGCGCGCCCCGCGGGCGGCCCGGTCAGGTCCGGGTCGCCCCGGAGTCCTCCGGCGACTCCGCGCGGCCCAGCCCCCCGATCGTCGGCCGGAACGCGCTCCCGAGCTGGGTGACCGCGAGCCGCCCCACGAGCTGCTGCCGGGTCGTCGTGCGCTCCGCCCGCCCGGTCGACAGGAACGCGATCGCCCAGTGCAGCAGCGTCGTCACCCGGTGCTTGAAGCCGACGATGTTGATCAGGTGGACGAACAGCCACGCCAGCCAGGCCGGCAGCCCGGTCAGCTTGAGCGGGCCGATGCTCGCGATGGCCCCGAACTTGCTGATCACGGCCATGGACCCGCGGTCCTGGTAGCGGAACGGCGACCGGTCCCGCTCCCCGGCGACCTCCGAGGCGATGACCCGCGCCGCGTGCCGGCCGCCCTGGATCGCCACCTGGGCGACCCCCGGCAGCCCGTCCAGCGCCATCATGTCGCCCACCACGAAGATCTCGGGGTGGCCGGGCAGCGTCAGGTCCGGGGCGACGTGCACCCGCCCCGCCCGGTCGACCTCGGCCCCGGTCTGCTCGCCCAGCTGCCGACCGAGCGGGCTGGCCTGCACCCCGGCCGCCCACACCTTGCACCCGGCCTCGATCCGCTGCGTCGACCCGTCCCGGTGCCGGACGGTCACCGAGTCCTCGTCCACGTCGGTGACGAGCGCGTCGAGGACGACCTCCACGCCGATCCGCTCCAGCTCGCGCCGGGCCTTGACCGACAGGCGTTCGCCGAAGGACCCGAGCACCGCCGAGGCCCCGTCGAGCAGGATGACCCGCGCCTGCGTCGGGTCGATGCGGCGGAAGTCGTCCTTGAGGGTGTGGACGGCGAGATCCTTGATCTGACCGGCCATCTCGACGCCGGTGGGGCCGGCCCCGACGACCACGAAGGTCTGCAGGCGCTCGCGCTCGGCCGGGTCGTCGGTGAGCTCGGCGACCTCGAAGGAGCCGAAGATCCGGGCGCGCAGCTCGAGTGCGTCGTCGATGGTCTTCATGCCTGGCGCGTAGGTCGCGAAGTGGTCGTTGCCGAAGTACGACTGGCCGGCGCCCGCGGCCACGAGCAGGTAGTCGTAGCGGTGGGTGGTGGTGTGCGCCAGCGCCTCCGCGGTGACGGTGCGGGCAGCCACGTCGATCGCGGTGACCTCGCTCATCAGGACGGTGACGTTGTCCTGGCCGCGCAGCACCTCGCGGGTGCTCGGGGCGATCTCGCCGGGGCTGAGGATGCCGGTCGCGACCTGGTAGAGCAACGGCTGGAAGAGGTGGTAGACGGTCTTGCCGATGAGGGTGACGTCCACGTCGACGTCCTTGAGGGCCTGGGCCGCGAAGAGCCCGCCGAAGCCGGACCCGATGATCACCACGTGCGGACGAGTGTGAGCCATGCCACTGAGGCTACGCTTACCTAAGGGGGCTTGTGAAGGTTGTCACAAGCCTTTCCGGTAGGCCGGAAGCGCCGCGGCGGGCGACCCCTCCAGAGGGCTCGCCCGCCGCGGGTCGGCATACGCCTCACATGCGCTCGGGCGTCTCCACCCCGAGCAGGTCCAGGCCCTGCACGAGGGTGCGCAACGTCAGCGCGCACAGGGTCAGCCGCGACTGCTTGGTCTCCTCCTGGTCGGCCTTGAGCACCGGGCACTGCTCGTAGAACGACGAGAAGGTCTGGGCCAGCTCGAACAGGTAGGTGCACAGCCGGTGCGGCTCGTAGACCGCGCCGACCTGCGCCACGACCCCGGCGAGGTCGAGCAGCTTGAGCGCCAGCTCACGCTCGGCGGGCTCGGCGAGCAGGACCGGCGCGTCCTGCTCGGCGGGGTCGGTCATCAGCGTGCGGAAGATCGACCGGATCCGGGCGGTGGCGTACTGCAGGTAGGGACCGGTGTTGCCGGTGAGCGCGAGCATCCGGTCCAGGTCGAAGACGTAGTCCGAGTCGTGCGCCACGGACAGGTCGGCGTACTTCACGGCGCCGATCCCGACCTGGCGGGCGATCCGGGCCCGCTCGTCCTCGGGCAGCTCGGGCCGGGCCTGGTCGATGTAGGCCCGCGCGTGCTGCACGGCCTCGTCGAGCAGGTACATCAGCCGCAGCGGGGCGCCCGACCGGGTCTTGAGGATCTTGCGGTCCTCGCCGAGCACCGAGCCGATCTTGACGTGCTCGACCTCGACCCGCTCCGGCAGGTAGCCCGCCCGCCGCGCGGTCTCGTAGACCATCTGCAGGTGCAGTGACTGGGTGACCCCGATGACGTAGAGGATCCGGTCGGCGTGCAGGTCCTCGACCCGGTGCTTGACGGTCGCCACGTCGGTGGTGCCGTAGCCGTAGCCGCCGTCGGACTTGCGGATGAACAGCGGCACCGGCTTGTCCTCGCGACCGGTGAAGCCGGGCAGGAACACCACGAGCGCGCCGTCGTCCTCGGTCGCGATCCCCTTGGCCTGCAGGTCCGCGCAGATCCCCGGCAGGGCGTCGTTGTAGGCCGACTCCCCGGCCAGGTCCGCGTCGGTGAGCGTCACGCCGAGGGTGGAGTAGACGCGGTTGAAGTAGCTCTTGGACAGGTCGTAGAGCTTGCCCCACAGGCGCAGGGTCTCCGGGTCGCCGGCCTGCAGCTTGACCACGCGCGCCCGGGCCCGGACGGCGAAGTCCTCGCTGCCGTCGAACTTCACGCGCGCGGCCTGGTAGAACGCATTGGGGTCGGTCTCGACCACGTGGGCCTCGGGGGAGTCCTCGCCCACCTCCAGCAGGTGCTCGACGAGCATCCCGAAGGGGGTGCCCCAGTCGCCGACGTGGTTCTGCCGGATCACCTGGTGGCCAAGGTGCTCCAGGGTGCGGGCGAGGCAGTCGCCGACGATCGTCGTGCGCAGGTGCCCGACGTGCATCTCCTTGGCGACGTTGGGGGCGGAGTAGTCGATCGGGATGATCTCCCGCTCCTGGGTGGCCACCCCGAGCCGCGGGTCGGCCTGCGCGGCCTGGGCCTGCGCGGCGATCCAGGAGTCGGCGAAGGTGATGTTGACGAAGCCGGGGCCGGCGACCTCGGCGGAGGCGACCGGCCCGTCGGTGGCGAGGTGGTCGACGATCGCCTGGGCGACGTCGCGGGGCTTGCGGCCGAGCCGCTTGGCCAGGGCCATGGCGGCGTTGACCTGCACGTCGGCGAACTGGCTGGGTCGCAGCACCGGGTCGGCCCCGCGGACGTCCTCGCCGAACGCGGCGACGAGGGCGGACTGGACAGCCGGGGTGAGGGCTTCGATCGGGGCAACCATGACCACAGGTTAGTCGGGACCTGCGCGCACGCACGAACGGGTTCCGCCACGACGGATCCTCGTCCCGGGCCGGGGAGCCGCGCGTGCCGACCACCTGGTGAGGCGGCCCTAACTTAGGGTGTGCTAACTTCGGCCCGGTGATCGCCCCTTACCGCCTGCACGACGTCGAGGTGAGCGCCGTCCGACAGGTGTCCCCGCACCTGCGGCGCGTGACGCTCACCGGTGCCCTCCTCGACCGGGTCGCCCCGCGCACCCTGGACCGTCGGATCAAGCTGGTCCTGCCTCGCCGGGCCGGCGACGACCTGAGGGACCTGCCCCGCGGCCGCGACTGGTGGTCGGGCTGGCGGGCCATGGCCGACCCGCCGCCCGTGCGGACCTACACCGTCCGGCAGGTGCGCCCGCAGCGCCGCGAGGTCGACGTCGAGATGGTGCTGCACGACGGGGCCGGCCCGGCCGGGTCGTGGGCCGCGGACGCCGTCCCGGGGGACCGCCTGGCCGTCGCCCTGCCCCAGGCGCACCACCCGGACGCCCGCGAGGTCGGGATCGCCTGGCGCCCCGGCCCCGCCACCGAGGTCCTCCTGGCGGGCGACGAGACGGCGCTGCCCGCGATCGCCAACATCGTGGCGGCGCTCCCGGCACGCACGACCGGTCAGGTGTACGTCGAGGTGCCCACCTCCGACGACCGTCCGGGTCTGCGGGCCCCGGCAGGGGTCACCGTGCACGAGCTCGCCCGCGACGGCCGTCCCCACGGCGCCGCCCTCCTGACGGCCGTCCGGGACACCCGCCGGCCCGCGCCGCCGCCGGGGCCTCGCCAGCGGGACCGACCCGACCCGCCGGTCCCGTCCGGACCCGAGGAGCTGCTGTGGGAGGAGCCCGAGCCCGGCCCCGGCACCCACTACGCCTGGCTGGCCGGGGAGAGCGCGGTCGTCCGGGAGCTGCGCGCCCACCTGCTGGGCGAGCGCGGGTGGCCCCGGCAGCGGGTGGCCTTCATGGGCTACTGGCGCCGCGGCCGCACCCACCCCTGAGCCACCGCGGTCCCCGCCCGCCACGCCCCTGCGCGCCCCGCCCACCAGCGACCCGTCACGTCCCGTCCGGAAGGAACCATGATCCATCTCTCGACCCCGCTGCGCCGTCGGGCGCTGCTCGCCGGCGCCGTCGTCGCCCTCGTCTCCGCCTGCTCGGCCACCGGCCCCGCCCCGGCGAGCACCTCCTCCGGCGCGGCCGGCGCCGCCCGCACCACCCCCGGGTCCTCCGGTGCCTTCCCCGTGCAGATCCGGCACGCCCTGGGCACCACCACGATCCCGGCCGCGCCCCGACGCGTCGTCACCCTCGGCCAGGGCGCCGCGGAGACGGCCGTCGCGCTCGGCACCGTCCCCGTGGGCACCGAGACCTTCGCGTGGGGCGCCGACGAGGACGGCCACCTGCCGTGGGTGCGCGAGGCGGTGACCAAGGCCGGGCAGCCGCTGCCCACGACCTTCCCCGGCGGCGAGCAGGTGGCGGTCGAGAAGATCGCCGAGCTCCGGCCGGACCTGATCCTGGCCCCCTGGTCCGGGGTGACCAAGGAGCAGTACGCCGAGCTGTCCGAGATCGCCCCGACCGTGGCCTACGAGAAGGCCCCCTGGGCCACGACCTGGGACGGCGAGATCCGCGTGGTGGCCAAGGCCCTCGGCAAGCCCGCGGAGGGGGAGCAGCAGATCCGCGCCATCGAGGCGCGCTTCGCCGAGGCGGCCGCCGCCCACCCGCAGTTCCGGGGCCGGACCTTCTCGTACGTCTACACCACCGGACCCGGCACCCTCGGGGTCTACCTGCCCACCGAGCAGCGCGTCGCCATGATCGCCAAGCTCGGCCTGACCCCCGACCCCGCGGTCGCGTCGTTCGCGCCCGCCGACGGCAGCGACCACGCCCTCATCGGCCTGGAGAACGCCGACCGGCTCCGGGGCTCGGACCTGATCTTCACGTGGTACCTCGACGAGGCCTCCAAGAAGCAGGTCCTGGCCCAGCCCCTGTATGCCGGCATACCGGCCGTGCGTCGCGACACCGTCGTCACCTCCGGCGACCGGCAGCTGGTGACCGCCATGTCGATGATCAACCCGCTGACCGTCCCGTGGGCCCTGCCGCGGCTCACCCCGCTGATCGCCACGCAGGTCGCCCGGCTCGGCGCCTGACATGAGACCGCTGCACGCCACCGCCCTCGCCGGGGCGCTGCTCCTCGCCGTCGGCGCCAGCCTGGCCCTGGGCAGCCGACCGGTGTCCCTGCCGGAGCTGGCGGGCGCGGCGCGCGGTCTCGGTGACGAGCACGTCCGGGCGGTCTGGGCGACCCGGGTGCCGCGCACCGGGGTCGGACTGGTGTGCGGCGCGGCCCTCGCGGCGGCCGGGTCGGCCCTGCAGACGGCGACCCGCAACCCGCTCGGCGACCCCGGCATGCTCGGGCTCTCGGCCGGGGCCTCGGCCGGCATCGTCACCGTGATCACCCTGTCCGGGGCCTCCGACCTGGGGCTCGTCGGCGGGGCCTTCGCCGGTGCGCTCCTCGCGACCGCCGCGGTGATGCTGCTCGGCGCCGGCGGCCGCGAGCCGTCGGGCGCCCGCCTCCTGCTCGCCGGCGCCGTGGTGTCCGCCGCGCTGACGGCAGGCAGCCAGGCCGTGTCGCTGCGCAGCCCGGCGGCCTTCGAGGCCCTGCGCTACTGGGGGGCCGGCTCGCTGTCCGGTGCCACCGGCGTCACCTGGCCCGTCCTCGCCGCCCTCGGCGCCGGTCTCCTCGGGCTCGTGGCGACGGGCCGCGGCCTGGACGCCCTGGCCCTCGGCGACGAGACGGCCGCCTCCCTCGGTCACCGCCCGGCCCGGCTGCGGGCGCTGGTGCTCACCGCCGTCGCCGCGCTCACCGCCGCCACCGTGGCCCTCGCCGGCCCGGTCGCCTTCGTCGGCCTGGCCGTCCCGCACCTGGCGCGAGCCCTGGCCGGCGGCTCGGCCCGCCGACAGCTGCTGGTCTCGGCCGCCCTCGGACCGGTCGTCCTCCTCGGGGCCGACGTCCTCGGCCGGGTCGTCGCCCGCCCCGGCGAGGTGCCGGTCGGCGTGGTCACCGCCGTCCTCGGCGGCCCCCTCCTGCTCGGCCTGCTCCGCCGACGCCGGGGGGTGCTGTGACCGTCCGCCGCGCCCCGCTCGTCGTCCTGCTCCTGCTCGCCCTGCTGGCCGGCGTCGCGGTGGTCACGCTCGCCGCCGGCCGGCTCGGCATACCTCCCGCGCAGCAGCCCGCAGCGTGGCAGGACCTGCTGACCGGGGACGGCAGCCTGGTGCTGCGCCGCCTGCGCGGCCCCCGCCTCGTCGTCGGCCTGGGCGCCGGGGCCTGCCTCGGGCTCGCCGGGGCGCTGCTGCAGCGGGCCACCGGCAACGTCCTGGTCACCCCGGACGTCCTCGGCGTCACGGCCGGGGCCGGCGCCGGGGCCGTCGTCGCCGCGGTGCTCCTCGACGCACCGACCGCCGCGGGCTCCGTCCTGGGCGCGGCGCTCGCGGCCGTCGCGGTGCACGCGGCCACCGGGCGCGGATACCGCCTGCCGTCGGCGGTGATCGTGGCGGGCATCGGCACGACGGCGATCGCCGGGGCCGTCACCCACCACCTCCTGCTGGTCGTCCGGCGCGAGGAGGCCACCGCGCTCACCGCCGCGCTGACCGGCAGCCTGTCCGCCCGCACCTGGGACCAGGCGCTCGGCGTCGGCGCCGCCCTGGCGGTGCTCGCCACCGTGGCCCTGACGATCCGGCGGCGCCTGGCGCTGCTCGTCCTCGGCGACGACGCCGCCCACGGCCTCGGCGGCCGTCCCGACGTGACCCGCACCGTCGCCACCGCGCTGTCGGTCGCGCTCACCGCGGCGGCCGTTGCCGTGGCCGGCCCGATCACCTTCGTCGCGCTCGCCGCCCCGCAGATCGCCCGCCGGGCTCTCGGCCGGGAGCCGCTGCTGACCGCCGCGCTCACGGGCGCGCTCGTCGTCTCGACCGCCGACCTCGCCGTCCAGCAGGCGCCGCCCGTCGCGGGACTGCCCGTCGGCGTGGTCACCGCCGCCCTCGGCGCCGGGGTCCTCGCCCTCACCCTGGGGCAGCAGTGGCGGCGAGGCACCCTGTGAACCCCCAGTCCCGGAGGACCCCATGAGCCTGCCGATCCGGCTGACCGGCGTGACCGTGCGCCATGGCGACCTGGTCGCCGTCGACGACGTCACGGCCGCCCTCCCCGCGGGCGGCCTCACCGCCGTCCTCGGGCCCAACGGGTGCGGCAAGTCCACCCTGCTGCGCACCGTGGCGGGGATCCTCGCCCCGCATGCCGGCACGGTCGTCGTCGGCGAGCGGGCCCTGGGCGCGCACACCCGACGCGAGCTGGCCCGCACCGTCGGGCTGCTGCCCCAGCAGCCGCCCGTGCCGCCCGGGCTGACCGTGGCCGACCTGGTGCGGCGCGGGCGCCACCCGCACCGCTCCTGGCTTCGCGCCGCGGGACCGGGCGACGAGGCGGCCGTCGAGCGCGCCATGACCCAGGCCCACGTCCGCGACCTGGCCGACCGCCCCCTGACCGACCTGTCCGGCGGGCAGCGCCAGCGCGCCTGGCTGGCGCTCGTGCTCGCGCAGGACACCCCGGTGGTGCTCCTCGACGAGCCGACCACCTTCCTCGACCTGGCCCACCAGTACGCGCTGCTGGACCTGTGCGCCGCGCTGCGGGACGCCGGTCGCACCGTGGTCGCCGTGCTGCACGACCTGTCCCAGGCCGCGGCCTACGCCGACCACGTGCTGCTCCTGCGCGCCGGTCGCCTGGTGGCCGAGGGCCCGGTCCGCCAGGTGCTCACCCCCCAGACGCTGGCCCGCACCTACGACATCGCCTGCCACGTCGACCTGGACGCCCCCCACGGCGGACCCGTGATCGTGCCGCTGCCCCGGGGGTGAGGTGGCGGCGGCCCCACCCACCCCGGTCACGTCGCGTTCACGTGCGGGCGGTTGGATGGTGCGGCACCCGTCATACCTCCCGGAGGCAGTCATGGAGCAGGTCCCGCACATCGTCACCGAGCCGATCGACGCGCCCCCGCAGCCGGGCGCCGAGACGGTGTCCGCGCAGGAGGTGCTCGCCACCCCGGTCGACGGCACCGGCAGGCGGATCGGCATCCTGACCAGCGGCGGTGACGCCCAGGGGATGAACGCCGCGGTCCGCGCGGCCGTCCGGACCGCCCTGCACCTGGGCGCCGAGGTCTTCGCGATCTACGAGGGCTACCAGGGCATGGTCGACGGCGGGGACGGCATCCGGCAGGTCGGCTGGGACGACGTGGGCAACGTGCTGCACCGCGGCGGCACGATGATCGGCACCTTCCGCAGCAAGGACTTCCGCGAGCGAGGGGGCCGTATGGCGGCGGCCCGGCACCTGCTCGAGCGCGGCATCGACCGGCTCGTGGTGATCGGCGGGGACGGCAGCCTCAGCGGGCTGGACCTCTTCCGGGCCGAGTGGCCGGAGCTGCTCGCCGACCTGGTCGCCGCCGGGCAGGTCGCCCGGGAGACCGCCGACGCGCACCCGGCCCTGATGATCGCGGGCCTGGTCGGCAGCATCGACAACGACCTGGTCGGCACCGACATGACCATCGGTGCGGACTCGGCCCTGCACCGCATCGTCGACGCGATCGACGCGATCGCGAGCACCGCGGCCAGCCACCAGCGCTCGTTCGTCGTGGAGGTGATGGGCCGGCACTGCGGCTATCTCACGCTGATGTCCGCGATCGCGGGCGGCTGCGACTACGCGCTCATCCCCGAGCACCCGCCCGCCGAGGGCTGGGAGGACCGGATGTGCGCCGAGCTGCGCCGTGGGCGCGAGGCCGGGCGGCGCGACTCGATCGTGGTCGTCGCCGAGGGCGCGCAGGACCGGTCGGGGGCACCGATCAGCGCGGCCTACGTGCGGGAGACGCTCGAGCAGCGGCTGGGGGAGGACACCCGGGTGACGATCCTGGGTCACGTGCAGCGCGGCGGGCGACCGAGCGCCTTCGACCGGTGGGCGTCGACCTGGCTGGGCTACGCCGCCGCCCACGAGGTGCTGTCGGCCACCCCCGAGACCGAGGGGCACGTCATCGGCATCCGCGGCAACCGCATCGCCCGGGTCCCGCTGGTGCAGGCCGTGGAGCGCACGCGCGAGGTCCCGGCGGCCATCGAGCGCGGTGACTACGACCGGGCGATGGCGCTGCGTGGTGGCTCGTTCACCGAGATGACCCAGATCTTCACCGAGATGTCGGAGCCCCCGACGCCGCACGTCGACGGCGAGCCCCGCCGGATCGGCATCCTGCACGCCGGGGGCCTCGCGCCCGGCATGAACACCGCGGCCCGCGCGGCCGTGCGCCTCGGCATCGACCGCGGTCACACGATGCTCGGCATCCGGGGCGGCTTCCCCGGCCTGCGGGACGGCAAGGTCGCCGAGCTGTCCTGGGCGGACGTGGAGGGGTGGACGGCCCTCGGCGGCGCGGAGCTCGGGATCCGGCGCGGGGTGCCGGAGATCGAGCACCTCTACTCCATCGGCCGGGCCCTGGAGGAGCACCGCATCGACGCGCTGCTGGTCATCGGCGGGTGGAACGCCTACCAGGGCGCGCACCTGCTGTGGCAGGAGCGGGACCGCTACCCGGCCTTTCGGATCCCGACGGTCTGCGTGCCCGCGTCGATCGACAACAACCTGCCGGCCTCCGAGCTCGCGATCGGCGCCGACACTGCCCTCAACGTGGTCGTGGACTCCATCGACCGCATCAAGCAGTCGGCGTCGGCCAGGCGGCGGTGCTTCGTGGTCGAGACGATGGGGCGCCACTGCGGCTACCTGGCGCTGATGGGCGGGCTGGCGGGGGGCGCCGAGCGGGTCTACCTCCCCGAGGAGGGGATCACCCTGGACGACCTCCAGCGGGACGTCGAGCGGCTGCGCGCGTCCTTCGACCACGGGCGGCGGCTGTTCCTCGCCGTCCGGGGCGAGCGGGCGAGCGAGCAGTACACCATGGACTTCCTCGCGCGGCTCTTCGACCAGGAGGGCGGGGAGCGGTACGACGTCCGCCAGGCGGTCCTCGGGCACGTCCAGCAGGGCGGGGACCCCTCGCCCTTCGACCGGGTGCTGGCCACCCGGCTCGTCGCGCACGCCGTCGACCTGCTGACCGAGGAGCTGACCGCCGACGGGGACGCCGCGCAGCTGGTCGGGCTGGTCCGGGGTCGGGTCCGCTCGACCCCCGTCGCCCGGATGCCTGACCTGATGGACCTGGTCCACCGGCGGCCCCGCGACCAGTGGTGGCTCGACCTGCGGCCCGTGGTGACGGCGGTGTCCGAGCCCGCTGACCCAGCCGTCCCCCCACGGTGACCTGGCGCGATGTCCACGACCTGGAAATATCCTGGAATTTTCGGTTCCCAGGTTTGCCGGGTCGTCACCCTGGGCATTGGTCTGGTCAGTGAAGCACCGTGGTCCTCGGCCAGCCGGGGGGTTGCTTCCCACCACGTATCTGGTTACCAACGAGAGGCGGACCCCAGCATGTTCTCCAACGAGCACATCGAGCAGATCCTGAACGGCGTCGTCGTCGACAACAACGGCGACAAGATCGGCAAGGTCGGCGACGTCTACAACGACGACCGCACCGGTCGCCCGTCCTGGGTCACCGTCAACACGGGCCTGTTCGGCACCTCCAGCACCTTCATCCCGCTGGACGACGCCACCGTCGAGGGCGACACCATCCGCGTCCCCTTCTCCAAGGAGAAGGTCAAGGACGCCCCCCGCGTCGACGCCGACCGTCACCTGGAGGCCGACGAGGAGCGTGAGCTCTACCGCTACTACGGCCGCGACTACGACACGGACACCACCGCTGCCTTCGCCGGCACCACCCACGACGCCGACGCCACCGCCGGTGTTCGCAACGACCACGGCGCCGACCACGGTGCGGACGGCGACGCCGACGCCCGTCTGGTCGCCGACCACGCCCGCGCCGAGGGCACGATGACCCGCTCCGAGGAGGAGCTGCGCGTCGCCACCCGTGAGCGCGAGGCCGGCACCGTCCGCCTGCGCAAGCACGTCCGCACCGAGCGCGAGACCGTCACCGTCCCCGTCACCCGCGAGGAGGTGCGTGTCGAGCGCACCCCCATCCGTGACGGTCACGTGGGCGACGCCCGCATCGGTGGCGACGAGGTCGCCGAGGTCCGCCTGCACGAGGAGGAGGTCGTCGTCGACAAGAACGTCGTCGCCAAGGAGCAGGTCTCGCTCGGCAAGGAGCGCGTCACCGAGCAGCAGCAGGTCTCCGAGGACCTCCGCAAGGAGGAGATCACCGTCGAGCACGACGGCGTCGAGGGCGTCGACTACGACCGCGACGGCAAGGTCGGCCTGGGCGACAAGATCAAGGACAAGCTGGACCGCGACAACGACGGCAAGATCGGTTGATCTGACCTGTCACCCCGTCGGAGCACGGCTCGGACCTGGTAGCACCCGGCAAGGGCCGGCCTCCCTGCGGAGGTCGGCTCTTGCCGTGTCCTCCGGGGCGTGCGGCCCGGGGTGCCGCGGCCTGCCTCCCCGGGTCTGCCCGTGGTCCGTCCCAGGCGGTATGCCGCCGGGCCCGACCACCGACGAGAGGTGGCCGGGCCTGGCGCGGGGTCGGGGTCGTTCAGAGGGAGAAGAGCGCGAACTTCACCGCGGCGGGCATCTGCGCCGGGGACCCGACCTGCGCGGCTCGGCCGCCCGTCGCGGAGGCGATGGCCTGCAGCGCGCCCATGTCCGCCTCCGCGCCATACCCGAGGCAGATGATGCGGACCGGCCGCCGGGGGTCCTGGGCCTGCTGCAGGTGCCTCAGGAGATCGGCCAGCGTGTCCGGGCTGGTGCTGTCCCGGTTGGCCCCGTCGGAGAGCACCACCAGCTGGTTGACGTAGTGCGGGTCGTAGCGGCTCCGGGTGTAGTCGTACGCCTCCCGCACGGCCTGGTAGAGCGGGGTACCGCCGCGCACCGTGACGCCCTTGACCGCGGTGATGACCTGCCCGCTGTGCGGGACGCCGCCTGCCGTCGTCTCGTTGACGTCCAGGGTGGTTGCCCGCTCGATCAGCGGTGTCCCGCCGTCCGCGGTGTGGAAGAACCACACGCCCGACCGCGCCCGGGGGGAGGCGGTGCGGTAGGTGGCCGCCGACAGGCTGCGGACCAGGTCGATCCGGCTGATGTCCGCGCCCGCGAACTTCTGGTTCATGGAGCCCGAGGCGTCGATCAGCGCCAGGGAGGAGATGCGGGTGTGCATCACCGAGAAGGTCTTGGCGGCCGTGCTCAGGGCCTGGGCGGGCACGGCCTGCGGCTTCAGCGGGGCTGCGGCGTAGGCGACGCCGACCGGCTTGTCGGTGGGGGCGGTGCCGTCGGGGGCGCGCAGGCCCGCCGCGCGCAGGGCGGTGCCGCCCGCATCGGAGGCGAGCCAGGTGCGGAAGTCCTCGGCGGTGGTGACGCCCTTGGTGCCGTCGGTGATCGACCCCACGGACAGGATGACCAGCGGCACCGACGCGGCGCCGGCACCCAGGGGCAGCGCCACCAGGGGGACGGTGGGGTTGGTGGCGTTGTGGGCGGCGACGGCCCGCTCGGTGGTGAGGTAGGCCGAGGCCTGTCGGGCGATCTGGGCCAGCGTCTGGTCGCGCCCGGGCAGGACGCTCGCGTCGTCGGGCACGACCGACCGGATGTGGTGCTCGGTCTTGATGAGCGCCAGCGAGCGCTCGTCGCCGCCGGTGTAGTCGGGTGCGTCCGTCAGAGGCCCGCCGTTGGCCAGCGTCATCATCGTGGCGAAGCCGAGCGCGGAGGTGGGGCTGGCGACCGGGTCGGCCATCTGCACCGAGAAGGTTCCCCACTGCGGGTGACCGGAGGTGGCCCAGGTGGTGCGGTCGAGCATCCAGCTGCGCCAGGTCGAGGTGGTGATCGCGGTCGTGGGCCAGCCCCACGCGTCGGCGAGCGGGGCCGGCATGGCCAGGACGACAGGGGTGCCGGCCACCACGGTCGGCCGCCCACGCCGGACCGTTGCGGGCAGCGCGGCGACGTCCGCGTCTCCGCGGGCCAGCCAGAGTCCGGCCCGGTCCGTTCCGAGGGTGTCGGCCAGCGCAGCCGGTCCGGTCGTCGGCTGGACCTGCACGGGGCTGCAGTCCTTGCCCCTGGCGATCCGGTAGCGCTCGATGGCCTGGGTGAGAGCCGAGCCCAGGTCCCCGGGGGCGTAGAGGTCGGTCGCGTCCGGGCAGGCGGCGCGCGGGGACGCGATGGCACCGCCGGTGGCGGTCGCGGCCCGGACGCCGGCGGCCGGGGCGACCGACTCCGTGCGCTCGCCGGACGGGGCACCGGACCCGGACCGGGACTGGACCGCGATCACGCCGGCCCCGCCGAGGGCGGCGACGGCGATCAGCCCGGCCGCGATGTTGCCGGCCTTGTCCTGCATGGTGGAGCCGCGGTGGCGGCCGTAGGTCTGGGTCACGTGGTGCCTCTTCCCGGTGCCCGGCGACAGGGGGGTCCGGGCTCAAAAGTCGTTCATGATGCAACCAAATCGTCGCACAACGGGCAATGAAGGAGTGCGGACTGTGAAGGTTGCACCCTGATGGGTCAGGTGGCGTGGCAGAAGCTCACGGATCTGTCACCACCTGTTGGTGACGATCCGTCGAATGCCTCGCTCCGGTCCCCCAGGTGATGTGAACCGGGCAGGGCGACGGCCCGACGGCTCGGCCTGCCGGGGTGCGGTACGTCAGAGCCAGCCCAGGTGTCCCCGGAGCAGCGCGTACCCCACGAAGGCCACCACGTCGAGGATGGTGTGGGCGACCACCAGCGGCAGCACCCGGCCCCAGCGGCGGTAGGCCAGCCCGAGCACCACGCCCATCACCACGTTGCCGAAGAACGGCCCGATGCCCTGGTAGAGGTGGTAGCTGCCGCGCAGCACCGCGCTGACCATCAGGGCCGCCCGGTCCGGCACACCCGCCTGGCGCAGCCGGGTCAGCAGGTACGCCACCACCACGACCTCCTCCAGCAGCGCGTTCTGCAGCGCGGACAGGCACAGGACCGGGATCGCCCACCAGGTCTGACCGAGGTTGGCGGCAGCGACCTGGGTGGTGATCCCTAGCTGGCGGCCCACGAGATACAGGCCCAGCCCCGGTATGCCGATGAGGGCGGCCAGCCCGGCGCCGCGCGCCAGGTCGCGCAGCGGCTGGCTGCGGTCCACGCCGACGCGGGGGTCCTCGGGCGGGCGCCGGTGCCGGAGGAGGAAGACCGCCATGGCCGGCGCGACGACCCCGAGCCCGACGCCGGCCAGCTGGTAGGCCAGGTCGAGCCACGGCCGGTCCGGGGTGACCGAGGAGTTGAGGTGGGAGGTCTGCTTGTCCAGCGCGACGTGGCGCGTCAGGCGCTCGGTCAGGCTGAGGACGGCATAGATCGCGGAGGACCCGAGCGAGAGACCGAGCAGCAGCAGCACCTCGGTGAGGTGCTCGCGGCGCTCGACGCGCCGGCAGGGGTACGCCTGCGCGGGCTCGGTCCGCTCGTCCTGCTGCTGGTGGGACTCGGCGGGGGTGGGCATGGGCCCTACGGTAGGCGCCGTCGCGGGCGGTGGGGCCAGGACGCGAGCGCCGACCCAGGTGGGGATGCAGACCGGAGACGGCAGGAGGGCCCCGCACGAGCGGGGCCCTCCTGAGGTTCTCCTGGCCGGGGTCGACCGGCCGGGGTCGATCAGCCGGGGCTGGTCAGGCGCGCGTCTCCACGCGGGCGGGCACGTCGGTGTCCGCGCGGCTCGCGACCCGCTTGACCCAGAGGTACAGCGCGGCGATGACGGCGGCGAAGAGGAGCGCACCGAGGATCTCGGCGGTGGGCTCGAAGTCCTCGCCCATGATCGCGAGCGGGGCGTCCGTGTCGCGCAGGTAGACGATGCCCGCGAAGAGCACGCCGAACAGCGACTCACCGACGATCAGGCCGGTGGCGAGCAGGGTGCCCAGACGCTTGGCGCCCTCGGGGTTGTGGCGACGGTCGGCCCAACGCTCGTAGAAGTGACCGATCAGAGCGCCCAGGGGGATCATCAGCGTCAGGTCGATGGGCAGGTACATGCCCATGCCGACCGCCAGCGGCGGCAGCGAGCGACGACCGTGGCTGGTCGCCTTGAGGACCTCGTCGATCGCGACGACGGCGACACCGACGAGGGCGCCGAGGCCCAGCAGGCCCCAGTCCAGGCCGCCGCCCAGCACGCCCTTGGCCAGGGTGGAGATGAGCGAGGCCTGCGGTGCGGCGAGCGCGTTCTCCCTGGCGCCGGGGGCGCCGACGAAGCCGAAGGTGTTGTTCATCAGGCCCAGGATGGGCGGGATGATCGCGGCGCCGAAGCCGACACCGATGATCAGGGCGACCTGCTGCTTCCAGGGGGTGGCCCCGACGAGCTGGCCGGTCTTGAGGTCCTGCAGGTTGTCGTTGGAGATGGTGGCGACGCCGAAGACGATCGCCGTGGTGAACAGCGTGTAGGCGACCAGCGCCTCGGTGGTGGCGCCGGTGCCGGAGCCGTGCACCGCCTTGACCAGCAGTGCGCAGGTCACGCCCACGATGATGCCGACGCCGGAGATGGGCGAGTTGGAAGCACCGATCAGACCGGCCATGTAGCCGCAGACGGAGGCGACGAAGAGGCCGACGAGCAGGATGTAGATGATCGCGGTGACGACCAGGCCGACGGCGCCGCCCTCGAGCGGGGTGCCTCGCGTGAAGAGCCACAGCAGCGCACCGATGGGGAGCATCGAGGCGAGGGTGGTGCCGATGACGACCTTCATGGACAGGTCGCGCTCGGTGATGTCGACCTCCTGGCCGGCCGCACGCGCGTTGGTGGAGGCGAGGGCGTCGCGGACGCCCTTGACGATGGGGCCGATGATCTTGAACAGCGTCCACAGGGCGGCGACGGCCATGGTGCCGGCGCCGATCATGCGGACGTCGCTGCGGAAGACGCCGTTGATGGACTTCAGCAGGGTCGGGGCGTCGGCCAGGTGGCCGACGGTGCGCATCGGCAGGATGACGCCGAAGGAGATCAGCACGCCGATGATCATCGCGATGCCGACGGTGATGCCCACGAGGTGACCGACGCCGATCAGGGCGAGGGACAGGCTGGAGCCGATCATGGTGCCGCCGGAGCCGACCCGGACGGCCTTGCTGATGCCCTCCGCCGCGACCTTGAGCTTGGTCAGCAGCATGAAGAAGAACGCCGCGAGGCCGGAGGCGGTGATGACCTGCAGTCCGCGCTTGTTCTCCTGCGCGCCGGAGGCGGAGTCACCGACGCGGAGCACCTCGGCCGCGGCCACGCCCTCGGGGTAGGGCAGGTCGGAGCCGGTGACCAGGGCGCGGCGCAGGGGGATGGAGTACATGACGCCGAGCACGCCGCCGAAGAAGCAGACGCCGACGGTGGTCCAGTACGGGAATCCCTTCCAGTATCCGAGCATGACCAGGCCGGGGAGCACGAAGATGATGGCGGACAGCGTCCCGGCGGCGGAGGCGATGGTCTGGACGATGTTGTTCTCGACCACGGTGTGGTCGCGGAAGAACCTCAGGATCGCCATGGAGATGACGGCCGCGGGGATCGAGGTGGCGAAGGTGAGGCCGACCTTGAGCCCGAGGTAGACGTTGGCCGCGGTGAACACGAGCGTGATGAGCCCGCCGATGATGACGCCACGGACGGTGAGCTCCTTGAGCCCACTCGCTCGCGCCGGCGCGGTGGCCGGTGGGTGGTGCGCGGTGGCCATGGGTGGCCCTCCAATCAGATGGGTGCTGCGGTGGCCCACGCCGTCGGGGGCCGCGCGCCGATGGGTGTGGCGCCCCCACACCGTAGGAGGCTCGCGCGCGAGCCCCTTCCCCGGGGGTGGTCCGAACGCTCCCGCGTTGCCGATTCGTGATCTGGAAAACCCCGGATCGCGGGGGGCCTGCGATGCCTTCGGACGCATACCTATCGGTGTCTTCTCGCGCTTTCCCGGCATACCGCGGGATAGACACTCACCACCGGTCTGGCCTGCGGGATCCCGGGCGGCCCCCGGTGTTCCCAGGGCCGTCGCGCTGCGCTTTGATAGGGCACGGACAACGGCAGCGACGCCGCCCTGCGAGCCCTCCCGAGGGCCGCCGGACGGGGTCGCCGCCC
The DNA here is from genome assembly GCF_046267915.1 of Arsenicicoccus dermatophilus. Lineage (GTDB taxonomy): Bacteria > Actinomycetota > Actinomycetes > Actinomycetales > Dermatophilaceae > Arsenicicoccus > Arsenicicoccus dermatophilus_A. The sequence continues at coordinate 93,212 of NZ_CP176520.1, forward strand.
CGAGGATGAACGAGGTTCCCATGACGACCGAGCGCCAGGCCTATGTCGGCTCCGAGGTCGGTCAGCTGCGTCGGGTCCTGCTCCACCGACCCGACCGCGAGCTGGCCCGGCTGACCCCGAGCAACAAGGATGCGCTCCTCTTCGACGACCTGCCGTGGGTCGAGGAGGCGCAGAAGGAGCACGACGAGTTCGCCCGCGCGCTGCGCGACCTGGACGTCGAGGTGCTCTACCTCCAGGACGTGCTGACCGAGACGCTGCACCATCCCGCGGCCCGCCAGTTCCTCTTCGACCACCTGCTCGACGACGAGGTCTTCGGCCCGCAGGCGCTGGACGCGATGCTGCAGGTGCTCAGCGCCATGAGCTCCGAGGAGCTCGCCAAGGTGCTCATCGGCGGCATCACCAAGGAGGAGATGTTCTGCCGGATGCCCCGGATCCCGGACTCCGTGGTGCTCAGCTCGATGGCCGCGTCCGACTTCATGCTGGCCCCGCTGCCCAACCACCTGTTCACGCGGGACACCACCTGCTGGGTCTACGGCGGCGTCTCGATCAACTCGATGCGGATGCTCGCCCGGGTGCGCGAGTCCCTGCACTACGAGGCGATCTACCACTGGCACCCGGTGCTGTCCGGTGGCGACCACTCCCTCACCCGGTGGAGCGACGGGCTCGGCACCGGCCTGGCCTCGATGGAGGGCGGCGACGTCCACGTCCTGGGCCGCGGCGGGGTCCTGGTGGGTATGTCGGAGCGCACCACTCCGCAGGCGGTCGAGCGGCTGGCGCAGCAGCTCTTCGCCGCGCAGGCGGCCACCTCGGTCGTCGCGGTCGCGATGCCCAAGGCGCGCGCGGTGATGCACCTGGACACCGTGATGTCGATGGTCGACGACCACACCTTCACCAAGTACGCCGGCCTCGGGATGCTGCCGTCGTACACCCTGACCCCGGCCGACGAGCCCGGTCGCCTGCGGGTGACGGCGCACGAGCCGGAGCACATGCACAAGGCGATCGCCGCCGCGATCGGCCTGGACGACCTTCGCATCCTCACGCCCGACCAGGACCTGGCGGCGGCGGAGCGGGAGCAGTGGGACGACGGCTGCAACGTGCTGGCCGTCCGTCCCGGCGTGGTGGTCGCCTACGAGCGGAACATCACGAGCAACAACTTCCTCCGCGCGAACGGCGTGGAGGTGGTCACCATCAAGGGAAGCGAGCTTGGCCGGGGCCGTGGGGGTCCGCGCTGCATGAGCTGCCCGATCGAGCGAGAGGACATCTGATGTCGTTCAACCTGCGCCACCGCAACTTCCTCAAGGAGCTGGACTTCACGCCCCAGGAGTGGCAGCACTTGCTGCAGCTCTCCATGGACCTCAAGCGTGCGAAGTACGCCGGCACCGAGCAGCCGCGGCTCACGGGCAAGAACATCGCCCTGATCTTCGAGAAGACCTCCACCCGCACCCGCTGCGCCTTCGAGGTCGCGGCCTACGACCAGGGCGCCAACGTGACCTACCTCGAGCCCAGCGGCTCGCAGATCGGCCACAAGGAGTCCATGAAGGACACCGCCCGGGTCCTCGGCCGGATGTACGACGGCATCGAGTACCGCGGCTCCTCCCAGACCCTGGTCGAGACCCTCGGCGAGTTCGCCGGCGTCCCGGTGTGGAACGGCCTGACCGACGAGTGGCACCCCACCCAGATGCTGGCCGACCAGCTCACCATGCGGGAGTTCAGCACCAAGCACGACCGGGAGATCGCCTTCGCCTTCCTCGGCGACGCCCGCAACAACGTCGGCAACTCGCTGCTGATCTCCGGCGCCATGCTGGGCATGGACGTGCGCATGGTCGCCCCCAGGCAGCAGCAGAACACCGACGAGATCGTCCGCAAGGCCAAGGAGATCGCCGAGCGCACCGGCGCCCGCATCACCGTGACCGACGACGTCCGCGAGGGTGTCAAGGGCTGCGACTACCTCTACACCGACGTGTGGGTGTCCATGGGTGAGCCCAAGGAGGTCTGGGACGAGCGCATCGCGCTGCTGAAGGACTACCAGGTCAACGCCGCTCTCATGGAGGCCACCGGCAACCCGGACGTGAAGTTCATGCACTGCCTGCCGGCCTTCCACGACCGCAACACCAAGGTCGGCGAGGACATCTTCCAGGCGACCGGCATGGAGGCCCTCGAGGTCACCGACGAGGTCTTCGAGTCCGACGCGTCGATCGTCTTCGACCAGGCCGAGAACCGCATGCACACGATCAAGGCGGTCATGGTCGCCACCCTGGGGGACTGACCGATGCGCATCGTCGTCGCCCTGGGCGGCAACGCCCTGCTCGAGCGCGGTGAGAAGCCGGACGCCGCGATCCAGCTCACGCGCGCCAAGGAGGCCGCCAAGGCCCTGGCGCCGCTGGCCGAGGAGCACGAGCTCGTCATCACGCACGGCAACGGCCCGCAGGTGGGTGTGCTGGCGCTGGAGTCGGCCAACGACCCCTCGCTGAGCGAGCCCTATCCCTTCGACGTCCTGGGCGCCCAGACCCAGGGCATGATCGGCTACTGGCTGCTGCAGTCCCTGCAGAACTCCCTGCCCGGGCGCCAGGTCGCCTCGATGGTCAACCAGACCCTCGTCATGGCGCACGACCCGGCGTTCAAGAACCCCACCAAGTTCGTCGGCGAGACCTACTCCGAGGAGGAGGCCAGGGCCAAGGCCGAGGAGCGCGGCTGGGACGTCAAGCGGGACACCAAGGGCTGGCGTCGCGTCGTCGCCTCGCCGACCCCGCAGCGGGTCGTCGAGACGCGGATCATCCGGCTGCTGCTCTCCTCCGGCGCGGTCGTGGTGTGCGCCGGTGGCGGCGGCATCCCGGTCGTCCGGGACGAGCGCGGCAAGCTCAAGGGCATCGAGGCCGTCGTGGACAAGGACCTCACGGCCGGTCGGCTGGCCGAGGCCCTGGAGGCGGACGCGCTGTTCATCCTGACCGACGTGCCCAACGTCATCGACGGGTTCGGCACCGACTCGGAGAAGCCCATCACGCGGGCGACGCCTGGTCAGCTCCGCGCGATGGATCTGCCCGCGGGATCGATGGGCCCCAAGGTCGAGGCGGCCTGCCGCTTCGTGGAGCTCACCGGTGACCTCGCGGCCATCGGTCGGCTGCAGGACGTCGCGAAGATGATCGACGGCGAGGCCGGCACGATCATCACCGCGGGCGGCAACTACGGCGGCCCGGACGACCTCAACCCGCGGCACGAGCTCACCGTCGACATCTGACCTACCGGCGGCGGTCGGATCAGCCGGGCTTCGTCGCCCAGGCGAGTCCGACCGCCCCCGGCGGGTCTGTCGAACCCGACGTGACAGACCCCGTATGACGTCAGCCCGCCCGTCCCCCGGCATACCGAGGAGCGGGCGGGCTGCGTCATGCGGGGGGACACGCCATACGACTGGGGTGCGGTCGGAGGCCGCGGCCCAGCCCTGCGACGGCCCCGGGAGTCAGGAGCCGAGCCCGTACCGTTCACAAAAATCTCGTGTTCACGTAGCATGAACACTGTGCGAGAGGTGAACGGACGAGAGTCGGGGGCCGCCCTGGAGGACGCGATCGCAGGCCGACTCCAGGAGCTGGGCTTCGAGGTCGAGGTGCCCGTTGCCATGGACGTGAGCGGCGCGGACCTCGTGGCGCGTCTGCCTGGACGCGGCCCCCGATGCCGTCTGGGGCGTCGAGATCAAGACCCGTCTGCGACCCACCGACGGACGGGGGATGACTGACGTCGGTCTCCGACGCATGGTGGGGCTGCCGCATGTCACCCCGGTCATGGCTGCGCGTTACCGCGACCTCGGGGTCTCGTTCGTCGACGCGGCCGGTAACTGCTGGCTGGAGTCGCCCGAGATCAAGCTCTGGGTGGAGGGGCGCAGGCCCGAGCGTCTCGCGGCCCCCGGGGAGGAACGCCCCTCGCGCGCCTTCACCCCGGCCGGGTTGCGCGTCGTTCTTGCCCTGCTGGTCCGTCCAGAGCTGGTCGCTGGCTCCGTGCGTGAGCTCGCGCGCGCGAGCATGGTGTCCGTCGGCGCGGCCCAGCACGCACGATCGGATCTGCACGCAGAGGGCTTCGTGCGGTCTGTCCGCGGACGCAACCACGTGGTGGAGCACGACATGCTGGCGCGCCGGTGGCTCGAAGGCTACGTCGTGAGACTCGTTCCAACGCTCCGCTCCCGCGGGTGCAGCGGTCCCGAGCCCGCCTGGTGGGCGGAGCACGGGCCTGCCGAGCTCGCTCGGGGTTTCCTGAGCGGCGAAGCCGGACTCGTCATGAGGGGTCACGGGCTCAGGAGCGCCAGGCACACCGTGATCTACGGCACGCCTCCCTGGGAGGACGCGGTGCGCCTCGGCCGTCTCCGGTCGTACGTCGAGGACGAACGGAGGCTGCCGGAGGTGAGGCTTCGAGAGCTCTTCTGGTCCCCCGACCTCGTCGAGCCCGACAATCCGTGGCCGGGCAGCGCCCCCAGCCTGGTCGTCTACGCCGACGCAAGCCACTCGGGCGATCCTCGTGTGCGAGCCCTGGCAGAGGAGATGTGGGACGAGGATGACGACCTTCGACGCCTTCACTGATCAGGCTTGTTTCGCCTTCCCCCCGTCGGTGGCTCACGCCTTGTCGACCGTCCACACAGCGCTGGGCGACGTCATGCTGGTGGGATCGTGGGCGCGTGACGTCTGCCTGGTGCTGGGGGCGGGCGTCGAGCCTGGCAGAGGTACTGACGACCTCGACGTCGCCGTCGCCGTCGCCGTAGCTTCTTTGCGGGAACTCGACCGACGACTCGGTGAGCTGGGTCCCCGCCGCGGTCATGGAGTCCGCATCCGCGTGGCGGGACAGCCCGTGGATGTCCTTCCGTTCGGAGACATCGCCCCGGAGGGCGTGGTCCGGCCCGCTTCGGACGACGAGCTGGACGTCACGGGGATGGCCGAGGCCTGGCTCCACCGGGATATGGTCCAGGTGTCCCCGACACACGCCATCGCCGTGGCATCCCGGGAGTCGATGCTCCTGCTGAAGCTCATTGCCTGGGACGTGCGGACCCCGGGCACCGAGAAGGACGCCCTCGACCTCGACCGGCTCCTTGACGCGGCGTCGCACGGACGGTACGGGGATGCCACCTTCGAGCATGAGAGTTCCATGGCGCGCTGCGAGTACGAAGTCGAGCGCGCGGGGGTCTATCGATGCGGCCTCGTCCTCCGGGAGCGCTTGCGGCCGGCGACAGCAACTCGGCTGGCACAGGTCATGACAGATGCCAGACTGATCAGGCTCGCTGCCCTGATGCCCCCGCTGCGAGCCAACGAGCGGCTGGACCAGCTCGAGCTCTTGCGGGAGGCGCTCGCGCTCGACGGTGGGTCGGTCGGGCCGGACGTGCCAGAGCCCGTATGACGCCGGCCAGTCCGCTCCTCGGCGTACCGAGGAGCGGACCGGCCGCGGCATACGAGGGGGGCCGTCGACGTGATGGGTCAGCGAGCGGGCGTGATGCGGCCGGCGCACTCCCCGAGGCCGATGCGGAGGCCGTCCTTGCCGCGCGCGGTGGCGGAGATGACGACCTCGTCGCCGTCCTCCAGGAAGGTGCGGGTCGAGCCGTCCTGCAGGGTGATCGGGTCGCGGCCGTTCCAGGTCATCTCGATGAACGCGCCGCGCTGGTCGACCCCGGGACCCGAGATCGTGCCGGAGGCGAAGAGGTCGCCCGTGCGGACCGAAGCGCCGTTGACCGTGGTGTGGGCGAGCATCTGCGCGGGCGTCCAGTACATCTGCGCGTAGGGCGGGCGGGAGATGACCTCGCCGTTGAGCCGCACCTCGAACTCGATGTCCAGGCCCCACGGCTCGGCGTCGCGCAGGTAGTCCTGCAGCGGCACGTCGCGAGCCGGCGGCTCGACGCGCGCGTCCTGCAGCGCGGCGAGCGGCAGCACCCAGCCGCCGATCGAGGTGGCGAAGGACTTGCCGAGGAAGGGGCCGAGCGGGACGTACTCCCAGGCCTGGATGTCGCGGGCGGACCAGTCGTTGGTGATGGTCACTCCGAAGACGTGCTGGTCGAGATCGGCGACGGCGACGCGGGAGCCGCGCTCGCTGCCGACGCCCACGACGAAGCCGAGCTCGCACTCGATGTCCAGCCGGATCGACGGCCCGAAGACCACGTCCCCGTCGGGCGTGCGGCGCTGCCCCTGCGGGCGGGGGATGTCCTCGCCGGAGACGATCACCGTCTGGGAGCGGCCGTGGTAGCCGATCGGCAGGTGCTTCCAGTTGGGGGTGAGCGGCTCGGAGTCGGGGCGGAAGATGCGCCCCAGGTTGGTGGCGTGGTTCTCCGAGGCGTAGAAGTCGACGTAGTCGCCCACGGTGAACGGCATGAGCAGGGTGACGGTCGACAGGTCGAGCAGGTACTTCTCGACGGTCTCGCGGTGCCGCTCGTCGGACAGCCAGCCCTGGACGTCGGCGCGCAGCCGGGCCCAGGCCTCGGGGCCGGCGGCGAGCAGCAGGTCGAGGGTGCCCTCCTCGACGACGTCGGACCAGCCGCCGGGCAGGTCGGTGGCCGCCTCGGTGAGGTCGAGGGCCTGGTCGCCGATGCGCACGCCCAGGTGCGGGAAGTCGTCGCCGGTGTCCATCGAGCCGTAGGGAAGGGCGTCGAGGCCGAACGGGCTGTCCTGCGGGATGTCGACCCAGGTGGTCGTCACGGGAGCTCCTCGGTGGTGCTGGTGGATGGTGGGTGGGTGGTCTGCGTGCCCCGCCCGCTCACCCCTTTCGTCACTAGGGGCACGTGGCGGTGATCGTGGGGCGTGTCGGCAGTGGTGCGGGGGGCTCGGGTGGTGATGCTCGGGCAGGTCAGGGGTGGTCGAGCTGCCGCTCGGGGTCGCGGAGCTCGGGGCCCGCGACGGGGACGGTCAGCCCGAGCGCCACCAGGTCGTCGACGGGCGTGGAGGTGGAGCAGGAGCCGTATGCCGTGAACGACGCACGGGCCGCCCGCTGGTCGGCCTCGGACGCCGCCCGCGCCTCGGTCGCCAGCGCGTCGCCGTCGTCGCAGGTCAGCGCCTCGACCACGGCCTCACGACCGGCGCCGGCCCGGGCACGCAGCACGGCCACCAGGAGGTCCAGGACCCCGTGGTGCTGGAAGCCCGTCCGCTCGTCGACGTAGCGCACCGCGTGGTGCAACCCCGCCGTGCACTTGAACGCCGTGCCCAGGTCGGCCGCGAGCACCAGGAAGTCCGCGAGCTCGTCGGCGGTGGGGAACAGCTCGGGCGTCACCCCGCCGCAGCGGACCTTGGCGCCGAGGCCGGCCGCGTGCACGGCGCGCAGCGCCTGCGCCGTGACGCCTGCCTCGGCCCCGGCGAGCGGGATCTCGACGAAGGTGGCTGCCCCGGTGCCCTGCGTCGCCGCCTGCACGGAGGCCACGGACTCGGCGAGATCGCCTGCTGGCAGCCGCAGCTCGATCCCGGCGAGGCGGAGCCGCGGGTCGGTGGACAGCTCGGTGACGAGCGCGGCGAGGTCGCCGAGCGGCTCGTCCACGATCAGCCCGACCTGGACGCTCTCGCCCTGGCGCAGCGCCTGCCGCAGCTCCTCGACCCGGGAGGTCGGCACCAGGAAGCGGCCGGTGTGCACCGGGTGCCCGGCCGCGTCGTCGGCGCGGTGGCGGGCGACGGCGTCGGTCATGTCCAGCGCGGTGGGCGGGAAGAGCCCGGCGTCGTCGACCAGCGCGCGGACGAGCGGGATCGTGTCCGCTGGGATCGCCTTGGGCGGTAGGGCGCCGGCCGTGTCGCGGGCGGCCGTGGCGGCTCGCTGCTCCGTCATACCGACATCATCCCTGGGACAGGCGGCGCCCGCCCGACCAGGAGTAGGGATAGCTCGGGTCCTCGGTCTCCAGCGCGGCCTCGCCGAGGTCGAGCGGCCGGAAGGTGTCGACCATGACCGCGAGCTCGTCGAAGAACTCCGCCCCGATGGACCGCTCGTAGGCTCCCGGCTGCGGCCCGTGCGCGTGACCCGCGGGGTGCAGCGAGATCGAGCCCTGTCCGATGCCGGAGCCCTTGCGGGCCTCGTAGTCGCCGCCGCAGTAGAACATGACCTCGTCGGAGTCCACGTTGGAGTGGTAGTAGGGCACCGGGATCGCGAGCGGGTGGTAGTCGACCTTGCGCGGCACGAAGTTGCAGATCACGAAGTTGTGCCCCTCCCACACCTGGTGGGCGGGCGGCGGCTGGTGGACCCGCCCGGTGATCGGCTCGTAGTCGGCGATGTTGAAGACGTAGGGGTAGAGGCAGCCGTCCCAGCCGACCACGTCGAAGGGGTGCTGCGGCTGGACGTGGATGGTGCCGGCGATGCCGGACGGGCCACGGCCGCGGTGCTTGATGTAGACCTCGACGTCCTGCTCGTCGACCTGCACCGGATCCGACACGTGGCGGAGGTCGCGCTCGCAGAAGGGCGCGTGCTCCAGGTGCTGCCCGTACGTCGACAGGAACCGCCGGGGCGGCGTGATGTGTGAGTTGGCCTCGATGCAGTAGACGCGGACCGGCTCGTCACCCGTCGGCACCCAGCGGTGGATCGTGGCCCGCGGGATCATGACGTAATCGCCCTGGTGGACGTCGACATGCCCGAGCTGGGTCTCCAGCGTGGCGGTGCCGGACTCGACGTAGCAGCACTCGTCGCCGATGGCGTTCTTGTAGAGCGGGCTCGGCGCGGTGGCAGCGACGTAGCCGAGGCGGACGTCGGCGTTGCCCAGGAGCAGCCGGCGGTCGCGGACCACGTCGAGCCCGGCGCCGTCGTCCTGCCGGGTCGGCAGGTCGTGGGTCCTGACGTGGCGCGGCAGCAGCGGGTCGTTGGGCGTCAGCGTCTGGTCGGGCAGCTCCCACGGCCGCACGTCGACGATCGCGCTGGGGAGGTAGCGGTGGTAGAGCAGGCTGGAGTCGGAGGAGAAGCCCTCCTCGCCCATGAGCTCCTCGTAGTAGAGGCCCCCCTCGGGGGTGCGGTGCTGGGTGTGCCGCTTGGGCGGGACGTGACCCGCGCTGCGGTAGTGCGCCATCGCTGCTCCTCGGTCGCTCGACGCCGGGGCGGCGCCGTCGGCGGGTAGTACATCTGTGTACTATCTCGACTGTAGTCGATCGACCCGCACGTCGCCAGGGGGAGCCATGCCGGAGCTGGACTTCTGGTCCTTCGTGCGCCTGGCCCGGACCCGCCTGGTGCAGGAAGGCTTCGCGGACGCCCGCGCCTCCGAGCTGCTGCTCACGCTCAACCGGGCGTCCGGGATCGTCACCTACGACCTGGAGGCCTCGGTCCACCGGCCGGCGGGGCGCTCCTGGTCCGCCTTCCGGATCCTCTACGTCCTCTGGCTCGCCGGCGCCCTGGAGCCGCGCCGCGTCGCCGAGCTCACCGGCCTGACCCGGGCGGCCGTCTCCAACCTCGTCGGTCCCCTGGTCGACCAGGGGGTCGTATGGCGAGAGCCTGCGCCCGACGACCGCAGGTCCGTGCGGCTGGGTCTGACCGGCGCCGGGGTCACCGAGATCCGGTGCCTGTTCGAGGCTCAGCACCAGCGTGAGATCGCCTGGGCCGCAGCGCTGTCCGAGGAGGAGCAGCGCACCCTGACCGGGCTGCTCGACAAGCTCGTGGGCGGCCGCGACGACCTGGTCGCGCGCCTGCGGCACTGAGCTGCGCCCGGGGGTGTCCGGCCCCGGCGGCTCCCGAGACGCCTGGCCGGTCTGCCGTACCTGACCTGCCCGAGGCGCCAGGAGGACGGTCGGCCGGAGGCCGCCCGCCGCGGGATCACGCAGGGTTACGCTGGCCCGAGTCCCAACGTCCGCGCAGGAGGTGACCGTGCCCAGCACCGCCGACCCCCGCGGCGAGCAGCCCGCAAGCGCGAGCCCCGTCGACGCCGTCGCCCACGTCGTCGAGGCCGTCGACCGGCTCGTCCCCGAGGCGGACGACCCCGGCAGCGACCTGCCCGTCGCGTCCTCCCGCTCCCTGCCCTGGGTGGGGATCCTCTTCGCCGGGTGCGCGGTGGCGCTGGTCCCGTGGATCTTCTACCTGCTCGAGGCCCTGCCCTCCCGCGCACTGTCGCCCAACGTCGACATCGCCTGGGCGGGCTTCGACGTCATGCTGCTCGTCGCCCTGCTCGCCACGGCCGTCGCGACCCTGCGGCGCTCCCGGTGGATGTCCACGACGGGCGGCTGGACGGCCGGCCTGCTGGTGACCGACGCGTGGTTCGACATGGTGACGGCCCCGGACGAGGGGGCCCTGGTCGTGGCGGTCCTGCTCGCCGTCCTCGTGGAGCTGCCCCTCGCCGGGATCAGCGTCTGGGTCTGCCTGCACGCCCAGGACATCGTCGAACGGCGGATCCTGCTGCTGCAGCAGCGAGCCCGCCGCGCCGACGACCGGCCGCGGGTGCGGCTGCCGCGCCGTCCCCGCTGATCCGTCGCCGCTGATCCGTCCCTGCCGCGCCGTCCCCGCCACGCCGAGGCGTCCGTCGACCCAGCACCTCGTCCAGGTCCCGCTCCCGCCCGACCCGGCGGTTCGGCATACTCCCTGCTCGGTGCGGCAGACTCGGCCCATGACCTGGACCGATCACGTCATCTGGTGGCACGTCTATCCGCTCGGGGCGGTGGGGGCGCCGATCCACGGGGGCTTCGACCCGGCCGTCGTCGACCACCCCCTGGCCCGCCTGGAGGGGTGGCTTGACCACGCGATCGCCCTGGGCGCCAACGGACTTCAGCTGGGGCCGATCTTCGCCTCCGCGACGCACGGCTACGACACGCTGGACCACTACCGGATCGACCCGCGGCTGGGCGACGACGCCGATCTCGACGAGCTGGTCCGGCGCGCCCGCGACAAGGGGCTGCGCGTGCTGCTCGACGGGGTGTTCAACCACGTGGCCTGGGCGCACCCGCTCTACCAGCAGGCCCTGGTGGAGGGTCCGCAGTCCACCGCGGCCCGGCACTTCCGCATCGACTGGAGCAGCGGCGAGGCGCGTCCGGAGGTCTTCGAGGGACACGGCTCGCTCGTCGCGCTCGACCACGGCCGCGATGAGGTCGTCGACCTGGTCGCGGACGTCATGCGGCACTGGCTGCGCCGCGGCATCGACGGGTGGCGCCTGGACGCGGCCTATGCCGTCGACCCGCACTTCTGGGCGCGCGTGCTGCCGCAGGTGCGTGCGGAGTTCCCCGAGGCGACCTTCGTCGGCGAGGTGATCCACGGCGACTACGCCCACCTGGTGCGGGAGTCCACGCTGGACTCGGTCACGCAGTACGAGCTGTGGAAGGCCGTCTGGTCCTCGCTGCTCGACCGCAACTTCTGGGAGCTGGACCACGCCTTGCAGCGTCACCAGGCGCTCCTGGACACCTTCGTCCCGATGACCTTCGTCGGCAACCACGACGTCACCCGCATCGCCTCCCGGGTCGGCCAGGCCAAGGCCGTGCTCGCGATGACGGTGCTGATGACCGTGGCCGGGCAGCCGTCGCTCTACTACGGCGACGAGCACGGCTTCGAGGGCGTCAAGGAGGACCGTGAGGGTGGCGACGACGCGGTCCGGCCGCCGCTGCCGCAGGCGCCGTCGGGGCTGAGTCCTCTGGGGGACGGGACCTTCCGGGTGCACCAGGCGCTCGTCGCCATACGCCGTCGGCATCCCTGGCTGGTGCGCGGACAGGTCGAGACGGTCGAGCTCACCAACGAGCGGATGGTGTATGCCGTGCGCCCGGCGCCGGGCGCCCCGGAGCACGGGGACCCGGCGGCGGTGCTCCACGTCGAGCTGGACGTCACCGGCCAGCCGCGGATGGCGATCCGTCAGGGGGACGCCACCCTCCTCACCCACCCTGCCTAGACCTACCGCCGGTCGTCGGATCCGCCTGGGCAACGTGAGCAGGCGGATCCGACCGCCCCCGGTAGGTAGCGTGGGGGGATGAGCCAGCCCACCGACGACCACGTCGAGCAGAGCACCTCCGGCCGCAGCCCCGGCACCGACGAGGGCACCGTCACCCAGGTCGACGACGCCTGCGGGCGTGCCGCGAGCCGGGGCGGTCGCCCGGGAGCCACGGCCGTTATCGACGACCCGACCGTCAAGGTCGTGGCCTTCGAGTTCGCGGCCGGTGACGAGCTCAAGGAGCACGCCGCCCGGCACCCCGTCCTGATCCAGGTGCTGCGCGGGCGGGTGACCTGCACCGTCCAGGGGCGCGAGATCGACCTGGCACCAGGGGGTCTGCTGCACCTGACCCCGATGCTGCGGCACGCCGTGCGGGCCGGAGAAGCGAGCACCCTCACGGTGACGATGCTGCTGCCGCACGGCTGAGGCGACCCGCACGCGGTGTCGATCAGGCGCCAGCGGCCTGATACATCGCCGCGACGTCGGCGTCCCCGACCTGCTGCCCGGCAGACGCGCCGTAGAAGCCCGCGAACTGCAGGTTGCCCGCCCAGAACAGGCTCGTGGGGGCGGGGGTCAGCCCCGGGCTTCCGGCGCTGTAACCGATCTGGGGGTAGACGACGCTGCCGTTGCCGGAGGAGGTCGTCGACGGGCTCGTGGCGGCGGTCGCACCGTCGATCCACAGCTTGGCGCCCGTGGTGGTGCTCAGCTGGCCCACCGCCTGGTGCCACTGCCCGTCGTTCAGGGGCTTGCTGGAGACCAGCGTGGTGCTGCCGACCGTCCAGCGCACGTAGCCGTTGTTGTCCATCCACAGGGTCCGGGACCGGCAGGTGCCGGTGCTGTCGGCGTAGCACATGAGCACCCCGCCGCGGGTCGTGGTGGTGGCGAACCAGGTCCCCGTCGTCTGCCGGTCGGAGTACTGCGGGTCACCGTCGGCGAGCGACTGGCTGGGGGGAGCGGTGACGGTGATCTTGGAGGTGGCCCCGTCCAGGCTCACCGAGCCGATGCCGTGGAGCGACTTGTCCCGACGGCACCCGTAGCTGCTCGGGGTCTGGGTGACGTTGGTGTAGGCCGCGGTGGACGTGCTCTTGGTCGCCTGGCTGGTCGTGCCGCTGATCGACGTGCCGTTGCCCAGGGTGTAGCCCACGACCAGCTGCGCGGGGGCGGCGTACGGCTGGTAGTGACGCAGGGCCTCGAGGCAGGTGTAGAAGTAGCGGCTCGTCGCGGTGTCGGTGGTGTTCTGCAGCTGGGCGGTGAGCGCGGAGGAGGTGGGGGCAGCCGCCGCGGCCAGGACGACGGAGGGCGCGACCAGCGCCGCGGCGGCGGCGCCCCGGGCGAGGCGAGCCGGGCGAGCCGCCCGGGCAGAAGGCGCGAGGCGAGCCGCCCGGGCAGGACGCGCGGCCCGGGGAGTGCTGCGGCGTATGGCGGCGCGCGCGGCGGCGAGCGGCCGGGGTGCGGTCCCGCGCGGCCCGTCCGTCGGCTCGTCCGTCGGCCCGTCCGTCGGCCCGTCCGTCGGCCCGGGCTCGGCGTCGCCCTGGTCGTCGCGCACCATGAGGGCGGCCAGCAGCGGGGTGGCGCACAGCAGGCCCATCAGCACCCACCCCCACCAGGGCAGGTGCAGGGAGGGGACCAGCTGGTAGCGACCGTGGCTGTCGGCCTGCTGGGTGGTCGCCCAGGCCAGCTGGCCGGGCACGACGTCGACGTGCCGGTGGTCGAGCGAGGTCGCGCGCACGGGCAGCAGCCCGGTGTTGACGACGGAGATCCGCACCCCACCGCCGGGGGCGGGCACGAAGCCCGTGGTCTCCGCACGCACGAGGGGCCGCACCACGAGCAGGGCCAGGGAGGTGCTGAGGGAGGCGCCGCTGATGGTCGTGGCCACCCGCATCGGGGCTGCGACCCGGGAGCGCACGGCGGCCGTCAGGAAGCCGCCGAGGGCCAGCCAGGGCAGGCACCTGAGCACCCAGCCGAGACCGAACCACAGGTGGGTGGCCTTGCCGATGACGTTGGCCCGCGGGACGACCCAGCCGTCGGGGGAGCCGTTGAGGTCGCCCTTGGTGCGCAGCCCCTGGGGGGTGGTCTCGACGATGCGGTGGGTGTAGTCCCGCTTCGCGTTCGGCGGCCGGAAGGTGATCACGTCGCCGGCACGCAGCGTGGCCGGGTCCACCCGCTCGCTCACGACCAGGGTGCCGACCGGGGCCGTGCGGGCCATGGACGGCGTCTCGACGACGAAGAGGTGTCCCCCGCGGGCGGTGAGCAGGGCCCACGACAGGCCGAGGGCGATGAGGGCGGCGGCCAGGAGCGCTGCGAGGGCGCGTCCGAGCAGCCGGGTCCGGTCGGCAGCGGGGTCCGCACCGCCGGCCGGGCGGCGGGGGCGGGACGTCGCGCGGGAGGCGGTCACCATCACGCGGTGAAGTTCCAGGTGAGCGGCTGGCTGATCTGGTAGCCCGCGAAGCTGTTGTCCGCCGAGGAGTCCAGGGCCACGGAGAAGGTCAGCTTGACCGGGGTGTTCGGCGCCAGGGAGGTCAGGCCCGTCTTGGCGAGCATGTTGACCGGGCTGGTGAAGGCCGCCGCGGTGCCGGAGTAGATCGGGTGGACCGTGGTGCCGTTCCCGACGGTGGCGGTGACGGTGACGGTGAACTTGCCGCACACGGTGCTCGGGGCGGCGCCGCCGTTGAGGGCCAGTGCGGTGGCGGTGCACGCCCCGGGGGTCAGGGTGAAGGCCGTGGCCGGGGCGGTTCCCGTGTCGACGATCTGGACGTAGGTCGTGGCGGCCGCGCCCCCCGGGGTGAGGGCGGTGGCGCCGCCATACTTGTTGATCGTCCCGCAGGTGGCGCTGTTGGTCGCCATCCCGGCGGGGGTGCCGTCGTTGGAGGTGCAGGTCTGGGTGACGGTGCCGCCCGCCGCGTCCGAGGACGTCGTCTCCTTCATGGTGAGCGTGCCGGACGCGGCGGTGTTCACGGAGTTCTGGATCTGGGCGGTGAAGGCCGACAGGGTGCCGCTCGTGGACAGGGCCATGGCGAGGCTGCCGGCGACGCCGGCCGCGAGAGCGGCGGACCGGCGGGAGGGCCGCGGACGGGCGAGCTTCACGGGGACTCTTTCGCGTACGACGAGGGGGTGCCGGGTGATGGGGTGGGACGTCCCCGGCCGGGGGAGGGGGACCGCTTCGTCGACCGGCCTCGGTGCCTGCGCACCGGGGCCGGTCCGACGCGGATCACGCGTTGAAGGTCCAGGTCAGCGGCTGGGAGACCGACTCGCCCTGCACCGCGTCGGTGGCGGCGGTGGTCGCGAAAGTGATCTCCACGTTGGACGTGCCGCCGGCGGTGACGTTGGTCGTCGCGAGGGTCAGCGGGCCACCGGACGCGAGGGCGGCCGGCGTGCCGGTGAAGATCTGGGTGCCGTCCTGCTTGATGGTCACGACGGCCTCGGTGCACAGGTCACCGGTGTTGCTCGCGGTGTTGGTCAGCGTGCAGGCGCCGGGGGTGAGGGTGAAGGTGCCGGCGTTCATGGTGCCGGCGTTCTTGATGGCGATGGCCGTCACCTTCGTGGCGTTGCTGGTGGTGTTCATGTTGAGGTCGCCGCCGTACTTGTTGATGGTGGCGCAGGTGGCGGACGTGGCCGAGGCGGTCGTGAGGCACGTGGCCGTCCCGCCGTTGCCGTCGGGTCCGGTCTCCTGCATCACCAGCGAGCCGACACCGCCGGTGTTGGTGCTGTTGGTGATGGAGGCGGTGAAGCCGGAGAGGGTGCCGGAGGCGGAGAGCGCGAGGGCGGCGGTGCCGAGGGCGCCGGCGGTCACGAGGGTGGGACGACGGGTGATGCGCATGGGGGTGCTCCTGTTCGGGGCGGACGGCTGAGTTCCCACAGGACAACACGAAGTGCGCATGAGCAGTAACCCTAAGGAGTCGATACTCACCTGTTCGGACGTAACGAAACGCCAAACGGACTAAGACAGACGCCGACGTCCTCAGGCTCTGCTCACCCTCCGGGCTCGAGACCGTCCCCGGATCAGTCGAAGACGACGTACGCGATGGCGACGTAGTGCGCGATCGCGGCCAGCACCGTGCACGCGTGGAAGACCTCGTGGAAGCCGAACCACGTCGGCGACGGGTTGGGCCGGCGCAAGCCGTAGCACACGGCCCCGATCGTGTAGAGCACGCCGCCCAGGGCGATCAGCACCACCACGAGCGGCCCCCCCGCCGTCCAGAAGGCCCCCAGCCATCCCAGCGCCGCCCACCCCATGACGACGTAGAGCCCGGTGTAGAGCCAGCGCGGCGCCCCGATCCACAGCACCCGGAAGAGCACCCCGAGCACGGCGCAGGACCAGATGAGCACCAGCAGCAGGACCCGTGAGCGCCCCCGCAGGAGCAGCAGGCTCAGCGGCGTGTAGGTGCCGGCGATGAAGACGAAGATGTTGGCGTGGTCCCACCGCTTGAAGACCCCCCGGACCTTGTCGTTCCAGCTGCCGCGGTGATAGGTCGCGCTGGTGCCGAAGAGCATGAGTGCCGCCACGAGGTAGACCGCGCTACCGATCCGCGCGATCAGGGTGGGTGCGGCGACGCACAGCGCCAATCCGGCGAGGAACACCACCGGGGTCATGCCGGCGTGGAGCCAGCCGCGCAGCCGCGGCTTGTCGAGGAGGTCGGCGGTGGTCGTGGCAGGGGGGATCGGGCCGTGAGGGGTGGGGTCGGTCACCGGGGTGCTCATGGCCCCACGCTAGGTGGCGAGGGGGCGGCGCCACCACGCGCCCGGCGTGCGCCGCGACGCAGGAGGTGCTCTCACGGTGACAGTCCGTTCCCGGCTGCCGGGTCCGGTGATCTGTTCGTATGACGCCCCCCGGGGTTCTGGCGACATACCTCACTCGAAGTATCCATGAATCACCTATCGTGACCACGTGAACCGATCCTCGACTCTCCTCGCCGTGGCCTGCCTCACGGGTCTGCTCGGCGCCTGTCAGGGCGTGCCCGCACCCGCGGCGCCCGGAGGGGTGGATCAGGCCGCGCAGGCCGAACGCCTCGCCACCATGACGTCGCGCACGACCGCCCCGTCGTCGCCTCACCGCACGATCATGGTGAGCGCGGAGGCGACGCCCCCGCCGGTCGCGGTCCCCGAGGAGCGGGTGGTGCCGCACGCGCCGGCCCCCACGGCGCCCGCCTCCGCGATCCCCCGACCGGCCACCGCCACCGCCACGACGGCCCCCAAGCCGTCGCCGGTGCTCGTCGCGCCCGCGGTCGCCACCCCGACACCGCGCAGCGTGCCCACGGGGCCCAGCCGCGTCATCACGTACGGCGACCCGGCGACCGTGGCCCGGTCGGCAGCGCTGCAGCGCGCCGTGCGGGCCTGGTCCGACGCCTACCTCGGCGGCAACGGTCCCGCGGCCCACCCGATGCTGTCGACCCGGTGCCGCGCCATCACCTCGGTCGGCACCCTGACGCGCCAGGCCCAGGCCGTGCGCCGGGAGCTGGCCGGCCCGCTCGTCATCCGCACCCTGCAGACCCAGGTCACCGGCCGGGTCGGGTGGGCCACCTACCTGTACGACGTGCCGAGCGTGAACCAGATCGTCGAGCCGTGGATCCTGGAGGGCAACGCCTGGAGGCGGGACGTCTGCTGAGCCGTCCTGCCCGGTGTCAGGCGAGGTCCATGATCCCGCTCCCAGGGGTCCGTCCAGCGACACCGCGGCCGCGGGGAACAGGCCGTTGTCCTCACGGTCCATGGGGAACCGCAGCCGGTCCTCCAGGGCGTGGTCGCCGCCGAGGTCGCCGCCCCTGACCGCGTCGAACAGGCCCCACAGGTCCTTGTGCTCGGCGCACAGCAGGTCGACGTGCTCGGTGAAGTCCTCGTCCTCGCGCAGCACCGCGAACAGGCTGCGCTCCTCGGAGTCGAAGTGCGGCTGCATCAGGCCCCGCAGGTGGCCGCACGCCGCCTGCACGGCGGCGAGGTCCTGGGCGTCGCAGGCCCGTCGCAGCACGCCGAGCTCGTTGATCAGGTGCTCGTGCTCGTCCATGTAGCGACCGATGAGCCCGATGTCCTCGCACCCGCAGCAGGAACACATGGCCCCAGGCTCCGCCCTGTCCGGCAACCGCTCAACCTGGTGCGCGCTGCCGGGCTCCCGACGGCGCGGCCGGGAGCCCGACCAGCCGCAGGAGGGACCGACGCGGGTCGTGGGTGGGGTGCCGATAGGCTCGTACGGACCTCCCTCCACGTCACCCGGAGCGCCCATGTCCTCCTGCCGCACCTGTCCCGTCGAGCCCGAGGAGGTCCCGGGCCGGCTGCGCGTCGTCCTGGAGGAGGCCCTCGCCGGTCGCCCCACCGCGCTGCTGGCCGGGCGGGTGCAGCAGCTGATCGAGGCCTACCGCTCCGGTGAGGTCCCGGCCGCGGTGATCCTCGACGATCCCGCGACCGTCTCGGCCTACGCCGCCTATCGCATGCCCGCGACGGTCGCCGCGCTGCGGTCGGCGCTGGGTGAGCTGTACGACGCCGTCCCGGACCTGGCGGTCGAGCACCTGGTCGACCTGGGCGGCGGGACGGGGGCGACCGGCTGGGCCGTGGCATCGCTGGACGGCGGACTCGCCCGTGTCGACGTGCTGGAGCAGGCGGCTCCGGCCCGGGCCGCGGGGGCGGACCTCGCGCGGCGGTCCGGCATACCAGCTCTGGTCGAGTCCCGGTGGCACCCTTGGACGCTCGGCAGCTCGCGGGTGCCCGCCGGGACGGGGGACGCCGACCTGGCGGTCGTGTCGTACGTCCTCGGCGAGCTGCCCGAGCCGCTGCGGCCCGAGGCCGTCGAGGTCGCCGCGTCGCTCGCCTCGACGGTCCTGGTGATCGAGCCGGGGACGCCCGCGGGCCACGACCGGGTCCTGGCCGCCCGGGAGCGGCTGCTCGCCCTGGGGCTGCGGGTGGCCGCGCCGTGCCCGCACGGGTCGGCGTGCCCGCTCGCCGAGGGCGACTGGTGCCACTTCCCGGCGCGGGTCGAGCGGTCGGCGCTGCACCGGTCGATCAAGGGCGGTGAGCTGTCCTACGAGGACGAGAAGTTCAGCTACGTCGCCGCGACCCGCCTGCCGGTGCAGGCAGGCTCGGGACGGGTGCTGCGACACCCCTTGCTGCGCAAGGGACTCGTCGGGTTGCCGCTGTGCCTGCCGGACGGGACGACCGCCGAGCGGGTGGTGTCCAGGCGGCAGGGCGCGGGCTACAAGCAGGCCCGCAGGACCGGTTGGGGCGACGCCCTGCGCTGACCTCACGGGGTGCCCGATGGGTCATGCGGGACGCAGGCTCGGGTGACCGCATGCCACGCCCCCACCAGGGGAGCCGTGGCATGGTTGCCCGAGCCTGCGTCGTGGGGCGGTGCGCTGGGCTCAGTAGGAGCTGTGCTCACCCTCGCCCTGCGCCGGCTCGCCCTGGTCCTGGCCACCCGCGGCGGCGGGCAGGTCGGACAGGTCGTCGGCGTGGTCGGTGGCCTTGGGGGCGTCGTCGTCGCGAGGCTCGAGGGCCTCGTCGGTCAGGGGTGCGTCGTTGCTCATGCGGCCAGGCTACGACGCGGGGGCGACTCCGCGGCCGATGGGGCTCGACACGACGGTCTCGGCATCTCTAGCGGCTGTGGCATACACCCGGATCGACGGGCAGCGACCGGCCGGCGCTCACGCCCCGCGTCACCCCTGGTGGTCCCCCCGGGCGCGCCCGGCGCAGTCACGACTCTGCGTCGGTCTCCGCGAGCGGAGCCGTCGTGGTGGGCACGGGGGTGCGGCTGGGGCGAGGCTGCGGGGTGCCGGTGGGTGCCGGTCGCGGCGGGGGCGCAGGTGTGGGTGTCACCGTGGGGGCCGGCGGCGTCACCGGGTCCCGCGGCGCCGGCGGTGGTCCGGGAGGCTGCGTCGCGGGAGGCTTCGGGGCCTCGGGCTGCCCCGAGGGTCGAGGAGCGGGTCGGCCGGTCGGGCGCTGCTGCTGGGGGGACACCCGCGCGGTGCGCGTGGTCGCAGGCTGCGGCTTGCGCAGGGGAGCCGGGGCGCGTTGTGACGTCGGCACCGGCGCGACGTGCTCGGTGGACCCGGTGGGGCCGGCGGACCCGGTGGGCTCCGAGGGCTCGGTGGGCTCCGCAGGCTCGGTGGGCTCCGAAGGTTCGGCGGACGCTGCCGGGTCCACGCCCTCGGAGATGTCCTCGGTGCTGCTGACGCTCTCCGTGGTGGACATCGCCGAAGGGACAGCCGCCACCTCGATGGGCGCGGTCCTGTCCGTCGGGGCCGGGCCCCCCATGATCTCGTGACCGAGAGCCGCGCTGACGACGAGCAGAACGCCACCGGCGGGCAGCGCGATCTTGTAGGGCAGGGGGAGACGGGCGAAGAAGCCAGGGCGCGACGGCGCCCCGACGTCGCCCGGGGAGGCTGCGACCACCTGGACCGACGTGGCGCCCGCAGGCTCCGGGATGATGCTCGTCATGGGGACGGCCTCGGAGGCCGGGGCCGGGATGGGTGGGACGTCCACCGTCGGGGTAGGCCCGGGCTGGGCGGTGGGCTGGGCGGCGAGGACGGGTGCGGGCTCGGGCTGGGCCTCGGGCTGGGCGGTGGGCTGGGCGGCGGGGACGGGTGCGGGCTCGGGCTGGGTCTCGGGCTGGGCGGCGGGGACGGGTGTGGGCTCGGGCTGGGTCTCGGGCTGGGCGGCGGGGACGGGTGTGGGCTCGGGCTGGGTCTCGGGCTGGGCGGCGGGGACGGGTGTGGGCTCGGGCTGGGCGGTGGGCTCGCCGGCGGGGACGGGTGTGGGCTCGGGCTGGGCGGCGGGGACGGGTGTGGGCTCGGGCTGGGCGGTGGGCTCGCCGGCGGGGACGGGTGTGGGCTCGGGCTGGGCCTCGGGCTGGGCCTCGGGCTGGGCGGCGGGGACGGGTGTGGGCTCGCTGGCGGGGACGGGTGTGGGCTCGGGCTGGGCCTCGGGCTGGGCCTCGGGCTGGGCGGCGGGGACGGGTGTGGGCTCGCTGGCGGGGACGGGTGTGGGCTCGGCGGCGGGGACGGGCTTGGGCTGGCTGACGGGTGCGGGCTCGGGCTGGGACGAGGTGGTTGCTGGCTGCTGCGCCTCCTCGGCGCTCGGAGCGGGCGTGGGCGGCTCGATCTGCGGCAGGACCTCCGTCTCGGCTGCCGGGGTGAGCCCGGGCCCAGGGTCGGGCGCAGTGGTGGGGGCGCCGGGCACCGGGCCGGTCTGGCCTGCGGCGTCCGGTGTGGGGTCTGATGCCCGGTCCGGGGTGGTGGCAACGTTGCGGGCGTATCGAGAGCATCGCGTGATGATGTCGGACAGCACAGATGATCCTCTGGAGCTGAGGTGGGGTGCGCTCAGGGGCGAGCCGTGGTCCAACCATAGGAGCGTGGCCTGCACATGGCTCCAGCGCTGGACGCGACGAATCCCCAAGACCCCACGGCCGGTTCAACGTCTTCGCTGTCGGTGGTCCCGCACGGCGGATGGTCAGGCCGCAGGTGAACGGCCTTTGCGCTGGGTGAAGGCTTCCGGGCTTGTGGAGACCGCGTCGACGCGGGGGGTGAGCCGCGTCCAGGCCGGTCGATCAGGACCTCTGGCGTCATCTAGTGCTCGTCCGATAGAGCACGAGGAGACGGCAGCGAGTCGTAGGGGTCGCTCGGCAGGTGCGCCAGCGTGTGGTCGTCCAGCCACCGCCCGTCGCGGCCGAGGACGCACGCCCGTTCGGTCCCCTCGAGCACGAAGCCGTTGCGGAGCAGCACCCGCGTCGACGGCTCGTTGTCGGCGAACACCTTGGCCACGATCCGGCGGACCTCGAGCTGGTCGTGCAGCATCGGCACGACGAGGCGGACGGCGGCCGACGCGATGCCCCGGCCCCACTCGCGCGGGTGCACGACGTAACCCAGCGTGCAGTCCCAGGCGTCGACCTCCGGCCCGAGCGAGCAGGGCCGCTCGAAGCGTCCGCCGACGTCGCCGACGACCTGCCCGCCCACCTCGATGACGCACCGGTAGCAGCCGGGGGCGGTGCGCTCGGCGTGGACCGCGCGGGCGTCGTCGAGCGAGGTGACCACCCGGCCGACCCACGGATGGGTCTGCGGGAGCTGCTGATAGGCCCACATGGCCGGCACGTCGCCCGCGAGCGCCGGGCGGATCGTGACCCGGCCGTCGGTCAACGGCCAGGAGACGGTATGGCGCTGCACGGGCGACGCGGCCGGGCTCATGCGGGGGTCCTCCTCGTCATACCCACAGGTCCTGGGCGAGCAGCTCGCCCTGACGGCAGCCGCGGGGGATCGCCCAGACCGAGGAGCCGACCGGGGTGGTCCAGGTGTTGAGCAGGTCGCCCTCGGCGAGGCGACGCTGCACCTCGACGAACTGCGCCAGCTGCGCCTGGTAGGCGATGAACAGCAGCCCGGCGTTGCTGAGCTGACCGGGCTCGGGGGCGTCGTCGTAGTTGAAGGGCCGCCGCAGGAAGCGGTCCGTCCGGTCGGTGCGGTGGGGCATCGAGCGACGGACGTGCGCGAAGTCGTCGATGACCGGGAGACCGAGCCGGTCCTTGGCGCCGAGGTCCGGTGTGTCCCGCTCGGCCTTGCCGGTGAGCGGCGACCCGTCGTGCTGGCGCCGCCCGAGGGCGGTGTCGCGGGTGACGGGGTCGGCCTCCTCCCAGGTGTCCAGGTGCATCGCGATGCGCCGCAGCACCATCGTGGTGCCGCCCTGCAGCCAGCGGGGGGCGTCCGAGCCGCACCACAGGATCGAGTCGTCCACCCCTCGATGGGGGTTGACGGTGCCGTCGACCTGGCCGAAGAGGTTGCGCATCGTCTCGCCCGGCGGGGTCACCGCGTAGCCCTGCCGGAACCCGCGCTGCACCCACCGCACGGTGGCGATGGTGCGGGCCTCCTTGGTCAGCACCCACTGGGCGTGCGACACGGTGATCGGTGAGTCCGCGCAGATCTGCAGCAGCAGGTCGCCACCGGACCAGCGGTCCTGCAGCTTGTCGATCGCGGGGAACGCCGGCAGCGGCCCCAGCCAGGGCGGGCAGGGCTGGGTGACGCCGCGCAGCGCGAAGACCCGCGGCCCGAGGCCGAGCGTCACCGACAGGGACGCGGTGGTGCGCGTCATCTCCGGCTCGAAGTCGGTGAACGGCGCCGTGCCGCCCATCATCTGGGAGATGTCCTGGGTCCAGATCCGCATCAGCCGCTGGAGCGCGGTGACGTCGGCGCCCGGCTCCAGGTCGAGCGCCACCCACACGCCGTGCGCCTGCGGCGGGTCGATGATGCCGGGCTGGTGCTCGCCCCAGAACTCCCGGCGTTCGCCCCCGCCCAGGGGCATCACCGCGGGCTGCGCGTCGGTGCCGTCCTGCGCGGCGCCGGGCGCGGCGGGGGTGGAGCGACCCACCCCCGCCGTCGCCGCGGCCCCGACGGCCACCCCGCCGAGCGCCGACGCACCCGCGGTGAGCAACCCACGTCGGCTGACGCCGGGCCGAGGGGCGGCGTCGCCGGGTCCGGAGGCGCCGTCGCCGGGCCCGCTCGGGGAACCGTCGGTGCTCATCAGCGTGAGCTGGTCGGGGCGGGCGTCACGGAGGTGGGCGCGCCCTGGTTGGGAGTCATCGACATACCGCCGTAGGTCTCCTTGGCGCCGTTGAACTCCCGCGCCGGCGCGGCGATCTCGACCTTGACGCCGTCCGCGGTCTCCAGGGTGACCGGGACCGTCTCGCCGGACAGCACCGGCTTGGTCAGGCCCATGAGCATGATGTGGTTGGCCCCCGGACGCAGCTCGAAGGCACCGTGCCTGGGCACCACGAAACCGTCCTTGGTCTCCTTCATCACCATGGCGCCGGAGGCGTCCTTGACGGTGAGGTGCAGCTCGCCGTGGTCGGCGATGGGAGAGGACGCCGTGACGACCCGGACGTCCTGGTCGGTGTCGTTGCGCAGCGTCGCGAAGACGCCGGTCATGCCGCCCTTGACGGCCTTGATCCAGGGGTCGGAGACGGTGAGCGGGCCGGTGGCCGAGGCGGTGCCCGTGGCCGAGGGGCTGGTCGCAGGGGCGACCGAGGTGGTGCCGGTCTTGCTGTCGGTGGCCGGGTCGGCGCCGCATGCGGACACGGCGAGGAGGGTGACGAGGCAGGGGAGCGCGAGGCGCGAGTACATGAAGGTCCTTCGGTGGTCTGGTGTCTGGCAGGTCAGGTGGGACGGACCAGCAGCGGGGGACCGCGGCGCGGCGCGACGTCACGGACGTGCGCCAGGGCCGGTGCGAGCACCGGGAGGACGGGCAGGGCCGGGCGCGGCCGGAGGGCGGGGCGCACGGGCAGCGGGCGTACGGCGGGCGCGACCAGTCCGGCCAGCAGCCACAGGGCGCGCTCGCCCCGGGCGAGGACCAGGGCGGTGACCGCGGTGGCGAGGACGTGGGCGAGGAGCATGACCCACCCGCCGTGGTGCACGTGCCCGAGGGCGGCGTGCGCCCCCGCGGACTGGTCACCGGCGGCGTGCAGGTGCGCGGCGGCGAGGTCGGGGACCGAGCCGTGGCCGTGGTGCGCCGCGATCGCCATACCGACGCCGGGGTCGACCGGTGCGCCGGTGCGGCCGAGCACCGTGAAGGCCAGGTGCAGCCCGAGCTGCCCGCCGCCGAGCAGCACCGCGAGGGAACGGGTCCCCAGCCGGTGGGCGCTCGCCACCAGCGAGCCGGCGCCGACCAGGGCGCCGAGGACCAGCAGGGCCGCCGGCCCCGGCAGCGACCCGCCGCCGCACGCGTGGGCCAGCGCGGCCAGGCACACCGTGGTGGCCGCGAGGACGCCCGTGCGGGCACCGCGCAGCACACCCCCGTCCGGCCTGGTCATGGCCTCAGTCTAGGAGCGCGCCGGGCCTGGTGGTGCGGTCCGTTCAGCGGGTGCGCCCCGGCGCGGGGCGTGATGTCCTGGAGCGCCCCCTACCCCGCACGAGGAGCATCCCGTGGCCGACACGACCGGAGTGGTCTTCCCCCTCGAGGACGACCGACGCAGCACCAGTGCCGTCGGTCGCCGCGTCGTCGCCGCCGCGCTGGCCGGCGCCGACCCGATCGGCTCGGCGTCGGCGCGCCGCGACTCCGAGTGGCGCCGGGACTACGGCCGCCATCTCCGCCGGCTCGTCGAGGTCGGGATGCACGACGGCGACCTCGCGGTCCGGGTGGCCCGTCAGGGTCTGGACGAGCTGCACCGCCAGATGCGGTGGGTGGGCCCGGACGGGGGCGCCGAGCAGCCGCTCGCCGCGGCCTTCGAGCAGAGCCGGACCCTGCTGCGCAGCGAGGTGGTCCAGGGCACGGCCGAGCCCGAGCGCGAGCTGACGCTGCCCTACCAGGGCCGGCGGCTGCGCGGCGACGACGTGCGCCGCCGGCTGGAGCGGTGGGTGCGCGACGGGGTCGTCGAGGGCGGCGTCCAGGAGGCCGTCGAGCGGGTCCTGGACCACCCGGACTGGCTGGACCTGCGCGACCAGCGGGTCGTGGTGCTCGGCGCGGGCGCGGAGATGGGCCCGCTGCGCGCGCTGCTTCGCTGGGGCGGCGAGGTCGTCGGCGTGGACCTGCCCCGACCCGCGCTGTGGGCCCGCCTCGCCGACGTGGCCCGCGGCAGCGCCGGACGGCTCGTCCTGCCGGTGGACGCCCGGGCGGCACAGGCAGATCCAGCGCACGGCGCCCAGACGCGGCACGCCGGCGCCGACCTGCTGCACGACCTCGGGTCGGTGGCCACCTGGCTCGAGTCCCTCGACGGGCCGCTGGTGCTCGGCAACTACGTGTATGCCGACGCCGCCACCAACCTGCGCCTGGCCACGGCCTGTGACGCGCTCGCCGTGCGGCTCCTGGAGCGGCGCGGCGGCGACCTGGCGCTGGCCTTCCTCGCCACCCCGACCGACGCCTTCGTCGTGCCCGCGGACGTCGTCGACCACTCCGTCCGCAGCTATCAGCGTCGCCGGGTCGGCCGCCTGGTGCGACAGCCGATCCGGGCCGCGAGCGGCGGACGGCTGCTGCGCCGCCAGTACGTCCCCCGCGAGGCGCCCGCCATCAGCGACAGCACCGTGTCGCAGCAGGGGCCGAACTACCTGCTTGCCAAGCGGGTCCACCGCTGGCGGGCCACCGTGGCCGCCGCCGACGGCGTCACCGTGTCGCTCAACGTCGCGCCGCCCACCCGCACCCGCTCGGTCACCCGCAACCGCGCCCTCGCGGCCGCCTACGCCGGGGCCCACTGGTTCGGCGTCGAGGTCTTCGAGCCCGCCACGGCCAACACCCTGATGGCAGCCCTGCTCGTGGACGACCTGCGGCACCCGGGCCGGTCGGCGAGCGACCGCACCACGCTCCCGTGGTGCGCGGAGGCGCGGGCCGCCGCCCACGGAGGGCTCTGGCGCTCGGCGTACGACCCGCGCTCGGCCCTGGGGATCGCCGCCGTCCTCGGGCTCGGCGCCGCCCGCCTCTGACCTGCGCCCCCGCCGCGACCTCGGCCTCTCTCGCGCCAACGCCACCGCCGGGGCCGCGCACCGCATAGGGTCTGAGCCATGGCTTCGCGACCCCACGCGGCGTCCCTCCTCGAGGACGCCTGGCACCGACGGATCACCGGTTTCCTGCACGAGCGCGGCTGGCGCACCCAGGCGATCGGGCACACGGGCTACGGCACGCCCGACAAGGTGCGGGTCCTCGGGCGGATCAAGATGGCCCGCCCGGACGACCCGGCCGCCCAGGAGGCGCCCGAGCCGGACGCTGCCGTGCAGGACCTGCGCGGCCAGGAGCGCGACCGCGGGTGGCGCAGCTTCGCGACGCCGCCGCCGGCGGTCAACTGCCCGGTGACCGTCCGCCTGGGCGACCAGGTCGTCGAGGCCCGCACCGACCGCGGCGGCTACGTCGACGTCTTCGTCGAGGGCCACGGGCTCGAGGCCGGCTGGCACACCGCGACGATCCAGTCGCCCGACTCCGACGTGGCCGAGGCGCCGGTCCTGGTCATCGGCGCCGAGACGAGGTACGCCATCGTCTCCGACATCGACGACACCGTGATCTCCACGATGCTGCCGCGCGCGCTCATCGCCGCCTGGAACACCTTCGTCGTGCACTCCAGCACCCGCCGCGCCGTCCCCGGCATGGCCCCGCTCTACCGCGAGCTGCAGGAGGTCTTCCCCGGCGCCCCGGTGATCTACCTGTCCACCGGCGCGTGGAACACCTACTCCACGCTCACCCAGTTCCTCGCCCGCCACAACTACCCCCTCGGGCCGCTGCTGCTCACCGACTGGGGTCCCACCAACACCGGCTGGTTCCGCTCCGGGCAGGAGCACAAGCGCGCCAACCTGCGCCGACTGTGGCAGGAGTTCCCCGACATCCACTGGCTGCTCGTCGGCGACGACGGCCAGCACGACCCCAAGCTCTACAGCGACTTCGCCGAGGACCACCCGGACGTGGTCGAGCTCATCGCCATCCGCGAGCTGACCCCCG
This sequence comes from Arsenicicoccus dermatophilus, assembly GCF_046267915.1. Taxonomy (GTDB): domain Bacteria; phylum Actinomycetota; class Actinomycetes; order Actinomycetales; family Dermatophilaceae; genus Arsenicicoccus; species Arsenicicoccus dermatophilus_A. The sequence goes on from NZ_CP176520.1 coordinate 120,399, forward strand.
CCGAGCAGGTCCTGTCCCACGGTCTGCCGGTCTCCAACGAGGAGCTGCAGCCCATCGAGCGGATCAACGCGACCACCCCGGTCTACCGCGCCCCCGACGGCTACGGCCTGTGGCGCCGCCTCAAGAAGCAGTACCAGCTGCGCGACATCGGCGCCCACGACCACCCGGACGTGACCGACCCGCAGGTGCACGCCGAGGCGCTCGCCGAGCAGCCCGACCGGGACGACCAGAACCCGCTCTGACGCCATGCCCGAGCTGCCCGAGGTCCAGGCCCTCGTCGACTTCCTCGGCGAGCGGCTGGTCGACGACGCGATCACCCAGGTGGCGCTCGGGTCCTTCTCGGTGCTCAAGACCGTCGACCCACCGCCCCAGGCCTTCGAGGGGGCGGTGGTGTCGGCGGTGTCCCGGCACGGCAAGTTCGTGGACGTCGACTGCGACGGGCTGCACCTGGTCTTCCACCTCGCCAAGGCCGGCTGGCTGCGGTGGTACGACGAGCTGCCCGGCACCACCGTGCGGCCCGGGAAGTCGCCGATCGCCCTGCGGGTGGGGCTGCTCGGTGGCGGTGGCTTCGACCTGACCGAGGCGGGCACGCGGAAGTCCTTGGCGGCATACGTCGTCCGCTCCCTGCAGGAGGTGCCCGGCATCGCGCGGCTGGGGCCCGACCCGCTCGCGCCGGAGTTCACCCAGGACGCCTTCGCCGGGCTGCTCGCCGGACGCAACGTGCAGATCAAGGGGCTGCTGCGCGACCAGTCCGTGATCGCCGGGGTCGGCAACGCCTACAGCGACGAGGTGCTGCACGTGGCGCGGCTGTCGCCCTTCGCCAAGGCGTCGTCGCTGGACGACGACGCCGTCACCCGGTTGTATGCCGCGCTGCGCGACACCCTCGCCGCCGCCGTGGTCGCCGCGTCCGGCAGGCCCGCCGACCAGCTCAAGGACGCCAAGCGCGCCGGGATGCGGGTGCACGGGCGGACCGGGGAGCCGTGCCCCGAGTGCGGCGACACCGTGGCCGAGGTGGCCTTCGCCGACCGCTCGCTGCAGTACTGCCCCACCTGCCAGACCGGCGGCAAGCCCCTCGCCGACCGGCGGATGTCCAAGCTCCTCAAGTAACCCCGCGCCGCCCCGCTGCCCTGCGGCGCCGCCCGCCCGTTCCTCTTCCGTACTGGGGGGCGGCGTGGGAGGCTGACGCGCATGGGTATTCCGACCGAACGCCAGGACGACGTCCCCCAGATCAGCCGCGACCAGCTCGCCGACGACGCGGTGATCCTCGACGTGCGCAACCAGGACGAGTGGGACCTCGGGCACGCGCCCGGCGCCATCCACATCCCGCTGCCGGAGCTCGAGGCGCGGGTGGGCGAGCTGCCTGCGGGTCGTCCGCTCCCGGTGACGTGCCGCGGCGGCGGGCGGGCGGGTCGCGCCACGGCCTGGCTGGTGGAGCAGGGCGTCGACGCCGCCAACCTCACCGACGGCATGCTCGGGTGGAAGGCCGCCGGGCGGTCGCTGGTGAGCGAGCAGGGTGGTCAGCCCGACGTGCAGTGACGCGTTCACGCCTGCGCGCCCGCCCTGCCCGTCCACTTCTGCGCTCGCAGCTCACCTAGTTCACGTCTTGAGCCCGAGAACGTGTCGTTCCTGAGCTGCGAGCGCAAGAAGTGCGCGCGGGGGGTCGGGCGAGAGAAGTGCGCGCGGGGGTCGGGCGAGCGCGAGAGAGGACGCTGCCGCGGAGGTGGGCCCGAGGCGATGATGAGGCCGTATGCCGGAATCTAGCCTTGCAAACAGATTGCGGCATACGCCCTCATCGTGGGGCTGGGATCAGGCGTCAGGGTCCTGGTCGGCCTCGCCCGCGCGCTGCTCGCTCAGCACGGTGCGGATCTCGCCGGCGTCGGCGCCCGCGGCGCGCTGGGAGCGCGCGTCCTGACCGTCCTCGCCGGACTCGGCGGCCGCGGCGTCGGTGAGCTCGCGCATCCGCTCCTCGGCGGCGTCCACGTGCTCCCGCTCGCGCTCGTCGGCGTCGGCGCCCGCGGTGCCGCGGCTGCCGTCGCGGGCGACTCCGGTGACGCCCTCGTCCGACTCGGCGGTGGGGTGGTTGGTGGGCTGACCGCTCATGTGCTGCTCCGTTCGTGAGGTGTGCTCCCCGGCATGGGGCTTCGTGGTGGCGGGTGTGTCGTGCGCGGCCGCGGGCGCGTGCCCGGCCTCGCGGGCCTGCTTCTCGCGCAGCGCGCCCATGCCCCAGCAGTCGACGACGCCGGTGAGCGGGTCGGGCTGGGGCACCTCGATCGTGGTGGTGAGCGAGGTCAGGGTGGGCTCGGGCGGCGTGGAGCCGAAGCCGAAGCGGACCGGCGGGTCGATGCGTCCCAGCCCGCCGAGATCCGTCCCACCCCAGGAGGCCTGGGCGGCGGTGATGAGGTGCAGGTCCGTGGCGCCATACGTCGCCTGCAGCCCGTTGGCGGTGTTGCCGCGCGTGCGGACGCCCTGCTGGACGGCGCGCGCGATCGGGTCGGTGACCCTGCTGAACCAGCTCGTGCGCTGCAGCGCGGAGGGGGCCGCCGCGAGGGCCTTGCCCAGGGTCGGGCGCTTGCCGACCGTCGCCCGCAGGTGCAGGGGGCCGGCGGTGACGACCAGTGAGCTGGTGGTGACGGCGGCGTCGACGGGCACGACCTGCACCTCGTCGAAGGTGTAGAGCCGGCCGACGGTCTCGGCGATCTCGGCGGTCGGGGCCAGCAGGACCCGGTGCCCGTCGCCGCGCTCGACCATCACGTCGGTGAAGGCGCCGAAGGGGGACGCGGTCCAGTGGCCGACCACCACGCGGGTGCCCTCGGCGAAGCCGAGCCCTGCGATCTGGCCGGTGAAGGCGTGCCTGCCGGAGGAGAGAGTCATGGTGCCACCCAGGTGAACTCGTTGCCGAAGGGATCGCGCATCCAGGTGCGCGCGGGATCAGGGTTGTCCTCGTCGCACATCGTCGCACCCAGGAGCAGCAGGACGTCGGGTGTCTGCGCGGTGATCGCGAGGCGCATGGAGTTGAAGTCGCTCTTGGGGCGGGTCTCGCGGGCGAAGACGATCGACTCGAAGGGCGCCCCGGGGATCGGCTCGATGAACGCGATCGCCGGGTCCTCGGGCACGGGGTGCACCTTGGTGTCCAGCACCCGACCCCACCAGGCGGCGTTGGCCTCGGGGTCGGGGGAGTCGACGACGACCTGGTACATCCGGCGCCGCTCGGACGGGCGCACCACCACCCCGAGCTCGCGCTGCTCGGGGTCGAGGGCGATGTCCCAGGGATAGCTGTGCCGGTCCACGATCGACCCGCCCGCCTCGACGAGGGTGTCGGTGTCGGCGGCGTAGATGTCCAGGTGGACGCGCCGGTGCTGGTCGACGCGGTGCGGCACCGGGCGGATCCACACGGTGTCGGTGGGGTCCTCGCCGAGGAGCCCGTACCCGTCCGCGCCGTAGGAGACCATGCGGAGCCCGAGCGCACGCGACCAGAAGCGAGCGAGCTTCTCGGTGTCGCGGGCGTCGATCGTCAGGTCTACGTAGCGGGCCAGGGCCATGGGGCTCAACCTACAAGCCCGGTCCGCGGGTGTGGGGATGTCCGGACCGGCATACGGATGTCTGGGTGTGTCTAGTCTCCGTCCGACGACAGGTGAGCAGGATCGAGGCGACACGATCCTGGTGTATGACGACATCTGCGATCGGCTCTAGAGATGCGCATAGGCTCCGAGCGTGGACCCGATCAGGAACCCCTACGCCCCCGGCGCCGGCCAGCGACCCCCCGAGCTCGCCGGGCGCGACGAGCAGCTCAAGGCCTTCGACGTGGTGCTGGAGCGCGTCTCGCGCGGTCGCCCGGAGCGCTCGATCGTGCTGACCGGGCTGCGCGGCGTCGGCAAGACCGTCCTGCTCAACGCGCTGCGCTCGGCCGCGGTCCGCGCGAAGTGGGGCACCGGCAAGCTGGAGGCGCGCCCGGAGCAGCGGCTGCGGCGCCCGCTCGCGTCCGCGCTGCACACCGCGGTGCGCGAGCTCGGCCACCCCCAGGGCGAGGACGTCGACCAGGTGCTCGGCGTGATCAAGGCCTTCGCCCAGCGCGACGTCGACCCCAAGGCCAAGCTGCGCGACCGGTGGAACCCGGGCATCGAGGCGCCCGCCGTCACCGGGCGGGCCGACTCGGGCGACATCGAGATCGACCTGGTCGAGCTGTTCACCGACTGCGCCGGGCTGGCCGCCGACGTGGGGCGCGGGATCGCGATCTTCATCGACGAGATGCAGGACCTGCACCCCGAGGACGTGTCCGCGCTGTGCGCCGCCTGCCACGAGCTGTCGCAGCAGGGGTCGCCGCTCATCGTGGTCGGCGCCGGGCTGCCGCACCTGCCTGCCGTGCTCTCGGCGTCGAAGTCCTACTCGGAGAGGCTGTTCCGCTACAACCGCATCGACCGGCTCTCGCGGGCCGCCGCCGACCAGGCCCTGCAGGCCCCCGCCGAGTCGGAGGACGCGGCCTTCGAGGAGGACGCGCTCGCCCAGATGTATGCCGTGACCGGCGGCTATCCCTACTTCATCCAGGCTTATGGCGCGGTCGCGTGGGACGTGGCGCCCGCCTCGCCGATCCGGGTGGAGGACGTGCGCGTCGCGGCACCCGCGGCCGAGGAGGAGCTGGCCGTCGGGTTCTTCGGGTCCCGCTACGAGCGGGCGACGCCGGCGGAGCGGGAGTACCTGCGGGCGATGGCGGACGCCGCGGTCGCCGAGCGGGAGGCGGGTCGCCCGCTGGACGAGACCGAGTCCGTGGCGACCTCGGCCGTGGCCACGCTGCTCGGCCGCAAGCCGCAGTCCTTGTCGCCCGCTCGGGATGCGCTGATGAAGAAGGGGCTGATCTACTCCGGGGAGCGGGGGCGCATCGCGTTCACGGTGCCGCACTTCGGGAGGTATCTGCGCGCCCACGCCGGCGACGACTGATCGTGTTGTCCGGGATCGAGTGATTCTGTCCATTTCAGGGTGTCCGGACGAGCAATCTGTCACAGACCGCTTCTACTGACGGGTAATCCGTCACTTTGACCTCGTTGGACGAAGATTCTGTCCATCTGGGGCCTGTTGTCCGGCGTCGGCGCATTCTGACCCAACGAGCCGTTTTGAACGGTCAAATTGACCTCACGTGACCCAAATCGGCTCTTGAGCGAAGATTCTGACCCTGATGAACGACGATTCTGACCCCATTGACCACCTCCTGAGCACGAGCGCACTTCAAGAAGGAAGTTCAGGTCGAGGGTTGGTCGCGGGGGTCACACAGCGTCACCTTTAGACTAGGTAGTGCTGGAGGGCCCACCGCGTGTGGGCTTCACGCGAGGCAAGGTCGCGGCGGTCGGCGGCGCTCAGATCCGGATTCGCCAACACTCGCTCTAGGACGTCCAGGTCACGGGCGAGCCGGCCTCGAGCTTTGGATGCTGCGACTCGACACAGAGGAGAGCAGTACAGGGCGGGCCGCCCATCGCTGCGCGTCGACCTGACCGCCTACGCCCACGAAGACGGCCACATCACCCGCATCCACGGCCGCGACCTGCGCATCCCCGCCCAGCACGCCATGCTCACCACACCCACCCAAGCAACCCACGCCCGAGCAACCTTCCCCGACCTGCTCCCCACCCACCTCGCCATCCCCACCCTCTCCGACTACACCCCCTTCCTCACCCCCAGACAAGTACGCCGCACCGGAGCCCTCCTCGCCCACATGCAAGCAACCGGCGACACCCTCGCCGACACCTGCACCACCCTCGACGTACACCCCACCGCCCAACGCGCCCTCCGCCGCGCCTGGTGGCACCTCGAATCACGCGGACAACTCGCCGACTACCTCGACGACACGGCGGAGGTCGCCAGACGGTTGCTAGGCGCCACCCCAGCCGCCAGGCAAGCGTCCGACAGGGAGGTCGGCTGAACCAATACCGCGGCGGTGTCCGGGTCCACAACAACCCGGACACGGTGCACTGTCCCGCTCCATCACGACGAGCCGGCGATGCTCCCGCGCTCCGGGTGGCGGGGCCCCCTACCCGGCGGGGGGTCGAGCGGGGAGACGAACGGCACGCCGGTCTCAGCCGCCTGGGCCATCGCGTCGTACGCGGCGAGTACGAGACGCTTCGTGCGGAACTCGCCGAACTCGCGTTCCTCGGTCTTGCGTACGACGAAGAACGAGTCGAGCACATGCTCTGCCTCTTCTCGGTCCAGGCCGTAGACGTGAAGCATGGCTGCGTCGACCTCCGCCTGGAGTTGCGCCCGGCGGTCCGGAAGCCAACGGAAGGGTTCGCCTACGGCGCCTTCCTCTGGCTGGGCCATCGCGTCGCGGGCGTACCCCGCCATGCGATGGCTCGTGTACGTCAGTTCCAGGACGCGCGCTCGCATGAACTCGTCCAAAGTGCCGTCCGACCACGAGGGGGCCCGCATGAAATCGCTCGATACAGGGGATGCCAACTGACGCAGCGTTGTGTACGTCATGCTCGCCCCACTCACCTTCTGGCGGCTCAAATAGTCGAAGATGAAGGATGACCAAACGGCCTGCAGGAGAGGGCCATGAGTCGGCTGCAGCGGAAAAGCGAGCAGGAACTTATGTCCGACTGCTGAACGTGGCAGCGCGGAGCAGATGAAGGTGCGAATGTTGCTCGCCCCCGCTATGTCTCGCCAACCGAAGAGCCAGTCCCGGTCCCACCACGACGGCACTGCCTCTGCCACTTCCCGCGCGTCAACCCAGTAGCGCGGCAGGACGTCCGCGGCAGGGTCGTCCAGCTGCTCCGCGGACAAGCGAGGCAGCGTACCCTTGTTGAGTTGCGCCTGAGTAGCGCCTTCGTAGGTCGCGTGTCGGTTGTTCCAGTGGGCCAGCATCTTCGCCTCATAGAGCGGCTGGTACGTGCCGCCCGGAGCGTCCCAACCCCAGCCGTCGTATTTGCCGCCCGTTCGCTCGCAGTCAACTTCTGTGCGAAACACCGCACTGTCGTTGGCCATGTCGAAGAGGCGGACAAAGGTCAGGTTCCAGTGGTTGGCTTCACCGTCGCGGATGAGCACGGGGTGCCGTCGGTAGCACCCCAGGGTGATGTCCGCGTCGCGCCGCGTCCGGAATACAGGCAGAGTCCCCGTGTTCGGGTTAAGCATCTGGATCTCGGTAGGGGCCACGATGAAACGGCGGGCGATCACGTCTCGGACGTACCGCGTGTAGAAGGCGAGGGCCACGTTCGTAATCCGAACCCCGCCAGACATGCTGGTCACCGCGAAGCGGAACTGGTTGTGAACGCCGGGGAATATCTTGGCCTCGTTCTCGAAATCATAGAAGGCTGCGAGCCGGTCGCTGGCGAGGGTGTCGGCGAAGAAGGGTGCCGTGGTCGCGTCCGTCGCGAGGCCCGTAGGCGTGATGATTCCGCTGCGGCCTGTCGTGGCCAGCGATGCACGGAAGTGCTCGGCAAAGACCTGATAGGTGTTGACGTCCCCGACTCCGGTCAGGGGGTACCGCCCGCTGACGCGGAGAAAGTGGCTCTCAGCCTCTGACCGCCGCTTTGCGTCGTTGAACTCGACGAATAGAGCGTGCCGTTCGCCGCCCGCCAGCGCGGCGATCGCCTTCTTGCGCGCGGCCGCGTTCTTCGCCTTGGCAATGTCCTCCGCACGCGTCGCGAAGAACTCTTGCTCCTGCAACTTGACCCGATCCCACGGGGGATTCCCCAGTACGGCGTCGAACCCGCCGGCCCATCCGGAGGTTTCTCCCGACCGGTCTCCGTCCGAGATGCGGAAGATCTCTGGGAACTCGAGGTGCCAGTGAAAGAGCCGGTGCCGCGCGGCGATCTGTCGCACCTCGCGTTGCACAGCGTCGGTGGCGGTTCCGCCGGCGATGTCGTCGACGACGGCCGTCGTGATCGCGGCCGCCCCGACGGTCCTCGGCCCGAGGAAGGCAGCGCACCAGGCGTCGGCGGCGAGCCGCTGACGCTCGGTGTCAGGGTCAGTGGCGAGCCTGGCGTACCGCTGGGCGGCGAATGCCACCTCGTCGAGCGTCGTCGCTGTGCGCAGCGCCCTCTCCACCTCGGTGGTCACCTCACGGGCACGGGCAGGGTCCAGGTCGAACGAGGCCCCCCCAAAGAGGTCCTCGCTTCCCCGGTTCGCCAGTTCTGCCTTGTTCGACTTCTTCCAGCTCGAGACGACCTTCTTGTCGTCGCTAGTCAGGGCCACAAAGGCAGCGTCCGGAACGCCTTCGCGCAGCAGGGCCGGCGTGGTGCCAAGCAGGGCGTTGCCGACCTTGATGTGGTGGTCGAGGAAGGAAAGAGGCTTGCCAGGCGTCATCGCCGTGAGCCACAGGCTGACCTTCGCGAGGTCGGCGGCCATCGGGTTGAGGTCGACGCCGTAGAGGCAGTTCCCGACGACGTCGTGCAGGGCGTCGCTGTAGTCGGTCGGCGTCGGGTCGAGCTCGCCGGTCCGCGCCACGGCGAGACGCATCGCGATTCGGCGCGCCGCCGCGACGAGGAAGTGTGCGGAACCGACGGCGGGGTCGCACACCTTGAGCGCCAGCAGAGCCTCAGCCCGCTCCTCGCCCGTTGTCGTGCGCTTCTCGACCGCGTCAAGGACCGGGTCGAGGGCAGTGTCGAGGACGAGCTCGACGAGCTCGGACGGTGTGTAGTAGCTGCCCGACGTCTTGCGGTCGTTTCCCGCGAGGATCTCCAGCGTGAAGACGTGTGTCACCGGGTCGTGACGGGGCACGAGCTCGAGCAGCGACTCGTACACGGAGCCGAGTTCCTCGGCGCCGAGTTGCGCGAAGTCGACCATCCGGCGCGGCTCGCCCTTGGGCTGTACGACCGAGAGCGACCGTACTGCGGCGAGGAGGGCGGTGTTCGGCAGCCGGCAGCCCGCGAGCACGTCCGCTGACGTCGGTGTGAAGAGGCCGCCGAGGCCAGGTAGGCCAATGCGGGGTTCGCCTCCCGATCGGCCGAGCGCGTCGAGCACCAGCGTGGTGGCCTGCCAGAGGTCGTCGTGTCCGCTGCCGTGCCGCTTAAGGGCGAGGTCGCGTAGCCGGGCTGACGAGAAGTACTCCTCGTAGCGGTGTCGCGCCTCCTCGTCGGCGCCGGGCGCGACTAGGGCGTGTCTCCCAAAGGTGAGCGTGGTGACACGCGATTGTCGGTGTCATGTCGCGGATGCAGGTGCTCTCGGATAGCGAGTGGGAGCTGATCGAGCCGTTCATGCCGTGCGCGGACGGAAAGCGGGGCAGGCGGTTTCGTGACCACCGGACCGTGGTCGAGGGGATCATCTACCGGTACCGGACCGGGATCGCGTGGCGGGACCTGCCGGGCGAGTTCGGGCCCTGGCAGACCGTGTGGAAGCGACACCGCCGGTTCGCCGGTGACGGGACCTGGGACCGGGTGCTGACGGCTCTGCTGGCCCGTGCGGACGCGGCGGGGGTCATCGACTGGGACGTCGCGGTCGACTCCACCATCACCCGCGCCCACCAGCACGCGACGAACACCACCCGCCTCGCGGGGGGATCGGTCGAATCACAAGAATCAGCGGATCGAGCCGGCTGACCACGCCATCGGCAGGTCACGCGGCGGGCTGTCGACCAAGGTCCACCAGCTGTGCGACGGCCAGGGCCGCCCGATCGTGGTGCTGCTCGGTCCCGGTCAGGGCAGCGACAGCCGGATGTTCACCAACCTGCTCGACGCCGTACGGGTCCCGCGCCCAGGCCCGGGCCGCCCACGCACGACACCGGACGCGGTCATGGCCGACAAGGCCTACTCCAGTCGAGCCCACCGCGCGCTGCTCCGGCGGCGCGGGATCACCACCGCGATCGCCGAGCCCCGCGACCAACGCGCCAACCGCACACGCCGCGGGTCCAAGGGCGGACGGCCCCCGAAGACCGACCCTGGCCTGTACGCCAAACGCCACGTCGTCGAGAACAGCTTCCAACAGCTCAAGCAATGGCGCGCCATCGCCACCCGCTACGACAAGCTCGCCCTCACCTACCGCGCCGCCATCCTCCTACGCGCCATCACCCTCTGGCTACCAGCATTAAGAGACACGCCCTAGTGCGCCGCGGTCCTCGACGACCGACCAGAAGAGGAAGCGGTAGACGGTCCGCAGCAGGGCGGCGTGTACGTCGGCGAGCCGCACGGACCCGTCCGCAAGCGATTCGCGCAGGCTCGAATTGGCCGGGTGCTGAAGGAAACCGGTCCCGAGCGTCCCCAGGGCGCTCTCGACCCCGTCGCGCAGGAGGGCCAGTGCGCGGACCCCCTGGCTGATGGCGGTGGTGCGCCACTGCTCGAGCCAGCACGTCGTCTGCGCCTCAGCGTCGGCGACCTCGACGCGCGACTGGTGGGCGAGGAGGAAGAGGAGGGTGAACTCTGAGAAGAGCTCGCCGTCGAACATCGCCTCCAGGTCGAACTCGACGTAGGCGACCCCCGTGAGCGACGTCGAGTCGCGAAGGAGCCGCAGTGTGCGCCCGTTCGTCAATATCGCCCAGAGGTGCTCGTCTGACCGGTTGAGCAGCTCCTGCACCATGGCGTGCGGCGCGCGGGATGCACCCGCGATACCGGGGCTGCGCCGGTCGAGGTCGACGCCCCAACCGAGCTGGTGGATCGGCGTGTGTCCCCAGATGTGGCTGACCGGGTACTGCTTGGCCGCGGCGCCCTCCCCTGCGACGAGTCCACCGGCCGTCGTGTGCGGCAGGCGCCCGTATCCGAGGTCGGTGAACAGTGGGCCCAGCCAGCGCTCTCGGGTCACGCCTGTGGCCGGGTCACCGTCGGACAGTGCAGAGAGGTCGTCGCGGAAGCGGCGGTAGGCGCCGAGAAGGTGCGTCCACGCGCGGGCCGCGGCCTCGCGGGGGGTCTCCGATCCGAGGTGGTAGTCAGCACCGCTCAGGCCGGTCATGGTGCCAGAGAGGACCGCGGTGAGGACGTCGGCGGGGAGCAGGCCACCTGCAACGCGGACCGCGGACAGGCGGCTGGGGGTGGCGGGCGAGGTGGTGCTCATCGGGCGCCTCCTGCGGGCATGAGGAGCTGGATGCTGAGGATGTCGACGGGCAGCTGGGGGGTGACGGTGAGGCCGCGCCGTGACCTTTCGGCGTCGCGACTGGAGCCGGCGCGCGCGCGTAGGTGCGCGTCGAGCAGCTGCTCGGCCCGTTGTTCCCCTACCCGTGTGAGGGCCGGCGTCAGCGCGTCGAGGCCGGTCAGCACGTCGCGCATCCACGCCTGCGCCACGGGTAGCGGGGTGTTGCGGGTTGGCTGGGCGTTGAGGAGGCGTTCCGCGTCGGCGTCGGGCAGCCATACGGCCGTGCTTGGGGATCCCCCGAAGGCGATGACGCAGGCGTCCTCGGCGACCTTCTGTTGCGGGCCCTTGGGGGTGGGGATGGTCAGGTGGAAGCGGAGCCTGACCAGGAGGAGGGTGGTGCGGGTGTCGACCGCGTCCGTCACCATCACTCCGGCCCGGCGGGCCGGGCGGTCGCGGTCTGGGACGGTCGAGTCGAGGGCGCTCTCCAGGACGTAGCGTGCCAGCGACTGCACGACTGGGTCGGTGCGGGCGATGACGGCCTCACCCGGTGCCGCCGGCGGTGCCTCGTGGAAGGCGATCGGATCTCGGGTGCCGGCTGGGAGGGCTGCGCGGGCGGCGAGGGGAAGGGGCGCCGTGACGGCGGTGAAACCCTGCGGGGTGTGCGTGACGGTCGAGCCGAGGAAGCCGAGGGTGTTCGTGACGAACGTGGCGAGGTCGCCGTGGGACCCGAGGGCGGCACGCACGTGGTCGACTTGCTGGGCGACTTCCTCTGGTTTGATCGTGTTCTGGGCGAACCGCGCGCGGGACGCCTTCTCCTTCTCGGCGGCGGACTGCCAGGCCTCGTCGAGTGCGGCGGCCTTGTCGCTGATCCCGAGGTCGAGCATGAGCTGATCGCTCGTGGTCTGGCCGCGCAGGAGGAGCCCTTCGGCGAGGGCGTCTATGATGCTCTGCCCGTCGCCGGGGACGGGCACGGCGACGCCGGTGGCCTTGGCGATGGCTCGATGGCGGCGGATGAGGACGTCGAGGACGATGCCGTCGATGCCGTTGTCCTCGCCGTACAAGGTGAGTGCCCGGACGACGTCCTTGCGCTGGAGGTAGCGGTCGACGCGGCCTTCGCGTTGCTCGTGGCGCGTCGGGTTCCAGCACAGGTCGTAGTGGATGACGGCGGAGAAGCCTTGCTGGAGGTTGACGCCTTCGGAGAGGCAGTCGGTGGCGACGAGGACGTGCTGCCCATCCGTGTCGATGAGGTCGGCGATGCGATGTTCGCGTTCGGCGGGTGGCAGCTCACCGGTGACGCTGATGACGGTGACGGGTGCTCGTTTGGAGCCCAGCGTCTGAGCGAGGTGCTCGGCGACGTAGTGAGCCGTATCGATGAAGCGGCAGAAGATGATCGGGTTGTCCCCGCCCGCGAGCAATCGCTTGACCTGCTGGGTTACCACGGCGAGCTTGCGGTCCTGGTCGGGTCCGTGGAGCTGTCCTGCGCGTCGGGCGAATTCCAGGAGTCGGCGCCGGTCTCTGTCTGTCGGTGTCGTCGCGGTGTCGTCGTCCTGTCCGTGGACGAGGGCGCCGGGGGTTGTGTCCATGCCTTCCAGCGCCTCGTCCTCGCCCTCGTCGAGCACGGCGGCTCGTCCGAGGCTGTCGGCCTCGGCGACGGTGGTCGCTTGGCTGTTTGCGGCGCGCGTGCGCAGGGTGGCCTCGGCTGCGCGGGGGCTTGAGGCGAGTGCGCGCAGGAGGGCCAGCACGGACCACCAGCGGACGCGGCCCTTGGTGCTGCCGGTGTCGTCCTTGACCTGGTCGCGGGCGTAGGCGAGGACGTCGTCGAACAGGTCGCGGTAGGCCGGGGACAGCGTGTAGGGCACGTCGAGGCTGAGACGGTCGCTGGGGAAGGGGGTGTCCTCGTCGAGGTAGCGACGGATGTCGCCACGTCGCCGTTGGACGAAGTGCCGCGCGAGGAGCTCACGCCCCGGGACCGTGCTCAGGTCGGCGTGGGCGAGGTCGGGGTTGAGCAGGCTGATGAGGTTGGCGAATGCCTCGTCGTCGCCGGAGTGGGGGGTGGCTGTGGCGAGGACGAGGTGGCGGTGGGGATTGGCTGCAAGGTCGCGGAGCAGCTCGTACCGCTGGTGCCGGGCGCGGCCGCCGAGGCCCGAACCAGCGACGCTGTTGTGGGCCTCGTCGACGATGACGAGCTCGGGGCAGCGGAGCAAGAAGTCGTGGCGGCGACGGTCGGACTTGATGAAGTCGGTGGAGACGATGACGTGGGGGTAGCGGTCGAAGATGGACTCGTTCATCATGAGGTCGCGCTCGAGGCGCTTGACGGTGCTCGTGAGCAGCAGCGCCGCGTTGATGCCGAACTTCGTGGAGAGCTCGCGCTGCCACTGCTCGGCCAGTGCGGGCGAGCAAAGGACGGCGAGTCGCTGTGCTGTCCCCTGGGCGAGCAGCTCGGCCGCGATGAGGCCTGCCTCGATGGTCTTGCCGATGCCGACGTCGTCGGCGATGAGAATCCGGACGACGTCCTGGCGGAGGGCCATCAGCAGCGGCACGTACTGGTAGCTGCGGGGGCTGACGGCGATGCCAGCCAGGGACCGGAATGGGCCGGCGCTGGCCGTGAATCCCACGCGCAGGGCCGTGCGGAGGAGGGCGGTCGAGGTGCTGTCGCCGAGGTCGTCGACGCTGGGTGGCGGGAAGGTGGCGGCCTCGACACCTTCGTCGGGGAAGACGCCCGCGACGTCCGCGCTGCTGCCGCCAAGGGGCTGCAGGAGGAGGAAGTCGGGGGTGGTCCCGGGCAGGACGACCCATTCGCGGCCTCGAGCGCGCACGAGGCTTCCGACGCTGTGAGTGATGGTCATCGGGGGGCGTTCCTTCCGGGGCCGAAGAGCCACTCGTTCTGGTCGGCTATCACGGTCCAGTCGTCGTCGTACCGGATGCGGATGACCAGCCAGGACGCGTTGGTCAGCCTGGTCTCGGCGTCGCGGTCGCGCTGCTGCTGGTTGACGTCGTCGTGGTGGGGTCCGTCGATGAACACGGCGACGGGGACGGCTGCGTCGTAGACGAAGTCAGGGCGTGCCTTGCACGCCTCGACGGTGCGTTGGGCATCGTCCGGGAGGCGGCGCCCCGTCTGGCGGAGCCAGTCGACGAAACGCGCCTCCAACGTGGAGTCCCCCAGCTTGGCGAGCCACTCGGCCTGGTCGCTGCGCCGCCGGCCACCAGCGCCCGCCTCGACGCGGGCGTCGGCCAGCTCGAGCAGGATGCTCACGATGCTGTGGCGGTTGATCTGGGTGTGGTCGTACTGGTTTCCATAGGAGAGAAGGCAGTCGTAGCAGCCTCGTTCGCACCGGTCACGTCCCGGCGTCGCCTTGGCGATGTCGTCACCCGTGACGGGGTCGTAATGGATGAGCTCGAGCGCCCTGCGGGCCACTCTCTGGATCGCGTCGGGTTCCTCGACGAGCCGGCGAAGCACTCCGGCGCCGCCTTCGGCAGCCTCGGTGAGGAGCATCCGCCCCTGCTCGGAGGCGTCCGGGAGCTCGCGGCTGTCGAGCTCGGCATCCTCGAGCTGGAACTCGGCTTCAATCGCGCGCTCCAGGGCCGCGCGCAGCGTCACAGCGGTCTCCGGATCCAAGTGACTGGTCGCCCTGGTGACAAGGAGGTTGCGGCGGTCCTCGACGAACGGCACCACCTTGTCCCGGTCCTTGACGTCCTCCGCAGCGGGCAGGTCGTCCGCGTCGACCGGGGAGTCGTTCGCCTGCTTGTCCGTCAGCCACTTGCCTTCTCGCAGGTCCAGCCAGTAGCCGCGGTCGTCCGCGTTCTTGCGACGGCGCCGCCCCACGTTGGCAATGCGGATGGTTGCCGCCTCGGCATGGGTGAGCTCAAGCAGCGTGGCCCCGTCGCGGGTGACTTCCGCCCGGATGCAGGCAGGGGCCCCGTCCCGGTCGGCGAACCGGTAGGACACCTCGAGCTCGAACCCCGAGCGGCGACGCTCCTCCTCGTCGCTGCTGATGCGCTCACGGCGGCGCGTGAAGACGGTCTGCAACCGGAGCAGCCCGTACTGCGTGCCCCCAAGGCGCTGGCCGCAGTTCTCACACATGTCCAGCCCCACTCGGACGGGGTGGTGGTAGCCGCAGCCCGGGCACCGCTTGGCCTGCTCGGTGATGGCACCACCGCCACTCGTCTCGCCCGGGTCCCGAGGGAGCTGGATCCGGGTGACCTCGTAGCGCGCCCCCTCGTGGTAGATGAGGCTGTTCGGCCCGAACTCGGAGATCGCCAGGAATCGGGGGCGCTGCAGGTAATCGCCGTCGTTCTTCCCACCCCGCCGGGCCGGAATGTAGGCGGCAAGCGGCAGACGGGGGAAGGAGTAGCCGGGCAGGAAGCCCTCGCTGGCCAGGTAGCGGTAGCTGTAGAAGTCCGTCGCGCCGGCTTCGGAGTCGTCGTTTCGCAATAGACGGAGCTGGTTGCGGGCATCAGCACGCCGCCGCTCAGCGATCTGCTGCGCGCGTCGGTTCGAGGACGTGCTGACCGCGAGCTGGTGCTGCTCGTTGGCCTCGGTGAGGGCCGTGCGATAGAGCACCCGCCAACGGTCGAAGGCGGCATCGAAGGAGCGTGCCGCGCCCGCGACCTGGTCGTGCACCCACGTGTCAGACCACCAGACGGGGTCGCCGCCGTCGAGGGCCCAGGTCTTGCGCAATTCGGCCAGGACCCGCTCGGCACGGGCCTGCGCCCGGCGCGCGACGTCCGGTTCGGTCACGGCCCGCCACAGGTTGGGGTAGAGGGCGTAATCGGAACTGCCCTCCGCGTCGACAAGGGCTGTGATCGACGACTTCATCGACTCGTTGGTCTCGGCCAGCCAGATGGCGTGCACGTGAGAACGCACGAGGTCTTCGTTGGTCAGGTCCAGGCGCGGCGCGATCACGGAGCCAGAGACCATCTCGCGGGATCGCCGGAACCAGTAGTTGTCGTGCGAGTTGCCGGTGGAGCAGTAGGTCAGGACGAGGGCCTGCTGGCCGCTGCGGCCAGCGCGCCCTGAGCGCTGCGCGTAGTTCGCGGGCGTAGGGGGCACGTTGCGCAGGGCGACCGCGTTGAGGTCGGAGATGTCAACGCCGAGCTCCATCGTCGGCGAGCAGTAGAGCAGCGGCAGCGTGCCCTCACGGAACCGCCGTTCGCGCTCCAGGCGATCCTCTTGAGGCACCTGGGCAGTGTGCTCCCGAGCCATCAGTCCTGCGAAGTCGCGAGCGAGGCGGCGGTACAGGTCGCGGAAGAAGGGATTGACGCGAGGAGACTCCTCACCGGCGAAGTTCCGCCGGAGGGGGTCCGCTGCGCCGTTCTCGCCAGCGCCCGCGACCCATCGCAGGGCTCCCGCGTTGATCCGGTACTCACTGCCGTCCGGCCCACGGCTCTCGACGAGCACACCGGCCTGGGTCAGCACCTTGAACAGGTCACTGATGACCCGCTGGGAGTCGTCCGTCGTCAGGGTCGCGTGATGCGGCAGCCGAGCATCGTCCCTGCGAAGATACCGGCCGAACGCTCCGCGTCCGGAAACAGCCAGGACCCCGCGTCGGCCCCCAGCCTTGCCCGGCCGCGGGATGGCGACGCCCGCCTCGACGACACGTTCGTCTTCCCCGACGCTCCACGGCTCGACCAGATGAGCGCGCGTGAGGCGCTTGAGCCGCTCGAACCCGTCCTCGGTGAGGCAATCGACGGCGATGGCGCGGACCCGCCGCAGCTCGTCCAGGAGGATCTGGCACAGCTCCTGGCGCTGCCCTGCGCTCATCTCGTCCAGCAGATAGGTGCCTTCCCAGGACTCCTCGTCCGCCGCGATCTCAGGCAGGTCCCGGTAGGCCAGCCGAAGCAGTCCGGTCTGCTCCAGGTTGGGCATGGTCACGCGCCAACCGCGCTGCAGGTCGACGTACAACTGGTATTCCACAGCGGCCCGCAAGGCGCGTTCGGCGTCCTTCTTGGCCCCGAACTTGGCTTCGGGTGCCTGCGCGTAGTCGATGGGCTGCAGGTTCAGAGCGTTGGTGACGACGTCGGCGAGGACATCGTGCTGCAGGCCGTCGGGGCCGGCCTCGATCAGTGCGGCGTACAAGGCGGCCCGTAGCTGGGAGACCTGGACGAAGTCGTTGAAGTGCCCTGCTTGCAGGCTCGCGTCCTGGCGGTTGTCGACGAAGGTCAGCAGCTTCCGGGCGGTCCGCGGCAGCTGTGACTCTGGCAGGGCCTTGAGACTGCGCACGACCGATGCCGACAGCAAAGACACTGCGCTCGAACGGCCCTCGGCATCGAGGGTCGCGAGCTTGCCGAAGTCCTGTCCGCGGACCTGCTCATAGGACACGCCACAGCGCATGCAGAACGCGAAGGGTGTGGACACGAACCACGCCTGCAACCCGGTGCGCGTGGGATCATCGCCGCCGTCCGGGGTGAGCCACACCGCTGTCGGCAGGTACTTCTTCTTGCTCTCGATCACCTCGACGCGGTCGGTGGCGGGGTTGGTCTCGAGCCAGGGCGCCGGGACCCGCTTCGTCTCGTCATCCTTCTCCGGCCACGGGAAGTCCGACGAGATGTACAGGTAACCGGTGACGGCGTCACCGCCGCTGGCGTCCGCGTCGCGCCGGGAGACGAACTGCTTCCTTCCGTCCGCGGCGACTCGTGCAACGACGAGGTACTCCTGCCCGCACTCGCGGCAGAACCCGAGAGGCAGCAGCGCCTTCTCTGGCGCACCAGGGACCCGCACCTGGTACGTGCCGGTGATCGTCCTCTCGTCCTCGCGCTCCAACGACACGTAGACGGTGTCTCCCTTGGAGATGAACTGGTGGAGGCGGAACGCGAAGACCGGACGCCCGTTCGCCGGGTGAGTGACAGCCGACCCCTCGCGCAGCACATTTCGCAGCGCCGTCGTGCAGGCCGCCTCATCAAGCGCCGTGATCTGCGCAAGAGTCTTGGCCGCCTCGGGAAGCGTCGTCGGAGGGCGCCTGACCAACCTGTGCAGCCCACCTGCACCGGTCTCCACCGCGAGGCCGAACGTGGTCTCGATCCAGCTAGCCAGCGGGTCAGAGACGAACGCGTCGAACGAACGCCTCTGCTGGGAGCCGTTGCGACGCACAGAGTCGCCCAGGTCAACTGGCAGCGGCTCAACATCGGGAGTGGCGCGGACGAGGGTCTCACCAACGACGTGCTCGGGGCTTACCTCGGTCCCGAAGAGACGTGTGGCGACCCCGGCCACGACCGCGGCTCGCTCCTCGAGCGTGCCCTCGCTAGACATCGTGGCGCTCGTCCCGATCACCTGCAGATGCTCGGCCTGGCACTCGTCGCGCAAACGACGGATGAGCATGGCGACATCAGCGCCCTGACGGCCCCGGTAGGTGTGCAGCTCGTCCAACGCGAGGAAGCGCAGCCCCTGCGCCGCGCGGACCAGTTGTTCCCGCTCGTCCGGGCGGGTCAGGACGAGATCGAGCATCACGTAGTTCGTGAGGAGGATGTCGGGCGGCGTCGCGAGGATCCGCCGTCGCTCGTCAGGGCTCTCCTGACCCGTGTAGCGGGCGAAGGTGACCGGCGCACCATTCTCCGGGTATCCAAACTCCAGGAACTTGCGCAGCTCTTCCACCTGCGAATTTGCCAGCGCATTCATCGGGTAGACCACGATGGCCTTGACCCCCGGGCGCCGTGAACCGCGTTCCGCGTTCTCCCGAAGCACGGCATCGACGATCGGAACGATGTACGCCAAGGACTTGCCCGAGCCGGTGCCCGTGGTCAGTACGTAGCTTGAGCCCGTACGGGCGATCTCCACCGCCTGGCGCTGGTGCCGGTGGAGGACGATGGGCTCCCGTCCCGGGTCCTGGGCATTCTCCTTGCGCCGGAAGATGCGCTCCGCCTCCGGGTGGAGCAGGCCATCGCGGACCAGGTCTGGGATCGCGCCACCCGTCGCGAAGGACGGGTTCAGCCCCACCCAGGGGTCGGGCCACTGGACGCCATCGTCGAACTGCCGGGTGACGAACTCCTTGATGCGTTCGTCCCTGACCTCGACGGCACCCGAGGTGAACGCTCGGTAGTCCTTGATCAGTTGTTCGTGGACCGCGAAGACGTCCATGTCTTCCCCCCGTCGCTGGCAAACGTCTAGGGCACGAACCTATGTCAGCATTGACTGGCGCGGGGAGACGACCGAGTTTCGATGCTTGTGATCGTCGCCCTATCGGCCGATCCAGTACAGGGCTACGTCGACGTCTCGCGCGGTCCACGGCTCCTGCGGCGTGCACGCTGCCAGCCTGAGGCTTTCGACCGTTCGCATGTAGTGGCCGTAGCGTCCTTGTTGCTCTCGCAGGGGCAGGTCGAGTCGTGTGAGGGCTAGCGATGCTCGACGGTCATAGACCGCCAGGCGGTCCGGGGCCAGGGCCAGGAGGACCGCGGAGGCCAGTGCGTCGCCGTAGGTGAACCCGGGCAGTTCCCGGAGCTGGTTGCGGGCTTGCGTGGCTGCCCTGACCACATCGAGGCCCGCGTCGTTGGCGTCGTGGTGGGCCCGCCTGGTGACCTCTCTGACGCGCGACTCGGGGGTCTCTATGCGCCTGGAGGCCCACGGCGTATCGGCACGCAGGCGCTTCCACAGGGTGAGAGCACCGATGTCAGCCTTCCCCAGACACGACGCCTCGCGGCCGCGTTCGATGACCTCAAGCAGTACTTCGTCGTAGAACGGCGAGACGGCCTGCGCATACTGCAGCCGCGCGAGACGGAGGCGATCAACCGTCGCGGGCGGGATTGCTGGCGAGGGGTGGTGAGTCACAGTGCTTCCCTTGGGGCTGCGTTCGTTTTGCCGACCCCTGGCCTAGGCGTCCAGCGGTCTTTGCCGCCACGCGGACAGTCTTCCAGCGCGTGGAGACTAGGCCAAATGCCTGCAACCATCACTGGGGGTTATAGTCCACGCACCCCAAGAACCTAGGGTGCTGAGGGTGAGCACCTACCCCTCGCAGATGTCGGAGTACGAGCGCAGGCGCTGGCAGGAGCTCCAGGAGCACTGGGACCGCAAATCGCGACGGCGTCAGATTCTCCCCGAACGCGCTCACCGGGCCGCCGAGAAGGCTGGCACGGCGACCCGACAGGCCGCGGGCAAGGCCGGCACGAAGATCGTCGAGATGACGCCCGACAAGGTCAAGGAGTCAGCGGGGGTCGTGCTCGATGCCGCGCTGCTTCCTACTGCTGAGGCGCTCGTTCACACCCTTGAGCTCGTGAACGACTGGGCGGTCGAGCTCTCGGACCCGCAATCCGTCCTTGACCACCACAGCAAGGCAGGGCGCGACGTGTCCACCTTGAGCGACCTGAAGACCCTGGACCTCGAAGTACTCGACGAGGTCACCCGTGGCATGGCGCTGCGGTGGCGCACCCTCGGATCCGCCGAGGGCGCCGCCCTCGGAGCGTTGGCGATGCTCCCCGTCCCGGTCGTGGGGAGCGCGCTGGCCATCAGCGCAGACGCCATCGCCATGCAAGTGCTCAGCACCGCCATCGCGACCCGGGTCTGCTACGCGTACGGCTTCGACCCGCACGACGAACGCGCGCAGCAGATGATCAACCGAATGATCGCCCGCGCCTACAAGCAGCAGGCTCCCAAGGCCGGCACGGTCAAGAAGGCCGAGGCAGCCTTCGCCGCTGCCGAGGGCCGGGTCAAGTGGAGCAACCAGCTGAGGAACAACCACAAGCTGCTGGAGGCGGTCGAGAACCTCCTCAAGAAGCTCTCCAACGGCCAGCGCGTCCCGGTCCAGAACGCCCGCATGGGCATGCCCGTCATCTCGGTGGTCACCGGCGCCGGCACCAACGCCTACGTCCTCGGCGACGTCGCCCAGCAGGCCCGCCGATACGCGACCACCATCCTCCTCGCAGAGAAGTACGGCCTCCACCTACCCGACGGTCTTGCCAACAGCGTCGCCGGCGGCAACCTGGAACGGGAGTGACGGCGGCTTTGAACTCTGGTGCCGCGGCCGCTTCAGACCGGCCGCCGCCGACGGCCAGCCACCCGGGGCGCCCGCGACAAAGCTCGGCGCCCGGGGTGCGCTGCGGTCACGCCACCAGCGCGAACCCCGCGCCCCGCTCGCGCCTCAGCGAGCTCCTCGATCCGAATCCACGGGATAACGCCCCGCACTGCCTTGCACTGACTCGCCCCACGCGGCGGCGCCGCCTCAACCGCGGCGATCGCCTTCCGCACCACGTCCCGGTCCTCGCCCAGCGCCTCTGCCAGCCAGATCAGACCCCGCGCGCACTGGAAGCGGTTGTACGCGGCCCTCGGGTCGTCCGACCCGTGCTTGCGTCCGTAGGCCCCCGGGCCCCCGTACTCGCTGAGCCAGCCGAGCAGGTGCTCCTTCTGATTGCGGTACGAGACTCCAGGCCGTCCGGCCCCGCCCATCGGCTCGCGAGCCTCGAAGGCATCCGTAAGGGGCTGCGCGGCGGGGAGCCCTTGGACCACCGCCACGAGATCAGCGATCAGCATTGAGCCACCGTACGTGACGCCGGCATCGGCAGCGCCTCCTCACCGCGGGGCTGAAGGGCGTTTTGCCTAGCAGCACCCCCCCTAGCCCTCACAGGTGGTCTTGAGCCGCGGGAGAGCGCGCCCATGCGCCCTGCTGGCAGGCTGGAGGCGTGCAATGGGACCAGGCGAGCCTCGAGGGACTCGGATTCACGGGCTTCGTGCCCTTTGAGAAGCTGCCGTCTGTGGACGTTCCCAGGGGGGCGGGTGTTTACCTCGTGTTCCGTACGGCCCGTACCGCTCCTGGCTTCCTCGACCGCAGCGTCGCGGGCTGGTTCAAGGGTAAAGATCCGACCGTCGGGAAGGGCGAACTGCAGGCCGCCTGGGTCAAAGGAGCGCACGTCCTCTACATCGGAAGCGCGCCCGAAAGTCTAAAGGGAAATCGCGGCCTCCGAAAGCGGCTTGACGAGTTCCATCGCTTCGGCGCCGGGGGCGCCGTCGGGCACGTCGGCGGCAAGTACATCTGGCAGCTAGCCGATCACGGCCGCCTCCTCGTGGCCTGGCGACCGACACCCGACCACAACCCTGACTGCGTCGAGAGCCAGCTGATCCAACTCTTCAAGGCCGACCACGGCATGCTCCCCTTCGCCAACCGCAAACTTGGGAAGCGCACGAGTTGTGCCGTGGATTGGCTACCGGATCTCACGCAGGCCTAGGACCCAACTAGCAGTCCCGCCGGACGCCTGGCCCCCTTAGACAGGCCGCCAGCACATTCATCTGCCGTGCCTACCCAGACCGGGAGAGCCCGCGAGCACCTGACCCCACGGCCATGGGCGATCATCCGTCGGATAGTCCCGCTCAAGTGAGGCCTTGCGCTTACCGCCTGCCCTCAACCGCTGTCTCTGCGCCTGGCAAACCATGGAGGCACAAGCTCGGCGACCGTGTTGAAGTCACGCAGGCGCGCGCGAGCTAGGGCGTGTCTCTTAATGCTGGTAGCCAGAGGGTGATGGCGCGTAGGAGGATGGCGGCGCGGTAGGTGAGGGCGAGCTTGTCGTAGCGGGTGGCGATGGCGCGCCATTGCTTGAGCTGTTGGAAGCTGTTCTCGACGACGTGGCGTTTGGCGTACAGGCCAGGGTCGGTCTTCGGGGGCCGTCCGCCCTTGGACCCGCGGCGTGTGCGGTTGGCGCGTTGGTCGCGGGGCTCGGCGATCGCGGTGGTGATCCCGCGCCGCCGGAGCAGCGCGCGGTGGGCTCGACTGGAGTAGGCCTTGTCGGCCATGACCGCGTCCGGTGTCGTGCGTGGGCGGCCCGGGCCTGGGCGCGGGACCCGTACGGCGTCGAGCAGGTTCGTGAACATCCGGCTGTCGCTGCCCTGACCGGGACCGAGCAGCACCACGATCGGGCGGCCCTGGCCGTCGCACAGCTGGTGGACCTTGGTCGACAACCCGCCGCGTGACCTGCCGATGGCGTGGTCAGCCGGCTCGATCCGCTGATTCTTGTGATTCGACCGATCCCCCCGCGAGGCGGGTGGTGTTCGTCGCGTGCTGGTGGGCGCGGGTGATGGCGGAGTCGACCGCGACGTCCCAGTCGATGACCCCCGCCGCGTCCGCACGGGCCAGCAGAGCCGTCAGCACCCGGTCCCAGGTCCCGTCACCGGCGAACCGGCGGTGTCGCTTCCACACGGTCTGCCAGGGCCCGAACTCGGCCGGCAGGTCCCGCCACGCGATCCCGGTCCGGTACCGGTAGATGATCCCCTCGACCACGGTCCGGTGGTCACGAAACCGCCTGCCCCGCTTACCGTCCGCGCACGGCATGAACGGCTCGATCAGCTCCCACTCGCTATCCGAGAGCACCTGCATCCGCGACATGACACCGACAATCGCGTGTCACCACGCTCACCTTTGGGAGACACGCCCTAGCCGGGTATCACCCAGCGCTCGTGCCCGCACTACCTCTGTCGCCAAGCAGGACAGGAGTTTGCAGCGTCAACGCATCTGCGGTGACATGGTTTTCCACGTGACTCGGGCGGAGTCGGATACGTCTTTTCGGGATGCGGACATGACCACCTCATTCGCAAAAATGATGGGCGCGCCAGGGTTTCGACCCTCCCCCCCTGGCTCTCGGTTCGTGGCGCGGGTCACCGACGGCGCTGGCGCCGCCGCCGTTTACCCGAGGACGCGCGAGCTAAGAGGTGGTTCAGCAGCGCTTGAGCCTGGACCCCTTGCGACATTCGCTCTGCCGCCTTGTCTGCATCCTTCGAGGCGGAGCGTCGTGCCGCCTCCCCATCGGCGACCGCGAGAAGGAGGCCCAGACACCGACCGCAGACTGCCCGCTTCCTGTGCCAGGCCGCTGCCTCGGTGCGACACCAGACGCATCGCTTACCCTCGATCGCCTCTCGACTGGAGGGCGCACGTGCGCCAGGTCCATCTGGTCTGGAACCGCCCGCCCCACCATCGGGAGGCGAGACCCGCACCCGTCGAGGATGACCGGTGTGGAGTTCCACCCTGCGCATTCAAGTACCCCTGTCCCTGGCTTCTCCCGGGCCGGCGCACCGGCGTCCCCTTCGGCGCCGCTACGCCTCCCGCACGCCACAGAACCGCCGCTAAGGGCCGCCGCTGAGTCCCCGGAGTATCTAGCTGTGAACCACGGGTGACGCTGACCAGCTCGTGGCGTGCTCTTCGCAGAGGGTGATCAGGTGCCCCAGCGGATGACCGGCATGGCGCACCTTGACCAGCGCTACAGATGTCCCGGGGACGTCTCGCCTGCCTTCGAGGCACCTTTGGCACTCTCGATCCTCGAGGCTGTACACGACGTCGAACTCCATGGCTGTCCGCAGGCCGTCCTGCGCGTCAACCAGGTGCAGCAAACTCGGCAGCTCACGATCGCGCATCCGCTCGCTCATCTCCCGATCCCCCTAATCCGTTCTGAGTGGCCGCAACCACCCGGGGCCACATCCGTGGGGTCAAAACTAGGTCGACGATCGAGTAGCCATGACCGGAAGTAGCTGAACCACCCCTAAGTGCCAACCGGATGGCGTACAAATACCCCGGCGCCGCCGATCCCGTTGCGCCGACCGGGTGGCGAACCGAACTGGGGCCCTTCGATCCCGCCTGATCACCCCTCCTCACCGACGGCTGCGTCCTAGCGTCATCACGACCAGTTCGCCATTCAGGGAAGACCCGTGGAGACCAACGAGATCGAAGAGCCTCTCACCCTCGGACACCTGCTCCGAGGCATGGGCGTCGCCCTGGACGACGTGCTCGCCGTGCGACACACCTACCAGCCCGACGGGATCCCCACGCCAGCCGCGCTCACGAACGAGGCCCTCCTGGACTACACGCGCTTCCAGGCGATCCGGCACAGCAAGATCCCCGCCGAGCCTCCTCGCTTCTGGTTGACGTTCATGGCCGAAGCCGGCCGCTACAGCCGACTGGTCACCGTGTTCGAGAACCACGGCGAGATCGTCGCCGAGCGCACAGAGAACGGCCGAGCCTTCGACCTACGCCCCGTTCCTCTGTTCGCCGCGCTTGAGAATCGCCTGCTCATCGAGTGGCCCCCCGACACCCGCAACTGGGCCAAGACAGGCCACCGCATAGCCACCTGCACAGTCGAGGAAATCGCGGCGCCCCGCCCAGTCGCCTTCCCCGGTTACAACAAGGTCCTGCTGACCTTCGCCGAGCTGCGCCAGGTCACCGACGAACCACGCTACGAGGCATGGCGCGCCGCGCTCAAGGCCGTGAGGGGGATCTACCTCATCGTCGATCGCCGCGACGGCAAGGCCTACGTCGGCAAGGCCGATGGCGAGGGTGGGGTCATGGAGCGCTGGGCCCAGTACGCCGCCACCACCCACGGACACAATGTCCGCATGAAGGACGCTTACGCTCTCGACCCCTCTCGGGCCGAGCAGTATCAGTTCAGCCTTCTGCGGGTCTTCGGCACGGAAGCTACTCGCGCCGATGTCGACCAGGCAGAGACCCAGTACAAGGCCGCCCTGCTCACACGCCAGTTCGGGCTCAACGCGAACTAGCCTGCCCCGCGGCAGAGGCACGCGCAATGACCCTGCAGTCCCAGGGACACCGTCTGCGACTACACAGAGTCACACTGCCCCCGACAGGCCGGGTCAGAATCGTCGTTCACACCCCAGGTCAGAATTCTCGTCCACCGCAGGGCAGAGGGTCAGAATCGCTCGACGCCGGACACGTGTCCGGGATCGAGTGATTCTGTCCAAGACGACGTTTCTGACGAACACGTTGACGCTCGCGTCCCGTACTGCCGGGTAATCCGTCACTCTGACCTCGTTGGACGAAGATTCTGTCCATCCGGGCCCTGTCCCGAGCACGAGCCGCCGCGAAGATGCAAGGACACGTTGAGGGTTTGCCGGAGTTGGCTACCCTGCGTGACGGAGCGACGTGCGTCGCGAGGCGTGCGTCACGCGGCGGCCAAGGACCCGCCGCGACGTCGGGAGGGGACTGCTGTCGTTCTGGTTGACGGTGGTGGTGTGGTGTTTCGGGTCTCGAAGGCGAGGACCCCGCCGGGGCGCAGCGTGGCGGCGCTGTCGCACACCGTGGTGTGCCAGTGCGGGTCGAGGATGTGCATGGCGATGTTGCCGGTCATGAGCACGAGGTCCTGGCCGGGTGGTAGCTGCTCGCTCGTGCCGTGGCGCCACTGGACGCGGTGCCCGCCGGGGTGGGCGGCGGCATACGTCAGCATCCGCGCGGACGGGTCGATGCCGGTCACGGTCCGGCCGGGCTGGGTGAGCGTGACGGTGAGTATGCCGGTGCCGCACCCCAGGTCCGTGATGCATGTCGCGGCGAGGTCGTCGGCGAGGGCGCGGAAGTAGTCGTGGTCCGGTCCGTCGGGGTTGAGGTCGTCATGCTCGGCCACGGTCGCTGCGTCGTAGTCGTCTGCGGGGCCTTCCGGCGTCGGCACCGTGCCACCTCCTGCGCTCTCGCCGGGAGGCTCCCGGCGTCCACGCCTCACCCTGCCACCCGGCGCCGGTGGGCCGGTGCGACCTGGAGCGCGGTGACGCTCGGTCAATGGCCCCCGGATCGACGTGGACAGAGTTCTCGTCGGCAGGGGGTGGTCAGTTCTCTCGCTCGCCGTCGGGGGGTTGGACGGAATCACTCGATCCCGGACAGTTGTCCGGGATCGACTGATTCTGTCCTTTTCAGACAGACCCCCTATCGGCGGGTCACTTCGCGTCGACCCTGCATGGCGATTCGGCGGACCGTGGTCTGCCCCGTCGGGTGGGTGGCGGTGTCAGGGGAGCGGCGTCGTCTGCGTCCGGAAGAGCTCGCCGAAACGACCTGGGGCGGAAGCCAGCTCGGCATACGTCCCGACCTGGACCACCTGACCCTCGTCGACCACGTAGATCCGGTCGGCGGCCCGCAGGGTCCACGCGCGGTGGGAGACCAGCACGGTGACCCGTCCTGCCCGGGTGGTGAAGAGGCGGTCGAGGATCAATTCCTCGGTCTGCGCGTCGACCTGGCTGGTTGGCTCGTCGAGGAACCAGATGGGGGAGTCGCGCAGCACCAGCCGGGCGAGGGCGAGGCGCTGCCACTGGCCGCCGGACAGGCCCTGCCCGTCGAACTGCGCACCCAGCCGGCTGTCCAGGCCCTGCTCCCACCCGCGGACCAGGGCGTCCAGGCCGACGAGCTCGAGCGACCGCCACAGCTCGTCGTCGCCGACGTCCTCGCGAGGGGTGCCGAGCAGCAAGGTGTCGCGGACGGTGAGCTCGTACCTGCCGTACTCCTGGGACAGGATCCCGATCCGGGCGAGCCGCTCGGGTCGGCTGAGGTCGGCCAGGTCGCGACCCCCGATGAGCACCTGCCCGTCCTGCGGGTGGAGGATGCCGGCGAGCAGGCGCACGAGGGTGGTCTTGCCGGCGCCGTTGATGCCGACGACCGCGACGATCTCGCCCGGTCGCGCGACCAGGTCCACGCCGGTGACGGCGTCGCGGGCGGCCCCGGGATAGCGGTAGGTCAGTCCCCGGCCGACCAGGTCCGGTGCGGCCCGGTCGAGTGCATGAGCGCCGGGTGGCGCGGCCTGCGGCGCGGACTCCTCGGGGGCGCGGTGGCGGTCGAGGAAGGTGCGGTACTGCGCGACCACCGGCAGGCTCGCGATGACGCCACCGAAGGTGTAGGCCGCGTCGGTGGTCGCCGCCATACCGGACAGGAGCGCGATGACGCCCGCCACCACGGCGTCCGCGGAGGTGCCGGGGTCGCGGGCGAGCAGCGTCAGGGAGGCGCCGAACAGCATCGTGCTGACGACACCGGCGAGGGCGATCCAGGCCGTGGAGGTGAACATCGACCGGCCGTAGATCTGCGCCGCGCGGGCGTGCCGGCGGCCGGCGGTGCGGGCGAGCTTGAAGCCGGTGCCGAGGGACGCCAGGTCGACCGCCGTCCGCTCGTAGACGAGCTGGTCGGTGCAGTAGGCCGCGACCTTGGTCTCCGCGGCCATCGCGGGCCAGGCCCGGGCCTCGATCCGGGACACCCGCGTGAACGCGAGCAGGGTGGGGACCACCGCGAGGAGCAGCAGCGCCGCCGCGACCGGGCTGAACTGGCTCAGGGTGAGCACCAGGAAGGCCATGGTGGCGACCGACCGGGTGAAGTTCAGGACATAGGTGCCGTGCTGGCTCACGTGCGCGTTGACGGCGTCGCGGGCGCTGCGGGCGTCGGTGGCAGTCCCGGCCTGCGCGGCCACGTCGGGTGGGATCGCCGCCAGGGTCGCGGCGACGTCGTGGTGGCAGTGGGCCTGCACCTGGCGGGAGAGCACCTGCCCGACGCTCATGGTGAGGTCCCGCAGCGGGCGGACAGGCCCACGGCGGCGGCGGTGAGCCCGAGGAGCAGCGCCACCCGGGGCGAGTGGGCGGTCGCCCCGGACGCCAGGTCCCTGGTAAGCGTCCCGACGAGCCGCACCTGCAGCGAGGGGACGAGGCCGTCCAGGACGATCAGGCACAGCTGGGCCGTCGCCAGGCGCGGCGAGACGGTCCACAGGAGCCGGACGGACCAGGCCACCACCCGCAGGGCCCGGGGTCGGCGGGCGGGCGGGCTGGTCTCGGTCATGGGATTTGCTCCGCGCTAGAGCAGGCGCTCTCCAGATTCGAGATGTTTGCCTTTAGGGTCGAATTCTCCGGGTATTCTACCATTAATTGTGAAAGTTGCAATCCTGCCTCATGCAGAAAACCTCTTTAGTCAATCTCTGCCCTATGGTTGCCAGGTGGAGGAGATGATATTGAACTTCAAGCTCCTCGTTCAGAGCGGCGAGTGCCACGTCATGAACATATTTCGGCTTCTGCGAAGCACTCGCGCCGCACGAACGTGTCAATCAACCGGACTCTGATGTCTTCAAAATAAGGTGACATTCCTAGGGTTCCCGCATGCAGACAAGTGGCTCGGTCAAAATAGCCTCTTCAAAATGCGTGATTGGCGAGGCTAAGAGATGCATTCAGGTCACCCAGGGACATTCCCGAAAGGGCTTCCCGGGCTTTGGCGGCAGAGGGTTCGTCACGCCTTCGAAGCAATTTTGTCTCAAGATAAAAATATGCACTATGAGGTCTCGCCGAATGCCTTACAGCCAAAGACAGATATTGACTTGCTTCGGTTAGGTGATCTAACTTGTAGTAACTCTGTGCAGATTTCCTGAAAATATAGAATAAGCGGGCTTATGGTGGAAGGGATGATGTCTCCCTGCGTCTCGAACAGACGCACCGCAGCGGATTGCATCTCAACCGGCCCGCCCGGATCCATGGAGGCCGCGAGGAGGGCTCTGGCGTTGAGGATGATGGCGTAAGTGAGGTTCTCAACCTGCCACCGCGCCCGAACGCTTCACCCGGCGCCGACTTCGGACATGTCATGGCCGGTGGATTCGACGCGAGCGACCTGGGACGAGTTCCTGCACATGCGGTATGGCGCAGCGCGCGGCAGACTGGGGCCAGAGAGCCTGTAGTGGCGCACGGCGCACGAACACAAGGGGGCGGGCAGTGAGGCTGTTCACGTGGTGTGCGCGGAAGGAGGCACGTCAGGTTCCTGAGGCTGTGATGGACGGCGCAGACCCGAACCGGCTGATCGAGGAGGAGCCGGGGCGGCTGGAGGGTGACTCGGCCACTGCGGGGGAAGCCCGCAGTGGCGACCCCGTATCCGAGCTTGGGGTCAGTGATCTCGCTGCCGTACACGACACGCTGGATCTGGGGGCGTACCAGCGTGGACTGGTCGAGTTCCTGGCCCGGTGCCCCACCCCCATGACGGTTGCCGTCCAAGGCGAATGGGGCTCGGGAAAGACTTCTCTCCTGAACCTCGTGTCGGCGGAGCTGAAGGATGACCTCAGGGTGGCGCGGGTCATCACGTTCAACACCTGGGAGATGGCCTTCCTCGACGACGGACCACTCCTGACCCTCGCCCTCATGCAACAGATCCTGGCCGAGATCGAGGTCAAGGGTTCCTCGGTGAAGCGGGAGGAGATCCTCAAGGCTCTCGGGCGGGTTGCGCTGGTGAAGTCTCTCGAGCTCGCGCCTGTCCTCGCGGCCGGGGCCCCTGTCCCGCTGGTCGGGAAAGTCGTCGGAAAGGCCTCCGAGGCGTTGGTGGAGCACCTCAACCGCGAGAGCAGCCAGCCGGGCATTGCCGAGGAGGTACTGCGGGTCAGAACGCTCTTCGGTGAACAGGTTCATGAGTTCCTCACGCAACACCCGGGCGCGTCGCGGGTCGTCGTGCTCATCGACGACCTCGACCGCCTTCCTCCTGCGAGGGCAGTCGAGCTCATGGAGTCGCTCAAGTCGATCATGGACTGCGCGGGCTGCGTCTTCGTCGTCGCCGTCGACTTCGACGTGGTGGCTCAGGGTGTACGCCACAAGTACCCGGCGATGGGTGAGGAGAAGGCCCGCAGCTTCTTCGACAAGCTTGTCCAGGTTCCCTTCAGGATGCCGCCAGGTAGCCAGGAGAGCGTGGGGGCTCTCGTGCGTCAGGCACTGGACCGCAAGGACCTGGGCGACCTGGCCTTCTACACCAAGGTCTGCTGGCTGGCCTCCGATGGGAACCCGCGTGCGGCCAAGCGGGTTCTCAACTCATTCCTGCTCATGATGTCCGTCCGTGCGTCGATCGTGCTTGACCAGAAACAGGACGCCCCAACCGGTGCTGCGCCACTGAGTGCTGATGCGGGGGAGAGCGCTGAGCACCTACTCTTCTGTCTCCAAGCGCTGGACGTTGCCTTTCCTACCGCCTCCGCGCGGATCCAGGGGGCCGACGAGGATCTCGCCGTGGCAGCGGGCGGCTACGTGAGCTCGGGTATGGCCGACGACATGGACAGCGCCTCTCGGCGACGTCTTGAGCAGCTGCTCGCTGAGCTGGTCGCGTTGGCCAGCAGCAATGACGGATCGTCGCTGGACATGGTCTCGCAGCTCGCCAGTGCCACGAGCGTGTCCGGGTCCGGCGGACGGATCAACAAGCAAGACCACACTCCTAACGAGGACGTTCAGAAGGTCATCAGCCGTCTCTTTGAACGTGTGGCCGTCCCTGGAGCGAACGACGAGCGGCCCCCGGCTTCCGTCCCCAACGCATTGGCCCAGGTGGATGCGCACCTTGCCTCATCCGCGGACTGGACGATCACCCACGTGCGCCGCACCCGGGGCCGCGGTCAGGGGCTGTACTTCTACCTGGGCCGGCGCGGAGGTCTGGGAACCGCGTCAGACTCTCCCGACGACGACGCGCCCCGCATCTACCTGTCCGGTGACAGCAAGGGCCGGTTGCCCAACGACGGATTTGCCGTGCTCTCGGACCCGCCGATCCGGTATCACGGCATGTCCAATGGTCAGTTCGACGCAACGACCCTCGTTCGAGACATCGGCCAGTTCGAGCAGTTCTATGGCGCCGTCGTCGATGGCCTCCGTTCGTTGGTCGCGGAGTACGCCCATCGTCTGGCTCAGGGGTAGCCAGCAGCCGAAAGGGCGCGGAAGACCCGGAAGACCCGGAGCGTCGGGAACCGGCCTGGCACCCGCGCTTCGCTGTTCACCTCTCCCTGCCTGATGGCGGCCGACATCCTGCTCTACGGTGACGATCGGATGCCCGTGGGCGGGGACCAGTCGCAACACGTCGAGCTCACCCGGGACCTGGCGATCCGCTTCAACTCGACCTACGGGCCGACCTTCACGGTGCCCGAGCTGGAGCCCGCGGCGCTGGCCGCGCTTGTCCTGGACCTGCAGGACCGACACGCAAGAGGAGCAAGAGCGACCCCGATGACGCGTTGGGCGTGATCCGCTTGCTCTACACCCCTGACGTGGTCGTCAAGAAGGTGCGTCGCGCCGTCACCGACTCCGACGCGACCGTGCGCTACGGCCCCGAGGCCAAGCCGGGCGTATCCAACCTGCTGGACGTCCTGGCGGCCTTGACGGATCAGCAGCCTGAGGTGGTCGCCGAGGCGCTGAGTTCGTATGGCGACCTCAAGGCCGCCGTCGCCGACGCCACCGTCGCGGCCCTGGCCCCGATCCGGGCCAGGGCGAGCCCAGCGAGGGGGCCACCTGTTGAGGACCCAGACGAGGCCGTGATCGTCGCGAGGGCGGCCTCCTCGTCCTGATGTCTCAATCATTCGGACAGGGCGCGGTGATACAGCGCTCGCAGAACGAACCGCCCCGGTCACCCCGCGTCGGTGGCCACGTTGACGACGAAGGTCACCGCACCAACCTGACCACCTGCGCGCGGGTGTGCTCGTCGTACTTCTTCGGCATGGATCCGATCCTTCCGGTTCAGACCCGCAAACCCCCGGCCACGCCACCCGAACACTTCAGCTGACCCTTCTCGATGCCACCGATCAGCTCGGCCGTCGCGATATCGGGGCGGTGGGGTGGGTGGCAACGCAGGACCCCGGCACCCGCGTCACGAGAAGGTGTCCGCTCGTGCCGTCTTGTCGGGCGTCCCGCCCGCCCCGGCTGGGACGATGCACGGGTGGCACCACGAGAGCTGACGGCGCGCGAGCATGGGGTACTCGTCGGGATGATCCGTCACGCATGCCTGTCCGGCGGCGCCGACCCGGGTCAGCAGGAGCGGCGGCGCTGGCTGGCGGTGCTCCCGGAGGTGAGGGTGTCTGGGGCGTGCGAGTGCGGCCGGTGTCCTTCGATCGAGCTGTGGCCGCCCGACGACGCGGACGGTGAGCGTCAGGTGCTGGCGGCCGAGGCCTCCGGGCTGGGTCTGGCTCTCTTCATCGACGGTGGACGGCCGACGTACCTGGAAGGCTTCCCGCTCGACGACGACACGGTGGCACGCGAGTTCCCGCCGGCGGACGAGATCACCTATCACTGAGGCGGCACTCGACAGCGATCGCGCGAGACCAGGTCCACGGCGCGACGATGTGGCGCCGAGCCCGGATCGGCATACACCCGAGCAGGGCTCGTCAGTGGGACCGCCAAGGGCCGACCTGCACGTAGGCGCCGTCGACCACGTCCATCTGCTCGCCGCCTGCCGGGAGGGTGACGGTGAGGACGGGCCGGGAGTACGGCTCGATCAGGTCCCCCGCGGTGATCCGGACCGTGAGCGTCTGGTCGTTCCGGGTGTCGGCCATCTGGCGTGAGCCCTTCCACGTCATCGAGGCCGCGGCGGTGTGCCCGGGCAGCACCGTGACCCGGCCCCGGTCGCTGGTGGCGGTCGCCGGGGTGCGCAGCCAGAGGTCTTCGCCGGCCTGCACCAGTCGTATGTCGGGCTGCCCGTCGACGAAGCAGGCGGTGGCGGCGTGGTTGGTGATGACCAGCGAGGCGGCGGTGATGCCGAGGGCCGCGTCCCAGCCGGCCACCGCGAGGGTGAGATCGCCGGACGTGCAGGGTCGGGGCATCGATGCCGTCGAGCGGGAGGGGCGAGGGGGTGGCGCAGGTGGCGACGGGGGAGGTGTGGGCGGGGCGACCCGCGGCGTGGGCGCCGGCGGATAGGCATTGCGCAGGTCGTCCCGGACCTCCCGCAGCGACATCCACCCCGCACCCACGGGGATCACCAGGGCGACGACCAGCGCCGACGAGGTGAAGACGGCGGTCCGTTGCCACCCTCGCCACCGGTCCGCCCCGTCGGCAGGCAGCGCACAGAGGTCCAGGACCAGGATCACGGCCGCCCAGGCCAGCACGACGCAGATCAGTGCGGGCGCAAGCCCGTTCATTCCGATCGCCAGGGAGACCACCCCGAGGAGGGCGACCCCCACCGCACAGACCACCGGCGTCGCGCCCCGGCCTACCGACCGCGCGACGGCGACGACCGTGGACCGGACTCGACCCGGGGAGCTGTCCCGAACCGGGTCCCTGGCTCCGCCGTCCGGTGCTCCGTCGTGCCGGCCGCCCCGGTGGGCCGCGCCGACGGCGAGGACCGAGCCGACGAGCGCTGCCACCCCGACCCCGGCGTATGGCGCGAGGTCGCGCAGCTGGAGCGCGGCGGCCACCGCGTCCTGGCAGCCGAGGTTGGGGCACGTGACTGTCCGTGGTTCTGGCAACGCATCCTGGTAGCCCGCCACCACGTAGGCCAGCACCCCAGCCGCGGCCAGCGCGACCAGGCGCGCGATCACGACCACTCGTGGCCGCCACTCGTCACCAGGCATCGACCCACCCCCGAGGGTCAGTCAACACGCCTCGGCTGGGAGGTGCCCCGTGCCTGCTGTCCTCAGGCAGGGGTATCAGGCAGGGGTATGTCGCGGACTCGGGGCCGTCGGAGCGGTTCGGCATACGCCGGGATGCCTCGGCGGGCTAGGCGGGCTCGCGGGGTGCGGTCAGCTCGCCGGCCCGGCGCTGGGGCTGCCCCGCGGCGTCGCCGAGGTCCTCGGTCACCACGCGGACCGTCACGTCCAGGTCCGGCTCCTCGCGCATCACGCGCACGGCGTCCACCACCATGGCCTCGACCTCGTCGAGCCGCTCGGCCTGGGTGACGACGCCCGGGACCTCGGGAACCTCCACCGCCCGCCAGCGATCGCGGCGCCGGGTCACAGCAGTCACGTCCATCCTCAGGCCGATCTGTTCGGGATGGTCACGCCAGCGGACGGTCGCCATACGGGCAGGAGGACTCTGCCCAGCCGCCCGGGACGCCGCTCTGTCTGCCACGTGGAGCGGGCACGGCCGACGAAGCCGTCGGCGCAGGACGTCGGGCGACGACCCGGCCCAGGAGGCCGCCGGCCCCTGAGGTGACGAGGACGAGGAACAGGGGGTACGACGAACGCGCTCTCTCTCAGGCGTGTCCCGAGCGCGTGCTCCCGGTCTCGCCCAGGCCGGCGGCGATCTGCAGACCCTCGGTTGGGCGGGAGGGAGCTGCCGCCCGGCGTCCCGGCGACGTCCTCGGTGCGCCGTGCGGACGGTGCCGAGGCGCCTTGTGCGTCACGCCGTCCAGCGATACCCCGCGGGGTCTACGGGTCGGCGGGGTCCGCGCTCGGGTGACGAGGGTGGCGATCTGGTACTACTGGCGGTACACATACAGAATGTGCCCTCGGGTATGAAGATTCTCTCCAGCATGCAGGAGAACCCTCGTAACGTGAGGCTTGACGACTTCGCCAAGGTTTGTCTGCACTCCTTCGGGGCACCGCGAACTAGCGGCACCTCCCACCATGTCTACAAGACCCACTGGCCCGGCGACCCGCGCGTCAACATCCAGAACGACCATGGAAAGGCCAAGGCCTATCAAGTTCGCCAGGTGATGGCCGCCATCGAGAAGTTGGAGGAGACGCCATGACTGACCAGATCCACATCCCCGATGTCGCCCGCTACTCGTACCGCGTCACCTTCTCGCCCGAGGACGACGAGTTCGTCGCCACCTGTCTCGAGCTGCCGTCACTGTCCTGGCTCGCGAATTCGCCCGAGCAGGCATTGCGCGGCCTTCGCGACCTCGCGACCGAGATCGTCGAGGACATGGCTCGAGGGGGAGAGAGCGTGCCCGAGCCATTCGCTACGCGTTCGTACTCCGGAAAGTTCAACGTCCGCATCGGCGAGGAGCTGCATCGGCGGCTGGCCATGGAAGCCGCCGACAGCCACGTGAGCCTCAACCAGCACATCCTCACGAAGCTGAGCGCGGCGTCCTGACCTGACCGCGAGCACCCTGGGAGCGCAGGGCGAGGAGGGGTCGAGGCGAGGACGTGCACCTCGGGCCGGTCCCAACGCCGGTCGACGTCGCTGCTCCTCGCTCAGCGGGTCGTCGTCCACTCCCGGCGCAGCAGCCCGAAGACCCACGAGTCCGAGACGACCCCGTCGACGACGCAGTCCTCGCGCAGCGTCCCCTCCCGTGTGAATCCGAGCTTGCCGAGGATCCGGGCGCTCGCGTGGTTGCGCGTGTCTGTCTCGGCCTGCACGCGATTCACCCCGAGTTCGGTGAAGGCCCAGCCCACCAGCGCCCGCGCCGTCTCCGTGCCGATCCCCTGCCCCCACGCGTGCCGGGCGAGCGAATAGCACAGCCCCACGGTGCGATAGGTCGGGTTCCAGCCGTTGAGGGCGCACCAGCCCACCACCTCACCGCCGTCGCGGCGGACGATGGCGAGCCGGATGCCCTCGTCGTCCTGCGCCATCGCCGCGCTGCGGGCAAGGAAGCGGTCGAAGCGCGCGGCGTCGGTCCACGCCGGTTCGTCCCAGAACTCCAGGGCCGCGGCGTCGCTCTGGATCGCCACGATCGCATCCCGGTCGGCCGCCGAGATAGGGCGCAGCGTCAGGCGATTCGTGGTGAGGGTGGGGGTGACCAGGGGCATGGCGTCATCCTGTCCGTGCGGGTGGGTCGGGATCGAGCGGGTTTCGTCCCGCAGATCCGGTGGCTGGGCTGCGAGACCTGCGCACGTCGCCGCTGGCCAAGACGTACGGCTGGGGCATCCACAGCGACGGCCAGGGCCGGGTGGCCCTCGTGCCGCTGGGGTCGGCGCGCTATGCCGAGCTCCTGGCCGACGGGTCGGTCACCAAGGTCGCCGCCATGAGGTCCGCGCGCCGTTAGCGATCCGTGGCGAGGATGGCCATGCGGTGCACGTCCACCCATCCGTCCTCGAACCGCAGCGCGTCCCGGCCGGTGCCCTCGTGCACGAACCCGACCTTCTCGTAGACGTGCCGCGCCCGCGGGTTGATGTCGTAGACCTCCAGGCTGATCCGGTGCAGCCCCATCGTGGTGAGGCCGTGCTCGACGATCAGCCAGGTGGCCTCGGTCCCGAGCCCGCGACCGCGACCGGCCGCCCCGATCAGGGTGCGGAAGCTGCACGCGTAGTTGTCCTCGTCCCACTCGTTCAGCACGACCTCGCCGACCAGTTGCCCTGTCTGCGTCTCGATCACGGCGAGCACCAGGCGGTCGTCGGCGACGGCCCAGGCGCCGTAGATCTCGCGGAGGCGTTCGATCGGCATACCCTCGGGGCGCTCGGTGCGGGAGTGCACCGCCCCGGTGAGCCAGGCGATCTCGTCGTCGTCGCGGATGATGGCGTCGATGGCGTCGGCGTCCTCCGCGCGGATGGGGCGCAGGGTCACGAGAGTGCCGTGCAGGGTGGGCTTCTCGGCGAACGGTGTCGTCGGCATGGCTCCAGCCTGAGGCCCGGACCGGTTCGCTGCCAACAGGTTTGCGGTGCTGCGGGCCCTTCAGCCGTATGCCGGAAGCCCCGCGCCGATTCCGGCCGCAGGAGCAGCCGCGGGGTCAGAGGTCGAGCCACCCCCGGGTGACCGGGACGACCGCGCCGCCGACGGACGCCTGGATCTCGTCGTCGGCGCGCCAGGCGTGCAGGTGGAGTGTGCTGGGCCGGCCCATCTGGACGCCCTGCCGCGAGACGAGGCGCAGCTCGGACCGCCCCGGCTGCAGGTGCAGGAGCAGGCCCGCGAGCGCGACGTTGGCGCTGCCGGTCGCGGGGTCCTCGGTGGTCCCGGTGAGCGGGGAGAACATCCGCGTCCGGACGTCGTCGCCGTCGTGGGCGTACGCCAGGACGGCGAAGCGGTCGAACCCGGCCGCTTCGCGGGCGTCGGCGAACGCGTCGAGGCGGGGGACGGCTGCGTCCAGGGCATCTGCGGACACCGCAGCGACCACGAAGGCGCGACCCATCCCGCACGCGGTGGGCTCGTGGGCCGCCTGGATGACCGAGCCCGACCCGAGCCCCAGAGCCCGCTCGACGGACGCCGCCGGCACGGTGCCGTCCACGGTGAAGGGCTGGGGCGTCGCCACTGTGGCGCGGGTGCGCTCGTCGTCTGCCTCCACGGTGACCACGGCGTCGCCGGCAGGCACCTCGAGACGCAGGGTATGACGGCCCAGGCGGTCGGCGAGGACGCTCGCCGTGCCCACCAGCGGGTGCCCGGCGAACGCCGCCTCGCCGTCGAGCGTGAAGATGCGGACCCGGGCGTCGCCGCCGCGCTCGGGTGGCAGCACGAAGGCCGTCTCGGAGAAGCGGAACTTGCGGGCGATCGAGGGCATCAGCGCCTCGGGAAGGTCACCCGCAGCCGGGAACACCGCCAGCTGGTTGCCCTCAAACATGCGCTCCGCGAAGACGTCGACGGTCACGAACTCGTGCCTGCTCACGAGGGCGACTGTAGGTCCCGAGGCTCTTGCCCGTGCTGGCCCGGCGCGCTCGCGCATGCCTCTCGGCTGCCGCGACCAGGCCCTGTCGGCGCCTGCCGCACACGGTCGTGAAAGGCTCGGCGAAGCCGACGAGGGGGACTCATGCCGAACAATGCCAAAACGCTTCCGAACGTGCTCAACGGCCGTCGATTCGTGGTGCCGGACTACCAGCGGCCTTACGCCTGGGAGAAGCGTCAGCTCGACGAGCTCTGGCAGGACATCGATCTGATGCCGGACGGCTCCAAGCACTACACCGGCACGCTGGTCCTCAAGGACCTGGACGACGAGCTCGTCACCGATGCCGGAGACACCCTGGTGGCCTGCGAGGTCGTGGACGGGCAGCAGCGGCTGACCACCTGTCTCATCCTCCTTGACCAGCTGCGCCGCGCCTTGAGCCGCCTCGATCACGAGGGCGCTCGCGACAAGGCGAAGAACCTTGAGCGGACCTATGGACGCGTCTTGGTCAATGGTCTTCCACAGGCCCGGCTTCGGCTGGGAGAGGACCTCAACGAGCACTGGCTCCACGTCATCCTGGGCGACCAGCAGCAGGTCAAGCCGTCGCTGACCGTGGGCGAGCAGCGGCTGGGCAACGCCGCGGCGTTCTTCGCCGAGCGCATCGGCGAGCTGGTGGCGGGTCGCTCCGTGGAGGAGGCCGTCGGGGTGCTCCAGCGGCTGCAGACGCGCGTCACCAACGGCCTGCGCTTCCTCACCTACGAGGTGGAGCCCACCTCCCACGCCGGCGAGATCTTCGAGACGCTCAACGGCCGTGGTCGTGAGCTGACGGAGATGGAGAAGATCAAGAACTACCTCCTCTTCCTGGCCAACGGGCTCACGGGGCAGGCGAAGGAGGGGTTGGCAGGCGACATCAACGGCTCGTGGTCCCGCATCTACGAGCTGCTGGCGCAGCAGGGCGCCGACGAGGACACGCTCCTTCGCGCTCACTGGCTGGCCCTCCACGAGCCCATGGCCAAGTTCTGGAAGGGCTCGGTGTCGGTCAAGGAGCGGTTCGCCCGAGAGCGCTATGTCTCAGGTACCTCTCGCCTCTCCGGGCAGGAGACCGGGAGCTCGGAGGGCGATTCTCGAGTGCTCGCGCAGGAGGTGCAGCGCTATGTCCGCACCCTCGAGCAGTGCGCGATGTTCACCGCGGAGTTCCTGAGCCGGGACGCCGGCTATCAGGCCTTCGGCGGCCCTGAGGCCACCGCGTCCGCCCGCAGGAGCGCGGCCCGGTTGCGCCGCACCGGGGTCACGGCCGCCTTCCGCCCGCTCCTCTTCGCGGCTCGCCTCTCGCGCCCGGAGGACGGCGACTTCTACGTGGAGCTGCTCGATGCCTGCGAGCGGTATGCCGCGCGGGTGTTCATCATCGGCCAGCGTCGCAGCAACAGCGGGCAGGCGCGTCTCTATCGCCTGGCGTACGAGCTGCATCAGGGTGCCATCGAGCCGGCCACCGTCCTGGCCGAGATCGAGGCGCTCACCTGGTACTACGCGAACGACGACGTGGTGCGGTCCGGGCTGGGCCCGAGCCAGAACTGGTACTGGCGCAGCCACAAGTACTTCCTCTACGAGTACGAGCTGGCCCAGGCCCGGCGTGAGGATGACGTGCCGCCCTTCGAGACCTTCGCCTCGGGCAGCCGCAAGGGCCGCACCACCGAGCACATCCTTCCGCAGAACCCGGACTGGGACTCGGCCGAGTGGCAGGCGTTCACGCCCGAGCAGCACAAGGAGCTCGTCCACGGCATCGGCAATCTTGCGCTGACCGATGACAACTCGTCCTACGGACGCAAGGCCTTCGCCCGCAAGAAGGGCACCCGTGACTCACAGGTCCCGTGCTACACCACCTCCAGGCTCGTCCAGGAGCGGGAGCTCGCCACCCTGAGCGACTGGACACCGGCCACCCTGGAGGAGCGGCGGGCGCGGCTGGAGGCCTGGGCGCTCCAGCGCTGGCACGTCGAGCCGCCGACCGCCGCCGCGCCCGACGACGGCACCATCGACGAGGACGCCGGCGCGGAGACCCTTCCCGAGGACGCCGCCACCGAGTAGGCGGCCCGCAGTCGACGCTCTATCGGAAGCCGGCTGGGCTTCTGCAACGGCCGTCTGCTCGCCCGGCCGGAGGCTGCCTTCCCAGGCGCCGTCAGGTCGAGGACGCCCGCAGGAGGGCCTCGCGAAGGGCCGGGTCGACGGCATACAGGTAGAGGCCGCGGACGCCACGCGTGAGCAGGACGTTGAGCTCGTTGCGGAGCAGCTCCTCGGCGATCGAGACTTTGGACCCGTCCGCGAGGGTGCGCCGCTGGGTGGCGTTCCGGTTCGCGCTGGCCGTCGGGTCGAAGACCACTCGCCCGTCGCGATAGGTCACGGACGGCCCGATGATGACCCCCGCGTAGTCGAGGTCGAAGCCCTGCACGGTGAAGGTGGACCCGACCTCCTCCAGCGACCGAGGTCGTTCCGCCCAGGACAGGCCACGTGCATGGCGCGCCTCGGCTGCGGTGTACTCCACCTGCAGGTTCCAGGGCAGGCGGAAGTCATCCACGACGACGTCCCAGGTCTGTCCGCCGTCACGACGCTTCTCGACGAACTCCCAGTCGAAGGTGGCCGTGAGCCGCGAGAGCCCGTGGTCCTCGTCGGCAGCCCGTTCCCGCACGGCGGCATACAGCTCGTGGGGGTCGTCGAAGACGACGACCTCATAACCAGGATCGTGCGGGATGGGGTCCACGCGGCGGTCGTCGACAAGGCCGCGGATCCATCGATAGGTGGCCTCGGACGAGGCCATACGCATCTGCTGGTCCAGCTCGATGACCTGGGTCGCGGACTCGCGCAGGGCCGTGAGCTCCTGGGGCTCCCAGTACTGGTTGGTGGCGACCATCTGCATCGGGTCGAAGATCGCCACCACGACGCGTGCCCGGGCCCGCAGGTCGGCCAACATGTTCTTGCCCCGGTAGGACTGCTTGCCCTGCGTCCACAGCAGGTGGGCCTCGTCGACGAGCACCACGTCCACCGGCTCCTTGTCGACAGGGTGCCCGTTGATGAACCGCGTGGGCTTGGAGACCCGCTCCTGGGTGCGGCTCGACAGGCCGAGCTTGCGGGCGATCTGCTCGTAGACGGCCAGCTGCTGGTCATGGTTGACGAGCAACCTGGCGTCCAGGTCCTTGCTACCGGCCGTGACGTCCTCGGCGACGTCGTCGAGGAAGAGGTCGTAGAACAGGCTGCTGAGCAGAACGGTCTTGCCGGTGCCGGCGGAGCCCTCGACGAGGACCAGCCGGCCGGTGGACCCGGCGGCGCGCGCATCCACGATCGCGTCGCGGATCTGCGCCTTGGCAGCCAGCTGCTGCCGCGTCAGCTTGTGGAAGGGAGACGCCTTGAACAGGGCGGACTCCCGGACGATCGTCTCGGTGGGGAACAGGTGCGCGTCGTGGGCGTGCAGCTGGTGCCAGGCGTCGCGGAAGGTCTCGTCCAGCAGGTCGCGCCGGTAGTAGTCGTTCTGGGGATTGAATTGCCTGTTGTGCAGGCGGGCCACGGCGTCGGAGCCGTTGAGCCAGTGCAGCAGCCTGTTCTCGACGTCCAGGGTCATCGACTTGTGGAAGTGCGCGTGCCCGATCACGTACATCTGTGCGTCCGGGGCCGCGGCGAGATCGCGCCATTCCTCGCGCAGGATGATGTCGGTCCGCAGGTGCTGGACCGTGCGACTGCGTATGTCGGAGGTCTCGCCCACGTAGACGTCGTACTTGCCCGCCCCTGCTCCCTTGTGCACCACGTAGACGGTCGGGAAGTCGAGCAGGTGCGTGGCCACGGCCCTGTCCGCAGGAGAGGTGGCGCCTCGCAGCTCCTCGATCAGCGCGGTCAGCTCGGCCTCCGTGAAGGGGATGCGCCTGACGAATGTCCGTGGAGTCACGTCTTCCCCTTGCCTGTCGTAGGGCGAACCCTGCCAGCCTACGAAGGTGACGCCGCTGGTGCCTGCGGGCTCGCGGTGGCACGCTCGTCCCATGGACTCTCGGCCCACGCTCGATGACCTCGCCGCGCGGGCAGCCGCGTTCACCGCAGCGCGCGACTGGACGCAGTTCCATGACCCGAAGTCGCTGATCCTCGCGCTGACAGGTGAGGTCGGGGAACTCGCGGAGCTGTTCCAGTGGGCGCCGGCCTCAGGGGAATCGGTGTCGCGCGTGCGGGCGGGCGAGGAGATGGCCGACGTGCTGATCTATCTGCTGCACCTGTCGAACGCGCTCGGGATCGACCTCGGCGCGGCTGTCGTCGCCAAGATGGACGACAACGACGCCCGTTTCGTGGTGGATGCCGTTTCCGGAACGGCGCCGCTCAAGAGCTGAGGATCGGGCCGGTTCCCCTGGCGCCGCGGGTCTCACAGCCGACGGATCCCCGGCGGGCGGCCCTCGGACTGGCTGGGGCATGCTGGCGGCATGACCTTCGCCCTGCTGCGCCGCGCCGACCACGCCGAGATGCCCTGGCTCAACGGCGG
The DNA here is from genome assembly GCF_046267915.1 of Arsenicicoccus dermatophilus. Classification (GTDB taxonomy): domain Bacteria; phylum Actinomycetota; class Actinomycetes; order Actinomycetales; family Dermatophilaceae; genus Arsenicicoccus; species Arsenicicoccus dermatophilus_A. The sequence continues at coordinate 162,774 of NZ_CP176520.1, forward strand.
GGGCAGCACGCTCGAGGTCGCTCGTGCGCCGCGCACCGGCGACTTCGACTGGCGGGTCAGCTTCGCGCACGTCGACCGGTCCGGGCCCTTCTCGGCCTATCCCGGTGTCGACCGGGTGATCACGCTGGTGGAGGGGCCGGGGATGCGGCTGACGATCCGGCCGCACGCAGCCACAGGAAGCCCTGGCTCGGGCCGCGTCGTCCACGACCTCGCGCCATGCGAGCCCTATGCCTTCGCGGGCGAGGACGAGATCGACTGCCAGGTCACGCAGCCCACCGTCGACCTCAACCTGATGACCCGTCGGGACCGTTGCCGGGGGACGGTCACCACGCACCGGCTCGACGGCGGCCGACTGGAGATCGACCCCGCCGACGCGACGCTGGTCGCCGTCCTCACCGGTCGGCTGCACGCCGGGTCAGGCACCACGGCAACACCCCTCGGCCCGCTGGACGTGCTCGCCGACCTCACCGCCCCGGTGACGCTGACCGGCGACGGAGTGGCGGCACTGATCCAGGTGTCCCCGGGCTGACCGCGCGGCCCGTCGACCGGATCGCGGGGGCGTCCGGCCGACGGTGCGTCCTACGGTCGGGAGCATGAGGCGGCGCCCCCGTCCGGGCGGACGAGGGCGCCGCCGGCACCGCGGCTCAGGCCGGGGGTGCGTAGATCTGCAGGTCGTTGCCCTCGCTGTCCTTGAACGGCGCGATGCGCCCCCAGGGGTGGTCGCTGATCGGGCCGGTCATGCGGGCGCCGGCCTGCTCGAGGCGGGCGTACTCCTCGTCGATGGAGCCGTCGGGCTGGAAGGTGATGACCGCGCCGCCGTCGACGGCGTGGGTGTCCTCGCGGGCGTTGAGCCCGATGCGCAGGTCGCCGGCGGTCACCTCGGACCAGTCCGGGCCCTCCTTGACGAGCTCCAGGCCCATCGTGTCGCGATAGAACCCGACCGCGCGGTCCATGTCGTCGACGGGGACCCAGACGGTCGCAACTCCTCGTGCCATGTGATTCCTCTCTCGGTGCAGGTGTCATGCGCTGTGCGGCGCCGCGGAGGGCCCGCGGCCCCAGGATGCCCCGCGGCCCCAGGATGCCCCGCGGCCCCAGGATGCCCCGCGGCCTCTGCCGGGGGGCATCCTGGCGGCCGTGGACCGGATCCGGTCAGTGCTCGCAGGACTCCTCCAGCTTGAGCGCGATGCCGAGCGCGAAGAAGGTGGGCGCCCACTCGCCGATGTAGATGCCCCAGCGGTCGGCCTGGGCCTTGCTGTCGTCCTTGGCGCCCCACGAGATGGCGTGCGCCACCCAGGTGAGGGCGATGGAGGCCAGGCCCGCGGTGTAGCAGTGCTCGGAGCGCAGGCCGGCGTGGGAAAGGGTCTTCACCATGATGGAACTCCTGGGGTGTGATGGGGTCCTGCGGGGAAAAGGCGGTCGAGGGTCACTGGGCGGAGGCGAACGCCGCGGTGTCGTAGTAGGTGGCGAACCGCACCACCTGCCGACCCTCGAAGTGCAGCAGGGAGACGCCGGCATAGTCGATCTGATGGCCGGAGGCGAGCGTCCCGGTGGACCGCCACTCCAGGACGCCGAGGTCCCCGGCTTCGGTGATCTGGTCGAACGTCGTGCTCACGGTGTCGAACTGGGCGAGGTACTGCTCCCAGAACGTCTCCGCGTCCTCCTCGGCGCCGACGTGATCCTGCTGCGGACGCTGCAGCCGGGCGCCGTCGGCGAACATGTCGAGCAGGGCGGTGCGGTCTCCCTGCTCGAGCTGCTGGAGAGCTGCGGCGAACTGGTCGCTGCGGCCTGTGTCGGTCACGATGACCTCCGGGATCGGTGGACAGATATTTCGATGCCCGAAACATCTGACTTCACCATAAACCGCCCCCATCGTCAGGGGCGGCTTGCGCGGCATGACTTCTCGGAAGGTCCGTCAGCCCTGCGGGCGGCGTGGGACAGGGCAGGGGTATGCCGGAGGGGGCGCCGGGATGAGCTGCGGCCGAGGGCTTCCGACTGACTGGGGTCAGAGGTGGAGCTCGTAGGAGCAGAGCCCGGCGCCCGACCCGACCTGGGTGAAGCCCGCCCGCTCCAGGGTGCGCCGGGACGCCACGTTGTCGGGCTCGGTGTCGGCGAGCACCCGCGAGAGCCCCTGGCGCCGAGCCAGATCCACGAGCGCGGTGGCCGCCTCCACGGCATACCCCTGCCCGCGGGCGGACGGCACCAGGCCGTAGCCGATCTCCACGACGCCGTCGACCGGTCGACCCTTGAACCCGCAGGCCCCGACGGCCAGTCCGTCCGCGGCGCGCACGATGACGTAGAGGCCGAAGGGCTGTTGCTCGCCGTCCTCCTGGGTGGCCCGCAGGTGCATGCGGGCGCCCACGACGTCCCCCTCGAAGGGGAAGTCCGCGGCCCAGCGGTCGCTCGCGTCGGTCCGGCGGGCGACGATCCGCTCCGCCTGGGCGACGTCGGCGGGGCGCAGCAGCAGGCGGGGCGTGCTCAGGTCGGTCATGGCTGTCATGCGACCACGGCTGTCCTTGGGCGGCAACAGGTTTGCGGGGTCGTCGCCTGTCCGTCAGTCGCCGGTGGTGCCGTCCAGGTGCTCCCGCAGCAGGTCCAGGTGACCCGCGTGGCGGGCGTGCTCCTCGATGAGATGGGTGAGGATCCACCGCAACTCGTGCGGCGTCTCGTCCTCGCCCGGCTCCTCGCCCGGGTCGGGGCTGCCCGCGACGCGGCTGAGGGTGGCGCAGGAGTCCGCGGTGGCATAGGCCTGGCGGGCGGCCTCGCACGCCTCGTCGAACCACGCCAGCAGCCGCGGCCCGCTGTCCACGCTGACGTCCCACTCCCAGTCCGGGTCGGTGCCACGCCGGGAGGCCCAGGGCTCGCCGACGGCGTCATACGGCTGACCGAGGAAGACCGCACGGGCCCACTTGATCTCCACCCAGGCCAGGTGCTTGACGATCCCCCCGACGGTCAGCGGGGAGGGGTGGCCGGGCAGCCGGCGACGCAGCTGCTCGTCGGTCAGGCCCTCGGCCTTGCGGCGGACGACGATGCGGTAGTGGTCGAGGAAGGCCGTGAGCATGGTGCGCTCGTCGGCCGCGGCGGGGAGGGTGGGCAGCGCGGTGGACGGCTCGGTGGTCACCGGATCTCCTGGGGTTCGCAGCGCGGACACGCCGATCCTGTCAGCCGCGACGGACCGCGGCCACCGCACGCTGCGGATCTGCGGCACAGCACGTTTCGCCCCGCCCCGCCCGCACCCCGCCATACCTGCGTGCGCTCGTCCGCCCGCGCCCCCGCCATACCTGCGCTCGCAGCTCAAGAAGTGCACGTTTTCGGGGGCAAAACGTGCACCAACGCAGCCGCGAGCGCAGTGGTGCACGGCGCGCTCGACGTGCGGCGGGCGCGGTGGGGCAGCCTCGAGCGCAGGGGTGCACGGGCGGTCTCGGCGGGACGCGATGGTCTGGTTGCAGCGCGTTCGTCTGGCTGACAGGCGTTGGTCTGTGGCCCGGCCGGAGACCGACGCGCCCGGCGCAGACGGATGCCCTGGGCCGAGACGGGAGGCGGGCGCCGCGGCGCGCGGTCAGGGGTGCACGGGTGTGAGGCGGTCGCCGTGACCGTTCCCCAGGGCGTATGCCGTGCCGTCCAGCGCCGCCACGAAGTGGGTGTCCGGCGTGAGCGGCGCGCCGATCGGCGGGACCGTCGGATCCACGCCCCGGGCCACGAAGCTCAGCCGCCGCGCCCGGGCGCGGGTGACCAGCTCGACCGCGGCGGCGCGCTGCTTCTCGGTGAGGTAGGCGAGGACCGCGGTGTGCACCACCACGAGCGTGGCTGCGGGCGGCGCCTCGGCGGCGAGCGCGGGCAGGTCGACGAGCAGGTCACCGCGGCGCACCTGCACCCCCACCCGGGTGGCGAGGGCGGCGGCGCGGGTGAGGCGCTCGCGGCGTTCGTCGTGCTCGGGCCACACCAGGGTCTGCAGCCACGCGAGATCGGCCTGGTCGCCGGGGTCGAGGGGGTTGAGGTCGAGCCCGGCACGCCATACGACCTGGGGCATCCGGGCCGGCGGCCGCAGCCCCGGGCCGAGGGCGATGGGGATGGTCAGGTCGCCGGGCCCGTCGCCGGGATCGAGGCGGCTGCCGTCGGAGAACGCGTACGAGTAGTGGTCCGGCACCAGGCACAGCCCCGCGGACGCGCCCACCTCGAGCAGCGCGATCGGCCTGTGGATCCGCTGCAGCCCCAGCAGGATTGCGGCGCAGCGGGCGGCCTCGTTGGTCTGGGTGGAGCGGGCGAGGACCGTGGCGCGCACGGCCGGCCAGCCGTCGACGAGGGTATGCCGCAGCGAGTCCGCGTCCCCCGGGGTCGCGCCGTGGAGGCGGGCGGCGGCGAGGACCAGGTTGGGCTGCTGCTTGCCGGTGGGCAGCTCGCCGATCAGCCCGAGGAGCTGGTCGTCGTCGGCGACGGCGAGAGCCCAGTCGTGCAGGGTGGCCGAGCTGCCGGCGGCCTCCCGCACGGCAAACGCTCGGTAGCGGTCCGCGATCGGGGCGGTCGTCATACGCCCAGCATGGCGTCCGACCTCGCGCCCCGCCCGCCGGCGTGCACCCGCCACACCCACACCCGTCCCGCCCGACCCGCACCCGGCATACCTGCGCTCGGAGCTCACTTGGTGCACGTTCTGGACGCGAAAACGTGCAGTTCCTGAGCTGCGAGCACAGAGGTGTGCACGGGTGCCGACCCGAACGGCGCGCTGTGGAGAGCAAGAGGCTGGCTTACGCTGCGGACATGCAGGACTCCCGCCCGGTCAGCACTGCGGTCGTGACCGAGCTGCTCTCCGTCATCGCGACTCGGTCCGAGGTCGAGGAGATCGCCGGCTATCTGATCTTTGCCGCCATGGGCCGCGGCCTCCTCGCCGAGCCACCGCGCCTGTCCATCGAGCCCGACTGGGCGGACTCGTGCGGCCTGCTGGAGCTGTGGTCCGCGGAGCACGAGGTGCCTCCGTCAGGTCTGGAGCTGCCCGCCGGGGTCGGGATCTGGAGGATCCGGCTGGCGTTCACGGCAACCGGGACGGACGAGCAGATCGAGGCCATCGGCTTCGCGGGTATGGCGCAAGCAGTCGAGGACTGTCTGCAGCACACCGGGCGGTCGGAGTCCATCTCGACGTACTCGCCCTCGGAAGGCGTCTACTACTTCAGTCTCGTCAACGTTCCCCCGTCGACGGAGGAGTAGCCGCTCACCCCCTCGGAGGTGGCTGGGGACACGGACGACGACGGGGCTCCGCGTCGCCGGCCGGTGATGCGATCCCCCAGGACGCTGCGGCTCGGCCATGGAGCTCGGCGTGCCAGTCGAGCTCCTCGGCACCGTCCAGGCGATCGAGCGCCACGACGACGCGCCCGCGGGCAATTGCGCAGCAGCTGCTGCGCAATTGGGGTCGGGCCAGGCTCGCACCCGGCATACCTGCGCTCGCAGCTCAAGAACTGCACGTTCTGGGCGCGAAGACGTGCAGTTCCTGAGCTGCGAGCGCGTAAAGGGCGCGCGGGCGACGATGGGTCCATGCCATCCGTCGAGCTGCGCTCGCTCACCGTCGACGACGCGACGACGCTCGCGTCGTGGGCGGCTGACGAACACTTCTGCCGGGTCGCGGGCTGGACCCTCGGGCGATCCGTCGCCGAACACCGCGCCACCTTCTGCCGCCGGCTGGAGAGCGCGCCTGACCTGATCCGGCTGGGAGCCACCCACGACGGCGAGCTGGTGGGGTATGTCGACCTGCACGGCGAGGAACCCGGACGCCGCGAGCTGGGATACCTGGTCGGGCCTCGTGCCCGGTGGGGTCAGGGTCTCGGGCTGGCGGTGGCGCGGGCGGGGCTGCGGCACGGGTTCGAGGTGCTGGGGTTGCGGACCATCTGGGCGGAGGCGGTCGACGCCAACGTGCCGTCGGTGCGGATCCTGCAGCGGCTCGGGATGACCGAGACGGGATGGGGCGACGCGGCCACCCACCTCGACCGGCCCACGCGCTATCGGCGGTTCGAGATCACCGTCGAGGAGTACGACCGAGGCTGACCGCACCCGCGGGGCCGACCGCCCGCGGCGTCATACCTGCGCTCGCAGCTCAAGAACTGTACGTTCTGGGCGCGAAAACGTGTAGTTCCTGAGCTGCGAGCGCGGAAAGGACGCGTGGTCGACGGGGGCACGGAGAGGTGGCGGCGGGCGCGTGGCCGACTCGGGCGGGAGCGGGGCGCGGAAAGGTGGTGGCGGGCGGGTGGCCGCGCTCGCGAGGGGTGGTGGCGCGCCGGATAGGGTCGCCCGCATGACTCACGTCGGGCGCCGCGACCTGCTCGCCCTGACCGCCGGTGCGCTCGTCCTGGGCGGGTGCTCGCGCCTGCCCGGCGTCCACCCGGCCGCCCCGACGCCACCGCCGTTCCCGGACCTCTCGCGCGCCACCCTCACACCGCACCAGCGCAAGGTCCTCGACGTCCTCCGCGCCGAGTACGCCGCGCAGCCCCCGCCCTCGCGCTACACACCGGTCCAGGGCGAGCCGTGGTGCGCCGACTTCGTCAGCTGGGTGGAGCGGGCGAGCGGCGCCGCGCTGCGCAACCCCCACGGCGGCGGCTGGCGCATCCCCGGCACCATGACGCTCCTGGAGCATCTGCGGGACACGCGCGCGTGGCACCCTGCGGGGAGCGGCTACGTGCCGGTGGCGGGTGACATCGCGATCTACGACCACGGCGGGTCGTTCAGCCAGCACACCAACTACGTCCTCGGCCTCGCCGGCGGCGTGCTCACGACGATCGGGGGCAACGAGGGGGGCCGCAGCATCCGCCTGTCCAGCCATCCCTTCGACGAGCGGCTCGTGTGCCTCGGGTTCGGCCATCGCGGCTGACGTCGGACCAGGCCGTATGCCGAAGGCCCCGCCCGTGCCCGCCCACGGACAGGGCCGCCCGCGGGCGGGGTCTCCCGGCATACCGGATCCGCGTCTCAGACGGCCATCGCGTCCTCGGCGGTGACCTCGCCGCGCAGGCTCGGCAGGAGCAGCCCGAGCAGGGCGACGGCGGCCATCAGTCCCGCGGCCACGAGAAACCCGCGGTGGAAGCCTTCGACCACCGCCCCCGCCGGATCGTGCGGCGCCCGCGCGAGGACCACCTGACCGCGGGCCACCGCGATCGACGCGAGGGACGCGACGCCCAGCGCGCCGCCCACCTGCTGGAGGGTGCCCATCACCGCGGACACCTCGCCCGCGGCCGTGGCGGCGACCCTGCGGGTGAGCACCACGGCGAGCGGCAGCATGGCCAGGCCCACGCCCACGCCGAGGCACAGCAGCGCCGGAAGCTGTTGCGTCGCATAGCTCCCGCCCGCCTGCAGCCGGGTGCACAGCAGGAACCCACCGGCGCCGAGCAGGCCGCCCGCGACGACCATGACACGGGCTCCCAGCCGGGGCAGCAGCTGCGTGGAGGCGCCCGCGACGAGCACGAGGGTGATGCTCCAGGGGATCCAGTGCAGCCCGGTCTGCCAGGGGGTGAGGCCCTGGACGACCTGCAGGTACTGCGTCAGGAAGAAGAACAGCGCGAACAACGCCGCCGACAGCAGCGCCGTCGCCAGCGCGGCCACCGAGAAGTCCCGCCGCGCAAAGATGCCCAGGTCGAGCAGCGGCTGCGGGGCCCGCCGCTCCAGCACCACGAAGGCGCCGAGCAGCACCACGGCCCCGCTCAGGCCGAGCAGGGTCACCGGGTCGGTCCAGCTGCGGTGGACGGTGCCGAGCACGGCCCAGGTCAGCAGGGCCAGGCCGAGGGTCGCGGTGAGCGCCCCGGGGACGTCGAGGGTTCGCAGCGGGTGCCGGGGCTGGGCGGGCAGGCGGGCGGCGAGCACGCCGAGCACCATGAGGATCCCGACGGGCACGTTGACGAGGAAGACCCACCGCCAGCCGACCCGGTCGGTGACGATCCCGCCGACGAGCACGCCGAGCACCCCGCTCACGCCTTGCAGTCCGCTCCACAGCCCCATGACCTGGCGCCGGGCGGCCGGTTCGGTGAAGGTGTGCAGCACGATCGCCAGGGCTGACGGGGTCAGGGCGGCGGCGCCCAGGCCCTGGGCGGCGCGGGCGGCCACAAGGGCCGAGTCGTTCTGCGCCAGACCGGAGCACAGGCTCGCGAGGGTGAATACCGCGACGCCGGCGAGGAACACGGCGCGGCGTCCGACCAGGTCGGCGAGCCGCCCGCAGAGCAGCATGCAGCCGCCGAACGCCAGCATGTAGGCGTCGACGACCCATGCGAGACCGCCTGGCGTGAAACGCAGCTCGCGGCCGAGGGAGGGGAGGGCGACGTTCACGACGGTGTCGTCGAGGATCACCATGAACTGGGTGAGGGCCATCGTCGCCAGGACGAGGGCGGGTCGGGTGGTGTTCTGGAAGGGCATGTGCCACTCACTTTCTACGAGTGTAGAAGTTCTACGAACGTAGAAAGAGTATCCTCGGCACCGTGAGTGACGACACCCGGGTGCGCATCCTCGACGCGGCGCTCGCGCTGCTGGCCGAGGAGGGCCTGCAGGCGCTGTCCCACCGAGCCGTCGAGAAGCGCGCCGAGGTCTCCCACGGCTCGACGACCTACCACTTCAAGACCCGGGACGCGCTCATCGAGGCGATGCTCGGCCGGCTCGTCGACATCGAGCGCGGCGACCTGGAGCGGGCCGTCGCGGCCTACGCCGAGCACCTCGCCGGGGGCGGCAGCAGCGACAACCCCGACCTGCGCGCGGTGATGGCGAGCCTGGTGACGGGCCTCATGAGTCGACAGGAGCTGACGCTCGCCCGGTTCGAGCTCTTCCTGTATGCCGCGCGACGGCCCCACCTGCAGTCGGTCGTCGCGGACTGGCGGCAGACCTATGTCGACCTGGGCGCCGCGATGCTCGCGACCGAGGGCGCCGCGGCCCCGGCGGCGGGCAGCCGGCTGCTGGCCGCGGTCGTGGACGGCATGCAGCTGCACCAGCTCTCGGCACCGCACCAGGACGTCGAGCAGCTCGCGGCGCAGTGGTACGCCCTGACCCTGGACGCCGCCCTGCGCCTGGTCCCGCCGTCGGCGCAGGGCTGACGAGCAGCCCGCTCCCCGTCAGCCGCGACGGTGCTCCGGGGACGCAGTCGGCGTCCCGGTCGGGCTGGGCCTCGGCGCCTTGGTGGGGGTCGGTGCGGGGGGCCGCGTGGGCGACGGCGTGGGCGTGGCGGGCGGCTTGGGGACCCACGGTGGGACGGGGACGGGCCTGCTCGGTCGGGGAGCCGGGGCCGGGGCAGGGGGCGCCGGGCGGGGAGGGGCCGGGGGTGCCGGGCGCGGTCCCGGGCGCGGGGGCGGCGGAGGAGGAGCCGGGGGCGCCGGGGGGCGGGCGGTGCGCGACGCCGTCGGGGTGGGCGCCGCCGTGGGGCTCGCAGCCTCGGTGGACCGCCGGGAGCGGGTCGGGGTGGGGTGGCTCGACGTGGTCGACGTGGTCGACGGCAGCCCAGTCGGCGTCGTGGTCGTCGTGGTCGTCGTCGCGACCGGCTCGGTCGGGCTCGTCGTGTCGACGGACTCGGGAGCCACCTCGTCATCGGTGGGCATGGGCGTCGGCTCAGAGGCCAGCTCTGCCGGAGCCTTGGCGTAGGTGATGCCCGGTGTCGGCGCGTCCTGACTGAGCACCACCTCGGCCAGGCCGGCCCCGCCGAGGGCCAGCAGCGTGCACGTGGGCACGATGACCTTGACGGTGGTGGGGATCCGAGACCACAGGCTGCGCCGAGACGCGGGGGCTGCGGTCACGTTGGTGGCGCCGACGCCGACGGTCTCGACCGGGGGGATGTGATCCACGGTAGGACAGGACTCCTCGAGGGGCGAGGGATCCTCGACCGGGTCAGGAACGGCGTACGACTGGTCCGGCGGCGGGATGCCGTCGTAGGGCTCGTCCTCGGGCCGGGTCGGCTGGGCTTGCCTCGGGTCAGGATCGGAGATCACGAGCCACCTCCCGCATAGATCGGCAAGGCCCCGGGCGTGAGGCCACGCACACCATAGGGGACGAAAAGCAGATTACTTACCCGGGGGTAGCAGGACCATTCCGCGGCCCGCCGACCGCGACGGCCCGGCGCGGACTCCCGACATACCGCACGGTCGTGGAAGAGGTCCGGGCCCAGGAGCCCGGCGACCGCCGCCGCGCCGGACCTCCGCGCCGCGAACCGTGCCGAGCCGCAGCGGGGTCCACGTCCCCGCTCCTTTCCACGATCGTGTGCGTCTGCAGCCGCAATCCGGCGGTCGACGCACACGCTCCTGGCCGGCAACGGCTGCTGCGCGACGGGGTGACGGCGACGGCGTGACGGTAAGGCGGCCTTCGGCTGACGGCCGCCCTCCACCCGGGACGCGTCGCACCATCGGGGGCGGGTCCTAGGCTGGGTCACGAACATCTCCGCCCCGCGGGCGACGGTCGTCGGCCACGTCGTCACCATGCTCGTCGCCGTCGCCGGGATCGTCGTGGGGCTGCTCCGCCGGTCGACCGTGGGTGGGTGGGGCCTCGCGCTGGTGGGGCTGCTGGTGTTCAACGCGACAGCGGCCGCGCGCTTCCTGGTCTCGCAGACCCGCACCGGGCGCATCCCGGGCCCGGCCGAGGCTCGCTCGGCCCTGGTGACCACCGCCCTCTCCCTGGTGCTCCTCGCCCAGCTGCTGGGTCGCGCCTGGCCCGAGAGCGACTCGTGGTCCCTGGTCCTGGTGCCCGTCGGGATCAGCACCATGGTCTGCGCGTTCTGGCTGGGGTCCAGGGGTCGGTCCGAGGGCACCGACCGGACCCCCAGGTGACCAACGGCGGGTGATGGGAACTTCATCGAGCGTGAGGGAACGGGCTCGAGATCCCGGTCGTGTGCCGCGCCTGGACGTCCGCCCCGAGCTGATCACCATCAGGCTGGCCTGGCCCGACCGGCTTCTCGCGTTGCGCGGTGACGTCCAGGTCCGCCGGGACGCCGTCCACGGCGTCGAGGCGGTGGCCGACGCCATGCAGGTGGCCGAGGACCAGGTGTGGCGCCGGCGTGCCGACCAGCCGCAGCCGCACGGGCTGATCGGGCAGCAGCCCGACCCGGTGGTGGTGCCGGACCGCGCGGACGGTGACGCCCACGTCGTCGGCCGGCTGCGAGATCGTCAGCATGGAGTGGCCAGCATCGAGGGGTCCGCGCGGTGAGGAGGGGCGGTGGCGGGAGGGTCACCCGATCGTCGTGGCGGGTTGACCCCGCGTCAGGGCCACACCCCGGGCGCGGCCCTCAGGCGCGCCGCAGGCGCTCCTGGACGAGGGAGGGATCGGGGTTGGTGACCGGCACGCCGTCCATCACGACGGTGGGGACCACCTCGTTGCCGTCGTTGACGGAACGGACGTAGGCCGAGGCCTGCTCGTCCGTCCACACGTCGACCCAGGTGGCGCGGTCGGCGAGGTCCCCCAGGGTCTGGCGCAGTCGGCTGCAGTATCCGCAACCCGGCCGCCAGTAGACGACCACGTCGCTCGTCGTGTCCGACATCTCTCGTACCTCCCGGTGAGTGTGGTGGAGCACCCGTCCCGCCCACCCGCTCGCGCATCCAGGATCGTGTGCGTCTGCGGCCGGAATCCGGCGGGTGACGCACACGATCCTCCCAGGGACGGGGCTGGGCGGTCACCGGGCGGGGCGGTAGGTCATCAGCACGACGCCTCCCGGCAGCGGTTCGCACGCCTCAAGGGTCAGCGGCAGCCGGACGGGCAGCAGCGGGGTGCCCGCCCCGAGCAGCACCGGGTTGACCTTGACCTGGACCTCGTCGATCAGGTCGACGAGCTGGGCGGCGAGATCGCTGCCGCCGCACAGCCAGATGTCCTGACCCTCCTGCGACTTCAGCTCGGCCACCCGCTCGCCCAGGTCGCCCGACCAGGTCTGCACCGTCGGGTCCGGGGGCAGCTCGCGATGAGTCACCACGATCTGCCGCAGGTGCGGATAGGCGCTGGTCAGCCCCGCCGCCAGGGCCGGCTCGTGGGTGCGCGCGCCCATGATCACCGTGTCGAACCGCGCCGATCCCGCCCGCACCCCGAGCGCCTCGCGGGCGTGCGCGGGGCAGGTCTCGGGATAACGGTCGAACAGCGCCGTCAGCGTGGCCGGCTCGACCGGGAAGTCGCTCACGTCCCCGCCCGGGCCGGCGATGAACCCGTCCAGGCCGGCCGCCACGTAGTAGACGAGCTGTCGCATCCGGATCTCCTCGATGTCGTCGGAGCCCGCAGTCAACCACAACACCTGTGGTGGTTCGACTAGGTTAGGCGTCATGGCCGCCAACCCCGCCCGCCGCGCCGCCCTCGCCGACGCCGCCGTCCGCCTCCTCGGTGCCGAGGGCGGGCGGGCCCTCACCCACCGGGCCGTCGACACCGCGGCCGGGGTCCCGACAGGCACGTGCGCCAACTACTTCCCGACCCGCGCCGAGCTGATGGTGGGGCTGGCCGAGCGGATCTTCACGCTGCTCGCCCCGGACGCGTCCCGGCTCGCGGAGCTGGCCGCGGTCGAGGAGGGTGACGCGGCCCCGGCATACCTGGCGCATGTCGTGGAAAGGCTCCTCGCCCACCCGCACCTGGCGACGGCCCTGGTCGAGCTGCGGCTGGAGGCCGCCCGCACGCCGGCGGTCGCGGCGCGGCTCGCACCCTTCCTGCAGGCCGGACTGGACGACGACGTCGCGTTCCACACCGCCCGCGGGCTCCCCGGCGGCCGCGAGACCGTCGTGCTGCTGCACCACGTCGCGCAGGGCATCGTCCTGGACGCCCTCACCGTCCCGCTCGACCCGGCTTGTGACCCCCGCGAGGTCGCCCAGGAGGCGGCCCGTCGCCTGGTGCGCGCCGACGGCCATCGCCGATGAACGCCCTCGCCGCGTTTCCAGGCCGGCCTGCTCACCGCGGCCCCTGAGGTCCTCGGGCGGCTGGGACGTCTGCGGGCCCACGACCCCGAGCCGCGCAACTCGTTCGCCCTCGGAGTGGCTCCGGTGTCGCGAGACGCCGTCCCACCATGAGGTTTCCCGTGAAACCTCATCGCCCCCTGTCCAGGATCGTGTGCGTCTGCCGCCGCAATCCGGCGGCCAACGCACACGATCCTGGGGACGCCGAGCCTGAGAACGACCTGAGGGACAGGTCACGCTCCGGCCACACGTCGTCTCCGGACCGGACGCCCGGGTAGGAATGGCGCCAGCCCGCCTCGATCCCCCGGGGCGGACGTCGAAAGGAGCTCCACATGGTCGGCCTCGGCCTCATCCTCCTGGTCCTCGGCCTGCTCGTCGCCTCCCTGAAGGTCCTGGTCAACATCGGTCTGATCCTCATCGTCGTGGGTCTGATCCTCAACCTGGTCCCCATCGGCGGTTCGCGTCGACGGGTCTGGTGACCTCGGCGCACCGACCTCCGTCCGCCCGGGACCCTGCTTAGGTCCCGGGCGGACGCGTATGCCGGAGCCTGCGGCTCACCGCCCCCGCAGGAAGCCGGCGACCATCGCGACATAGCCCGGGCGGTCGGCGAAGTAGGCCTCGCAGTGGCCCACCCCCTCCACCAGGTGCAGCCGCGTCCCCGGCCCGGCAGCCGCCGCCAGCCGGTGGGAGTGCTCGACCGGGATCACCTCGTCGTCGGTCCCGTGGACGATCAGCAGCGGCCGCGGCGCGATGTCCGACACCACCTCCACCGGCTCCACCTCGTCGAACGCATAGCCGTAGCGCAGCCGGGTCACCCGGTCGACGAGCTCGACCAGCGGCACCGGCGGCAGTCGCAGCGACCGGGCAGCGGCGCTGATCACCCCGTGCAGGTCGGCGAACGGCGAGTCCGCCACCACCCGCCGCACCCGCGGGTCGCGGGCCGCCACCAGGATCGACACGGCCGCCCCCATCGAGAAGCCCACGACGTCGATCTCGGCGTCCGGGCGCCGTGCTGCGACCAGGTCGACGGCCGCCTCCAGGTCGCGCTGCTCGTAGTGCGCCAACGACTGCGGCCCGTCCGCGGACTGGCCGTTGCCCCGGAAGTCGAACAACAGCACCGACCAGCCCGCCCGCCACAGGCCGGGCCCGATGCCGAGCATGTCGGCCTTGCTGCCCCGGTGGCCGTGGCAGACGACCGCCACCCGGTCCGAGCCCGGTCGGTCCAGCCACCACCCGGCCAGGCGGGTCCCGTCGGTGGCGTGGAAGGTGACGTCCTCGGCGGCCACGCCCACCTCGAAGGGCGAGAAACCGAGGTCCGTCGTCGGCCTGAGCGGACCGCTGATCCGTCGGGCGGCGGCGAGCGCTCCGAGGCCCGCGCCGACCGTTGCCGCCGTCACCACGCCCGCGAGGGCCGTCATACCCCGTCTGACCATGGCAGGCATGCTACGGAGCAGAGCGGCGCAAGGGTGAGCGCCTGACCGAATCCCGCCTAGTCTGAGCAGCGTGCCTGCCATCGTGACCCCCGACTCCGCCGTCTCCGACCAGCCTCGATTCACCTGGCCTATGGAGCCGCCGACCGTCGAGGACCGCGCCTGGTCGATCCGCTACTCCGACCCTGTCGAGCTGCCGCGCCTGGTGGCCACGATGGCGCCCGGGCCGCGGCGCTCGGTGCTCGAGGCCTTCATCGCGTGGCGCGAGCAGCGTCTGGACGAGGCCCTGACGATCACCGGCGACCTGATCGAGCGCAGCACGCTGGACACCGTGTGGGCGCCGAGGATCTACGGCATCCAGGCGGCCGTCCTCGGCGAGCTCGGTCTGACCGAGGCGTCGTTGACCACCCAGCTCGACGAGCTGGTCGAGGCCCGGCGCAGCGGTGACCCCGTGGCGCTCGCGTCGATCACGCACGACCTGGGTGTGACCTACCAGTTCAGCGATCCTCAGCGGGCGCAGGAGCAGTTCCTCGAGGCGATCCGGCTGGCCCGGGGCTTCCGCCGGGCGCCCGCGCACGTCGCCCGCGAGTCCTGCGCCATCGAGGCCCTGGCCATCGTCAACCTGCACGACCTCGCCCAGACCTACGACAGCATCGAGCTGCCGGTCATGTGCCCCACGCTGGACGACGCCCAGGCGCTGGCCGAGCGCGCCTGGCCCGACCTCGCCCACGCGATCCGGGCCCTGAGGGCGCGCCCGCTCGTCGAGCAGGGTCGGCTCGCGCAGGCCCGGGCCCTCGTCCCCGCGGACCTGGATCCCGCCTCGATGCGCGACGTGGTCAACGCCGTCCTCGTCGTGGAGGTGCAGGCGCTCATCCTGGAGCAGGAGGGACGCGACGAGGAGGCCCTGGGGCTCCTGGAGCGCGCCCTGGAGGTCGTGCCCCCGTTGCATCGCAGCGATCTGCTGCGCACGCTGGTGACGATCCACGAGCGGCGCGGGCGGTATGCCGAGGCGCTGCGAGCCTCCAAGGAGGCCACCACCTGCCTGCTGGCCCTGCACGCCGAGGAGTCCCGGACCGCCGTCCGTGCCCTGGAGGTCTGGCACCGCACCCGCCGGGCCGAGGAGGACGCACGCATCGCGCAGGAGATGGCAGACCTGTTCCGCGAGCGCAGCCGTCAGGACGTGCTCACCGGCCTGGCGACCCGGCAGCACCTGCTCGACCTGCTCGCCCAGCTCGGCGACGGGGCCGGGCACCAGGTGGCGCTGCTCGACGTCGACTCCTTCCGGGAGATCAACGAGACCGCGGGCCGTGGCGTCGGCGACGCCGTCCTGCGCGACCTCGCCGCCCAGCTGCGCGAGATCTGCCGCGCCGGTGACACGGTGGCCCGCTTCGGCGACGACGAGTTCGTGGTCGTCCGCCCCGCGGGTTCGCCCGGCCTGCTCGTCGAGGACCTCCAGCCGCTCCTGCGTCGGCCCGCTACCGGTCAGGTTCCCGCGCTGACCATGAGCGTCGGGGTCGTGCGGACCGGGGAGCAGGGCTTCTTCGTGGCCCTGGACCAGGCCGACCGTCTGACCTACGCGGCGCGTCGCGACGGCGGCGCGTGCCTGCGCCACGCCGACCCTCAGGCGCCCCGCGTCTGGCCCGCCTGAGGCCGGGCCTCGGCGCCGACCCCGCCCTGGTGGGTCCGGTCCTGGTGGGTCCGGTCCTGGTGGGCGCCGTCCCGGCGAGCCCGGTCCCAGGTCGCCCCGAGTCGTGGGCCGCAGGTGGAGGGGCGGGCCGTCGCCAGTCGTCGTCGCTCACGAGGGCGAGCGCACCGGAGGCGTGCTCCCGGGTGGGGGACGGGGGCGAAGTATGACGGCATACGGACCCCCTCGGACACCCCTGATCCGTCGGGCCCGGGGTGGGCCGACGGGGGAGTAGGTTGTGGTGGCCACCGCCGGGGGCAGATGAGAGGAGAGCCTGTGAGCGGGTCCGCGACGACCACCGCACGCGAGCAGACGCGCCAGGACGGCGCCCGTGCGGACAAGGCGCAGCGGCGGCGCGACGAGCTCGCGGACGCGGCGCTGGAGACCCTCGCCCGCCTCGGCTACGCCCGCACCTCGCTGCGCGAGATCGCCCACCAGAGCGACCTGTCACACGGTGTCGTCCACTACTACTTCGCCGACAAGCACGAGCTCATCGCCTACTGCGTGGGGCGGTACAAGCGCACCTGCGTGCGCCGGCACGACGAGCTCGCCGCGTCCGCCGCGACCTGCGCCGAGCTGCGTGACGGGATGGCTGCCGAGTGCCGCCGGACCATGGTCGAGGAGGGTGAGATGCACCGGCTGTGGTACGACCTGCGCACCCAGTCGATGTACGAACCCGCGCTGCGGGACGTGGTGCGTGGCGTGGAGACCGAGCTGGTGGAGATGATGGGTCACATGACGCAGCGGTATGCCGACCTCGCCGGGGTCCCCGCGCCGTCGCCGCTCATGGTCTACACCGGTTTCGACGGGTTGTTCGAGCACTGCCTGGTGGCGCACTACCTCGGCGACGAGACGGCGGCCGACACCTTGGAGCGGGGCCTGCGCACCCTGTTCGACCAGATCGCCCCTGCCTCCTGATCCGGCGCCCACCCCGGGCGCGCTCTCCCACGCCGTCGTCCCCCGCCGGACCACGCCCCTCGTGCTCAGGCCCCATCCGTCGTATGCCGGCAGGGGCGGCCGGCGGTGATCGTACGGCGTGTCGCGCCCCTTCGCGGCCGGGCGGCGGCGGCGCGCGCCGGTGGGACGCCCGAGCCGGCGGCCCCGACGCCACGTCCGCTCCCGGAGGCGACCTCGCCGTTGTCCAGCGCGCTCGGGGCGCTCGAGACGGCCGTGCCGATCGCCGGGCCCACGAAGGTCGTGAGGGGGCATCACCGTGGCTCGCGTCGGCCTGGCGCCACCCGGAGACTTTGGTGCACTCAGTGCAAGAGGGTTAGGCTGCCGACGTGCAGACCCGTCGTGACCTCGCCAAGCTCGAGACCCGTGCGGCTCTCGTCGAGGCCGCCGTCGAGCTGCTGCGGGACGAGGGTCTCGCGGCGCTGTCGGCCGACGCCATCGCGGCCCGGGCCGGGGTGTCGCGCCGGACCTTCTTCAACTACTTCCCGACCACCGACGCCGTGCTCGCCGTCCCCTCGATCGACTTCCTGGAGGCGGCGATCGCAGCCTTCCACGCCCGGCCGGACGACGAGCCGCTGATCGACTCGCTGTCCGCCGCCCTCAGCGCCCCCGACCTGGACCTGGTGGACCGCTTCGCCACCGTCGTCCGCTCCTGCTGCGCCGCGCCCGCCGCGGACCGCGTCGAGCGAGAGGTCTGGGGGCAGGCGGAGACCGAGATCGCCGCAGTCCTCGCCGAGCGGTTGCGCGCCGAGCCCGACAGCCTGCGGCTGCAGGTGCTCTCCGCCTGCGTCGTGGCCGCAGGCCGGGCAGCGCTCCTCGCCTGGGTGGCGGCCGTGCCGGCCGCCACCGCGACCACCACCCCCGACCCCACCCACCTGCGGCAGCACCTGGTCACCGCCTTCGGCTACCTGGACCAGGGCCTCAGCAGGGCCACCGCCTGACCCCACCCGGCCACCTCGACCTGCTGGAGCACCTACCTATGGCCTCCCTGCTCTACCGCCTCGGACTCTTCTCGGCCCGCAAGCCCTGGGTCGTGATCCTCGTGTGGCTCCTCCTGCTCGGTGCCACCGGGGGCGCGGCAGCAGCCCTGCACCAGCCGCTGAGCACCCAGATGACCGTCCCCGGGCTGCAGTTCGAGCGCACCCTCGAGCGGCTCAAGAAGGAGCTCCCGGCCGCGTCCGGTGGCGTGGGGACCGTGGTCTTCCAGTCCCGCACCGGGACCTTCACCCCCGCCCAGAAGGCCGCCGTCGCCACGGCCATCACGCGGTGGAAGGCCCAGCCGACCGTCTCCGGGGCGCTCGACCCCTTCGTCCTGCAGGCCAAGCTCGACGGCACCAGCAGCAAGCTCGCCGCCGGTCAGCGTCAGATCGACGTCAACCAGGCCAAGGTCGACGCCGGCGCGGCCAAGATCACCGCCGGTCGTCAGCAGCTCGCCGCGAAGCAGAGCCAGCTGCGCGGCGCCGCCAAGGCGGGGATGATCACGCCTGCCCAGGCCGCGGCATACCAGAAGCAGGTCGACGCCGGCGCCGCCCAGCTCGCGGCCGCCGACCGCCAGCTCGCCGAGGGGCGCGCCAGGCTGGAGGCGGGCAAGGCCCAGCTGCTGCTCGGCAAGCGGGAGGCCGACCTGGCCAAGGGCACCCGCTTCGTGTCCCAGGACGGCACCACGGCGATGACCCAGGTGCGCTTCAAGACCGAGATCAACGCGGTCGCCCCCGCGGAGCGTCGCAAGGTCGTCGCCGTCAAGGACCAGCTCGCGGCCGCAGGGGTCACCGCCCACTTCGGCAAGGAGCTCACCGACGACGTGTCGAGCATCGCCGGCCCCGGCGAGATCCTCGGCATCGTCATCGCCGGCGTGGTGCTGCTCGTCATGCTCGGCACCCTCGTCGCGGCCGGGCTGCCCCTGCTGATGGCGCTCGTCGGGGTGGCCGTCGCGATCAGCGTGGTGATGGCCGTCAGCAAGTTCACGGTTCTCACCTCGACCACCCCCACCCTCGGGCTGATGATCGGCATCGCCGTCGGGATCGACTACGCGTTGTTCATCGTCAACCGGCACCGCCAGCAGCTCAAGGGCGGCATGGACCGCACCGAGTCGATCGCCCTGGCCATCGGCACGGCGGGCAACGCGGTCGGGTTCGCCGGGACCACCGTCTTCATCGCGCTGGCCGCGCTGGCGGTTACCGGGATCGGCTTCCTGGCGACCATGGGCTTCGCGGCCGCCGGCACCGTCCTGTGCGCCGTGCTCGTCAACCTGACGCTGCTCCCCGCGCTGGTCTCCCTCGCCGGGCACCGGATCATGCCCCGGAGGGTATGGCGCAGGCACGGCTTCGACGACCGCGGCCGCCCGACCCAGGCCGAGCACCGCCCCGACGAGGAGCACCTCGACCAGGGGTGGGGCGCTGCCGTCACCCGCCGACCCGTCCTGGCGATCCTCGCGAGCCTGGCGCTGGTGGGGTTGCTCGGCTTCCCCGCGGCGGGGCTGCGCCTCGGCCTGCCGGACGGCGGCAGCGAGCCGGAGTCGTCCACGGCCTTCCAGGCCTACTCCACGATCGAGCAGAAGTTCGGCGCGGGCGCCAACGGCCCGGTCGTCGCGGTCGCCACGCTGCCCGCCGGCCTGTCCGAGACCGAGGTCAAGCGCAAGCAGCTCGACGTGGGCGAGCGGCTCGCCGCCGTCGCCGGCCTCGACCGGGTCCTGCCCGCCGGGCTGTCGCAGGATCGCCGTACCGCCGTCTATCAGGCCATCCCGCACGGCGGCCCGGCCGACGCCGAGACGGTCCGCACCGTCAAGCAGATCCGGGAGGAGGCGCCCACGATCAAGGAGCGCACGGGCGCAGACGTGGAGATCACCGGCGCCACCGTCGCCAACATCGACATCTCCGCCAAGCTCGCCTCGGCGCTGCCGATCTACCTGGTGATCGTGGTGGGCCTCTCGCTCGTGCTGCTGCTCATGGTCTTCCGCTCCCTGGTGGTGCCGTTCATCGCCACGGGAGGGTTCCTGCTGTCGCTGGTCACGGCCTTCGGCGGTGTCGTGGCGGTCTACCAGAACGGCGTGCTCGGGTCGGTCTTCGGGGTGCATCGGCCCTCGGCGGTCCTGAGCTTCCTGCCGATCCTGCTGATCGGTGTGCTCTTCGGCCTGGCGATGGACTACCAGATGTTCCTCGTGTCCGGCATGCGCGAGGCGCACGTGCACGGGCAGGACGCCCGCACCGCGGTCCGCAGCGGCTTCAGTCACGCGGCTGCGGTGGTCACGGCGGCGGCGATCATCATGGTGTCGGTGTTCGCGGGCTTCATCTTCGCGCATCTGACGATGATCCGGCCGATCGGCTTCGGGCTGGCGCTGGGCGTGCTCATCGACGCCTTCGTGGTCCGGATGACGCTGACCCCGGCCGTGATGCACCTGCTCGGCGAGCGCGCCTGGTATCTCCCGCGCTGGCTGGACCGGCTCATCCCCGACGTCGACGTCGAGGGCGTCAAGCTCGTCGACAAGGTGGCCAACCACCCCCACGCCTAGGACCTACCGCCGGTAGTCGGATCCGCCTGCCCACCGCACGCAGGCGGATCCGACCGCCCCCGGTAGGTTGGAATGGCACAGCCCGATCCGGTTCCCCCCACGGAAGGCCCCCTCATGCCCAACCCCGTCACGATGGTCGCCCGCGCCTGCCTCGGCGCCCTCTTCGTCGGAGGCGGTCTCAACCAGCTGACCGGCGACCCGACCTACCCCGCCGCGCTGGTCGACCAGGCCAAGGAACGGTACGGCCTGCAGCAGCTGCCCGCCTCGCGCGACCTGGTGCGGCTCAACGGTGCTCTGATGACCGCCGGCGGCGCGGCCCTCGCCCTCGGCATCATGCCCCGCCGCGCGGCCCTGCTCCTCGCAGGCCTGCTGCAGCCGACCAACGTGGTCGGGCACGCCTTCTGGACCATGGACGACCCGGGCAAGGCCTTCGCCGAGCGCAACCACTTCATGAGCAACGTCGCCGTCACCGGCGGACTGCTCCTCGCCACCCAGGACTAACCGGCCCGCCGGACCCGGTCGACGCTCCGGCCGAGCTGGCACCGAGGCGCAGGCCGCCACGATCCGGGCGTCGCTCCGGCTCTAGCCGAGCAGCGCCCGGATCGTCCGGGTCCACTCCTCGACCGTGCCGTCGGTCTGCCAGGTGCTCTGGCGCAGCAGCACGCCGTCCATGTAGGACCCCACCACCCGGGCCCGCCGTTCGGGGTCCGGCACGCCCAGCGCCCTGAACCAGCCGACGAGGTCGCGCTCGTTGCGCAGCTGGCGGGGCGAGATGTCCACCCCCGCCATGCCCAGGGCGATCGCGGCTCGGCAGGCGACGGCGAGAGGGCCGTCCACGCCCATCTGGATGAATCTCGCCAGGTGGTCGGCCGCCTGGTCGAGCCCGGCGAAGGCTGCCTCCACCCCGATCTCCTGGGAGGCCCGTTGGTCCTGGGCGGAGATCTCGTCGAGCAGGGCGGCCTCGAGCGACTGCCTGGTCGGGTAGTAGTTCGCGGTGCTCCCCAAGGGAATTCCCACCCGACGGTCCACCGCGCGGTGGGTCAGTGCCCGAGCGCCGCCCTCGGCCAGCAGCTCCAGGGCGGCTACCAACACCTGGGCACGTCGGTCGGTCACGACCCTCAGTATGCCGGAAAACACCCATTGTCATGGGAGACAACAGGTGTTGTAATGTCCGCCAGAGGCCGCCCACCGCGGAGGCCGGGCGCGCGAGGGGGACGCGCCCGGCCCCGGGGTGGGCGGCCCATCCGTGCCCGCCTGACGGCCGGACGGCGCGGCCCACGGGCGTCACCTCCGTCCGCGAAGACCCCGCAGGATCCCGCGGGCCGGGAACCCCGCAGGATCCTGCGGGCCGGGACCCCGCCGGCCGGGGAGTCCGGCAGGGGTCATCCCGCCTGGAGATCCCGACGCCGGTAGCCGACCAGGCCCAGCATCGTCAGGAGCACGGCCAGGCCCAGGCAGACCAGCGCCGGACCGGCGTCGAAGGAGTCTGCGGGCGGCCGGGACAGGGTCGCGAAGGGGGTGGCCCGCACCACCCGGTCGGGCAGACCGAGAGCCACCCCGACCCATCCCATCAGCAGCGACCAGCCCACGACGACCCACGGCAGCACGGCCAGCCGGGGTGCCCACCCGTGGACGGCCACCGCGAGGCCGGTGATCACCAGCACACCGGGCAGCTGCGACAGCGCCGCCGCCAGCAGGGTGGCGAAGATCCCCACGTCCCCCACGAACCGCGGCAGCGCCAGGAAGATCCCGATCGCGACCAGAGCCATCGTCGGCGCCCAGGTCGCCGGCGCCAGGTGGCTGAGCAGCAACCGGGTGCGGGAGGTGTCCGTCGACAGCAGCAGCTCGGCACGCCCGTGTGCCTCCTCCCGCCGCAGCAGCCCGAAGAGCTGCAGGGAGAACAGAGCGACGAGGGGCACGAGGATGCCGATCATGGCGACGTAGAACGCGTCGGTCAGGCTCGCCGCCCCGCCCCCCATCCGCCGGAAGCGGTCGGCCAGGTCCGGGGACTCGCGCAGCAGGTCGTCCATGGACGCCGCGAGCGTGCCCATCCCGTAGGCGAAGATCGCCAGCCCCGCGATCCAGGAGCGCACCGTGGTGCGGCCCAGCCGCGTGGCGAGGGTCGCGGCGTCACGCAGCTCCCAGGTCGCGCGGGCAGGCCCGAGGCCGGCGGCGCGCAGCCCGGCGCCGTGGTCCCGGCGTCCTTCGAGGACCGCCGCGGCGGTGATGAGCAGCGCGGTGAGGGCCCCCGGGAGCAGGAGCACCGACCAGCGGTTCCCGGCATACGGCTGGGACAGGGCGGGCCACTCCAGCGGAGAGGCCCACTGCAGCAAAGGGTTGCGCGGGGTCGCACCGTCCCCGAGGGCCCGCGCGACGTAGGCCGCGCCCAGGGTGCTGAGCGCGAGTCCTCGTGCACCCCGGGCAGACTCGCTGATCTGGGCGGCGACGGCGCCGACGCCCGCCCACACCGCAGCACCGAGCGCGACCGCCAGCCCCAGCATGGTCGAGCCCCGAGGGTCGCCGCTCGGGCCCAGCATCGCCAGGCCGGAGGCCAGGCCGAGCAGGCCACAGGCGCCGAGCGTGACCAGCAGTGCGGCGGCCAGCGGTGCGTGGCGGCCGACGGTGCCCGAGCGCAGCAGCTCCAGCCGCCCGCCCTCCTCGTCGGCCCGGGTGGCGTCGACGACGCCGAGCAGCGCCATGACCGCCGCCACCGCCACGACGACGGTGCCCACCCGCCACATGACGAACGAGCCCACCTGGAGCAGGTCGTACGGCGGGCCCAGGATCGCCCGCATCGTCGGCTGGCTCGCCAGCGACGCGGCCGTCGCCTCGCCCGCCGGCCCCGCGGGGACCGCCGTGCGGTAGGCCGCCGCCGTGGCGGGGAACATCGAGGCCAGGACGAGCAGCCAGGCCAGCCAGGACCATCGGGTGCGACGCAGCAGCGCTCGGGCGAGGACACCCGTGCCGGCGAGGGTGCTCATCGACGACCCTGCTCGGGCTCGCTCCCGGGCCGCCCGCCCTCGTAGTGCCGCAGGAAGAGCTCCTCCAGGGTGGGCGGGGAGCTGCTCAGCGAGCGCACGCCCAGCGGGGCGAGACGCGCGAGCAGCTCGGACAAGGCCTCCGGCTCGGCGTGGCAGGTGACCCGGTCGCCCTCGACGAGCAGGTCGTGGACCCCGTGGATGTCGGCGAGGTCGAGCGGCTGGGGATGGGCCACCGTGGCGGTGACCTGGGTGCGGGTGAGGTGGCGCAGGTCGGCGAGGGTCCCCGACTCGACGATCCGGCCGGCCTTGACGATGCTCACCCGGTCGCACAGGGCCTCGACCTCGCGCAGGACGTGGCTCGACAGCAGCACCGTGCGGCCGCGGTCGCGCTCGCGGCGGATCTCCTCGGTGAAGGTCCGCTCCATCAGCGGGTCCAGGCCGCTCGTCGGCTCGTCGAGCAGCAGCAGGTCGACGTCGGACGCCAGGGCGGCCACGAGGGCGACCTTCTGCCGGTTGCCCTTGGAGTAGGTCCGGCACCGTTTGCGCGGATCCAGCTCGAACATCTGCAGCAGCTCCGTGCGGCGTCGCTCGTCCAGTCCGCCGCGGGACCGGCCGAGCAGGTCGATGGCCTCGCCGCCGGTGAGCCCCGGCCACAGGTTGACGTCACCGGGGACGTAGGCCAGGCGCCGGTGGAGCGTGGGGGCATCGCTCCACGGGTCGCGACCGAGGACGCTCGCGCTGCCCGCGTCGGCACGCAGGAGCCCGAGCAGGATCCGGATCGTCGTGGACTTGCCCGCGCCGTTGGGGCCAAGGAAGCCGTGCACGTCCCCGCGCCGGACCCGCATCGTCAGCCTGTCGAGCGCCCGGGTGGAGCCGAAGGTCTTGGTCAGGTCCTGGATGTCCAGGGCGAGGCCGGTGGGTTCGTCGACCATGTGACTGCTCCGCGGGTCGGTGGTGGCCCGGGCGCGGCGCGCCCGACCCCCTTGACCCTAGCCAGGTTTCACACCTTTGTGAATAGTCGGATCGTTGTGTCGCCAGTGAAGTCCGGTTACCGTCCTGGTATGACTGCTGGTGGGGAGGACGCACGCCAGGCCTTCGTCGACCGCATGGGCGACCTGGGAGTCGGCAGCGGCATGCCGCGTATGGCGGCCCGCACCTTCGCCCACCTGCTGAGCCTCGACGACGCGGCCGCGACCGCCGCCGACCTGGGTGAGGCGCTGGGTGCCAGCCCGGCCGCGATCTCGGGGGCGGCACGATATCTGGAGTCCGTGGGGCTGGTCCGCCGCACCCGCGAGCGGGGCTCCCGGCGCGACCTGTTCGTGCTGCAGGAGGAGGTCTGGTCGGACTACGTCGCCCGCAGCCTGGACCTGGTGCGGGTGTGGGGGTCGGTGCTGGTCGAGGGATCGCAGGCGGTTCCCGTCGGAGCGGCCCGCCGGCGGCTGGCGCAGAACGCCGCGTTCTTCGACTACCTCGCCGTCGAGCTGGACGACTCCATCTCCCGCTGGCAGGCCGGCCTCGGCGCCGGCCGGGGACCCGGCCGGGGCGCGTGAGCAGGGGCCCCGGCCCGGCCTGAGGCCGGTCAGCCGCGCAGGACGCGCACCCCGCCCGCCTCCCGGGCGCGGGCGACCACCTCCAGGCCGCGCCCGATCGCCTCGGCCAACCGGTCGTCGTCGGCCCCCACGGTCACCACCCCGATCGAGGCGGTGAGCCGCGGGCTGCCGGCCGACGCGGGCAACCGGGTCAACGGCTCCAGGGCGGCGGCGAGCGGGGAGGTGTCGGCCGGCGGGCGGGCGACGACGAAGGTGCCCTCGGCATACCGCACGCACAGGTCCTGGGCGCCGCACCGGTCCCGCAGCGCCGCGGCCACCCGGCGCACGACCGCGTCGGCGGCCTCCCGGCCCAGCCCGCGGGCCACCGCGGCGAGGGTGTCCAGGTCGACCACGGCGAGCTGGGCGCCGGCCATCCCGGACACGTCGAGCTCGGCGAGGTGCAGCCGGTTGGGCAGGCCGGAGACGGCGTCGAGCGTCGTGAGCGGACGCACGGTGGCGAGCCGGTGCTCGTCGATGCGGGCCACGCTGGCCCGGTCCGCCTCGGCGTCGGCCGGGACCTGACGGACCCGCTGCCAGACGGCGAGCGCCCGCTCCGCGGAACGCGCCTGGGTCTCGTGGACGCGCGCCACGCAGGCCGCGCGCGCCTGCCGGACGCGGTCGGCCTCGGCCAGGTCCCCCTGTTCCTCCAGGAGCTCGACAAGGTCGGCGAGCAGCTCGGCGAGGTGACCGTCGGGCAGCCGCCGGGCGAAGCTCTCCAGGAGCCGCCTGCCCTCGTCGTGGCGTCCCTCAAGACGCCCGAGCCGGGCCAGCACCCGCACCACGGTGCAGGCGTTGGTGACGTCACGCATGTCCTCCGGCCGGGGCAGGTCGACCGCGAGGCGCCGGGCCCCGTCGACGTCGCCCGCGTCGAGCCGCGCCAGCGCCCGGACCGCCCGGATGTGTCCGGCGAGCTCGGGCCAGCCTCGCAGCGCGAGCCGTTCCGCGGCCTCCAGACCGGGGACCTCCAGGGCCAGTCCGGTGCCCCGGACGCTGTGCAGGTCATAGAGGTTGACGACGGCCAGGGCCTCGATCGCGCACGAGTGCCGGGTGTCCTCCAGGCCCCAGCCGGTGCGGAAGCCGCGGGCCAGCAGGATGGCCTCGAGATACAGCCGGGCCGCCCGGTCAGGGTCGACCACCTGCAGCGCGACGCCGAGGTCGTGGACGGCCTGGGCCAGGGCGACCGCGTCGTCGGAGCGACGGGCGAGAGCGACCTCGGCCTCGTGCGCGGCCACGGCCTCCTCCACCAGGCCCAGCTCGGCGAGCACCCCCGCCTGCAGCCCCAGCGCCCGGGCGGTCCACCGCGGGTCCGCCTCGCCCTCGTCCAGGACCCGCGCCGTGGTGGCGACCACCTCGTCGAGCCGCTGCTCACGCCAGGCGACGAAGGCCTCGAGGACCCGTCGCCCCGGTCCGTCACCCACCGCGTCCAGCCCGGACAGGAGCGCCTTGGGAGCGGCGTAGCGAGCGGACCACAGGCGCTCGAGCAGGCGCTCCTCGCGGGTGGGCGACTCGTCCGGATTCACGCCGACAGCATAGGGGCCCTGGTCAGGGCGCCGACCTGGCCGAGGAGGCGACCCACCTCGTCCGAGGTGGAGAACGGAGCAGTGTATTGCTGGCTGCAAAGGGGTATGACCATCCGTGACCGGGGCAGACCCGTTCCGGGAACGGCGATCGAGAGGAGCCCGCGATGGGTCTCGACGACAAGTTCGGCAACGCTGCACAGGACGCGTCCGGCAAGCTCAAGGAGGCTGCCGGCAAGGCCAGCGGCGACCAGGAGATGCAGGCCGAGGGCAAGGGCGACCAGATGGCGTCCGACCTCAAGCAGGCCGGCGAGAAGATCAAGGACGCCTTCAAGCACTGACCAGCCCGACGCTGCCGGGGCTCACGCAGGTCGTGGCCCCGGCAGCGTCGTGCCCGGGGGTGGGGCGACGGGTCAGGCGTGCCCGGCCAGAGCCCGGGCCATCGGCGGCACGACCTGCGGGCCGTGCAGCGCCAGCGCCGAGTAGACCTGCACCAGCGACGCGCCCGCGTCGAGCATCGCCAGCGCGTGCTCCGGCGTCCGCAGCCCGCCCACCCCCATGATCGGGATCCGCCCACCGCTCTCGCGGGCGACCAGGCGCACGACCTCCAGCGACCGCAGCCGCAGGGGCGCGCCGGACAGGCCGCCCGCCTCCCCGGCATACCGCTGCTCGGACGCCGCGAGGCCCTCCCGGGACACGGTGGTGTTGGTGGCGATGACCCCCGCGACCTGCTCGTCGAGGCAGACCCCGACGAGGTCGGCGAGGGCGGCGTCGGTGAGGTCGGGAGCCACCTTGACCCAGATCGGCACGCCCCGGCCGAGAGCCCGCCCGTCGGCCTGCAGCGCGGCCAGGATGGCCCGCAGCGCGTCCTTGTCCTGCAGCTCGCGCAGGCCGGGGGTGTTGGGCGAGGAGACGTTGATCGCCACGTAGTCGGCGTGCCGGGCCAGCCGCCCGAAGGAGTAGCGGTAGTCCTCGACGGCGTCCTCCAGGGGCGTCACCTTGGACTTGCCGAGGGAGATCCCCAGCGTGCCGGCGGGCCGGTGGCGGTCCAGCCGGGCGGCGAGGGCGTCGGCGCCGGCGTTGTTGAAGCCCATCCGGTTGATCACCCCGTCGCTGTCCGGCAGAGCGAACAGGCGCGGGCGCGGGTTGCCCGGCTGCGGGTGCCGGGTCACGGTCCCCACCTCGACGAAGCCGAGGCCCAGCGCCGGCCACACCGCCAGCGCGTGCCCGTCCTTGTCCATGCCCGCCGCCAGACCCACGCGGTTGGCGAAGCGCACCCCGCCGACCGTCACCGGGTCGTCGGTGCGGGTCAGCCGGGCCAGGGGCGCCAGGAGCTCCGGACGCCGGTCGGCCAGGGCCATCGCGGTCAGCGTGCGGCGGTGCACGGTCTCCGCGTCACCACCGGACACGGCGTACAGGGACGGGCGCAGCAGCGAGTCGTAGAACCGGTCGAGGAGGGTCACGGGCCCCATTGTCGCAGCCGGTGCGCGGGCTTCGGCGGCGGTGGGGCTAGCCTGCGGGCATGCAGCTGACCGTGGGCGAGCGGGTCGACATCAGGTTCACCAAGTGGGACGGCGGGCGCCACTGGGAGTATGCCGGGCGGTATGCCGGGCAGGACGCCCACGGCCGCTGGCTGTGGATGCCCGCGGGCACGCCGCTCGCGCGGCCCGGTCGCAGCGAGCTCGCCGAGCACGACGCGGTGATGTGCGTCCCGCGCGAGTCCGGCCACGTCCTGACCACCAACGCCGCGCCCCACCACGTACGGCACTACGTCGACATCACCACCCCGCCGCTGTGGTCCCGGATCGACGGGGTCGCCACCGTGAGCATGGTGGACCTGGACCTGGACGTCGTGGAGCGCCGCGACGGCTCGTCCTACCTCGACGACGAGGACGAGTTCGCCGACCACCAGCTGGAGATGGCCTACCCGCCCGAGCTCGTCGTCCACGCCGAGGCCGAGGCGCAGCGGCTCATGGCGGCGGTCGCGGCCCACGAGGAGCCCTTCGCCACCGACGCGCAGTCCTGGCTGGCCCGCGGGCGGGAGCTCCCCGGCGTCTGACGTGGGGGTGGTCCGCAGGCCGGCCAGCCGCGCACGAGCCTGGGGGCCGGCCCCCCGCCGAGCACCGTGGGTCGGCTCAGGCGACCTTGGCCCGGTCGGGGGCCACGATCCTCGGCGGCACCATGTCGAGGAGCTGCCGGAACGCGCGGGCGCCCAGGACCGTGCCCTTGCCCGTCAAGGCCTGGACCTGCGCAGACGAGTGCCCTGCGACGCCGCACGGCACTGCGGGGCCCTCGTCGCCGGGCGGTCTCGGGGCAGGTCGGCGGGCTGCCGTGTCAGCGGTTCCGGTGGGATCCTCGGTAGTCACCGGTGAGCCCAGCATCGCCCGAGCGGCCCTCGAGACGGGTGTCGAAGTGCTCGACCTCCACGACCTCCTTGGCCAGGTCCGCCGACACGGTCTCCTCGCGCGTGACCCGGTCGACGAAGACACGCACCCGCTCCACCGGGATCACCTGGGTGACGACCCGCTCCTCGTGCAGCACGATCTCGTGCACCGGCGCGGCCTCACCGTGCTCGTCCGGCGCCACCGGGTGGTGCTCGCGGGAGGCCTCGATGGCGGCGTCCTTCGCGGGGTTGCCCGCGAGGCCCTGCTCGCGGTCGTGCTCGTCGACGGGGATCTCCTCGACGACCAGCTCCTCCCGACGCACGACGATCGTGCGCTCCTCGGTCACCACCCGCTTGGACAGCCGCAGCCGACCGGTCACCACCGGCCGGGTCGTGACGAAGAGCTCCTCCTCGTGGCGGGTCATCGCGACCTCGCCGGCGTCGTCGCCGGTCAGGTGCACGCGGCCGGGGGTGTCGAGCTCGGTGTGGGCACGCTCGTCGTCGGTGCGCTCGGGCACCAGGGCGTGGTCGGGGTGGCTGGGGACGTGCCGGTCACTCGTCTGGTCCCGCATCGTTGGCTCCTGTGCGTCAGAGGGGTATTGGTCACAGACCTACCCGGTGGGCGGGGTAGGTATGCGCCGGGGCGCCGTGCTGAAGCGGTATCCGGGTGGGCCGACGCGTTAGCGTGGGGCCCGATCGGGATCACGGAACGGGAGCGCCATGTCCGACCAGCACCAGGACCTGCCACGACGCGGCGGCCGCTCCGACGCGCCCCGCGGCGCCGGCAGGCGCGGCGGGGCACTGCGGTCGGCGGCGCCCGGCCCTGCCGCGTCGCGGTCCGGGCAGCCCCGGGCTGCGTCCCGTACGGGGGAGACCCGGGCTGCGTCCCGGTCGGAGGTGACCCGGGCTGCGTCCCGGTCGGGCGCCACCAGGGAGCAGCGCCACCCTCGCGGCTCCACGGTCCACGGCGTCCGTCGGGCCGGCCGACGGCGCCGGGCTCCGCGCGTGCTGGGTGGGGCCGCGGTGCTCGCGCTGCTGGGAGGTGGTGGTGCGTACGCGGCATACCACCAGGGGCTCTTCGGCGGGGTGGGCCCGGGCCCGGCCGAGGTGGTGCCCGGTCGCGCCGTGGGCTACGTGCGCGTCGACCTCAACCCCGACCTGGGGCAGAAGGTCGCCGCCTTCCGCCTGATGAGCACCCTCCCCGAGGTCAGGGACGCGCTGGGGGAGGACAAGGACCCCCGCAAGGCGATCCTGGAGATGGTCAGGGGCACGGACCCGGCGTTGAAGGGCGTGGACTTCGACCGCGACGTCAAGCCGTGGCTGGGCGAGCGCGCGGCGTCGGCGGCCTACCTGCCGGCCGACGGGGCCGGGGTGGTGCCGATGCTCGTGCTGGCGGTGACCGACGAGGCCAAGGCCCGGGCCGGGCTGCCCAAGCTGGGGCTCGACCAGACGACCACGGACCTGCGGTTCAGCCACGGCTACGCCGTCGTCGCACCCAAGGGCAAGGGTGACGCCGTGCTGACCGCCGCGGCCGCGGGCAGCCTCGCCGACAACCCGCGCTTCCGGTCGGACATGGCGGACCTGGGCAGCGACGGGCTGATGTCCTTCTGGGGAGACCTGACGACGCTGGCCAAGGCCGACCTGCGCCCCCTGCTCGCCGCGGCGGACCGGGCCATGCAGTCCCCGGGGGCGGCGGGGGGTGCCCGACCCTCCCCGGCCACCACGCCCGCCGACGTCGCCGGGCTGCAGGCGCAGCTCGACCGGGCCGGGCGGCTCGCGGCGGCGGTGCGGCTCGATCCCGGGCACGTCGAGCTCGCGGGCATCCAGCGTGGCGCCCGGCGCACCGCGAACGAGGTCGTCGGCGACAAGGTCGACATCGGTGCGGTCCCCGCCGGGACGATGCTCAGCCTCGGCGTCGCGGGCGCCGGCCCGGCCCTGCGCGAGAACTGGCCCTCGGTGCTGAAGGAGCTCGATCGCCAGCACGCGACCGACCGCCGCTCGCCCTCGTCGACCGAGCTGGTGGCACAGGTGCGGCAGTCCCTGGGGCTCGCCCTCCCGGACGACCTGACCACCCTGCTCGGCAAGCAGCTCGTGCTCAGCGTGGCCGACCAGGACCTCGGCGCGGTCGACGACCAGCACCCGCTCCTCGCGGGCCTGCGCGTCACCACGGACGCCGCCAGGGCGCAGCAGGTGGTGCGCGCGGTGCAGGCCAGGCTGGGCCGGCAGACCGGGGCCGGCCAGGACGCGCTCCCCCTGAGCGTCGAGGCCGACGGTCCGACCCTCACGGTCGCCCTCGACGAGGCCTATCGCGCCGCCCTTGCTCAGGGCGGGACCCTGGGGGCGGAGGAGGACTTCCGCAAGGCCGTCCCGTCCACCTCCTCGACCGCCGGGCTCTACCTGTCCCTGGACCGGCTCGAACCGAGCTACCTGGACCAGGTGCCCGCCGACCGGCGTGAGCTGGTGCGGGCCCTGCGCAGCATCGGGCTGGTCTCCGACCAGACCGGGACGAGCGACGGCAGCTTCGGGCTGCGGCTCGTCGTCAACTGACGATCACCTGGAGCGCCATGCCACCCCGCGTCCGCACCCTCGACGAGGTCGACGAGTCCCGGCTGCTGCCGTGGGCCCTGGCCAGCGCCGCGGAGGCGCGCACCGCCCTCCGGCACACCCTCGCCGGTCGGGAGGTGTCCGACCGCACCGTGGACGAGGCCGTGCAGGTGCTGTCCGAGCTGGTCGCCAACGCCGTCCAGCACGGTGCCCCCCTCGCCGGCGACGTCATCCGCGCCCACTGGACCCTGCGCAAGGGCGTGGTCGAGGTCGACGTGACCGACGCCGGTGGTGCCCACCGCCCGCAGCCGGTCCGCATCACGCCCTGGCAGACCCGCGGACGAGGGCTGCGGATCGTGCGGGCCTATGCCCACGAGTGGGGGGTGCTCGACCAGCCCGCGGGGATCGTCGTGTGGGCCTCCCTGGGCGGTCCCTCCCGGCGCCGGACCCGCTGAGCCTCGCCCGGTTGCGGCTAGGGTGGCCCCCATGGGCAAGGCATCTCGTCGCAAGGGCGACACCACCAAGACGCGTCCCGCGCCGTTCGTGCGCCGTCCCTTCGAGGGCCTGACCGGGGAGACCGACCTGGTCGCCATGCGGGAGATCGTCCCTGCGGCCACGGCGACCCTGACCCTGCGCGAGCCCGTCGGCGAGGTCTGCTCCGTCTCGGTCTGCACCGTGCTGCCGATGGCCTGGCCGGCGCTGCGCCGCGCCGACGGCGAGGTCCTGGTGGGGCTGCAGTCCGGCACCTCCAGCGGGGACGCCTCCCGCGACCTCGCCCAGGCGGTCCTGGCCGCCGCCGAGACCGAGCCGGGCCACCCCGTCGCGACGCTGACCCTCGCCACGGCCGAGACCCCCCGGCTGCAGGACCTGATCGACCCCGCGACCCCCGTCGAGATCGCGGTGCACGAGGGCTTCGAGTTCTGGGTGCCCGAGGGTGAGCTCGACGCCGAGGGCCGCGAGTCGCTGCAGCGGGCCAACGAGTCCGCCATCCCCACCGTCAAGCTCGACGGCGTCGACTCGGCCTACTGGTGCCAGATCGGCGAGCGCACCTACGTCCGCCAGGTCCTGGCCGACGACGAGGACGCCGCCACCGACGCCCTCGCCCGCCTCCAGGTCCGCGGCCGGTCCGCCCTCGACGAGTCGCACCGCCTCCTCGGCGCCTTCCGTGCGTGCGGGCTGCTCGTCCCCGTCTGGGAGGTCGACCCCGCGGCCGAGCCGGAGAGCTGGGCCGCGCCGATGCAGCAGATGAGCGAGCGGTATGCCGAGGCGCTGGCGGCCACCGAGCCGCTGACCGCCGACGAGCGTCGCGCCCGCTCAGGCCTGCAGAGCCGTCAGATCACCCTGCGCTGAGCGGGCGGCCCCAGGTGACGCAGACCCCGCCGGACGCGGTCGGTCCCGGCCCGTCGGTGGCCGTGATCATCCCCGCCAAGGACGAGGCCGCGCGCATCGCCGCCACCGTCCGGGCGACCCTCGGGCTGCCTGGTGTCGACCTCGTGGTGGTCGTGGACGACGGCTCGCGCGACGCCACCCAGGACATCGCGTCGCAGGCGGGCGCCCTCGTCGCGCGCCATCCCCTCAACCGCGGCAAGGCCTCCGCCTTGCAGACCGGGCTCGACGTGGTCGCGCGCCGGGACGCCCGGGAGGGACGCGTCGGCGCCGACCGGCGGCTCGTGCTCTTCGTCGACGCCGACCTGGAGGAGTCCGCGGCCGAGGTCGGCGTGCTCGTCGCGCCGGTCGCGCAGGGCGAGGCCGACATGACCATCGCCGTGCTCCCCCCGCAGAGGTCCCCCGGTGGCGGGCGGGGCCTGGTCGTCGGGCTCGCGCGCGACGGGATCCAGGAGCTCACGGGGTGGACGCCCACGCAGCCGTTGTCCGGGATGCGCTGCCTCAGCCCGGCCGCCCTCGAGGCCGGCACGCCCCTGGCACCGGGGTGGGGCGTCGAGACCGCCCTCACCGTGGACGTCCTGTCGGCGGGGCTGCGGGTGCTCGAGGTGCCGTGCGCCCTGCACCACCGGGTGACCGGCTCGGACTGGCGCGGACAGCTCCACCGCGCCGAGCAGTACCGCGACGTGCTGCGCGCCCTCGCCGTGCGCCGCCTGCGCCGCCGCGTCGGGCGCTGACCGCCAGCCCCGGCCTCGCCCCAGACCGCTGACCTCTCGCCAGCGCGCGTCTCGCTCGGCGCGCACTTCGCGCGCTCGCAGCTCAGAAAGGGCACGTCTTGGGGGTCGGAACGTGCCCGTGTTGGGCTGCGAGCGCGCGTGGAGCGCGGTCGTGGGGGTGGGGGTGCGGGCGGTGGGATCAGGGGCGCGGGTGGCGTAGGGCGAGGACGGTGGCCACCACGAGCGGGATCAGCACGGCGGCGCCCACCGCGGGGATGGCGACGCCGGAGTCGTTGGTGGCGAGGCCGACGGCATGCATCAGCAGGATCGACGCGAGCCCGGTGCGCAGCAGCGGGACCTGGTCGTAGCCGGGACGCAGCAGCCGACCGAGGGGCGAGCCGGGCCGCGCCACGGCCCACGCCGCGGCCAGCAGGCCGATCGGCACCAGGAAGGCCAGGGGCGCGGTGAGCAGCATGTGGAGGTTCTGGGCGGCCTTGCGGGTGACCACGTCGGCGGCGCCCCCGTCGACGAGCGTCTGCACGAACCTGCCCAGGTGCGAGCGTGATCCGGCGGGTCGCAGGTAGTCCGCGAGGGCGAGCGTCGCCACGGCGAGCGCGGTGACCAGCCCGATGACGAGCACCCTGGTCCAGGTCAGCCGCAGGCCGAGGGCGGTGAGGACGAAGACGACCACGGCCGGCAGCAGCGCGATCGGACCGCCGAGGTCGGCGCCCCAGGTGGGCAGGCCGTCGACGGCGACGGCGGTCAGGCCGACCAGGCCTGCGAGGAGCGCCCCGCGGCGGGGGTGCCCGGTGCGGCGCCCGTGCCCGGCGACGGCCACCATGACCAGCAGGGTCGCCGTCGCGAGCAGGGAGAAGGCGACGTTGCCGAGGCCGTAGAAGCGACCGCCGACGGTCGGCTGCTCGCCGAGGAGGGTGGACAGCGTCAGGTGCGAGCCGGTCACCGCGTCACCCCCGACGACCAGCGCGGTCAGCGTCGCCACGGCTGCGGGCGGGCCGAAGGGACGCCGGCGCCAGGGTCCGAGCAGCGCCACGGCCGCGAGTACGCCGGCCAGCGCGTAGATCGCGAGCCACAGGGCTGCGGTTCCCCCGCGCCACCAGGGCGCGAGGCCCGCGAGATAGGTGGCCGCGGGGACGCAGGCCGTCGCGACGAGCGCCCCGGACAGCCCCCGCAGCAGCCGGCCGCGACGGTCCGGGTCGGCCCGGCGGCTCAGCAGTCCCACGACCAGGCAGGCGAACAGCTGCGTCAGCGCCCACGTCGGCCAGAAGGTCAGTGCCACGGGCTGCACCAGGCGGGCGGCGTCGGCGTGGTCGGCGACGGTGCTGATCCGGGTCGCGGCAGGGGCCTCGTCCGGCTGCACCGTCCACGGCTCGGCGTCCCAGGTGGGGTGCTGCATCCCGGTGGCCCAGGCCGCGACCGTGGGCGCCACGTCGGTCAGCAGCAGGTAGCCCGGCTGGCGGGTGGCGGCGGAGCGCAGCACTCCCACCCCCTGGCCGTCGCCCTGGTCACCGGCAGGACCCACGACCACCGGTCGCAGCCGGGCGCCGGCGCCGTCGTCGGCGAGCGCCGCCACGACCACGGTGGCGTCGGCCGGTGCCGCGGCGAGGATCTCGCCCAGCCGCGCGTCGAGGGCGCGCACCTGGCCGGCGCGGTCGGGGTCGGCCGCCCGCACCGTGCCCGGGTCGACCAGGGTCACCGGGCACGCGGCGAGCCGCTCGCGCAGCCCGGAGGTGGCGTATGCCGACCAGCGGGCCACCGGCCCGCTCGCCGATGCGGCCGCGAGTCCGGCCCCCGGGCCCACGGCGGACACGCAGGTGCCGTGACGAGTCAGGGTGTCGGTCAGCGCCCCGAGGTGGGCGTCCTGCCGGGTGGCGGCGGCCGCGGCGAGGTAGTCCGACCACCCGGGCACGACCCCGCTCCCGCCGGCGGGCGGTGCGGGGAGCGGGCGGCAGGGCCCGTCCTCGGGCTGGGCGGCCCGGGTGCCTGCTCCGAGGGTGAGCCACCCGTCGACCGGACAGGTGTCCAGGTGCACGGAGCGGACCACGAGGGCGCCGACGGCCCCCCGCTCGACGAGGTGCCACAGGTGCGGGGTCGCGGCGGGGGAGAGGTCGTCGACCGCGAGCCCGGCCAGTCCCACGACCAGCACCGGGCGGGGGGAGGGCTCCGCCGCGGCGGACCGGAGCGGTCCGGGGATCCCGGCCACGGCAAGCAGCAGCGCCAGGGCGAGGAGCCAGTGCCGGAGCCGGCCCGCAGTCGCGCGGCGAGCCCGTCCGCGATCCGCGCCCGAGCCCCGAGCGGTGGGCGGGGCGAGGCGCGAGACGGTCATGGCGGCCAGCCTAGGTGGGCTTCCCGACATACCCCGGGAATCCCCCCGCAGGGGGAGGTGGTCCGTCGGTGCCCGACCCTAGGCTGGCCCGCATGCCCAGAACGACGTCCGCCGCGGTCGCGCACCTGCGCGACGTCTTCGCCACGGACGACCTGTGGGAGCGGCCGGGCCCGACCCCCGCGCAGCGTCGCAACGACCTGTGGATCGCCCTGGTCGTCTGGGCGCTGGCCGGGCTGGGGATGGAGCTCTTCCGCAGCTTCGTGGACGCGACCTACCTGGACCACCCGGGCTGGCTCTACCAGCTGCTGATCGCCGTCGGGGTGCTGCCGCTGGTGTGGCGCCGCAGCCACCCGCTGCTCGTCCTGGGGCTGCTGCAGGCACACCTCTTCCTCGTCGGCCTGACGGTGCCCGAGGTCATGCAGTCCTTCCCGATGCAGTGCGTCTACGTGTTCTCGTTGTTCAGCGGGGTGGCGTGGGCGCGCTCCCGGCAGGCGATGGTGGGGGTCGTCGCGGCGGTGCTGGTGCTGATGTTCGGGTGGATCACCTGGCAGTTCGCGCTCGGCAGCGCGGTGGCGGACCTGATGCGCCGGCTGGGCGAGGGCCGGGCGCCGCAGGGCATCTTCCCGCTGGTGGCGGCCAACGTCGCCTACACCGTGCTGGTGAACGTCGCGTTCTTCGGCGGCGGCATCGTCGGCGGCCAGGCCGCGTGGCGGCAGGCGCGGTCCCGCGACCAGGTGGAGCGGCAGGCCCGCCAGCTGGCCGAGCAGGCCGACGAGCTCGCCGACCGTCGGGTCGTCGAGGAGCGGCTGCGCATCGCCCGCGAGCTGCACGACGTGGTGGCCCACCACGTGAGCGTCATGGGGGTCCAGGCCGCCGCGGCCCGGCGCGTCCTGGACCGCAACCCGCAGGCCGCGGCCGCCGCGCTGGAGAACGTCGAGGCGTCCTCGCGTCAGGCCGTCGGCGAGATGCGTGGGCTGCTCGGGGCGCTGCGCCGGGCGAGCCCGCCCGAGGCGACGCCGCCGGGCGACGACCACCGGGCGCCCCAGCCGGGCATCGACCAGATCCCCGAGCTGGTCCAGCAGGCCTGCCTGCCGGGCTTCTCGGTGACCTACGAGGTCGTCGAGGACCGGCCGGGCGCGCTGACTGAGGTGCCGATGCCCGTCGGGCTGTCGGTCTACCGCACCGTCCAGGAGGCCCTTGCCAACGTGCGTCGCCACTCCACCGCCCACCGGGCCACGGTCGCGGTGCGCCTGGTCGAGGCCGGCGGGCGGCGCCACGTCGAGGCCGAGATCCTCGACGACGGGCGTCCCCGCGGCGGCACCTCCGGCAGCGGGCTCGGGCTGCTGGGCATGCGGGAGCGGATCGCCAGCCACGGCGGCACCTCCGAGATCGGGCCGCGGGCGACCGGGGGCTACCGGGTCCGGGTGCGGTTCCCCCTCGCCGCCCCGGTCTAGGGTGACGGCCATGGACACGGGGGAGCGGCGACAGACGCTGCGCGTGCTGCTGGCCGACGACCAGGCGCTGGTGCGATCGGGATTCACGTTGATGCTCAGCGTCGAGGAGGACCTCGAGGTGGTCGGTGAGGCCGCCAACGGTCAGGTCGCGCTCGAGCAGGCCCGCGCCCTGCGCCCCGACGTCGTGCTCATGGACGTGCAGATGCCCGTGCTCGACGGCATCCAGGCCACCCGGCAGATCGTCGCCGAGGGCCTGGCCAAGGTGCTCATCCTGACCACCTTCGACGACGACGACTACCTCTTCGACGGGCTGCGGGCCGGCGCGAGCGGCTTCCTGCTCAAGAACGCCGACCCCGACCAGCTCGTCGACGCCGTCCGCGCCGTCGGGCACGGTCACGCGCTGCTTGCCCCCGAGGTGACCCGGCGGGTGATCGCCCGGATGACCGCCGCAGCGGCCCCACCCGGCGCCGGCGCGGGTCGTCGTACCGCCGCCGTCGGGTCCCTGACCGAGAGGGAGCGGGAGGTGCTCGTCCTCGTCGCACGAGGCCGGTCCAACGCCGAGATCGCCACGGAGCTCTACGTCGGGGAGGCCACGGTCAAGACCCACGTGTCCAACTGCCTCGCCAAGCTGCAGGTCCGGGACCGGGTCCAGGCCGTGATCGCGGCCTACGAGAGCGGACTGGTCCACCCCGGGGACGAGCCCGGGATCCGCCGCGCGGGGGAGGTGCGGCCGGGCTCGGGCTCCTAGGTTGGGTGGTGCGAGCAGGACGTACGCCGGGAAGAAGTCCCGGGGCCGCTCGCACGAGGATGACGGGGGCAGCGATGCTGGAGGTCCACGGCCTAACACGCCGCTTCGACGAGCACGTGGCGGTCGACCACGTGTCGTTCGAGGTGCCGGCCGGGCAGCTGACGGGTTTCGTCGGGGGCAACGGCGCGGGCAAGACCACGACGATGCGGATGATCATGGGTCTGCTGCAGATCCACGACGGCCGCGTGCTGTGGGACGGCCGCGAGATCACGACCGCCGACCGGCGGGCCTTCGGCTACATGCCGGAGGAGCGGGGGCTCTACCCCAAGCAGCCGATCGCCGAGCAGCTCGTCTACCTCGGGCGGCTGCACGGGATGTCGGCGGCCGAGGCGCGCCGCGCGGCCACCGAGCACCTGGAGCGCTTCGGCCTGGGCGACCGGGCCAAGGACAAGCTCGAGTCCCTGTCGCTGGGCAACCAGCAGCGCGTCCAGATCGCCGCGGCCGTGATGAGCCGCCCGATCGCCCTGATCCTGGACGAGCCCTTCTCCGGGCTGGACCCGACGAGCGTCGACGTGATGGTCGACCTGCTGCGCGAGCACACCCGCCACGGCGTGCCCGTGCTCTTCTCCAGCCACCAGCTCGACGTCGTGGACCGGATCTGCGACTCCCTCGTCGTGCTCGCCCAGGGACGGGTCGTCGCCTCGGGCACCGCCGAGGCCCTGCGCGCCTCCGGGCCGCAACGCCACCGGCTCGTGCTCGGGTCGGACGCCGGCTGGGTGCGCGAGATGCCCGGCCTGCACGTCGTCGACGTCGACGGCCCCACCGCGCTGCTGGAGCTCACCGAGCCCGGCGCCGAGCGCACCCTGC
Organism: Arsenicicoccus dermatophilus; assembly: GCF_046267915.1. Classification (GTDB taxonomy): domain Bacteria; phylum Actinomycetota; class Actinomycetes; order Actinomycetales; family Dermatophilaceae; genus Arsenicicoccus; species Arsenicicoccus dermatophilus_A. The sequence continues at coordinate 201,727 of NZ_CP176520.1, forward strand.
TGACCGAGGCCCTGGCACGCGGGACGGTCGTCGAGCTCGCCCGCGTGCATCCCAGCCTGAGCGAGATCTACCGTGAGGTGACGGCATGAGCACGATCGCGACCCCCAGCGCCCCCGACGTCCGCGACCCCCGCGGCAGTCACCCCGCCGACCCTGCGGGGGACGGGCCGGTCCGACGCGAGTCTCCCGGCAACGCCTGGCAGCTCGTGGCCGCCCGCGAGATCGCCGTCAAGCTGCGCGACAAGAACTTCCTGATGGGCACCGTCGTGTCGATGCTGCTGATCCTGGGGATGGTGGGCGTCAACGCCTTCCTGGCCGGGCGCACCTCCACCACGTCCGTCGCGGTCATCAACGCCGAGGGCAGGCAGCTCGCCGACGCGGTCGCGCGGGCCGTGCACGCCGGCGACGACAAGGCCCAGGTCACCATCCGGCAGGTCGCCGACCAGGCCACCGCCGAGCGGGAGGTCAAGGACGGCACCACCGACCTCGTCCTCTCCCAGGCCGGGGGCACCTGGCGCCTCGCCGGCAAGGAGCAACCGGACAGCAAGGTCGCCGCCGCCGCCCGCGAGATCCTCCAGCAGCAGGTCCTCGCCGCGACCGCGGCCAAGGCCGGCACCACCCCCGACGCGCTCGCCAAGGCCGGTGCCCTGCAGACCACCGCGCTCGACGACGGCGGCGACGAGCGCAAGATCAGCGGGATGATCGTCGGCTTCGTCTTCACGTTCCTGTTCTACATGGCCGCCCTGATGTTCGGGATGCAGATCGCCCAGTCGGTCATCGAGGAGAAGCAGTCCCGCATCGTCGAGATCCTGGCCAGCGCCATCCCCACCCGTCAGCTCCTCGCCGGCAAGGTCATCGGCAACACCGTCATCGCCGTCGGGCAGATCGTGATCTACGTCGGGCTGGCGCTCGTGGGGCTCGCCTTCACGCCCTACAAGGAGATGCTCCCGGCCCTGTCCGGCTCGATGGCGTGGGGCCTGGTGTTCTTCCTCGTCGGGTTCCTCGGGCTCGCGTGCCTGTGGGCCGTCGCCGGGGCCCTCGCCACCCGCAACGAGGACCTGCAGCAGACCGCCACCCCGATGACCATGCTGCTCATGGCCGGCTTCTTCGCGACCTTCATGGCCAAGGGGGTCTGGATCAAGGCACTGTCCTTCGTGCCGGTGCTGTCGACGATGCTCATGCCCGGCCGGGTCGGGTCCGGCGAGGCCGCCTGGTGGGAGCCGGCGCTCGCGCTTCTGCTGGCGCTGGCCTTCGCCGCGACGACCGTGCTGCTCGGCGAGCGGATGTACCGCCGCTCCCTGATGCAGACCTCGTCTCGCATGACGTTCCGCCAGGCGCTCGCCGCCCAGGACTGAGCGACACTGCGCAGGGCCCGGCCAGGCGGTCGGGCCCTCCGGCGTGAGAGGGACGAGATGCGGTACGCCTACCTGGGGCCCGAGGGCACCTTCACCGAGCAGGCCCTGCTGCAGCTGCCTGCCGCGTCCGTGCCCGACGCCGAGCGGGTGCCCTGCGCGACCGTGGACGCGGCGCTCGCGGCGGTGCGGTCCGGGTCGGCGGACGCCGCGGTGGTCCCGATCGAGAACTCCGTCGAGGGCGGGGTCTCGGCCACCCTCGACGCGCTCGCCACCGGGCAGCCGCTGCTCGTCGTCGGCGAGGTGCTGGTGCCGATCACCTTCGTGCTGGCGGCCCCTCGCGGGACGGCGCTCGCCGCGGTGCGAGCCGTGGGCACCCACTCCCACGCCTGGGCCCAGGTCCGCGGGTGGATGGCGACGCATCTGCCGCAGGCGTCCTATGTCCCGACGCCGTCGACGGCGGCGGCTGCCGCGGGCCTGGCCCCGGATCGTGCTGGGACAGAGCCGAGCCCGTACGACGCAGCGGTCTGCGCGCCCCGCGCCGCGGCGGTTCACGGGCTCGAGGTGCTCGCGAGCGACGTCGGGGACGACGCCGGCGCGGTCACCCGCTTCGTCCTGGTCGCGCGCCCCGGGGCGACTCCGCCCCCGACGGGGGCGGACAGGACCACGGTGGTGCTCTACCAGCGGGCCGACCACCCGGGCGGGCTGCTGGAGCTGCTCGAGCAGTTCGCCGCCCGCGGGGTCAACCTCACCCGTCTGGAGTCCCGCCCGACCGGGGAGGGGATGGGGCGCTACTGCTTCTCGGTCGACGTGGCGGGACACGTCGCGGACGAGCGGGTGGGCGAGGCGCTGATGGGGTTGCGGCGGGTGTGCGCGGACGTGCGCTTCCTGGGGTCCTACCCGCGCGCCGACGGGTTGCCCGCCACCGTGGCCGCGGGGACGTGCGACGCCGACTTCGTGGCGGCGCGGGCGTGGCTGCGCTCGGTGCGGGGCTGAGCGGGCGACACGCCCGGCGGACTGCGCCACGTGCCCCTCGTGGTGGCGACACGCCGCGGGTCTCCCGCCACGTGCCCCTCGTGGCGCGGCAGGCGGGGGGGAGGGGTGAGGCGTCTCACCCGGCCTGATCGCGCGGCTCGCGACCGGCCTGACTAGGGTCGACGGTATGACGCACATCCTCTGCATGGGCGGCGGGGGCTTCTCCACGGCGCCCGACGGCGCGGCCACGGCCCTCGACCGTCATGCCCTCGAGCTGACCGGCAAGTCCAACCCGCTGGTGTGCTTCGCGCCCACGGCCTCCGCAGACGACCCGCAGTACATCCACCGCTTCCTGACCGCCTTCGGCGGACTCGGCGTGCCGACCATGGTCCTCACCCTCTGGCAGGACAGCCGGCACGCCCTCGAGCGCTTTGGCGACATCGACCTGCTCTACGTCGGGGGCGGCTCGACCGTCAACCTCATGGCCCTGTGGGACGCCCACGGGGTCAGCCAGGAGGTCCGTGACCTGCGGGCCGAGCGCGACGTCGTCTTCGCCGGGGTCAGCGCCGGCGCCAACGTGTGGTGCGAGGGCTGCACCACCGACTCCTTCGGCGGCATCGACCCCTGGCGCGGTGGCCTCGGTTTCGTGCGGGGCTCGTTCTCGCCGCACTTCGACTCCGAGGCGGAGCGTGCCCCGCAGTTCCTGTCCTGGGTCCGCGAGGGTGACCTGCCCGTCGGCTGGGCCGCCGACGACGGGGCGGCTCTCCACGTCCTCGACGGCAAGGTGCAGGCGTGCGTCTCCGAGCGCGACGGTGCCAAGGTCTATCGCGTCGACCGCACCGGAATCACCGCGCAGCCGATGACCAGGCTGGGCTGACCCCCGACCGCGACCCGGGCCGTATGACCGAACCAGGCGTGGCCCCCTCCCGCGGGAGGGGGCCACGCCTGGTTCGGTCATACCTGCAGGTGCTTGCGCAGTCCTGCCTCGCCTGCCCGCATCATGTGGAGGTGGTTGAGCTCGAAGGCCGGCCGGGTCGCCGCCGGCAGCCGGGCCAGCCGGGGATGGGTGAGGTCGCACTCCTGGGACCAGCGCGCGGCCGTGGTGGTCTCGCCCTGCCAGGTGAGCTGCCACATCGCCCAGCCGGTGAGGTCGCCCGTCAGCCCGACGCGGAGCACGCCGGAGCCGGGGTCCTCGACCTGGCGGGTCAGCACCACGCGCAGCGCGATCGGCAGCCCGGACCGCATGGTCATCCGGACCTCGTCGGGTCCGAGTCGCTCGACCTGGCGCACCTGCGGCCACCACCGGTCGTAGCCGTCGACGTCCCGCAGGATCTCGAAGGCAGGGCCCAGCGGGCGCGGCACCTGCCACACCTGCTCGAACCGGTAGTGCTGGCCGGTCATGCCGTCCGCGCGCGCTCGGTGCGGGAGGCGCGGGCGTCGTCGTGGTGCCGCTCGTGACGTCGCAGCCACAGCCACGCCATCACCGTGCACAGGATGCCGTTGAGGAAGCCGACGGTGATGTCGACCGGCGAGTGCATGCCGCGGTAGAACCGGCCGAAGGCCACGAGGAGCGGGACGATCACGCAGATCGTCTGCACCACCCGCCGCAGGACGGGGTTGGCGATGCGGTGCGCCATGAGCGCGAAGGTGAGGTAGAGCGCGGTCGCGGCGCCGACGTGACCGCTGGGGAAGCTGGAGGTGGGCGGGGCCGGGTCGAGCTTGGCGACGTCGGGGCGCGGGCGGCCGGTCAGCTCGGTCGCCGTGACGAACACGCTGGCCTGCAGGGCGATGGCGATGCCGGGGATGACGGCATACCACCACTCCTTGGTGCGCCACCACACCAGGGCCACGACGACCAGGCACAGGCCGATGACGTACTCCGTGTTGCCGATGGTGGACCAGACGTGCGTGATCGTGTTCCACAGAGGGGTGCGGGCCTGCTCGATGTCCTTGCTCAGCGGCGCCTCGGCGGTGCGCACGCCGAGGAGCGGGCCCATCAGGAGCTTGCCGAGGCCGAGGATCGCGAGGAACAGCGCGAACGCCGGGGCGAGGGCACGGACCGCGAGGTCCTTGCAGGCCTCGCCCACGTGGGGGCGGCTGCGATCGAGGTCGTATCTGAGGAGGAAGGGCATCAGCGGCTCCGCTGCTCGGGCCCGGGGGCGGTCTGCCCGGGGGCGGGGTGGGTGGTGGGGCGGGCAGGGGTGCTGGGATCCGTGGGGTCGGTGGGATTGGCCGGGACACCGGGCTCGGCGTGGTGGGGACGCACGAAGCCGCGCCAGGAGCCGTGGACCAGCGCCGCCGCCAGGACCAGGCCCGCGGTCACGTCCGACGGGTAGTGCACCCCCAGGAGGACCCGGTCCAGCAGGATCGACACGGTGACGACGGCGGCCAGCAGGCAGGCCGTGACCCGCGCCGCCGTCGTGCGCAGCAGCGGCCAGAGCAGCACCACCAGGGTGAGGCAGATGGCGGAGGTGTTGGCGGCGTGCCCCGACGGGAAGCTGTAGCCCGGTGCGGTCGACACCGGGTCGTCGACGATCGGGCGGGCGCGCTGGACCAGGAGCTTGGCCTGCAGGAAGAGGTTCCAGCCGACCATCATGGTGACCCAGGCCCACAGCGACCGCGCGGCCATCCCCCTGGCCCGCCAGGTCCACAGGCACACCAGGGTCGCACCGACGTACGCCCGCCAGGGCTGCCAGATCTCCTGCCAGACCACGAGGGCCGACCGCAGCTGCGGGTGCGCACGGGTGTGGTCCGTCGCCCGCCGGATCACCTCGGTGTCCAGGTGGATCAGCGGCTCGTAGCGCTGCTGCACGAGCACGGCGAGCGCCACCACGGGCAGGCTGAGCAGCACCGACGTCAGAACGGCTCTGCCGAGACGCCTGAGGTGGTGACGGTGGAGCCGACGCAACCAGTCACTCCCGTCCGGGGCCGGGCACGGCGGCCGTGGCGCCGGTGTCGGGGGTCGCGTCGGCCACGCGCACGCTCAGGGCCAGGGGTCGGACGGTCGCGCGCATGCTGGTGCGCTCACCGATCGTGTCGCCGTCCAGCTGGACCTGCACGGGCTGGTCCGAGCGCACCGAGATCGCCCGCGTGGTGTGGTGGGTCACCCGGTGGTGGCCCTTGCGCTGGGCGGTGATCAGCCGCAGCGCGACCGCGCCCCAGCCGATCCCGCCGTCCGGCGACAGCACGAGGGCGTCCAGGTGGCCGTCGTCGACCTGGGCCTCGGGCATGAGCGCCAGGCCCTGGATCTTGCCGCAGTTGCCGACGATGACGCTGCGGGTACGCCGGGAGAAGCGCTCGGTGTCCGTCTCCACCCGGGCCTTGAACTGCGAGCCCCACAGGTGCTTCAGGCCCGAGACGATGTATGCCGGCCAGCCCATCGCGGCCTTCAGGCCCTCGGGGGCGTCGGCCATGATGTCCGCGTCGAAGCCCATGCCCGCCATGACGAGGAAGTACATCTCCTCCGGGCCGGAGTCCTCCGGCGGGATGCTGCCGGCGTCGGTCTCCTCGCCGTCGATCTCGTGCTCGTCGTCCCGGGGGGCCGGGTCGACGGTGAGCACCCCCACGTCGATGGTGCGGACCTCGCCGGTGAGCGCGATGACGAGGGCGTCGCGCAGCGAGTCGACCGGCAGGTCGAGGTTGCGGGCCAGCAGGTTCCCGGTGCCGCCGGGCAGCAGCCCCATCGGGACGGGGTTGCCTGCAGCGGTGAGCTCGCTGCCGACGGTGCGCACGGTGCCGTCACCGCCGAGGGGGCAGATCACCTGGACGCCGGCGTCGATGGCCTCCTTGGTCTGCCCCGAGCCCGGGTCGTCCTCGGTGGTCTCGAGCCACAGCGGCTCGTCCCAGCCGAGCTCCTGGCAGACCTCGGTCACCTCGGCGCGGACCTCTGCCACGTCGTCGAACTTGGTGGGGTTGACGATGACGGCGGCGCGGGGGAGGCTCGGCTCAGGCTCAGGCTCAGGCTCAGGCTCAGGACGAGGCTCGCGCTCCGGCTCCCGGAGCGGCTCTGGCCCAGGGGTCGGCGCAGGGGTCGACGTGGGCTCGGCGACCGGCTCAGGTGGCCTGGTGCCGACCGGCTCCCGGTCCCTCCCCCGCAGGGCGAGCACGGCAAGGACGGCCGTCAGCACGACGACCAGGACGATGATCCACACCCACATGACTGGCACGAGGGTGACCGTACCCAGGCACCCAAGCCTGCCTACCTGGTTTGGACTGATCGGGGTCTGTTCGTGACCTTGCGTCCACCGCGCGGGCGGCGGCAGGGTTCCCCCTCGGCATACCTGCGGGTCGCCCCGTCGTCATCAGGTGTGCATCTCGCCGTCGGGGACGGCCGTCATACCAGGTGGAGGGTGGCCGGACCGCCCACTAGGCTCGGCCCGTGATCGACATCAAGCTCCTGCGCGAGGACCCCGAGCGGGTCCGGGCGTCGCAAACGGCCCGTGGCGAGGACCCCACCCTCGTCGACCAGATCCTCGACCTCGACCGGCGCCGACGCTCGGCGCAGTCCGGGTTCGAGCAGCTGCGGGCGGAGCAGAAGTCCGTCTCCAAGGACGTGGGTGCTCTCATGGGCCGCGCGCAGAAGGCCCGGAAGGCCGGTGACGCCGACGCCGACGAGCTGATGGCGCAGGCCCAGGCCGCTCGCACCCGGGCCGCCGAGCTGAGCGACCGGGTCAAGGAGCTCGAGCAGGCGGCCGACGAGGCGGCCCGCGAGATGGAGACCATCGCCCTCCGCGTGGGCAACGTCGTCGTCGACGGGGTCCCGACCGGTGGCGAGGAGGACTTCGCGCTGGTCGAGGAGGTCGGGACGCCTCGGGACTTCGCGGCCGAGGGCTTCGCGCCCAAGGACCACGTCGACCTCGGCCTGGGCCTGGGGATCATGGACCTGGAGCGCGGCGCCAAGGTCGCGGGCAGCCGGTTCTACTACCTCGTGGGTGACGGCGCCCGGCTGGAGTACGCCCTCATGGGTCTGGCCCAGCAGGTCGCGAGCGAGGAGGGCTTCGTTCCCCTCGTCGTCCCCAACCTGGTCAAGGGCCACACCATGGCGGGCGCGGGCTTCCTGGACAGCCACGCCGACGAGGTCTACCAGCTGCCCGCCGACGAGCTCTACCTCACCGGCACCTCGGAGGTGGGCCTGGCGGGCTACCACCTGGACGAGATCGTCGACCTGGGCGCCGGTCCGCTGCGCTACACCGCGACCTCGACGTGCTACCGACGCGAGGCGGGCAGCCACGGCAAGGACACCAAGGGAATCTTCCGGGTCCACCAGTTCCAGAAGACCGAGATGTTCGTCTACTGCCGTCCCGAGGACGCCGAGGCAGAGCACGCCAACCTGCTGCGCATCGAGCGCCGGATGCTCGACGCGCTCGAGCTGCCCTACCGCGTGATCGACGTGGCCGCCGGCGACCTCGGCGGGCCGGCGGCGCGCAAGTTCGACTGCGAGGCATGGGTGCCCAGCCAGGAGCGTTACCGGGAGCTGACCTCCACGTCGAACTGCACGACCTTCCAGGCGCGGCGGCTCGGCATCCGCGAGCGCGACCCGCAGGGCAGCGGCACCCGCGTCGTCGCCACGCTCAACGGCACCATGCTCACCAACACCCGCCCGATGGTCGCGCTGCTCGAGAACCACCAGCAGGCCGACGGGTCCGTGCGGGTGCCCGCGGCGCTGCGGCCCTGGCTGGGCGGGCGCGAGGTCCTCGAGCCGGTGTCCCGCTGATGCCGGGCGTCGGGCGCGAGCCGGGCAGCCCGCAGGCCGCGGACGAGACGGTGACCTGCGTGGCGGACCCGGGCTCGACGCCGGTCGGCGCGGTCGAGGACGAGGTGGTGGACTCCCGCCGGGCCCGTCGTCCGCGGATGGTCTGCCTGGACATCGACGGCACCACCATCAACCACGCGGGCGAAATGTCCGACGCGGTGCGCGAGGCCGTCCAGGACGTCGCCGAGGCCGGGGTGCACGTGGTCATGGCCACCGGGCGCGCCTGCGTGGCGGCCATGCCGATCATCCGCAGCCTCGGGATCTCGCGCGGGCGGGCGGTGTGCTCCAACGGCGCCGTCACCCTCAAGCTCGACCCCGAGCGCAAGAAGGGCTACAAGTTCACCGAGGTCGTGACCTTCGAGCCCGGCCCGTCCTTGGAGCTGCTGCGCGCCAGGATCCCCGGCGCCCTGGTCGCGGTCGAGGAGCTCGGCAAGGGGTTCAAGGTCAACGAGCCCTTCCCCGAGGGCGAGCTCGACGGCAAGATCCGCGTGGTCGGCTGGGACGAGCTCGTCGCCACCCCGGCCACCCGCGTGACCCTGCGCCAGCCCGACGTGCCGGTGGAGGACTTCCTGCGCACCGTGCACTCGGTGGGCCTGCACGGCGTGTCGTACGCCGTCGGCTTCTCCGCCTGGCTCGACATCAACCCCGAGGGCGTCTCCAAGGCCTCGGCGCTGGAGCTGGTGCGCCGCAAGCTCGGCGTCGACCCCCGCGACACCGTGGCCTGCGGCGACCAGCGCAACGACCTGGAGATGCTGTCCTGGGCCGCCCGCGGGGTGGCCATGGGCAACGCCCCCGACGAGGTCAAGGCCGTCGCCGACGAGGTGACCGGGCACGTCGACGACGACGGTCTCGTGCCGGTGCTGCGCTCCCTGATCGCCTGATCCCCCGGCCACCCCCGGACCGCGTCGGGGCGCCTCGGCGTCCGCACGGGGCAGGCCCGGCCTCGACGGGGTCCATCCCGGATGCAGAAAGCCGCCCACCTCGGCTGTCACTTGAAGTAGCGTGCAACTACTGAAAGTGAACTTCGGGGGGTGTCGTGCACACGACCGGCTTGCGGGTGACCATGGCGACGCTGCTCGCCGGGGCGTTGTTGACACCTGCCGGAGCAGCCCTGGCGGACCCCGACCCCGTCCAGCCCGTGGAGAGCTCGACGGACCCCATCCCGGGCGAGCCGCTCCCCGGCATACCGACGTCCACCGGCACGAGCCCCACCCCCTCCGCCACCCTGAGCCCGCACCAGCCCGACGGTCAGGCGCTGCGTCTCCAGGTCGGTTGCGAGGACTGCTCCTGGCCCTTCCACTGGGTCGCAGGGCTGGGCCGGACGCGGGTCACCGGCCTCACGCTGCCGGCCCGCGCCGGAGCGACGGTCACCATCCGGCGCCTGCTGCCGGGACAGACGGCCTGGACCAACGCCGGCTACGTGGCCACCGACGCGCTAGGCCGGTTCACCTGGGTCGGCCCGATGACCCCGCCGGGCACCGTCACCTACCAAGCCACCATGGCTGCAGGCGGCGCCTCGCAGGTCGAACGCCGAACGGTGGTGAACCCCGCCGTCACGCTCGCGGTCCCGGCGACCCTCGACACCCTCCTGGACCCGACGCTGGCCGGGGGCATCGTGCCGCGGCTCGCCGGCATCCCGGTCCGCACCGAGGTCTTGGTGGGCGGCGTGTGGCGCAGCGCCGCCACCCGCCCCTCGACGAGCGGAGGCGCCTGGGCCATGCCGCTCGCCTACGGCCGAGGCACGGCCGGGTCGTTCACCGTCCGCGCCGCGATCACCCTGCCCGGAGGCCGGGTCGTGGTCAGCCGGACGCGGGTGGTCCGTCGGGCCGCCGTGCTGCGTCCCGTCGTCCGTGGCACCGTCCGGTCGGACGTGCCGGCGACCTATCGCACCGGGTGCCCCGTCGGCCCGTCGCGCCTGAGCACGATCGACATGAACCACTGGGGCTTCGACGGCCGGATCCACCGCGGGCGGCTGGTGATCCGCAGCGGCGACGTGGCACCGATCCTGCGGGCCTTCCAGGTGGCCTTCGACGGGCGCTTCCCGATCCGGGAGATGCGTGACGCCAGCGTCTACGGCGGCGACGACGTGGTCTCCATGGAGCACGACAACACCAATGCCTTCAACTGTCGCCGCGTCACCGGCAATCCCTACCGGATGTCCCCGCACGCCTATGGCACGTCGATCGACATCAACACCGTCGAGAACCCCTACCGCATCCCGTCCGGCGTGTGGCTGCCCCGCAACGGCGCGGCCTACGTCGCCCGATCGCCCTACCGTCCAGGGATGCTCACGCCCGGCCACCCTTTCACCCGGGCGTTGCAGGCCAACGGCTTCACCTGGCTGAGCGGGTTCGACTGGCAGCACTTCCAACGATGAGCCGTATGCCGGGGAAGGGCCCCTTCGCGCTCGCGGTGCTGGTGACGGGGTCGGCGCTCGCGGGGTGCTCGGGCACGGACGATCTCGCGGGGCCGGCGGCACGCTCGGCCCCGGTGGTGACACCGGTCGCCCCCTCGCGGACCGTGGCCGCCGGATCGGTCGACACGGGGTCGTCCGGGCCGACGGGCGTGTCGAGCAGTGCCCCCGTCCGGGCCACCGGTGCCGAGTCGCGGGCGGGTGAGGCACCCGTCGTCGAGCCGCCCAGACCCACGGCGCCGGCTCCCACCACGGCGGGCGCGTTGGACGCCCGCGCCCTGCCCACGCCCTCGGGGTGGCACACCCAGGTCGGGGACGGCGCCGACGGTGGGTACATCCCCAACGGCAGCTGGGTCAACGCCCGCGACGCGCACTCCACCGCCAACGAGATCCTGGCGCTGGGGTGTCGTCAGGCCCCGGCAGGGTGGCCGGTCCCCACGGCGGCCCTGGAAGGCAGCTATGTCGGGCCTGCTGGTGCTTCCGGGACATCGGTGGTTCTGGAGCTGGCCTCGGCCGCCGCCGCCACCCGCTTCCTGCAGATCCATCGTGAGCAGGGTCGGTCGTGCGCGCCGCCGGACTACGAGGAGATCGACGTCTCGGCCGACAGGCTCGTGGACCGCCGTGTGCTCGAGGGGGATCCGACGCGGTGGCTGGAGGTCGTCGGCGTCCGCGACCGACAGGTGACCTTCCTGATGCTCCAGGAGCAGGCCGGGCCCTTGACGCCCGCGCAGATCGACGCCGTGGTCGAGAGCGTCACCCGCTGAACGTCGCGGGCGGGTGGGGCGGGTGAGACGCGGGCTGGCCGAGGCGCGGGGGTGGTGAGATCCCGGGGGCAGCGGCGACGGGGTCAGCGGGCCTGAAGGGCGTCCAGGGCCACGGCCATCGCGGCCGCGCAGCGCCAGTCGAGCTGCCACCCGTTCGCGGCGGTGGGCAGCTCCACGACATACCGGTCGCGCACCGAGATCTTGCGCTCGACGCCGAGCACCGGGGTGCCGTCGTTGGCGGTGAAGTCGAAGTGGTAGACCCACGGGATCGGCAGCTCGTCGAGCACGGGGACGATCTCGAAGAGCCGCCGGGCCAGCGCGACCCCCTGGTTGCGCTCGGTGCCGGTCGACTCCAGCCCGTCGACGGTGCCGAGGTGCCAGGTGGAGCGCAGCAGCGACCTGGCGAAGTCCTTGCGGAACCAGCCGATCGCCTGGCCGTGGGCGTCGGTGATGTCGTAGGTCGCGGCCAGGTCGATCCGCTGCCGCGCCCGGAAGGAGAACACCGCCTGGGTCTTGGCCTCGTCGGCGTAGAACGTCACCTGCTCCTTGAACGCGAACCGCTTCTGCTGCGCGAAGGCCAGCAGCGCCCCCTCGTCGCCCGCGTCGTCGAGCTCGCGGATCTCGTAGCGGTTGACCAGCATCGTGATGCGCTGGCGGACGGCGAAGCGGCGGAGGCGCGGCTGGGTGCTCATGGGCCCATGCTGTCACCGCGCGAGGGTCGTGAGACGGCAGGCTGGGCGTCCCACCCGCCATACGGCCGTGTCATCCTGGGGACACCATGTCCGAGCTCGTGATCACCTCTGCCGCCAACCCTCGCCTGCGTGCCCTGACCGGCCTGCGCCGCCGACGTGTCCGGGAGGAGGCGGGGTTGACGCTCCTGGAGGGTTTCGAGGAGCTGGAGCTGGCCCTGTCCGCGGGGGTGCGCCCGCAGTCGTTGTACTACTGCCCGGAGCTGATGCCGGACCCGGACGCCCGGCTGGCGGTGGTGCGTGCGGCGGCGGAGGACGGCGCGGAGACGGTGCGGCTGGGGCGTGCGGCCTTCGAGAAGGTCGCCTACCGGGAGGGGCCGGACGGTTTCCTCGCCGTCGTCGCCTCGGTGGACCGCAGCCTGGCCGACCTGGCCCTGCCCGAGGACCCCTTCCTGCTCATCTGCGAAGGCGTCGAGAAGCCCGGCAACCTGGGTGCCATGCTCCGCACGGCCGACGCCGCGGGGGTCGACGCGGTGCTCGCCGCCGACCCGGTCACCGACTGGGGCAACCCGAATGTCATCCGCGGGAGCAAGGGCACGGTGTTCTCCGTCCCGGTGGCCACGGCGACGTCCGCGCAGACGCTGGCAGCCTGCCGGGAGCGCGGCGTGACGGTCGTCGCGGCGACGCCGGACACCGACGTGGAGCACACCGACGTGGACTACACCGGACCGGTCGCGATCGCGGTCGGCGCCGAGAAGACCGGCCTCACAAGGGAGTTCCTCGAGGCCGCTGACGTGCGGGTGCGGATCCCGATGGTGGGCCGCGCCAACTCGCTCAACGTCGCCACCTCCGCGGCCATCGTGATCTACGAGGCGGTGCGGCAGCGTCGGGTCGCCGGTCGCTGAGGGTGTCCCAACGGTCACCCCGGCTGCATGATCATCGATGCCTCTGTGTCACCATGAGGCCATGCGCGTCGATCACGTCTCCTATGCGGCCGAGCCGGACGGCTCCATCGCCACCGCCCAGCGGCTGGCCGAGCGACTGGGGGTGGAGCCGGTGTATGGCGGGGTCCACCCGGCCTTCGGCACACGCAACATCATCCTGCCGCTGGCGCACGAGCGGTACGTCGAGGTCGTCGAGTCGCTCGACCACCCGGTGTGCGACAAGGCGCCCTTCGGCCAGGCCGTCAAGGCGCGGTGCGCCCAGGGGGGCGGCTGGATGGGGTGGGTGGTGCGGGTCGACGACATCACCCGGGTCGAGGAGCGGGTGGGCCGCGACGCGGTCGCGGGGTCACGGACCCGTCCCGACGGCGTTCACCACTCCTGGCGTCAGCTGGGCGTCAACGGGTTGCTGGCCGACCCGCAGCTGCCGTACTTCGTGCAGTGGGACGACGGGGTCCAGCACCCCTCGTCGGAGGCCGCGACCCTGGTGACCATCCAGCGGATCACCATCGCCGGGTCGCCCGACCGCGTGCGGGACTGGCTCGGCAAGGACGCCGACGACACCTCCTCGGTCATCGACTTCGACTTCGTCTCGCCCAAGGGTCAGCCCGGGCTGATGGCGGTGACCTTCTCCACCCCGCAGGGCGAGGTCACCGTCTGAGCCGTATGCCGGCGCCAGGACTCGCGCTGCGAGCCGGCGGTCACCACGTCGCAGTGACCGTCGCGACACGCCAGCGGGCACGAGGACGGGCCGCGCACCCCATCGGGGTGCGCGGCCCGTCCTCGTGACTCCCGGCTGCTGGTGGCGCTGCTGCCGGGTGGTCGGGCAGCAGCGGCGCTCAGGAGGGGGTGCGGCCGAAGGACCGCAGCCGCAGCGAGTTGGTGACGACCAGCACGCTGGACAGGGCCATCGCGGCGCCGGAGACCATCGGGTCGAGCCTGCCGAGCACGGCCAGCGGGATCGCGATCACGTTGTAGCCGAAGGCCCAGGCGAGGTTCTGCCGGATGATCCGCAGGGTCCGCCGGGAGAGCGCGATCGCGTCGGCGACGGCGCCCACGTCGGGGCGCACGAGCACGATGTCGGCCGAGTCGATGGCGACGTCCGCGCCGGAGCCCATCGCGAGCCCGAGGTCGGCCTGGGCGAGGGCGGCGGCGTCGTTGATCCCGTCGCCGACCATCGCGACGACCCGGCCCTGCTGCTGGAGGCGGGCGATCTCGGCGTGCTTCTCGTGGGGGAGCACCTCGGCGACCACGTCGGCCGCGCCGATGCCGACCTGCTCGCCGACCTGGGCGGCCGTGCGACGGTTGTCGCCGGTGAGCAGCACGGTGCGCAGCCCGAGGTCGCGCAGCCGCTGCACCGAGTCGGCGGAGCTGTCGCGCAGCTCGTCGGCGACGGTGAGCGCGGCATGGGCGACGCCGCCCCAGCCGACATACACCGTGGTGCCGACCCGGTCGCCCTGCAGGTCGCCGGGGACGAGGTCGAACAGGCTGGCCCGACCGACCGTGACCTCGGTGTCCTTGATGGTGGCGCGGGCCCCGAGACCGGGCAGGGTGGTGAAGCCGGTGATCGGGCGCAGGTCGAGCCCCTCGGCCTGCGCGGCCCGCACGATCGCCCGGGCGAGGGGGTGCTCGGACCCGGCCTCGACCGACGCCGCGGCCTGCAGCGCCGCGGTGGGGGTGAGTCGTCCCGAGGGGGTGACGTCCACGAGCGTGGCGGAGCCGGTGGTGAGCGTGCCGGTCTTGTCCAGGACCACGGTGTCGATACGGCGGGTGGACTCCAGGATCTCCGGGCCCTTGATCAGCACGCCGAGCTCGGCGGCCCGGCCGGTGCCGACGAGCAGCCCGGTGGGGGTGGCCAGCCCGAGCGCGCAGGGGCAGGCGACGACGAGCACCGAGACGGCGGCGGAGAGCGCGGCCGCGGCCGGGTGCCCGGTGACCAGCCACCCGCCGAAGGTGAGCACCGCGACGACCAGCACCACGGGCACGAAGACCGCCGAGATCCGGTCGGCCAGCCGTTGCACGGGGGCCTTGCCGGTCTGGGCCTGCTCGACGAGGCGGGTGATGCCGGCCAGCGTGGTGTCCGCGCCGACCCGGGTCGCCTGCACCAGCAGGCGGCCGTGCGCGTTGAGGGTGCCGCCGGTGACCTCGTCGCCGGGACCGACCTCGACGGGCAGCGACTCGCCGGTGACCAGGGAGCGGTCGAGGGCCGAGGTGCCGTCGACGACGACGCCGTCGGTGGCGACCTTCTCCCCGGGCCGCACCACGAACTGCTCGCCCACCTGCAGCTGCTCGATCGGGATGCGGGTCTCGCGGGTGATCCGGTCGACCGGGTCGATGCGCTGCACCGCGACGTCCTTGGCGCCGAGCTCCAGCAGGCTGGTGAGCGCGGACTTCCCGGCAGTGCGGGCGCGGTGCTCGGCGAGGCGACCGGCGAGCAGGAAGGTCACGACCACGGCGGCGACCTCGTAGTACATGTGCCCGCTGCTGCCCGCCAGCGTGGCCACGAGCGACCACAGCATCGAGGCGATCACGCCTAGGCTGACCAGGGTGTCCATGGTGGAGGCGCCGTGCCGGGCGGTGATCGCCGCCGACCGGTGGAAGGGCCACGCGGCCCACACCGCCACGGGCAGCGACAGCAGCAGCTCCACCCACGGCCGGGCGTCGCCCAGCGCGTGGTGCACCGACGGCGCCATCGCCAGCACCACCACGAGGGCCGTCAGCGGGGCGGCGACAAGGAGGCGTGACCGCAGCGACGCGCGGCTCATCGCCTGGTCCAGTCGGTATGCCGAGCCGGGGGTAGCCTGCGGGTCCTGCTGGGTCTCGGCGAGCCGGGGTCCGCCCGGGGCGCCGCCGCCGTCCCCGCCGCTCTCGTCGACCGAGCCCGCGACGCGGGTCGCCCCGGCCGGGGCGAGCGTCAGGTCGGTCGCGGTGTAGCCGGTGCGCTCCACGACCGCGATCAGGTCGGCCACCGACACCGAGCCGGGGAAGGCGACGTGAGCCTTCTCGGTGGCGAGGTTGACGGTGGCGTCCACGCCGTCGAGCCTGTTGAGCTTGCGCTCCACGCGGCTCGAGCAGGACGCGCAGGTCATCCCACCGATGGCCAGGTCGACCTCGTGGCGGTCCTGCTCGGTCGCGGTGCTCACCCGACCACCGTGTAGCCCGCCTCGTCGACGGCGGCCTTGACGGCCGCCAGGTCGAGCGGTCCGTCGCTGGTGATGGTCACGGGGGAGTCGCCACCCGCGACCAGGTCGATCTGCACGTCCTGGACGCCGTCGACCTCCTGGAGCTCGGACGTGACCGCGCTGGTGCAGTGGCCGCAGGTCATGCCGTTGACGGTGATGGTGGTGGTCTGGCTCATGACGCTCTCCTGGGGGTGGGCCGGCTCGGGCCGGGGACCCGGCTCGTGACGTGCGGTTCAGCTCTTGACGAGCCGTGCGATGGCGGCGGACGCCTCGGCGACCTTGGCGGCCGCGGCCTCGTCGGACTCGCGTGCGGCGCCGACGACGCAGTGGCCGATGTGGTCCTCGAGCAGGCCCAGGCTGACGGCCTGCAGGGCCTTGGTGATCGCCGAGATCTGGGTGAGGACGTCGATGCAGTAGGTGTCCTCGTCGACCATCCGCTGGACGCCGCGGACCTGACCCTCGATGCGCCGCAGCCGCTTGAGGTAGGCGTCCTTGTGGTCGGCCTCGGCGTAGGCGGGCAGCGGGGGTGCGTGCTGGCAGGTGTCGGTCATCCGGCCTCCTTCGACGCGATCAACACTAATACCCCTAGGGGGTATTTCCAGGGCTGGGCTCACGGCGTGGCGGACCGGGCTCCGGTCGTGTCCGGGCGGGTGCGAGGTGAGGTCCTCGTGGTGGACGTGCGCCGTCACGGCAAGCTGTACCGGTCTGACGCTACCCGCGCTGCGCTCGACGCGAGGCGCGACAGGGCGGGAGCGTTGGCTCCGGGAACCGGCTCTTCCGACTTGAGCGTGGGTTCGTGGGGTGAATCCGCCGGCGACCAGGAGGCAGCGTAGGCGGTAGGTGGTGCGGTTGCGGAAGCCTCGGGCGATCCGGCGCTGGGGCTCGATGAGGCCGTTGATGGCTTCGGTGCCGCCGTTGGACGCGCCGCCGCTGTCGAAGTACGCGAGCAGGGGTTGGGCCCACTGCTTCAACGTGCGGCCCAGGCGTCGGATCTCGGGGATCGGGCAGCTCGGCAGAACATCGAGGGGTGTTGCGCCGAAGCCTTGCCGTGGGCGGGCGTCGGAGCGTGGAACAGGGCACGTATCTCTTGGGCGACCTGCCGGGCGAGCTCGACGTCGACGTGGGCGTCGTGCGCGCTGTACGCCGCCGTCAGGCGGGCGCGTTGGCGGTCGGTGAGGTTCTCGATCCCGGCGCGCAAGATGGTGCGGATGCCGTACAGGGGGTCGCCCTTGCGGCCGTGGTGGACGAGGGTGTCGGTCCGGACGCGGCGGCGGACGTCGTTGGCGGACGTCGTCGGCGCAGCCGGTGGCGAGCTTGACGACATGGAACGCGTCGACGACCGCGGTTGCATCCTGCCGGTGCTCGGCGACGGGGTTCTTGTACCCGTGGAACGGATCGAGGGTGGCGACCTGCACCCCGGCCCGGAAGTCCTCGCGGCGCTGGGTGAGCCAGTGCCCGTACACCGTCCCGGACCGGCCCGGGACCAGGTCGAGCAGGCGGGCGCGGACTCGTCCGTGCTCGTCGCGGGTCAGGTCGACCATCCCCGTGAGCATCGTCGGGTCACGCTTGCGTTGGTCGACGTGGTGCCAGACATGCTCGTCGACACCGAGCATGTCCACGCCTTCGAAGCGTGCTGGGTCGCGGTCCAGGGTGTCCAGGCGGGTGCGGACGGCCCGCCACGCGGGTCGTGAGCAGCGTCCGCGGCGCCGCGACCTGCTCGTCCTGCCCGACGAACGTCCCACCCGCACAAGCAGGCTCGGGGCAGGCCTACCGGCGCTTGACCCACACCCAGGTCACCGGCGGGAAGACCCCCGTCTTCCGGGCGCCGACTGCTGCTGGGTGAGCATGGCGGCGCGAGCCGTCGGTGAGCCTGGTGCGAGGTGTACGTCATTACCTCCTTGACCGCGACCGACGTCCGACCCGGCGACATCGCTGACCTGGTCCAGGGGCTACTGGGGGGCGAGAACCGGCTGTGCCCGGTCAGAGACGTCATCTACGACGAAGACCGTCACCAGCTGCGCACCGGCCACGGGCCCGCCGTAATGGCCGTTCTATGCAACACCGCGATCAGCGCCCACCGAGTCACCGGAACCATCAGCATCGCCGCAGCACTCAGACGACACGCCAACAATGAGGTTTTCTCACCAGCGGCCTCGGGTCATGGTGGCGATGACGAGGGTGGCGGCGGCGATGTGGCCGATCCGTCCGGGGTCGAGGGTGACGTGGCGCAGGGCTCGGTAGTGCTTGAGGATGGCGTTGCCGCGCTCGGCGGGCGCGCGCAGCGCGCGTAACAGCCGGTTCGTGGCGCGGTTCCCACGGTCGAGCTCTGGCCCTTGATCGGGGTGTGGATCCCGATACCGGCACCCGCGTAGCCCTTGTCCGCCAACGTGGGCAGGCCTTTCGTGGCGGCAGCGTACAGGGCCGGCAGGGCGTGGGTGCGGGCGGCGGTGATGTCGTGCGTGGAGCCGGGTTCGACGGGGCTGGTCCAGATCGGGAACCCGGTGGAGTCGGTGAGGACCTGCACGTTCCCGCCATGAGCGTGGTGCTTGCCGGAGTACCACACGTCGTAGCCGTTCGTGCTGGTGGAAGGGGCGCAGCAGCGGTTGGTGCGGACGAGGGTGCCGTCCATGCACACGAACGGGGCGCCCGCGTCGAGCTGGTCGGCCAGGACGTCGTCCAGGGACGGGGCGCGGTCGGCGACGACGGTGATGGCCTCGTGCAGGTATCGGTACGCGGTCGCCTGGGACAGGCCGTGATCACGCGCGAGGCGGTGCACGCCGGTGGCGTCGACCAGCTACCGCAGGAACAGGACGGCTTGGGTCCAGCACGTCGCGGCCCGCTGCCAGGGCCGCTTGTCGTGACGGCGGCGGTGGGCCTGGAGCCAGGCCGACACGCGGCGCACGACGAACACAGGGACGGGCAGGGTGGCACGCTATGACAGCACGCGGGGCTCGGTTCGGGCGCGGGGACAGGAGTGAAACCGAGCCTGACCACCGGGCCCCGCGTGCACCTATCCGACACGCCGTCCCCGCAGGTCCCAGCTCCGCAGCACCCTCAGACCCTCAAACCTGGTGAGAAAACCTCAGTAGCGATGCGCCCGGAGAAGCGACACGTCGAACACCTAAACTTTATGCTCGTGCGCTAGCCATCTGGTTGGTTAAGCTAGATCGGTGAGAGAGGCCAGTGATGCGCAGCGATCAATATGTCCATGATTGGTGGGGTAATCATGTGCGATTCGCTCCCTAGGTGTAATACGGCGCCTGCCGTGGCCTTGCTGGGTGTGGCGTTTATCTCCACGCACATGGTTTTTGACGGGCCGGACTCCTGGATGAGGTTGGGGGCGCTTGTTTATGGACTCACAGTCGGGTCTCTATGTTTCTTCCTTCCGCGAGATGCCCGATCGGCAAGGCAGCTCCTTGTGGCCTCTGCAGCGTTGTTTTCAAGCCTGATCATAATTTCTAGTATTTCCTCGCATGTGATAATAGAAATGCGCCATGCCGCCGTTATGGCGGGCGTTATGCTTGGGTTTATCGCACGCTCTTCTCGCTTGAACCGGAAGGGTCTTCTGGAGGCCGAGGCTGAGGCCGATGAGGGCGCATGAAGTGGAGGTGTGACCCAGCGGGCGACCTGCCGGTTGGTCAGGCAGGACGCCATCTGCTGGGCGGTGCCGTAGCCACCATCCCCACCGCGCCGTCCACCACCACCCCACGACCGGCCTGTTCGCACGCCGCACCCTGTCGGTGAACGAGAGAGTCGTCAACGCCTCCCAGGCCAAGCTCCGCGCCCGAGGAGAACGCGCCAACGCCGTCCTGAAGGCCTGGCGAGTCCTACGCCGCTACCGCGGCTGCCCACACCACCTCACCACCATCACCACCGCAGTCTGGATGCTCATCACCACAGGTCAAACCACCACATGAAAAACGCTCACGGTCCGGGAGATCAATGCCTCGACCTGCTCGTTGGACAGCACGAGCGACTTCGCGGCAGGACCCGGCATGAAAACAGCCCACCGAACAACGAAAGAATGACTGACTCAGAATACGAGAGGATGAACGGGTGGCGAACAAGAGGGATCTTCAACTCCCGAACCGTGAACGCGTGAGACACTCCCCGCAGCACCCCAACCGCTTCCCCCCCTCAATCCCAAAGAACTGACGTGAAACTCTGAAATATCGCGATAAGCATTGCCCTGATTCCGCTGTCGAGCCTGTCATTCGTAAGTCCAGCCAGCGCCTCGGGAATGCGATCAGATCGAGATGGTATTTCATCCATCTCGATTGACCCGCCCAGCACGGTACGCGAGGACGTCGGTGGCGCGTCTGGCCAGGGTGCGTCCCAGGCGGGCAACCTCAGGCAACCCGGCCGGGACGCCCGCGCCGATGGTGTCGATGAGCGTGGTCATGGTGGCTTTCCCGATGGTGCGGTCGCGGTGTTGGTACGCGGTGATCATGCGCTGGTACACGCTCCAGGTGACCTCGACCGCGCTGTGGCGTTCGTCGGCGAAGAGGCTGGTCAGGCGGGTCTTCTGCGTGTCGGTGAGCAGGTCGACGCCGGTGTGCAGGGTCCGGCGGGCCCGGTACAGCGGGTCGCTCGTGCGGCCGCGGTGCCCGTGGAGGTCCTGCTGGACGCGGCGGCGGCACTGGTCCGACGCGTCGGCGGCCGGGCGCACGACGTGGAAGGGGTCCATCACCGTCACCGACTGCGGGACCTCCTCGACGGCGGCGGTCTTGAACCCGCTGAACCCGTCCATGGCGACGACCTCGACCCCGTCCCGCCAGGGCTTGGGTCGGGCGGCGAGCCAGGTCGTGAACACGGCCTTGGAACGGCCCTCGACCATGTCGAGCAGCCGGGCGGGCCCGGTGCCGTCCCGCAGACCGGTGAGGTCGATGATGACGGTGACGTACGTGTCCCCGCGGCGGGTGTGACGCCACACGTGCTCGTCCACGCCCAGGACCCGCACCCCGTCGAAGCGGGAACGGTCGCTGATCAGGCGCCGTCGGCCCTCGGCCAGGACGGCGGTGTCCCAGGCCACGCCCAGCGCGTCGGCGATCCGAGCTATGGACAGGTGCGCGACCACCAGGGCTTCCAGCGCCCACGCCAACGCCGTCCACGTCAGCTTCGCCCGCGGCGCCGCCGCGGGCGACAGGTCTTCGCGCCACACGTGCTCGCACTGGGTGCCCCGGTAGCGGCGCCACCTGACGCGCAAGACCGTCGGGCGCCACCCCAGTGGTGCGTGCGCCAGCTCACGCACGACCGTGTCCGCACCCGCCCTTCGCAGCCGCAGGCCCGACACCAGCGCTCCTGGCAGCGGGCAGCGCCGTCGGTGACGACCCGGCACTCCAGGATGGCCCTGTCGGGCAGCAGGCACTGCCCCACAACGCGCAGACCGAGGCCGTCAAGCCCGGTGAGGGTAGTCAGGTCAGGAGCGGCGAAGGTAGCGTCACGCACGTCGAGGTCTTCCAGATGGCAGGCGTAGGAACCTCCATCCTCGGCAGACCCCGACACCGACCCCACCCAGTCAGGCCCAGCGGCGAGCTACACCCCCATCTGGGAAGGGCCCGGAATTCCAGAGATCTCCGGCGCCCGAGAAACAGGGCCGAGCTCGTCGTTCCACGGGCCGTCGCCTCGCAGCGGAATGACCGGGTCCGGATGCGGCGAACCCCTCAGGCGTCGGTGATCTCGCAGAAGCTGCGGTAGTGGTCGCCGGTGTAGTACCAGTGCTCGGGGCTGGTCAGCCCGCCGCCACCGGTGATGATGCGGCGGGCGCCGCGCGTGTCGGCTCCGGGCGTCTCGACGGTGTACTCGTGGTAGTAGCCGCGCGGCTGGCGCGGCAGGATCCGCTCGCGGTTGCCGAACGTCACCCCGTCGTTGCGCGGGTGCGTGAAGGGGCCGCCCGCGCGGATGGCGAGGATCACCGCGGGCACCTGGGCCGGCAGCTCGGCCATCCGGCAGGGACGTAGTCGCCCCGCGGTCGAGGTGGGACCGGTGGATGACCTGGGCTCGAAGGCCGAGGTCGGTGCGACGGACGAGGACGCCGGGCGCGGTGCCGGGGTGGTGCGGGGAGCGTTGGGCCGCGCCGAGGGAGCGGCGGTGGGCCGCACCTTCGCGGCCCTGCTGGTCGAGGCGGCCGGGCGGGGGCGATTGGGGTGGGAGCACCCCGCGAGCGCCGGGCTGCTCACCAGTGCCACCGCCATCAGGGCCGGCAGCAGTCGGTCGGGACGCAGCCGCTGGGGGAGCCGCACGCTCGCCTCGCTCTCGGTCGGTGACGTGGTCGATGCCTCGATCAGTGCACGGAGGGGTCCGTGGGGTCGAGGGGGCTCGTGGTGCCCGACGGCACCAGCACGGTCTCGAGCACCCGCTCGTGCTCGTCGCCGGGCCCCTCGTCCTGCCGGTCAGACTGCCACAGGTGGGTGTGCGCCTCGCTCAGGATGGACACCAGCTCGTCGAAACCCTCTCGGTCGTGATCACGCAGCGTGTCCGCGTCGGACCACAGCAGGGCGATCCGGCGGGTGCGTGGCCACCACAGGTCCAGGTCGCGCAAGGCGTCGGCGAGGCCGTCCAGGTTGACGGCGGCGGAGCCGGGCAGGCGCAGCGCCGCCGCGACCGCGGCCTGGGCCGCGCGCAGGTCCCGCAGGTCGGCGCCCTGAACGGGGATGACCTGGAAGTCCTCGTCCAGGAGCAGCGCCCGGGCTCGGGAGGGGCCGACGGTCTCGTGCTCGACCCACCAGACGCCGGGGGCGAGCTGCTCCCCGGAGCGTCGCAGTCGGTGGGGGACGGTGGCCCAGGCGTCGGTCGGCGGGCTGCTGCTCACGAGGACCTCGCTCTCGGTGACGGTCGGATCGCTCCAGTGTGCCTCGTCTGCACGGCGGGCGGGGGAGAGGGGCCGATGGCGGCTCCGGTGCGGGCGCGCAGACCGGTCGAGGCCCCCCGGGACGCCCGGGAGGCCTCGACGGTGGGTCACTTGCTGGACAGGTCGGCCTTGGACTCGTCCGTGGTGGGCGTGATGGGCATGCCCGCGGCCTTGCTGGAGTCCATCACCTGGTTGACCAGGCCCTGCGCGGCGACGACGGAAGTCAGGTCACCCTTGGCGAGGCCACCGGCCATCTGGCTGGCGGTGTCCTTGAGCTTGCCGAGGGGGCCGGCGAGGACCTTGCACATGGCCGGGTCGGACTTGACGTTGTCGTAGGCGTTGTTGATGAGCTTGTAGTCCAGGGCGGCGACGGCCAGGCCCTTGGCGATGGCGGTCTTGCGGCCGGGGGCGCCCTCCTTGAAGGTGCCCGCCTGGTAGGGCGTGTAGATCCAGCGGTGGAAGGTGCCGGCGGCCAGGCCGACGTTGGCGACGAAGCGGGTCTTGGCGAAGTGGCGGGTCGCCTCGGTGGGGCAGTCCGCCGGGACGACGTCCGTGGTCGTGGCCACGGGGCCCACGCCGGTGGTCGTGGTCACGGCGGCGCCGGGGGTGGCGTCGGCGGCGGTGGTCGCGGTCGTGGTGGTCGCGGCCGTCGTGGTCTTCTCGGCGCCGCCGCAGGCGGACAGGGCGAGCGAGCAAGCCAGGACAGGGGTGGCGATGCGCAGGGCGTTACGGTTCATGCTCTGGTCATTGGCACGATCCACGTCGTCTAGACCCCTGAGCACCGGATCGTGACCTTTCGGCAACCCGGTGATCAGCGTGCGCTCAGAGTGACCGCTCCCCGTCACACGCTCAGCCCAGGTGGTCGACCAGGGTGGGCGCCAGGCCGACATACGTGCCGGGGGTCATCGCCGCCAGCCGCTCCTCGACGTCGGCGGGCAGGCCCAGGCCCCGCACGAAAGCGACCAGGTCGTCCTGCCCGATCCGGCGGCCGCGGGTGAGCTCCTTGAGCCGCTCGTAGGGGTTGTCCATCCCGGCGACGCCCTGGGCACCGAGCGCCCGCATCGCCGACTGGACCGGCTCGCCCAGCACCTCCCAGTTGCCGTCGAGGTCCTCGGCCATCCGCGCCGGCACCGCGTCCAGGCCTGCCAGACCACGAGACACGTTGTCCAGCGCCAGCATCGAGTGGCCGAGCGCCGTGCCGACGTTGCGCTGCATCGAGGAGTCGGTCAGGTCGCGCTGCAGCCGCGACTGCACCAGCGTGGCCGCCAGCACGTCCAGCAGGGCGCAGGAGACCTCGAGGTTGGCCTCGGCGTTCTCGAAGCGGATCGGGTTGACCTTGTGCGGCATCGTCGACGAGCCGACGGTGCCCTGGCCGCGCACCTGGGCGTAGTAGCCCATCGAGATGTAGGTCCAGAAGTCGGTGCACACGTTGTGCAGGATCCGGTTGAAGCGGGCGACGTCGGCGTAGAGCTCGGCCTGCCAGTCGTGCGACTCGATCTGGGTGGTGAGCGGGTTCCAGGTCAGGCCGAGGCCCTCGACGAAGGACCGCGAGACTGCCTGCCAGTCGGCACCGGGCACGGCGGCCAGGTGCGCGCCGTAGGTGCCGGTCGCGCCGTTGAGCTTGCCGAGGTAGTCCTGACCCTCGACGCGGCGCAGCTGCCGGCCCAGGCGGTGGGCCATGACGGCGATCTCCTTGCCCATCGTCGTGGGCGTGGCCGGCTGGCCGTGGGTGTGCGCGAGGAGGGGGACCACGGCGAGGTCCTGCGCCATGCCGGACAGCTGGTCGACGACCGCGCGGGCCTTGGGCAGCCAGACCTCGCGCGTGGCGCCCTGGACCATGAGCGCGTAGGACAGGTTGTTGATGTCCTCGCTGGTGCAGCAGAAGTGGATGAGCTGCCTGAGCCGGGCCGCGTCGGCGGGGGCGATGCGGTCGACCCGGCGCTGCAGGTAGTACTCCACCGCCTTGACGTCGTGCACCGTCTCGCGCTCGATCTCGGCCAGCTCGGCGACGTCCTCGGCGCCGAACTGCACGACCACGGCGCGCAGCTCGCGCACCTCCTCGTCGGTGAGGCGACGCACGCCCGGCACGACCTGCTGCTGGGTCAGGTGGATCAGCCACTCCACCTCGACATGGACCCGGGTGCGGTTGAGGGCGGCCTCGGACAGGTGGTCGACCAGGGGCGCGACCGCCGAGCGGTATCGGCCGTCGAGGGCGCCGAGGGCGATGGGCGGGGTCAGGTCAGCGAGGGAGGCCATGACGGTCATTCTGCCAGCCGACGGGTGACCTGCCCGACGACGGATCGGGCCCGGCCACCCCTGCGGTGACCGGGCCCGGTCGGGCGGTATGCCGGGAACCGGCGCCCCCGTCAGGACTTCTCGGTGCCCTTGGCCTGCCCGGACCTGTCCTGCGCCCGGTCGATCTTCCCCGACAGCCGGGCCTGCAGGTGCTTCTGCGCGAGCGCCACGTCGGCCAGGCACTCCAGGGCGCCCTCGGCCTTCTCGGCCACGGCCTCGTCGAAGGTCCGGACCTTCATCTGGTCCTCCAGGGGAGCAGGGGGTCTTGCCCCCGGCATACCCCGGCAGAGCCGGTCGATCCACCAGGTCACCCGGCCGGCCCGCCGCCGGGTGGCAGGATGGCGCCATGCCCGCCGAGACCTTCCACAGCGCCTACGCCCAGGGCTTCGCCCGCGTGGCGGCCTGCACCGCCGCGACGGCCGTCGCGGACCCGGCCCGCAACGCCGACCAGGTGATCGCCGCGGCCCGCGAGCTGCACGAGGAGGGCGTGGCGCTCGCGGTCTTCCCCGAGCTGGGGATGTCCGGCTACGCCCTGGACGACCTCTTCCTGCAGCAGCCGCTGCTCGAGGCCGTGGAGCGGGAGCTGGCCCGCGTCGTCGAGGCGAGCGCGGACCTGCTGCCGATCCTCGTCGTGGGGGCGCCGCTGCGTCGGACCAACCGGCTCTACAACTGCGCCGTCGTCATCCACCGCGGCGAGATCCTCGGCGTGGCACCGAAGTCCGCCCTGCCGACCTACCGCGAGTTCTACGAGCGACGACACTTCGCGCCCGGCGACGACGTGTCCGGCGAGATCGTCGTCGCGGGTCGCGACGTGCCCTTCGGCCCGGACCTGCTGTTCGCCGCCACCGACGTGGCGGGCTTCGTGCTGCACGTCGAGGTGTGCGAGGACATGTGGGTGCCGGTGCCCCCGTCGGCCGAGGCGGCGCTCGCCGGCGCGACGATCCTGGCCAACCTGTCCGGCTCGCCGATCACCGTCGCCCGCGCCGAGGACCGCGCCCTGCTCGCCCGCTCCGCGTCCAGCCGCTGCCTCGCGGCCTACCTGTACGCCGCCGCGGGCGAGGGCGAGTCGACGACCGACCTGTCCTGGGACGGGCAGACCTTCGTCTACGAGAACGGCGACCTGCTCGCCGAGACCGAGCGCTTCCCGCAGGGGCCGCAGCGGTCCGTCGCCGACGTCGACCTGGACCGGCTCGTCGCCGAGCGGATCCGGATGGGCAGCTTCGACGACAACCGGCGCACCCACCACGAGCGTGCCGGCCGCTTCCGCACCGTCGAGCTGACGCTGCAGCCGCCGCTCACCGACATCGGGCTGCGGCGCCAGGTCGACCGCTTCCCCTTCGTGCCCGACGACGCCGACCGGCTGGCGCTGGACTGCTACGAGGCCTACAACATCCAGGTCTCCGGCCTGGTGCAGCGGATGCGGGCGATCGGGCGCCCCAAGGCCGTCATCGGCGTCTCCGGGGGCCTGGACTCCACCCACGCGCTGCTCGTCTGCGCCCGCGCCATGGACCGCCTCGGTCGTCCGCGCACCGACGTCCTGGCCTACACGATGCCGGGCTTCGCGACGACCGAGCACACCAGGACCAACGCCCAGCGGCTGTGCGAGCAGCTCGGGGTGACCTTCGCCGAGCTCGACATCCGGCCCGCGGCCACCCAGATGCTCAAGGACATGCACCACCCCTTCGGCGCGGGGGAGGAGGTCTACGACATCACCTTCGAGAACGTCCAGGCCGGGCTGCGCTACGACTACCTCTTCCGCCTGGCCAACCACCTGGGCGGGATCGTCGTCGGCACCGGCGACCTGTCCGAGCTCGCCCTCGGCTGGTGCACCTACGGCGTCGGCGACCAGATGTCGCACTACGGCGTCAACACCGGCGTCCCGAAGACCCTGATGCAGCACCTGATCCGCTGGTGCACGACCTCGGGGGACTTCACCCAGGAGGTCGCCGGGACGCTGCGGTCCATCCTCGACACCGAGATCAGCCCCGAGCTGGTCCCCACCAAGGAGGGCGAGCAGCCGCAGTCCACGGAGGCATCCATCGGGCCCTACGCGCTGCAGGACTTCACGCTCTACCACGTGCTGCGGCGCGGCTACCGGCCGAGCAAGGTGGCCTTCCTCGCGTGGCACGCGTGGCACGACGAGACCGCCGGGCAGTGGCCGCCCGGGTTCCCCCAGGACCGCCGTCAGGCCTACGACCTCGCCGAGATCCGGCACTGGCTGGAGGTCTTCTGCCAGCGGTTCGTCACCCAGCAGTTCAAGCGCTCGGCGCTGCCGAACGGGCCCAAGGTCGTCGCGGGCGGGTCGCTCTCGCCGCGCGGTGACTGGCGGATGCCCTCGGACGCGTCCCCGGCGATCTGGCTGGCCGACCTGGCGAACGTCCCCGGCTGACGGCTGACCGCTCGCGGGCCGAGGGGTCCGGGCCGACGCGGCTCCGGGGTCAGGCCTCGGCGGCGGTGATCGACAGTCCGCTCAGACGGTATGCCGCGAAGGCCGTGCCCCCGACGAGCACGAGCAGCAGCCCCACCAAGGCGTGGGTCGGCCCGACCTCGGCGGGCGCGATGACCGACATCCGACCCACCTCGCTGGCGACGCGCGTGGCCCAGGCGCCGACGGAGACCTTCTCGATCCCGCTCAGCAGGTTGCGCAGGCCGCCCTCCCACACGGTGAGGTAGAGCAGGCCCCACACCACGGCGTGCCGGGTCGAGGCCGACAGCGCGGTGAACAGCCCGCAGTACGCCACGGCCGCCGCGGCGCCGCCGGCCGCCCACCCCAGCGCCTTGACCGGCGAGCCGGGGTCGAGGAGCAGGGCGGCGAGCCCGAGGGGGAGCGCGCCCAGCACCAGCGTGGTGGTGGCCCCGGCGAGGAGCTTGCTCACCACCACCTGCCGGCGCGGCACGGGCTTGGACAGCAGGTAGTAGATCGTGCCGTCCTCCATCTCGGTGCCGAGCAGCCGGGTGGCCGTCAGCAGCGCCAGCATCGGCACCACCACGACGAGGCCAAGGGTGCCGAGGACGGCGCGGCCGGCGGGGTCGTCGGCCGAGGCGTCCGCCCCGAGGACGTACCGCGCGAGACCGGTGAGGAGCAGCAGCACCGTCGGCAGCGCCAGCAGCGGCAGCAGCCGGGCACGACCGAGCAACGAGGAGAAGGCCAGACGCAGGACGACAGGGTTCATGAGGTCACCAGGTAGGAGAAGACGCTCTCGAGCGACTCGTCGGTCGGGCTGACCTCGACGAGGGTGATCCCGCGGGCGCGGGCGACGCGCGGCAGCACGTGGGTGAACCGGCCGAAGTCGACGGCCTCCACCTCGACCCCTCCCTCCGGCCGCAGCGCGACCGCGCGCACGCAGTCGTCACCGACCAGCGCGGCGGCGAGGGCCCGGTCGTCGGTGGACCGCACGACATACCGGTTGGGCCGGTCGGTCATCAGCCGGCGGATGGCGCCGAAGTCGCCGCTCGCGGCGTGCCGCCCGGCCACGACCACCTCGACCTGGCGGGCGACCTGCTCGACCTCCTCCAGGATGTGCGAGCTGAACAGCACGGTCCGCCCGTCCGCGCCCATCCGGCGCAGCAGCTCCATCAGGTGCAGCCGCTGCCGCGGGTCCATCCCGTTGAAAGGCTCGTCGAGCAGCAGCACCTGCGGGTCGTGGACCAGGGCGCTCGCCATCTTCACGCGCTGGCGCATGCCCTTGGAGTAGGTCGAGATGCGTCGACCCGCGGGCTCGGTCATCTCCACCAGGTCCAGGGCCCGCTCGGTGGCGGCGCCGGGGTCGGGCAGCCCGTGCAGGTCGGCCATCGCCCGCACGAAGGCCCGCCCGGTCAGGTGCTCCAGGATGCCCTCGCGCTCGGGCACCATCCCGAGCTGCCGATACACCTCGGGGTTCCGCCAGGTGGGGGTGCCGTCCAGCTCGACCGACCCCGCGGAGGGGGCGAGGAAGCCGGACATGAGGGCGAGCAGCGTGGACTTGCCGGCGCCGTTGGGGCCGAGCAGGCCGGTGACGCCGGGCCCGATCCGCATGGAGACGTCGTTGACGGCCACCAGGTCGCCGAACCACCGGGAGACCCCGTGCAGCACGAGGGTGCTCATGCCGCACCGGCCTTCGCGTAGCGGCGCAGCAGGATCGCGACGCCACCGAGCAGGGTGAGCACCAGGGCGACGAGGTAGAACACCCCGTCCACGGTCGACTGCACCGGTGGCCCGGTCGGCGCCTGGTCGAACCACCACACCCCGAGCCCCTCGGCGAGGCTGAAGGGGTTGAGCACCCCCGGCCAGGCCGGGTGGATCCCGGCGGTCGAGTAGCCCGAGCTGAGGATCGCCCCGAGCCCGCCTGCGACCGCCGAGCTCATCGTCAAGGTGGCGATGATCGCGACGATGGCCATGCCTCGGCGGGTGGCCAGGCTGGCCAGGACCCCACCGACCACGGTGAGCAGCGCCGTCAGGACCAGGATCCCGGGCAGCGCCTCCAGGGCCTTGCGCGTGTGCTCCCCGGCCGGCAGGCCCGCCAGCAGCGCGCCGACGTACAGGATCACGACGGGCAGCCCGACGACCATGAGGACGGCGACGAAGAGCGAGGCGAGCCGGGCCAGCACGTAGCTGCCGCGGTGCAGGGGGCGGGCGAGGTAGAGCGTGATCGCGCGGTAGCGCAGGTCCCGGGAGAACACCACGGGTGCCTGCGCGGCCACGAAGATCGAGGTCACCATCTGCAGCACCGTCGGGTAGCGCGCGTAGTCGACCGGGAGGGTGGGCAGCTTGGTCATCGCCACGACCGCCACCATCACCAGGGCGGGCAGCAGGGAGACCAGCAGGATCCCGACGGGTAGCCACTTGGCCCGGCGGGACCGGCCGAGGCCGTACGCGTGGCGCAGGCCCTGGACGAACAGCGCGCGCGTGACGCCGCCCTCGCCGAGCCGGGGGCCGTCGTAGCCGCGGTAGCCCAGGTCGTGGATCCGGGCACCGTGGGCGGAGGCGGGGGTGGGGGCCGTCATCGCGGGGCCGCCTCTCGGGTCTGGAAGACGTCCTGGATGCGGTGGCGCCCGTCCTGGATCCGGACCAGGCCCAGGTCGAGGTCGATCACGGTGTCCCGCACCAGGTCTCGTATGGCGCGCTCCTGCTGCTGGGTGGTCTGCGCGCTCGCCTCGGGGTCGACCGTCCACAGGCCGCCGGGCGTGATCTCGACCGACCCGTCGACGGGATGGCACACGAGCCCGTGGGCGGCCAGGGCGTTGCCGAGCAGGTCGCGCTCGGTGGCGCCGCCCAGCACCTCGACGAGCAGGCTGCCGGTGCGCTCGACGTAGTCGCTGGTCGCCGAGGACCGCAGCAGGTGACCGCCGTCGAGGACGACGACGTGGTCGCTGACCCGCTCCAGCTCGCCGAGCAGGTGGCTCGTCACCAGCACCGCGATCCCGAAGTCCGAGCCGATCCGCCGCACCAGCCCGAGCATCTCGTCGCGGCTGGCCGGGTCCAGGCCGTTGGTCGGCTCGTCCAGCATGATCAGGTCCGGGTCGTGGACGAGCGCCTGGGCGAGCTTGGCGCGCTGCCGCATGCCCGTGGAGTAGGTCCCCATGTCGCGGTATCGCTCCTCGGCCAGCCCCACGTGCCGCAGCACGTCGGCCGCGCGCTCGCGGGCGACCGCGTGGGGCAGCCCCGCCATCCGTCCCATGTGCACGGTGAACTCGCTGGCGTTGACGTCCCCCGGCAGGCAGTCGTGCTCGGGCATGTAACCCACCCGCGCCCGGATCGCCCGCCCCTGCCGGGCCACGTCGTGCCCGAGCACCTGCGCCTCGCCGCTGGTCGGCGGCAGCAGGCCGAGCAGCACCTTGATCAGCGTCGACTTGCCCGCACCGTTGGCCCCCACGAGACCGGTCACGCCGGGTCCGACCTGCAGGTCCAGCCCGTCCAGCGCCCGCACCCGCGGATAGACCTTGGTCAGCCCCCGGGTGCGGATCACCGGCGGGCCGTCTCCCCCTGTGACGTCCATGACCCCAACCTAGCGGCGGAGCCTGCGGATCGGCACCAGGGAGGACCCTGATGTCGACCCCGGTCCGGCCGGGGACCGGCGCGGGCTCTCCCGTGGCGGGGAGGGCCTGCGCCGCCCGACGTCACTCGTCGACGTGCTCCGGGTGGATCACGCTGAAGATCTCGCCCTGCGGCCCGCGCAGCACCGCGAGCTCGCCGAAGGGGCCCTCGGTGACGTCCATCAGCACGGCACCGCCGAGCTGGGTGCAGCGCTCCGCCGCCGCCCGCGGGTCCTCGGCGAAGAAGTACGTCATCCAGTGCGCGCGGTACTCCTCGCCGTACTCCTCGCCGATCTGCCCGAGCCCGGCCACGAGGCGTCCGCCCGGCGTGATCATCGTGGCGTAGGCGAAGGACCCGTCGGGCTCGGTGTACTCCTCGAAGGAGTAGCCGAAGACCTCGCTGTAGTACCCCATCGTCTCCTCGTGGTCGCGCACCATGAGCTCGTTCCAGACGGGGGCGTGCTCCTCGTTGTAGCGCTCGATCCCGTTGAGGGGAGCGGGCTCCCACAGCCCGAAGTGGGCGCCGCTGGGCTCCGTGAGCAGGGCGATGGTCGCCATCCCCGGCAGCGTGGTGGGCGGGAGCAGCTCCTCGGCACCCTCGGCCTTGGCGTGGGCGATCGTGCGGTAGACGTCGTCGACGGCGAGGTAGGTCGTCCACACCGCAGGCCACTCGGCGCCCTGCGGCTTGGGGCCGATGCCGGCGACCCGCATCCCGTCGCTGGTCATGAAGGCATACCCGTCGGGGCCCTGGGTCGGCTCCCAGCCGAACAGCTCCTCGTAGAACCGCGACGCGCTCGCCGGGTCGTCGGCCATCAGGTCGGGCCAGCAGGGGGTGCCCTGGGGCCAGGGCGTCATCCGGATCGGCATGGGAGCTCCTCGAGGTGGTGGGTGCGTGCGCCTAGTCCACCAGAGCGGGCGGCGGCTGTCACCGAGGGGCGCCGACGAGCGGGCGCACGTGCGCGACGACCCCACGCATGGCCGCCTCCACCTCGTCGCGGCAGCGGTCGAAGCCCGCGGCGTCGCCGTAGTAGGGGTCGTCCACCTCCAGCGTCCCCGCGGCGACGGCGGACTCGTCGAACTCGCGCATCAGCCGGACCTTGTCGCGGTCCTCGGGGGTGGGGGCGCGGCGCTGCAGCTCGCGCTGGTGGCTGCGGTCGGCGACCAGGATCAGGTCGCGCTGGGCGTACCAGGCGCGCTGCCACTGGCGGGCGCGGTGGGCGGAGCCGTCGTACCCCCCGCCGGTCAGCGCGGTGAGGGTGCGCGGGTCGGCGCCGTCACCCTCGTGCCACCCGCCGGTGCCGGCGGAGTCCACCTCGACCCGGTCGCCGAGACCGGCCTCGTCGAGCAGGTGGCGCAGGATCACCTCGCCCATGGGGGAGCGGCAGATGTTGCCCGTGCAGATGACGCAGATGCGATAGCCCATGCCTCGAACCTACCGGCGGCGGTCGGGTTCGCCGGGCTTCGTGCCGCAGGCGGATCCGACCGCCGCCGGTAGGTCTGAGGCGTGAACGGTCACGCCACCCTTTCGGCTGATCGTCGTCTCCAGGAGTCGACGGCGATGACCTCCGCCTCCTCGGTGGGTCGCCAGCGGCCGGTGGCGCAGCCGCCCGCCCTGCGGTCACCCGAGGCGCAGCTCGCGGTCGAAGCCCGCCACCCCGTCCTCGCGGTGGCTCACCATCACCACGGTGCGCCCCGCCCGCGCGACCAGCAGGTCGTCGAGCACCGCGGTCGCCGTCGCGTGGTCCAGGTGGGCGACCGGCTCGTCGAGGAGCATCACGGGCCGCTCGGACACGATCGCGCGAGCCAGCGCCAGCCGGGCCCGCTCACCCCCGGAGACGCCGCGGTGCCCGCTGCCGAGCATCGTGTCCAGGCCGTCGGGCAGGCCGTCGAGCCAGGGGCCGAGGCCGGCGCGGGTCAGCGCCCTCCGCAGCGCGTCGTCGTCGGCGTCCGGGCGGGCCAGCCGGAGGTTCTCCCGGACCGTGGACGCGAAGACGTGCGGCTCGTCGTCGAGCAGCGCCACCTGTCCGCGCAGCGAGTCCACCCGCAGGTCACGGGAGCTCGCACCGTCGACGAGGACCCGACCGCTCGCCGGGTCCAGGTGGGCGGCCAGCACGGCGAGCAGCGTGGACTTGCCCGAGCCGTTGGGGCCGGTGACGAGGACGGCCTCCCCGGGCGCGATCTCGGTGGTGACCGGGCCCACGGCGTCCCGGTCCGGCGTCCAGCGAGCCGACACGTCTTGCAGGGCGATTCGTGGCGGTATGCCGGGAACGGCCCCCACCTCGCCCGTCCCGTGGGCACCCAGCGGTGGGTCCTGGTCGACCAGGGCGTCCAGCCGGTCGCCGCTCGCCTCGGCGCGGGCCCAGGCGCCCATCGCGTCCGGCAGCGAGGTGAACGCGTCGGCGGCAGCGACCGGGGTGAGCACGAGCAGCGCGGCGACCGCGTCGCCGAAGCCCCCGGCGACGAGCCCGTGGGCGTAGACCGCCATGGCGAGGGTGCCGGCGCCGCACGCGATCGCGGTGAGCGCCATGCCCAGGGCCCGTCCGCGCGCGCGGCGGGCGTTGGCGGCGGCGAGACGCGCGTGGGCCCGGTCCAGCCAGGAGCCGGCCGCGGCGGTGGCGCCGATGGCCTGCAGCTCCGGCGCGTTGGCGGTGACCAGGGTGGCGACGCGGGCGACCTCGGCCCGCGCGGCCAGCCAGTCCCGTTGCGCCGCCCGCTCGCTCGCGAGGACGAGCCAGGCCACCAGGGCGCAGGCGACGAGGACGGCGGCGACGATCCCGGCCGCGACGTACGAGAACAGTGCCGTCGCCAGGATCGTCAGCAGCCCGGCCAGGGCGGACCCGACGACCGGGACGACCACCCGCACCTGGGCGTAGACGCGATCCTCCAGGTCGTCCACCGCACCGGTGAGCACCTCGCTGCGAGACCGCCGTCCGAGGCGGGCCGGGGTGAGCGGCACCAGCGCGGCATAGGCCGCCACCCGCTGGTCCGCCAGGTCCCCCAGGGCCGCGTCGTGCGAGCGCACCCGCTCCGCGTAGCGCAGCACCGGGCGCGCCATGCCGAAGGCACGCACCGCCACGATCGCCGCCATCAGCGTCAGGATCTGCGGTCGGTGGGAGGCGGCGACGACGAGCCAGCCGGACGTGGTGGTCAGGGCGATGCCGCTGGCGGTGGACAGGCCCCCGAGCACGGCGGCGCCACCGATCCCGCGGGGCGCCCGCCAGACACCGGGCCGTCGACGTGGGCGTCCACCTGGGCGATCACCGGGTCGTCCACCGGTCGCGGGTCCTCGGGCGCGACCGGGCTTCACCGGGCCACCTCCTGCCCGGCGTCCTGCCCGGCGGCAGCGAGGACGACGTGCTGGTCGGCGTGCTCGACGAGGCTGTCGCGGTGGGTGACCACGACGACGGCGCGGTCGCGGGCGAGCTCGCGGATCACCCCATCCACCAGCGCCGTCGACGCCGGGTCGAGGTGTGCGGTGGGCTCGTCGAGGGCGATCAGGTCGGCGTCGCTCAGCAGGGCCCGCGCGACCCCGAGCCGGGCGCGCTGGCCGGCGCTCAGGCCGAAGCCGTCGTCCCCGAGCAGCGTCCCGAGCCCGTCGGGCAGGCCGCGCACCAGGTCGCCCAGGCCCACGCGGTCGAGCACAGCCAGCAGGGCGTCGTCGTCGGCCGGGCCCGCGAGGGTGAGGTTGTGCCGGATCGACCCCGCCGCCAGGAAGGGCCGCTGGGTCACCAGGTGGCTGGGCGCCGGGTGCGCCATACCGGCCGTGGTCTCGCGCAGCCCGCACAGCAGCTCCAGCGCGGTGGTCTTGCCGCAGCCGGAGGGGCCGGTGAGCACGGTCAGGCCGCGCGGGACCGTGAGGGTCAGTCCGTGGAGCACGTCCCGGTCGCTGCCCGGGTAGCGACAGCCCACCCCCGCCAGCCGGGCCACGCTCCCGTCGCCGGGGCGAGGGGGGCGCCCCCTGCCGGCCGGGCGCAGGTCCACGGGCTCGGCCAGCGCGTCCGCCACCGCGCCCACGGCCTCGGCGCCGTCCGCCGCCGCGTGGAACTCCTGACCCACCCGCCGCACCGGCCAGTAGGCCTCGGGCGCCAGCAGGATCGCCGTCAACCCGGTCGCGAGCCCCATCGCCCCCTGGGTGAGGCGCAGCCCGACCGACACCGCGACCAGCGCCACCGCGATCGTCGCCAGCAGCTCCAGCGCCGCCGACGACAGGAAGGCCATCCGCAGCGTCTCCACCGTCGCCCGACGGTGCCGCTGCGAGACCTCCCCGATCGTCTCGGTCTGGCGCTCGCCGCGGCCGTAGGCCACGAGCGTCGGCAGCCCGCGCATCAGGTCGAGGAAGTGGCCGGCCAGCGCGGTCATCGCCCGCCAGCGCCGGTCGGAGGCGTCGGCGGTGGCCTTGCCGATCAGCGCGGCGAAGAGCGGCAGCAGCGGCAGCGTCAGCACCACGATCAGCGCCGACCACAGGTCCACGAGGAGCAGGGTGAGCACCACCAGCGCCGGGAGCACGGCCGCGGCGACCAGCGCCGGCAGGTAGCGCGCCACGTAGGTCTCGATGCTGGTGGTGCCCTGCGCGGCGAGGGTCTGGGCCGCGGCGGGCTCGGGACGGCCTCCCGGCATACGGCTCAGCCAGGTCTGCAGCAGCCGGGCCCGCAGGCCGCAGCTCACCTCGGTGCCCGCCCGGGACGCGACGAGCTCGGTGGCCGCGGTGAGCAGCGCGCGTATGCCGAGGACCACGGCCAACCACGCCACGGGCCCGGCCACCGCGGGAGGGGTCACCGACCTGGCCTGCGCCACCGCCACCACGACGGCCGCCACGGCGAAGGCCTGCCCGATCGCGGCGACGCCCTGGGCCACGCCGATCGCGGCGAGCAGCAGGACGGAGCGGCGGGCGTCGGGCACGAGGGTGAGCAGTCGGCGGTCGAAGGGCTTCACCGGGGCGGCTCCTGCTCTCTGGGGACGGATCGGGCGGGCGGGACGAGACCGGACGACCCGGCCAGGTGCCGCCGGGTCCGCCGGACGCACCGTGAGGGTCTGCCCCGACGATTGTCGGGGCAGACCCTCACGTTTCCGGGGAGGTGGTGGGTCGCCTCCCCGGGTGGAGCAGCGGCCGCGTCAGCGGGCGCCGCTGCCGGTGTCGCTGCCGCTCGCGGGGACCGGGGCGCTGGTCGCGTCCACCAGTCCCGCGGCCTCCACCTCGGTGACCTCGCGGGGCTCGTGGGCGTCGGGGATGTGGTGCACGCCGATGCGCTTGCGGAAGATCCAGTAGGTCCAGGCGGTGTAGGCCAGCACGATCGGCGTGAACACGACGGCCGCGCCGGTCATGATCTTGAGCGTCAGCGGGGTGCTGGCGGCGTTCTCGTGGGTGAGCGACCAGGCCGGGTCGAGCGAGGACGGCATCACGTCGGGGAACAGGGCGGTGAACAGCGCGAGCACGACGAGGGCGATGGCGAGCGCGCTGCCGGTGAAGCCGATGCCCTCGCGGCCGGCGCGGGTCATCACGATCCCGGCGACCCACAGGGCGGCGGCCAGCACGGTGAGGACCCAGGCGAGCGGGTTGCCGGTCTGGAGCATCGTCCACACCATGAAGGTGACGCAGACGACGCCGGCGACCAGCCCCGTCTTCCACGCGAGCGCGCGGGCGTCCTCGCGGATCTCGCCGGTGGTCTTGAGCGTGACGAAGATCGCGCCGTGGGTGAGGAAGACGAGCAAGGTCGTCAGGCCACCGAGCAGGCCGTGCGGGTTGAGCAGGGTGAGCAGGTTGCCCGTGAACTCCTTGTGCTGGTCGATCGGCGTGCCGCCCACGACGTTGGCGAAGGCGACGCCCCACAGCAGGGCGGGCAGGAAGGAGCCGACGACGATGCACGTGTCCCAGTTGCGGCGCCACGCGACGTCGTCGCGCTTGTGGCGGTACTCGAAGCCCATGTTGCGGATGATCAGGGCGACCAGGATGAGCAGCAGGGGCAGGTAGAACCCGGAGAACAGCGTGGCGTACCAGTGCGGGAAGGCCGCGAAGGTCGCGCCGCCGGCGGTCAGCACCCACACCTCGTTGCCGTCCCAGTGGGGTCCGATGGTGTTGAGCAGGACGCGGCGGCGTCGGTCGTCGTCCACCCCGTCGCGCCCCTTGCCCAGGATCGGCATGAGCATGCCGACGCCGAAGTCGAAGCCTTCGAGGACGAAGTAGCCGGTCCACAGGACCGCGATGAGGACGAACCAGATGACAGACAGTTCCATGACGAGGCTCCTCAGTAGGCGAAGACGAGGGGACGGTCCTCGCCGGCCTCGGCGGGCGACTGGGGGTCGACCGGCTCCGCACCGACGCGGGTGTACTTGAGGAAGAGCTTGACCTCGACGACGGCCAGCGCGGCATACAGCGCGGTGTAGACGACCATCGACACGAGGACGGACCAGGCCGGGACGGAGGGGCTGACACCCGACGCCGTCGTCATCTGCCCGAAGACGATCCACGGCTGGCGGCCCACCTCGGTGAAGATCCAGCCGAAGGAGATGGCCAGGACCGGCAGCAGCGGGCTCCAGATCACCACGTGCTTCCACCAGGGGGCGGTGGGCGGGGTCCGGCCCTTGCGGGTGGCGACGAGAGCGAGCAGCGAGCACAGCATCGACAGGAAGCCCACGCCCATCATCAGGCGGAAGGTCCAGTAGGTCGTGGGGATGTTGGGCACGTAGTCCGTGGCCTTGTCCGCGGTGCGCGGGGTGTCGGCGTACCTGGCCTGGTAGTCCGCCTGGACGTCGCGGATGCCCTTGACCTCGGCGTCGAAGGAGCCGTGGCCGAGGAAGCTCAGCAGGCCGGGCACCTCGATGACGCGAGTGGCGTCCGAGCCGTCGAGCGAGCCGATCGACAGGATCGAGAAGGACGCGTGCTTCTCGGTGCGGTAGAGCCCCTCGGCGGCGGCCATCTTCATCGGCTGCACCTCGGTCATCACCTTGCCCTGCAGGTCGCCGGTGATGACCACGCCGAACGACGCGACGAGGGACATAACCGCGCCGACCTGGACGGCCTTGCGGTACATCTGCCGGTCACGGTCCGCGATCGGGCCGCGGCGCAGCCAGTGCCACAGCGCGACGGCGAGGACCACGGCCCCGCCGGTCATGTAGGAGCTGAGCAGCACGTGGGGGAAGGTGACCAGCTGGACCTTGTTGGTGAGCACGGCGACGAAGTCGGCCATCTCGGCCCGGCCGGTCTGCGGGTTGAACTGGTAGCCCACCGGGTTCTGCATGAACGAGTTGGCCGCGAGGATGAAGAAGGCGCTGAGCACGGTGCCGAGGTGGGTGATCCACATGGTCCAGGCGTGCAGCTTCTCCGGGATCCGGCCCCACCCGAAGATCCACAGCCCGAGGAAGGTCGACTCCATGAAGAACGCCAGGAGCGCCTCGAAGGCCAGCGGTGCCCCGAAGATGTCACCGACGAAGCGGGAGTAGTCCGACCAGTTCATCCCGAACTGGAACTCCTGCACGATGCCCGTGACCAGGCCGAGGGCGAAGTTGATGGTGAACAGCTTGCCGAGCCACTTGGCCAGGCGCAGGTACTCCGGGTTGCGGGTGCGCACCCAGGCGGTGTGGTATCCGGCGACGACCGCCGACATGCCGATCGTGATCGGCACGAAGAGGAAGTGATACACGGTGGTGATGGCGAACTGCCACCGTGCCAGGTCCAGGTTGCTCATGAGGTCCCCGTCTGCAGAGCGGTGGTGAACGCTAGAAGGTTACCCACGGGTTACCCCTGCTCGCGCCGCGTCGCGGGTGCCGAAACCGGGGGGTGACCTGCGCCTTTGTGAGCACGCCGCGTCACCCCCCTCGGCCGTCTGCGCGAGAGGTCCTGGCTGAGAGACCGGTTCGTCAGGGCCCGCGGCCCAGGCGGGCGTCAGGCCGGGGGGTCGCCTGTGACGGACATCACCGGTCGTATGCCGCGTGTCGGGTGCCCATCCGCCCCGGGGCCGTACTCCCACCCCCGCCACCGCGGGCGCCGACCCCGCACCCCTCGGCCGGGGAGCCGGCCTGCACCGCGCCGCGTCACCGTGATCCGGCGAGCCGGCTCGGTGCCGCGGCCGAGGTCACCCCCCGGGTGAACCTGCCCAGGTCCGCGATCGCCTCCCGGGCCTGGCGCAGGTGGGCGTGGTGCAGGTGCCAGACGTGGATCTGACCGCGCCAGGTCTCCATGGTGACGTCGACCCCGGCGGCGACCAGTGCGGCGTGCAGCCGCCGGGAGTCGCTGAGCAGCACCTCGCGGGACCCCACCTGGACGAGGGTGGGGGGCAGGCCCGTCAGGTCGGCATACAGGGGAGAGGCCAGCGGGTGCCGGGGGTGGGCGCCGGCGAGGTAGGTCTGGGCGAAGCTCGCGCAGGCCGCGGCGTCGACGAGGGGGTCGGCGCCGGCGTTGCTGACCAGGGTGCGGCCCGTCCCCGCCAGGTCGACCCAGGGGGAGAGCAGCGTCGCGCAGGACGGCAGGGGGAGCCCGCGGTCGCGGGCCGTGAGCATCATCGCCACGGCGAGACCACCGCCGGCGGAGTCCCCGCCCACCACGATCTCGTGCCCGGACCAGCCCCGGACGAGCAGCGACCGGTAGGCGGCGAGGGCGTCCTCGACGGCCATCGGGAAGGGGTGCTCCGGGGCGAGGCGATAGAGGGGGTGCACGAAGGGGTGGCCGCAGGCGCGGGCGATCTCGGCGACCATGCTCCCGTGGCTGGCGTGCGAGCCCTGGACGTAGGCACCGCCGTGCAGCCACAGGCCGATCCTGTCGGCGTCACCG
Source organism: Arsenicicoccus dermatophilus (assembly GCF_046267915.1). GTDB lineage: Bacteria > Actinomycetota > Actinomycetes > Actinomycetales > Dermatophilaceae > Arsenicicoccus > Arsenicicoccus dermatophilus_A. The sequence continues at coordinate 241,715 of NZ_CP176520.1, forward strand.
TCGGGCGGGGTGAGCTCCACGGCGGGGATCGTGCCGAGCGACACGCGGCGCTGGACGACGTCGTCGGCGACCGGGCTCCCCCAGCTGTCGTAGTAGCGGCGCCCCTCCTCCAGGCCCAGCGGCCAGTCCTGCGGCGCCAGGCGTCGCAGGAGCGCCGTCAGCTGCGCCTCGTCGTCGGCGGTGAACTCCTGGTGATCAACCGTGCTCAACGTAACTCCCTCTCCACCAACACAATTCGCGCGGACAGAGCCCAGGTTAGGCCTTCGCTCGCGGTGCTGGCGACGGACGTCATGAGGTCGGTCCGGACCCCTCACCTTGTGTATGTCGGCACCGTGGTCCCCGTAGTCATCGGCGCGACCCTCCCGCCTCCGGGGTCACCCGCCCCGCACCGCCGCACCCACCCAGGCGTGGGGGCGGTGACCACTCCCGTGGCCGTGGTGGTGGTGGTGCCTGTCGGCGCTCAGGCGTCGTGGGCCACCAGCCCCAGCGCCGCCGCCTTCCCGCTGGCGCGGGACGAAGTCCCCGACTGCCCCGGACTTGATCCCGGAGGGGGAAGCACTCCCGCGGACGCGGGACCAAGCCGTAGAACGCGGTCTTCGGACGGCCTGACTCGGAAGCACTCCCGCTGGCGCGGGACGAAGGCCACCACCCACCCCAGGTGGGCCGGGAGCGGGGAAGCACTCCCGCGGACGCGGGACGAAGTTGTAGTCACCGGACAGGACCCGGCAGGAGATGGAAGCACTCCCGCGGACGCGGGACGAAGTCACCCTGGCACCCACCCGCCACCTGGAGCAGGGAAGCACTCCCGCGGACGCGGGACGAAGTCACCCTGGCACCCACCCGCCACCTGGAGCAGGGAAGCATTCCCGCGGACGCGGGACGAAGTGCAGGTAGGTGGTGATTACCTCGGGTGGTAGGGAAGCACTCCCGCGGACGCGGGACGAAGCTGGTGTCGCGGGCGCTGGAACCCTTGGCGCCGGAAGCACTCCCGCGGACGCGGGACGAAGCGCATGCTCCACGGGATGGAGGAGGCCGGGCAGGAAGCACTCCCGCGGACGCGGGACGAAGTCCGCGGGCATCCCCGACAGCACGTAGCGCGCGGAAGCACTCCCGCGGACGCGGGACGAAGTGATCAGAGGCGATCGTCGCGACCCGGACCTTGGAAGCACTCCCGCGGACGCGGGACGAAGGCGGCCATGACCGCCTCGTTGACTTCCTTGACGGAAGCACTCCCGCGGACGCGGGACGAAGGTGCTCATCCGGTTACCCGCCGGACGGTGATCGGAAGCACTCCCGCGGACGCGGGACGAAGTCTCACCGACCGGGACCGGGCCGGGAGGAGGGGGAAGCACTCCCGCGGACGCGGGACGAAGCCGTTCGCCCACTCCACCGCCCACGCCTTGTAGGAAGCACTCCCGCGGACGCGGGACGAAGCGGGTCGCGCCCGCGTCACCGGTGACCACGACGGAAGCACTCCCGCGGACGCGGGACGAAGTCGTCCTTCGTGAGCGCGGCCGCGACTACGGGGGAAGCACTCCCGCGGACGCGGGACGAAGGGATCGCGTCGGTGAGCCAGGACCGGATGGTGGGAAGCACTCCCGCGGACGCGGGACGAAGGGGCCGGTGGCCAGGCATACGTGGTCGATGGAGGAAGCACTCCCGCGGACGCGGGACGAAGGTCATCGACTCGCGGTCGTCGTCCTGCGACAGGGAAGCACTCCCGCGGACGCGGGACGAAGTGCTCGATGGCAGCGGCGATCTTCTCGGCGTCGGAAGCACTCCCGCGGATGCGGGACGAAGCCGGACTACGCCGGTCTGCGGGACGCGTGCGCGGAAGCACTCCCGCGGACGCGGGACGAAGCGTTCTGCCTCATGCTCGGCAGCCGCGGCGCTGGAAGCACTCCCGCGGACGCGGGACGAAGGAGCCGGAGGCGTCCTCTGCGAAGAGGGTCCGGGAAGCACTCCCGCGGACGCGGGACGAAGCCGCGACGCATCCACACCTGCCCGACGACGAAGGAAGCACTCCCGCGGACGCGGGACGAAGGACTGGGTGGGCGCCGCAGCTGAGGTGCTGCTGGAAGCACTCCCGCGGACGCGGGACGAAGTGATCTCGTGGACGTGGGTCACGGTCGTGATGGGAAGCACTCCCGCGGACGCGGGACGAAGGCCCACCCATGCTGGTGCCCACGGAGCGGGCCGGAAGCACTCCCGCGGACGCGGGACGAAGTTCTCGCGGGCGAGACCGAAGGAGAAGGACGGGGAAGCACTCCCGCGGACGCGGGACGAAGACGACGTGCCCTCGTCCGCTTCCAGGAGGGGGGGAAGCACTCCCGCGGACGCGGGACGAAGTCGCCGTCCGGGACCGCGATCGGCTGCGAAGGGGAAGCACTCCCGCGGACGCGGGACGAAGGGGCCGACGTACACGTACGCCGGCGCCGGCTGGGAAGCACTCCCGCGGACGCGGGACGAAGATCGTGGGTGAGTGGTGCAGCCCTGTGCCGGGGGAAGCACTCCCGCGGACGCGGGACGAAGACGACAGCCTGGTACTGCCCTCGACTGGAGAAGGAAGCACTCCCGCGGACGCGGGACGAAGCGGGCGCCCTCGGGGAGCAGGTGCTTCGCGCTGGAAGCACTCCCGCGGACGCGGGACGAAGCCCGAGCAGCCGCCAGGGAAACTGCCGCGGAGGGAAGCACTCCCGCGGACGCGGGACGAAGTTGACCTGCCGTTCGATGATGCGGCGCTTGTAGGAAGCACTCCCGCGGACGCGGGACGAAGTAGAGGCTGGCGAGGACGATCTTGACGGTGAGGGAAGCACTCCCGCGGACGCGGGACGAAGTTGGCCTTGGTGCCGCCGATGACGGAGCCGAGGGAAGCACTCCCGCGGACGCGGGACGAAGCGCGCGGTGGAGCAGATCCCCAGGATCGCCCTGGAAGCACTCCCGCGGACGCGGGACGAAGCCCTCCCTCTCAGTAGCGTCGGTGAGGTGCATGGAAGCACTCCCGCGGACGCGGGACGAAGTCGCTGACGAACATCGCCGGGGAGAAGCGCACGGAAGCACTCCCGCGGACGCGGGACGAAGCCCCGAACGGCGCCAAGCTGCGCGTCATCGGTGGAAGCACTCCCGCGGACGCGGGACGAAGCACCAGGGGCCCCTGATCAGCGGCTCGGACCTGGAAGCACTCCCGCGGACGCGGGACGAAGTCGGCGCGGACGCGCTCCATCGACGCCAGAGCGGAAGCACTCCCGCGGACGCGGGACGAAGGGTCAGGGCCGAGCCGATCGTGCCGGTGGCCGGGAAGCACTCCCGCGGACGCGGGACGAAGGCACGGGCCCGGCCGTGGGGCCGGGCGGCGGGGGAAGCACTCCCGCGGACGCGGGACGAAGGCGGGCGCCGCGGGGGCGGGCTGCTCGCGCAGGGAAGCACTCCCGCGGACGCGGGACGAAGACCGCCTCACCTGCTACTTTGTCAGAGCCGTCACCATCCTGGGTCGATCTCCTCGCCCGTGGCACTGACTTGGCTCTCGTCGTGCTGCCTGGAGATCAAGGCGAGCCCGTGATGGTCCACGACGGCATACCGGCTGGTCCCGACGCTGCGCAGCTCATATCCTTGCTCGGTCGTGGCTGGATAGACCGCCAGCGCATAGCCGATCTCGTCCCCTGTCACCCACTCCTCGACCTGGGACCACAGCTGGTCCCGGATGCGGGCCGAGACGGTCCCGACGAAGACACCGGGGTTGATCTCCACGTACCACTGGGACAGAGCGCCGCGCAGTCCCGGGGAGAGCCGTTCGGTGACGAGCACCTGCAGGCTCACGTCGACCACTCCGCGTGCGACCAGGTCGCCTCCACCTCGCCGGCCGGGCCCCACAGCTGGAGGGCCTCGACGGTCCAGCCGTCGTCGACCTCGACCCCGAGGACCATGTCGATGTCGGACACGATCTCGGGCAGCAGACGGAGCATCCGCAGCTCGTCGCGCAGCGCACGCAGGGCGGCGTTGCAGGGATCGGCGTGCCCCTTGAGGGAGAACGCGAGCGGGATGGTGATTCGCGTCTTGTACATGTCCGCGACGTCGAGCGTGAACGACTGCCGGTTGCCCGTGTGGATGATCCCGAGGCCGGGACTGACGCCGAGAGCGATCACGACGCTGTTGACGATGCCGTAGAGCGCCGAGTTGGCCGCGTTGAGAGCCAGGTTGACCGTGTCGGGTGGTCCCATCTCCGGGCGGGTGCCGGTGTTGCGCCGCCACGACCGCAGCCGGTGCCTGCGGGCGTGCTGCTCGTACACGGCCCGCATGCGCAGCCCCTCGGCACCTCGCATCTGCTCGATCGTGGCGCCTGCGAAGGTCGCCGACGAGGTCCCGGGGAAGCGCTTGAGATACATGCGTCGAGCAGCCTCCGCGCGCAGCTCGGGGTCGGTGCTGACGACGGCCTGCCGTTGCAGGCGGTCCGTCGGCGCGTATGGCGACAGGAAGGCGCCGTACGACCGCACGGCCCCGCCGCCGACGAAGCTCGCGGCGCACCCCGCACCCGCCAGGTGGGCTGCCGCCTGCTGGGTGATGGACGTCCCCGGCCCCAGCATGAGGCACGACAGCGTGGCGACGGGGATCTGCGTGGACCGGGTGCCGCCCTCCACCTCGATCACCGCCACCGTGCCGTTGTCGGACTGGTGGATCGCGCAGCGATCGAGGTAGAGGAACGACAGCCGGTCGTCGGTGCGGGTCAGCAGCAGCGCCCGAGGCTTGGCGAGGGTCAGGGGCGTCGACCGTTCGCCGCCGGCAGTGCTCCCCGGGCCAGTCATCCGAGTGGCCGGACGGTGAGCAGACCTGCGCCGTAGGCCTTGCCGCGGCCCACGCCGGAGAGCCGCAGCTGCTGCAGTGCGTCGGCGTCCGTGACCGTGGCCAGGCCGTCGACGGTGTCGACGACGAAGCGAGGCGGGGTGCGGTCGCGGTGACGCCGGTGACGGTGGGTGCGCCGCGCGTGCTCGAAGACCTCGTCGACCGTCATCGCGGTGGCCAGCCTGGCCGCCACCCATTGCGGCACCTCGTTCGGTGCCACAGTCGTCAAGGTCTCGTGACGACGACCCGTGCCGTCCCGCTCGGTGCGCCGACGAACGGCGTTGACCGCCACGCGGAAGAGCACCGGGGTGCCCGCCGCGAGGTCCCAACCCCCGCGCGGGATCGTGGTGGCACGCGCCTGAGGTGGCGTGGTCTCCAGGGCCTGTCGGGACTGGACGAGCACGGTAGAGCTGCCGTCCAGGTGGTGGTCCACGCGATAGAGGATCTGACCGGTGGCCCGCCGCTCGTGTGCTGCGCCGGGCAGCTCGCGCTCGAAGAGCCGCATCACGGCACGGTGGGACTCGCCGTGATCGGTCCAGTCGGTCTTGACCGCGTGGGTGGGAAAGACCGTCCAGAAGGGTGCCTCGGTCATCGGGTCAGGTGCTCCTTCGCCCACGCGAGCTGCTCGGCCCGTCGTGCGACTGTCGGGGGTGAGACGAGGCCGCACTCCCGGTGTCGGGGCGCGGCGTGCCCTCCCGTGGCCTCGTAGACGCGCAGCCGCTCCGGCGTCGGGTGGCCGTCCATGGCGACCACGGGGATCTGCGACATCAGATCACCCACGTCCTGGGGGCCGCGCCCCAGGTGGAAGGGGTAGGAGGGGCCGTTCGCCATACGCCCCAGGTAGGGCATGAAGGTGGGCCGCCGGAAACCTTCGTGCAGCCGTTCGTCGAGCTCGTCGTCCAGCGCGTCGACGACGCAGAGGAACTCCGCGTGCGGCAGGAAGGTGCGGCCCTCGGAGAACTGCACCTTGTTGGTCCCACCGGTGAGGTTGATGTCCTTCACGCGGTAGGGCTTCACCTTGTCCCCGCGCCGGACGGCCGAGGTGACCTCGTGCAGGGCCACCGAGCGGTGCCAGGCCTCGGTGGCGCGTCCGGGGGGAGGCGGCACCGCCACCTGCAGGTCCACCTCTGCCGGGTTGGTGCGGTCCACACGCACGTGCAGGGTGAACCGATCCAGGAGGGTGAGGTGATCGCTGACCCCGAGGCAGGCGCCGAGGAGGCCGGCGACGCCGGAAGCGGTGGGCAGCGGGAGCGTCTGGACGGTGCGGTGGGAGGCGCTGTAGCCGGCCCAGCTCTGGATTGGGGCCGCCAGGCGGATGACGTGTCGCATCAGCGACCCGCGTAGACCTGCTCGACCACGAAGTCGAGGAGTGCCTCCAGGTCGGGGGCGGTGGTCGTGCCGTCGAAGGTCGTGTCACCGAGACGCCCGGTCACCACGGCCTCGCCGAAGAGCGTGCCGTCGAACTGCCTCGCCTCCTTCTGCCGTCGGGCGAGCTCGGCGACGGCCTGCGCGGTGTAGCCACCACGCTCGTCCCGCGTGGTCAGCGCCTGCTCGAAGTCGTAGGTGACGCGGAAGTTCTGGGTCTCGGCGAGGACCAGAGCCGGGAGCGTGCCCGAGTTGGTGGCGTTGACCTTGCCCCGGGGCAGCGCCAGCACCAGGGCGCGCACCAGGTCCTTGAGCGCCTCCTTGGATCCCGGCTCGCCGAAGGCCGTCCAGGACGACGCCAGCTGATCGACGTCGATGGTGAAGGTGCGGTAGTAGGTGCCGGAGGTGAAGTAGCTCTCGTCGATGTGGGCCGCGCCGGCATTCCCCGTCTCCAGGTCCTCCACAGCCGTGAAGTAGTCGGTGACGAGCTGCATGCGGTGGACCGTCGTGGCGTGCGAGACGGCGATGGCGGCATGGGTGGCCAGGCCGGCCTGCGAGGCGAACATCCTGCCGAAGGCAGCGATGTCCAAGGCATCCGACCGAGCGCTGCGGACCAGCTCGGTCGGCTCGTCCCCCCGACCGGTGTGGGCGGCGTGGACGGCGGCGGCGAAGGCCACGATCTCCGAGGTGGACAGGTAGACGATCGTGTCCTTGGTCTCGGCCTCCTGCTCCTTCTTCGCGTCCTTGTCCTCGGTCGTCTCCTCGGCGGTCTCGGCGGCGGTGGCGACGGCCTCCTCCAGGCTCCTGCCCTGGGTGCGCTCCAGCAGGTCCCGGACCTTCTTGGTCTGCCGGGCCAGCTCCTTGGCGTCGGTCTTGTCGGTGTAGAGCGCACGAACGGCCGTGACGGCGGTCTTGATCACGGCATCGACGTCCACCTGGGCGCCGTCGGCGTCGGCCTGGTCGAGGACCCGGCGGGTGATCTCGAAGGCCGCGAGGCGGGTGCGGGTCGAGTCCTCGTGGCCCGCCTGCCGATAAGCCTGACGCGCGGCCCGCTTCAGCGACTGGCTGGAGAGCCGGGCACGCTGGACGCCGCCGTCGAACTGGCTCTTGGGCAGGCCGTTGGAGTCGCGGTTGAGGTTGTGCAGCGGGAGCGTGACGATGACATGGCAGGTGACGAAGCGGGTGGTCATCAGCGGGTGCCTTCCGTGGTGGTCCGGGTGGTTTCAGGGGCCTCGGCGGTCGTGCCGGGCTCCGGGTCGGGTCGGGTGGTGTAGAAGTCGTGCACGACGGCACGCCGGATGTCCTGGGATCTCTGGCTGAGGCCGTCCCCCCAGGAGGTGAGGGTGCGCGCCAGGTCGTGGAAGTTGACCGGCACGTGGTGCTGCGAGCACAGGTCCACGAGATGGCCCAACGAGATCGCGGCGTTCTCGGTGTCGAGCAGCGGGAGGGTCTGCACGCGCTGCTCGACGTGGCTGCCGCCGACCGCGCGGTGGAGGCGGGCCAGGGCCCGTCCGAGGGTCGCATGGGCCGAGTCGTCCTGCGGGGCTCCGGTCGCTCCCGCGCAGATGGCGGCGGCGCGCCGCAACCCGGCGGCCTGGGTCGTGCCGAGCGCGGCGGGGACGAATCGCTCGGTGGCCCCGTAGGCCGCGACCTCGGTCGCCGGGGTGATGGCTCGCCGGACGGAAGCCGTCCATCCGGCATACGAACGGTCGTGGCGACGGTCGAGCACGCACTGGATGAGCGGGCTGGTCCAGCGTCGCCTCTCGGCCGTGCCGGGCTCGGGGTAGGCCTCGGGCAGGGTGGTCATGCGGTGATCTCCTTGATCGCGGTGGCAGGGTGGCGCGGGGCCGCGGTGCCGGCGGTGAAACGAGCACGGGCCTGATAGATCTGAGGTGCGGTGGCGAGCGTGAGCAGCGGCTCCGTGGCGGCCTCGAACGCCGCCCGGGCCCGGTCGGTCATCCGGCGACGCACGTCGACGGTGTCGATCTCCTCGCTCTGGGAGAGCCGGTGCACGGCATCGAGCACGGGCTCGTCGAGCGCGGACATCACCGTGCTGCGCACGAGGTGGCGCCGGGCGCTGCGGTGGTCGATTCCCCCGGCGAGCAGGGCCGAGCCCAGCGCCTTGCGGATCTTCTCGACGTGCACCATCACGGCCTCCACCGGGATCCGGGCCTCCACGAGGAGCTCGGCGGCGGGCACCTCCTCCCACTGGGAGAGCTCCCTGTTCCCATAGGTGTCGCCCTCCTCGTGGTGGAAACCCACCCGGATGGGTGCGTCCGGCACGGAGATGGCGCGGGGTTCGTAGATCCATGCCTGCAGAGAGGACTCGAGGGCGTTCTGGTACCACCGCTCGTAGCCCTCGGCGCTGCGCAGGGAGGCGTCGGCGTGGACGTACTTGGTGCCCTTGGTCTTGGTGTTCACCACCCGGCAGTAGTCGCCCGACGCCACGGCCTTCGCGAAAGCCTTCACGCCGGCGACGCCCTCGGTGGGGCCGTCCTGCTCGACGATCGGCACGGGCCGACGCGTCAGCCCGCGGGTGACCGCCACGGGTGCGCCGTCCTGCCAGCGCACGTGGGCGCGGTTGGCCGTCCACGTGCAGCGCCACAGGCTGCCCTGCCGGGCGCCGCCGACCAGCTGCTCGTCGGGCCGGAACGGCTCGCCCGAAGGGCCGCGGTCCTGGTCCAGCCACACCGGGAGTCCCTTCTCCCGCAGCCAGCTCACCCGGACGTTGAGCATCAGGGTCTCGGCCAGGGTCTGTCCGAGCAGGTGGAAGACGGTGTCGTGCGGCCCGCCCGCGGGTGCCCCGGAGATCGGCGAGCACTTGGGGCCCGAGGTGGGGACGTAGAAGGACGCACCCGCGCCGTTGCTCGGTTTGCCGTGGAACCAGGAGACGACCAGCAGCAAGAGGAGGACGGCGGGGTCGGCGGCGTCCCGCGGCTCCGGGCTGGTCCCCCAGGTCGCGCTGGAGGCTCCGGGCACCCTCAGGTGCAGGGTCTCCAGGGAGGTGTAGCCCTTGGCGAGGTCCGTCGCCGTGGGCTCGGGGGTGTGCCACTCCTGCAGCAGCGGTCGGTCCCGGTCGGCCAGGTCGAAGCGGTCGCCGTAGCGGTCGAGAACCGCCTCGACGCTCTCGGTCGGGAAACGCGCCGGCCCGTCGTACGACGACCGCGGGACACCCCGCAGCACCACTGCCGCGAGCGACTCCAGGAAGCGCAGCAGCGCTTCCCGCTCGACCGGCAGGAGCGAGTCGTCGAGCCCGGTCAGCTCGTGGGCCTGCAGGAAGGTCTCCCGCAGGGACAGCAGCTCGCCGGACGTGCCTCGGCGGACCGGGATGCAGGGCAGGTCGACGACATTCGTCGTCGCGGTCGGGGTCATGGGGTCTCCTCGTCGGTGAGCGTGGTGAGGCCGAGCGTGGTGTCGTAGGTGAGTCCGGCGTCGGCAAGGGCGTCGACGTGCACAGGGGGCACGTGAGTGAGGAGTGGGTGCGCGGGGGTCCAGGCCGGGGTGCTTGCCTTCGCCGCCTCGCGGAGGCGTGGGACCCACCTGTCGCCGGAAACCGTGAAGAGGCTGCCCAGGGCCTCGCGGACGCGGTCGGCGTCCGTCATCGCGGCCAGCTTGGCTGGGCTCGCTCGAGTGCCCCGTATCCCACCGACCAGCACGAAGGTCGCCGAGGGCAGAGTCGAGTAACGGGTCGTCAGCTCCAGGTCGCTGATCCCAGCCAAGTCCCTCGGGGGATTGGTGGCTTTGGCCAGGCTCCCGTGGGTGGCGGGCACATAGGGATCCACGAGCCCCAGGACTCCTGAGGCGAGCGTGTCGGCCGCGTCCTTGCGCATGCCGGCATCGACGAGCTCGGCTAGGCGCAGGTCACACAGGGTGGCGCGCTCCAGGTCGTAGGTCGTGCGGTCGACGAAGTCCTGGACGTCCTCGGGGATCCGCAGGACGGGGTGGTCCTCGAGGGTGCGGGCCACGGCAGTGAGCTCGTCGGCGAAGTAGGGCCGCGCCCGCTCCTCGGTCAGGGGACCGGCGGCATCAGGGATGACAACCCGCAGGGTGCGTTGGTCGGGGCGGGCGTCGGCCTCGTCGAGCTGAGCCTGCATGAGGGTCAGGAAGCGCCAGAGGCGACCGGCCCGCTGCACCAGCGACGCGGCCGGCGCGATGTCGCAGGCCATCGACCAGAAGGACACGTCGAGGCTGACGTCCAGGACCGGGGTGCCGCACACCAGGAGCGGGCGGTGACCCCGCGGCGCTCGCGGCCCGAGTCGGGCCTCCAGCTCCCGCTCGATCTCTGCACGGTGCGCGAGCGTCATCCGGGAGTGCAGCACCAGGACGTCCACGTCGCGGTCGGCGAGGTCGGCGCGCAGCAACCGTCCCGTGGTGATGGCGTCGTCGACGCGGGAGCGCACGACGGCGATGCTGCATCGTGGATGGCGGTCGTATGTCGTGACCGCCCACTCCCGGTGCGCCTGCGTGGCGTCGTCGGTGTGGAGGGTGGCCAGGTGCAGGTCCGGCACGGCCGTCTGCAGCGGCGGGCTGCTCGTCGTGCCGTCCCCGGCCAGCCAGTGCGCCGGATAGGCCGCCTGCCCGTCGCTCGTCTCTCGACCCGTGTAGGCGTCCTCGAGGATGCGACGTTGCCAGGTCGGCATGGTGGCGGACAGGACCGTGACGCGGGTGCCGGTGCGGCCCCACCACGCCATCAGCGCGGCGAGCAGCGTGGTCTGGTAGCGGTCGTAGGTGTGCACCTCGTCGAGGACGACGTGGTGGTTGCTGAGGGCGAGGAGACGCAGCGGTAGGTGGCGCTGGGGGAGCGACCCGGCCAGCACCTGGTCGCAGGTGGCCGCGACGACGGGAGCGAGCAGTCGGCGGGTGCTGGTGCTGAACCACTCGAAGCCGTGGCCCTCGGTGGCGGGGCAGCGGTAGAGCGAGGCGAACTGGTGGGAGAGGAGCACGCCGTTGCCCGTGCCGGTGAAGGCCCGCTGCAGTCGTCGCTGCATGGCGTCTGTGGTTGCCCGGGTGGGCAGGGCGAAGATCAGTCCTTCGTCCTGCTCGACCTGGTGGCGCAGCAGCGCTGCGCCTGTCTTGCCCTCGCTCGTCGGGTAGGCCGCGAACCACAGGCCGTCTCCGACCTGCTCGGCGTCTTCCTGCAGGGGGCGGAGGCTGCGGACGCGTCCATCCCCGTCCAGACCGACGGCGGTGCGGTGACGGTCGGTCGGTGCGGAGTAGGAGCCCACAGACGTGGTCACGTGTGCCGCGAGCTCGGCGGCGCGAGTCTGCGCCCAGGTGGCAGACATGGGGTCGAGGCCTTGCTCGATCAGGGCGAGCCCGGCATCGACCACGGCCGCCTCCGAGGCCAGCCAGTCGGACAGCTGCACGATCCCGGTGATGAGCATCGTCACGACGCCGGCCAGCTCGGGCCCCACCCTCGGAGACTCGGACGGATCCACACCGCACACCTGGGTGACCAGCTCGAGGTGCTCGGTCTGCGCCTCGCCCCAGCGACCTGCCCTGGCGTCGGCCAGGACGGTGGCCGTGGCGGTAGGCGGTGATTGGAGCCAAGCTCCGTGATGACCGCCGACGGTCAGCGCCAGCCAGGAGGTTCCGGCGTCCAGCTGCGGAACGCGCCTGACCGGACGCCCCGACATACGCTCCGACAGCAGGCACAGACCGAGGAACTCGTGCCGGCGGAGGGCGGGGTCTGCCGTGCAGGCCTCGGCAGCATCGACGCCTGCCGGGGGATAGCCTGCCTCCGCCAAGGCGGCTGCGAGCGGCTCCCGCCACGGCACCTGGGAGTGGCTGCACCAGGGCCGCAGCTGGAAGATAGTTGAAATTTTGAGAAAATCGTGCAGGCTGGCGGCGAGCATGACCCACGCCCGTGCCTCGTCCTGATGCTGTGCCGAGGTGTCCCCGGTGAACTCGCGAGCGAGCAGTCGCCGCACCCGCCCGGTCAGGACCTCGTCCCACACGACCCCGGCGATGACGGCCGTGTCGAGCAGGTGGGCCGAGACCGGGTATGGCGCTTCGCCTGACAGCAGCCGCTCGGGTCTCTTCGCCCACAGCGCGGGATGACCGGCCCCCATGATTCCCCCGTCCCCGTCGCCACCGTTGCATGTGGAGACGTCTCCTGAGGCGTCCCCTAGCGTGACGGCAGGCGTGAGATCTGCTGCACCCCAACGGTCTTCGTCGACCGTTGGGGTGCCCCCCTGGGGATGAGCATGGCACAACTCTCTCCAGGATTTCAACCCCTCTTGAACTCCCCAACTAACAAGTCTGCCTCATGTGTTGACTCCCGCCGAAGCGGGACATGACCGTGGGTAGGTCAGCTCTCCCCTACGAACAAGGAAGCACTCCCGCTGTGCGGGACGTAGCAGACCCTAACCCGGGGGCGGGGGCGGGGGCGCGCCTGCTTATCGCCGCACGTGGAGATGGCGTGCGAGTGCCTCGAGGGTGAGCTCCTGGCCGAGCCTGCAGGCGCTGTCCGGGCTGGCTGGACCAGTCTGCCAGGTGCCGCACGACCCCGAGACGGCCACCGCACAGGCCAGGGCGTGGTCCGCGCGCCGGTAGCGGTCCCGGTGGCAGACCGGTCACAGACGCCCGCGGCCGGCCCTACGAGGGCCGGCCGCGGGCGGAGCGGCATACGGGCTGGGTCAGCTGGGGTAACCCTCGGGGTTGGCGGACTGCCAGCGCCAGGTGTCGGCGCACATCTCGTCGATGGACCTGGTGGCCTGCCAGCCGAGCTCCCGGTTGGCCTTGGTGGGGTCGGCGTAGGACACGGCCACGTCGCCGGGGCGGCGAGGGGCGACCGTGGCGGGCAGCTCGCGGCCCACGGCGCGCGAGAACGCCGCGAGCATCTCCTTGACGGAGGCGGGCTTGCCGGTGCCGAGGTTCCAGACGGACACCGGGTCGTCGACCTCGCCGAGACGGCGCAGCGCGGCGACGTGGCCGGCGGCGAGGTCCTCGACGTGGATGTAGTCGCGCTGGCCGGTGCCGTCGGGGGTGTCGTAGTCGTCGCCGAAGATCGACAGCGCCTCGCGGCGGCCGACGGCGACCTGGGCGATGAACGGGACGAGGTTGTTGGGGATGCCCTGCGGGTCCTCGCCGATGGTGCCGGAGGCGTGCGCGCCGACGGGGTTGAAGTAGCGCAGCAGCGCGATCCGCAGCGAGGGGTCGGCGGCGGCGACGTCGCGCAGGATCTGCTCGATCATCACCTTGGTCCAGCCGTAGGGGTTGGTGGCGAAGGTGTCGCGGTCCTCCGTGGCGGCCTCCTGGTGGGTGCCGTAGACCGTCGCGGAGGAGGAGAAGACGAGCTTCGTGACGCCGTGGCGCTGCATGGCCCGGACCAGGGAGAAGGTCGAGCCGAGGTTGTTCTCGTAGTACTCCAGCGGCTTCTCCACGGACTCGCCGACCGCCTTGAAGCCCGCGAAGTGGATGACCGCGTCGAACTGCTCGCTCGCGAAGAGGTGCTCGGTCTTGTCCCGGTCGGTCAGGTCGAAGCCGTGCACCTCGATCGGCTGCCCCGCGAGGGACTCGAGCCGGGCCATCACCGAGGGCTTGGCGTTGGAGAAGTTGTCGACCACGACGACGTCGTGACCGGCAGCAAGGACCTGGAGGACGGTGTGCGAGCCGATGTAGCCGGCACCACCGCTGACGAGAACGCGCATGCCGCCAGCCTAGGGGTCCCGGCTCCGGCCCCGCTGGGGGTCCGCCCGGTCCGTCCCGTATGCCGGGAAAGGCCCCCGGCCCACCGCCTCCCCGGCATACCGCCGCCTCGATCCCTCGGCCCGCCCAGGGCTCGCGTCAGAGGTTGACGCGCGCCCCCATCAGCACGGTGCGGTCGGGCGGCAGGTGGAAGACGCCGGTGCGGTGGGCGGCGTTGGACGCCAGGGTGATGAACAGCAGCTTGCGCCAGCGGGGCATCGGCGCCGTCCCGCCTTGGTGCACGTCCACGACCGACAGGAAGTAGTTGGCCGTGAGCGGGTCGAAGCGCAGCACCTCCGGCGGGCTGGAGTGCACCGCGAGCTGCAGGGCGCGCGGGATGTCCTGGCTGTCGTTGAAGCCGACGCGGCAGGTGACGTGCCAGATCCCGTCGTGCGGGTCGCCCAGGTCGGAGACGCGGATGCGGTCGACGTGGCGGATGTGGGGGACGTTCTCGTTGACGATCGACAGGATCACCACGTGCTCGTGCAGCACCCGGTTGAGCCGGACGTTGGTCTTGAGGGCCAGGGGGGTGGTGACGCCGTTGACGTGGGGATAGACGGCGACGCCGGGGACCCGCCGCACGCCGCGTGCGTGCACCTCGTCGAGGAACTCCGCCAGCGAGCCCTCCAGCGTCGTGCGGCGCTCGGCGACCAGGGCGGCGCCGGTGCGCCAGGTGGTCATGACGACGACGACGACACCGGCGATGAGCAGCGGCAGCCAGCCGCCCTTGACGACCTTGGTGAGGTTGGCGGCGAAGAACGTGACCTCGGCCCCGCCCACGAGGACCGCGAAGGCCCACAGCTGCCAAGGGGCCCAGCCCCACACCCGGTGCGCCAGCATCAGGAAGAGCGCCGTCGTCAGCAGCAGCGTGCCGGTCACGGCCAGGCCGTATGCCGTGGCCAGGTGCTCCGAGCTGCGGAAGACGAAGACCAGCGCGAGCACGCCGAGGTAGAGCATCCAGTTGATCGCCGGGACGTAGATCTGACCGCCCTCCTCCGTGGAGGTGTGGTGCACGGTCAGCCGGGGGAGCAGCCCGAGGCGGGTGGCCTGCCGCGACACCGAGAAGGCTCCCGAGATGACCGACTGCGAGGCGATGACCGTGGCGATCGTCGCGAGCGCCACCATGGGCAGCACCAGCCAGTGCGGCATCATCGAGAAGAAGGGGTTGGTGGCCTTCTCGGGGTGCTCGAGGATCATCGCGCCCTGCCCCATGTAGCACAGCACCAGCGACGGGAACACGAGACCGAACCACGCCACCCGGATCGGCGGCGCCCCGAAGTGCCCCATGTCGGCGTACAGCGCCTCGGCACCGGTGATCGACAGCACGATCGCGCCCATCGCCACGAACGCGATGAAGGGCGCCTCGACGGCGAACTTCACGGCATACCAGGGCAGGACCGCCAGGAGCACGGCCGGGTTGGCGACGATGTGGGGTATGCCGAGGAGGGCGATCGTCACGAACCAGAGCACCATGATCGGGCCGAAGGCCTTGCCGACCTTCTCGGTGCCCCAGCGCTGGGCCGCGAAGAGCCCGGTCAGGACGACGGCGGCGAGGGGCAGCACCAGGTCGGCGAACCCGTCGCTGACGACCGAGATGCCCTCGATCGCGGACATCACCGAGATGGCCGGGGTGATCATCGAGTCGCCGTAGAACAGCGCCGCGCCGACGATCCCGAGCATCATGGCGATGCCGGTGAGGCGCTTGCGCTGCTCGAGCCGTCCGCGCAGCAGGGCCGCGAGCGCGAGGATCCCGCCCTCGCCGTCGTTGTCGGCGCGCATGACGAAGGCGACGTACTTGACCGACACCACCATGGTGATCGACCAGAAGACGAACGAGATCACGCCGTAGACGTCGGTCGGCGTGGGCTTGACCTCGTTGTGGTTGATGCTGAAGACGGTCTGCAGGGAGTACAGCGGGCTGGTGCCGATGTCGCCGAAGACGACACCGAGGGCCGCGAGGGCCAGGCCCCCGCGGGCGGCATGACCGGAGTGGGCGCGGGCGTTGTCGGTGGAGCTCACGACCTCCATCGTGCACCGCCCATCGGGCGGGTGCGCAGGGACCCCGCAGGAGACCGCACCTGGGATGATGACCAGGAATCCCCCGAGTGGGCCCCGGCCGCAGCGCCGCCGGCCCGGACAGGAGCGCGCATGCCCACCACCGTCAAGGGAGTCGTCTCCCGCGCCCAGGGCGAGCCGGTCGAGCTCGTCGACGTCGTGATCCCCGACCCCGGTCCGGGCGAGGCGGTCGTCGACGTCCAGGCCTGCGGCGTCTGCCACACCGATTACCACTACCAGCAGGGCGGGATCAACGACGAGTTCCCCTTCCTGCTCGGCCACGAGGCCGCCGGGCGGGTGTCCGCGGTCGGCGAGGGCGTCACCGAGGTCGAGGTCGGGGACTTCGTGGTCCTCAACTGGCGCGCGGTGTGCGGCCAGTGCCGGGCCTGCCGGCGCGGTCGGCCGTGGTACTGCTTCGCGACGCACAACGCCACGCAGCGGATGACGCTCGCCGACGGCACCGAGCTGACGCCGGCGCTGGGGATCGGCGCCTTCGCGGAGAAGACGCTGGTCGCCGCCGGGCAGTGCACCAAGGTCGACCCCGCCGCGCGTCCCGAGGCCGTGGGCCTGCTGGGCTGCGGCGTCATGGCCGGGCTGGGCGCGGCGATCAACACCGGTCAGGTCGGCCGCGGCGACTCGGTCGCGGTGATCGGTCTGGGCGGGGTCGGTATGGCGGCGGTCATGGGCTCCCGCCTCGCCGGCGCGGCCACGATCATCGGCATCGACACCGACCCCCGCAAGCTCGAGCGGGCCTCCTCGCTGGGGGCGACGCACACGATCGACCCGGCCGACGGCGACGTGGTCGAGGCCGTGCGGGCGCTGACCGGCGGCTTCGGCGCGGACGTGGTCATCGAGGCGGTGGGCCGTCCGGAGACCTACGAGCAGGCGTTCTACGCCCGCGACCTCGCCGGCACCGTGGTCCTCGTCGGGGTGCCGACCCCCGACATGCGGATCGAGCTGCCGCTGCTGGACGTCTTCGGGCGGGGCGGGTCCCTGAAGTCCAGCTGGTACGGCGACTGCCTGCCCTCGCGGGACTTCCCGATGTTCACCGACCTCTACCTGCAGGGGCGTCTGGACCTGGACGCCTTCGTGTCCGAGACCATCTCCCTGGGGCAGGTCGAGGAGGCCTTCGCGACCATGAAGAACGGCGACGTGCTGCGATCGGTGGTGAAGCTCTGATGGCCGGTGACGTGCAGGTCCAGCAGGTGATCACGTCGGGGACCTTCACCCTCGACGGCGGCACCTGGGACGTGGACAACAACGTGTGGGTCCTCGGCGACGACGACGAGTGCGTGGTGTTCGACGCCCCGCACGACATACAGCCCATCCTCGGTGCGATCGGTGACCGGACGCTCAAGGCCATCGTGTGCACCCACGCGCACGACGACCACGTCAACCGCGCCGCCGAGCTCGCCGAGGCGACGGGCGCACCGATCATGCTGAGCTTCCACGACCTGGAGCTGTGGCAGCTGACCTATGACACCCGCCAGCCCGACGAGGACGTCGTCGACGGCCAGGAGATCGAGGTGGCCGGCGTGACGCTGCGCGCGCTGGCGACGCCGGGGCACACCCCGGGCGGGACGTGTTACCACGCCGAGTCGCTCGGGTGCGTCTTCTCCGGGGACACGCTCTTCCAGGGCGGGCCGGGGGCGACCGGGCGGTCCTTCTCCGACCGGGACACCCTCGTCGCGTCGATCCGCGAGAAGCTCTTCGCTCTGCCCGCCGAGACGATCGTGCACACCGGGCACGGGGCCGACACGACCATCGGCGCCGAGCAGGAGTCCTCCTCCGACTGGTGACCTACCGGGGGCGGTCGGATCCGCCGGGCTTGGTTGCCCAGGCGGACCCGACCGCCCCCGGTAAGTTGTCCCCATGGCCTTCTACGCAGTCCGCTACACCTACGCCGACGACCCGCGCCTCGACGAGGTCCGACCGACGCACCGCGAGTTCCTGGGCTCGCTGGTCGAGCGCGGCCTGCTCAAGGCGTCCGGGCCGTATGTCGGCACGACGCCCGCGTCCGCGCTGCTGATCTTCGAGGCCGGCTCGGCCGACGAGGTGCGCTCGACGCTGGAGCAGGACCCCTTCCAGCACGCCGGCCTGGTCACGGGCGTCGACGTCACCGAGTGGAACCCGGTCATCGGCGTCTTCGCCTCCTGAGCGCAGACCTACCGGGGGCGGTCGGATCCGCCTGCGTAAATTACCCAGGCGGATCCGACTACCGCCGGTAGGTTGGCGTGATGAGCGAGCAATCGACAGGCAGCAACGTCGAGATCGACTGGGAGCAGGCCCGCGCGGCCAACCGCTGCAACTGGGACGACCGCGCGGCCCTGCACGAGCGCAGCTATGGCATCGACGCCTACGACGACCCGGCCTATGTCTCGGACGTGGTCGAGGACGACCTGCCCGTGCTGCTGCACCACATCGGCGTCGACAGCCTGGCTGGGCTCGACGTCTGCCACCTGCAGTGCCACATCGGCACCGACACGATCTCGCTGGCCCGCGCCGGCGCCCGGATGACGGGCGTGGACCTGTCGCCGGCCTCGCTTGAGGTCGCCCGCCGCCTCGCGGCCCGCACCGACACCGAGGTCACCTGGGTCGAGTCGGACGTCCTCGACGCACGCGCCGCGGTGTCGGGCGACGTCGACGTGGTCTACACCTCGATCGGGGCCATCTGCTGGCTGGGTGACCTGCACCGGTGGGCCCGACAGGTTGCGAGCCTGCTGCGCCCGGGCGGGGTCTTCTACCTCCGCGACGGCCACCCGATGCTCTACACCCTCGACGAGCACCAGCCGGACCTGCGCCTGCGCTACCGCTACTTCCCAGACGGGCGGGCGACGCGCTGGGACGACTACGGCACCTATGTGGGAGAGGGTCGGGTGGCGCATCCGACGACCTACGAGTGGCCGCACCCGCTCTCGGAGGTCGTGGGCGCCCTCCTCGACGCCGGGCTGGTGCTGGAGCGCCTCGACGAGGGCCGCACCCTGCCCTGGCGCTTCATGCCTCGTATGACGGAGGTCGCGCCCGGCCGGTATGCCTTCCCGGAGGGGGAGCGCGACCTCGTGCCCTGCACCTTCACCATCGTCGCCCGCGCGCGATGACCAGCGGCCCCGGCCGCGAACCCGCCGACCTCCAGCCGTTCGGCCGCGAACCGCTCGGTGCCATGGGCCTGCTCGCCCGCGCCGCCGCCGAGGTCGACCGGCTCACCCCGCTCGCCGCGGCCGCCGGGCAGCACGCCGGCGCGCTGCCCGGCGACGTGCGCACCGACGCGCACCGGGGGCGTCTCGGCAGCTGCCGGGGGCGCTCGCGATCGACCTGACCGTGCTGCTCTGGCGGCTGGACCCGACCTTCACCCACCGCATCCCGGAGGCCACCGACTGGGATTGCCGCTGGATCCTGGTGTGCCGACACGGGTCTTCGTCGGCGGGGGCGGCTTGGCAGCTGCGGCAGATCGGGCTGCACCGCGCGAGGGACATGGTCGGGAACCATGACGCCTGGGTGGCTGCCGGGCTGTCGACCACGGAGGCACCTGCCGACATACGACCCTGATCGCGCCCGGGTCAACACCTCGCGCGCTCAGGTGCGCCCGTCGCGCTCAGGCGCGGGCGGCGAACCGGGGCCGCAGCGCCAGCGACACGTAGACCAGTCCGATGAGCACCGGCACCTCGATCAGCGGGCCGACGATCCCGGCGAGCGCCTGCCCGGAGGTGACGCCGAAGGTCGCGATGGCCACCGCGATCGCCAGCTCGAAGTTGTTGCCGGCCGCGGTGAACGCCAGCGTCGTGGTGCGGGCATAGCCCATCCCGAGCGCCCGCCCGAGGAGATAACCCCCGCCCCACATCAGCCCGAAGTAGGCCAGGAGCGGCAGGGCGATGCGGGCGACGTCCAGGGGCCGGTCCGTGATCTGGCGTCCCTGCAGCGCGAACAGGACCACGATGGTGCACAGCAGCCCGTAGAGCGCGAACGGCCCCACCCGCGGGAGGAACTCGCGCTCGTACCGCTCGCGCCCCCAGCGTCGCTCGCCCAGCAGCCGGGTGAGATAGCCCGCCAGCAGCGGGATCCCGAGGAAGACGAGCACGGATGCGGCGATCTGCCAGGGGGACACGTCGAGCGATGCCTGGTCGAGCCCGAGCCACCCCGGCAGCACGGACAGGTAGAACCAGCCGAGCCCGGCGAAGGCGACGACCTGGAAGACCGAGTTCAACGCCACGAGCACGGCGGCGGCCTCCCGGTCGCCGCACGCCAGGTCGTTCCAGATGATCACCATCGCGATGCACCGGGCGAGGCCGACGACGATCAGCCCGGTGCGATAGGCGGGCAGGTCGGGCAGGAAGGTCCAGGCCAGGGCGAACATGAGCGCCGGCCCCACCACCCAGTTCAGGACGAGGGAGGCGACCAGCATGCGGCGGTCACCGGTGACCGTGTCGAGCCGGTCGTACCGCACCTTGGCGAGCACCGGATACATCATCACGAGCAGGCCGAGCGCGATCGGCAGCGAGACTCCCTGCACCTCGACGGCGGACAGGGCGCCGGACAGGCCCGGGACGAGCCGACCCACGAGGAGCCCGACGCCCATCGCCCCGAGGATCCACACCGGCAGGAACCGGTCGAGGGTCGACAGCTTGCCGGCCACGCCGCGATCGTCCACGACAGGTCCACCCCGCTGGTTCGATGAATGTCGATACAAGGGTGGCGCCCAATGTCGATCGTTGTCAACATGGACATATGACGGAAGGAGAAGCGGGGGCGTCCGACTGGGACGCCGCCCGGTGCGAGGGGGTGGCCGGGCGGTTGCGCGCGGTCGCCGACCCGGTGCGGCTAGGGCTCTTCGCCGCCATCGCCTCGGCCGACGGATCCCTGTGCGTCTGCGCCCTGCCCGAGCTCGGCGTCTCCCAGCCCACGGTCTCGCACCACCTGCGCCGGCTGCGCGAAGCCAGGCTCGTCGACTCCGAGCGCAGTGGCACCTGGGTGCACTACTCGCCGACCGAGGGTGGCCGGGCCCTGTGGCAGGTCCTGCAGCAGCTCCCGCCCGGCTGACCCGCCCGAGGCCAGGTCAGTCGGCGAGGGCCGGGAGCACCGACCGGGCCTTGAGAAGCATCTCCTCGGTCTCCGCGTCCGGGTCGGAGTCCAGCACGATCGCGCCGCCCGCCCCGATCTCGGCCTCGCCGTCCTCGACGACGGCGGTGCGGATCACCACCGACAGGTCGAGGGCCCCCGACCGGTCCACGAGTCCCAGCGCCCCCGAGTAGATCCCGCGGGCCCGCGTCTCCAGCCCGTCGATGATCTCCATCGTGCGGTGCTTGGGCGCGCCGGTCATCGACCCGCCGGGGAAGCACGCCTCGACCGCGTCGATCCCGGTGCGCCCCGGCGCGATCCGGGCGCGCACGGTGGTCACGAGCTGGTGGACGGTCGCGTAGGACTCGACCGCCATCAGCGCCGGCACCTGCACGGTCCCGGGGTCGCAGACGCGGGACAGGTCGTTGCGCAGCAGGTCGGCGATCATCAGGTTCTCGGCGCGCGTCTTGGCATCGGCTGCGAGATCGGCTGCGGCGCGGGCATCCTCGACGGGATCGGCATGTCGAGGCGCCGTCCCCTTGATCGGTTTGGTCTCGACCCAGCCGTCCCGGCCGACCCGCAGAAAGAGCTCCGGGCTGGCGCTGAGCACATGGGTGTCACCCAGCCGCAGGTAGGCCGCGTGCGGCGCCGGGTTGAGCTCCCGCAGCCGCAGGTAGGCCGCGAAGGGATCACCGGCGCACGACGTGAGCACCGTGTCGGTCAGGCAGATCTCGTAGGACTCACCCCGCCGCAGCGCCTCCAGGCAGGCGGCCACGTCGGCACGATAGGTGTCGGTGTCCCGGGCCAGCCGCACGTCCCCCGGCGCGTCGTGCTGCGGGCTCGCGCGGCGCCGGCCGCCCTGCGGCCCGGCACCTTGCGGCTCCACGCCCGCCGTCCGCACGCCGGTGGCGTCCTCGGACTGCGGGCGGGGGGCGGAGCGCGTCGGACCGTGGGCGGCCAGGTCGCGCAGCACCTCTCGGGCCCGGGCCACCCACGCCGCGGCGCCCGCCCCGTGCCCGACCAGCCAGGCGCGACCGGTCTCGTGGTCGAGGACGAGCAGGCGCTCGCAGCGCAGCCACACCGCGTCCGGTCGGTGGGAGGTATGCCGGTTGACGGCGCCCAGGTCACCCTTGAGCTCGTACCCGAGATAGCCGATCCACCCGTCCACCAGGTCGAAAGGCAGCTCGGCGCCCGGATCGGCCTCCGCGGGGAGGCCCTCGCCGGGGGGACGGCCTGCCCCTACGGCGGACTCCGGCGACGAGGACGCGGCCCCGACAGCGGGCGCGAGGCGCCGGCGCAGCGCGTCGACGATCGTGCCCCCCTCGCAGGTCACGCCACCGCGGACGTCGGCGTCGCCCGCCGCGAGATCGCGCGTCCCGCCTTCCGGCATACGGCCGTCCGTCGAGACCAGCACCTGCCCGGACCCGACGCGGTAGCTCAGCACCTCGCCGGTCGGCCCCGGCGCCCCGAGGTAGGACCACCGGGCCAGCCCGCCCTCGCACCGGGCCGAGTCCAGCCACGCGGCCACGGGCTCGGCGCCGAAGAGCGCCCGGAAGGCCTCCGGCGCGCTCACCGGACCCGGCAGCAACGAGACGATCACGAGACGCGCTCGGGCAGCGGCCCGGTCGTCCTCTCCAGGGCCTCGCGCAGCAGCGCGCCCAGCCCGACCTCGGCGGGGCCGTGCGGGGCGCCGCGGCGCTCGCCGCCCGGCAGCACCCACTCCCGGACGGACTGCACGCCCCGGGCCGCGTTGACCGCCCACACCGGCTTGTCGAGCAGGGCGTCGACCGAGACCCGCCCGCGCGCGAGCGGGTGCGGGGTGTCCGCGAGCCCGATCTCCAGGCACTCGACCGTGACCGAGGGCAGCGCCCGGTCGTCGACCGGTCGGGTCAGGAAGCGCGCGCCGTCCCACCACACCAGCGAGGACCAGGTGGTCTCCAGCGCCTCGGGCAGCCGGCCCTCGGGACGCCACAGCAGCGCGTCGGACGCACCGTGGTGCCGGGCGCGCTCCTGCACCCACGTCTGGGCGGCGAGGTCGGGGCCCTTGACCTGCGGCCAGCGTCGCGGATCGGGGGTGTCCGCGACCCAGACGGTGATGTCCTGGGGGGCGTCGGTCGCCGGGCGCAGCCACAGCGCCACCGCGTCGCCGTAGGCCTCGAGGCGCGGCCACCAGCGACCCTCCCGCGGCATGAGCGCGAGCACCTCGTCGACGATCATCGCGAGGTCCTGGCGCAGCATGAGGTGGTCGGCCGACGCGGCGAAGCGCCGCAGGTGGCGCACCGGGCGACGCGAGCGCCCCTCCTGCACCAGCCACGAGTCGATCACCCTCGGCCGCAGCTGGTCCCCGGGAGGGTGCGGTCCCCACCAGCAGCGGTCGCCGTCGTGCACGGCCGTCGTCGTTCTCACCGCCGCATGGTGTCACGTCCGGCGCGGGCAGCGGGCCGGTGGTCCGGTATGCCGACGGACGGCGCCCCCGTCGCCCGCCGGCGCACGGGGCGGTCGCTCGCGCACGCACAGGCAGGTCCTCGGGGACCGCCCGCACCGGCATACCCCCCGGCGCGTCAGCGCAGGTCGCGCTCGTCCACGATCCGCCGCGCCTTGCCGACCGACCGCTCCACGCCGCCCTCGTCCCGCAGGTCGATCGTGACGGAGGTGCCGATGCGTGACTTGATCTGCTGCTGCAGCTCGCGGGTGATCGCCTGCCTGCGGGCGTCGTCCACGCCGGGCAGCGCCTCGACCCGGACGGTCAGCTCGTCCATCCGGCCGGGGCGGGTGAGCAGGCACTGGAAGTAGGCCGAGAGGCCGTCGATCCCGAGGACGATCTCCTCGATCTGGGTGGGAAAGACGTTGACGCCGCGGACGATCATCAGGTCGTCGGTGCGCCCGGTGATCTTGTGCAGGCGCCGCATCGCGGGGCGCGCGGTGCCGGGCAGCAGCCGGGTGAGGTCCCTGGTGCGATAGCGCAGCACGGGCATCGCCTGCCTGGTCAGGGAGGTGACGACGAGCTCGCCCTCCTCACCGTCGGCGACCGGCTGCTCGGTGATCGGGTCGATGATCTCGGCGAGGAAGTGGTCCTCCCACAGCGTCAGGCCGTCCTTGGTCTCGACGCACTCCTGTGCGACGCCGGGACCCATGAGCTCGGAAAGCCCGAAGATGTCGGTGGCGTGCATCCCGGCCCGCTCCTGGATCTCCTGGCGCATCGCCTCGGTCCACGGCTCCGCGCCGAAGAGCCCGATCTGCAGGGAGGTCTCGCGCGGGTCGATGCCGTAGCCCTGCATCGCGTCGAGCATCGACAGGAAGTACGACGGGGTGATGGTGATGATCCGCGGCCGGAAGTCCTGGATGAGCTGGATCTGCTTCTCGGTGTTGCCTCCCGACGCGGGCACGACGGTGCAGCCCAGCCGCTCCGCGCCGTAGTGCGCCCCGAGGCCACCGGTGAACAGGCCGTAGCCGTAGGAGTTGTGGAGCAGGTCACCGGGCCGGCCGCCCGCGGCGCGGACGCAGCGGGCGACGAGCCCGGCCCAGGTGTCGATGTCCTCCCGGGTGTAGCCCACGACGGTCGGCTTGCCGGTGGTCCCGGAGGAGGCGTGCAGGCGGACGACCTGCTCGCGCGGCACCGCGAACAACCCGAAGGGATAGGTGTCGCGCAGGTCCTTCTTGGAGGTGAAGGGGAGCAGCCGCACGTCCTCCAGGGCCCTGATGTCGTCCGGGTGGACGCCGCGCGCCTCGAGCTGCGATCGGTAGTGCGGCACGTGGTCGTGCGCCGCCCGGACGGTGCTTCGCAGCCGCTCGAGCTGGTGGGCTCGCAGCTCGTCGACCGGCCAGCGCTCCGCGTCGTCGAAGAGGTCCGGTCGCTCGTCGATGGTGGGCAGGGTGCTCATGTCGACTCCTTCGTCGAGGGTGGAGCGGTGCGGGGTGGTGCGGCGGTGCGGGGCGTCTGCCGGGGAGAGGGTCGAGGTCAGCCGCGAGGCCGTATGGCGCGAGACCGGCCCCGGAGCTCGGCGACGAGCGCGCCGTCCGCCTCACGGGTGATGGTGACGTCGGTGATCCCGTTGCGGCCGTAGCGAGCCCGCTCGACGGCGTGGCCGAGCAGGACGTCGCCGCGGTGGGCGGGGGCGACGAAGTCGATGTCGCAGCCGGCCGCGACGGTGGTCTGGCCGCCGGCGTTGCACGCGAGGGCGAAGGTCGAGTCGGCGAGGGTGAAGATCAGGCCGCCGTGCATGATGTCGTGCCCGTTGACCATGGTCTCGGTGACAGCCATCCGGGTGCGGGCGCGGCCGAGGCCGTTCTCGTGGCGGACGTCGACGAGCTCGATGCCGAGGTGGCGGGAGGCGCCGTCGTCATCCCACATGGCGCGGACGTGGGCAAGCGTGGGGTCGAGCACACTGCTCCTTCCTACCGCCGGTAGTCGGATCCGCCTGGGCAACGTGAGCAGGCGGATCCGACTACCGGCGGTAGGTCTTAGGGGAGGGCGGGGGAGGGGCGGTAGCGGCCGCCCGGGTAGGCCGCGTCGAGCTCGCGCAGCTGCTGCGCGACCACGTCGAGACCGATCTCGCGTCCCCACTCGAGGGGACCACGCGGATAGTTGGTGCCGAGCCGCATCGCGGTGTCGACGTCCTCGGCGGTGGCCTCGCCGCGGGCGACCAGGTCGACCGCCTCGTTGACGAGCATCGCCAGGGTGCGGGCGACCGGGTCGGTGCGGACGGGCCCGCCGACGAGCCGGGCCAGGGCTGCGGCGTCCACCTCGGCGTCCAGGGGGGAGCCGTCCTCGGCATACCGGAAGACCCCGTGACCGGTCTTGCGCCCCAGCGCACCTCGCGCCACCAGGTCGCGCTGCAGGTCGGTCGGCTCGTAGCGCGGGTCGTGGTCGGTCTGCTCCCACACGCTGGTGCCGACGGCGAGGTTGACGTCCTGGCCGATCAGGTCGGTGAGCTCCATCGGGCCCATCCTGAAGCCCGCGCCGCGCAGCGCCGCGTCCACGGTCGCCGCGTCGCACAGGCCCTCGGCGACCATCCGCTGCGCCTCGCCGTAGAACGGCCGCGCCACCCGGTTGACGATGAACCCCGGCGTGCTCGTGCACCGCACGGGTGTCTTGCCCCACGAGCGCATCAGCTCGGCGGCGTCGTCGAGCACCGCGGCGCCCGAGGCCTCGCCGCGCACCACCTCCACGAGGCGCATCAGCGGCGGCGGGTTGAAGAAGTGCAGCCCGACGACCCGCTCGGGGTGGTCGATGCCCTCGGCGATCGCCGTGATCGACAGCGAGGAGGTGTTGGACGCCAGGATCGTGTCGCTGCTCTGCCGCCGCGCCAGCGTGGCGAAGAGCTCCCGCTTGACCGTCAGGTCCTCGACGACCGCCTCGATGACCAGGTGGCACGGGGGCAGGTCCGCGGCCGACGCCACCGTCGACAGCCGGTCCCGCGTCGCCGCGGCGCAGGCCGCCGTGATCTTGCCCTTGGCGGCGAGCCTGTCCAGGGTCGTGCCGAGCCGCTGCACGGCCTCGTCCGCGGCGCCCTCCCGCGCGTCGACCAGCACCACCTCGTGCCCGGCCTGGGCGGCCACCTGCGCGATCCCCGAGCCCATCGCCCCCGCCCCGATCACGGCCACCCGCCCGAGGGGGATGGCGAGGTCGGCGGTGGTCTGCGGGTCCGGGTCAGGGGTCTGCATACCGGAATGCTGGCACGCATCACGGCTCGTCGCGAGCGCTGCGACCCGGCGGCGTGCTGGTTAGGATCGGCGCGTGACTACTACGGCATCGACGCCCGGCCACCCCTTCCTCGACGCCCACGCGGCCACGATCGAGGAGGCGAGCGAGGCGCTGCGCACGCGCAGCTTCTACTCCCGCTACCCCGGCT
Organism: Arsenicicoccus dermatophilus; assembly: GCF_046267915.1. Lineage (GTDB taxonomy): Bacteria > Actinomycetota > Actinomycetes > Actinomycetales > Dermatophilaceae > Arsenicicoccus > Arsenicicoccus dermatophilus_A. The sequence continues at coordinate 268,564 of NZ_CP176520.1, forward strand.
CGCCGAGCCCGAGGGTCTACGGCGAGGGCTCCGCGGAGGCGGGCAAGCAGGCGTATGACGCCCACCTGGGCGGCGCGTTCACGGCCCTGGACGACCAGCCGGGCACGGGCGAGCGCGTGGGCGACGAGGTCTCGCCGTACGGCCCGACGCTCGGCGTCACCTACCCCGTCCTCGACCTGGACGTGGCCCTGCCCGCCGCCAAGGACGCGATGCGCGCCTGGCGCGACGCCGGCCCGCGCGTGCGCGCCGCGGTCTGCGTCGAGATGCTCGAGCGGCTCAACAAGCGGTCCTTCGAGGTCGCCAACGCCGTGATGCACACGAGCGGACAGCCGTTCGTGATGAGCTTCCAGGCGGGCGGGCCCGAGGCGCAGGACCGCGCCCTCGAGGCGATCGTCGCCGGCCTGGCCGAGATGGAGCGCATCCCCGCGTCCGTGACCTGGGAGAAGCCCGCCAAGGGCGACCCGATCCGGATGCAGAAGGACTACAAGGTGATCGGCCGCGGCGTCGGCCTGGTCATCGGCTGCAACACCTTCCCGACGTGGAACGGCTACCCGGGCATGTTCGCCTCGCTGGTGACCGGCAACGCCGTGGTCGTCAAGCCGCACCCGCGGGCGATCCTGCCGCTCGCCATCACGGTGGCCGTGTGCCGCGAGGTGCTCGCCGAGGCGGGCTTCGACAAGGCGCTCGTCCAGCTCGCCCCCGACCACGACGGCGGCACCCTGGCCAAGGACATCGCGCTGCGTGACGAGGTCGCGATCATCGACTACACCGGCGGCCCCGGCTTCGGCGCCTGGCTGGAGACCGAGGCGGTCGCGGCGGGCAAGCTCGTCTACACCGAGAAGGCCGGCGTCAATACGATCGTCCTGGACTCCACCGACGCGCTGAAGCCGATGCTCGGCAACCTCGCGTTCTCGCTGTCGCTGTACTCCGGGCAGATGTGCACCGCCCCGCAGAACATCTACGCCCCCAAGGACGGCATCGACACCGACGAGGGTCACCTGAGCTTCGACGAGCTCGCCGACAAGCTCGCGACCGCCGTCTCCCGGTTCACCGGCGACGACGCCAAGGCCGTCGAGATCCTCGGCACCACGGTCAACGACCAGGTCCGCGCCAACATCGCCTCGATCGGCGAGATCGCGGCCGAGGGCGAGGGCCGCGTCGTGCTCGAGCCGCGCAAGATCACCCACCCGGCCTTCCCGGACGCCGTGGTCTACGCCCCCGGCATCGTCGCGGTCGACGTGCGCCACGAGGACGTCTACACCGAGGAGCGTTTCGGCCCGGTGTCCTTCCTCATCGCCACCGAGTCGACCGAGCAGTCCCTGGCCCAGCTCGCCGACACCGTCAAGGAGCACGGCGCGATGACCGCATCGGTCTACTCTACCAGCGAGGACGTGCTCGAGCAGGCCCGTGAGGCCGCCGCCGACGGTGGCGTCGCGCTCTCGGAGAACCTCCTCGGTCAGGTCTTCGTCAACCAGACGACGGCCTTCTCGGACCTGCACGGCACCGGCGCCAACCCGGCGGCCAACGCGGCCTACACGGACTCGGCCTTCGTGGCCAACCGGTTCCGGGTGATCACCAGCCGCCGTCACGTCTGACCTGAGGCGCAGCCGAACTGCGGGAGGTCTGATCCTTCGGGCGGTATGCCGGGGGACAGACCCGCACGGGCCCGCCGGCCGCGCGCCCGTCGGCCATCCGGCACGGCGCCCCGCACCGCGACGGTGCGGGGCGCCTTCCGGCATACGGCCCGGGGCCGGACGTCGGGCAGGGGCCACCCGCGACTCAGGGCTGGACGAGGATCCGGATGGGGTTGCCGGTGCGCTCCTGCAGCATCTGGATGCCCCGGTGGATCTCGGCCAGCGGCACGACCGCGGAGATGGAGCCGGACAGGTCGAGGCGCCCGTGGGCGACCAGCTCGGACAGGATCGCGATGTCCTGGACCTGGTAGCCGAGGTGACCCAGGACCTGCTTGCGCCGCATCGCCAGCTCGGCGAAGGTGCCCACCCGCACCTCCTGGCCGCTCATGCCGACCGTGACGAGCTTGCCGCCGACGTCGAGGGTGCGCACGGCCTGCTCGGCGACGCTCGTGATGCCGACCGCGTCGAAGGCCACGTCGATCATCCGGCCCCCGGTGGCGTCGGTGATCTTGGCCTGCAGGTCCGGGTCGTCGGCGCGGAAGGCGTGGTCGGCGCCCAGCCGCCGCGCCCGCTCCAGGGCCGCGTCGTCGACGTCGACGGCGATGAGCGGCACCGCGCCGGCGAGCTTGGCGAGCTGGAGCAGGTGGGTGCCGACGCCGCCGAGGCCCCACACGCCCACGGCGTTGCCGAGGTGCACCTGTGCGGTGCGCACGACCGCGGCGAAGGGTGTCGACACCGCGTCGGCGAGGATCGCGGCCTGGTCCATGGGCACGCCCTCGGGCACTCGGGTCAGCCCGGTCGCGGGGGCGATCAGGTGCTCGGCCCAGCCGCCGTCGAAGTGGAAGGCCATGAGCCGCAGGTCGAGGCAGTCCGCGAAGTTGCCGCGGCGGCAGTTGCGGCAGGCCAGGCAGGCGCGTCCCGCCGAGGGGATCACCGGGTCGCCGACCGCCCAGCCCTGCACGCCCGGGCCGAGCTCGTCGATCCACCCGCTGACCTCGTGGCCCTGGGTGACGACGGGCAGGGGTGCCGGGAAGGTGCCGTCGATCAGGGACAGGTCGGAGTGGCAGATCCCGCAGAAGGCCACCTTGATCCGCACCTGGCCGGGTCCGGGCTGCGGGACGGGCACCTGCTCGAGCCCGACCTCCCCGGTGTCGGCATGGAAGCGCTCGGCGAGCATGGTCTCGGTCATCTGGCTCTCCTTCGACGATGGTCCGATGCCGTTCTACTCCTCGCAGGTGGCGCCTGCCAGCCGCGGCGTGGCGGCGGGACAGGGCTCACCAGCCGGGGCCAGGACGGCACGAGGCCCCCGCCGTGGGTGGCGGGGGCCTCGCGAGCGGATGTTCAGTCCGTGAAGACGTCCAGCTTGCCGAACTTCTCGGCCAGCAGGTAGTAGACGGCCAGACGCGGGTTGGCCTTTGCGTCCTTCATCTGGGCCAGGACGTCCCTGACGGCCTGGTCGAGCTCGGCGTCGCTCTGGGTCAGACCGAGCTTCTTCTTCAGGAAGCTCTCGCGGACCGTCTCGACCTCGGCCGGGTCGCTCGCCGACACGTTGACGGCGTCGCGGTTGCTCAGGACCAGGCGGTAGGTCGAGACCACCTTGTCCAGCACGTCCTTGTCGGCGTGCGGGGCGTAGGCCAGGACGCTCTGGTGCGGGTCGCTCATGGTGCTTTCCTTCGAGAGATGGGCTTGTCGTGGTGATTTCAGCCTACGCAGGCAGGGCCCGCCCCCGAGCCGGGGACCGTCCGGCTCTCAGGCCCTGGTCAGGAGGCGGTCAGCGGCAGGAGAGGATGCCGCGGGGGACGGTGCGGCCGGCCGCGCGGGACAGCGCCTTGCAGGTGGGGACGGAATGGCCGCCCCAGACCTCGCCCCACGCGCCGCCCTTCTTGGCCCACAGGGACACGTGGCCGCCGCAGCCGGGGGCGAAGACGTCGCCGGTCGCGAAGCCGTCGGTGCGGTAGCTCTTGACGTAGAGCGAGACGTCGCAGCCCTTCTGGACCTCGGTGCGCTGGCGGGCGGCCTCGCGGACGACGAAGTCCTGGAAGGAGGCAGAGGTGCCGCGCAGCCGACCGACCTGGCGGACGTCGTGCACGCGGACGCCGCTGCCGCGGTAGGTGATCGTGCGCACCCGAGCCTTCGGCTTGCGCCTGGTGGCCTTGTGCCCGGTGGCCTTGTGCCCGGGCCTGGCCTTGGCGACCACGCTCACCGAGGCCTGGTGGGCGGTGGGAGCGGCGGCCTGGGCAGCCGTGGCCGACGGGACGATCAGGGCCGCTGCGGCGGCCAGGGCGGTGATGGTGCGGACAAGCATGGCGAGACCCCCGAGACGTGTTGGCGCGCCGCCGCTCCCGACGACACAGGGCAGACGTTACGCCAGGGGGAGAGGTGGCACGCAAGGCTTTGCGGGGAGGTGACGTCTCGCTCGGCGTACTCGCGCACCGTCGGCGACTAGCCTTGGTGGATGCGGACTCTCGCGCATCCCCTGCCCTGCCCGCCCACGCGACGCGATGACCTGGTGGAGGAGCTGCACGGCCACCGCGTCCCCGACCCCTATCGCTGGCTCGAGGACGAGAGGAGCCCGCAGACCCAGGAGTGGGTGGCGGCCCAGGCGGCGTATGCCGAGGAGCAGCTGGCCGCGCTGCCCGGTCGCGAGCGGTTCCTGGAGCTGATGACCGCGATCGCGACGCGCCCGCGGGTGTCCACGCCGTGGGTGAGCAAGGGGCGCTACCTGCGCACCACCCGCTGCGGCGACCAGCGCCAGGAGGTGGTGCACGTCGCCGACTCCCTCGACGAGCTGCTCGCCGGCGGAAGGGTCCTCGTCGACCCCAACGCCTGGAGCGACGACGGCACGGTGTCCCTGGCCTGCCTCACCGTGGCGCCTGGGGGCCGGTGGTTCGCGGTGGGTCGCTCGGAGTCGGGGTCGGACTGGACCCACGTGCAGGTGGTCGACGAGTCGGGCACCCCGGTCGAGGACCACGTCACCACCACGAAGTTCAGCTCCCCGACGTGGCTGCCGGACGGGCGCAGCCACCTCTACAACGGGTTCGCCGAGCCGGTCGTGGCGGACGGGACGTCGTCGGCGCGGGTGGGGGCCCGACACCTGTGGGTGCACCAGGTCGGTGGGCAGGACTGGGAGATCGTGGGATTCGAGGACGAGCCCGACGCCTCGCCCTGGCCGGTGGTGAGCGACGACGACGCCTGGCTGGTGGTGCACCTCCACCGGGGGACCGAGCGCCGCGGCCGGGTCTGGCTGTATCCGCTGACGCTGGAGGACGGGTGGAGCCGGGTCGGGGACCGCGTCGAGCTCGTGCCCCAGGCCGACGCCGCGTGGACCTACGTCGGGTCGGTGGGCGGGGAGCTGATCTTCCTCACCGACGACGGGGCGCCCCGTGGCCGGGTGGTCGCCGTGGACCCGGCGGGCGGCCGCCGCGAGATCGTGCCCGAGGGGGCCGACGCGATCAGCCAGGTGGTGTCCGCCGGCGAGATCCTGCTCGTGGAGCGGCTGGTCGACGCCACCCCGGTGATCTCCCGGGTGACCACGGAGGGCGATCTGCTCGGCGACCTGGACCTGCCGGGCGGAGCGGTCGTGGCCCTCGAGGCGCGGTCCACCTCCTCGGAGGTCTTCGTGGGGACGAGCACGGTCGTCGAGCAGGAGGCGAGCCACCGCGTCGACGCGGTCACCGGAGCGGTCACCGCCTTGCCGCGGCCCGAGAGCGACTGGACGCCACCGGGCTTCGCCGTCGAGCGGCACCGGGCCACCAGCGCCGACGGGACCGCCGTGCCCTACTTCCTCGTGCGGCCGGCGGGCGTGGCGACCGACGCGCCCAGCCCCACGATCCTGTATGGCTACGGCGGTTTCGCCATACCGATCCTCGCGGACCACCGTGCCACCTGGCCCGCCTGGCTCGCCGCCGGAGGGTCCGTCGCCATCGCCAACCTGCGCGGCGGCGGGGAGTTCGGGGCCGAGTGGTACGACCAGGGTCGGCGCGAGCACAAGCAGCACACCTTCGACGACGCGATCGCCGTGGCCGAGCACCTGGTCGCCACCGGCGCCACGACCCCCGCGCAGCTCGCCCTGCACGGCAAGAGCAACGGCGGGCTGCTCACCGGCGCCGTGCTCACCCAGCGCCCGGACCTGTTCGCCGCCGCCCTGCCGCACGTGGGGGTGCTGGACGCGGTGCGGTTCCCGCGGTTCACCATCGGCGCGGCCTGGATCAGCGACTACGGCGACCCGCAGGACCCGGGCGACCTGGCCCGGCTGCTCGCGTGGAGCCCGCTGCACAACGTCCGCCCCGGCACCCGCTATCCCGCCACCCTGATCGCCACCAGCGACCACGACGACCGCGTGGTGCCCGCGCACTCCTTCAAGTTCGCGGCCGCGCTGCAGCACGCCCAGGCCGGGGACGCACCGGTGCTGCTGCGGGTCGAGCGGTCGACGGGGCACAACCTGGCGGACCGGCCACCCGCGGTGGTGGCGGCCGAGGGCGCCGACCTGCTCGCCTTCGCAGCCGCCCACACCGGCCTGGACGTCTCCTGACCCTCACCCGGGCTGGGTGACGCTCATCGCCCGGTGGGCCAGGGCCGGCGTCTTCGGCGACCGCCGGCGGACCTTCCTGGCGAGTGCCTGGCGGAGAGGGGTCGCAGCGGGCGCCTCCCGGGGCAGGTCGAGGGCGTAGGCCCGGGCGGGGTCCTGCCGTCATGCCCTCGGCGGCGGCCCGGGCTCCCGCATCAGGCTCGTGAACACCACGTCACGCCAGGTCAGGGTGCCGCGGTCGCCCTCGGCCAGGAGCCCGTAGTCGCGCTCGGGCACCTGCAGCTCCAGCCGCCGCCCGTCCGCCAGGTCGAAGGTCGCGAAGTAGCTCGTGCTCGCTCGGCTGCGCACGTCACCGACGCTGCCGCCACCGGAGACCCGCAGCCGCTTGGCGACGCAGACGGCCCGCTCGGTCTGCGGCGTGGCCGCGGCATACCGCACCGCCCGGTAGACGATGCTGCCCACCACGACGACGAAGCCGAGGAGCACCAGCACAGGCACGACGGCGAAGATCGAGGCGAATCCGCCGCCGAGGTCCGTGGGGTCGGTCATGGCTCGAACCTAGACCGAGCCCGCACGAATGGCCTGTCGGCACGGCGTCCACCCAGGGTCAGGCCTGGGGCTTGGTCCACTCGATCGTATGGCGGAAACCGAGCTGCCGGCGCACCCGCGCACCGGGCAGCACGCGGGCCACGCCGACCTTGATCTCACCCAGGCTCAGCTGCGGGTCGGCCACCGGGAAGGGCGCTCGGTCGTGCGGCTCGGTGGCGACCCACGGGTGCCGGACCAGACCGATCAGCGGGTTGGTGACCATGGACGCGAGGTCCCAGGCCTGCTCGCCCGGCGACACCGCCCGGGCGAGGCCGACGCACAGGAATCGCCCGCCGGGCGCGAGCTTCTCGCGGACCACGGTCAGAGCGGGCTCCAGGTCCAGGTGGTGCAGGACCGCGATCATGGTGATCAGGTCGGCGCCCGCGGGCAGGTCGGCCACGGTGGTGTCGTCGACGGTGACGTGGGGGAGCCCCGCGCAGCGGGCGGAGGCGGCCGCTCGCATCTCGGCGTCCCGGTCGGTGCCGTGCACCCGCTCGAAGGCACTCGCCAGCTGGGCGAGCAGCTCGCCGCGCCCGCAGCCCACGTCCACGGCGAGGCGCCGCCGCTCGGGGAGCCGCGTGAGGATCCACGGGTGGAAGGCGTCGTTGTGGCTCCACGGGTGCCGCGCGTTGAGGTCGTCCATCGCCCGGGCGGCTCGCCCGCCCCACAAGGACTGCGCGAGGTTCCGGATCGTCATACCGCCACCCTGGCACCCATCGCGCCCCGGCCGTCAGAAGTCCCCGTCGCCGAGCCTGAGTCGCGCCCACGTGGCGGACGCCTCAGGCTCGGGCAGCCAGGTGACGTCGTGCGTGACCTCGTCGGAGCACTGACGGCCCACGCGCCCAGGTATGCCGAGGAAGCGCGCCCGTTCCCACCGCATGGGTCCCGCTTCATAGGTGTACTGCCCGGACTCCAGCTCCCGCACCGCCGCCCAGTCCGGCCCGTGGTCCTCCTCCGGCGGGTCCTTTTGGTCGTGCGGGCCCGCCCCAGTCGTCAACCCGAGTGGTGATTCCGACACTCGGGTCCGGCCAGGGCTGCATCTCGCTACCGTGCTGCTCTGTGGGGGACACCACGCAGGACAAGTTGTACGACACCGCGATGCAGACCATCGGAGCGGTCGCCAAGCTGCCCATGGTGCGCGTCGATCGCGAGGACTTCCTGCGCAAGCAGTTCGCGGGTTCACCTCATCTCGACGTGATCCTGACGCAAGGGCCCGAGGTCGTGTTCACGGCCGAGTCCCTCCGTCGTCAGGCCGACCGCCTCATCCGCGCCAGCACCGCGCGGACCTCCTTGGTGTCCTTCGCGAGCGGGATTCCCGGCAATCCGGTGGCCATGGTGGCGGCCGGCGGAGCCGATGTCGCCCAGTACTTCGGCTTCGCCCTGGTCCTCGCCCAGCAGCTCGCGTATCTCTTCGGCGAGGACGACCTCTTCGACGGGGGAAGCGACCTGTCCGAGGACGCCCAGGTCCGGGTCATCGCCTATCTCGGAGCCATGTTCGGTGCCGCGGGGGCGGCCGCCCTGCTGTCCCAGACGTCCAAGGCTGCCGGTGCCACTCTGGGCAAGAAGGTCGCGTCACAAGCCCTCACCAAGACGGCGTGGTATCCGGTCACCAAGAAGGTCGGGGCCATGATCGGCCAGCAGGTCACCAGGAAGACTGTCGAGAAGACCATCACCAAGGCCGTCCCCATCGTCGGAGGCGCGCTGTCCGGAGGGTTGACGTATGTGACCTTCCGGCCGATGGGCGGTCGCCTTGCCGACACCTTCGTGAAGAACCTGAACGGTGACTTCACGGACGATCTCGACCTCACCTCCAGCTTCGCCGCCACCCTCACCACCCCGGCCGACGGCTCCGTGGCTGGGAGTGAACCCGAGACCTCCTAGCGCCGGACGTCGGCACGCGGATCAGCGCTGACGGGCGGCGGCGTTTCTCGGCAGGGGTGACCACGCCGCCGTCACCCCTGCCGCGCTGGTCCGCGCGCTCGCCACCACCCGGGCGAGGGTGCCCGTTGCCGCAGGAGAGCCCGTGTAGCACAGGTCCTACGGTGGATGCATGACAACGGTCGGCTTGCGGGACTTCAGGCAGGATGCCTCCAGCCTGGTGCGTCGCGTCGAGGCGGGGAGGAGATCACCATCACGGTGGCTGGACGCCCCGGCGCTCGGCTGGTGGCAGCTCGGCCAGCTGCGTGGCGCTGCTGGGGGGACCTCGGCGGGCTGTTCCGAGGCCCGGGGGACTCTCGGTGGATGGCAGACCGCAAGCTGATCGATGACCTCGTCGTCGATCCTTGGAGCCCCGGTGACCGACCCGATCGCGGGGGCGGAGCGCGGTGCTGCACACCCGCAACCCCGCGGACTTCGCCGGCGTGGAGGACCTTGCCGACGTGCGTACGGTCTGACGTGACCGCCGTGCCGCGTGCCGAGATGACTCGCCATCGGCCACTGCGTCCGCGGACCACCGCCGCCACGGGCGCCGGCCCACAGAACCCGGTCAGCGCCAGTGGGTCAGGTGCTGACAGGTCCGCAGAGCGAGGCCGCCGAGCATGATGACGAGGAACGGCGCCTTGTGGAGCTGGATCCAGGCGTACTGCCAGGGGCGGACCGCGACGGGTTCCCCGGTGCGCCAGGCGTCGGCGTCCTCCAGGCGGTGGCGGAACGCGAACGCGGAGGCGAGAGCGGCGCTGCCGACCGCGGCGGCGACCCAGGCCTGCCACCCGGTGGGATGCCACAGCGGTGCGCAGGTGAGCAGCGTCGCGACGACGACGTGGAGCAGCCACCCGGGAGGAGTGTCGCTGCAGGAGATCACCCAGCGGGCAGGGCGGGAGCCGGTCACGCCAAGGCCTCTCGTCTCACGGTCGACAGTGGATCAGGTGCGGCGGCGCTCGCGGTAGGCCTGCACCGCCATACGGTTGCCGCAGCCGCGCTCGCAGTAGCGCCGGGAGCGGTTCTTGGACAGGTCGACGATCACGCCGTCGCAGTCCTCGGCCTCGCAGATGCGCAGCCGGTCGAGCTCGCCGGAGCGGATCACGTCGACCATGGACATGGCGGCCTCCACGGCCATGCGGTCCGCGAGGGGGGCGTCCTGGGAGGTGGCGTGCAGGTGCCAGTCCCACCAGCCCTCGTGGCGCACCAGCCGGGGCTGCGCCTGGTAGCGGGAGAGCAGCGAGTTGACCAGCTCCACCGTCCCCTCCTCGTCGAGCTCCCACAGGCGGTGCAGCTCCGTGCGCAGGGCGACGACCTTCTTGAGCTCGGCCTGGTCGTGGGTGCGCCGCCCGGTGTAGCCGAACCGCTCGACGAAGGCGTCCAGGTCCTCGGTCGTGCTCAGCGTCGCCGGGGCCACGCCGGTGTTGACGAGCGCGGCGGTCGACAGAAGACCCTCGCGGGTGTCATGGGCAAAAGTCATCTTGACTCCTTACGGAGAAGGTCGTAGTGTCATCAGCGTAACCCCACTTTGCTGATGACGCCCGCTGTCGTGCGTCACGACAGCGGTGCCCTGAACCACCGAGAGGAGAGCCCTCATGACCACCATGACCGCCGCCACCCACACCACCTCCAAGGCCCAGGCCCTTCGCTCGTGGGTCGCGAGCGCGATGCCTTCGGGCCGCGCCACCACACCGGCCGCCCTGCGCCACCTCGAGGCGCGTCAGCAGATCCAGGCCCAGGTCCGGGCGGCGGGCGGCGGGCGCACCCGGGTGAGCGGCAACCTGCACGACATGGTGGCCCACCCCGAGCTGCCCGTGGTCCTGCACCGGCTGGAGCGCATCGGATGAGCCCCGTCGGCACCGGCGCCACGAGCGTCCGCACCCCGTCCGCGCCGGCCGAGGCACTCCTCGAGCCGGCGCCGTCGGGTCAGGGCGACCTCGACCTGCGTGAGGTCGAGGTCTGCCCCCTGCCCCACGTCGACGACACCGAGGCCACCGGCCGCGCCGGATCGCGCACCGGCCTGGTCCTCGCCCTGGTCTCCGCGGCGGCCTTCGCCACGAGCGGGTCCTTCGCCAAGGCGCTGCTCGGCAGCGGGTGGACCCCCGGCGCAGCCGTCACCGCCCGCATCGCCGGGGCGGCGCTGGCGCTCGCCATACCTGCCCTGTGGGTGCTGCGGGGCGACCTGCGGCCCTTCCTGCGCCACTGGAAGGTCGTCCTCGGCTACGGCGCCGTCGCGGTGGCGGGCAGCCAGCTGTTCTACTTCAACGCGGTCACGCACCTGTCGGTCGGCGTCGCCCTCCTGCTGGAGTACCTCGCCCCCGTCCTGATCGTCGGCTACGTCTGGGCGCGCTCGCGCACCATGCCGAGCCCGGCGACGCTCGCGGGCGCGACCTTCTCGATGCTGGGCCTCGCCCTGGTCATCGACCTCTTCGGCGGGATCGGCATCGACCCGGTCGGCCTGGCCTGGGGTCTGGCCGCCGCGTGCTGCAACGCGGCCTACTTCCTGCTCGCCGCGCGCGACACCGAGGGTCTGCCCCCGATCGCGCTGGCAGCCGGCGGTATGACGGTCGGCGGCCTGGTGCTGGGTCTGGCGGGTCTGCTCGGCCTGGTCCCGATGGCCGCCTCCACGGCCGACGCCGTCCTCGCCGGCCACGCGGTCCCGTGGTGGGCCGCCGTCGCGGGGGTCGCCCTGATCGCGGCCGCCGTGGCCTACGGCTTCGGGGTCGCCGCGACCCGTCGCCTGGGCTCGACGGTGGCGTCGTTCGTGGGGCTCACCGAGGTGGTCTTCGCGATCGCCTTCGCCTGGGTGCTGCTCGGCGAGCTCCCCGGTCCGGGGCAGCTGGCCGGTGGTGCGCTGATCCTGGCCGGTGTCGCGACCGTGAAGATCGGCGAGTCGCGGGCATGATGGCCTCGTGTCCTCCCACCGCCCTCCGCTGACCCTGCGCGCCACGCGGATGCTGGTGCGCGGCCTGGTGCACCTGCCCGACCCGCTGCGACGACTCATGGCGGGCCGACCGCACCGGGTCGACGGGCGCACCCTGCGGCCGGACGTCCAGCTCGTCCTGCGGCTGCTGGCCATCGCGCCGGGAGACGACGCGACCGAGCTGACGCCGGTGCAGTGGCGTGACGAGGTCGAGACCGAGGCCTGGATGTTCGGGCACCGGCCCTACGTCGCGATGGTGCGCGACACCACGATCCCGGGGCCGGCGGGTCCGCTCGACGCCCGGATCTACGACCCCCGGCCCGGGGAGCCCAAGGGCGCGGTGGTCACGATGTTCCACGGGGGTGGCTTCGTGGCCGGGTCGTTGGAGAGCGTCGACCCGGTGTGCCGTTTCGTCGCGCGCTACGTCGGCTGCCCGGTCGTCTCCGTCGCCTACCGGCTGGCGCCGGAGGACCCCTACCCCTGCGCGGTCGAGGACGCGATCGCGGCGTTCCGCTGGGTCCGCGACCACCGGGAGGAGCTGGCCGGGCCGCGCGCGCGGGTGGCCGTCATGGGGGACGACGCCGGTGCCACCCTCGCGGCCGTTGTCAGCCACCGCACCGTCGAGGACGAGCGTGGTGGCCCCGACCTGCAGGTGCTGATCAGCCCGGTCGTGGACCTCAGCCGCAAGACCCGCTCCTACGAGCAGTTCTCGCGCGGCTACCTGCTCACCGAGGCCACGATGGACTGGTACCTGCGCCACTACCTGCGCGAGCCGGAGCGGGCCGTCGAGCCCGACGCCTCGCCGCTGCTCGCCCGCCACTTCGGGGGGCTGCCGCCCGCCTACGTCCTGGTGCCCGGGTTCTCGGTGCTGCGCGACGAGGGCCTGGCGTATGCCGCGGCGCTCCAGGACGCGGACGTGCCCGTCACCGTCCGGCTCGACGAGGGCGGCATCCACGGCGACCTGAGCGCCATGGGGATCTCGCCCGCGAGCCGGGACCTGCTGGTCGAGCTGTGCGAGACCGTCCGCGGCCAGCTGGGGCTGCCGTCGTGACCGGTCGCCTGCGGATCGACGAGATCGCGCCCGGGGTGGTGCAGGTCGTCGACGGGGGAGCAGACCCGGCGATCCTGCGCGCCGCTGTCGAGACGGCCCTCGCCGAGGGGTGGCGCCGCGTCGAGGCCCGCATCCCCGCGGGCGATCCCGCCGCCCGCCGCGCAGCGGCCCGCGCGGGCCTGCGCCTGGAGGGGCTGCTGCGCGGGGCAGCTCCCGACGGCGGCGACCTCGCGCTGATGGCCCGCCTCGCCGGCGACCCCGCCCCCGACTCGCGCGACGGCTTCTCGGCGGTCCTCAACACCACGCTCCCGCTCAAGCGCAACATCGCCCAGGGCCTGGTGCGCGACCCGGCCGGGCGGGTGCTGCTGTGCGAGACGACCTACAAGCGCGACTGGGACCTGCCCGGCGGGGTGGTCGACCCCGGCGAGCCACCCTCGCGGACCGTCGAGCGCGAGATCGAGGAGGAGCTCGGACTTACCCTGCCCGTGGGGGACCTCGCGACCGTCGCGTGGCTGCCGCCCTACCTCGGGTGGGCCGACGCGACGCTGTTCGTCTTCGACACCGGCGTCCACGACCCGGCCATCGTCGAGGCGATGGTCCTGCAGCCGCAGGAGATCCGCGCCGTGCACTGGGCCGGGCCCGATGAGATCGCCGCCCGCACCGCGCCCTACGTCCAGGCGCTCCTGACCCACCTGGGCGCACGGGAGCCGCGCAGCGGCACGACCTACCTCGTGGACGGCAGGCCGAGGAGGACCTGAGGTCAGAGCTCGTCGGCGTCCGGCAGCAGGATGTCGAGCAGCAGCGACACGAAGGCCACCACGAGCGCGCCCAGCACCGCGTCCCAGAAGAAGTGCTCCACCCGGAAGTCCAGGCCCAGCGAGCCCGCGAGCCACGAGGTCAGCTGCAGCATCAGGGCGTTCACGATCCAGGTGAACAACCCCAGCGTGACGATGATCGCCGGCATGCTGAGCAGCTTGATGATCGGCTTGATCACGGCGTTGACCAGTCCGAAGACCACGGCGACCAGCAGGATCGACATCAGCCGGGTGGCGAGGGCGGGCTTGTCCTCCCCCAGGTGTATGCCGGAGACGACGAGCGCGGCCACCCACAGCGCGGCGCCGTTGACGAGCGTCTTGATCGCGAAGTGCTTCACGGTCATCACTGTGCCACGTCGAGAGGCGACCCGCCCGCAGCCGCATAGGCTGTCGCCATGACTGCTGCCGACGACGCCACCAGCATCCCCGACACCCCGGTCGCGCTCACCGTCCGCCTGCGCGAGGCTCTCGGACGGGTGCCCGCCTACGTCCCGGGCAAGCCGGCACCCGCCGTCGAGGGGCTGCAGACCTACAAGGTCTCCAGCAACGAGAACCCCTACCCGCCGCTGCCCGGCGTCGTCGAGGTCATCCACGAGGCGGCCGGGCAGGTCAACCGTTATCCCGACATGGCCGTGACCGAGCTGACCCAGGCGCTCGCGGACTTCCTGGGCGTCCCCCACGACCACATCGCCACCGGCACCGGGTCGTCGGCCGTGCTGTCCCAGCTGATCAACGCCACCTGCGATGCGGGCGACGAGGTGGTCTACGCCTGGCGGTCCTTCGAGCTCTACCCGATCGCGGTGGCCCTCGCCGGCGCGGTCTCGGTGCAGGTGCCGCTCACCGCGGACCAGCGGCACGACCTGGACGCCATGGCCGCCGCCATCACCGACAGGACCCGTCTGGTCATCGTGTGCTCGCCCAACAACCCCACCGGCACCGTCGTCCACCGCGAGGAGCTCGACGCCTTCCTCGCGAGGGTGCCCAGGGACGTCCTCGTGGTCCTGGACGAGGCCTACCTGGAGTTCGTGCGGGACCCGCAGACCCCCGACGCGCTCGAGGTCTACCGCGCGCACGACAACGTCGCGGTGCTGCGGACCTTCTCCAAGGCCTACGGACTGGCCGGCCTGCGCGTCGGCTACGCCGTGGCCCCGGCGGAGATCGCCGCCGCCCTGCGCAAGACGGCCATCCCCTTCGGCGTCAGCACGATCGCCGAGGACGCGGCCGTCGCCTCCCTGGGGCTGTACGACGAGCTCGCCGAGCGCGTGGCGGCCCTGGTCGCGGAGCGTGACCGGGTCACCACAGGCCTGGCCGAGCAGGGCTGGCGACTGCCCGAGACCCAGGCCAACTTCGTCTACTTCCCCCTGGGCGAGCACTGCACCGCCTTCGCCGACGCCTGTCGGGACGCCGGCCTGGTGGTGCGGCAGTACGGCGACGACGGGGTGCGCGTGACCATCGGCGAGGACGAGGCCAGCACCCGGCTGCTGGAGGTCACCGCCGGGCTGCGAGAGCTGCTGCAGCCCTGAGGGGCCTCGGTCGCCTGACTAGTCAGGCAGGGCGGTTTGTCCTCGCGTCACTTGTTGGTGACCCACCCGTGACCGACCATGGAGGCATGAGGATGACGGTGCCTCCGGGCCGGGGCGACCCGAGCGGCGGGGGGTCGGGATGGCGGCCGACCCTCGCGCTCGCGGCGCTCGGCGTCCTCAGCACCGCCGCCCTGACCTGCCTGAGCGTGTGCTCCGTCCCGTCCGCCGACCCCGGTCCCACCCGCACCGCGGGCCTGGTCTCGGAATCCGCCGCGGTCCTCGAGGGCGGCATGGCGCCCGTCAGCGCCACCGCGACCGGACGCGGCGGTGTGCGGTTCGCCCGGCAGCCGATCCTGACCCAGCTGCCGGTCCGGCCCGAGCCGGGCCTGCGCGACAAGGTCGACCTGGGTCTGCCCGCCATCCTCCTGGCCGCCCCCCGCGGTCAGGTGCTGGAGCAGACCGTCGTCGCGCCCGCCGAGCGCCAGCTGCTGCTGATGCGCGCCGCGGCGCCCGTCCTCCAGGTCGCCGGGCCGCTGCTGGGGGTCGACGGCACCGAGCTGGTCGAGGCCATCGCCCAGGCCGGCGCCGGGGTGCCCGCGGACCCCTCCGGCATCCCCACGCTCACGATGGTCACCCCCGCGGTCAAGGCCCCCGCCGACGCGGGGCAGACCCTCGCGGTCGGCGGGCCGGTCGCCCATGGCGGGTCGTCGGCCCCGGCCGGCTCCGGCACAGACGCCCGCGCGCCCCACGGCACGGCCACCGACCAGACGTCCGACCCGGCCACGACCGAGAGCGGCGCCCCGGCCTCGGACGGATCGGCCCAGTCCTCCCCGCAGCCCGGCTCGTCCGGGACCGCGGCCGGGGCGAGCGCCGGCCCGAGCGCGCCGCCCGGTCCCACCGGCCCGGGTGTCCCCCCGTCACCCACCGCCCCCGCGGACCCGCCGTCCGCACCCCGGACCTCCAGCCCCGCGCCGAGGGCGACCACGGCCAGCCCGGCGCCCCGGCCCGCGCCTCCGCCGGCCACGCCTCGCCCCAACACCGCCGACCCCGACCCGAGGGTCTCCCCGCCCCGGTCGGTCGCCGACGGGGCCCGCACCTCCACCACCCGCACCGCCCTGGCCCGCCCCGAGCCCGTCCGGGCGGCCGTCACCGCCGCGGACACCCCGACCCGCTGACCCGGCCCTTGGCCCGCGGCGACGCGAACCGTCATACGCGCAGGTCACGCTCCTGCCCGAAGGCTGAGGGGACGGTGCCTGCAGACATGCCCCCACCCGGCGGGTACGCTGCACCTCGCTAGGCCCCAAGCGTCCACCAGGGCGCGTCGACCGCCACGATCGAGCGGCGGGACGTCCGTGCGCGACCCGCACCCGTCCCGCCTGGGTGGTGACCCTGCCCCGCGTGGCCCGAGCCGTGACGAGCAGCGACCCTGCACGTCACGACGGATCGAAGGAGATCTGACATGAGCGACATCGTCGTCGCCCCGCCGTCCGGCGGTGGTGCGTATGGCGGGCCGGAGATGATCCAGCTGCTCACGCCCGAGGGCGAGCGCATCGATCACCCGGAGTACTCCCGCTACCTGGAGCACCTGACCGACGAGGACCTGCGCGGGTTCTACCGCGACATGGTGCTCATCCGCCGCGTGGACACCGAGGGCACCGCGCTCCAGCGCCAGGGCCAGCTCGGCCTGTGGGTCTCGCTGCTCGGCCAGGAGGCCGCCCAGATCGGGGTCGGCCGCGCGATGCGCAAGCAGGACCACGCCTTCCCCGGCTACCGCGAGCACGGCGTGGGCTGGTGCCGGGGCGTCAAGCCCCTGCAGGTGATGTCGCAGTTCCGCGGCGTCGACCACGGTGGCTGGGACCCGGCCGAGGTGGGCATGCACCTCTACACCATCGTCATCGGCAACCAGGTGCTCATGGGCACCGGCTACGCCATGGGCATCACCCTCGACGGCGACGTGGGCACCGGCGACCCGGACCGGGACGCCGCGGTGGTCGCGTTCTTCGGCGACGGGGCGACCGCGCAGGGCGACGTCAACGAGTCCTTCGTCTTCGCCGGCGTCAACAACGCGCCGATCGTGTTCTTCTGCCAGAACAACCAGTGGGCCATCTCCGAGCCCAACGAGCGGCAGACCCGCGGCCCGCTCTACCAGCGCGCCAACGGCTTCGGATTCCCCGGCGTCCGCGTCGACGGCAACGACGTCCTGGCGTCCTACGCCGTCTCCAAGGCGATGCTCGACCGCGCCCGCGACGGCCAGGGGCCCTCCTTCATCGAGGCCTACACCTACCGCATGTCGGCCCACACCACGTCCGACGACCCGACGAAGTACCGCGTGGACGCCGAGGTCGAGGTCTGGAAGCACCGCGACCCGATCCAGCGCCTGCGCGCCTACCTCACCCGCACCGGAGCCGCCGACCAGGTGTTCTTCGACGCGATCGACGCCGAGGCCGACGCGCTGGCCGAGGAGGTCCGCGCCGGCACGGTCGGCATGACCGACCCGGACCCGCACGGCATGTTCGACCACCTCTACGTCGACGACTTCCCCCTGGTCGAGGAGCAGCGCCAGGAGTTCGCTGCCTACGCCGCGAGCTTCGAGGACTGATCACCCATGACCAAGATCACCATCGCCAAGGCCATCAACGCCGGCCTGCGGGCCGCCATGGAGCGCGACCCCAAGGTCGTCCTGTGCGGCGAGGACATCGGCAAGCTCGGCGGCGTCTTCCGCATCACCGAGCACCTGCAGAAGGACTTCGGCGAGCACCGGGTCATGGACTCGGCCCTCGCGGAGTCGGGCATCGTCGGCACCAGCGTGGGGCTGGCCCTGCGCGGATACCGTCCCGTGGCCGAGATCCAGTTCGACGGCTTCGTCTACCCCGCCTTCGACCAGATCATCAGCCAGGTCTCCAAGATGCACTACCGCTCGCGCGGCAAGCTGCGGCTGCCCATGGTCATCCGGATCCCCATGGGTGGCGGCATCGGCGCGGTCGAGCACCACTCGGAGTCCAACGAGGCCTACTTCGCCCACACCTCGGGCCTGCGCACCGTCTTCGTCTCCAACCCCGAGGACGCCTACTGGGGCATCCAGCAGGCCATCGCCTCGGACGACCCGGTCATCTTCTACGAGCCCAAGCGGCGCTACCACGAGAAGGGCGAGGTCGACCTCGAGGCCCCCGAGGCCCCGCGAGGGCTCTTCGAGGCCAACGTGATCGTGCCCGGCACCGACGTGACCGTGGCGTGCTACGGCCCGATGGTCAAGACCTGCATCCAGGCCGCCGCCGCGGCCGCCGAGGAGGGCATCTCGCTGGAGGTCATCGACCTGCGCGGCACCAGCCCCCTGGACATCGACACGATCTGCGACTCGGTCCGCAAGACCGGCCGGCTCGTCGTCGTGCACGAGGCCGTGGGCTTCCTCGGCCTGGGTGCCGAGATCGCCGCCCAGGTCCAGGAGCGCTGCTTCTACCACCTCGAGGCTCCGGTGCAGCGGGTGACGGGCTACTACCTGCCCTACCCGCCGTCGAAGTACGAGGAGCACTTCCTGCCCGACCTGGACCGCGTGCTCGACGGCGTCGACCGCGTCCGGTCCCACTGACCCGAGAGGAGCTGAATTCACATGGCCATCAAGAAGTTCAACCTCCCGGACCCGGGTGAGGGCCTGCTCGAGGCCGAGATCGTCACCTGGAAGGTCAAGGAGGGCGACGAGGTCAAGGTCAACGACATCGTCGTCGAGATCGAGACCGCCAAGTCGCTCGTCGAGCTGCCCATCCCGTGGGCGGGCACCGTCGCCCAGATCCTTGCGCCCGAGGGCGAGACCGTGGACGTAGGCACCCCGATCGTGGCGATCGACGACGGCCAGGGCGGCCCGGACGACGCCGCGGCCGTCCCGCAGGACGCCTCCGCCGCCACCGCGCAGCAGCAGCTCGCGGAGGCCTCCGGGGCCGGCGGCGCCGCGCCCGAGGGTGCCAAGGAGGAGCGCATCGCCGTGCTCGTCGGCTACGGTCCCAAGGTCACCGACGCCAAGCGCCGCCCGCGCAAGCACCAGCACGGTCCGCTGCCGACGCCCGAGGAGACCAAGAACCCCGAGTCCTGGGGCGGCCACGCCCAGGTCGCGGCGGTCACCGAGATGAGCCAGCCCACGGTCGTCGACCCCTCCGGCGTGGACATCGACGTGGCGGACGCGCCGGCCGAGCCGGTCGCGCCCCAGGGCGGCGGCAAGGTCCTGGCCAAGCCTCCGGTGCGCAAGTACGCCAAGGACAAGGGCGTCGACCTCACCCAGGTGCGGCCGTCCGCCGACACCGGCATCATCAGCCGGGCCGACGTGGACGCCTACCTCTCGGGCGGGCACGGCGGGGCCGAGGGCCAGGGCACCCCTGCGGCGGCCGCGGCGCCGTCCCCGGCATACGGCCGGACCGGTGAGCGCGAGACCCGCATCCCGATCAAGGGTGTCCGCAAGATGACGGCCCAGGCGATGGTCGGCTCGGCGTTCACGGCCCCCCACGTCACGGAGTTCATCACCGTCGACGTCACCGAGACCATGGCGCTCGTCGACCGGCTGAAGGCCGACCGCGAGTTCAAGGACGTGCGTGTCTCCCCGCTGCTCGTCGTCGCCAAGGCCCTGATGGTCGCCTGCCGTCGCAACCCTGGTGTCAACGCCACCTGGGACGAGCAGGCCCAGGAGATCGTGCACAAGCACTACGTCAACCTCGGCATCGCCGCGGCCACCCCGCGCGGTCTGATCGTCCCCAACATCAAGGACGCCGACCGGATGACGATGCTCGAGCTGGCCCAGGCCATGGGGCAGCTCGTCGAGACGGCCCGGTCCGGCAAGACCCAGCCGGCCGACATGTCGCAGGGCACGATCACCATCACCAACGTCGGCGTCTTCGGCGTCGACAGCGGCACCCCGATCATCAACCCCGGCGAGGCCGCGATCCTGTGCTTCGGTGCGGTGCGCCGCGAGCCGTGGGTGGTCAAGGGCGTCCACGGCACCGAGACGATCGAGCCGCGGTGGATCACCCGCCTGGCGCTGTCCTTCGACCACCGCCTGATCGACGGCGAGCTGGGGTCGAAGTTCCTGTCGGACATCGCCAAGGTGCTCGAGGACCCGTCCCGCGGGCTGGTCTGGGGCTGAGGCTCTCTCACGGGTATGACGCAGGCGGGGCCGGTGCTGGTGCACCGGCCCCGCCTGTCCGTGCCCACGGCGACGCCCTCGCAGGGACGACGGGCCCCTGGCGCCGCGCTCAGCGGCGCAGCAGGCCGCGCAGCCGCGAGGTGACGCTCGGTGCCGGAGCCGGCGCGTGCCGGTGCACGCTCACGGCATAGCCCTCGCCGGTGAACGTGTCCCGCTGCCAGGTGGCATATCGCTCGCTCGGCGTGAGCCCGGCGGCCGCGCACGCCCGGTCGTAGTCGGCCAGCGAGGTGGGCTCGAAGGCCCCGGGCAGGTGGTCCCGGTCCAGGCCGAAGCCCGCGACGAGCACGCCGCCCGGCCGCAGGACACCGGCGAGGTGGTGCATGACCTGCTCCAGGGTGCCGGGGGCGAGCAGCGGGACCACGTTGCCCGCCATCAGCACCATGTCGAATCCCGCGCCGACGATGCCCTGCGGCAGGTCCAGGTCGGCGAGGTCGCTGAGCCAGAAGGGGATCCGCGGGTCCTGCTCGGCCGCCACGCGCAGCATGGACAGGTCGGCGTCGACCCCGACGACGGGGACGCCCAGCGCGGCCAGGCGCAGGGCGACCCGCCCGGTCCCGCAGCCCGCGTCGAGGACGCGACCACCCTCGGGAAGCAGGGAGAGGACCAGGTCGGCCTCGCCGTGCGGGTTCTCGCCGCGGTCGGCCATCTGACCGAGGGACTCACGGATCCGGCGCTCGTAGTCCGCGCCGCCGTCGTCCCCGACCAGCTCGGCCCAGCGGGTCCGGGCAGTCGTGCTGTCGTCGCTCATGACGGCCAACCTATCCCGCGCCACCGGGGCCCACCCAGGATCGACCGGGGGTATGCCGACGGCCCGGCCCGGCGGGTGTCACGATCGGCACCTGCCGGGCCGGGGATCAGGAGCGGCGGGCGCTGCCTGCCGTGTCCTCCTGCCACTGCCGGGAGGGGATCTCCTCCAGGGTGTGGCCGCCGGTCTCCGCGGCGGCCGCGTCGAGCAGGAACTTCTGCAGGCCGGCGTGCAGCTCGCGGTCCTCGTCCGAGGCGTCCTCGGGGAGGGGGTCCAGGGACCGGGCCCGCTCGTCGGCCGCCGTGGCCATGGCCGAGCGGTTCGACAGGGTCATATCGGGCAGGAAGAGCAGCACGACCACGCCGAGCGCGCAGACGACGGAGCCGAGCAGGAAGACCGTGTCCATGGACTGCGAGAAGCCCACCTTGATCGGGTGCGACAGCGTCGGGTGCAGCGTGCCGATGACGGAGGAGTCGCTGCCCACGTCCCCGAGCGCGCCGCCGCCCCTGCCTGCGGCCATGGCCTTGACGAAGGACGCCGACTCGGGGGAGTAGCCCGCCACGGCCGGGTCGCGCAGCGCCTTGACGAAGGACGGGTCGGTGGCCGCGGCCGTGAAGGCGGCACCGATCTTGTCCTGCAGCGAGTTGAACAGCACCGACAGGAAGATCGCCACGCCCAGCGTGCCACCGATCTGGCGGAAGAACGTCGCCGAACTGGTCGCCATACCGATCTCGCAGGAGCTGACCGCCGCCTGCACCGCGAGGGTGAGCGGCTGCATCGTCAGGCCCAGGCCGAGGCCGAAGAAGAACATGTAGACCATGACCAGGCTGAGGCTGGTGTCCGCCCCGATGCGGGAGAGCAGGAAGAGCACGATCGTCATCAGCGCGACGCCGATGATCGGGTAGATGCGCACCTTGCCGGTGCGGGTCATCAGCTGGCCGGAGACGATCGAGGAGATCATCATGCCGACGACCATCGGCAGCATCTGCAGGCCCGACTCCATCGGTCGCGAGCCGTGGACGATCTGCAGGTAGAGCGGGATGGTCATCATGCCGCCGAACATCCCGGCGCCGATCACGAAGCCGCCGGACAGGGCGATCACGATGGTGCGGTTGCGGAAGATGCGCAGCGGGATGAGCGCGTCGTCGCCGGCGCGGGCCTCGGACCAGACGAAGGCGGCCAGGCCGATCAGCCCGATGCCGAAGCACAGCAGCGAGCTCGGCGAGGTCCAGCCCCAGGTGCGGCCCTGCTCGGCGACCAGGAGCAGGGGGACCAGGCCCACGACGATCGTGGTGGCGCCCGCCCAGTCGATCCGGGCCTTGCGCGGGACGTGGTGCAGATGCAGGGTCGCGGTGACGGCGGCGAAGGCGATCAGGCCGATCGGCACGTTCATGAAGAAGATCCACTGCCAGCCCTTGAGGCCCAGGATGTCGGACCGCTCGGAGAAGAAGCCCCCGAGGACGGGCCCGAGGACCGCGGACGTGCCGAAGACCGCGAGGAAGTAGCCCTGGTACTTGGCGCGCTCCCGGGGCGGGACGATGTCGCCGATGATGGCGAGGGCGAGGGACATCAGGCCACCGGCGCCGAGGCCCTGGACGGCGCGGAAACCGGCGAGCTGGTACATCGAGCCGGCAAAGGCGCACAGCGCCGAGCCGATGATGAAGATCGTGATGGCCGCCAGGTAGAACGTCTTGCGGCCGTAGATGTCGGACAGCTTGCCGTAGATCGGGGTGGAGATCGTCGACGTGATGAGATAGGCCGTGGTGACCCAGACCTGCTGGTCGAGGCCGTGCAGGTCGTCGGCGATGGTCTTGATGGCGGTGCCCACGACGTTCTGGTCGAGGGCCGCGAGGAACATCCCGGCCATCAGGCCCAGGATGATGGTGAGGATCTGCTGGTGGGACAGCTCCCCGTCGTGTCGCGCGGGGGCGGCGGGGGTGGCGGCGGTGGCCATCAGGCTCCCTTGGTGGTGGTGCGGGTGGTCTGCAGGTAGGTGTCGACGCTGGCGACGAGGTGGTCCAGCGACCGGGTGAGCGACTCGATCTCGGCCAGCTCCCAGTCGTGCAGGATCCGGGCGAACATCTGGGAGCGCCCGCGCCGCAGCACCTCGACGGACTTGCGGCCGGTGTCGGTGATCCGGACGACGGAGACCCTACGGTCGTGCTCGTCGGGCTCCTTGGTCACCAGCCCCTGCTGGGCGAGGGCGGTGACGTAGCGACTGGTGGTGGAGACGTCGGTGTGACAGATGCCGGCGATGTCGGAGACCCGCCGCTCCTGCTCGTGGACGGTGAACAGCACCGGGAGGGCGCCGTGGTCGATCCCGGTGGTCGTGAGGGGGACGGTCTGCTTGACCAGGAAGCCGGCGCGGATGACGCCGCTGAGGGCCGCGGCGAGCCGTGAGGCGGCCTCGTGGCGAGGATCGGAGTCATTCATTTGCTTGCAGCATACAACTAAAAAACGGTAGGGAAGCAACATCCTCAGGCTCTGCTCAGGCCCGTTCCGGGGCGACATCTGCCCGTATGGCGACCGGACGCGCGGCACCGGACAATGGTGGCGATCCGCCCCGATCAGCCCCCGCGGTGCCCCGGCCGCCGGTCAGGGCAGGAAGGACAGCTGACCGAGCACCCGCCGGGCCACGTCCTCGTCCCCGCCCGCGACGGTGAAGGGCACGGCGTCGACCCCGCGGCGGCCGGCCGCGAGCCGCTCGAAGGCCCGGGTGGACAGCTTGACGACGGTGACCTGCGTCGCCGGGTCGATCGCCCGCAGCGAGGTCGTGGTGCTGCCGGTGCCCGAGGCCTCCGCGCCGCCGCCGAACAGCACCGTGCCCACGGGGCGCGGGTCCTGCTCGGTGCCCGGGTCGACGCGGACACCGATCCGGGTGGTCACCGGGCCGGTGAGCTCGAGCATCACGGTGTCACCCACGGGCACCTGGGCGCGACGGGCGATGGCCGCCGGGAGGGTCCGCACCGCCTCGGCGACGAAGATCGCGGCCGCGGGGGAGTCGAGGTTGCCGGGCTCGTCGACGGCGGTGCGGATGTCCTGCTCGTGGACCCAGACGTCCAGGCACCGCAGCCGCAGCAGGTCGCCGACCGGTCCGCCCTCGGGGCGCAGCGTGGGCACCACGGAGTCGAGCTCGAGGCCGGGGGAGCCGAGCGCGGCGACCCGGCGACCGAGGACGTACTCCAGCTCGCGGACCACGTCCTGCCCCGACCGGGACCGGCGGGCCTCGACACCCCGCTCGGTGAACCGACCCAGCTCGTTGCGCACGTGGTCGCCGTCGGGGACCACGACCTCGGCCTCCGGCAGGCCCTCCAGGTGAGCCTCCAGGGCGACCACGTGACTGATCTGGTCCTTGACCGTCCAGCCGGGGCAGTCGGTCGGGAGCGCCAGCTGCTCGTCGGTCAGCCGTCGGCCGAGGTCGATCACCGCCTGCACCGTGCGGGTGAAGGCCGCGACGAGGCCGGGCAGATCGGTCGGAGGTGCCGGGTGGATGGGCATGGCCCCACCCTAGGGGCGCCCACCGACAAGGGCCCGCGCAGCCTGAAACGGTCCGCCGGGGGTCGGCCGCGGGCGGGCGGCCGGCGAGGTGGCGGCAGGGCGGGCACGGCGCCGTGGCGGGGCCACGGCGGGGCATCTCGTCCGCCGGGGACTAGCCTGGAGCGGTGACCGGTCTCGCCCACCCCGCCCCCGCGCTGCGGCGCTCCGTCCTGACGATCCCCGTGCTGGCGGGCCTGGTCGCGGTGGTGCTGGGTGGCCTGGTGGGCGGCGCCTTCGCCGTCGACCGGCTCGCCGACCCCGGGGCGCTGGTGCGGTGGGGGCTCCCGGTGGTCCGGGTGCTGCACGACGTGGCCTTCGCCGCCACCGTGGGGCTGCTGCTCGTGGGCACGATGCTGGTGCCCGACGACGCCGAGGGCGGCCGACGCATCGCCGCGGCCCGCGCGGCCGGCGCCACCGGGATGGTGTGGGCGGTCACCGGGCTGCTGGGCGTGGTCCTGACCTTCGCCGCGGCAGCCGGCATGTCGCCGCTGGACCCGGGCTTCGGGGACCAGTTCGGCGCCGTCGCGATGACCTTCGACGCGCTCAAGGCGATGGTCGTCGCGTCGCTGCTCGCCATCGCGGTGACCACCGGCGCGGCGGTCGGGCGCTCCCGCTTCACCCTCGCCTGGATGCTGGTCCTGGGCCTGGTCGCGTGCTTCCCCCTCGGGCTGGCCGGCCACGCCGCGGGCGGCACCGCCCACGACACGGCCGTCACCTCCCTGCAGTACCACCTCGTCGGCGCGGTCCTGTGGCTCGGCGGGCTCATCGGCATCCTGGTGCTGCGCCCGCGCCTGGACGCCCCCGCGCTGGCGACGACCGTCGAGCGCTACAGCGCGGTGGCGACCTGGTCGCTGGCCTTCGTCACCCTGTCCGGGGTGCTCAACGCCGCCATCCGGGTCGGCTCCCTCGGCGCCCTGGGCTCGGCGTACGGCCTGGTCCTGCTGGTCAAGGTGGGCCTGCTCGTGACCCTGGCCCTGATCGGGCTGCAGCAGCGTCGGTCGTATGTCGCCAGGCTGCGCGAGCACCCCGAGGTGGGAGGAGGTTTCGCGAGGTTCGCCGCGATCGAGACGGCCGTCATGGGCCTGGCCCTCGGGCTCGGGGTGGCGCTGTCCCGGTCCGCCCCGCCGGTCCCGCAGTCCCGCCCGGGCATCTCCGCGACCGAGTCGCTGACCGGCTATCCCGCCCCGCCCGAGCCGCACGCCTGGTCCTGGCTGACGACCTGGCGCGTGGACTGGCTGTGGCTGTCCCTGTCGCTCGTCGCCGTGGGGCTCTACCTGCACGGGGTGCGCGTCCTGCGCCGACGCGGCGACCGGTGGCCGGTCCTGCGCACCGTCGCCTGGCTGGTCGGGCACCTGATCTTCCTGCACACCACCCAGGGCGCCCCCGGGGTCTACGGCAAGGTGTCCTTCTCCTGGCACATGTCGATGCACATGGCGCTGTCGATGGCGGTCCCCATGTTCCTCGTCATGGCGGCGCCGTCGACCCTGGCGCTGCGGGTGCTGCGGCCGCGCCGGGACGGCTCCTTCGGTCTGCGCGAGCTGCTCCTGGCCTGCCTGCAGTCGCGGTGGCTGGGCTTCATGGCCAACCCGATCGTGGCCGCCGTCAACTTCTTCTTCAGCCTGATCGTCTTCTACTACTCGCCGCTGTTCGAGCTGGCGCTGCGCACCCACACCGGGCACGTGCTCATGGTGGTCCACTTCATCCTCGCGGGGTACGGATTCGCCTGGGTGCTCATCGGCATCGACCCCGGCCCCCGCAAGTGGACCCCGCCGATGCGGCTCGTGCTGCTCCTCGGGACGATCGGCTTCCACACGTGGTTCGGCATCTCGCTGATGAGCGGCACCGGCGTCCTGGCCCGCGAGTTCTACGAGACGCTGCACCTGGGCTGGGGCTGGAGGCTGCTCCAGGACCAGCAGGACGGCGGCGGGATCGCCTGGGGCGTCGGGGAGTTCCCGACCATGCTGCTCGCGCTGCTCGTCGTCCTGGACTGGGTGCGGTCGGACTCGCGCGAGACCCGTCGCTACGACCGTGAGGCCGACCGTGACGAGGACGCGCAGCTGCGCGCCTACAACGAGCGGCTCGCCCGGATCGCCGCCCACGACAAGGACCTGGAGGTCCAGCGATGAGACGACCACGCCTGCGCGCCCCCGAGCTGGCCGGCCGCGGCTGGCTCAACACCGGCGGTCACGACGTCACCCTGGCCGAGCTGCGCGGCAAGGTCGTGGTGCTCGACTTCTGGACCTTCTGCTGCGTCAACTGCCTGCACGTCCTGGACGAGCTGCGGCCGCTGGAGGAGGAGTTCGCCGACTCCCTGGTGCTGATCGGGGTCCACTCGCCCAAGTTCGTCCACGAGGCCGACCCGGAGGCGCTCGCGGCGGCCGTCGAGCGGTATGCCGTCCACCACCCCGTCCTCGACGACCCCGAGCTGGTCACCTGGCAGGCCTACACCGCCCGCGCCTGGCCCACCCTGGTCGTCATCGACCCCGAGGGCTATGTCGTCGCCTCGCTGTCGGGGGAGGGGCACGGTCCGGGGCTCACCTCCCTGGTGCGCGAGCTCCTCGAGGAGCACGAGGCCAAGGGCACCCTGCGTCGCGGCGACGGGCCGTATGTCGCACCGCCCGCCCCGGCCACCACCTTGCGCTTCCCCGGCAAGGCGGTCGAGACCGACGACGGCGGGGTCGTGGTCACCGACACCGCCCACCACCAGGTGGTCCGCCTCGCCGAGGACCTGACGACCGAGGTCGCGCGCTGGGCGGCGGAGCCTGCGCTCACCGAGCCGCAGGGGATCTGCCGGCTGCCCCGAGAGGTGGCCGAGCAGGTGGGCTACGACCTGGTCGTGGCCGACAGCGTGGGCCACCGGGTGCGGGGGCTGGACACGAGCAGCGGCCGCTGGACCACCCTCGCCGGCACCGGGGCGCAGCTGCGCGAGCGCTCCGGGGAGGGCCCGGCCCTGGAGCAGGAGCTGTCGACCCCCTGGGACGTCGCCTGGTGGCAGGGGGTCCTCGTCGTCGCGATGGCGGGCACCCACCAGCTGTGGGCGCTGCAGCTGCGGGCCGACCCGGCGGACAACGAGATCCGCGTGCTGGCGGGCACCTCCGCGGAGGGCATCCGCGACGGGCGCGGCGTGGAGGCCTGGCTGGCGCAGCCCAGCGGCCTGGCCACCTCCGTGGACGGCCGCACCCTGTGGGTCGCCGATGCCGAGACCTCCGCGATCCGGCAGGTCGTCCTGGCCGACGAGAGCGCCGGGCTCGCGGGTGGCGTGGTGCTGCGGACGCCGGTCGGGCAGGGGCTCTTCGACTTCGGGCACGTGGACGGCGCCGCCGACCAGGCCCTGCTGCAGCATCCGCTGGGGCTGTGCGCGCTGGCCGACGGCAGCGTCCTGGTCGCCGACACCTACAACGGCGCGCTGCGACGCTACGACCCGGCGACGCGGACGGTCTCCACGGTCGCGACCGGGCTGCGGGAGCCGAGCGACGTGACGGTGGCGGGTGATCCGGCCGCGGCGCCGCAGGACGGCGTCCTGGTGGTCACCGTCGTGGAGTCCGCGGGGCACGAGGTGCGCCGGCTCGGCATACGGCTGGACGGCCAGCAGGTCGACGGGTCGTCGCACACCACCCGTCGCCCGCCGACCGAGCTGGCCGCGGGCGAGGTCGCACTGGAGGTGAGTTTCGTCCCGCCCACCGGCCAGAAGCTCGACACCCGGTGGGGCGACCCCACCCAGCTCATGGTCTCGGCCTCCCCGCCCGCCCTGCTGCGCGAGGGCGCCGGTACCGCCCAGGGGCTCACGCGGCGGCTGGTGCTCGACGAGCGGGTGGGCGACGGGATCCTGCACATCGGCGTGCGGGCGGCCGCCTGCGACGGCGACCCGGTGACCGGGGAGATCCCCGAGCACGCCGCCTGCCACCTCTACCAGCAGGACTGGGGCCTACCCGTGGTGCTACGCGCAGGTGCCCCTGATGTCCTCCCCTTGGACCTCCGGGGCGTCTAGTTGCGCCGAGTGAGTGAACATCCTCACCAAAGGCGGCTTGAAGAATCACGATGGGTATGACTTGAGGCAGCAGCCCGTCACCCCGCGGGCGTGACCGAACGGAGTGTCCCATGGGTATCGGACTCGGCATCTTTCTGCTCGTCGTGGGAGCCATCCTCAGGTTCGCGGTGGCCGACCCGATCCAGGGGGTCGATCTGCAGATGATCGGCACCATCCTCATGGTCGCCGGCGCGCTCTCGCTCGTTCTCGCGCTGATCATGCAGAACGCCCGTCGCCACACCACCCACGAGACGCTCGTCGAGCACCGGGACACCGGTCTGCCCCGCGAACGCTACTGAGGCCACCGCACCACCACCCTCCGGCCCCGATCGCGCGTCAGCCTTCGCGGTTGGCGCGCGATCGGCATGCCGTGGGGTGCAGCGCGGACAGGAAGGCACAATGGTCCGATGGCCCGACCCACACAGACCCCCGCACCCCGCCCCGGCCCCGAGGCTGAGCACGTGCGCCTGCCCAAGATCCCCAAGGACGCCTACGAGGCCGAGCTGGAGCGGCTCCAGGCCGAGCTCGTCACCATGCAGCAGTGGGTCAAGGAGACCGGCAGGCGCGTCGTGGTCATCTGCGAGGGCCGGGACGCCGCGGGCAAGGGCTCGGCCATCAAGCGGATCACGCAATACCTCAACCCCCGATCGGTCCGCGTCGCCGCCCTGCCCGCACCGACCGAGCGGCAGCGGACCCAGTGGTACTTCCAGCGGTACGTCGAGCACCTGCCGGCCGCCGGGGAGATCGTGATCTTCGACCGCAGCTGGTACAACCGCGCCGGCGTCGAGCGGGTCATGGGCTTCTGCACCGACGAGGAGTACGCCCGCTTCCTGCGCCAGGTCCCGGTCTTCGAGCAGATGCTCATCGACGACGGGATCATCCTGCGCAAGTACTGGTTCAGCGTCTCCGACGTGGAGCAGGAGAAGCGCTTCCGCTCCCGCCTGAAGGACCCGATGCGCCGCTGGAAGCTCTCGCCGATGGACGTCGAGTCGATCACCCGCTGGGAGGACTACTCCCGCGCCAAGGACGAGATGTTCGCGCACACCGACCTGCCCAGCTCGCCGTGGTTCGTCGTGGAGTCCGAGGACAAGAAGCGCTCCCGCCTCAACGTCATCAAGCACCTGCTCGACTCGATCCCCTACCTGCACATCGAGCCGCCGACCGTGCAGATCCCGCAGCGGCCGGCCGCCCAGGGCTACGTGCGGCCACCGCGGGACCAGCAGCGGTATGTCGCCGACTGGGCGTCCACCCTGATCGAGGACGACGGCACGGGTGACGGCGCGCGGGGCACGAAGCGTCAGGGCAAGGGCAAGAGCGCCACGGGGCGCGGCGCGCAGAGCCGGGGGACCACGACCCGCAAGGGCAGCAGCAGGAGCTGACCGGCGAGGCGCCGACCGACCACGCTCCGACGAACCCGCGTCGCCCCGCCCAGGCCCCGGGCGCGCAGGTCCAGGCCCGGGGCGCGCCGCCCAGGCTCCGAGACGTGCCGGGTCCGACTCCCTGGGCTCAGGGAGCCAGCGCGTCCGGCACGCCGTCCAGCGTCGACAGGGTGAGCACGTCCTCCAGCTCGCGCCGGTCGTGGCGGTTGACCCACACGGCCCCGGTGGCCGCACCGTCCCCCACGGCGGCGGTCGCGGCGCCGGGGCGGTGCGTCACCAGGGTGAGCCCGTCCGCGGCGGGCAGCTCGGCGGGGTCCGCGACCGCCACCCGGGCGGTGTCCGCCCCGAGCGCGTGCAGGGTCTCGTCCGCGCGCCCCCGGTCGGCGGCCTCCGCCACCACGAGCGGACGGGAGCCGACCGCCAGGACCCGGTCCAGGACGCCCCGGCTGTCGGCATACGGCCGGCTCGTCCCCGGCTCCACGAGCACGTCCAGGTCGAAGGCGATCACCCGAGCAGTCATGCCCCCGAGCCTAGGCCGAACCTGTCGGGCCGCCGCCGAGGGGCGCCGGTCAGTCACCCGCCGGGGTCACCTCCCGCGAAGGGCAACGATCGGTGACGGGCCGTTGCGCAGTCGCCACCGTCGGTCGATTGGTGGGTACGGTGGCTCGGGTACGAGCCGGCGCCCACGGGCGTGACCACCGCCAGGGCCAGGAGACCTCACGGGATGATCCGTTTCGACGACGTGACCAAGACCTATCCGGACGGCACGACCGCCGTCGGCGGCCTCACCCTGGAGTGCCCGACCGGGCAGATCACGGTCTTCGTCGGACCCTCCGGCTGCGGCAAGACGACCAGCCTGCGGATGATCAACCGGATGATCGAGCCCACCAGCGGCACGATCACCATCGACGGGGTCGACTCGGCGTCGCTGGACCCCGACGAGCTGCGCCGCGGCATCGGCTACGTCATCCAGCACGCCGGGCTCTTCCCGCACCGCACCATCCTGGACAACGTCACCACCGTTCCGCGGCTGCTCGGGCAGGACAAGGCCCGCGCCCGCGCCCGCGCGATGGAGCTGCTCGAGGTCGTCGGCCTGGACCCGGCACTCGCCCGGCGCTACCCGGCGCAGCTGTCCGGCGGCCAGCAGCAGCGGGTCGGGGTGGCGCGGGCGCTCGCGGCGGACCCGCCGGTGATGCTCATGGACGAGCCCTTCTCGGCCGTCGACCCGGTGGTGCGCGACCAGCTGCAAGACGAGTTCCTGCGCCTGCAGGGCGACCTCGGCAAGACCATCGTCATGGTCACCCACGACATCGACGAGGCCGTCAAGCTCGGCGACCAGATCGCCGTCATGCGCGTCGGCGGGCAGCTCGCGCAGGTGGGGACCCCGGAGCGGCTGCTGCACGACCCGCACGACGACTTCGTCGCGGACTTCGTCGGACGGGACCGCGGCTACCGCGGCCTGGCCTTCGCCCCTGCCGGCCGGATGCCGCTGCACCCCGAGCCCACCGTGCGGCTCGGCGACGGGCTGGACGAGGTGCGACGGGTCGCCGGCGACGCCGGCTGGGTGCTCGCCCTGGACGAGACCGGGCGCCCGCAGGGCTGGGCGCGGGTGGCCGCGCTCAGGGACCGGGTCGAACCAGGCCTGCTGCACCGCGGCGGCACCGTGGCCCGGGCCGACGGGTCGTTGCGGGCCGCCCTGGACGCCGCGCTGTCCTCACCCACCCGCAAGGGCGTGCTCGTCGACGAGGCCGGCAGGTTCGTCGGAACCGTCCGGGGTCCGCAGATCCTCGCCGAGATCGAGCGCGCAGCAGGGGAGCCCACGTGACCTGGCTCCAGGACAACCTCTCCGACGTCCTGCACCTGCTGCTCACCCACGCCTGGCTGGCGGCCGTCCCGCTGGTCGTCGGGCTGCTGATCGCCCTGCCCCTCGGCTGGGTCGCCACCCGCCTGCCGTGGCTGCGGCAGCCGCTGGTGCTCGGGTCCGGGCTGCTCTACACCATCCCCTCGCTCGCATTGTTCATCCTCATGCCGCTGGTGCTGGGCACCCGCATCGTCGACCCTCTCAACGTCGTCGTCGCGATGACGATCTACACCGTCGCCCTCCTCGTGCGCACCGTCGTCGACGGGCTCGGCTCGGTGCCCGAGGACACCCGCCAGGCGGCGACCGCGATGGGCATCGGCCGGGTGCGCAGACTGCTCACCGTCGAGCTGCCGCTCGCCATACCCGTGATCGCCGCCGGGCTGCGCGTCGCCGCTGTCTCCAACGTGTCGATCCTCAGCGTCGCCGCCCTCATCGGCCAGCCCCAGCTGGGCGTGCTGTTCACCGACGGCTTCGCCGTGGGGTTCCTGACCCCGATCGTCGTCGGCATCGTCGCGTGCGTGCTGCTCGCGCTGGCCTTCGACGCCGTCATCACCCTCGCCGAGCAGGCCCTCACCCCCTGGCGGCGCGGGACGGGAGCCGGCGCATGATCTCCTCGCTGCTGCACTGGCTGTCCGACCCCGCCAGCTGGTCGGGCCCCGAGGGCATCCCGACGCGCGTCGTCGAGCACCTGGCCTGCACCGCGCTGACGGTCACCCTCGCCGCGCTGATCGCGGTGCCCGCCGGCCTGTGGGTCGGTCACACCGGCCGCGGCAAGCGCGTGGTCGTCAACCTGCTCAACGGCGCGCGCTCCATCCCCACGCTAGGGCTGCTCTTCCTGGCGATCCTGCTCCTCGGGCCCCACCTGAGCGGGGACGCGGCCTTCCTCGTGCCCGTGGTGCTCGTGCTGGTCGTGCTCGCCGTCCCCCCGATCCTCGCGGGCACCGTCAGCGGTGTCGAGCAGGTCGACCCCGCCGCCCGCGACGCCGCCAAGGGAATGGGCATGACCGGGCTGCAGGTGCTGCGCCAGGTCGAGATCCCGTGCGCCATGCCGCTGCTCGTGTCCGGGCTGCGGTCCGCGACGATGCAGGTCATCGCCACGGCAACCGTGGCGGCCACCGTGTCCATCGGCGGACTGGGGCGCTACCTCATCGACGGCCAGGCCGCCCACGACTACGCCCGGATGGCGGGTGGCGGTGTGCTGGTCGCCGTCCTGGCCCTCGTCGTCGATCTGCTCCTCGGCCTCGTCCAGCGGCTCGTGGTGTCCCGCGGCCTCACCGGCGGGACCGGTCCGCGGCGTCGGCACCGGCGGCCGGGCACGGACGATCCTGACGGCATACCCGCTCAGCCCATGCACCCCGACCGCACGTCCGCGTCCGCGGCGTGACAACCCCTGGAGGAGAGCCCATGCGCACGACCCTGACCCTCGCGACCGGAGTCGTCCTCGCCCTCGCCCTGACGGCGTGCGGCGGAGGCAGCGACCCCCTGGCCACCACCTCCGCGGGCGCCGGCTCGGGCTCGGCCGCCGGTGGCGCCAAGGTCGTCGTCGGCTCCGCGGACTTCCCGGAGTCCAAGCTCCTGGCCGAGGTGTATGCCGGGGCCCTGCGGGCCAAGGGCGTGGCCGTCGACACCAAGCTCGGGATCGGCTCGCGGGAGACGTACATCCCGGCTCTCAAGGACGGCTCGATCGACGTGATCCCGGAGTACACCGGCGCGCTGGACCGCTACCTGAACAAGGACGCCAAGGCCTCCGACCCCGCCGGCATCCTTGCCGAGCTGCGCGCCGGCCTGCCCCGGCAGCTCGAGGTCCTCGCGCCCGCCAAGGCCGAGGACAAGGACGCCGTGGTGATGACCCGCGCCCGCGCCTCCGAGCTGGGGGTGAAGTCGATCACGGATCTCGCGGGCAAGTCCCAGGACCTCACCATCGGCGGGCCTGCGGAGTGGCAGTCCCGCTCCTACGGCATCCCCGGGATCACGCAGACCTACGGGCTGACCTTCAAGGGCTTCCGCAAGCTCGACGCCGGAGGGCCGCTCGCCGTCCAGGGCCTGAAGAACGGCCAGGTCGACCTGGCCAACATCTTCACCACCGACCCGGCGATCCAGGTCAACGACTTCGTGGTGCTGGAGGATCCCAAGAACTTCTTCCCCGCCCAGCAGGTGGTGCCGCTCGCCGTGACGGGTCGGCTCGACGCCACGGGCAAGGGGGCGCTCGACGCCGTCTCGGCGAAGCTCGACACCGCCGCCCTGACCACGATGCTCAAGCAGGTCACCGTGGACCACCAGAAGCCCGCCGAGGTGGCGGCCGACTGGCTCAAGGCGAGCTCGTTGGGCTGACCGCCCCCTCCCGCTCCCCCCCTTCGCTCCCCCCTTCGCAGGATCGTGTGCGTCTACCGCCGGTTTCCGGCGGCAGACGCACACGATCGCGGTGCGGGGCAGCGTTGTCCACCGCGCGTCGCGGTCGGGGCGGCGTCGTCCACAGCCCACCCGTGGTCGCCGGCCCCGGTCCGTGCCCGCGGACATGATCGCCCGATGACTGCTCGCGCACGCGCCACCACCGCTCTCGACCAGCTCCTCGCCACCCAGGACGCGGTCGTGAGCAGGTCTCAGCTGCTGGCGCTCGGCCTGCCCGACACCACGGTGCGGCGCCTCACCAGCCGGTGGCAGCACGTCTTCCCCGGGGTGTATGCCGCGGTACCGACGGCGCGGCGCTTGTCGTTCGACCAGCGGATCCGGGCCGGTCTGCTCCACGGCGGTCCCGGTGCCAGGCTGCGGGGCGCCACGGCCGGACGGCTGCAGGGACTGGTGGACGAGGAACCCGCCACGGTGGAGGTGCTCGTGCCCTGGACCACCCTGCCGCGTGCCCGGTGTCCGGGCATCCGGGTGGTGCGCGAGCGTCCGGGGGTGCGGCTGGCGTCGCTTCCGGGTCAGACGCCGACCACCCGGATAGAGGACACCGTCCTGGACCTGTGTGACGAAGGCGGTGAGCGGGCCTGCCTGACCTGGCTCAGCCGGGCCTGCCAGCGGCGACTCACGACCGCCGACCGGATCCTCGAACGGGCCCGCGGGCGCAGGAGGGTGCGGCACCGGGCCCTGACCAAGGACCTGCTCCTCGACGTCGCCGCCGGGGTCCACTCGCACCTGGAGAAGCGATGGGTGGACGACGTCGAGCGCGGCCACGGGCTGCCCACCCTGGCGCGGCAGTGGGTCGTCCCGGAGACCGGGCACCCGGCTGACGGGGCGCACCTGGCGACGCGCAGCCTGCTGGAGCTGGACGGGCGGGCGTTCCACGCCGGCGAGGCGGGCTTCCGGGACCTGGCGCTGGATGCGCGGCACCTGGCGGCGGGCTACGGCACCTTCCGCGCCGACTGGGCTGCCGTGACCGTGGACCCGTGCCGCACGGCGCGGCTGTGGGCGGCGTGCCTGGCGAACCGTGGGTGGGCGGGCGCGGTGCGCGCCTGTCCACGGTGCGCCTGAGTCCCCTGTATGACGCCGCCCCAGGATCGTGTGCGTCTGCGGCCGGAAACCGGCGGCAGACGCACACGATCCTGGGGTGGGTGGGGTGGGTGGGGTGGGTAGGGCGAGCTCAGGGGGTGATCTGGTCGCTCCAGACGGCCTTGGCGCCGCTGTGGCCGGTGGCGAAGGTCTGGTAGGCCACGCCCAGCGACGCGAGCGTCAGCACCGCGGCGGTGATCAGGGCGAGCGGTCCCTGCTTGGCGCGACCGGCCTCGCGGGAGTCGGCGCGGGTGCTGCCGTCCCTGCCACGGCGCCCGCCGTCGTGACCGTCGGTTACGGCCTCGGGGCGGCCCGGCTTGAGCAGCGCGAGGACCGAGGCCAGCACCAGCAGCATGAACAGCAGGCAGAGGACCTTGAGGAGGTCGCCGGCCTCGGCGTGGGCGTGCACGGCCGCCTCGCCACCGTTGCCGAGCCGGTGCTCGAGCTTCTCCCCGGACTCGCCGGCGACGAAGCCGGTGATGCCGGTGACGATCGCGAGGGCCGCGAGCGGCCGGCGCAGGCCGAGGCGGGTGCGGGGCGCGAGGGCGTAGATCACGGCGAGGAGCGCGGTGAGGGGCGCGAGCACCACGACCGCGTGGACGACGAGGACGTGGACGGGCAGGCCGTCGAAGAGGTCGAACATGGTGGGTCCTCCAGGAGGAAGGGGTGGGGATGGGGAGGATCAGGCGGCGGTCACGCCGAAGAGGTGACCGATGGACCAGGTGAGCGCCATCGCGAGGCAACCTCCCACGACGTTGCGCAGGATCAGGGGCAGCGCGGGGGAGCCGGACAGGGCGGCGCTGGTCCAGCCGGTGGCCAGCAGCCCGAGGACGGCCACCGCGATGGTGGCGGGGATTCGCAGCCCCGCGGGGGCGAGCAGCATGGTGAGCAGCGGGAGCACGCTCCCGACGAAGAAGGCCACGGCCGACGCGAGGGCCGCGTGCCAGGGACTGACGAGCTCGTCCTCGGGCAGCCCGAACTCCGCCCGCAGGTGGGCGCCCAGGGCGTCGTGCGCGGTGAGCTCCGCGGCCACCTGGCGCGCGGTCGGCTCGCTCAGGCCCTGCGTGCGGTAGGTCTGGGTCAGCTCCTCCAGCTCGGCCTCGGGGTCGGCGGCGAGCTCCTGGCGCTCCAGGGCGACGGCGGCCTTCTCGGTGTCGCGCTGGCTGGAGACCGAGACGTACTCGCCCATCGCCATGGCGGCCGCCCCGGCGCACAGCCCCGCCAGGCCTGCGGCGACGATCACGTGGGTCTTGCCCGGGTCGGCGGCTGCGACGCCGATCATCAGCCCGGAGCCGGACACGATGCCGTCGTTGGCGCCGAGGACGCCGGCGCGCAGCCAGTTGAGCCGGGCGCCGAGGCTCCCGGAGCCGTCGGCGGCGTGCGGGGAGGGCGAAGCAACCTGCGCCATACGAGGCTCCTGCCGGGGACGAGATGGGGGAGGACCGGGGGACGGGGACAGCGTCGCAAGCACCCGGGCAACCGTCAAACACTTCTAAGATTATTGAAAGGTTAGAGTCCAGACATGGACCCCCGACGTGCCGCCCTGCCCGATCGCGACGACGTCCGCCCGGTCGACTTCGAGCGAGCGGCCGAGCTCTTCGCCCTCCTGGGGTCACCTGTGCGGGTCCGACTGCTGTGGCACCTGGTGGAGCACGAGCATGACGTCACGACCCTCGCGGAGGCCGCGCAGGTCCCGCTGGCGACCGCGAGTCACCACCTGGGCCGACTGCGTATGGCGAGCGTCGTGGCGCACCGGGCCGAGGGGCGTCGCCAGATCTACTCCCTGCAGGACCCCCACCTCGTCCAGCTCGTCAGCGAAGGGGTCGACCACGTCGCCGACCTGCGCCGGCACCCCTGACCGGGGTATGACACAGGCCCCCGCGCCGCCGACGGGCGGTGCGGGGGCCTTTCCGGCATACCGGGAGGATCAGAAGGCCGACTCGGGCAGGTCCATCAGGGCCAGGTCGGTCATCTGCGTCATGGCCATCTCGGAGCGCAGGCGCGGCAGGACGTTCTTGGCGAAGAAGGACGCCGCGGCGACCTTGCCGGTGTAGAAGTCCTTGTCCTTGCCGGACGCGCCGGCCTCGAGGGCCGCGGTCGCGACCTCGGCCTGACGCAGCAGCAGCCACCCGATGACGAGGTCCCCCGCGGCCATGAGCAGCCGGGTGGAGTTCAGGCCGACCTTGTAGAGGTTGCGGACATCGCCGTCCTGGCGCGGGTCGGACTCCATCAGCTCGCCGATCATGTAGCCGCCGATCCCCTGCACGGCCTCCATGGCCTTGCCCAGCTGGACCCGCTCGTCGGCCAGGGACTGCGGACCGTCGTCGACCAGCTGCTGGATCTGCTCGGCGACCACCTGCAGGGCCTTGCCCTTGTCGCGGACGATCTTGCGGAAGAAGAAGTCCAGACCCTGGATCGCCGTGGTGCCCTCGTAGAGGGTGTCGATCTTGGCGTCCCGGACGTACTGCTCCACCGGGTAGTCCTGCAGGAAGCCGGACCCGCCGAAGGTCTGCAGCGACTCGGTGCCGAGCAGCACCCAGGCGCGCTCGGAGCCGACGCCCTTGACGATGGGCAGCAGCAGGTCGTTGATGCGCACGGCCATCCGGGCCTCGCGGTCGTCGTCGGGGATCGCGGCCCCGGGGTTGCCTCGCTGCGCCTGGGCCACGACGTCCTGCTGGGTGGCGGTGTAGATCACGAGCGCCCGCAGGCCCTCGGCGTAGGCCTTCTGCAGCATGAGCGAGCGGCGCACGTCGGGGTGGTGGGTGATCGTGACGCGCGGGGCGTCCTTGGCGGGGGTGGTCATGTCGGCTCCCTGGACGCGCTCCTTGGCGTACTCCAGCGCGTTGAGGTAACCCGTCGAGAGGGTGGCGATGGCCTTGGTGCCCACGAACATCCGGGCGTTCTCGATCACCTTGAACATCTGGGCGATGCCGTCGTGGACGTCGCCGAGGAGGGTGCCGACGGCGGGGATGCCGTTCTGGCCGAAGGTCACCTCGCAGGTCGTGGAGACCTTCAGGCCCATCTTGTGCTCGACGTTGGTGACGTAGGCGCCGTTGCGCTCGCCCAGCTCACCGGTCTGCAGGTCGACGTGGAACTTGGGGACGACGAACAGCGACAGCCCCTTGGTCCCCGCACCGGCGCCCTCGGGGCGGGCCAGCACGAAGTGCACCACGTTGTCGGTCATGTCGGACTCGGCCGAGGTGATGAACCGCTTGACGCCGTCGATGTTCCAGGTGCCGTCACCGTTGTCGGTGGCCTTGGTGCGGCCGGCGCCGACGTCCGAGCCCGCGTCGGGCTCGGTCAGCACCATGGTCGTGTGCCAGCCCTTGTCGACGATGAGCTTGGCGAGCTTCTTCTGGTCGTCGGTGCCCAGGTAGTACAGCAGGTTGGCGAAGGCATAGCTGGCCGCGAACATGTGGACCGCGGGGTTGGCGCCGCACACCAGCTCGGCGATCGACCAGCGCAGGGACGGCGGGATGACCATGCCGCCGAGCTCGGCAGGGGCGTCGAGGTTGCCCCAGTCGGCATCGACGTAGGCCTGGTAGGACCTCTTGAAGGACTCGGGCATGGTGACCGAGCAGGTCTGGGGGTCGTAGACCGGCGGGTTGCGGTCGGAGTCGAGCAGGCTGTCGGCCAGCTCGTTCTCGGCGAGGCGGGCGACCTCGTGGAGGATCTCCTTGGCCGTGTCGGTGTCGACGTCCTCGTACAGCCCCTGACCCAGGACGTCTTGACGGCCGAAGACCTCGAAGAGGTTGAACTCGATGTCCCGCACGTTGCTCTTGTAGTGGCCCACCGGGGGTCCCCTTCCGTGACGTCTCGCCTGTCGGCGATGGCAGGTATGACGTGCCGTGGTTACCCACGGGTACGTCCATGATGCTACCCGTGAGTAAAGCCCCGCAAGGTCTCGTCGGGATCTGATCCGGAGTGACTGGTCACACCGGCAGGTCACAGCTCGAGGGCGACGCCGCCCCCGGCGAGCTGGTCCGCGAGCGGGCCGATCTGACCCGGCGGCAGCGGCCGGGCGTAGAGGTAGCCCTGAGCCGCCGTGATGCCGAGCATCCGCGCCCGGGCCTCCTGCGCCCGGGTCTCGATGCCCTCGGCCGTGATGGTGAGGCCCAGCTCACGCCCCAGCCGGGAGACGGCGGCGACGACGGCCTCGTCACCGCCGGACTCACCCAGCCCCTGCACGAAGGTGCGGTCGATCTTGAGGATGTCCAGCGGCAGCGACCGCAGGTTGGCCAGGCCGGAGTACCCGGTGCCGAAGTCGTCGATCGCGACCCGGATGCCGAGGGTTCGCAGCTCCTCCAGGGTGGCGATGGTCTCCTCGGTCTGCTCCAGGACGACGGTCTCGGTGATCTCCAGGATCAGCAGCTCGGGCGGCAGCTGGGAGGCGTCGAGGATCTCCTGGACGGTGGCGGCGAAACCGGGCGCCACGAGCTGGTGGACGCTGATGTTGACCGCCACGGTGAGGCGCCGGCCTCCGTCGTTCCACGCGCGGGCCTGGGCCACCGCCTGCTCCAGCACCCAGGTGCCGATCGGGATGATCGAGCCGAACTCCTCGGCCAGCCCGATGACCTCCTCGATCCCGATGAAGTCGCCCTCGGGGTCGGTCCAGCGCAGCAGCGCCTCGACGCCGGTGACCTGCTCGAGCCGCAGGTTGACGATGGGCTGGTAGAGCACGGTCCACCGGTCGGTACCCGGCGTGTGGGCGAGTCGGCGTCGCAGGTTCCGGGTGCGGGCGAACTGGGCCAGCATGGTGGGCTCGAAGATCTGGACGGCTCCCGGCCCCTCGCGCGAGGCCTGGCGCAGCGCCAGCTCCGCGTTGCGGACCAGCTCCAGGCCGGTGTGCCCGCCCAGGGTCAGGCCGCCGGACGCGCGCAGCGTGACGTCGGGGACGAGGTCCGGTCGGTTGACGGCGTCGACCAGGCGATGGGCCTGGGCGAGCGCCTCGTGCGCGGGGGTCCCCTCGGCCAGCAGCACCGCGAACCTCTGGTCGCTGAACCTCGCCAGCAGGTCGTCCGGCCGCAGCGTCCCCCGCATGGTGCGGGCGACCGTGCGGAGCAGCTCCTCGCGCGAGTCGTCACCGATCGTGTTGTCGGCCAGCCCGGCGGGCGCGATGTCCACCAGCAGCAGGAAGATCTCGCCGCTCGCCGCCTCGTAGAGCCGGTGCCGGACCTGCCGGTCCAGGCTGCTGCGGTTGGGCAGCCCGGTCACGACGTCGCGGTAGGTGACCTGCTGCAGGCGGGACTGCAGACCCACCCGCTCGGTGACGTCACGGACGGCGACCAGGAAGCCGCTGGCCATCGGGGTGATGACCGACTCCACGTGCACCACGGCCGCCGTCGCCGTGGTGATCGCCGACTCCAGGCGCAGCGTGGACTGCATCCGGG
This sequence comes from Arsenicicoccus dermatophilus, assembly GCF_046267915.1. Taxonomy (GTDB): domain Bacteria; phylum Actinomycetota; class Actinomycetes; order Actinomycetales; family Dermatophilaceae; genus Arsenicicoccus; species Arsenicicoccus dermatophilus_A. The sequence goes on from NZ_CP176520.1 coordinate 309,156, forward strand.
CGCTGGGGGCGTAGGTGAGGTGGGAGAGCACGTCGGGGGAGACGTCGGGCAGGACGTCGCTGATGTGCTTGCCGCCCAGCTCGCTGCCACGCAGACCGAGGATGGTGCTCATCGCGGCGGAGGCGAAGAGCACCCGCCCCTCGGGGTCGAGCTCGATGATGATGTCGCGGGTCTCGCTCACCAGGAGCTTCATGTGCCGGGCCTGCTCCTCCGCCTCGGAGGCCAGCTGACGGCCGCGCCACCGCTCGTGCACGTGCAGACCCACCAGCAGGAGCAGGCTGACGCACAGCGCCTGTGAGGCGTGCGTGTCCAGGCCGGCGGGGCGCATGGTCGCCATCACGAGCAGGACGACGGTGACGACGAACAGGCTCACGACCACGAGATCGCGATAAGGCGCGAGCAGGGTGCGGGTCGGCGGCGCGGCGGGGCGCAGGGCAACCAGGGCGGCAGCGCCCAGGGCGAGCGCCGGCTGCAGCACCCACAGCACCTGGCACAGCGTCCAGGTGCCGTCGGAGTGGGCGGCGAGCGTCAGGACGTCACCGGCCAGCGCCGCCAGGATGGACAGACCGAGGAGGGCCTGGATGGCCCGGGACCGCCCGAGGTGGGCGGGTACGACCACCAGCCACGACACGAAGGCCGCGATCATGGTGCCGCCCAGCCCCGCCGTCACCATCAGGGCCGCAGGGGTGCCGGGGGTCACGTGGCCCGTGAGCAGGGCCTGCGGGTCCAGGTGCCACAGCAGCAGCCACAGGGCGCAGCCGGCCAGGGCGGCCTGCAGCGCGGAGGTCGGCAGCTCGCGGCGGCCCGTGACGCCGAAGGTGAGCAGCCCCAGCACCAACAGCTGCGCCGAGCCGGCATACGCGGCGGAAGCCCCGACCGGCGCGGGTCCTCCGCCCTGGGTGAACATCAGGTTGCCGTAGGCGTCTGCGAGCATCGCGAGCGCCATGCAGAACCACCCGGCGCGCATGGATCCGGTGCTGCGGAGGGCGGCGACCACGGCAACCAGGGCCGCGACGGCGGCCACGGCCCACGTCAGGGCGCCGAGCAGGTCGGGACGGAGCCACGCGGTGGCCAGGGGAGCCATGACGGCCAGGATGGCGAGGCCGACGTTGACTCCCGTCCGTGGATGCATAGGCCCATCGTGGGCCATCCCCCGTCAGGTAGCCAGAGGAACCTCGATATTGGCCGGTCCATACACGAAAGATGTCCGACCACGTGGTCGGACATCTTGTGGAGCGGGTGACGAGAATCGAACTCGCACTGGCAGCTTGGGAAGCTGCTGTTCTGCCATTGAACTACACCCGCAGGACGGATCTGGTCCGCGTAGCAGTCAGCATACCCAATCCTGAGGCCTGTTCCGCCACCCGCCCCCCGGCGCGGCCGCGCGATAGCGTGACGGCGTGCTTCTCTCCGACCGTGACATCCGTGCCCAGATCAGCCAGGGGCGGGTCCTTCTCGAGCCGTACGACGAGGCCATGGTGCAGCCGTCCAGCATCGACGTGCGGCTCGACCGGTACTTCCGGCTCTTCGACAACCACAAGTACCCCGTCATCGATCCCGCCCAGGAGCAGCCGGACCTGACCCGGCTGGTCGAGGTGGCGCAGGGCGAGCACTTCGTCCTGCACCCCGGCGAGTTCGTGCTCGGCTCCACCCTCGAGGCGGTCACCCTCCCCGACGACCTCGCGGCCCGCGTCGAGGGCAAGTCCTCGCTCGGACGGCTCGGGCTGCTCACCCACGCCACGGCCGGCTTCGTCGACCCCGGCTTCTCCGGGCACGTGACCCTGGAGCTGTCCAACGTCGCGACGCTGCCGATCGTGCTGTGGCCGGGCATGAAGATCGGTCAGCTGTGCTTCATGCGCCTCACCTCCGCGGCCGAGCACCCTTACGGCAGCGCGGTCTACGGCTCGCACTACCAGGGGCAGCGGGGCCCGACGGCCAGCCGCTCCTTCCAGGGATTCCACCGGGCGCCGACCGGCGGCTGAGATCTCGGTCGGACCCGGTGCAGCGCGGTCAGGCGGGCCGCGGGAGCGGGTGGTCGGCCCGCACCGCGAGCACGTCGCACGGCGCGTCGAGGAGCACCTGCCGGGTGGTGTTGCTGACGATCCGCTTCTGGACGTGGGAGCGACCCGTCACGCCGATGACGACCAGCTCGGCGTGCTCCTCCTCGACGGCCGTCAGCACCTCGTCGGCGCCCGAGAGCCCATGGGGCCCGTCGTACAACCGCCAGGTCAGGTCGCCCAGCCCTGCCGCCAGCTCCTGCGCCTCGTCGGCCGACAGGGGCACGGGCGCGCCGTCGCTGCGATCCCGCGTCACGTTGACGACGAGGACCTCGCTGCCACGGGCTGCCGCCTCGGCGGCGCAGTAGGCCAGCGCCGCCCGTCCGGGCGCCGTCGGTGCGTAGGCCAGGCAGATGGTCATGGGCACAACGATAGAGGGCTGTCCCGCGCCGGTGCGCGGGACAGCCCTCCGGACGGCGACCTGCGGGATCACTCGTCCCAGGGGTCGGGGACCTCTTGAGCAGGGGGTATGGCGGTCTGCGGCGACGGGGCTGGAGCCTCGGCGGTGGGGGTGGTTGTCGGTGCGGCGGGGGTGTCGTCCTCGTCGTCCCAGGGGTCCTTGACCTCGCCGGCGGGTGTCGGGGCGGGGGTGGCCTGCGGTGTCGGGGCCGGGGTGGCCTCGGCGGTGGGGGTGGTTGTCGGTGCGGCGGGGGTGTCGTCCTCGTCGTCCCAGGGGTCCTTGACCTCGCCGGCGGGTGTCGGGGCGGGGGTGGCCTGCGGTGTCGGGGCCGGGGTGGCCTCGGCGGTGGGGGTGGTTGTCGGTGCGGCGGGGGTGTCGTCCTCGTCGTCCCAGGGGTCCTTGACCTCGCCGGCGGGTGTCGGGGCGGGGGTGGCCTGCGGTATCGGGGCCGGGGTGGCCTCGGCGGTGGGGGTGGTTGTCGGTGCGGCGGGGGTGTCGTCCTCGTCGTCCCAGGGGTCCACGACCTCCGCCGCCTTGGTCTCGGCCGGCTTGGCCGAGGCAGCCTGAGTGGTAGCAGCAGGGGCAGCAGGGGCGTCGTCGTCCCACGGGTCGGCGACCTCGGCCTCCGGCGCCTGGGTGGCGGGCGGGGCCGGCGTGGCCGGGGCGTCGTCGTCCCAGGGGTCGGCGACGTTGGCCGCGTGGACGGCGTCCGGGTTGGCTCCCACCTCGGGGACGCGGATCTCCTCATGGGCCGCGGCGGTGGCGTCCTCCGACGCGCTTGCCTGGGTCTCGTGGCCCGGATCGGCGACCGACGGCTCCGCCGCGGGGCCCGTGACCGCGGCGCCGGCGGCGGGCCTGGTGGTGCTCGTGGCGTCGGCGGCGGGCCTGGTGGTGCTCGTGGCGTCGGCGGCGGGCCTGGTGGTGCTCGTGGCGTCGGAGGCGCCGGTCGTACCACCGTCGGTCTCGACGACCTCCGTGTCCTCGCCGCGACGGACCGCCGCGAGGAGCATCTGGGCGACGTCGACGACCTCGACCGACTCGATGCGCGCGTCGTCGGCCTCCTTGGCGGTCACGCCGTCGGACAGCATGACGCGGCAGAAGGGGCAGCCCACCGCGATCCGGTCGGCGCCCGTGGCGAGGGCCTCCTCGGTGCGGTTGAGGTTGATGCGGGTGCCGAGCTTCTCCTCCATCCACATGCGTGCGCCGCCGGCGCCGCAGCAGAAGGACTTCTCCCCGTGGCGGGGCATCTCACGCAGCTCCACGCCGGGCAGGGACCCGATGAGCTCGCGCGGCGGGGCGTAGACGTCGTTGTGCCGGCCGAGGTAGCAGGGGTCGTGGTAGGTCACCACGGGGGCGCTGGAGGCCGGGTTCTTGGCGGTGGACCTGCCGGGCGCGTCCGCCGGGCGGGTCACCGGGACGAGGCGCTTCTCGCGGACCAGGCGGTTGAGCAGCTGCGTGTGGTGCAGCACCTCGTAGCTGCCGCCGACCTGCGGGTACTCGTTCTTGATCGTGTTGAAGCAATGGGCGCAGGTCACGACGATCGTCGTGGCGCCGGCCTCGTTGAGCTGCTCGACGTTCTGCTGGGCGAGCATCTGGAAGAGCACCTCGTTGCCCGCGCGCCGGGCGGAGTCGCCAGTGCAGGTCTCGCCGTCGCCGAGGACGGCGAACGACACGCCCGCGGTGTCCAGCAGCTCGGCCACGGCGCGGGAGGTCTTCTTGGCGCGGTCCTCGAAGGCACCCGCGCAGCCGACCCAGAACAGGTAGTCGACCTCGGACAGGTCCGCGACGTCCTTGCCGACCTGGCGGACGGGGAAGGGCAGGTCCTTGGCCCAGTCGAGGCGGGCCCGCTGCGCCATGCCCCAGGGGTTGCCCTTGGACTCCATGTTCTTGAACAGGCCACCGAGCTCGGCGGGGAAGGCCGACTCGATGAGCACCTGGTTGCGGCGCAGGTCGACGATGGCGTCCACGTGCTCGATGTCCACCGGGCACTGCTCGACGCAGGCGCCGCAGGTGGTGCACGACCACAGGACGTCGTGGTCGATCACGGCCTCCGGCCCGAGGGCGTCGTATGCCGTGAGGGGGTGCTCCTCGTCGTACCCCGTCTCGCCGACGAGGGGGACGGTCGCGAGGGCCTTGGTGTGCTCGGGGAGAGCGTGGCGGGCCTCCTCGGAGGCCTGCATCCACGGCGCCTTGGCGTGCGCATGGTCGCGCATCGTCATGACGAGCATCTTGGGCGAGAGGGGCTTGTCGGTGTTCCACGCGGGGCACTGGGACTGGCACCGCCCGCACTCGGTGCAGGTGGTGAAGTCCATCAGCTGCTTCCAGGTGAAGTCCTCTGCCCTGGCGACACCCAGGGAGGAGTCCTCCTCCATCTCCTCCATGGCCTCCAGGGAGAAGGGCTGCCCGTCGATGGTCATCGGCTGCAGGGCGCCGAGGGAGGTGCGGCCGTCGGCGTGGCGCTTGAACCAGATGTTGAAGAACGCGAGGAAGCGGTGCCAGGCCACGCCCATCGTCGGCTGCAGGGAGATGGTGATCATCCACGCGAAGGACACCAGGATCTTGATCATGGCGACGAGGTAGATCGTCTGCTCGATCGCCCCGAGGGACAGCCCGCCCCACATGCCGCGCATCCACCCGGTCAGCGGGAAGTGGAGGGCGATGTCCGTGCCGGGATGGGTGCGCTCGACGTGCGCGGCCTCCAGGGTGCGCAGCAGGGCGATGCAGATGGTGACCGCGAGGATCGTGAACTCGACGTAGTAGGCCTGCCACCAGGTGGATCCGTAGAACCGGCTCCGGCGCCCGTGCGCCCCCGCGGCGTTGCGCGGGTGCTGGCGCTGGCGCACGGCGATGAGCAGCAGGATGCCGAGGAAGCCGCCCCAGCTGAAGAGCTCGATGAGCCACTCGAAGGGCGGGAAGGTGCCGATGACCGGCAGGCGGAAGTCCGGCCACACGAGCTGGAAGAACGCGTTGACCAGCGTGGCGAACAGGATGAGGAAGGACAGCGCCGTGAACCAGTGGGCGATGGACACCCACGGCAGCCGGGCCATGCGGGTGTGCCCGAGGAACTCCCGCACCAGCGTCATGGTGCGCTGGGCGGGCTGGTCGGTGCGGGTGGGGTCCGGGCGCCCGGACCGGAACAGCTTCACGAACCTGAAGACCTGCCGGAAGAGCAGGATCCACCCGATGGTGGGGATCACGAAGCACAGCACGAGGGCCGTGATCTGCAGCGCTGACATGGGCAGATCCTACGGGTGGGTATGCGCCGGCCGGGAGTGTCGACCACGGGGTGTGACCGGGATCGCTGGATCTGCGGCAGTTCGGCCGGATCACTGGCGTGGCACCCTCGTGATCCATAACCTGATGTTGCCTCACGGATAACGTCGGGAATGCCTGGGTCGCTCTCGGTGTTGACCCCCTCGACGCAGCAGCCTCATCGATCGGAGCCGCCCGCATGCCCATCCACGACGACGTCACCGCCCTCGTCGGGCGCACCCCCCTCGTCCGCCTCAACCGGATCATGGGGTCCGCGGCCGAGGGGGTCACCGTCGCGGCGAAGCTCGAGTTCTACAACCCCGCGAGCTCGGTCAAGGACCGCGTCGGCGTGGCCATCGTCGACGCGGCGCAGGAGTCCGGGGAGCTGCGCCCCGGCGGGACGATCGTGGAGGCCACCTCCGGCAACACCGGGATCGCCCTGGCGATGGTGGGGGCGGCCCGCGGCTACCAGGTGGTGCTCACCATGCCCGACTCGATGTCGCGGGAGCGGCGCATGCTCCTCCGGGCGTACGGCGCGGAGCTCGTCCTCACCCCCGGGGCCGAGGGCATGCGGGGCGCGGTCGCCCGGGCCGAGGAGATCGCCCGCGAGCGTGGCGGCATCCTGGCCAGCCAGTTCGCCAACGAGGCCAACCCGCGCACCCACCGCACCCACACGGCCGAGGAGATCTGGGCCGACACCGACGGAGCGGTGGACGTCGTCGTCGGCGGAATCGGCACCGGGGGCACCACGACCGGCGTCGGTCAGGTGCTCAAGGAGCGCAAGCCGGGCCTGCAGGTCATCGGCGTGGAGCCCGCCGAGTCGCCGATCCTCAACGGCGGTCAGGCGGCCCCGCACAAGATCCAGGGCATCGGCGCCAACTTCGTCCCCGACGTGCTCGACCGCTCGGTCTACGACGAGGTCCTCGACGTCGACGCGGCCGCCTCGGTGGAGTGGGCGCGCAGGGCCGCCACCCAGGAGGGCCTGTTCGTGGGGATCTCCTCCGGCACGGCCCTCGCCGCCGCCGCCCAGGTCGCCGCCCGCCCGCAGAGCGCGGGCAAGACCATCGTCGTCGTCCTGCCCGACTTCGGCGAGCGGTACCTGTCCACCATCCTCTTCGAGGGCGTCGAGGTCTGAGCCATGACCACCTTCACCACGGCCGAGGCACATCGTCTCCAGGGGGAGCTACCCCTGCCGCCCCTGGTCACCCGCCGCGAGGGGCCCGTCGGGCTGGTCCAGGGCGTCCTGGAGGACGTGGACGCCGCGATCGAGCGCGACCCCGCCGCGACCGGGCGCGTGCAGATGGCCCTGGTGTCACCGGGCCTGCACGCCATCTGGGTGCACCGGGTGGCGCACCGCCTGTGGCAACGGCCCGGACTGCGGCTGCCGGCGCGCCTGCTGTCCAACGCCGCCCGGGCCGCCACCGGGGTGGAGATCCACCCGGGCGCCACGATCGGACGCCGCTTCTTCATCGACCACGGCATGGGGGTCGTCATCGGCGAGACCGCCGAGATCGGTGACGACTGCATGCTCTACAACTCCGTCAACCTCGGCGGCCGCTCGCTCGCCAAGGGCAAGCGCCACCCCACCCTGGGCAACGGCGTCACCGTCGGCTCGGGCGCGCGTGTCCTCGGCGACATCACCCTGGGCGACGGGGCCCAGGTCGGGGCCAACGCCGTGGTGGTCAAGGACGTGCCGGCCGGGGCGGTGGCCGTCGGCATCCCCGCCCAGGTGCGGGTGCCACAGCCCGGCGTCAGCCCCGCCGAGGCGATGTATGCCGACCCGGCCGTGTGGATCTGACCGGGGGCGGCGGGAACGCGGCTGCACGCGCCGCGGAGGGCGCCCACCCCGAGGGGGAGGGCGCCCTCCGGCACACGGCCCGGGGGCCGAGGGTCAGGCTCCGGTCAGGAGCCGGACTCGAACTTCACCTCGTGGGGCTCGACGTCGCTCGTGGGCTCGACACCGATCTGGCTGCCGGTGTGGTCCGCGCGGGCGCCGGGCAGCTTGGCCTTGACCGTGGAGGCCGCGCCGGAGGCCTTGGCAGAGGCGGTGGTCGCGAGCTGCTGGGCGCGCTCCTGGACCGCGGGGGCCTTCTCCTGCAGCTTGGAGCCCGCCGTGGCGGCCAGGCCCTGGGCCTTGGCCTGGACGACCGGGGCCTTCTCCTGCACCTTGGTCTGCGCGAGCGCGACCTTCTCCTGGACGCGGGGGTCGTGCCAGATCTGGTCGGCCTGGGTCTTGATCTGGTGGTAGCGGCTGCGCCCGGCGCTCGCGCCGAGGACGTATCCGAGACCGGCGCCGGCGACGAACATGAGACGGTTCTGCATGGTGCTCCTTGGGGTGCGGACCCGCGGGGGTCGGTGGAGGGGCGTGGCCCCGATCAGAGGTTCGTGTCGCCGGCGGCGGGCATGCCGGGCATGCCGACGGGGTTGGCGGCGTAGTCGGCGTCGTTGCGACCGTCGGTCGCCGAGCCGGCCGTCATGGAGGTGGTCGCCGGGGTGGTGTAGCCAGAGCCGTAGCCGGTGCCGGTCTGCGTGGTGCCGGGACGGGTTCCGCCGGACACGGCGCCCACGGCCTTGTCGACGATCTTGTGGGCGGGGGCCGGGGCCTTCGCCTTGACCGCGTCGGCGGCCTGGGCGACCTTGGCCTGGACCGCGTCGCTCTGCAGCGCCTTGGTCGACTGGGCCCGGAGCTGGTCGAGCTGGCCGCTGCCGCCGCGGGCGCCGAGGACGTAGCCGGCGCCGAGACCGGCGAAGAAGCTGAGCTTGTTCATCATGATCGGAGGTCCTTCCGATAGGGGTCGGGGGCCCGTCGCAGGCCCGCTCTTGCCGTCAGTCATGCCCCGCGACGGGCGTTCTTATGACCGTGAGAACGAACGACTTGGGGCTTTCGTCCCCGGGCGCCACCCGGACGGGCCGTTAAGGTGGAGCACGCATCGCGGTCGGGTCGGCGAGCAGGTCGGCGCGACGGGTGGGATCGGGAGGGCTCGCATAGCGGCCTAGTGCGGCGGTCTTGAAAACCGCTATGGCGGCAACGTCATCGTGGGTTCGAATCCCACGCCCTCCGCCAGGACGGCCCTCGGGCGTCGCGGCCGCAGGCCGGCCTGACGCCACGCGGGTCACCAAGAGTTCACCTCCGGGAGCCTGCACCCGGCGGTCCCGGTGATAGGTTGCTGCTGGTTGCTGAAGCAGTTCCTCGCAAGACGTAGATGTCACCCAGCCACGCCCGGCGGGCGGGCCTGGGCGTTCACGAAGGACGGGCATGTCCCGTGCAGTGGGGCGTAAGGCAATCAGACCGGCGGGCACCCTGCTGGCCGGTCCACCGCCAGTTAGACGAAAGTAGTTATACCCATGGCACAGGGCACCGTGAAGTGGTTCAACGCCGAGAAGGGCTTCGGCTTCATCGCGCAGGACGGTGGCGGCCCGGACGTCTTCGTCCACTACTCCGCCATCCAGAGCAACGGCTACCGTTCCCTCGACGAGGCGCAGCGCGTCGAGTTCGAGGTCACCCAGGGCCCCAAGGGCCCCCAGGCCGACGCCGTCCGCCCGCTCTGATCTGAGCTGATCGGACCCCTGGCCTCCGGGCCAGGAGCACCGAGCCGCGAGACCCCCGACAGGTGTCCTGTCGGGGGTCTCGCGCGCGCCCGGACCGATTTCTCAGGGTCGCCTCGTTACACTCGGGAGAAACCCCGGTGGCGTCACCGGGCCGTTGGCATGGACGAAAGGCGCCCGCGTGTCGGACGAAACCCGTGGTCCCGCAGGGGAGTGCCCCCGGGGGGAGGGCGAGGGTGCGGCTGCCCTGACGCGTCGTGAGATCCGCGCGATCGGGCCGGAGCGGCGCCGCCACCCGATCCTGCGCGGGATCGTCATCGCCCTGGTCTGCGTCCTGTCGGTGGTGGCCGGCGGCAGCGTGGTCGCCCTGTTCAAGCTCAACGGCAACATCAAGGCCCTGGAGATCAGCTCGGGCCTGCTCCGGCCGAAGGCCCAGGTCTCCACCGACCCCACCTCCGGCAAGGCCGCCGCCAACATCCTGCTGATGGGGGTCGACAGCCGCGCCGGCAGCAACGCGGTGTATGGCGACGCCGCGGACGCCCGGTCGGGGATGCGGTCGGACACCACGATGCTGGTGCACCTCGCGGCGGACCGTCGCTCGGCCGTCGTGGTCTCCATCCCCCGCGACACGGTGATGCCGGGTCCCCCGGTGCTCCGGTCCGCGAGCGGGGGCAGGTCCTCGGCCTCCTCCACCGGCCCCTCCGCCCCGCCCGGGTGCGACATCCATGCGCCGGTGACGACGTGGGACTCGCGACGGATGTTCAACGAGAACATCACCCTGGGGGGCATCGACTGCGTGGTGGCCACGGTGATGCAGAACACCGGCCTGAGCATCGACCACGTCGCGACCGTGGACTTCTCCGGCTTCAAGCAGATCGTCAACGCCATGGGGTCGGTGCCGATCTGCGTGACCAAGCCCGTGAGCGATCCCCTGTCGGGGCTCAGGCTCACCGCCGGGTGGCACGAGCTGAACGGAGAGGAGTCGTTGGCCTTCGTCCGCACCCGCCACGGCGTTGGCGACGGCAGCGACATCGGGCGCATGCGGCTGCAGCAGGACTTCGCCGCTGCCGTGGTCCGCAAGGCCACGTCGACCGGGGTGCTGCTGAATCCGGCCAAGATGTACGGCGTGATGGACGCGGCCACCAAGGCGTTGTCCACCGACCCCGAGCTCGCGGGCGGGCGTGGGCTGTCGAGCCTGGCCCTGGAGCTGCGGGAGATGAAGCCCGCGGACATCCGCTTCCTCACCGCCCCCACCGAGCCCTACCCGCGCGACCCCAACCGCCTGCAGCTGAGCCCGGCCGCCACCCAGCTGTGGACGTTGCTGCGCAACGACGCGCCATGGCCGGGGACCCCGGGGAGCACCCCTCCGTCGGCGACCCCGACGCCGTCCGCCATCCCGACGCTGTCCCCGAGCACGGTGTCCTTGTCGGTCGAGAACGCCTCGGGCGCGGACGGCCTCGCGACCCAGGTGGCCAAGGCGCTGCGAGCTCAGGGCTTCGTGATCACCGCGACCGGACCGGCCGGCCGGGTCGCCGACGGCTACGTCATCCACCACTCGCCCGCCCAGCTCGCCCAGGCCAAGGAGCTGGCGCTCGCGCTACCCGGCGCGACCCTCAAGAGCGACGGGGCGCCGGGAGCCGCCCTGCGCGTCGTCGTCGGACGCGGCACCCGGCCGGTGCTCGCCGTCCCGAACCGGCTCGGCACCGGCCCCTTGCCCGCGCAGCCCATCGAGGCGCCTCCGGCCACGGGCTCGGGCGCCGGTACGCCCGCGGCGCCGACCGAGGCGCCCACCCTGCAGGCCAAGTCCGCCGCGGACGACGTCTGCAGCGACACCTCCAAGGGCGCCGCGGGCTGACCCCGCGGGAGCACCGCGGGCCGGGATCCCCGGCGGTGCGCGGGGCGAGACTCGCCGTGGGCAGCCGTTTTGCCCGCGCGCGCTGCCGACCGGTAGCCTGTGCGGGTTGCACTGGAGGTGTCGCATAGTGGCCTAGTGCGCCCGCCTGCTAAGCGGGTTGAGGTTGAAAACCTCTCGCGGGTTCAAATCCCGCCACCTCCGCAGCCGCCGCCGTCCCGGCGGTGCGCGACAGCCCCTGACCTGCAGGTCAGGGGCTGTCGCGCGTTAACCGCCCCCCGGTTGCTGAGACGGACCAGCGATGACCTAGCGTGATGGGGTGGACTTTTCTTTTTCTCCTGCCCAGGAGCAGTGGCACACGCGCATGGCGGAGTTCCTCGAGGCGGAGGTCTACCCGGTCGAGGAGCAGGCGCGTGCCGAGGCGGTGCGCAGCGCGCAGGCAGGCACCTGGGAGCGGCCGTCGGCCGTGGCCCGGCTCGCCGCCGCGGCTCGCAGCGCCGGGCTGTGGAACCTCTCGTTGCCCGAGCCCCACGGCGCGGGGCTGAGCCTGCTCGACGTGGCACCGGTCGTGGAGCTGTCCGGCCGGTCCCCCCACCTGGCGCCCGAGGCCATCAACCTGAGCAGCCCCGACATCGGCAACATCGAGCTGCTGCTGCGCCACGGCACCCCGCAGCAGCGCGAGCAGTGGCTCGACCCCCTGGTGGCGGGCGACCTGCGCTCGTCGTTCGCGATGACCGAGCCGTCCGTCGCGTCCTCGGACGCCGGCAACATCGCCACCGCCATCGAGGTGGACCAGAGCTCGCAGGAGCTCGTCATCAACGGCACCAAGTGGTGGTCGAGCGGCGCCATGGCCCCCGACTGCCGCATGCTGCTCGTCATGGGCCGCTCCAACCCGCGCGGCCAGCGTCACCAGCAGCACTCGCTGGCGATCGTCCCCAAGGACACGCCGGGCGTGCAGGTGGTGCGATCCACCAGCGTCCTGGGCTATCCGGACGCCGTCACCGGGGGGCACGCGCAGATCACCTTCACCGACGTGCGGGTGCCCATGACCAACCTCGTGGGCGGGCTGCACCGGGGCTTCGCCCTGGCCCAGGCGCGGATGGCCCCGACGCGACTCATGCACTGCCTCAAGCTGATCGGCGTGGCGGAGCGGGCCTACGACCTGATGGCGCTGCGTGTCCCGAGCCGCATCGTCTTCGGTCGGCCGCTCGCCCAGCAGGGCCTGGTGCAGCAGTGGATCGCCGAGTCGCGGGTGGCGATCGACCAGGCTCGGCTGCTCGGCTACCGCGCGGCGTGGGCGCTGGACCGCACCGACGAGCAGGAGTCGGCCGCGGCGGTGTCCGCACTCAAGGTGGTGGCGCCCCGGATGGCGACGGCGGTGGTCGATCGCGCGATCCAGGCGTACGGCGGGATGGGGTTGTCCGAGGACCTGCCCCTCGGCGAGCTCAACGCCTACTGCCGTCAGATGCACATCGCCGACGGCCCCGACGAGGTCCACCTCCTGGCCGTGGCCCGCCACGAGCTGAGCCGCTACAGCGACTGACCCGCCGGGTCGGGCTCGACCCCGGCGTGGTGAAGGCGGCGGCTGGGCCGTCATCGACCCTGCCGCCGCCCTCACCGCCTGCGTCACCCGCCCGTCGGGCGGTCAGGCGTGCTGGTCCTCTGCGCCGGTCCCCGGCTGCACGGTCCACGCCGGCGGCTCGTCCTTGCCGGACTCCTCGTCCCGCTCGGCGTCGGCAGCGGTCGCCTGGACGATGCCCTGCGCGTGGTGGGTGGGGGCGTAGACGGCATACAGCCGCAGCGGCTCGTCGCCGGTGTTGATCACGTCGTGCCAGGTCCCCGCCGGGACCTGGATCGACCAGCCGTCCTCGACCTCCTGCTGGAAGGACAGGTCGTCCTCGGCCGGGCCCATGACGCAACGGCCTCGGCCGGCGTCGACGCGCAGGAACTGGTCGGTCTCGGGGTGCGCCTCCAGGCCGATGGACTCGCCCACCGGGATGGACATCAGGGTGACCTGGAGGTACTTGCCGGTCCAGGCGACGGTGCGGTAGGTGTCGTTCTCGGTGGTGGCGGTCTCGATGTCGAAGGCGTGGGGCCGGGGGCCGTTGTCGACGATGTCCATGGGTCCTCCTGGAGGGTCGGTGGTCCTCCAGTCTTATCGCATCGACGCGCGAGGCACCGACCGGGGCCGGTCAGTGGCGCGGCAGCCGCACCGTGAACGTCGTCGCGCCGGGGCGGGAGGCCAGGGACACGTCCCCGCCGTGGGCGCGGACGACTGCGTCGACGATGGACAGACCCAGGCCGGAGGAGCCGGCGGCGCGGTTGCGGGCGGTGTCGCCGCGGGTGAACCGCTGGAAGAGCTCGGGCTGCAGCTCGGGGGCAATGCCCGGCCCGTCGTCGTGGACACGCAGCAGGACCTCGTCGTCCCTGGTCCTCACGCAGGTGAGCACCCGGGTGCCCGCCGGGGTGTACTTGTGCGCGTTGGCCAGGAGATTGACCAGCACCTGCCGCAGCCGGGCCTCGTCCCCCACGGTCTCGACCGCCACGTCGGGCAGGGCCAGCTCCCAGCGGTGACCCGGTGCGGTGACCTGGGCGTCGCTCACGCACTCCATCACGAGCAGGGTGACGTCCACGGCGGCCCGCTCGAGCGGGCGGCCCGCGTCCAGGCGGGCGAGCAGGAGCAGGTCCTCGACGAGCCCGGTCATCCGGCGGGCCTCGGACTCGATCCGGTCCAGGGCGTGGCGTACCCCCGCCGGGACGGGGTCGCGCTCCCGGCGAGACAGCTCGGCATACCCCTGGATCGAGGCGAGCGGGGTCCGCAGCTCGTGGGAGGCGTCCGCCACGAACTGACGCACCCGGGTCTCCGACCGCTGCCGCGCCTGCAGCGCCTCGTCGACGTTGTCGAGCATGGTGTTGAGGGCGTGGCCGACCTGGCCGACCTCGGTGCGCCGGTTGGTCAGCTCTGCGGGCACCCGGTCCGCAAGGGCCACCTCGCCCTGGGCCAGGTCCATCCGGGAGACCGCGGTGGCGGTCTCGGCGACCCGGCGCAGCGGCCACAGGTTGCGCCGGACCAGCCAGGTGCCCAGCAGCCCGGTCAGCGCGAGCCCGGTCAGCGAGGCGAGGGTGATCGTCCGCAGCAGCTCGCCGAGGGCCTGGCGCACCCCGGTCATCGGGATCCCGGTGACGATGGTCGTGCCGGCGCCGGTCGGGTCCGGGCGGTAGGTCGAGACGACGCGGTAGTCGCCGAGGGCGCCGACGGAGACGGTGCGGGGCGTCTCGTCGACCCCCGCCCGGTTCACCGCCGCCACCTGGTCGGCCGACAGGCTGGAGTAACCACCCTCGCTGATGACGTACGCAGGTCGAGCCACCCCGTCCTGCAGGCACACCCGCAGCATCCCCTCACCGGTGCCGGGCGGCCGGTCGGTGCACTGGCGAGGGACGTCGTCGTGGCCGCCCCGGGGACCGTGGTCGATCATCCGGGCCTGCTGGACCAGCTGCCCGTCGACCTGCTCGGTCAGCCGGCGCTCCATCACGAGGACCGTCGCCGCTCCGATCGCCAGGGTGACGGCGAGGAAGAGCGCCAGGACACCGGCGACCAGCGTGGCCGCCAGGGACCGGTCGCGCGGGCGCATCAGCCGGCAGGCTTCAGCACGTAGCCCACGCCGCGCATGGTGTGGATCATGGGCTCGCGGCCGTGGTCGACCTTCTTGCGCAGGTAGGAGATGTAGAGCTCGACGACGTTGGCCTGGCCGCCGAAGTCGTAGCTCCACACCCGGTCCAGGATCTGGGCCTTGGACAGCACCCGTCGAGGGTTGCGCATGAGATAGCGGAGCAGCTCGAACTCCGTCGCCGTGAGCCTGATCTCGTCGCCGCTGCGGCGCACCTCGTGGGCGTCTTCGTCCATGACCAGGTCTCCCACCGTCAGCACCGAGCAGCCCCCCTCCTCGGCCACGGCGGTGCGGCGCATGAGGGCGCGCAGGCGGGCCACGACCTCCTCCAGCGAGAACGGCTTGGTGACGTAGTCGTCGCCGCCCGCCGTCAGGCCGGCCACCCGGTCCTCGACGGCGTCCTTGGCGGTGAGGAAGAGCACCGGGATGTGCGGGTCCTCCTGACGCATCCTGCGCAGGACCTCCAGGCCGTCCAGGTCCGGGAGCATCAGGTCGAGCGCCACCGCGTCCGGCCTGAGCTCGCGCGCCGCCCGGACCGCCTCGAGCCCGGTGCCCGCCGTGCGGACCTCCCAGCCCTCGTAGCGCAGTGCCATGCCCAGCAGCTCGGCGATGTTCGCCTCGTCGTCGACGACGAGGACGCGGACGGGGGAGCCGTCCGGACGGCGCAGGGCCGGGGCGGAGGGGGCGTGCGTGCTCATGGATCTCATCGTGCGAGCCCTCCCTGTGCGGGCCACAGGGTGATCCTGTGGTGATCCTGTGCGACCACTATGACGCACACCTCCAGCACCCAGGGTGCTCCGACGCCGGTATGACGGACGGCGGCCCCTCCCGAAGGAGGGGCCGCCGTGCAGGCCCTGCGTGGTGTCACGCCTGGGCGATGCGCTCCTTGAGGTCGTCGAGCTGGGTGCGCATCTCGGCGGGCAGGGTGTCGCCGAACTGCGCGAACCACTCCTCGATCATCGGGATCTCGGCCTCCCAGCCGGCCTTGTCGAAGGCGAGGGCGGTCCTGAGCTGCTCGTCGGTCAGGTCCAGGCCGTCGGTGTCGAGCTCCTCGGGCCTGGGCAGGACACCGATCGGGGACTCCACGCCCTCGGCCTTGCCCTCGAGCCGGTCGACGATCCACGCCATGACGCGGGAGTTCTCGCCGAAGCCGGGCCACACGAAGTTGCCCTCGTCGTCCTTGCGGAACCAGTTGACCTGGAAGATCTTGGGCAGCTTGTCGGCGTCGCCCTTCTTGCCCATCTCGACCCAGTGGTTGACGTAGTCACCGGCGGCGTAGCCGATGAACGGCAGCATGGCCATCGGGTCACGCCGCACGACACCCACAGCGCCGGCCTGGGCCGCCGTGGTCTCCGAGGAGAGGGTGGCGCCCATGTAGGTGCCGTGCTCCCAGTCGCGGGACTGGGCGACCAGCGGGATCGTCGAGGGACGACGTCCGCCGAAGAGGATCGCCGAGATCGGCACGCCGTTGGGGGAGTCGTACTCCGGCGCGGCGATCGGGCACTGCGAGATCGGCGTGCAGAAGCGGGCGTTGGGGTGGGCCGCCTTGTCGGTGGACTCGGGGGTCCACTCGTTGCCCTTCCAGTCGATGAGACGGGCGGGCTTCTCGTCGGTCATGCCCTCCCACCAGACGTCGCCGTCCGGGGTGCGCGCGACGTTGGTGAAGACGGAGTTGCCGCGCTCGATGGTCTCCATGGCGGACTTGTTGGTGCTCCAGCCGGTGCCGGGCGCCACGCCGAAGAGGCCGAACTCGGGGTTGACGGCATACAGCCGGCCGTCCGGCCCGAAGCGCATCCAGGCGATGTCGTCGCCGACCATCTCGGCCTTCCACCCCGGGATGGTCGGGGCGAGCATGGCGAGGTTGGTCTTGCCGCAGGCCGACGGGAAGGCCGCGGCGATGAAGTGCGTCCTGCCCTCGGGGTTGGTGAGCTTGAGGATCAGCATGTGCTCGGCCATCCAGCCCTCGTCGTGGGCGATGGCGGAGGCGATGCGCAGGGCGTAGCACTTCTTGCCGAGCAGGGCGTTGCCGCCGTAGCCGGAGCCGAAGGACCAGATCGCGCGCTCCTCGGGGAAGTGCACGATGTACTTCGTGTCGTTGCACGGCCACGGCACGTCCTGCTCGCCGTCGGCGATCGGGGCGCCGACCGAGTGGAGGCACTCGACGAAGTCGGCCTGCGTCTGCTCCATCTGCCGCAGCACCTCCGCGCCGATGCGGGCCATGACGCGCATGGAGGCGACGACGTAGGCCGAGTCGGTGATCTCGACGCCATACATGGGCTGATCGGCCTCGAGGTGGCCCATGACGAAGGGGATGACGTACATCGTCCGGCCCTTCATGCACCCCTGGTAGAGGTCGCGCATGATGGCCTTCATCTGCTCGGGGTCCATCCAGTTGTTGGTGAACCCGGCGTCCTTCTCGTCCTTGCAGCAGATGTAGGTCCGGTCCTCGACGCGGGCGACGTCGTTAGGGTCCGAGGCGGCGTAGTAGCTGTTGGGCTTCTTGGCGTCGTCCAGCTTGACGAAGGTGCCGGACCGGACGAGGGACTGGTTGAGCTGCTCGGCCTCCTCGTCGGTGCCGGTGACCCAGTGGATCTCGTCCGGGGTGGTGAGCGCGGCGATCTCGTCGACCCAGGCCGCAAGCTTCTGGTGAGTGGTGGACATCGTGATCCGGCCATCCCTTCTATGCCGTCGTTGGCAAGATTGTGCAGTCACCGTATCCGCTGCCCCCGGCACCGGCCACGTGGCGGCGGGCCGGTGCGGGCAACCTCACACCAGGCGCCTGGCGCCTACAGTGGGGAGCGGCCCGTTGCTCTGCCGGGCCGGCCGACGACCAGGGGAGTGCGGGACGTGCAGCAGCTGCGCATGGGTGGGGTCCAGGTGGATCTCGCCACCGAGCAGGAGACGATGGACCGCTACCGCCGGGCGCTGCGCGGTGAGGGGGAGCCGCTGGCCGTCGAGTCGGCGAACCTCGATCACCTGCACTGGTTCCCGTCGGGGTCGCACGACCGGTCCGCCCGCGGCCTGTGCTGGCTGACCCTCATGGACGGCGCCCCCTTCGTCCTCACCGCGCAGCGCGTGACCGGTCGTCGGCACGAGCGCCTGACCGGCGCCGACCTGCTCGAGCCGATGCTGCGGGCGGCCGCGGAGGAGGGCGCCTCGGTCGGTTTCCTCGGCGGTATGCCGGGCATGCACCGCGCGCTCCGTGAGCAGCTCGCCACTCGCATCCCCACCCTGCGGATCGCCGGCACCTGGGCCCCGGAGCGGGCGGAGATCACCACCGCGGAGGGGGCCGCCCGCTGGGCGCGGATCGTCAAGGACGCCGGCACCGACGTGGTGGTCGTGGCCCTCGGCAAGCCGCGCCAGGAGGACTGGATCCGCGAGCACGGGGTGGAGTCGGGCGCCCGGGCGCTGCTGGCCTTCGGCGCGGCGGCGGACTTCGTCGCCGGCACCGTCGAGCGCGCTCCCCAGCGGTGGCAGGACCACCACCTGGAGTGGGCCTACCGCCTCTCGCGGGAGCCGCGTCGCCTCGCACGGCGCTATCTGCTGCAGGGGCCGCCGGCGCTGCTGCGGCTCGTGCGGCACACCGACCGACCAGCCCGCTAGCCGACCAGGCCTACCGATTTCGTGGGTGCGCCAGTCCTGCGGTAGAGTCGTACCTCGTTGCACGGCCCTTCGGGAAGTGCACGAACTGCACCCGTAGCTCAACGGATAGAGCATCTGACTACGGATCAGAAGGTTAGGGGTTCGAATCCCTTCGGGTGCGCTCTGTGTTGAGACAGAAGCAAAGGCCCCGGCCAGCGGAAACGCGAACCGGGGCTTTTCGCATGCCCCGGTGGTTCCGCCCGCGGAAGAGCCACTGACAGCAGCGATGACAGCAACGCGGCTCGTGTAGGCCATCACGACGCATCCCCCAGCACGCCGTCCATCGCATCGGCAGCGGCCCGCAGTCCGGTCGGCAGGACATGCCCGTACGGGTCCGTCGTGATGGCGAGCTGCGAGTGCCCCAGCACCTCCATGACCACCCGCGGCGGCACCCCCTGAGCAAGCAGCAGCGAGGCGCAGGTATGCCGCAGGTCGTGGAAGCGGATGCGACGCACCCCGGCCTTGGCGATCTGCTCGTCGAACAACCGGTTGAGGTTACGCGGCTCGATCATCGTGCCCTTGCCCGTCGCGAACACCACCCCGGGATCCATCCACGACGCCGAGCCCCGACGCTCCCCATCCTGTGCCGCCCGGTGCTGTTGCAGCGCCTGCACGCACACCGCCGGAAGGGGAATCGTGCGACGGGACCGCGCCGTCTTGGGGGTCCCGACGACCAGGCCAGCCCCTGCCCCGAGCCGCTGGACCGTGCGACGGATCCGCACGGTGCCCCCGACCAGGTCGACGTCCTCCCACCGCAGCGCCAGCAGCTCGCCCTTGCGAAGCCCGAGGGAGACCCCGACCGCGAACAGCGCATACAGCCGGTGCTCGCGCATCGAGCCCAGGAAGAGGCCGGCCTCCTCAGCCGTCCAGGGCTCGACCTCCTGCCGCTCGACGCGAGGCCCGCGCACAAGCGCCGCGACGTTGCGGTGCACGATCTGGTCCCGCTCGGCCTCTGCAAGCATGACCCGCAACGTGGCGCGCGTGAGCTGCACCGTCCGGGCCGAGACGCCCTTGGCAGCCGTGGCAGCCAGCAGATCCCGCACGTGGTCTGAGTCGCCCCGGAAGCGCCAGCCGACCCCTGGCCGCACCCCGACCCCGCATCACAACCTCAACCCCAGCCGAGCACCGGCTCACGACCCTAGTGAAAGACCGGGGCTAGGCTTCGAGGACGCAATAGTCACCGTCGAGGCTGTCGGCCGATTCTCAGCCGGGTTATTAGTTGACCGGCGACAGGGGGATGACGTGCGCCTGTGGCGGCTGGTCGGCCGTTGGAGCGCCACATCCGAGTTGGTTGTTGCTGCGATAGTGCTCGACCGGGAGCGCAGCAGGCCGACCACCGGCGCCCCGGTGGTCGACTCCTAACTGCGGAGTTACCTCACTCCTGGCGCAGCGGATCGATCGTGGGGTGCTCGGAGTCCCTACCGGAGAGGCTATCGGTCAGGTCGTCACCAGGAGTCTCTGCCCCGGAGGTCTCTACCTCGACCGCGTCGGTAGCCTTCTCCGTGGCGTTGGGCTTCAAACGCAGGTAGTTGGCGACGGTCGGCAACTGCACCGCGCTGGCGGCGAGCAAGGCGACCGGGATCCCTGCGATTCCGGCGAGGGCGCCTAAGACGGGGCCGCCGACCACCTGGCCGAGCGCGTCAGCCTGGCTCATCATGGAGCCCGTGGTGGCGCGCGCCTTGGAGTCGACGTGACGATTCAGCCAGGCCCGGCGCACCGGCGTCCCGATGGAGGTGGCAGCGGCTCGTGCCCACCGCCCGACGAGCGCGATCCAGGCGTTGCCTGCCAGTGCGAAGACCACGACGCCCAGCACCTGGAAGAAGGACAACAGAGCCATCACCCGGGTCGGATGCTCCGCGGTCATCGCCTTGGGTGCGAGCTTGTTCGCGGCCACGCTCGCTACCAGACCGACGGCGGACGAGATGAGGGCGATCACGGTGAACCACACGGTTAGGCTGTTGGCGCCGAACCAGGGGGGCAGCGTAAGGTCGCGCGCCAGTCGGTCCACCCACAACCGGTCGAAGACTTCGCTCGTTAGCCCTGTCAGCAGCCCGATGAGCAAGAAGGAGCGGACCACGCCGGGTTTCCTCGCTGCGTTCAGCCCGGTGCGAGCGATGTCGGCCATGTGGGCAAAGGATTCACGTTCGTCCTTCGGCGTCGCCTGGAAGCCGGTCTCCGGCATGATGAAGATCATAAGTAGCGCCATGGCCACGAATCCGGCACCACCGATAATGATCGACCACCGCATGGAACCCGTCAGCAGCGCCACGGCGCCCGCCGCCAAGATTCCGACGATGTTGAACAGAAGGGCAAGTTGGTGGCCCCGGGTGAACACCGCCTGCACATTCTCCTCGCCGAGCTCGTCGGTTACCCATGCCTCGGAAGAACCGGATACGAAGGTGTACCCGACGCCCCATACCACCTGGGCCACGACGATTGGCCAGAAACTGGGGAAGACGCCGACAACGCTGATCCCGACGCCGAGGATGGCGAGCCCGATGATGATCGACGCGCGTCTTGAGTATAAGTCGGCGACGATGCCGGTTGGGATCTCCGCGATGAAGCAGGTGGCCTCTAGGACGGTACCCACTAGCACCAGCTGCATCGGGCTCAGGTGCGCCACGTCGACCTGAAAGACCAGGGAGAGCGTGAACGCAAGCGCCCAGAAGAGCGCCCATGCCGCCTGCAAGAAGATATAAATACCGCCGGCGTTGTTGCGCAGCCTATTCCAGGGCATATGGGTCCTTGTCTGAATCACACCGAGCAAGGCGAAGCCCGGGCGACGAAATTATTCTGGCGACTCTCGGATCACATTTAGCCCTGATCGTTCATGGTGTGGGCGGGCGTGAGGTGGCCCGGATGCACCGAAGTGCTCCCTGACCGGGGCAGACTTGGGCTTGTCTAAGGTCCCAGGTCGCCCAGCAGAAAGCACTCGGTAGGTGAAGCGTACGTCGTGGTCTACGGGGTTGGTGGTCACCGGTGATGGTGTCGGTGTCGTGGGGCACGCCGGCGCAGCGGCGGTACGCATGCTGGCGGACAGGGTGGGCCTGACCGACGGGTTGTCGGGTGCGATGGCGCGGCGGGGGTTCGTGCCGGTCCATGACCGGGGGCGGGTCCTGGTGGACGTCGCGACGATGCTCGTCGATGGGGGCGAGGCGATCAGCGACATCGCGGTGCTACGCCACCAGGAGGACGTGCTGGGGCCGGTGGCGTCCGCGCCGACGGCCTGGCGGACCTTGGACGAGGTCACCTCGGGTCGGTTGAAGAAGATCGCGTCCGCGCGGGCCAGGACCCGCAAGCATGTGTGGGCGTCGGTCCCGGGCGGGGTCCCGGAATCGATAGCGGTTGGGCGCGGGCTCGGGGACGTGGTGGTGGGGACTGCTGAAGATTTGGTTGACAGTCGACTTGTGGGGCCTTCGGGCCCTGCTGGAAGGATGTCAGCATGCCGGCACCACACCCCAAGGAGTTCCGTGACGACGTGATCGCGGTCGCGCGTCGGGGCGAGGCGCCGATCGCTCAGATTGCGAAGGACTTCGGGATCAGCGAGTCATGTCTAGGCCAGTGGCTTGCGAAGGCCGACGTGGAGGCCGGTGTCCGTCCCGGTACGACCGCGGCGGAGAACGCTGAGCTGAAGGAAGCCCGCCGCAAGATCCGCCTGCTGGAGCAGGAGAACGAGGTCCTGCGCCGCGCGGCCGCGTACCTGTCACAGGCGAACCTGAGGCTGGGCCAGTCCCCAAGATGATGTTCCCGCTGGTCACCGACCTCGCCGCCGATGGCGTCCCGGTCGCGGTGTCCTGCGGGGTGCTGAAGTTCTCCCGCCAGGCCTACTACGCCTGGCTCGCGGACCCGGTCAGTGACAGGGACCTGGTCGACGCGTACGCGATCAACGCGGCCCTGGACGTCCACGCCGACGACCCGGGGCTCGGGTACCGGTTCATCGCCGACGAGCTCGCCGCGGCCGGCCACGAGGTGTCCGAGCGACGGGTGTGGCGCCTGTGCAGCCAGGCGCGCATCACCAGCGCGCACTCGCGCAAGCGAGGCCGGGCGGTCCGTCCGGGACCACCGGTCCATGACGACCTGGTCGAGCGTGACTTCACTGCGGACGCCCCGAACCGGTTGTGGCTCACCGATATCACTGAGCACCCCACCGGCGAGGGGAAGCTGTACCTGTGCGCGGTCAAGGACGTGTGGTCACGCCGGATCGTCGGGTACTCGATCAGCGACCGCATGACCACCAGCCTCGCTGTGGACGCCCTGACCACGGCGGTCACGCGCAGGGGCGGCACTCGTGCCGTGACCGGCTGCACCATCCACTCGGACCGCGGCAGCCAGGGCGGATTCAACTGGTCGTCGCAACACCCTGAGCAGGAGGGTGGTGCGGGTCGTGGCGACCGGGCATTGGAGCATGAGGACCGGCGATGTGCCCGAGGGGGTGCGTCGGCAGTGGCGTGCTGATCGGGCGTTGCGGCCGCCGATGCGTTCCCCGGGCCGTCCGCAGCCGTCGCGGGCGGTGCAGCGGGAGTTCTGGCGGGTGATCGCGACGGGGGTCACGACCGCGCAGGCCGCGTTGGTGGTGGGCGTGTCCGTGCCGGTGGGGATGCGGTGGTTTCGTCACGCTGGGGGGATGCCACCGCTGAGTCTTGGTGCCCCGTCCGGGCGGTATCTGTCGTTCGAGGAACGTGAGGAGATCGCGATCCTGCGTGCCCAGGGGGCGGGGGTGCGCTCGATCGCCCGACAGCTTCAGCGCGACCCGGGCACGATCAGTCGTGAGCTGCGCCGCAACGCCGTTACCCGTGGTCATCGGTTGGAGTACCGGGCTGTCGTGGCGCAGTGGAAGGCTCAGGAAGCGGCCAAGCGGCCGAAGGTCGCGAAGATGGTCACGAACCCGCGGCTGCGCGCCTACGTCCAGGACCGGCTCGCCGGGCAGGTCTGCCACCCGGACGGCACGGTCGTGGCCGGCCCGGACGCCGGCGAGTGGAAAGGGTTGAACAAGCCCCGACGCGCTGACCGGCGCTGGTCGAGGGCGTGGAGCCCCGAGCAGATCAGCCAACGGTTGTCGATCGACTTCCCCGATGATGAAGGCATGCGCATCAGCCACGAGGCGATCTACCAGGCGTTGTACATCGAGGGTCGTGGCGCGCTCAGACGCGAGCTGGTGGCCTGCCTGCGTACCGGCCGAGCGCTGCGTCACCCGCGCGAGCGGTCCCGGAACAAGGCCCAGGGACACGTCACCCCCGACGTCGTCCTCAGCCAGCGGCCGCCTGAGGCCGCCGACCGGGCCGTGCCGGGGCACTGGGAAGGCGACCTGATCATCGGGACGGGCCGCTCGGCGATCGGGACGCTGGTCGAGCGGCACAGTCGCGCCACGATCCTGGTCCACCTACCCCGGCTGGAAGGGTGGGGCGAGCAGCCCCCGGCCAAGAACGGCACCTCACTGGGCGGGTACGGCGCCGTCGCGATGAACCAGGCCCTCACGGCCGCGATCAGCGACCTGCCGCAGCAGCTGCGCACGACGATCACCTGGGACCGCGGCAAGGAGCTGTCCGGGCACGCCGCGTTCACGATGGCGACCGGCACCCGGGTGTTCTTCGCCGACCCACACTCGCCCTGGCAGCGGCCCACGAACGAGAACACCAACGGGCTGCTGCGCCAGTACTTCCCCAAGGGCACCGACCTGTCCCGCTGGACCGCGACCGACCTACAGGCCATCGCGTACACCCTGAACAACCGGCCCCGCAAGGTCCTCGGATGGAAGACACCCGCAGAAGTGCTCGGCGAGCACTTACGATCGCTGGAACAAGCCGGTGTTGCATCGACCGGTTGAACCCGCCCAGTTTCGTGCCCGCACCTACGTGTCCGCGCTGACAGCGCACGGCCTGACCGGGTCGATGGGGCGGGTCGGGACGAGCGCGGACAACGCCGCCATGGAGTCGTTCTGCGCCCTGCTGCAGCAGAACGTCCTCAACCAGCAGCGGTGGGCTACCCGTGACCAGCTACGCCTGGCCATCGTCACCTGGATCGAGAAGACCTACCACCGCCGACGCCGGCAGCGAGCCCTCGGCAAGCTCACCCCCATCGAGTTTGAGACCATCAACCAGACCGCTCACACGGCCTGAAACACCACACCACCACCGTCAACCAGAACGACAGCAGTCCCGCAGCGGCGTTGGGGAAGATGGCGGGTGTGGTCTTCAGGCTGGCACGGTTGTGTAGGAACTCCCATCCCAGCCCCACAGGCCACACCCGTCCGGCCCGACACGCCGACCACGACACCGCCCCGGTCCAGGTCACAGCCTTGACCGACGACCTTTCCTCAGCCCTGCATGTCACCCCACCACGGCAGTGCGCCTTCTGCATCAGAATCCATCCGCGACACGTGTCTCCGGTGTGCCTGCCGGGCAGCCAGTTCCAACCCACCTAACCTGAGCAAATGCATCTACAGAGGGCCCTGAGTCACGGCTACCTTCCACAGGAGATCCCCCCCTCGTTTTCCTCAGCTCCATTCGCCCGAATTGCTGCGAGTCTCACCGATCAGAGGCAGAACCACTGGTGCAGCCCCGTCCGCTTCAGCCTCGCACGCGCGGGGGGTGTTCGGAGATCCACCGAGATACCCAACCCATTGGCACAGAAAGCACTCGTGCAACTGTGTGAAGACAATTGGACTGAGCTGCAGAGGTTAACGAGAAGAAGTCCTATCAGCCTTTCTCGCCCGGTTCGCGCTCGACACGTTAAGAGTGGGAGGGCGGTGCAGCCACTGCATCGTCTAAGCGAGAAGCCGTCTGTCGCAAGTGCGAAAATGCCAGGCGCGCGGGCTACACTTCTCACGGACATAAATCACTTCTATGCATCCATATATACACACGCCGTAGATTGGGCGATTCGCGGAAAGGAGGCAGCCAAGAAGGACATTCGAGGGAAGGGGCTCGGCGCGTCCATAGATAAATGCTTGAGGAACTCCAGGGCAGGTCAGACGGTCGGGATATCAATCGGCCCCGATACGTCATGGCTCATCGCTGAGGTCTTGCTCGCGCCCATCGATTCAAGGCTATGTGAAGAGTACCCAAACGTAGCTAGGCGCGGCCTAAGAATTGTTGATGACATGACGTTCTATAGTGAGTCGCTAACGGAGGCGCACGATGTTCTGGCAACATATCAACGGTACCTGTCTGATTATGAACTATCGCTCAATCCAGCGAAAGTTTCTGTTTACGACGGCTTAATCCCTCCACACACTCCCTGGGTAGCGGATCTTCGGCAGATGCGCCTCCGGGATGACAGTGATCAAAAACTTGCCAATGACGTCGTTGACTTGTTCGCCAAAGCCTTCCAACTTAGACGAGACAATCCGACGCAAGGCGTACTGAGTTACGCCATTAAGAGTTGCGATCCCTTCCCTGCCGGAGAGAAGAGTTGGCCTGTCTATCGCGACCTCGTCCTCGCGGCCGTGTCGCAAGAGTCGAGCACGCTAGCGCATGCCTACGAGATCCTCCTCTTTGCCATGGGGCGAGGCCTAAAGCTGGACCAAGATCGAATTGCAGAGACGCTGAATCTCTCCTGCGAATATCACGCAAGGTACGATCATGGGTACGAAGTTTCATGGATCCTGACGATTCTTCGGGATTTATCCTTGCCATTGGACGCAGGAACGGCCAGGGCCGTGTCTGAAATGTCTGACAATTGCTCGCTTGTTCTTCTTGCAGAGGCGCTCTTCGAGCGATCCTCGCTCTTGGGTGACGTTGACATGAATAGCGCCGTGGCTCGGGCCGAGAGGAGCGACGCTCTCGATTCACAGGACTGGCTCTTGGCATATGAGTTGCGTCATCAAGGTTGGTGCTCTCCAGCAAATTGGGGAGAATCGAAAGCCTGGGAGGAAATGCATAGTGCGAACGTTTCCTTTCTGGTGCCTAGCTCCGCTACGCCCCACCGGAGGGTTCTAAGGAGGCGGCGTCCGAGGTTTATGCCTAGCTGGGGCTACTGAGGTCATGCCCCAGCCCTACAAGGCGTGGAGATTATGATTTCGGGGCGGGGGTCGCCGCCGTCCTCGTCCGCTTCCCATCCATGCACTGTCACAGGCCATGCCGACCGGGTCTCTCCACATCTGGTCCGCCTCGCCAGATGTGATCCGTCTGCCGCCAGTGAGGAGTTTCTGTACTGCTTCAAGGCGTGCCTTCGGCGCGCGGGCCCGTCCGCCTGCGGCGGCCGGCGCTGCGCTGCGGCCTGGCGGCCGTTCTCGCGCTCGGCCACCGCAGACTCCCCGGGCCCACACATGACGAAGCGGCCCCCGGAACCGGTCAGGTCCGAAGGGCCGCTCAACGTCCAGAAGTCCTCACCACTCAGGGGCTCCGCCCCCGAACCCCCGGCCTCTCCTCTGAGATAGGGGAGGAGCTCACCAGGGGCACCCCATCGGTTCGGCCCCTACGGGCTATCGCACCCACCGCGGGGCGGCAAGCCCGAGCTGCATCCGGGGCCGGGGTACGTGCTCCCGCACATGCGACAGCCGGCCTTTCGACACGAGGGGCTTGCCACCCCGCGGCAGGCACGATCACGGCTGACGCGCCGACCCGACGAGATGCCCCACGGGGAGAGCCATGCGGGGCAGGCGCCCCTCCGGGCCTGACAGCAGCGGTGACAGCAACGCGGTCCGCCGCCCGGCGCAAAAGCCACGCCAGCGAAGAGACACAAGGGCCGCCGTCGTGCTCAACGAGCAGGGGTGCGGGGCGGAGGTTCCGCCTACGGATCAGAAGGTGAGGGGTTCGAATCCCTTCGGATGCGCTCTGTGTTGGGACAGAAGCAAAGGCCCCGGGCCACCCGACCGGGGCCTTTCGCCTGCCCCGAACCGATCGCCTCCTGGTTACGCGCCGGTATGTCGGTCCACGCCCCTACGCTGGCCGCGTGAGCGACGACGCAGCCCAGGCCCCCGTGACCGACCAGCCCGCTCCCGACTCGGCCCGCCCGGTCGACGCCGTCGACGGGCGGCGGCTGCACTACGGCGAGTTCTACGGCGAGCGGGAGCTCGTGGCCGACGACCGACCCGTCGTCGCCGTCGTGGGCAACTGCCAGGCCGAGTCGATCCGCGTGCTGCTCGCCGAGGCGCCCTCCCAGGCGGTGCAGGCCGTGCGGGTGCCGCCGATCTTCGAGCTCGAGCAGGACGACCTGCCCCACCTGCGCTCCCTGCTCGCCCGCGCGGACGTCCTCGTGGCGCAGCCGGTGCGCGACGACTATCGCGAGCTGCCGCTCGGGACGGCCCAGCTCGCGTCCTTGGTGCCGGGAGGTGCCCAGGTCGTCCTGTTTCCGTCCTACCGCTACAACGGGCTGTATCCCTGGCAGGTCGAGGCGCGCTCTCCGTACGGCGACCCGCCCGTCGTCCCCTACCTGGACCTGCGCACCCTGGTCACCGCCGCCACGGGGGAGCGCCCCCGGCACCTGGTGCCCGCCGAGGGGGTGCGCGAGATCGCCCGCGCCTCCGTGGAGTTCCTGCGCTCCAAGGAGCAGGAGCACGGCACCGTCGTCGCCAGCGACCTGATCGCGGGCGCGGGCGTGGACGCCGCGCACGTCGTCAACCACCCTGGCAACACGGTCCTCGTCGGCATCGCACGTCGCCTCCAGGAGGCCGTCGGCGTGCCCGTCGACGCCTGCGAGCCTGGGCGGACCCTGCTGCGCGAGATCTTCGCCCCGCTCGACGAGGAGGTCCTCGCGGCCCTGGGGGTCGACGCGGAGCCGCGACCGACGTGGACCCACCGGGGCGAGCCGCTGGACCACGAGGTGGTGCACGAGGCCCACCTGGCGTGGCTGCAGGAGCACCCCGACGTCGTCGAGGCCACAATCGGCCGTCACCGGGAGACGCTGCGGTCCCTTGGCCTGATCTGACGCGCGGGCTCCGCTCCCACGTGGCTCCCGAGCAGCCACGTGGGTGACCCGCCGGCCGGTTCCGAGCTCGCTGGTGGGCCGGCGTCCCCGGCCGAGGGCGCCCGGGGAAGGTGACGAGACCGAGGCGGCGATCGCGGCCGAGGGCTTCACCGGCGGTGTCGCGTCGACCGCGGGGCCGAGATCCAGGTGGTCGACCGGGCCGGACCAGCGCGTGGGCGAACGCGAGCACCACGGCTGCACGCAGTGATCAGGTTCCTCCGAAAGGGCGGTGTGTAGGAGGAGTTCTACGGAACGTCACCCCCTGTCCAGGTGGGTGCGGAACGCTAGGCGTGAGGACCGGGGAGGGGACTCGGATCCGGCGCGGTTCGGCGTACGGACGGCTACGACAGGCCAGAAGAGATACCCATGACTGACCTTGTGGACGGTCGCGGGCGACGCGCTGCGACGCCCGGCGACCCTCAGCCCCACCCTCGCCCACGGCCGCGAATCCTCAGCGACCCGGAGCTCAACGCCTACCGCCCCACCCTGTGGACGCGGGTGCGTGGTGTCGGTGCCCTGACTCTCGCCGCGGACGTGACCGCATGCCTGCTCGGGTGGCTCGGCAGCGGCGCCTCACCTCGACCGGCGCTCCTGCTTCTCCTGCTGATCGTGGGCCTCTTCCTCGGGTCGAGGCTGTACGACTCACGGCTGAACATGGCGGTCCTGGACGACCTGCCGGCGATCGCGGGTCGGTGGGTCATCGCCTGCTCTCTGGTCGCCATCACGGGAGCGGCGCTGGAGGACCGGCCCATCTCCGACGTCACCTCCGAGCCCGAGCTGCTCCTGCTGCCTGGGCTCGTCCTCACCCTGATCATCCTCGGCCGGGCCGTGACCTACGCCGTCATCCGCTGGGCGCGCCGGTCCGGACGGGTGGGGCACCGGGTGCTCGTCCTGGGTGCCGGCGTCGTCGGCCACGAGCTCGCCCGACTCCTCCAGGACCACCCTCAGTACGGTCTGCGCCCCTACTGCTTCCTCGACGCGGATCCCAAGGTCGTCGACTCGGTGAGCACCCTGCCCGTCCTGGGTGACCCCGAGCTGCTGGAGCAGACCCTCGTCGAGCACCGGATCCACGTCGTGATCGTCGCCTTCTCCGCCATGAAGGAGTCGGACATGGTGCCCCTCATCCGCACCTGCGACCGGCTCGAGGCCGAGCTGTTCGTGGTGCCCCGTCTGTTCGAGCTGCACCACGTCGAGGGCGACATGGACACGGTGTGGGGCGTCCCCCTGGTGCGGCTGCGCCGGGCGGCATACCGCTCCCCGATGTGGCGGGTGAAGCGGCTGGCGGACATCCTGATGTCCGGCCTGGCGCTCCTCGTCCTCTCACCGGTCATGGCGCTGCTGGCCCTCGGCGTCCGGCTCGACGGCGGCCCGGGCATCATCTTCCGCCAGGAGCGGGTGGGCGTGGACGGGCGACCGGTCCAGGTCATGAAGTTCCGGTCCATGCGTCCGGTGAACGAGGCCGAGTCCCAGACCAACTGGAACATCGCCAACGACAAGCGGGTCAGCAGGTTCGGGAAGTTCATCCGCAAGACCTCCCTGGACGAGCTGCCCCAGCTGATCAACATCCTGCGTGGCGAGATGAGCGTCGTCGGCCCTCGGCCGGAGCGGCCCTACTTCGTCAGCCAGTTCCAGGAGATGTATCCGTCGTACGGCGCTCGTCACCGCGTGCCGTGCGGGCTGACCGGGTGGGCCGCGGTGAACGGTCTGCGTGGTGACACCTCGATCGCCGACCGTGCCCGGTTCGACAACTACTACATCCAGAACTGGTCCTTGTGGCTGGACGTGAAGATCATCCTGCGGACGGTCAGCGCCGTCGTGACGGGCGCGGGTGGCTGAGCAGGTGGCGCGAGGGTCGGTCCGATCTCCTCACGACCGGCGGGTCGCTCGCGGACGGTCGCGGGCGCTGGTGGCGCTGGCCGCTGCGCTGGTGCTCGCCGCTCCGGCGATCCCCATCTTCCACCCTCGGGTGGACGGGCCGTCGCGCACGGACGCCGTCGTGGTGCTGGGACCTTCGACGGACCGTCGCGTCCGGCTGGGAGAGGATCTCGTCCGGCGTGGCCAGGCATCAGCCCTGGTGGTCTCCGCGCACCCCGCCGACCTCGGAGGGGAGCGTCCTGCCGTCTGCGACGACCGTCACGTCCGCTATCCCGTCTTCTGCTTCGACCCGGTCCCGGCCACCACCCAGGGGGAGGCGCGGGCCGTCAGGGAGCTGGCCCGGCGGCACGGGTGGAGCTCGGTGCGGGTGGTGACCTTCGGCCCCCAGCTCTCACGTGCGCGGCTCCTGGTGTCCAGGTGCTACGACGGGGACGTGAGGATGACTGATTCGGGCGACTCCTATGACGCCGCGTACATGTATCTCTACCAGACCGGAGCCTTTGTGAAGGCCCTCGGCCTTCCGGGCTGCTGATGTCCGTCTACCTCCAGCCAGCCCTACGGGTTGTGTGTAGCCTGACCGCGTGTCAGTCGGGGGAATGAGCAGCAACCAGCAGCAGCACGGTGCGTCGACGGTGGACCATGCCGCTCGCAGCGTCCCTACCTGGATCCCGGTGGCGGATCGACACCTCGCGGTGCAGGTGCATCTGCCGGCGTGCGAGGTACGGGGAGCAGTCGTTCTCGTCCCCTCGGCGGGACGCGAGGTGACGGTGTCCTTCCGGTCGCTGCGTGCCTTGGCGGTCTCCCTGACGAGGCAGGGACTGGTGGTGTGCCGCCCCGACCTCAGCGGGGTCGGGGACTCTGCCGCGGTCCGGACCGAGGAGGACCTGGCACGCCAGTGGGTGACGGATCTGGAGGGGGTGGCGCGGTGGCTGCGCGACCTGGTCCCGGGGGTCCCCCTGAGCGTCGTGGGCCTGCGTCTGGGTGCCTCGGTGGCCGCGCAGACCCCTGACGTCTGGGACGGCGCCAAGATCGCCTGGGCCCCCGTCAAGGGGTCCACGTGGCTGCGCGCCGAGATGGTCATGCGACGGGTGGGTGGCCACCTGCCACCGGCGGACGCCGACCGGGTCGAGGTGCTGGGATGGGACGTCAGCCATGCCCAGGCCGCGTCGCTGCGGGCGCTTGCGCTGCCGGACGAGGACGCCGGGTGGTGCAGCGTCGAGCCGACGTCCACGGACGCACCCTTCTGGGCCGGCGAGCCCCACTTCGCCCAGACCCCCAGGTCGCAGATCCAGCAGATCTGCGACCTTGTGGAGCCCCACGTCCAGCATCCTGCCCTTCCGTCCCCCGTCTGGACGCCGCTGTCGACCTGTCGACGACCGGACGGAACCGGCGATGAGGTGCAGGAGGAATGGGTCGAGGTAGGCCCCGACCGATTGCCCGGCGTCTGGACCGTCCCCGTCGGACGAGCCGTCCGCGAGACCGCCGTCGTCACGGCGGGAGGGGCGGAGTCCAAGACCGGGCCGGGTGGGCTCTGGGCGCGGGCGGCGGTCGAGCTGGCGCCGCTGGGTGTCGCCACGCTGCGCTGCGAGCGCAGGGGTGCGGGGGAGCTGAGCGATCCCGGAGAGCCTGCGGAGCCGAACCCCTACCGGTCGGACGCCGCCACCGACGTCGCGCAGGCGATCCGGTGGGCCAGAGAGCGCCAGCCCGGCAGCCGGGTCACCGGAACGGGCTTGTGCATCGCCGGCTGGATGTTCGCCATGGCGTCTGCCCTCGAGGACCTCGATCGCGTGATCGCCTTCAACAACGCCGCCTGGCAGCCAGGGCTGGGCTTCTACCAGCGGCTGGAGCGCAAGGCTCAGCTCACGGCCCGCGTCAACGGCAAGAAGGGCTCGACGACGGAGGCCCCCGGCGCAGGTGCGGGCAAGCCGTGGTGGGGCTCGGTGAAGCGGATCGTGAAGTCGGTGACCGTCCCCATGGGCAGGAGGCTTCCTCTCGTCGCCTGGCGGAGCCTGTCGCGAGCACAGCTGGTGCAGTTCCCCGCAGACCTGTGGCGGCGAGCGTCGCCTGCCACCGAGTTCCATCTGCACTTCGGGGACGAGGACGCGGGCTACTTCCTCGCGGCGCGGGGCAGGCAGTCCCTCCACCGCCTCGCGGTCCGAGGAATCCTCGTACGAGCCACACGCTGGCCCGCTCTGGACCACAGCCTGCTCGCCCTGGCCTCCCGTCGCACCGCGCTGTCCGTGCTCCGCCAGGAGCTGGGAGCGCAGCGGTGTGCTGACGACTCCGCCGCCCGGGCCCTCTGAGGGGCGCCGTCGATCCTGGCCTGCGCCCGGGAGCGGCCGTCGTCAACCGCCCATGGCGGCGGCCACGGCCGGGTATCCGGGCTTGGGCTGACCCTGGGCGGTCAGGATGCCGAAGCCTGCCGGGGCGTGAGGGCGCTCCGTGTCTCGGAGCTCGTAGGCCAGCACGACGGGCACCTCGGCGTGCGCCACCGCCGCCAGGAGCTCGAGATAGGCGCGCTCCTGCTGCGCCGCGGAGAAGGTCCCCGGTGCCGTCTGCAGCCCGAACTCGGTGAGGTAGACGGGTCTGCCGGTTTCCCTCGCGAGCTCTGCCAGGTGCCCCGGCAGTGCCCCCACGAGCGCGCTGTCGGTGCCGGGGTAGGCATCGACCGACACCACGTCGAGATACTCCCCCAGCACGGAGAAGTAGCTCTGCCAGCGCCGGGCCGCGGCTGCGTCGCACGGCCATCCCGTCACGTTCGTGGTGATCGGGCGACCACCGTCACCGCCGGCGAGCACGTCGCGGGCGACGCCCAGCAGCGTCCGCAGCTGCTCGAGATAGGCCGGGGTGGGGGAGACCTTGGTGAAGGTCCGGTGGTGGGTGGTGTCGGCCTCGTTGAAGACCTGCCACACGTCCACCCACGGGCCGACAGCCTCCCGCAGGCCCGCCCAGTAGCGGCGGGACGCCGCGACGTACTCCTCGGTCGTGAACCGCGCCGACCAGTCCGGAGCCCCGGACGTGACGATCATGACCTTCAGGCCACGGCTCTTCGCATACCGGATCGCCTCGCGCTGCTCCTCGACGGCCGCGTCGTCCCACTCGATGGTGGTGGCGGTCCCGCGGGGTGCGATGACCCAGGACGGCACGTCATACCGGATCCACTGCTGGTGCAGCGCGACCAGCCGGTCCACGTCACGACGGAAGTCGGCCAGGGCATCGGGCGAGTCGGGGTCGAGCCCGGCCACCCGGAAGCCTGACTGCTGGCCGGCGGCGAGAAGTCGTCGACCGGGAGCGGTGGGCTCGTGGCGTGGGGCCGGTTCGGAGCACCCGACGAGCAGCAGCACCGTGAGCAGGGCCGTCGTCGCGGAGGCCCTTCTCGGCCACGGCTCACGCGGGGACCGCCGCCGCGGCTCGGGCCACGGCGGGACGGGTGCATCAGCGGGATCAGCCATGGTGAGCGATCCTAGTCAGCGCCGTACGGGGGGCACGTGCTGTCCGGAACACCCGGTGCACCACCGGGCCCCCTGATATTGTGCAAAACGGCTCAGCCACCCCTCCCCCCATCCACGAGGATCGCGCATGCCCTCTCCCGTCCGCCCCGCCCTGTCCCAGGCGGCACCCGTCGACACCCGCGCAGCCGTGGAGACGCTGGTGGCAAGCCGTCCCGGATGGAGGCTCGAGACCTGGGGCTCGACGGCGCGCCCGGCCCAGGCCTCGTTGCCGGACTTCCTCGTGGTGGACGCCCGAGAGCGTGGCGGACGCGTGCGCGCGCTGCTCGCCGGTGCCCGAGGGATACCGGTTCTCTGGGTCGGCAGCGCCGCCCCCGTCGTCATCGGTGCCCCGGTGCACGGTGCCGAGACCGTGGATGCGGACAGCGTCCGCCGGATCCTGCTGGCTGCCAACCGGGCCGGGGCGTCGACGCAGGAGCCAGGGCCGGACGTGTCCCTGGTGATCACCACCCTCGACGAGGGGGGTGCGCTGGCCGATCTGCTGGAGATCCTTCGCCCGCAGCTGCGGGCAGGCGACGAGTGCATCGTCATCGACGGGGGATCGACCGACGACTGCGTCGACCAGGCACGCCGACGGGTCCACGGTGACGAGCGCTTCGTCATCGAGGTCCACCAGGGTGCAGGCATCTCCCAGGGGCGCAACATCGGGGTGCGGCGAGCCCGCCACGACCACATCGTCTGCACCGACGCGGGATGCCACCCTGCCGAGGACTGGCTGGAGGCCATGCGGTCGGCCCTGGGCTCGCAGGACGCACCGGGGCTGGTGTCCGCGACCTACCAGGTGGGTGCCCGCGATGCCGTGGAGCGCGCCCAGGCGCTGGCCTGCTACCCCGACGAGTTCGAGGCCCGCCACCGCGACGTGTGGACCCGCCTCTACACGTCGGTCTTCGGCACGGCCTACGACCCCCGCTTCTGCGTGGGCCGCTGCGTGGCCTTCACCCGGGAGGCATGGGAGGCGGTGGGGGGTTTCCCCGAGCACCTCGCCACGGGTGAGGACGTCACCTTCGGGCTGGCCATCGCGGAGAGGTTTCCCGTGGCCGGCACGACGGACGCCCGCCTGGTCTGGGACCAGCGGGACTCCTTGGGTGCGACCTGGAGGATGTACCGCAACTACGGGCGGGCCAGCGTCGACGGCGGTGACCGGAGGTTGCTCCTGCGCGACGGTGCGCGGGGCGCCGCCTACGTCCTGGCACCGGTCCTCGCCGCCACCCGGAGGGGCCGCCGGGTCGTGGCGCTCGGCGGACTGCTGTACCTCAGCGTCCCGGTGCGCCGGGCCATCCGCCAGGAGGCGCCGGTGGCCGCCGTCGCCGCCATCCCGCTGGCCATGGCCACCAAGGACCTCGGCAAGCTGTGGGGAGCCTGTCAGGGCTTCGCCCGGACCCAGGGCTGGGGCAAGTGATGCGCGCGCTCATCGCGATGCCCTCCCTGCGACGGGGAGGCGCCGAGCGGCACGCGGTATACCTGGCCACGGCCGCGGCCGCGGCAGGTCACGAGGTGGACGTGGTCTCCTTGCAGGGTGGCGGCCTGACCGGCGAGCTCGACGCTGCCGGCATCCCGACCCGGGTCCTCGACCTGCCTGGAGGTGCCCGGGCGGTGCCGCAGATCACCACGGCTCTGGCCGCCGTCATCGCCGAGACGCAGCCCGACGTCATCTCGGCGCACGACGTCAACGTCGAGCTCGGGTTGCGCGGGGCGCTGCTGCGCCGAGCCGTGCCGACCCTCGTGTGGAAGCACACCTACGGGCACATCGGGCACCGAGGACTGCGCGATCGGGTCGTCGAGCGTGCCAGCGGGAGGCTGATCACGAGGTATGGCGCCGTGTGCCACACGCAGGTCCGCTACCTCACCGGAACCCTGGGCATCCCCAGCTCGAAGATCTCGGTGCTGCCGAACACCGTCGCGCCGTGCCCGGAAGGGCCGTGGCCGCAGGGTCCGTTGACCGTGGCCATGGTGGCGGCCATGCGCCCCGACAAGGGGCACGCCGACGCTCTCGCGGCCTGGGAGCGGGTGCTGAGGTCTCGCCCCGACGCCCGGTTGCTCCTGGCCGGCGACGGCCCTCACCTGGCCTGGGTGCGGGACGAGGTGAGCAGGCGGGGACTGGGGGACAACGTCGAGCTTCTCGGGGAGGTCGCCGATCCGATGGAGCTCCTGGCGCGATCTCAGGCGCTGCTGCTGGCCTCGTACAACATCGAGTGCTTCCCCTACGTGGCGCTGGAGGCGATGTCCATGGGCCGGCCGGTCATCAGCACCGACGTCGGAGGGCTGCCCGAGATGGTGGAGGATCGGGTCACCGGGGTTCTGGTTCCGCCCCGCGACCCGGCTGCGCTGGGTGACGCGGTGCTGTCCGTCGCCGACGATGCCATCCTGCGCAGGATGGGTGCAGCCGGCCGGGAGCGCCTCGCCCGCTGCTTCCCGATGGAGGACTGGTCGCGGCGGGCCGTCGACCTCCTGGCAGACGTGCACCTGGACAAGGAGGGCTGCCGATGAGCCGCCGACCTGGGCCGACCGTGGTCACCGCTCTCGGTCTGGCACTGCTGCTCGGCCTGGTGGCCGCCGCCGCGTCCCTGCTGATGACCCAGGGACAGCAGTCCGTGTGGACTGCCTCGCGAGACGTCATGGTCCGTTCCTGGAACGTCGATGCGCTGGTGCTCTCGGGACAGCCCACCCCCTTGTCGGACGAGGACCGGGTCAGCGCGCAGACCGTGGCTGCGTCCTACGAGGTGATGACGGCGGCGAGCGTCGCCCACCCCGAGCTGGGCAGCGCCGACGATCTCAAGGGAGCGACCACGACCGCGCTGGATCCCGGCTCCAACTTCATCACCATCTCGACGACGGGCGACGAGCCGGAGGTGGCAGATCGCCGCGCCCAGGCCGTGACCGAGGCCTTCGCCCGGGTGAGCGCACAGCGTGTCCTGGGGCTGGCGCAGCGTCTCGCCGCGCACGCCCCCACCGAGGAGATCCGGCAGCGGGCCCTGGCGGTCAAGGCCGCCGAACCGGTCCAGGTCTACCGCACCACCGCCCCTACCAGGTCCGGGTCCTCGATGCCCAGGGCAGCCGCGGCCGGGTTCGTGACCGGCCTGGCCCTGGCCGCCGTGGTGGTCACTGCCTGGAGCGCTCTGGCAGCCGTGCGGGGTCGACGCGCCGGTGCCGGGCGAAGTCCCCGTCCTGCGGCTGGGTCCTAGCGTGGCCTACGCCGGCGACCACCTCGATCCCCCACGGGATGCCGTCCCGAGGTGGCAGCCGTGGCACCTCGTGGCTGCGGGTGGTGCTGCGGCTGCCGGGCTCGGCGCTCTGATCGGGCGCGGTCTGCTTCCACCCGCGCTCTTCGTGCTCGGCGTCGTGGGCGCCGGCGGCGTCGCGCTCCTCGCCCGCCTGCCCTGGCTCACGCCCTGGGCCGTGCTTCCACTCTTCTGCACCACGGCTGAGCTGCAGCTGCGCGTCACGTCGTCCGCCGGGGCCAGCAAGGACGCGCTCACGATGGGCCTGGTGCTCCTCGCCTCCCTCCACCTCGTGCGGAGCCGCGAGGTCCGCCGTCGCGTGCTCGACCTGTGGGTCCCCGTCACCTTCCTGGCGATCGTCGTGGCCCTCTACCTGGTCAACCCGGTGGGATCGCCGCTCCTGGGCTGGGTCTTCGGGGCGCGGCTCTTCATCCAGGCCGTGCTGCTCCTGATCATCGGGCTGTCCGCCCCCCAGCCGGCCCGGACCGCGCGACACATGGTGCTCGCTCTGGCCGTGATGACGGCCGCCGAGGCGGTCTTCGCCGCCGCCCAGCAGCTGGCGGGACCTCAGGCGCTCGTCTATCAGTGGGGATACGCCTACGGGTCCCAGGTGCGGCAGACGTCGGGAGGCGGTCTGCGGGTGTCCGGAACGTTCAACGACCCTTTCCAGCTCATGGCGCTGGCCGTGGTGGCGGCCGTGGCCGGCGTCTTCCTCGCCCGTGGACGGGTGCGCTGGACGCTGCTGCTCTCTGCCGTCGTGATCACCTGGGCAACGAGCGTGCGCACCGCCCTGGTGCAGATCGCCCTCATCCTGCTCATGGCAGCCTGGCGCCGAGGCTGGCGGGCGCTGACCGTGGCGGCCTGCCTGGCAGCGGCCGGTGCCGGGCTCTTCGTGGGCCTGACGACCAGCACCGCCGAGTATCCGGGCGCCGTGCGTAAGCCTCTGCTGCTGGGGCTCAACGGCCGAACCACCGCGTGGTCTCTGGCTGTCAAGGGCCCCTCGTCCCTGCTCCTGGGCAACGGCGTGGGGGCTGTCGGGACGGGATCCACGCGGGGGGCCGAAGGGCTCATCACCTCCGCCAGCAAGTACAACCCCAAGGCTGAGTCCAAGGCCCAGTTCGCCGGCAGCAACGCCTTTCTCGACTCGTCCTACCTGCAGGTGCAGTCCGACACCGGCGTCGCCGGACTCGTCGCCTTCGTCGGGTTCGTCGTCTCCCTCGCCGGTTGGCTCGTCCGCCGTCTCCCCCAGGGAGCAGCTCCCTGGGCTGCCCTCGCACTCCTGCTCACGTGTGCCGTGGACTGGGTGGGTCGGGCATCCTTCGCCAGCTACACGACGGGGTTCCTGACCATGTACGTCCTCGGGGTCTGGGTCGCCGAGTGCGCTCGCGCGTCAGGGCGGGACGGGTGACGGGGTCGGCCCCGGAGCAGGCGCCCCAGGACCGGTCGCGGGTCCGGAAGCCCGACCAGGTCCGGGGGTCAGGCCGGCTGGCCCGGCTGGGGGTGGTGGCGGCTCTCGCCTCTCGGGTCTTCGGAAGGGTGGTCGGTGTCCTGTTCACCTTCGTCCTGGCGCGGACCAGCCCGGACGCGACGGTGGCCGGCTACGGCTACCTGCTGGGGACGTCCTCCCTCATCCTGACGATCAGCGACCTCGGGGTGGCAGCCGTCTCCGGCAGGGAGGTCGCCCGCCGGCGGTGGACGGCCTCGGCCGCGCTCGCCGCTGCGTTGCCGATCCAGGGAGTCACCATCCTGGGGGCCTGCGCCGTGATGGCCGGCCTGGTCGTCGTCGCCAAGCCTGTGGGCGTGGACACCATGAGCCTCGTCTTCACGCTCGCCTTCATGGCCGCCAACGGACTGGTCAACCTCTGGGCGGAGCTCATCCGCGCCGACGGCCACGTGGTCGCCGAGGCGATCCTGCAGGCGGTGTCACCGGTCCTCCTCGTCTCGGCCGGCGTGGTCGTCGCCATGCGAGGCGGCACCACCGCGGACCTGCTCGCCGTCGTGGCGGGGAAGGAGCTGGTCATCCTCCTCGCGAGCCTGGTGATCCTGCGCCCCCGGCGCCGGCGAGGCATGATCCGGGCGCGCGAGCTGATCAGCAGCAGCTTCACGTTGTCGGTGGCCAGCACGGCGATCGTTCTCATGTGGCGTCAGGGCGCCATGCTGACCGGATCTCACGCCACCGAGGCGGTCGCCGCGGCCTACATCGTCGCGACCCGGTTCCAGGACGCGGGGGCCACTCTCTCCAGCACCGTCGGCTTCGGCCTCCTGCCCGGTTTCGCGGCGGCCTACGAGGAGTCCCGGGCGGCCTTCAACAGCCTCGTGTGGCGTTACCTGGGTCGTTGTGTCGCCGTCGGCCTGGTGGCCGGAGGGGTCGGCGCCACCTTCGCCGATCCCATCACCCTGGTCGCCTTCGGCCCCCGGTGGGCAGCAGCGGCACCCGCCGTCCGGGTGGTGGCGCTCACGGCTCCGGCGATCATGGTGGTCTACGTGATCTGGACCGCGTTGCTGGTCACGCACCACGAACGCTGGATGCTGTGGTCCGCCGTCGCCGCGAGCGTGGCCTCGATCGCGGCCACGTCGTACGGCATCGCCGTGGGAGCGCCCCTCCTGGGGGCCACCCTGGGCACCGCCCTCGGCGTGCACCTCCTGGTCGTCCTCCTCCTGCTCCGGCTCGTCCCGATCATCCGGTACCGGCCTCGCCACGGACGATGAGCCGGCCCCCACGGGGACCGGCTCATCGCGCTCGACCGTTCAGCGCAGGAAGCCCTCGGCCTCCTTCAGGGACCAGTAGGCGGGCTTCGGGGCACCGTCGGCACGCAGCAGGCCGAAGTTGTTCTCGTACACGTTGCTGTCGGTGCGGTCCCGCATGTCGTACCAGAACATGTGAGTCACCTGCGGATAGTTGTCGTGCACGAGGATGGCTGCGTCGCGCAGGAAGTACGCCTGGAGCTTCTCGTCCACCCCGTCGTAGGCCCCTGCCTGGCGGCCCGTGGTCCAGCCGAACTCCGTGAACCAGATGGGCTTGCCGCCGTCGCCGTTCTCCCGCATCACCTGGACGGCCGCGGGGGTGTTGGTCAGGCGGTAAGGGTTGGTGCCCGCCGGCTGGAGCCGGGGCGAGCCGTTGGCGGGCGCGATGTACGGGTGCAGGGCCAGGGCGTCGAAGTTGCCCTTGGCCCCCGCCGCGTAGAACCGCCTGAGCCACGCCTGGTCGATTCCGCTGAGGCCTGCCGAGACCACCGTGGCCGCGGTGTTGCCGGCCTTCACGCCGCGGTATCCGGCCTTGAGGAGCGGCAGGTAGTCGGCAGGGTCCACGGTGGAGCACGCGTCGAGGCCGCAGTCGGGCTCGTTCCAGATCTGCCACGCCTGGATCTTCCCGGCATACCTCGCGGCCAGGAACCGGGCCGGAGACTCGAGGGCGGCGCCGTCGTACGGGATGCGGTAGCGCGTGAAGCTCTTGACGGCCAACCAGGACGGTGCCCCGGCGATGGTCCCCAGGATGCGGATGCCGCGACGGGACGCCTCGTAGGTGATGCGGTCCAGTCGGTCGACGTACCACTGCGAGTACTGGCCGGCGCCCCTCTCCTGGAGCGAGGCCCAGGAGACGTCCAGGCGCATCCACGGGACGCCGGCCTGCTGCATCAGGTCCAGCTCTCGGGTCAGGTGGGCGTAGTCCCGCCAGCTGACGTTGGTCTGGACCCCGAGGCTGAGTCCCCGCGAGGCGGTCGCGGGGCGGGGGGCGCCCGAGGCGTCGAAGCCGGGTGGGATCAGGTCGAGCGCGGGCACCGACGCCGTCGAGACGGGGGCGGACGAGACCGCGGGCGCCGACCAGGCAGGGCCGGCGCCCATCGCCCAGGCGAGGGCGGCGGCGCTGAGCAGCCGCGTGCGGGTACGGCGGCGCGTGCCGGCGTCGGTGTGGGGGAAGGAGGTCATGGGGGTGCTCCATCGTGGGGGTCGGGATGAGCCATAGTGGCAGTAACTAGCCCGATCGTCCTAGACCCCATTGCGCCATTCGGGCGTTATCGATTACGTAGTGCACCCGTTGGCAGCGGTCATGTCCCGGCGGCGAGGAGGTCCTCGTAAGCGGCTGCGACACTCGACGTGCTGCGTGCAAGGGCCAGGTGGGCCACTGCGCGCTCCCGATTCATCAGTCCTTGGCGGTCGCTCTCGGTAGTGTCATGGAGCAGATGGGTGATCTGGTTGCTCAGCCCCACGCCGTCCTCCGGCGCCACCAGATCCCCCCCGCCGAGAGCCTCCCGCGATCCGTTGACGTCCGTCGCCACCACCGGACGCGCACTGGCCATCGCCTCCAGCACCACCAGGGGCATCCCTTCCCACCGCGAAGGAACCACGACGACGTCGGCGGCTCCCATCCAGACCTGGGCGTCACCGCTGCCGTGCACGACGACCCCGGCAGGCAAGGAGTCCAGGATGGCCTCACGATCAGGCCCGTCACCGACCAGGTGGAGCGTCGCGGTCGGGTGGGCGGCCCGGACGGCGGGCCAGGCCGACAGGAGGACGTCCTGGCCCTTCTGCCGGCACAGCCTGCCCACGCAGAGCACCATCGGTGAGGCATCGAGACCGAGCCGGGCCCGAGCGACCCCGCGGTCCTGCGGCGTCCAGCGGGCGGTGTCGACACCGTTCGGGATCACGACCGAGAGGGGGGGCAGGGTGCGACGGCGTCGTCCGAGGTCCTGCTCGGCCTTGCTGACGCAGATGGTGAGATGGGTCCACCGGGTCGCCCAGGCCTCCCACATCGCCGAGGCGTGGCCCACGGGCCCCGCGACGGCTTCGTACGACCAGGCGTGCGGCTGGAAGATCGTGCGCCGCGCTCCCCTGAGGGCCATCCGGCCGGCCAGCCCCGCCTTGGCGCTGTGCAGGTGGGTGATGTCGGGCCGGACCTGCTCGACGACGCGACCCAGGGCGCGCGCCTCCAGGATCGACCGCGGGCCGGGGGATCGAGTGGCCTCCCACCGGTGGACGACGACGCCGAGCGTGCGGGCCCGGGCCAGCAGGTCGTCCGACGCCGGGGCCGCGAGATGGACCTCCCAGCCCCGTCGAACCTGATCGGCGAGCAGGCCCAGGACCACGTTGGCGACCCCGGCCTGGGTGGGCTGGCTGACGTGCAGGACGGTGACCACGACGGTGACCCTACCGGCTCACGCGCGGTGGCCCGGTGCGGCGGGATCTCTCCCCCGGGGCGCCGTCGTCCAGGAGTGCACCTGCGTCTCCCGCGGCCACCACCGGGTCGGATCCCCGTGGGGGCCGTGTCGCCGTCGGACGCCCACCTCGAGGCGGTCGGCCGCCGGGTCCGGCAGGTCGTCGGCGGACATCGCCTGGCCTCCGTGGAGCCGGTCACGACCGCAGACGGGCGTCCTCTGGTCATCGACCTGAACCTGCGCCCCTGGGGCCCCTTCCTCGCGTGGCGGGAGACCGGGCTGGACCTCGTGGCGGGCCGTCTGGCAGCTCTGGGCCGGAGCGGTCCCCGGAGCCTGGCCCGTACCGTTCCCGCCGGGCGACACGTCGACGTCCACCCGAGTGCGAGCCAGCTCATCGTCCAGGAGCACCTCCTGGGAGGAGGTCGTCACCATCTCCGCGAGTCCATGAAGGAGGCGCGCCGGGTCGGCCCCCGCCAGGTCCTCATGACGACGGTGGCGCCGGCGACGTCCGTCCTGATCGGCGAACCGGCGAGCGGTGGGCGCGAGGGCAGGGTCGGCGGCCTGCGGCGCCGTGGTCGCCAGGGTGCCCAGGTGGGGGCCGGTACCGTACGGGGGTGATCTTCGCCGTCGTCATGCTCGCCCTCGGGGTCCTGTCCTACGGCTGGTCGGGGGCGCGGCTGCACACGGGCTCGCGCGCCGAGGGGGGTGCGCTGCGCTCGCCCAGCTGGTGGATCGGCACCGGGCTGCAGGGCGCGGGTTTCTTCTTCACCCTCTTCGCCCGCCGGTTCCTGCCGCTGCTGCTCGTCCAGGCCTGCGTGACCTCCGCGCTGGCCGTGACCGCCGTGATCCAGCACGTGCAGGGCACCCGCCGGCTCCGGGGCAAGGACACGCTCGCGATCGTCGCGGTCGTGGCCGGGATCGCGGCGCTGGGCCTGGTGACGGTGCCGGGCGCGCCGCCCGCCATACGTCCGCTGCACGTGGGGGTGCTGGTGGCGTGCGCGGCTGGGTGTGCCGCGGCGCTGCTGCTGCCGGACGGGCCGGTCCTCAACGGGCTGCTGTCCGGCTTCGGCTTCTCGTTCTCGGCGATCTGCGCGCGGCTGCTCGTCGGCGACCACGCGCACCCCCTCTGGCGGTTCTGGGAGCTGCCGCTGCTCAGCTGGGTGGCCGGCCTCCTG
Source organism: Arsenicicoccus dermatophilus (assembly GCF_046267915.1). Lineage (GTDB taxonomy): Bacteria > Actinomycetota > Actinomycetes > Actinomycetales > Dermatophilaceae > Arsenicicoccus > Arsenicicoccus dermatophilus_A. Next base: position 352,409 of record NZ_CP176520.1, read on the forward strand.
GTGGTCGGCGGTATGGCGCTGGGCCAGATCCACCTCACCAAGGGCCTGGCCCGCGGGCACGCCGCCCCCGTCCTCGGGTGCAACTACGGGATGGCGACGGTGTTCCCGGCGGCGTTCGGGGTGCTGCTGCTCGGCGAGCACACCCGCCCCGGCTCGCTCGTGCAGGTGCTCGTCGGGCTCGTCCTGGCGCTCGCCGGGGCGCTGTGGCTCCTGCGGGGCGAGGACGACGCGCAGCAGCTCGACGAGGGGGACGCCCACCCCTGACCGCGCCTGGTGCCCGAGCAGGTCAGCGGCGGCGCTGGCAGCGGCCGCACCAGTACAGCTCGCGCCCGGCCACCCGCTGCTGCCGGATGCGCGAACCGCACTGCAGGCAGGGCGCGCCCGTGCGCTGGTACGTCGCGAACTCCCTCGGGAAGGTCGCGCCGAGGTGGCGGCCGGTCAGCTCCGGCGGGACCTCGCCCGCGGCGAGCCGGGCCTCGGCGTCGAGCACCTGCTCCTCCAGGGTGAGGATCTGGCCGTAGGCCACGCCGAGCGGGAGCAGCCGCACCAGGTCGGCCCAGATGGCGTCCCAGGAGGTGCGCCGCAGCTCGCGGCCCGGGCGAAAGGGGTCGAGCCGCAGCCGCCACAGCACCTCGCAGCGATAGACGTTCCCGACCCCGGCGACGACCGCCTGGTCCATGATCAGCTCGGCGATCGCCTTGCGGGAGCGGGTGATCCGCGCCCAGGCGGGCTCGGGGTCGGCGTCGGGACGCAGCGGGTCGGGTCCGAGGCGGGCGACCACGGCGGCGGCCTCCTCGGCGGTGACCAGCGCGCACACCATGGGCCCACGCAGGTCGGCGACGTGCGTGTCCGAGGCCAGCCGCAGCCGCACCTCGCCCTGCACCGGATGGTCCTGCGGCGGTAGGCCGGGAGCGACCGCCTCCACCGCGAAGTTGCCGATGAGGCCGAGGTGGACGTGCAGCCAGCGGTCACCGGTCAGCTCGACGAGCAGGTGCTTGCCGGCCGCCTGGGCGCCCACGACGGTGGCGCCGTCCAGCAGGGCCGCCGACTCGGCGAACCGACCCTGGGGGCTGGTGACCCGCACCGGCTTGCCGGCATACGCCCGGGACAGCCGCCCGGCCAGCGCATGGATGGTGTGACCCTCGGGCACCTCAGCCGGCCTTGCGGGGGGCCCGCTTGGCCGCGGTCTTCCTGGCCGGCGCCTTGGCAGACGCCTTGGTAGCCGGGGCCTTCTTGGCGGGACTGGCCTTGGCGGACTTCCGGGCCGAGGTCCGGGCGGGTGGCGCGCCCTCGCCGTCGCTGTCCGACCCGTCGTCCGTCGCGCCGGGCCGCTCGCCCCGCGCCGCCTTGGCCCGGTCGACCGAGCGCTGCAGCGCGGCGAGCAGGTCCACGACCTCGCCATCGCTCTCGCCCTTGGCCGCGGGTGCCGCCTGGACCTCGCCGCCCGCGAGCTTGCGCTCCACGAGCGCCTGCACGGCCGCGTGGTAGTCGTCCTCGTAGTCGTTGGGCTCGAAGTCGTCCACCATGGACTCGATGAGCAGGTCGGCCATGGCGACCTCGCGCGGGGTGGGCTCGGGGATCTCGTCGAGCACGTCGAAGGCCGGCTCGCGGACCTCGTCGGGCCACAGCATCGTCTGCATCACGATGACATCCTCGCGGACGCGCAGCACGGCCATCGACAGCCGGGTGCGCACCGACACCGTGACCACGGCCATCCGGTCGGTGGCGGCGAGCGCCTCGCGCAGCAGGGCATAGGGCTTGACGGCGGTCCTGTCCGGCTCGAGGTAGTAGGACTTGTCCAGCAGCAGCGGGTCGATCTGGTCGGCGGGGACGAACTTCTCGACCGAGATCTCCTTGGCGCTCCGGGAGTCCAGCGCCGCGAGCTCCTCCTCGGTGATGATCACCGTCCTGCCGTCGGCGGTGTCGTAGCCCTTGACGATCTCGGTGTGGGGCACCTCCTCGCCGTCGGCCTCGGCGACCTTCTTGTAGCGCACCCGGCTGCCGTCGGACCTGCGCACCTGGTGGAACTTCAGGTCGTGGTTCTCCGTGGCGGTGTAGAGCCGCACCGGCACGGTGACCAGCCCGAAGGACACGGAACCCTTCCAGATCGCCCGCATGGTGGTCTCCTCGCAACGTGATGGGACGTTTACTCAGCGTCACACATACCCACCAGGCAGGATGAGGTATGCGTCCGATGCTCGCCACCGCGGCCACCCAGGTGCCGACCGGCCCCGACTGGGTGCACGAGGTCAAGTGGGACGGCATGCGGGTGCTCGCCTCCGTGGCCGAGGGCGCCGTCCGGCTGCGTGCCCGCTCGGGTGCCGACGCCACGGTGCGCTTCCCCGAGCTGGGGGCCCTCGCCGGGCTCGGCGCGGACGTGCTCCTGGACGGCGAGGTCGTGACGCTGGACGGGGGACGGCCGTCGTTCGGGCTGCTCGCCGAACGGATCCACGTCGCCTCGGCCGCCACGGCGGCGGCGCTCGCGGCGACCCGGCCGATCACCTACGTCGTCTTCGACGTGCTGCGGCTCGGGGGTCACGAGATCGTCGACCAGCCGTGGTCGGTGCGCCGCGAGCTGCTGGACCGGCTCGACCTGCCCGCCGTCGCCGGCCCCTGGATCGTCCCCGAGGTGTATGCCGACGGCGCGGCCCTGCACGAGGCCACGCGCGTACAGGGCCTGGAGGGCGTGGTCTCCAAGCGCCGCTCCTCGACCTACCGGCCGGGGACGCGCAGCCGGGACTGGCTCAAGTCCCCGCACCGGGCTGCCCGCTCGGTGGTCGTCGGCGGGTGGCGCCCCGAGACGGGGACCCGGGACCGGCTCGGAGCCGTGCTCGTGGGCACCCCGGCAGCGGGCGGCCTGCGCCTCGACGGACGGGTCGGGTCGGGGCTGGCGGGTGCCGCGGGCGACACCCTCCGCGACCTGCTCGAGCCGCTGGCGGCGGACGAGTCACCCTTCACCGGGCCGCTCGGGCGCGAGGACGCGGCCGGGGCGCGCTGGGTGCGACCCGAGGTGGTCGTCGAGGTGCGCTCGCTCGGGCGGGGGGCCGGGGGGCGGTTGCGGCAGCCGGCATACCTCGGGGTCCGCACCGACCTGGGCCCGGACGACCTGACGGCGCAGGAGGACTGACGTGCCCGCCGCCGACGTGACCGTGGAGGTCGACGGCCGCAGCCTGCGCCTGACCTCGCTGGACAAGGTGCTCTATCCGGAGACCGGGACGACCAAGGGCGAGGTGCTGGCCTACTACGCCGCCGCGGCGCCGCTGCTGCTGCCCGAGCTGGCGGGGCGCCCGCTGACCCGGCTGCGGTGGCCGTCCGGGACGGGCGGGAAGTCGTTCTACGAGAAGAACGCGCCGCGCGGGATGCCGGACTGGATCCGCACCGTCGTCGTGGACACGCCGGGCTCCTCCCGCGGCCGGGAGCGGGTGACTTATCCGCTCGTCGAGTCGGTCGCCGGGCTCACCTGGCTGGGTCAGGTGGCGGCGCTGGAGCTGCACGTCCCGCAGTGGCGGGTCGACGAGGCCGGCGCGATCCTGCCGCCGGACCGGCTCGTCGTCGACCTCGACCCCGGCCCCGGCACCGGCCTGCGCGAGTGCTCGGTCGTGGCGCTCGCAGCGCGAGAGCTGCTGGGGGGCATGGGCCTTCACGAGGTGCGGCCGGTCACGTCCGGGTCCAAGGGGATGCAGCTGTATGCCGCCCTGCCGGGGACCCACCCCGCCGAGCAGGTGCGCGAGCTGGCGCGCGGCCTGGCGCTCGCGCTGGAGGAGTCGCACGCCGACCTGGTGGTGTCCTCCATGGCCAGGTCCAGGCGGCTCGGCAAGGTCCTCGTGGACTGGAGCCAGAACACCACGGCCAAGACCACCATCTGCCCCTGGTCGTTGCGGGCCAGGCACCGGTGGCCCACCGTGGCGGCGCCGCGGGAGTGGGCGCAGGTCGAGGCGGCGGCCGCGGGGGAGGCGACCCTGGACCAGGTGGGGCTGGCGGCGGCACTGGCCCGGCTGTCCTGAGGCAGCCGGCTGTCCCGGGGCTCGAGCTCGCTGCGGGGCGATGCCCGAGGGCGCCCGGATCGCGGGACCCCCGACTCGCCACCTCCGTCACTCTAGGTTAGCCTTCCCTTGCTTAGGTCAGCCTTATCGAGGGGAAAGTCATGCTCGCGAACTACCTCATCGGCCTGCGCGAGGGCCTGGAGGCCTCGCTCGTCGTGGTCATCCTCGTGGCCTACCTCGTGCGCTCCGGACGCCAGCACCTGCTCGGTCGCATCTGGGCAGGCGTGGCGGCGGCCGTGGGCATCTCCCTGGCCTTCGGAGCGCTGCTCACCTTCGGGCCCAAGGGGCTGACCTTCGAGGCCCAGGAGGCCGTCGGCGGGGGCCTGTCGATCATCGCCGTCGCCCTCGTGACCTGGATGATCTTCTGGATGGCGACCCACAGCAGGGCGCTGTCCGGCGTCCTGCAGGGCGCCGTCGACGAGGCCACCGAGGGCCCCCGGGGCGGGCTGGTGCTCGTGGCGATGCTGGCCGTCGGTCGCGAAGGCCTGGAGACCGCGCTGTTCCTGTGGGCGGCCACCCAGGCGGCGGCCCGCGACGCCGCCTCCACCACCGCCCCGCTGCTCGGTGCCCTGCTGGGCCTGCTCACCGCGGCGGCGCTCGCGGTCGGGGTCTACCGCGGGACCCTGCGTCTGGACCTCGGCGCGTTCTTCCGCTGGACGGGCGCCTTCCTGGTGCTCGTCGCCGGTGGCGTGCTGGCCTATGCCGTCCACGACCTGCAGGAGGCCCGCATCCTGCCCGGGCTGCACACCCTGGCCTTCGACCTGAGCCACGTCCTGGAGCCCTCGGGCTGGGTCGCCACCGTGATCAAGGGCGTCCTCAACCTCGCGCCCGCCATGACCGTGCTGGAGGTCGCCGCCTGGCTGGCCTACGTGCTGCCGGTGATGGCGATGTTCGTCCTGCGGGTGCGCGTGCCCGCCCCGTCCGCCATCCGTCAAGGAGCCCGCGCATGACCCGCCTCGCCGCCACCGGCACCGTCCTCGCGCTGTCCGCGCTCGCGCTCACCGCGTGCACCGACAACCCCGGCGCGAGCCAGGCCGCCGGTGCCTCCGGCACCTCCGGCGCCACGACCCCGGGCACCCTCACCGTCACCGCCACGGACAGCGAGTGTCGCGTCTCGGCGGACCAGGCCCCCAGCGGCACGCTGCGGTTCACCGTGACCAACGCCGGGACCAAGGTCACCGAGTTCTACCTGCTCGGGTCGGACGGCCTGCGCATCGTCGCCGAGGTGGAGAACATCGGCCCGGGGCTGACCCGCGACCTGGTCGCCAAGGTCCCGGCCGGGAGCTACTCGACCGCCTGCAAGCCGGGCATGGTGGGCGCGGGCATCCGGTCGGCGTTCACGGTCACCGACTCCGGCGCCGACCTCGGGGCCCAGGGAGCGGACAAGGAGCTCGTCGCCGCGGCCGACGAGCAGTACGCGGGCTACGTCAAGGACCAGGCCGACCAGCTGCTCGCAGGCACCCGGGCCTTCGCCGCGGCCTTCGCCAGGGGCGACGCGGCCACGGCCCGGGCGCTCTACGCCCCCACCCGCACCCACTGGGAGCGGATCGAGACGGTCGCCGAGTCCTTCGGTGACCTCGATCCGCGGATGGACGCCCGTGAGGCCGACCTCGAGCCCGGGCAGCGGTGGACCGGCTGGCACGTCGCCGAGAAGGACCTGTGGCCGCCGCGCACCGGCCACACCCCGCTCACCCCCGCCCGCCGGGCCCAGGTCGCCGCGCAGCTGGTCACGGACACCGAGACCCTGCACGGGCGCACCCGCTCCCTGACCTTCACCGCCGACCAGATCGCCAACGGCGCCAAGGGCCTGCTCGAGGAGGTCGCGACCGGCAAGGTCACCGGCGAGGAGGAGATCTGGTCCCGCACCGACCTGTGGGACTTCCAGGCCAACGTCGACGGCGCCCGCGTCGCCTGGGAGGGCCTGCGCCCGCTGCTGAAGCGCAAGGACCCCGGCCTGGATGCCACGCTGCAGCTGCGTTTCAGGGCCTTGCAGGCCGAGCTGGACAAGCACAAGGTCGGGGCCGGCTTCCGCGGCTACGACCAGCTCACCACCCCCCAGGTCAAGGCACTCTCCGACGCGGTCAACGCGCTCTCCGAGCCGCTGTCGCGGCTGACGGCGGCGGTGGTCTGATGGCTGAGAAGCTCTCCCGCCGCGGGCTGCTCGGGTGGGGCGCGGCCTCCGCGGCGGTCGGGGCCGCGGGCTTCGCCGGAGGTATGACGAGCGCCTCCGGCGCCGACGACCCCGACCCGGCCGCCGCCCCCACGGCCCCGGACTGCCACCCCTTCCACGGGGCCCACCAGGCGGGCATCGTCACGCCGGCCCAGGACCGGCTCCACTTCGCCGCCTTCGACGTGGTCACCACCGACCGCGCGGACCTGGTGGCGCTGCTCACCGCGTGGACCGCGGCGGCGGCCGAGCTGACCGCAGGTCGTCCCGTCGGGGGCGACCCGACGTCCTACGACGCCCCGCCCGCCGACTCGGGCGAGGCCCAGGACCTGCACGCCTCCCGGCTGACGCTGACCTTCGGCCTCGGGCCGACCGTGTTCCGCGACGCCGCCGGGCGCGACCGCTTCGGGCTCGCCGCCCGTCAGCCCGCCGCCCTGCGCCGTCTCCCGCACTTCCCCGGGGACGCGCTCGACCCCCGCCGCAGCGACGGCGACCTGTGCGTGCAGGCCTGCGCCGACGACCCGCAGGTGGCGGTGCACGCCATCCGCAACCTCGCCCGCCTCGGCATGGGGGTGGTCTCCCTGCGCTGGTCCCAGCTCGGGTACGGCCGCACCTCGGCCACCTCCACCAGCCAGTCCACCCCGCGCAACCTCTTCGGGTTCAAGGACGGCACGGCCAACCTCAAGGCCGAGGAGCCCGCCGCCCTGGACACGCACCTGTGGGTCGGTCCTCGGGACGACCCGCGCGCCGCGTGGCTCGCCGGGGGGTCCTACCTCGTCGCCCGCCGCATCGCCATGAACCTGGAGACCTGGGACCGCACCTCGCTGCGCGAGCAGGAGCAGATCATCGGCCGGGACCGCCGCGAGGGGGCACCGCTGTCCGGCGGCACGGAGCACTCGCAGCCCGACCTCGCCCTGGCCGGTCGCGGGGGACGACCGCTGGTGCCCGCGGACTCCCACGTCGCCCTCGCCCACCCGAGCCGCAACGGCGGGGTGCAGATGCTGCGGCGAGGCTACAACTACACCGACGGTTCGGACGACCTCGGGCGCATCGACGCCGGCCTGTTCTTCATCGCCTACGTCCGCGACCCGCTGCGGCAGTACGTCCCGATGCAGACCCGCATGGCCCGCCAGGACGCCCTGCAGGAGTACCTCCAGCACCGCGGGTCCGCGTTGTTCGCCGTCCCACCCGGTGTGCGCCCGGGCGAGCACATCGGTCAGGCGCTCTTCGCGTCCTGACCGACCGGCGCAGGGAGCCCGACCCGACGCGGTGGCCCGCTCACCCGGTGGCGGCGGCTGCGGCTCGCCCGGCGACCCGCCCGCTGAACAGGCAGCCACCGAGGAAGGTTCCCTCCAGCGCCCGGTAGCCGTGCATCCCACCGCCGCCGAACCCCGCCGCCTCCCCGGCGGCATACAGCCCGGGGAAGACCTCGCCGTCGGGCCGCAGCACCCGCGCCGACAGGTCCGTCTCCAGGCCACCGAGGGTCTTGCGGGTGAGGGTGCGCAGGCGCACCGCGATCATCGGCCCGTGCCGCGGGTCCTCCAGCCGGTGCGGCGCGGCCGTGCGCACCAGCCGGTCGCCCAGGAAGGCCCGCGACCCGCGGACGTGGGTGAGCTGGGCGTCCTTGGTGAAGGGGTTGGCGATCTCGCGGTCGCGGGCCCGGACCTCGCGGCGGACCCGATCGAGGTCCAGGCCGGCAGCGGGCTCCAGGTCGGCCATGCGGCCGACGAGCCCGTCCAGGCTCCCGGCCTGCACGGCATCCTCCCCGTGGTCGAGGAGGGCCTGCACGGCGGGCGGCACGTCGGTGGTGACACGTCGGGCGACCTCCCGCCAGGAGCGGTTCGTCAGGTCCAGGTTCTGCTCCTGGCCGGACAGCGTCAGCTCCTTGCCCGCGATGGTGCGGGTCATCACGAACCAGCTGTGCTCCGCGCCGACCGCGCGCAGGTGGCGCAGGGTCCCGAGCGTGTCGAACCCCGGGTAGAGCGGCCCGGGCAGCCGGCGCCCGGTCGCGTCCAGCCACAACGACGACGGCCCGGGGAGGATGCGGACGCCGTGGCCGGGCCAGACCGGGTCCCAGTGACCGACGCCCTCGGTGTAGTGCCACATCCGGTCCGGGTTGACCAGGCTGGCGCCGGCGTCGCGGGCCACGGCGATGCCGCGGCCGTCCACGTGGGCGGGGACGCCGGTGAGCATGCGCGCGGGCGGGGTGCCCAGGCTCGCGGGCCAGGTGGCACGGACCCGCTCGTGGTCCCCGCCGATCCCGCCGGTCGTCAGGACGACCGCCTGGGCGTGGATCTCTCGCTCCCGCAGCACCGTCCGGACGGTGGGGCGCCCGCGGGGGGCGTCGTCGGGCGCCAGCTCGGACACCCGGGCGCCCACGACCTCACCACCGCGGACGACCAGGGCGTCCATCCGGTGCCGGCACCGCAGCTCGACCCGCCCGGACGCCCGGTGCTGCGCGAGCCGACGGGCGAAGGGCTCCACGATGCCCGGGCCGGTGCCCCAGGTCACGTGGAACCGCGGCACGGAGTTGCCCGGTCCCAGCGCGTCGTCACCGCCGCGCTCGGCCCACCCGACCACCGGGAACAGCCGGTGCCCCAGCGACCGCAGCCAGGCTCGTTTCTCGCCCGCCGCGAAGTGCACGTAGGCCCGGGCCCACTCGCGCGGCCACCGGTCCTGCGGTCGGTCGAAGCCCGCCGTACCCACCCAGTCCTGCCAGGCCAGCTCCTCGCTGTCCCGGACCCGCAGCCGCCGCTGCTCGGGGGAGTCGACGAGGAAGAGGCCTCCGAAGGACCAGTAGGCCTGACCACCGAGGGACTGCTCGCCCTCCTGGTCGACCAGGATCACCCGCCGCCCGCCGTCGGCGGCCTCGCAGGCCGCGACCAGGCCCGCGAGCCCGGCCCCGACGACGAGGACGTCGGCCTGGTCGACGGGCGCGGACCGCTCAGCCACGACCGAGCTCCTCGCGCAGCGCCGCCACGAAGCCGTCGACGTCCGCCTCGGTGGTGTCCCACGAGCACATCAGCCGCACCTCGCCGGTCGCCTCGTCCCAGACGTAGAAGGGATAGCGGGCCTGCAGGCGCACGGTCACCTCGGGCGGGATCGTCGCGAAGACCGCGTTGGCCGCGACCGGCTGGGTCACCCGCACCTCGGCGACCCCGTCGAGGGCGTCCCCGAGGCGGCGGGCCATCGCGTTGGCGCGCTCCCCGGACCGCAGCCAGAGGTCCCCGTCGTACAACGTGACGAGCTGGGCCGACAGGAATCGCATCTTGGAGCCGAGCTGCATCGACAGCTTGCGCACGAAGTCCAGGCGCCGCACCGCGCCGGGGTCGAGCACGACGACCGCCTCGGCGCCCATCAGACCGGCCTTGGTCCCGCCGAGGGAGAGCACGTCGACGCCGCAGTCGGTGGTGATCTCCCGCAGGGAGACGCCCAGCGCGGCAGCGGCGTTGGCGATGCGGGCGCCGTCGACGTGGACGAGCATCCCCAGCGCGTGGGCATGGTCGGCGAGCGCCCGGACCTGGTCGGGGGAGTGGACCGTGCCGACCTCCGTGGACTGGGTCAGGCTGACGACGCGCGGCTGGGCGTGGTGCTCGAAGCCGAAGCCGCGGGCCTCGCGGTCCAGCAGCGCCGGCGTCATGATCGCGTCGGCGGTGGGGACGGTCACGACCTTGATGCCCGCGACCTTCTCGGGGGCGCCGCACTCGTCGGTGTGGATGTGGGCGTGGCCGGTCGCGATGACCGCGTCCCAGCGGTCGGTCATCGCCGAGAGGGCGACGACGTTGGCGCCGGTGCCGTTGAACACCGGCCAGCACGAGGCCTGCTCGCCGAAGTGGCGGTGCATCACGGTCTGCAGGTGCGCGGTGTAGGGGTCGGCGCCGTAGGCCCCGACGTGACCGCCGTTGACCGTCGCGAGCGCGTCGAGCACCTCGGGGTGGACTCCCGCGTGGTTGTCGCTCGCGAACCCGCGCCGTCCGGTGTCGTGCAGCCTCTCCATGCTGCCAACCTACCGGGGGCGGTCGGTCTCGCCGGGCTAGGTCGGGCAGGCGGATCCGACCGCCGCCGGTAGTCGGATCCGCCTGGGCCACGAACCCCGGCTGACCCGACGACCGGCGGTAGGTCAGCGCCGGCGGTAGGTCAGGTGAGGAGGGACAGGCCGAGGGTGATCATGACCGCGGCGATGACCAGGTCCAGCGCCTGCCAGGACCGGGGGCGGGCGAAGACGGGCCGCAGCCACCGCGCGCCGTGGCCCAGCCCCGCGAACCACAGGACCGACGCGCACGTCGCGCCCACCCCGAACCACCACCGCCCCCGTGCGCCGTGCGTCGCCGACAGCGACCCGAGCATGACCACCGTGTCCAGGTAGACGTGCGGGTTGAGCCAGGTGAAGGCCAGGGTCGTGAGCACCGCCGCGCGCAGCGACCCCACCCCGCGCTCGTCCGCGGTCAGCGCCTGCGGGTGCCGGGCGGCCAGCGCGGAGCGGATCCCGAACTGCACCAGATAGATCGCGCCCGCCCACCGCGCCACGGTGACGATCGTGGGATGCGCCGTGACCAGAGCGCCCACCCCCGCCACGCCCGCCAGGATCAGCACCGCGTCGGACAGCGCGCAGATCGCGACGATCACGCCGACATACCGCCGGACGATCCCCTGGCGGAGCACGAAGGCGTTCTGCGCGCCGATGGCGACGATGAGGCCGAGGCCGGTGAGCAGGCCGGTGAGTGCGGGTCCCAGCATGACGGGAACGCTACGGAGACGCCATGATGAAGTCCAACGATGTTTTCTTCGTCTGCCTGAGGAGTCCTTCATGTATGGCGACCCGCCCCAGCTGGCAGCACTGCTCGCGGTGGTGACCGAGGGCTCCTTCGAGGGCGCCGCCGACGAGCTGGGCGTGTCGCCGTCCGCGGTCAGCCAGCGGATCAAGGCGCTGGAGTCCCGGATCGGGCAGGTGGTCGTGCGGCGCACCCGCCCCTGCCGGGCCACCCCGACCGGAGAGGTGCTGCTGCGGCACGCCCGTCAGCTGGACCTGCTGGAGGCGGAGACCCGGGCCGCCCTGGAGCCTCACGGCCGGACGCCCACCCTGCCGGTCGCGATCAACGCCGACTCCCTGGCCACCTGGGGTCGGGAGCTGCTGCGGCTGGTGGCGGAGGCGGGCGACGTGGCGCTGGAGCTGCACGTCGAGGACCAGGGGCACAGCGCCGAGCTGCTGCGCGCCGGGCGGGTGCTCGCGGCGGTGACGGCGGATCCGGTGGCCGTGCAGGGCTGCTCGGTGGAGCCGCTGCCCGCCGCCCGCTATGTCCCGGTGGCGGCCACCACCTTGTGGGAGCGCCACGGCCGGGCCCTGTCGGGGCTGCCGATGGTGACCTTCAACGACAAGGACCGGTTGCAGCACGACGTGCTGCGCCGGCTCGGGCTCACGGACCCGCCGCTGGTGCACCAGGTCCCGTCGACCGAGGACTTCGCCCGGGCGGTGCGGCTCGGCCTCGGGTGGGGCGCCCTCCCGGTGCCGCAGCTGGGCGGCGGCCCGGACGCCCTGGCGGACCAGGGGCTTGTCGCGGTCGCCCCCGGGCACGACGTGCGCGTGCCCCTGCACTGGCAGCGCTGGCGGCTGGACTCGCCCGTGCTGGACCGGCTCAGCGGGTGGGTGCGCTCCGCTGTCGCAGCGCCTCCTCGATGACCTGGGCGACGCCGTCCTCGTCGTTGCGTCCGCACCGGTGGGACGCCGCGGCCACGGCCTGCGGGTGGGCGTTGCCGACGGCATAGCCACGTCCGGCCCAGGCGAGCATGGGGACGTCGTTGGGCATGTCGCCGAAGGCCCACACGTCCGGCGCCTCGATCTCGTGCTCGGCGCACCAGCGTTGCAGGGCGACGGCCTTGGTGACCCCGCGGGCGGTCATCTCGGCGAGGCCGGGCGCCCCGGAGTAGGCCAGCTGCACCCGGTCCCCGACGACCTCCGTCGCCCGCGCCAGGAACTCGTCCAGCGCCATCGCCGGGTGCCGCGCCAGCAGCTTGCCGGGCAGCTCCTCGTCGAGCAGCGCTTCCAGCGGCCCCACGCGGCGGGTCTCGCGCACCGGCTCCCCGGCCGGCCCCGGTATGGCGACGAAGGCGTCCTCCGCGGCCATCCCCGAGCGTCCCTCCAGCGCGAAGGCCGTGCCCGGCAGCGTCGCCCGCAGCAGCCCGACGACCTCCAGTACGGTCGCCCGGTCGATCGGGTGCTCCTCGACCACGGCGCCCAGGTGCGCGTCGTACACGAAGGCGCCGTTGCCGCAGAGCACCAGCCCGTGCGAGCCCACCTGCGCCCGGAACTCGTCCATCCAGCGGGGCGGTCGCGCGGTGACCACCACGACGAGGCAGCCCGCGGCCTCCGCGGCGGCGATCGCGGCGACCGACCGTGCGGACAGGGTGTGGTCGCTGCGCAGCAGGGTCCCGTCGAAGTCGGTGGCGAAGACGCGCGGGCAGGAGGTCATGCCCCAATCTCCCACACGGGCCCCGCCGGGAGCGGCGAGGAGCCCCGCACCCGAGATCGGGTACGGGGCTCCTCGTGGGGGCGGGACCGTCCGCCGGACCGGGGCGGTCAGTCCTGCCGGGTGGACCCGTGGGCGTCGTAGCGACCGCCGACGGCGGGGTTGCCGATGTGGGCGGACGGGGTGGCCGCCTCGCCCATCACGTGCAGGCGGGAGTGCTTGCGGGAGTAGGCGAAGTAGATGACGAACCCGATGGCCATCCAGACGAGGAACCGGATCCAGGTCTCCAGCGGCAGGTTGAGCATCAGGTAGAACGACGCGACCGCCGCGAGGTAGGGCAGCACCGGGTTGCCGGGGACCTGGAAGGACCGCTCCAGGTCGGGGCGGCGCTTGCGCAGCACCGGGACCGCGCAGCAGACCAGGACGAAGGCGGACAGGGTGCCGATGTTGACCATCTCCTCCAGCTCGCCGATGGGGGTGAGGGAGGCGACGAGGGCGACGATCAGGCCCAGGACCAGGGTGATCCGCACCGGGGTGCCGGTCCGGGGGTTGGTCTTGCCCCAGGAGGCGGGCAGCAGCCAGTCGCGGCACATCGCGAAGATCACCCGGGTGCCACCGATCATCAGGGTCATCACCACGGTGAACAGACCGGCGACGGCGCCGGCGGAGATGAGCGTGGCGGCCCAGGTCTGCCCGACCGACTCGAAGGCCGAGGCGAGCGCGGCCTTGGGGTTGATCTGGTCGTAGCGGACCATCCCGGTGATGACCAGGGAGACGGCGATGTACAGGATGGTGCAGATGACCAGCGAGCCGATGATGCCGATGGGCAGGTCGCGCTGCGGGTTGCGGGCCTCCTCGGCCGTGGTCGCGACCACGTCGAAGCCGATGTACGCGAAGAACACCAGCGAGGCGCCGGCGAGGATGCCGCCCCAGCCGTAGGTCGTCGGGTTGAGGCCGAAGAGCAGCTGCACGAGCGGAGCCTTCAGGGCACCCGACGTGGCCTCGGTGGCGTGGGCGGGCGGGATGAAGGGGGAGTAGTTGGCGGTGTTGACGAAGCGCAGGCCCATCAGGATCACGAACATGACGATGAACAGCTTGACCGCCACGAAGACCAGGTTGACCCGCATGGACTCCTTGATGCCGTAGGCGATCAGCGCGGTGATCACCATGACGAGCAGGAAGGCGGCCAGGTCGAAGGTGGCGCCCGGGGCCACGGCCTCGGGGAAGGTGATCCCGATGTGCTTGAGGAAGGTCACGAAGTACTGCGACCAGCCCTGGGCGACGACGGAGGCGCCCAGCATCATCTCCAGGAGCAGGTCCCAGCCGATGATCCAGGCGACGATCTCGCCGAGCGTGGCGTAGGAGAAGGTGTAGGCCGAGCCGGACACCGGCACGGTGGAGGCGAACTCGGCGTAGCACAGGGCCGCGAGGCCGCACGCCAGGGCGGCGACCGCGAAGGAGATCACGATGGCCGGCCCGGCGTAGTTGGCCGCGGCGCGGCCGGTCAGGGTGAAGATGCCGGCGCCGATGATCACGCCGATGCCGAAGACCGTCAGGTCCAGGGCCGTGAGGTTCTTCTTGAGGAGGTACTCCTCCTCGGTCGTCTCGGCGATGGACGCCTCGATCGACTTGGTGCGGAACAGGCTCATCCGGTCTCCTTGTGGGGTGTGCGGCGCGGCGTCGAGCCGCAGACCATGTCCGAATGCATGGAGATGCGGCCCACAGCGTGCCTTATCAGGGGGTTCCGAGGAACCCCTATCGCACCGATGAAGCCGCACCGTGACCAGATCGTGCAGAGAGTGTCCGTATGTCGGAACTGCGCACCCGTCCACGCGCCGTCGGTGCGTCGCTGGTGACCAGGTCGCCGGACCACCCACGACTTTCGGACGGCCCGGTCCAGCCGTCATGATGAGGTCATGCACATCCCCGACGGCTTCCTGGACCTGACCACGAGCGCCGGCGCCGCGGTCGTCGCGGCCGGGGCGATCGGCGTGTCCCTGCGCCGGGCCCGCGCCGAGCTAGGGGAGACCGGGCCCGCCCTGGCCGGCCTGGTGGCGTGCTTCGTCTTCGCCGTGCAGATGGTGAACTTCCCGGTCGGGGCCGGCACCAGCGGCCACCTGCTGGGCGGCGCGCTGGCCGCCACCCTCGTCGGCCCCTGGACCGCCACCCTCGTGATGACCGCCGTGCTCCTCGTGCAGGGGCTCGTCTTCGCCGACGGCGGGCTGACCGCCCTCGGGGCCAACATCACCGACATGGGGGTCGTCGGCGTCCTCGTCGGCTACCTCGCGGTCCGGGGGACCCTCGCCGTGCTGCCGCGCCGCCCCTCCAGCGTGGTGCCGGCCGCGGCCGTCGGGGGCTTCCTGTCCGTGCCGGCCGCTGCCCTCGCCTTCACCGGCCTGTACGCCGTCGGCGGGACGGCGCCGGTCCCGCTCGACGCACTCGCCACCGCCATGCTCGGCTGGCACCTGGTCATCGGCATCGGGGAGGCCGTGATCACCGCGGCCGTCGTCGGGGCCGTGGCGGCCTCCCGCCCGGACCTGATCCACGCGGCCCGGCACCTGGCCCCCGAGCTCGTGCTCGTGGACGCCGACGGCACCCGCCACGTCGTCGGGGCCGACGGCCGAGCGGGCGCCACCACCTCCCGACCCCCGCTCGGCGCCCGGACCGCGGCCGCGCTGCTCGCAGCCAGCCTGGCCGTCGGCGGGGGACTCAGCCTGCTGGCCAGCAGCCGCCCCGACGGGCTGGAGTACGTCGGCGAGCGCCTGGGCTTCGGGACCCGGGCGCACGAGTCGGCCGTGGCCGCCTCCCCGCTCGCGGACTACGCCCTGGCCTGGCTGCCCGGCAGCGCCTGGGCCACGGTCCTCGCCGGCGTGATCGGGGTGCTGCTCACCCTCGCCGTCGGCCTGGGTCTCGCCCGGCTCGCCGGGCGGACCGGCGCCGATGCCTGAGGACGGTGCGACGGCGACCGCGCTCGCGGCGCCTCCCGGCGCGGCCGGACCCGGGCCGTCGGACGCGGGGGCGCCGACCGGCATCCGCCGACTGGACCCGGAACCCGTCCGGCTGGACCCGAGCGGGCACGGACACGTCCACGGCGGGGGCGCACCGGAGGAGGGGCTCGTGATCCCCGGCGACTCCCTCGTGCACCGGCTGCCCGCTCAGGTGAAGGTCGTGGCGCTGGTGGCGCTCACCATGGTCGTCGTCACCACCCCGGCGGGCGGCTGGCCGGTCCTCGCGGCCGATGCCCTGCTGCTCGCCGGCGTCGTGGCCCTGGCCCGACTGCCCTGGGGGCACGTCCTGCGGCGGCTGCTCGTCGAGGCCCCCTTCGTGGTCTTCGCGCTGGTGACGCCCTTCGTGGCCACCGGTCCGCGCGTGGCCGTGCTGGGCCTGTCGCTGTCCCGTCCCGGTCTGCTGGCGGGCGGGACCCTGCTCGCCAAGGCCACCCTGGGGGTGCTCGCCGCCGTGATCCTCGCCTCGACGACCTCGCCCCGCGAGATCGTCGCGGGGCTGGACCGGCTGCGGCTGCCCGCGACCTTCGTGGCGATCCTGTCGTTCATGGTGCGCTACCTCGCGGTGGTCTCGGCCGACCTGCACCGGATGCGGGTGGCACGCGAGTCGCGGGGCTGCGCGGGCGGGCGGGCCGGACACCTCGTCGCCGTCGCCGGGGGTGCGGGCGCGTTGTTCGTGCGGTCCTACGAGCGCGGCGAGCGGGTCCACCAGGCCATGCTCGCCCGCGGCTACACCGGCCGTCTGCCCTCCGCCTCCTCCGCCCGCGCCGCCACCGCCGGGGAGTGGCTCCACGGCCTGGCCCTCCCCGCGGCAGCCGCCATACCCCTGCTGACCTGGACGGTGCTGCGATGACCCCACCCGCCCTGGCGGTCTCCCGCCTCGCGTTCGCCTATCCCGACGGACGGCAGGTGCTGTACGGCGTCGACCTCACCGTCGACGCGGGCGAGCGGGTCGCCCTGCTCGGTCCCAACGGCGCCGGCAAGACCACCCTGCTGCTGCACCTCAACGGGACCCTCGGCTCGGTGAGCGGCGGCGTCGGCACCGGCACGATCCTCGTCGCGGGCACCCTCCTGGAGCGCCGCACCCTCGCCGAGGTCCGTCGCCGGGTGGGCGTGGTCTTCCAGGACCCCGACGACCAGCTCTTCATGCCGACGGTCGGCGACGACGTGGCCTTCGGCCCGCACCAGCTCGGCCTGCGCGGGGCGGAGCTCGACGAGCGGGTGCGACGGGCGCTGCACCAGGTGGGTATGACGGACGTCGTCGACCGCCCCCCGCACCACCTGTCCTTCGGCCAGCGTCGCCGCGTGGCCGTCGCCACCGTCCTGGCCATGGAGCCCGACGTGCTGGTCCTCGACGAGCCGAGCTCCAACCTGGACCCGGCGAGCCGACGCGAGCTCGCGCAGGTCCTGACCGAGCTGGACGTCGCGCTGCTGATGGTCACCCACGACCTGCCCTACGCCCTGCAGCTGTGCCCGCGCTCGGTGCTGCTCGACCAGGGCCGGATCGTCGCCGACGGACCCACCCGCGAGGTCCTCGCCGACGAGCAGCTGCTCCACGCCCACCGGCTCGAGCTGCCCTACGGCTTCGACCCGCTGTCGGTGCCGGGCGCGCGCGTCAGGTGAGCGGGTCGTCCCCGCTGCGATAGCTCGTCCTGCCGGTGTCGCGACCGTGCGGGACCTGCTGGACGCCCGGGGTGGACGGCAGCTCCACGGGGAGCGCGTGCTCGGCGGTGCGCACCTCCCGGGAGTCGGCGGCGGAGGTGGCCCGCACCTCGTCGTACCGCTGGGCGAACCGCTCCCAGCTGGACAGCAGGTCCCGGGCCTCCGCGTCGCGGGCCGCGACGACGGGGTCGACCACCGGCAGGTCGGCCGTGTCGTGCCCGTCGCGGGGCGGGCGGGCCCGCCGGGGGACCGACACGAAGCGTCCGCTCATCGGGCCCGGCTCGACGAGGTAGGCGCTCTGCCGGTCGTCGACGCCGTCACCGTCCTCGTCCACCCAGTCCTGGCGTCCCTCCGGGTCGGCCACCGCCACCCGCTCGTCGTCCACCCCGAAGATCTGGGCGCACAGGGCGCGGTAGTTGTCGTCCGGGTCGGGGATGTAGGGGATCGTGGACAGGGCCTGCTGGTTGCCCGCCGACTCCATGACGAAGGTGCCCCAGCCGAGGATCCGTCCGGTGATGGACCGGTGGTAGGACATGTCGGTGACCTTGCTGAGCGGCATCATCGCGACCTTGCGGACGAAGAAGCCGTGCGTGCGCATGATGCGCTTGTCCGTGGCGATGATCCACTGCTGGCGGTAGTCGAAGACGAGGACGGCGGCCCGGGCCACGGCCGCGAACCACACCCACCACAGGACGTCGACGAGGGCCGAGGCCGACCCGGCGACGTTGACGTCCACCGCGACGACCCCGGCGAGGATCGCCAGCGCCGTGACCACCGGCTCGGACACCACGATCGGGTGCTGGTGGATGGCCATCACCAGCTTCTCGCCCTCCAGGACGTACTTCTTGCGGACGGAGGCCGGCAGGGACGGCTCGTCGGTGAGGATCACGGCACCCGCCCCGGGGTCAGTGCTGCAGCAGCGCGTCGAAGAAGCGACCGAGGGACTCGACCGCCTGGACGAGGATGTCCCAGACCGTCCGGACGATCTCGGCGGCCCGATCGGGCGAGACGATGATCGCGTAGACGAGGAACGCCACCAGGATCCACAGCAGGACCTTCTTGGCCTTCGGGTTCACGTGCAGGGCTCCTTGCTGGAGGGTTCGCCTGAGGCATGGGTCGCCGTCAGTCAACCAGTGAGTCGTGCTGTCCGGCGTGTCGGCTCGCCGCGCGCCCAGGTCGAGATTGGGTAACGCCAGGCCGGGCGAGGAGGCGCGGCCCGGCCGACCCGACCGGGCCAGGCTCCCGGCATACCGCCTCAGACCACGCCGTAGAGTCGGTCGCCCGCGTCGCCCAGGCCCGGCACGATGTAGCCGCGCTCGTCCAGGCGCTCGTCGACGCTGCCGACGACGAGGGTCACCGGGATGCCGATGTCCTTGACCGCCTCCTGGACGTTCTCGATGCCCTCGGGGGCCGCGAGCAGGCAGACGGCGGTGATGTCGTCCGCGCCCAGGTCGCGCAGGAACTCGAAGGCCATCACCAGGGTGTGGCCGGTGGCGAGCATCGGGTCGACGACGAAGACCTGGCGGCCCCGCAGCGTCTCGGGCAGACGGTTGGCGTAGGCGCTGACCTGCAGGGTCTCCTCGTCGCGCACCATGCCGAGGAAGCCCACCTCGGCGGACGGCAGCAGGCGGACCATGCCCTCGAGCATCCCGAGGCCGGCGCGCAGGATCGGCACGATCACGGGCTTGGGGTTGGCGAGCTTGACGCCGGTGGTCTCGGCGACCGGCGTGCGGATCTCGAAGGGCTCGGTGCGCACCTCCCGCGTCGCCTCGTACGCCAGCAAGGTGACGAGCTCCTCGGCCAGGCGGCGGAAGGTCGGGCTGTCCGTGCGCTCGTCACGCAGGTAGGTCAGCTTGTGCTTGATGAGCGGGTGGTCTGCCACGTGAACCTGCATGAGGCAAAGTTATCCCGTGACCAGCCCTCGGCCGCCGACCGGCCTGCCGCAGGACGGCTTCCCCGTCGACGAGCGGTGGGCGTCGTGGATGGGGCACGCCCTGGAGCTGGCCCGGTCCTGCGGGGCCGACGTCCCCGTCGGGGCCTGCGTGTATGCCGAGACCGGCGCCCTGCTCGGCACGGGGCGCAACGAGCGCGAGCGCCGGGGCGACCCGACGGCGCACGCGGAGGTGGAGGCGCTGCGGGCGGCCGCCGCGGCGGTCGGGTCCTGGCGGCTGACGGGCTGCACCCTGGTGGTCACGCTGGAGCCGTGCGCCATGTGCGCCGGGGCCCTCGTGGCCGCCCGCGTCGCCCGCGTCGTCTGGGGGGCCTACGACGCGAAGGCCGGGGCCGTCGGCTCGGTGTGGGACCTGGTGCGCGACCGGCGGGCGCTGCACCAGGTCGAGGCCGTCGGCGGGGTGCTGGAGGCCGACTGCTCGCGCGTGCTCTCGAATTTCTTCGGGTCGCGGCGCTCCGTGTAAGGTGTCCGGCGGTGGCGTGTCCGAGCGGCCGAAGGAGTACGCCTCGAAAGCGTATGAGGGTTGACGCCCTCCGTGGGTTCAAATCCCACCGCCACCGCCGGCGAAGACCCCCGACCACGACGTGGTCGGGGGTCTTCTCGTGTGGGTCGCTCGATCCTCCCGGCGGGTGTCCCGCGGGCCGGGGACGCAGGTCGGGGCGTTACCAGCCGGTGGTCAGGATGTGCTCACGCTCCGTTGCTCGCAGTGACGTCTCCTGCGACGGATCGACCGCTGCGGGCGACGCCGTTCCGCTGCTCGCTACTCACGGCCAAGATCGATAGTGCACACGGGTGGACGAACGGGGACGAACAGGTCACGATCTATCTGGTGCGCCATCCCCTGCGCCAGGTGTGACCCACACTCCCCCCGAGAGGCACTCATGTCCACGTCCTTCAGGCTCGCGGCCGCGACCGCGGCAGCTCTCGCGGTGGCCGGCTCGGCCACCCCCGCCCTCGCCCTCCAGAGCGGTGGTGACGGCGGCGGCGTCGCCGCCCAGGCTCGTCCGGTCCGGTCCGGCGACATCCTGCCCGACCGCTACATCGTCATGCTGACCCCGGCCTCGTCCGCCGCCGCCACGATGACGGCCACCCGGTCCGCCGCCACCGTCGCCCGGCGCGCCGGCGTCGTCCCCGACCGGGTGATGACCTCGGTCGGTGCCTTCTCCGCCACCATGACGCCCGAGCAGGCGCGCGCCGTGGCCGCCCAGCCCGGTGTCGCCCGCGTGGTGCCCGACCGGGTCGTGCTCGCCCCCGAGGCTCCCGCGCTCGCGGCCTCGGTCGTCACCGTCACCGACGCCAACCTCCAGCAGGTCGTCGTGGACGCCAGCGCCGGGCGGACCGTCCTGGTCAACGTCGGCGACATCGGCTCGATGGCCTGGCAGCGCGCCGACATGGAGCTGCGCAACCTCAACGTCCAGGACAACGGCAGCTGGACCCTGGCCCGCCTGGTGGACCGCACCGCCCCCCAGGCCGCGGCCACCGTGCGGCAGGCCGCGGGGATCACGGGCACGGCGATCGTGGCCTATCGCGACGGCAAGGTCGTCGGGACCTTCGACATCTCGCGCGCGAGCAGCCGCGCCCTGCGCGCCTGGGTCACCGAGATGACCGGCGGAGTCGCTCCGACGCCTCGCCCCACGCAGAGCCCGGTGCCGCTGCCGACGCAGCAGCCCACCCCGGTCCCGACCGTGACGCCGACCTCGCTGCCCACCGGGTCGCCCACGGCGACGCCCACCCAGCGGCCCACGGCGACGCCGACCAGCACCCCCACGGCGACGCCGACCAGCACCCCCACGGCGACGCCGACCAGCACCCCGACGGCGACGCCCACCCAGCGGCCCACGGCGACGCCCACCCAGCAGCCCACCACGCCGCCGGCCCCCGTGCCGCCCGGCCAGGGTGGCCCGCAGTGGCACCTGGACCGGGTCGACCAGCGGGCCCTGCCCCTGGACGGCAGCTATGCCCCGCTGGGCACCGGCAAGGGGACCCACATCTACGTCATCGACTCCGGCATCACGGCCGACCACGAGGACTTCGGCGGTCGCGTCTCGGACAAGGGCTTCACGGCCATCGACGACGGTCGGGGCACCGGCGACTGCTTCTCCCACGGCACCCACGTCGCGAGCATCGCGGGCGGCACGCAGTACGGCGTGGCCAAGGAGGCGACCCTGCATGCGGTCCGCGTCTACAACTGCAAGGGCGAGGCGAGCATGTCCGGCATGGTCGACGCGGTGAACTGGGTCGTGGCGAACGCCGAGAAGCCCGCCGTCATCAACGCCAGCTGGGGCGGCAGCTACCTGCGCGAGATGGACGTCGCGGTCAAGAAGGCCATGGAGCAGGGCATCACCTTCGCGGCGGCGGCCGGCAACAACGGCAACGACGCGTGCGACTTCTTCCCGGCCAACGTGGACGGCGTCATCACCGTCGGGGCCTCGAGCACCGGGGACAAGATCTCCGGCTTCACCGGTCACGGCAAGTGCATCGACCTGCTGGCCCCCGGCGTCAACATCGTGGCGGCCAAGAACGACACCAAGAACCAGACCACGACCAAGTCCGGCACCTCGATGTCGACGCCGATGGTCGCCGGTGCGGCGGCGATCTACCTCGGTCTGCACCCCCAGGCCAAGCCCGCCGAGGTCCTGGACTGGATGGTCCAGAGCTCGACGAAGGACGTGCTCAAGGGGATCACCGACGCAACGCCGAACCGGCTGCTCTACGTCGGCCGCTGAGGCCGGCCGGACGGCATACCTCGGCCGCTCCTCCCGCACCCGGGTGGGGCGGCCGAGCCGCGTCGTGAGCCGGCGGCGCGGCCCGGCGCGCGCGGTCGGGGCCGGTCTGTGATGGTCTGAGGCCATGACCGTGCGTACCGAGATCGAGGCGGGGGTGGGCCGGCTGCTGCTGGACCGCCCGGACAAGCGCAACGCGATGAGCCTGGCGATGTGGCGAGGGCTCCCGACAGCACTGCGATCGTTGGTCGACGACCCGCAGGTGCGCGTGATCGTGGTGGCGGGGGTCGGTGGTCACTTCTGCGCCGGGGCCGACATCGACGACCTCCTGGCGGGCCCGGACGAGCAGGACCCGATGCGGCCGGTGCGGGAGGCGGACCTGGCTGCGCAGCGGGCCCTGCTGGACTGCCCCAAGCCCACGGTCGCCGTCATCCGGGGCAGCTGCATCGGTGGTGGCCTGGAGATCGCGGTCTCCTGCGACCTGCGCGTGGCCGCGAGCTCGGCCCGGCTCGGGATCACCCCGGCCCGCCTCGGCGTGGCCTACGCACCCACGGGGGTGCGCACCCTGCTCGACCTGGTGGGGCCGGGGGCCACGCGCCGCCTGCTGATGACCGGTGCGCTGATCGGGGCCGAGGAGGCGTTGCGCCTGGGCCTGGTCGAGCACCTCGCGACCGAGGAGGAGCTCGACGGGGTCGTCGCGGCGCTGCTGTCCGACCTGTGCGCCCGCTCGGCCCTCACCGCGGTGGCCGTCAAGGAGACCGTGCGGCTGCTGCTGCAGGGCGAGGACCCCGAACCTGCGGCCCGGGCGCGCTGTCTCGAGACCATCGCCTGCGGCGAGCTGCAGGAGGGGGTGCGGGCCTTCCAGGAGCGACGCCCCCCGCTGTTCCCGTGGCGACACCAGGCGTGAGGGGTGGCGAGCCCCCCTGACCGTCGACGGTGGCACGAGGGGCGTCCCGGTGGGCTCGGGACGTGCGCGCCGGGCGGAGCGGGCGCGGGGGTGGTCACGGGTGGTGATGGCCGACCTAGTCATCCCGGGCTACTCATCGGTATCACGCCAGATTCGCCGTGGTTGTCTCCCCTCTTCAGGTGACTATGGGTAGTCAGTGATCACGATTCACTAGGGACCATGAAGCGACCCTCCGTAACGTCTAGGACACGTTGAGAAGTCAACGTTCGACCCCCGCCGCCGAGGGCCGACCCCCGACCGGTGAGGATCCCGTCCCCATGCGCTCGCCCCGCTCCGCCTTCGTGATCACCAGCCTCGCCGCCTCCCTGGCGGCCGGGCTCGCCCCGACGGTGGCTGCGCACGCCGCTCCCGCCGCCACGCCGGGCCCCACCGTCGGGGACGTCACGGGCGGTGACTCGGCCCCCGTCGACCCGGCCCCGGTCGACCTCGCCCCCGCGGTCCGGGTGCCCACCAGCCCCGCCGTGGCACCGGCCGCGGGCGCCGCGCTCACGGTGCCCGCCCCCTCCGTCACGGCCCCGGCCGCCGCGGTCGCCGCGCCGGCCCTGTCGACGGGTGCCCCCACCGTCGGCGTGGTCACCACCACCGTGGTCGCCGGCAAGCCCCGGCTCAGCACCACGACCGTCCCGGCCAGGCAGGCGATGGCTGCCGTCGACAGGGCGCAGGACACCCCCGGCGCCGTGGCCGTCTCCGTCGACACCCCGGTCAAGACGACGGCCTACAACGACCCGCTGCGCTCCCACAAGTGGGACCTGACCATGCTCGGCGGCGAGACCTTCCACTCGCGCGTCAGCACGACGGGGGTGACCGTCGCCGTCATCGATACCGGCGTGCAGGCCTCGCACCCGGACCTCAGGGGCACGGTGCTGCCCGGCGTGGAGTACGTGTCCGGCCGGTCCACGATCACCGGGAACGGCCAGGTCGACCCGCAGGGCCACGGCACCCACGTCGCGGGCATCGTCGCGGCGACGGCCAACAACGCCACGGGCGTCGCCGGCCTGGCCCCCGGGGCGCGCATCCTGCCGGTTCGCGTGCTCAGGAGCGACGGCGTCGGGTGGTCCTCCGACGTGGCACGAGGGATCGTGTGGGCGACCGACCACGGCGCCAAGGTCATCAACATGTCCCTCGGCGGGGCCTACGACGCCAACGTCGAGAAGGCCGTGCAGTACGCCGTCAGCAGGTCCGTGGTCGTGGTCGCCGCCGGCGGCAACGAGCGCCAGGAGGGCAACCCGGTCACCTACCCCGCCAACTACGCGGGCGTGATCGGGGTCGCGGCGGTGGACCGCTACCGCCGCGCTGCGAGCTTCTCCAACACCGGTCGCTACGTCGACGTCGCCGCACCCGGCGTCGGCATCATGTCGACCTATCGGACCGGCACGTCGTACGGCTCCTACGTCCCCATGAGCGGCACCTCGATGGCCACCCCCCAGATCGCTGCGGTCGCGGCCGGTCTCAAGGCCGTTCGTCCCACCCTGACCTCCGCGGGCGTGCAGGGCGTCCTCGCGGCCACCGCCACGGACCTCGGTGTCGTCGGCCGCGACGACGTCTACGGCGCCGGCCTGGTCAACCCCAACCGGGCCCTGTGCTACCTCGGTGCCTGCCCGGCGGCCTTCGCCTGGTCCACCCCCTCGTGGACCCCCGTCGCCGGAACCACCGCCCCCGCCACCGTCACCCTGCGCACCGCCAACGGCGGCGCCATCGCCCAGGCCCCGGTCTCGGTCTGCTACCGGTACGTCGACGCGGCCACCCCCTCCTGCTACGCCAAGACCTCGGACGCGGCCGGTCGGATCGACGCCACCTTCGCCGCCCGCAGGATCACGGCGGTCACGGTGCGGTACGCGGGCAGCTCCGTGGCCCGGGCCGCGAGCTCCGTCGTGACCTTCCGGACGGCATACAACCTCGAGGCCTGGGCGGGCACCCGCTCGGTCTCGGCGGTCGTCTGGCCCCGCCAGACCACCGTCGACCTGATGCGCTACGACACCACCGCCCGTGCGTGGTCGCTCTCGCGGCGCCTGACCACCACGCCCTCCGGCTCCGTGACCGCCACGGGCGTGACCCCTGGCACCTATCGGGTCACCGTGCCCGGTTCGGCGATCCTCGCCGCCACCTCCACCGGCTCGGTGGTGGTGCGCTGACGCGCGACAGGCGGGTCCGCGGCCGCGCTCCCGGGCCGGCCGCGGCGCGAGCGGGACGTCCCGGACGAAGGGGCGGCCCGCCTCGTCCTACCCCCGGGCAGGATCAGGGGCGGCGCAGCGGCGGCAGCGGCTCGCCGATCGGGGTGCCGGGGGAGTCCAGGTTGAGCACCCGGGCGTGCAGGTGCGGACGTTGCTGCAGAGCGGCCCGCAGCGCGCGGTGCAGCCCGTCCTCGAGATAGCTCTCGCCGTGCCAGTGCACGACGTGGGCGAAAAGGTCGCCGTAGAACGTCGAGTCCTGCGACAGCAGCTGGTGCAGGTCCAGGGTGCTCCGCGTGGTCACGAGCTGGTCGAGGCGCACGAGGGTCGGGGGGATCCGCGCCCAGTCGCGCGGCGCGGTGACGCCGTGCTCGGGATACGGCCGGTCCTCGCCCACGCGCCTGAAGATCACGCGAGCACTCTAGGCCCCCTGCCTGCGGCTGCGCCGGGAGCCAGCCGACGAGCCCGTGCGGAGGTGCTGACGTGACGCAGCCGCGCGTCTAGAGTCACCACCGTGACCGACAGCACCGCACAGATCGACGTCATCCGCCAGGGCTATGCCTTCGACGGGGCCGCCCTGGAGCTCGGCGCCGCCGTGGCCGACGGCCAGGCCCACCCCGACGCCCCCGTCCGCATCCCCCTGTCGGTGATGAACCGGCACGGCCTGGTCGCGGGCGCCACCGGCACCGGCAAGACCAAGACCCTGCAGCTCCTGGCCGAGCAGCTGTCCCACCGCGGGGTGCCGGTCTTCGTCGCCGACATCAAGGGTGACCTGTCCGGGCTGGCCACGGCCGGTCAGGGCGGCGACAAGGTGCAGGCGCGCGCGACCGAGGTCGGCCAGACCTGGGAGGGGGCGGGCTTCCCGACGCAGCTGTTCTCCCTCGGCGGCCAGGGCACGGGGATCCCGCTGCGCGCGTCGGTGACGTCCTTCGGGCCGACGCTGCTGGCCAAGGTGCTGGGCCTGAACGCCACCCAGGAGTCCAGCCTCGGGCTGATCTTCCACTACGCCGACTCCCAGGGGCTGCTCCTCGACGACCTCAAGGACCTGCGCGAGGTCATCACCCATCTCACCAGCGACGAGGGCAAGGCCGAGCTCAAGGCCGTGGGCGGGCTGTCGACGGCGACCGCCGGGGTGATCCTGCGCGAGCTGGTGACCCTCCAGAACCAGGGCGCCGACGCGTTCTTCGGGCTGCCCGAGTGCGACACCACCGACTTCCTGCAGGTCGCCGCGGACGGGCGCGGGACGATCTCCTGCCTGGAGCTGCCGGCGGTGCAGGACCGCCCGCAGCTGTTCTCGACCTTTCTGATGTGGCTGCTGGCCGACCTCTTCCACGACCTGCCCGAGGTCGGCGACCTCGACAAGCCCAAGCTGGTGTTCTTCTTCGACGAGGCGCACCTGCTGTTCGAGGGCGCGTCCAAGGCCTTCCTCGCGTCCATCGAGCAGACCGTCCGCCTCATCCGCTCCAAGGGCGTCGGCGTCTTCTTCGTCACCCAGACGCCCAAGGACGTGCCCCCGGGCGTCCTCGGCCAGCTCGGCAACCGGGTGCAGCACGCGCTGCGCGCCTTCACCCCCGACGACGCCAAGGCGCTCAGGGCCGCGGTCAAGACCTATCCGAGGTCCGGCTACGACCTGGAGCAGCTGCTCACCCAGCTCGGCACCGGCGAGGCGATCGTGACGGTGCTGTCCGAGACCGGCGCGCCGACCCCGGTGGCGTGGACCCGGATGCGGGCGCCGCAGTCGCTCATGGGCCCGAGCGACCCGGCGACGCTGGACCAGCTCGTCGCGGCCTCGCCCCTGGCGGGGAAGTACGTCCAGGCGCAGGACCGCGAGTCGGCGTACGAGAAGCTCACGGCGCAGCAGCCAGCCGCGCCCGCGCCGGAGGCGAAGGCTGCGGAGGGCAAGCCCGAGGCCAGGCAGGAGAGCCTGAAGGAGGACCCGGGCATCTTCGAGCAGGTCGTGCAGTCCTCGGCCTTCAAGTCGTTGATGCGCTCCGCCGGCACCCAGATCGGCCGCGAGATCACCCGGTCGATCTTCGGGACCGCCCGCCGTCGCTGAGGTCTCGCTCGCGCTCGAACGCCTGGATCCCCGCACCTGTTGCTCGGTGCGGGGATCCGCGCCGTTCCCGACCTCGAGGGCGCCGTCGGCGGCATACCTCACCTGTGACCGCGGGATGGGTGAACTCCCGCTGACGGGCAGGTGGCCGGCGGATTGGGACCCAGGGCCCGGATCCGGTAAGGTCTCCGGCGGAGGATTCGCATAGTGGCCTAGTGCGCACGATTGGAAATCGTGTTGGGATAAAACCCTCGGGGGTTCAAATCCCCCATCCTCCGCCACGAGCGAGGCCCCGCACCACGGTGCGGGGCCTCGCTGCATGTCCGGGTGCTGTCCGCGCCCGTCTGCGCAGCGCCACCTGCCTCGTGTGGAGGGAACGGGTGGCCGGCGTGACCCCGCTGTACTGCTGTACCTAGTACAAGGAGTGCAGGAGGTGTCATGGAGATCGAGATCGACCCGCTCTCGGCCACGCCGATCTATCAGCAGATCCGTGACCAGGTCGTCGAGGCGATCGGCTCCGGCCGGCTGCGTCGGGGGGACGCGCTGGCCTCGGTGCGTTCCGTGGCGGGCGCCTTCGGCATCAACCCGGCGACCGTGGCCAAGGCCTACGACCTGCTCCGCTCCGAGGGGCTGGTCGCCACCAACGCCAAGTCCGGGACCTTCGTGGCCCGAGACGTCACCATGACGACACCTTCCGAGGCCTTCGTCGAGGACTGGACCGCCCGGCCGCACACCCTGCTCGCCGAGGGCCGCGCCCAGGGCCTCACCGGCGATCGGGTGCTCGGGCTGACCACCGCCACCACTCGCAAGCTCGCCGTCGACGATCCCGTCGACACCCGTCCGTCGGTCTAGGAGGCCGCCATGCTGTGGTCCGCACTGCTCGTCGTCCTCATGGTCGGGGTCGTGCTGGCCCTGACCCCGCGCCTCTTGCGCCGGGCCGTCCCGCTGGGGGTGTCGGTCCCCGCCGAGCGCGTGGCCGACCCTGCGGTCGTGGCAGCCCTCGCGGGATACCGCCGTTCGGTCCTGGTCGGTGCGGTGGCCGTGCTGGGCCTGACCGTCGCGTTGGAGCAGGTTCGGGAGTCGGCGGGCCTCGCAGCAGGACCGCTGCTCATGCTGCTTCCGGGTCTGGTCGCGGTGGTCTGGCACCGCCGGCCGATCATCGCGGCCAAGCAGGAGCAGCAGTGGTATGCCGGGCTCCCGGTGCGGCTGACGGCCAACGTCACCCCAGAGCGTCCGGCCAGGGTGGGGTGGGCATGGCACGCGGGCGCGCTGCTCGTATCGGGCGGCGGACTGGCGTACGGCGCGGCGGTCGTCGACCGGCTGCCCGACCCTTTCCCCGTGCACACGGGGCCGGACGGCATGCCGGACGAGTGGGGACCGCGCACCTACCTGAACGTCCTCTCCGGCCAGCTCCTCGCCGTCGCCATGGTGCTGTTCCTCGCCGGGGTCGCCTGGGCGATGTCGCGCGCCCCGGTCCAGGTGCGCCCCGACGGCGACGTCGAGGGATCGCGTCGGCGTGCGGTCCGGATGCAGCAACTGGTCCAGTCGATGATGGGGCTGATCAACCTGGTGACCGCCGTCGGGGTCACCGCCTTGGAGGCAGCGACCTGGAACGCCTGGCAGGGGCAGGCCATGCAGCTGGTGCTCGGCGCCTTCGTCGTCAGCACGCTGCTCCCCGCGGTGGTGCTGGTGGCCCGTGCCTCCGCGATCGAGCAGGACCAGGCGCTGGAGGACCTCAGGCAGGCCAAGGCGGCGCGGGCGCGCGGCGAGCGGGTCGGGGCCGACTCGCCCGACGACGACCGGCTGTGGCGGCGGGGTGTCGTCTACGACAACCCCGACGACCCGCGCACCTTCGTCCCGAAACGGGTGGGCCTCGGCTCGTCGGTCAACCTCGCCACCCCTCTCGGCAAGGTCTTCCACGCCGTCGCGGTGCTGCTGGTGCTGGGCTCGGTCGTCCTGCCCTTCGTCCTGGGGTGACCGGCCGGTCTGTCGCCGGAGCGTCGGGCCGATGCGGGGGCGCCCCGGCGACCACGTCGCGGAGGCATCAGGCGGACGCGGTCACCGGCACGGCATACGTCGTGGTGCGCGCGCGCAGCGGCCGTCCGATGCCGTCGGTGATCTCCCGGAGCTCCGCGACCGTCTTGGCCGACCCGTGCTCGGAGCCGGCCATGCGGCTGATGGTCTCCTCCATCAGGGTGCCGCCGAGGTCGTCGGCGCCGCCGGTGAGCATGAGCCGGGTGCCGTCGACGCCGAGCTTGACCCACGACGTCTGCACGTGGTCGACGCGGCCGTGCAGCAGGATCCGGGCGACGGCGTGCACGGCGCGGTTGTCGCGCAGGGTCGGCCCGGGGCGGGCGATCCCGGCGAGATAGACCGGCGCGTTGGTGTGCACGAACGGCAGCGGCACGAACTCCGTGAACCCGCCCGTGCGGTCCTGCAGGGACGCGAGGGTGCGCAGGTGCCCGACCCAGTGCCGGGGATGGTCGACGTGGCCGTACATCATCGTCGAGGAGCTGGGGATCCCGAGCTCGTGGGCGGTCTGGACGATCTCGAGCCACTGGGCGGCAGGCAGCTTGCCCTTGGTGAGCACCCAGCGGACCTCGTCGTCGAGGATCTCGGCCGCGGTGCCGGGGATCGAGTCGAGCCCGGCGTCCTTGACCTCCTGCAGCCAGGCGCGGGGCGACTGCCCGGCCTTGGCGGCGGCGGTGGCGATCTCCATGGGGGAGAAGGCGTGCACGTGGATGTCGGGGGCGGCGACCTTGACGGCGCGCACGATCGCGGCGTAGTCGCCGGGCCGCAGGTCGGGGCTGATCCCACCCTGCAGGCACACCTCGGTGGCGCCCAGGGCCGCGGCCTCGCTCACCCGCTGCGCGATGTCGTCCAGGCTGAGCGTGAACGCGTCGGCGTCGGTCCTGCGCTGGGCGAACGCGCAGAACCGGCACCCGACGTAGCAGACGTTGGTGAAGTTGATGTTGCGGTTGACGACGTAGGTGACCGGGTCGCCCACCACTTGTCGGCGCAGGTCGTCCGCGAGGCGGGTGACCTGCTCGAGGTCGTCGCCGTCACAGGTCAGCAGCGCGAGGTAGTCCTCGTCGGACAGGCCGGCCGGGTCCGCCTCGGCGCGGGCGAGCGCGGCCCGCGCCTCGCTGGGGCGGCTGACCTGCGGGTCGTATGCCGGGGAAGCAGCCTCACCACCTGCGTCGCGGACCCCCGGGTGGTCGCCCGCGGCCGTCACCGGGTGCCCGGCCGCGGCCGCCCGCTCGCCGACGGCCGCCCAGTCGCCGTACACCTCGTCGAAGTCGCCGCGGCGGTCCCCGGTGCGACCGGTGGTGTCGACGGACAGGTGCAGGTCGGTGCGCCCGCTGCTGACCAGTCCGCTGCCGACGGAGCGGTCGTCGCCGAGCCGGCCCGCGCTGCCGCCCGCGAGGCCGCCGTCCGGCTCCTGCCAGGTCAGGCCCCGGGGCCGGGCGTCCTCCCGGGCCAGGCCGGTGGTCTCGTCGGCGAGGGCCCGCACGTGCGGGTGCAGCCGCGGGTCGAGCCATAGCCGGTCCTGCTGCAGGGCGCCGCGGACATAGCGGGGATGCGCGGTCAGGCGCTCGCGCAGCCGCAGCCCGGCCCGCTCGGTGGCGGCGCGGAGCACCTCGACCCCGGGCCAGGGCCGCTCGGGGTTGACGTGGTCGGGGGTGACGGGGGAGACCCCTCCCCAGTCGTCCACCCCGGCGGCGAGCAGCCGCTCGCAGTCGGCGATCCCGGTGAGGTTGGGCGGCGCCTGCACCGTGGTGGCGGGGCCGAGCAGCAGCCGGGCCACGGCGATGGTGGCGAGATGGTCCTCCAGGCCGGCGTCCGGCGCCGACCGCATGGCGGTGTCCTCCTTGGCCCGGAAGTTCTGGACGATCACCTCCTGCACGTGGTGGTGCTCGCGGGCCAGGCGCCGGATCGCCAGGATCGACTCGACCCGGTCCGCGGGCGTCTCGCCGATGCCCACGAGGATGCCGGTGGTGAAGGGGATGCCGATGCGGCCGGCGTCCTCGATCACCCGCAGCCGCACGGCCGGGTCCTTGTCCGGGGAGCCGAAGTGCGGGCCGCCCGGCTCGGTCAGGGCCGTCGCCGTGGACTCCAGCATCAGCCCCATCGACGGGGCGACCGGCCGCAGCCGCTGCAGCTCCGACCAGGACATGACGCCGGGGTTGAGGTGCGGGAGCAGCCCGGTCTCCTCCAGCACCGCGATCGCCATGGCCCGCAGGTAGGCGAGGGTGTCGTCGTAACCCTTGCTGTCCAGCCACCGCCGGGCCGCGGGCCAGCGTTCCTCGGGCCGGTCCCCGAGGGTGAACAACGCCTCCTTGCAGCCCTGCTCGGCGCCCTGACGGGCGACGGCGAGGACCTCGTCGGGGGAGAGGTAGGGCGCCTCGACCCGCCCCGGTGTCGTCGCGAAGGTGCAGTAGTGGCACCGGTCGCGGCACAGCCGGGTGAGCGGGACGAAGACCTTGCGGGACCAGGTGACGGTGGCCGGGCGCCCGGCCTGCTCCATGGCCGCGTCGCGCACCCGGGTAGCCGCGGCGCACAGCGTCTCCAGGTCGGCTCCGCGCGCGCCGAGCAGCACCTCCGCCTCGGCGGCGTCCAGGGCCTTGCCGTCGCGGGCCCGGGCGAGGGCTCGTCGCATCGCGTGCTCCGTCATGGGGCGCAGGGTATGCCGGACGGCCGACATACCCCTCGGACCGATCACGACGCAGCGATGATTGGGACCGGACGGCCCGGCTGTCCTACGATGAGGGTCGGCCCCCCGCGTGGTGGTACCTCTCCCAACTCCCCCAGGGCAGGAATGCAGCAAGGGTAAGAGAGCTCTTCCAGGTGCGCGGGGGGTCTTTTGCCGCCCGGGCGAGGATGCGCGCGGCACGGCGCGGGGAGCGCATCCGGTGCCCCGCAGGACCCTTCGCGCGGCGTGCCGCGCACCCTGGCGCGGCACGCCGCGACGCCGTACCCCTTGTCGGACCTGGCGGCTAGGGTCGGTCCCGTGAGCACAGCCCTCTACCGCCGCTACCGTCCCGAGACGTATGCCGATGTCATCGGGCAGGAGCACGTGACCGAGCCGTTGAGGCAGGCCCTGCGCAACGGCCGCATCAACCACGCCTACCTGTTCAGCGGTCCGCGAGGGTGCGGCAAGACCACCTCGGCGCGGATCCTGGCGCGCTGCCTCAACTGCGAGCAGGGGCCCACGGACACCCCCTGCGGCGAGTGCGAGTCGTGCGTGGCCCTGGCGCGCGGGGGCGCGGGCTCGGTCGACGTCATCGAGATCGACGCGGCCTCCCACGGCGGCGTGGACGACGCCCGCGACCTGCGGGAGAAGGCCGCCTACGGGCCGGCCCGCTCGCGCTACAAGATCTACATCATCGACGAGGCGCACATGGTGACGCCGCAGGGCTTCAACGCGCTGCTCAAGATCGTCGAGGAGCCGCCCGAGCACGTGAAGTTCGTCTTCGCGACCACCGAGCCGGAGAAGGTCATCGGCACGATCCGCTCGCGCACCCACCACTACCCCTTCCGGCTGGTGCCACCCGCCCGCCTGACCGACTACCTCCAGCAGCTGTGCGACGCCGAGGGTGTGCAGGTGGCGCCCGGCGTCCTGTCCTTCGTGGTGCGCGCGGGGGGCGGCTCGGTGCGTGACTCGTTGTCGGTCCTGGACCAGCTCATGGCGGGAGCGGACGAGGAGGGGCTGACCTACGAGCGGGCCGCGGCCCTGCTGGGCTTCACCGAGGTCGAGCTGCTCGACGCCACCGTGGACGCGCTCGCCGCCGTGGACGGGGCCGCGGTCTTCCGCCAGGTCGACCGGGTCATCGAGTCCGGCCAGGACCCGCGCCGCTTCCTGGAGGACCTGCTCGAGCGGCTGCGCGACCTGATCGTGGTGCTCGCCACCGAGGACGGCGCCGCCGCGGTGCTGCGCGGGGTGCCCGAGGACCAGCTGGAGCGGATGCGCGGGCAGGCCGGGGCGTTCGGTGCCGGGGGTCTGGCGCGGGCCGCGGACGTGGTCAACACCGGGCTGACCGCGATGACCGGCACCACCTCCCCCCGCCTGCAGCTCGAGCTGATCTGCGCCCGGCTGCTGCTGCCCGGCGCGGTGGGGGAGCAGGGCTACGCCGCCCGGCTCGACCGGCTCGAGCGGCGGATGGAGCTCGGTGCTGCGGGCAGTGCTCCGGCGTATGCCGGAAGCCACGCCACCGCCGCGCCGCCGTCCCCGGGCGCCGTGGCCCCGGACTTCGCCCCCGCCGCCGCCGGTGCGGCGCCCACGCGCGAGGGACAGGTGGACGACGTCCACGAGCGGGCGGCCCGGCAGGCAGCCCGGCCCACCCACGGCGCTCTCGACCCCCAGGAGGGCCCGGTGCCGGCGGCGGGCGGGCCCGGTCCGGTGGAGCGGGAGGCGGTGCAGCAGCGCGGCATCGACGAGCGGGCCGCGCGCCCTGACGCCCGGGCCGCCGCCCCTGGTGGTGCCCCCGACTCAGGTGCCACCCACGGTGGCCCGGCGCGAGCCGGGGACGTCGACGGCTCGGCTCCCCATCCAGGGGCGCCTGCCCAGGCGCCCACGCAGGCCCCGAGGCAGCACCCCCCGGCCGGACCCGCGGCATCGGCCCCAGGTGGACCCGCGGCATCGGCCCCAGGTGGACCCGCGGCGCAGCCCCCCGGCCGACCAGCGGCGTCTCCCCCGGCAGGTGCGCCGGCCCCGGGCGGGGTCGACGCGGACATGCTCCGGCGGGCCTGGCCCGACGTCCTGGCCAGGGTGTTCAAGGAGAAGCGCGTGACCTGGACGATGCTCTCCGAGCACGCCCAGATCCTCGACTTCGACGGGGGTACGGTCCGGCTCGGGATCAACAACCCCGGAGTGGCCCGCAACTTCTCGACCAGCAAGGTCCACCCCGAGGTGGTCCGTCAGGCCCTCATCGACGTGCTCGGGGTGGATGCCAGGATCGAGGGCGTCCCGCTCGCCTCCCACGCCGCCGAGGCCCCCCGACAGCCGGCCCACCCCGCGGCCCACCCCGCGGTCCAGCCCCGGCCGGGCGGGAGCCAGGGTGGCGGCAACGGCCCCCAGGAGTCCACCGGGGCCGCCGCCCCTGAATCCTCCGGCCCTGGGGCTCCCGGCCCCGGGGCCACCGACGGCACGGCGGGCCACCCCGTCGCGGGCGGCTCCGTCAGGACCGGGTCGGGCGCCGGCGACCCCGGGCCCGGCGGACCCACGCCGGACGGCCGCGAGGCCCCGGGTCGCGTGCGGGACGGCAGCGGGGTCATGGCGCACCCGCGGGACGGGCGCGAGCCCGAGGGGCACGCGCCCGGCGACGACGGGCCGTCCGTGCCGCTCACCCCGTCGGGCGAGGACCGGGCGGGCGACGTCGCGGTGCCGCGCGGCCAGGCGCCGGCCCGGGCACGAGCTGCGCAGGCCGGGCCCGTGGGCGGGCCGGGTCGGACCGCGCCCTCCCAGGCGATGCGCGACGCCCTCGGGATGACCGACGTCGGGGATGGTGGCTCCGGGGAAGGGTGGGACGCCGACGCTCCTGCGCCCGACTGGGCGGCCCCCGCCCCGGCCGGTCCCGAGCGGGCAGCCGGTCCCGAGCGGGCACCCCGCCCCGAGGGCACGGCAGGTCCGGAGGGGACGACTCGTGGCGGGCCGGCTCCGGACACGGCCTCCCCTATGTC
The DNA here is from genome assembly GCF_046267915.1 of Arsenicicoccus dermatophilus. Classification (GTDB taxonomy): domain Bacteria; phylum Actinomycetota; class Actinomycetes; order Actinomycetales; family Dermatophilaceae; genus Arsenicicoccus; species Arsenicicoccus dermatophilus_A. Next base: position 387,292 of record NZ_CP176520.1, read on the forward strand.
CGCCACGGACACGGCCCCTCGGCCCGCCGCGCCCCTGCGCGCGGGTGACCCCGCGGCGCCCACCGGCATACCTCGGCAGAGCAGCACCGCGCAGCCGCCGACGGGGGACGTCCCCTGGCCGCGCGACGAGGACGAGCCCGTCGACGAGGAGTCGGTGCCGCCCGAGGACGACGGGCTGTCGCCCTTCCAGCGGGCGATGCGGCGCACCCGGGCGGAGGCCCCACGGGCGCAGGTCCGGCACGTGGTGTCCGACGACGACGTCTCCCAGGACGACGAGTCGATCGACGAGGGCGGCTCGGCAGGACCGGCCGTGATCGCTAGTGTCCTCGGGGGCACGATCATCTCGGACACCCAGCGCTGACGCGCCCGGGTCGCCTGCCCGACCCTTCGCCCTGCCTCGCCCCACCGACGCCTCGAGGTCGCCATGCTCTACCGGATCGTCCACTCCGTCCTGAAGCCCCTGTCGTTCGCGATCTACCGCCCGACCGTCGAGGGCATCGAGAACGTCCCGGTGACCGGTGCGGTGATCCTCGCGAGCAACCACCTGTCGTTCATCGACAGCGTGGTGATCCCGCTGGCGTCGCCGCGGCAGGTGGGCTTCCTCGCCAAGGCGGAGTACTTCACCGGCACGAGCCTGGGCGGGCGTCTGCGCAAGGAGTTCTTCGAGGCCGTCGGCGCGATCCCCGTCGACCGGGACTCGCCGCGCGCGGCCCAGGACTCCCTGGCCGCGCAGCTCGCCGTCCTGCGCGCGGGCGGCGCCACCGGCATCTATCCCGAGGGCACGCGCTCGCGCGACGGGCGGTTGTACGCCGGCCGCACCGGGGTCGCCTGGTTGGCCCTGGAGGCGCAGTGCCCGATCGTGCCGGTCGGGCTGCTCGGCACCCAGGACATCCAGCCGGTGGACGCGCGCTTCCCCCGGCTCGCGGACGTGACCGTGCGGTTCGGCAAGCCCGTCCAGGTGGTGGGCCGCTTCGACGGCGTGCCCGCGGCCAAGGCCCGCCGCCAGATCACCGACGAGGTGATGGCGGCGATCCATGCGCTGACCGGCCAGGAGCTGGCCGGTGTGGTCAACGACCGCTCGGCGTCCGCCTGAGCCCGTGGCCCGCCGCGCCCGCCTGAGCCCCGGTCTCGCCGGAGCCAGGCGCGCGGAGCCGAGGTCAGCGGTCGGCGTCGACCTCGTCGCGCCAGCGCACCCACGCCGCCATGTGACTCAGGTCGTGGTCGGGGCCGCTGACGCCCATCGTGGAGGCCATCGCGCCGAGGTCCAGCAACGGGCGACCCTCCTCCTCCGGGGCCAGCGGCTCGCGTCCCTCGCGGCCGCGACCACCCACGCCGCACGAGATCTCGATCTCCTGCGGGTCGCGGCCCACGGTCGCGCAGTGCCGGCGCAGCACCTCGATCTTGTGGGCGAGCTCCTCGCCGGCCGTGAACGAGTACCACACCTGGGCGTGCTCGGCCACGATGCGCAGGGTCTTGCCCTCGCCGCCGCCGCCGACCAGCAGCGGGATCGGGTCCTGGACGGGCCTCGGGTTGAGCCTGCTCCACCGGTCCTTGATGCGCGGCACGGCCGCCGCGAGCGAGACGCACGCGCGAGGTCTGCTCGGCCCAGGCTGCGAGCATGGTCCAGCACTCGAGGTAGGCGCCGTCGGGGTCGCCGTACAACGGGTAGAAGTGGTCCCAGTTGTAGATCACGTCCACGCCCAGGTCCTCCGCGCGGCGTGCGGCGTCCCGGATCTGGGCGTAGGTCGCGTGCTGGGGCTGGAGCTGGACGCCGATGGTGACGGGTCGCGTGGGGGTCGTCATACCGCCGAGCCTGACCCAGGTGAGCGGTGGTCGCCTGTCGCCGAGGGGGTATGTCGGTGGCAGGCCCTAGGGTGCAGGGTGTGTACGAAGGCGCGGTGCAGGACCTCATCGACGAGCTCGGACGACTCCCCGGGGTCGGGCCGAAGTCTGCCCAGCGCATCGCGTTCCACGTCCTGCAGTCCGAGCAGGCCGACGTGCAGCGGCTGGTCCAGGCGCTGGAGCAGGTCAAGGCCAAGGTGCGCTTCTGCGTGGTCTGCGGCAACGTCGCCGAGGCCGAGCAGTGCCGGATCTGTCTCGACCCGCGCCGCGACCCGGGGCTCATCTGCGTCGTCGAGGAGCCCAAGGACGTCGTCGCCATCGAGCGCACGCGCGAGTTCCGGGGGCGCTACCACGTGCTCGGTGGCGCGATCAGCCCCATCGACGGGGTGGGCCCGGACGACCTGCGGATCACCGAGCTGATGGCGCGGCTGGGCAGCACCGAGATCACCGAGATCATCATCGCCACCGACCCCAACCTCGAGGGCGAGGCCACCGCCAGCTACCTCGCCCGGCTGCTGGGCCCCCTGGGGCTCACGGTCTCTCGCCTCGCGAGCGGCCTTCCGGTCGGGGGAGACTTGGAGTACGCCGACGAAGTGACGCTCGGAAGGGCGTTCGAGGGCAGGAGGATGCTCAATGTCTGACCCGACCATGGCCGACGATCTCGCCGGGGTGGAGCGACAGACGGCGCACGACGTGCGCGCCTTCTGCGACATGGTGACCGACGTCGCCCGGGGCGACGCCCCCGACTCGGCGATCCCCTTCCTGCTCCTGGGACTCTCCCAGATCCTGATGACCGGCGCCCGACTCGGCGCGATCCAGGACGTGGTCCCGGCGGAGAAGTTCGAGGCAGACCCGGGCGAGGACGCCGACCTGGACCCCATCCGGGCCGGGCTGGCCACGCTCTTCGACGGGCTGGACGACTACGCCGACGTGGTCGACCCGGTCACCACGGGCGAGCTGGCCTCCGGGTCGCTGTCCAACGACCTGGCCACGATCTGCGTGGACCTGGTCCACGGCCTGCGCCACCACGACGCCGGCCGACTGACCGAGGCGCTGTGGTGGTGGCAGTTCTCCTACCTCTCGTCCTGGGGCGACCGGGCCGCGGCGGCGCTGCGGGTGCTGCAGTCGATCCTCGCGCACATCCGTCTGGACGCCGACGAGGAGACCGTGGCCGAGGCGGAGTTCGACGCCCTGCACACCTGACGCCCCCGCCCGGCGGCGCACCCCTGACGCCCCTCGCCGGTCCGTGGGGTGGACCCGTCCTCGCCGGTGCCGGGTCAGCCCAGGCCGGTCGCCAGCAGCCGGACTGCGGTCGCGACCCCGTCCTCCAGCCGCAGGGTCGCGGCGAGCGCGGCGGCCGCGCGGCGGTGGTGCGGCAACCCGGTGGCGCGGATGCCCACCGCCAGACGGTCCGCCGTGAGCGCGCGGCGCGGCACCGGCTGCGGGCCGACCCCGAGCTCGTGGACCCGGCGTCCCCAGTAGGGCTGGTCGCCCATGTGCGGGACGACGAGCTGCGGCACCCCTGCGTGCAGCGCTGCCGCCGTGGTGCCTGCGCCTCCGTGACCGACCACGGCGGCGCACCGAGGCAGCAGCCAGGCGTGCGGCGCCCGGTCCACGACGAGCACGTCGTCGCGGGTCTGGGCCGGGAGATGAGGTGCGGGATCGAGGTCGGCGTGCCCGCGCAGCACCACCGCACGCACCCCGGCGCGGGTGATCGCCTCGGCGACGAGCCGTGAGTCCTGCTCAGGGGCCGCGGTGCTCATGGACCCGAAACCGACGTAGACGGGCGGCGGCCCGGCCGTGACGAAGTCGGTCAGCACGGGGTCCGGGGTTCGTTCCTCGGCCGGGCGGTCCTCGTCGGCCAGGCGCCAGTAGCCCGTTGTGGTCACCGGCATCGGCCAGTCCGGCGCGGGCGGGACGACCTGCGGGCTGGCCGCGAGGAGCACCGGCGTGCTGCGGATGTCCTGGGCCAGCTGCCAGGGCGTGGGCCGAGGCAGCCCGAGTCGTCGTCGCAGCTCGGCGCCCACGGGGGCGACGACCGGGTGGACGGCGGTCGCGGTGAGGGACCCGGCGACCAGGTTGACCAGCGACCGACGTCGCGGCCGGACGGCATACACGTAGGACGAGCCGAGCCGGCTCTGCAGGACCGGCGCGAACAGCGCGATGGCGTGCCGGACCCTGGTGGCGCGGGCGAGCGACCAGCACGCGTCGAAGCTCAGGGTGCTGGAGACCACCAGGTCGTGGCCGGGCGCCGCGGCGAGCAGGGTCGTCACCAGCGGGTCGGCCGACAGCTCGCTGACCTGGCGCATGAGGCGCAGCTCACCCACCGTCGTGGTGCTGGCCCCGCCGAGCCACCGCCGGCCGAGGTCGGTGCGCACCAGCTCCGCCACCGAGACGGGGAACTGCGCGTGGCCGAGCCCCAGCCCGCGGATCCACTCGGCGAAGTCCTGGGTGGCGGCGACGGTCACCTCGTGGCCGGCGGCGCGCAGTCCCAGGCCCAGCGCGACGAAGGGCTGGACGTCGCCGCGCGAGCCCCAGGCGACGAGAAGGATGCGCATGACGTCAGCCTAGGCACCGGACCCGCTCCCGCAGCCCCTGCAGACCTACCGCCGGTAGTCGGATCCGCCTGCTCACGTTGCCCAGGCGGATCCGACTACCGGCGGTAGGTTCGAGCAATGAGCACCCCACTGCTGCGGCACCTGGCCGCCGAGGACGCACGTCGCGAGTCGCTGGGCCTGACCCGCCGGCTGCGTGATCGCGACGCCGACGACCTCGTGGACCTCGCGGGCAACGACTACCTCGGGCTGCTCCGCCACCCGCTCGTGGTGCGGGGTGCGATCGAGGCGGTCGAGGCGTATGGCGGAGGAGCGGGTGCCTCCCGGCTCGTGTCCGGCACCCTCGCGGTCCACGCCGAGCTGGAGCGCCGCCTCGCCGAGCTGACCGGGGCAGCCACCGGTCTCGCGCTCTCGACCGGCTATCACGCGAACCTGTCCGCGGTGACGGCGCTCGCCGACGCTGGCACCACGATCGTCTCGGACGCCCACGTCCACGCCTCGCTGATCGACGCCGCCCGGCTCTCGCGCGCCGCCGTCGTGGTCGCCCGCCACAACGACGTCGCCCACCTCGCCGAGCTCGTCGGCTCCGCCCGCACCGAGCGGGTGCTGGTGCTGCTGGAGTCGGTCTACTCGGTGCTGGGTGACGCCGCCCCACTCGCCGAGATTCTCACCGCCACGGCGGGATCCGGGGCCACCGTCCTCGTCGACGAGGCCCACGGGCTGGGCGTCGTGGGGGAGCGGGGCGAGGGCCTGGTGGCCTCGCTCGGGATGAAGGGTCGGGACGACGTCGTGGTCACCGCCACGCTGTCGAAGTCGCTGGCCGCCCAGGGCGGTGCGGTGCTCGGGCCCGAGGCGGTCCGCCACCACCTGGTCAACGCCGCCCGGCCTTTCATCTATGACACCGGCCTGGCCCCCGCGGCGGCCGGGGCAGCTCTCGGGGCGCTCGATGCGCTGCGCGAGGAGCCCTGGCGCCCAGGGCGGTTGCGTGAGGTCATGGCCACCGTCGCGGACGCGGTGTCGGTGCCGCGGCCGGCGGGGGCGGTGCTGAGCATCCCCATGCCGGGCCCACGGGAAGCGGTCGACGCCGTGGAGGCGGCCCGCCGCTCCGGGGTGCGGATCGGGTGCTTCCGCCCGCCGTCGAGCCCCGACGGTGAGTCCCGGCTGCGGCTGACCGGCCACGCCGACCTGACCGAAGCGCAGGTCGCGCGGGCGATCGAGGTGCTCTGCCAGGTCAGCGGGCGTCGAGCCGTCCGGTGAGCGGGGCCGTGGCCTCGCCGAGCCGTCGCGGTGCGGTGCTCCTGCGACGCGGGTCCGGCGGCCAGGTCAGCGGGCGCTGACCAGCTCGCGCGCCCGACGCCGGTCCGGCTTGCCCGGTCCCACCACGGGCAGCTCGCCCACCAGGTGCAGGGCCCGGGGGAGCGCGTGCGACGGCAGGTGGTCGGCCAGGGCCGCGCGCACGTCCGCCAGGGTGGGCAGCGCCGCTCCCGGCGGGCGCGGTCCCAGCAGGTGCGCTCCTGGCAGGTGCGCTCCCGTTCCCGGCAGTCCGCCAGGCGTCCCGCGAGGGGCTTCGCCAGGCGCCTCGCCCGCCGGGACCGCCAGCACCGCCACCGTCTCGCCCCACTCCGGGTCGGGCACTCCCACCACCATGGCCGCACCCAGTCCCGGCACCCGCGCCAGCCCCAACGCGTCCTCCACCACGACGGGCGCGACCTTGAGGCCACCGGTGTTGATCACGTCGTCGACCCGGCCGAGGATCTGGAGCGACCCGTCCGGCCGGCGCCGGGCAAGGTCGTCCGTGCGATACCACCGCACCCCCACCGTGTCCTGCGTGAACGCCTCGCAGCCCGGTCGGCCGAGATAGCCCAGCGCCACCTGCGGCCCCCCGATCCGGAGCCTGCCGTCGGGGTCGAGGTCGGCGGACAGGCCGGGCAGCAGGCGACCGTCGTACAGGCAGCCGCCGGCCGTCTCGCTGCAGCCGTAGCCGACCACGATCCGCAGTCCTAGCCGTCGCGCCAGCGCCGCATCCGCAGCCGGCAGCGGCGCCGCGCCGACGATGATCGCGTCCAGCTCCCGTGCGGCCGCGACCGCGGCGGACGACGCCAGCAGTCGCCGCAGCTGGGTGGGCACGAGCGTGCAGAAGTGCCGGGGCGCCGAGCGGTCCCGCCGCGCCCAGGCCTCCACGAAGGTCTCCGGCCCGAAGTGTCCCGGCGCCACGGCGAGGGGACTGCGCCCCGCCGCGAGGTTGCGCAGGATCACCGCGATCCCGGTGATGTGGGTGGGGGGCACCGCGAGCATCGACTGACCGGTGCCGAGCACGTCGGCGAGGCCGTGGACCGCGTGCCGCAGGGCGTCGGCGGTGAGCAGCGCCGGCTTGGGGCGGCCGGTGGTGCCGGAGGTGGCGATGACCACCGCCGTCTCCTCGGGGACCCGCACCTCCTCGGGACGGTCGAGGACCCCGGGCGCCGCCACGGCCGGGCCGGTCCCGGCCATCGCGGCCTCGAGCACGGACAGGTCGGCCACCACCTCGCGGGCGGAGGCTCCGGGGGCGGGCCAGGTGACGACAGGACGGCTCATGTCCCGAGCCTAGCGAAGGGTCCTGAACGGTGTTCAGGTGCGCCCGTCCCCGCCGGAGGCCACCGCTGCGCGGGCGCCTCGGACGGCTCCGCGGACGTCTCGCGGAGCGGCGGTGGAGATCCCGCCCCGCACCGGTCGGTAACCTGGGCCCCGCACCCCGCCTCACCCGCGGCCGTGCACCCCTCATCCCCGACGGAAGGCGATCCCACCCGTGAGCCTCGTGGTCATGAAGTTCGGCGGCTCCTCCGTGGCCGACGCGGACAGCGTCAAGCGCGTCGCGCGACGCATCGTCGAGACCAAGAAGGCCGGCAACGACGTGTGCGTGGTCGTCTCGGCCATGGGCGACACGACGGACGACCTGATCGACCTCGCCCAGCAGATCTCCCCGCTGCCGCCGCTGCGCGAGATGGACATGCTGCTCACGGCCGGGGAGCGGATCTCGATGGCGGTGATGGCCATGGCGATCGCCAACCTCGGCTTCACCGCGCAGTCGTTCACCGGCAGCCAGGCCGGCATCATCACCGACGAGCAGCACGGCAAGGCCCGGATCCTCGACGTCACCCCCGGCCGGGTCCGCGCCGCCATGGACGGCGGCCACATCGCGATCGTCGCCGGCTTCCAGGGCGTCTCGCACGAGAGCAAGAACATCACCACCCTCGGTCGTGGCGGCTCGGACACCACCGCCGTCGCCCTGGCCGCGGCGCTGCACGCAGACGTCTGCGAGATCTACTCCGACGTCGACGGCGTCTTCACCGCCGACCCGCGGATCGTCCCGTCCGCCCGCAAGATCGACCGCATCTCCAGCGAGGAGATGCTCGAGATGGCCGCCAACGGCGCCAAGATCCTCATGCTGCGGTGCGTGGAGTACGCCCGCCGCTACGACCTGCCCATCCACGTGCGGTCGTCGTTCTCCCCCAAGGAGGGCACCCTCGTCATCGACACACCCGAAGGAGAAGCCGTGGAAGCGTCCCTCATCTCCGGCGTCGCGCACGACCGCAGCGAGGCCAAGATCACCGTCGTCGGCGTCCCCGACCACCCGGGCAAGGCCGCCGAGATCTTCGAGGCGCTGTCCCAGGCCGGCGTCAACATCGACATGATCGTGCAGAACGTCTCCACCGTGCAGACGGGCCTGACCGACATCTCCTTCACCCTGCCCAAGACCGACGGCCCCACCGCCGCGCAGTTCCTCGGCCGGGTCCAGGAGCGGGTCGGCTTCGCCTCGCTGCAGTACGACGACCAGATCGGCAAGCTCTCGCTGATCGGCGCCGGGATGAAGTCCAACCCGGGGGTGTCCGCGACCTTCTTCAAGGCGCTCGCCGACGCCGGGATCAACATCGAGATGATCTCCACCTCCGAGATCCGCATCTCGGTGATCACCCGCGACGACCAGCTCGACGACGCGGTCCGCTCGGTCCACACGGCCTTCGGGCTCGACTCCTCCTCCGGCGAGGCGGTCGTGTATGGCGGCACCGGCCGCTGACCCCGGCACCCGCCGCCATACCTGAAACGCACGCAGCACAAGGAGACTGACATGAGCACTGGCGTCAACCTCGGCGTCGTCGGAGCCACCGGCCAGGTGGGCACCGTCGTCCTGCGCATCCTCGAGGAGCGCGACTTCCCGGTCGCCTCGCTGCGGCTGTTCGCCTCGGCGCGTTCCGCGGGCAGGACCTTGACCTTCAAGGGCCAGGAGATCACCGTCGAGGACGCCGCCACCGCCGACCCGAGCGGCCTGGACATCGCGATCTTCTCCGCCGGGGCGACGACCTCGAAGGCGCAGGCGCCGCGGTTCGCCGAGGCCGGTGTCGTCGTGGTCGACAACTCCTCCGGCTGGCGCAAGGACCCGCAGGTGCCGCTGGTCGTCTCCGAGGTCAACCCGCACGCGATCGCCGACCGCCCCAAGGGCATCATCGCCAACCCCAACTGCACCACCATGGCGGCGATGCCCGTGCTCAAGCCGCTGTCCGACGAGGCCGGCCTGGAGCGGCTGGTCGTGTCCAGCTACCAGGCCGTGTCCGGATCCGGTCTCGCGGGCGTCGACGAACTCGCCGGTCAGGTCCGACGCGGCACCGACGCCGGTGAGGGTGGCATCGAGGGGCTCACCCACGACGGGTCCGCGGTCGACCTGGGCGAGCCGGTGAAGTACGTCGCGCCGATCGCCTACAACGTCGTCGCGCTCGCCGGGTCCGTCGTCGACGACGGGTCCGCCGAGACCGACGAGGAGCAGAAGCTCCGCCACGAGTCCCGCAAGATCCTCGAGCTTCCCGAGCTGCGTGTCTGCGGCACCTGCGTGCGGGTGCCGGTCTTCAGCGGCCACTCGCTGTCGATCAACGCCGAGTTCGCCCGGCCGATCACCGTGGCTCGGGCGACCGAGCTGCTGTCGGCGGCGCCCGGCGTCGAGGTCGTCGACGTGCCCACCCCCCTGATGGCCGCGGGCGCCGACCCGTCGTACGTCGGGCGGATCCGGCAGGACCAGTCCGTCGACGGGGACCGTGGGCTGGTGCTGTTCATCAGCAACGACAACCTGCGCAAGGGCGCCGCGCTGAACGCCGTGCAGATCGCCGAGCTCGTCGCCCAGGAGCTCGGCAAGGCCTGAACGGTCACGCGCCCGGCGACCGACAGCCCGAGACCCGGGGTCGCGCCTCCCGAGCAGGGAGGCGCGACCCCGGGTCCGAGGTGGTGCTGCCGAGGATCAACGAGCGGTGGTGCCGCAGGTCTGGTCGACGGTGTGGGTGTCGAGGTAGCCGATGCCCTGGGGGACGGTGGCCATGACGGAGATGGCGGGTCGGCTGGTGGTGATGGTGGCGGTGGCGCCGGCGGGCATGGAGATGGTGCGGTCGGTGGTCTTGCCGTCGGGGGAGCCGAAGGAGAGCTGGACGGTGGGGTTGCCGAAGGGGTTGGTGACCAGGACCTTGTGGCAGCCGCCGGGCTTGACGACGAGCTCGTGGGGGAGCTGGACGAGCGGCTTGTCCGTGTTGCCGCCCGGCGCGGGCTTGGGGGCCGGCTTGGGAGCGGGCGCGGGCGCGGGCTTGGGGGCCGGCTTGGGAGCGGGCGCGGGCGCGGGCTTGGCGTCGCAGGTCTGGTCGACGGTGTGGGTGTCGAGGTAGCCGATGCCCTGGGGGACGGTGGCCATGACGGAGATGGCGGGTCGGCTGGTGGTGATGGTGGCGGTGGCGCCGGCGGGCATGGAGATGGTGCGGTCGGTGGTCTCGCCGTCGGGGGAGCCGAAGGAGAGCTGGACGGTGGGGTTGCCGAAGGGGTTGGTGACCAGGACCTTGTGGCAGCCGCCGGGCTTGACGACGAGCTCGTGGGGGAGCTGGACGAGCGGCTTGTCCGTGTTGCCGCCCGGCGCGGGCTTGGGGGCCGGCTTGGGAGCGGGCGCGGGCGCGGGCTTGGGGGCCGGCTTGGGAGCGGGCGCGGGCGCGGGCTTGGGGGCCGGCTTGGGCGCGGGCTTGGCGTCGCAGGTCTGGTCGACGGTGTGGGTGTCGAGGTAGCCGATGCCCTGGGGGACGGTGGCCATGACGGAGATGGCGGGTCGGCTGGTGGTGATGGTGGCGGTGGCGCCGGCGGGCATGGAGATGGTGCGGTCGGTGGTCTCGCCGTCGGGGGAGCCGAAGGAGAGCTGGACGGTGGGGTTGCCGAAGGGGTTGGTGACCAGGACCTTGTGGCAGCCGCCGGGCTTGACGACGAGCTCGTGGGGGAGCTGGACGAGCGGCTTGTCCGTGTCGGTGCCCGAGACCGCTGGCGTGACCGCAGCGACCCCACGGACCGGCTGGGCGGTGTACGCCGACGCCGTCGGCGCCTGGGGGAGAGCCAGGCAGGCAATGGCCAGGGTCGCGGACAGGACCCCGCGGACGCGATGAGCAGACATGGTTGACAGACCTTTTCGTAGAGGTGGTCGGCAGGGCGGATGACACCTACCGACGAGTACCTTAGGGGTCCGCGACACGCCGGCCCATAGCTCCAAATGACTAGGGAACCGTCCGCACCGCGCCGGGCTGCGCGCCGGCTCCGGGACGGTCCCGGACCGCACCTGCTGCGCGGGGGCCGCGGTCACAGGGCGGCGAGGATCTCCAGCGCTCGTTCGCGCCGCTCCAGCCCGGGCACCACGTTGGTGACCATGAGCTCGTCGGCACCCGAGAGCTCCTGGAAACGCTGCAGGTAGACCGCGACCTCGGTCCCGGTGCCGACCGCCGTGTGCTGCATCATGTGCCGCACCTGGGCGCCGAAAGGCGAGTCCAGGGCCAGGTCCACCTCGGCCTCGGTGAGGTCGGCTCCGCGCCGCCCGGCCATCGCGCGCACCCGCTGCCGGATGACCTGGCCGTGCGCCTCCTGGGCGGACTGCGGGTCGTCGGTCACGATCACGTTGAGCGCAGCGATGGCGCGGGGCTCGGCGAGCTGCTCGCTCGGCCGGAATCGTTCCCGGTAGGCCTGCATCGCCGGGCGCAGCTGGTCCGGGGCGAAGTGGCTGGCGAAGGCATAGGGCAGCCCGAGCGCCGCGGCCAGGTGGGCGCCGAACGTCGACGACCCGAGGATGTGGAGCGGCACCCGCGTCCCCCACCCGGGATAGGCGTGGATCCCGGGCACGGCGGTGTGCTCGCCCAGGTAGCCCTGCAGCTCCTGCACGTCCTGGGGGAAGCGGTCGGAGGCGCGCGGGTCGCGGCGCAGCGCCTGCCAGGTCTGCTGGTCGGTGCCGGGGGCCCGGCCGAGACCGAGGTCGACCCGGTCGGGATACAGCTCGGCGAGGGTGCCGAACTGCTCGGCGATCACCAGCGGGGAGTGGTTGGGGAGCATCACGCCGCCCGCCCCGACCCGGATGGTCCGGGTCGCGGCGAGCACCTGCCCGATCAGCACGCTCGTGGCGGCCGAGGCGATGGTGCGCATGTTGTGGTGCTCGGCATACCAGAGCCGTTCGAAGCCGCCCAGCTCATCCGCCTTGCGCGCCAACGCGATCGACTCCTGCAACGCCTCCCGAGTGCTCTGGCCGGGCGCCACGTGGGCGAGGTCGAGGATCGACAGGGGGATGCTCATCGGGTCTCCGGGGTCGTATGGCGGGAGGGGCTCCCCGGCGACAACCGCGTCCCGCACGCCGGTGTTCCCTCCGGTCCCGACGACGGACGGCCCGGCCGTTCGTGTCGAGGGCCGGGCCGTCCGCAGTGGTCGCTCAGCGGGTCACCGGACCGTGACGTCGTCGATGACGAAGGAGGTCTGGTTGACGGAGTCCTCGGTGGCGGCGAACTTCAGGGTGACGGTCTTGCCGGCGTAGGCGGTCAGGTCGACGGTCTTGGTGACGTAGCCGTTGGTCTTGTCCAGGTTGGAGTAGGACGCGACGGTGGTGCCGTCGATGGAGACGGTGGCCTTGTCGTACTTGCTGTAGGAGCTGGTCTCGGCGGTGTCGATGGCGATCCAGTAGGTCAGCGTGGGGGTGCCGGTGGGGACGGTGATGGTCTGCTGGGCGTACTCGCTGGTGGTCTTGCCGTTGCCGCCGAGCCACAGCTTCCAGGTGCCGGTGCGGGCCTTGCGGCCGGTGTTGTCGGTGATCACGCCGCTGGAGCCGGTCCACCCGGTGCGACCCTGCTCGAAGCCGCCGTTGACGATCACGTCGCCTCCGGGCTGCGGGGTCGGGGTCGACGTGGGCGTGGCCGTCGGTGTCGAGGTGGGCGTCGCGGTGGGCGTGGCCGTGGGGGTGCTGGTTTGCGTGGGCGTCGGCGTGCTGGTCGGCGTCGGCGTGGGCGTCTGCTTGCAGTACGTCGCCTCCTTGCCGGTCAGCCGGTACTGGCAGTCGGCCAGCTCGAGGAAGGTCAGCAGCGCCTCACGGTTGCGGGTGGTCTCGCGGCCGATCACGCTCGCCGGCGGGTAGAAACCGCCACCGGAGGAGCCCTTGGGGTACATCTCCATGCCGATGGTGGGGATCTGCTGGTCACCCCACACCCAGTCCATCGAGTCGCCGTCGGTGATGTAGAGCTCGGAGCTCTGGCCCGGCTTGTAGGTGTTGGACTGCGCGAGCTTCGTGCCCAGCGCGACGTGCATGTCGTACTGGTCCTGCGTCATGTTGGTCGTGACCGCGTCGTTCGTGTGTCCGAAGGGCCACATGATCAGCTCGCTGAAGGTGTGGATGTCCATGTAGGCCTTGATCTGCTGCACCCCACCGACGCGGCGGCTCTTGATGAAGTCGGCGACGGCCTTGGTCTCCGGCGCGGCGAAGGCGGACGGCCCGCGGTAGGTCCCGGACGAGGGGGTGCCGGAGGAGCCGTTGCAGCAGCCCCACTTGTAGCCCCAGTTGCGGTTGGGGTCGATGCCGATCGTGCCGTCGGCGTTCTTGGTGCGGTTCTTGCGCCAGGACTGGTACTTGCCGCCGGAGATGTCGTACGTCGAGCCGTCGGGGTTCATCATCGGCAGCACCCAGATCACCCGGGTGTCCATGATCTTCTTGATCCGGTCGTCCGTCGCGTACTTCTGGGTGAGCTCGTCGATCAGGTAGAGGCACTGCTCGGTGGTGAGGTGCTCGCGGGCGTGCTGGTTGCAGGTGATGACGACCTCGGGAGCCCCGGCGCCGCCCTTGCCGAGCCTGAGCATCCGCAGGTCGCGGTTCTCGGTGCTGCTGCCGATGGACTTGATGCTCGCCAGCTCGGGATGGCTCGAGACGGTCCTGTCCATGGCCGACAGCGTCTCGGCGTAGGTGTGATATGCCTCGTCGCCCGCGGGGAAGTCACCCGCCGCCTGGACCGCGACGCCCTTGGCCCGGCGCTGGGCGGCGATCGCAGCCACCCGCTCGTTGGCCCGGTCCGCGGACGAGGTGGTCGGCGTGAGCGTCAGGCCCATGCCGCGCAGCACGGCGAGCTCGGCCGGGGAGCCGGCCACCGTGGCGGTGTCGCCCACGGGGCCCTGCACGTCCACGCCGGAGCGGGACAGGCCGGCGCGCAGCGCGGTGCGATCACCGCTGACGAGATAGGTGGCCGGGGCCTGCGACGTGGCGACCGGGTGGGGGGAGCCGGTCTCCTGGGCGAGCGGCAGGGCGGCGGCGCTGCCGGCGGCGAGCAGGCCGGCGCTGCCGGCGAGGGCCAGGACGAGCAGGGCGGGGCGGGGGTAGGTCATGACGGGTCCTTCGACGCAGTGCTGGGAGGAGCCAGACGTTATCCCCCGTATGGAGCAGCGACAAGAGTCTGCGGCGATTCGAGCGCGATCAGCGGCGCCTCGATCTCGGAGCGCCCCTGGTGGGTGGACGAGGTGGCACCCCGCCACGGTCACTCAGAGTAGGGTTGCCCGTAACGATCGTGAAGGGACACCTGATGGCCGACACCCCGCCCCTGATCCCGCCTGCCGACCCGCCGCACGCATTGCGTTCCCCCCGGACCCGGGTGGCGGTGGGCTTCGGTATGGCGATCCTCGGGCTGGTCGCCGGAGCCCTCGTCGCACGGCCGGTCGGTGACCAGTCCTGGGCCTCGGCGGTGCAGCACCTGGTGGCCGCGGTGCTGGGAGTCGGGCTCCTGGCGCGGCTCGGCCAGGGCTCGTGGCTGACCCGCACCGCGGGGGTCGGCCGCGCGTGGCGAGCGGGCTGGGGGCTGCTGGCGGTCGGTCTGGTCGCCGGGGCCTTCACCCTGCTGGGCGTGACCACGGGGCTCACCCGGCCGCCGGTGCACCGGTGGCCGGCCATGGTCCTGAACGCGGCTGCCACCGGGGTCGCCGAGGAGACGCTCTTCCGCGGGGTGGTGCTCGTCGCCCTGCTGGAGCGGGCGGGCGTCCTGGGGCGGGGACGTGTCGACCTGCCGCGCGCGACGACCCCCGTGCTGCAGTCGGCTGCGATCTTCGGGGTGTTCCACCTGGTGAACCTCACCGGGACCCCGGACCGGCCGGTGGCCGTGCTCACCCAGGTCGGCTACACCGCCCTGGTCGGCGTCCTGCTGGGGGCGGTCCTCGTGCGGACGGGCAGCCTGCTCGGGGTCGCGGTGCTGCACGCGGTCTTCGACCTGATCGGCGACGTGGGGGACGCACTGGCCGGCGGGGGTGCGGAGCCGGCCGCGGGCGACCTGCCCTGGGCGGGCGCAGTGATCACCCTGCTCCTGGTGCTGCCCTGCCTGCCCCTCGGGCTGCGGCTGCTGCGGCGAGGCCCGGAAGCGCAGGCCGCGGTGCCTCCGGACTGAGTCGCGTCGGCGGCGGGCACCCGGCGCCCCCGCGCCGCGGCGCCCGGACGACGCGGCCGACTCAGGCCGACGGCCTGCTCCCGGACTCGCACAGCCGGATGAAGCCGCCCAGCTGCAGCAGCTGCTCGGGTGTCGTGGGGGTGAGCGACGTGAGGTTGGCCGAGCGGATCACCACCGCGAGCCACTGGGCCCGGCTGATGGCGACGTTGAGGCGGTTGCGGTCGAGCAGGAAGTCCGCCCCGCGCGGCAGGTCGGCCAGCGCCGACGCGGTCATCGACATGATCGCCACCGGAGCCTCCTGCCCCTGGAAGAGGTCGACCGTGCCCACGCGCACGTCCCGCAGCCCGGCCCGGTCCAGGGCGGCGCGGATGGTCCCGACCTGTGCGTTGTACGGCGCCACGACCACGAAGCCGTCCTCCGCCAGCGGGGTCGCCGGGGCAGCCGGCGCAGGCCGCCAGGGCCGGCCCAGCAGGGAGCGCACCACCCGCACGACCTCGTCGGCCTCCTCGACCGAGGCGACGGCGTTGTCGTGATGGTCGACGGTCACGACCCGCAGGCCGGGCTCGACGCCCTCCAGCGACCGGCCCAGCGTGGCCGCCTCCTGCGAGCGCAGCCGTCCGGCGTACGACAGGTGGGATACGGGCTCGCAGACGGCGGGGTGCATCCGCCAGGTCTGCTCCAGGAAGTAGCCCAGCTCGGGCGGTAGCGTGTCGTGGCCGGCGGACAGCCAGCCGAGGGCCGACTCGTCGATCGGCTCGGGGTGGATGCCCTGGGAGACCTGGGGCAGCTGCTGCGGATCGCCCAGGAGCAGCAGCCGCCGGGCGGCCCGGGCGACGGCGAGGGTGTTGGCGAGGCAGTACTGCCCCGCCTCGTCCACCACCAGCAGGTCGAGCTCGCCCTCGTCGACGGCGTTGACATTGCAGTAGTCCCACATGGTCCCGCCGATCACGCAGCCCGCCGAGGCGTCACGGTGCTCGTCGAGGAAGGCCCTCAGGGCGCGCGGGTCCTTCAGCGGAGTCCAGGGGGCGTCCTCCTGGCGGGTCTTGGTCTTGCCGACCTGGCTCGCGTCGACGCCGACGGCGACCACCCGGTCCAGGACGTTCTCGACGACGGCGTGGGACTGGGCGACGACGCCGATCCGCCAGCCGAGCCGGACGAGGGCGGCGATCACCCGCGACGCGACATAGGTCTTGCCGGTCCCGGGCGGACCCTGCACGGCGAGATAGCTGTGCTCGAGCGCCTGCACGGCCGTGGTGATCGCGGCGACCGCATCACCGTCCACGACCGGGGGCAGGGCGTCGAGCCCGCTCAGGCGCGGCGGGCGGCGGCGCAGGATCTCGATGCCGGGGTGCTCGGGCAGCCCCTCGCGCCGCACCCGCTGGGCGAGGTCGAGCAGGGCCTCCTGCACGGCCTTGACCGGCGGCGGGGGGCCGACGGTGAGGGCGACCGGCAGCTCGTCGTACGCCTCGCAGCCCTTGGCCAGCCGCTCCTGCAGGGTCAGCCGCACCCGACCACCCGCCACCGGCTCGGCCTCGGTGACGGTCAGCGCGGAGGTGGCTCCCATGGCCTCCGGGGTCGGCTGCGGCAGCCCGTCGGGGACGGGCGGGGGATAGAGCAGGTAGCCGCTCGCGTCCTGCCTGAAGGGCATCCCCGGCTCGTGGCGGCCCACCGCGGACAGCACGCGGCGCAGCGAGCGCTTGCCCGGGGGCCTGCCCCAGTCCTCGACCACCTCGACCCGGTCCACCACGAAGGCGTCCCGGGAGACCGGCCAGTCGGCCGGCGGCGACTGGAGCCGGTCGTAGTGCGCCCACCAGAAGGGCTTGCCCTCACGCTGGTGATAGCCCACCGCCGCGCCGACGAGCGCGATCGCGTGGTCGTCGGCGCTGCGGTCCTCGGCAGGCCCCGCCAGGGCGGCCAGCGCCTCGGCCACCTGCGTGCGCGGGTCCACGAGCGTGTCGTCCTCGTCCTCGGGCAGCTCCTCCGGCCGGCGGGGCTCCCGCGCGGCGACCCCCGCGTCGCGCATCAGCGCGAGCAGCCAGTCCCGCAGCCGCAGCGTCGACACGCAGTCGTACTTGTTGTAGTCCGCGATCGCCTGCAGCAGCCGGTCGGCCTCGGCCTGGTCGCCGCGGGCCCGCGCCTCGCACCACTTGTGGTACTCCACGATGGAGTCGCCCGCCGTCGTCACGTCACCACCGCGCAGCTGGTCGCCCATGTAGAGCGGCTCGAGCTTCTTGATCGAGTAGGACGGCTGGGACACCCGGATGGAGCGTTTGACCACCTGGTAGAGATCGACCAGGACACCCTCGCGCAGCAGCCGGTCCACCGACTCCTCACCCGCCCCGTGCCGGCCGGCGAGCTTGAGGAGAGCGGTCCGCTCGTAGGGCGCGTAGTGGTAGATGTGCAGGCCGGGATGGCGGGCCCGGCGCTCCTCGACGTACGCGAGGAAGGCGAGGAGGGCGGCCTTCTCCTGGGCGCGGTCGTGCGCCCAGAAGGGTCGGAAGGTGCCGTCCGTCTCGACCACGCCGAAGAGGTACTCCAGGCCCTGGGCGTCGGTCTCGTCCCCGGCCCACAGCGGGTCGCCCTCGAAGTCGAAGAAGATGTCGCCCTCGTCGGGGGCCGGGATCGCGCGGATCGCCTCCGGCGTGTGCACCCCGACCGAGATCTGCCCCGCCGAGCCGTCCGGGGGCGACTGCAGCACCTGGAGGCGGGCCTGGGCCTGGAGCTTGTCGAGCGTCGCCCGACCCAGCCCCTCGACCGGCCCCTCGTGGCGGGCCAGGTCGTCGATGGTCCGCACCCCGGCCGCCAGCAGCCGCTTGCGCTGCGTCGCCCGCACCCCGGCCACGAGCAGCACGTCCCGGTGCGCGGCGACCTCGGTCGAGCAGACCTCGCAGCTGCCGCAGGCGCTCACGCCCGGCTCGCCCCAGGCCAGCGGCGCGTCGGCGGCCACCCGGTCGGCCACGAGCCCGAGCAGGTGGCGCCGCCGCTCGGCATACACCGCCAGGATCTCGGCCACGGGATAGGTGGGCCGGGAACGGTCACCCAGCACCAGGGTCACCCGGTCCGTCGG
Organism: Arsenicicoccus dermatophilus; assembly: GCF_046267915.1. Lineage (GTDB taxonomy): Bacteria > Actinomycetota > Actinomycetes > Actinomycetales > Dermatophilaceae > Arsenicicoccus > Arsenicicoccus dermatophilus_A. Next base: position 405,468 of record NZ_CP176520.1, read on the forward strand.
GTCGACGCCCCCGCGCCGGAGCTGGTCGGCGTAGGCCGCGAGCTGCAGCAGGGCCGTCACCTTGGCGTGCCGGGCGAGCTTGATGTCGTGCACCTCGTAGGCCGGACGGTCCGGCCGCCACCCGTCCGCCCGGACCAGGAAGTCGGCGAAGCCCATCAGCTCGCCGTCGTAGAAGCAGCCCTGGTAGACCACGGGCACGCCCTCGTGCATCGCCGCGAAGGTCGCCTCCCGGGCCTGGACCAGCTCCTCGTGCGTCGGCCGGGGGCGCGGGATCTCGCGCACCCCCGCCGCGCCGTGCAGCCGCCGCCAGCGCTCCAGCTCCAGCTGCTCGTGAGCATCGCCGAGCCGCGCGAGCTGGGCCAGCATCGGATCGGGGACGGCCTCGGGAGCGGGCAGCCGACCGAGCCGCACGTCCAGGTCCCGCAGCAGCGCCAGCTCGCAGGCCGAGGCCCGCGTGAGGTCGGTGGCGCTGATCACGAAGCGGTCGTCGATCCGGTGCATGAGCCCTCCCAGGTCCGTGGTCCGCACCCTAGCGAGCCGGACCGACAGACCCCGGGCGGCAGGTCCGGGTCTCACCTTCGGGCGCGCGTCCCACCGCGCCGCGCGGATCTGGCGCTGCCGCCGGGTCGGCGGCCGGGCCTCAGGGGAGCAGCCGCGCCAGCAGGTCCGCCGCCTCCGCCACCGGGCGGGTCGCCAGGTGGGCGGTCACCGTGATCTCCGTCCACGACCAGCCGGGCACGTCGGCAGCGCGCCACCGGTCGGGCACCAGGACCTTGGTCTCCTCCATCACCGCGGCCGCCCGCTCGCGCACCTCGTCCGGTGCGCCCGGCACCCACGCGCGGAAGGCCGGCGAGCGCACGTCCTGCGGCCGGGTGAGCACCCCCCGGTCGCCCAGCGCGACGGCGAGCTCCTTGGCGTACGAGTGCAGCTCGCCCATCCGCGGCAGCAGCGTGTCCAGCCCGTGCAGCGCGGCCAGCGCCAGGGGGTATGCCGTGAAGATCGTCCCGCCCAGCCGCCGGCGCCACAGCCGCAGCTCGTCAGCGACGTCCTCGTCGCAGCCGACCGCCGCGCCCGCCATCCCGCCCAGGCCCTTGTAGAACGAGACATAGGTGGAGTGGGCCAGCGCGGCCAGGTCGCTCGGCTCGCAGCCCAGACCCGCCGCGGCCTCCCACAGCCGGGCGCCGTCCAGGTGCAGGGCGATCGAGCGCTCGCGGCAGGCGGCGGAGAGCATCCGCAGCTCGTCGAGATCCGGCACCAGATAGCCGCCGTCGCGCAGCGGCACCTCGACGAGGACCGCGGCCACGTGGCCGGGCACCGCCCGCACGTCCTCGGCCGTGGGCGTCCGCGCGCCGGTCGTCAGGTGCACCACCTCCAGGTCGTGCAGCAGCCGCGGCCCGTCCTCCTCGTGGACGAGCAGGTGGGACAGGTCCGGCAGCGCCACCCGGCGGCTCCCGGTGCGGTCGCACCAGATCCGCAGGGCGGCCTGCTGCGCCATGATCCCGGAGAGGAAGAACACCGCCGTGTCGGTGCCCAGCAGCTGCGCGACCCGCCGCTCCAGCTCGGCGACCGGGCCGCCGTCGCCGTACACGTCACGGTCGCAGGAGTCCGCCTCGGGCAGCGCGGCGAGCGCGCGCAGCTCCTCGGCCATCGTGGTGGGCGGGTGGGCGAGCGCGTCGGTGCAGGCGGTGCGGGCCGCGGCCACGCGTTCGTCGAGAGTCATCAGGTGCTCCTCGTCAGTAGTTCTGCCAGGTGAAGGCGGACTCGTCGCCCTTGGTGAGCCAGTAGAGGCTGCCCAGGTCGCCCCACAGCATGTCGGCCCGGTCGTCGGACCCGATCTGCAGCAAGGGTTCCCAACCGGCGGGGTCGTCGTCGGTCCAGGTCGCGGCCTCCTCCCGGACGTCGCCCGAGACGTCCCGGCTCCACCCGCCGAGCTGGTGCAGGACGCCCTCGTCGTCGCCCATGGCGGCCAGCTCGAGCTCCTCGTCGTACAGCTCGTCGTCGAGGTCGTCCCCCGTGAAGCCGAGGATCGGTCCGGCCTCGGGCACGTCCCACGGCCAGGTCGTGACCTGTCGGCCCGTCAGCGGTATGCCGGGATACTCGGTCGCCCCCGGCGCGGGCGTCTCCACGTCCCGCGGACCCGCTGCCGGCAGGTGCAGCAGCCGCGCGCCCGGACGGGAGGACGGATCCCACGACCAGACGAGGCCGTCGAGGTCCTCGGGCTCCCCGTAGCAGAACGCGAGGTAGCGCCCCGTCGTGGGCAGCTCGCGTCCGGCGTCCAGCCCGCAGGCGTGCACCGCGTCCAGGTCGACCTCGGCGACCAGGCTGAGCGGACCATGCCCCTCCCACGCCGGCCACGCGAAGTCGGCCGGCACCCGTGGGCGACCACCGAGGCGGGCTACCACGGGCTCGTCGTCACGGGCGGGCACCAGGCGGATCGCCGGGCGCCACAAGGCGATCCACCGCTCGGCGCGGTCCGCCCCGAGCCGTTCGCGAGCGAGAGCGGCCAGCGCCTCGGCGCCGTCCCCCTCCGCGCGGAAGCGCTCGTCCGCCTCGTCCTGCGCCGGGGACAAGCCTGCGTCCTCGTCCTGCGAGGGCCCGCCCTCGGCGGGGTCGGCGCTGCCGTGGATCGTCATGGGGCCATCATCGCTGCCCGCGGACGGGCGGGCGCACCGGGGCAGGTGCCTTCCCCCGGTGCGCCGGCCAGGAGGGGGGCTCGGGCCTGCTCGCCCCGCGCCCGCCCGACAGCGGCCGGACGGGAGCGGAGATCCTCCACGCGGGGTCGACGGGCGTCGGCGCGACCCGGTCAGGCGACGTCGGCGGCGTCGGGGTTCTGCGCCCACAGGTCGGGGCCGAAGACCTCGTAGCCGATGTCCGACGCGGGCACGCCCTTGTCGATGAGCTGACGGCGCATGGCCTGCATGAAGGGCAGTGGCCCGCACATGAACACCTTGGCGCCCGAGGGGATCTCGACGTCGGTCAGGTCCATGAGGCCATCTCGGGCGGGAGCCTGCGCGCCGGTCTCGTACCAGATCTGCGTCCGGACGTCGGACATCTTCTCGGCATGCTCGCGCAGCGTCGTGAAGAGCGCGTGCGTGTCCTGGCCCTTGTCCGCGTGGAAGGCGCGCACGGTGCGGCCCGGCTGGCGCTGCGACAGGTCCTCCATGATCGCCGCCATCGGGGTGATGCCGATGCCCGCGGAGACCAGCACCAGCGGGGCGTCGGTGTCGTCCAGGACCACGTCGCCCGAGGGCAGGGAGACGTCCAGGACCGCGCCCACCTGCGCGTGCTCGGCCAGCCAGGTGGAGACCTGGCCGTCCGGGACGCCCTCGGCGCCGGTGACCCGCTTGATGGTCAGGCGGAAGGCGGTGCCGCCGGGCACGCCGGAGATGGTGTACTGCCGCGGCTGTCGCTCGCCACCGGGCAGGTCGACGCCGAGCGCGACGTACTGGCCGGTGCGGTGGGCGGGCAGCTCGCCCTCCTGCGGGCGGATGACCAGCGAGAACGCGTCCTGACCCTCCTCGGTGCGCTCCTGGACCACGTACCTGCGCCAGGGCTGCTCGGGGTCGACCCCGCCCAGGGCGTAGAGCCTGGCCTCCTCGGCGATCAGCTGGCAGGCGAACAGCCAGTAGACCTCGTCCCAGGCGGCGGCGATCTCGGGGGTGACCGCGTCGCCGAGGACGTCGCCGATGGCCCACATCAGGTGGTGACCGACGATGGTGTACTCCGTCGCCTTGATGCCCAGCGACACGTGCTTGTGGGCGATGCGGCGCATGACCGGCCTGAAGTCGGGCGCGTCCGGGTCGATGAGGTTGACGGCGTACGCCACGACCGAGGCGGCCAGTGCCTTGGGCTGCTCGCCGACGGCCTGGTTGGCCTTGTTGAAGACCCGCATCAGCTCGGGGTGCGCCGCGAACATGTGGGGGTAGAAGCGGCTGGTGATGGTCTCGGCGTGGGCGGCGACGACGCCGGCGGTGGCCTTGACGACCTCGGTGGACTCGGGTGACAGCACGGGGACTCCTTCGCAGGGTGCCATTAGCAGGATTTAGAGGATCCGCGGTCACGATAGCGCGGCCGGCTGGACATGCCTACCGCGGGCCTGGGTGCCGGCATGCGGTATCCCGTGGGGTGCCGGGGACCTCGACCTGGGGGTGCGTCCGCCGCCGGGGCCCTGGCCTCCCGCACGCCGCCGCGCGAAAGTGCTTGTCATCCGGGCAGACTGGGGCAATGACCTGCTGGGACGACCATCCGGACGTGATCCGCCTGCGGACTGCCCGCCCCTCGCGCACCGCCGACCGGGTCGCGGCCGTCTGCCACCCCGGCTGGTGCGTGTCCGCGACGCTGCTGCTCGTCTCGGTCCGCTCCGGCCGGCCCTGGTGGCAGGGGCTGCTGTGGGCCGCGCTGGCCGTCGCGGTCTGTGTCGCGCTGCCCCTGCTGTGGCTGCGGGCCCAGGTGCGGGCCGGTGCGGTCCTCGACCACCAGCTCGTCGTCCGCGAGCAGCGAGGCGGTCCGCTGCTGGCGGCCGCGGCCTTCGTCGTCGGCGGGCTCACCCTGCTGTGGCTGCTCGGGGCACCCGCTCCCGTCGTGGCTCTCGTCCTCGCCATCCTGGCCGGGCTGACCGCCATGAGCGTCGTGTCCCGCTGGCACAAGGCGTCCTTCCACGTCGGAGCCCTCGCCGGCATGACCTGCGTGCTGGCGCAGACCCTCGGGCGACCGGCCCTGCTGGTGCTCGTGCCCGCGCTCGGCCTGTGCGCGTGGGCACGGGTGCGGGCCGGGCGGCACACGACGCTGCAGGTGCTCGTGGGGCTGGTGGTCGGCGCGGTCGCGACGGGCCTGGCCTACGCCCGGGCGATGGAGGGTCTGGCCGGGTGACCGGGTCCGGGGACAGCAGCAGACCGGCCCGGACCCTCAGGTCCGAGCCGGTCTGCTTCATCTGGTCGGGGTGACAGGATTTGAACCTGCGGCCTCGTCGTCCCGAACGACGCGCGCTACCAAGCTGCGCCACACCCCGTGATGACTGACCGAGAATAGCCGACAAGAGCCCTCGGCCACCAATCCGCCGGTCAGGAGCGTGCGACCAGCGTCAGCAGGGTCGCCTCCGGGCGGCAGGCCAGGCGCACCGGGGCGTACGGCGAGGTGCCCAGACCGGCCGACACGTGCAGCCACGCCGCCTCGTCCGGCGCCTGGGCGTCGGGGGCGTTGTCGCACCCGTCCCACCAGCGCGAGAGGCCCTTGACCCGCTTGCGCCCGAGGTCGCAGTTGGTCGCCAGCGCGCCGTAGAACGGGACGCACACCTGGCCGCCGTGGGTGTGCCCGGCGATGACCAGCGCGGCCCCGTCCCGGGTGAAGGCGTCCAGCACCCGCAGGTAGGGCGCGTGCGCCACCGCGACGGTGAGGTCGGCCGCCGGGTCCGCGGCGCCCGCCACCTCGGCATACGCGTCCCGGGCGATGTGCGGGTCGTCCACGCCGACCAGCTCCAGCTCGCGTCCGGCGACGGTGAGCGCGCCGCGGCGGTTGTTGAGGTTGACCCACCCGGCGGTCTCGAAGCCGGCGATCAGGTCGCCGGTCGGCAGCGCCCGCCGCTCGCCGGTGGACCGGGCGTAGTCGGCCGTGAGGTAGCGCAGCGGATTCTTCGGCCGGGGGGCGAGGTAGTCGTTGCTGCCCATGACGAAGGCCCCCGGCAGGCCGAGGAAGGGCTCCATCGCCCGCATCGCGAGCGGCACCGCCTCCTGGTGGGCGAGGTTGTCGCCGGTGTTCACCACGAGGTCCGGCTCGAGCCGGGCCAGGTCGCGGATCCACCCGATCTTGCGCTCCTGCCCGGGCACCAGGTGCATGTCCGACAGGTGCAGGACCGTGAGCGGGTCCTGCCCGGCAGGCAGCACCGGCGCTGTCACCCGGCGCAGCGTGAAGGCCTGCCGCTCGATCAGGGAGGCGTAGGCGACGGTGGCGGCCCCGGCCGCCGTGAGTCCGGTGAGGGTGCGTGCGAGAGTGTTCATCACCCCCATGCTCGCAGACGCCGCGCTCGGGCGGTGGTCCCCGGGCACCGGTGCCGGGACGACGACGCCGGGCCCCGGACCGGGTGGTCCGGGGCCCGGCGGTCAGCCGGGGGTGCTCAGCCGTCAGCCGCGCCGCGTGGTCGGGGTGCCCGGCGTGGCCGGGGTGCCGGGGGCGGCCGGGTCCCCGGGCTTGCCGGGCGCGGGCGCCGGGTTGACCACCGGGCCGAGCGCGAAGTGCCGGACCGGCTCGTCCTCGTGGGCGGCCTGCATGATCCCCCGCCAGATCGGCCCGGGGATCAGGCGGCCCTGGGTCTTGGCGAAGTAGTGCGCCTTGCCCTGGACGTCGTGCAGGGTGACCCGCTGCCAGGAGAAGTCGTTGGTGTCGGGGGTGCCGGCCCACACCGCGGTGGCGTACTGCGGGGAGGCGCCGACGAACCAGGTCTCGTTGTCCGAGTCGGTGCCCGTCTTGCCCAGCGAGGGGCGCCCGAACTGCATCTCCCGACCGGTTCCGGTCGTCATCACGCTCTGGAAGATCGCCGCCGCCTGATCGGCGACGTGCTTGGGCAGGACCTGGCGGCACCCGGGCAGCTTGAGGTTGACCTTCTTGCTGTTGGCGTCCACCACCGACTCCACGGGCAGGTTGGGGCACAGCTTGCCGCCGTTGGCGATGACGGCATACATCTGCGCCATCGTCTCGGGGCTGGTGTCGGTGCTCAGGAGCAGCTGGTTGGGGATGAGCGACAGCGGCTTGCCGTCGACCTTGCCCTCGGGCGCCTTGCGGGTCGAGGTGTGCATGCCCATCTGCAGCGCGGTGTTGCGGATGTTGCAGGTGCCGATCTCGTGGGCGAGCGCGACGAAGGCGGTGTTGATGGAGTTCTGGGTGGCGTGCGCGAGGGTCTCGGTCGGGCTCGGGTCGTCTCCCTCGGCGTTGCGCGGCTGCCAGGGGTCGCGGCTGTAGAAGGTGCAGGGCTCCTGGAACTCGCCGCTGCGCCAGGACGCACCGGCCGGACGGATGCCCTGGATGACGTAGTTGGCGTCCTTGCCCTGCTTGAGCGCCTCGATCACCGAGAAGAGCTTCATCGTCGAGCCGGAGCTGAACCCGCCCGAGGCGCCGAACTTGAAGTCGGCGGCCCAGTTGACCTGCGTCTTGCCGGTCTCCCGCTTGCCCGTCGCGGTGTATGCCGTCGACTGGATCATCGAGCGGATCTTGCCGGTCCCGGTCTCCACGGTGGTGGCGGCGGCGCCATACCGCTTGCCGGCCGCGTCGTAGTCCTGCGGGGAGATGATCCGGCCCATCGAGGCCCGGGCCGCGGACTGCAGCGCCGGGTCGAGAGTGGTGATGATGCGGTAGCCCCCGCGCTCGATCCGGCCCTCCCGCTCGCCCGGCTGGGAGCCGAAGGCCGGCTGCATCTTGAGCCAGGTCAGGACGTAGTTGCACCAGAAGGGCTCGCTGGACCCGTCGCAGTTGCGCTTCGCCGGGTCGGTCTTGACCACGCCCAGCGGGGCCTTCTTGGCGGCGGCGTACTGCGTGGCGTCGATGGCGCCGTACTTGTGCATGGCCGCCAGCACCTGCTGACGACGGTCCAGCGCGGCCTTGGGGTTGTGCACCGGGTCGTTCGCGCCCGGCGACTGCACGATGCCCGCGAGGGTCGCGGCCTGCGGGATCGTCAGCTTGGCGGCGGTGGTCCCGAAGTAGTGGCGGGCCGCGGCCTCCACGCCATACTGCTTGTCCCCGTAGTAGACCAGGTTGAGGTAGTTGGTGAGGATCTGCTCCTTGGACATCTGCTTCTCGACCTGGACGGCGTACTTCAGCTCCTGGAGCTTGCGCGCCGGGGTGACGGCCTTGGCGGCCTTGGCGGCCTCGTAGTCGTCGCGGTAGAGCGCAGCCGTCTCCAGCGTCACCTTGACGTACTGCTGGGTGAGCGTGGAGGCGCCTCGCGCGGTCCCGCCGACCAGCGCGCCACCCACCGCGGACCCGATGCCCTGCAGGTCGACGCCCGCGTGCTCGTAGAAGCGGTGGTCCTCGATGGCGATCTGGGCCTTCTGCATCCACGGCGAGATGGCCTTGAGCGGCACGATGATCCGGCGCTGGTCGTACAGCGTCGCGATGACGGTGCGGCCGTCGGAGGCGAGGATCTCGGTCTGCTGCTGCGGCACCACGGGAGCGAACTCGGTCGGCAGCGAGTCATAGACCTCGGTGCCCGACTTGACGACGGTGCCCACGAGTGCGGTGGCGGGGATCAGCAGCCCCGCGCCGAGCACACCACCCACGACGGCGACGGCGAGGAACGCCGTCAGCAGGCTCATCACCGTGGGTATGGCTCGTAGTCGTCCCTGCTTCATGGCGCCAGCCTACTTTTTTTCCTGAGAGCCGTAACCCAGGGGCCGGGCGCGCGTTTACAGCACGAGAACGGCGAGGAAGCTGCCACTGACTAGTCCGACAGGTCGACGGTAGATCCCTCGACCGGGCCATGGGAGACGAATCGCGAGGCACGTACCCTGTTGGGTGAAGACTGGGAGGCATTGACATGACTGTTCCGACGACGCAGGCGGGTGAGCGGGCCGGGCAGTGGGTCCAGGAGTGGGCGCCGCTCGGCAACTGCGTGACGCAGGACCCCGACGCCCTCTTCGTGCAGGGAGCCGCCCAGCAGCAGGCCAAGCAGATCTGCGTGGGCTGCCCGGTGATCGCCGAGTGCCTCGCCGACGCGCTGGACAACCACACCGAGTTCGGCGTGTGGGGTGGCATGACCGAGCGCGAGCGGCGGGCCCTGCTCAAGCGGCGCCCCGAGGTGCGCTCCTGGCGACCGGTGCTCGAGGCCATGATGAAGCGCGGCGGCGGCAAGGACGGCAAGGTCGCCTGACCCGCTCGTCGGCCCCACCTGCGGGTCGCCGGCGGCGGCTCACAGCGAGTCGGCCACCGTCCGCAGACCGGTCAGGTCGTGCACGTCCGTCCCCGCGGCCGGCACCTCGCTCAGCGGCAGCCCTCCCGCCCGCTGACGCAGCCCCGCCACCACCGCGGCCTGGCGCTCGGCGACCTCGCCGTCGGCCGCCGCGAGACGCAGCAGCGCCCTCGTCGCTCCCGCGGGGCCCCGTGCCGGCAGCCGCTGCGCGACCGACATCGCCTCCCGTGCGCCCGGCGACCCCGTCACCGGGCGCACGACCCTGTTGACGACGACACCGGCGAGCGGCATCGCCTCCGCGCGCAGCCGGTCCATGAAGAACTCCGCCTCCCGCACCGCCGCGGGCTCCGGTGTGGTCACGACCACGAAGGCGGTGCCCGGCTCGGCGAGCATCGCGTAGGTCCGGTCGGCCCGCTCGCGAAAACCCCCGAACACCGAGTCCAGCGCCAGCACGAAGGTCTGCACCTCCCGCAGCAGCTCACCGCCGAGCAGCCGGCTCAGCACCGACGTCGCGAGCGACATGCCGCCGACGAGGGAGCGGGCGCCCAGCCGGCCACCCACCCGCGCCGGAGCCGTCAGCAGCCGCACCAGGCGCCCGTCCAGGAACGACCCGAGCCGGGCGGGCGCGTCCAGGAAGTCCAGCGCGGACCGGCTCGGCGGGGTGTCCACGACGACCAGGTCCCAGGTGCCTTCGCGGTCGGCCTGCTCGCGCAGCTGCCCGAGCTTCTCCATCGCCATGTACTCCTGCGTGCCCGCGAAGGAGCTGGAGACCGCCTGGTAGAACGGATTGGCCAGGATCTGCTCCGCGGTCCGCGGCGAGGCGTGGGTCACCACCACCTGGTCGAAGGTGCGCTTCATGTCCAGCATCATCGCGTCGAGGCGGCCGCCCCCCGTCCGGTCGACGCCCGCCACCTCCCGCGGCACGTCGTCCAGCTCGACCAGGCCGAGGGACTGAGCCAGACGGCGGGCCGGGTCGATGGTGAGGACCACGACGCGGCGCCCCGACTCGGCCGCGGCCAGCGCCAGCGCGGCAGAGGTCGTCGTCTTGCCGACGCCCCCCGCACCGCAGCACAGCACCACCCGGGTGCCCGGGTCGCGGGCGAGCCCGGCCAGGCCTGCGGCGGTATGCCGGGGAAGCGGGCGGGGCGCGTCGGTGGTGCTCACGCCAGACCGCCCACCTGGTCGGTGAGCAGGGCCGCCAGCTCCGGCAGGCTCTGCGGCGTCACCCCGGCCACGAGCTGAGGGAGCAGCACGGTGGGCAGCCCTAGGCGGTCGAGGACCTCCTGCTGCTCGCCCTCCACCTGCAGGCGGGACGCGTGGACCCGGGCCCGCTCGAGCAGCCCCCCGGCCAGCAGCGCGGGACCCGGCACCCCCGCGGCCGCCAGCTCCGCGGCCACGTCGGCCTCGGTGACCTCCCCGGCCACGGCGGCGTCGAACCCGGCCAGGTCGTCCTCCGTCATACCGTCGTCGCGCACCCGGTCGACGACCAGGAGACCGGGGTTCAGCCCCTCCCGGCGCAGCTCGGCCACCGCCTCGACGGTCTCGGTCACGGGCATCTCCTCGAGCAGGGTCACCAGGTGCACCGCCGTCTGCGCGGAGTGCACCAGTGCGCTCACGGCGTCGGCCTGCTGCCGGATCGGACCGACCCGGGCCAGGTCCGCGACCTGCCCGCTCGCGTCGAGGAAGCGCACCACCCGGCCCGTCGGCGGCGCGTCCAGGACGACGGCGTCGTAGTGGTCGGGCGCGCCCCTGGGGCGCTGGTGGGCGGGGGTGCGCCGGGCGACGTCGTAGACCTTGCCCATGAGCAGCACGTCGCCCAGCCCCGGGGCGATGCTCGTGGCGAGCTCCACCGCCCCCACCTGGTCCAGCACGGCGCCCGCGGCGCCCAGCCGGTAGTGGGTGGCGAGGTACTCGCGCAGCGACTGGTGCGCGTCGACCGCGACGGCGTGCAGCTCCCCGCCGGTCGCACCCGCCCGGACCAGCCGCTCCCGGTCGTCCAGGGGCGCGCAGCCCAGGAGCGGCGCCAGGGACTGACGCCGCTCCACCTCGGCCAGCAGGACCCGCCGGCCCGCGTCGGCCAGGGCCAGCGCCAGCGCGGCCGCCACCGTGGACTTGCCCGTGCCCCCCTTGCCGGTCACCACGTGCAGGCGGGCCGAGCGCCAGGCCTGGGGGTCCGTGGGGGCAGCCATGACCTCGATGCTAGTGCGGGGACCTCGCCGGGGGGCGCAGAGCGCCGATCCGGCCGGGTGGGCTCGCCCACACGTGGATAGAGTGCCGCCATGACCACCTGGGAGTACGCCACCGTGCCGCTGATCGTCCACGCCACCAAGCAGATCCTCGACCAGTGGGGCGAGGACGGCTGGGAGCTCGTGCAGGTCCTGCAGTCGCCCGAGGGCAACCTCGTGGCCTATCTCAAGCGGCCCCGCCAGGCCTGAGCCGCACCACCTCTCGCAACCAGGAGTCCCACCATGAGTGCTGTCGAAGACCGTCTCGCCGAGCTCGGCCTCACCGTCCCCGAGGTGGCCGCCCCCGTGGCCGCCTACGTCCCCGCCCAGCGGGACGGACGTCGCGTCTACACCTCCGGCCAGCTGCCGATGGTGTCCGGCTCCCTCGCCGCCACCGGCAAGGTCGGCGAGGGGGAGGGCCTGGTCAGCCCCGACCGCGCCAAGGAGCTCGCCCAGACCTGCGCGCTCAACGCCATCGCCGCCGTCAAGTCCGTCGTCGGCGACCTGGACCAGGTCGCCCAGGTCGTCAAGGTCGTCGGCTTCGTGGCCAGCGACCCCTCCTTCACCGGCCAGCCCGGCGTGATCAACGGCGCCAGCGAGCTGCTCGGCACGGCCTTCGGCGACGCCGGGATCCACGCCCGCTCCGCCGTCGGCGTCGCGGTCCTGCCGCTCGACGCCCCCGTCGAGGTCGAGATCACCGTCGCGCTGCGCGAGGACGACTGAGCCGATGACCCGCGTCGAGCGGGACTTCCCGTCGGGCGGGCTCGGTGAGCGCGCCCGACGGTGGCTCGACGGCGACCCCGAGGTCCGCGCCGAGCGCCCGGTGCGGCAGGCCGCCACCGTCCAGCTCGTGCGCGACGCCGAGGACGGTGCCGGCGTCGAGGTCTTCATGCTGCGCCGCGTCGCGACCATGGAGTTCGCGCCGTGGATGATGGTCTTCCCCGGCGGCGGGGTCGACCCGCGCGACGCCGACGAGGCCCTCGCCCGCGACCACTGGGCCGGGCCCACCCCGCAGCAGTGGGCCGAGCGCATGGGCCGACCCGCCGCCGTCGCCCGGCAGCTCGTCGTCACCGCCGTGCGCGAGGTCTTCGAGGAGTGCGGGGTGCTGCTCGCCGGCACCGGCCCCGACGACGTCGTCCGCGACCTCGCGACCCCCGAGTGGCACGCCGACCGGGTCGCCCTCGAGGCCCGCGAGCTCAGCCTCACCGACCTGCTCCTGCGCCGCGGGCTCGTGCTGCGCTCGGACCTGCTGGCCTACCGCGCCCGCTGGATCACCCCGGCCTTCGAGTCGCGGCGCTACGACACGGCCTTCTTCGCCGCGCTCCTGCCCGCCGGGCAGCACCCCGACGACCGCACCACCGAGGCCGACACCGCCGGCTGGTGGTACCCCGCAGACGTGCTCGCCCGCCTGGAGCAGGGCAGCGTCCTGATGCTGCCGCCCACCGTCGTCGCCGTCGAGCAGCTCGCCGAGGCCACCGCCGCCGCCGCCCTCGTCGCCGAGCGGCCCGAGGTCTGGACGATCTCGCCCGAGCTGGTCGAGGTCGAGCCCGGCGTCGTGATGCTCCGCGCCCCGGTCCCGGCCACCGCCCGAGGCGCCGCGACCACCAGGTCCGCGCCGCCCGGGGCAGCCGGCATACGGCCGGAGCAGGCATGACGGCCCCCGGCCGGCCCCCCGCCCCGACCGCGGCGCTCGGGCAGTGGCACGGGGGAGCCGTGACGCCCCGCGCGACCTGCGTGCTCGCGCCCAACCCCGGCCCGATGACCCTGGACGGCACCAACACCTGGCTGTTGGCCGAGCCCGGGGACGAGGCCGTCGCGGTCGTGGACCCCGGGCCCCTCGACGAGACCCACCTGCAGACGGTGCTCGCCGCCGCCACGGCGGGCGGGCGACGGGTCACCCACACCCTGCTGACCCATGGTCACCCCGACCACGCCGAGGGGGCAGGGCGGTTCGCCGAGCTGGCCGGCACCTGCGTGCGGGCGATCGGTGACGGGCCCGCGGACCTGCACGAGGGCGACCAGCTTCAGGTCGGTGCCCTGGAGGTGGCGGTCCTCGCCACACCGGGGCACACCGCGGACTCGACCTCCTTCGTGCTGCCGGCCGACGCCGCGGTGCTGACCGGCGACACCCTGCTGGGCCGGGGGACCACCGTGGTCGCCCACCCTGACGGCGTGCTCGGGGACTACCTCGCCTCGCTGGAGCGGCTGCACCGGCTCACCGGCTCGGGCGAGGTCACCCGGATCCTGCCCGGGCACGGACCCACCGTGACGGCGGCCGAGCAGGCAGTGGCGTACTACCTGCACCACCGTCGCGAGCGGCTCGGCCAGGTGCGAGCGGCGCTCGCGGCCGGGGACACCACGGCCGACGAGGTGGTCGAGCGGGTCTACGCCGAGGTGCCGCGCGAGCTGTGGCCGGCGGCCCGGCTCAGCGTGCTCGCCCAGCTGGAGCACCTGGCTGGCGGGTCCTGACCTGGCCCGCCCGGGCATGCGGCCCGGGTCGGGCCCGGCCCGGCAGCAGGACGGTCCCGCAGCAGGACCGCTCGGGAGCGGTCAGGTCAGCGGGCGCGGCGGTAGAGCCGCTCCATGTCGATCAGCACGACCGCGCGCGCCTCGAGCCGGATCCAGCCTCGGCTCGCGAAGTCGGCGAGCGACTTGTTGACGGTCTCGCGGGAGGCGCCGACCAGCTGGGCCAGCTCCTCCTGGGTCAGGTCGTGGGCGACGAGCACCCCGTCCTCGCAAGGGCGCCCGAACCGGCGGGAGAGGTCGACCAGCGCCTTGGCCACGCGGCCCGGGACGTCGGTGAAGACCATGTCGGCGAGCGACTCGTTGGTGCGGCGCAGGCGTCGGGCCAGCGCGGCGAGCAGGGTCATGGAGACCTCGGGGCGGCCCTGCAGCCAGCCACGCAGGCTGTCGTGGCGCAGCCCGACGAGCTCGGTCTCGGCGACCGCGGTGGCGGTCAGGGTGCGCGGGCCCGGGTCGAACAGCGACAGCTCGCCGAACATCTCGCCCGGCCCGAGGACGGCAAAGAGGTTCTCGCGACCGTCGCCGGAGGTCCGGCCGAGCTTCACCTTGCCGTCACGGATGATGTAGAGCGCGTCGCCCTGCGCCCCCTCGTGGAACAGGACCTCCCCTCGGTCGAGGTGCACCGGGGTCATCTGAGCCTGAAGGGCGCCGGCGGCCTCGTCGTCGAGAGCCGCGAACAGCGGAGACCTTCTCACCACGTCGTTGTCCACGGCCGCCATTGTGCCATCTGTCACGCCGCGTGCCTGGTGACCCCGACCTGATGAGCCTGTCGACCTGCGCGGATCGCCCTGGGGCGCGGACGGATCAGACTGCTGCACGCGCAGAGGTCTCCCGGACGGGACGAGTAGCCTGACCCGGTGCCCACCCAGGAGACCGCCTCGCAGCCGACCCCGACCGGGGAGACGCCGCTGGCGCTGACCCGTCGTGCCCGCCGGACCTACCGCGAGCTGGCCGAGACCTATCCGTACGCGATCTGCGAGCTGGACTTCACCACGCCGCTGGAGCTGCTGGTGGCGACCGTGCTCTCCGCGCAGACCACCGACGTGGGGGTCAACAAGGTCACCCCCGAGCTGTTCCGTCGCTACCCGACGGCCCAGGCGTACGCCGCGGCCGACCGGAGCGAGCTGGAGGAGCTGATCCGCCCGACCGGTTTCTACCGCGCCAAGACCGACTCCCTGATCAAGCTCGGGCAGGCCCTCGTCGAGCGGTACGACGGCCAGGTCCCCGGGCGGCTCGAGGACCTCGTGACCCTGCCGGGTGTCGGTCGCAAGACCGCCAACGTCGTGCTGGGCAATGCCTTCGGGGTCCCCGGGATCACGGTCGACACCCACGTCGGGCGGCTCGTGCGGCGCCTGGGGTGGACGGGCGAGGACGACCCGGTCAAGGTCGAGCACGAGGTCGCCGCGCTCATCCCGCGCAAGGAGTGGACGATGCTCTCGCACGTCCTCATCTATCACGGCAGGCGACTGTGCCACGCCCGCAAGCCCGCGTGCGGGGTCTGCCCGATCGCCTCCCTGTGCCCGGCCTACGGCGAGGGCGAGACCGACCCGGTCAAGGCCCGCCGGCTGGCGAAGTACGAGCTGGCCGAGGGAGCCCCGTGGCCCGAGCGGCTCGGTGCCGCCCCCTCCGGGCTCGCCGCCCGCTGGGCCGAGGTGACCGGGTGAGCGCGGAGCCCTCGGCGCCGCGACCGGCCTGGCTCGACCACCTGGTGGCCCGGATGGGTGCGACGCCGCCGTCCTTCTACTCCCGCTTCCTGCCGCCCGAGGCCGGTGCCGGGCGCCGGGCCGGCGTGCTCGTGCTCGTCGGGCCTTGCGCCGACGACCCCATGCGCCAGGACGTGCTGCTCACCGAGCGCGCCCACACCATGCGCTCCCACGCCGGGCAGGTGTCCTTCCCCGGCGGCTCGCTGGAGCCGGGCGAGGACGTGGTGGCGGCCGCCCTGCGGGAGTCCCGCGAGGAGGTGGGCCTGCGTCCGGAGACGGTGGAGGTGCTGGCCAGCGTCCCCGAGCTCTACCTGCCGCACCGTGACTTCGGTGTCACCCCGGTCGTGGCCTGGTGGCGCGACCCGCACCCGGTCTCCGCGGTCGACCCGGGCGAGGTGGCCGCGGTGCTGCGCGCACCCCTCGACGAGCTGGTCGACCCGGCCAACCGGTTCACCGTCACCCACCCCAGCGGCTACCGGGGCCCGGCCTTCGAGGTCGACGGGCTCCTCGTCTGGGGCTTCACCGCCGGGGTGCTCACCCGGCTGCTGTCGCTCGCCGGGCTGGACCGGCCCTGGGACCGGTCCCGCCACGAGCCGCTGCCCGAGCGGATGTGGGGCTGACCGGTGGACCCGCTCGTCCTCGACGCGCTCGTCGTCCTGCTCCTCGTGGTCACCGCCGTCGCCGGGTGGCGCAGCGGACTGGTGCTGTCCGCCAGCGCGACCATCGGCTTCCTCCTCGGCGCGGTGGTGGGGATGTGGGCGCTGCCCCCGCTCCTCGATCACGTCGGTGCGCTGCACGGCAACGTCCCGCTGCGGATCGGCACGCTGTCGCTGGGAGTGCTCCTGCTCGGCTCGGTGGGCCAGGTCGCCCTGTCCGTGCTCGGCTCGATGCTCCGGGACCGGGTGCGGCTGCGGCCCGTGCAGCTGGTGGACGCCCTGGCCGGGGCGGTGGCCGCGCTCGTCGTCGTCGCCGGACTCGTGTGGTTCGCGGGTGACGCCCTGCGCGTGGCCGCCCCCGGCGCGCTCGCCCGCACGGTCGCGGCCTCGCGGGTGCTGCGCACGATCGACGAGGTCATGCCCCCGGCGGCCAGCCGGGCCTTCACCGGCTTCCGGCAGCAGCTGGAGGCGACGGAGTTCCCGCGCGTCTTCGACGGGATCGCGGCGGAGCCCATCGCCTCGGCCGAGCCGCCGGACCCGCGCGTCGTCCAGACCCCGGGGGTGGCCGCCGCCGCCCGGTCGATCGTCCAGGTGGTCGGCGACGCCGCCGACTGCCGTCGGGAGCAGGACGGCAGCGGGTGGGTGCCGGCCCCCGAGCGGGTCGTCACCAACGCCCACGTCGTCGCCGGCACCGACCGGGTGCGGGTGCGGATCGGGGGCACCGGCCGGCGCTACCTCGCCACCGTCGTGGCCTTCGACCCCAAGCTGGACCTGGCCGTCCTGGCCGTGCCCGGCCTGCCCGCCCCGCCGCTGTCGACCGCGCCCGCGCTGCCGGCCCGGCAGTCGGTGGTGGTGGCCGGCTTCCCCGGCGGCGGTCCCTACCGCCTCGGGGCGGGGCGCGTCCGCTCCGTGATGGCGGCCAGCGGGTCCGACATCTACGGGCGGTCGGGAGTGGTCCGCCAGGTCTACTCGGTGTATGCCGCGGTGCGCCCCGGCAACTCCGGCGGTCCGCTCCTGACCACCGATGGCGCCGTCGCGGGCACGGTCTTCGCCACCTCGGTGGACGACCCGAGCACCGGCTACGCGCTGACGACCTCCGCCACCCGTGCGGTCATCGCGGCCGCGGTCACGGCGCACAAGCCGGTCGACACCGGTGCCTGCACCACCCGCTGACCCCGCCCCGTCGAGGGCTCAGCGGGCGCGCCGCGCCAGCCAGCCCACCAGGTGGGCGGTGACCGGCTCTGGGACCTCCTCGGCCAGGAAGTGGCCCGCCCCCGGCAGGACGTGCGCGTCGAGCCCGGCGGCCGTGTGCCGCGCGGAGCCCCCGATCGTCGCGGGGAGCACCGCACGGTCCTCGGCTCCGTGCAGGTGCAGCACCGGCACCTGGATCGGGCGGCGCAGGGCCCGGGCCCACCGCTGCCCCGAGATCCACAGCTGCGAGCGCGCCATCCACCGGTAGTACTCCGCTGCCGAGTGGGCCACGAAGGGCAGGGCCATCTGCTCGGCATACCGCCGGGTGATCTCGGGGGTGAGCCAGGTCGCCCCGGGCGCGGACCACGCGGACAGCACCCGGGCGACGTAGCCCGACGCGGGGTCGCCCATCTGCCGCTCCGGCACGAAGGGCCGCTGCAGACCCGCGAAGGTGCGTCCGGCCTGGAGCTGGGTGGGCAGGGTCAACGACGCGGCCCGCAGCGCCAGCGGGTGGGGGCAGCCCAGGGCGACCACCGCGCGCGTGGTCTCCGGCTCCAGGCAGGGCAGGGCCCAGGCGATCCAGGCGCCGAGCCCCTGGCCCACGACGGCGGCCGAGTCCTCGCCCAGCGACCGGATCACGCAGGCCACGTCGGAGGCGGAGGTGAAGGTGTCGTAGCCCACTGGAGGCTTGTCGCTGGCGCCGAAGCCGCGCAGGTCCAGCGCCGCGACCCGCCAGCCGGCCTCGGCCAGGGGGACCATCTGGTGCCGCCAGGCCCACCAGAACTCGGGGAAGTCGTGCAGCAGCACCACCAGGGGGCCGTCCCCCAGCTCGGCCACGTGGAAACGGGCGCCGTTGGCCGAGACGAAGCGGTGCCGCCAGGGGCCCTCCACGAGGGTGCTGGCGGCGTCGCGCATGGTGCCGTCGGTCATCAGGACCATCCTGTCAGGACGGCCGGGACCCGGGTGATTGCCCGGAGGGGCCCGGCGACGCCGAAGGGCCGGCCCCGGTGCTGGGGTCGGCCCTTCGGCAGAGATGCCGGTCAGACGTCGGCGCGGTGGGCTCCGCCGTCCTGGCCGGTGGTGTCGTAGACCGCCGTCTCGGGGGACCGGGAGTCCAGGACCTGGGTGTCGTCGGTGCGGGTGTCGTAGCCGGTGCCGGTGGTGCCGTGCGTCGCCGAGCTCGCACCCGTGGTGCGGGTGGTCCCGGTGTAGGCCGCCGGGTTGGTCCCGGAGCCGGTCGCGGTGGGCTTGGCGGGCTTGAGCGCCTGCACGGTCTCCTGCGCGTTGCGGATGGTGCGCTCGGGCTTGACGTTGAGCTTGGTCATCGACTTCTTGCCCACCATGGCGAGCGCGCCGGCGATGCCGAGCAGGATCAGCGTGACGACGAGGTAGGCCAGCCAGGCCGCCAGGCCCAGCCCGATGAGCGCCCAGGCCAGCGTGTGGAGCAGGAAGATCAGGCCCAGGAAGGCCATGACGCCGGCGACGGCGAACATCGCGATGCCCTTGCCTGCCCTGGTGACGTCGGTCTTCATCTCCGACTTGGCCAGCTGGATCTCGTTGCGGATGATGCTCGAGACGTCCTGCGTGGCGTCGGCGACGAGCTGGCCGATGGTGCGTGCGGTGGTCGGGTGGGTGTCGGCGTAGGACCGGGCCTCCTGGTCGCGGACGGCGCGGCGGGCCTCGTGCTCCTGCTCGTTGTATGACGTCGACATGGAGATAGCTCCTCTGGTGGGCTCGGTGACGCCGGTGCGACCGATGCCCGGTTCGCCACTCGCCGTCAGGTCAGGCTCTGACCTTGTCATGCACACATTCACCGGAAACCATACCCACGGGCTGGACCACCAGCCGTGATGCTCGCCGCGGGTGTCCGCATCGTGACCTCGGGACGGCGACGTGGAGCCGGCTCGCCGGTCACAGGGCCAGGCAGCAGGCGAGCAGCGCCGCGCTGAGACCGAGCTCCAGCAGACCCACCTGCAGGGGGGTGATGGTGCGCCCGGGGCGCGCGGCCAGGCGCGGCATCAGGGCGGCTCGTGCCGTCGTGACCCCCATCAGCACCACCAGCGCCCAGCGGGCGAGCGGGTGCACCAGCGGCGGTGTGCCGAGCGCGGCCGCCGTCAGCAGCGCGAGCGTGCATGCCGCGTGATAGGCGACCGAGCCGACGAGCCAGCCCCGGTCGCCGCGCTCGCGGATCATCGTCTTGACGTAGGCCACGGTCCCCACGAAGTACGTCAGCTGGGCCACGGTCGTGAGGACCGCCACGCCGGCGGCCCGGCGCGGGGCCGGGTCCCGCACCGCGTCGGCGACGGCCGTGAGCGCGCCCAGCGGGGCGCGGCCGGGCAGCCCGGCGCTCCACAGGACCGGGGTGACCAGGCACGCCGCGGTCACGGTGACCAGCCCGCTCGCCAGTGCCCGGTCCTGGCGTCGTGCGGCGAGGACGAGGGCGACCCCGACGAGCGGCGCCGCGGGCACGAGCCATCCGGCCAGGGCGGGGGCGAGCAGCAGCGTGATCAGCCCGAGGATCGCCGTGGCGGAGGCGTAGGCCCGCACCGGAGGCAGGTATCGGGCCTTGCGCCAGGACCTGAGCCACAGGCTCGTGGCGTTGAGCAGCAGGTAGCCGAGCAGGGTGAGGGCGAGGACGGGCAGCGCCGCCCACCGCCAGCCGTGGTCGCGGACGAGCAGCGTGGTGCCCGTGACCGCGGGGACGGCGAGCATGGCCCAGGCACCGTGCTGCTGGGGCACCCAGCCGGGAGAGCGCCGCCGGCCGCCCCGGGGGCTCATGCGGTGGGCCCGGCCGCCCGCGGGGTCGCCAGGTGCGAGCCCTCGGCCTGGTAGACGTCCGGGACACCGTCCTGGTCCTCGTCGGAGCTCTCCCGGGCCTCGACCTCGCGGTAGTGCTGGTTGCGGCGGCGCAGCACGATCCCGGCGAGGAGGGCCGCGAGCAGGGACCCGACCAGCACGGCGAGCTTGACGTGGTCATCGCGCGGGGAGCCCGTGCCGTAGGCCAGCTCGCCCACGAGCAGCGACACGGTGAAGCCGATCCCGGCGAGCAGGGACAGGCCGAGCAGGTCGGACCAGGTGATGTCGCTGTCGAGCTCGGCCCTGGTGAAGCGGGCGAGCAGCCAGGTCGCACCGAAGACGCCGAGCAGCTTGCCGAGGACGAGGGCCAGGACCACCCCCTGGGCGGCCGGGTCGCGCAGGGCCTCGCCGAGGCCCCCGCCGACGACGGTCACCCCGGCCGCGAAGAACGCGAACAGCGGCACGGCGAAGCCCGCCGAGACCGGCCGGACCACGTGCTCCAGCCGGCCGCCCACGTCGACCGGGGTGACCAGGCCGAGCAGGACGCCGGCCACCGTGGCGTGGATCCCGGAGCCGTGCACCAGGCCCCAGGTGAGCACCGCGAGCGGGATCAGCAGCCAGGGGGAGGTCCAGCCGCGACGCGCGGCGAGGGCGAAGGCGCCCAGCGGGAGCAGGGCGAGGGCCAGGGGGACCAGCTGCAGGGAGGAGGTGTAGCCGACGGCGATGATGGTGATCGCGATCAGGTCGTCCACGACCGCGAGGGTCAGCAGGAAGGACCGCAGGGCCGACGGCAGGTGGGTGCCGATCACGGCCAGCACGGCGAGCGCGAAGGCGATGTCGGTCGCGGTGGGGATCGCCCACCCGCGCAGCACCTCGCCGTCGCCGCCGTGCAGCAGGGCCGTCGCGGCGAAGATCAGCGCGGGCAGCGCCACCCCGGCGCACGCGGCGGCCACGGGGACGGCGGCCCGCCGACGGTCGGACAGGTCGCCCTCGGTGAACTCGTGCTTGAGCTCGACCCCCGCGACGAAGAAGAAGATCGCGAGCAGACCGTCGGCCGCCCAGTGGCCGAGGGACAGGTCCAGCCCCACCAGCGGAACGGCCAGGTGCAGGTCGCGCAGGGCGGCATACGCCTCGCGCCAGGGCGAGTTGGCCCAGACGATCGCGGTCAGCGCGGCCAGCAGCAGCAAGGCGCCGCCGACGGTCTCGGTGCGCAGGGCCGCGGTGATCCGCTGGGCCTCGCGCCAGGTGCCGCGGGTGAACAGCCGCGGGCGCTCGGGACGCTGGGCCGGGACCTGCGGGGCACGGCGGGCCCGGGGGGAGGAGCCGGGGTGGGGGTCGCGGGTGGTGGGGGCGTCGGGCTGCTCGGGCAGCGGCATACGGACTCACTCTCGGGAGCGGGGTCGGCAAGGGGATCGCCGACCAGACTTCCCGGCACACCAGGGTCGGAGTCTACCGGAGTCCCAGGTGGAGGGCCCGCCGGGCGCGGATGACCCCGGTGTGACCTGGCTGCGAAACCTGGGTGAACACCGGTGCGGCATCGGGCACGCGGCGCCCGTCCGGCCGGTCCGGCGGGGAGCATGGAGGCATGGCGTACGGCGACGGTCCTGGCCCTCTCGCGCTGGCCCACCGGGGTGGGGCCCAGCTCGCACCCGAGAACACCCTGGCGGCCTTCGAGATGTCGGTGGCGCTCGGTGTCCGCCACCTGGAGTCCGACGTCCGGCTCACCGCCGACGGCGAGCTCGTGTGCTTCCACGACGAGACGGTGGACCGGGTCACCGACGGCACCGGTCCGGTCTCGCGGCTGACGCTGGAGGAGGTGCGCCGGCTGCGGGTCTGCGGGCGGGGCGGCATACCGACCCTCGTCGAGGCGCTGGAGGCCTTCCCCGAGGCGTGCTTCTCCATCGACCTCAAGGACGCCGCCGCGATCGGTCCGCTGGTGCAGGTGCTGCGGCAGCGCCGCTACCGCGAGCGGGTCTGCGTCGCGGGGGCGTGGGACGGCTGGCTGCATCAGGTGCGGGCCGAGGTCCCCGGCGTGGCGACCTCCCTGGGGTGGCGTTCGCTGACCACCCTGATCGCCTGCTCCCGGGCCGGCGTCCCGGTGCCGCGGTGGATCGCGTCGGCCGACTTCGCCCACGTGCCGATCCGGCTCGGACGGGTCCCGGTCTTCGTCGAGGAGGTGGTCCACCTGGCGCACTCCGTCGGCGTCCGGGTCGTCACCTGGACCTGCAACGACCCGGTCGCCATGGACCGGCTCTACTCCCTCGGGGTCGACGGTGTCATCTCCGACCGCCCCGACCTGCTCCGGGAGGTCCTCGTCGCCCGGGGCGACTGGACCCCGATGACCGGCCTGCCGCGCGGCGCGTCCGACGGGCACCCGCAGGAGCTCTCGGGCAACCTGTGACGCCGGACGCCCGGGCGCGGCGAGGGTGGGGTCAGCGGGGCTGCGGGGTCATGCCCTGCTTGATGAGGTCCATGACCGACGCGTCGGTCAGCGTGGTCGCGTCACCGATCTCGCGGCCCTCGGCCACGTCCTTGAGCAGGCGCCGCATGATCTTGCCGGACCGCGTCTTCGGCAGCTCGGAGACGATCGTCAGCGAGCGGGGACGGGCGATCGGGCTGATCTGCGTGGCCACGTGGGCCCGCAGCTCCTCGCTCGTCCGGTCGGTCGGCTCGACCCCCTCGCGCAGGATCACGAAGGCGCACACCGCCTGACCGGTGGTCTCGTCGGCGGCGCCGACCACCGCGGCCTCGGCCACGGACGGGTGGGCCACCAGGGCCGACTCGATCTCGGCGGTGGACAGCCGGTGCCCGGACACGTTCATCACGTCGTCCACGCGCCCGAGCAGCCAGATGTTGCCCTCGGCGTCGTATTTCGCGCCGTCCCCGGCGAAGTAGTACTTCTCGCCGAACCGGCTCCAGTAGGTGTCGCGGTAGCGCTCGGGGTCGCCCCAGATGCCGCGCAGCATCGACGGCCAGGGCTTCGTGAGCACCAGGTAGCCGACCTTCTCCGGCTCGGTGAACGGCTCGCCCAGGTCGTCCAGGATCTCCGCGCTGATGCCCGGGACCGGGCGCTGCGCGGAGCCGGGCTCCAGGGTGGTCAGGCCCGGCATCGGGCTGATCATGATCGCGCCGGTCTCGGTCTGCCACCAGGTGTCGACGACCGGGCAGCGGTCGCCGCCGATGGTCGAGCGGTACCACCGCCAGGCCTCGGGGTTGATCGGCTCGCCCACCGACCCCAGGACCCGCAGCGAGGACAGGTCGTACCTCGCCGGGATGTCCGCGCCCCACTTCATGCAGGTGCGGATGGCGGTGGGGGCGGTGTAGAGGATCGTCACCTTGTGCTTCTCGACGAGCTCCCACCAGCGGCCCTGGTGCGGGTGGTCGGGCGTGCCCTCGAAGACGACCTGGGTCGCGCCGTTGGCGAGGGGCCCGTACACGAGGTAGGAGTGGCCGGTCACCCAGCCGATGTCGGCGGTGCACCAGTAGACGTCGGTCTCCGGGTGCAGGTCGTGGACGACGGCGTTGGTGTAGGCCACCTGCGTGAGGTAGCCGCCGGAGGTGTGCAGGATGCCCTTGGGCTTCCCGGTGGTGCCGGAGGTGTAGAGGATGAACAGCGGGTGCTCGGCCGGCATCGGCTGCGCCTCGTGCCGGTCGTCCTGGCGGTCGACCAGCTCGTGCCACCACACGTCCTTGTCGCCCCAGGTGACCTCGCCGCCGGTGCGTCGCACCACGACGACGTGCTCGACGGGGGAGTCCTCGGCGGCGACGGCCTGGTCCACGGCGGACTTGAGCGGCACTGCCCGGCCCTTGCGGAGCTGCCCGTCGGCGGTGATGACGACGCGCGCCTCGGCGTCGGCGACGCGGGTGCGGATCGCGTCGGCGCTGAAGCCGCCGAAGATCACCGAGTGCGGGGCGCCCAGCCGGGCGCAGGCGAGCATCGCCACGATCGCCTCGGGGATCATGGGCAGGTAGATCGCCACCCGGTCGCCGGTGGCGACGCCCAGCTCGGTGAGCGCGTTGGCCGCCTGGCAGACCCGGCGCTGCAGGTCGGCGTAGGTGATCGCCTCGTGGTCGCCGTCGGCCCCCTCGACGTGGATCGCGACCCGGTCGCCGTTGCCCGCCTCGACGTGGCGGTCCACGCAGTTCCACGCCACGTTGAGCTCGCCGTCGGCGAACCAGCGCGCGAACGGCGCCTCGCTCCAGTCCAGGACCTGGGTGAAGTCCTTGCTCCAGGTGACGTAGCGCCGGGCCTGGTCCGCCCAGAAGCCCTCGTGGTCGGCCGCCGCCGCGTCGAACAGCTCGGCCCGGCCGTTGGCCTGCGCGGTGAACTCCGGGTCGGGCGCAAAGGTCTGGTCGCTCACGGGGGCTCCTCCTCGAGACGTCGTGTGGCTCCTTCATAGCCCGTATGGCGCACCCTCGCCACCAGGGACCATCCCTTGGTCGCGTCCCGTGCCCGCAGGCCCGTGTGCCACGATCAGGGGGCCCACGCACGCTCCCGGGAGGCGCCGATGTCCTCGCTCGACCTGACCCCGCTCACCCCGCCCGAGGGCGCGGGCGCCGCCGCGGCCGCGCCCGCGCTCACCCCGCCCGCGCTCACCCCGCCCGCCGGACCCGACGCCCGGCCCGCTCCCCGTCCCGCCGCGCAGCCGGGCGGGCAGACCGAGCCTGCCGGCGCGGGGCGGCTCGACATACCCGTGGCACCGCAGGTCCAGGAGGCGCTGCGGGCCAACGCGGCTGGCTTCGTGCAGCAGGTGCTCGCCCTCGACCCGCACTCGCCGGACCTGGACGCCCGGGTGCGGGACCTCAGCACGATGGCCGACCGGGAGGTCGCCGAGTCGGCGGCGCTCAGCCGCCGGATGCTGGACCGGCAGGCCCGCTCCACGTCCGCCGAGCGCATCCAGGGCGGCCCCGAGCGCGCCGCCGCGGACCAGCTGGTGCAGCTGCGCCGCGTCGTCGAGGAGCTGGACCCCGCCGAGCTCGACCGGCCCGCCCGCAAGCTGCTGGGGGTCCTGCCGATGGGGGACCGGGTCCGGAACTACGTCGAGCGCTACCTCGCCAGCCAGGACCGGATCACGATGATGATCCTGGCCCTGCGCACCCAGCAGGACGAGCTGCGCAAGGACAACGCCGCCATCGCGGGTGAGCGCGCCAACCTGTGGCGGTTCCTGGGACAGCTGCAGGAGTACGTCGTCCTGTGCGGCGCCATCGACGAGCAGCTCACCGCAGCGCTCGCCGGCCTGGACACCACCGACCCGGGGCGCGCGGCGGTGCTGCGCGACCGGGTCCTGCACGTCTGCCGGCAGAAGCGTCAGGACCTGCTCACCCACCTGGCCGTGTGCGTCCAGGGCTATCTGGCGCTGGACCTGGTGCGCGGCAACAACGAGCTCCTCGTCGCGGGCATCGATCGCGCGGCGACGACCACGATGGCGGCGTTGCGGACCGCGGTCGTGGTGTCCGACGCGCTGCAGGGCCAGCGGGCCGCGCTGGACCGGGTCGCGGGCGCGGACCGGGCGGCCGCGGGGGTGCTCGACGGCTCGGCGGCCGCGGTGCGGCAGGCGGCGTCGGGCGAGACCCCGGAGGTGGCGGTCGCCCGGCTGAAGGAGGCCTTCGGCGAGATGTACGCCGCGCTGGACGACACCGTGGCCGCCCAGCAGCGCGGTGAGCGCGACATCGCCCGGCTAGGCTGACGACCGTGGCGGGCAACGCAGTGACGCGCTATCTCGCGTCGAGGAAGAACATCACGGGCGCCGTGCTCGCGGCGGGCACGGCCGCGGCGACCGTCCCGACCCATCTGGCCGGTGACTGGTGGCCGGCCGCCGTGGTGGGGGTGTATGCCCTCGGCGCCGCGGTGATGCCCGAGCCCAGGAGCATGCGCACCGGTACGCAGGGCACCCAGCAGCTGGTCGCGGGGCTGCGCACCGACCTGCAGCGGCTGGTGGACTCGACCGACCGGGCGGCCAACCGGATGCCCGCCGCGGGGTACCGGGCCTTCCGGGACACCGTGGACGACCTGCGCGACGTGCTCGCCCGCCCTGCCCGGCTCGCGGTCTCCCCGGACGACCTGCACGTCGTCGAGCGCACCGTCCACGACTACCTCCCGACCACCATCGAGGGCTATCTGCACCTGTCGGGCGACCAGCTGACGGTGCCCGGCCCGCAGGGGCGCACCGCCGACCAGGAGCTGGTCCACCAGCTCGGCGCGGTGCGCGAACGGGTCGCCGGGGTCCGGCGGTCGCTGGTGGCGGGCGACGCGCAGACGCTCTCGGACCAGGGTCGTTTCCTGGACGAGCGGCTCGGCGACTGACGCGCGCAGGGAGCCCGGGCCGCGCCGGTGCGGGCCGCCGGCCCCACCCGCTGCTCCGAGGCGGGTCGAGGCGTGGTGCAGGGGATCTCGGCGCGCCGGGCGGATACGCGGCACTGGGCGCCGCCGCCGCGAATCGCCCCTCAACGACGCGCCGCGACGGCGCCACTACGTCAGTTGATATCACTGTCAAGTCGCTTGACACAATGGTCGCACCAGGCGAATCCGCAATGTTCACCGAAGAGATGACGAAGGGGCGGACATGGACGACGGTGGGTTCACGACCTTCGGCGCGCGGCTGCGGCAGGCCCGGCTCGAGGCCGGCCTGTCCCAGGCGGACCTGGGCGGCGAGGAGTTCACGGTGTCCTACGTCTCCCACCTGGAGGCCGGACGGCGGGACCCGAGCCCCCGGGTGATCAGCGTCTTCGAGCGACGGCTGGCGCTGCCCCGCGGCTACCTCGCGGGCGGGGACTGGGGGCGGACGCCGCACGACACCGGCGAGGACCGGGGGACCAGCGACCTCGCCGCGCTCACCTCCCGGGTGGTCCGGTCGCGGTTCG
This sequence comes from Arsenicicoccus dermatophilus, assembly GCF_046267915.1. GTDB lineage: Bacteria > Actinomycetota > Actinomycetes > Actinomycetales > Dermatophilaceae > Arsenicicoccus > Arsenicicoccus dermatophilus_A. The sequence goes on from NZ_CP176520.1 coordinate 432,316, forward strand.
CCGCGAGCCCGGCGGAGCAGGCCGACGTGGCCCGGGAGACCGCCGAGCTGGCCCTGCGCCAGGATCGGCCGGAGGTCTGGTGGGGCATGTCCTTGGTGCAGGTCACGGCGCTGATGACGGCCGGGCGGTATGCCGACGCCGCAGCGGCCGCCGAGGCGCTGTCCCGTCATCCCTGGGTCCAGTCACATCCGGCGCTGGCCGCCGAGGCGCACACCGTCGCCAGCCGCACCCACCGCCGGGCGCTGGACCTCGCGGCGGCGACCCACCACGCGCATGCCGCCCTCGACGCCAGCGGCGAGGCGGGGGACGCGGGGCTGCGGGCGGAGGCGCTGATCGCCGCGCTCGCCACCCGGCGGCTGCCGGCGGCGCCGCTCGTGCTGGAGCTGGAGACCCTGCACCACCGGCTGGCGGACACCCACCTCGGTGGGCTGGTGGCCTGGACCCTCGGCAACGAGGCCTTCAACGACGACGACGTCCAGGAGGGTCTGCGCTGGCACGAGGTCGCCGCCACCGAGGTCAATCCCGAGCTCGACCACCGCCAGTGGTCGCGGTTCGTGTCGGCGACGATCCTGCAGCGGGTGCGCCACGGCATCGACGACGGGCTGGCGGAGCTGCTGCCCGAGGCCCGGCGTCACCTGGGGCACCTGGCGAGCAGCTTCGAGCTGGCCGAGCTGGCGACCACCGAGGTTCGGTGGCACCTGCAGGCAGGGCGCCTGGACGAGGCCTCGGCCGCGCTGGAGGCGGCCCTCGCGCTCCCGGACGTCCCCGAGGCGCCTCTCGGTCGGCTGCACCTGGAGCGCGCCCGGCTGCGCGAGCGGCGGGGCGACCGAGCCGGCGCCGAGGCCGACGCCGTGGCCGCGGCGCGGTTGCTCACCCTGGCGGGTGACGGGGCGGGCTCGCGGGAGGCGTGGACGCTGCACGACGCCCTCACCAGCGGGTCGTGACCGCTCGTCGGGTCGGTAGCCTGCGAGCATGCGCCTCCTGCTGCTGCGGCACGGACAGACCACCTCCAACGTCGACGCCCTGCTCGACACGGCTCGCCCGGGTGCCGATCTCACCGCGAGGGGCCAGGAGCAGGCCCGGGCGGTCGTCGCGGCCCTGGAAGGTGTGCGGGTCGACGCGATCTACGTCTCGGACCTGGCCCGCACCCACCAGACGGCGGCGCCCGTCGCGCAGGCCCGGGGCCTGACCCCCGTCGAGCTCGGCGGCCTGCGCGAGGTGCAGGCGGGCGAGCTGGAGATGCGCGGTGACGCCGAGGCGGTCCGGGCCTACGTCGGCGCACTGGTCGCCTGGGGTGCCGGTGACCTGGACGTGCGTGTGCCGGGGGCCGAGACGGGCCACCAGGTCCTCGAGCGGTTCGACGACGCCGTCGCGCGGATGGCAGCCGCGGGGCACGAGGACGTGCTCGTCGTCAGCCACGGCGCGGTCCTGCGGCTGTGGAGCCTGGTGCGGTGCGGCAACCTCACGCCGGACCAGCTGGGGGACCGCCTCATCGGCAACACCGGGGTGGTCGTCGTGGAGGGGGGACCGGCCGTCGGATGGTCCTGCGTGTCCTGGGAGGACGAGCCGATCGGCGGCGCGCGGCCCGGCGACGCCGCCCACGACGGTCCGACGGCGTGACCTCCGGCCGCGGCGGCGGGGCGAACGGGGCCGGGCGGGAACGAACGGGACCGTCCGTCCGTCATACGGACATGAGCACCAGCACCCGTCCTCTCCCTGCCCGCTCGGCCGGCGCGCTGGCCGCCCTCGCGCTCGTCGGGGTGCTGACCGCCTGCGGCAGCGCCACCACCGACACCGCGGCGACGACCACCGCCGTGGCCACCTCCACCGTGACGTCACCGGCGGCGTCGCCCACCACCACCCCCGCGGCCCCAGGAGGCACCGTGACCTCACCTCTCGTCCCCTCGTCCGACGTTAGCGACTCCGGCAAGGCCGGCCCGATCCGCAAGGTCACCGGCACCGTCTCGGAGGGTGTGGAGGCCAACTGCCTGGTCCTGGTGACCCACATCGGGGAGACCCTGCAGCCCATGGGCGGTGACCTCAAGCCCGGCGACAAGGTCACCGTGGAGGGGCAGGACGTCAAGGGCGTCATGACGACCTGCATGCAGGGCAAGCCCTTCCGGATCATCAAGGTCGTCGAGCGACACTGACGCGCCGGGCCCCACGGCCCGCCGCCGGGCCCGAGGCCCGCACGACGAGGCCCCCGACCGGATCGGTCGGGGGCCTCGTCGTGCCGCGTCGCGGCGGGGCCGGGATCAGCTGCCGGAGACGGCGTCGGCCAGACGGGACAGCGAGTCCTCGAGCTGGTCCTTGCTGATCATCGGGAAGGTCACGCGCTGGAGGAGCTGCTTGTCGGTGACCTTGCTCCAGTCGTAGGTCAGGGTGACCAGCGTCGATCCGGCGCCCTGGGACTCCAGCTCCCACAGCCACTCCCAGCCCTTGGGCTCGGTGCCCGCAGGGGCCGTCTGCCAGGCCACCATCTTGTTGTCGAGGTAGCCCGTGACGTGGTTGTCGGTCTGGTAGTCGCCGCCCATGTGCTCGGCATGCATGTTCATCGTGAAGGTCTGGCCGGTGGCCGTGATCCGGTCGGCCTTGGAGTCGCTGCGCACCGTGCCCGAGCCGTCGATCTGCGCGTGGCGGGACGGCAGGGTCAGCACGTCGAAGATCTCCTGGGCCGAGGCGTCGATGGTCCGCTGGACGCTGATCTTCTTGTCATCGCTCATGCTTGGTCCCTACCCAGCGGGTAGTCGACGTATGCCAGGCGACGCAAGTCGGGCGCCCAGCCGTTGATATTGGTGGCCCCCTGACCGCCGAAGACGTCCGCGAGCACCCGCACCCGGACGTCGTGGGTCCCCAGGGCCGGGTCGGTCAGGTCGATCAGCCTGATCTGCGCGGGCACGTCGGCCGGGTGCTGACGCGTGCCGGGCTCGTAGGCGAGATGGGCCAGCCACCGGCCGTCGGGCGAGGGGTGCGGGAACCAGCTCACCCGGTCGTCGTACGTGATCTGCTGCAGGCCCCCGCCGTCCGGCCGGATCCGGAAGACCTGGCTGTGCCCGGGGCGCTCGGCCGCCAGCTCGCTGGTGAACCACACCCAGGCGTCGTGGGGCTCGCCGGGGGCACCCGGGCCGAGCTCGGGTCCGTCGCAGGCCTCGGTGTCGGTGAGCAGGCGGACCTCGCCGTCACGCCGCAGGCCCACGTCGGTGCGGATCACGTCGTCGGTGTGCAGCCGACCGGTGAGCACGGTCAGCGCCAGGGTCCGGCCGTCCGCGCTCTGCCCGTGCAGGTAGTACCTGATCCGCTCAGTTCCGGGATCTGGAGTGACGCAGCGTGGTGTTCCTCCGGCCCAGGGGACGTGGTAGACCCGGCCGTCCGCGGTCAGCAGGTGCGCGGACCCGTCCGGGGTCACCAGGTGGTCGTTGTCGGCGGCGCGGATCGGGTCGGTGGCCACCTCGACGAGGGGACCACCGGGTCGCAGCCCGGGGTCGAGAGGCAGCACCCGCAACCGGCCGCCACCGTTGAGGACCAGGTGTCGTCCGTCAGGAGCGAAGTTGGGGGACTCGAGGACGAGTTCGCTGCTCTGGAGCAGGATCTCGCGCTCGTCGGTGATCACGTCGTGCAGTCGGACGACGCTCCGGCGTCCTGGGGCAGGGGGCGTCCGACGGCGCGTGCAGCAGTCGTCCTGGGTGTCTCCTGGGCAGAGGGGTGACGTCAGGCCGTGTCGGCCCTTGACGCAGGGGTGACGAGTTGGACACGAATGGGTCACGCGGGTGTCATCAGCGCGCGCCGGAGGCCCGACAGGCCGCAGACTGGTGGTGCCACTCCTCGTGGCATCATCCGACATCCATCATGGGCAGGCCGACGCACCCTGATGTGGTTACTCAGGGTAGTCGTCGGGCCGTGAGCGATCCTGGGGGGTTCCGACATGTCCGCGCCACTGTCCGAGGCAGACAAGCTGCACCGTCGCCGCCGTCGCCAGGTCACCGCCTTCATCACCTTCCCCGCCGTGCTGATCGCCACAGCCGGCGTCGGCAGCGCCGCGGGCAACGGGTGGCTCAAGGGCTACAGCAAGCCGGTGTGCTCGCCGACGGTCGTCGCCGCCCCGGCGCGCACCTCCTTCAGCGTCAACGTCCTCAACTCCAGCGGGGTCCCGGGCGCGGCCAGCCCGGTCTACCAGGAGCTCGGCAAGCGCGGCTTCCGGATGGCGACGCTCGGCAACGACACCGTGCTGCGCGCCACCGCACCCCAGGGCGAGATCCGGTACGGCTCCAAGGGTCTGGACCAGGCGCTGCTGATCCAGCAGCAGGTCCCGGGCGCCAAGATGATGCGCATCCCGGACCGCACCGACAGCGCCGTGGACGTCGTCGTGGGCACGGCCTTCACGGGCCTGGCTCCCCGGCCCCCGCGCCCGCCGGCCCGGCCCGAGCAGGTCCTGGTCAACGTCTACAACACGACGTACTACGAGAACCTCGCCACCAACACCAGCAACGAGCTGGTGGCCCGCGGCTTCCGGCGCGGCGCCGTCTCGGCCGACCCGCAGAAGAGCTGGGTCCGCGAGGTCGCGGTCATCCGGTACGGCGAGAACGGCGACCTGAACGCCAAGCTGCTCCAGCAGCAGGTGCCCGGGTCGACGTTGCAGCTCGACGGTCGCAAGGACGGCTCCCTGGACCTGTTGCTCGGCATGCAGTGGAAGGGTCTGATCGCCCGGGACAAGATCCCGCCGATCCCGCCGCCGCCCCCGGTGGTCAAGCCCACCGTGGCGCGCCCCTGCCCGGCGTCCTGACGGGCGCCACCACCGCACCGGCGAGCTCGCTCGCGCACGCGTCCCGGGCAGGGGAGGGTGGCCTCATGAGTCTCCCGGCATACGACATCGACAGGCTGCCGCGCGGGGAGCATGCCTTCCCCGGTCCGCTCCGGGACCAGCTGGTCGCCGCCATCCTCGACGGTCGCAAGACGGCCACCTCCTCCCTGGTGGAGGACTACGTGCGGGAGGGCGAACCGCTGCCGCAGGTCGGCGATCTGGAGGTCGTCCTCGACTCGGCCGGCCGCGTCGTCTGCGTCACCCGCAATGTCGCGGTCGTGGTGCGGCGCCTGGGGGACGTCGTCGACGAGCACGCGCACCGCGAGGGGGAGGGTCACGTCGATGCCGCCGCCTGGCGGCGTGGGCACGAGAGCTTCTGGACCTCGCCGGAGTGCGTGGCGGAGCGCGGCGACCCGCCCCTCGTCCTTGCCGACGACACCGAGATCGTCTGCGTGACCTTCGAGGTCCTCGAGCGCCGCTGAAGCTACCCGCCCCACCCGACTCGAGCGCCCGGCCCACCAGAGCGCCGAGCCCGTCGGACCGACCCGAGGCGCCGAGCCCGTCCGCCCCTCCCGCTGCTCCCACCCACCCGGGGCCAGGCTGGCCCCGTAGCACGTTCGAAGAGGGGCCTCAACGTACTCTTCGGGACCAGCCTGGCCCTGAAGTCACCGCAGGGGAGGGGTGCGTCAGCGGTTGGTCGGGCGCTCGCGGCGCAGCAGCCGGGCGGCCACCACGGCGATCGCGACCAGCACCACCGCGAGCAGCACGTGCAGGTCGCTCACCCGGGCCTGCCACCCCTGGATCCGGCTCTGCCAGGCGAGCTGGGTCTGCGTGTCGGTCGGGGCGGGCAGGGTCGTGGTGCCGTCGCTGAGGACGAAGACCAGCCCGATGGCGATCATGATCGCGCCGGTCAGCAAGCTGGTGGAGTGGGTGCGGATCGGGCCGAGACGCACCTCCCGACCGCGCAGCCACCGCCGGTCGCGCAGCCCCGCGCGGTCCCACAGCAGCGCCAGGACGGCGAGGGGGAGGGTCATGCCCGCGGCATACACCGCCATGAGCAGCGCGCCGTAGGGGGCAGACCCACCTGCCATCGCGATGGTGAGGATCGACCCCAGCACCGGCCCGGAGCAGAAGCCCGAAAGCCCGTTGAGGGCGCCGAGCGCCACCACCGACAGGGTGGAGCCCACCCGCAGCCGGCCCTGCGCGCGCTGGGCCGCCGCCAGGTGGAAGCCCCCGCCGAGGGCCACGACCAGCCCGAGCGCGACGACCACGAGCCCCCCGATGCGGGTGGCGGCCTCCCGGTGGACGGTGAGCAGGGCGCCCGCCGACCCGACCCCGGCGCCGAGGGGCGCGAGCACCAGCACCAGCCCGAGGTAGAACGCGAGCACCTGGCGCAGCAGCACCAGCGGCCGGTCGAAGGCCAGCGCGAAGAAGGACGGCAGCAGCAGCGCCGAGCACGGGCTGACCAGCGACAGCACCCCGCCGAGGAGCGCCCCCAGGAGCCCGATCTCACCCATCGACGCGGCTCAGCCCTTGGCTGCCTTGGCGCGTTCGATGACCTGGACGAAGGCCTCCTCGGGCTGCGCGCCGACCAGCGGGGTGCCGTTGACGATGAAGACCGGGGTGCTGTTGGCCCCCAGCTGCTGGGCGGTGGCCGTCTCGGTGCCGATGGCCTCGTCGATCGTCGAGGACTCCATGTCCTTGGAGAACTTCGCGAGGTCGGCGACACCGGCCTGCTTGGCGAAGGTCAGCAGCTTGTCGTCGGTCAGGTCCGGGTGCCCCGAGGTGGGGGAGGCGGCGAACAGCGCGTGGTGGTACTCCCAGAACTTGCCCTGCTCGCCGGCGGCGCGGGCGGCCATGGCGGCGCGGCGGGACTTGTCGCCGAAGATCACCAGGTCGTGCCACTCGATGCGGAGCACCCCGGCGTCGACGTACTTCTTGATCAGCGCGGGCTGGGTCTGCAGCGCCCACTTGGCGCAGAAGGGACAGGCGTAGTCGGCGTACTCGATCATCGTGACCGGGGCGTCGATCTTGCCGAGCGCGAGGGGGTCGCCCTCCTTGCGGCGGGCGGTGTCCTTGACCTTGCCCTGCGTGGGCGCGGCGCCCGGCTGCCCGGCGCCCCGGCTCGACGGGGTCGCCGTGGGGGCGGCTGCCGGCTGGCCGGAGGGGCGCATGAGCAGCATCCCGATGATGGCGACGGCGACGGCGAGCAGGGCGGCGAGGATCGTGACCTCGCGGCTGCGGCCGCGCCCTGTGGTGGAGCTGGACATGCATCCTCCCGAGGTGGCTGTGCGCCCAGGATAGGCGGTGGCGCGCCGGGCTCCGGACGCGCCGGGTCCGGGGGGCGTGGCCTCCGTCATACCGCCTGGTCGGTCTGCGCTGCTAGCGTCCGAGCGGACCCCCGTCGCCCCGCGCCCCTAGGAGCAGCAGCATGCGCAGCGCCAAGGACTTCTTCGCCCCCCTCGCCGTGGGCGCCCCGACGCCCCTGCGGGAGGTGCCCGCCCGCCCGTCGCGCGCGATCCACTTCTTCGACCCGAGCAACGCCAAGATGGCGGCCAAGGTGCCCGCCATGGTCGGCACCGTGGACGTCCTGCTCGGCAACCTCGAGGACGCGGTCAAGGCCGACGACAAGGAGGCCGCCCGGCAGGGCCTGGTGGACATCGCCAAGGCCACGGACTTCGGCCCCACCCAGCTGTGGACCCGGCTCAACGCCCTCGACTCGCCGTGGTTCCTCGACGACATCATCACGCTGGTCGGGGAGATCGGCGACCAGCTCGACGTCGTGATGATCCCCAAGGTGCAGGGCGCCGAGGACATCCACTACGTCGACCGGCTCCTCGCCCAGCTCGAGGCCAAGGCCGGGCTGCAGCGCCCGATCCTCGTCCACGCCATCCTGGAGACGGCCCGCGGCATGGCCAACGTCGAGGAGATCTGCGGCGCCTCCCCCCGCATGCAGGGCATCTCGCTCGGCCCGGCCGACCTCGCGGCGGACCGCCGGATGAAGACCACGCGGGTCGGCGGCGGGCACCCCGGCTACCTCGTGCGGCAGGACCCGGCCCCGGGCCCCGACGGCAGCGCCGACATCACCGGCGCGCGCCCGACCTACCAGCAGGACCTGTGGCACTACACCATCGCCCGCATGGTCGACGCCTGCGCGATGCACGGGATCTGCGCGTACTACGGACCCTTCGGCGACATCACCGACGTGGTGGCCTGCGAGGACCAGTTCCGCAACGCCTTCCTGCTCGGCTGCGTGGGCACCTGGACGCTGCACCCCAAGCAGATCGAGATCGCCCGCCGCGTCTTCTCGCCGTCGGTCGAGGACGTGCGGCACGCCTACGTCGTCAAGGAGGCGATGGGCGACGGTACCGGCGCGGTCATGGTCGACGGCAAGATGGAGGACGACGCCTCGCTCAAGCAGTGCCTCGTCATGGTCGAGCTCGCCGAGCAGCTCGCCGCGATCGATCCCGAGCTCAAGGCGGCCTACGACGAGGTCCGGGCCGCCGCCACCGCCTCGACCGGGAAGTGAACCACGATGACCGACACCGCCTTCCGTCCCCGCCGTTCCGTGCTCTACATGCCCTCCTCCAACGCCCGCGCGCTGGAGAAGGCCAAGACGCTGGCCTGTGACGGGCTGATCCTCGACCTCGAGGACGCCGTCGCGCCCGACGCCAAGCCCGAGGCCCGCGAGTCCGCCTGCGTCGCGGTGCAGTCCGGCGAGTACGGGCGCCGCGAGCTCACCATCCGGGTCAACGGCATCGGCACGCCCTGGCACGACGACGACCTGCGCGCCGCCGCCCAGGCGGGCCCGGACGCCATCGTGGTGCCCAAGGTCACCTCCGCCGACGACGTCCGCCGGCTCGTGGACGCCATGGAGGCCGCCGGTGCCCCGGACCGGACCACCCTGTGGGCCATGGTGGAGACACCCGTCGCGATGCTGCGCTGCGAGCAGATCGCCTCGGCCTCCGAGCGGCTCAGCGTGCTCGTGATGGGCACCAACGACCTGGTCAAGGAGCTGTATGCCGAGCACGTGCCCGGCCGTCAGCCGCTCCTCGCCGGCCTCGGTCTGGCCCTGCTCGCCGCCCGGGCCGCGGGCAAGGCGATCCTCGACGGGGTCTACAACGACGTCAAGGACGCCGACGGCTTCCTCGCCGAGTGCGTGCAGGGCCGACAGCTGGGCTTCGACGGCAAGACGCTGATCCACCCCGGCCAGATCGCCGGCGCCAACCAGGAGTTCCGGCCCTCGCCGGCCGCGGTCGAGGAGGCCCGCGGCATCCTGCAGGCCTGGGAGGACGGCCAGGGCTCCGGCGTGGTGACCTACAACGGGAGGATGATCGAGAACCTCCACGTCGAGTCGGCGCGGCGCGCGCTGCAGATGCACGACGCCATCGAGGAGCTGGAGGCCGACGCGTCGAGGTGATCGTCCGGGCCCCGGCACCGCCCCCGGGGCCGCGGCGGTGCCAGGTCACGGGGTGATGTCGGTCGCGGCATACCGCCGCTGCCTCCCCGTCTCCGGATCGCATGCGGTCTAGCGTCGGAGCATGACCATGCATGCAGGGCGCAGGCACTCGATGCTGCGCACCAAGCCGATCGAGACCATCCGGGCCCAGCAGATCGAGGACAGCGAGGGCGGCGGTCACTTCAAGCGCCACCTGCGCGCCCGCGACCTGATGGGCTTCGGCATCGGCATGATCATCGGGACGGGGATCTTCACCCTCACCGGGATCGAGGCCAAGCAGCACGCCGGCCCGGCCGTCACCATCGCCTATCTCCTCGCCGGGATCGTGAGCGCGCTCGCGGCCCTGTGCTACGCCGAGCTGGCGTCGTCGGTGCCGACGGCGGGCTCGGCCTACACCTATGCCTACGCGACCATCGGGGAGGTCTTCGCCTGGATCATCGGGTGGGACCTGGTGCTGGAGTTCGCGCTCGGTGCGGCCGTGGTGAGCCGGGGCTGGTCGGGCTACATGCTGCACCTGTTCCCGTGGCTGCCGTCGTCGCTGTTCGGCGAGGGGTCCACCGTCAACGTGGGCGCCATGCTGATCACCCTCCTGCTCGGCGTCGTGGCGATGATCGGCGTGCGCGAGAGCTCCCTGGTCACCAACACCCTGGTGGTCATCAAGGTCGCCGTCTGCCTCTTCGTCATCGCCGTCGGGGCGTTCTTCGTCCACCCGGAGAACTGGCACCCCTTCGTCCCGGCCACGCGGCAGATCGCGGCGGGCGGCGCCGGCGGTGGCCTGGAGCAGCCGCTCACCCAGTGGGCCTTCGGGATCACCCCGACGCAGTTCGGCATCGGCGGGGTGCTGACCGCCACGGCCGTGGTGTTCTTCGCCTACTCCGGCTTCGAGTCGGTGGCCAACATGGGCGAGGAGAGCCGCAACCCCGAGCGGGACCTGCCCATCGGCCTCGTCGGCTCGCTGCTGATCTGCATGGCGCTGTACGTCGGCGTCTGCCTGGTCATCACCGGGATGGTGCCCTACGACAAGATCGACGAGGGCGCCCCGATCGCCGCGGCCTTCAGCCAGGTCGGTCTCGGCTGGGCGGGCACGCTCATCTCCCTGGCGGCGGTGTGCGGCCTCACCTCGGTCATCCTCATCGACATCATCGGCATGTGCCGGATCGCCTTCGCCCTGGGTCGCGACGGGCTGCTGCCCGCCTCCGTGTCCGCGATCCACCCGCGCTGGGGCACGCCGTACCGCGTCACCGTCGCCACGGTCGTCCTGATCATGCTGCTCGGTGGTCTGGTGCCGCTGAAGGACCTCGCGGACATGGTGTCCATCGGCACGCTGTTCGCCTTCCTCGTGGTCAGCGTGGCGGTGCCGGTGCTGCGGCGCACCCGGCCCGACCTGGAGCGGCCCTTCCGGGTGCCGCTGTCGCCGGTCGTGCCGGCCGTCTCGGTCCTCGCCTGCGCCTACCTGATGGCCAGCCTGTCCCTGGCGACCTGGGTCCGGTTCGTGGTCTGGATGGCCCTGGGGCTGCTGCTCTACCTCACCTACGGCCGCCGCAACGCCCGCCTGGCGCAGGAGCGGGGCGCCCTGGTCTGACGCCGCGCGGCTCGCAGGACCGACGGTCCGGCACTCCCTGGGTGGGGGTGCCGGACCGTCCTGGTCGTGCGAGAGTGGCCGTATGGCGACGCTCCGCGAGATCGACCTGACCATGCCCGACGGGGTCTGCGATGCCTACCTCGCCCGCCCCGACGAGCCCGGCCCCCACGCGCCGGTGCTGCTGATCATGGACGCGATCGGGCTGCGGCCCCGGATCGCCGAGATCGCGCTGCGGCTCGCGGACGACGGCTACGCCGTGCTGGCGCCCAACGTCTACCACCGCGTCGGGCGGCAGCCGCTGCTGGACCCGGCGCTGATGTCCGACGCGCGCACCGAGGAGCGGCACGCCCGGATCGTCGAGCTGCTGGGCACCCTGACCACCGAGGACTGGGACGAGGACGGGCCGGTCTACCTTGCCCACCTGCGGGCGCTCGGCGAGATCGGTGACGAGGACGTGCGCGTCGTGGGCTACTGCATGGGCGGGGCGCTGGCGCTGCGGCTGGCGGCGCGCTGCCCCGACGAGGTGTCGGTCGTGTGCGGCTTCCACGCGGGGCACCTGGTCACCGCCGACGCGGACAGCCCGCACCTGCTGCTGGAGGACGTCGAGGCGCGGCTCTACTTCGGGTTCGCCGACGAGGACGCCACGATGACCGCCGCCGAGATCGAGACCCTGCGCCTCGCGGCCGAGGACGCCGGCTGCGACTACGAGGGCGAGGTCTATCCGGGGGCCCGGCACGGCTTCACGATGTCCGACCTGCCGGCCTACGACGCCAGGGCGACCGAGCGGCACTGGGAGGCGCTGCTGCAGGTCTTCGACGAGGCCTGAGCCGTGCAGCGCGCCGCCCGCGTCGGGCTCGGCGGAGTCAGCGGGCGAGGGCCGCTGCCGCCCGCACGATCGAGTCCACGTCGATGCCGTGCAGGGCATAGGCCTGCTCGACGCTGCTCGACTGCCCGAACTCCGTGACCCCCAGGTGCCGGGTCCGGTCGCCTCGCACGGCGGCCAGGAAGGACAGGGTGTGCGGGTGCCCGTCGTGCACGGTGACCAGCGGAGCCGGCCGGTCTCGGGGGAGGAGCACGTCCAGGATCGCGCTGCCCCGGTCGGCGTCCAGGTCGTCGCGTGCCTGCAGCGCCTCGAAGACCCGGTCCGGGCTGGTCAGGCACACCACGCCGGCCGCGATCCCCAGCTCGGCCAGCCGGTCGGCCGCGGTGAGCACCTCGGGCATGATCGCGCCGACCCCCACGAGCGTCACCCGCTCCTGGTCGTGCGAGCGCAGGCGGTAGCCGCCCGCGAGGACCTGACGGCGCCGCTCCTCCCGCAGCGCAGGATCGGCGGGGACGGCCGCCAGCGCCTGCTCGACCGGTCGGGTCGTGAGGCGCAGGTACGCCGACCGGCCACCGGGTCGACCGATCCGGGAGACGGCGTCCAGCAGGCACCACTCCAGGTCCTGGGCGAAGGCCGGCTCCCAGGCGGTGCACCCGGGCTGCTCCAGGCCGATGGACGGCGTCGAGATGGACTGGTGCGCGCCGCCCTCCGGGGCGAGGGTGATGCCGGAGGGGGTGCCGACGAGGATGGACTGTCCGCCGGCATACATCCCGTAGGACCAGGGCTCGAGCGCGCGCGACACGAAGGGGTCGTAGACCGTGCCGATCGGCACGAGCGGCTCGCCCCAACGGCTCCAGGTGGCGCCCAGCTCACCGAGCAGGCTGACCAGGTTGACCTCTGCGATCCCGAGCTCGATGTGCTGGCCGCGGGAGCCCTCGGTCCAGCGCAGGAGCCGCTCGGTGTCGTCGGCGAACCAGTCGTGCCGCTCGCCCGGCGACCACACACCGGTCTTGTTGATCCACCCCCCGAGGTTGGTGGACGAGGCCACGTCCGGGCTGACCGTGACCACGCGCCGGCCCACCTCGGGCGCGGCCCGCGACAGGTCCGAGAGGAACCGCCCCAGCGCGGCCTGGGTCGAGGTGACGGCCTTGTGGCCCCAGGGCAGCTCGGTGGGGACGGCCTCGACCGGGCGCAGCTCGGGGGGGGTCCGCCGCAGTCGCCGGGCGGTCTGCGCGACCAGCTCGGCCTCCGGGGTCTCCGGGGCGAAGCGGTGCCACGGGTCGTCCAGGGTCATGCCGGAGAGTTCGGCCAGGTCCCCGAGCTGCTGCTCGGTGAGCAGCGCGGAGTGGTTGCCGGGGTGGCCCTCGGTGGCCAGGCCGCGCCCCTTGAGGGTGTAGGCGAAGATCACCGTCGGCCGGGTGTCGTCGATCTGTCGGAAGGTCTCGAGCAGCCGCGGGAGGTCGTGCCCGCCCAGGTCACGCACCGCGGTGGCGAGCTCGCGCTCGGACAGGGAGCCCACCAGCTCGCGCAGCGCGGCGGAGGGGGTGGGGCCGAGGACCCGGTCGGGCAGCTCCTCCGGCCGGGAGCGCAGCAGCCGCTGGTACTCCTCGTTGGGCATGTCCTCCAGGCGGGTGCGCAGGTCGGCCCCGCCCTCGCCGCGGCCGAAGAGCTCGGTGACCTGGGAGCCCCAGGTGCAGGTCAGCACCTGCCAGTCGGCGGCCTCGAACATCCCCTGCAGCCGGGCGATCTGGACGTCGGGGATGATCCGGTCGAGGGACTGGCGGTTGAGGTCGACGATCCAGACGACCTCGCCGAGCGCCCGGGCACCGGGGTCGGTGATCGCCTCCCACACGGCTCCCTCGTCGAGCTCCGCGTCGCCCAGCAATGAGATGAATCGTCCGGCCGGCGGCGTCTCGGGGAACTGGTCGCGCAGGTAGCGGTGGGACATCGCCGCCCACAGGGGAGCGGTGGCCCCGATGCCGACCGAGCCCGTGGAGAAGTCCACCCGGTCGGGATCCTTGATCCGGCTCGGGTAGCTCTGCAGCCCGCCCAGGTCGCGCAACCGGGGCAGATAGCTCTCGTCGAGGTCGCCGAGCAGGTAGTTGATGGCGTGCAGCACGGGGGAGGCGTGCGGCTTGACGCTCACCTGGTCCTCGGCCCGCAGCTCGCCGAACCACAGCGCGGTCATGATCCCGACCATGGAGGCGCTCGACGCCTGGTGGCCCCCGACCTTGACCCCGGAGGTGTTGGGACGCCCGCGGTTCGCGTGGTCGACGATCGCGGAGGACAGCCACAGCACCCGCTGGGCGATCGCGTCCAGGACCGTCCCGTCGACGGTGGTGCCCGCGGACAGGGGGCGCCCGTCGGCGCGGGGCTCCGGGTGCTCCTGCTGCTCGGGGTGCTCCTGCTGCTCCGAGTGCTCCTGGGCGTCGGGGCCGGCGGTGTCCTGGACGTCGATCATCGTGGCTCCTCGTCGCCGCTCGCGTGCCGCACGTCGTCGTACGGCTCCCTCCGCCCCGACTCTAGGTCACGCCTGGCCGGCCGCGCAGCCGGGGGTGACGGGACGACCTGCAGGTATGACGACGGTGCGGTCCCCGCCTCCGCGGGGACCGCACCGTGTCGTTTAGCGCCTCTCGGCGGTGGGGGACCTCAGTCCGCCCACTCCACGAGGACCTGGCCGCCCTGGACGGCGTCGCCGACGGCCACGTCGACCGCCTTGATCGTGCCGTCCTTGGGGGCCGTGACCTCGGTCTCCATCTTCATGGCCTCGAGGACCAGGAGCGTCTCGCCCTCCTTGACCTCCTGGCCGTCCTCGACGAGCACCTTGACGACGGTGCCGGCGATGTTGGCCGTGAGGGCGTTGGAGGAGCTGGCCGGGGCCTTGGCCGCGGTGGGAGTCACGCCGTGGGCGGACATGCTGCCGACGAGCACCGCACCCAGGGTGGGCTTGGGCTCCTCCTGCACCTCCACCTCGACGTCGTAGACCGTTCCGTTGACGGTCACCTTGAGCAACATGAGAGTCCTTTCGGTTGCCGGCGGCGGTCAGCGGACGCCGTGGTGGATCTGGTGGGAGTGCTGGATGTCGGAGCGGCCCTGGGAGGACCAGGCGGAGCCGCGACGCAGGTGGACCTGCTTCACGGTGGCCCGCTTGCCCAGGTAGGCCGCGACCGCAGCGGAGATCGCGAGGAGCACCTCGGAGGGCACCTCGTCGGCCTTGGCGCCGACGACGGCCTCGAGAGCCTCCAGACGCGCAGTCAGGTCTGCGACGAGCGACTGGAGCTCGGCGACGGTGGGTTCGCTCATGATGGTTCCTTCCTCGCAGCGCGGCAGATCACAGCGGGATCAGGCCGTGCTTCTTGGCGGGACGCATGTCGCGCTTGCCGGCGAGCATCTCCAGGGCCCGGGCGACATGACGACGGGTCTCGGCGGGCTCGATGATGTCGTCGACCAGGCCGCGGGCGGCCGAGACGTACGGCGTGGAGAAGGCGTCGCGGTAGAGCTGCACGAGCTCGGCGCGCTTGGCGGCGGGGTCCTCGGCGTCGGCGATCTCCTTGCGGAAGACCACGCCGGCCGCGCCCTCGGCGCCCATGACGGCGATCTCGGCGGTCGGCCACGCGAACACGCGGTCGGCGCCCAGGTCCTTGGAGCACATGGCCAGGTAGGCACCGCCGTAGGCCTTGCGCAGCACCACCGTGATCTTGGGGACCGTGGCGGAGGAGTAGGCGAACAGCATCTTCGCGCCGTGGCGGATGATGCCGCCGTACTCCTGCTGCACGCCAGGCAGGAAGCCGGGGACGTCCACCAGGGTCACCAGCGGGATGTTGAAGGCGTTGCAGAAGCGCACGAAGCGCGCGCCCTTGTCGGAGGAGTCGATGTCCAGGACACCGCTCATGACGTTGGGCTGGTTGGCGATGATGCCCACCGTGCGGCCCGTGATGCGGGCGAAGCCGACCACGATGTTGGGCGCGAAGCCCGCATGCACCTCGAGGAAGTCCGCGCCGTCGACGAGCTTGCCGATGACCTCGCGGACGTCGTAGCCCTTCTTCGGGTCGTCCGGGATGACGGAGTTCAGCGACTCGTCGGGCTCGACCTCGTCGAAGCCCTCGACCATCGGGGGCTCTTCGGTGTTGTTGCTCGGCAGGAAGCTCAAGAGCTTCTGCGCGATGAGCACGGCCTGCTCGTCGTCGTCGGCCACGAAGTGGGTGACGCCCGAGCGGTTCATGTGGGCCTGGGGGCCACCCAGCTCCTCGGCGGTGACCTGCTCGCCGGTGACGGACTTGATGACGTCCGGGCCGGTGATGAACATCCGCGAGCCCTTGGTCTGGATGATGAAGTCCGTCAGGGCGGGAGAGTAGGCCGCACCACCGGCGCAGGGGCCGGCGATGATGGAGATCTGCGGCACGACGCCGGACAGCGCGACGTTCTGGAAGAACACCTTGCCGTAGCCGGACAGCGAGTCGATGCCCTCCTGGACGCGGGCGCCGCCCGAGTCGTTGATGAAGACGAACGGCGTGCCGTTCTCCAGCGCCGAGTGCAGGGTCTTGGCGACCTTGGTGGAGTGCATCTCGCCGGCGGAGCCGCCCGCCACCGAGAAGTCCTGGCTGGCGACGTGGACCGGACGGCCGAAGACCGTCGCGGTGCCGGTCACGACACCGTCGGCCGGCATGACGGCCTTGTCCATCCCGAACAGCGTGGTGCGGTGCTCGGTGAAGAGCCCGATCTCCTCGAAGCTGCCCTCGTCGCACAGGTCGGCGACACGCTCGCGCGCGGTCTTCTTGCCGGCCTCGTGCTGCTTGGCGTGGCGCTTCTCGCCACCACCGGCCTCGACGGCGGCGCGACGCTCGCGCAGCTCGGCGATCCGGTCCTTCATCGTCTTGGGTGCGTCAGTCATGATGACCAGTCCTCTCGGCCGCTCAGGCCGGCTTGACGGCGACGGAGTGCTTCTTGCCGTCGATGGTGATCTCGTACTTGATGGGCACCCGGACCGGGCCGGTCTTGCTGTCGCCCGTGGCGGCAGCAGCCTTCTCGGCCTCGAGCTCGGCGGGGTCCTTGCCGACGTTCTTGGGGCCCTCGGGGCGGGTCTTGAAGAAGCCGGGAGCGACCTTCGGGAACATCGCGTAGGTGAGGACGTCCTCGTCGGTGCCGTCGAAGCCCTCGATGCCCTCGGCCTCCTTGCGGAGGTTGTCCCACTCGTCGCCGATGAGGTCGCCGGGGCGCACGTCGATCGGGTCCTTGCCGGTCTGAGCCTTGGCCTTCTCCACGACCTCCTGGTCGAGCTCGCCCATGACCGAGCCGTAGTAGCCGAGCATCAGGTCGGCGAACTCGGCGGTCAGGACCTTGTAACGGCCCATGAGGACGTTGAACACGGCCTGGGTGCCGACGATCTGGGAGGACGGCGTGACCAGGGGAGGGTAGCCCGCGTCCTTGCGCACGCGCGGCACCTCCTCCAGGACCTCCTTGAGCTTGTCGCCGGCGCCCTGCTGCTTCAGCTGGGACTCCATGTTGGAGATCATGCCGCCGGGGATCTGGCTGTCGAAGATGTCCGTCTCGACGTTGAACGCCGACATGAACTGCGTGTATCGCGGCTTGATCTCGGCGAAGTGCTCCTTGATGTGGCCGAGGCGCACCTTGTCGAGGTCGGCGACGAAGCCGGTGCCCTCGAGCATCTCCTGCAGCGACTCGGTCGGGTTGTGGCCCGGGCCGAGGGACATCGAGGAGATCGCGGTGTCGACGACGTCGGCCCCGCCCTCGATGGCCTTCATCAGCGACACGAGGGTGACGCCGGTGGTCGCGTGGCAGTGCACGTTGATCTGCATGTCCGGCATCTCGGACTTGATCGCCCGGACCAGGTCGAAGGCCGGCTGGGGCTTGAGGAGGGCAGCCATGTCCTTGATGGCGATGGAGTCGACGCCCACGTCGCGCAGCTCGCGCGCCTGCCGCAGGTAGACGTCGACGTCGTGCATCGGGCTCGTGGTGTAGCAGATGGTGCCCTGCGCGTGCTTGCCGGCCTTCTTGACCGCCGCGATCGCCCGCTCCACGTTGCGGGTGTCGTTGAGGGCGTCGAAGGTGCGGAAGACGTCCATCCCGTTCTCCGCGGCCTTCTCCACGAAGTGGTCGACGACGTCGTCGCCGTAGTGGCGGTAGCCCAGGAGGTTCTGCCCGCGCAGCAGCATCTGCAGCCGCGAGTTGGGCAGGAGCTTGCGGAAGGTGCGCAGCCGCTCCCAGGGGTCCTCGTTGAGGAAGCGGATGCAGGCGTCGAACGTCGCCCCGCCCCAGCACTCGACGGACCAGTAGCCCGCCTGGTCGATGTCCTCGCAGGCACCCACCATGTCTTCCAGGGCCATGCGGGTCGCCATCAGACTCTGGTGGGCGTCCCGCAGGGCCAGCTCCGTCACGCCGATCTGTCGCTGCTCTGTGGCCATGGCCTCATCCTGCCAAACGGCGTGCCGGGGGCTCGGGGCGGGGTGGCCGATGCCGCCCGGTCATCCCGCGGGCACGGCCTGCCTGACCTGGTCGCGGCCGGCGGACTTCGCGGCATACAGCGCGTCGTCGGCCCGCCGCAGCAGGTCCAGGGCGGACTCGCCGCCCAGGGACGTGGCGGCCCCCACGCTGACGGTGATCCGGGCGGACGTGCCGAGGACCGCCTGCCAGTCCGCCTCCCGGATGTGGGCGCGCAGCCGCTCGGCCAGCGCGCACGCCGCGTCCAGGTCGGTCCCGGGCTGCAGCACCGCGAGCTCCTCCCCGCCGTACCGGGCCGCCACGTCCGTGGACCGCACCTGGGTGAGCAGGATCCGGCCGACCTCGCGCAGCACCTGGTCGCCGGTGACGTGCCCGTGGGTGTCGTTCACGTCCTTGAACCGGTCGAGGTCCAGCAGCAGCAGGCTCACCGGCCGGTCCGGGGTCGCCGACGCCACGTCGGTGCGCAGCCGCTCGTCCAGCAGGCGCCGGTTGTGCAGGCCGGTGAGCTCGTCACGGATCGAGCTCTCTTTGGCCGCCCGGTGCTCGGCGCTGAGGTCGGCGAGCTGCTCGGTGATCCGCCGCGCCCGCTCCAGGGCGTCGGCCGCCTCCTGCTCGGCCTGCTGCACCCGGTGGAGCACGAGCAGGGCACCCGCGCGCCGACGGGCCAGCGCGTCCTCGTGGTCGTCCCGCAGCGCCACGTGGGCACGCAGCATCCAGTATGCCGAGCCCAGGTCTCCCCGCCAGGCGTAGGCCTCGGCCAGCAGGTCGGTGATCGCGATGCGCTGACGGTCGGCCAGGTCGGCCCGCGGCGTGAGCGGCTCCAGGAGGGCGACCATGTGGTCGGCGTCGCCCAGGGCCTGCCAGACGCGTGCCGTCTCCACGGTCACGTCGATCTCCAGGCCGGGGCGGGCGTCGTGCTGGACCAGGCGGGCCACCTCACCCGTCAGCGCCATGGCCTGCAGCCGCAGGCCGAGCTGGGCGCAGGCGTGGGCCTCCAGCACCCGGGCGTGGGCGAGGACCACGGTGCTGCCCGCCCGATCGGCTGCGGTGCCGGCGAGGCGAGCCTGCTCAGCGGCCTCGACCAGGTCCTGACGGTCGGCCAGCGCGTGGGCGACGTCGATGCGGGCGTAGGCGATGCCCTCGTCGTCCCCGAGGCGCTCGAAGATCCTCAGCGCCCGGTGGAAGGTGCGCAGCTGCACCTCCGCGTCGTCCTCGTCCAGGGCTGCGTCGAGCAGGCACTGGGCCACGAGCTGCTCGTCGCCCGCCTCGTCCGCCCCCCTGATGGCCTGGGCGAACAGGCCGGTGGCGCGCAGCGGCTCGCCCAGCTCGGCGAAGACGTTGGCCAGGACCAGGTGGAGCCTGGCTGGCCAGGCTCCACCGCCCGGGGAGGGCAGGGCCGAGTTGGCCGTGGCCAGCGCGTGCTCGAAGTTCTGCTCACCGAACGCCAGCGAGGCCCGGACGACGGCCACCGGGCCCGTCAGCCCGGGTTCGCGACGCAAGGCCTCGGCGGCGAGGAGCGCCGCGGTGTCGCCGTCGCGGTTGCGCAGCTGCCAGGCGCGCTCGACCAGCTCGGCGGGCGGCTGCCGGTCGGTGCGCTCGGACATGCGGACTCCGCCCCGGCGTCAGGGAACGACGCACGGCTCGATCGGGTGGGGGCGTCACGCTGCGTGGGTGCAACGTCGCCGTGCATCCTGCCAAAACCCGTGCGGCGCCGCGAGAGATGACGCCGGCCGCCCCGCTTCGCGACCTCGCCGAGCGCCGGTCCGGTGCACCGCGCCCTCCCGGAGAGCCTGTGATCTGCGGTGCTAGGTTGAGGATCCCTCCCCTCGCGCGAAGGAGCATCCGGCATGAGTGGCACCGCACCCGAGGTCACGGCACCGGTGGTGCTGGTGGCGTGCGACAAGTTCAAGAGCACCCTGGTCGCCACGGAGGTCGCCGAGCGGATCCACGCCGGGGTCCTGGCGGCGGCACCTCGGGCAGAGGTCCGGCGCGTGCCGGTGGCGGACGGGGGCGACGGGACCGTCGACGCCGCCCTGGCGGCCGGCTTCGAGGCCTGCCAGATCACCGTCACGGGGCCCACGGGCGACCCGCGGCGTGCCCGTTACGCACGCCGTGGTGGGACAGCGGTCGTGGAGATGGCCGAGACCTGCGGCATCGTGCACCTCCCGCGCGGTGAGCTCGCCCCGCTCACGGCCTCCAGCCGGGGCCTGGGCGAGGCCATGCGGATCGCGCTCGACGAGGGATGCACGGAGCTGGTGCTCGGCATCGGGGGGTCTGCCAGCACCGACGGTGGCACCGGGATGCTCGCCGCTCTCGGGGTCCGCCTGCTCGACCGTGACGGCCACGAGATCCCCGACGGGGCCGAGGGACTCGACAGCCTGGCGTCGGTGGACCTGTCCGGGTTGCACCCCCGGGTCCACGAGGTGGCCGTCACCGTGGCCTGCGACGTCAACAACCCGCTGCTGGGTGATCGCGGCACGACGGCGGTCTTCGGCCCGCAGAAGGGCGTGACCGCCCAGCTGCGGCCGCGCGTCGACGCCGGCCTGGAGCGCCTCGCCGACCTGCTCACCCGGGCGACCGGGCGTGACGAGCGCGACCGGCCGGGAGCCGGTGCGGCCGGGGGCGTCGGCTACGCCGCGCTGCAGGTGCTGGGGGCGACGATGCGCCCCGGGGTGGAGCTGGTGCTGGACCTGGTGGGCTTCCCGGAGCTGGCGCGGGGCGTCGACCTGGTGATCACCGGGGAGGGCTCCCTGGACGAGCAGTCGCTCATGGGCAAGACCCCGGTGGGGGTGGCCCATGCCTCGGCCCGTGCGGGCGTGCCCGTGGTCGCCGTCTGCGGCCGCAGCCTGCTCGGTGAGGGCCAGGCGGAGACAGCCGGCATCCGGCGCGTCTACGCCCTCACCCACCTGGAGCCGGACACGGCGCGCTGCATGACCGAGGCCGGGCCGCTGCTGCAGGAGCTCGCGGCGCTGGTGACCCGCGACCTGCTGGACGGCCGCGTCTGACCGCAGGCCGGTCGGCAGGCCGAGATCTCGCGCCCCCGCCACCCGACCCCCGGCACACCGAGACCCCCGGGCCGCGGTGAGCGGCGGGGGTCTCGGCGTACGGCGGATCAGGCCTTGGTCACCGGGGTGACGGGGGCCTTGCCGGCGAGCACGTTGAGGACGTTCTCGGCGGCCAGGTCGGCCATGGCGGTGCGCGTCTCGATCGTCGCGGACCCCAGGTGGGGCAGCAGGACGACGTCGTCGCGCTCGAGCAGACCCTCGTGCACGGTCGGCTCGTCCTCGAACACGTCGAGGCCGGCGCCGGCGATCTCTCCCGCCTCGAGCGCGGCCACCAGGGCGCCCTCGTCGACGATCGGGCCGCGGGCGGAGTTGACCAGGTAGGCGGTCTTCTTCATCTTGCGGAAGGCGTCGGCGTCCATCAGGTGCTTGGTGGAGTCGAGCAGCGGGCAGTGCAGCGAGACCACGTCGGACTCGGCCAGCAGCTCGTCCATCTCGACCTTGCGGGCGCCGAGCTCCTTGGCGATCTCGGCGTCCAGCTCGTAGGCGTCGGCGTAGATGACGTCCATGCCGAAGGCCTTGGCGCGGCGAGCCATGGCGATGCCGATCTGGCCCATGCCCACGATGCCGAGGGTCTTGCCCTGCAGGCCCATGCCGAGCATGTAGAACATGCCCCACTGCCAGGGGGTGCGGGAGCGGATGACCCGCTCGCCCTCGCCGAACCGGCGGGTCACCATGAGCATCAGGCCGAAAGCCGTGTCCGCGGTGGTCTCGGTGAGCACCTTGGGGGTGTTGGTGCCGGTGACACCGCGCTTCTCCAGGGCCGGGACGTCGATGTTGTTGTAGCCCACGGCGACGTTGGCGACGACCTTGAGCTGGTCGCCGGCGGCGTCGAGGAACTCGTCGTCCACGCGCTCGGTCAGCAGGGTGACGACGGCGTCGGCGCCCTTGACGGCCTCGAGCATGGCCTCACGGGTGATGCACTCGTCGGCGTCGTGGTAGAAGACGACGTCGTGCTCGGCCTCGAGGGCGTCGACGGCCGACTGCGGGATCTTGTTGGTGATGACGACCTTGCTCACTTGCTCTCGATCCAATCCTTGAGCTTGCCGAGGCCCTCGCGGATGCGGTCCTCGGAGATGCCGGAGTAGGCGAAGCGGATGTAGTCGCGGGTCTCGTCGTCCTGACGGCGCCCGAAGTGGTTGCGGGTGCAGAAGGACACGCCCGTGGCGTGCAGCGCCTGCGTCGCGAAGTCGTCGACGTCCTTGGCGCCCACGCGCTGGACGGCCTCGGTGACGTCGGGGAACAGGTAGAACGTCGACTCGGGGACGGCGACGGACATGCCGGGGATCGAGTTGGTGATCTCGCAGGCGGTGTCTCGCCGACCGCGCAGGACCTGCAGCATGTCGGCGACGGGCTGCTGGCTCTCGGTGAGGGCGGCGACGCCGGCGTACTGGATGAAGTGCGTCGTGCACGACTCGTTGTTGGTGTTCATGGTCGAGAACACCTTGGCGATCTCGAGCGGCGCGATGCCCGCCCCGAGGCGCCAGCCGGTCATGGCGTACTTCTTGGAGAAGGTGTAGAGGATGACCGTGCGGTCCTTCATGCCATCGATGGAGGCGATGGAGGTCGACGTGCCCGAGTAGCGCATGTCGAAGTAGGCCTCGTCGGACAGCACCCACAGGTCGTGCTCGATGGCGAGCCGGGCGACGGCCTCGCGCTCGGCCTGGGTGGACTCCGCCGAGATCGGGTTCTGCAGGTCGTTGTAGATGATCGCCTTGGTCCTGGGCGTGATCAGCGCACGCACCTGGTCCAGGTCGATGGCGAAGCCGCGCTCGGTGGGGACGTAGCGGTAGGGCTTGGCGATGCCGCCGAAGTACTCGATCTGGGACTCGTAGATCGGGAACCCGGGGTTGGGGTAGAGCACCTCGTCGCCCTCGTTCATCACGGCCTGGACGAACTTGGTGATGACCGGCTTGCCGCCGGGCTGGATGGCGACGTTGTCGGCGGTGTAGTCGGTGCCACGGGCACCGTTGATGTCGGCGGCCATGGCCTCGCGCAGCTGCGGGATGCCGGGGCCGGGGCAGTAGCCCGTGCGCCCGTCCGCGATCGCCTTGTTCATGGCCTCGGTGATGTGACCGGGGGTCGCCAGGTCGATGTCACCCAGGTGGAAGGGATAGATGGTGTTGCCCTCGGCCCCCCACGCGGCGGCTGCCGCGGAGACGGCGAACGCCGTCTCGGTGCCGAGTCGGGACAGACGGTTGGCCAGCGCCATGGCTGCGTCTCCTTCGCGATGTGTGTGTCGTCGTTGACAGCGCACGAAGCCCTCGTGAGGCTCGTCGTCGCACTGTAACGACCGTGGGGAGGGGCCGCGCAGGCGCCCTCCCCTGGATCGTCGTCATTGCACCACGGGCACCACGGAGCGACCAACGCGGGGTGCATGAGTGTGCAGGTGGGGGTATGCCGGAAGGCTGATTGGGTCACCGACGGTGCATGAAATATGGTCTGACCGTTGTCGGGGTGAGGCCCTGCTCAGCGTCCGGGCAACCGACGCACCGTCAGGATCTGCTCGACCCGACCGACCGGTCCGTGCTCGTCGTACAGGTCCGAGCTGGTGATCCCCAGCCCCGTCTCGCCGAAGGTCACCTCGGTGCTGAGCCCCAGCCAGCCGAACCGCGGCCGCCGGAACAGGTGGATCGTCAGGTCCACGTTCGGGAACATCCACTCACCGGGGTGCTCGCGCACCGCGATGCCGTTGGCGGTGTCCACCAGACCGACGAAGCGGGCGACCTCGGAGGACTCCTCGCCGTCGACCAGACCGGTGCGCGTGGTGAGCCAGGCCTGGCCGCGCCCCGGTTCGCCGCCCGCCACCGACCGGAACTCCAGCGACCGGATGAAGCCCCCGCCCCACAGCGCGGTCCCGTCCCAGGGGTCCGCCTCGTCGGGGTGGGGCAGGTCCGGGTGGAAGCCGCCGGCCACCTCCGCGGTGTCCTGGGTGACCAGCCGCCAGGCCGTGGCGCGGACGACGGCCTGGCCGCCGGCGTATGACCCGTCCGGCTGCGGCTCCTCGGCGACCATCGTGGCCTCGACCAGCTCGATGGTGCGCCCAGGGCGCACGGTGCGGCACTCGACGCGGACGGGGGAGGCAGGGATCAGGCCGAGGATCTCGAAGGTGATGCGGGCGAGCTGCATCTCCGCGCGCGGCTCGTGCCGCTCCAGGGCGTGCGCGAGCAGGCCCGAGGCGGGAGCCATGTGCTGCTCCCAGTCGTTCCAGGCGCCCTGGGCGTGCAGTGTCGGTTCGTAGCGCCCCCCGCCCAGGGCCTTGTAGTAGCAGGACGGCGCGGCGTCCAGCGTGGTGGGGTCGGGACGGCCGGGGCGGGTCTCGGGAGCGGTGGTCACCTATCCACGCTAGGTGACCGTGACAGCCTGCACACCCCGGGAACGGCCTGGGCGGGAGGTTGGATATGGTCGCGGCATGAGCACCCGCAACCTCCTGCGCAGCGAGGCGCAGCTCCGCTCGGCCCAGCTCGAGATCGCGACCTACGAGGTCGAGCTCGACCTGTCCGACGCCGCCGACCTGACGCGCGCGACCTTCCCGACGCGGACCACCGTGACCTTCACGTCCACCGCGGCGGACACCTTCCTGGACTTCCTCGGCGAGACGGTGCACGAGGTCGAGGTCAACGGCGAGCAGGTGCCGGTCGAGCACGACGGCAACCGGGTGCAGCTGCACGGGCTGCGCACCGACGGGGACAACGTCGTGACCGTGCGCGCCGAGGGGATCTATTCCCGCTCCGGCGAGGGTCTGCATCGCTACCAGGACCCGGTGGACGAGCTGGTCTACCTCTACACGCACTACGAGCCGACCGACTCCCGGCGGGTCTTCGCGGGCTTCGACCAGCCCGACCTCAAGGGGCGCTTCACCTTCGTCATCACCGGGCCGGCCGACTGGCAGCTGCGGTCCAACCAGCCGGTCGTGTCCCGCGAGGACGCCGGGACCAACGCCGCGGGCCAGGCCGTGGTCCGTCAGGTGCACGCCGAGACGCCGCCGCTGTCGACCTACATCACCTGCGTCGCCGCCGGCCCCTATCACCTGCAGGAGGGCTCGTGGTCCGGCAGCGGCGTCGAGATCCCCCTCGGCGTGCTGTGCCGCCGGTCCCTGGTGCCGGCCTTCGACGGGGACACGATCCTGGAGACGACCCGCAACGGTCTGGACTACTTCCACCGGACCTTCGAGTTCCCGTACCCCTGGGGCAAGTACGACCAGATCTTCGTGCCGGAGTACAACCTCGGCGCGATGGAGAACCCGGGCCTGGTCACCTTCAACGACGCGGCCTACGTCTACCAGTCCGCCGCCACCCGCTCGCAGTACGAGCTGCGCTCCAACACGATCCTGCACGAGATGGCCCACATGTGGTTCGGCGACCTGGTGACGCCGCGCTGGTGGGACGACCTGTGGCTCAAGGAGTCCTTCGCGGACTACATGGGCACCGAGGCCAACGCGAAGGCCACCGAGTTCACCGACGCCTGGACCCCCTTCTGCGCGCGTCGCAAGGCCTGGGCCTACCTGCAGGACCAGCTGCCCACCACGCACCCGATCGTCGCGGACATCCCCGACGTCGAGGCGGCCAAGCAGAACTTCGACGGGATCACCTACGCCAAGGGTGCGTCCGTGCTCAAGCAGCTCGTGGCGTACGTCGGTCAGGACGAGTTCTTCGCCGGCGCCCGGGCGTACTTCAAGGACCACGCCTTCTCCTCGACGGGGCTGGTCGACCTGCTGACGGCGCTGGAGTCGTCGTCCGGCCGCGACCTGGGGGGCTGGAGCCGGCTGTGGCTGCAGACCGCCGGGATCTCGACGCTGACCCCCGAGGTGGTCGAGCGCGACGGCCGCGTCGAGCGACTCGTCGTGCACCAGAGCGGCACCGACGCGATGACCGGCGAGCCGATCGCGCTCCCGCACCGCCTGGTCGTGGGTCTGTACTCCCTGCAGGACGGATCGCTGGAGCGCACCGAGCGGCTCGAGGTCGACCTCGCCGACGCGTCGCTCACCGTGGACGTCGCCGCGGGGCTGGCCACGCCCGACCTGGTCGTGGTCAACGACGACGACCTCACCTATGCCAAGGTCCGTCTCGACGAGCGGTCGCTCGTGACGGTGCGCGAGCACCTGTCGACGATCTCCTCGTCGCTGACCCGCGCGGTGCTGTGGTCGGCGCTGTGGAACGCCTGCCGCGACGGCGAGCTGCCCGCCGCCGACTACGTCGACGTCGTCCTGCGGCACGCGCCGCAGGAGGAGGACGTCGCGCTGCTCGCCAACGTGACGGCCAACGCCTCGACCGCCGTGGAGGCCTACGCCCCGGTCGCCCAGCGCGCCGACCTGCGCAGCCGTTACCTCGACGGCGTGTGGCGCCAGCTGCAGGCCGCCCGGCCCGGCTCGGGCAACCAGCTCGTGTGGGCCCGGGTGCTCGCCTCGACCAGCGCCGCCACCGACGCCCGCTCCGGAGAGCTCACCCGCCTGCTCGACGGCAGCCTGCAGGTCGACGGTCTGACCCTCGACCCGGAGCTGCGCTGGGCCTTCCTGCAGGCGCTCGCCGCCCAGGACGCGGTGGACCAGGCGACCCTGGATGCCGAGCTGGAGCGGGACCACACCTCCCTCGCGCCGGTTCGCCACCGGGCGGCGTCCGCGTCGTTCCCGCGGGCCGAGCTGAAGCGTGAGGCCTTCCGCACCGTCGTCGACGACACCTCGCTCACCAACGACATGGTGTCCGCGTGGACCACCGGCTATGCCCAGCCCGGGCAGGGTGGGCTGACCGCCGACCTGGTGCCGGACTACTTCGGGGCTCTGGAGCACGTGTGGTCCTCGCGCTCGCAGGAGCTCGCCTCCCGGATGGTGCTCGGGATGTTCCCCCGCGACGCCGACCTGGCCGAGGGGCAGACGCCGCAGGAGCACCCGGTGCCGGTCGCGGCGCAGGCCTGGCTCGACGCGCACCCCTCGGCGCCCGGCGGCCTGCGTCGGCTGGTGGTCGAGCAGCGCGACCACGTGCTGCGAGCCCTGCGCGCTCAGCAGCGCTGACCTACCGGGGGTGGTCGGATCCGCCGCGCCTGGTGGCGCAGGCGATTCCGACCACCCCCGGTAGGTGGATGGAAGGGAGATTTGGGGGTATCGAATACCCGGCGCTGAGTCTGCGTCCCGCGCATGGGTCGTGCCAGGGCAAAGCTCTTGCGCGGAGTCGCAAACGGGCCCGTCATCCAGGGCAATCGAGTCGATTGATATATGTCTCGTCTATGCGCTCGCTCGACCCAATGACGCACTCTTGGGCCGCCTGGGTAGGCAGCACTTGTGGCCCGTACGTCTGAAGTATCCAGACGCGAGCAGGGGCAGTAGGGTACCCTGCTCGCGTCTGGATGGCACCGTCGCTCACGGTTACGACCGTAGGGTTGATGTAGTTGGACTGCCCCGCACCGAGAGCATGCAGAGCATCGCGCTGCCACGCCGTGTCGCCGAGGCAGGGCTGAGGAGAGGTCGTGTTTCAGCGGGTGAGGAGCCAGGCTGCTGTCCGGTTGGGGTCGCGTGCGTGGTGGCGTAGGGCGGCGGCGATGTTGGTGTGTCCGGACTGGCGTAGGAGGGTGATGGCGGTGTTTCGTAAAGAGGCCATGACGTGGGGGCTGTTGCCGGTGCGGACCTGGGAGCGGTCTTCGTCGAAGGTGGCGTCGCGGGCCCGGTGCAGGTGGTTCTCGATGTGCCGGTGCTGGCGTACCGGGACTGCTGAAGATTTGGTTGACAGTCGACTTGTGGGGCCTTCGGGCCCTGCTGGAAGGATGTCAGCATGCCGGCACCACACCCCAAGGAGTTCCGTGACGACGTGATCGCGGTCGCGCGTCGGGGCGAGGCGCCGATCGCTCAGATTGCGAAGGACTTCGGGATCAGCGAGTCATGTCTAGGCCAGTGGCTTGCGAAGGCCGACGTGGAGGCCGGTGTCCGTCCCGGTACGACCGCGGCGGAGAACGCTGAGCTGAAGGAAGCCCGCCGCAAGATCCGCCTGCTGGAGCAGGAGAACGAGGTCCTGCGCCGCGCGGCCGCGTACCTGTCACAGGCGAACCTGAGGCTGGGCCAGTCCCCAAGATGATGTTCCCGCTGGTCACCGACCTCGCCGCCGATGGCGTCCCGGTCGCGGTGTCCTGCGGGGTGCTGAAGTTCTCCCGCCAGGCCTACTACGCCTGGCTCGCGGACCCGGTCAGTGACAGGGACCTGGTCGACGCGTACGCGATCAACGCGGCCCTGGACGTCCACGCCGACGACCCGGGGCTCGGGTACCGGTTCATCGCCGACGAGCTCGCCGCGGCCGGCTACCAGGTGTCCGAGCGACGGGTGTGGCGCCTGTGCAGCCAGGCGCGCATCACCAGCGCGCACTCGCGCAAGCGAGGCCGGGCGGTCCGTCCGGGACCACCGGTCCATGACGACCTGGTCGAGCGTGACTTCACTGCGGACGCCCCGAACCGGTTGTGGCTCACCGATATCACTGAGCACCCCACCGGCGAGGGGAAGCTGTACCTGTGCGCGGTCAAGGACGTGTGGTCACGCCGGATCGTCGGGTACTCGATCAGCGACCGCATGACCACCAGCCTCGCTGTGGACGCCCTGACCACGGCGGTCACGCGCAGGGGCGGCACTCGTGCCGTGACCGGCTGCACCATCCACTCGGACCGCGGCAGCCAGTTTCGTGCCCGCACCTACGTGTCCGCGCTGACAGCGCACGGCCTGACCGGGTCGATGGGGCGGGTCGGGACGAGCGCGGACAACGCCGCCATGGAGTCGTTCTGCGCCCTGCTGCAGAAGAACGTCCTCAACCAGCAGCGGTGGGCTACCCGTGACCAGCTACGCCTGGCCATCGTCACCTGGATCGAGAAGACCTACCACCGCCGACGCCGGCAGCGAGCCCTCGGCAAGCTCACCCCCATCGAGTTTGAGACCATCAACCAGACCGCTCACACGGCCTGAAACACCACACCACCACCGTCAACCAGAACGACAGCAGTCCCCGTCGTAGGAGTGGGTGGGGGTAGCCCTACCTGAGGTGTGTGGGTAGACGCCTCGATCGGACCTGCTTACCTCGGTGGGATGGAGGCATGAACTCTTTCCTTCGTAGTGCTGCTGTTGTCGTGGTCCTGGGCTCGGCGTCGGTGGTCTCGGCGTGCGGATCGGGCAAGTCTGCCCAGGAGCAGTCGTTCTCCTACTCGGGGCGGTCGTTGTCGGTGGTCAGCGAGACGGCGAACATGCCGGTGTCGGTGTCTGTTCGCGACGGTGTCGCCCCCAAGGGAGAGGAGGTGAAGGTGTCGGTGACGACGCAGACGATGGGCAAGTCCGCGTCGACGCCAGCGTGGTCGTTGTCCAAGGACACGTTGACGTTGGCGTCCCCGTGCGGGAAGGGCTGGGTGGGGTACTGCGAGGGCAGCTTCACCGTCACGGTCCCCCAGGGGGTGTCGGTGTCGGTCAACGGCAAGCCGGTCAACGCCGGCTGAGACCGCTGGCCCCAGCCGGTGCAGGGGCGGGCAGGGCCACCGGGTCAGGCGGGTCGTCCTCGCAGGTAGGCCAGGACGGCCGCGACCCGGCGGTTCTGCTCGTCGTTGGGGGGCAGGTCGAGCTTCATGAGGATGTTCCCGACGTGCTTGACCACGGCTGCCTCGGTGATGAACAGCTTGCGGGCGATGGCGGCGTTGGAGTGGCCCTCGGCCATGGTGGCCAGGACGTCGGTCTCTCGGGGGGTGAGTCGTTGGAGGGGGTCGCGTCGTCGGGCGATGAGCTGGGCGATCACGGCGGGGTCGACGGCGGTGCCACCGGCCAGGACACGGTGCAGGGTGTCGACGAAGTCCGCGACGTCGGCGACGCGGTCCTTGAGCAGGTAGCCGATCGCGGCGCCGGAGCCGCTGTCGAGCAGGTCCGCCAGGTAGCTCTGCTCGACGTACTGGCTCAGGACGACGATGGGCAGGCCGGGCTGCTCGGTGCGCAGCCGGGTCGCCGCCTCCAGGCCCTCGGCCGCGTATCCGGGCGGCATGCGCACGTCCGTGACCACGAGGTCGATGCGCTGGCTGCGGACGACGTCGAGCAGGTCCTCAGCGTTCCCGGCGGTGGCTGCGACGACGAACCCGTTGCGCTCGAGGACCATCTGCAGGCCTTCTCGAAGCAGCGCGTTGTCCTCCGCCAGGACGACCCGCGGCCCGGCGGAGGAGGGGGCGCCCACCCGGCCGTCTCCTGGTCCGTCTGCTTCACCGTGGGGGTCGCGGCCGGGGGTTGCGGCCGGTGGCGTGCGGGGGCTCATGGGTACTCCTGGAGACCATGGTTGGCGCCGTGGTCGGGGTGTGTGGGCAGGTCGGGGACGGTGATCTCGACGCGGGTGGGTCCGCCGGCGGGTGAGGACAGGGTGAGGGTCCCGCCCAGGGCGGCGACCCGGTCGGTGATACCGGCCAGGCCCCCGTCGGGGCGCAGGCCGGCGCCGCCGATGCCGTCGTCCTGGACGATCACGGTGGTGGTCGTGGCGGTGGCGGGTCGGGCAAGGGTGACGTGCACGGTCCGGGCGTGGGCGTGCTTGACGGCGTTGGTGAGCAGCTCGGCGAGGCAGTAGTACAGGCTCGACTCGACCGGGGCTGCCGGCCGGGTGGTCAGCAGGTCGGTCACGGTGGCCGGGAGGGCCAGGTTGTCGACGAGCTCGCCGGTAGCCGCGCCCAGCCCGTGGTCGGTCAGGACCTGGGGGTGGATGGCGCGCACGAAGCGGCGCAGGTCTTGCACCGCGGCGCGGGCTTGCTGCTGGGCCCGGGCGACGTCGTCGCGGCCCGGGGTGTCGTCCGGGATGGCGGCCAGGGCCAGCCCGAGGGTCATGCTCACCGCCATGAGCTGGGGTTGGACGCCGTCGTGCAGGTCCCGCTCGATACGGCGCCGCTCCAGGTCGAAGGCCTGGACCACGCGTTGGCGGGACAAGGTGGTGGCGGCCAGGTCGCGCTGCAGGCGTTGCTCTGGGCTGCTCAGCAGCGAGAAGACCAGGTGCGCGTGCCATGCCGCGGCTCGTGGGCTGGTCAGGACCGCGGCCGTGACGGTCAGTGCGGCAACGGCGGCGGCCGCCCACGCCGCCGGCAGGGTGCGCACCACGACCGGGCCGACGGTGGCCGTGTCACCGGTGGCGACCAGCACCGGGCACGCCATCGCGACGACGGCGGCGACGGCCACCAGCGCCGCGGTGAGGGCGGCTGCCCCTCCTGCGGTGAGCTGGACCGCCGCGTAGGCCAGCGGCCGCGCCCAGGTGCGGGGCCGGTCCCACCGCGCCACGAGCTGGCCGGCAGGCTGTCGGCGGGTGTGTCGGGCGGCCGCGGACCAGTCCGCCCGGGCCACGACCAGGGCCACGACCGGCAGGGCGACGCCGAGCAGGGCGAGGAACCCGGCGACCAGGCCCGCCACCCCGGCCGGGCCGTCGGTCGCGCCGGGTCGGCCGGTGGCCCACGCCGTCAACGGGGTGCACGCCACCACCAGGGCCGTCAGGGCCATCAGGGTCCGGACCGTCAGCCCCGCCAGGTAGGCCGTCGCAGCGGCCCGGGCCGGTCGCGCCGGCGCCGTCGTCTGGTCGCAGGCTCCGGTCAGCGCGCCGGTCGGGGCGGGTAGCGGTGTGCTCACCGTCGTCAGCGTAAAGGGACGGCGCGGCCGGCGCGGTAGGGCTGGCCCTACCTCGAGGTCGGCGGCCAGACCCCGTGAGAACCGCGCCCGGCGCGGGTGTGCTGGGACCATGACGAGAACCACGAGGACGTCCAGCCCGCCACCCCACGCTGCCGACGGGCCCACCGGTGCCCACGCACCCGGCAGCGTCCCACCGGCCGGGGTGGCGTTGTCGGTGCGCGAGGTCACCCGCACGTACCCGATGGGGCAGACCACGGTGACCGCCCTCGACGCGGTCAGCCTGGACTGCGCCGCCGGGACGTGGACGGCGGTGATGGGCCCGTCCGGGTCGGGCAAGTCCACGCTGCTGGCGTGCGCGGCCGGTCTGGACCGCCCCGAGGCCGGTCAGGTCGTCCTGGGCGGGCGGGACATCGCCGCGCTCAGCGACGACACCCTGACGCGGTTGCGGCGCACCGACATCGGGTTCGTGTTCCAGCACTTCAACCTCGTCGCGGCCCTGACCGCGGTGCAGAACGTGGCCCTGCCCCTGCACCTGGCCGGCCAGCGGGGTGCCGAGGGCGCGGCCGCGGCGGCGCTGCGCGACCTCGGGCTGGGTGAGTACCTGGGCCACAAGCCCCGCCAGCTGTCCGGTGGGCAGCAGCAGAGGGTCGCGATCGCCCGGGCCCTGGCCACCCGCCCCGAGCTGCTCTTCGCCGACGAACCCACCGGCGCCCTGGACAGCAGCTCCGCGGGCGTCGTCCTGGACCTGCTGCGCACCCTGGTCGACGATCGCGGCCAGACCGTGCTGACGGTCACCCACGACCCTGCCGCCGCGGCCCGCGCCGACCGCGTCGTCTTCCTCCAGGACGGGCACGTCGTCACCACCACGACCGGCGGCGACGCGCCCGGCATCGCCGCCACCCTCGCCCACCTGGAGGACGCGAAAGTCGCCATCGGGCGCGTCGGCTCTGACCCGTCCGGGCAGGGCACGCACGGGCGGGCGCGCGCATGATCCGCCTCGCCGCGCGCACCTTCGCCGACCGGTGGCCGTTGTTCGTCGGCACCCTGCTCGCCACCACCCTCGGGGTGGCCCTCGTCCACGCCGGGATGACGATCGTCCTCGGCGTCGAGAACGCCCACCCCCCGGCCGGATCCACCCGCGCGCAGGCCGACGCGTTCACCCAGGCCGCGTCCGGGGCCTCCACCCTGACCGGCATGACGGTGATGCTCGCCGCGTTCCTCACCGTGTTCGTCGTCTCCTCCACGTTCGGTTTCGCCGTCGACGAACGACGCCCCGACCTGGCCGCACTGCGCCTCGCGGGGGTCACCGGCCGCCAGGTCCGCGGGCTGCTGCTGGCCGAGGCCGCTCTCGTCGCCGTCCTGTCCACACTGCTCGGCGCCGCGTGCGGGGTCGCCCTGACCTACGCGCAGGCGGCGATCCTCACCCACCTGGGGATCTACCCGCCCGGCCTGGCCGCCCCGCAGCGGCCCGTCGTCCTCGCGGTCGATGCCGTCACCGCGGCCGGGGTGTGCCTGCTCGGTGCCTGGGGCGCCGCCCGCGCCGCGACCGGCATCCGCCCCCTGGACGCGCACCGCCGCTCCGGGGCCCAGGCACGAGTCATGACCCGCGCGCGCTGGGCCACCGCCCTCGTCGCGGGCGCCCTGACCGTGGTGCAGACCTGGTTCGCCGCCACCGCCGGCGGCATGCTCCTGGCTATCCTGCTGGGCCTGGGCATCGTCATCACCGCCTCGGTCGCCCTGAGCCGCCTCGCCCCGCTGCTCGTCCCCCTCGCCGCCGCCCTGCTCGCACCGCTGGCCCGCGGGCCCGTCGCGACACTGGCCGTGGCGAACCTGCGCGACGACGTGCGCCGCAGCGCCTCCTGCGCCGCCCCCATGATCGTCCTGGTCAGCCTCACCATGGGCCTGCAGGGCATCCTCGACACCCAGACCGCCGCCGGCGCCGCCGAGGCCACCCACCTGCTGCGCGCCGACCTGGTCGCCACCGGCACCCGCCTCGACCTCGACGCCGCCCGCCGCACCCCCGGCGTGCGCCTGGCTGCCCCCGAGACCACCGTCCCCGTCCAGCTGAGCCTGACCGCCCGCGGCGCGAGCAGCACCCTGCCCGGCACCGTCGTCGCCGTCGACCCCGACGCCTTCCGCGCCACCCACACCCAGCACCCCACCACCGGGACCCTGGCCGCGTTCACCCGCGCCACCGTCGTCCTCGGCCCCGGCCTGGACGCCACCATGATCGAACCCCGCTACGACACCATCACCCTCACCACCGGCGGCACCACCACGCACCTGACCGAGGCCGCCCGCCTGGGCGAGACCCTCGCCGGCACCGACGGCGCCTACATCGACCGGGCCCTGGTCCCCGCCGACCTGCTCGACGGACCCACCACCCTGCTCGTCCAGCTCGACCACACCGCAGACCCCCACGTCGTCGAGCAGGGCCTGCGCGCCGCCGGCGCGACCACCGTCACCACCCCCGCCCAGGCCGCCCGCACCGACGACGCCGTCAAGGACCGCGAGAACCGCGGCGTCATGGCCGCCATCGTCGGCCTCGGCTCGGTCTACGCCCTCCTGAACGTCCTGGGCACCCTGGCCATCGCCACCACCGGACGACGCCGCGAGCTGGCCACCCTGCGCCTGACCGGCACCACCCGCACCCAGGTCACCCGGGTCACCACCCTCGAAGCCCTGGCCGCCGCCGGGATCGGCATCGCCCTCGGAGCCCTGGCCGCCACCCTCGCCCTCGTCGGCCTGTGGGTCGCGACCTACCGCACCTACGGCACCCCCGTCATCGCCATCCCCTGGCCCCTCCTTGGGCTGCTCACCCTCCTGGCCGGCGCCCTCACCATCACCACCACCACCCTCACCGCCCGCCGCGCCACCACCGGGACCCCCCTGGCCGCCCTCACCAGCCGCGACTAGGGCGTGTCTCTTAATGCTGGTAGCCAGAGGGTGATGGCGCGTAGGAGGATGGCGGCGCGGTAGGTGAGGGCGAGCTTGTCGTAGCGGGTGGCGATGGCGCGCCATTGCTTGAGCTGTTGGAAGCTGTTCTCGACGACGTGGCGTTTGGCGTACAGGCCAGGGTCGGTCTTCGGGGGCCGTCCGCCCTTGGACCCGCGGCGTGTGCGGTTGGCGCGTTGGTCGCGGGGCTCGGCGATCGCGGTGGTGATCCCGCGCCGCCGGAGCAGCGCGCGGTGGGCTCGACTGGAGTAGGCCTTGTCGGCCATGACCGCGTCCGGTGTCGTGCGTGGGCGGCCCGGGCCTGGGCGCGGGACCCGTACGGCGTCGAGCAGGTTGGTGAACATCCGGCTGTCGCTGCCCTGACCGGGACCGAGCAGCACCACGATCGGGCGGCCCTGGCCGTCGCACAGCTGGTGGACCTTGGTCGACAGCCCGCCGCGTGACCTGCCGATGGCGTGGTCAGCCGGCTCGATCCGCTGATTCTTGTGATTCGACCGATCCCCCCGCGAGGCGGGTGGTGTTCGTCGCGTGCTGGTGGGCGCGGGTGATGGTGGAGTCGACCGCGACGTCCCAGTCGATGACCCCCGCCGCGTCCGCACGGGCCAGCAGAGCCGTCAGCACCCGGTCCCAGGTCCCGTCACCGGCGAACCGGCGGTGTCGCTTCCACACGGTCTGCCAGGGCCCGAACTCGCCCGGCAGGTCCCGCCACGCGATCCCGGTCCGGTACCGGTAGATGATCCCCTCGACCACGGTCCGGTGGTCACGAAACCGCCTGCCCCGCTTTCCGTCCGCGCACGGCATGAACGGCTCGATCAGCTCCCACTCGCTATCCGAGAGCACCTGCATCCGCGACATGACACCGACAATCGCGTGTCACCACGCTCACCTTTGGGAGACACGCCCTAGGGCCGTGGCGTTGGTATCGCCGAAGGTCGATGTGGGTCGTGAGACCTTGCGCCGGTGGGTCTCGCAGCATCGCGTCGACGCCGGGCTGAAGGACGGGCCGACCAGCGACGACCTGGCCGAGCTGCGGCGTCTGCGCAGCGAGGTCAAGCGGTTGCGCGAGGACAACGAGATCCTGCGCAAGGCCTCGATCTTCTTCGCGGGGGAGCTCGACCCCCGCAACCGATGATCATGGGATTCATCGATCAGATGCGCGCCGAGGGGCATGCGGTCGAGTCGGTCTGTCGGGTCCTCCGTCAGGAGGGGGTGTCAGATCGCCGCACGCACCTACCGGGCGTGGCGCCACCGCGGGGCATCGACTCGCGACACGTCCGACGCGGTCCTGCTCAACGTCCTGCACGACCTGGCCGGCACCCCGGAAGGGTTGTACGGGCGGCGGAAGATGACCGCGTGGCTGCGCCGGCAGGGTTACCAGGTCGGCGCCGGGCGCGTGGACCGACTCCTGCGCGTCGCGGGGATGAACGGGGTTCGTCGCGGCCGGCCGGTGCGCACCACGATCCCGGCCAAGGACGGGTGCCGGGCTGGTGACCTGCTCAACCGGGACTTCACCGCGGCAGCGCCGAACACGAAGTGGGTCGCGGACTTCACCTATGTGCGCACGTGGGCGGGCTTTGTGTTCCCCCGCAAGCGGGAGGTGCCCCCAGTCGCGTTCGTCCTGGACTGCTACTCGCAGAAGATCGTGGCGTGGCACGCCGCGACGACCAAGACGACACCGCTGGTCCTGACACCGCTGCGAATCGCCTTGTGGGATCGCGACCGGTCAGGGCATCCCGTCCGGCCCGGGGAGCTGATCGCGCACAGCGATGCCGGGTCGCAGGGCGGATTCAACTGGTCGTCGCAACACCCTGAGCAGGAGGGTGGTGCGGGTCGTGGCGACCGGGCATTGGAGCATGAGGACCGGCGATGTGCCCGAGGGGGTGCGTCGGCAGTGGCGTGCTGATCGGGCGTTGCGGCCGCCGATGCGTTCCCCGGGCCGTCCGCAGCCGTCGCGGGCGGTGCAGCGGGAGTTCTGGCGGGTGATCGCGACGGGGGTCACGACCGCGCAGGCCGCGTTGGTGGTGGGCGTGTCCGTGCCGGTGGGGATGCGGTGGTTTCGTCACGCTGGGGGGATGCCACCGCTGAGTCTTGGTGCCCCGTCCGGGCGGTATCTGTCGTTCGAGGAACGTGAGGAGATCGCGATCCTGCGTGCCCAGGGGGCGGGGGTGCGCTCGATCGCCCGACAGCTTCAGCGCGACCCGGGCACGATCAGTCGTGAGCTGCGCCGCAACGCCGTTACCCGTGGTCATCGGTTGGAGTACCGGGCTGTCGTGGCGCAGTGGAAGGCTCAGGAAGCGGCCAAGCGGCCGAAGGTCGCGAAGATGGTCACGAACCCGCGGCTGCGCGCCTACGTCCAGGACCGGCTCGCCGGGCAGGTCTGCCACCCGGACGGCACGGTCGTGGCCGGCCCGGACGCCGGCGAGTGGAAAGGGTTGAACAAGCCCCGACGCGCTGACCGGCGCTGGTCGAGGGCGTGGAGCCCCGAGCAGATCAGCCAACGGTTGTCGATCGACTTCCCCGATGATGAAGGCATGCGCATCAGCCACGAGGCGATCTACCAGGCGTTGTACATCGAGGGTCGTGGCGCGCTCAGACGCGAGCTGGTGGCCTGCCTGCGTACCGGCCGAGCGCTGCGTCACCCGCGCGAGCGGTCCCGGAACAAGGCCCAGGGACACGTCACCCCCGACGTCGTCCTCAGCCAGCGGCCGCCTGAGGCCGCCGACCGGGCCGTGCCGGGGCACTGGGAAGGCGACCTGATCATCGGGACGGGCCGCTCGGCGATCGGGACGCTGGTCGAGCGGCACAGTCGCGCCACGATCCTGGTCCACCTACCCCGGCTGGAAGGGTGGGGCGAGCAGCCCCCGGCCAAGAACGGCACCTCACTGGGCGGGTACGGCGCCGTCGCGATGAACCAGGCCCTCACGGCCGCGATCAGCGACCTGCCGCAGCAGCTGCGCACGACGATCACCTGGGACCGCGGCAAGGAGCTGTCCGGGCACGCCGCGTTCACGATGGCGACCGGCACCCGGGTGTTCTTCGCCGACCCACACTCGCCCTGGCAGCGGCCCACGAACGAGAACACCAACGGGCTGCTGCGCCAGTACTTCCCCAAGGGCACCGACCTGTCCCGCTGGACCGCGACCGACCTACAGGCCATCGCGTACACCCTGAACAACCGGCCCCGCAAGGTCCTCGGATGGAAGACACCCGCAGAAGTGCTCGGCGAGCACTTACGATCGCTGGAACAAGCCGGTGTTGCATCGACCGGTTGAACCCGCCCAGTACACCAGTCTTCGCTTCGCCGAGCACCTGGCCGCCGAGGGCATCGCCGCGTCGATCGGCACCGTCGCCGACGCGTACGACAACGCGCTCATGGAGTGCGTCATCGGCTTGTACAAGACCGAGTGCATCACCACCGCGATCTTCCACGACGGGCCGTACAAGACCATCGCCGACGTCGAGTACGCCACCGCCGGATGGGTCGAGTGGTACAATAATCGAAGGCTCCACTCGTCCCTGGCCATGGCCACCCCGGCCGAGTACGAGACCGCCTGCTACGCCACCCTCAACCGAGACCTGGCACCCGCATAGGAGCGGCACGAAACCCGGGACGCTTCAGTGAGACGAATGGGTCCCGTCGACCGCGAAGGGGAGCTTCCAGTCACGGCTGACCTGTCCCCGTCGGACAGCGACGTCGGCGAACCAGATCTGCGGTGGCGTGCTCTGCGGACGGATCTCGGTGACGGTCCAGGCGCCCTCCTGCGGTGGTGCGCACCTGACCAGCGATCGTCGTACCGTCCCGAGCGCCTACGTCGGGCCGATCGGTCCTGGTCGGCGCTGTTCACCGTCGCACAAA
The DNA here is from genome assembly GCF_046267915.1 of Arsenicicoccus dermatophilus. Classification (GTDB taxonomy): domain Bacteria; phylum Actinomycetota; class Actinomycetes; order Actinomycetales; family Dermatophilaceae; genus Arsenicicoccus; species Arsenicicoccus dermatophilus_A. Next base: position 470,904 of record NZ_CP176520.1, read on the forward strand.
GGACCCAACATCCTGACCGGAACCCTGCTGCTCCCGCGGAGCCCCCGGTTCGCTCGCGCAGGCGGAGAACGTCGCGAGCGGGGGCAGGGCGAGGGGGAATGAACCACATCGGGCAGGATGCGTGATCGTTCTTGTCGCCTGCCCGTGGCAGTCGATCGTCTCCGGGGGCGGGCTCTGCGCGCTGGGCGTGGCCGGCGCGGCGAGGGCGCCCCAACCGCCTAGGATCGAGCGACGTCGAGCGAGGAGGCTCCATGAGCGGCAAGACGATTCGGGCGTGCGCGGTGCTGGCGGCCGGCGCCCTCGTGGCCGGCTGCACGGGTGACCCGGGACCGCAGGGGACCGCGGACCAGGTGGGCCGGGCTCTCGCCTCGGCCGACCTGACCGGGGTGCCGCTCGACGGGATCGACGCCGCCACCGCCACCGCGCAGGCCAAGGGGCTGCTCGCGGGCCTCGGCGACCGCCGGCCCACCGTGCGGCTGCTGGCCGAGCCCAAGGCCGACGACCAGGGGGCCGCCACTGCCCGCTACCACGTCAGCTGGCCGCTCGCCGAGGGCCGGCTCTGGGAGTACGACACCTCCGTCCCGCTGGTGCGCAAGGACGGGTCCTGGCGGGCCCGCTGGAGCCCGGCGGCCGCGCTGCCCGGGGCGCAGGCGGGCGACACGGTCACGGTCACCCGCACCCCGGCGGTCCGCGGTCGAATCCTCAGCGCGGGTGGCACGCCGATCGTCCAGCTGCGCCAGGTGGTCCGGCTCGGGATCGACAAGTCGCACGGGACGCCCGCGCAGGCCCTGTCCGCGGCACCGCAGGTCGCGGCGCTCGCCGGGCTCACCGACGTGGCGGGCTACACCGCCCGGGTGCAGGCCGCCGGCCCCAAGGCCTTCGTCGAGGCCGTGGTCCTGCGGCGGGAGGACCCCAAGGTCGCAGCCATCCCGAAGGTCGCGGCCGCCAACCCCACCGTGGCCGGGGCGGCCGCGGAGCTGCCGCTCGCGCCCACCAAGACCTTCGCCCGGCCCGTCCTGGGCGGCGTGGGGGAGGCCACCGCCGAGATCGTCGAGCAGTCCGGCGGGGCCGTCGCCCCGGGAGACCTGGTGGGGCAGGGCGGACTTCAGCGAGTCCACGACGCGACCCTGCGCGGGACCCCGGGCATGACGGTCTCCCTGGTCCGCGGCGGCGAGGCCCGGCAGCTGCACACGATCGCCCCGGTCGCCGGGAGGGACCTGGCGACCACGCTGGACGTCCCCGCCCAGACGCGCGCCGAGGCGCTGCTCGCCGGGGTGAAGCCGGCCAGCGCCGTCGTCGCCATACGGCCGTCCACCGGTGACGTGCTCGTCGCTGCGAGCGGACCCGGGGGACAGGGGCAGTCGACGGCCACCCTCGGCACGTACGCCCCGGGCTCGACCTTCAAGATCGTCTCGACCCTGGCCCTGCTGCGGGCCGGGGTGACCGCGGCCACGCCGACACCGTGCACGGCCCAGGTGGTCGTCGACGGTCGCCGCTTCGAGAACTACGACGCCTACCCGGACGAGGGGCTCGGGCAGGTCCCGCTCGCGACGGCCTTCGCCAAGAGCTGCAACACGGCCTTCATCGGGCTGCGGGACAAAACCCCGTCCGCCGCCCTCGCCGACGCCGCGGCGGGCCTCGGGCTCAGCTCCGAGCCGCGCGTCGGCCTGCCCGTCTTTCTCGGCGGGGTGCCTGCCGCCACCGGCCAGACCGACCACGCCGCCCAGATGATCGGCCAGAGCGCGATCACGGCGAGCCCGCTCGGCATGGCCACCGTGATCGCGAGCGTGGTGGCGGGGCACCCGGTGGCGCCGCGGATGGTGGTGCCGGACGCGGGTAAGCCGTCGAGCGCCGCTGCCCCGCCCGCCCGCCCGGTCACCCCGGCCGAGGCCATGGCCCTGCGCGCCCTCATGCGCGGCGTCGTCACGGGCGGCAGCGGCGCGCTCCTCGCCGACCTGCCGGGGGCGCCGATCGCAAAGACGGGCACGGCGGAGTTCGGCACGACCGCACCGCCGCGCACCCACGCCTGGATGGTGGCAGCACGGGGAGACCTCGCGGTCGCCGTCTTCGTGGACGAGGGGGAGGGGGGATCGCGCACCGCCGGGCCGATCCTCAAGGCCTTCCTTGCCGGGACGCGCTGACCTCCGGGTCGGTTGCGTATCGCCACCGACGGTCGGCCGATCGTCATCTCCCGGGCGTTCGGCGGCGGCAGTCGTGGCATATCGGTTCCATTCGGTCTCCCGCATAGCGGACCGGTCGTAGCCGACATATCCTCGCGATGCGGTCACCCATCGACCGCAGCCATCTTTGGGAGGAATCGTGCACAAGCACTCTCCGACCGGTCGAGGACGATCGGTCATCATCTCCACCGCGGCGATGTCGCTGGTGCTGGCGCCCGTCGCGCTGGCCGGCGCCCCCGCGCAGGCCGCGGGCGAGGGCTCGACCGCGCTCTACATCGTCCAGGTCGCGGGCAACCCCCTGAGCACCTACACCGGTGGCGTCAAGGGCATCCCGGCCACCAAGCCCGCCAAGGGGGGCAAGGTCAAGGTCCGCTCCGCCAACGGCCAGGCCTACACCCGCCACCTGGTCTCCGAGCACAAGGACGCGCTCGCCGAGATCGGGGTCCCGGCCACCGCCAAGACCCGTGACTACACCACCACCTTCAACGGTATGGCGGTGCGCCTCACCCCGGCCCAGGCCGACAAGCTCGAGAAGTCCAAGTCCGTCGTGCGGGTCTGGAAGGACGAGCAGCGCCAGGCCGACACCAACACCACCCCGCAGTTCCTCGGCCTCGACGGCCCGAACGGCGTCTGGCGCAAGCAGTTCGGCGGCAACGCCAAGTCGGGCGCCGGCATGATCGTCGGCGTCATCGACTCCGGCATCTGGCCGGAGAACCCCTCCTTCGCGCCGCTGGCCAACCCGGTCGGCCAGGACCGCGTCGACGCCAACTGGAACGGCGTCTGCGACGGGGGCACCGGCCCGGACAAGGTCAGCTGCAACAACAAGCTCATCGGGGCCCGGGCCTACTACTCCGCGGCGACCGTGCCGGACTTCGAGTTCAAGAACCCGCGCGGCTACAACGCCCACGGCACCCACACCGCGGGCACGGCGGCCGGCAACTACGGCGTCGACGCCGTCGTCAACGGCCAGCCCGTCGGCAAGATCAGCGGTATGGCGCCCGCGGCGCGCATCGCGGTCTACAAGGCCCTGTGGACCAAGCCGGACAACAGCGGCGCCAGCGGTGCCACGGTCGACCTGGTCGCGGCCATCGACCAGGCCGTTGCCGACGGCGTCGACGTGATCAACTACTCGGTCTCCGGCTCGAGCACCTACTCGGTGACCCCGGACGAGATCGCGTTCTTCAACGCCGCCGATGCCGGCGTCTTCGTCTCCGCCTCGGCCGGCAACTCCGGCGACACGGTCGGAACCTCCTCGGTCGCCCACAACTCCCCCTGGGAGATGACCGTGGCCGCCAGCACCGCCCCGCACGCGGTCGCCAAGACCGTGACCCTCGGCAACGGCAAGGTCTACACCGGTGTCGGCACCGGCCCCAAGGTCGGCCCGGCCCCTGTCGTCAGCGCCGCCGGTGCGGCCCTGCCCGGCGCGGACGCCACCAAGGCCAGGCAGTGCTACTCCGACGCGGACAACGACCCGACCAACGGCGTCACCGCGGTCCTGGACGCCGCCAAGATCAAGGGCAAGATCCTGCTCTGCGAGCGCGGCGGCAACGCCCGCACCGACAAGGGTGACGCGGCCAAGAACGCCGGCGCGATCGGCATGATCCAGGTCAACACGACGGACGCCCAGTCGACCAACGCCGACTTCATGACCGTGCCGATGGCGCACCTGGACGCCAAGCAGGGCGCCGAGGTCAAGGCGTACGTCGCGAGCGACCCCAACCCGACCGCCACGCTGAGCGACCCCTTCCGGGACCCCAACGCCCGGCACCCGCAGATGGCGGGCTTCTCGTCGTACGGCCCGGCCCTCGCCGGTGGCGGCGACCTGCTGAAGCCCGACATCACCGCCCCCGGCGTGGACATCATCGCCGCGGTCTCGCCGAAGGAGTACAAGGGCAACAACTTCGGCTCGATGTCCGGCACGTCCATGTCGGCGCCGCACATCGCGGGTCTGGGCGCCCTGCTCAAGCAGCTGCACCCCGACTGGTCCCCGATGGCGGTCAAGTCCGCCATGATGACCACCGCGTCGGTGCTCGACGACCACAGCCAGCCGATCCAGCGCGGCTCGGAGAACGCCACCCCGCTCGACTTCGGCGCGGGTCACGTCACTCCTCCCAAGATGGTCACGCCCGGTCTGGTCTACGACTCGGCGGCCCCGGACTGGCTGAAGTATCTCTGCGGGATCAACCAGCTCGAGCTGATCTCCGACCCGGGCACCTGCGCCAAGGTCGGCACCATCGACCCGAGCGACCTGAACTACCCCAGCATCGCCATCGGCGACCTGGCCGGGACGCAGACGGTCACCCGCACGGTCCGCAACGTCGAGGACAAGACCTCGGTCTACAAGGTCCGTGTCCAGCAGCCCACCGGCGTGGCCGTGTCGGTCCAGCCGAACATGTTCACCATCAAGCCGGGCGAGAGCAAGACCTACAAGGTCACCTTCCGCCGCACCGCCGCGCAGTTCGACCAGTACGCCTTCGGCGCGCTGACCTGGACCGGCAACCGCGGTCAGGTCGTCCGCAGCCCCCTGGCGATCCGGTCCGTCGCGCTGTCCGCGACGCCGGGGGAGGTCAAGGGCACGACCACCTCCGGCTCGGCCAGCCTCCTGGTCAAGCCTGGGTTCTCGGGCACGCTGACCGCCAAGCCCGCGGGGGCCGTCCCGTCGCAGGTCAACGCCGGTGAGGTGGCGCAGGGCAAGTCCTTGAGCACCACGGTCCAGGTGCCCGAGGGCGCCAAGGCCGTCCGGTTCGCGACCTTCGACGCGGACTACCCGGCCGGCACCGACATCGACCTGACCGTCCTCAAGGACGGCAAGGAGGTCGGCACCAGCGGGGAGGCCACGGCCGAGGAGGCGGTCACGCTGCTCAAGCCGGCTGCGGGCTCCTACACCGTCGAGGCGAAGTACTTCGCCGGCCCGGCGGCCAGCCTGTCCCTGAAGCAGCACTCCTTCGTGCTCACCGACAAGGCGGAGGGCAACCTCACCGCCACGCCGGCGAGCCAGGCCGTGACCAGCGGCAAGCCCGCGACCGTCAAGGTGGACTGGAAGGGCCTGACGGCCGGCCAGCACTACCTGGGCGCCGTGGCGCTGGGCAACGCCGGTGCCCCGGTCAAGGACGTGCTCGTCACGCTCGACCCGAAGTGATCTTTGGCTGAGGCCGACTCACGACGACGGACGGCCCGTCACCCCGGTGGGGTGGCGGGCCGTCCGTGGTACGGCCGGGACACGCCGGGGTCACCGGTCGGGGAGCACCTCGTGGGCGCCCGCCTCACGGAGCAGCCCGGGGGTGTGGGTGCTCGGCACGGCCACCACCCGCCCGACCCCGGCGGCGACGGCGGCCCTCACGCCGGCGGGCGCGTCCTCGACCGCGACGCAGCGGGCGGGAGCGACACCGAGGCGGTGAGCAGCGAGCTGGTAGCAGTCGGGCGAGGGCTTGCCGCGCTCGACGTCGTCGCGGGTGACCACCGCGGCGAACCGGTCGAGGCCGCCCAGGGCGGCCAGCGCGGGCTCGGCCCACGCGCGCCCGGCCGAGGTGACGAGGGCGAAGGGGATGCCCAGCCGGTCGGCCTGGTCGAGCAGGTCGACCGCGCCGGTGAGCGGCTCAGGGGTGAGGTCGGTGGGCACGGCGGCGACGAGCTCCTGGTAGAGCGCCTGCGGGTCCAGTCCGTCCCACGGGCCCGGGATCGTGCGGAAGACGTCGTCGGCACGTCGGCCGGTGAAGACCGCCAGGTCCTCGTCGGTGCAGGGCCACCCCCGGCGGGTGAAGGCACGACGGTAGCCCTCACGGTGGATCGGCTCGGAGTCCACGAGGGTGCCGTCGAGGTCGAGCAGGAGTGCGTCGGCCGGGTGACCGGCCACCTCCGGTCGCAGCCCGGTCAGACCGGCCGGCGCAGGTGGCCGGCCGATCGGCCCGGGTCGGGGGTAGTCCTCCGGCGAGGTATGCCCGGTCAGGTCGACCACGTGAGCAGGGTCTGCCCGACCGAGACGGCGTCGCCGGCCCGATCGGCGGGCACCGCTCCGGCCGGCTGGTCCAGGACACACACCATCACCATCGCCGAGCGGCCGCCCGCGGCGACCTCGGCCGGGTCCCAGCGGACGAGCTCCTGCCCGGCGACGACCTCGGCGCCCTCGTCCGCGAGCAGCTCGAACCCGGCGCCGGCCAGCTGGACGGTGTCGATGCCGAGGTGGACCAGGACCGCGAGACCGTCGCCGGCGATGGCGTAGGCGTGCGGGTGCAGCTTGGCGATGCGGCCGGCGATCGGGGCGATCGCGGTCTGGACCTGCAGGGTCGGGTCGACGGCCAGGCCAGGGCCGACCATCTCGGCCGCGAACACGGGGTCCGGGACCTCGGCGAGGGGCCGGACGGTCCCGGACGCCGGGGAGAGCACCTCGGTCACAGGAGGTCCTCGATGTCGTCGCAGATGTTGTCGGCCTCGGGTCCGACGACGACCTGCACGACCGTGCCGGCGACGATGACCCCGTGGGCCCCGGCAGCCTTGAGGGCGGCCTGGTCGACGGCGGAGGGGTCCTCGACCTGGGTGCGCAGCCGGGTGATGCACGCCTCGATCTCGACGATGTTGGCCGACCCGCCGAGCCCGGCGATGATCTTCTGTGCCTTATTCACTTTCGACAATCCTTCGGGTCGGTGCCGTCCCCTGAGCTGGGACCGGCGCGTCGTTGGCTGACTGGGCTCCATGGGCATCAGTCTGGGTGATCTTGGCCAGACCACGTGGGCTATCCGGGTCAAGATCGAGTCGGGCGGCCAGCCGCTCGACCATGAGCTGGGCCGGCACGATGGTCCCGACGGGGGCCAGCGCCTCGGGCAGGGGAGGCGCCGGGACGTGGACGTGGACGGTGCGGGCGAGCTGCTCGTCGCCGCCGATGGCGACCACGGCGGCGCCTCGCTCGGCCAGGTCCGTGGCGAGCTCGTGGATCGCGGAGACCATCGGGCCGTCGGCCGCGGCGACGAGCACGGCGACGGTGCCGGGGCGGACGACCGCGATCGGGCCGTGCCGCAGGTCGGCGTACGAGTATCCGCGGACCGCCCGCAGGCAGGTCTCCTCGATCTTGAGGGCGGTCTCCAGGGCGGTGCCCAGCATCATGCCGCGGCCGGTGACCACGGTGGCGCCGGTCGCCCCGGCGAGGGTGCAGGCCGCCTCGTCGATCTCCGCGGTCCGGCCCAGGGCGTCGCGCACCAGGTCGGGCACGCGGCGCAGGTCGGCGTCCAGGGAGGGAGCTCGTGCGGACAGGGCCGTTCCCAGGACCGCCATGGCGACGGTCTGGGTCAGGTAGGTCTTGGTGGCCGGGACGGCCACCTCGGGGCCGGCCTGGGTGACCAGGGCGAGGTCGGCGGCCGCGGCGAGGGGAGAGTCCGCGACGTTGGTCACGGCGATCGTCGCCGCCCCGCAGGCACGCACGCGCTCCTGGACGTCGACGAGCTCGCTGGTCGCGCCGGACTGGGAGACCGAGACCACGAGGGTGTCGGACAGGTCCGGGCGGGCGTCGTAGTGCGTGAAGACGCTGGGCGCGAGCATCGCGGCGGGCAGCCCGGCACGGGTCTCGAGCAGGTAGCGACCGTACATCGCGGCGTTGTCGCTGGACCCGCGGGCGGAGAACAGCACGTGTCGTCGACCCCGGGCCATCCCGGCGATCTGGTCCTGGAGCGGCAGGAGCCGCTCCAGGGTCCGGGCCGTGGCCTCCGGGCCCTCGTGGATCTCCCGGAGCATGGTGCTCCGGCCCGTCCAGATCAGCTCCGACGTCATGGCTCTCCTCGCGTGCGCATGGACGGGTCACGAGTCCACAACGTCCCCCAGGACTCGTTGACAGACCATCCCTCAGCAGCGGATCATACATGTCCGTACTGGTACGGACCACCAGTACTGACCAGCACAAATGAGCCTAGCCCGAACGGATGAGGGGGTTGCCCATGGCGACGAGGCGTGTCGCACCGCGGTTGAGCGAAGGGCCCGTCCCCAAGCACGCCCAGCTGCGCGACGCCCTCGCCCGAGCCGCCCGTTCCGCGGATCCCGGCAGCGCCATCGCCTCCGAGCGTGAGCTCATGCAGGCGTATGCCGTCAGCCGCGCCACCGTGCGCCGCGCCATCGAGGCCCTCATCGCCGACGGCGTGCTGCACCGCATCCAGGGGAAGGGCACCTTCGTCGCCCACCCCCGCGTGCAGTCCCATCTGCACCTCGCGTCCTTCACCAACGACATGCGGCGCCGCGGCCTGACCCCCACCACGCGGGTCCTCTGCGTCGAGAGCCGGGTGTGCCCGGTCGAGGTCGCCGACGACCTGGGGCTTGCCGAGGGGGATGCCGCGTGGTTCGTCGAGCGGGTGCGGCTGGCCGACGGCCGACCCATGGCCTTCGAACGGGCGTGGTACCCCCTCGACCTGCTGCCCGGCCTGGACGAGCACGACCTGGCCTCGTCGCTCTACGACCTCGTGGCCCGGACCTACGGCCTGGTCGTGGACACCGCCGAGCAGACCGCCTGGGCCGACCACGCGGGCGCCGTGGCGGCCCACCTGGATCTTCCGGCGACCGCGCCGGTCATGGTGTTCGACCGTCTGTCGCGTGTCGGCGGACGTCCCCTGGAGCGGGTGCGCAGCTGGTACCGCGGCGACCGCTACCAGATCCACATGTCCCTCGACCGCAGCATGATCCCCTGACCGCACCACCGTGTCGGCATCCGGGCCGGCACGCCACGGAAGGACGACACCCCACATGAGCACCAGCACCGCGGCAACGCCGCCACGGGAGCGCAAGGGCCTGGCCGCGCTCCAGAAGTTCGGTCGCAGCCTGATGCTGCCCATCGCCGCCCTCCCGGCAGCCGGCCTGCTCCTGCGGCTCGGCCAGGACGACATGCTCGGCAAGACCGGCCTGGGCTGGACCAAGGTCGCGCCCGTCGTCGCCGCTGCCGGTGGCGCGCTGTTCGACCACCTGCCGCTGCTCTTCGCCGTCGGCGTCGCGATCGGCTGGGCCAAGAAGGCCGACGGCTCCACCGCCCTCGCCGCCGTGGTGGGCTACCTCGTCTTCAAGGGCGTCGGCGACGCCATGTCCCTCATCGTGCTTGCCCAGCCCACCGACCCGACCGCCAAGCCGGCGCTGATCAACTACGGCGTCCTGGGCGGCATCCTCATGGGTCTGATCTCCGGGGCCCTGTGGCAGAAGTTCTACCGCGTCTCGCTCCCGCCCTACCTCGCGTTCTTCGGCGGCCGCAGGTTCGTGCCGATGCTCGCCGCCCTGGCCGGCATCGTCCTCGCGGTGCTCACCGCCTTCGTCTACCCGACCTTCGACGCGGGGCTGACCGCCGTCGGCCGGTGGGTCGCCAGCAACGCCGTCCTCGGCGGCTTCGTCTACGGCACGCTCAACCGTCTGCTGATTCCGCTCGGCCTGCACCACATCCTCAACTCCGTGCCGTGGTTCATCCTCGGGGACTACACCAACGCGGCCGGCAAGGTCGTCCACGGCGACATCCCGCGCTTCCTCGCGGGCGACAAGTCGGCCGGCGCCTTCCAGACCGGGTTCTTCCCGATCATGATGTGCGCGCTGCCCGCCGCCGCCATGGCGATCTGGCACGAGGCCAAGCCGGCCGCCCGCAAGGTCACCGGTGGCGCCATGATCTCGGTCGCCCTCACCGCCTTCCTCACCGGCATCACCGAGCCCCTCGAGTTCGCGTTCATGTTCGTCGCCTGGCCGCTCTACGTCGTGCACGCGGTCCTCACCGGCACCTCGCTGGCCATCTGCAACGCGCTCGGCATCAAGGACGGCTTCAGCTTCTCCGCGGGCTTCATCGACTGGTTCATCAACCGTGGCATCGCGACCCAGCCCTACCTGCTGCTGCTGATCGGGCTGGTGTATGCCGCGATCTACTACGTACTGTTCCGCTTCGTCATCCGCCGCTGGAACCTCAGGACCCCCGGCCGAGAGGACGAGGGCGAGTCCAGCATGGTCCTCGACGACGACCGCCGATGATCGTCTCCGCCTCCCGCCTCCTCGGGCCCGCCGGTCTCGGCGGGCCCGGGTGGGTCCGGGTGTCCGGCGACCGCGTCGTCGAGGTGGCCCAGGCCGCCTCCGCAGGCCCGGCCGTCGAGGCTGCCCGGGCCGGCACGGCCGCCGGGGAGGAGCACGTCGACCTCGGGGACGTGCTGCTCGCCCCGGGGTTCGTCGACAGCCACTCGCACGGCGGCGGGGGAGCGGCGTTCACCGACGGCACCGCCGAGGCCGCCCGCACCGCCCTGGCCACCCACCGGGCCCACGGCACCACGACGATGGTGGCCAGCCTGGTGACCGACACCGTCGCGCGGCTCGGCGAGCTGCTGGACGTGCTCGCGCCGTTGGTGGCGTCCGGTGAGCTGGCCGGCGTCCACCTGGAGGGTCCCTGGCTGAGCCCCTGCCACCAGGGCGCCCACGACCCGGCCCTGCTGCGGGCGCCCACGCGGGCGGACCTGGCGGCGCTGCTGACCCGGCATACGGACGTGGTGCAGATGGTCACCCTGGCCCCCGAGCTGGAGGGAGGGCTCGAGGCCGTCGAGACCTGCGTGGAGCACGGCGTGATCGCCGCCATCGGGCACTCCGACGCCACCGACGAGGTGGCACGCGCCGCGATCGGGCGGGGCGCCACCGTCGCCACCCACCTGTACAACGCGATGCGGCCGCTGCACCACCGCGAGCCCGGCATCATCGGGGCCTGCCTGACGTCCGACGCCGTCGCGGTGGAGCTGATCTGCGACGGCGTGCACGTCCACCCCACCGTGGTCGACCTGGTGGCGCGAACCTGCCCGGAGCGGCTCGTGCTGGTCACCGACGCGATGGCGGCAGCGGGGGCACCGGACGGGCACTACCTGCTCGGGCCGCTGGACGTGGCTGTCGTCGACGGGGTCGCCCGCCTGCGCGAGGGCGGCGCCATCGCCGGCAGCACCCTGACGCTGGACCGGGCGGTGCGCTACGCCGTGACCGAGGCGGGGGTCCCCCTGGAGACGGCGCTGCTCGCGGCCACGGCCCACCCGGCCCGGGTCCACGGCCTCGACGACCGGGGGGTGCTCGTGCCGGGCGCACGCGCCGACCTGGCGGTGCTCGACGCCGACCTGTGCGTCACCCGGGTCATGCAGGGCGGCACCTGGGTCTGAGGACCTGCAGCCCGGACGCCACGGAGCCTCGCACCCCAGGACGGGGTGCGAGGCTCCGTGACGTGCGAGGAGATCAGTGGACGCCGTGGCCCGTGCCCTCCCCGGTCTGCTCGACGGCGTCGGGGACGATCATCGGACGGGCCTTGGCCCAGCCGAGGAAGACCGCCGAGACGACGAGCAGCGCCAGACCCACCCAGAGGTTGGCGTTGATGCCACCGGTCTTGGCGAGCTCCTTGTCGCCGAACAGGCCCAGGAGCGTGAGGATCACGCCGTAGAGCCCGAGCAGGGTGCCGATGAAGCTGCGGATGTCGAAGGCGCCGGCCTTGCGGGGGCCGCGGCCGGCGCGGCCCCGGCGACGCCCGTCGTGCCCGTCGCGGGCGGAGGTGCTGGTGCTCATGTCTGCCTCCTCAGGCGAAGATCGTGTTGAGGGCGATGACGAGCACCAGGGCGATCGCCGCCAGCGGGACCGGCTTGGCGAGCAGCGGCAGGTGGACCGCCTCCGCGTCGGTGAGGTGCTCCTTGGGCGTCTCGGAGTAGACCAGCCCGACCAGCTGCTCGCGCGGCTTGGGCCGGGTCGCCAGCGACACCAGGACGCTCAGGACGATGTCGACGACGAAGGCCGTGGACGCGCACAGGAAGGCGAGCCCCTGGCCCTTGAGCGTGAACGCCCCGCCGAAGGTCGAGGCGGACCACAGCCCGATCGCGGACAGCGTGCCCGCCACCAGGCCCACCCAGCCGGCCGTCGGGGTCATCCGGCGCCAGAACATGCCGAGGATGAAGGTCGCGAACAGCGGGGCGTTGAAGAAACCGAACAACGTCTGCAGATAGTCCATGACGTTGCCGAAACCACCGGCGATCAGCGCGGTGAAGATCGCGACGACCGTGGCGATCACGGTGGCGATGCGGCCCATGCGCAGGTAGTACGCGTCGTCGCGGTCCTTGACGACGTAGGTCTGCCACAGGTCGTAGGAGAAGACGGTGTTGAAGGCGGAGATGTTGGCCGCCATACCGGCCATGAAGGCCGCCAGCAGGCCGGTGATCGCCAGCCCGAGCAGACCATTGGGCAGGACGTCGCGCATCAGCAGCAGCATCGAGTCGTTGTAGGTGAACTCGCCGGTGCCCACGGCCTTGACGGCCGCGATCTCCTTGACCAGCACCGCGGCGATCATGCCGGGGATGATCACGATGAAGGGGATGAACATCTTGGGGAAGGCCCCGATGATCGGCGTCTTGCGGGCCGCGGTGATCGAGTTGGAGGCCATGGCGCGCTGGACCTCGACGAAGTTCGTCGTCCAGTAGCCGAAGGACAGCACGAAGCCGAGGCCGAAGACGATGCCGAGGGCCGACAGGACGGGGTTGTCGAAGCCGGACAGCGCCTGACCGGGCCAGCTGGACAGCTGCTCGGCGCCACCGGGACCGTGGGTCACCTTGTCCACCAGGCCGGACCAGCCGCCGACCCGGTGCAGGCCGATGAGGGTCAGCGGCAGCAGGGCCGCGACGATGACGAAGAACTGCAGGACCTCGTTGTAGATCGCCGCGGACAGGCCGCCGAAGGTGATGTAGGACAGCACGATCGCCGCGGCCACCACCAGGGAGACCCACTGGGGCCAGCCGAGGAGGGCCTCGACGATCTTGGCGAGCAGCAGCAGGTTGACGCCGGCGATGAGCAGCTGGGCGGCGGCGAAGGAGATCGCGTTGACCAGGTGGGCGCCCGGCCCGAACCGGCGGAGCATGAACTCCGGCACCGAGCGGACCTTGGAGCCGTAGTAGAAGGGCATCATCACGACGCCGAGGAAGAGCATCGCGGGGACGGCGCCGATCCAGAAGTAGTGGAAGGTCGGCATACCCATCTGGGCGCCGGTGGCGCTCATGCCCATGATCTCGACGGCACCGAGGTTCGCCGAGATGAAGGCCAGACCGGTGACCCACGCGGGCAGGGACCGGCCGGAGAGCAGGAAGTCGATCGAGCTCGACACCTGGCGACGCGCAGCGAAGCCGATGCCCAGGACGAAGGTGAAGTAGAGCGCGATGAGCAGGTAGTCGACCCAGGTGGCCGTGATCAGGGTCTCCTTGCCCACCAGCGCCGCGGGAACGAGTGCAGCCATGGCTGTCCCTACGTCGTCGGAGAGTCGGACCCGTGGACCTTAGACGGTCCGACCACCGGTCCGGACGAGGACCCCCGGTGAGGGCGGTCGTCGTGGCCGAACCGTCATACTTGCCTGGTCATGCCATCGACCCCCGCCGCCGTGCCCACCCTGCCCACCGCCCCCGACGCGGACCACATCCCTCGCGAGATCTGGGTCCTGGTCGCCGCCGCCCTGTTCATCGCGCTCGGCTTCGGGCTGATCGCGCCGGTCCTGCCGGCCTACGCCCGCTCCTTCGACGTCAGCGTCACCGCCGCCTCGGTCGTGGTCAGCTCGTTCGCGCTCATGCGGCTCCTGTGGGCGCCCGTGGGCGGCCGGCTCATCGGCAGCTGGGGCGAGCGGCCCGTCTACCTCGCCGGGCTGCTCATCGTCGCCCTGTCCACCGGGGCCTGCGCCTTCGCCCAGTCCTACTGGCAGCTGCTGGTCTTCCGGGCGCTGGGGGGCATCGGCTCGACGATGTTCACGGTATCGGCGGCGGGTCTGATCGTGCGGCTGGCGCCCCCGTCGATGCGCGGCCGGGCCTCGTCGGCCTACGCCTCGGCCTTCCTCGTCGGCAACATCCTCGGACCGGTCGTCGGGGGACTGCTCGCCGGGCTCGGCTATCGGACGCCCTTCATGATCTATGCCGTCGCCCTGCTGATCGCGTCCCTGGTCGTCGCGGTCTTCCTCAAGGACGCGGCGCTGCGGCCGGCGCCCGGGTCGACGCCCCTGCCCCCGATGACCCTCGGCGAGGCGGCCGGGCACCCGACCTATCGCGCGATCCTCGCCGCCGGCTTTGCGAACGGGTGGGCGAACTTCGGGGTCCGGGTGGCGCTCCTGCCGCTGCTCGCCGTCACCGTGCTGGGTGTCTCCCCGGGCATCGCCGGTATGGCGCTCGCGGCCTTCGCCGTCGGCAACGCCCTGGCGCTCACCGTGGCGGGGCGGCTGACGGACCTCCGCGGCCGCCGCCCCCTCGTGATCGCGGGGCTGGCCGTGAACGGCGCGTTCACGCTGGTCCTGGGGCTCACGCCCGCGTTGTGGCTGCTCTTTGCCGCGTCGGTGATCGCGGGCATGGGCGCGGGGATGTTCAACCCCGCCCAGCAGGCGGCCGTCGCCGACGTCGTGGGCACCGAGCGGTCCGCGGGGCAGGCGGTGGCGGCCTTCCAGATGGTGCAGGACGCGGGGACCATCGTGGGGCCGGTCCTCGCGGGTGTGATCGTCGACCACGCGGGCTACCCGTGGGCCTTCGGGCTGTCCGGGCTGATCACGCTGCTGGCCATCCTGCCGTGGCTGCGCGCCCCCGAGACGGCGCCGCCGGTGCGGACGGCCGGCTGAGCCCGGGATCCCGCCTCGCGGCGCCGCGATCGGCACGTGGTGCCATGATGGCGGGGTGCCACCGCCCGTCCCGCCTGCCGTGCTCGCGGAGCGGGCGCGTCCGCTCCCGGCCCCGCCCGCCGTGGTGTGGCGGTCGTTGACGCACCTGCAGGATCCGCGGACCCGTCCGTGGCTGGTGCTGCTTCCCGACGAGGTGCGGCCTCAGGTCGTGGAGGCCGTCGAGGCGTCATACGTCTGCTGGTCCTCGCTGTGGCCCTCGCGACCTGACGACGTCGTCCACCTCGAGCTGACCGCACGGGCTGGAGGCACGCTGCTGCGCTTCCGCCTCGAGGCGTCGGGCGCGCTGCCTGACGCGAGCAGGACCGGCCACCTGAGGCGGCGGCTCAACCAGCTCCTGTTCGCGGACCTCCGGTTCTCGTACGGACAGTGACGGCCGCGCGGTCAGCACGGCCGCGGGTCTGGACGCTCGTCGGTGACGGTCTTGAGGTAGAGCCCGTGCTGGTGCACCAGGGCTGCCAGCAGCTCGTCGAACTCCGGCGAGCTCCCGAAGATCTCGTTGCGGAAACCACCCGTGAGCCGCAGGAGGCAGTCGATGTCAGGGAAGAAGAAGGACATGCTCGCGCGCTCGTTGACGATGATGTCGCGCACGTAGGCCGCCACCTGCTCCGGGGGGAAGTCACGCACGTCGCGATCCCGCTCCAGCCCGGGATGATCCTGGTAGATCTGGCCGAGATCGTCCTCGACGTAGACGACGCAGTCGGGATAGCGGTACATCAGGACGAGGAGCAGCAGGACCATCTTGTCGGCGTGCGCCGGCCGGTAGTGCACCTCCATGTCGTCCTCGAGGCGCGAGAACGAGGTGCCGACGGGGACATAGGGGATGAAGTCGATGATGCGGCACTGCGGCGCGTCCGCCAGACGCTCCATCCGCTCCCAATCCTCTGCGACCGTGGCGACGTGGGGGAAGGACACGGACGAGTGTGGCACCGACGTGACGATGGCGCCAGACAAACGGTCTCGGGCCTGCTTGCACGCAGGTCCGGGCCCGCCCGTGCGGTGGGACGATGGCTGGGTGACCGAGATCCCTGTCCCGCCGGCCGTCCTGGACCTCGCCCGCGCTGCCCGCCGCGTCGTCGTGCTGACCGGCGCGGGGATGAGCGCGGAGTCGGGGGTGCCGACCTTCCGCGACGCGCAGTCCGGACTGTGGGAGCGCTTCGACCCTGCCGAGCTGGCCACGCCGGACGCCTGGGCGCGCGATGCCGAGCTCGTGTGGGCGTGGTATGCCTGGCGAGCCGCCCTGGTGCGGGCCGTCAAGCCCAACGCCGGGCACCGGGCCCTCGCCCGCTGGGCCGACGGGTCGGGCACGGCGGTCGAGATCGTCACCCAGAACGTCGACGACCTGCACGAGCGGGCGGGCAGCGGGGTGCTGGCGCACGTCCACGGCAGCCTCTTCGCGCCCCGGTGCGAGTCGTGCTCGCGGCCGGGGGATCTCGGTGACCTGCCCGTGGAGCCCGTGGCGCGCCTGGCGCCCCCTCGGTGCCGCTCGTGCGGTGGGCGGGTGCGGCCGGGCGTGGTGTGGTTCGGCGAGATGCTGCCCGAGGGGCCGCTGCGTCGGGCCGAGGAGGCCTGTCGTGCAGCCGATCTCGTGCTGGTGGTGGGCACGAGCGGGCTGGTCTGGCCGGCGGCGGGCCTGCCGCTGCTGGCACGGGACGCGGGGGTGCCGACGGTGGAGATCAACCCCGCGGTCACGGACCTGAGCGGCCAGGTGGAGCAGGTATGGCGCGCCACCGCGGCCGAGGCGCTCCCGGCCCTGGTCGACGCGGTGCTGGGTGCGCAGCCGGGTGCGGCGGAGCGGTGATCGCGTCATACCGGCTGGCTGGGTCTGGCCGTGGACGCGACCTGCTGGTTAGCGTGAGGCATGCCCGCCCCCAGCGATGACCGCGACCGTGACGTCCGCCCCTCTGCCGAGGCACGCGTGTCCGCGCGTCGAGGGTGGGTGGAGCTGCTGGCGCGCCGGCTGTCGATCGTGGACCAGCTGCGCGAGGACCGGCAGTGCAACGAGGGGCTCATGGCGCCGGGCTTCCAGGCCGTGGCGGCGCACCGGCTCAGCAGGTGGGCCCGGGACGAGGCAGCGGCGCCGGGGTGGGTGCGTCGGCCGGTCGGCGGGGCGGCTGCGGTGGGGCAGTGGGTGGCGCGCGCGGTCTACGGCATCGAGATCCCCGGCTCGGTCGAGCTGGGGCGGCGGGTGACCTTCGCCCACCAGGGCGGCATCGTGCTGCACCACGCGACGGTCGTCGAGGACGGGGTGGTGTTGCGGCAGGGCGTCACCATCGGGCTGCGCGGCGACGAGCCGCAGGACGCCCAGGTGGCCCCGCGGATCGGGGCGGGCGCCTCGCTCGGGGCGGGAGCCGTGATCGTCGGACCCATCGTCGTCGGGGAGGGCGCCCAGGTGGGGGCCAACGCGGTGGTGACCCGGGACGTGCCGGACGGCGGACGAGCCTACGCGCCGCGCACCGTGATCGAGGGCCCGCGCGCCTGACCTGGCCGGGCGCCTGACCTGGCCGAGGGCCGGTCTCGAGGTGACGCGAGGGGCGCTCGGTGGCGCGAGGGGCGCTCGGTGGCGCCAGGTGGCGCGCTAGGACCACACGCCGGAGGAGCCGCGGCGGTGGCTGCCCACGAGGTGGGTGTCGACGACGCCGACGGCCTCCATCAGGGCGTACGTCGTCGTGGGGCCCACGAAGGCAAAGCCCCTGCGCTTCAGCGCCGTCGCGAGCGCAGCGGACTCCGGTGAGGTGGTGGGGACCTCCGCGTGGGAGCGCGGGGCCGGCGTGGCGTCCGGGCGGTGCGACCAGATCAGCTCGGCCAGGCCACCCTCCGCGCGCAGCGCCACCGTGGCCCGGGCGTTGGTGACGGTGGCCTCGATCTTGCGGCGGTTGCGGACGATCCCGGCGTCGCCGAGCAGCCGTTCGACGTCGGACTCGCCATACGCCGCCACGAGATCGGGGTCGAAGCCGGCGAACGCGGCCCGGAAGGCCGGACGCTTGCGCAGGATCGTGGCCCAGGACAGCCCGGACTGGAAGGCCTCCAGCGAGAGCCGCTCGAACAGGCCCCGCTCGTCGCGGACCGGCATCCCCCACTCGGTGTCGTAGTAGTCGCGCAGCAACGGGTCCCGCGCGGCCCACGGCGGGCGGGCGAGCCCGTCGTCGCCGACCACGAGATCGCCGGCGGGGCGCGTCGTCCGGTCGCCGTGGTCCGTCATCTCGCCCCCTCAGAAGAGTCGGCCCGCGTCACCCGCGGCCGGCTCCTCGTGGGCGAGCAGCCATCGCTTGCGCGCCAGGCCGCCGGCATAGCCCGTGAGGGAGCCGTCGGCGCCGACGACCCGGTGGCAGGGCACGACGATCGACAGGGGATTGGCGCCGTTGGCGTGGCCCACGGCCTGGGCGGCTCCGGGCTGTCCGAGCTGCGCCGCGAGCGCGCCGTAGGAGCGGGTCTGCCCGTAGGGGATCGCGCGGAGCGCGCGCCATACGCGCTGCTGGAAGGCGTCGCCGGGAGGGGCAAGAGGCAGGTCGAAGTCTTGCCGCCGGCCGGCGAAGTACTCCCCGAGCTGGGTGCGGGCGCGGGCGAGGAGGGGGTCCTCGTCGCGGCGCGGCCCGTGCTCCGCGACGACCGGCGTCCGGCCGTGGTCCGCGAAGTAGATCGCGATCAGGGCGTCGCCGTCGGCGATCACGGTCAGGGGGCCGACGGGGGAGTCGACCACGGTGTGCCGGCGCATCGGGCTCCTCGGGCTGGGGCTGGGCCTACACCGTAGACGCTTCGGCCCGCCCAGCGGCGAGACCTACCGGCGGTAGTCGGATCCGCCTGCTCGACGAAGCCCGGCGGATCCGACTACCGCCGGTAGGAGGCTCCGTGCCAGGCGAAGGACACCAGGCGGGCGGTGAGCTCGGTCCGAGACGGACGTATGCCGGGCTCGGTGGCCAGCCACGCGTCGGCGCTCGCCTGCACCGCCCCCACCAGCGCGATCGCCCAGGTGCGTGCCACCTCCGGGTCCGGGGCGGAGCCCGCGAGCGCCCCCGTCACGAGATCGGCCACCTGCGTGGAGATCCCGCGGACCGGGTCCTCGTCCAGCGAGCCCTCGACGAGCGGGTGCCGCACCACGAAGCGGTAGAGCTCGGGGTCCCGCTCCACCAGGGACAGGTAGGCATCGACCACGGAGCGCAGCACCTCCTGCGGCGCCTCGTCCCCGCTCAGCGACTCCTCGACGCGGCGCACGATCCGCGAGGCCACCCGCTCGGCGACGGCGCGGTAGAGCCCCGCGCGGTCCTCGAAGTGGCGGTAGAGCACCGTCTTGGACGTGCCGGCCTGGGCGGCGACGTCGTCCAGCCCCACGCCCGCACCGTGCCTGCGGATCGCGCGGATCGTGTCGTCCACCAGGGTGATCCGGCGCTCGCGGCGGTGCGTCTCCCAGCGGGCGGAGCGGCCGTCGACCGGCGGCGCTGCCCGCGGCGCGTCCCCCGGCTCGGCGGGGGGTGGGGTGGCACTCGTCATACCGGAGAAAATATCAGGTCCAACCAGTATCGGATACCGAAGGTGTCGGTTAGATTGGTCGCAGCGTCACGATCCATCAACGAGGAGCATCCATGACGACCACGCGTCGCGTCGCCATCCTCGGCGGCAACCGCATCCCCTTCGTCCGGTCCAACGGCAAGTACGCCAGGGCGTCCAACCAGGACATGCTGACCGCGGCCCTCGGCGGCCTCGTGGCCCGCTGCGGCCTGGCCGGCGAGCGCATCGGTGAGGTCGCCGCCGGCGCCGTCATCAAGCACTCCCGCGACTTCAACCTGGTGCGCGAGTCGGTTCTCGGCTCCCACCTGTCCCCGCAGACCCCGGCGTACGACCTGCAGCAGGCCTGCGGGACCGGCCTGGAGGCCTGCATCCTGGTCGCCAACAAGATCGCCCTCGGGCAGATCGAGTCGGGCATCGCCGGTGGCGTCGACACCACCTCCGACGCCCCGATCGTGGTGACCGAGGGCCTGCGCAAGACCCTCCTCGCGGCCACCCGCGCCAAGACCTCGATCGACCGCGCCAAGGCGCTGACCGCCCTGCGCCCGCAGCACCTGCAGCCGGTCCCGCCGTCGACGAGCGAGCCGCGCACCGGCCTGGGCATGGGCGACCACATGGCGATCACCGCCAAGCGCTGGGGCATCACCCGGGAGGCGCAGGACGAGCTGGCCGCCAGGAGCCACCAGAACCTCGCCGCCGCCTACGACCGCGGCTTCTTCGACGACCTGATGACGCCTTACCTCGGGGTCACCAAGGACGACAACCTGCGCCCCGACTCCTCCGTGGCGAAGCTCGCCAGGCTCAAGCCGGTCTTCGGCAAGGGCGAGGACGCCACCATGACCGCCGGCAACTCGACGCCGCTGACCGACGGCGCGTCCGTCGTCCTTCTCGGCTCCGAGGACTGGGCCCGCGAGCACCACCTGGAGCCGCTGGCCTGGTTCGTCGACGGCGAGACCGCGGCCGTCGACTACGTGCACGGCGACGAGGGTCTGCTGATGGCCCCGGTGTATGCCGTCCCGCGGCTCCTGGCCCGCAACGGCCTCACCCTGCAGGACTTCGACTTCTACGAGATCCACGAGGCCTTCGCCGCCACGGTGCTCGCCACCCTCAAGGCCTGGGAGGACGAGGACTTCTGTCGCGAGCAGCTCGGCCTGGACGCGCCGCTCGGCTCGATCGACCGCAGCAGGCTCAACGTCAACGGCTCCTCGCTGGCGGCGGGTCACCCCTTCGCCGCGACCGGCGGGCGCATCGTCGCCAGCCTCGCCAAGATGCTGCACGAGCGCGGCTCCGGTCGCGGCCTGATCTCCATCTGCGCCGCGGGCGGCCAGGGCGTCGTCGCGATCGTGGAGGCCTGAGATGGCGGACCAGTACACCGACTTCGTCAACTCGCCCTTCGGCAGGAATGTCGCGAAGAAGCTCGGCCTGCCCGCCCCCGCGCGGCTGCGCCGGCATACCCCGGGCGACAGCCTGGTCGAGGGTCCCGTCCTCGTCGCCGGCGACGGACCGTATGGCGAGGGCCTGCGCGCCATGCTCGCCGCGGCCGGCGTCCGGGCCGTCTCCTCGCTCGAGGAGGCGGGGGACGAGCGCCTCGGCGGCCTCGTCCTGGACCTCTCCGCGGTGCGCGAGCCCGCGGCGCTGGCCCGCCTGCGCGAGCTCGGCGCCCCGGCCGTCAAGCGCCTGGCGCCGAACGCCCGCGTGGTCGTCCTCGGCACCGACCACACGGTGCTGAGCGACCCGGTCGCGGTCGCCAGCCAGCGGGCCCTGGACGGCTTCGTGCGCTCGCTCGCCAAGGAGCTGCGCGCCGGCGCCACGGCCAACCTGGTCTACGGCCCGCCGCTGGCGGACGACGCCCAGGGTGCCGAGACGCAGGCCGCGCACCGCAATGTGGGGGAGGCCGTGCGCTTCTTCCTGTCCGGTCGCTCGGCCTTCGTCGACGGTCAGAGCGTGCGGGTGGACGCCACCTCCGCGCCGGTGAACCCCTCGGCGGACCGGCCGCTGGAGGGCAGGGTCGCCGTGGTCACCGGAGCCGCCCGCGGCATCGGCGCCGCCATCGCCCGCACCCTGCACCGCGACGGCGCCACCGTGGTCTGCGTCGACGTCCCCGCCGCGGGCGAGCAGCTCGCCGCCGTCGCCGCCGAGATCCGCGGCACCGCGCTGCAGCTCGACGTCACCGCGCCCGACGCCGGTCGCCGGATCGTGGAGCACGCGCGCGGCCGGCACGGCAGCCTCGACATCGTGGTGCACAACGCCGGGATCACCCGGGACAAGCTCTTCGTCAACATGGACGACGCCCGCTGGGACTCGGTCATGGCGGTCAACCTCGAGTCGATCCTGCGGATCAACGAGGCGCTGCTCGGCGAGGGCGGCCTGGCCGACGGCGGCCGCATCGTCTGCCTGTCCTCGCAGTCCGGCTTCGGAGGCAACCGCGGGCAGACCAACTACTCCGCCACCAAGAGCGCGATCATCGGCCTGGTGTCGGCGCTGGCCCCCGGCCTGCGCGACCGCGGGATCACCGTCAACGGCGTCGCCCCCGGCCTCATCGAGACCGAGATGACCGCCAAGATGCCCTTCGCCACCCGCGAGGCGGGCCGTCGGCTGTCGTCGCTGCAGCAGGGCGGCCAGCCGGTCGACGTCGCCGAGACCATCGCCTGGCTCGCGCAGCCCGGCTCGGCGGGCATCACCGGCCAGGTCGTGCGGGTCTGCGGCCAGAACTTCCTGGGGGCCTGATGACCGACCACGCCACCGACCCGTGCGCCGCCGTGCCCGCGCAGGAGCTGGAGCAGGCGCCGTCGCTGGCCGGCTCCCTGCTGCGCGGCGCCCTGACCGCCCGCGGCCGCTCCGGCGACCTGACCACCCGTCGCCTGGTGCGCCGCGGGGTGACGGTCGACCGGGCCCACCTCGCCGACTACCAGCGCCTCGTCGGCGCCCCCGTCGGCGACACCCTGCCGCACCTGTATCCCCACCTGCTGGGCTTCCCGTTCGCGGCCAGGCTCATGTCCGACCCGGACTTCCCCATGCCGATGCCCGGGCTGGTCCACGTGGAGAACGTCACGACCCTTCACCGCCGCCTCGGCGCGGACGAGACCTTCGACGTCACCGTGTGGGCCGAGGGCAAGCGTCCCCACCCGCGCGGCGAGCTCGTCGACCTGGTCACCCTGGTCGAGGCCGACGGCGAGACGGTGTGGCAGGAGTCCAGCAGCTATCTGCAGCGCGGCCGCTCCCACCCGCAGGCGCAGCCCGGGGCGAAGGCCCCCGGCATACCGGACGGGGTCGCGTCCGCCCGCTGGCGGCTGGCCGGTGACCTCGGTCGGCAGTACGCCGGGGTCAGCGGGGACGTCAACCCGATCCACCTGCACCCGTGGACGGCCAAGGCCATGGGCTTCCCGCGTGCCATCGCGCACGGCATGTGGACCGGCGCGCGCACCCTGGCGGCCCTGGGCCCGGCGAGCGAGGACGCGAGCCGGTCGCACGTGTGGTTCCGCAAGCCGGTGCTCCTGCCCGGCTCGGTCGAGCTGGTCACCGACCGGCAGCCCGGCCGCCAGGTCGCCGCGCTGCGGCACGGGTCCAAGCCCGAGCTGACCCACCTGGTGGCGCTGCTCGAGCACTGAGCAGTCCCGCGCCCCCCTCGCCCCACCCCGCCTCACCCTCGGCGGATCGTGTGCGTCAGCCGCCGGAATCCGGCTGCTGACGCACACGATCCTGGTCCCGTGGTGGGGCGGCGCACCCTCGTCGTGCGCCCGGTTACGCTGACCGACCATGGAGACGCTCGATCACGACGGCGGCCCGGTCGTCACCGTGACCCCCGACCTCGTCGGCCTCATGGCGGAAGCCCTCGACGGGCCCACCCGCCGCAAGGCGCGCCTCCTGGAGGCCGCCCTCGTCGGGCTGGCCGCGATCGCTGCCGTCGCGGTGCCGGTCACCCACGGCGCGATCGGGTGGGGCGCCGCCGTGACCCCGATCGTGCTGGCGGCCGTGCTCGTCCTCGCCGACCTCGGCCGACGCCGCACCCTGGTCCGCAGCCTGTCCCGGATCGAGCGGCTGGCCGTGCGCTATGACACCGACGGGCGCGTGGTGCGGTTCCCGCTGACGGGGACCGAGCACCCGCTCGACCGCTTCCGCCGAGCCCGGCTCGTGGGCGACCTGCTCGTGCTGGAGCGCAAGGACAACACCCGCACCCCGGTGCCGGCGGGCGCCATACCGCCGGAGCAGCGCGACGCCCTCCTCGCCGACCTCACCCGCTGATCCCCACCACGGCGCGCCTGGACGAACGCCCGATGCGCACCTGGGTCCCCCTGCGGTAGGCGGCCGGGTCGGTGGCCGGTCATCCGGCAGACCGCCCACCCCACGGCGTCGAGCCGGGGGATGCCGTGCCGGTCGAGCGCCACCCGTCGGACAGGATCGCCGCCGTGCAGTCGTGGCGCGCGTCCCGCACGTGCCCCACCGAGCTGAGCCGCCGGCACCCGGCGTCACGGTCACCTCGGTGCCCGCCACGGCGGACGGTGCCGCGGACACCTCGTCTGGGCGGGACGGCGCAGGTCATCCGGGACGTATGGCGCTCCAGGGGATGCGGGCACGCTCGGAGACCTCGCCGATGGTGGACCACTCGTCCCGCCCCAGCCGCGCCATCGGGGCCAGGTCTCGGATCCGGGCGTGGGGCGCGTCCGGGTCGCTGCGGTCGAGCACCGCGGCGTCCACGGCGACGTGCGTGACCGCGCCGATGACGACGGTGGAGTCGCCGAGGGTGAGCTCCTGGTGGAGGTGGCACTCGATGGCCACGGGGGACTCGGCCAGGCGGGGGACGGAGACGGTCGCGGCGGGCTCGCGCGTCAGGCCGAGGACGTCGAGCTCGCTCACCTCGGGCGGATAGTCGGTGCCCGTCGCGTTGCCCGCCTCGACCTGCCCCTCGCCGAGCAGGTGGATCACGAACTCGCCGGTCTCCCGCACGTTCCGCAGGGTGTCCTTGACCCCGACGGAGGTGAACTGCACCATCGGCGGCCGCACGCACGAGACGGTGTAGAAGGAGTGCGGCGCGAGGTTGTCGACCCCGGCCGCCGAGCGGGTGGTCACCCAGGCGATGGGCCGGGGCACGACCACCGAGGTGAGCAGGCGGTACATCGCGGCGGCCGGCAGGCCCTGGTCACCGGCAGCGGGGTAGTCGACGCGCATGACCCCACGGTATGCCGCGTCGAGGACGTCGGGGGCGCGCCGACTCGCCCGGTGCGGGTCGGCGCGCCCCGTGGGCGGCGCGGATGCGGCCCGTCAGTCGCTGACCCGCGGGTCGCCGGGCGCGCTGCTCTCGCGCCGCGGCAGGGCGGGGTCGGGGACGCCCGCCGTGATGATGGTGCCGTCGGCCCGCAGGTCGCCGATCACCGGGTGGGTTCCCTCCAGCGACCGCAGGCGCGGCCCCTGCCCGGCCAGCGGCACGGTCACCGGGTCGCCGGCGCGCACCACGTGACGCTCGCCGCGCACGGTCACCTCGAGCGAGTCGCCTTCCTCCACCTCGAGCCCGATCGACTCCTGCCGCACGGTCACCCGCACCCGGGTGCCACGCACCCGGATCGGGAACGACAGCTCCGGCCAGGCCTCGGGCAGTCGCGGGTCGAAGGTGATCTGCCCGTGGTAGTCCCGCATCCCGGCGAAGCCGTAGACGAGCGCCGCCCAGACGCCACCGGCCGACGCGATGTGGACCCCGTCGGAGGTGTTGCGGTGCAGGTCGGCCAGGTCGACGTACAGGCCGGCGCGGAAGTAGCGCAGCGCCATCTCGGCATACCCCACCTCGGCCGCGATGATCGACTGCACGACCGCGGACAGGGTGGAGTCACCGGTGGTGATCGGGTCGTAGTAGTCGAAGTCGCGCCGCTTGGCCTCCAGGGAGAACCGGTCGCCCTGCAGGAAGAGCGCGAGCACCACGTCGGCCTGCTTGAGCACCTGGAAGCGGTAGATCACCAGCGGGTGGTAGTGCAGCAGCAGCGGCCGCTTGGTCGGGTCCGTGCGGGCCAGGTCCCACACCTCGCGGTCCAGGAACTGGTCGTCCTGCGGGTGGATCTGCAGGGTCTGGTCGTACGGGATGTGCATGCCGTCGGCGCAGGCCTGCCACTCGTCGATCTCGGCCGGGTCCAGGTCGAGCCGGCGGCTCAGGCGCAGGTAGGCCGCGGGATCGGCGGCCCCCAGCTCGCGCACCGCGTGAGCCGCCCGCTCGAGGTTGTCGCGGGCCATGACGTTGGTGAACAGGTTGTTGTTGACGACGGTGGTGTACTCGTCCGGCCCGGTCACCCCGTGGATGTGGAAGGACCGGGTGCCGTTCTCGCGCCAGAAGCCGAGGTCGGCCCACATCCGTGCGGTCTCGACGAGCACCTCGATGCCGTCGCGCGCCATGAAGCCCACGTCGCCGGTGATGTCGCCGAACTTGCTGAAGGCGAAGGCCACGTCGGCGTCGATGTGGTACTGCGCGGTGCCGGCGGCGTAGTAGGCGGAGGCCTCGTCGCCGTTGATGGTCCGCCAGGGGAACAGCGCGCCGCGCTGGGCGAGCTCGCGGGCGCGCTCACGGGCCTTGGGCAGCATCTGCACCCGGCAGCGCAGGGCGTTGCGGGCGACCTCGGGGGAGGTGTACGTCAGGAAGGGGATGACGTAGACCTCGGTGTCCCAGAAGTAGTGGCCCTCGTAGCCCGACCCGGACACGCCCTTGGCGGCGATCCCGAGCTGGTCGGCGCGCGCCGAGGCCTGGGCGAGCTGGAACAGGCTCCAGCGGACGGCCTGCTGCAGCGCCGGCTGCCCCTCGATGGTGACGTCGGTGTTGGCCCAGTAACGGTCCAGCCACTCGCGCTGCTGGTCGACGTAGTGCTGCGCGTCGTGCTCACGGACCCGGTCCAGGGTGCGGCGGCAGCGGTCGACGAGCTCGCGCACGGGCACGCCGCGGGAGGTGTGGTAGGTCACGGCCTTGGTCACCGTGATCGTGTGCCCCTCGCGGGCGTCGACGCGGTAGATCTTGCGGCCGCGGTCCTGGTCGGAGTCGATGAGCTCCTCGTAGGCCGCCTCGGTCTCGATGACGTGGTCGGCGCCGACGGCGAGGGTCATCCCGGAGCGAGCGGTCTTGTAGCCCAGGATGATCCGGCGGTCGCTGTGCCAGTGGGACTGTGGCAGCAGGACCCGCTCGGTGAACGCCGCGGCCTTGCGCGGGTCCCGGCCCTCGCCCATCGCCGAGCCGGGGACGTGGTACTCGTCCTTGCCGTCCTGGCGGTTGATGATCTGGCTGGAGATGACGACGGGGGCGTCCCCCTCGAGCATCTCGACCTCGAGGGTCATGATCGCCAGGTGGCGCTCGGTGAAGCTCACCATCCGGGTCGCCGAGACGCGCACCCGCTTGCCGGACGCGGT
This sequence comes from Arsenicicoccus dermatophilus, assembly GCF_046267915.1. Classification (GTDB taxonomy): domain Bacteria; phylum Actinomycetota; class Actinomycetes; order Actinomycetales; family Dermatophilaceae; genus Arsenicicoccus; species Arsenicicoccus dermatophilus_A. Next base: position 497,598 of record NZ_CP176520.1, read on the forward strand.
GCGCACCACCAGATCCCGGCTCAGGCGCCCGGTCCGGAAGTCCAGGGCTCGTTCGTACTCCACCAGGTCGGCCACGGACAGCAGCAGCGGCTCGTCGTCGACGTAGAGCTTCATCAGCTTGCTGTCGGGGACGTTGACGATCGTCTGGCCCACCTTGGCGAAGCCGAAGGCCGCCTCCGCGTGCCGGATGTCCCAGGTCTCGTGGAAACCGTTGACGAAGGTGCCGTGGGTGTGGGCGTCCCGCCCCTCGGGCGGGTTGCCCCGCATGCCGAGGTAGCCGTTGCCGACGGCGAAGAGGGTCTCGGTCGTGCCCAGGTCCTCGCCGGAGTACTCGGTCTCCACCAGGCGCCAGGGGTCGACCGGGAAGCGGGTGCGGTCGAGGGGGTCCTCGCCGAGGTCGTGAGGGATCACGGCACCAGCTCGTCGAGGTCGCGGACCACCAGGTCGGCACCGTTGCGGGTGAGCGCCTCGACGCCCGCGCCGCGGTCCACGCCGATGACCAGACCGACGGCGCCGGCCCGTCCGGCGGCGACGCCGGACTCGGCGTCCTCGAGGACGACGGCGCGTTCCCTGGCCACCCCCAGGCGGGCGGCCGCGGCGAGGAAGGTGTCGGGGGCGGGCTTGCCGGGCAGGCCCTCCTGCCGGGCGACGAGGCCGTCGACGATCACCGGGAACCGCTCGCTCAGGCCGGCGGCCTCGAGCACGGGGCGGGCGTTCTGGGAGGAGGAGACCACGGCGACCGCGGTGCCGAGGGCGGCCAGGTGGTCGAGCAGGCGCAGCGAGCCGGGGTAGGCCTGCATGCCGTCGCGGTGCAGGACCTCCATGAAGGCGGCGTTCTTGCGGTTGCCGAGGCCGGCGACGGTCTCGCCGTCGGGGCCGTCGGTGGGGTCGCCCTCGGGGAGCACGATGCCGCGTGAGGCGAGGAAGGACCGCACCCCGTCATACCGCGGCTTGCCGTCCACGTGCGCGAAGTAGTCGGCGTCGGTGTAGGGCTCGGCCACTCCCCGAGCCAGGAGGAAGGCGTTGAACATCTCGCTCCACGCGCGCATGTGCACGATCGCGGTGGGGGTGATGACCCCGTCGAGGTCGAAGAGGGCAGCGTCGTATCGGGTCCAGTCCACGACTCAACGGTAGCGACCGCGGAAGCCCCCTTGAACGATCCACACGCAGAGAGTCCCCGGGCGCACGAACCTGGCCCAGCGTCGTCGCCCACCGTGACGCCCGCTCGCCGAACGGGCGTTCCGCGCTCAGGCGCGGCACAGTTGTCCCCATGACTGCTTCAGGACGTATGCCGGAAGGTCCCGCCGCCGACGCCCCGCGCACCGTCGCCGGCATCGAGATGGGCGGCACCAAGGTCGTGTGCGCGCTCGCCGGCGGTCCCGACGACCTGCGCGCCCGGACCTCGATCCCCACCACCGAGCCCGGGGCCACCCTGGATGCGATCGGCACCTGGCTGCGCGAGCAGCGGGACGCCGGCGAGCAGATCGACGCGCTGGGGGTCGCGGCCTTCGGCCCGGTGTGCCTGGACCCGACCGACCCGGCGTACGGCCACATCACCTCCACGCCCAAGCCGGGCTGGCAGGACACCGACGTCGTGGGCGCCCTGCGGGCCCACCTGGACGTGCCGATCGCCTGGGACACCGACGTCAACGGCGCCGCGGTCGGCGAGCTGCGCTGGGGCGCGGCGCAGGACGTCGACTCGCTGGTCTACCTGACGGTCGGCACCGGGATCGGCGGCGGTGCCGTCCTCGGCGGCCGGTCGGTCCACGGGCTGCTCCACCCCGAGATGGGTCACCTGATGGTCGAGCCGCACCCCGCCGACGACTACCCGGGCCGGTGCCCGTACCACGGGCGGTGCGTCGAGGGCATGGCGAGCGGCCCGGCCTTCGCCGACCGCTTCGGGGCCCGGCTGGAGACGCTCGATCCCGACCGGCAGCGCCAGGCCGCCGGGCTCGCGGGCTACTACGTGGGGCAGCTGCTCGCCGGCGTCGTCCTGACCCTGTCCCCGCACCGGATCGTCGTCGGTGGCGGGGTGCCGCACCTCGCCGGTGCGCTGGAGGCCATGCGCAGTGCGCTCGTCGACCGGCTGGGTGGCTACGTGCGGCGGCCCGAGATCCTCGGCGGGGCGGGGGAGTACGTCGTGGCGCCCGGTCTGGGTGACGACGCCGGCGTCCTCGGGGCCGTCGCCCTCGGTCTGGACGCGCTGGGCGGGGGCGCCGCGGCCGGGTGACGCTCCGGGGGTGGAAGGGACGGGGCGGCCGGTGGGTCAGCGCACCGCGTCCCGGAACGCGATCCGGTAGGCGTCCTGGCCGAGCGCGGTGGGGTGCATCGACGAGGCGTCCATGGTCACGGCGCCGGTCGCGGTCGACACGGTGCCCTTGACCGGGGTGATCCACGAGGTCGTGGTGGGCGAGCACAGCGCGTGGGCGCCGTAGGCCGGGCGCACGTCCGCAGCCCGGGCGCCCACGACGCCGGCCTGACGCGGCGCGTCCAGGATGACCCGGTCGAGCCTGGTCACGGTGTCGTCGAACCAGGCCGCGTCGACCGCGGAGACGTAGAGCGGCACGGTCCGGCTCGGGTCCTCGACGACCGTGAGCCCACCCACGCGGCACTCGGCGCCCGTCAGGTCCCGGGAGACGAGCCGCGGATAGGTGCCGAGGAGGATCTGCGCGGTGGGTGCCTTGGCCCGGACGTCGCGGATCACCTTGGCCAGGGGGGTGATCGGCAGGCCGTGCGGGGTGGTGGCGGTGCCTCGGCCCGCGAGGGCGTCCAGGCGGGCGGTGACGGCGGCGGTGAGTGCCGGGTCGGTGGAGCAGTCGGTGCGGGTGCTGCGCCCGGCGTCGCCGTACACGCAGGTCCCGAGGACCGACGCGAAGCCCACGTCGTTGCCCCCGATGGTCAGCGTGACCAGGTCGGTGTCCCGGGTGACGTGGGACAGCTGGGCGGGCACGAGGGCGTCGACGGTGACCTTGTTGCCGTTGTGGTCGGGGGTGTAGAGGTCGTCGGTGACGGCACCCGAGCAGGCCCGGAAGGTCAGCGAGGTGGCGCGGACGGAGCGGGCCAGGCCGTGCGGGTAGGCCGACGCGGACCGGTGGCACTGGTTGATCGCGGTGTCCGTGCCGCGGTGGTACGGCGAGAGGGACTCGCCGGAGGAGTACGAGTCGCCGAGGGCGACGTAGTCGCGGTGGCCCGCCTGGGCGGGGGCGGCGGTGGCGAGGGCCAGGGCGGACAAGGCCGCGGCGGCCGCGCCGACACGACGGAGGGTGCGCTGAGGGTGACGCATGAGTGAACTCCTTGAGGGTTCAAGCAACGATCGCGCCAGTGTGTGCTCTATTCGACACTGAGGGTGATCAAGCGGCGATACCGTCCCGTTTCGGGCGTCCTTGATCACTCAACGATTTCTCCGACCATGCGTCGTAATCATCGCTAGGCCACTCAGGGGGCCGGGGGTGCGGGGTTCGGTGCTGGGCTCCTCACCTGGGATGATGGCCGCATGGGTGACCCCCGGCTGATGAGCCTCCAGCAGCGCTACGAGACCTGGGCCGACCACGCGCTCGCCGTCCTGATCGAGACCGCAGCGGTGCACCAGACCGCCATCACCTACGGTGAGCTCGCCCACCAGGTCCAGGAGCGCTCCGGCATCCACACCGACGTTCCCGCCCACAGCTGGCTGGGCAAGGTGCTCGCGATCGTGCACCACCGCACCACCGCCGCCGGGGAGCCCGACCTCGTCGCGCTCGCGGTCCTGCCCGGTGGCGCGGTCGGCCCGACGTACGACGCGGTGCGCACGGCCTGCGGCGCCGAGCCGTACGGCGAGGAGCGGCGCGAGCAGGCGGCCGCCGAGGCGCGCCTGGCCTGCAACCGACGCTACGCGCACGACGTGCCCGAGGAGGCGCAGCCGCTGCTGCACCCGATCACCTCGCTCGAGTCGACCCGCACCACGTCCGGCAGGGCGGGCCGCGCCTCGACCCGTCCCGCCACCCGGGCGGTGCGCGAGCCGCGCCCGCCCAAGGCTCCCCGCGAGACCAAGCCCAGGCCGCCCAAGCCGCGGGCGAGCGACGGGGCGATCATCCCCGAGCGCGAGGACGCCTTCTGCCCCCGGTGCTTCCTGCAGCTGCCGCTGTCCGGGGTCTGCGTCAGCTGCGACTGAGCCCGGCGCCCGGCGACCCACCCGGCCGAGCACGGCTCCGACGCACCGACCCCCGTGGTCAGCCGCGGGGCTTGGTGCGCGCGGTCGCCGGGGCCGACCAGGGATCCTCGGGCCAGGGGTGGCGCGGGTAGCGCCCACGCATCTCGGCCCGCACCTGCTGGTAGGGGCCGCTCCAGAAGGACGCCAGGTCGTCGGTGATCGCGAGCGGTCGCTGCGCGGGCGACAGCAGGTGGAAGGTGATCGGCACCCGGCCGTCCACGACGGTCGGCGTCGCCGCCCAGCCGAAGCACTCCTGCAGCTTGACCCGCACCACCGGACGACCGGTCGGGTCGTCGTGCGGGGGATAGGTGATCCGGGGGTGGTTGCCGCTCGCCACCTGCAGGCGCTCGGGGACCAGCTCGCCCAGGCGCGCGGCCTGCGGCCAGGGCAGCAGGCGTCGCAGCGGGTCGACGAGATCCACGGCGTCCCGGCGTCGTCCGCGGGCGACGGCGTCGATCTCGGGGGCCAGCCAGTCGTCGAGCCGGTCCAGCAGGGCCTCGTCGGACAGGTCCGGCCAGGGGTCGCCGAGATGGGCGTGCAGCAGCGCCAGGCGATCTCGCAGCGTGACGGCGGCGGGGGACCAGGACAGCGCGGCGATCCCCTTGTCCCGCAGGTCCTCCCTTATGGCGGCATGCGCCGCCTCCGGCGTCGGGGGCACCGGGGTCGAGGTGAGCTCGATGGCGCCGATCGCCCGCACCGACCGGGCGCGGACCGTCCCGCTGCCGAGCGTGGCGCGGACCTCGTCGACGAGCAGGTGGGCGGCCGCGAGCTCGGCGGCGTCCTGGTCCAGGGCGGCGGCGCACCGGATCACGGCTCCCGTCCCCGACGCGACCCGCCCGCTCGCGCGGGTCACCTCGGCGACGGCCAGCCACGGCGCGCCCGCGAGCGGGCTGCCCTGGGGCAGCGCGGCTCTCGTGCCGCTCGCCAGCAGATAGGTGCCGTCGCCGGTGCGGCGGGCGACCCGCTCGGGGTGGGCGAGCGCCACGACCAGACCCGTGGGGTGGCCAGACCCGGCGGCCGGCACCTCGGTGGGGCCTGCGGCGGGGGCGTCCCCGGTGGCGCCCGCAGCGGCACCTGACGAGGCCGTCCGGGCCAGCCGCCGCACCTCGGACCGCCAGCGTGCGGACGCGGGATGCCCGGACCGTAGCTCCCGCAGCAGCGCGGTCAGGTCGGCGCCGGGTGCGCGCAGGTCGTCGGACAGCGCGGCGACCACCTCGGCCGCGAGCCGGGTGCCCACGAGCGGTGATCCGTCGAGCAGGGCGCGGGCGAGTCGCACCGGCACGGGGGCTCGTCCGAGCCGGCGCCCGGTCTCGGTGGCCGCACCCGAGGCGTCCACCGCGCCCAGGCGGCGCAGGGTGGCGACGGCGTCGGCCAGCGCGCGAGCCGGTGGCGGCGTCGGCAGCGCCAGCCCCACCCCGCCCGGCGTCCCCCAGCAGGCGAGCTGCAGGGCCGCGTCGGTGAGGTCGCTGGTCGCGATCTGCGGGGTGACGTGGGTGGGCATCCCGGCATACGTCGTCTCGTCGTAGCAGCGCACCACGACTCCCGGGCCGAGCCGGGCGGCGCGACCGGCGCGCTGGTCCGCGGAAGCGCGCGAGCAGGTGACGGTCACCAGGCCGGACATCCCGCGGGCGGCGTCGCGGCGTGGCTCGCGCGCCAGCCCGCCGTCGACGACGAGCCGCACCCCGGGCACGGTGAGCGAGGACTCGGCCAGCGCGGTGCTGACCACGACGCGGGGCGGGTCGCCCGGGCCCCGGCCGCCCACCGCCCGGTCCTGCTCCCTGGCGCCCACCTGCCCGTGCAGCTCGAGCACCTCGGTGCCGTGGGCGATCTCGCGCAGGTGGGCGGCGACCTGACCGACCTCCCACGCGCCGGGCACGAAGACGAGCGCGTCCACCCGCGGGTCGACGGCCAGCTCGGCTGCGTGCTCCTCGGCCGTCCGGGTCGCCAGGTGCCGCAGGAACGCCCGGGACACCCCGCGCTCGTCGGTGCGGGGCCCGACCGGGGGCGCCCAGCGCACCGTGAGCGGGTGCAGCGCGGACGGGCAGTCGACGACGGGCGCCGGCTCGTCCCCGCCCAGCAGCCCGGCGAAGGCCGCCGCGTCCACCGTCGCCGACATCGCCACCAGCACCAGGTCCTCGCGCAGCTGGCGCAGGTCGGTGAGCAGGCCGACGAGCAGGTCGGTCTCCAGGCCGCGCTCGTGCACCTCGTCCAGGACCACGGCGGCGGTCCCCTCCAGCGCGGCGTCGGCCAGCAGCCGGCGCAGGAGTATGCCGGGGGTGACCACCTCGACGAGCGTGCTGTCGCCGCGGCGTCGTTCGCCGCGGACGGTGCACCCCACCAGGTCGCCCACCGTGGTGCCGGTCAGCGTCGCCAGCCGGGCCGCCGCGGCCCGCGCCGCCACGCGGCGCGGCTGCACGACGACGACGCGGCCGACCAGGCCGTGCGCGGTGCAGTGCTCCGCGACCGCGGGGGGCACGAGGGTGGTCTTGCCGGTGCCGGGCGGCGCCTGGACCACGGCCGCTCCGCCCGCGAGCGCGGTCTGCAGGTCGGGCAGCGCCGCGGCGAAGGGCAGCCCCGCCCCGATCGCGGCGAGGTCGAAGGAGCCCGGGCCGGGGACGTCCATGCCGTCCCCGCTCACGCCCGCGGCCCGGGGGCCGGCAGGCTCGGCAGCCCCGGCACCACGGCGTCGCGCAGCAGCGGGGCCAGGTCGTCCGGCAGCGTGGATCGCAGGTCGAGCCACCGGATCTCGGCGACCTCGCCGCGCGCCGCCGCAGGCCAGGAGGGGTGGCCGTGGTCGCGCGGCGCGGCATACACCGTGGAGCGCACCTGGTGGCCGGGCTCGTTCGCCGCAGCAGCCGTGAACGCGCCCAGCAGCAGGAGGGACTCGGCGGGCACGACCATGCCGACCTCCTCCGCGGCCTCGCGGGAGGCGCACCGTGCCGGGGTCTGCCCGGGCTCCGGCTTGCCGCCCGGCAGCATGAACCGCTCGGTCCCCTCCTGGCGCGCCGTGAGCGGCCGCCCGGCCTCGTCGAGCACCACGAGGGCGGCCACGGTGATGACGCCGTCGACGACGGCGGTGTGGGGCGCGGTCATGCCCGCAGGGTAGCCGCAGCGGTCAGCTGACGGTGACGGTCCGCGAGGTGCCGGTGAAGGAGGTCCGGGCGCCCAGGAGCGATCGGGCGTCGCCGTGATGGACGAGTCGGTAGCTCCCCGCCGGGGTGTCCGCCGGCACCTGCCAGGTGACGGTCGCGGTCGACCTGGCGCCCTGCACCCGCCGCCACCGGTATGTCGTCGACACGTCGCCGTCGTCGGCCACGGTCTGCCACGTCCCGTCGACCAGGCGCTGCACCTCCAGGAAGGTATCGCCGCGGCGCAGCGCGTTCTTCGGGTGCCCGGTGACGAAGACCGCCGAGATCGTCTGCCCGGGACGAGCCGTCGCGGGCGCGTCGGTCACCACGTCGCCGAAGGCCCGCCCCGGGGGCGGCTCGTCGGCCAGGACCCGGGGCTGCCAGTCGGCCTTGGCGAAGGGTGGCGCCATGGGTCGGGCCTTGTCCGGCGTCGGCCGACCGGCCTGCATGGCGGCGGCGATCTCCGACAGCTCCTGCTGGTATGCCGGCAGCTGCCATCGCCCGTTCAGCGTCGACCCGCCCTCGTACTGCTGGGAGTCGTACTCCTCCGGGGTGACCGTGTAGTCGTTGTAGTCCCCGGCGTACGGCTGGAGGATCACGTCCTGCAGGTCCGCACCGACCGTCTCGGCGATGCTGCGGCGCAGGCGAAGCCCGGCGACCGCGGAGATCTCGCCCGGCACCGTGGCGATGACCAGCTGGCCGAGCCGGATCGTCTGCAGCGGCAGCACGTCCGGCGTGATGCCGAGCGCGCCGGTGGCGACGATCGAGGCCTTGGGGTGCTGACAGGTTTTCAGCGCCTCCGGCACGGGTGTCCGCAGGGCGTCGGCGACCGCCTGGATCGGGGAGACGAGCCCCTCGGTGAACCCTGCGAGCGCCGGGCCGTCCTCGGTCGAGCCCGCCGCCATCGAGGCACTCACGGCGCCGCGGCAGGTGGTGTGCGAGCGACCGTCCCCGGTCCAGCGCGGCGCCACCGTGGTCGCGCCCAGGTCGACGTACCGCTTGCGGTGGTCGATCGACCCGGTCACCGGCACGGCGGGGGCCGGGGCGAGGGCTGCGGCGGCCTGGCGCCGGCCCATGATCAGCGTGTTCCGGATCGGGTCCTTCGTGGGTCCGGAGCCCGGCTGGAGGTCGAGGTTGGGGGACTGGTCGCCCTGGGCCCCGGCGGCGAAGGCCGCGACGTAGGCCTGGGGGTCCTTGTCGCGGTAGCGCACGCCGTGCAGGTCGTGCTCGACGTGGTAGGCCGCGTAGCCCTTGTTGTCCGGCGACAGCAGCGTGTTGGTGCCGGGCAGCGAGGTGGCGTGCACGGCGAACCAGTTGAGCAGGCCGACCTCCCGCCCGCCCTGGCTGAACCGCAGCGTCACGCTCTCCGGCGCGCGGCCGTCGGGGAAGGGCGCGCGGTCCCCGGCCGGGTCGCGGTCGAAGGCGACCTTGGACCGGTTGACGTTGCCGTCGTCCAGGGTGCTGCGGGAGATGGTGATGCCACCCGGGCGCAGGTCCTTGTCCGCGGCGACCAGGGACTCCACGATGCCCGAGGCGATGGCGTCCATGAGCTGGGCCTGGAAGCCGTTGGTCGCGAGGTTGTAGGCCACGTTGCCGCTGTAGCCGCCGGGGCCCGCGTGGGTGTGGGTGCCGCTGATGACGACGTTGTCGCGACCGTAGCGGTCGGCCAGCCCGGCGGCTCGCAGCCGCCGCTGGACCTCCTCGTCCACCGACCGGAAGTCCATGCCCATCTCGGCGACGACGTAGGCGATCCGGTGGCCTGCCCGGTCCTGCACCACGAAGGTGCGCGCCCGCAGCCGCTGCCAGATGCCGCTCGCCACCTGATCGGTCCTGGAGTAGCCCATCATCCCGTTCTCGGCGGCAGGGCCGGTGATGTCCGCGATCGCGCGCCCCACGAGGAAGCCGCCCTCGTCGGCCGGGCCCGCGGCAGGCCGGGCGCCGGCGGCGCGGTCGGTGACCGGGGTGAACGCGGTGGCCGTGGGGGCGGCGACGGCGGTCAGGGTCAGGGCGAGGGCGAGGGCCCCGGTGGTGAGGCGGGCAGACGTCATCGTCGAGCTCCTGTCGTGGGTGGGTCGACCCTTGCACAGGGGAGTCGTACGGGCGAGAACCGTTGCAGGACGACTCGATGCCGCCGCCCGGCGGTCCCCGGGAGGCGGCGGTCACCGACGACCCGGCCGCGGGCAGCGGGCTGGTCGGTGGGCGTGGTCGGCGAGGGCCGCCCGGCTGGGGTCAGGGGCGTCCGGCAGGGTCCGGCTCGCGGTGCAGGAGGAAGTACAGCGGCTGGCTGCCCCGCAGGTCCATCAGTCCGAGCAGGATGTCCTCGTCGACCCGTCGCAGGTGGTCCACGATCGGCTGGTGGTCGTAGGCGATGGCCGTCGAGACCACGCCACGGTGCTCCACCGGGCGCAGCCGCGCCCGCGGGCGGGTCGTGGCCAGCAGCGGCCGGGCCAGACGCAACGCCGTCGGGGCGAGCGGCAGGCGCAGCGTCCAGGGCAGTGCCTGGGCCACCGGCACCGGCAGCCGCAAGGGGTCCAGCTCCCACAGGTCGTCGCGGCCGCCCCAGAGCAGGGGGTGCACGTCCTCGGCGGAGCGAAGGTCCTTGCCCCACCAGCCCAGTCGCGTCAGCGCCCCGTTCAGCGGGTGACCCGTGCGCACCTCGCTGCCGCGCCACCGGCCGAGCACCTCCGGGAGAGTCACGGGCGGCAGCGCGTCATACCGCTGCAGCGCCTGCTCGGGGGTGAGCGGCTGCTCGCGGCCGGGTCCCACGGTCAGGCGGGGACGCCGTCGACCGGGCGCCCGTCCTCGAGGTAGACGCACCCGTCGGCCCGCAGGCCCACCGCCACCCGGCGGCGCACCCGCTTGCGCAGCAGGTCCAGAGCCTCGTCCACCGGCGCCCACCGGTGATCGCTGATCTCCTCCTCCTGCAGCCGGATCCGCTTCGCGTCCTTGGCCGGCACGGTGCCGCAGTGGAACAGGAACCGGATCGCCAGCGGCTCGTGCTCCTTGGCGGCCTTGGTGTCCACGACGACGAGCCGTCCGCGGTCGACGACCAGCCCGGTCTCCTCCCGCACCTCACGACGGCAGCCCTCCCAGGGGGTCTCGCCGTCGGCCTCCATGATCCCGCCGGGGATCGTCCAGCCGGACTTGTAGGTCGGACGCAGGATCAGCAGCCGACCCCGCTCGTCCAGCAGGATCGCACCGCAGGACACCGGGATGGCGGGGGGTGACCAGCTCATGGCGTCGATGGTATGTCGGTGACCGTTCCCTCACCTCTCGTGAGCCCCTCACGTGACGTGCAGGTGGCTGTGCCGGGTGGGCCGGATCGTGCGGGTCGGCGCCGGCACGGCCGAGGGCCCGGCGGCCTCCGGGGGAGGGGCGCCGGGCCCTCGCGGTCCGGTGGTCGGTGTCGTCGGCGGCTGGGCGGCTCGCCACCGGCCACCCGCCGGTCAGGCCGCGCCGCTCGCGGCGGCGGTGGGCCGGTCCTGGGGAGCCTGCCGACCGGGTCGACCGGGCCCCGCGCCAGGACCGTCGTGCTCGCCGGAACCGTCGTGCTCGCCGGGGCGACCGTGCTGGCCGTGCCGGCCGGGACCGTCGTGCTCGCGGGGGCCGCCGGTGCGGACGTCGACGGTCCTGAGGTCCTGGGAGACCTCGATCCTGACGGGCGACCCCGCCTTGGAGCCGAGCACGTCGTAGGAGCCGTCGGGGTCCTTGCGCGCCTCGCGCACGGTGACGGACGAGTCCGTGGCCCGGACGGCAGCCTGGACCTTGGCGAGCTCGTCGCCGGTCACCGCGGTGTGCCGGTGCACCCCGCCGTGGTGTCCCCGTCCGCCAGGACCGCCCGGAGCGGCGGGACCGCCCGGACAGCCCGGGTCGGCCTGGTCCGGGGTCCCGGCGCCGGGGGCGTCGTCCCCTGGCTGGGCCCCGGCCTGAGCGCTTGAGCTCGACGTGGCCCGGGGCGAGGGGGTGGTCGAGGCGTTGGCGGCAGCCGCGCCGCCCGCGATCACGAGCCCGGCAGCGGCCACCGCTGCGGCGGTGAGGATGCGGTTGTTCTCAGCCATGGTCACTCCTGGAGAGTCAGGTGCCGTGGGCACCAGCGGGGTGGTCCCGCCGACGACCACGGTGCGTGTCCGACCTGTCGGAAGGCTGTCAGGAGCGTAGGTCCTGCCCCAGAACGACGGACGGTGGTGCCCTGCCCGCGCCACCCTCCCGGCCCGGCGTGGTCGGCGCGGGGCGTGGCGCCCGTGCTCGCCTTGCTGGATCTGGCAGTTATCCATTACTGTCGGTTATGCGAGGGGAGTACTTCCCAAGTCTCGACCCGGTCACGACGGCGGTCCTCACCGCCTCGGGCGAGCGCCCCGCGAGGGGTGAAGGAGACCTCAGACACCGCCTGTCTGACCCCTCGAGGAGCCGTGATGAGCCCTGCGCTCTCCTTCCCGTCCACCCTGGCCGCGGCCGATCCGCTCGACAGCCTCGGCACCATCGGCACCCCCTCCCTGTGGGCCCTCACCATCGGCGGGATGCTGGCCCTGCTGGCCCTGGACTTCCTGATCACCCGCCGGCCCCACGCCGTGGGCATGCGCGAGGCGCTCGGCTGGTCCGCGTTCTACGTCGCCATCCCGGTGGCCTTCGGCGCCTGGGTATGGCGCCGCCACGGCAGCGAGCTGGGCGTCGAGTACTACACCGGCTACCTGGTCGAGAAGACCCTCTCGATCGACAACCTGTTCATCTTCATGCTGCTGCTGACCGGTTTCGCCGTACCCAAGGCGCTGCAGCAGCGGGTGCTGCTCATCGGCATCGCCGGCGCGCTCGTGCTGCGCGGCCTCCTGATCGCCCTCGGGGCGACGCTGATCGCCACCTTCTCCGCCGCCTTCCTCGTCTTCGGGCTGATCCTGGCCGTCACCGCCGTCAAGGTGCTGCGGGACGCCCGCTCCGACGACCACCAGGTCAGCATCGACGACCAGGCGGTCGTCCGCCTCGTCCGTCGCTTCTTCCCCGTCACCGGCGACTACCGCGGCACCGCGATGACCGTGCGCGAGAACGGACGCCGCGCCGTCACCCCGCTGCTGCTGGTCGTGCTCGCCGTGCTCGGCACGGACGTGATCTTCGCGATCGACTCGGTGCCCGCGGTCTACGGCATCACCGGCGACCCCTACCTGGTCTCCGCCACCAACGCCTTCGCCCTGCTGGGCCTGCGCGCGCTGTACTTCGTCCTCGAGGGCGCGCTGTCCCGCCTGGTGCACCTGTCCTACGGCCTGGCGCTGATCCTGTTCTTCATCGCCACCAAGCTGATCCTGCACTGGGCGCACGGGGTGTGGGCCTGGGTGCCCACCGTCCCGACGCTCGCCAGCCTGGGGGTGATCGTCGCGATCCTGGCCGCGGTGACCGCCACGAGCCTGTGGGCGACCCGCGGACGATCCTGGCAGGGCCGGAGCGCTCAGAGGTAGCCGCGCATCGTCCGCAGGGCGCTGCGGCCGTAGCCGCCGCCGAAGAGGATGGCGTGCACGAGCAGCGGCGGCAGCTGGTACCACCCCACCCGGTCGCGCCAGCCCTCGGCGAGCGGGAAGGCCTCGTCGTACGCCCTGAAGACCTCTGCCCCGAAGCCGCCGAAGAGCTGCATCATCGCCAGGTCGACCTCGCGGTGCCCCCAGGACGCCGCGGGGTCGATCAGCCACGAGCGGCCGGTGCGGTCCACGAGCCGGTTGCCGCCCCACAGGTCCCCGTGCAGGAGCGCGGGCGGCTCGACCGGTCCGCACAGCTCGTCGGCCCGGGCGGCCAGCCGGTCCACGAGCGGCAGCGCCGCGGGGTCGAGCCGGTCGGCCTGCACCGCGCGCTTCGTCAGCGGGCGGATCCGCCGCTCCACGAAGAACTCTCGCCAGTCCTCGGTGGGCGTCAGGTCGACCGGCTGGGAGCCGATGAAGCCCGCGAGCGCCTCGTCGATCGCGCCGAAGGTCGGGTGGGTGGTCCGGTGCAGCCAGGCCAGCGCCCGACCGAGCTCGGCCTCCGTATGCCGCTGCGGGCGGCCCTGGTCGATCCACTCCAGCACCAGGCCGGTCCGGTCGGCGCGCAGCACCCGCGGCACGCCCAGCGTGGTGGGGACGTGCTCGCGCAGGATCGCCAGGCCGGCGGCCTCCCGCTCGAACAGGTCCGGCCCCGGCCGGTCGCGGGTCTTGAGGAAGAGGGGCCCGTGCGGCGTCTCCAGGCGGTAGGCGCGGGCGATGTCGCCGCCGCTGACGGGGGTGGCGCTGCGGACGTCGAGCCCGGCGACGAGGGCGGGCGGGAGGGTGGGGAGGTGCATGTCCTCGTCATACCCCCTGACGGGGCTCGGCGGGCAGCGCCACGACGGCGGGCAGCCTCGCGCCCGGTCGCGAGGTGCGAGGCTGCGCGGACTCAGGCCAGGGACAGGAAGAGCTTCTCCATGGCCGCGAGATCGGCCTCGCGGTCGGGGTTCTCGGTGGTGAGGCACTGCTGCAGGCCGGTCGAGATCAGCGCGAAGCCGGCGCGGTCCAGGGCCTTGGAGCAGGCGGACAGCTGGGTGAGGACGTCGCGGCAGTCCCTGCCCTCCTCGATCATCCGGATCACCGCCGCGAGCTGCCCCTGGGCGCGGGCGAGTCGCTTGAGGACGGGGTCGAGGTCGTCGGGGTCGAGCTGCACGGGTGCCTCCTGGTGAGCGGGTGGGGGTGTCAGCGGCCGAGCAGGCGGGCGAGGAAGCCGGAGCCCTTGACCTGGTCGACGTGGCGACCGCAGCCGGCACAGGTGGTCTTGCCGCAGGTCTGGCACGTCACGGGACGACACATGTCAGGACTCCTTGCTGCCGGGGTGGTGCTGATGGTGGGGGTGCGGTCGGGCGGAGGGGGGAGAGCCCGACCGCACGTCGTCACGCTACCACATACCCCAGGGGGTATGTCAGAAGAGCTGCGGCACGTTCAGGGTCGCCACCACCGCGGCCACCAGGACGAGCAGCACGGCGAAGGCGCTCTGCAGGCGGGCCTGGCCCACCCGGCGGCCGAGCGGCGCACCGAGCAGGGTGCCGACGACCGTCAGCAGCGCGAACGGCAGGATCACCAACCAGTCCACGACCAGGCCGCCCGCGGCGCGCGAGGCCAGCGCGCTGGCGGCGTTGATGGCGATGACGAGCAGCGAGGTCGCCACCGCCGTGGTCATCGACAGGCCCAGCACCAGCGTGAGCGCGGGCACCACCACGAAGCCGCCGCCGACGCCGAAGAAGCCCGTCAGCAGGCCCACCCCGGTGGCGGCGGCGACGCGGACCGGCCAGCGGCGCGGCTGCGGCGGGGCGGCGGCAGACGCGCCACGAGATCGCCTGCGCCACATCAGGGTCGCGACCACCAGCAGGAGCGCGGCGAAGGCGGTCATCAGGACGGGGCCGGGCACCTGGGTGGACAGGCGCGACCCGACCAGGGCTCCGGCCGTGCCGAGCAGACCGAAGGTGAGCCCCTCGGTGACGCGCACCTCGCCCGCGCGGAGCCGGGGGACGAGGCCGACCAGCGAGGACGTGCCGACCACGATCAGCGAGCCGGTCGTCGCCGCCGAGGGCGCCTGGTGGGCCAGGTAGGTCAGGATCGGGACGGTGAGGATGGCGCCGCCGCCGCCGAGGGCGCCGAGCAGCAGGCCGACGAGGACGGCGAGGGGGATCAGCCACGGGGTCATGCCGGGATAATACCCCAGGGGGTATATGGTGGCGCCATGAACATCGTGATCATCGGGGGCGTCGCCGCCGGCATGTCCGCGGCCGCCCGCCTGCGCCGCCTGGACGAGTCCGCCCGCATCACCGTGATCGAGCGCAGCGGCCACGTGTCCTTCGCCAGCTGCGGGTTGCCCTACCACGTGGGCGGGGTCATCCAGGAGCGGTCGGCGCTGCTGCTCCAGACCCCCGACACGCTGCGGGCGAGGTTCGACCTGGACGTGCGGGTGGGGACCGAGGCCGTGCGCATCGACCGGGCGGGTCGGCGGGTCGTCATACGGCACCTGGAGTCCGGCCAGGAGGAGGAGCTGTCGTATGACGCCCTCGTGCTGGCCCCGGGGGCCCGTCCGGTCCGGCCGCCGGTCCCGGGCATCGAGCGGGCGCTCGCGCTGCGCGACGTGGAGGACACCGACGCCATGGTCGCCGCGGTCGAGGGGGCGCGGACCGCGGTGGTCGTCGGGGGCGGGTTCATCGGTCTCGAGGTCGCGGAGAACCTGCTCCGCCGCGGCCTGTCCGTCACCCTCGTCGAGGCCACCGCCCAGGTGATGGCGCCGCTCGACCCCGAGATGGTGGCGCCGGTGCACCGGGTGCTGCGCGAGGCCGGCATCGACCTGCGGCTGTCCACCTCGGTCACCGCGATCGACGAGGACGCCGTGCAGCTGTCGACCGGCGAGCGCGTGCCCGCCGACGTCGTGGTCGCCGCGATCGGGGTGCGCCCCGAGACCACCCTCGCCGAGGCGGCCGGGCTGGAGCTGGGGGAGCGCGGCGGGATCCTCGTCGACGACCGGCTGCAGACCTCCGACCCGGCGATCTATGCCGCGGGCGACGCGGTCGAGAAGCGCGACGCCCTCGACGGCTCCGACGTGCTCGTCCCGCTCGCGAACACCGCCAACCTCCAGGGCCGCCGGGTCGCGGACGTGATCGCCGGGCGCGAGGTCTCGGACCGGCCGGTCCTCGGCACCGCCGTCGTCGGCGTGCTCGGCCTGCAGGTCGCCACCGTCGGCTGGAGCGAGAAGCGGCTGCGCGCCGCCGGCCACGAGCCGCGGATCATCCACACCCACCCGCTCCACCACGCGGGCTACTACCCCGGGGCGACCGGCCTGGCTCTCAAGCTGCTCGTCGACCCGGAGACCGACGCGATCCTGGGCGCCCAGGCCGTCGGGCGCGAGGGTGCGGACAAGCGGATCGACGTCATCGCCACCGCCATGCGCGGCGGGCTGACCGCACGCGAGCTGGCCGAGCTGGAGCTGTGCTACGCACCGCAGTTCGGGGCGGCCAAGGACCCGGTCAACATGCTGGGCTTCGTGGACGAGAACCTCGCCACCGGGCTGGAGGTCAACGTCCAGTGGCACGAGGTCGCCGCCGCGCAGGAGGCGGGCGAGGTCGTGCTGGACGTCCGCACGCCCGAGGAGTTCGCCCGCGGGGCGATCCCGGGGGCGATCAACATCCCCGTGGACGAGCTGCGCTCGCGGGCGGCCGAGGTGCCCGAGGGCGACCTGATCGTGCACTGCGCCGTGGGGATCCGCGCCCACGTGGCCGCGCAGCTGCTCGGCCGGCAGGGTCGGCGGGTGCGCAACCTGGACGGCGGCTACACGACCTGGGCGGCCGCCACGGGGGCATGACACCCGGTGGGAGCCCGGCCTCAGGACGGGGCCGGGACCGGGCCCGGGGGTCGTCGGCGGCGGGGCCGGGCCCCGGCGCTCCTCGGCGGCGGTTGATCAGGCGAACCACCGGGTCGGCGGACCCGCGACCAGGAGCCCGGAGAACACCACCGCCAGCGCCACGACCGCGGCGACGCCCGCGGCCATCGGGTGCCGCAACGCCCACCCCACCAGCCGCTCCAGCGGGCCCCGGGCCGCATCGTGCAGCAGGCGCCAGTCCCCGGCCACGAGGCCACGCCGCTGCGCCGACCGCTCGAAGGGCACCGTCGCGTAGGGCAGCACGGCCGACCCCAGACCGACGAGCAGATCCCGTGCGCCCCAGCGGTGGTCGACGACGATGAGCACGGTGACCAGCGCGTAGGCGAGGAAGACGAACCCGTGCACCCCGCCACCGATCCGGGTGGCTCCGTCCAGTCCGGCGCCGTGCTTCAGCGCCATACCGAGGAGCAGCAGGGTCCAGGTGACCATCTCGGCGCGAGCCAGCGCGCGGTGGAGTCGGGCGGGTCGGGCGAGTCGCACGGCGACACCTTCCGGTGCGGGGACGGGGGCACCATCCTCCCAGCCCCGCCGCCCCGCCCCGCCCCGCCCCGCCCCGACCTGACCAGACCTGACCAGGATCGTGTGCGTCTGCAGCCGGATTTCGGCGGTAGCCGCACACGATCCTGGGAGTGGAGCGGAGCGGGGCAGTGGGCTCAGCGCGCGGCCAGGTGCAGCACCCGGCCCGGGTCGACGGCCCGGGTGTATGTCGTGCCGGCGGGCCGCACCTCGACGTGCAGGTGCGGTCCGTCGGCGCGCTCCACCCCGCTCATCCCCGACCACCCGAGCAGCTGGCCGTTGCGCACGACCTGCCCGTCGCGAACCGTCAGGCGGGACAGGTGACCCAGCACCACGTCGGTGCGACCCGCCCGCAGGATCAGGCGGTGTCGCCCGTAGGCGCTGCCCGTGGTGCGCGGGTTGACGAGCGCGATGCCGCCGGACCCCGCAAAGACCGGTGTCCCCACCGGCATGTCTACGTCCACACCGTGGTGGACGCCGCCGCGCCACCGGCACACCGCGGCCTTGCGGTACCACGGGCTCGGGTTGCAGCCGAAGCCGATCATGACCGGGTGCGCTCCGGCATACCACGGGCTCGTGAAGCAGCGCCGGTCGCCGGTCCAGAAGCGCTGCACCCCACGCCAGGTCGTGCTCGTCACCGGGCAGCGCCACACCCCGGCGGCGGGCGCGGACGCGGACGCGGCCTCGGGCGCAGGGGCAGCGGCCGGTATGGCGAGCACGGCGGCGGCAACGGCCGCGACGTGACTGATCTGGCGCATGATCGATCCCCCGTCGAGGGCACGTCACCCGCGTGCCCGGTGCCGACCAGGCTAGGAGTCGGACGGGCGGGAGCGGTGCCCTTCCGGGTCAGGACCACCCCACCGGCACCCGTCACCGCCCAGGATCGTGTGCGGCTACCGCCGGATCTCGGCGGTAGCCGCACACGATCCCGGGCCAGGGAGGGGAGGGGTGGGACGGGTGTCCAGCTCGGCCAGCGCCGCCGTGGCTCGCTCGTGGCGCTCGTCCTCGGTGAGCTCCCACCACGGCGCGCCCCGCTCGCCCAGACCGGTCTTGGCCAGCTGGACCCGGTCCCGCCAGGGTCGGCGGGCCTCCTCGCCGCGGGTGCGACCGATGGCCGAGCGGGCCTTGCCCAGGTGCTGCCGCAGCCGGGCCTGGACGTCCTCGTCGAGGATCGGGTCCGTGGCCCGCCAGCGGCGGCCGTCGACGACGATGTACCGCCCGTCCGGGGTGTGCTCGACCATGTCCGCACCGTAGTCGCACCAGGTCCTCGGTGCCCGGACCTCCGCTCGCGCCGCGTCCGGACGGTTGAGGGGGGCGGGCACCGGGGTAGGAAGTCCTGGTCGTCCTTCCGCCGTACCTCAGGAGACCTCGTGCCCCGCCTCCCCTTCCCCTCCGCTCCCACGGCCACCCCCGACTGGCTGGACGGCGTCGTCCTCATCACCGGCGCCTCGTCCGGCATCGGGGCCGCCCTGGCCCGTGAGGCCGCCTCGACCGCCGCGACGGTCGTGCTCGTCGCCCGCCGCCGCGAGCGGCTGGAGGCGCTCGCGACCGAGCTCGCCACCGTCGACCGGGCCGGCCGCGCGCCGCTCGTCGTTGACGTCCGCCCCGCCGACCTGTCCACCCCGCAGGGGGTTCACGGCCTGGCCGAGGACGTGCGCGGTGCTCACGGCCACGTCGACGTCCTCGTCAACAACGCCGGCTTCGGCGACTACGGGCTGCTGGAGGAGGCCGATCCGGAGCGGATCGCCCGGCTGGTGGCCGTCAACGTCACCGCGCCCACCCTGCTGACCCGCGAGCTGCTTCCTGGCATGGTCGCCCAGGGCCGCGGCGCCATCCTCATGGTGGGGTCCAGCGCCGGGCAGACGCCGACGCCAGGGGCGGTGGTCTACTGCGCGAGCAAGTACTTCGTCAACGGGTTGTCCGAGGGTCTGCGGGCCGAGCTCGTCGGCACCGGGGTGACGGTGACGCAGCTGGCGCCGGGCCCGGTGGCGACCGAGTTCGACGAGGTGTCCGGGATGGGGCCCCTGACGAATGCCGCGGGCTTCGCCCGGATCTCTGCCGAGCAGTGCGCCCGTGAGGCCTGGGTGGGGCTGCAGGCGGGCGCCCCCCTCGTCTATCCCGGCGCGGTGCTGCGGGCGTCGATGCGGGCCAGCGCACTGCTGCCGCAGCCCGCGCTACGTCCTGCTCTCGCCCGCCTGGGGAAGCAGATCCGTCGCGACCGCGGTCGCTGAGCACCGGGAGCCACCATGACGTCGCTCACCGACGAGGAGCTCGCCTTCCTCCACGAGGTCTTCGAGGCCGCGCGCACGGGTCGGGTCGACCTGGTCGCGCCGCTGCTCGACCAGGGCCTGACCCCCAACCTCACCAACGCCAAGGGCGACACCCTGCTGATCCTTGCCGCCTACCACAAGCAGCGGGACATGGTGCGGGCCCTGCTCGAGCACGGCGCCGACCACGCCCGGGTCAACGACATGGGCCAGACGGCTCTCGGCTGCGCGGTGTTCCGGCAGGAGCCGCAGATCGTGGTGGACCTGCTGGAGGCGGGGGCGGACCCGGACGCCGGGGGCCGCAGCGCCCGCAGCGTGGCCGAGTTCTTCCGGCTGGAGGAGATGGCCGCGTTGCTGCCTCCGGCCGCCGGTCCCTCGTCCCCCACCCCTGATCACCCCACCCTGGAGGCGCCGGCCGCGCCTCCCGAGGCCGCCCGCGAGAGCTGACGGTCAGGGCTGGTCGGCGGGCAGCGGCACGATCTCGCTGCGCACGACCCGCCCACCGGTCAGCTCCAGCAGTCCGTAGGTCCCCACCGGCTGGCGGCGGCGGTCGGTGGGGGAGCCGGGGTTGAACAGGTGCACCGGCCCCTCGGGCTCGTCCAGCGGGATGTGCGAGTGGCCGTACACCACCAACCGCGCCTGGGGAAAGCGCCTGTGCATGCGCGCCGCTCGCCCGCCCCGCGGCCCCGCGTCGTGGATCATCGCGACCAGCACCCCGCCGAGCTCGAGCTCGAGCGTCTCGGTCGCGCCCCAGGCCGCGACGTCCGCCCCGTCGTTGTTGCCCAGCACCACGTGCACGGGGGCGTAGGCCGCGAGCGTGTCCAGCACCGACGGCTCGCACACGTCGCCGGCGTGCAGCACCAGGTCGGCAGCCGCCAGCGGCTCCCGCAGGCCCTCCGGCAGGGCCTTCCAGCGGCGGGGCGAGTGGGTGTCGGCGAGGACCAGGACGCGCATGCGGCGAACCTACCCGGACGGCTGTCGTGGTCGGGAGATGACGACTGTCATGGGTCGATCCACCTGCGCGGCAGCAGGATCGAGGGCATGGACACCGAGACTCTGTCGTTCCTCGCCCTGGCCGTCACCATGCTCTACGGCGTCGGCTTCACCGCGATCCACGCCGACGGCTATGCCGCGATCGGCGGGGTCGTCGTCGCCCTGATGTGGATGGCCGCGGGCACCTTCGGCCAGCACGGGCGCCGGCGCGAGCGCGACCTGCGCCGCCGGGAGCGGTCCCGGTCCGCGGCCTCGACCGACGCCTAGGCGGGCCAGTGCCGCGGCGGGTGCAGCCGCGGTGGCAGGGCGGTCGCGGCGTCACCCAGCGCTGCGTTGACCTGCGCCTGGGTGAGATAGAGCGTATGCGTGAGATCGACGGCCCCCAGGCGACAGTCGCGCAGGTCGGCGCCGAGCAGGTCGGTGCGGTCCAGGGTCGCGCCGGTCAGGTCGGCCCCGATCAGCAGGGACCCGCGCAGGTCCGACCCGGTCAGATCGGCTCCGCGCAGGTCGGCTCCGGCGAGATCGGCGTATGCCGAGAACCTGCGTCCCCCACGCCCTCTCGCCCGACCGGCTCGCGCCGCGGCTCCCGCCCGGAGCGCCGCGCTCGCCCGCACCAGCAGCGGACCGGCCTGTCCCTGCAGGGAGCTCGCGGCCTCAGGCGTCAGCTCCGGGGCCGGGGCGGCGGCCAGGCGACCCGCCCGCTCGCCCAGCGCGGTCACCTCCGCGAGCAGGTCCGCCGGCAGCCCCTCGGCGTGCCGCTCGACGAGATCGCCGGCGTACCACCGCACCTCGTGCACCAGCCGCATCACCTCGAAGGCTGCGACCATCTCCGGCGCAAGCTCGGGGGAGTCCGCCCAGGTCCTTCCGGCATACGTCACCTGGACCACCTGCTGTCCCGCCCCGAAGCACTCGAACACCGTGCACCCGCGCCACCCCTCGGCGCGCAGCCGGTCGTGGATCTCGCAGGAGTGGTCAGCAGCCAGGTGCCGGCAGGGCACCGCGGCCGGCTTCCCGACCGGGAAGTCGCTCGACCGGGCGAACGGCAGTGCGGTGCAGCACAACCCGGCGCAGCGGCCGCAGTCCGCCCGCAGCTCGTCCGGAACTCCCATGACGTCACCCTCGGTCGTGTGGCAAGGTGGAGCCGGCGGCGCGGTCCAGCGCCCAGCCGGCACCAGGACCCCAGCTCCGGTGCGACGGCGAAGGGGAGCAGATCCTCGGACCACGCGAGCCGATCCGTCGTTCACGTCCGGCTGCGTCGGCAGGCTGGGGATGCGGCACGCAGACCGAGGTGACCATGACCGACGACCGTGACTTCAAGGACCTGGTTCGCGCGCGGATGCGCGAGACCGGGCAGCGCTACACCGCGGCGCGCGCCGACCTGCTGGCCGCCGATCCGGGCACCCCGGGCCGCGAGGGCGTCCCGAGCGCCCCCGACGTCGAGGGGGACTCGCACCCGGACCCGGCCTACGACGCGGCGCGGCAGGAGCACGAGCGCGTCGTCGCGCGCTTCGTCGACGAGGACGGGCGGCTGCGCTCCTTCCCCGCGCGGCGCAGGGTGCGTGCCCACGTGCTGCTGCAGCTGGTGCGCCTCTTCGAGCCCGGCGAGGAGTATGCCGAGAAGGAGGTCAACGCCCGCCTGATCGCGGTGCACGAGGACTTCGCGTTCTGGCGCCGCGAGCTCGTGGACTACGGCTACCTGCACCGCAGCTCGGGCAGCTACCGACTCGCGGACGAGGTGCCGGAGCGGCCGGCGTTCTGGCGGGACGAGCTCCCCGCCTGGGAGGCGGTCTGGTTGCCCGGCTACCTCGCCGGGCGCGGCTGAGCCGCTGCCGGGACGAGGAGGACACGCGGGGGGCCGCGGGCCGACGGGTCGGCCGATGCCGGAGCGGAGGGTGCTCAGCGGTGGGCCAGCCACCAGGCGAGCCCGACGCCGGCCACCGCGACCGCCCGGCGGATGGTCGGCTCCGGCACGTGGTCCTGGAGCGCGGCGCCCAGGTGCCCGCCCGCCACGCACCCGAGGCCGAGCGCCACGGCGGCCCACCAGTGCACCACCCCGGACAGGGCGAACAGCACCGACGCCACCAGGTTGGTGACCGCCAGCAGCACCGACTTGAGGATCATCGAGCGGGCGAAGGTCTCCGTCGACGCCAGCAGCGCCACGGCCAGATAGATGGTGCCCGCGCCGGCGCCGAAGTAGCCGCCGTACGTGCTCATCGCCAAGACCCCCGCGAGGTAGACCCAGCGCGGGGCCGTCCGTCCGCCCTGCGCCGCCCGCAGCCGCGGCGACAGCAGCACCAGCACCGAGGCGACCAGGACCAGCCAGGGCACCACCGCCTCGAAGGATCCCTCGCCGCCGGCGAGCAGCAGGCCGCCCCCGAGGAGCCCGCCCAGCGCCGACAGGGCCAGCTGCAGCAGCAGGTCCCGTCGCCCGCCCGCCAGCAGCGTGGACGTGGACCGGGCCGCGGCACCGGCCCCGATGCCGACCAGGCCGATGGTCTGGCTGACGTTGGCGGCGACGGGGGACAGACCGGCGGCGAGCATCGCCGGGAAGGACACCAGCGAGGCCATGCCCGTCAGGTAGCCGACCACCCCTGCCCCCACGCCCGCCCCGACCAGCAGCAGGAAGGTCGACGGCGTCATACCGGCAGCATCGCAGACGACGCCGCCCGTCCCGCGCGAGGCGGACGGGCGACGAGCAGCGGGGGTCGGGCCACGAGACGATTCAGCCTCTGCTCAGCCGTCGGGTGAGACCGTGACCACGGTCGGGGTCGCGTCCCCCTCGCTGTCGTCGCGGCCCCGACCACGGCGTCGGAGCGGAGGAAGGGCCGGGGTGAGCAGCACACGGGTCGACGTGGCTGCCCCGCCATGGCCCTCCCTGCACCCTAGCCTGGCTCGTATGACGAGCCACAGCGTGCTGCTCACCCGCCTCGGGCGGGCGTCGCTGCGCACCCGGATCCTCGTCGCCACCGCCCTCATGGGGGCCCTGACGCTGACCGTGGCGCTGGCGGCCTATGCCCTCACCCTGGACCGCATTCTCTATGTCTCGGCCACGGCGGAGGCGTCCGACCGGGCGCAGGACGTGGCAGCCGAGCTCGCCGACGGCCAGACCCCTCGGGAGGCCCTGGCGGGGGCACCCACCAACGGCGCGCTCGTGCAGCTGGTCGACCGGGCGGGGACGGTGCTGGCCAGCTCGGACCCGGCCGTCGCCGACCAGCAGGTGGCCGATCTGCACCCGGGGCCTGGACAGACCCTCACCACTCAGGTCGACGGCGTGCGACCCGACCCCAAGGACCCCTACGCGGTCGCCGCACGCGGGCTTGCCCGGCCCATCGACGGTGCCGTGACGGTGCTGGTGGCCTCCCCGCTGCAGGTGGAGACCACGCTGGTGAAGGGGGCGACCGCGGCGCTGGGCTGCCTGGCGGCGCTGCTGCTGGGCGGGTTGCTGTGGCTGATCGGCCGGGTGCTGGCGAGCGCCCTCGGCAAGGTCGAGCAGATCCGCGTCTCGGTGGCCGCGGTGCAGGCCGCGGGGTCGACGACGCGGGTCCCCGTCCCGTCGGGCGGGGACGAGATCGCTCGCCTGGCCGAGACGATGAACGCCATGCTCGACCGGATCCAGCGGGCCGACGCCTCTCAGCGCGCCTTCGTCAGCGACGCGTCGCACGAGCTGCGCAGCCCGCTCACGACCATCCGCGCCGTGGGGGAGACGTCCCCCGGTGGCATCGACGAGGAGGGCCGCCAGGTCGTGCTCGCCGAGACCCTGCGGATGCAGTCCCTGGTGGAGGACCTGCTGACCCTGGCGCGGGCCGACGACCCGGGCCGCCGGTCCGTGCAGGCGGACGTGGACCTGGACGAGGTCGCCCTCGCCGAGGTCCGCCGGATGCGCGCGACCAGCGGGTTGACGGTGACCGCCCGGGTCGAGCCGGTTCGGGTCTGCGGGGACGCCCGTCAGCTCACCCAGGTGCTGCGCAACCTGATGGACAATGCCGCCCGCCACGCCGGGACGGGCATCCGCGTCCAGCTCACCCGCGTCGACGGGCGCGCCCGGCTCGCGGTCGACAACGACGGCGCGCCCGTGCCACCGGGCCAGCGCGAGGCGGTCTTCGACCGGTTCGCGCGTCTGCAGGACGCGCGGGACCGCGACTCCGGGGGCAGCGGGCTGGGTCTGGCGATCGTGCGCGCCCTGGTGTCCGGGCACGGCGGTGAGGTCGTCGCGACCGAGGCCCCCGACGGGTGGTGCCGCTTCCAGGTCGAGCTGCCCCTGCCGCAGGAGGACTGAGCCTGATGACGATCCGGGCGTCGTCAGTCCGCCGTCGACACGGCCTGCAGCTGGTAGCCGGCTCCGCGCAGCGTGACCAGCGAGCGCACGCCGAAGGGGGCGTCGATCTTCTTGCGCAGGTAGCCCACGTAGACCTCGACCACGTTGTCGCCGCCCTCGTAGGCGGGGTCCCAGACGTTGTCGAGGATCTCGGCTTTGGACACCGCGTCGCCCTGGCGCCGCATCAGGAAGTGCAGGAGCGCGAACTCCTTGGCGGTCAGGGTGATCGGTGTCCCGGCGCGGGTCACCGAGTGCCTCGCGGGGTCCAGCTCGAGGTCCCCGGCCCGCAGCACGGTGGGTCGCTCGGGGGCCCCGCGGCGGACCAGGGCCCGCAGCCGCGCCACGAGCACGACGAAGCTGAAGGGCTTGGTCAGGTAGTCGTCGGCCCCCAGGTCGAGGGCGTCGGCCAGGTCGTACTCCCCGTCCTTGGCGGTGAGCATGAGCACGGGTGTCCACACGTCGGCGGCGCGCAGGTTGCGGACCACGTCGTAGCCGTGCCGGCCGGGCAGCATGATGTCCAGGACGATCACGTCGTACGCCTGGTCGGTCGCGAGAAACTGCCCGGTGACCCCGTCGTGGGCGACGTCGACCACGAACCCCTCACGCGTGAGCCCGCGGCGGACGGCCTCGGCGATGTTGACCTCGTCCTCCACCAGCAGGACCTTCATGCGGCACCTCCTTCGTGCCCCACCACCGTAGGTCACCGGCGCCGCCGGTGCGCCCTCGCCGCGACGTCGTGGCCCCAACCCTGCAGGAGGCCGGCATGATCCGTCACAAGGCTCTGGGACGAGCGGCGATCGCCATCGCCCTCGGCGTCCTGGCGGGGGGCGCCCTCGCCCTGGTGGCCGCGCCGGTGATGGCGGTGATGTGCGGGTGGATCGTCCTGGCGGGCAGCTACTGCGTCCTCACCTGGACCCATCTGCGGCGGATGACCCACGAGCAGGTCCGGGCGCACGCGACGGCCGACGAGTCCGGGCGGGCCGGGACGCACGTCGCCCTGGTGGGCGCCGCGGTGGGCAGCTTGCTCGGGGTGGGGCTGCTGCTCGCGGCCGGCTCGGACAAGGGCAGCACGCTCCCGCTCGGGGCGCTGGTGGGCACCCTGTCGGTCGCGGCCTCGTGGACGCTCGTGCACCTCGTCTACACGATGCGGTATGCGCGGGCGCACTTCAGGGACAGCGGCGGGCACGGCGTGGACTTCAACGCCACCTCGGACCCGGACTACCAGGACTTCGCCTACCTCGCCTACACCCTGGGCATGTGCTACCAGGTCTCGGACACGGCGATCAACACGAGGGCGGTGCGGCGGCTGGCGCTGCGCCACGCGATCCTGAGCTATCTGCTCGGTGCGGTCGTCGTGGGCACCACCATCAACCTGGTCGTCCAGATCGCCTCGACCACGCTCGGCGGCGCAGGGGGCTGACCCCGAGATCGCGTCAGGCCTCCTCCCCGGATGGAGCAGCCGACCACGAAGCGATTACAGGTCAGTGGATCTTGTGCGGGTAGTTCACGCTACGGACCGGTAGCACTGGGTCGCTGTCCGAGGTCGTTGCCACCCCATTCGGGTGGAAAGTCGCTTTTGAACGTTAAGTTCCCTGGTCAGAGCACCTGTACAACGCAATGGTGAGCGGGTCATTCCTCTTGCGCCTCCAGAGCGCAAACTCGCTGAAAGGCACCCGCCGTGCGCGCTCATCCTCTTCCTGTCACACTCGCGCTGGCGCTCAGCGCCGCCTCGACGATCAGCGGCCTCACGGTCGCCCCGGCCGCCCACGCCGACGACCGGGCCGAGGCCCTCATCGCCAGCACCTTCCCCACCCGCGAGATCGCTTTCTCCAACCACATCGGGGCGCGTCCGGCCTACGTGGGCCTGGACCTGGATGGTGACCGCGAGGTGGACCGCTGGGCCTACTGCATCGAGCCGGACGTCCCGCTGTCCGACGGTGTTCTCAACCGGACGAAGCGGCTGACGACCTACCAGCTCAGCAGCTACCAGATCGCCGACAAGGGTCGCCTGCGCTGGGTCATCGACCACGGGTTCGGCTCTGCCAGCATGTCGACGCTCGCCGACAAGATCGGCGTGGACATCACCAACGCCAGCCCGAACAAGGTCCAGTCGGCCATGGTTCACGCCACCGCGGCCGCCGTCTGGCACTTCTCCAGCGGCCTCAACGTGAGCAGCGCCTACAGGTTCGACACCCGGATCGTCGGCGAGGCCGAGGTCACCAACCAGGTCTTCACCAAGACCTACGAGTACCTCCTCAAGGCGAGCAGCGCGTCCACCAACGGCATGTTCGTGTGGGACAGCCTCCCGGGTGAGGGGCGCTCCCAGGGCGTCATCGACATTCACCCCGACAAGCCGGTTCCCACGCCGACGCCCACGGAGACGCCGAAGCCCACGCCGCCGTGCCCGAAGCCGGAGCCGTGCCCCACGGAGACGCCGAAGCCCACGCCGCCGTGCCCGAAGCCGGAGCCGTGCCCCACGGAGACGCCGAAGCCCACGCCGCCGTGCCCGAAGCCGGAGCCGTGCCCCACCGACACCCCGACGCCGACCCCGACGGACACGCCCCCGTGCCCCAAGCCGGAGCCGTGCCCCACCGACACCCCGACCCCGACCCCGACGGACACGCCCCCGTGCCCCAAGCCGGAGCCGTGCCCCACCGACACGCCGACGACGAAGCCGACCGACACCCCGTCGCCCGAGCCCACCAAGACCGGTTCGCCGACGCCCAAGCCGACCGACACGCCCACCAACCCCGAGCCCACGGTGACCGCTCCGTCGGTCGTCGTGCCGCCGGCTCCTGAGGTCGAGGTCGTCTGCGGCCCCGACAACGACCGCATCATCACCGGCGCCACCCCCGGCGTCGACTGGGTCGTCTCCGAGTGGAGCAAGGGCTCGATCAAGGTCGTCGCCAAGCCGCAGCCCGGCACGAAGTTCGACAAGTCGGCGAAGACCTCCTGGATCTTCACCGACCAGAACACCCCCTGCTCGCCCGAGGTGCCGACCAAGCCCACCACCCCGGACGTGCCGATCTTCAACAGCGGGCTGTGATCTGCACCGCTGACTGACACGTGTGCCCCGGGTCCGACGGACCCGGGGCACACGTGTGTGACGGTTTCCTGCAGGGCGCGACGAGGGGGCCTGACGCGTATGGCGTCAGGCCCCCTCGTTCCCGTCTGGTCAGGGTGCCCCGGAGCCGCCGACGGCGGCTCCGGGGCACGGCTCAGGCGGCCACCAGACGCGCGATGTCGTTGTGGGTGTCGTTGGTGACCTCGCAGGTGATCAGACCCAGCTGGCGCGCCCCCGAACGGGCCGTGACCCACGCGGGGAGCTTTCGCTTGTCGACGCCAGGGAGCACCTCTGCGACCTTCCAGGTGCGTCCGCCGATGGTGGCCGTGTCGCCAACCTTGAGGCGACGGACGTCCTCCAGGGCGCCCTTGCTCGAGGGGTCCTTGGTCGAGTGGCCGACGATGATCGTGGTCCCCGCGGTGGCATCCATGGGCTGGCTGCCCGTCCAGCGGCAGACCGACCGGATGTCCGGCGGCGGCGTCACCATCTTGTTGCGCGTCGAGCACTCCGTGACAGGTGCAGCGACCGACAGGGCAGGCAGGGCCAGCGTGTTGGGGTCACCCTTCGCCGCGGCGCTCGACGGGGTCGTCGTGCCGGCCGTGGTGGCCGCCGGGGCGGCTGCGGTGCTCGTGGTGGTGGACGTGGCAGCACTGCTGCAGCCCGCCACCAGGAGGGCGAGCGTCGTGGCAAGGACGGGTAGTCCGCGGTTCATCAGGGCTCCTCTGGGCGCAGTGGCCTCGACCAGGAACGTGGGAGGCCTGGTCGCACGCTAGCGAGCCGTCGTGCCACCGCGTAGTTCCAGGTCATCCTAGGCGTCCATGACCACGCGGGCGGCCCCACAGGGCTGCACGAGGCAACCGGGCGAACGCGCAGCGCACACGCCTTCGTGCTGGTCCCGGCCTTCGGGCCAGACGGTCAGCTACCCGCGAGAAGGCGCTTCATCTGGTCGATCTCCGGCTGCTGGCCGGCGAGGATGCTCTGCGCCAGCTGTCTGCTCCCGGCGTCCTGGCCCTGCCTGAGCTCGTCCTGGGCCATGACCAGCGCGCCCTGGTGGTGGGCGATCATCGAGGTGAGGAACTCCCTGTCGAAGGCCTGTCCGCTCAGCTTCCTCAACGTCGCCATGACCTGCTCCTGGGACGCGCCGTTCATGTCCATGCCGGGCATCTGCATGCCCGCGTGCGGGTTCTCTGAGGACTCGCCCCAGGACGTCAGCCAGCCCTTCATGCGGGCGATCTCCGGCTGCTGGGCGGTGGCGATCCGTCCCGCGAGCGCCTTGACCTCCGGGCTGCCGGCGCGCGTGGCCGCGAGGGCCGCCATGTCCACCGCGCCCTGGTGGTGGGCGATCATCAGCTGGCTGAACATCGTGTCCGCGGCGTTGTGGGCGCCGGTGGTGGCCGCGGACGTGGATCCGGTGGGCGACCCCGAGGTGGCCGCGGTCGGCACGGCCGCAGTCGTCGTGGCCACCGAGGAGGTGGTCGCGGTGCGGGTGGCGTCCCCGGACGCGCCGCAGCCGGCGAGGGTCACGGTGGCCAGGGCGGCGACGGCAAGGGTGCGGGCTGTGGTGTGCGGCATACGGGGAAGGATGCGGCCTGCGGGATCCCGGTGGGGCCTTGTCTCGCCGTGAGCCGTCCCAGGGATCGTCCGGTCGCGCCGTCAGGGGGGCAGGATCGGGCGCGCCGAGCCTGTCCCGGCGTACGGTGGTCTTTGACGGGCAGCGATCACGCGGCCCCTGACGACGGCTCGGCGCCGCCGCGACGGCATCCGCCCGGTGAGACCTCCTCCTGACCTCGCCGTCGCCGTCCAGGAGATCCTGACCGGGTGGGACCCGACCGGCGTGCACCCCGGCGGCCCCACGACGAGGACGACTGCCTCATCCCGGATCTCGTCGCCCTGGTGGTCCGCGGTGCCGGCCCCGAGACCTTCTGGCGGCACCTGGAGGGCGTCTGAGGGGCTACCCGGGGCGGGAGGTGGGGGTGCTCCCTGCCGACGCCAGCGCCGCCCGGCCGCTCTCGCGAGCAGGTCCGCCTCGACCGGCATCACGAGACACGGCCCGGGATGCTGCGGGGCCCTGGGCAACGCGCCGGTCGACGTCACCCAGGGCCTGGCGCACGGTCAGGCCAAGGGCTGGCAGACCTCGGTGACGAGGTCACCGGGACCGACCTGGTCGGGGGTGGTCAGATAGCAGTTGAAGGTCTTGGTGGCCGCCGTGATGCCGTGAGCGGGACGGAGGCCGTCGGTGGTGATCCGGGCGTTGATCTCGTCGTGCGCCGTCGAGATCTGCTCGTACGGCCCGGCCACTCGTGCCACCAGGCAGTCCCGCTCGGGCAGGGTGATGACCTCCAGGGGTGCGGTGGCGGTCGTGGCGGGGTCGACGGGGACGAAGATCTGCAGGTCGACGTCGTGCTCGGTGTACTCGTCGTCGTGCTCGATCACCCCGCACGGGCCGGTCGGGGTGATGCCCTGGGCGGTGAGCAGTGGCGTCATCTGCTGCCAGAGCCGGGGCTCGTCGGCGTAGGTGGGGACGGTGCCGCGCAGCGCGACGACGGTCATCGCGGGGATGGTGCGGCGTTCGACGGTGATGGTCATGGTGGGTTCTCCGTGCGTGAGCATGCGGTTGATGAGGGTCACCCGGTGCTGGCACGCGCGCAGCTCGTCGGCGAGGGTGGCGCGCTGGAGCTCCAGCGCGTTCGTCCAGGCGTCGGTGCCGCGGGCGGCGAGGAGGGCGCTGATGGTGGAGACGGCGAACCCGACGTCGCGCAGGGCACGGATCTCGGCGGCGGTAGCCAGCTGAGCAGGCGCGTAGCGGCGGTATCCCGTCGAGGGGTCGACAGCCGCGGGCACGAGGACGCCGTGGGCGTCGTAGTGGCGCAGCATCCGCACGGACAGCCGCGACAGGCGACTGAACTCGCCGATCGTCATCAAGGTCGTGGTCTCGGCCATGACTCGAGCCTGACGTCTACCACCGTGTCAGGGTCAACCCCGCGCCCTCGACGTCTCGCACGAGCGCCACAGCACGGGGGGCCGGAGACCACCGACGACCGACACCCCGTGAGCCACGTCCTGCGGGCAGTCACCGGCCGGCAGCAAGCCACCCGGTTCCCTTTCGATGGTCTGTGCGCGTCTCGTTCTTGCCGTTTTCGTGCTCACGCTCGTCTCACCTTCGATGCTCGCGGGCACATGCTCCGCGACCATGTCCGCACGCGTCGCGAATGAGTCGGACGGGACCGCCCGGCGCAGTCCCGTTCACCTCTGCGACGGCTATCTGCCGAGCACTCGACTGCGTGCCAGGGGACGTCTTCTCCCTGCGCAAGGCCTGACATCTGCCTTCCTCACCCGTACTCATCTGGCGCATCGAGGGCGTTGTCTCCTGCTGACGTCCGACGGGTCTCTGACCGCCTGGTCACCGTGCTCGAGGTGTGCAGTTGGTCGCCTGCAGCTGGCGTTGCAGCTCGACGCCTGCTCCGACGACGGCGAAGCCGAGCCGCTCGTTGATGGCAGCCATGTGGGCGTTCGTGTCCGCGGTGCTGGTCACGACGCTCGAGCGCCCCGGGAAGGCGGTGGCTGCTGCCCGCAGGTTGGCGACCTTCACGGCCACCCCGAGCCTGCGCCCGCGATGTTCGGGGACCACGATCGTGCCGTGCTGATGGAAGACGTCGGACGACGAGGCCAGCATGGCCGTCGCAGCGGCGACGGTGCCGTCCGGGGCCACGGCCACGGCGAGCAGCCGGTGGCGTCCGCCCTCGACGTCGAGCGCGATGCGCCGCCGATAGCTCTCGACGTCCCACCCGGCGTCGACGACGTCCAGGTCGCCGCTGGGCGCTTCGAGGGCGATGCGGTTCATGAGAGTGACGAAACCACCCATGAGGTGATCGGGCAGGTCGTCCACCGCGGTCACGATGTGGTAGCCGGCGTGATGGGCCGCAGCCTCCCGGGCGAGCTCGTCGAAGTCCGGCACAGGCAGGGGAAGCGCTCGTGACACGACCACCTCTCCGGCCCGGAAGCCGTGGGCCAGAGCGAACCGGCAGAAGGGATGATCGACCCCTGCACCCGGTGGCAGCGCCACCTCGGCGTCGACGAGCACCCGCCCGGACGCCACCACCTTCTCGACGACGGCCTCGGTCAGGGCGTGCCCGACCCCTCGACACCGGAACTCGGGAGCGACGACGACATTCGCGAAGGCACGGTCGGGCGTCGAGGCGTGCAGGTGGATCAGCGCCAGCCCACACGTCACCCCGTCGAGCACCGCGACGAGGGGGACCGGGGTGCTGTCGGGCGACGCGCGCAGGAAGGGGCGCACCTCGCCGTCAGCGGGCACCGGCATATGGGGTGCGTCGGCTCGAGCCGCCCGCTCGAAGACGCGACAGAAAGCGTCGAAGTCGCCGTCGTCCTCGACGTCGACCGAACGGATCGTCAGCACGTGCCCTCCCGGGGATCGAACAGCCCCGCTCGGGGTGGTGCCCCCTGCGATGCAGCCGTTCTGTTCACCGCCGGAGCGTAGCTCGGGCAGATAGGCACGGGCATCCTCTTCCATGGCACCGGACCCAGCGGGCGGCGGTGGTCGCGCCGCCCAGACACGGCCATGAGGTGCTCGCACGCACATGCTGCGCCGGAGGCGGCTGAGCTCGCCCGCTCAGGCCACGTGTGGCTCGTGATCTACGAGACGTCTGTCGGGCGGGTGCAGATGAGGTGCGCGGTCTCGGCGACAGTCCGGACAGCCTGTGGGGTGTCGGGGTCGAGGAGCAACCGATTCAGCTCGTCGAGGCCATCCTGGTTGGCTTGGTGCGAGGAAAGCACGCCGGCGAACCACGAGTCGACGACGGCGAAAGCCATCTCCTGGTCGTTGCTCGGTGGCCCGGCCCCGGCCGGGACCTCGCCCCACAGGCTCTCCAAGGCCTGCACCTGGGCCACCGTCATCAGCGGGCAGGGTCTCGTGCATACCTGCTCTTCATCGCGTTGGCCGTGGTCCACCTCGAAGCCGCACTCGTCGCACATGTCGTTCAGGTGAGGCCCCGCGCCCGGATGGTCCGCCCAGGCGTGCCCGCACTGGCCGCATGATCCGAGAGCGCGCAGCAGGCGCGATCGCTCGCGACGAGCGCGTCGACGAGACAGCCATGACATGCAGAGTCGCCTCCGTCGCCCCCACCGATGAGAAGGCCCCCATCTTCGCGGCATGCAGCCCCGCATGGGGCATCGCGCTCATCATCTGGCCAGCCGACTGGGCCTCCTTGCCCACCCACGGCCTGGGCGCCTGTCGGAGCATCGCCAGCACGCTCGTGCCGGCACCGGGCATCAGGCAGACCCGCCTCACCCAGCGCCTCAAGCAGGCCGTTCGATCGCACGTCTGTCTCCGACGCCGACTTCGGCGATGTCGGCGAGAGGCCGGGAATGGATCCGGCCCACCAAGAGTTGACACGGTCAGACTCAAGATCACTGACACGAGGTTGCACAGCGCCGCAGCCGGTCATATCTTGAGTGCAAGCGACTCAACCTGAACCGCAGACCCAAGGAGCCCCACATGGCACGCGCCGTCGGAATCGACCTCGGCACCACCAACTCCGCCGTCTCCGTCCTCGAGGGCGGCGAGCCGGAGATCATCGCCAACGCCGAGGGTGGCCGGACCACCCCGTCGGTGGTGGCCTTCAGCAAGAACGGCGAGGTCCTGGTCGGCGAGATCGCCAAGCGCCAGGCCGTCACCAACGTCGATCGCACCATCCGCTCGGTCAAGCGCCACATGGGCACCGACTGGAAGCAGGAGATCGACGGCAAGGACTACACCCCGCAGGAGATCAGCGCCCGCACGCTGATGAAGCTCAAGCGTGACGCCGAGGCCTACCTCGGTGAGGCCGTCACCGACGCGGTCATCACCGTCCCGGCCTACTTCGACGACGCCGAGCGCCAGGCCACCAAGGAGGCCGGCGAGATCGCGGGCCTCAACGTCCTGCGCATCGTCAACGAGCCCACCGCGGCCGCGCTGGCCTACGGCCTGGACAAGGGCAAGGAGGACGAGCTCATCCTCGTCTTCGACCTCGGCGGCGGCACCTTCGACGTGTCCCTCCTCGAGGTGGGCAAGGACGCCGAGGACGGCTTCGCCACCATCCAGGTCCGCGCGACCAACGGTGACAACCGCCTCGGTGGCGACGACTGGGACGACCGAATCGTCAAGCACCTGCTCACCCAGGTCAAGAACCAGACCGGCATGGACCTGGCCAACGACAAGATCGCGATGCAGCGCCTCAAGGACGCCGCCGAGCAGGCCAAGAAGGAGCTGTCCACCGCGACCAGCACCAACATCAACCTGCAGTACCTCTCGATGGGCGAGAACGGCCCGATCCACCTGGACGAGACGCTCACCCGCACCCAGTTCGAGCAGATGACGTCCGACCTGCTGGCTCGCTGCAAGGAGCCCTTCCACGCGGTCATCAAGGACGCGGGCATCCAGGTCGGCGACATCAACCACGTGGTCCTCGTGGGCGGTTCGACCCGTATGCCGGCCGTGAGCAACCTGGTCAAGGAGCTCACCGGCAAGGAGCCCAACAAGGGCGTCAACCCCGACGAGGTCGTCGCCATGGGCGCCTCCCTGCAGGCCGGTGTCCTCAAGGGCGAGCGCAAGGACGTGCTGCTCATCGACGTGACCCCGCTGTCCCTCGGGATCGAGACCAAGGGTGGCCTGATGACCAAGCTCATCGAGCGCAACACGGCCATCCCGACCAAGCGCTCCGAGGTCTTCACCACCGCCGAGGACAACCAGCCGTCCGTGCTGATCCAGGTCTTCCAGGGCGAGCGCGAGCTGGCCCAGCAGAACAAGGGCCTCGGCACCTTCGAGCTGACCGGCATCGCCCCCGCGCCCCGTGGCATGCCCAAGATCGAGGTCACCTTCGACATCGACGCCAACGGCATCGTGCACGTGTCCGCCAAGGACCAGGGCACGGGCAAGGAGCAGTCGATGACCATCTCCGGCGGCAGCGCGCTGTCCAAGGAGGAGATCGACCGCATGGTCAAGGACGCCGAGGCCCACGCCGAGGAGGACAAGAAGCGTCGCGAGGAGGCCGAGTCCCGCAACAACGCGGAGCAGCTCGTCTACTCCACCGAGAAGTTCCTCGCCGACAACACCGAGAAGCTCCCCGAGGACGGCCGCAAGCCTGTCGACGAGGCGCTGACGGACCTCAAGGCCGCCCTCGCCGACCAGAGCACCTCCTCCGACGACATCCAGGCCAAGGCCACGAAGCTGTCCGAGGAGTCGCAGAAGCTCGGCGCCGCGCTCTACGCCCAGCAGGACCAGGGGGCCGAGGCGGGCGCCCCGGGCGCCGGTGCCGGCCAGCAGGCCAAGGGCGACGACGACGTCATCGACGCCGAGGTCGTCGACGACAACGACGCCAAGTGACCGACGCCAGCACCGACCGCGTGGGCTCCCCCGAGCAGGGGGAGCCCACCGGGCCGGTCATCCGGGACAAGCGACGCATCGACCCGCAGACTGGTCGGGTGCGTGAGCAGGGCGCGGCCGCCGACGCGGGTCTCGCCCACGACGACCGGGAGGTCCCCATGTCTGACCAGCACCACGAGCACGACGACCAGCACACCGCCATGGCGATGGGCGACGACTCCTTCGGGGGCGCCGTGGGCGACGCCCTGCCGGGCCGGCAGTCCGCCGAGGGCGGCGAGTCCGGCACCGACGAGAGCGGCGACCAGGACGACGAGGACGGTATGCCGAAGAGCCCCTTCTCGCCGGAGGAGACCGCCGCGCAGACGGCCGCCCTCGACGCGGAGCGGGCTCGCGCCGAGGCGACGTCCGGTCAGGGGCATCCCGACACCGCGCTGGCCGCCGAGCGGCTCGCCGACCTGCAGCGACTGCAGGCGGAGTACGTCAACTACAAGAAGCGGGTCGACCGGGACAAGGCCACCCTCAAGGACCTGGGTGTCGCCTCCGTCGTCGAGGCGCTGATGCCGGTGCTCGACGAGATCGCGCTGGCCCGCCAGCACGGCGACCTCGCCGAGGGCAGCCCCTTCGCCAGCATCGCCGACAAGCTCCAGGCCGCCCTCGGCCGCTTCGGGCTCGAGCAGTTCGGCGAGGTGGGGGAGGCCTTCGACCCGGCCGTCCACGAGGCCCTGATGCACGTCCAGGCCGAGCTGCCCGAGGGGGCGACCGGCACGACCGTGGTCCAGGTCCTCCAGCCCGGCTACCGCCAGGGCGAGCGCGTGCTGCGCGCCGCCCGGGTCTCGGTGGCCGACCCGCAGTAGCCCACCCCGGCGCGGGGCGTCTCCCTCGGGAGGCGCCCCGCGGCGCACCGGGAGCCGACCCGGCGGGCGACCACGCCCGCCGGTCGGCATACCGGAACTGCATCCCCAGAACGCGACAGCACCTTTGACCCCAGGAAGGAGACGCCGGTGGCCAGCCAGGACTGGTTCGAGAAGGACTTCTACGCCACGCTGGGCGTCCCGGCGGACGCGGAGGCGGACGCCATCAAGCGCGAGTACCGCAAGCTCGCCCGCACGTACCACCCCGACCAGAACGCCGGCGACGCCGCCGCCGAGCAGAAGTTCAAGGAGGTCGGCGAGGCCTACTCGGTGCTCTCCGACCCCGAGCAGCGGCAGCAGTACGACGCCATCCGCCAGATGGCCCACGGCGGAGCGCGGTTCGCGCCCGGGGCCGGGGGAGCGGGCGGCGGCTTCGAGGACGTCTTCAGCCACCTGTTCACCGGTGGTGCGGGCGGCCCGGGCATGCGCTTCACCTCCACCGGCGGCGGGCAGCAGCCCGACATGGAGGACCTGCTGCGGATGTTCGGCGGTGCCGGCGGGGGCTCGCCCTTCGACGGCCACGGCGCGTATGGCGCCTCCCGGGGCCCCCGGCCCGGCGCGGACGTCCAGGCCACCGTGACCATCGGCTTCGGCGAGGCGGTCCGCGGCGACACCGTCAGCCTGACCGCGGGTGACGGCGAGCGGATCACCACCAAGATTCCCGCCGGGGTCAAGGACGGTCAGCGGATCCGGCTGCGCGGCAAGGGCCGTCAGGGCGACCCGGGCGCGTCCCGGGGCGACCTGATGCTCACCGTCCAGGTCCGGCCCCACGACGTCTTCGGGCGCGACGGCGACCACCTCACCGTGGAGCTGCCGGTGACCTTCGCCGAGGCCGCGCTGGGCGCCACCGTCAAGGTGCCCACCCTCGGTGGCGATCTGGTCGGGGTGCGGCTGCGGCCTGGCACCCAGAGCGGGCAGAAGCTGCGCGTCAAGGGGCGGGGCGTCGCCCGCAAGGACACCACCGGTGACCTCATCGCCACGGTCAAGGTGATGGTCCCGACCGAGCTGTCCGACGCGGCTCGCGCCGCCGTCGAGACGCTCGCCGCCGAGACCGCCGACGAGGACGTGCGCGCCGACCTGCGCGCCCGCGCCGCGAGGGAGTGACCGCCGTGCCCGCCGAGCCCTTCGCCCCCGACGACGACGCCCCCCTCTTCGTGATCTCGGTGGCGGCTCAGCTCGCGGGCATGCACGCCCAGACGCTGCGCCAGTACGACCGCCTCGGCCTGGTCACCCCCCGACGCACCGGGGGCGGGGGTCGGAGGTACTCGCCGCGCGACGTCGCTCAGCTGCGCGAGATCCAGCGACTGTCCCAGGAGGAGGGTGTGAGCCTGTCCGGCATACGCCGGATCCTGGAGCTGCAGGAGCACCTCGCGGCGCTGCACTCGCGGCTGGAGGAGGCGACCGCCGAGGTGGAGCGGCTCCGCGCGGCCACGACCTACGGCCAACGGGTGTTCGCCGCCGGCCGACGCGGCGAGGTCGTGGCGATGGCCCCCGGTCAGCGACCTCGGCCCCACCACCCGGCCGGTCAGGCCCTCGTCGTATGGCGTCCGGACGGTCGCGCCTGAGGGCCGGTCCGGTCCGACCCGACCCGTGATCCCCGACAGGGGCAGGACGCAGGCCCCGCCCCGCACGCTGCGGGGCGGGGCCTGCGTGCGCCAGTCGGGCGACGGTCACTTGCTGGCGATCATCCGCGAGGCCAGCGCCTCCTGCATGATCGAGAAGAAGCTCTCCACCTTGCGCGCGTCGTAGGCCTTGCCGTCCGGGACGGCCCGGGCGATGCGGTCGAGGGTGGCGAAGTCCGCGTCGGCGCTGACCGCCACCAGGACGAGGCGCACCGGTCGCGAGCTGTCGGCCCCGGCCTTGCGCAGGTTCCCGATCAGCTGGTCCTCCGTGATCGAGTCCGGGTCGTCGTTCTTGCCGTCGGTGATGAGCAGCAGGGTGTTGGTGTAGTCCGGCTGGTAGGTCTTCTGCATCTCCTGGTAGCCGCCCCAGATGGTGTCGAAGAGGGCGGTGCCGTTGGCCCGGCGCCAGTTCAACGTCTGCAGGGCCTGGCCGAGGGCCGCCCGCTGCGTGACGGCGCCGACCTTCTCGTCCAGCTGACGGGTGGGCGCCAGCACCTTCCAGTCCGGCTGCCCGTCCGCGCCCATGTCGAAGGACCACAGCCCGATCTGGCTGCTGTCGGGGAACTTCGCCAGGGACTGGACGGCGGCGTTGCGCGCCAGGTCGATGCGGTTCATGGTGGGCAGGGCGGGCTTCTTCATGGACTCGGAGGTGTCCATGACGGTCAACATGCGGGTCTGGCGGGACATGGTGACCCACATCTTCAGGGCCGTGTCCGTGTCGCGCGCGTTGCCCGCAGGCATCGTGGGAGGCAGCGACGCGGGCACGCCCTCCACGCCCGGCCCGGGCGACCCGTTCACGCGGAACCCGGCCTTGGTCAGGTCGGCGACACCTTCCTGGGAGGTGAGCCCAGCCCGCAACGCCTCGACGGCCTTGGCCGGCGCGGACTTGGCGCCCGCGACGGGCACCACGGGGTAGTCGAACTGAGGGACGCCCTCCGCAGGGGTGATCGCCCCCACCTTGGCGTCCGGGTGGGCGGCGTTCATCGCGACGATCTGTTGCTCGGAGGCCGGGAAGGTCATCGCGCCCGGGTCGGAGGACGTGGCGAGGCGGCGCAGCTCCCGCTCGTCGATCGTGGTGCGGGAGAGCACGAGCAGCAGCTTCTGCAGGGCCGTCGCGTCGTTGGCGGCGCTCACCGCGAGCGCCTTCTGCACACCGAGCAGGGAGACCAGGGAGGCCGTGCTGCGCTCCGGGGTGGCGACCCGGAGCGGCAGGACCTGCTGGCGGATCAGGTGGGACCACGGCAGCGGGGCCTGCCGGACCCGACCGACCGCGGCGTGGGGGATGGTGAACAGCACGGGGGAGGTCGCGACGGGCTGGCCCAGCTCGAGCTTGAGGTCCGGGTTCGCCGCGGTGACCCGCTGCACCCAGACCGAGGAGTCGGGGATCCACACCTGGGTGCGGTCGTTGGCGCCGCTCATCAGGCCCGAGGCGGTGACGGCCGAGCTCTCGGTGGTGATGGTGTAGTCGACGCAGTCCTTCCCGTTGGCCTCGAGGCGATCGGTCACCGTGCGCAGGACGGGGGCGAAGTCCTCGGTGGTCGTGACCCGCAGCGGTGTCGACGTCGTGCACCCCTTGAGCGCTGGGGCCGAGGACACCGCGGAGGCTGCCGTGGCGGTGTCCCCGCCGCCTCCGGAGTGGTGGTTGATCGCGAACAGCGACCCGAGCCCGACGACGGTGGCGAGCGGTAGACCGATCAGCGCAGCCTTCGGCGTGGCGCTGCGGTGGGGTGAGGAGTGACGTCCCATGACGTGGAATGTAGCCGAGCGGGAGCACGGCGTGAACGGGCGGAAACGGGCCGATCGCCTGACTGAGGACCCTAGGGGATCAAGGATTCACGCTGGGTGAACCTGTCATGCTGACAGTGAGGAAAGTCCGTGCGTGGTCCGGGGCGATGGCGAGTGGGCTACCTCCCGGGCTCACCCGGCCCCGAGGACGGGTACCTGCCGTCGCGTCCGCGCGACCAGGTCCAGGTCCAGGTCCGCCACGAGCAGCCCCGGGTGGGCGTCGAGTCGCGCGCGCACCGCCCCCGCGGGGTCGACGACCGCGCTGCGGCCGACCCCGAGCGGCCTGGACCCGGCGTCCGGTCGCCAGGCCTGCCCCGCCGCGACCACCCAGGCCTGCGCGTCGTGCCCCCGGGCAGCGGTGAGCAGGTCCCACTGCTGGGCCTTGCCCGGCCCGTCGCCCCAGGAGGCGCCCAGGGCCACGACCTCGGCCCCTGCCCGGCCCAGGGCGGTGAACTGGTCCGGGAACCGGACGTCGAAGCAGGTCGCCAGCCCGACGCGGACCCCGTCCACGTCGACGGTCACGTAGTCGTCCCCAGGGGCGACGTGGTCGGACTCGCGGGTGGCGAAGGCGTCGAAGAGGTGGACCTTGCGGTAGGCCACCTCGGCGTGCGGGCCGGTGAGCAGCAGCGTGTTGTGGACCCGGCCGTCGGGTGCCGGCTCGAACATCCCGGCCACGACCGTGATCTCGTGGTGGCGGGCAGCCGCCCGCAGCCCGTCCGCGAACGGGCCGTCCAGGGGCTCGGCATACGGCCCGACGGGGACCGCGAAGCTCACCATCGTGGCCTCGGGCAGCACCACGAGCGACGCGCCTGCCGCCGCGGCGTCACGGACCAGGCGAACCGCCTCGGCGAGGTTGGCCCGGACGTCCTCCCCGCTGAGCAGCTGGCCGGCGGCCACCCGCCAGGTGCGGCTCACCCCTGGGCCTCCAGCCGTGCCTGCGCCGCGACGAAGGCGTCGCGCGAGGTGGGGTCGAACGGCACGAAGCGCACCAGGTCGATGCCGTCCTTGGGATGACGGCTCACCTGCTCCAGGGCGATCCGCGCCACGTCGGCGACCTTCCAGCCGTACGCCCCGGCGCTGACCGCGGGGAAGGCGATGGAGCGCACCCCCAGCGCCTGGGCGACGTCGAGGCAGCGGGTGTAGCAGGACGCGAGCAGCCGCGGGTCGATCTGGCCCTCGTGACGGTTGGGGCCCACGGTGTGGATGACGTAGCGGCAGGGGAGGTCACCGGCGGAGGTGGCGACCGCGTCCCCCACGCCCAGGCCGTCGGGCAGGTCCGTCGCGCGGACGTGCCGGCACTCCTCGCGCAGGCTCGGGCCGGCGGCGCGGTGGATGGCGCCGTCCACGCCCCCACCACCCATGAGCGAGGAGTTGGCGGCGTTGACGATGGCGTCGACGGCCTGCTCGGTGATGTCGCCCTGGACGATCTCGATCACTGCCATGGGCCCAGCCTAGCCACGGCACGTTCACCTGCGCGGTGTCGTGCCGTCACCGCACCCTCCTAGCGTCCCCGGGGGAAGACCCACGACCCCATCGACCTCAGGAGCGATCACCCCATGTGCCGCGACGGCTCGCACGACCACCCCCTCCCCGCCAACTGGGACGAGCCGGTGACGCCGCTGTCCCCGCGACGTCCCGCGCGACCCTCCCGACGGGGCCTGCTCGCGGGCGCCGCCGCCCTCGGGGCGGGCCTGCTGCCGGGGACGTTCGGTCCGGCGAGCGCCGCGCCCGGCGGACGCGGCCAGGCCAAGGGCTACCGGTGGCTCGTGGGCGACCACCACGTGCACACGGTCTTCTCCCACGACGCGAAGTACCTCGTCGACACCCAGGTCGCCAAGGCCCGGGAGTTCGGCGTCGACTGGATGGTCTTCACCGAGCACGCCAACGTCGCGCACCACGAGAAGGGCGCCTACCTGGAGAAGGCGGTCCTGGAGCGGATGCGGGCGGCGAACCCGGGCCTGCTCGTCTTCCAGGGCCTGGAGTGGTACATCCCCGCGGCCGAGCACTGCACCGTGATGGTCGCCCCCGGCGCCAACGACGTCGAGCTGATCCGCCAGTTCGAGAAGCAGTGGGACGGCAAGCTCAACAAGTGGGAGAAGCCTGCTCCCGGCACCCCGCAGGTCGCCGAGTGGGAGGCCAAGGCCGTGCAGGCGCTGCAGTGGCTCGCCGGTGAGCGCCGTCGCGGGGTGGTCGACGACGTGCTCGTCCTCGCCAACCACCCGCTGCGCCTCGGCATCGACTCCCCGCACGAGCTGCGAGCCTGGCGCGACGCGGCGCCGGACATCATGATCGGCATGGAGGGCGCACCCGGCGCGCAGGCGGGCGCCTTCGGGACCAACCGCGACCCCTCCTACCAGCGTGGGGAGTACGAGAATGCCCCCTCCCCCTACTCCTGGCCGGGCTACCCGCTCGAGGCCTACCGCACGCGCGGCGGCTTCGACTGGGCGACGTCGGTCGTGGGCGGGCTGTGGGACTCCATGCTGGCCGAGGGCCGGCCCTTCTGGATCACCTCCAACTCCGACCACCACAACGAGTCCCGCGACCGCACCCGCGTGGGCGACTACCCGGCGGGCGAGAGCTTCGACACGATGGGTCGCCGTCCTGACCCGGTGCCGACCGCCGAGCCCCAGGGCGGCGCGGACTACTGGCCCGGCAAGTTCAGCCGCAACCACACCGGCGTCGAACGCAAGACCTACCGCGACGTGATGCAGGCCCTGCGCGAGGGGCGCTCGTGGGTCGACCACGGCCACCTGGTCAACCAGGTCGAGGTCACCGTCACCGCCCAGGGCCCCCGCGGTCGGCGCGAGGTCGCCACGCTCGGCGGCCGGGTCACGGCCGCCCGCGGCAGCCTGGTGGTGCTCACCGTCCACGTCCGACCGACGACCTACGCCAACGCGTGGGGGATCACCCCCCGGCTGGCCCACGTCGACGTCATCCAGGGCAGGGTCACCGGCCCGGTCGCCGACCGCGACACCTGGAAGGCCCCGGACACCCGGGTCACGCGGACCTTCGACACGACCGGCAGGCGCGGGGAGATCCACCTGACCCACGCCTTCGTCGCCACCTCGTCCGGCTACCTGCGCCTGCGGGGCAGCGACGGCCACCGGCACGGCGTCGGCCCCCTGGGCGCGGCGGTCGACCCGCACGGCCCGATCCCGCACGACGGCGCCACCGACGCCGGCAACCCGTGGATCGACACGTGGTTCTACACCAACCCGGTCTTCGTCGACGTCCGCTGACGAGGGGACTCGGGTCGGGCCGTGTGCCGGGGGTGACCACGGGAGTCTTCCCCGGCATACGGCCTGTCACATCAAGGCGGAGGCGAGCCGGCAGAAGCCGTCGGCGACCTTCTGGTGCCACGGACGCCGCTGCCACTCCAGCAGGCTGAGCGGGCGGGACGCGGCGCGCAGCTCGTCCTCGTAGGCCGCCAGGTCCCGGCCGAAGTCCTCGCCCTCGACCAGGACGGACACCTCCAGGTTGAGCTGGAAGGATCGCACGTCGAGGTTGGACGAGCCGACGACCGAGGTCTGGCCGTCGACGGTGAGGGTCTTGGCGTGCAGCACGTAGGGCGGGGGGTACATCCAGATCCGGACACCCGCCTCCAGCAGCAGGCCGTAGTACGACCGCTGCGCGTGGTGCACGATCCGCTGGTCGCCCTGCTCGGAGACGAACAGCTCCACGTCCAGGCCCTGCTCGGCCGCCGTCGTGATGGCCATCAGGATCGACTCGTCCGGCACGAAGTAGGGGCTCACCATCCGCACCGACTCGTTGGCGTTGTAGATCAGCGAGTTGAACAGCTTGAGGTTGTTCTGCGCCTCGAAGCCGGGCCCGCTCGGCACGCACTGGGCGTAGAGGCGCCCGGGCTGGTCCAGGACGTCGACCGGTGGGTCGGCGACGTCGAGGAGCTCGTCGGTCTCGGAGTACCAGTCGGTGCGGAAGACCGCGTCGAGCTCCTGGACGATGGGGCCGCCGAAGCGCGCCATGATGTCCCGCCACTCGCGTCCGAGCCGACGGTTCTGCCGCTTGCCGTAACGCGCGTCGATGAGGTTCTGCGAGCCGACGAAGGCTACCCGCCCGTCGACGATGAGGAGCTTGCGGTGGTTGCGCAGGTCCGGCCGCAGCAGCTCCCGCTTGAACGGCGTGAACGGCAGCATCCGGGCCCAGCGCACCCCCGACTCCTGCATCCGGGCCAGCGTGGCCCGGTACCCCGGGATGCGCAGGGACGCCAGATGGTCGAAGAGCACCCGGACGGTGACGCCGCGGGCCACGGCCCGCTCCAGCGCGGCGAAGACCGGCTCGGTC
The DNA here is from genome assembly GCF_046267915.1 of Arsenicicoccus dermatophilus. Lineage (GTDB taxonomy): Bacteria > Actinomycetota > Actinomycetes > Actinomycetales > Dermatophilaceae > Arsenicicoccus > Arsenicicoccus dermatophilus_A. Next base: position 541,470 of record NZ_CP176520.1, read on the forward strand.
GTCTCGTCCGCCGACAGGATGTAGAACTCGGCGTGCACGAAGTCCACCGCGGCGTCGATCTCCTCGATCATCCGCCGAAACGACAGCAGGTAGTCCGGCTCCAGGGTGGCCTCGCAGCCGGGGACCATGGGCATCGCCCCGAGCCGGCGGTTCATCCGGGTGACCGGCTCGAGCCACGGCGGCGCCGAGTCCGGGCCCTGGGTGTCGATGTCGGCCGTGCGTTGGAGGATCACCTCGGAGACCCGACGCTGCTTGTTGCGGCGGCGGCGGGGGAGCTTGGGAGAACCGATCAGCGCGTACGCGAACAGGCCCACGAAGGGCACGAGGAAGATCGCGAGCAGCCACGCGACGGCGCTCGCGGGTCGGCGCTCGTTGGAGACGACGGCGGCGGCGACCACGCGGAAGGCCAGGTCCAGCACGATGACCAGGTAGACCCACAGGTTGCCCCAGGTGGGCGGCCAGTCGAACCACCCCCACCAGCCGTAGACCCACTCCACCGTCGCAGGCTAGCTGGCCGGACCACCCGTGGAGGGGCTTTCCTCCACCGCGACCGGGAAGCCCTCGGCCAGGAGCCGCTCGCTCACCCGGATCATCTCCTCGTGGCTCGGCAGCTCGGCGGTCACCCGCGTCATGCCCACGCCGACGTCGACGTGGTCGGCCGGGACCAGGCCGCGACGCACGAGCTCCTGGCCGAGCTCCTCGACCTCGGAGTCGCTGAGCCGGCGGCGCAGGAGGGCCAGCATGGGTTGGTAGTCGGTGGCGGGGACCCCGTCGGGGTAACCGGCGCGGAGCCAGGAGATGACGCGTTCCAGGTAGTGGTTCATGGTGTCGTCCTCGGGTGGGGCCGGTGACCGGCTGGGTGCTCGACCTGCAGGGGCGTGACGTGGCGTGCCTGGATGACGGAGGGGCGCTGCGACACCGTGCGGTGCCGAGCGCCCCGTCGCCGTGGACGTTACGTCCAGTATGACGTCAAATACTCTCGGTCGAACTATTGTCTCGCGAACGTGAGGGCGCGTCGGCCGGCGCCAGCGGCCACCCACCGGCCGCCAGCCGGCTCGCGACCCGCTGGACGTCCTCCGCGGAGGGCCGTTCGTGGACGGCCTGGCGGATCCGCTGCTCGATCTGTGCGCGCGACACCTGGGTGCCGGGCTCGCTGTGCCGGGCGATCTCCCCGGCGACCTGCAGCACCTCCTGCTCGGTGAGGTCGCGGTGCAGGATGCCGAGGAGGGCGATGTAGTCCTGCTGCGGCACGCCCTGCGGATAGCCCGCCCGCAGCCAGTCGATGATCCGGGTCAGCACGGTGCTCTGCATGACGGCCGACTCTGCCCTGCTCAGTGCTTCTTGTCCACGATGGTGGGGTAGACGTGGCTGAAGTCGACGGCCTTGCCGAAGCCCGAGGCCACGATGATGGTGATGCCGGTCAGGATCGCGGCGGCCACGACGGCGAAGCACACGATCCCCACGACCCGGCCGACCGGGTGCGGCGTGGCGGTGCTGTCGATCTCGGCGGAGCCGCCGACGCCGTACGCCATCGCCTTGATGCCCACGGCGAACAAGGCGGGCAGGCCGGCCCCGAGGACCAGGCCCACGGCCAGGACCTTCCAGGCGGCGTCGAAGAGGAGCTCGAGGTTCTTCATGGGTGACGGTCCTCTCAGGCGCGGGTGGCGGCGACGGGGTCGGAGCTGGCGGCGATCGCCTCGGCGGCGTCGTCCGTGTCGTCCCACTCGGCGTTGACGTTGTTGTGGTCCACGGGCTTCTGCTTGGAGCGGTACCACATGTAGCCGGACAGGCCGCACAGGATGGCGAAGATCACCACGACGCCGACGATCCCGCCGATGGTGTGGCCGATGACGTACATGACGGCCCCCACGACGGCCGCGGCCGGGAGGGTGATGCACCAGGCGGCGAGCATGCGGGCGGCGACGCCCCAGCGGACCTCGGCGCCCTTCTTGCCCAGGCCGGTGCCCAGGATGGACCCGGTGGCCACGTGCGTGGTCGACAGGGCGAAGCCGAGGTGGCTGGAGGTGAGGATCGTCGCGGCCGAGGCGGACTCGGCGGCCATGCCCTGCGGGGAGGAGATCTCGACCAGCCCCTTGCCCAGGGTGCGGATGATGCGCCAGCCGCCGAGGTAGGTGCCGAGGGCGATCGCCAGGGCGCAGGACAGCTTGACCCAGAACGGGACCGAGTGGGTGTCGGTGTGGGACCCGTAGGCGATCAGGGCGAGGGTGATGACACCCATGGTCTTCTGCGCGTCGTTGGTGCCGTGGGCGAGGGAGACGAGGGACGCGGAACCGATCTGGCCCCAGCGGAAGCCGCCCTCCTTCCACCGCTCGTTGACGCCCTCGGTGATCTTGTAGATCAGCCAGGTGCCGACGGAGGCGATCAGCGCCGCGATGAACGGCGACACCAGGGCCGGCATGACGACCTTGCCGACGACGCCGTCGAGCTTGCTGCCGTCCCCGTTCCACTTGACGCCCGCCCAGCCCATGGCGGCGATGGTCGAGCCGATCAGCCCGCCGAAGAGGGCGTGGGAGGAGCTGGAGGGCAGGCCGAGCAGCCAGGTCAGCAGGTTCCAGACGATGCCGCCGATGAGGCCGGCGAGGACGATCAGGAGCAGGGCCTGACCGTGGTTCGCCATGAGCGAGGTGATCGGGGAGCCGTCCTTGTTCTGGATCTTGATGACGGCGTTGGTGACGGTGAGGGCGACCTCCACGGACAGGAAGGCGCCGATCAGGTTGAGGGCGCCGGAGAGGGCGACCGCGGTCTTGGGCTTGAGCGCACCGGTGGCGATGGACGTGGCCATCGCGTTGCCGGTGTCGTGGAAGCCGTTGGTGAAGTCGAAGGCCAGGGCCGTGATCACGACCAGCACGAGAAGGATGAGCGAAACGTCCACGCGTTCATTGTTGGGTGCTCAAGGGGGTGCTTTCGACCCGGGGGGCGACTGCTCCCCTCGGCGGTTCCAAGTGTTCACCTCCCGGTCGCGTGGCGTTGTGGATCTTTCACTCATGGCAGTCGTCGATGGACACGCAGTCATCACTGCAGGTGAAAGGCGGAGAAGGTCCGACCACCCCGGGTGAGGGGTGCGCCGGCCTCCTTGAGTGGAATACGCTCAACTTTGTGCTCGTTGACCAGGGCGAGCCGAGCTTCGGCATACCACCACCAGTGGCCGCGAGGCCGCTGCCGACCCGATCCGACCAGGAGCCGCCCCATGGAGCTGACCACCAAGGCAGCCGAGGCCGTCAACGCGGCCGTGCACGACGCGACCGGCGCCCACCACGCGCAGGTCGAGCCCGCCCACCTGCTCATGGCCCTGCTCGCCCAGCAGGACACCACCACCGGCCCGCTGATCACCGCGACCGGTGCGGACGCCCGCGGCGTCGGAGCCGCCGCCGCCAAGGCCCTCGCCGCGCTGCCCACCGTCAGCGGCAGCACCGGCACCCCCACCGCGTCCCAGGCCACCCAGGCCGTGCTGCAGCAGGCGGGCAACGCCGCCGCGGCGATGGGCGACACCCACGTCTCCACCGACCACCTGCTGCTCGCGATCGCCCGCGCCGGGTCCTTCGGGCTCGACCCGGCTGCCGTCGAGGAGCAGATCCCGGTCGTGCGCGGCGGCCAGAAGGTCACCTCCGCCAACCCCGAGGGCACCTTCGAGTCGCTCGCGAAGTACGGCACCGACCTGACCCAGGTCGCCCGCGACGGCAAGCTCGACCCCGTCATCGGCCGCGACCCCGAGATCCGCCGCGTCGTCCAGGTGCTCTCCCGCCGCACCAAGAACAACCCCGTCCTGATCGGCGAGCCCGGCGTGGGCAAGACCGCCGTCGTCGAGGGCCTGGCCCAGCGCATCGTCGCGGGCGACGTGCCGGAGTCGCTGCGCGGCAAGCGGCTGATCGCCCTCGACCTCGGCGCGATGCTGGCCGGCGCGAAGTACCGCGGCGAGTTCGAGGAGCGGCTCAAGGCCGTGCTCGACGAGATCCGTCGGTCCGAGGGCGAGGTCATCACCTTCATCGACGAGATCCACACCATCGTCGGCGCCGGGGCCTCCGGGGACTCCTCGATGGACGCCGGCAACATGCTCAAGCCGCTGCTGGCCCGCGGCGAGCTGCGCCTCATCGGCGCGACCACGCTGGACGAGTACCGCGAGAACATCGAGAAGGACTCCGCCCTCGAGCGCCGCTTCCAGCAGGTCCTCGTCGGCGAGCCGTCCGTCGAGGACACGGTCGCGATCCTGCGCGGGCTCAAGGAGAGGTACGAGGCGCACCACAAGGTCGCCATCGCCGACTCCGCCCTCGTGGCCGCCGCCTCCCTCTCCGACCGCTACATCACCGGCCGCAAGCTGCCCGACAAGGCCATCGACCTGGTCGACGAGGCCGCGTCCCGGCTGCGCATGGAGATCGACTCCTCCCCGGTGGAGATCGACGAGCTGCGACGCCAGGTCGACCGGCTGCGGATGGAGGAGCTGCACCTGTCGGCCGAGCGTGACGACGCGTCCCGCGAGCGCCTCGAGCGACTGCGCCAGGACATCGCGGACCGCTCGGAGGAGCTGGCCGCGCTCACCGCCCGCTGGGAGGCCGAGAAGGCCGGCCTCAACAAGGTCGGCGAGCTCAAGGCGCGACTGGACGAGGCGCGCTCGCGCGCCGAGGTCATGGTGCGCGAGGGCCGTCTCGACGAGGCTGCACCGATCCTGTACGGCGAGATCCCGGCCCTGGAGCGCGAGGTCGAGGCCGCCCAGGCCGCCGAGTCCGAGGCCGCCGTGGCGTCCGCCGACACCGGGGGCCCGATGGTCCAGGAGCAGGTGGACGCCGACGCCATCGCCGAGGTCATCTCGGCGTGGACCGGCATCCCGGCCGGGCGCCTGCTGGAGGGCGAGACCGAGAAGCTCCTGCACATGGAGGAGATGCTCGGTCGGCGCCTGATCGGCCAGGCCGCCGCGGTGCAGGCGGTCTCCGACGCCGTGCGCCGCTCGCGGGCCGGCGTCGCGGACCTGAACCGTCCGACCGGCTCGTTCCTGTTCCTCGGCCCCACCGGTGTCGGCAAGACCGAGCTCGCCAAGGCGCTCGCGGAGTTCCTCTTCGACGACGAGCGGGCGATGGTGCGCATCGACATGTCGGAGTACTCCGAGCGGCATTCGGTGGCCCGGCTCGTGGGGGCTCCTCCCGGCTACGTGGGCTACGAGGAGGGCGGCCAGCTCACCGAGGCCGTGCGGCGCCGCCCCTACTGCGTCGTGCTGCTCGACGAGGTGGAGAAGGCGCACCCGGAGACCTTCGACATCCTGCTGCAGGTCCTGGACGACGGCCGGCTGACCGACGGGCAGGGGCGGACCGTGGACTTCCGCAACGTCATCCTGGTGATGACCTCCAACCTCGGCTCGCAGTTCCTCGTCGACCCGGTCATGGGCGAGGCGGCCAAGCGCGAGGCGGTGATGACGGCGGTGCGGGCGGCGTTCAAGCCGGAGTTCCTCAACCGCCTGGACGAGACGGTGGTCTTCGAGCCGCTGTCGACCGACGAGCTCGGTCACGTCGTGGGTCTGCAGGTGGACGAGATGGGTCGTCGCCTGGCCGACCGCCGGATCCGGCTCGAGGTGACGCCGGCGGCCCGGGAATGGCTGTCGCTGACGGGCTACGACCCGGCCTACGGCGCGCGGCCGCTGCGCCGGCTGGTCCAGCGGGAGATCGGTGACCGCCTCGCCAGGGCGCTGCTGTCCGGTCAGGTGCGGGACGGGCAGGCCGTGGTCGTGGACCGCCAGGACGACGCGGACGCGCTCACCGTGCGCTGACCGATCCTGGCCTGACCGAGGCCGTAGGAGCTCGGCCCACCTCGCCCGAGGTGGGCCGAGCCCCTCGTGACGTGCCCCCGCGGTCCGGTGGTGGTCCCGTCGGCGCAGGTGGACAGCCGTGGGATGCTCTGCCATGATCGAGGATAATGAGAACGGTTACCCTTACCGAGGATGCGCCGCCCGTCGTGGAGGTGCGATCGCTGTGCGTCGGCTTCGCCGGCAGGCAGGTGCTCCACGACGTCGGCCTCCGGGTCGACCCGGGTCACCGGCTCGGCATCATCGGGGGGTCGGGCTCGGGCAAGACGCTCACCGCGTCGGCGATGCTGGGGCTGCTCCCGGCGTCCGCGTCCTGGACCGGCGAGGTGCTGCTCCAGGGACGACCCACCAGCGGGCTGGACCAGGCGGGATGGCGCAGGCTGCGTGGTGCCACCGTGGGGCTGGTCGCCCAGGACCCGCGCTCGGCGCTCAACCCCCTCGTGCGGGTCGGTGACCAGGTGGCCGAGCCGCTGCGCGCCACCGGCGTCGGCCGACGCGAGGCGCGGCGACGTGCCCTCGACCTGCTCGAGGCCGTCCGCCTGCCCGACCCGGCCCGGGTGGCCCGGCGCCGGCCGGGGGACCTGTCCGGTGGCCAGCGCCAGCGGGTGGCCCTCGCCCTGGCCCTCGCCGCGGACCCGACCCTGCTCGTGGCCGACGAGCCCACGTCCGCCCTCGACGTGTCCGTCCAGGCGGACGTGCTGCCCCTGCTGAGCGAGCTCACCGAGGACCGCGCACTGGTGCTGATCACCCACGACCTCGCGGTCGCCGCCCAGGTCTGCACCGACCTCGTGGTCCTCGGCTCCGGCCGGGTGCTGGCCGCCGGACCGGTCGACGAGGTCCTCGCGCGCACCGACGAGCCCGCGGTGGCCGAGCTGCTCGCGGCCACCCACGCCTCCGCCCTGCCGCAGCGGTGCGCGCGCTGCGAGGACGAGCCCGACCTGGCCGAGGTGCCCGCATGACGACGGGCGACCCGCTGCTCGTCGCCCACCACCTCACCCGCCGCCATCCCGCCCCCTGCCTGACCGACCGACTGCGCGGCCGCGGCGCGGTGACCGCCCTCGACGACGTGAGCCTGCAGGTGCACCGGGCCGAGCGGCTCGGCGTCGTGGGGGAGTCCGGCTCCGGCAAGACCACGCTGCTGCGGATCCTGCTCGGCCTGGAGCGACCCGACGCCGGGACGGTGACCTTCGACGGGCGGCCCGTGACGGCCGGGACCCGGATGCCGTGGTTCCGGGCGCGGGTCCAGCTCGTGCCCCAGGACCCCTCCACCTCGCTCAACCCCTACCTGCGCGTGGGCGACGTGGTCGCCGAGCCGCTGCGCTGCCTGGACCTGCACCCGAGCCGCGAGCCGGCATACGGCCAGGCACCAGGAGCCGTGCCGGGCCGCAGCGGCCGCGAGGACCGGGCGGCGCGGGTGGCCCGGTGCCTCGAGCTCGCCGGCCTGCCCGCGGCCCTGGCGTCGCGCCGCCCCGGGGAGCTGTCCGGCGGCGAGCGGCAGCGGGTGGCCATCGCCCGCGCCCTCGCCCCCCGGCCGGAGGTCGTCCTCGCCGACGAGGCGGTGTCCGCCCTGGACGCGACCGTGCGCCGGCGGGTGCTGCAGATGCTGCGCGAGACCTGCGAGCAGGCAGGGGTGGCCCTGGTGCTCGTCTCCCACGACCTCGGGGCGGTGTTCCACACCTGCGAGTCGGTGGCGGTGCTCGACCGGGGTCGGCTCGTGGAGTCGGGCCCCGTCGAGGAGGTCTTCACCGCCCCCGCCCACCTGACCACCCGTCGGCTGGTGAGCGCCGTCCCTCGTCAGCCCCGGACCCGGGCGCCGCGATGACCGCCCTCCTCGCCCCCGAGCGGGCCGTGCGGCGACCGCTGTGGCCCCGGCTGACCGGGCCGCTGCGTCTGCTGCTGCTGACCCAGCTGGCGTTCAACGTCGGCTTCTACCTCGTCGTCCCCTTCCTGGCCGCGCACCTGGAGCAGGACCTGCACCTGGCCGGGTGGTTGATCGGCGTGGTCCTGGGCCTGCGGACCTTCTCCCAGCAAGGCCTGTTCGTCGTCGGGGGCGCCATCGCCGACCAGGTCGGCATCAAGGGCTCCATCCTCGTCGGCTGCGCGGTACGGGTCGCAGGCTTCGTCCTCCTCGGCCTGGCGACGTCCCTGCCCGGGGTGATCGTCGGGGTCCTGCTCGTGGGCGTGGCCGCCGCCCTGTTCTCCCCGGCCACCGAGTCCGCGATCGCCGCCTGGGCCGGCGACCTGGAGCGCGCCGGCGGCCCGCCCCGCACCGAGGTCCTCGCCCTGGAGACGGTCTGCAGCCAGGCCGGGTCGGTCGTCGGCCCGGTGCTGGGCGGAGCGCTGCTCGGCATCCCCTTCCGGACCACCTGCCTGGTGGCCGCGGCGATCTTCGTCGGGATCCTGGTCGCCCACGTGCGCCACCTGCCGTCCGGCTGCCGGGCCGGGGAGGCGACCCCGGTGGGGGAGACGCTGGCGACGCTCGTGCGACACCGCGGCTTCCTGGCCTTCGCCGTGCTCAGCTCCACCGCCCTGGTGTCCTACGCCATGCTCTACCTCGCGCTGCCCGTCGAGCTGCAGCGGATCGGCGCCCCCTCGTCGGCGATCACCTGGTTCTTCGTGCTCGCGGCCGTCCTGACCATCGGCCTGCAGGTCCCGGTGACCCGGGCGACCGCCACCTGGACGGTCGAGGGCCGCCTGGTGACCGGGCACGCCCTGCACGCCCTGTGCTTCGTGCCCGTCGCCCTCGCAGCACCCTGGGCGCCATCCGGCGGTATGCCGGGCTACCTCGCCCCGGTCCTCATGGTCGTGCTGCTCCACCTGGGCTCCATGCTGACCGGCCCGGTCGTGCGCGACGTCGTCGCCCGCACCGCCCACGAACGCCGGCTCGGGGCCCACCTCGGCGCGCTCGCCTCCCTGGGTGGACTCGCCGTCCTCGTCGTCAGCAGCGCCGTCGGGGGACTGCTCGACCTCGCCCGCTCGCCCGCCCCCTGCGCCTGGGTGCCGTGGGCGGTGCTGGCCGCGCTCCCCGCGGCGTCCGCCGCCGGCATACCCGTCGTGCTGCGCCGGCTGCCCGATGCCACCGCGACGGCTCACCCCTCCTGCCTGTCCCCGTCCACCCGACCAGACCAGGAGACGCCATGACCCATCGCCGGCGCCGCGCCCGCATCACCCTCCCGATCGCCCTCGCCGCGCTGCTCGTCGGCGGCTGCATGCCGGGGGGAGCCCCGGCGCGGGACTCCTCGTCCGGGTCCGCGCCCCGGCTGCGGGTCGCGCTCAACTTCCCGCCGGTCGCGGGGCTGTCGCCCTACAGCGACGACGCGGTGCTGCTCACCCGCGCGGGGATCACCGAGTCCCTCATCCGCTTCGACAAGGACGGGACCCCGCAGCCGGCGCTGGCCCGCAGCTTCTCGATGGTGGGCGACCGGACCGCGCGGTTCGTGCTGCGCAAGGGTGTGACCTTCCACGACGGCACCCCGATGGACGCCCAGGCCGTCGCGGGCGCACTGACCCGGGCGATCTCGGCCAGGCCGGCGCCCGAGACGGTGAGCGGCCGCCCCCTGGCCGTCAAGGCCGTCGGCGCCGACACCGTCGAGGTCACCTCCGCCGTCCCGGACCCGGTCCTGGTCCAGCGGATGGGCAACCCGGACCTGGCGATCCTGGCCCCCAAGGCCTACGCCAAGGACCCCAACCGCCCCGACCCCATCGGGTCGGCCACGGGCCCCTTCCGACTGGTGGCCCTGACCGGCGCGTCCGAGGCCAAGGCCGACGCCAACCCGACCTACTGGGGCGGCCACCCGCGGCTGTCCGGCCTGGACATCAGGTTCATCGGCAAGGCCGACGCACGGACGGCCGCCCTGCGCGACGGCCAGGTCGACGTGATCCAGAACGTCCCCATCGCCCAGATCGCCAACGTGGGTGCGGACAAGGTGGTCTCCCGGCCGGTGCCCCGCACGACCGGCATCTACCTCAACGCCGCCAAGGGCGTCCTCGCCGACCCGGCGCTGCGGGCGGCCGCCCGGGCTGCCGTCGACCCCGCTGCCGTCGCCACGGGCGTCTTCGAGGGCCAGGCGGACCCGGCCCGGGGCTTCTTCCGCGGCGACACCGCGTGGGCGCAGGGCCGCCCGACGCCGACGTTCCCGGCCCCGGGCGTCGCGAAGGGGAAGCGGATCACGCTGGCGACCTATACCGACCGCCCCGAGCTGCCCGAGACCGCGACCGTGGTGGCCGACCAGCTGCGCAAGGCCGGGTTCGTGGTGGACGCCCCGGTCGTCAAGAGCTACACCCTGCTCGAGCGGGACATCGCGGCGGGCACCTACGACGCGGTGATCGGGTCCCGGATGTACCTCAGCCAGGCGGCCGACCCGTTGTCCGGGCTGCAGAGCGACTTCACCTGTGCCGGGACCTTCAACCAGTCCCACCTGTGCGACCGCGGCCTGGACGCCCTGGTCGCGCGAGGGGCGTCGCTGTCCGACGTCGCCGCCCGCCGCACGGCCGCTCTCGCCGCGGAGGCCCGCATGCTCGGGACCGCGGCCTATCTCCCGCTGGTGCACGAGCGGGTGCGCATCGGGCGGGTCGCCGGCGTGACCGGCCTGAGCGAGGACCCGCTCGAGTGGCGCATGGTCACCGAGCAGACCGCCCTGGCGCGCTGAGCCGTGGGTGCTCATCCTGCGGGCCGACTGGTCCGGCGGGACGGTCGCGGCCTGGCGCTGCTCCTGGCGCTGCGCCCGCTCGCGGTGCTCGTCGGCTCCGTGGCCGCCGTGGTGCTGCTGGCCGGGTGCCTGCCCTGGCTGTCCGGGCAGGACCCCGCCCAGACCGTGCTGCGCGCCCGTCAGGTCGAGCGGGTCGCCGACCCCGCAGCCCTGGCCGCCGTCCGGCAGGAGCTCGACCTGGCCGGTGATCCCGTCACCGGAGCCCTGCGCTGGGGGAGCCGGGCGCTGCGCGGCGACCTGGGCGCCTCCTGGGTCGGCGGCACCCCCGTCGCCCCCGTGGCCCTGGGGGCGCTCGGGGTGTCGCTCACCCTGGCGGGGTGCTCGGCGCTCGCGGCCCTCGCGATCGCGCTGGTCCTGGTGACGCCCCGGATCCTGGCGGCCGGGTCCGGCGGACGGCGGCGCCGGGACGTGCTCACCACCGTCATCGCCTCGCTGGCCGCCCTGCCCGAGGCCGTCGTCGCGGTGCTGCTCGTCGTCGTGGTGTCCCTGCACCTGCGGCTGCTGCCGGCCACGGGGTGGACGACGACCGTGCACCTGGTCCTGCCCGTGGCCACTCTCGCGATCTGCGCGGTCGGGGTGCTCACGCGGGTGCTGGCGCTCGCCGTCGACGACGTGGCGGCCGAGCCCTGGACCCGCACCTGGCAGGCCAACGGCGCCAGGCCCCTGCGGACCAGCCTGGCGGTGGCGCACCGGGCCGTCGCCGTCGTCCTGCCCCAGGTGCTGCTGCTGCTCGCCGGGCTGGTGGGGGCGTCGGTGGTCGTGGAGGACACCTTCGCCATCCCCGGTCTGGGCCGGCTCGCGCTCGACGCCGCTCTGTCCCAGGACATCCCGATGGTGCAGGCGTGCGCGGTGATGCTCGTGGTCGCCGGCCTGGCGGTCGGCGGCGCCGGGGTGCTCTGCCACCGGGCCATGACCGGGCCCGCGCTGGGCGCCGGCCGGGGAGTGGTCGGCGGACCTCGCCCGGAGGGGCGGGGTCGGCTCGGCATCGCGTGGTGGCTCGCGGCGGGCGCCTTGCTGGTGCTGGTCCTCGGCGGTATGACGCGCCGGGTGGCGATCGACCCGGCCGCCCGCCACCTGCGACCGTCCTGGGCTCACCCGCTCGGCACCGACCACGTGGGTCGGGACGTGTGGGCTCGGGTCGGTCACGGGGCCGTGGAGACCATTGGCCTGGCCGTCGTCCTCAGCGCCGTCTGCCTCGTCGTGGGGCTGCTCGTGGGCCTGTGCTCCTCGGGGCGCGGCGCAGGCGTCACCGACGTGCTCAACGCCGTGCCCTCGGTCTTCATGGGGATCGTCGTCGCGGCCGTCGCCGGACCGGGTCTGCCGAGCGCGTGCGTCGCCGTCTGCCTCGTCGGCTGGATCCCGCTGGCCGTGCACACCCGCACCCTGGCGACCGAGGCGCGGGCGTCGGGCTTCCACCAGGCGGCGCTGGTCGCGGGCGCCGGTCGGTGGTGGATCCTGCGCACCCACCTGCTCCCGGTCGTGCTTCGACCGGTGCTGGGCCACGCGGTGATCCGGGTGCCGCACCTCGCCCTCGCGCTGACCGGCCTGAGCTATCTCGGGCTGGGGGCGGGCCACGACTCGCCGGAGTGGGGCAAGCTGCTCGCCGACTCGGTGGTCCACGCCGAGCGGGCCCCGTGGGTGGTGGCGGCCCCGTCGCTCGGCCTCGTGCTGCTGGGCCTGGTCGCGACCCTGGCGCTCACGCCCTCCCGGTCGGTCGGCCCGGCGGCGCGCTGAGGGCCTGCCGACATGCGGGCCGCGGGGCCTTGCTCGGGTGGGCCGCCTCGGGCGGGCCGGGCAGTGCCCCGCGCCGCTCACAGGATCGGCAGCCAGGCCCCCGCCCGGTCCTGGAAGGTCTGCGGGTCCCACGACCCGGCCCCCTCGGGGACACGGCCGAGCAGCGGGGCGCCGGTCACCTCGGGCAGGTCGTCGACGTTGAGCCGCTCGGCGAGCCCGGGCTCCTCGGGCCACGAGCCGATGACGAAGCCCAGGCAGTCCAGCCCGCGCAGCTGCAGGGCCTCCGCGGTGAGCGCGGCGTGGTTGAGGGTGCCGAGCCCGGCGGCGGCGACGACCACCACCCCGACCTTGAGGCCGAGCTCCTGCAGGCACAGCGCCAGGTCGGCGACGGTTCCCCCGGCGAGGTCGAGGCGGACGAGCAGCCCGCCCGCGCCCTCCACGAGCACCAGGTCCACGTCGTCGCGGCGGGCGACCTGGGCCACCTGGGAGGCGAGCACCGGCACCGGCGGCAGGTCCAGCCCGGCGTGCCGGGCGGCGGCGTCGGGCGCGAGCGGGTCGGGCAGGCGGACGAGCTCGACGGTCTCGACGCCGCCGGCCAGCCGGTCCACGACGGCCAGGTCGCCGTCCTCGCCCGGCTGCAGCCCGGTCTGGCAGGGCTTGACCACGACGACGCGCAGCCGCTGCTCCTGCAGCCCGACGACGAGCGCCGCGGTGGTGATGGTCTTGCCGACGTCGGTGCCGGTGCCGGTGACGACGATGATCGGGGCGGGGCTCATGCGTGACACTCCTTCACGGCCCCCACGAGGGCCTGGCAGATGGTGGTGACGTCCTCGTCGGTGCAGGCGTACGGCGGCATGGTGTAGACGAGGTCGCGGAAGGGCCGCACCCACACGCCGCGGTCCAGGGCCGCCCGGGTCACCTCGCGGACCCGCACCGGCTCGGCCAGCTGGACCACCCCGACGGCGCCCAGCACCCGCACGTCGGCCACGTGGGGCAGCTCGCGCGCCGGCGCGAGCCCGCTCGCGAGCCCGGCCTCGATGCGGGCGACCTCTCCCTGCCAGCCGCGCGACTCCAGCAGGTCGAGCGAGGCCAGGGCGATCGCGCAGGCCAGCGGGTTGCCCATGAAGGTCGGGCCGTGCATCAGCGCCCCGGCCGCCCCGCCGCTCACAGTCTCGGCGACCTCGCGGGTGCACAAGGTGGCGGCCAGCGTGAGGTAGCCGCCGGTCAGCGCCTTGCCGACGGTCATGATGTCCGGCACCACGCCGCAGCGGTCGGCGGCCCACAGCGTCCCGGTGCGTCCGAGGCCGGTGGCGATCTCGTCGAGCACCAGCAGCGCGCCCGACTCGCGAGCGAGGGAGGCGAGGACCTGCACGGCGTACGGCGACCAGACGTGCATCCCGCCCGCCCCCTGCAGCAGCGGCTCCACCACGATCGCGGCGACCTCGTCGGCGTGCTCGGCGTACAGCGCCCGCACCTCGCGCTCCCAGGCTGCCGTCTCGGGGTCGGACCCGTCGCGGTCCAGGCCGGCGGGCGGGCGCGGGGCGAAGACCTGCTCCGGCAGCACGCCGGTGAACAGCGTGTGCATCCCGCCGACCGGGTCGCACACCGACATCGGGGCGAAGGTGTCGCCGTGGTAGCCGCCGCGCACCGTGAACAGGCGCCGTCGCGGGCGCCCCAGCGCCACGTGGTGCTGCCAGGCCATCTTGAGCGCCACCTCGACCGAGACCGACCCGGAGTCGGCGAGGAAGACGTGCTGCAGCGGGGACGCGGCCGCGCCCGGCAGTCGGGGGGCCAGCTCGACCAGGCGGCGCCCCAACCGGATCGCCGGCTCGTGGGTGAGCCCGCCGAACATCACGTGGGACATCCGGCCGAGCTGGTCGCGCGCGGCCGCGTCCAGCTCGGGCACGGCATACCCGTGGACCGCGCACCACCAGGACGACATCGCGTCGACGACCTCGCGCTGCGCGCCGTCGATCTCGAGGGTGAGCCGGACGCCGCGGGCGGAGCGCACCAGCCAGGGGTCCCCGCTCGCGGGGAAGGTGGAGTAGGGATGCCACAGGTGCTCCCGGTCCCAGGCGAGCAGCTCGGCGGTCGACCCCTCCTGAACGGTGTTCATGACTCCAGTATGCCGAGCCCCGCGCCCGCCCCGCCGGGCGGCCCACGGGTGTCGGGTCGGTCACAAGGGCTCGCCATACCGGCTCTCACCTGGGGAGAGATGCGCTCGCCCGCATAGGGTTACCGCACCGTCGCCCCCTGGGACCCAGGGGCCCCACCACGACAGCGAGGTCAGCATGGCAACCGTCGATGCGCACCCGTCCGGGCAACCCCATGCCTCGGGCGAGCAGCTCCAGCGCAACCTGTCCAACCGCCACGTCCAGCTCATCGCGATCGGCGGCGCCATCGGCACCGGCCTGTTCATGGGCTCGGGCAAGACGATCCACGCGGCCGGTCCGTCGATCCTGCTCGTCTACGTCGTCGTCGGCGTGATGCTCTTCTTCGTCATGCGCGCCATGGGCGAGCTGCTGCTGCACGACCTGGACTACAAGTCCTTCCAGGACTTCTCCGCCGAGATGCTCGGCCCCTGGGCCGGATTCATGTCCGGCTGGACCTACTGGCTGTGCTGGGTCGTGACCGGCATGGCCGAGATCATCGCCGTCGCGGGCTACTGGAACTTCTGGGTCAACCCCGACCACCCCGGCGACATGAAGCCCCTGTCGCTGGTCCTCGCGCTCGCCATGCTGGCCTTCCTGCTCTTCCTGAACCTGCTGACCGTCAAGCTCTTCGGCGAGATGGAGTTCTGGTTCGCGATCATCAAGGTGGTCGCCATCGTGGCGCTGATCATCATGGGCGTCTGGATGCTCGTCACGGTGTTCACCTCGCCCGACGGCACCAAGGCCTCGCTGAGCTACCTGTGGGACCGCGGCGGGTTCTTCCCCAAGGGGCTGAGCGGGTTCGCCGCCGGCTTCCAGATCGCGGTGTTCGCGTTCGTCGGCATCGAGCTCGTCGGCACCACCGCGGCCGAGACCAAGGACCCGGTCACGACGCTGCCCAAGGCGATCAACTCGATCCCGATCCGCGTGATCATCTTCTACGTCCTCGCCCTGCTGGTCATCATGACCGTGACGCCCTGGGACAAGATCGACCCGGCGCAGTCCCCCTTCGTCAACCTGTTCAGCCTGGCCGGCCTGGCCGGGGCCGCCACGATGATGAACTTCGTGGTCCTCACCTCGGCCTCGTCGAGCTGCAACTCGGGGCTCTTCTCCACCTCGCGGATGCTCTACGGCCTGGCCCACAAGGGCATGGCCCCCGCGGCCTTCGGCAAGCTCTCCTCGCGCAAGGTCCCCCAGAACGGCCTGTTCATCTCCGTCATCCTGGTGGCGACCTCGATCCTGCTGATGCTCAACGACTCCGTGATGGGGGCCTTCACCGTCGTCACCACGATCTCGGCGGTGCTGTTCATCTTCGTCTGGTCGCTGATCCTGCTCAGCTACGTCGTCTACCTTCGCCGCCACCCGCAGGCGCACGCCCGCAGCGTCTACAAGATGCCCGGCGCGACCTTCATGCCGTACGTCGTGCTGGCGTTCTTCGGCGTCGTCCTGGTCCTGCTCACCCAGGAGAAAGACACCCTGCAGGCGCTCCTCGTCACGCCGCTGTGGTTCCTGCTGCTCACCGTCGGCTGGTTCGCGATCCGCGGCAAGGTCCGCCACGACGACACGACGAGCGAGGCCGTCCACTGACCCGGACCCCAGCCGTATGACGGAGGGCTCGCCACGGTGCACCCTGGCGAGTCCGCCGTCACACCGCCGTCACGTCCAGGTCCTCAGACGGGCCAGGTCTCCTGCCGCCAGGCCGCGTCCCAGAACATCCACTCGTAGCGCGACGCCGTCGCGTAGGCCACGTGCATCCGCTCGACCGTCTCGGCGCAGGCGCCCTCGGCGCAGCGGTCGGCGATCGCCTTGGCGGTGGCGACCGAGGCGGCGAAGGCCTCGTCGGCATAGGTGCCGATCCAGTCGCCGTAGGCGTGGGCGCCGAGGTCGCCGGCGGTCCGCAGCAGCGCGTCCCCCACGTCCTGGTAGATCCAGTAGCACGGCAGCACCCCGGCCACCGCGACGGCATACGAGCCCTGCGTCGTCAGCGACGCGAGGTAGGACGTGTAGGCCAGGCAGGTGGGGGAGCGGGTGACCGCGGCGAAGTCCTGGACGTGGGCGCAGTGGAGCTCGCGCTCGACAGCGACCGCGGTCCGGGCCGAGTCGGCCCAGAAGGTCGTGTCGTCCGGGTCGGTCGCCTGCCCGGCGAGGGTGGCCAGGACCCGGGCGTAGTCCGCGAGGTAGAGCGCGTCCTGGGCCATGTAGTAGGTGAAGCGCTCGCGGTCCAGGGTGCCGTCGCCGAGCCCGCGCACGAAGGGCAGCTCGTCGATGGCCGTGCGGATGGCGCGCGAGCGCTCCCAGGTGTCGAGGGTGAAGGTCATCTCAGCTCCAGGTGGCGTGGAAGTGGTGGACCGGTCCGTGGCCGTGGCCGACCTGCAGCTCGTCGGCGCGGTGGAGCGCGTCGGTCAGCCAGCGCTTGGCGTCGGTGACCGTGGTCATCCAGTCGGGGCGCTGCGGTCGCAGGGCCGCCAGCGCGGACGACAGGGTGCAGCCTGTGCCGTGGGTGTTGCGGGTGTCGACCCGCTCGCTCCACCCCGCGACGCAGGTGTCGGCGTCGGCATACACGTCGGTCGCCCGATCACCCTCGTCCAGGTGCCCGCCCTTGAGGTAGACGCGCCGCGCGCCCGCGTCGACGAGTCGCCGCGCCTGGTCGAGCATCTCGTCCACGTGTCCGGCCGGCTCGCAGCCGAGGAGCACGGCGGCCTCGGGGATGTTGGGGGTGATGATCCCGGCGAGCGGCACCAGGTCCCGCACGGCGGCGACGGCGTCGTCGGCGAGGAGCCGGTCGCCGCTGGTGGCGACCATGACCGGGTCGAGGACGATCGGCAGCTCGGTGCCGCTCTCGTGCGCCCGCAGCTGCTCCAGGCAGGCGCGGACCGCGGCGGTCACCGACGCGTCGGCGAGCATCCCGATCTTGACGGCGTCGACGGCGATGTCGTCCAGGAGGGTGTCGAGCTGCTCGGTGACGAAGCCCGCGGGCACCGGGTGGACGCCGGTCACGCCCTTCGTCGACTGCGCGGTCAGGGCGGTGACGACGCACATGCCGTAGGCGCCGAGGGCGCTGAAGGTCTTGAGGTCGGCCTGGATCCCGGCGCCCCCCGAGGGGTCGGAGCCGGCGATCGACAGGACCTTGGGCGGGGGAGTCATCGTGGGGCGTCCTTCCATCGGGTGCGGAGCAGGGTCGCGGCGGCCCGAGGGTCGGGGGCGGCGCAGATGGCGCTGACCACGGCGGCGCCGTCGACGCCGGTGGCGGGCAGCTCGCCGATGCGGTCGGCGCTGATGCCGCCGATGGCGACGGTGGGCCAGGGGCTCGCGGCGGCGAGCCGGGCGATTCCGGCAGGCCCGGACGGTATGGCGGCGTCCGGCTTGGTCGTCTGGTCCCAGACCGGCCCGAGGCCGAGGTAGTCCAGGGTGCCGTCGGGCAGCGCCCGCGCCGCCTCGACGTGCTCGACGGTCTGGCAGGAGAGTCCGAGCAAGGCGTCCGGGCCGAGGAGCTCGCGGGCGCGCACCGGGTCGAGGTCGCCCTGGCCGACGTGGGCGCCGTGGGCCCCGGCCGGCTGGACGAGGTGGACCCGGTCGTTGAGCAGGACGGGCACCCCGGTGCCGACCAGCGCGGCGACGACCTCGCGGGAGATCCGCAGGACGGTGTCGTCGTCCGCCTCGGGGTCGCGCACCTGCACGACGGTGGCGCCCCCGTCGACGGCCGCGCGGACGAGGGGGGCGACCCGGCCGGCGCCGCCCGCCATGACGGTGTCGGTGACGAGATAGACGGTGAGGTCGAGCGGCGGCCGGGTCATGACAGCCGCACCGCCTCGGCCACCTCGTCGGGGGTGACCAGGGCCAGCTCGTCGAGCAGCGCGACCGCGAAGCTGCCGGGGCCGCGGGTGGTCGCGGCAGCCCGTTCGGCCGCGACGCACAGCAGGGCCGTGGCAGCGGTGGCGGCGACGAGCCGGTCCTCGCAGACGGCGGCGAAGCCCGCCATCAGCGCGCCCAGCGCGCACCCGACCCCGGTGACCCGGGTCATCAGCTCGTGGCCGTTGGCGACGCGCACCAGGCGCTCGCCGTCGGTGAGGTGGTCCACCGGGCCGCTCACGGCGACCACGGTGCCGTGGTCGCGGGCCAGGGAGCGCGCCTGCTCGAGCACCTCCTCGGGCCGGGCGGCGGAGTCCACGCCCCGGCCGCCCAGACCGCCGAGCAGCCCGGAGATCTCCGAGGCGTTGCCGCGCACGATCGCGGGGGCGTGCACGCCGATCAGCTCGCTCGCCACCTGGGTGCGCCACGGCAGCCCACCAGCGGCCACGGGGTCCAGGACCCAGGGGGTGCCCGCCTGCGCCGCGCCCTCCACGGCGGCGCGCATGGCCGCCGTCGTGTCGTCGTACGGCGTGCCCGTGTTGACCAGGACCCCGCCCGCCACCTGGGCGAACACGCCCGCCTCGTGCGGGTTGTCCACCATCGCGGGGGCCGCCCCTGCGGCGAGCAGGACGTTGGCCGTCCACTGCGCGACCACGATGTTGGTCAGGCTCTGGACGAGGGGGCTGCCCTCGCGCAGGCGCTGCACCGCCTCGCCGACCTGCCGGGGTGAGACCGGGGTGTGCTCGGCCATGCGACGTCCCTTCGCCAGTGCTAGCCAGATCAGGTTCGACGGGTGTGATCTCAGCCCTCGAGGGGCACCCCGCGTCGTGGTCGCACCCTAGCCCACCTCGGTCGGCTACGGTCGGGGGAGGCACGGGAGGGGACCTGAGATGACCTGGACCAAGGGGAGCGCCCTGCTGCTGAGCGGGCTCCTGCTCGCGGGGGCTTCGGCCTGCAGCGACGCCCCGGACGAGCCCGGACGCAGCGCCGCCGACCGGCTCGCCGCTGCCCGCAGGACCCTGGACGCGAGCCCGTCGGTGCGGGTCGACCTGTCCTCGCCGGACTTCCCCGCCGACGCGCAGGGGGTCAGCGCCGCCAAGGGCGTGGTCACCCACCAGCCGGCCTTCCAGGGCTCCCTGACGGTGCGTGCCCGCGGACTGTCCGGCACCGTCGACGTGGTCTCCGTCGGCGGGACGCTGCACCTGCGCCTGCCCTTCACCCGGTCCTACGTCCCGGCCAAGGCCGCGGACTACGGCGCCCCCGACCCGGCCGACCTGCTCTCGCCCGACAAGGGCATCTCCTCGCTGCTCGGCGCGGTGCGGTCGCCCGCGCTGGGCGACAAGAAGCGCGACGGCAGCGCCGAGGTGCAGACGATCACCGGGACCCTGCCCGGCGACAAGGTCGTCGACGTGCTCGCGGCCGGGCAGCGCGGGGCGACCTTCCCCGTCTCCTTCCAGGTCGGCGACGACGACCGGGTCCGCTCGGTCACCGTGACCGGCCCCTTCTTCCCCGCGACCGGCGCCACGAGCCGGTACGACGTCCGCCTCGACGGCTACGGCGAGCAGGTCACCGTCAGTGCCCCCTGACGCGCGCGGGGTCGCCGACGCCCACCCGCGGGTCCTGCTGGCGGCCGCCTCCCTCGCGGTGCTGCTGGCGGCGGCCGACACCTACGTCGTGGTCCTCGCCCTGCCGGACATGATGGCCGGGGTCGGGCTCGGCATCGACGCTATGCAGCGGGCCACCCCGATCATCAGCGGCTTCCTGCTCGGCTATGTCGTCGTCCTGCCCCTCGTCGGGCGGCTCGCCGATCTCGTCGACCGGCCACGCGTCCTGCGGGCCCTGCTCGTCGTCTTCCTCGTCGGGTCGGTGGTGACCGCGCTCGCGACCGAGCTGCCGGTGCTGGTGGGTGGCCGGGTCCTGCAGGGGCTCGGCGGCGGTGGCCTGGTGCCGGCCACCCTCGCACTGGTCGCGGACGGCTGGCCGCCCGCCCGGCGCGGCGTGCCGCTCGGGGTGGTCGGTGCGGTGCAAGAGCTCGGCTCCGTGGTGGGGCCCCTCCTCGGCGCGGCCGTGCTCGCGGCCGGCACCTGGCGAGATGTCTTCTGGCTCAACGCCGCCCTGGCCGCGGTGCTGTGGTGCGCGGTGGCTGCGCTGACCCGCCGGGGAGGCGCCGCGCGGTCGACCGCCCCGGACGTGGTGGTCCCTGCGCGGCCGGCCCCGGGTGCCTCGTCCCGGACGCGGCCGGCCCGGGGTTCCTCGTTCCCGCATCGCGGTGGTCGAGCGCTTTCCGCCGGCATACGGCACCTGCTCCCCGGGCTCGCCCTGGCTGCCCTGGTCCTCGCGCTGTGGGCGCCCGAGGCCCTGGTCACCCACCTCACCTGGGGGTGGGGCTACCTGCCGCTGGGGTCTCGGGCTCGCCTCGCCACCCCGCTGGGCGCCGGGGCCGCGGTCCTGGTCCTGGCCTGGCTGGGCCTGTCCTGGCGGGGCTGGACACCGGTGCTGCGCCAGGTCGACGTGGTCGCGACGCTGCTGGTCGCGGGCGCGCTGGGCTGCCTGGTGCTCACCTTCGCGACCGCCGACCCGGCCGTGCAGGTCGTCGGCCCGCAGGGCCCGTGGCTGCTCCCGCTGGGCGCGCTGTGCACCGCGGGGTGGGTGGTCCGACACCGCACGGCCGCGGTGCCGCTGGTGCCCCGGGGCCTGCTGCGCCGGGTCGGGGCGACGGCCCTGGTCCTGTCCCTCCTGGTGGGCGCGGCCCTCGCCGCGGTGGTCGTCGACGTGCCCGTGCTCGCCCGCCTCACCGTCGCCGGCACCCAGGCCGCGGCGGCGATGGTGCTGCTGCGGTTCCTGGTGGCGCTGCCGGTCGGGGCCCTGCTCGGCGGTCTGCTCCTGCGGCGTGTCGGGCCCTCCTGGGTGTCGGCGGCCGGTCTCGCCCTGGCTGCCCTCGGTCTGGCCGAGATGGCGCGTTGGACCACCGGGTCGCTGACCAGCGGGTCGGCGACCCCCACCCTCGCCCTGGTGGGGCTCGGTCTCGGGCTGGCGCTCGCCCCCGTCAATGCCGCCGCCCTGGCCGAGGTCGCCCCCGAGAGCCACGGGAGCATGAGCGCGCTGGTGGTGCTGGCCCGCATGGTCGGGATGATCGTCGGCCTGGCGCTGCTCACGGCCATCGGGCTGCGCCGCTTCTACGCCGCCACCACGCACCTGCCGGAC
Organism: Arsenicicoccus dermatophilus; assembly: GCF_046267915.1. Classification (GTDB taxonomy): domain Bacteria; phylum Actinomycetota; class Actinomycetes; order Actinomycetales; family Dermatophilaceae; genus Arsenicicoccus; species Arsenicicoccus dermatophilus_A. Next base: position 562,925 of record NZ_CP176520.1, read on the forward strand.
CCCGGCGACCCCGCGGTGCTGCTCACGGCGGCCCTGGTGCAGGTGCAGACGGTCTTCTGGGGGGCGGCCGGCTGTGCCGCCCTCGCGGCCGTCCTCTCGCTTACCCTGCGTGGTCGATCCGTCCCCGACCGCAGCTGAGGCCACCTGCCTGGTCCGCTCGCCACGCACATGCCGTCTGGTGCCCGCGCGGCAGCCCACGTCGGCGTCCCCAGGCAGAACGGCACCCTGGACCCGGCCGGTCGACGCGCCTTTCATCGGTCGTATGACGATCTACGACCTCATCGACGAGCGGCCCCTCACCGACCCGGAGCTGGTGCGCACGGTGCTGCGCGACACCCTCCCCGGGCCGGGGTCGGGGCCGGAGCTGTGCTTCCTGCTGTGCGACCTCAACGGGCACCTGCTCACCCCGCTGCTGCTCCGGCTCGACGAGATCCCGGTCGACCCGGTCACCCAGCGCACCGTCCTGGACGCCACCATCGGCGTGGGTGCACCCCACGTGTCGGCGGCGTGCTGCGTGGTCCGGCACGGTCCGATCCACGCCACCCCGACCGACCGGCTCTGGCAGGAGGCCGTCCAGCGCTACTGCCAGGAGCAGGGGATCCGCGACCTGGGCTTCTTCGTCATGGGCACCCGCGGCATCGACCAGCTGCAGCCGCTGCGCCTGGCCGCCTGAGCCCGGCCTCCTGCCCGGGTGTCAGGGGCTGGGCACCGAGCCCTGAGCCCCGCCCTCCGGCCGACGGGCGTCCGGCCGCCGCTCCCGCGGCCCGTCGACCCCGGTGGGCTCAGTCCAGGTCGACGATGACGGGGGCGTGGTCGCTCGCGCCCTTGCCCTTGCGCTCCTCACGGTCGATGCAGGCGCCGGTCACCCGGGCCGCCAGGGCGGGGGAGGCCAGGCAGAAGTCGATGCGCATCCCCTGCTTCTTGGGGAAGCGCAGCTGGGTGTAGTCCCAGTAGGTGTAGACCCCCGGGCCGGGCGTGTGGGGGCGCACCACGTCGGCATAGCCCGCCTCGAGGACGGCGCGGAAGGCGGCCCGCTCGGGCTCGGAGACGTGGGTGGCCCCGTCGAAGACCGCCACGTCCCACACGTCCTCGTCCCGGGGGGCGACGTTCCAGTCGCCCATCAGCGCCACCTGCGCCTGCGGGTCCGCGGCGAGCCACTCGGCCCCCCGGTCGCGCAGCCGCGCCAGCCAGTCCAGCTTGTAGGCGTAGTGGCTGTGGCCGACCTCGCGCCCGTTGGGGACGTAGAGCGACCACACCCGCACGCCGTCGCAGGTCGCGGCCAGCGCGCGGGCCTCGGCGACGGCCTCCGGCTCGCCGTACGTCGGCATGCCCTCGAAGCCGACCTCCACGTCGCTCAGGCCCACCCGGGAGGCGATGCCGACACCGTTCCACTGGTCGAGCCCGTGGACGGCGACCTCGTAGCCCGCCTGCTCGAAGGGCAGCGTCGGGAACTGCGCGTCCTTGCACTTGAGCTCCTGCAGGGCGAGCACGTCGACGTCGTGCCGCTCCAGGAAGGCGACGACCCGGTCGACCCGGGTCCGGATGCTGTTGACGTTCCACGTAGCGATGCGCACGCGCCCACCCTAGGGGCCGGGTCCGACATACTGCCCGCATGGCAATCGCTCTCGTCACCGGCGCGTCCGCCGGCATCGGTCAGGCCTTCGCCCGCGAGCTCGCCTGCCGCGGTCACGACCTGGTGCTCGTCGCCCGCGCGCAGGATCGCCTCCAGGGCCTCGCCGACGAGCTGCGCGAGCTGCACGGCACGACCTGCGAGGTGCTCCCCGCCGACCTCACCGACCGTGCCGAGCTGCAGCGCGTCGCGGACCGGCTCGCCGACCAGCAGCGCCCCGTGGACCTGCTGGTCAACAACGCGGGCTACGGGATGAAGACCTCCTTCCTGAAGACCCCGATCGACGCAGAGGAGCACCACCTGCTGCTGCACACCCGCGCCGTGCTCGTCCTCTCGCAGGTGGCGGCCGTGGCGATGCGGGCGCGCGGGCGCGGCGCGATCGTCAACGTCTCCTCGGTCGCGAGCTTCGTGGCCATGGGCACCTACTCCGCGGCCAAGGCCTGGACGACGACCTTCACCGAGGCGCTCGCCATGGAGCTGCGCGGCACCGGCGTCACCGCCACCGCCCTGTGCCCGGGCTTCACGCACACCGAGTTCCACGATCGGGCGCAGATGGACATGTCGCTGCTGCCGGAGGTGGCCTGGCTGGACGCCGACCGGTTGGTGCAGGACTGCCTCGACGACGTCGCCCGCGGCCGGGTCGTCTCGGTCCCGGGGGTGCTCTACAAGGGCCTGGTCGGCACCCTGCAGGTGCTGCCCCGCGGCCTGGTCCGCAGCGCGAGCATGCAGCTGGCCACCCGTCGCCGCCGCCTGGGCTGACCTGGGACGCGGCTAGGCTCGGGGCCATGAACCCTGCCGACGCCCGCGCCCGCCTGCTCGAGATCATCAAGGACAAGGCCATCGTCCACGGCCGCGTCACCCTGTCCTCCGGCAAGGAGGCCGACTACTACGTCGACCTGCGCCGGATCACGCTGAACGGCGAGGCGGCCCCCCTCGTCGGCATCGTGCTGCGCGACCTCACCAAGGACCTGGCGTATGACGCCGTCGGCGGCCTGACGCTGGGAGCCGATCCCGTCGCCACCTCCATGCTGCACGCGTCGGCCGCCGCCGGGGCGCGCCTCGACGCCTTCGTGGTCCGCAAGGCCGGCAAGGCCCACGGCCTGCAGCAGCGCATCGAGGGGCCCTCGATCAAGGGCCGCCGGGTGCTCGTGGTGGAGGACACCACCACGACGGGCGGGTCGCCGCTGGAGGCGGTCGCCGCGTGCCGCGAGGAGGGCGCCGAGGTGGTCGCCGTCGCCACGATCGCCGACCGGGCCACCGGTGCGGGGGAGCGGATCAAGGAGGAGGCTGGGGTTCCCTACCTGCACGTCTACTCCCTCGACGAGCTCGGGCTGGCCTGACCGGGCCTGCGCCGGCGGCCACGTCGGCCGACCTCGGGACGCCGCTTCGAGGCAGGCCGGTCGGATCGGGTCGAGGCGCCGGGGAACGTCCTGGCGCCTCGCGCCGTCATACCGGTGATCGTCCTGGCCGTCCGGCCAGGCTGACCACGACCACGTCCAGCCCTGGAGGGGGAGCCCCGTGCTCATCGCCTTGATCGTCCTGCTCGTCATCGTCGCCGCGATCGCCTTCTGGCTCATCAGCATGCACAACGGCCTCATCGCCCTGCGCAACCGCACGCAGGAGTCCTGGCGCCAGATCGACGTCGAGCTCAAGCGGCGTCACGACCTGATCCCCAACCTCGTGGAGACCGTCAAGGGCTTCGCCGGCCACGAGCGCGGCACCCTCGACGAGGTCATGCGGGCCCGCGCCGCCGCCGTCCAGGCGGGGGGCACCCCGGCCCAGACCGCCGCGGCCGAGCAGGAGCTGACCGGCGCGCTCGGTCGCCTGATGGCCGTCACCGAGGCCTACCCGCAGCTGCAGGCCAACCAGGGCTTCCTGGCCCTGCAGTCCGAGCTGTCGTCCACGGAGGACCGCATCGCCTCGGCCCGTCGTTACTACAACGCGACCGTACGGGAGCTCAACACCAAGGTCGAGTCCTTCCCCAGCAGCGCGATCGCCAAGCGGGCGGGCGTGCGCCAGGAGCAGTACTTCGAGGCCGAGGCCGGTGCGCGCTCCACGCCGCAGGTCAACTTCGACACGAACTCCGCGCGCACCTACGAGACGGCCCCGGAGCCGACCGTCGGCGGCCCCGTCCAGGGCGGGCCGCCGGTGCCCCCGGCCCAGCTGCCCGGTCAGGCCGGCACCGCCGAGGGCGGCCACGCCCCCGCGGGCGGGCTGCCCGCCGGTGCGTCCGACCTCGCCCAGGGCGGCGGTCGTCAGGGGGACATGCCCGACACCAACCCTCACCAGGAGGGCGGCGCCCTCGGCTGGGGCTCCGGCAGCCCGGAGACTCCCCGCCGGTGACCTGACCTCCTCGCCCACCTCGCCCACCCCGGCGGCCCCGCGCTCCTCGTCGGAGCGCGGGGCCGCCGGCGTGCGGCCGCTGGTGGGTGTGCGGCCGCGGGCGCGGCCAGACGCCTGGCCCTTCGGTACCTCGTCGAGCCGTCGACGGGCGGGAGCCGCCGGCCGCGTCATCGCAGGGGCTCACGATGCGTCGTCCCGCAGCGCCCCCGCTCGGTCCTGGCCGGAGGCACCCCGCGACCGTCCCGGCCGGTCGGCCAGGCACCGGGCGGACGGACAGACCGCGGGGCGGGCTGCCACCCCCTGGTGACAGCCCGCCCCGCGGGGGCCGGTGGCGTCAGCGGACGACCGACATCTTGTCCCAGGGCAGGGCCAAGATGGCTCGGGACAGGTCGGCGCGGGTGAGGCCCTCGGTGAGGGTCCTGGTCCTCTCCGGGTCGCCCGCGCGCACCAGAAGGATCCCGCTCGGTGTCTGCGCGGCCTCCGCGATCGCCTGCGCCCCGGGGAGCAGCCTGAGGGGCCTCAGGTCGGCCTTGGGGTCCAGGTGCAGGGCGCCGCCGCCTGCGACGACCTCCAGGGTCCGCGGCGAGGTCTCGGGCCGCGACCGCAGCGTGGACAGCACCAGGTCCAGGTCGAGGGCGAGCGGGGTCGCGGTGGCGCCACCACCCGGCCTCGGGGTCGTGGTGGGGGTGCTCGTCGCGGTGGGGGTCGCCGACGGGGACGGGGTGGTGGACGGGCCGGCTGTGGGCGCGGCGCCCTGCGTGGGGGTCGTCGTGGGCGCGGCGCCCTGCGTCGGGGTCGGCCCGGTGACGGTCGGGGTGGGGACGGCCGAGGGCGAGGTGGTGGGCGTGGCGGTCGGGGACGTCACCACGGTCGGCGTGCCCGGAGCCGGGATCGCGGGTGCGGAGGTCGCGGGCACCGGCGGCACGGCCGGGCCAGCCGGGACCGTGGCGGTGGGCGGCAGCGGGAGCGGTGGGGCGGCGATGGCCGTGGGCTGCGGCGACAGCGGATCGGCGGGGGCCGTCGCGACCAGACCCGGAGCAGGCGGTGCGGGTGCGGCCGCCGACGCGTGCGGCACGTCCGGAGCATGGGCCGGGTCACCCGGCATGGGGGGCCGGGCGGCCGCAGGAGCTGCCGGGAGGGGAGCGACGGGCGCGACGTCGGTGGGGGCCGCTGCCGAGGGCGCGGTCCCGGGCAGCGGACCGCTCGCCCCGACGTCCTGGGGGTCCACGCCGCTGCGCGTGCCGCCGGCGGACTCGCCGTCCAGGACCGCCGCCTCGGCAGACATGGCTGGCGGCAGGCCGTCGTCGGGGCTCTCGGGTGCGGCCGGCCCGCTCGTCGCGGGGGCGGCGGCCACCGGGCCGTGAGCCAGCTCGAGGTGCACCGTCGCGTCGTGCGGCTTGCCGCTCAGCTGCGTGGCAGCGATGGCGATGGCCAGCAGCACCGGGGCGGCGACGGCCGCCTTGACCGGTGCAGGCGCGGCAGCGAGACGTCCCACCGCGGTGGCCTGCGGCGTGGCCGGTGCCGCGAGGTTGCTCTCCGGCAGGGCGGCGGGCTCCGAGGTGCCCGCCGCAGGGGTGGTGCTCTCGACCGCGGGGTCGGCCTCGACGCCGGCGGTTGCCGGGATCTCGGCGGCGACAGGGACCTCGGGGGCCGAGGCCGGCTCTTCCGGTCGGAGGGGTGCGTCAGACATGGGAAGCCTTCGTGTCAGAGGGGTACACCTCGGACACTAGGGACAAACGCAACCAGACGTAACCCCCGCGGCCCCACACCTTCGGGTGAGGGGCTTGCGCGTCGTGTCGAGGGTTCTCACCTGGGACTTCTCATCGTGCGAGATGTCGCTACCGTCTGTCATGCCTGAACCGATCTCTCAGCTGGGGTGACACGGACGGCCTCCTGGCGAAGATAAGCCGTCACCGTCGGTGACGACTGCCGCGGGTCGCCGGGACCTCGTCGTCGGCGAGCCGGGATCGCGCCTGACGGCGGCGGTGCATCGACCACTCGAAGACCATGGGCAGCAGCGACAGCGCGACGATGAGCAGGATCGCGGTCTCGAGGTTGTCGTGGACGGCGGGGATGCCGCCCAGCAGGTAGCCCGCGAGGGTGACCGAGCAGGCCCACAGCACCGCACCGACCGCCGACCAGGTGAAGAACCGGCGGCGGTCCATCTGCCCCACGCCGGCGACCACCGTGATGAAGGTCCGCACGATCGGCACGAAGCGACCGATCACCAGGGCCTTGTTGCCGTACTTGTCGAAGAAGTCGATGGTCTGGTCGAAGTACTTCTTCTTGAGGACGCGGCCGTCGCGGTGGTAGAGCGAGCCGCCCAGCGCGCGGCCGATCTCGTAGCCCACGACGTTGCCCGCGAAGGCCGCCGCGCTGAGCAGCACGAGCGCCAGCGGCAGGCTCATGTGTACGTCGCCGCGCTTGACGAACATGCCGATCGCGAACAGCAACGAGTCGCCGGGCAGGATCGGGAAGAGCAACCCGCACTCGACGAACACGATGGCCATCGACACCCAGAAGAACGCGGTGCCGTAGTGGTCGAGGAGATACTGCGGGTCCATCCACTGCAGGGAGGACAGCGCGTGGGGGATCATCACGGGGGTCAGGGTACGCGGCGCGACGGGGAGCCCGACGAGAGGAGCCCGCGGCGGGTCGTCGGGGTGGGTCCGTGGGTCGGCCCCTGGCCGACCCTCCCGTCGGGCGAGCCCGACCCGAGGTACGACCCGCAACTGCTGCGGGACGGCGACCGGCGCAACGTCGCGGACCACTTCCGCTACCTCACGCTGCAGGCCGTGGTGGCGGAGCTGGACCGTTCCCGTCACGAGCTGCACGTCGCGGTGGAGAACTGGGAGCACGACCTCAACATCGGGTCCGTCGTGCGGACGGCCAACGCCTTCAACGTGGCGGCCTTCCACGTCGTCGGCCGCCGCCGGTGGAACCGCCGCGGCGCCATGGTGACCGATCGCTACCAGCACGAGCTCCACCACCCCGACGTCGACGACCTGGTGCGGTGGTGCGGGGCGCAGTCTCCCGGCATACCGCTGATCGCCGTGGACAACGTGCCGGGGTCGGTCCCGCTGGAGACCACGGCCCTCCCGCGCCGGTGCCTGCTCGCCCTCGGGCAGGAGGGGCCGGGCCTGACGCCCGAGCTGCTCGACGCCGCGGACGCCGTCGTCCACATCACCCAGTTCGGCTCCACGCGCTCGCTCAACGCGGGGGCCGCCGCCGCGATCGCGATGCACGCCTGGGTGCGGCAGCACGCCTTCGGCCAGGAGCCGCCCCCGGCATGAGCACCGGGCCGGGAGCGCCGTCATCCGGACGCGACGTCCACCGGCTGGTCCACGACGCAGGTGGGTCGCCCCCGCGAGCCCGGAGGTGCCAGGATGGACCCGAGCCGAGGTGCCGAGCCTCGGCGTGATGACGACCGATCGAAGGAGAAGTCACCCATGCCCATCGCAACCCCCGAGGTCTACCGCGACATGCTCGACCGCGCGAAGGCTGGCTCCTTCGCGTACCCGGCCATCAACGTCACGTCCTCGCAGACCGCGACGGCGGCCATCCGTGGTTTCGCCGAGGCCGGCAGCGACGGCATCATCCAGGTCTCCACCGGCGGCGCGGACTACCTGTCCGGCTCGACCGTCAAGAACATGGTGTCCGGCTCCCTGGCGCTGGCCGCCTACGCGACCGAGGTCGCCAAGAACTACGACGTCAACATCGCCCTGCACACCGACCACTGCCCCGAGGACAAGCTGGACGGCTTCGTCCGCCCGCTGCTGAAGGCCTCCGAGGAGCAGTTCAAGCAGACCGGCCGGCCGATCTTCCAGTCCCACATGTGGGACGGCTCCGCGGTGCCGCTGGACCGCAACCTCGAGATCGCCCAGGAGCTCCTGGAGATCTGCCACCGCCTCGACGTCATCCTCGAGGTCGAGATCGGCGTCGTCGGCGGTGAGGAGGACGGTGTCGCCAACGAGATCAACGACCAGCTCTACACCACCCCCGAGGACGCGCTGAAGACCGTCGAGGCCCTCGGCCTGGGCGAGAAGGGCCGCTACATGGCTGCCCTCACCTTCGGCAACGTGCACGGCGTCTACAAGCCGGGCAACGTCAAGCTGCGCCCCGAGATCCTCAAGCAATGCCAGGACGCGATCGTCGCGAAGTACGGCTCGGACAAGGGCGACAAGCCGCTCGACCTGGTCTTCCACGGGGGCTCCGGCTCGCTGCCGCAGGAGATCTCCGACGCGGTCGACTACGGCGTGGTCAAGATGAACGTCGACACCGACACGCAGTACGCCTTCACCCGCCCGGTCGCCGCCTGGATGATGAAGAACTACGACGGCGTCCTCAAGGTCGACGGCGAGGTCGGCAACAAGAAGCAGTACGACCCGCGTGCGTGGGGCAAGGAGGCCGAGGCGGCCATGGCCAGGCGCGTCGTCGAGGCCTGCGAGAACCTCCGGTCCGCCGGCACCCACCAGTGAGCCTGGTCTGACATGACCGAGCGCCCCAACCTGCTGGGGCCCGAGCCGACGCGGTTGCCGGACGACCCGGCAGCCGCGTCGATCGCCTCGGGCCTGGAGCTCACGGCCGTCGCCGCCCTGCACCCCACCTCGTCCCTCGCCTGGGCCTCGCTCGCCGAGCAGGCGCTCCAGGACGGGCAGGCCGTGCAGGCGTATGCCTACGCCCGCACCGGCTACCACCGGGGGCTGGACGCCCTGCGTCGCGCGGGCTGGCGCGGTCAGGGGGAGGTCCCCTGGGAACACGAACCCAACCGCGGCGTCCTGTGCGCCATCGCCGCACTGGCCTACGCGGCCGACGCGATCGGCGAGGAGGACGAGCGGGACCGGTGCGCGCAGCTGCTGCGCGACTCCTCGATGACCGCCGCCCGGCAGATGCGGCTCGACCTCGCCTGAGCCCTGCTCGTACGTCGCAGGCACCTTCTCCCGGTCTCACCGGGGAGGGCGCCAGCGACGTACCGCGGACCGGTCCGGACAGGGGTGGTGCCGGGGCATCCCCTGCCCCGGCACCGTGTTCCCCCCTGGTGAGGCAGCGCCGCCATCAAGCGCTCTCCTCGATCGCTGCTGACGGCAAACGTGTTGCTCAGGCACGTTGCGTGACGTTTCGCAGCGATGCATCAAGTATGTCCCACTCATGGGCTTTGGAATGTCTCGAATCGGTCAATGGCACTAACCTGTCACGTATGCGGCGATCCGGGCTTCCCGGGCGGTCATCGTGACGGCCTACCTGCGGTCGCTCGACATCTCTTCCGGTGCCGAGCGGCTCTACCGACAGATCCTTCGGGGTGCCCCCATCGGGGTCCCGGAGCTCGCCGAGCAGCTCGGGTGGGACCTCGCCACGCTCCGGCACGCCGTGGTGCCGCTGCTCGACCTGGGGCTCGTTGCCGAGACCGACGACGGTGTGCTCCTCGCGGACGACCCCCGCGCCACCATCGGCCGGCTGCTCGAGGGGGAGCTCGGGGAGGTGCGCCGTCGCCAGGGGGAGCTGGAGCGGGCCCGCAACGCCATCGCCCACTTCGTCGCGGACCACGACACCGCGCGCCGCGGTGCCCGCCGCCCCACCTGGGAGGTGGTGCCCGCCGACCTGATGCACGGGGTCGTCCTGGAGTCGATCCGCTCCACGACCGGCGCCATCCGGTCCTCGGCCATCACCGCCGACTGGAGCCCGGACGGCATCGACCAGGTGCTGCAGCAGTCGCGGGCCACGATCACCTCGGGCCGGGAGATGCGCTCGCTCTATCCCATGACGGCGCTGTCCTCCCCGTCGGCGCGGATCTGGATGTCGCGGTTCGCCGCGGTGGGGGAGAAGCAGCGGCTGGTGCGGGACCCGCTGTCGGAGTTCGTGGTCTTCGGCCAGGACCTGGTCATCGCCACCACGGAGTGGGCCAGCGTCCAGGCGGACTACGTCAAGGTGCGGGACCCGATGCTCGTGCAGACCTTCCGGCACCTGTTCGAGCTCGCCTGGGCGGCGGGCATGCCACCGCCGGACGAGTCCGCCGACGACGCCGACGACCGCCGGCTGCTCACGCTGCTGGCAGCAGGCCACAAGGACGAGGCCATCGCCCGACACCTGGGGGTCTCCTTGCGGACGGTGCGTCGCCGGGTGGCCACGCTGATGGACGAGCTGGGCGTCTCCACCCGCTTCCAGCTGGGGATGGCCGTCGCGCGCCAGCCCCGACAGCGGTGACCCGGTAAGATCCGGGGGCACGGGCGACTGTCACGTGCACGCAGGCACGCGCGACGTGCTCAGCTCACCGGAAGGCAACACCGCTATGCCAGGCATCGTGCTCGTCGGGGCCCAGTGGGGCGACGAGGGCAAGGGCAAGGCCACCGACCTGCTCGGCCCCGAGATCGACTACGTGGTCAAGTTCAACGGCGGCAACAACGCAGGGCACACCGTCGTCATCGACGGTGAGAAGTACGCGCTGCACCTGCTCCCGTCCGGCATCCTGACCCCCGGGGTCACACCGGTGATCGGCAACGGCGTGGTCGTCGACCTCGGCGTGCTGATGGCGGAGCTGGACGGGCTCGAGGCCCGTGGGATCGACACGTCCCGGCTGCGGATCTCTGCCAACGCGCACGTGATCGCGTCGTACAACACGACGATGGACAAGGTGGGCGAGCGCTTCCTGGGCAAGCGCAAGATCGGCACCACCGGCCGCGGCATCGGCCCGACGTACGCCGACAAGATGAACCGCATCGGCATCCGGGTGCAGGACCTCTTCGACGAGTCGATCCTGCGGCAGAAGGTCGAGGCCGCCCTGGTCTCCAAGAACCAGATGCTCACCAAGCTCTACAACCGTCGGGCCATCGAGTCCGAGGTGGTCGTGCAGGAGCTGCTGTCCTACGTCGAGCGGCTGCGCCCGATGGTGGCGGACACCTCCCTGGAGATCTCCCAGGCCCTGGACGCCGGCAAGGTCGTGCTGTGCGAGGCCGGGCAGGCCACCCTGCTCGACGTCGACCACGGCACCTACCCCTACGTCACCTCCTCCAACGCCACCTCCGGCGGGGCGTGCACCGGTGCGGGCATCCCGCCCACCCGCGTCGACCGGGTCATCGCCATCCTCAAGGCCTTCACCACCCGCGTCGGCGAGGGGCCCTTCCCCACCGAGCTGCACGACGAGGTCGGCGACCGGCTCCGTGAGATCGGGCACGAGTTCGGGACGACGACCGGGCGGCCGCGCCGCATCGGCTGGCTCGACGTCGTCGTCGGGCGCTACGCCACCCGCATCAACGGCGTCACCGACGTCGTCATCACCAAGCTCGACAACCTCGACACCTTCGCCGAGATCCCGGTGTGCGTGGCCTACGAGATCAACGGCGAGCGCGTGGAGGAGATGCCGGTGTCCCAGAGCGACTTCCACCACGCGACGCCGGTCTACGAGATCCTCCCCGGCTGGCAGGAGGACGTCACCGGCTGCCGCAGCTTCGAGGAGCTGCCCGAGAACGCCCGTCGCTACGTGGAGTTCGTGGAGCAGCAGGTCGGGGCGCGGGTCTCGGTCATCGGCGTCGGCCCGGGTCGTGACGAGGTCGTCGTCCGGCACGACCTGCTCGGTCGGGACTGACCCCGCCCACCCCGGCACCGGGCCGCCCGCCTGAGGCCAGGCGGGCGGCCCGGTGCGGGTGGCGGCTCCCGGTCAGCGGGGGTCGCGGATCCGCTCGTGGTGATGGATGACCTCGTCGATCACGAACCGCAGGAACTTCTCGCCGAACTCCGGGTCCAGCTGGGCGGACTCGGCCAGGGCGCGCAGGCGCGCGATCTGGCGCTCCTCGCGGTCGGGGTCGGCCGGCGGCAGCTGGGCGGTCGCCTTGTGCTCGCCGACCTTCTGGGTGATCTTGAAGCGCTCGGCGAGCAGGTGGACCAGGGCGGCGTCGATGTTGTCGATGCTCTGGCGGTAGGACGACAGCACCGGGTCCTCCGACGCCGTCTCGGGGTTCGCGGGCTCGGTCATGCCCCGAGTGTGTCGGGCGCCGCCGCCGCCCGACAGCCCCGTCTCACCTGCCGGGGCCACCCTCACGCGGGCCGGAGCACGGTCATCCGGTGGGCGGCGCGGGTCAGCGTGACGTAGAGCGTGCGGATCCCGCCGGCCGTCTCGTGCACGATCGCCTCCGGGTCGACGACGACCGTCGCGTCGTACTCCAGGCCCTTGGTCGACAGCGGATCGATCGCCACCACGCGCTCCCCGAGGGGGGTCAGCACGGGCAGCAGGTCGGCGTGGGAGGGCGGGAGGATGACGGTGACCAGACCCTCGACCTCGTCGAGCAAGCCGCGGGCGGCGGTCGTCACCTCCTCGGCGAGGGTGGCTGCGGGCACCGTGCGGTCGACCGGCTCGACGCCCGTCTCGCGCACCGCCACGGGGATGTCCGCGTCGGGCACGTGCTCGCGGATGACCCGGGCGGCGTACCCGAAGATCTCCGAGGCGTTGCGGTAGTTCGTGGTCATGTGGAAACGCCGGGGCTCGATCTCGCGCCAGGCCTCGCGCCGGGCCTCAGCCGCCTCCTCGGGCACCGGCCAGGAGGCCTGGGCCGCGTCGCCCACCACCGTCCAGGAGGCGCGCCGCCCCCGGCGACCCAGGGCCCGCCACTGCATGGGGGAGACGTCCTGGGCCTCGTCGACCAGGACGTGCGCGTAGTCGTCGGGCTCGCCGACGCGGCCGGCGAGCAGCCGCTCCCGCGCCGTCGCCGGGGACACCTCGGCGCGTGGCTCGGCGGACCGGAGCCGGTGACCACCGACGGTCACCTCGCTGACGCCGTACTGCTCGACGCTGTCGAGCTCCTCGATCTCGTAGAACCCACGCTCCTCGGACGGCAGGTCATCCAGGATGCCGATCCGCGCGGACACCTCGTCGACGAGGGCGACGTCGGCGACGGACCAGGTGCCGGTGGCCAGGGCGACCTCCAGGGAGTCGACCACCACGGACTGCTCCCTCGGAGACAGCAGCCCCCGGGCGTGCCGGGCGAGCGCCTCGGGCCGGGCCAGCCACAGCACGACCTCGCGCGGGTCCAGCGGGCGCCACCAGCGCCGCAGGAAGGCCTCGACGTCCAGGTGGTCGTCGTAGGCCTCGAAGAACTCGTCGCGGTCGGCGCCGGGCGCCTGCTGCAGCACCCGTTGCCACAGCGCCTGGCCCAGCGCCTCGACGGCGGCCTGCCAGGAGCCGTTGCGGCGGTGACGGCGCAGCACCGTGGCGCGCACCTGGTCCAGCGCCTTGGCGTCGAGCCGCAGCGGGTGTCCCGCCACCATGACGCGCAGCTCGGCTGGGGCCTGCGGGTCCCGGCCGCGGGCGGCGCGGGCGAGGACGGTGCGCATCCGCAGCGAGCCCTTGACCGCGGCAGCCTCCTGATCGTCCACCCGGTCCGTGCAGATGCCGTCGACCAGGTCCCCGAGCGCCCGCAGCGACACCGAGTCCTCGCCCAGGGAGGGCAGCACCCGCTCGATGTAGGCGGTGTAGGCGGCCGACGGGCCCACGACGAGCACGCCTCCGGACTCGAACCGACGCCGGTCGGAGTACAGCAGGTAGGCCGCGCGGTGCAGGGCCACCACGGTCTTGCCGGTGCCGGGGCCGCCGGTGATCTCGGTGACGCCGCGCGCCTCGGCGCGGATCGCCTCGTCCTGGTGATGCTGGATGGTCGCCACGATGTCGCGCATCCGGGCCCCGCGCGAGCGGGTCAGGGCGGCCATCAGGGCGCCGTCCCCGACCACCACGATGTCGTCGGGGGCCACGGGCACCATCAGGTCGTCCTCGACGCCCAGCACCCGGTCGCCGCGGCACCGCAGCACCCGGCGCCGCACGACGTCCATGGGCGCGGCCGGGGTGGCGCGGTAGAAGGGCGCGGCCGCCGGTGCCCGCCAGTCGATGACCAGGGGCTCGTAGTCCGCGTCGCGCACGCCCAGGCGGCCGACGTACCGCACCTCGCGGCCCTGACCGGGACCGGGCGGGTGCTCGATGTCCAGCCGGCCGAAAACGAGCCCCTCGTACTGGCTCTCCAGCGAGGCGCGACGTCGGGCGGCGTTGAACATCAGGGCATCCCGCTCGAACAACGCCGACGCCTCCTCGTCCCGCACGTCGCCCACCCGGTCGGTGCGCCCGCGGGACAGGCCCTCGGTCTCCAGGAGCCGGGCCCGCTGGGAGGCCCGCTCCAGCTCGGAGTAGACGCGGTCCACGTGCCCCTGCTCGACGGCGAGCTCGCCCCGGAGGGCCGCGTCGGCGGACGGTGCGGTGGGCTGGTGGAGGTCCGTCACGTGCGCTGTCACCTGCTGGCGGTCGAGGGATGGATGGCCTGCGGCAGGGTGGGCCCCGAGCAGGGAGCGACCCACTCTAGCCAAGAGGGTCGTCCCGGGCGGTGCGGCCCGGCGCCACGGCGCCCGCGCCGCACCGGCCTCGCCGGGCACTTAGGGTGGGCCCTGTGAAGGTACTCGTCGTCGGCAGCGGTGCCCGTGAGCACGCCATCGTCCACGCCCTCGTCCAGGACCCCGGGGTGGAGTCCGTCACGGCGGCACCCGGCAACCCCGGGATCGCCGAGATCGCCACCTGCGCGGACCTGCCCGGGGCGATCACGGACGGGGCGGCCGTGGCGGACCTGGCCGGGCGGCTCGCCGTCGACCTGGTTGTGATCGGTCCCGAGGCGCCGCTCGTGGCGGGCGTCGCCGACGAGCTGCGCGAGCGGGGGATCGCGGTCTTCGGGCCCGGCGCCGAGGCGGCCCGGCTCGAGGGCTCCAAGGCCTTCGCCAAGGAGGTGATGGCGGCGGCGGGCGTCCCCACCGCGCAGGCCCGCACCTGCGCCACCGAGGCGGAGGTGGCCGAGGCGCTGGACGCCTTCGGTGCGCCGTACGTCGTCAAGGACGACGGGCTCGCCGCGGGGAAGGGGGTCGTCGTCGCCGAGGACCGTGACGCCGCACTGGCGCACGCGCGCGAGTGCCTGACCAAGGACGAGGGTCGCGTCGTGGTCGAGGACTTCCTCGACGGCCCGGAGGCGTCGTTGTTCTGCGTCTGCGACGGGCGGACGGTCGTGCCGCTAGCCCTGGCGCAGGACTTCAAGCGCGTCGGCGACGGTGACGCCGGACCCAACACCGGCGGCATGGGGGCCTACTCGCCGCTGACCTGGGCCCCGGAGGGACTGGTCGAGGACGTCGTGGCGCAGGTGGCGCAGCCGACGGTCGACGAGATGGCCCGGCGCGGCACCCCCTTCGTCGGCGTGCTGTACGTCGGGCTCGCGCTCACCTCCCGCGGCCCGCGGGTCGTGGAGTTCAACGCCCGCTTCGGCGACCCCGAGACCCAGGTCGTGCTCGCCCGCCTCGTCGACCCCCTGGGGGCCCTGCTCCTCGCGGCCGCGACCGGGCGCCTCGCCGAGCTGCCGCCCCTGACCTGGCGGCCGGAGCACGCGGTCACCGTGGTCGTCGCCTCCCAGGGCTATCCCGCGAGCCCGACCACCGGTGGCCCGATCACCGGGCTGACGGACCTCGACCCCGCCTACGTCCTGCACGCCGGGACGGCCCGGGACGCCGGCGGCCGGCTGGTGTCCGCGGGTGGCCGGGTGCTGTCCGTGGTCGCGCTCGGCACCGACCTGGCGCAGGCCCGCGAGCGGGCCTATGCCGCCGTCGACCGGGTCGAGCTCCCAGGCTCGCACCACCGCACCGACATCGCCCTGGCCGCGCAGCGCGGCGAGATCACCTGCTGAGAGAGGCCCCTCGATGACCACGCCCCAGCTGCCCGGCTACGCCCACGTCTACTCCGGCAAGGTCCGTGATCTCTACGCACCGCTCGGCGACGACGGTGCTCCGCGCGAGGACCGGCTGCTGCTCGTGGCCAGCGACCGCATCTCGGCGTACGACGTCGTGCTCGAGACGCCGATCCCCGACAAGGGGGCGGTGCTCACCCAGCTCAGCCTGTGGTGGTTCGAGCAGCTCCAGGACCTGGTGCCCAACCACGTGGTCTCCACGGACGTGCCGGGCGAGGTCGCCGGGCGGGCCGTGCTCGTGGAGCGGCTCGACATGGTGCCGGTCGAGTGCATCGGCCGGGCCTACCTCACCGGCAGCGGGCTCGGGGAGTACCGCGCCCGCGGCTCGGTGTGCGGCGTCGCGCTGCCCGCGGGCCTCACCGACGGCTCCGAGCTGCCGTCGCCGATCTTCACCCCGACCACCAAGGCCCCGGTGGGCGAGCACGACCAGCCGATGACCTATGCCGAGGTCGAGGCGCAGGTGGGGGCTGACCTGGCGGCGCGCCTGCGGGACCTGACCACGCGGATCCTGGCCCGGGGCAACGAGATCGCCCGCGAGCGCGGCATCCTGCTCGCGGACACCAAGGTGGAGTACGGCCTGCGGCCGGTCGCGGGCGGGGAGACCGAGGTCGTCCTCGCCGACGAGGTGCTGACGCCGGACTCGAGCCGTTTCTGGCCCGCGGCGTCCTGGCGTCCGGGCAGCGCGCAGGAGTCGTACGACAAGCAGTACGTGCGTGACTGGCTGACCTCGGAGCGTTCCGGCTGGGACCGCCGCTCGGGCGGGCAGCCGCCGGCGCTGCCCGCGGAGGTCGTCGAACGCACCCGGGCCAAGTACGTCGAGGCCTACGAGGCGCTCACCGGACGACGCTTCACGGCCTGAGCGCTCGCGGGAGCGCCCGTCCTACGCGCCGGGACCGGTCGCCCGGAGGGCCCGGTGGTCCGCCGGGTCCGGCGGGGGGAGGCCTGCCGGACCCGGCGGGCGGGCGTCCTCGTCGGCGCACCCTGGACGCCGGTCACTCCTCGCGTTCCGCCGCCCGCCCGTGCGTGCCGGAGCAGGGGACCCGGCTCAGGACCGCAGCGCGGTCTATCACCTGAATTCCCCTTGATTGCCACGCTGCGCCCCTGCTCGTGACCAGAACGGCGGTACGTCGTCCGTGCGGGTGTACGACTGGCGCCCGGATAACACTCTGTGCTGCCTGCTGAGTAGGCTCAGGCACGCGCCCGGCCCGGGCCGTCCCTGCAGATGGCGGTCAACGCGCGTTGCCGGGAGCGTCACACCAGATCACGGGAGTCCCAACATGTCGGTGCAGTCCGCCGTCCAGCCCACGGGTGCCGAGCATCACTTCGGCGTCGACGAGCTGTTCTTCTCGACGACCGACCGCAAGGGTGTCATCGAGCAGGCCAACTCGACCTTCGTGCGGTTGTCGCACTACACGCACGAGGAGCTGGTCGGGGCACCGCACAACATCATCCGCCATCCCGACATGCCGGGTGGCGCCTTCAAGCTCGTCTGGGACGAGCTCCTGGCCGGGCGGCCGGCCTGCGCCTACGTCAACAACCTCGCCAAGGACGGCGGCAACTACTGGGTCTTCGCGACCCTGATGCCGCTCGGCGAGGGCTTCCTGTCGGTCCGGATGCGCCCGCTGTCCCAGGACTTCTGGGACGCCTCCCGCAACCTCTACCACTTCGCCAACCCGGCCGAGCGGCGGGCGCGTGAGGAGGGGGCCTCGGCCCACGACGCCGCCGTCAAGGGCGCGGAGACGCTGGCCCACGGACTGTCCTCCCTCGGGATCGCGTCGTTCGAGGCCTTCACCCGGACGACGCTCCCGGCGGAGATGGCCCAGCACGCGCTCTACAGCGAGGGGCTGCCCTACCGCCCGGACGCCACCGGCCCCCTCGCGGACATCCTCGAGTGCATGCACGCCCTCGACGACGAGACCGCCCAGCTGGTCGACCAGCTCGACGAGTACGCCGCCGTGGCCGGTGAGCTGCGAGCCACCGCGGCCACCGCCACCCCCACCATCGAGCGCCTCACCGCCGTGATGCGCTCGGCCCGGGAGGGCGCCGCCTCCGTCAGCGAGCAGGCGCCCGACCTGGTCTCCCTCGCCGAGGAGATGGGCGAGCGGGCCGGCACGGCCTCCGGCGAGCTCACCCAGCTCTCCCCCCGGCTCACCTCCTTGGAGGACCAGGTCGGACGCATGAGGCTGCGCATCGCGCTGCTGCGGCTGCACAACATCATGGTCGGCACCTTCGCCGCCGAGCTGATCGACGGCAACCGGCCCACCGAGGACGTCAAGGACACCCGCGAGTCGATGCGGCTGCTGTGCGAGGCGCTCGGGGAGGGCGCCCAGGCCGTGGCGACCGACGTGCGGGAGGTGCGCGAGCAGGTGGGCGTGGTGCCGGACCAGATCCGCGCCGCCGTGCGCGAGGTCGACCGCTTCCGCCGTCCGCTGTACAAGTGGCAGGACATGTGCGCCGAGAGCGGCGTCACCGACCAGATGGCCGAGACCACCGCGGCGATGGAGGCCCAGACCCAGCAGGGCTTCAGCGAGCTCGAGCAGCTGTCGTCGCTGGCCGCGCGCCTGCGGCTGCTGGACATCCCCTTCGACGAGAACGCGATCCGCGGCGACATCGACGCGATCCGCGCGGACCTGGCCCAGGGCTGACGGCCCCTCGGCATACCGCCGGCCCGCGGGGATCACCCCGCCGGGACGATGCGACCCGGCCCGGATATCCTCGGGGCATGGGTCGCATCGTCGTCAACGCCATGCCCACAGCCGAGAGCCCCGACGGACGCGCGCGCGCCGCCGACCAGGGGTTCGGGGAGTTCACGCGGGTGCGGGAGGGCAAGCGCCTGCTGCTCAGCGTGGCGGGCCCGGTGACCGAGGCGCACCTGGCCCGGGCCCGCGAGCTGGGCGCCCGTCTCGTGGGCGAGGGCTACGAGGTCACCGGGGTCCACGGTGAGGGCTCCACCGTCGTGGTCGGCTCGATGGACGAGTGGGATGAGGTCTACGCCGAGGGCATCGGGGCCATCGCGCCGATCCCGGCCGGCGCCGGCGAGCACGTCGGACGTCACCACGGCCGCGCGGACGTCGCCCTGGACCAGCGGGTCGAGGGCTTCGGCACCGGTGTCTACGCAGGCGAGGACGACTGAGCTGGCTCCGGTAGCCTGAGGGCGCTCCCACGCGCCTTTCTCAGGAGAAGCCATGTCCTCGCACGACCTCGTGCTCACCGTCGTCGAGGGTGGCCGGGCCCTCTCGGACTTCCGCGCCGCCGCCCTGCTCACCCGGGTGCGCGCCGCCGTCCCCCAGGTGTCCGGCCTGCAGACCCGCTTCGTGCACTGGGTGGCGAGCCACGGCGAGCTGACCGCGACGCAGCGGCAGACCCTGGAGCGGCTCCTGACGTACGGCGACCCGGTGGTCCCGGGCCCCGGCGACGGCACCCTGGTCGTCGTCGCACCCCGGCTGGGGACGGTGTCGCCGTGGGCCTCCAAGGCCACCGACATCGCCCACTCCTGCGGGCTGGAGGTCCACCGCGTCGAGCGGGTCATGGAGGTGCGGCTGCAGGCCCCCGAGGAGCTGTCCCCGCCGGACTGGGTCCGCGCCGCGGCGGTGCTGCACGACCGGATGACCGAGACGGTGCTGGCGTCCCGGGACGAGGTGGCCGGGCTGTTCGCCGAGCGCGAGGCCGAGCCGATGGAGCACGTCGACGTGCTCGCCCGCGGCGCCGAGGCGCTGCGGGAGGCCGACGCGCGGTTCGGGCTGGCCCTGTCCGAGGACGAGATCGACTACCTCGTCGACGCGTTCACCGGGCTGCGGCGCAACCCGACCGACGTCGAGCTGATGATGTTCGCGCAGGCCAACTCCGAGCACTGCCGCCACAAGATCTTCAACGCGGACTTCGTCATCGACGGGGAGCCGCAGACCAGGTCGATGTTCGGGATGATCCGGCACACCGAGGAGGTCAACGGCCAGGGCACGGTCGTGGCCTACCAGGACAACGCCTCGATCATGGCGGGCGGGCGGCGCACCCGCTGGCTCCCGGCCGAGCACGACCTGCCCTCGGCCTACGGCCCGGTCGAGGAGGACGTGCACGTCCTGATGAAGGTCGAGACCCACAACCACCCGACCGCGATCTCGCCCTTCCCCGGGGCGGCGACCGGCGCGGGGGGCGAGATCCGCGACGAGGGGGCGACCGGTCGCGGGTCGGCGCCCAAGGCCGGACTGAGCGGCTTCGTGGTCAGCAACCTGCGGCTGCCGGGCACGCAGGAGCCCTGGGAGACCGAGGACCTCGGGGCGCCGGAGCACCTGGCGAGCCCGCTGCAGATCATGGTCGAGGGGCCGATCGGGGCGGCGGCGTTCAACAACGAGTTCGGGCGGCCGGCGCTGGGCGGTTTCTTCCGGGTCTACGAGCAGACCGTCGACGGCGTGCACCGCGGCTACCACAAGCCGATCATGAGCGCCGGTGGCCTGGGCACGATCTCGGCCTCCCAGACCGAGAAGGTCCGCTTCCCGGCGGGCACGCTGCTCGTCCAGCTGGGCGGGCCGGGCATGCGCATCGGCATGGGCGGCGGCGCGGCGTCCTCGCTGGCCGCCGGGGCCAACGCCGCCGAGCTGGACTTCGACTCGGTGCAGCGCGGCAACCCCGAGATCGAGCGTCGGGCGCAGGAGGTCATCACCCACTGCTGGGCGCTCGGCGAGGGCAACCCGATCCTGGCGATCCACGACGTCGGGGCGGGCGGCCTGTCCAACGCCTTCCCCGAGCTGGTGGACGGCGCCGGGCTGGGGGCGCGCTTCGACCTCGCGGCGGTGCCGCTGGAGGAGAGCGGACTGGCGCCCAAGGAGATCTGGTGCAACGAGTCGCAGGAGCGGTACGTGCTCGCGATCGCGCCGGAGTCGCTGCCGGTGCTCACCGCGCTCGCCGACCGGGAGCGCTGCCCCTGCGCCGTGGTCGGCGTCGCCACCGACGAGGGCCGCCTGGTGCTCTCGGACGACCGGGTGGGCGAGCCGCTCGCGCAGGACCCGGCCGACCGGCCCATCGACCTGCCGATGGAGGTGCTGCTCGGCAAGCCGCCGCGGATGACCCGCGACGTGACCCGCGTGGTCCGTCAGGGCGACCCGTTCGACGTCGAGGCGCTCGACGTGCGGGAGGCGGCGCACGCCGTGCTGCGCCACCCCACGGTGGCGTCCAAGCGCTTCCTGGTCACCATCGGCGACCGCACCGTCGGTGGCCTCACCCACCGCGATCAGATGGTGGGTCCCTGGCAGGTGCCGGTCGCCGACGTGGCCGCGACCCTGGGGGACCTGGTCGGCTTCGCCGGCGAGGCGATGGCCTCCGGCGAGCGGATGCCGCTGGCCGCCGTCGACGCCCCCGCGTCCGGGCGGATGGCGGTCGGCGAGGCGCTCACCAACCTGCTCGCCGCCCCCGTCTCGCTGCCCGGGGTCAAGCTGTCCTGCAACTGGATGGCCGCCTGCGGCGAGGAGGGCGAGGACGCCGCGCTCTACGACACCGTCGCGGCCGTCGCCCTGGAGCTGTGCCCGGCCCTCGGCATCGGCGTGCCCGTCGGCAAGGACTCGCTGTCGATGCGCACCCGCTGGACCGGTCCGGCCGGCGAGGCCCGGCAGGTCACCTCGCCGGTGTCGCTGGTGGTCACGGCCTTCGCCTCGACGGAGGACGTGCGCGGGACCCTCACCCCGCAGCTGCGCCCCGGCTCGGCCCTGGTGCTCGTCGACCTCGGCGCCGGCCGCGACCGCCTCGGCGGCTCGATGCTGGCCCAGGTCAGCGGCGCCTTCGGGGAGACCGTGCCGGACCTGGACGACCCGGCGCGCCTCGTCGCGCTGGCCGCAGCCCTCGACGACCTGCGGGCCGCCGGGCTGGTCACCAGCTATCACGACCGCTCCGACGGCGGGCTGTGGGCCACGGCCTGCGAGATGGCCTTCGCCGGGGCCACCGGCCTGGAGCTCGAGGTCCCCTCCGTGCCGGCGTTGTTCGCCGAGGAGCTCGGCGTGGTGCTCGGCTGCGCGGTCGACGACGCCGGGCGCGTCCTGGAGGTCCTGCACGCCCACGGGCTCGGCGAGCTCTCCCGCGTCGCCGGTCGCACCACCGACGACGCCCAGGTCCGTGTCCTGCAGATCCCCGACCGCCGCCCCCTGCTCGACGAGCCGCTGCGCGACCTGGCCCAGACCTGGGACGAGGTGTCCTGGCGGATCTGCCGGCTGCGCGACAACCCCGACTGTGCGGACGAGGAGCACGCCACGGTGGGAGCCGCCCCGTCCCCGCTGTCGGTGACGTTGACCTTCGACCCGACGCAGGACCTCGCGGCGCCATACCTCTCGCGCGGAGCCCGACCCAAGGTCGCCATCCTGCGCGAGCAGGGCGTCAACTCCCACGTGGAGACGGCTTTCGCCTTCGACCGGGCGGGCTTCGAGGCGCACGACGTGCACATGACCGACCTGCAGAGCGGGCGGGCGCACCTGGGCGACTTCGCGGGCTTCGTGGCCTGCGGCGGCTTCTCCTACGGCGACACCCTCGGCGCCGGCGCCGGGTGGGCCCGGTCGGTGATCTTCGACCCGCGCCTCGAGGCGCAGTTCGGTGCGTTCTTCGGGCGGGGCGACACCTTCGGGCTCGGGATCTGCAACGGCTGCCAGATGTTCGGCGAGCTCGCGCAGATGATCCCCGGCGCCGAGGCCTGGCCGCGGTGGACGCGCAACCGCTCCGAGCAGTTCGAGGCGCGGCTGTCCCAGGTCGAGGTGCTGGACTCGCCGTCGATCTTCTTCGGCGGCATGGCAGGCTCACGGTTGCCCATCGCCGTCGCCCACGGGGAGGGCCGCGCCGACTTCTCCCGCCAGGGCTCGCTCGCCGACGTGACCCGGGCGATGCGGTTCGTCGACCACGCGGGAGAGCCGGCGATGCGCTACCCGGCCAACCCCAACGGGTCGCCGGACGGGTTGACCGCGGTCACCACGGCGGACGGCCGGTTCACCGCGATGATGCCGCACCCCGAGCGGGTGCAGCGCAACGTGCAGCTGTCGTGGACCGACGGCCCCGTCGAGCAGGAGAGCCCCTGGCTGCGGATGTTCCGCAACGCCCGCGCCGCCGTCGGCTGAGCGTCGCCCGCGCCCGGCTTCCGACGCCCACCGCTGCGGCAGGGAAGCCGGGAGCCGGTGCCCCCGCCGTGGTGAGCACCGGCTCCCTGGGGGTGGGTCAGTCCGAGGTGCCCGGGTCCGTGGCCGGCGGCCGCGGACGAGGGCCCAGCCGGTCCCGGAGGAAGGCCGTGAGCTCGGCCATGGCCTGCGGCGCGCTGCGGCAGATCCCGGGGAAGGACAGGTAGCCGTGCGGCATCCCGACGTAGGTCGTCTCCCGCACCGGGACGCCGGCCTCGCGCAGCAGCGCGACGTAGCGCAGCCCGTCGTCGCGCAGCGGGTCGTGCTCGGCGACCTGGATCAGCGCCGGCGGCAACCCGTGGTGGTCGTGCGCGCGGGCGGGCGAGGCATAGGGGTGGTGCCGGTCCGGCTCGTGCGGGACGTAGAGGTCCCGGTAGATCAAGGCCTCACGCTGGTCGAGGATCGGGGCGTGCGCGTTGACCACCATCGACCTGGTCTCGGAGTCGAGGTCGGTCGAAGGATAGACCAGCGCCTGCGCCGTGATCGTCGGACCCGAGCGGTCACGTGCCATCAAGGTCAGGACCGCGGCCAGGTTGCCGCCGGCGCTGTCACCCAGCACGGCCAGCCTCGTCGGGTCCGCACCCCACTCCTCGGCGCGGTCGACCACGTCCAGGAGCGCGGCCCAGCAGTCCTCGGCCGCGGTCGGCCACGGGTGGGTGGGCGCGAGGCGGTAGTCGACCGACACCACGACCGCGCCGGCACCCGAGGCGACCGAGCTGCCGATCCAGTCATACCCGTCCAGGTCGCCGGCCACCCACCCGCCGCCGTGGAGCAGCAGGACGAGGGGGAGCGCAGCGTCGTCGGGGCCGCGTGCGTCGACCTGGGGACGATAGACGCGCAGCGGCGGCCGATGCTCCCCGGAGCGGACGGCCGTGTCCTGGACGGTCACGCCCGGCACCAGTCCGCCGAAGACGTGGTCCAGCACCCGGCCGTGCCCGCGGGACCGGCCCTGACGGGCGACGATCTGCTCGGGCGTGGCTCGCGCGACGGAGAAGAGCCGAAGTGCTCCCCCCAGGGCCCGCACCCGCAGGTCCGGTGCGGTCACGGACGTTCCTCCTCGGCGGTGTCGGGAAGGATGGTCTCCAGGTCGGCCCGGATCGCGTCAGGCGCGGTGGTGGGGGAGTACCTCTTGACGACGTGGCCCTGGGGGTCGACGAGGAACTTGGTGAAGTTCCACTTGACGGCGTCGCCGAGCAGTCCGCCGTGCTGGGTGCGCAGCCAGCGCCACAGGGGGTGGGCGTCCCGGCCGTTGACGTCGACCTTGGCGAACATCGGGAAGGTGACGCCGTAGTTGCGGGTGCAGAACTGGCTGATCTCGTCGGCGTCGCCGGGCTCCTGGTGGGCGAACTGGTCGCACGGGAAGCCGAGGACGGTCAGGCCGCGGTCGGCGTAGTCGTCGTAGAGGGTCTGCAGTCCTTGGTACTGGGGGGTCAGCCCGCACCTGCTGGCGGTGTTGACGACCAGGACGGCCTTCCCGGCGTAGGTGGACAGGTCCTGCTCCTCGCCGGTGAGGGTGGTGGCGGTGAAGTCGTGCAGCGTGGTCATCGGCCCTCCCGGACGGTCACGGTCACCGCGACGTTGTCGCGGACGGCGTTGCTGTAGGGGCAGACCTCGTGGGCCCGGTCGGCGAGCTGCTGCGCCTGCTCGTGAGGCAGGCCGGGGACGACGACCTCCAGGGCCACCTCGAGCCCGAAGCCACCGTCGTCGCGGGGGCCGATCCCCACCCGGGCACCGACGCCGGAGTCGCCGAGGTCGGCCTTGGCCTCGCGGGCCACGAGCTGGAGCGCCGAGTGGAAGCAGGCGGCATACCCCGCCGCGAACAGCTGCTCGGGGTTGGTCGCCCCGCCCGGGCCGCCCATCTCGCGGGGCACGGCCAGAGCGAGGTCGACCAGCCCGTCGGAGCTGCGGACGTGGCCGCTGCGACCGGCGCCGGTGGCCAGGGCCTCGGCGGTGTAGAGGGTCTTCATGGGATCTCTCCTCGGAGGTGAGGCATGGCGGCGACCGGGCGGGTGCCGGGTCGCCGGGTGGTGATCTCGTCCGCGCACGGGTCGACCAGGGCCGCTCGACGGCGCTGCACCGCGCCGGTGGGGGTCGGCTCCTGGGCTCGACGGACGATCACCCCGTGAATATTGCACACAACTTAATTGTGCGCAACCGTAGTGGGCGGCGAGGATGAGTCGTCCGTCCGTCCGTCAGCGCAGGCGCCAGGCGCCCAGGCTCGGGGGCTCGGGGGACCGGGTGCTCGCCGCGTCGGTGAGCGGTCGCACCGCAGCTGCCCGGCGGACCAGCTCGGGCCCGGCGCGCACCCCGGTCGGGAAGGGCGACCGCGCCACCCGTCGCCGGAGCTCGTCCAGGTCCAGCGGCGACGTGGACGCCACGAGCACCGAGTTGCCGAACCTGCGCCCCTTGAGCACGTCGTGGGTCGCGAGGACGCACTGCTGCCCGAGCCCGGCGACCGCGGCGCCCGCAGCCACCGCCGCGACGTAGCGGCCGGCGGCCTCGTCGGCGAGGTTGAGCAGCACCACGCCTGAGGGCGCGAGCACCCGGGCCAGGTCCGTCAGGAACTCCACGGTCCCCAGGTCGGCGGGCACCCGGCCGTCGGCGTACGCATCGACCACGACCACGTCGGCCGACCCGTCGCGCAGCGCCGCCACCCCGGACCGCCCGTCGACCGGGCGCACCCGGATCCGGTGCCGTCGGGGCAGGGGCAGCTCGCGGCGCACCGCCTCGGTGAGCTCGGCGTCCGGCTCCAGGACGATCTGGGGCGAACCCGGCCGGGTGGCCTCGACGTAGCGCGCCAGGGACAGCCCGGCCCCGCCGACGTGGGTGACGGCGAGCGGCCCGGGCGGCAGCGCGTCGAGCACGCAGGCGAAGTGCTGGACGTACTCGAAGGCCAGGACCGTCGGGTCGTCGAGGTCGACGAAGGACTGGGGGTGCCCGTCGCGCATCACCGTGGCGGCGCGCCCGGTCCGCCCGTCCAGCCAGTCCAGCCGTATGCCGGGAGAAGCCTCCTCGTCGCTCACGGCTCCAGCAGGACCTTGATCGCCCGTCGCTCGTCCATCGCGCGGTAGCCCTCGGCCACCTGGTCCAGGGGCAGGGTGCGGTCGAAGACGCGGCCCGGCTCGATGGCGCCGCAGAGCACCCGCCGGAGCAGGTCGGGCAGGTAGCGCCGCACCGGGGCCATGCCGCCCGCGAGGGAGATGTTCTTGCGGAACATCCGTTCCATCGGCGCCTCGCCGCCGTGCGGCACCCCGACGAAGCCGACGTGCCCGCCGGGCCGGGCCGAGGCGAACGCCTGGGCCATGGAGTCCTTGGTGCCGACGCACTCCAGGACGTGGTGCGCCCCGTGGCCGCCGGTGAGCTCGCGCACCCGCTCGGCACCCTCGTCGCCGCGCTCCTCGACCACGTCGGTCGCGCCGAAGGCCCGCGCCACCTCCTGGCGGGAGGCGTGCCGGGACATGGCGATGATCCGGGAGGCGCCCAGCTCGCGAGCCGCGAGGACCGCGCACAGGCCCACGGCGCCGTCGCCCACGACGGCCACCATGCCGCCGTCGCGCACGCCGGCGGACACGGCGGCGTGCCAGCCGGTGGCCATCACGTCGGACAGGGTGAGCAGGGACGGCAGCAGCTCGTCGGCCGGCATCTCGGGGGTCGCGACAAGGGTGCCGTCGGCCAGCGGCACGCGCAGCAGCTCGGCCTGGCAGCCCCCGACGGGGCGACCCTGTCGGTCGGGGGAGCCGTAGTAGCCCACCTGCTCGCAGGCGCTGTGCATGCCTTCCCGGCAGATCTCGCAGGTGTTGTCGGAGTAGGTGAACCCGCCCACCACGAACTGCCCCACGGACACGGTGGCGACGTCGGCGCCGATCGCCTCGACCACGCCGACGTACTCGTGCCCGATCGGGTGGGGCTCGTCGGTCGGGTTGACCCCGCGGTAGGGCCACAGGTCGGAGCCACAGATGCAGGACCGCACCACGCGCACGACCGCGTCGGTGGGGGCGAGCACGGTGGGGTCGGGCGTCTGCTCGAGGCGGATGTCTCGAGGGGCGTGGATCATGGTGGCGCGCATGCCCTCATGGTCCCACGCAGGATCGGCCCACGCCCGTCCTGACCACGGGCGACGTCCCCTCGCCGGCCCTGCGCGCCCGGGACAGCAGCAGCCGTAGGCCGCGGCCTGCGGCCGGACCACCCCCGCACCCCCGCTCGTCTGACAGGATCGGACGCATGCCTCCTCGCCGCCGCATCCCCGTCGCCCAGGGCCGCGAGGCGCTGGACCGCTGGCTCGCCGGGCCCGACACCGCCGACCGCACCACCACGGCCACCGCGGTGCGCCACCTGCTGGAGGAGCTCGAGCAGCGTCACCCCGGCCGCAGCCTGGAGGTGCGGGTGCCACCCTTCGGGGCCGTGCAGTGCGTGGAGGGACCGGTGCACACCCGGGGCACCCCGCCCAGCGTGGTGGAGACCGACGCGGTGACCTGGCTGCGGGTGGCGACCGGCGCCCTCTCGTGGGACGACGCGGTGACCGACGGCCGGGTGCGGGCGAGCGGGCGGCGCGCGGCGATCGGCGCGCTGCTGCCCCTGGTCCACCCGTCGAGCGCCGCGGAGTACTGAGATGACCACTGCCGAGACGGCCGCCGCCGGGACCGGCGCCGCCCGGCCGGACGTCCCCGGCCCCGACACCGCCAGCCCCGGAACCGCCAGGCCCGACCCGCCCGAGGCGCCGGCCCGCCCCGGCCCACGCCTGGGGCTGACGATCTTGCCCGAGCACCGCTGGCGCGACGCCGAGCCGCTGTGGCGCGAGGCCGACGACATGGGCTGGGACCACCTGTGGACCTATGACCACCTCACCTGGTCGGGCCTGCCGGACGCGCCGTGGTTCTCCACCGTGTCGACGTTGACGGCCGCGGCGCTGGTGACCTCCCGGGCCCGGTTGGGGACCTTCGTGGCGAGCCCGAACTTCCGCCACCCGGGCGCCTTCGTGCGCGACGTCCTGTCCCTCGACGACGTGTCCGAGGGGCGGCTGCTGCTCGGCCTGGGCACCGGCGGCGACCGGGACTCCCGCGCGCTCGGGGGACCCGGGCTCACCGTCGGGCAGCGGGTCGACCGCTTCGCGGAGTTCGCGCGGCTGCTCGACCGGCTGCTGCGGGAGGACCACGTCGACCACCGCGGCGCCTACTTCACGTGCGTCGACGTGCGCACCCTCCCGGTGCCCGCCTGCCGGCCGACCTTCGTGATGGCGGGCAACGGACCGCGCGCGCAGCGCCTGGCCGTGGAGCTCGGGGACGCCTGGGTCACCACGGGCCTGCACGGCGACGACGAGGCCGCCTGGTGGCGCAGCCTGCGCGAGCTCTCGGGCCGGATGGCCGAGCTCGCCCCGCCCGTGGGCTTCCGCCGCTACGTCCACGCCGACCCGGCCCACCGCTTCGCGCTGGAGTCGGCCGACCGCTTCGAGGACGTCGTGGGCCGGCTCGCCGAGCTGGGCTTCACCGACGTGATCACCCACCGGCCCCGGCCCGAGGGTCCCTACGCCGGGGACGAGCGGGTCCTCGCGCAGGTGGCCTCAAGGCTGCTCGCCCGCTGAGCGGGGCCGCGGCGTGCCCGTACCCCCGCGGCGGCCGGACCCCCGCAGCGGGCCGTCGCTCGATAGACTGCTGCCGTGACCGAGCCCGCGCCCCGCCCCCGTCGGGGCCAGCCCAGCTTCTCCCGCTTCATCATCACCGGAGCGGTGCTGGGAGTGATTCTCGCCACTGGTCTGGCGATGATCTCCGAGGCCCGGCTGGACCCCTCCCACGCGACCTACGGGCTCGGTCGCGTGCTCATGTACTTCGCCGTCGTCGGTGGCGGGCTGGGTGCCCTGCTCGGAGCGGTCGTCGCCCTGCTGCTCGATCGCCGGAGGTGACCCCTCCCGGCGCTGTGGGACACTGGCGCGGTGGCACGAGGTGACGGTCGACTCAATCACGACATCCTTCCCGGGGAGTCCGGCCCGCAGGACGCCTGCGGCGTCTTCGGGGTCTGGGCACCCGGCGAGGAGGTCGGCAAGCTCGCCTACTACGGGCTCTACGCGCTGCAGCACCGTGGCCAGGAGTCGGCGGGCATCGCCACCTCCGACGGCACGCGGATGCTGGTCTACAAGGACATGGGTCTGGTCTCGCAGGTCTTCGACGAGACCTCCCTCAGCTCGCTGACCGGGCACCTGGCGATCGGGCACACCCGCTACTCCACGACCGGCGCCAGCCGGTGGGAGAACGCCCAGCCCACCCTCGGCGGCACCGAGCACCACACCATCGCGCTGGCCCACAACGGCAACCTCATCAACACCGAGGAGCTGCGCGAGGTCCTCGCCTCCCGCCACGTCGACGGCTTCGGCGACGCGGGCGGGGAGATGCGTCGCGGCAACACCACCGACACCGCCATCGTCACCTCGCTGCTCGGCAGCCGCGGCGAGGACGTCTCCCTGGAGGAGGCCGCCCTCGCCGACCTGCCCCTGATCAAGGGCGCCTACTGCTTCGTCTTCATGGACGAGCAGACCCTGTACGCCGCGCGAGACCCGCAGGGGGTCCGCCCGCTCGTCATCGGCCGACTGGAGCGCGGCTGGGTGGTGGCCTCCGAGACGGCGGCGCTGGACATCGTGGGCGCCAGCTTCGTGCGCGAGGTGGAGCCCGGCGAGCTGGTCGTCATCGACGAGTCGGGGCTGCGGGCGCGGCCCTTCGCCGAGCCGGCCCGCAAGGGCTGCGTGTTCGAGTACGTCTACCTCGCCCGCCCGGACACCACCATCGCGGGGCGCGGGGTCTACGCCGCCCGCGTCGAGATGGGGCGCCGCCTGGCCCAGGAGCACCCGGTCGAGGCCGACATGGTCATGCCCTCGCCCGAGTCGGGGACGCCTGCGGCGATCGGGTATGCCGAGCAGTCCGGCATCCCGTACGGCCAGGGGCTGGTCAAGAACGCCTACGTCGGCCGCACCTTCATCGCCCCCTCGCAGACCATCCGACAGCTGGGCATCCGGCTCAAGCTCAACCCCCTGCGCGAGGTCATCAGGGGCAAGCGCCTGGTGGTCGTGGACGACTCCATCGTCCGAGGCAACACCCAGCGGGCGCTGGTCCGGATGCTGCGTGAGGCGGGGGCGGCGGAGGTGCACGTCCGCATCTCCTCCCCGCCGGTGCGCTGGCCCTGCTTCTACGGCATCGACTTCGCGAGCCGGGCCGAGCTGATCGCGACCGGTCTGGACGTGGAGGCGGTGCGTCAGGCGATCGGCGCCGACAGCCTCGGCTACATCGGCGAGGAGGGCATGGTGGGTGCGACCGAGCAGCCCCGTGACCGGCTGTGCACCGCGTGCTTCTCGGGGGAGTACCCCCTCGGGGTCCCCCGCGACCAGGAGAAGGTCCTGGGCACCCCCCACGAGGCCGACACCCCGCGCGGCGTCACCGTCTGAACGATCTCTCGTCCGAGAGGTCCGTCGGCGGGCGACCCGCGACCTCCCCCGGCATACCGCTGCTTGCCCCTCCGCAGAAAGGCCCCACCCATGAGCGAGCCCATCACCTATGCGTCCGCGGGCGTCGACGTCGAGGCCGGTGACCGCGCCGTCGAGCTGATGAAGGACTCGGTGCGCCGCGCCACCCGCCCCGAGGTGCTGGGCGGGCTTGGCGGCTTCGCCGGGATGTTCGACGCCTCGGCGCTGGCCGGGATGAGGCGCCCGGTGCTGGCCACCTCGACGGACGGGGTCGGCACCAAGGTCGCGATCGCCCAGGCGATGGACCGCCACGACACCATCGGCTACGACCTGGTCGGCATGGTGGTCGACGACATCGTGGTCTGCGGGGCCGAGCCGCTGTTCATGACCGACTACATCGCCACCGGCAAGGTCGTGCCCGAGCGGATCGCCGCCATCGTGTCCGGCATCGCGGCGGCCTGCGAGCAGGCGGGGGTGGCCCTGGTCGGCGGGGAGACCGCCGAGCACCCGGGCCTGCTCGACCCGGACGAGTACGACTGCGCCGGGGCGGCGACCGGCGTGGTCGAGCACGACGAGGTGCTCGGTCCGCAGCGGGTCCGTGCGGGCGACGTCGTCCTCGGCATGGCGAGCTCCGGGCTGCACTCCAACGGCTACTCCCTGGTGCGCCGCGTGTTCTCGGCCGCCGGATGGGACTACGAGCGGCCCGTGGCCGAGCTCGGCACGACGCTGGGGGAGTCGCTGCTGACGCCCACGCGGGTCTACTCCCGCGACCTGCTGGCGCTGATCAGGGCCGAGGGCGTCGACGTCCACGCGCTGTCCCACGTCACCGGTGGCGGGCTGGCGGCCAACCTCGCCCGGGTCCTGCCGCAGGGCGTCCTCGCGACCCTGGACCGCTCCACCTGGACGCCGGCGCCGGTCTTCGGGCTGGTGCAGCGCCTCGGCCAGGTGCCCCTGGCGGACCTGGAGCGCACCCTCAACATGGGCGTGGGCTTCGTCGCGGTGCTGCCCGAGGAGTCGGTGGACCGCGCGCTGGCGGTGTGCGCGGACCGTGACCTGCCGGCGTGGGTGATGGGCCGGGTCGCCGACCGGGCGAGCGTCACGCCCGCCGAGGGCCACGAGGTCGTGCACGGCGCCAAGGGGGTCGACGGCGGCGCGGTCCAGCTCCTCGGGTCGTATGCCGACTGACGGGTGCTGACGGGCGGCCGCTGGGGGCTGACGGGCGGCCGCCGGGTGCACCGGTCCGCCGTCCCGGCCGACCGTCGAGCCCGCTGCCAGGCCGACGGCTCCAGCCCCGCCAGGCACGACAGTGGGGAGGACGTCACCGGTGGGTGTCGTCCTCCCCACTGTCGTCGAGGCGGAGGGATCGCGATCTCCGAGGCCGGAGCGTCGCCGACCCGAAGCCGCGAGCGGTCAGGTCCGCAGGACGGGCATCAGCGCCCGCTGGCTGCCCAGCCGTCGTAGTCGTCGTAGTCGTCCTCGTCGTCCTGCGTGTTGCGGGTCTCGCCCGACTCACGCTGCGACGATGCGTGCAGTTCTCGCTCAAGAGCACTCAGATCGGTGTCGGGAGTGAAGTACTTCAGCTCCCGGGCGACCTTCGTCTGCTTGGCCTTGGCCCGGCCGCGCCCCATGGCGTGACCCCCTCGCGCGTCTGCCGGAGCAGCATCG
Organism: Arsenicicoccus dermatophilus; assembly: GCF_046267915.1. Taxonomy (GTDB): domain Bacteria; phylum Actinomycetota; class Actinomycetes; order Actinomycetales; family Dermatophilaceae; genus Arsenicicoccus; species Arsenicicoccus dermatophilus_A. The sequence continues at coordinate 594,899 of NZ_CP176520.1, forward strand.
TCTGCCGCGACTGACGTCGTGGCGGGCGGAGCGACCCCGGGAATCTCGTGTCTTCGTGAGGGACACGGTACATGCTGCGAAGGACTGATGTGCAGTCGCGCTGAGGGGCGATGCGGTAGGTGAACACTCGGAGTAATCAAGTGGCCTCGTTCGGCAATTGCTGAGGTCGGACTAGTTACCCCCATATGGGGGTAAGATTCCACAGACACCGCTCATACGTTACATTCGGTAGTAGCATTTCGAGTCAGACGGACGTTCCATGCCTATCTGTGACTACTGAGAGTGACTTAGTAACGGAGCGGCGAGAGGGTCCACACGACGGGGACGCACGTCCCCCAGAGCACGGGGAGTACACATGCCGCAGCGCGATCAGGATGGCGAGAAGCTGCTGACGCCCGCCGAGGTGGCCGAGCTCTTCCGGGTGGACCCCAAGACGGTCACTCGGTGGGCCAAGGCCGGCAAGCTCAACTCGATCCGCACTCTGGGCGGTCACCGCAGGTATCGGGAGACCGAGATCCGCCAGCTGCTCGACGGGGTCGGTGAGGGCGCCCGCCTCGCCCACTGACCGTCTGCTCATGGCGCCCCGGATATCAGTTCTCAACTGATATCCAGGGCGCCGCTCGCTACACTCGACGACATGCCAGGCCAGCAGCGCGCAGTCCCTGTCCTCGACGACGCGCACGTCCTCCTGGGCGACCTCGTGCGATCGCGTGCGACCACCGACCGGATGGCCCTGCACCGGACGGTGGAGCAGGCCCTGGCGCGGACCCAGGCGCTGGTCCCGGCCGTGATGGCGCCCACGGTGACGGTGGGGGACGAGTTCCAGGGGGTGTACGCGACGGCGGGGGAGGCCGTCCTGGCCTCCCTGGTGGTGCGGCTGCTGCTGCTCCCCGACATGGACGCACGGTGCGGACTCGGCCGCGGGCGGGTGCAGGTCCTGGACGACACGCGCACCCCGCCGCTGCAGGACGGCCCGGCGTGGTGGGCCGCGCGCCAGGCGATCGAGGAGGCCGAGCGGCGGGGCGCGCGGCCGGCGACCCGGTCCTGCCGCAGCTGGTACGCCCACGGGCCGGGAGCGTCCGCGGACGGCGAAGCCGGCATACGGGCCGTGCTCGTGCTGCGGGACGAGGTGGTGGCCGCGCTCGACGATCGCGCGCGGAGGGTGCTCCTGGGGGGTCTGTCGGACCTGACCCAGACGATGATCGCCAGGCAGGAGGGCATCACCCAGTCCGCCGTGTCCCAGATCGTCTCCCGGGGCGGTCTGGCTGCGGTGGTCGAGTCCCATCGCCTGCTGCGGGCGGCCGACCGGCCCGCCTGACCCGACCGTGGGGAGCGCTCGTGACCTTCCTCGCCACCTGGCTGCTCGCGGCCGGCCTCGGCGACCTCCTGCGTCCGGGGGCGGAGCTGGACCCCCGGCGACGCTGGTGGTGGCCCGCGGCCCTGGGCGTCCCGGTGCTCGTCGTCGTCTGGCTGCTCGCGGGCGTCGGCGGCGGGCCGCGCCTGGTGGCCCTGCCCCTGATGGCCGCCCTGCTGGTCGCCTGGGCGCACGCGTCCACCTCGGCCGTCGCGGCGGGGGCGGGGGAGGAGTCTTCCGCCCATCCGGCCGACCCGCACCGTCCGGCGGCCCTGGTGGTGCTCCTCGGAGCCGTCGTCGTCGGCTTCGCGGTGGCCGGGCTGGACCCCGCCGTGGCCGGGCCCCTCGCCCGGTGGTGGCGCGGACTGGGGCTGGAGGCGCTCGCCACGGTGTCCCCGACGCGTGCCCTCATGGTCCTGGCCGTGGTCGTGGCACAGGTGGGGACGGGCAACGTCGTCGTCCGGCTCGTCCTCGACGCGGCCGGGGCCCGTCGTGAGCCCGGCGTCCTGCGCGGCGGGCGCTGGCTCGGTCCGATGGAGCGGCTCTTCCTCGTCACCCTGGCGCTGGCCGGGCAGCCGACGGCCGCCGCGGTGGTGGTCGCGGCCAAGGGTCTGCTGCGCTTCCCCGAGCTGCAGGACCAGCGGGGCGCCGGTCAGCGGATCGACACCGTGACCGAGTACTTCCTCCTGGGCACCTTCACCTCCTGGATCGTCGCTCTGGGATCGGTGATGCTCACCCTCCGATGACAGGGCGGGTACGGCGCAGAATCACCAGCGACGTTTGTGACAATGACCCCATGAGTGCAGACACGGTGCTGGCGGGACGCTATCGACTGGACCGCTCCATCGGCCGCGGGGGCATGGGGCAGGTGTGGTCGGCGCACGACCTGCGGCTGCAGCGGCAGGTGGCCGTCAAGACCGTCGACCTCGCGGCGGCGGGCGACGACGTGGCGGCAGCCCGGTTCCAGCAAGAGGCCCAGGCCACGGCCGCCCTGTCCCACCCCAACATCGTCACGATCTTCGACAACGGCATGGACGGCACCACCGCCTTCCTCGTGATGGAGCTGCTCTCCGGGCCGAGCCTGGAGGAGCTGGTCCAGGACGAGGGGCCCCTGCCGGTCGACCAGGCGCTGGAGTACGCCCAGGACACCGCGTCGGCGCTGGGGGCCGCCCACCGAGCCGGAATCGTGCACCGCGACGTCAAGCCGAGCAACCTGATGCTCGACGCCCGCGGGGCCCTGAAGATGGTGGACTTCGGCATCGCCCGCCTGGACCAGGCGCGCACCAGCCGGCTCACCGCCACCGCCATGGTCATCGGCAGCGCACCCTACCTGTCGCCCGAGCAGGCGACGGGCGGGATCGCGAGCCCGCAGAGCGACCTGTACTCCCTCGGCTGCGTCCTCATGGCGCTGCTGACGGGCGAGCCGCCGTTCGAGGGCGAGCACGCGCTGGCGATCCTGCACCAGCACCTGAGCGCGACTCCGCCGCGCCCCTCCGACCTGCGCCCCGGTGTGCCGGCCACCGTCGACGACCTGGTGGCCCAGCTGCTCGCCAAGCGGCCCGAGGAGCGCCCCGCCAGCGCCGGTGACGTGGCCGGCCGGATCGCGGCCATCCGCCGTGGCGTCGCCCCCCGCACCACGGTGCTGCCCCAGGCCGGCGAGGCCGCGGCCACGACGGTGCTGCCCCCGTCGGCGGGTGCCGGGGGCACCCGGGTCCAGCCCGCGGTGACCGGGCCGGCGCCGGTCGCCACCTCCACGACGGGCGCCACCGCGCAGACGGCGACCGGCGCCACGGCGCAGCCCGCCACCGGGACCGGCCGGGTCGAGCCGGAGCCGCAGCGCCGTCGCCGCGGCGGGCTGGCGGCCCTCGTCTTCGTCCTCCTGCTCCTGGCGGCGACGGTCGGGCTGCTGTGGAGGCTGGGGATCATGTCGGGCACCGGCGCCCCCGCGACGCCGGCCCCCACCACCACCCCCGCTCCGGTCGTCCCCACCACCACCGAGGAGCCCTCGCCCACGGCCACGGCCACGTCCACCACCCGCAGGCCCCGGCGCACCAGCGCGGCGCCGACGAGGACCGCCACCTCGCACCCCACCGTGACCGTGACGGAGACCAGGCGGCCCACCCCCACCGACACCCCCACCCCTGCCGACACCCCGACCGACACCAGCCCGGCGCCGGACCCCACGTGGACCACGGCGGCCGCAGCCTCGGTCGGCGTCCTGCAGCAGGCCGTCGACGCGATGACGCTGCCCAAGCCCTTCGACCGGGACGCCACCGGGGCGGTCCACCACCTGTCCCGGGCCGTCGACAAGGGCGACGCGCAGGCCGCTCGCGCCGCGCTGGGGGAGCTGCAGTCGACCCTGGAGGACGCCTCCCAGCAGGGCGCGGTGGACGGCGCCGTCAAGGACGCGGTGTCGGGGGCGCTGAACCAGGTGAACCAGCTGCTGCCACCTGCCTGACAGGCATCGGCGGGCCGCTGCTAGCCTGCGGCCATGCCTCCGGCTCGAGGGTTTCCCACCGTGGTCTTCTACGGCGACTCCATCGTCACCGGCTGGCGCGGGATCTCGGCCCCCCAGCGGCGGTGGAGCAGCCTGGTGTGCGCCGAGCTCGGGTGGCGGGAGGTGAACCTCGCCATCGACGGCATGGGTTTCTGCCGCCGCCGAGGTCCGCGGGACGCCGCCGGACGACTCACCGCCTCCACCACCGACACCACCCTGCTGGACGCCGCCGTCCGGCTCGGTCCGGACGCGGTCGTCGTGTGTCTGAGCGCCAACGACCTGGAGCACGTCGAGGCCGACGCCGACCAGGTCGAGGAGTGCGTCCGACGTGACTTCCGGGAGCTGACCCGGGGCCTGCCAGGGGTGCCCGTCGTGGCGGTGACCTACTTCCGGGGGACCTCCCTCGGCTGGCGAGGCCTGCGGATCGTCGCCAACGTCGAGCGTGCCTGCGCCGAGTACGGCGCGATCTACGTCGAGGACTTCCGGCGTGTGGTGGACGGTGATCCGAGCCTGCTGAGCTGGGACGGCATACACCCCAACGACGCCGGGCACCGGGCGCTCGCCGACTGCATCCTGCCCACCCTGCGGGCCCTCGACCTGGGCGCCGGCTCCGTGGCGGCCGGCGCCTGAGCCACCGACCTCCCGCGTCGCCCCGGACGTCGGGGCCAGGCCCGGAAGCCTGGGTGAACGACCGGTGCTCACCGAGGTCGCTCCCCGGTCCCGGAGCGGGAAGAGCCACCTGGGAGGTGAGCGAGGGAACGCCGCGTGCCGCAGGCTGCTGTCGGGCCCGCCCGACGGGGACGCAAGAAAGCCGCACCCCGTGATGGAGTGCGGCTCGCGTGGTGGCCAGGGGCGGGGTCGAACCGCCGACCTTCCGATTTTCAGTCGGACGCTCGTACCAACTGAGCTACCTGGCCTCGCAACATCCTCAGATATCGCGAAGTCTCTCCCGAAGGAGAGACTGGCGACCCCGACCGGGCTCGAACCGGCGACCTCCGCCGTGACAGGGCGGCGCGCTAACCAACTGCGCTACGGGGCCAAGAGAGGGGTCTCACCTCAGCACTCGGATCCGAGTGGCTGGCCGTGACCAACGCTCCAGATCTTACATGCTCCAGCATCCCCAACGGGATTCGAACCCGTGCTACCGCCGTGAAAGGGCGGGGTCCTAGGCCGCTAGACGATGGGGACCGACGTCTCGTCGGGCCCGACTGCCAGCGCTCCTGTAGCTCGTGCCCGTCGAGGACTTGGAAAGCATAGGGGACAGTTCGCGGGAACTCCTAATCGGCCCCGGCGGGGGTCCCCGTCAGCGCCGGGAGGCCCACTCCAGCAGGCGATCCCGCGGCCAGGTCGTGACGATCCGCTCCGCCGGCACCCCCAGGTGCCAGGCGCGCTCGGCCCCCAGCTGTTGGAGGTCGAGCTGGCCCGGGGCGTGCGCGTCGGTGTCGATGGCGAAGAGGCAGCCCAGCTCCAGCGCCAGGGCGATCAGGTCGTCCGGCGGGTCCTGCCGCTCCGGACGGGAGTTGATCTCCACGGCGACGCCGTGGGCCGCGCACGCCTCGAAGACCGCGCGGGCGTCGAACTGCGACCGGGGCCGGGTGCCGCGCCCTCCAGCGACCAGCCGGCCGGTGCAGTGGCCGAGGACGTCGGTGTGCGGGTTGCTGACGGCCGCGACCATCCGGCGGGTCATGGCGGGAGGGTCCATCCGCAGCTTGGAGTGGACCGAGGCGACCACCACGTCGAGCTCGGCCAGCAGGTCGGGCTCCTGGTCGAGCGAGCCGTCGTCGAGGATGTCCACCTCGATGCCGGAGAGCAGCCGGAAGCTGTCGGGGACGATCTCGTTGACGGCCGCGACCACGCCCAGCTGTCGCCGCAGCCGCTCGGGCGACAGGCCGTTGGCGACCTTGAGGCGGGGCGAGTGGTCGGTGAGCACCTGGTACTCCCGGCCCAGCTCGACGGCGGTCAGGACCAGCTCGTCGATGGGGGACCCGCCGTCGGACCAGTCGCTGTGGCTGTGCAGGTCGCCGCGCAGCTGCGCGATCAGCCCGGCGCCGTCCCGGGCGAGGGGGGCGGACTCCCGGGCCTCCAGGTCGGTGAGGTATGCCGGGACCTCGCCCCTCAGGACCGCCAGCGCGATGGCCTCGCTGCCCTTGCCGACGCCGGGCAGCCGCTGGAGGGTGCGGGTGCGGGCCTGGTCGGCCAGCTCCTCGTCGGTGAGCGCCCCGATCGTGGCGGCGGCGCCGCGGAAGGCCTTGATCCGATAGCTCGACTCCAGCGCCCGCTCCAGCAGGAAGGCGATCCGCCGGAGGGTGAGCACGACCCCGGCCACGTCCGGCGTGGCCGGCCCCAGGGGATCGAGCGAGGCCGAGCCGTGGCGGGTGGGACGGGCGTCCTTGGTCGTCATACGGTGATGGTGGCACCGCAGGGGGGTGGCTTGGAGCTTGTCGCGCAGGTCACATACCGTTCGTGGCATGGCCCTCAGCGTCTTCGACCTCTTCTCGATCGGCATCGGTCCCTCCAGCTCGCACACCGTCGGGCCGATGCGGGCGGCGCTCATGTTCGTGGAGCTGCTGGACCGGGAGGGCCTGCTGGAGCGGGTGCGCACGGTGCACGTCGAGCTCTACGGCTCGCTGGGTGCGACCGGTCACGGGCACGGCTCCGACAAGGCGGTCCTGCTGGGCCTCGCGGGCAACGCCCCCGAGACCATCGACCCGCGCGGCTGCGAGGGGGACCTGCGCCAGATCCGCCAGGACAAGCGGATCCGGCTGATCGGCCGTCACGAGATCGGCTTCGACGAGGACGTCGACCTGGTGATGCACCGCACCCAGGCCCTGCCTGCCCACTCCAACGGGATGACCTGCTCCGCGGTCGTGGACGGCCTGGACGAGCCGGTCGAGCGGACGTACTACTCCGTCGGCGGCGGCTTCGTCGTCACCGAGGACGGCTCCGGCGTGCGCCGCATCGTGGAGGACACGACCCCGGTGCCGCATCCCTTCCGCACCGGCGACGAGCTGCTCGCGATCTGCGAGGAGACGGGGCTGTCGATCTCCCAGGTGATGCTGGAGAACGAGCTGTCCTGGCGCTCCCGCGAGGAGGTCGTCCAAGGGCTGCTGGGGATCTGGCGGGTCATGCAGGAGTGCGTCGACAACGGTGTGTCGACCGAGGGGATCCTCCCCGGCGGGCTGCGGGTGCGCCGCCGTGCCCCGGAGCTCGCGGTGCGTCTCGCCATCGAGGACGGGCAGCCCGACCCGTTGCGGGGCCTGGACTGGATCACGCTCTACGCCCTCGCCGTCAACGAGGAGAACGCCGCGGGCGGGCGGGTCGTGACGGCCCCGACCAACGGCGCGGCCGGGATCATCCCGGCCGTGCTGCACTACTACACGCGGTTCGTGCCCGGGGCCACCGACCTGGGGGTCGTGCGCTTCCTGCTCACCGCCGCCGCGATCGGGGTGATCATCAAGGAGACGGCCTCCATCTCGGGGGCCGAGGTGGGGTGCCAGGGCGAGGTCGGGTCGGCGTGCGCGATGGCTGCGGCGGGTATGGCGGCCGTCCTCGGCGGCACCCCTCGGCAGGTGGAGAACGCCGCCGAGATCGGCATGGAGCACAACCTGGGCCTGACCTGCGACCCGGTCGGCGGCCTGGTGCAGATCCCGTGCATCGAGCGCAACGCGGTCGCGGCGGTCAAGGCGGTCACCGCCGCCCGCACGGCCATCCACGGCGACGGACGGCACATCGTCTCCCTGGACAAGGTGGTCAAGACCATGCGCGAGACCGGTGCCGACATGAAGGTGAAGTACAAGGAGACGGCGCGCGGGGGGCTTGCGGTCAACGTCATCGAGTGCTGACCCCCGCGCCGCCGGTCACGTTCCGTGTAGGCCGGGGAGGGGTGCAGGCTGCCGTCGCGGGCGGTGCCGTGGGTCGACGTGGTGGGACGCGGCACCCACGGCGCCGGCATACGGCCCGCACGACCAGGCGCGAGGGACCAGTGGAACACGACTACGCGTATCGACGAGTAACTCTACGTGCATGACTTGCCGCATCCTCGTGATAACTCCCTCGCCCACCGACAGGCCATGGCCAGGGCACCTAGAGTGATCAACGGCTGTGATCGACCTGAGATCCGGCGTGAGCCGTGGGGGCGAGCCGCCGGCGGTCACGACCTGGGGAGACGTGGGGGGAGCTGCGCGCCAGGGGACGCGGCCGCTCGGCGCCGACCGGCGCAGCCGCCACACGAGAGGTAGCCCAGTGACCGTTGACCAGCACGAGACGGGAGACCGAGGCGTGGACGTCTCGCAGATCCCCGTCGTCATCCTCTGCGGGGGGCAGGGGACCCGCATCCGCGAGGCCAGCGAGAGGCTCCCCAAGCCGATGATCGCCATCGGCGACAAGCCCATCGTCTGGCACATCATGAAGACCTACCACGAGCACGGCTTCCGCCGGTTCGTGCTGTGCCTCGGCTACAAGTCCGACATCATCAAGACCTACTTCCTGGACCGTCAGCGGCTCTCCGCGGACGTCATCCTGCGCCCCGGGCAGGAGCCGGAGTTCCGCGGCGGCGACCGCACCGAGGAGGAGTGGGAGGTCACCCTCGTCGAGACCGGTCTGGACGCCGGGACCGGCGGCCGGGTCAAGCTCGCCGCCCGGTACCTCGACGCGCCGTACTTCATGCTGACCTACGGCGACGGCATCGGTGACGTCGACCTCACCGCCCAGGTCCGCCACGCGGTGCGGATGGACAAGATCGCCTGCGTCACCGGTGTCCACCCGGCCTCGCGGTACGGCGAGATGCACGTGGACGACGCCGGGGAGATGGTCACCGAGTTCAACGAGAAGCCCACCCTGGCCGCGGGCTGGGTCTCGGGCGGATTCTTCATGATGAAGCGGGAGTTCGTCGACCGCTACCTCGCCGGCATCGAGGTCGAGGACATGCTGGAGAAGAAGCCCCTGCGCCAGGCCTCGCGCGACGGCGAGCTCGCGGTCTACGAGCACGAGGGCTTCTGGATGGGCATGGACACCTTCCGGGACTGGAAGGAGCTCAACGAGCGCTGGGACGAGGGCAAGGCGCCCTGGAAGATCTGGGAGTGAGGGAGACGATGAAGGTTCTGGTCACCGGCACCGAGGGTTACCTCGGTTGCCTCGTCGCAGCCGAGCTGATGCGCGACGGTCACGACGTCACCGGCGTCGACACGGGCTTCTACGCCCAGGGCTGGCTCTACCACGGCGTCGACCTCGGCGCCCGGACGCTGCGCAAGGACATCCGCCACCTGACGCCGGACGACGTCCGCGGTCACGACGCCGTCGTGCACATGGCCGAGCTGTCCAACGACCCGCTGGGCGCGCTCATCCCGGACGTCACCTACGACGTCAACCACAAGGGCTCGGTCACGCTCGCCGCGCTGGCCAAGCAGGCCGGCGTGGAGCGGTTCGTCTACATGTCCTCCTGCTCGGTCTACGGCGTCGCCGACGGCGTCGTCGACGAGACCTCGCCGGTCAACCCGCAGACGGCCTACGCGGAGTGCAAGGCCCTGGTCGAGCGGGACGTCATGCCGATGGCCGACGACACCTTCTCGCCGACCTTCATGCGCAACGCGACGGCGTACGGCGCCTCCCCGCGCATGCGCTTCGACATCGTGCTCAACAACCTGTCCGGGCTGGCCTGGACCACCAACAAGATCGCGATGACCTCCGACGGCACCCCCTGGCGCCCGCTGGTCCACGCCCTCGACATCGCCAGGTCGATCCGCTGTGCGATCACCGCGCCGCGCGAGACCGTCCACGGCCAGATCTTCAACGTCGGCAAGACCGAGCACAACTGGCGGGTCCGGGAGATCGCCGAGATCGTCGGTGCGGCCTTCCCCGGCTGCGCGGTGACCTTCGGCGACAACGGTGGTGACAACCGGTCCTACCGGGTCAACTTCGACAAGATCGCCACGCAGCTGCCGGGCTACGCGAGCGAGTGGGACGCCGAGCGAGGCGCCAGGCAGCTCGCCGAGGTCTTCGCGACCATCGACCTGGACGAGGCGACCTTCACCGGCCGCGGCCACACCCGCCTCAAGCAGCTGGAGCACCTCATGCGCACCAGGCAGCTCGACGACCAGATGTTCTGGGTCACGCCGGCGGGGAGCGTCCGCTGATGCGTCTGCGCACCTTCGACATCGACGGCCCGGCCCTGATCGACCTCACGCTCCTGGAGGACGACCGCGGCTTCTTCGCGCGGACCTTCTGCGCCCAGGAGTTCCGGGATGCCGGGCTCGACCCCGCCGTCGTCCAGTGCAACATGTCCTACAACCACAAGGCCGGCACGATCCGCGGGCTGCACCAGCAGATCGACCCGGCCCCCGAGGCCAAGCTGGTGCGCTGCATCCGCGGCCGCATCGTCGACGTCATCGTGGACCTGCGCCCGCAGTCCCCGACCTACCTGCAGCACGTCAGGGTCGAGCTCACCGCGGACAACCGGCAGGCGCTGTACGTCCCGGAGTACTTCGCGCACGGCTACCTCACCCTCGAGGACGGCTGCGAGGTGACCTACCAGGTCTCCCACGCCTACACGCCCCACACCGAGCGCGGCTTCCGCTGGGACGACCCGGCCTTCGGGATCGACTGGGGCCGTGAGGTCGAGGTCGTCTCCGACAAGGACGCGCAGTGGCCGCTCTTCGCCGAGCGCGACGACGTCCGCAGGCCCGAGACCATGCCGGCTCCGCGCCAGGCGCAGCTGAAGGAGCAGGCATGATCCTCGTCGACACCGCCCTCGCCCGGCGCGAGCAGGAGGGCAATCCGATCCGGGTCGCCCTCGTGGGCGCGGGCTTCATGGGCCGCGGCTTCGTCAACCAGGTGACGAACTCCGTGCCCGGGATGCAGGTCGTCGCCATCGTCAACCGCACCCGGGCCAACGCCGAGCGGGCCTACACCGAGGCCGGCATCACCGAGTGGCAGGTCGTGGACTGCGCGGCCGCCCTCGACGAGGCGGTGAAGGCCGGCAGGCACGTCATCACCGACGACCACACCGCGGTCACCGGATCCGCCTGCGTCGACGCGATCGTCGAGGCCACCGGCGCGGTGGAGTACGGCGCGCACGTGGTCACCGACGCCATCGAGGGCGGCAAGCACGTCGTCCTGCTCAACGCCGAGGTCGACGGCACCGTCGGCTACGCGCTCCAGCAGCGGGCGCTCGCCAAGGGCGTCGTCCTCACCGGCTGCGACGGCGACCAGCCCGGCGTGCAGATGAACCTCTACCGCTTCGTGCGGTCCATCGGGCTCACTCCGCTGGTCATGGGCAACATCAAGGGCCTGCAGGACGAGTACCGCAACCCCACCACGCAGGAGGGTTTCGCCAGGCAGTGGGGCCAGGACCCCTACATGGTGACGTCCTTCGCGGACGGCACCAAGGTGTCCTTCGAGCAGGCCCTCGTGGCCAACGCGACCGGTATGACGGTGCCGCGGCGCGGACTCAACGGCGCCGACCACCGCGGGCACGTCGACACCGCCACCAGGCTCTACGACGTCGAGGAGCTCAAGCGCCTCGGGGGCGTCGTGGACTACGTCGTGGGCGCCCAGCCCGGGCCCGGCGTCTACTGCTTCGCCACCCATGACGACCCCAGGCAGCAGCACTACCTCAAGCTCTACAAGCTCGGCGACGGACCGTTGTACTCCTTCTACACGCCTTACCACCTGTGCCACTTCGAGGTGCCGCTGACCGTGGCCCGGGCGGTGCTCTTCGGCGACTGTGCCATCACGCCGGCAGGGCCGCCGACCGTGGAGGTCATCACCGTCGCCAAGCGCGACCTGCCCGCCGGGCACACGCTCGACGGCCTCGGGGGCTACGACAGCTACGGGCAGTGCGAGGCCGCGGGCATCACCGCGGCCGAGGACCTGCTGCCCATGGGCGTGGCCGAGGGCTGCGTGCTGACGCGGGACGTGAAGAAGGACGAGTACCTCACCTACGCCGACGTCGAGCTGCCCCCGGGCCGTCTCGTCGACGCGCTGCGCGAGGAGCAGGCCCGCCTGTCCTGAGGCCGGCGCCCCGCACGACGCCCGAGCCCGGTGCTCCCACCTGCTGGTGGGGCGCCGGGCTCCGGCATACGGCCAGGGGCGCTGCTCAGGCGAGGAAGTGCCGGACCGCCGCCACGACCTCGGGGTCGAGCCCGTCGAGGAGCTCCTCCAGGGAGGCCACGTGATAGGAACGCGCGCCCTGCCGGACGCCGGCGAGCACCTCGCGGTCGTCGAACCAGTAACGGTCGGCGGGCACGTCGTCGCGATAGAGCGTCACGCTGCCGAGCGAGCGCGGTCCGACGCCGGGCAGGTCGACCTCCTCGGGGTTGCCGACGCTGAAGTGCGCCGCGACGGGCGGGGCGCTCGGGTCGGACTCCCGCAGCTCGTGCAGCTCGGCCTCCGTGTGGCAGCCGGCGAGCATCTCGGCCAGCAGGACCGGCCCGGCGTGGCTGGGCACGGTGTCGGCGGGGACGGTCCAGGATCGCCCGTCGACCTGCAGGGTCGTCGGGGTCGGCCGGATGACCGTGACGGTCCCGTCGGCCGAGCAGAAGGTGAAGCTCGTCCAGGCCCGCACGTCGCCGGGGTGGTCCAGGGCGAGCCGCGCGAGGTGGAGGCCCGCGTCGTCGCGCAAGACGGTCAGCGAGCCCAGGTCCGTGGCGGTGCGACGACGCACCAGCGCGCCCAGCTTGCGACCCCCGACGTGCACGCTCTCCAGGGAGATGTCCATGGCGGCGACGGTAACGGTCGGTGATGCGGTCCCCAAGCCGGGACCGGATGGCGAAACCCAGCGCGACGTCGGTGGGAAAGGTCACACCATTTCCTGGCGCGGAAGGCCCTCCCGAGCCGCGACGCCGGTCGAGCGGTGGCAGGATGATCGCCGACACGTGACAAGGAGGTCACCATGGAAGACCGTCGACTCGCCGCTCTCGACAAGGTGGTGCGCGCCTGGCTCGAGACGGGCAGCGACCCTGCCTATCTCGCCCAGCAGCACGACACCGTGCGCACGGCGATGCCCACCCTGGCGGATGCGCTGGATCATCTCGTCATCGAGCTCAAGGGCGGTGCGCAGCAGCGCAGCGCCTGAGCTGCGGACCGACCGGGCCGCCGTCGCTCCTCTCGCGAAGCGATGACGGCCCGGGCGCGTCGGGGCAGATCATGGCGACGTCGAACCGACGCCTGGGGCGTACTTCCTGGTGCGTCGCGCCGCGTCGCGTCGTGGTCCGGGGTACGGCGGGCAGGGGGCACCATACCCGCACAGGTGAGGTGCGGGGCCGCGGCCGCTCTGCTGGACCGCGGAAGCACCGTTCGATGAATCGTCGAGTGAACGGCTCTCCCCGCACGACATCGGCCATACCCCGGGAAAGCCCCTACGATTCCCCTGACGCCCGCAGTCGTAGAGAGGAGACCCACGGTGGTCGAGCCCACCCCGGAGGCGGAGGTCTTCACGACGCTCAACGCCCTGGTGCACGAGACCGACGAGCCCACGGAGATCTACGCCTCGATCGTGGCCGCCGCGGTTCATCTCGTGGACGGCTGCGACCACGCGGCGATCATGCTCCACCACCACGACCACTACGTCTGCGCCGCGGTCAGCGACGAGGTCGCCCAGCAGGTCGACGACCTGCAGATCGCGGTCGATGCCGGGCCGTGCATCGACGCGATCGAGCACCAGGACGACGCCATCCAGCTCGACCCCGACCTGAGCCGCGACCCCACCTGGCCCACCCTCGCCGAGCGGGTGCTCGCCGACACGCCCGTGCGCGGGATGATCGGGTGCCGCCTGCGGATCGACGACCGACGCGCCGGTGCCCTGGACTTCTTCAGCGACACGCCCGGCGGGCTCACGCAGCGTTCCGTGGACCAGGCCTCGGTGCTGGCCGCCATGGCGTCGGCGTCGATCGCGACGGTCGTCGCCCGCGAGGAGGCCCGTCACCTCACCCGCGCGCTGGAGAGCTCGCGGGAGATCGGCAAGGCCATCGGCCTGATCATGGCGGCGCGCAAGGTCGACGACCGGCAGGCGTTCGAGGTGCTGCGGACGACCAGCCAGCACCTGAACATGAAGCTCGCCACCGTCGCCGAGGAGATCGTGCGGGGCCAGCGGGCCCAGAGCCGCCGCTGACGCCCGCGGCGCGCCGGCCGACCGGCAGACGTCCGGCCACTGGCTAGGATGAATTCCGACGGCGAGCACCCGGCCCACGTCGGAGGCCGCCCGTCGCACGGGCCTCTAGCTCAGTTGGTCAGAGCTGTGGACTTTTAATCCATAGGTCGTGGGTTCGAGCCCCACGGGGCCCACCGTCCGTCGTCCGGCGACCTGCCCGACGCCTCCCGCCACGTCGCCCGTCCGGGGTGTGGTGCCATGGAGCCATGACCCGTCGCCCCCGCCGCACCGCCGGCAAGCCGCAGAGCGCCGACATCGTCGGTCACCTGACCACGCAGGCCGCGTGGGAGGAGGGCCTCGCCGCGGGCGCCTACACCACCTCGACGTACGGCCGCACGCTCGCGGAGGAGGGCTTCATCCACTGCTCCTCCCCCGAGCAGCTCCCGCAGACCGCGCGACGGTTCTACCGCGACGTGCCCGGGCCCCTGGTCGTGCTGATCATCGAGCCGGCCCTGCTCGGGCGCGCCTACCTCAGGATGGAGCAGGTGGGCGAGGAGATCTTCCCGCACGTCTACGGCGCGCTGCCCCCGGAAGCGGTGATCTCCGTCGTGCCCGCGTGGTTCGAGGACGGGGAGCTGAGGATCGGGCGCTCGCAGGCGTAGAGCACGTCGGGGGGCACGTCACCGCGTGGCACGTCGAGGCGCTCGACGTCGGCATACACCTGGCGCAGCCGCTCCTCGAAGTCCGCCGACGGGGAGGCGGACCAGTAGACGCAGCGCCCGCCAGGGGCCAGCAGCCGGGCGACCGCACGCAGGGCGGGCAGGGCGTAGATCGGGGCGTTGCCCGACGTGACGAGCCACTCGGGGCCGTTGTCGGTGTCCAGGACGATCGCGTCGTAGGTCCGCTCGCAGGTCCGGACGTAGTCCTGCAGCGCCGCCCGCACGATCCGGACCCGGCGGCACCGGCTGGTCGACAGCCCCCAGTGGGCGCGGAACCACCGCTCCCACCAGGCGATCACGAGCGGCTCGATCTCCACGACGTCGATCTCGCCGGCGCCGGTCACGAGCGCCTCGTGCACCGAGGAGCCGACCCCCAGCCCGCCGACGAGCAGCCGGGCCCCGGCGCCGACGTGGGCCAGGGTGTCGCGCACCATCGCCCGCTCGGACACGGTGACCCGGGTGTCCATGAGGAAGACGCCGTTGGCCACCACCTCCAGGTCCGCCCCGTCCGAGCGCAGCACGAGCTCGCCGTTGACGCCCTGCCCCCGGTCCACCACCGTCAGCGGACCGCCGTGCTGCTCACCGAGACTCATGCACACAGATGATCCACCACGCATGCCCTGCGAGCCGGGAGGGTAGGGGCACCAGTGTCCCGAGTCCGCGAACACCTGGAGGAACGATGCCCAGCCCGCTCACCCACCGCGCCGTCGCCCTGGCCCTGGCGCTGGGCGCCGCCACCGCCCCGGTCGTCGCGGACGCCCCCGGCGCCGTGGCCGCGCCGGCACCTGCCGCCGCGCTCGCCCTGCCGGCCGACACCGCCACCCCCACCTCGGCGCCCTCGAGCAGCGCTCCCGCGAGCAAGGGCACCGGCGGTGACCTGACCACGGGTTACGTCCTGGGCGGGGTCATGCTCGCCACGCTGCTCGGGCTGGGGGCCTACTTCCTGCGCGGGCGCCGGAACAAGGGCTGACCTGCCGTACGCCGACGCACCGGCCCCGTCCTCGTCAGCGAGGGCGGGGCTGCTCGCCGCCCGGGGCGGCTGCCACGGTCGCGGCCAGCAGGTCGTCCAGCACCCGCACCACCAGGTCGAGCTCCTCGTCGGTGTAGCCCGCCAGGACCTGGTCGTAGGCCCGGACCAGGGGGGTGAACAGCTCGTCGCTGGTGCGCAGCGCCTGGTCGGTGAGGGTGAGCTCAACGCGGCGGGCGTCCCGGTCGGAGCGAGAGCGGCAGACGTGGCCGCTGCGCTCCATGCGGTCGAGCAGGGCGCTGACCGCGGCGGGGGAGAGCGCGAGCGAGCGACCCAGGTCCCCGGGGCTGACGACCCGGTCGCCGGCCGCGCGGACCAGGCCGATGGCGTGGACGTCGGCGTCGTGCATCCCGCGCCGACGGGCGGCGCGCACCACGTAGGCCTGGCTCCACAGCGTGAGCTCGCGCACCGCGCGCCGCAGCCGGCGGGCAGGGAGCGTCGGGAGGGGGGAATGGTCGGTCATTACCCGTCAGTCTACGGATCGCCCGCCCGGGTCGGGTCCGGTCCACCGCGGCCCGCGGCGCAGCCGCACCGGGCCGCCGGGGGCGAGCACGTCCACCACGTCCGGGCCGCGGGTGGCCACCACCTGGCCCTGCCGGACCAGGACGGACGCGACGGCGCGGACCTCGTCCATGCGGGGTCGCCAGTCGTCGGGCCACAGCGCGCGGGCCACCTCGGAGGGGCAGATCGAGGCGGCGGGCGAGCGAGCGGCGAGCTGCCGCAGGATCGTCCCGGCCACCGACGCCTCGCCACCGGGCGAGGCCTCCTGCGAGCCGACCCGCACCTCGCCCTGCGTCGCGTCCGGGGCGGCGCCCGGTGACCGGCCCGAGCCCTGGGCGGCCCCCGATGCGGCGATCCGGGTGGTTGATGATTCCACGGTCGAAGGATATCGGGCTAGGGTGAACCTCATGGATCGTTGGCTGTCCCTGCTGGTCGCGCGCCGTGACGGCGAGGTGGCCGTCGCCGACCGGGAGGACCCCCGGGCCCGGGACCGGCGTCGCGCCGTCACCGCCGTGGTGACCGTCGTGGGCGCCGCCACCCTCGCCTGGGCCCTGCGGATCGCCCCGGGCGACGCGCTCTTCTATCCCGCGACGCTGGCGCTGGCCGCGGTGTGGGCCCTGGGGGCCCGTCTCGCCGGCCGCCCGCTGCGGGCCACCGGCGAGCACGACTCGCACCACTCGGCCCGGCTCGCCCTGCTCGGCCTGGGCGTGGGGCTCGTCCTGCTCGTGGTCTTCCTGCTGGGCGCGGCCGTCGTCGCGCAGGTCCCGCCGCTGCGCGAGCCCGTCCAGCAGCTGCTCGCCCACGCCGAGTGGGGCTCGCTGCCGGTCGTCCTCGCCATCACCGTCGTCAACGGGATCGTCGAGGAGCTGTTCTTCCGCGGGGCGCTCTACGACGCGCTCGGCGGTCGTCGGGCGATCCTGGTGACCACGGCCGTCTACACCCTGGTCACCGCGCTGTCCGGCATACCCCTGCTCGCCCTGGCCGCCCTCCTGCTCGGTCTCGCCGTCGCGGTGCTGCGCCGCCTCACCCGGGGCGTCCTCGCCCCGGTGCTCGCCCACCTCACCTGGTCGGTCGGGATGCTGCTGCTCCTCGGACCGACCCTGGCCCTCCTGGAGCCTCGATGACCGACGCCGCCTGCGCCCGTCCGGACCGGACCCGCCTCGGGCTCGTCACCGGGGCCACCGGCTACGTCGGCGGCGAGCTCGTCGGCGCCCTGCTCGAGCGTGGCTGGCGGGTCCGGGTGCTCAGCCGCAGCGTGGACAAGGTCCAGGACGCCGACTGGGGCGACCGGGTCGTCGACGGCCCGGCCGCGGCCGGTCAGGTCGAGGTCGTGGCAGGCGACGCCACCGAGGACGCCGACCTGCGCCGTGCCCTGGAGGGCGTCGACGTGGCGTGGTACCTCCTGCACTCGATGGGTGACGCCGACGACTTCCAGCAGGCCGAGCGGGACATGGCCCGGTCCTTCGCCGAGGCGGCGCGCACCTGCGAGGTGAGCCGCATCGTCTACCTCGGTGGTCTGCACCCCGAGGGCGACGAGCTGTCCGAGCACCTCGCCTCCCGGGTCGAGGTCGGCCAGATCCTGATGGCCTCGGGCGTGCCCACCGCCGTCCTGCAGGCCGGGGTGGTGCTGGGCGACCGGTCGCAGTCCTTCGTGATGCTGCGCCACCTCGCCGAGCGGCTGCCCGGTGCGATCGGGCCGAGCTGGCTGCAGAACGAGATCCAGCCCATCGCCGTCGCCGACGTGCTGCACTACCTCGTCACCGCGGCCGACCTGGGGCCCGAGCACAACCGCGAGTTCGACGTCGCCGGGCCGGACGTCGTCAGCTATGCCCAGATGATGAGCCGGTATGCCGAGGCCGTGGGGCTGGGCCCGCGCCTGGTCCTCACCGCGCCGGTCACCACCCCGCGCGCGGCCGCCCGGTGGATCGGGCTGGTCACCCCGGTCCCGCACGCCCTCGCCGAGCCGCTGGTCGGCAGCCTGCTGCACGACACCGTCGCCGACGAGCACGACCTGGCCGACCTGGTGGGCGAGCCCGAGGGCGGGGCGACGGGATTCGAGGACGCCGTGCGCGCGGCCGCCCGAGGGCAGGACACCCGCAGGTGGCGACGCACCCTCGCCGGCACGTCCGCCGCCGTGGCCCTCACCGCAGGGCTCGGCAGCCTGGCCACCGACCCGACCAGCCGGTGGTACCGCCGCCTGGACAAGCCTGCCGTGCAGCCGCCGGGCTGGGTCTTTCCCGTCGTGTGGATGCTGCTCTACGCCGACGTCGCCGTCGTCGGCGCGCTCAGCCTCGCCGACCTCGCCGAGACGGGACGCGAGGACGAGCGCCACGCCTACCTCACGGCGCTCGGGGTCAACCTGGCGCTCAACGCCGGGTGGAGCGCGGTGTTCTTCCGCGGGCACCGGCTGCCCCTGGCCACCGCGGAGGCCGCCCTGCTTGCCCTGTCCAGCGCCGACCTGGTGCGGCGGTCGGGTCGGGTCAGCGCCGAGAAGGCCGTGGTCCTCGCGCCCTACGCCGCCTGGACCGCCTTCGCGACCGTCCTCACCGCCGCCATCGCCCGCCGCAACCGCTGACCCCGCCGGCTACCCCGGCATACCGCTCGACCTGAGGAGGACCCGTGGACGCCGACGTGATCGTGGTGGGGGCCGGGATCGCCGGGCTGCACTGCGCGGGCCGGCTCGCCGCGCGCGGGCTGGACGTGCTCGTGCTGGAGGCCGGGGACGACGTGGGCGGCCGGGTGCGCACGGACGTGATCGACGGCTACCGCTGCGACCGGGGCTTCCAGGTCCTCAACCCCGCCTATCCGCGGATCCGCTCGGACGTGGACGTCGACGCCCTCGACCTGCGGACCTTCGGGCGAGGGGTGGGCGTGCTGCGCGACCAGGGCCGCGCCGTCGTGGCCGACCCGCTGCGGCACCCCGACCGGCTGCTCGACACCCTGCGCTCGGGCTACCTCACCCCGCGACAGCTCCTCGGGGCGGCCCGCTGGGTGCTGCCCGCCCTCGGCCCGGTGGCCGCGCTCGCCGACGGCGACGAGGGGTGGGGCGCCTCGCTCGACCGCTGCGGCGCGCAGGGGCCGCTGCGCCACGAGGTGATCGAGCGCTTCCTCGCCGGGACGATCCTGGAGAGCGAGGGCTCGTCCTCGGCGGCCTACGTCCGGCTGCTCGTGCGGTCCTTCGTCCGGGCGACCCCCGGCGTCCCGGCCGAGGGTATGTCGGCGCTCCCGCGCCAGCTCGCGGCCCGGCTGTCCCGACCGGTCCGGACCGGGGCGCGCGTCGACGGGGTCGCCCGCGACGGCGATGGCGCGGTGGTGCACGCGGGCGGGGAGAGCCTGCGGGCCCGCCAGGTCGTGGTGGCCGTGGACCCGCGCGAGGTCGGCCGGCTCACCCCGCTGCCCGCCGTGGCGACCAAGCCGCTGGTGACCTGGTGGTTCGCCACCGAGGAGCGCCCGACCGCCACGGACCTGCTGCTCCTGGACGCCCGCAGCCGACGCGGCCCGCTCGTCAACACCGCCGTGATGACCAACGCGGCGCCGAGCTACGCCCCGCCCGGACGGCACCTGGTGCAGGCCACCGCGGTGGAGCAGGGCTGCCGGGCGACCGAGGCGGACGTGCGCGCCCAGCTCGCCGAGCTCCATGCGTGCGACACCCGCGGCTGGGACCTGGTGGTGCGGCACGACGTGACCGACGCCCTGCCCGTCCAGCCGTCTCCGGTGCAGCTGCGCCGGCCCCTGGCGCTGGACGAGGCCACGGTGGTCTGCGGGGACCATCGGGACACCGCGTCGCTGCAGGGCGCGCTGGTGTCGGGCGTCCGCGCCGCCGCGCTGGTCGCCGCCCGGTGCGGCCGGTGACCGCCACCGAGCAGGCGAGCCACGTCCAGGTGGGGCACGCGGACGCAGGACCGGACGCAGGACCGTCCGCAAGCCGGGGCCTGCGGATCTCCGTGGTGATCCCGGTGCGCGACGACGCCGCCCTGCTCGAGCGCTGCCTGCGCTCCCTGCAGTCGCAGACCCGGCGGCCGTGGGAGGTCGTCGTGGTCGACAACGCCAGCTCCGACGACTCGACCGACGTCGCCCGCCGGCACGGCGCCCGCGTCGTGGCCGAGCCGGTCCGCGGCATCCCGGCGGCCGCGGCCCGCGGCTACGACAACGTCACCGGCGAGATCATCGCCCGCTGCGACGCCGACTCGGTGCTGCCCGCCGACTGGATCGCCCGGATCCACGACCGCTTCGAGCAGGACCCCACCCTCGACGCGCTCACCGGGCCGGGTCGGTTCTACGACCTGCCCCGCCCCTGGGCCGGCCCTGCCGCGGTGCTGTATGCCGTGGGGGCCTTCGGCGCGACGGGATCGGCGCTCGCCGGCATACCGCTGTGGGGCTCCAACATGGCGCTGCGCCGCACGACCTGGGAATCGGTGCGACACCTGGTCACCCGCACCGACCCGGACGTGCACGACGACCTCGACCTGTCCATGGCGCTCGGGCCGGACGCCCGGGTGCGGCTGGACCCCCGCCTGCAGGTGGCTGTCGCCGGGCGGATCTTCGCCTCCCGCGCGCAGGCCTGGCGTCGCGTGCACATGGCGATGCGCACGCTGCGGCGCGGCTGGGCCCAGGGTGGCTCCCCGGGGCGGCGCTGGCTGGCCCGGTGCGGGTGGACCCGGTGGGCCGACCTGCCCGTGCGACCGGCTGCGCCGCCGCAGGAGGAGGTGGTCCTGCTCGACGCCCGGGGACGGGCCCTCGGCACCGCCCCCAAGGCCGCGGTCCACCACGAGGACACGCCGCTGCACCTGGCCTTCTCCTGCTACGTCGTCGACGACGCCGGGCGGGTGCTGATGTCCCGCCGGGCCTGGGACAAGGCGACCTTCCCCGGGCTGGTGACCAACACGGTGTGCGGCCACCCCGCACCCGGGGAGCCCCTCGCCGAGGCCGTGCGGCGGCGCGCCCGCACCGAGCTGGGCCTGGCCCTCGACGAGGTGCGGGTGGTGCTGCCGGACTTCGCCTACCGCGCCGAGATGGACGGGGTCGTCGAGCACGAGCTGTGCCCGGTGCACGTCGCCCCGGTGGCGGGCTCCGCCGCACTGCAGCCCGACCCCGCGGAGGTCGCCGAGACCTGGTGGGAGCCCTGGCCCGCGCTGCGCAACGGGGTGCTCGCCGGCGACCGGGAGGTCTCGCCGTGGTGCGCCGAGCAGGTGGCGCTGCTCGCCGGGCTGCCCGACGACCCGCGCCGCTGGCCGACTGCCGACCTGGCGGCGCTGCCGCCGGCCGCGGCGGCGTCCCCGAACGACGCGCCCCCGTCCGCCGCGCCCCCGACCGACGTGAGCATCGGCGCCGCGTCACCTGTCGACAAGGCATGAGCTGGGCCTGGCTGGACGGTCAGGACCGGTGGCGCGGCACCGACGTGCTGCGGCTGGCGGCCGCAGCATCCGTGCCGGTCGTCGCCGTGACCTACGGCACCGCCGCTGGGCTCGCCCTCGCGCTCGTCCTGGGCGGGTGCATGCTGCTGCGGTTCGTCGACCTGCCGGGACCGGTCGACCTCGCCGGGCAGGCCTGCTTCCTCGCCTCGGGGTGGTGGGCTGCGGCGAGGACCTTCGAGCGGGTGCCGCACCTGGACCTGGTCTCCCACGCCGGGTGCGGTCTGGTGCTCGGGGTGCTGGTGGTGCGGTTGACCGGCGCAGCCGGTCCGACATACGGGCAGGTGCTCCGGACGGTGCTCCTGGTGCTGGTCCTCGGGGTCGTGTGGGAGCTGGGGGAGCTGGCCGGGCACCGGTGGCTGGCGGAGCGGATCGAGGTCGGGGGCCTGGACACCGTGGGCGACCTGGTCGCCGACACGCTCGGTGGGCTGGTCGGTGCGACCTGGGGGCTCGCGCGACCGCCCCGCCGGCTGGGTCAGGTGTGGCGGAGGAGCGGGTGAGGATGGTGGTGTCGATGGTGGAGGACAGGACTACCATGGTCGCCCTCGCTGCCGCGTGCGGTGCTCAAGACGGGTCGTCTTCGACGCTGTTCCCGTCCGTGGCATCTTCGCCCAGGTCAGCGGCGGGAAGACCCCGTCTTCCAGGAGCCTGTGGCTGGCGGGAAGTGATGGTGATGGAAGTGGTGGCGACCAGCCAGAAAGCCCGCAGGGGTGTACCAGGGCCGGCAACCCAGACCAGACCTCGGCACAGGCCTCGAGACGCGCTCTTCGACACGACCGTCAGCGAGAACGACAGCAGCCCCGTTCCATGGTGGCGCATGCGGCTGCGTCAGTCGGCGGGTTCCTTGGGTGCGACGGTGAGCTGGCCACCGAGGGCGTCGACGACTCTGGCGATGGTGTGGAAGGACGGGTTGCCGGTCGTGCTGAGCGACGTGTAGAGAGACTCGCGGCCGACGCCGTCGGCGCGGGCGACCTCTGCCATGCCCTGGGCCTTGGCGATGTCACCGAGGGCGGCTTGGAGCCGGGCGGGTCCACCGCTGCGGGCGCTCAGAAGGGCCGGGCTGGCTGGGTCCTGCATGACGAGATCGGCTCGAACCGCCACCCCTGTGGAAGCACCCCCGCCGTGACCGGCGCGGTCGTGACGCCGCGCGCCGTCGGCCGACTGGGAGGTATGACGAAAGACGGCCTGGTGCGGCCCGGCGCCTCAGCGGGCGGTCCGGGCGGACACCGCCGGCACGGAGGTGGGCATGCGGGTCGGCGCGGGGGAGGGCGTGCCGACCGGCGCGAGGGACGGGCCGCGGACCGGCTCGAGCGGACCCATGGAGTAGATCTCGACCACGTCGCCCGCGCCCAGGAAGCTCCACGGGAGGGTGAGGTAGCCGCCGTCGCCCCAGGCCGTGCCCCAGGTGTTCTGCAGGGTCATGCCCTTCTCGTCGTAGGCGACGACCGCGAGCTCGTGACCGCCGATCACGTCGCCGGAGGCGGTGTAGGTGTAGCTGCGGGCGGTCTCGGCGTCCATGTCGACGAAGTTCTGGCGCAGGCGCATCCCGATGAGGGCGGGATAGCCGTTGTTGATGGCCGCCTTGATCGCCGGGATCGCCATGCTGGGTCGCAACGGGATCTGCCGGTAGCCGGAGAGCTTGTAGTTGGCGGCGTTGCTCCGGTCCTCCTGGGTCGGCCTGCTGCTCCAGTCGTGGTCGCCGTGGCTGTAGTGCTCGCGGGTGTCGATGCCCTGCTCCATCAGCACCGAGAACGACCGGGGGGCCGAGGAGCCCTGGTCCACACCGTTGTTGACCTGGGAGTAGACGTACATCGGGGCCATGGGGGCGCCCGGGCGGCCGGCCTTGTTCATCAGGATCCCGTAGGCGCTGTAGCCGAGCGCCCAGGCGACGCAGGACTGCACGTTGCCCTGGTTGCCGGGCGGCAGCACGTAGGCCCGCAGGTCGCCGACCTCGGCGGCCACGGTGCGACCCATCGGCACCTTCCCCACGGTGGTGACCTGGGTGACCGGCGGGCGGGCGGCGATCTCGGCGAGGTCCAGGCCGGAGTGCTGCCGCGGGGTCGACATCGGTCCGGCGTGGATCATCGTGGGGGCGAAGGAGCCGGGCGTGGTCGCGGTCGGAGCCACCGGGGCGGGTGCGGGTGGCGCGGCAGCCGTGGCCGGGCCGGCGCCCGCCAGACCGAGGCTCAGGACGAGAGCGGTCAGGGACACGATGCGGCGATGGTGCACGGTTCCTCCTGGGGTCGACCGTCGGGCGAGGTCAGGTCTCGACCACGTCGTGGGGCAACGGTATTGACCCCGGACGTGTCCCGCCGAGGTCGACGCGATCGACCGTGCCCACGGACGTCAGCCGAGCAGCCACCGCGCGATCAGCAGCTGGGTGAGCAGGAAGCCCACCAGGTAGTTGACCCACAGGAAGCGCCGCCACCCGGCGTTGGCGCGGGGGGCGTCCTCGTCGGTGAGGTCCAGGTAGGGACGGACCAGCCACAGGTAGGGCAGCACGAGCAGCCCGGCGAGCACGCCCCACCGTCCGGTGGTGGCGAGCAGCAGTCCGGCCAGCACGTAGGCCGCGGCGCTGAGCCGCACCGTCGCCCGGGCCCCGACGACCGTCGCCACCGAGCCGATCCCGGCCTGCCGGTCCGGGCCGATGTCCTGCACCGCCCCGAAGGCGTGGCTGGCCATGCCCCACAGGAAGTACGCGACCAGCGCGACCCAGCCCTGCCAGGGCAGGTGCTCGCCGGTGAGCACGACGCCGTAGACCGCCGGCCCGACGAAGTGGGTGCTGGACGTCGCCGAGTCCACGAAGGCCCGCTCCTTGAACCGCAGCCCGGGCGCCGAGTAGGCCACCACGGCGGCGACGGTCCCGAGCAGCACCAGGCCGGCGAGCGGCGAGCCGTGGGCCAGCAGCCACAGCACGAAGGGCACGGGCAGCAGCGACGCGGTCCACACGGTGGCGCGGTGCAGCGACCGGTCCAGGACCACGCCCTCGACGCCGCCCTTGCGCGGGTTGCGCAGGTCGGACTCGTAGTCGAAGACGTCGTTCACGCCATACATGAGCAGGTTGTAGGGCACCAGGAAGAACCCGATGCCGACGGCTGCGCGCAGGTCCAGGCGTCCGGTGGTCAGCAGGTAGGCCGCGCCGAAGGGATAGGCGGTGTTGACCCAGCTGAGCGGGCGGGAGGACGCGACCAGGCGCCCGAGCGTGCGGATCACGAGTCCTCCTCGGCGGTCGGGGGGCTGGTCCGCCAGCGGCGCCACAGCACGGGCAGCAGCACGAGCACGCCGAGGGGATAGGCCAGGTCCTCGACCGGGGCCCGCCCGAGCAGCAGCCCCGTCCGGTGCTCCGGGGCGTAGTCGAACAGGCCGGCCGCGATCATCAGGTTGTCGAAGACCACGGTGAGCAGCAGCAGCCCGCCCGCCGCGACGAGCGGGGCCAGGGCCGGAGCCCGCCCGCGCAGGCCGCGGCCCGCCCAGGCGGCCCCCGCGACGGCCAGCCCTAGCATGACCAGGTCGAGCAGCGTGAAGGTCACCGAGCCCCCCGCCGGGCGTGGGCCAGGCGCTCGCCGCCGCACCACAGGCACATCGTGGTCCAGGACAGCAGCAGCAGGAAGAACAGCTCCTCCACCGGCAGCTCGGGCGCCACCTGCAGGCCGGTCATCCAGCGGGTCTGTCCGCGGAAGAAGATCCCCAGCGCGATCCCCGCCAGGTCCCACGCCACGAGATAGGCCACCCCGACGGCGAGGACGGCGAGCGCGGCGCGGGGGCTGCGCCACACGAACAGCCGCCACCGCCGGTCGATCGTGGCCACGCCGGCCAGGGACAGGAGCAGGCAGACGAGATAGGCGAGTGCGCTCACGCGGCCACCGTATGCCGGGAGAGCAGCGTCCGGGCCGCCGTGGTCGCCTTGACCCGGGTGGGCACGACCAGGCGGTGGGAGAAGACGTCGTAGTCCGCCTCCTCGATCAGGTCGAGGATCTGGGCGTAGAGACGGCGCGCGGTCGCCACGCAGCGGGCGCTCGCCGGGGGGAGCAGGGGGATGCCGCGGTCGGCCTCGGCATACAGCGTGCGGTTGCGCTCGATCTGGTGGCGCAGCATGGCCCGCCACTGCGGGGTCACCTCGCGCCGGTGCGGGTCGGCCCCGAAGGAGCGCAGGTCCTCCTGGGGGAGGTAGACCCGGCCGCGGTCCAGGTCCTCGGCCACGTCGCGCAGGAAGTTCGTCAGCTGGAAGGCCTCGCCGAGCGCACGGGCCGGGCCGAGCGCGTCGGGGGAGGAGGGCTGCAGGACGGGCAGCATCATCTCGCCGATGACGGCGGCCGACCCGTCCATGTAGGCGCGCAGGTCGGACCAGGTCTGGTAGCGGGTGGTGGTGAGGTCCTGGGCCATGGCACCGAAAAACCGGTCCAGGGGCTCCTCGCCGATCCCCAGGTGGCGCAGGGAGCGGGCCACGGCGGCCAGCACCGGGTCCGCCGCCTCGCCGGACCGGACGGCGTCGGTCACCCGCCGCCGGAAGGCGTCCAGGCGCCGCTCGGTCTCCGGCACCCGGTGCGGTGCCGACGCCTCGGGGGCGTCCACGATGTCGTCGGCGGCCCGGCACAGCGCATAGACCGCGTGGACGTGGCGCCGGCGCTCGGCCGGGAGCAGGGTGACGCCCCAGAAGTACGTCGTGCCGTGGCGGCGGGTGATCGCCGCGCAGCGCGAGTAGCCCTCGCGCAGCCGCGGGTCCAGGGTCGCCGTCACCGCCCGGGGCCGCCTGCCGTGAGGGCGTCCACCCGGTCCGCGGCGAGCTTGCCGCTGACCAGGACCATGGGCACGCCGACCCCCGGGATGGTCCCGGACCCGGCGAGGACCAGGCCGGGAGCGCGCCGCTCCAGGTTGCCCGGACGGAAGGGCCCGGTCTGGGCGAAGGTGTGCGCCAGCGCGAAGGGGGTGCCGCGGGCCATCCCGAGCCGCTGCCAGTCCAGCGGGGTGAACAGCTCCTCGGCGACCACGTCGGTGGGATAGCCCTCGGTCTGCAGGAACTCGCCCAGGCGCTCGCGCATCGGGCCGGCCTCGCGGTCCCAGTCGATGCCGCCGTCCAGGTGGGGGACCGGCTCCAGGACGTACATCGTCGTGCCGCCCGGGGCCGCGAGCGTGGGGTCGGTGATCGACGGGACGGTGACCAGGCGCGAGGGGTCCGGCATCAGGGTGCGCCGCCGGAGCAGGGCCTCGAAGGCCTCGTCCCACTCCCGGCCGAAGTGGATGTTGTGGTGACCGACGTGCTCCGGCGCGGGCGAGGAGGCGCCCACGTGCCACACCACCGCCGAGGGCGAGTAGGTGCCGTGGGTCACCGCCCGTGGCGGGGTGAGGTCGGGCAGCAGCAGCGCGTAGGCCACCGGCAGGTCCAGCGTGCAGACCACCGCGTCGGCGTGCAGGGTCTCGCCCGACGCGAGTTCGACGCCGGTGACCGGGTGACCCTCGCCCGGGCCACCCGCGCGCAGCAGCCGCACGACGGTGCTGTCGTAGCGCAGGTCCACCCCGGCGCGTCGGGCGGCGGTGTCCAGGGCGGCCGGGATGGCGCCCATCCCGCCGTCGGGGAAGTACACCCCCTCGATGGAGTCCATGTAGGTGATCACGGCGTAGATCGCCAGGGCCGTCTCCGGGGGCAGCCCGGCATACATCGCCTGGAAGGTGAACAGCCGGTGCAGCCGCTGGTCGTGGAAGAAGCTGCGGATCGTGGGCCCGAGCCGCCGCAGGCCCCCGAGCCGCAGCAGGGTCGTGGAGGCGCCAAGGGGGCGGGCCAGGTCCAGCGGCGAGTCGAAGTTGCGGTCGATGTAGTGCGGCATCTCCACGGCGTAGAGCTCGCGCAGCCAGGCCACGAAGCGGTCGAAGGCGACGGCGTCCCGGTCGCCGCAGGTGCTGCGGATCTCCTCACGCATCGCCTCGTGCCCGTGCCGCACGCGGATCTGGCTGCCGTCGTGGAAGCGTGCCCGGTAGGCCGGGTCCAGGACCCGCATCGGCACCAGGTCGGCGACCGAGGAGCCCACGGCCTGCAACGCGTCGTCGAGCAGGCCCGGCATGGTCATCACCGTGGGGCCGGTGTCGAAGGTGAAGCCGCCGTGGGTGGATCGCCCGGCGCGACCGCCAGGCCCGCTCTCCCGCTCGACGACGGTCACCTGGTGCCCCCGGCCGCGCAGGTGGCAGGCGGCCGAGAGCCCGGCCAGCCCGGCGCCGACGACCAGGACGTCAGCCATGCCGTCGCTCCCCGCTCCGGCGCGAACCGGGTGCGGCAGGGGACGGGGCGCGCCTTGTTTCGACCATGGAATGATTAGATACTGAAAAGACCCATCTCGCGAGTCCGTCCGCTGGGCGGCACCTCGCCGGGCCACCTGCCAGGAGGAGACGCCATGCCCCAGATCCAGCACGGTCACGAGCACCACGGTCGGGACGCGATCATCAGCCTCGACGACGAGCTGGTCAGCCGGCTCGACCGCGCCGAGCTCGACCGGCTCGTCGCCACCCTCGCCCAGGTCGTCCAGCACGAGGCCGACGACGTGGACCTGCAGCCCCACCTCGCGCGCGCCTTCGAGCAGGCCGGGCTCGCCCAGCCCGAGGTGGTCGTGGCCCGGATGGCCGAGAACCTGCGCAACGCCGGCAAGGTCACCGTGGTGACCGACGCCGGCCGGGTGCTGCTCGGCGACCCCAGCTGGACCCCGGCGACGCACGCGACCGACGTGCAGGGGTCGGAGGACCCGGAGGACGACGAGCGCCCGGCCTACTCCTGATCGATCCCTGGGCGGCCCCGGTCACGACGGTGGGGGCGGCCCTGGGACCACGTGACGACGCCCTCTCCCGGATCGCCGGGAGAGGGCGTCGTCACGTGGCGGCGCGGGCGCATCTGCCGTCAGTCGGCCCGGACCCCCTCGGTGGCGGCCTTGCCGTCGGTGTGGATCTGCTCGGCGAGCTGGTCCACGTCGCTCTCGGGCACGTCCACCTCGGCCTCGTCGAAGCCCTTGCGCAGCTCCTCGGCCACGGTGTCCTTCTCGGCGCCGTCGTTCCAGGACTCCACGCGCTCGACGACGGTGTCGACGGCCTCGTCCTTGGCGTCCTGGATCTCGTGGTTGTCGGTCATGGTGCTTCCTCTCCGGTGGTGGGGCTTCGGTGATGGTGGGGCGCGGTGGCGCGGTGCAGCCGTGGCGGGCCGCCGGTCAGAGGTCGACGACCTCGTTGTCGCCCTCGACCCGCTTGCCCGTGACGGCGGCCTTGACCAGGTTGGCGAGCTGGACGACCTTGCTGCCGCCGGGGGTGTCCCAGTACTCCGCGGTGTCGCCGGTGACCTCGATGAGGACGTTCTCCGGGTTGTCCGGGCCGCCCTCCATCCAGGCGCCGGTGAAGGTGCTCCACAGCTCCCTCAGCCGCTCGGTGTCGTCGACGACGCGGGCGGTGCCGGACAGCGACACCCAGGCGCCGTTCCCGGCGTAGGCCAGGTTGACCTGCGGGTTGGCCTGCAGGTCCAGGCACTTCTGGCTGTGGCGCTCGGCGATGAACAGCACGGTTCCCGCGAAGTCCACGTCCTGCGTCGCCATCGGGTGGGAGACCAGGCGACCGGTCCCGTCCACGTGCGTCATCATCGCGATCCGGGTGCTCTTGATGATCTCGGCGACCTTCTGCTGCTGCTCGTCGGTCATGTCGGTGCTCCTTGTCGTGGTGGTGCCGGGTCGGTGAGTCGCCGCGCGGCGGCATAGGCGGGATGGCGCAGGGCCCGGACCCAGCCGGGCGGGACGAGGCCGGCCACGGGACGGGCGACCGGGGCGAAGCGTAGCGGCTGGTCCGGGCCCCAGGGCAGGTCGATCACCAGCCGGCCCAGCCGGTGCCAGGGCCCGCGGGCGCGGCTCCAGGACAGGTCGTACGCCGAGGAGCCCGCGGGGTCCAGCCGCAGCAGCACGTCGCCGCCCGGGCCGCGCTGGGGCAGCAGCGTCGTCAGCGGGCCGTCCTCGACCCGGCGGCGCACGGCGAGCAGGTAGCGCGTGACCGACCCGGTGCCGGTGCTCGCCAGCAGCAGGTCGGCGTGGTCGCCGGTGCGACCGGCCCCGGCCACCCGCAGGGCGAGGCCCTGGACGTCGGGACCCGCGTGCGTCAACGAGGCGGCCCGCGAGGCGCGGACCGTGCACGGCCACGACCCGGCCCGGTCGAGCAGCGGGACCCCGCACGCGATCTCGGCACCGTCCAGCACCAGGGTGCCCGTGGTCACCCGGCCGTAGGCGTGCAGCGGCTTGTCCCGGCGCACGAGCGCGGCGATCCCGAAGGCCCCGGCGAGCAGCGCGCCCCCACCGGCGGCGAGCACCAGCCCCGTGGACCGGGTCGAGCGGTGGGCCAGGGTGCGGCTCATCACGACTCCCCACCGGTGTGCAGAGCCCGCACCGCGTCCACGGTGTCGGCCCCGGCAGGGGTCTTGTCGTCGCGGTAGCGCAGCACCCGGGCGAAGCGCAGCGCCATCCCCGCGGGATAGCGACGGCTGGTCTGGACACCGTCGACCGCGACCTCCACGACCTGCTCCGGCCGTACGTGCACGACGGCGCCCTCCCGGTGGGTCTCCAGCTCCAGGAAGCGCCGCGTCTGCCACTGCAGCATCTCGTCGGTCATCCCCTTGAAGGTCTTGCCCAGCATCGCGAAGCCCCCGCCGTCGGGCAGCCGCGCCCCGAGGTGGATGGTGGACAGCAACCCGGCCCGCCGCCCGCTGCCCCACTCGACGGCGAGCACCACCAGGTCGAACGTGTGCCGGGGCTTGACCTTGGTCCACCCGGTGCCGCGACGGCCGGCGGCATAGGGCGCGTGCGGGTCCTTGACCACGACGCCCTCGAGCCCGGCCGCCACCAGGTCGGCGAAGAAGCCCGCGGCGCGGTCCGGGTCGGCGGTCGTCAGGCTGGGCACCAGGTGGTCCGGGGCGACCCGCGCGAGCACGGCGTCGCGCTCGGCCTGGGGCCGGTCCACCAGGTCCGCGCCGTCCAGGTGCAGCACGTCGAACAGGAAGGTGGTGAGCGGGGTCTGCTCGCGCAGCCGCTGCGGGTCGGCGCTGGAGGCGGTGCGCGCCCCGGTCACCTGGAAGGGCTGCGGGCGCCCGTCGGCCCGCAGCGCGATCGCCTCGCCGTCGAGGACCACCTGGCGCACGTCCAGCGCGCGGGCGACCTCGACGACCTCGGGGACCCGGTCGGTGATGTCGTCCAGGCTGCGGGTGAAGACCCGGACCGTCTCGCCGTCACGGTGCACCTGGATCCGGATCCCGTCGAGCTTGCCCTGGACCAGGCGCTCGCGGTCGCCGTCGGCGTACGCCGTGGTGACGTCGGGGGCCGCCCCGGCCAGCATGGGTCGCACCGGCCGCCCGACCTCGAGGCCGATCGCCCGGAGCGCCGCGAGCCCGCCGGTGGCGGCGGCCTCGGCGACCGGCCCGAGGTGGCCCGCCATCATCGCGGCCCGGCGCACGGCCGACTCCGGCACGTCGTAGGCCGCGGCCACGGCGGCCACGAGCGAGCCCTCCTGGGCGCCGTGGCGCAGCTCGCCGACCAGCAGGGCACGCAGGAAGTCCTGCTCGGCCGACGTCGCGGCGCCGAGCAGCACGGCCAGCGCCTGCGCCCGGGCGGACGCCGAGCCGGAGCCGGCGACCCCGGCGAGCGCGGTCACGGCCCGGTCCACCCCGGTCACGGTGAGCGTCGGCGTCGGCGCGGGCGGCGGGGGAGCGGAGACGGTGCGGTAGCCCACGCCGACCCGGCCCTGCGGCAGCACGCCCGCCAGGTGCGCCGCCACCACCCCGACCTCATCCGCTGCGGCGCGGCGCAGGAGCTCCGCGAGCAGGGTGGTCTTGGTGGTGCGCGAGCGGGTGGCGGCCACGGCCGCAGAGGTGGCGACCAGGTCGGCGTAGGCCAAGGACATCAGCGGTGGTGCTCGTTGTTGCGCAGGGCCGCTCGGTCGCCGAGCGTGGTCAGCCGATCCACGATCGGGTTGCCGAGCTCGGCGCGGGCCTGGTGACCGGTGATCGTCCGACCGTCGGCCTCCCCGGAGGGCAGCAGGCGGCTCAGCACGCGGAGCAGCCGGGTCGTCGTGCCCGGCGCGAGACCCGCGACGCGGGCGGCGACCTTGCTCAGCGGCGAGACGAGGGCGACGGCGTCGCCGGCCAGGGTCGCGTCCACCATCTGGCGGGCCGCGCTCTCGGCGCTGATCGACAGCAGCGGCAGGGACGCGCCGGGGGCGAACCAGGCGTACTCCTTGGCGGCGCCCGTGCCGATGAACCTCGCCTGCAGGTGCGAGCCGGTGCGCATCAGGCCGGGCACGATCGTGGTCGCGGTGACCCCGGTGCCCGCGAGCTCGGCGTGCAGCCCCTCGGTGAAGCCGACGGCGCCGAACTTCGCGGTGGAGTAGGGCAGCAGGTGCGGGACGCTGACCTTGCCACCGATCGAGGTGACCACGCCGATCCGGCCGCGGCGGCGCTCGCGCATGGCGGGCAGGACGGCCAGCGCCACGTTGATCGGCCCCCACAGCATGACGTCGACGGCCTGCTCGAAGTGGGCGCGCTCGGTGGCCGCCAGCGGGCCGACCTGGATGATCCCGGCGACGTGCATGGCGACGGTGATCGGGCCGATCTCGCGCTCGACCTCGGCGACGACCGCCTCGATGCCCTCGTGGTCGGTGACGTCGCCGGTGCGGGCGTGGGCGTCCAGGCCCTCGGCGGCCAGCCGGGCGCGGGCGTCCTCCAGCTCGGCGCCGTCGCGGGCGAGCAGGACGACGCGGAAGCCGCGGCGACCGAGGTCACGGGCCACGAGCAGGCCCAGGCCGCGGGAGGCGCCGGCGACGAGGGCGACCGGGGTGCGGCCGCTGACGGGGGCGATCGGGGGCTGGGTGTGCAGGCTCATGGGGTGCGTCATACCCCCTCCGTCGCCAGGCATTCCGCAGGGTCGCCCAGGGTCTGCAGGAGGTGACCGAGGCCGGCGGCCGCGCGACCCGGCATCCGCCCCGAGGTGCGCACCACGCACCCACGGGTGCTGGCGATCGGTCGCCCGGCGGCCACCAGCGCCGCCAGCAAGGAGGCCTCCTCGCCGTGCGCGACGGCCGGGAAGCCACCGACGGCCAGATAGGCGTCCAGCCGCACCGCGAGGTTGGCGGCGTAGGCGTGGGTGTGGGTGTCCGGTCCGGTCACCCCGGCCTCGACGATGCGCTGGTAGGCCCGTCGGGCGGCGGGAGAGGCCTGCCAGTCGACCAGCTCCACCAGGCCCGCCACCGCCTGGGCCTGCTGGGTCCGGGCGACGGCGAGGAGCCCCCGCACCCAGTCGGCCGGGACCTCGGAGTCGGCGTCGGTGGAGAGCAGCCAGGTGTCGGACGGCAGGCCGAGGGCACGACCACGACCCAGCGCGGACCGCACGCCGTGGTCGCGAACCTCGCCCACGGTCGCGGACCCGGAGTCGGCCACCACGAGGGCGGTCACGCCGGCCGACCAGCGGTGCCGTCGGGCGACCTGCGCGGTGGCGTCGGTGCAGCGGTGGGCCACGACCACCACCTCGGCCCGGTCCACCTCGCCCGCCGAGAGCGCCTGGGCCATGGCATGGTCCAGGGCCGCGAGGGCGATGGGAAGCCGGTGCTCCTCGTCGTGGGCGGGCACGACGACGAGCACCCGGTCAGCGAGGGAGCCCACCGAGGTAGCCCTCGTCGCCGTCGCGGGACTGCTGGGCGACGTAGAGGTCGAGGTCCACGACCGCCTGCGCGAGGTCGGGGTCGTAGGCCAGCCCTGCCGGTCCGGCGAGGGCGTGGCACTCGGCCAGGATCGCGCGGGCGGCGCGGGCGACGCCGGCGCGCACCTCGGTCGACAGCTCCTGGCCGCGCCCGCCGGCGCCGCGGGCCGGGCTGCCGGCCGGGTCCTGCTCGGACGCCTCCAGGGCGACTCCGGCGGTCCTGAGCAGTGCCGAGGCCGAGGCGATCTCGGTGCGCACCCGACCCCAGCGGGCGATCCGCGCCGGAGCCGGGGGAGCACCCTCGGTGGCGCGGGCGGTGAGGTCGGCGACGCGCACCGCGCCCCCGGCCCACACGGCCGCCACCCCGACGCCGCCGGGGAAGAAGCCCGGCCGCCCGAGGTACCACCCCTGCTCACCCACCTGCGCGTCGGCGGGCACCCGTACGTCCCCGACCCGGACGGTCCACGACTGCGAGGCCAGCATCGCCGGGGTGTGCCAGGACGCGGCGTCACCGGTCCAGGAGGAGACGTCCACGTCGAGCAGCACCGAACGCTCGTCGTCCAGCCACACCGGCAGCAGCGCCCGGTCCAGGATCCCCACCCCGGAGGCGAAGCGCAGCGTCCCGTCCAGCCGCCAGCCGCCGCCCTCCGGGGTGGCCTGGACCCCGGTGGCGTGCGAGCGGGAGGCCCACACGCCATACACCGCATCGGGACGCGGCGCTCGCCCGGCCTGGCGCAGGATCCGCAGCGCGTCCACGTGCCCCTCGGTGAGCCGGGCGAGCGGGACGTCCGTGCGCCCCAGCGCCACGAGCGCGTCGAGCAGCTCCGGCCAGGTCAGGTCGGCCCAGGGGCGCGCGGCGACGAGCTCGCGCAGCAGCCCGGTGCGGCGGGTGGCGTCGGCGCCGAGCCCCGCGACCGCCAGCAGCGGGGCTGGGACAGGGGTCAGGCTCGTCCAGGGGACGGCGGTCATCGGGGGTCCTCCTCGGTGGTGGGGTCCTCGGGCGTCGACCCGGCGCGCGGCGCGGTCTCGTCGCCGGGGCGGGTCCAGTGGGCCGACACGAAGTCGGCGTCGTCGTGGCGGACGGCCCGGGTCAGGCCGCAGTCGGCGAGGGCCTCGTGCAGCTCGGCGGTAGCCTCGGCGCCGGACAGGTGCGCGTCGTGGGGGTGGTGGCGCCAGTGGACGCTCACCACCTCGCCGCCGGGGGCAAGCAGGTCCAGGACCGTGCGGACCGTGGCGGCGCGAGTCCGCTCGGGCAGGTAGTACAGGACCTCCGACAGCACGACCAGGTCGACCGGGCCGCCACCGAGCACGTCCGCGGGTGGTGGGTCCGGCAGCGCGTGGGTGGCCGCCGTCATGGACGAGACCCCGTGCTGCCGGGCCAGCTCACCGGCGAGCAGGGCAGCCGTGGCCGAGGCGTCGGAGGCGAGGACCGACCCGCAGCGGCGCGCCAGCCGGACCGCGAGGTCCCCGGTGCCGCAGGCCGCGTCCCACGCGCGGGCGTACCGCTCGCGGGTCAGCGAGGCGAGGACGACCTCGATCTTGCGCCGCTCGTACCAGCTCGTGCGCACGTCGAAGGGGTCGGGATCGGCGGCATAGCGCGCCTCCCAGTCGGTGCTGCTCATGGTGCCTCCTGGTGTGGCGGGACGACGGCGTCCCGGTCCGGTGCCCACCAGGCTCGAGGCTCCGTGATCGTTCTGGTCGAGCACCTACCCCCGGCGGTCACCCGCGAACCCCTGCGCCGAGGTCGGGCATCTCACACGGCGCGGACCGCGTCATATCGACGCAAGGCCTCCCGTCGCTCCTCGGCGTGGTCCACGCAAGGCTGCGGATAGCCGTGGGCCAGGCCGCCCGTGGCCTTCCACGGCTCGTGCACCGACCGCCCGGGCAGGTGCGCCAGCTCGGGCACCCAGCGGCGCACGTAGTCCCCGCTCGGGTCCCACCGCTTGCCCTGCTCGACCGGGTTGAAGACCCGGAAGTAGGGCGCCGCGTCGGTCCCCGTGCCCGCGGCCCACTGCCACCCGTGGTTGTTGGAGGCGAGGTCGCCGTCGACCAGGTGGTCCAGGAAGTGCCGCGCGCCGTACGGCCACCACACGTGCAGGTCCTTGACCAGGAACGACGCGGTGACCATCCGCACCCGGTTGTGCATCCACCCGATCTCGCGCAGCTGGCGCATGCCGGCGTCGACGAGCGGGAAGCCGGTGCGGCCCTCGCGCCAGCGGTCGAGCAGCGCGGCCACCTGCGGGTCGGTGGCGGGGTCGTCGTACTCCAACCCCGCGAAGGCCGCCTTGAGGTCGCCCCAGGCCGAGTCCGGGCGGTGCCACAGCACGTCGGCGTAGAACTCCCGCCAGGCCAGCTCGGTGGCGTAGCGCTCGACGGACTCGGCGACCGGGCCGCGCGCGTCCAGACGGGCCAGGTCGTGCAGCAGCGTGCGCGGGTGGATCGTGCCCTGCTTCAGGTGCATGGACATCATCGAGGTGCCCGCCAGGTCGGGCCGGTCCCGGTCCTCGGCATAGGTCGCCACCGGTCCGTCGAGGAACTCCGCCCAGGCGCTGCGTGCGGCCTCCTCGCCGGCCGGGTGCGGCGAGTCGTGCTGCGGGACGGGCTCGCTGGCGATACCGCGCCGCCACCGCAGCCCGGCGGGGATCGGCGCGGGGGCAGGCCAGCCGTGGTCGCGCCAGGCGCGGCTGTAGGGCGTGAAGACGCGATAGGGGCCACCCGCCGCCGTGGTCAGGACGCCGGGGCCGACGGCATAGGGGGACCCGGTCGGCACGAGCTCACGGCCCGCCTCGGTCAGCAGCGCCCCCACCCGCGCGTCCCGGCGCCGGCCGTAGGGGGTCGTCTCGGCGGAGACGTGCACCCGCCGGGCCCCGGCCTCCGCGGCGACGGCGGGCACCACGTCGACCGGGCGCCCACGGCGCACGACCAGGGCCCCCTCGCATCGCTGCGCCAGGGCGGCGACGGCCGCGAGGTAGGCCTCGCGGCGCGGCCCGCCCGCCCGGTCCAGCGCCGGGTCGAGGACGACCAGCGGGACGACGTCCCCGTCCTCGGCGGCGGTCAGCAGGGCGGGATGGTCGGCCAGGCGCAGGTCGCGGCGCAGCCACAGCAGGCTCGTCATGGGTCGATCGTGCCGGATCGGGCCCGGTGCCACCCGGACTCGTCGTGCACGGCGAGTCCCCGCTCGGCGAAGGCCGTCAGCCAGCCCGTCATCGGCCACACGCCCCAGCGGCGGTGGAAGGTCGCGGCGTTGCGCAGGATGTCGTCCAGGTGCTCCACCGGCGGCGAGGACACCGGGTGGTGCTGGTGATAGGCGTCGGCGCCACCCACCCAGACCAGCTCGACCGCGGCCTCGCGCGCGGTCAGCCCCAGGTCGGTGTCCTCCCCGCCGTAGCCGTCGTAGTCGGTGCAGAAGCCGCCGACCCGCCGCCAGGTCGGCGGCGTCACCGCGAACGACAGCGACCAGAACAACCGGTGGTCGCCGCCGCGGACCAGCTCGCCGTCCGCCGGGGCCGGGCGGGCCGGGTGGGGCGCGCGCCACCGGGCCAGGTCCTCGGGCTCGGGGGCGCCGGCCTGCGCGGGCAGGTAGGTCACCGGGCCGCACAGCAGGGCGGGGTCCGCGCCGAGCTCCCGCGCAGCGGCGGCGTACCGCCGGACCAGGCCGGGGCCGGGCAGGCAGTCCACGTCGAGCAGCACCACCAGGTCGGTCCCGAGCGCCAGGGCGCGGTCGATCCCGGCGTTGCGGGCCTCGGCGAGGGGCAGCCGCCCGGACCCGGCCAGGGGTATGTCGAGAACCTCTACCGGCGCCTC
Organism: Arsenicicoccus dermatophilus; assembly: GCF_046267915.1. GTDB lineage: Bacteria > Actinomycetota > Actinomycetes > Actinomycetales > Dermatophilaceae > Arsenicicoccus > Arsenicicoccus dermatophilus_A. Next base: position 631,989 of record NZ_CP176520.1, read on the forward strand.
GGGCGGGGCGCCGGCCAGCAGCCCCGCGACGGCCGGGTCACCCATCGCCACCACCACGTGGCGGGGCGGTTCCGGCAGCGCGGCGACGTGGCGGCGCTGGGCCAGCAGGTGGTCGTGCCGCCCGGCCGCGATGGTCACGAGCACCGGGCCGCTCATCGGCGCCACCCGTCCAGGATCGCGGCGGCGCGCGCGGGGGCGCCTGCGGTGCGCCAGCGCTCCCAGGACGGCTCCAGGGCCCAGGCCTCCTCCAGGGTCGCGGCCCAGTCGTCCGGCCAGGCGTCCCGGACGACGGCCAGCCCTGCCCGGTGCAGCGCGGCGGCGGTCGCCCGCTGCTCGTCGAAGGGCCGGTCCTCGGGGATGACGACGGCGCGGGTGCCGGCGGCGGCCACGTCGGCGACGGAGTTCTGCCCGGCCGCGATGACCACGACGTCGGTGTCGTGCAGCAGCGCCCAGACGTCGGAGTACCACTCGCCGAGGGGCCCGGCGACGGTCCACTCCCAGCCGGGGGTGGCCGCGCGGGCGGCGGCCAGGTGCCCGGGGGTCAGCGCGCTGCCGCCGGCCCCGCCGAGCAGCAGCACCCGGCGGGCGGGAGCGCCGGGCCGCCCGGCGTCGGGTGCGGGAGCACCGGGCGAGGATGCCCCGGGTGCCCGAGCATCGGGCGCGGGCGGCGCCAGTCGGTCGGCATACCGGCTGATCCCGCCGACGTAGCGCGCCAGGCCTGGCCGCCGGCGCAGGTAGCCCGGCTCGTAGAGTTCGCCCGGCCAGGGGGCGATCACCAGGTCGGCGAGGTCGTGGCACAGGTCGTGGGGCGCGTCGTCACGCTCGCCCGGCATGCCCATGACCACGACGGGCACCCCCATCAGCCGCACCAGGGTGGTGACCTCGACCGACACGTCCACGACCATCAGCCGGGGCCGGGTGACGGCCACCCACGCCGCGACGGTCGCGAGCCGTTCCTGGTGCCCGCGGCTGTCGACGGGCGCCCAGTGCAGCCGTCCGCCGGGCGTCGCGTCGGTGGCCCCCTCCAGGTCGTCTCGCGGCAGGGCCACCCAGGTTGCCCACTCCTCGGACGGCAGGCTGGACAGGATCGTCAGCTCCTCGTCCAGGTGCGCGGCGATCGCCTTGGCGCGGTGCAGGTGCCCGCGACCCTGGTGGTGGACGTACCAGCCGATCATGCGCCCACCCGCAGCGGTCGCACCACGTCGTCCGGGGAGTGCCACCGGCCGGCGAGCAGGTCGTCGTAGAGCCGCACGTAGGAGTCGGCCATGTGGGCCACGGACAGCTCGGCCTCGGCATAGGCCCGCACCCGGCGCCGGTCCAGCCCCATGACGTCGGGCAGCGCGGCCGCGAGGGCGGTCACGTCGTCCGGGGCCACCAGGGCCCCGTGCTCGGGGCCGCCGACGACCTCGGGGATCCCGCCGCGGCGGAAGGCCGCGACCGGGGTGCCGCACGCGAGCGACTCGGCCACGACCAGCCCGAAGGGCTCGTCCCAGCGGGGGGTGACCAGGGACGCGGCGGAGCGGCCGACGAGCTCGGCGAGCTCGGTGTGGGCCAGGTGCCCGACGTACCGCACGTCCTCGCCGAGGCGCGGGGCGATCTCCTGGGCGAAGTAGTCCGGGTCGCTGATCGGCCCGGCGAGGCGCAGCCGCAGCCCGGCTCGGCGGGCGGCGTCCACGGCCAGGTGGGGGGCCTTCTCGGGGACGAGCCGCCCGGACCACACCAGCCAGTCGCCGCCGGTGCCGAAGGGCCAGTCGCGCAGGTCGACGCCGTTGTGCACCACCGCGGGTCGCTCGGGCAGGGTCTGCCAGGCGTCGGCGGTGTAGTCGCTGACGGCGGCGAACCGGATCGTCGCGCGGGACCGATCCGACGACGCGGCGCGGGGCCCGAGCTCCACCGCCGACTCCATCCACGGCGTGGGCGGGGTGTGCAGCGTGGTGAGGATCGGCATGGGCAGCGACGGGGCCATGGCCACGGGCAGGTGGTGCAGCGCGTGGTTGTGGACCACGTCGACCTCGCCCGCCAGCTCGCGGGACAGCGCCAGCATCACCCGCAGGTAGGCGTGGTGGGCGGCCAGGAACTCCCGCGACGGCATGGAGACGTCGGCCTCGGCGAGGGCGCTGGCCCGCCAGCCCTCCCGGGGGAAGGCGTAGCGCGGGTCGGCGCCGTCCGAGCCCTCCGGGGCCAGCAGCAGCACCTCGTGGCCGAGCTGGCGCAGCCGCCGGGCCAGGTGCCAGACGTGCGCCTCCAGGCCGCCGGCGAAGGGCTCGCGGATCCGGTGCCGGTGCGGCGCGATCAGGGCGACCCGCAGGGGGCGTCGCCGGCTGCTCATCGGCGGTCCGCGCCGGTCGCTGCCGATGCCGGGGCCCCCGGTGGCGGGGTGGGCTCGGGCGCCCCGGCGAGAGCCGGGTCCGGCGTGGCCGAGGCGGTGTCGTCCGGCGTCGGGGCAGGAGCGGGGTCGGCCGCCGGGGAGGCGGCACGACGGTCCGCGGCGCGGCGGTATGCCGCCAGGTGCGCGGCCCGGACCTGCTGGTCCCGCTCGGCGCGGGCGGCGAGGCGAACCTGGTCGTCGCCCCAGGGGCAGCCCTCCCGGCGCGCCTGGAGCAGGCCGCCCAGCGCCGCCGCCACCGAGCCGGGCTCCAGGGCGGCGAGGAAGCCCGCGTCGTCGTGCTGCTCGGCGTAGTGGCCCACGGACGGGGCCAGGACCGAGGTGCCGAGGTCCCAGCACAGCTCCAGCCAGCCGGAGTGGGTGCCGTGCCGGTAGGGCAGCGCCAGGACGTCCAGGCCGCCCGCCCATTGGTGCAGCTCCGCATCGCCCATCCGCGGGACGACGCGCAGGCCCACGCCAGGCCGGTCCGGCAGCAGCTCGCGGATCCGGTCGAGCAGCGGTTCGGGACCGGTCAACGCCTCGTCGTTGACGACCACGTCGAGGGTCCCCCCGAGGTCGGTGGTCGCCTGCGCCAGCTCGGCCAGCCAGTCGGTCGGGTCGGCGTTGGCGCGCAGGGCTCCGAGGTGGACGCCTACCCGGGGCCCAGCCTGCTGCGTCGCAGGTCCGTCGCCCGGGGTCGCCGGGGCGGCCGCGGAGGCGTCCGGTGCGTCCGCCGTCGCCTGATCGCCGCCGGGGACCCGGGGCCGGGCGGGGGGCTCGCAGGTGCGCGCGGCCGCGGCCGCGCGCACCTGCGCGACGGGGACCACCTGCGGGTGCGGGACGACGGTGGCCGTCACCCCCCAGCGCTGCTCGATCTGCGCAGCCGCGCCGGGAGTGAGGGTGAGCACCTCGTCCGCCCCGCGCACCAGGGTGCCGAGCGCGGCGAGGTGCTGCTCCTGCTCGTCGGCGGGCAGGTGCGGGTTCTCCAGGTCGTGGACCGTGACCACCAGCGGGCGGTCGTAGGCCCGCAGGGTGCCGATCCAGGAGGCCAGCTGGGCGCAGGTGCGCGTCTCGAAGCCGAAGTGCACGTGGACCAGGTCCAGGTCGGCCGCGTGCTCGACCACCCACTCGTCGGTGAGCATGACGGGCGGCCACCACACGCCGTCGTCCGGCTCCTGGCCCGCGGGCAGCGGGTCCGGCAGCCGGGCGGCCTCGGCGTGGCCCACGTCAACGGGCGCCCCGGCCGGCGGAGTCACGTGGGGATAGTCCACGTCGACGACGCCCGGCAGGATGCGGACGACGTAGGGATGGGCGCTGGGGATGCTGGCGATGCGCAGCAAGAGTCTCCTCCTGGACGGGCCGGGGTGCGGCCGGGGTGCCCTTGGGCTCAAGGCGCCTGCGACGATGATCGCTGCCTAGTGTTACCCCATGTCCCGCCGCACGAAGCATCTCGTCACCCTGGGTAACCTGGGGGCTTACGCATCGCGTCCAACTGCTACGTACAGTGGTGAGAAGCGATGATCACCCACCTCGTCGTCGGTCCCGAGGGCCACGGGGTGACCCGGTGCGCGCTGCACCTGCACGCCACCGCCGCGCTGCGCGACGAGCCGCTGGTCCGGGTGGTCGACGGCACCACCGGCGACCTGGCCGGGCTCCCGCTCCCCGGACCGGCCCCCGCCCGGGTCCACGTCCACGTCACCGACCGGCTCTTCGGGCGGACCGCGCCGGAGGCCGCCGACCGCCTCGAGCCCCTCCTGCGCGCCCACCCGACCACGGTGACGCTGCACGACGTCCCCCAGCCCTCCGACGGCGAGGGGGCCCATCCCCGGCGGGCGGGCGCCTACGCCCGGATCGTCGACGCCGCCCGCGGCATCGTCGTCAGCAGCGAGCACGAGGCCCTGCTGCTCGACGACGCGCTGGTGCTCGCCGGCCGACCCGACCTGACCGGACGCGCGCGGGCCGTCATACCGCTGCCCGTCGACCCGCCGGCACGGCTCCCGGCGCCGCGCCCGGACACACCCTCGGACGACAGGGATCTGGCCGTGCTCGGCTACCTGTATCCCGGCAAGGGCCACGAGGAGGCGCTCGCCGTCCTGCCCGCCCTCCCGCCGGACGTCGGCCTGCTGGCGCTCGGTCGGCCCTCGCCCGGCCACGAGGACCTGGTCGACGAGATCGCCCGCACGGCGGCGCGGCTCGGGCGGCGTGCGGTGGTCACCGGCTTCGTCCCCGACGCCGAGCTCACCGGGCGGCTGCGTGCGGTCGCGGTGCCCGTCGCCCCGCACCGGCACCTGTCCGCCTCCGGGTCGATCAACTCCTGGCTCGCGGCCGGACGGCGCCCGCTCGTGCCACGGTCGCGGTACGTCGACGAGCTCGAGCGCCGCTGTCCTGGCGCCCTGCTCGTCTACGACGACCTCGCCGAGGCGGCCGCCCGCGCGCTGGCCGAGCCGGACCTGACCTGGCTGGCCGGGGACGTCCGCCTGGGGCCCTCGACCGAGGAGGCCGGCCGGCGGTATGCCGAGACCCTGCGGGGGTGGCTCGCATGACCCCCGAGATCGCCGTGGTGGTGCCGTACTACGCCCAGCAGGCGAGCCTGGACCTGGTGCTCGCCGCGCTGGAGCGGCAGACCGTCGACCCCGCCGGGATCCAGGTCGTGGTGGCCGACGACGGCTCCCCGAGGCCGCCCGACCTGGGCGAGCGGCCTTATGCCGTCCGCGTGGTGCGCCAGGAGGACCGGGGCTTCCGCGCCTCGGCCGCCCGTCACCTGGGTGCCACGGCCACCACCGCGCCGGTGCTGTGCTTCCTGGACGCCGACACCGTGCCGGAGCCGGCCTACCTCGCCCGGCTGACCGCGGTCGTGGGGGAGGGGCCGGGCGGCACCGTCGCCGTGGGGCGCCGGCGGCACGCCGACCTCGACGGCTGGACCCCGGGCCGGCTGCGCGCCTGGCTCGACGGCACCGGCGAGGCACCGGTCGAGCTCCCCGAGCCCCGCTGGCTGCGCGAGGCCTATGCCGCCTCCCGCGACCTGCGCGACGCCGACGACCGGTCCTACCGCTTCGTCATCAGCGCCGTCCTCGCCCTGACCCGCCGGACCTATGACGCCGCGGGCGGGTTCGACCCGTCCTTCGTGGGCTACGGCGGGGAGGACTGGGACCTCGCCCACCGCTGCTGGCTGGCCGGGGCCGACCTGCGCCACGTGCCGGACGCCGTGGCCTGGCACGACGGGCCGGACTTCGCCGGGCGCGCCGACGACGACGCCCGGCGCACCAAGGACCGTGAGACCCTCCAGCTGGCGCGGGTGCTCACCGACCCCTGCGCCCGTGGCGCCGGACTCGTCTGGCCCTGCCCTCAGGTCGCGGTGACCCTCGCCGGGACGCCCGACGCCGGGGCGCTGGCCGTGACCGCGTCGGCGGTGCTGCGCGACACCGACGCCGCGCTGTGGCTGCCCGACCTCGACGCGCTGCCCGACGGTCTGCCGCCCGACCCGCGCGTGCACGCGGGCCCACCGCCCGCCGAGGTGCTGCGGCGCGCGCGACACCAGGTCCACCTGGCCGCGCCGGTGCTGCTCGACCGCCTGTTGCGCGAGATCGTCGAGGAGGGCCCGGCCCGGTATGCCGCCGGCGGGCGAGCGCTGCTGGTCCTGCACCGCACCCGGGACCTGGCGCGGGGCGAGCCGGACCCGCCCCGTCGGGAGGCCGGGCCGGCGGGCGTCCGGGCGCTCGCCGGTGACGCCACCCTGGAAGCCCGATGGGGTGGCTGGGCCTGAGACCCAGCCACCCCGTCAGGTGGTCGGCCCGCCGCGGCGGGCCACGTCAGCGCGAGATCACTTGCCCATCGCCGGGAAGCGGTCCCAGGCGCGGTGCTTGGCGAGCAGCGGCACCAGCTGGTCGACCATCGAGGCCGCGTCGGCCACGACCACACCCTTGGCGTCGGTCGGCAGGTCGCCGAGAGCGTCGGGGGTGAGACCACCGATGGCCTTGCACTGGCGGAAGGCCTCGCCGAGCATCAGCGCCACGCGCGGGTCGGTGGGCTTGCGGGAGGCGTCCGGGTCACCGTTGCGCGAGTCGATCGACGGCAGGGCATCCTTGGCGGGGGCGATGGGCCCGGCCAGCACGATCGCGTCGAACTCGATGGACGCGGCCGTGGCGAAGGTCTTGTCCACGGTCACGGACGCGCCCTGGGCGCCGGTCAGCTCGCCGCCGTGCGGGCCGACCACGAAGGGCATGAGCTTGGCGCCCTTGGCGGCCTCGACCAGCGTGGCGACCGCGGCCAGGTCGCTGGACGCGTCGCAGACGATGCCGACCTTGCGGCCGTCGACCGGGAACTCGCCACCGATCTGGGACAGGGCCGGGCTCGGCGCGAGGTCCACGACCTCGACGGTCGGTGCGGGCGCCTGCAGGCCCAGGCCCTCGGCGACACGAGCGCACAGGTCGGCGTCGATGTTGGCCAGGCACTGCACCTGACGCTCGCGGATCGCCGGCGTCACGCACTTGCCGAGCTCGAAGGTGTAGGCCGAGACGATGTGGTCCTGCTCCAGCGGCGTCATCGAGCGGTAGAACATCCGCGCCTGGGAGTAGTGGTCGTCGAAGGACACGGGGTTGGCCCGGACCTTGCTCGCGGCGGCCACGGGGGCGGGCACCTCGATGTAGGCGCCGTCCTGGCTCTGCGCCAGGAAGGGGTTGCCACCGACGAGGGAGTTGGGGCGGTAGGCGCCGGCACCGGCGTGGACGGCCTGCTGGCCGTAGCCGTCACGCAGGTTGTCGTTGACCGGGACGTGCGGGCGGTTGATCGGCAGCTGGGCGAAGTTCGGGCCGCCGAGCCGGGTGATCTGGGTGTCCAGGTAGGAGAACAGCCGGGCGTGCAGCAGCGGGTCGTTGACCAGGTCGATGCCCGGCACCAGGTGGCCGGGGTGGAACGCCACCTGCTCGACCTCGGCGAAGAAGTTCGTCGGGTTGGCGTCCAGCGTCATCAGACCCACCGGCTGCACGGGGGCGAGCTCCTCGGGGACCATCTTGGTCGGGTCGAGCAGGTCGATCCCTTCGAACATCTGGTCCTCGGTGTCCGGGAACACCTGCACGCCGAGCTCCCACTGCGGGTAGTGGCCGGCCTCGATGGCGTCGGCGAGGTCGCGGCGCTGGAAGTCGGGGTCCTTGCCCATGATCAGCTGCGCCTCCTCCCAGGTGGTGGAGTGGGCGCCGGCCTTGGGCTTCCAGTGCCACTTGACCAGGCAGGTCTTGCCGTCCTCGTCGACGAGGCGGAAGGTGTGGACCCCGAAGCCCTCCATGGTGCGCAGCGAGAGGGGCAGGGCCCGGTCGGACATGTTCCACAGCGTGTGGTGCTGGGCCTCGGTGTGCAGCGACACGAAGTCCCAGAAGGTGTCGTGGGCGCTCGCGGCCTGCGGGATCTCCCGGTCGGCCTCGGGCTTGGCCGCGTGGACGACGTCGGGGAATTTGATGCCGTCCTGGATGAAGAAGACGGGGATGTTGTTGCCCACCCAGTCGTAGGTGCCCTCGGAGGTGTAGAACTTCACCGCGAAGCCGCGGGTGTCGCGCGGGGTGTCCGCGGAGCCGCGGGAGCCGAGCACGGTGGAGAAGCGCACGAAGACGGGGGTCTGGACGCCCTTCTTCAGGAACGCGGCGCGGGTGATCTTCTCGGCGGTGCCGTAGGCCTGGAAGACGCCGTGGGCGCCGGTGCCGCGGGCGTGGACCGCGCGCTCCGGGATGCGCTCGTGGTCGAAGTGCGTGATCTTCTCCCGCAGGTGGTGGTCCTGCAGCAGCGTCGGTCCACGGTCGCCGGCCTTGAGGGAGTGGTCGGTGTCGTGGAGGCGGACGCCCTGGGCCGTGGTGAGGAACTCTCCCTGCTGGCCGCGGGAGGTCTGGTCCCCGCCGAGGTCGGTGCCGGTGGCGGTGCGGACCTGTGGGGCGCGGGTGTCGTCGGCCGGGGGCAGCGGGGCCTGGGGGGTGGTGGGCTCGTCGATCGCAGGGTTCTCGGGCAGACGGTTCGGCATACGTCCTCCATCGTCTAGGGCCGCCGCAGCGGCTGGGGTGGACCGGCGGCGCGCCTCTCGACCGCCGTTCTCCTGAGTGCGCCTACCCAGGTCACGACGAGGTCAGACCTGGGTACCGCCAAGAGAGGAGAACCGGTGTCGGAGGTCTAGGCCCCTGCGCGGGGAGGTATGACACTCACAGGTCGTGCAGACGTCGTCGCGATCGGTCAACGTTTCCTCACCGAAAGGCACCCCCCATGAAGGCCTTGACCTGGCAGGGAGTCGAGCAGGTCTCCGTCGAGACCGTTCCCGACCCCGCCGTCCAGCTGCCCACCGATGCCGTCGTCCGGGTCACGTCGACCGCCATCTGCGGCTCCGACCTGCACCTCTACCGCGTCCTGGGGCCCTACCTGAAGGCGGGCGACGTCCTGGGTCACGAGTTCATGGGCATCGTGGAGGAGGTCGGGTCCGAGGTCGGCACCCTCGAGGTCGGCGACCGAGTGGTCGTGCCGTTCAACATCTCCTGCGGTCACTGCTTCATGTGCCGCATCGGCAAGCAGTCGCAGTGCGAGACCACGCAGGTGCGCGAGCAGGGCAAGGGTGCGGCGCTGTTCGGCTACACCAGCATGTACGGCGCCGTCCCCGGCGGTCAGGCGGAGTACGTCCGGGTGCCGCAGGCGCAGTACGGTCCGGTCGTCATCCCGCAGGAGGGCGCCGACGAGCGCTACCTGTACCTGTCCGACATCCTGCCCACGGCGTGGCAGGCGGCGAGGTATGCCGACATCGAGGAGGGCTCGACGGTCGCGGTCTACGGCCTCGGGCCGGTCGGCCAGCTCGCCACCCGCGCGGCCAAGGAGCTCGGCGCCGGCCGGGTGATCGCCGTCGACCTGGTGCCCGAGCGGCTGGAGCTGGCCCGCTCCTTCGGCGTGGAGACCGTCGACCTGCGCGAGGTCGACCCCGCCGACGCGATCCGCGACCTGACCGACGGTCGCGGCGCCGACGCGGTGCTCGAGACGGTCGGCATGGAGGCTCACGGGTCCCCGGTCGCGGAGAAGGCCTTCGACCTGGTCGGCAAGCTTCCCAAGCCGGTCGCCCGCAAGATGACCGAGACCGTCGGCATGGACCAGCTGAACGCGCTCCACAGCGCCATCGACGCCGTGCGCCGCGGCGGCACCCTGTCGATCGTCGGGGTGTACGGCGGCGCTGCGGACCCGATGCCGATGATGGACATGTTCGACAAGAACCTCACCATCCGCATGGGTCAGGCCAACGTGCGCCGGTGGACCGACGAGCTGCTCGAGGTCGTGCAGCGGGACGGCGACGTCCTCGGTACCGAGACCCTGGCCACGCACCGGGTGCCGCTCGACCGGGCGCCGGAGATGTACGACACCTTCCAGAAGAAGGAGGACGGCTGCATCAAGGTGGTCCTCAAGCCCTGATCGGGCTCCGGCACGCGCCTGAGGATGACCGCCGAGAGCCGGCCGGCGTCGCCGAGCGGTGACGAGCCCGGACGAACCAAGAGCGGTGCCGACGACCCCCAAGTCCGTCGGCACCGCTCTCAGGTGTGTGAACCTCCCCCTCGGTCGTTCACACACATGCAGAACGGATGATTCTCCACAGACGTTGCATCTCGTGAGCCTCTGGCCTGATTTGCGCCTGAATGGACTAGTAACGTCAGCACTGCGTGACTTGAGGGCAGCGCCGGGACCCACGGCCCGGGCGACGGTCGCCTGCCCGGAGCTCGGGGTCGGGGCGCGGATCCTCGTGCCCCCGGACCCTCCCCGGACGGGGCCGCGGTGCGGCGGGTGGGTGGCACGACCGACGCGGTCGTCCGGGCGGCGATCGGGCGGGTACGACGGTCACGGGCCGTGGGCGCGGCGTGGCGGGTCAGCCGTAGGGGCCCCGCGGGCGCGCGCGGGACTGGGCGACCTGGTCCCAGGGATCGTCGTCACGGCCGTGGGTGACCACGGAACCGCGGCGTCGTCGCTGCCACGCGTCCGGCCCACCGGTGACCACGCCGGACGAGCCGCCCCGCGGCAGCCGACCCGCGGACCACAGGAGCAGCCCCAGGATCCCCGGCCCGAGGACCCCGACGCCGATCTCCCGGACGTGCCAGGCCGCCCAGCCGGTGCTCGTGCCGAACCAGGACGTGTGCCGGGGACCGGCGAGCGCGGCCGAGGTGAGCTGCAGGCAGTCCGCGTCGTAGACCGGGTCGACGACGGTCACGACCTCCCCGCTGCCGAGGTCCCTCAGGGCCCGTTCGGCCGGCGCGTAGTGGAGCGGGCGGTCGCCGCGCCACGAGACGCATCGCGGGCTCTGGGCGCCCGCGTCCACCCCCCGGGTGGTGAGGGTGACCGGGCGTCCCGCGGGCAGGAGCGGTCCGGCGACCACCGTCACGTCGTCGCGCTCGGCCCGTGCGGCGACGGCCGTGAGGAGCCGACCCGTCGGGTCGGTCTGCACGTCGCCGAGCGACCCGCCCGCGTCGGAGTCGAGCCCCTGGCTGCCCAGGACGCGGCCGGTGCCCGCCTCGACGGCGTCGAGCGTGACGCGGCCGGCGCCCGCCTCGCGCCACAGCAGCAGGGCGCCGTCGGCGCGCCACCCGGCGAGGTGGGCCCCGGCCCGTCCGACGAGCCAGGACCGGCTGCCGTCGCGGACCAGCACGGACGGCGCGTCGGCGGGTGGTGCGTCGCCGAGGTGCACGGCCAGGGCGACGCGGCGGCTGTCGGGCGACCACCGCAGGGGGCCCGGGTCGACGTGCGGCAGCTGTCCGTGCGGGCGTGCAGTCAGGTCGGTGCGGGTCGGGTCGGAGGCCTGGCGGCCGGTGGTGCCCGCGACGACCAGCCCGGCGGCCGGGGTCTGCGGACCGGGTGCGGAGTCGTCGCCCGGCACCAGGTAGGCCACCCGGCTGCCGTCAGGGCTGAGGGCCGCCGAGCGTACGGGTGGCAGCCCCTGCGGGACCAAGGTCTCACCGGTCGGGTCGACCAGCACCGGCCCGGGGTGCCACTGCGGGGAGCTGAGCACCCCGGCCACCGCGGTGAGCGGCTCCGAGCGGGTCCGGTGGGACGAGATGCGCTGGGGGTGGCCGCTGCTCGAGCCGTCCCGGGCGGCGGGGGTCAGGGCTGGGCCGCGTCCGAGCAGGGGCAGGGCCCCGAGCACGACCAGCGCGACGAGGAGGGCGCTCGCCACGGCCCTCACGGCTCGCCGACGGGCGCGGCGGGCCCGCCCGGCACGCCAGACCTCGGCCGGGTCCGGACCCGCGTCGACGGGAGAGACGCCGTGCTGCAGCAGCTCTCGCAGTTCGCTCATGACGGGCCTCCCGTGGGCACGAGGTCGGACAGCTCGGGGGCCAGCTCGCGCAGCCGCTGCAGGGCGACGCGGGTCTGGGACTTGACGGTCGAGGGCGAGCAGCCGAGGACCTCGGCGGTGCGGACCTCGGTGAGGTCGTGGAGGTAGCGCAGGACCACGACGGCGCGCTGATGCGGCGTCAGGCGCAGCAGCGCGGACCGCAGCAGCAGCGAGCGGTCGGCGTCGCCTGCCACACAGGGGATCTCGGGCAGGTGCTCCACCGACCGCTCGGGCCGGCGCTGCCACCACCGGCGGGTGTCGATGCAGCGGCGCACCAGCGCGGTGTGCGCGTAGGCCCCCGGCGTCCCGTCGCGCGTCGCCTGCTCCCAGCGCTCGGCGACCCGGACCAGGGTCTCCTGGACGGCGTCCTCCGCCCGCCCCGGGTCCCCGAGCAGGAGGGTGGCGGTCGCGACCAGTCCGGCGCGCCGGTGGCGGACGAACTCCTCGAACTCCGGTGGCACCGGTCTCATCGGCTCACCTCCCCTTCACCCCTGTCGACGTGTGGCGGGGGTCCCACGGGTGGGGGCGCGGCGGGATCGTCGGCCCGGCCGCGGGTCAGTCCCGGGCGGTGATCCGGTGCACGCCGGTGATGCCGCCCTGCCACCACACCCCGTCCGGCGTGATCGTGCCCACCATCTGCAGCGTGTCGCGCAGCGGTCCGCCGAGGTACGTCCGGGAGACCACGCGGCCGGTGCCCGCGTCGAGGGCCACGGCGTGCAGCGAGGGTCCGGTCCCGCCCAGCACGGGCGGCCGCTCGACGGTGTAGACCGTGTCGTCGGCGAGCGACCAGCGCGGCACCGCGGCCGACGCGACGGGCGCGGACCAGGTGCGGGTGCACCCGGAGCCGTCCTCGGCGACCTCGAAGCGCTCGATCCCGCCCCGCGCGAAGCCCGCGGTCGCGGGCACGCTCGGCCCGGCGCCCTCGGGCAGCGCGGGATAGGGATAGCCATAGGTGCTGGCGACCATCACGGTGCGGTCGTGGGCCATGGCGGAGTTCTCGGTGCCGGACGCGCCGGGCGCGAAGATCGCCGGGCTGCAGACGATCTCGCCGTCCGAGGAGCGCAGGACGAGCAGGTGCTCCTGGCCGTCGGCGTTGTCGGTGACGGTGACGTAGTCGTCGCCGCCGGGCCCGAAGAAGGTCGGGGTCGCACCGCTGCCCCAGCTCAGCTGCCCCGGCTTGCGGGCGGTCCCCCGGTCGTAGGCGCGCCGCCACCGCACCGCGGGCGCCCCGCCCTCGTCGTCGAGCACGTAGGTCGCGTGCGAGGACACCACGGCCACCCCGGCCCGGGCCGCCGAGATCGAGTTGTCGATCCGCTCCCCGGCGGGCAGGCGGGTGCCGTGCACCGTGCCGGTGGCCGGGTCGAGAACCCCGACGCGCCCCTCCCGGGTGGCGAGCCACACGTGCCCGTGCCGGTCCGGCGTCAGACCGACGACCGCGTCGGTGGACGCGGGATCGCCGCCGGTCACGAAGTCCGCGACCGACACCGAGGACGTGGCCCGCAGCGCCCACCCGCCGGCGGCCGCCCGCTCGTGCGCCACCCGCAGCAGGTGCCGGGTGCCGTCGACGAGGACGAGGCGGTCCTGGTCGTCGACATACGCGTAGACCCCGCCCAGCAGGGCGCCCTTGGCGACGGGGAGCGAGGCCAGCCGGGCGCCGCTCGCCGGGTCGAGCAGCAGCACCACCGGCGCGCGCCCGAGGACCTGGGTGCACAGCGCCACCACCATCCGGTCGCGTCCCTGCAGGATCGTCGGGCACGCCGCCGACAGGTCGTGCCAGGTGGCCCGCGCCGGGCCACGGCCCACCCCGGGGTGCGGGGTGACGTCGCTCGACCGGCCGTCGCCGTGCATGGTCGCCGTGCCGTCCGGGCCGAGCCCGGGCAGCGGCATCGGGTCGTATGCCGAGGAGACCGGCGCACCCGCGGCGGACGCGGCGGGTGCGGCGGACGCGGCGGGTGCGAGCCCCGTGAGGGAGACGAGCAGCGCTGCGGCGCAGGCCCGCACGACGGACGACGGACGACGGGACACGAGGACCTCGCAAGGGGTGAGGGGAGCCGGACCACCAGCGTGGACCATGACGGCGCCGGGCGACACCTCGGGTCTGGGAGACTGGTGGGGACATGACGACGCTGACCGACCTGCTCCCGCCGCCCGCCTCCCGCACCGCCGACGGCTACGACGCCGACGCGACCTACTCGGCCCTCGTCGGGTGGACGACCGGGCGGGGGATCGAGCTCTATCCCGCCCAGGACGAGGCGCTGCTCGAGCTCGCGACCGGCGCCAACGTCATCCTGGCCACGCCCACCGGCTCCGGGAAGTCCCTCGTGGCCCTGGGCGCGCACCTGATGGCGCTCGCGCAGGGGATGCGCACCTACTACACCGCCCCGATCAGGGCCCTGGTCAGCGAGAAGTTCTTCGCCCTGTGCGAGGCCTTCGGCGCGGAGAACGTCGGCATGATGACCGGCGACGCCGCGGTCAACTCCCGCGCCCCGATCATCTGCTGCACCGCCGAGGTGCTCGCCAACATCGCGCTGCGCCAGGGGGACCGGGCCGACATCGGCCAGGTCGTCATGGACGAGTTCCACTTCTACTCCGAGCCGGACCGCGGCTGGGCCTGGCAGGTGCCGCTGCTGACCCTGCCGCACACCCAGTTCCTGCTGATGAGCGCGACGCTCGGCGACACCTCCTTCTTCGTCGAGGACCTCACCCGTCGCACCGGCCGCGAGACCGTCGTCGTGTCCAGCGCGACCCGCCCGATCCCGCTGACCTACCAGTGGGCGATGACGCCGGTCCACGAGACCATCGAGCTGCTGCTCATGGAGCGCCAGGCGCCGATCTACGTCGTGCACTTCACCCAGGCCGCGGCCCTGGAGCGGGCCCAGGCGCTGATGAGCCTCAACGTGACCACCAAGGACGAGAAGGCCGCGATCGCGGCGGAGCTCAAGGGCTTCCGCTTCGCCAAGGGATTCGGCGCGACCCTGCAGCGGCTGGTGCGGCACGGCATCGGGGTCCACCACGCGGGCATGCTGCCGAAGTACCGCCGCCTGGTGGAGACCCTCGCCCAGCAGGGCCTGCTCAAGGTCATCTGCGGCACCGACACCCTCGGCGTCGGCATCAACGTGCCCATCCGCACGGTGCTGCTGACCGGGCTGACCAAGTACGACGGCACCCGGCAGCGGCTGCTCAAGGTGCGCGAGTTCCACCAGATCGCCGGGCGGGCGGGGCGCGCCGGCTACGACACCGCCGGGACCGTCGTCGTCCAGGCCCCCGACCACGTCATCGACAACCACAACGCGCTCCTCAAGGCGGGCGACGACCCCAAGAAGCAGCGCAAGGTCAAGCGCAAGAAGCCGCCGGAGGGCTTCGTCAGCTGGACCGAGGAGCAGTTCGACCGGATCGTCCACGCCGAGCCCGAGCCGCTCGTCAGCCGGATGACGATCAACCACGGGATGCTCCTCAACCTCGTCCAGCGCGAGGGCGACGCCTTCCCCGCCGTACGAGACCTGCTGCGGGACAACCACGGCGACGCGCGCTCGCAGACCCGGCTGCAGCTGCGGGCGATCGAGCTCTACCGCTCGCTGCGGGACGCGGGCGTGGTCACCCAGCTCGACGAGCCCGACGCCGACGGCCGCCGGGTCGTGATCACCGAGGCCCTGCAGCGCGGCTTCGCCCTCAACCAGCCGCTGTCGACCTTCGCGTTCGCGGCCTTCGAGCTGCTGGACCCCGCGTCGCCGACCTACGCCCTGGACGTCGTCTCGATCATCGAGGCCACCCTGGACGACCCGCGGGCCGTGCTCCTGGCCCAGCAGTTCAAGGCGCGGGGCGAGGCCGTCCAGGAGATGAAGATGGACGGCATCGAGTACGAGGAGCGGATGGAGCTGCTCGAGGAGGTCTCCTGGCCCACGCCGCTCGCCGACCTGCTGGAGCAGGCGCTGCACACCTATCGCGAGTCCCACCCGTGGATCAGCGAGGACGACCTGTCACCCAAGTCGGTGGTGCGGGACCTCTACGAACGCGCCATGACCTTTGGCGAGTTCGTCGCGTTCTACCAGCTGGGGCGGGCCGAGGGGATCGTGCTGCGCTACCTGTCGGACGCCTACAAGGCGCTGCGCCAGACCGTGCCCGCGTCCTACCGCACCGAGGAGCTCGGCGACCTCGTCGAGTGGCTCGGTGAGGTCGTGCGCCAGACCGACTCCTCGCTGCTGGAGGAGTGGGAGGCGCTCACCGGCGAGGACCAGCCGCTGTCCCAGGACGCCCTGGACGCGCTGTCCACACCGCTGCCGGGCGGCAACCGCCCGCTCACCGCCAACGAGCGTGCGCTGCGGGTCATGGTGCGCACCGCGATGTTCCGCAAGGTCGAGCTGGTCGCCCTGCGCCGCTGGAACGACCTGGCCGAGCTCGACGCCGCCGCGGTCGCCCTGGCCAGGCAGGCCCGCGCCGAGGCCGAGCTGCCCCCGCCCGCCGTCGCCGAGCTGGACGCGGACGGCTGGCAGGAGGCGATCGAGGAGCTGTATGCCGAGTACGACGAGATCGGCACCGGCCCCGACGCCCGCGGCCCGGGGCTGCTGCTCGTCGACACCGCCACGCCCGGGCGGTGGTTCGTCGACCAGGTGCTGGACGACCCGGAGGGCGACCACGACTGGCGGATCCAGGCCGAGGTGGACCTCGACGCGACCGACGCGGCCGGCGAGCTGGTGCTGATCACCACCAACCTCGACAAGACCTGACCGGCCCGGCCGGTCCGTCCGTCCGGCGGGCGGCCCGTCGGAGGACGACACGCCGACGTCACCGCGGTCTCAGGCGCTCCCGGCGGGGGTGACCGGTCGGTAGGTTCGGGCCCAGGACGAGCGACCAGGGGGATCCGATGGACGGCGTGGGCTACCGGGCGGGTGCTTTCGCCGCGGTGTTCGTCGCCGTGGTCCTGCTGCTGTCAGGCGTCGACGGGGTCCGCGACGGCCAGGGCTGGGCTCCGGCGTGCGAGCTGCTGACCGGGACCGGGGCCGCGACCCTGGCCCGCTGGCTCTGGCGTCGCCCGGACGTCCTGGCCGCGACCGCGAGGCGCCGGCGGCAGCCGCCGAGGAAGGCTGCGCCCGGCGCCGGCAAGGTCCGCCGCTGCGGTCACTGCCGTCGGCCCGGGCACAACCGCACCACCTGCCCCGATCTGCGGGACTGACCCGACCCGTGGGACCGCCTGCCTGGCGCGGTGTGCGGGACCCTGCCCGCCGGCGGGGGGCTCGGCCGGCCTCGGTCAGAGCTGCTCGGGCCTACCGGGTTGGTGCGGGGCGGCGGCCAGTCGGTGGGCGAGGTCGCGCAGGGTGGTGATCTCCTGCGGGGACAGGGGGACGGCGGCGGCCAGGCAGTCCTGCACCTCGGGGGCGCGTCTGAGCAGCGCCCGCCCGTCGTCGGTGAGGTGGATCGTCACCTGGCGTCCGTCACGACTGACGCGCCGGCGCTCGACGACGCCGCGCGTCTCCATCCGCTGCAGCAGCGGGGAGACGGTGCCGCTGTCCAGGTGCAGGTGCTCGCCGAGGGCGCTGACCGTCGCCCCGTCGTCCTCGCCGAGGGCCAGCAGCACCAGCCACTGCGGATAGGTCAGTCCCAGCTCGGTCAGCACCGGACGGTAGGCCGCCTGGGTGACCCGGGCGGCGGAGTACAGGGCGAAGCAGAGCTGGTGCTCCAGGGCGCTGAGGGAGGGCACCGGCAAACTATTGCACACAACCTTCTTGTCCACGACACGCGTCCGGGTGCGGGAGCGGACCCGCCAGGTACGCTCCCGGCGTACTCTTTCCACGGGCGAACTACCTCGTCCCGTTCCGGGGGCACTCCCCGACTCCGACGTGTCCGGGCCACCGCACCACCGACGGCGCCCCCGCGGCGGGGCCACCCCGGCCACGACCATCGCCAGGAGGGCGTCATGAAGATCCTCGTCACCGGAGCCACCGGATACGTCGGCGGGCGGCTCGTGCCCCGGCTGCTCCACGACGGTCACGAGGTGCGGGTCGCCACCTCGGACGCGTCGCGGCCGGGTCCGTGGTGGTCAGACCGGGTGGAGACGGTGCAGATGGACGTCCTGGACGCCCGGCAGGTCCTGGCCGCGGCCGACGGCGTCGACGCGATCTACTACCTGGTGCACGGCATGGGCGGGGACTCCTTCGTGGAGAACGACCGGCGGGGCGCGCAGAACATGGCCGCGGCCGTGGCGGCCCACGAGGTGGACCGGGTCGTCTACCTGTCCGGCATCGTGCCCGACGTGCCCCAGGGCGAGCTCTCGGACCACATCTCCTCGCGCCTGGAGGTCGAGCGCATCCTGACGGAATCTCCGGCCACGGTGATCACCCTGCGAGCGGCCGTCATCATGGGCAGCGGCTCCACGTCCTTCGAGATCATCCGGCAGGTGAGCGAGCGCCTCCCGGTGCAGACCGTGCCGGACTGGATGCGGTCGCAGGTGCAGCCCATCGCGGTGGTGGACGTGGTCGAGGCGCTGGTGGGGGCCCTGACCGTCCGGACCGCGTCGCGGTCCTACGACGTGGGCGGACCGGACGTCCTGCCCTACCCGGACCTGCTGGAGGAGTACGCCCAGATCGCCGGGCTCACCAGGCCCCAGGTGACGATCCCCCTGCTGCCCACGCAGCTCGTCGGCACGATGGTGGGCACGCTGACCGACGTTCCTCGCAGCGTCGTCGAGGCGCTGGTGGAGTCCTTGCACCACGACATGGTCGCCGCCGAGGACGACTTCCGGCGCGACCTGCTGCCCACGGGATACCACCTGCTGGACCTGGCCGGCGCGATCCGTCGCTCGCTGGCTCCCGCCGGTCCCGACCCCGCGACGTCCGACCCGATGGGACCCCTGCCGCAGGACCCCAGGTGGGCGCAGGGTGGGGACGCCCGCCCCGCCGTCGCCAAGGTCGTCGACGCCATCAAGGACCTGACCTCCGGCGGCGAGCGGTGACCCGTCTCCCGGTCCGGCGCCCGGCCCCGGCGCAGCGGTGACGATGCGGCTGCACCACCGGGCCGAGCTGCCCGCCCAGGTCGACCACCTGTGGCAGCGGCTGCTCGACGTCGAGACCGTGGCAGCCTGCTTCCCCGGGGCCAGGGCCACCTGGGCACCGGACCGGCGCAGCTTCACCGGGACGGTGACCGTCGGACTCGGGCCTGTGGCCGTCGGCTACGCGGGGGAGGGGCGCTACCTGCTCGTGGACGACGAGCGTCACGAGGTGACCCTCACGGCTCGCGGGCGACCCGCCCGCCGGCGCGGCGACGTGACCATGACCGTCCGTGCCGTGCTGCGCCCTCGGGGAGCCGATCGGACCGACCTGGCCCTGACCACCGAGCTCGACCTCGCGGGCGCGGGCCTGTCGCTGGCGCAGCCGGCGGCCGAGCGGATCGCGGCGCCCCTGGTCCACCGGTTCCTAAGGCGGCTGGCGAGCTGAGGCGGGGCGGCGTCCACGACGCCGCCCCGCCCGGGCCGCGCGCCGGACCCCCGGGGACCGGACCCGGCGACCCCGGGCTGCCTCGCCATCCGACCCGACCGTTTGGCAGGATGGAGGGCCGCGACGGCGCGGACCCCACCCACCCAGCCACCCGAGGACGTCCCTGCCATGAGCGTGACGGCGACCTATCGCCTGCAGCTGCAGCACGAGTTCACCTTCGACGACGCGGCCGCCCAGGTGCCCTACCTCGCCCGGCTGGGGATCTCCCACCTCTACCTCTCGCCGATCCTGCGCGCCGTGACCGGCAGCCTGCACGGGTACGACGTCCAGGACCACTGCGAGCTCAGCCACGACCTGGGCGGGACGGCGGGCTTCGAGCGGCTCGCAGCCGTCGCGCACGAGCACGGCCTGGGCATCGTCGTCGACGTCGTCCCCAACCACATGGCCCTCGTCGCCCCCGAGCACCTCAACAGGCCGCTGTGGAGCGTGCTCAAGGAGGGCCGTGACGCCGAGACCGCCCATTGGTTCGACATCGACTGGAAGTCCGGCGGTGGCCGCATCGGCCTGCCGATCCTCGGCGACACCCTCGTCAGCACGCTGCAGCGCGGCGAGATCACCGTGGACACCCTGGAGACGACCGGGGAGCCGGTCGTCCGCTACGGCGAGCACGTCTTCCCGATCGCCGTCGGCACCGAGTCCACCGACGTCGAGGCCGTGCTCGCCCGCCAGCACTACCAGCTGGCGTCCTGGCGGCAGAAGGAGGCGATCCTCAACTACCGCAGGTTCTTCGACGTCGACGCGCTGATCGCGGTGCGCGTGGAGGAGCCCGACGTCTTCGACGAGACCCACCGGCTGCTGCTCGACCTCAACCACCGGGGCCTGATCGACGGCTTCCGGATCGACCACCCCGACGGCCTCGCCGACCCGGCCGGCTACCTCGACCGGCTGCGCTCGCACGCCCGCGAGGACACCGTCATCTGGGTCGAGAAGATCCTCGAGGGCCACGAGCGGCTGCCCCGCGACTGGGCCTGCGACGGCACGACCGGGTATGACGCCATGCTGGCCGTCCAGACCGCCCTGGTGGACCCCGCCTCCGAGCCCGAGCTCACCGCCCAGTGGGAGGCCTGCGGCGGCAACGTGGACGTGGAGCGCTCGGTGACCCGCGCCAAGCGCCAGGTCGTCGACGAGCTCCTCGCCCCCGAGGTGGAGCGGCTCGTGCGCCGCGCCCGGGAGGCCCTGCCGGCCCTCGACGCGACCCGCCTGCAGGCCGCCGTCGTCGAGCTGCTGGTCGCGGGGGACGTCTACCGCGCCTACGTCCGCCCCGAGCAGCGGCTGTCGCCGCTGGCGCGCCGCCGCCTGCAGGAGGCTCTCGACGGGGCGCTGGGCGCCCGCCCGGACCTGGAGGAGGAGCTGCGCGCCCTCGTCGAGCTGGCGTCCGCGGAGGACGCCGACCGCAACGCCGTGGACTTCGCCGTGCGCCTCCAGCAGACCTGGGGGCCGGTGATGGCCAAGGGGATCGAGGACACGACCTTCTACCGCTGGCACCGCCTGATCGCCCTCAACGAGGTCGGCGGCGACCCCGCCGCGCTGGAGACCGCGAGCCCGCAGGCGCTGCACGAGTGGGCCACCCACCAGCGGCGCTACTGGCCGCGCGGCATGACCACCCTGTCCACGCACGACACCAAGCGCTCGGAGGACACCCGCGCCTTCCTGCTCGCCGTCGCGGGCGACCCGGCCGCCTGGAAGGAGCTGTCGCTGCGGTTCCGCGCCGTCGCCGGCGAGATGGGCGTGGACAAGCCGACGGCCCACCTGGTCTGGCAGACCATCGCGGGCGCCGGCCTGATCGAGCCGGACCGGCTGAACGCCTACCTGCTCAAGGCGGTCCGCGAGGCCAAGCAGCACACCGCCTGGGTCGACGGGGACGCGGACTACGAGGCGCGGGTGCTGGACTTCGCCGACAAGGCCCTGGAGGCCGGCGACCGTCACGACGCGCTCGTGTCGCTGTGGTCCACGCACGCCGAGGCGATCCGGGCCCTGGTGCTCGGCGCCAAGCTCCTGCAGCTGACCCTGCCCGGCGTGCCCGACGTCTACCAGGGCTGCGAGACCGTCAACCAGTCCCTCGTCGACCCGGACAACCGCCGCCCCGTGGACTACCCCGACCTGGCCGCCCGCCTGGACCGCCTCGACGCCGGCGAAGCGCCGCGCGACCTGCACGACGAGAAGCTCCTCGTGACCGCCGCCGCGCTGCGCCTGCGTCGCGAGCAGCCGCACAGCTTCGACGAGGCTGGGCTCTACGCCCCGCTCACCACGACCAGCGAGCACGTCATCGGCTTCCTGCGCTCGGCCGCCGTCGCCACCGTCGTCACCCGCGCACCGCACCGGCTGCAGCGCGAGGGCGGCCTCGGCGACACCCGGATCGTGCTGCCGCGCGGCACCTGGACCGACCGGCTCGGCGGCCGCGTCGTCGAGGTGGACGCGACCAGCGAGGTGCTCGCCGCCGAGGTGCTCGCCGACCGACCCGTGGCCCTGCTCGTCCGGGACTGACCCGGACCCGCCCGGCGCGCCGGGCGGCATACGTCCAGCCTCGGCCCCAGAGGTCCTGCCTCGCCCGAGTCACCACCCGATCCCGTGAAAGGTTCCCCGTGACCTCCTTCTCCCTCTGGGCTCCCGGCAAGCAGACCGTCGAGGTCCTCGTCGACGGCCGCCGCCTGCCCCTCACCGCGGGGGAGGACCTGTGGTGGCACCTGGAGACCGACGAGGTGCCCGCCGACGCGCCCTACGCCTTCAGCCTCGACGGCGGCGCCCCGCGCCCCGACCCCCGCGGCCGACGCCTGGAGCAGGGGCCGCACGGTCCGACGACGCCCTACGACCCCACGACCTTCGCCTGGACCGACCAGGGCTGGGCCGGCCGGGGGCTCGAGGGTTCGGTGATCTACGAGCTGCACATCGGGACCTTCACCCCCGAGGGGACCTTCGACGCGGCGATCGGACGGCTCGACCACCTGGTCGACCTGGGTGTCACGACCGTGGAGGTCATGCCGATCGCGTCCTTCCCCGGCGTCCACAACTGGGGCTACGACGGCGTGGCGCTCTTCGCCGTCCACGAGCCCTACGGCGGCCCTGCGGGCTTCCAGCGCTTCGTCGACGCGGCGCACGCCCGCGGCCTCGCCGTCGCCCTGGACGTGGTCTACAACCACCTCGGTCCCGACGGGAACCACCTGGCCGAGTTCGGGCCGTACTTCACCGCAGCCCACCAGACGCCCTGGGGACCCGCGGTCAACCTGGACGGGCCGTTGTCCGACGAGGTCCGCCGTTACCTGCTCGACAACGTCACCATGTGGCTGCGGGACTTCCACGTGGACGCGCTGCGCCTGGACGCGGTGCACGCCCTGGCCGACGACCGCGCCCTGCCGATCCTGGAGGAGATGTCCCGCGTCGTCGACGAGCTGTCCGCCGAGGTCGGGCGGCCGTTGGTGCTCGTCGCCGAGGACGACCGCAACGACGTGCGGACCACGACGCCACGCGGCGAGGGTGCGGTCGCCGGTGGGCTCGGCGTCCACGGCCAGTGGGCCGACGACGTCCACCACGCCCTGCACGTGGCGCTGACCGGCGAGACCGACGGCTACTACGACGACTTCGCATCACCGGCCGCGCTGCCCAAGGTGTTCGAGGGGGCCTTCTTCCACGACGGGTGCTACTCGACCTTCCGTCGGCGCTGCCACGGCCGGCCGGTGGACCGCGCGACGGTGCCGGGCTCCCGGTTCGTCGTGTCCCTGCAGACCCACGACCAGGTCGGCAACCGGATGGCGGGGGACCGGCTCTGCCAGACCGTCGCCCCGGGACGGCTGGCCGCGGGCGCGGCGCTGCTGCTGGCCTCGCCCTTCACCCCGATGCTGTTCATGGGTGAGGAATGGGCCGCGTCGACCCCGTGGCAGTTCTTCACCGACCACCAGGACGACGCGCTCGTCGAGGCGATCCGTGTGGGTCGCGCCGCCGAGTTCGCCTCGCACGGCTGGGGATCGGACGCCGTTCCCGACCCTCAGGCCGCAGGCACGCTCGAGGCCTCCCGCCTGCGCTGGGAGGAGCTCACCCACGCGCCGCACGCCCGCATGCTCGCGTGGTACCGCACCCTGCTGAGCCTGCGCCGCACCCGCCCCGACCTCGCCGACCCCCGGCTGGCGCTGGTGCGCCTGGACTGGGACCCCGACGAGCGGGTCGCCGTCCTGCACCGCGGCGAGCACCGCGTCGTGGCCGCGCTCGGCGACGGCCCGTGCGTGGTGCGGCTGCGCGGCGGTGTGCTCCTCGCGTCCTGGGACGAGCCGGGAGCCGCCGACGGGCTCGACGACGCCGTCCTCCTGCCCGGCCCGGGCGCTGCCGTGGTCGGTCCCCGATGACCGGGGGCCACCGGCCACCGCGCCGGCCCGTGTTCTCCTCGCCCGAGGCGATGGAGGCGTACGGCGGACAGCTGCCCGACCCCGCCGTCATCTCCGAGATCGCCCACGAGACCGCGCAGGTGCTCGTGCACGCCGGGCGGGCCAGCGACGACCCCGCCGTCACGGCCCGGCTCGTCTCGCTGGTCGAGGACATCGGCCTGTCGACGCTCGCCGAGCTATGGGCCCAGCTGCCCGCCCGGTCGCTGCCCGGAGCCCTGTGGCGCCTCTACGCGCTGCGCGAGTGGGTCCGTCGCGACGCCGACGGCGCCGCTGCGGACTACCAGGCCGGGATGCCCTACGCCGCCGTCCACCACGCCGTCGCCGGGGCCGCCCAGCCACCGGGACCCGCCCAGGTCCTCGCCCTGGCGGACGCCATCCTCTCGGGCGTGTACGAGGGCGACCTCGCCGTCGCCCTGGAACGCGCCGGCGCCTTCTGCCGCATCGTCGCCTCGGGGCGGGCCCACCGCTCGGACCGGGTGGTCACGACCTCCTCCGGGGCCTGGCTGCGCTCCGCCGGGTCGATCCAGGAGACGGGGGAGGACCTGGAGGCCTGTGCCCGGCTGTGGCGGGCGGGCCGGCTCGACTGACCGCACCGGCCCCGGTCGGCCGGAACACGAGACGACTCCCACCCTCGTGGCTGTCCCGTTATGCTGGTGGGGCGCCGGGCCGCGGTAGCCCCGGGTCCCAATTGAAGCCGCTACGAGCGGCCACGTGCCGAGAGGCGCTCCCGGTCCGGCGCCCTCGTCAGGCCTCCGGGCCGGCGACGTCCTCGCAGGTCGCGGCCGGTCCTGCCACGAAGCCCCGGCACATCCGCCTCAGCGGCCGAAGGCACCCTCCGGGAAGCGCTCGAGGACCTGCTGAGCGTCGCCGCACCCGGTCAGCGCGTGCAGCTCGGCGTCCTGCCGGGCGCTGCTGCGAGCGCGCCTTCCCGGGCCCACCCAGCGGCAGTCCAGGCATTCGCCGTGGGTGAAGTTGCCGTGCTCGGCGATCTGCCAGGCAGGGTCGGCGACGGACCGGCCGGGCTCGGTCTCGATGAGGGGGTCGGCCGTCACGTCGGTGCCACGGCGGCTCTCGATGCTCATGGATCGAGCATGACCCAGGCTCGAACCCCCGGCCAGGCATCGTCAGGTGTTCGTCCCAAAGCCCTAACCTGCGGCAACACCATCGTGGCACACAGTGAGTTCTTGGGCGGCCACCAGCGTGAATGCCGCCGTGCCACGGGGCCAGCCTGGCCCCGTGGCACGGTCACCGGGAGTCTGCCCCGAGCGCGACAGGACCGGGCGGGCCCGGGTGCCCCGGACCCGGGCCCGCGCCGGCGGCGTCCCCCACCCGGCTCTGCAGACGCCTGCCGCTCACCCGAACCGGCCGGAGATGTAGTCCTCCGTCGCCCGCTCCTTGGGGTTGTTGAAGATCTTTGTCGTGTCGTCGATCTCGATGAGCTGGCCGGGCTTGCCCTGGGCCTCGAGGTTGAAGAACGCCGTGCGGTCGGCCACGCGGGCCGCCTGCTGCATGTTGTGCGTCACGATGACGATGGTGTACTGCGGCTTGAGCTCGGTGATCAGGTCCTCGATGGCCAGGGTCGAGATCGGGTCCAGGGCGGAGCACGGCTCGTCCATGAGGAGGACCTCGGGCTCCACCGCGATGGCACGGGCGATGCACAGCCGCTGCTGCTGCCCGCCGGACAGGCCGGCACCGGGCTTGTCCAGACGGTCCTTGACCTCGTTCCACAGGTTGGCGCCGCGCAGCGACCGCTCGACGACCTCGTCGATCTGCTTCTTGTTCTTGACGCCGTTGAGACGCAGGCCCGCCGCGACGTTCTCCTTGATGGTCATGGTGGGGAAGGGGTTGGGGCGCTGGAAGACCATGCCCACGCTGCGGCGGACACCGACCGGGTCGACGCCCGCGGCGTACAGGTCCTGGCCGTCCAGGAGGACCTTGCCCTCCACCCGGCCCCCGGGGATGACCTCGTGCATCCGGTTGAGGGTTCGCAGGACGGTGGACTTGCCACAGCCGGACGAGCCGATGAAGGCCGTGCACGAGCGGGGCTCGATGGTCATCGTCACATCCTGGACCGCCTTGAAGGTGCCGTAGAAGATGTTGAGGTGCTCGACGTCGATGCGCTTGCCCATGAGAGTTTCTGTCGCTTTCGAGGTGGGGTCAGCTCTTGACCGAGCCGAAGCGCGCGACGAGGCGGCCCAGCAGGTTGAGCAGGAGGACGAGGACGATGAGGGTGGCGGCGGCGGCCCACACCCGGTCGTGCGCGGCGGGGATGAAGATGTCGCCCCGACCGTCGTTGATCATCGTGGGCAGGGTCGCCATGTTGCCGCCGAACAGGTCTGTGGAGATGGACTTGGTGTAGGGCGCCAGGACGATGAGCGGCGCCGTCTCACCCATGATGCGGGCCAGGCCGAGGAGCACGCCGGTGACGATGCCCGAGAAGGCGGTCGGGAGCACGACGCTCGCGATGGTCTTCCACTTGGGCACACCGAGGGCGTACGACGCCTCGCGGAGCTCGTTGGGAACGAGCTTGAGCATCTCCTCGGTGGAGCGCACGATCGTGGGGATCATCAGGAGCATGAGGGCCAGGCAGACCGCGAAGGGCATCTTCTGGATGCCGAAGGTCGTGACCCACACCGCGTAGACGAACAGCGCCGCGACGATGGAGGGGACGCCGGTGAGGATGTCCACCATGAAGCTGACGGCGCGCGCGAGCCGGCCGCGTCCGTACTCGACCAGGTAGATCGCCGTGAAGATCCCGATGGGGACCGAGATGAGCGCCGTGACCAGGGCCTGCAGGAGGGTGCCGATGATGGCGTGATAGGCCCCGCCCCCTACCTTGTTGGTGCGGATGCCGCGCTGGGAGTGGGTCCACCAGCCGGCGTCCAGGAGCAGTTTGGCACCGTTGTGCAGGACGTCCCAGAGGATCCACACCAGGGGGGTGAGGGCGAGCAGGAAGGCCGCCCACACCAGGACGCGGGCGATCTGGTCCTTGGTCCGGCGCGAGCCGGAGGCCCTGGCGATCCGCGTGGTGCCCTGGGTCTCGGGGCGGGCTGCGGTGACGGAGGTGCTCATTCGGTGAAGGCCTTCCGACGCTCGATCACGACGCGCGCGATCGCGTTGACGATGAACGTGAGGATGAACAGGACCAGGCCGGCGGCGATGTAGGCCCCCGTCTTGGTCGGGGTGTCCAGCTCGCCGGCGCTGTTGGCGATCTTGGAGGCGAAGGTCTCGCCGCCGCCGAAGATCGACCAGCTCCACGCGGCGCCGTCGGACAGGCTGGACAGGATCATCATCACCGCGACCGTCTCGCCGAGCGCCCGACCTAGGGCCAGCATGGCGGCCGAGATCACACCCGGCTGCCCGAAGGGCAGGACGGCGGTCCGGATCATCTCCCACCTGGTCGCGCCCAGCGCCAGGGCACCCTCCTTGTGGGCGCGCGGCGTCTGGCTGAACACCTCTCGGGTCAGCGCGGTGACGATCGGCAGGATCATGATCGACAGCACCAGCCCGATCACGAAGATCGTGCCCGAGGTGCTCGATCGGCCGAGCAGCGGGAACCAGCCGAGGTGGTTCATCAGCCAGGTCTGGATCGGGTCGACCCAGGGCGTGAACGTCGCGACCCCCCACAGGCCGTAGACGATCGAGGGGACGGCGGCCAGCAGGTCGATGAGGGTGGCGGCCGGGCGCGCCAGCCACGGCGGGGCGTACTCGGTGATGAACAACGAGACCGCGACGCCGACGGGCACGGCGATCAGCATGGCGATGATCGAGCTGACGACCGTGGTCCACAGCATCTGGACGATGCCGAACCGCATGTTGGCCGGGTCGTCGACGTTCCAGGTGCGGCTCGTCAGGAAGCCGGTGTGGTTCTTCGCCAGGGCGGGGATCGCCTGGGCGAGGAGGAACACGCCGATCAGGGTCACCAGGGCGATGACCAGGATGCCGGCGCCGGAGGAGAGCCCGAGGAAGATCTTGTCGCCGAGGCGGCCGGTGGCGGCGCGATCGCCGAGGACCGGGGGCTTCCCGTCGCGGGTGGCGGCGGGCGCCGCGACGCCCGTGACCGACGGGACGGGTGTCGAGACGTCGGTCGGGGATGAAGTGGGTGTAGTCACGATGACCTCAGCAGATCAGGGATCGAGGGGGGTGCGAGGGCGGGTACGTCATCGACGGCGGGCGCGTCGTGAGGACGCGACCGCCGTCGATGGTGGGTCGTGGACCCGGGGTCAGCTCAGGGCCGAGATGGCGGTGCGGACCTTGGTCAGGACCTCCGCCGGCAGCGGGGCGTAGCCCTTGTCGGCCAGGGCGGCCTGGGACTCGTCCGAGGCCATGTAGCCCAGGAAGTTCTTGATGCCGGTGCCCTTGGTGGCGTCGGCGTTCTTCGAGCAGACGATCTCGTAGGTCACCAGGACGATCGGGTAGGCGCCGGGGGCCTTGGTGGCGTAGTCCAGCTTGAGGGCGAGGTTGTTGCCCTGGCCCTCCTGCGTGGCGGCGGCCACGGCCTTGCCCGCGGACTCGCCGGTCAGCTCGACCGGGCCCGCACCGGTGTCGATGGCCGCGGTGCCCAGGGAGTTCTGCTTGGCGTAGCCCCACTCGGCGTACGTGATGCCACCGTCGGTGGACTTGACCGCGCCGGCGACACCGTCGGACTTGGGCTTGCCCTCGCCCTTGCCGGTCCACTTCTTGCCGGGCTCGGCGGTCCACTTCGCCGGGGCCGCCGCCTTAAGGTACTTCGTGAAGTTCTCGGTGGTGCCCGACTCGTCGGAGCGGAAGAACACCTTGATGGCCGTCGCGGGGAGGGTCGTGCCGGGGTTCAGCTTCGCGATGGCCGGGTCGTTCCAGGTGACGATCTTGCCGCTGAAGATGTCGGCGGCCACGTCGGCGTTGAGGACGAGCTTGTCGACGCCCTTGACGTTGTAGGCGATCGCGATCGGGCCGGTGACCATGGGCAGGTTCCAGGCGGGGGAGCCGCACGCCTTGTCGGCCTCGGCCTGCTCGATCTTGCCGTCCTTGGCGACGGTCTTGAGCGCGGAGTCGGAGCCCGCGAAGTCGGCCTGCTTGCCGATGAAGGCCTTGATGCCCGCGCCGGAGCCGGAGGGGTTGTAGTCGACGGTTGCGTCGGGGCAGGCCTCGGAGAACTTGTCCGAGAACTCCGTGAAGGCGAGCTTCTGGGCCGACGAACCCTCGGCCTTGAGGGAGCCCTTGAAGCAGTCGGCCTTGCCGGCGGCGGCGGCGGAGTCCCCACCGGTGGACGAGGAGGAGGACGAGCCACCGGAGACCGCGGTGCTGGTCGACGACGAGGTCTTGGTGGCGTTGTCGTCCGAACCGCACCCGGTCAGCGCGAGGGCGCCAGCAAGGGCAAGGGTCGACAGACCGGCAATACGCTGAGTCTTCACGATGGGAGAACCTTCCACAGCAGTGTGATGGTGGGCGCAGGCGCGCCCTCGTCGGTCAACCTAGGCACCACTGGTGACGCCATGTCGCGCGCGCCATGAACGCGAGGTGAACGCCGGGCATCACCCTCGGTAGTCAGATATCGACTAGATCACGACGGATGCCGGGGTCAGGGCAGGTGCCGCTCGACCGCCACGATGCGCGCGTCGGCGCCGCTCCCGCTGAGGTGGCAGACGAGGAGCTCGCCCTTCGCCATACCGAGGTCGGCCGCCTCGAGCAGGGTCTCGGCCACGGCCCGCCCGTCCTCCTCGCCCTCGGCGGCGAGGGCCGACAGCTCCTCCAGCAGCAGGTGCAGGACCGGGCCGTGGGAGCACAGCGCGCCCGGCACGCCCCGCACGACGGCACGGTGCAGGTGCCCGACGGCACGATCGGGATCCTCCAGGAAGGCTTCCTCGGTCAGGCCGTTCTTGCGCTTGAGCTCCAGGCCGGCGACCTCGGCGTAGGGCGCCAGGGTGTCCGCGCAGCGCACCGATGCGGACGTCACGAGGCGGCGCACCCCGAAGGCGTCGAGCACCGGGACGATCGCCCGGGCACGGTCGCGTCCACGGTCGTCCAGGGGCCGCTCCCGGTCGTCGCGCTGCCACCGGCCGCGGGGCAGCGCCTTGGCGTGGCGCACCACGACCAGCGGCCAGGTCGTCAAGGTCCCGCGGTCGGCGTGCCGCACGACGGCCCGCAGCTGCTCGCGGTCGCGGTCGTGGTCCAGCCGCCGCATCGCCTCGGTCACGGGCAGCCAGGCCACCTCGTCGATCTCGTGGTGCAGCGCGCCGTCGCCCCCGGTGACCTCGGCCGCCCAGTAGCGCACCCGCTTGTGGACCGCGTCACCGTGGCGGTCCACGAAGGAGTACGCCGACGTCGGCAGCGGCCGCCCGAGCCGCACCCGCAGCCCGGTCTCCTCGTGCACCTCCCGGACCGCCGCCGTCGGCCAGTCCTCGCCCGGGTCGAGCTTGCCCTTGGCCCAAGCCCAGTCGTCGTGGGCGGCCCGGTGCACGAGGGCCACCTCGAGGGTGCCTCGGCGGCGCCGCCACGGCACGGCCCCGGCGGCGGCGACCACCGGGGGGACCGCCGGGTTGCGGGCGGGCGGCGCGGGCACCGGGGCAGGCATCGGACTCCTCGTCGTGGGTGGTCGTTCCGACCGTATGGCGCGCGACCGGCGGCAGCGCAGCCGGGGTCCGGATCAGACGCGGTTGCGGCGTCGCTGCTTCTTGTGGTGCCGCTCGATGAGCGCCGCCTGGTGGTCCAGGAGCGGCTCGCCGTCGGGATCCAGGTGGTGGCGCACCCACCGGTCGTCCTCGAGGTGCCAGCTGGACGTGGTGTCCGCCATACCCTGCTCGACGACGGAGACGAGCTCCTTGACCTGGCGCGGGTCGCGCACCCGCAGCAGGGCCTCGACCCGGCGGTCGAGGTTGCGGTGCATCATGTCGGCGCTGCCGAAGTAGACGACCGGGTCGCCGCCGTTGCCGAAGACGAAGATGCGCGAGTGCTCCAGGAACCGGCCGAGGATCGAGCGGACCCGGATGTTGTCGGACAGGCCGGGTACGCCGGGGCGCAGCGCACAGATCCCGCGGACCAGGACGTCGACCCGGACCCCGGCCCGCGACGCGCGGTAGAGCGCGTCGATAACGGCCTCGTCGACCAGGGAGTTGGCCTTGATCGCGACGTAGCCCCCGCGCCCGGACTGGGCCAGGTCGATCTCCGACTCGACGTGCTCGATCAGCCCGTTGCGCAGCGAGCGCGGAGCGGTGAGCAGGCGCTTGAACCTGCTACGAGGCGCCCAGCCGGACAGCTGGTTGAACAGGCGTGTGAGGTCCTCGCCGACCTGCGGGTCGCAGGTGAGGATGCCGATGTCCTCGTAGAGCCGGGCCGTCTTGGGGTTGTAGTTGCCCGTGCCGACGTGGCAGTACCGCCGCAGCCCGTCCTGCTCCTGCCGGACGACGAGGCACAGCTTGGCGTGGGTCTTGAGCCCGACGATGCCGTAGACCACGTGCACCCCGTAGTGCTCGAGGCGGCGGGCCCAGGCGATGTTGTTGGACTCGTCGAAGCGCGCCTTGATCTCCACGACCGCGACGACCTGCTTGCCGGCCTCGGCCGCGGCGATGAGCGCGTCCACGATGGGGGAGTCGCCGGAGGTGCGGTAGAGCGTCTGCTTGATCGCCAGGACCTGAGGGTCGGCCGCCGCCTGCTCGAGAAAGGCCTGCACCGAGGTGCTGAACGAGTCGAAGGGGTGGTGCAGCAGGACGTCCTGCTGCCGGATCGCGCTGAACACGTCGCTGGCCTCGGAGCGCTCGCGCGGGGCGAGGTGGCCGTGGGTGCGGGCCCGGAAGGCCGGGAAGTGCAGCGACGAGCGGGACAGGTCGGCGACGGAGCCGAGGCTGCGCAGGTCCAGCGGGTTGGGCAGGCGGTAGACCTCGTGCGGCTCGACGCCGAGCTCACGCACCAGCAGCTGAAGCACGTGGTCGTCCATCGCCTCCTCGACCTCGAGGCGCACGGGCGGGCCGAAGCGGCGGCGGGTGAGCTCCTTCTCCAGGGCCTTGAGGAGGTTCTCGGCGTCGTCCTCCTCCACCTCCAGGTCCTCGTTGCGGGTGACCCGGAACAGATAGCTCTGCTGCACCTGCATCCCGGGGAAGAGCAGCTCCAGGTGCGCCGCGATGATGTCCTCGAGCGGGACGAAACGCACGTGGTAGAGGTCGACCTCCCCGGTCGTGGACACCTGGTGCAGGCGGGGCAGCAGGTCCGGGACCTTGATCCGCGCGAAGTGCTCGGCCTCGGTGCGCGGGTTGCTGAGCGTCACCGCCATGTTGAGCGACAGCCCGGAGATGTACGGGAAGGGGTGGGCGGGGTCCACCGCCAGCGGCGTCAGCACCGGGAAGATCTCGCTGCGGAAGACCTCCGACAGGTGCTCCTGCTCCTGCGGCGTCAGCTCGTCCCAGCGGACGATCTGGATGCCCTCCTCCCGCAGCGCGGGCTCGACCTGCTCGTGCAGGATCCGCGCGGCCCGCATCATCAGGTCGTGGGCGGTGCGGCTGATCTCGTCCTGCAGCTCGCGGGGCTCCAGCCCGGAGGCCGACCGGACGGCCAGCCCGGTGGCGATCCGCCGCTTCAGGCCGGCGACGCGCACCATGAAGAACTCGTCCAGGTTGCTGGCGAAGATCGTCAGGAAGCGGGTGCGCTCCAGCAGCGGGACGTCCGGGTCGGCGGCCAGCTGCAGCACGCGCTCGTTGAACTGCAGCCAGGACAGCTCCCGGTCCAGGAAGCGGTCCTCGGGCAGGCCGTCGCCGGCGTCCAGGACGGTGCTGCGGGTGAACCTCCCGTCGGCGGAACGGGGGCGGGCAGGGGCGGTCTCGCGTGCGTCCTCCGCCGGTTGCGCGGGGTCGGGGGTCGAGGGCGGCTGCTGCGCGTCGTCTGCCTGCATGGTTCTATCTTTTCATCGCGACGCCGCCGGTCGCGACCACTGGACGTCGGTGGCCACCGTGGAGAAACCCTGACGGGTGTACGTCGCCATCGCCGCCCGGTTGTCCGCCTCCACGTACAGCACGACCCGGCTCAGCCCGCGTGCGCGCAGGTGGTCCAGCCCGAGGCGGGTGACCAGGGCACCCAGGCCGCGACCCTGGTGGTCGGGGTCGACCGCCACGACGTAGACCTCGCCGGTGTGCTCGTCGTCGTCCGCCGGGTCCGCCTTGGTCCAGTGGAAGGCCGCGAGGCGCGGCGCCCGGCCCGTGACGTCCTCGACCATGATCAGCCCCTCCGGGTCGAACCACGCCGAGCCCATCCGGTCCTGCAGCCCGGCCAGGTCCAGCGAGCCCTGCTCGGGGTGGTGGGCGAAGGCCCGGGCGTTGACCCGCAGGAGCGCCTCCTCGTCCCCGGGGAGGAAGTGGCGCACCGCCAGGCCCTCGGGCACGACCGGCGGCTCGAGCTCGGCCGCCGTCGGCGCGAGCGGGCGGGCGAGCTTGCGCAGGTCCCGTCCGGGCCGGAAGCCGCGGGAGGCCAGCAGCCGCCGGGCGGGCGGCAGGTCGCCGTGCGCCCACACCCGCACCTCGCCGTCCCCGAGAGCGGCGAGGGCGGCGTCGAGCAGCGCGCCGCCGAGGCCCTGACCCCGGTGCCCGGGCCCGACCACGAGCTCCAGGCCGTCGGCCTCGCCGCCGGCATACGCCACGACGCGCCCGCCGGACCGCACGACCAGGTGCCGACCAGGACGACCCAGGTCGAGACGGGCCTGCTCCGACAGCGGACCGACGCCGTCGGTGCCCGTGGCCTCGCCGGCGACGTGGAGCACCTCCGCGACCTGGACAGGGGTGAGCTGGGGCAGCAGGTCGACCTCGGGCTGGCTGGGCATGCGCCCATTGCACCACGCAGGCCCGGGGCACGGCTCAGCCGTGGCCCGGGTCCCCGGCCAGGTCGGTGCCGCCCGCCGGCTCGTCCGGCCCGGTCAGCTCGTCGAAGCGGTAGCCGACGTTGCGGACCGTCCCGATCGCCAGGTCGTGCTCCGGCCCGAGCTTGGCGCGCAGCCGCCGCACGTGGACGTCCACGGTGCGGGTGCCGCCGAAGTAGTCGTAGCCCCAGACCTCCTGCAACAGCTGGGCCCGCGTGAAGACGCGTCCGGGGTGCTGGGCCAGGTGCTTGAGCAGCTCGAACTCCTTGTAGGTCAGGTCGAGCACCCGCTCGCCCAGCCGAGCGGTGTAGGCCGCCTCGTCGATCGTCAGCGAGCCGGAGCGGATCGGCACGTCGGCCGGGTCCTCCGCGGTGGCGCGACGGGTCGTCGCCAGTCGCAGCCGCGCCTCCACCTCCGCCGGACCGGCCGTGTCCAGCAGGATCTCGTCCAGGCCCCACTCGGCGGTGATGGCGACCAGCCCGCCCTCGGTGAGCACCGCCACGAGCGGCGCGGTCGTCCCCGTCGCCCGCAGCACCCGGCACAGGCCGCGGGCCGAGGCCAGGTCCCGGCGGGCGTCCACCAGCACCGCGTCGCAGCGCGGGGCGTCCAGCAGCGCCGAGGCCTGCGCCGCCAGGACCCGCACGTGGTGCGGCAGCAGGGCCAGCGCGGGCAGCACCTCGGCGCTCGCGGCCGGCGGGTCGGTGAGCAGCAGGAGCAGGGCCATGGTCCGAGGAGCGTATGGCGACCGGCTCCGCTCGCGCGGGATGCGACCATGGGGTGAGCACCGTCCGCACGACCGAGGAGAGCCGTGGTCAGCGCGCACACCGTCGAGGTGAGGTACTGGGCCGGGGCCCGGGCCGCCGCCGGGGCACCGTCCGACACCCTGACCCTCGCGGCGGGTCCGCGCACGGTCGCCGACGTGCTGGCCGCCGCGGTCGAGGCGCGACCCGCCCTCGCCCCGGTGCTCCCGGCCTGCAGCATCCTCCTCGGTGGCCGCGCGGTCGCCCTGGACGCCCCGGTGCCGTCCGGTGGCGTCGTCGAGGTGCTGCCGCCCTTCGCCGGCGGGTGATGGCAGGATGCGCGACGTGACCTCACCCGACGCCTCCCGTCGCCGCGAGCTGAGGCAGCACGCGAGGCGGTTCGCCCGCCCCACCACCGTGCGCGAGCTGCCCGCGCGCAGCCTGGTCGCCCTGGCCGCGGTCGTCCTTGCGGTTCTGCTGGCGGTGGCCGGGAGCGCCCGGGGGGCCGCCGGCCCCGTGACCGTGGGCGCCGTCGCCCTGGCCTTCGCGGTGCTCACCGCCGGCTGGACCCGGCTCGTCGGGCTGCCGAGCCGCAAGGGGACCGTCATCACGGTCGGCATCACCGCGGTGCTGCTCCTCGCCTCCGTGGCGCTGCCCCGGGACGGCGCGAGCCTGCGCTGGGTCCCGGCCGCCCTGGCGCTGGGGGTCGTGTCGGCCTTCCTGCACCAGCTGCTGCGTCGCGACGGCCGCCCACGCGTGGTCACCTCCCTGTCGGGCACCCTGCTCGCCCTCGCCCTGCTCGCGTCCGGGGTCACCTGGGTGGCCGTCCCGGGCCTGCCCGGGGGCGGGCGGGGGTCACTGCTCGCCTGCACCGCCCTGGCGGTCGCCACCCTGGTGGAGTGGCTGCTGCACCGGGCGCGCCGGTGGCCGGCGATCGTGCCCGGGGCCGTCGTCGCCGGCACCGGGGCGGCGCTCGCGGTGGCCGCGCTCGTCGGATCCTCGCTGCCGGCCGCGGTCCTGCTCGGCGTCGCCTGCTCCGGGCTCGGTGTCGCCACCCGGGCCCTGATGGCGCCGTTGCCCACGCTGGTCGCCCACCGCGCCCAGCTGGTGAGCGGGGTGGTCTCGGTGCTGGTGTGCGGCCCGGCGGTCGAGATGGTCACGCGCCACCTGCTGGACTGACCAGGGACTAGCATCGACCCGTGCCCTTCGAGATCCCCACGGACCTGCCCGCGCCGCTGCTGCCCCTCGCCTGGATGATCGGGCGGTGGGAGGGTGTCGGCCTGTTCTCCTACCCGACGATCAGCGAGGGCCGCTTCGGCCAGGAGCTCGAGATCACCCACGACGGGCGTCCTTTCCTGGAGTGGCGCTCGCGCACCTGGGAGCTCGACGAGGCGGGGACCACGATCCGGCCGCGGGCGACCGAGGTCGGCTACCTGCGCCCGACGGGCGAGGAGAGCAAGGAGTGCGAGCTGCTGCTCGCCCACCCGACCGGCATCGTGGAGATGTACTACGGGACCGTCGAGCCGGCCCGGCTGATGATGAAGACCGACGGCGTGCTGCGCTCACCGGAGGCCAAGGACTACTCCGCCGGCTCGCGGATGTACGGCTACGTCAACGGCGAGCTCTTCTGGGCCATGGACATGGCCGCCGAGGGGCAGCCGTTGCAGACCCACGTGTCCGCCCAGCTCAAGCGGGTGCCGTGACCGCAGCGGCGGGGGACCCCCGGCGCCAGGTCTCACCGCTCCTGCGGCGCCCCGACGCCGTCGCGGGTGAGCGCGAGGACGCGGGCGTCGCCGCGCACTACGGCGACCCCATGCGCGAGCAGCGCCTCCTCCTCGAGGGCCTGGCGGCCGTGGACCTGTCGCACCGCGGCGTCGTCACGGTGACCGGTCCGGACCGCCTGTCCTGGCTGCACTCGCTCACCACCCAGCAGCTCACCGGCCTACCGCCGCGCACCTCGGTGGAGGACCTGGTGCTCAGCCCCACCGGGCACGTCGAGCACGCGCTGCACCTCGTCGACGACGGCGGGACCACCTGGATCACCGTGGAGCCGGGCACCGCCGGGACGCTGGTGGCCTGGCTGCGGCGGATGCAGTTCCTGCTGCGGGTCGAGGTCGACGACGTGACCGAGGCGTATGCCGTGGTCGGGGAGCCCGTCGACGCGGAGGGCGCCGAGGGCGAGCCGCCCACCTGGCGCGACCCTTGGCCGCACCTGGGGCCGGACACCGCGGCCTACGGCCCCGTCGAGGGCCATCCCGGCGCGGACCGTCGCTGGCGCGAGGTGGTCGTGCCCCGTGCCGAGCTCGCCGACCGGCTGGCCGACCGGTCGCTCGCCGGCACCTGGGCCGCCGAGGCCCTGCGGATCGCCGCCTGGCGGCCGCGGCTCAGTCACGAGACGGACCACCGCACGATCGTGCACGAGGTGGACTGGCTGCGGACGGCGGTGCACCTGCACAAGGGCTGCTACCGCGGTCAGGAGACCGTGGCCCGGGTGCACAACCTGGGGCGACCACCGCGGCGGCTGGCCTTCCTGCACCTGGACGGCTCGGGTCACCTGCTGCCGGAGCGCGACGCGCCCGTGGAGCTGGACGGCCGCGTGGTCGGTCGGCTGAGCTCCGTCGCCCGGCACCACGAGGACGGCCCGATCGGTCTGGCGGTGCTCAAGCGTTCCACCCCCGTGGAGGCCGACCTGACGATCTGCGGCATCGCCGCCGCCCAGACGCAGATCGTGGCTCGATAACCCCCTGGACCCGCAGGATCTGCGGCCTGTGCCACGATGGCGGCATGTCTGAGTCCACCCTGATCACCGTGGCCGCGACGGGCGCGGAGTCCACCAAGGCCGACGTCCCCACCCTCCCGACGACGCTCGCAGAGCTCGTCGAGACCGCGCAGCGCTGCGAGGCGGCGGGGGCCGGTCTGATCCACGTGCACATCCGCGACGACCAGCACGAGCCCACCCTCGACGTGGGCCGGCTGCGCGAGACCGTGGCGGCGCTGCGCGAGACGACCGACCTGGTGGTGCAGCTGTCGACCGGCGGCGCCATCACCGACCCCTTCGAGGCTCGCCTGGCGGTCCTGGACGCGGACCCCGACTCCTGCTCGCTCACCTGCGGCAGCACCAACTTCGGCGACGGGATGTTCCTCAACCCCCATCCCTTCATGCGGGACCTCTACGTCCGCGCCCAGGAGCAGGAGGTCGTGCCGGAGTTCGAGATCTTCGACCTCGGCCACGCGCACGCCCTGGGGCGGTTGATCGAGGAGTGCGGACTGCCGTACGGCGGAAGGGTGCACTGTGACCTCGTCCTCGGTGTCCCGGGCGCCGCGCCGGCCACGCCGCAGGCCCTGCTCGCCTGCGTGGCCGCCCTGCCGGCCGAGGTCACGTCCTGGTCGGCGACGGGCATCGGGCGGGGGCACCTGCCGATCATGGCGACCGCGGTCGCGGCGGGCGGTCACCTGCGGGTGGGGATGGAGGACAACCTGTTCCTCGCGCGGGGCGTCAAGGTCGAGCACAACGCCCAGCTGGTGGAGCGGGCGGCCCGGCTGGCCGAGCTCATGCAGCGCCCGGCCATGTCGCCGGCGGACGCCCGGGAGCTGTTGCAGGTCAAGGACAAGCGCGCCCGCTGACCGGGCGGGGCGTCGGGCGGACCGGGTCACGGCGCGCACGGTTGACCTCTGCTTGCAATCGCAAGCAGACTGTCCGTCATGGGACGGTTACCTGTCGCTCGGCTGCCCGGGCCCGACCTGGGGGCCTACCTGCGCGAGCAGCGGGTCTCCGCCCAGCTGAGCCTGCGGCAGCTGTCGGAGCTGGCGGGCGTCAGCAATCCCTATCTGTCCCAGATCGAGCGAGGGCTTCGCCGCCCCAGCGCCGAGATCCTCAACGCCCTGGCCGCCGGGCTGCAGGTCTCCGCGGAGTCGCTCTACGTCCGGGCCGGCCTGCTCGACGAGGAGGCGGCCCGGCCGGCGCGCTCCGACGTGGTGGCCGCCATCGAGGCGGACCCGGCCCTGTCCCCGGCCCAGCGGGCGTCGCTGATCGCCCGGTACCGCCGGATGGTCGAGCCGACGAGGTCGCCCGCCGGTCATGCCCGCACCCCGGCCCCCGGTCCGGCGGGCACCCCGCCCGGCACCCGCCGCCATACGTCCCGCAGCATCGTCACCACCACCCCGAGGAGCACGCCATGAGCAAGAAGTCGAAGGCCCCCAAGCAGCCGGCGGTCACGCCGGTCTACGCCGCCGTCGGAGCCGCCGACCTGGCGATCGAGCAGCTGAAGAAGACCCTCGCCCAGGTCGAGACCCTCGCCGAGACCATCCGCACCGACCTCGAGGAGCGCATCGCCAAGGCGAACGAGGAGGCCCACGACGCGGCGGTCAGGGCCGGCAGGGTCGCCCACGGCGCCCCCGAGCAGGTGCTCAACCAGGGGCTGACCGTGGCGAGCCTGGCGTCCCACGCGTACACCGAGATGACCCAGCGCGGCCAGCGCGTCGTGGGCCGCGGCGTGGCGGAGATCCGCGAGGACAGGCGGGTCCGGGCCGCTGCCGAGCGGGCCGAGGCGACCGTCAAGGTCGCCGCGTCCGTGCGGGGCCTGGCCGACAAGACCCGAGGCCACGACAAGGACACCGCCGCCGTGACCGTCAAGGACACCGCCGCCGTGACCGTCAAGGGCGCCGTCGTCGAGGGCGAGGGCGCCCAGACCGCCCCGGTCAAGAACGTCCGGGCCGTCGCCAAGGACGACAAGGCCGAGACCCCCCGCCCGCCGCGCAAGCGCACGGCCAAGCGCGCCACCACGATCGAGGACGTCGAGACCACCCCGGCCACGGCGAGCAAGCGGCCCTCCCGCGCCTCGGTCGCCGGCAAGGCCACAGCGATGCGGTCCGCCACCACGATCGCCGACCTCGAGGAGGGCGCACAGGCAGACACCCCGGCGGTCACCAGGGCCGCCCGGGCGCCGCGCCGCCCCCGCACCGCCGGGGCAGACGCGTCGTCCGCGACCACCGGCACCTCCCGTGGGCAGGTCGAGGCCCCGGACGTCGAGGCTGCCGCGCCGTGACCGGCCGAGTAGGGTCGGAGGGCTGACCGCCCTCCGACCCCTCGCCCCACCTGGAGCTGCCGTGCGCGCCGTCATCACCCGAGTCACCGCCGCGAGCGTCGTCGTGGCGGGCGAGGTGGTCGGGCAGATCACCTCGCCCGGGCTCCTCGTCCTGCTGGGCGTCACCCACGACGACGGCCCCGACCAGGTCGCGGCCATGGCCCGCAAGATCACCGAGCTGCGGATCCTCGACGACGAGCGCAGCGTCCTCGACGCGGGCGCCCCGGTGCTGGTGGTCAGCCAGTTCACGCTGTACGGCGACACGCGCAAGGGCCGTCGCCCGTCCTGGTCGGCGGCCGCCCCCGGGCCGGTCGCGGAGCCGCTGGTCGACGCCGTGGTGGCCGCGGTCCGCGAGCGCGGGATCCACGTGGAGACGGGCCGGTTCGGCGCGATGATGGACGTCGCGTCGGTCAACGACGGCCCGTTCACCGTGATCGTGGACGTCTGACGGCTACGCTGCCGGGGTGCTCGCCGATCTCTCCTTCACCCTCCAGGGCCTGATCACCTCGGCCCTGATGCTCGCCGCCGTGGTCGGCGCCCTCGTCGGCCTGGGCCAGGTGCTGCGGACCCGCGAGGACGCCTTCCGGGCCGCGGGCAAGCTCACCAAGGCCGGGTGGGGCGCCATCCTCGGTGGGTCGGCCCTCGTGGTCTTCGCCTTCGGGCCGCTCAGCCTGCTCGGTCTGGTCGCCGTGGTGGCGATCATCGTCTACTGGGTCGACGTACGGCCGGCGCTGCGGGCCGTGCTGGGCGCGGGCCGCTCGGACGGCCCCTACGGCCCGTGGTGACGACCTTCGTCGAGGGTCCGGCCGGGCCGCTGGAGGTCCTGACCGTGGGGCGCGGCGACCCGGCCACGGTGTTCGCGCACGGGGTGGGGGCGGCCATCGAGTCCACCCGCCCGTTCGCCTCGGGGGTCCGCGGGACCCGGACCTTCTTCCACTTCCGCGGGCACGGCGCCTCGGTGACGCCGGACCTGCCGTGGACCTACGCCGACCTCGCCGACGAGCTGCGCGCGGTGGCGGACCACGTCGGGGCGACCCGGGCCCTGGGCGTGTCCCTGGGGGCGGCCGCGCTCCTGCGGCTGCTGACCCGGACCCCGGACCGCTTCGAGCGGGTGGCCCTGGTCCTGCCACCGGCCCTGGACGAGCCGCGTCGCGGCGCGGCCGTCCACGAGGTGCACCGTCTGGCCCGCCGGCTGGCGGAGGGGGACGCGGAGGCGGCCTACGAGCTCTTCGCCGGTGACATGGGCGCAGGGGCCGGGGCGGGTGGTGCCGCGGGCGCCGCCGACCGGTGGGCCCGGTCCATGGCCGACGCCGTCACGGACGGCCGGGTCAACCGCGCCGGCCTGGCCCGCGCGCTGGCGACGATGCCAGGACAGGCGGCGGTCGGGTCCGCCTCCGACCTGGCTGCCGTCGCCTGCCCGGTGCTCGTGCTCGCCCAGGAGGACGACGAGGTGCACCCCGCGCAGGTGGCCCGCCGCCTCGGCGAGGTGCTCCCGCAGGCCGAGGTGCACGTGCTCCCACCGGGCGGCCTGCTCTGGGCGCACCGCGACGAGGTCCGCCGCCTCGTCAGCGGATTCCTAGGCGGCTGAGGGCTCCTCGCGGCAGGTCTGCTCGCGGGTCGCGGGCACCAGCACGAGCGCGAGGAGCGCGAGCGCCCCCACGAGCAGCAGGGAGTGCAGCACCCCCACCCGGCTGCCCAGGAACCCGAGGAAGGGCGGCCCGGCCAGGAAGGCGAGGTAGCCGATGGTGGACACGACGCTCACCCGGGCGGCCGAGCGGCGCGGGTCGTCGGACGCCGCGGACATGCCGACGGGGAAGCCGAGGCTCGCCCCCACGCCCCAGATCGCGGCACCGACATACGCCAGGACGGGCCCGCCGAGGACCACGAGGAGCGAGCCCACGGCCGCCAGGACGAAGAGCACCCGCAGCACCGGCACCCGGCCGTGCCGGTCCAGGGCGGCGGTGCCGAGCAGCCGACCCACCGTCATGGCCGTCAGGAAGACCGCGAAGCCCAGGACCCCTGCCCACTGCGGCAGCTCGTAGCCGTCGACCAGGGCCACGGCCACCCAGTCGTTCGCCGTTCCCTCGGTGAGCGCCGCCACGAGCACGACCACGCCGACGAGCAGGGTCCGCCGCTCGCGCCAGGCCGACGCCGCGGAAGGACGCCCCTCGTGGTGCTCGGCCTCGCCGCCCGGGACGAAGCCCCGCACCGCCAGCGCCCCGAGCAGCGGCCAGGCGGCCGCGACGGCGAGCAGGTGGGTCCACACCGGGACGTGCAGGTAGGCCAGGCCCGCGGTGACCAGCGCCATCAGGACCGTGC
Source organism: Arsenicicoccus dermatophilus (assembly GCF_046267915.1). GTDB lineage: Bacteria > Actinomycetota > Actinomycetes > Actinomycetales > Dermatophilaceae > Arsenicicoccus > Arsenicicoccus dermatophilus_A. The sequence continues at coordinate 673,502 of NZ_CP176520.1, forward strand.
CCGCGGAGAAGGCCGCGTGGAACCACGGCATGATCGCCCGGCCCAGGTGCTGCTCCACGGCGGCGCCCTCGATGTTCATGGCGACGTCCCAGCTGCCGATCCCCAGCCCGACGAGCGCGAAGCCCACCCCGGCGAGGGGCACCAGGTGCAGCAGGTCGGTCGCGACGCCGAGCGTGGCCAGGCCGACGACGAAGACCGCCAGGCCGGCGAGCACGGTCCGCGCCGCCCCGATCCGGCTCGTGATCGCGCCGGCGAGGGGCAGACCCACCAGGGAGCCCACCGAGCCGCACACGAGCAGGGCGCCGAGCGTGTCGGGCTCCAGGTGCAGGGCGGCCCTGATCGCGGGGATCCGCGAGGACCAGGTGGCGAAGCCCATGCCGTTGACGGCGAAGACGGCGGCGACCGCCCACGCGGCGCGGCGGGCGGACTCGGGGGTGACGGTGGTCATCGGGCCGGGGGTGGCGCAGCTGCTGGGCACGGCGTCCTCTCGCGCGGGGTGGTGAGGCCAACCTAGCGAGTTCCCTGGTCCTTCCCGGTCTGCTCGAAGCCTCCGCCCAGCGCGGGGATCTAGGTTCCCCGGATCACCGGAACGGATCGACCCGGGGCGAGGGCCCCGGCGCAGGGGGGGAACCAGCATGACGTCACGACCGCTCGGGCGGCTGCTCGCCACGATCGCCGCCTACTACGCCGTCAGCGCGACCGGGTTCGCGCTCCTGGCGCGGGCGGGGATCGAGTACTCCGACCCGCGCATCACCTGGGCGGCGCTGCCGCAGATGCTCGTCCTGGCCGGGCTCGTGTGGTGGGTGCAGCGCGGCGCCTGGCCACCGGTGAGGTCCCTGCTGCGTCGCGGCCCTGACGGCACGGCGGTGCACCTGCTGCCCCTGGCCGCCGTCCTGACCGTCGTCGTGGTCTGGGTGGAGGCCCTGGCCCGGGGGATGTTCTCCCCGGTGCTGATCAGCTCGGCGGTCCTGGCCCTGCTCATCGGGTTCGCCGAGGAGGGGATGTTCCGCAAGTACCTCCTGGACGCGGCCGGGCCGACCTGGCGCTCGCTGGTCGGGTGCACCGTCCTGTCCGTCGTCAGCTTCGGAGCGGTCCATCTGGTCAACGTGACCGGCGGTATGCCGCTGTCGGCGGCGGTGGGCCAGTCCGTCGGGGCCCTGGGCTTCGGGGTGTGCTTCGCCGCGCTCTACCTCGGCACCCGCAACATCTGGGCCCTGGTCGCCTGGCACGCCACCGTGGACTTCGGCTTGTTCGCCGCCCATGCGGGCGACCTCTACAGCCCCGGGCTGATCGGCCTGCTGGTGGACGCGATCGTGATCGTCTCGCTGCTGCTGCTCGTCGTGCGGGCCTGGCGGCACCGGGCGAGCTGGCGCTCGTGGCCGGCGCTGGCGGCGGCCCGGGCCTGACGCCACGACGGCCGGCCCGGCCCCGCGCACGACGGGCCGGCCCGGAGCACGACGGGAGACCCGCGCACGACGGGAGACCCGCGTTCAGGAGGGGGCCACGGCCGCCCACGCCACGGTCAGCTCGCCCAGCCGCCACCGCGCCGGGCCGTCGAGCACCGGCCAACCCTGGTCGCGGAGCGCGCCCGCCGTCGCGAGGAAGCGCTGGCGCGCGCCGTACGACGCGAGCGGCGCCTGCCGGGCCCACTGCGCGTCCACCGCCGCGAGCCACCGGTGCACCCGCTCCCCGGGGACGTTGCGGTGGATCAGCGCCTTGGGCAGTCGCTCGGCCACGACACCGGGTCGTTCCAGGCCCCGCAGGCGCCAGGAGCAGGTCAGGGAGAGCGGGCCGGACCGGTCCAGGGCGACCCAGGACGCGAGCCGCCCGATCTCGTCGCAGGTTCCGTCCACGAGCACGCCCTCGGGCGCGAGCCGCGCGCGCAGCCGCGCCCAGGCCGCGGGCACCGCGGGCTCGTCGTACTGCCGCAGCACGTTGAAGGCCCGGATGACGGTGGCGGACTCGCCGTCCAACGGCACCTCGAAGCCGCCGAGCCGGAAGCTCAGGCCCGGCCGCTCCAGCGGGAGGGCCTGCGCCACGCGCGCCGGGTCGATCTCGATCCCCACGACGCGCACGTCCGCCCGCACCCGCACCAGCCGCGCGTGCAGCTCGACCGCCGTGACGGGGGAGGCGCCGTACCCCAGGTCGACCGCCACCGGTGCCGACGCCGCCCGCAGCCGCCACGCCGCCGGTCCGGCCAGCCAGCGGTCGTTGCGCCGCAGGCGGTTGGGGTTGGTGGTCCCCCGGGTGACGGTGCCGATGGGGGAGTGCCTGACCACCGCACCAGACTAGGCGGGCGACCTGGACGGGTGGTCCCACCGGGAATACCGGGGGGTAGGTCGGGGGTTTCCGTCGGTGCGTCGACCCACGGAGGACCCATGTCGCAGCTGCACCGGATCGCGATGCTGAGCGTTCACACCTCGCCCCTGGCGACGCCCGGCAGCGGGGACGCGGGCGGGATGAACGTCTACGTCGCCGAGACCGCCCGCCGCATCGCCCGCCGCGGCGTCGAGGTCGACATCTTCACCCGCGCCACCAGCGGCCGGATCCCGGTCTGCGTCCCCCTCGAGGACGGCGTGACCGTGCGCCACGTGACGGCGGGGCCCTTCGAGGGGCTGGGCAAGCTCGACCTGCCCGGTCAGCTGTGCGCCGTCACGGCGGGCGTGATGCGCGCCGAGGCGATGGCCCCGGAGGGGCACTACGACCTCGTCCACTCCCACTACTGGCTGTCCGGGCAGGTGGGCTGGCTGGCCGCCGAGCGGTGGCAGGTGCCGCTGGTGCACACCATGCACACCATGGCCAAGGTCAAGAACCTCTCGTTGGCGCAGGGGGACTCGCCCGAGCCTCCGGGTCGCGAGATCGGCGAGGAGCAGGTCGTCGCGGTCGCGGACGAGCTGGTGGCCAACACCGAGACCGAGCGGCGCGAGCTGGTCGAGCTCTACGACGCCGACCCCGACCGGGTCGCGGTGGTCCCACCGGGCGTCGACCTGGAGACCTTCCACCCGGCGCCGCAGCCCGAGGCCCGGGCCCGGCTGCGCGGCCTGGGTCAGGACCTGCCCGACGACGCCGTGCTGCTGCTCTTCGTCGGCCGGATCCAGCCGTTGAAGGCGCCGGACGTGCTCGTGCGGGCCGCGGCGGAGCTGCTGCGCCGGCGGCCCGGGCTGCGGCCGCGCCTGAGGGTGGCGGTCCTCGGCGGGGACAGCGCCGGGGGGTATGGCGATCCCGACCACCTGCGGCGCCTCGCGGACGACCTGGGGATCGCCGACCGGATGGTCTGGCACCACCAGGCCACGCGTCCGGAGCTGGCCGACTGGTTCCGCGCCGCCGACGTGGTCACCGTCCCGAGCCACAACGAGTCCTTCGGGCTGGTGGCGATCGAGGCGCTGGCGTGCGGCGCCCCTGTCGCGGCGACCCGGGTCGGGGGGCTGCCCACCGCCGTCGGCGACGCGGGGCTGCTGGTCCCCGGGCACGAGCCGGCCGCCTGGGCCGACGCCGTCGCCGCGCTGCTGGACCACCCCGACCTGCCGGGCCTGCGCACCCGCGCCGCCGCTCACGCCCGAGGCTTCTCCTGGGAGCGCAGCGTGGACCGGCTGCTGGAGGTCTACACCACCGCCGTCGGGTCCCACCACCGCCGTACCCTGGCCTCATGACCGACGCACCGCGCTCCCCGGCCACCGTCCTCGCCGTCGTCGAGCGGTTCTGCGAGGAGCAAGGGCTGGAGTGCGAGCCGGGCGCCCGCGCGGGCGAGCTCGTCGTGACCCTGCCGGGGGAGCGCAAGCTGCAGACGGTCGTGTCGCTGCTGGTGGGCTCGCGGGGGATGACGGGCAGCGCCTTCGTCATCCGCAACCCCGACGAGGCCCACGAGGAGTTCTACCGCGCCCTGCTGCGGCGCAACCTGCGGCTGCGCGGGCTGGGCTACGCGATCGACGCGAGCGGCGACGTCTACGTCACCTCCCAGGTCCCGCTGGGTGCCGTGGACGACGGCTACCTGGACCAGCTCTTCGGCGCGGCGCTGGAGGCGGCCGACCGGCCCTTCGACGAGCTGCTGGAGATCGGCTTCGCCACGAGCATCCGCAAGGAGTGGGCGTGGCGGCTCAAGCACGGCGAGCCGACGCACAACCTGGCGGCCTTCGCGCACCTGCGACCCGCGGACGCGCCGGACCCCGACGGTCGGGGCGACGCCACCCCGGGTGAGCGGCCGGGCCCCACCCGATAGGGTCGGGGGCATGACCTACACGCTGATCCTGCTCCGCCACGGCGAGAGCGAGTGGAACGCCAAGAACCTCTTCACCGGCTGGGTCGACGTCGAGCTGTCCGACAAGGGTCGCGCCGAGGCCGTCCGCGGCGGCGAGCAGATGCGCGACGCCGACCTGCTCCCGGACGTCGTCCACACCTCGCTGCTGCGTCGCGCGATCAACACCGCGCACACCGCGCTCGACGCGTGCGACCGCCACTGGATCCCGGTCAGGCGCGACTGGCGCCTCAACGAGCGCCACTACGGCGACCTGCAGGGCAAGGACAAGAAGCAGACCAAGGAGCAGTACGGCGAGGAGCAGTTCATGCTGTGGCGTCGCTCCTACGACACCCCGCCGCCGCAGATCGCCGACGACAACGAGTGGTCGCAGGCCGGCGACGCACGCTACGCCGGGCTCGGCGACGCGATGCCCCGGACCGAGTGCCTCAAGGACGTCGTCGCCCGCATGGTGCCCTACTGGGAGTCCGACATCGTCCCCGACCTCGAGGCCGGCAGGACCGTCCTCGTGGCCGCCCACGGCAACTCGCTGCGCGCACTGGTCAAGCACCTCGACGGCATCTCCGACGAGGACATCGCAGGGCTGAACATCCCGACCGGCATGCCGCTGGTCTACCGCCTCGACGAGTCGATGAGGCCCACCGTCCCCGGTGGTGAGTACCTCGACCCGGAGGCCGCCAGGGCTGCGGCCGAGGCGGTGGCCAACCAGGGCCGGTGATCCCGGTACGACGAGAGCCGCGCACCTCCCGGTGAGGTGCGCGGCTCTCGTCATACCTGCGGCTGCGCGCGGGGGACGCCGCGGGCGGGCGTCAGCAGCCGGTCGGCATCACTGGTCGTCGTCGCCGGCGTCGACGCCGAGCAGGTCGGTGCTGGAGTGCCACTCGCCGGTGACGAGGTAGACCACGCGCCGGGACACCGAGACGGCGTGGTCGGCGAACCGCTCGTAGTAGCGGCCGATGAGGGTGATGTCGACGGCGGCCTGGACGCCGGCGTTCCACTGGCCGCCCAGCAGGTGCTCGAAGACCTGGCGGTGCAGGGCGTCCATCTCGTCGTCCGCGGTCTCCAGTGACAGGGCCGCCTGGACGTCCTTGCCGGCGATGATCGAGCCGGTCTGGGCGACGATCTTCTCGGCGGCGTGGCCCATCTGCGTGATGGTGCCGCGCAGCTCGGCCGGCACGGCGGACTCGGGGTAGCGCAGGCGCGCGACCTTGGCGACGTGGCGGGCGAGGTCACCCATCCGCTCGAGGTCCGCGCTCATGCGCATCGCGGTCACGACCATGCGCAGGTCGGTGGCCACCGGCTGCTGGCGGGCGAGGAGGTCGACCGCGGTGTCGTCGAGCTCGCGGCGGATCGCGTCGATGGCCTCGTCGGCCTCGATGACGGACTCGGCGAGCGTGAGGTCGCCGTCGAGCAGAGCGGTGGTGGCGCGGCTGATGGCCGATCCGGTGAGGCGGGACATCTCGACGAGGCGGTCGGAGATCCTGTCGAGCTCCTCGTGGAACTGGTCGCGCATGGGTTCCTCTCGATGCTGCTGGTGTGTGCCCACGGCCGAGGTCCGGCTGCGTGACGGGGGGGCTGGGGGACCGATCGTAGTCCGCGGGGGTCCGCGCACGTCAGACCGCCGCGGCGGTCCAGGCCCGACGGTGCCACCCCCGTCCACGCGCCACCCCCAGCGGCGCGTGAACGAGCCGAGGATCGCACGTGAACTCTTGGCGATCAGCGACGAGGAAGGCCGTTCCGGGCGCCTGCAGGACCCCGCGGGGAGGCATGCTCGTCCGGGACCGGCTCGCCCAGGCGTCCGGTCTGCGTATTCTCGACCGCGTGGATCCCGTCACGTCCGGCACCAGCCCCTGGGGGGCGGTGCTGCACCGGATCGTCTCGCGCGCGCTCCGCAGCGACCCATGGAAGGCACCCGAGGACATGACCCCCCGCCGCAGCACCGCTGCCGACGGCGACGAGCTGCAGCCCGGTGTGGAGAACGTCCTGGCGGTGCTGCGCTCCATCGGCATCGTGCTGGACGACTCGGACGCGGTGGTTCGCTCCACGCAGGCGGCCGTGCAGCACGGTCTGGTCCGTGAGGGGGAGCTGGTCCACCGCGCGCTGCTGGAGATCGCCCGCGAGGTCCGGGTGAGCGGGCGGATCCACGAGTCCGAGCTCGACCTGCCCCGAGGTCCCCTCGGCCGCGGCCGCATGGTGGTGCTGGTCCGCGCCGCCCGCCTGGCGACGGGGCACGTGCTGCTGCTGGTCGAGGACCGCACGCACGCCAACCGCGTGGACGAGGTGCGCCGCGACTTCGTGGCGAACGTCTCCCACGAGCTCAAGACACCGGTCGGCGGGCTGGTGCTCCTGGCCGAGGCCGTGCAGGACGCCTGCGACGATCCGCCGGCGGTGCATCGCTTCGCCAGCCGGATGAAGGTCGAGGCCGAGCGGCTCACCCAGCTGGTCAAGGAGATCGTGGACCTGTCCCGGCTCCAGGTGGCCGACACCCTCACCGAGCCGGTGCTCGTCGACGTCAGCGGTGCCGCCCAGGACGCGGCGGACCGGTGCCGGCTGGTGGCCGAGGGCAAGGACATCGGCATCGAGGTCACGGCCCCGCGCCCGGCCATGGTCTTCGGCGACCGCGAGCTCATCGTCACGGCCATCCGCAACCTGGTGGACAACGCCGTGGCCTACTCCGCCGAGGGCAGCCCGGTGCGCGTCGTCGTCGAGCGCCACCGCGAGCTCGTCGAGGTGGTCGTCAGCGATCTCGGTGCCGGCATCCCCGCCGACGAGCAGGACCGGGTCTTCGAGCGGTTCTACCGCGTGGACCCGGCCCGCTCGCGCTCCACGGGCGGCACCGGTCTCGGCCTGTCCATCGTCAAGCACGTGGCGGCCAACCACGGCGGCGAGGTGCGGCTGTGGAGCCAGGAGGGGCAGGGGTCGACGTTCACCCTCGCCCTGCCCTCCGCCGGCCTGTCCGACCTGACCGAGTCCTCGCCCCACGTGCCCGGACCGGTCGGACCCTAGGATCGAGAGCGCCGTCAGGCGAGCGAGGAAGGCACACCATGACCCGCATCCTGGTCGTCGAGGACGAGGAGTCGATCTCCGACCCCCTGTCCTATCTCCTGCGCAGGGAGGGCTACGACGTGGCCGTCGCCGCGACGGGGCCCGAGGCGCTGTCCCACTTCGACCGGGTCGGCACCGACCTGGTGCTGCTGGACCTGATGCTCCCGGGGGTCTCCGGCGTGGACGTCTGCCGCACGATCCGCCAGAAGTCCACGGTGCCGATCATCATGCTGACCGCCAAGGACAGCGAGATCGACAAGGTCGTCGGGCTCGAGCTCGGCGCCGACGACTACGTGACCAAGCCCTACTCCAGCCGGGAGCTGCTGGCCCGCATCAAGGCCGTCCTGCGGCGCATGACGGAGACCGACGAGCTGGTGCCCGCCAGCCTGGAGGTGGGGCCGGTACGGATGGACGTGGAACGGCACACCGTGGCCGTCGGTGGCGAGCCGACCGCGCTGCCGCTCAAGGAGTTCGAGCTGCTGGAGATGCTGCTGCGCAACGCCGGCCGGGTCCTGACCCGGATGCAGCTCATCGACCGGGTCTGGGGCAGCGACTACGTCGGGGACACCAAGACTCTCGACGTCCACATCAAGCGGCTGCGCGCCAAGATCGAGCCGGACCCGAGCCAGCCGGTGCACATCGTCACGGTGCGCGGGCTGGGCTACAAGTTCGAGGTCTGACGCCCGCGCCACGACGGGAGGGGGCCCTGGCATCGGCCAGGACCCCCTCCCGTCGTGCCTGCCGCCGACCGGACCGGCCGGGGCACCCGTCCCGTCAGGGGGTGGTGGTGGCGCTCGCGGTCGGGGAGGTGGTGTCGGGCACGACGGCCGTGGTGGGCGCGGCACCGGAGGGCGTGGGGGTGCCGGAGTCCGTGGCCGTGGCGGTGCCGGAGGCCGTCGCCGTGCCGGTCATCGAGGCGTAGGGGCCGATGGGAGCCAGCACGGGGACCAGGGGCTGGGCGTCGCCGCCGCCCCGGGAGGACACCACGACGTTGGTCATGGCGCCGGGCGCCACCGGGACCTTGGGCAGCGCGACCTTGCGCTCGGTCAGGGTCACCGAGGAGCCCGGGTCCACCGTGATCGACACCGGCGTCGACGCCTGGGGGAAGGAGAAGCTCACCGCAGCGGCCTGCTGGCCCTCGTTGACGACGAGCCCGTTCAGGTAGCCCGTCGCGTCCTTGGCCGAGGCCACCACGGCCAGGTTGCGCACCTGGACCTGCCCGACGGACATGTCGATCCCGTCGGCAGGGGCGTAAGAACGATCGGTCGTCTGGGGCGACATCTTGTTGCAGGCCGTCAGGCTCACGGCGGTCAGCGCGGCGGCGGCGATGGCCAGGGCGGCGCGGGGGACCGAGGTGGTGCGAGGCTTGGGCGTCGCCGTGGGGGTCGAGTCGTCGCGGATCACGAGGTCACCATATCCTCTGGCGCCAGGGTCGGCTCGCGGGCGCGCGCGCAGCCGCGGCCCCGGCGCCGGTCGACGACCGCCTTGCAGGAGCCGGCTCGGGGCGCGCGCACCCGGTCCGGCGTCGCACCGGGGGGTGGCGGGGTGGTGGCGGCTGGTCGCACCACGTCGGAGTCGGCAGGCCACCTGCCGTGGGCGACCCGAGGCCCGCTCCCTAGCGCCCGCCACGGCTGTCGTCAAGGCCCCTTGATCGTTCCCACCTTGGAATTCCGGCTCTCGTCAAGGCCTCTGACCTGCGGAAACGGCGCCGCCTCGACTTCTTTGCGCCCCCGGGACGTGATAGGATGAAGACCGCGAAAGGGGCTTGACTACATGGCGTTCAAGGTTGGAGAGACCGTCGTCTACCCGCATCACGGGGCGGCGCTCATCGAGGAGATCAACACCCGCACCATCAAGGGCGTGGACAAGATCTACCTGAAGCTGAAGGTGTCCCAAGGTGACCTGACCATCGAGGTCCCCGCCGAGAACTGCGACCTCGTGGGCGTCCGCGACGTCGTGGGGCAGGAGGGCCTGGACCGCGTGTTCGAGGTGCTTCGTGCGCAGCAGGCCGAGGAGCCGACCAATTGGTCCCGGCGCTACAAGGCCAATCTGGAGAAGCTCGCCTCCGGTGACGTGATCAAGGTCGCCGAGGTCGTCCGCGACCTGTGGCGTCGCGACAAGGACCGAGGCCTGTCTGCGGGCGAGAAGCGCATGCTGGCCAAGGCCCGCCAGATCCTGGTCTCCGAGCTCGCCCTGGCGGAGAAGACCGACGAGACCAAGGCCGAGTCCATCCTCGACGAGGTCCTGGCCTCCTGAGCCCCCGCCCTGCTGAGCCCGGCTCACCCCGTCCTCGAGGCCCGCACCGGTCGGTGCGGGCCTCGCCGCGTCCCGCCCGACGACGCGGCTCCCGGTCGCTAGGGTGGCCGCGTGAGCGTCGCCGTCATCATCGTAGCCGCCGGGAGCGGCACCCGTCTGGGAGCGGACCGGCCCAAGGCCCTCGTGCAGGTCGCCGGCCGCAGCATCCTCGAGCACAGCCTGCGCACCGCGCTGCGGACCACCGGGCTCGCCCAGGTCGTCGTGGTCGCACCGGCCGGCCACCTGGCAGAGGTGGGCGAGCTGGTCGAGCGGGTGCAGCCGTCGGTCGCGGTGACCGTGGTGGCGGGGGGTGCGGACCGGACCGCGAGCGTCGCCGCGGGGCTGGCCGCGCTGACCGAGGCGCCCGGGACGGCCGGTGACCTGGGGGACGACGACCTGGCAGGCGCCGACCCGGGCGAGCAGGTCGTCCTGGTCCACGACGCCGCCCGCTGCTTCACCCCCGTCGCGGTCCACGACCGGGTGGCGGCCGCGGTGCGGGACGGGTGGGTGGCCGTGGTCCCGGCCCTGCCCGTGGTCGACACCGTCAAGGTGGTGGACGAGCGGGGCGTGGTCACCGCGACCCCGGACCGCGCGAGCCTGCGGGCGGTGCAGACGCCGCAGGGCTTCCTGCGCACGGAGCTGGAGGCCGCCCACGCGAGCGGCACCTCCGCCACCGACGACGCCGCCCTCCTCGAGGCGCTCGGGCACCAGGTGCTCGTCGTCGAGGGCGACCCCGCGGCCCTCAAGGTCACGGTGCCGGCCGACCTGGAGCGGGCCGCCCGGTTCGCCATACCTGCCGGAGCGAGCGAGGGGGAGCCGCGATGAGCGCGCGTCCGGTCGTGCCGCGCGTGGGGATCGGCACCGACGTCCATGCGTATGCCGAGCCGGGCAGCGGGCGCCCGCTGTGGTTGGCCGGGCTGCTGTGGGAGGGCGAGGTCGGGCTCGAGGGGCACTCGGACGCCGACGTCGTCGCCCACGCCGCGTGCAACGCGATCTTCTCGGCGGCGGGGATGGGGGACCTGGGGCAGCACTTCGGCACCGGCCGCCCGCAGTGGGCCGGGGCCAGCGGCGTGGCCCTGCTGACCGAGGCCTGCCGGATCGTGCGCGACGCGGGCTGGGAGATCGGCAACGTCGCGGTCCAGGTGATCGGCCCGCGTCCCAAGGTCGGGCGACGCCGCGCGGAGGCGGAGGCGCTGCTGAGCGAGGTCGTCGGTGCGCCCGTGTCGCTGAGCGGGGCGACGAGCGACGGGCTCGGCTTCCCCGGGCGCGAGGAGGGCCTGGTCGGCATCGCGACGGCCCTGGTCCACCGGGCCTGAGGCCGGCTCCGGCGGGCGACGCCGCAGGCGCTGCCGATCTCGTCAGTGCTGGTCGCGGCCGGGGCGGCCGTGCCCGGCGATGATGGCGGCGCCCAGGTCGTCGACCCGACCGTCGCGCGTGCCCACCGGGACCAGCCGGAAGGACCGCTCGATGGTCGCAAGGATCGACGTGGTGTCGTGGACCGTGTGGTCCACGGTCGAGCGGTGCCTGGCCGCGGAGATGGCCAGCGCCGGGATGCGGGTGCCGGGGCCCCAGGCGTCGTGCACGCCGGGCGTCGGCGAGCCCGTGCCGGGAGGCGCCACGTGGTCCCACTGCGCGCCGAACTCGTCATACGTCACCAGGACCAGGGTGTCCTTGGCGGCGGGCCCGGTGGTGGCGGCCTTGACCAGGTTGACCAGGTGGTCCGAGCCGTCGTGCTCCGAGGCGTAGCCGGGGTGCTCGTTCTCCGCGCCGTACGGCTCGACGAAGGAGACCGTCGGCAGGGTGCCCGCCCTGGCCGCCGCGAAGAACTTCTTCTCGTCCTGCAGCCTGGCGCGGTCCTTGCCGCCGGGGGCGGTGTTCGCGAAGTACGCGAACGGCTGGTGGTGGAACTGGAACAACGGGCCGGGCTTGCCGGACACCGCGTCGTCCCAGCCGCCGGCATGGCCGGGTGCTCCTGGCATCGTGCCTCTGGGTGACCAGAGGTGCCCCAGAGAGTGACGAACGGTGGACGACGCCGAGGTGAACCCTGGATCACCGGCACACTGCAGGTATGACGATCTCTACGAACCGTCACCTGACGTCACGCCTGGTTCTCACGGCGGCTCTCGCCGTGACGGGGGCCGGCCTCGCGGGGTGCACCGTCGAGGACGCCGCCACCGGCCCGGATGCGGCCGCCGCGGCCCCGGCGGCCGCTGCGGCCCCGGCGGCCGCTGCGGTGGCGGCTGCTGCTCAGGTGGCTCCGGCCCGGACAGCCGCGGTTCCGGTGGCGACGACCCCTCTGGCGGTGGCGCCGGTCGCCGCCACCCGGGCCCATCCGCTGGCGGGGACCACGATCGTCGTCGATCCCGGGCACAACGGCGGCAACGCCGCCCACCCGCGCGCCCTCAACCGCAAGGTCTATGCCGGGAACGGGATCTGGAAGGCCTGCAACACCACCGGGACCCGCACCGTCCGCGGCTACCCCGAGCACGCCCAGGTGTGGGACGTCGCGACCCGGCTGGCCGCGGTGCTGCGGGCCCAGGGCGCCACCGTGGTCCTGACCCGGGCCGGCGACCGCGGCTTCGGCCCGTGCATCGACCAGCGCGCCGCCATCGGCAACCGGGCCCGCGCCACCCTCGTGGTCTCGATCCACGACGACGGCAACGGGTCCCGCAAGGCCCGCGGCTTCCACGTCATCCACTCGCCCCGGATGGCGGGTGGCGCCGTCGCCCAGCAGCGCTCGGCCCGGCTGGCGGTCGCCGTGCGGGACGCCTTCCAGCGGGGCACCGGCATGCCGCGCTCCACCTACCTCGGGCGGGGCACCGCCCTGACGCCGCGCACGGACATCGGGGGGCTGAACCTCTCGCGGGTGCCCGCCGTCATGGTCGAGGCGGGCAACATGCGGCACCCCACCGACGCCGCCCTCCTCGGCACCCCGGCCTTCCGGCAGCGGGAGGCGGTCGCGCTGGCCACCGGCATACGCCGCTATCTCGGGCGTTGACGCTCACCTCGCCCCGGTAGGATCCCCCGCGTGAGCCTCCACATCTTCGACAGCGCGACGCGCGAGCTGCGCGAGTTCCAGCCCCTGCACGAGGGGAAGGTCGGCATCTACATCTGCGGGCTCACCACCCAGGGCCTGCCGCACATCGGGCACGTGCGCTTCGCCGTCGCCTTCGACGTCCTGCGGCGGTGGCTGACCGCCGGGCACGGCTACGACGTCACCCTGATCCGCAACGTCACCGACATCGACGACAAGATCCTGCGCAAGTCCGCGGAGCACGACGCGCAGTGGTGGGCCTGGTCCTACGAGCACGAGCGGCAGACGGCCGAGGCGCTGGACCTGCTGGGCGTGCTGCCAGCGACCTACGAGCCGCGGGCCACCGGGCACATCCCCGAGATGGTCTCGCTCATGGACACCCTCGTGGAGCGCGGCCACGCCTACCCGGCCCCGGACGGCTCGGGCGACGTCTACTTCGACGTGCGGTCCTTCCCGGCGTACGGCGAGCTGACCCGGCAGTCCATCGACGACATGGAGGCGGCCGAGGACGCCGACCCGCGAGGCAAACGCGACCCCCGCGACTTCGCCCTGTGGAAGGGCGCGAAGGCCCAGGAGCCGGCCACCGCGCACTGGCCCTCGCCGTACGGCCCCGGGCGCCCCGGCTGGCACCTGGAGTGCTCGGCGATGGTCCGCAAGTACCTCGGCGACACCTTCGACATCCACGGCGGCGGCGTCGACCTGCGCTTCCCGCACCACGAGAACGAGCAGGCCCAGTCCCGCGCCGCCGGGCTCGGCTTCGCGCGCTACTGGATGCACAACGCCTGGGTGACCGTGCAGGGCGAGAAGATGTCCAAGTCCCTCGGCAACTCCCTGGTCGTCACCGAGATCGCCCGCCACAGCAGGCCGCTCGCGCTGCGCTACTACCTCGGGTCGGCGCACTACCGCTCGACCATCGAGTTCCACGAGGGCTCGCTGCGCGAGGCCGAGGCGGCGGTCGACCGGATCGAGGGCTTCCTGCGGCGCGCCGTAGAGCACGGCGGGCCGGAGACGGTGCCGGGTGTCGACTTCCCCGAGGCCTTCCGTACGGCGATGGACGACGACCTGGGCGTCTCCGGCGCCCTCGCCGTGATCCACGACACCGTGCGGGCCGGCAACACCGCCCTCGACGACGGCGGCCGAAGGCTCGCCCGCACCCTGGCCGGTCAGGTCATCGCCATGACCGACGTGCTCGGCGTCAACCCGCTCGACCCCCGCTGGGGGAGCACGGGCGGCGACGGCGACCCCGCTCGCGAGGCGCTGGACGCGCTCGTGCAGGCACAGCTGGAGCGGCGCGCGGCGGCGCGCAAGGAGCGCGACTTCGCCACGGCCGACGCCATCCGGGACGACCTGGCCGCGGCGGGCATCACCGTCGAGGACTCCCCGTCCGGTGCTCGCTGGAGCCTGGCCCACCCCACCCCCGGCAGCGAGGACTGACAGATGCCCGGCAACTCCCAGCGCCGAGGCGCCACCCGCAAGGGATCGTCCCGCAAGGGATCGGTCGTCGGCAGCGGCGGTCAGCGGCGGCGCGGCCTCGAGGGCAAGGGCCCCACGCCCAAGGCCGAGGACCGGCCCTACCACAAGGCCCACAAGGCCGCGAAGCGCGCCGCCAAGGCCGCCGACGGTCGGGTCCCCGGTGGCGCGGGCGGCGGTCGGGTCGCGGGTTCGCGCCCGGGCGGGGACCGGCGTCGGGCCCGCCAGTCCACCGAGATGGTCGCGGGCCGCAACTCCGTGCTCGAGGCGCTGCGCGCCGACATACCCGCCACGACGCTGTACGTCGCCAACCGGATCGACTCCGACGACCGGGTCCGCGAGGCGCTCAAGATCGCGACCGAGCGCGGGATCGCCCTGCTCGAGACCCCGCGCGGGGAGCTCGACCGGCTGACCGACGGCGCCGTCCACCAGGGCCTGGCGCTGCAGGTGCCGCCCTACGACTATGCCCATCCCGGCGAGCTGGTCGACCCGCAGACGCCGGGCATCCCGCTCGTCGTGGCGCTCGACGGCATCACCGACCCGCGCAACCTCGGGGCGATCATCCGCTCGGTCGGCGCCTTCGGCGGGCACGGGGTCGTTGTGCCCGAGCGGCGCAGCGCAGGCATGACCGCCGCGGCGTGGAAGACCAGCGCCGGCGCGGCCTCTCGCGTCCCTGTCGCCCAGGCCACCAACCTCACCCGCACGCTGCAGGAGTTCCGCAAGGACGGGTACTTCGTGATCGGGCTGGACATGGACGGCGACGTCGAGCTGCCCGACCTGGACCTGGCAGACCAGCCCCTCGTGGTCGTGGTCGGCTCCGAGGGCAAGGGCCTGTCGCGGCTCGTCGGGGAGCAGTGCGACCAGATCGTGTCGATCCCGATGGCGAGCGGCAACGAGTCGCTCAACGCCGGCATCGCGACGGGCGTGACGCTCTACGAGATCGCGCGCCAGCGGGGCACCGGCCGCCGCTCCTGACCTACCGCCGGTAGTCGGCTCTGCCGGGCTTCGTCGTCGCAGGCGGGTCCGACGACCGGCGGCGGTCGGATCCGCCTGGGCGACCAGAGGCGGCGGACCCGACCGCCCCCGGTAGGTCTGCGCGGCGCGGTCCGGTCGGCGCCGGGTTCAGTCCGCCCAGGCGACGACCGGCATCTCGACGGTGTCCACGCCGACGACGGTCTCCTCGCGCGGCTTGGTCGGCAGGATCCGCATGATGTAGTCCGCCATCGCCTGGCCGATCGGCACGTCGTGACCGTTGTGCTCGCTGAGGTACCACCGGTGCTCGAGGATCTCGTGGAACATCTCGGCGGGCTCCAGCTTGCCGCGCAGGTCGTCGGGGATGGCGCGCGTCACGGGCAGGTAGATGTCGTTGAGCCAGCGCGTCGCCGTGATCGCCTCGTCCTCGCCCTGCACGTCGGTGGCGGCGCGATAGGCGTCCAGGTCGTTGAGCAGGCGGCGGGCCTGGTTCTCCTCCACGTCCAGGCCGGTCAGGCGCAGCAGCCGGCGGGAGTGATGGCCGGCGTCGACGACCTTGGGCTGGATCCGCAGGGTCGTGCCGTCGATGTCGGTGGAGATCGCGAGCTCGTCGACGTCGAAACCGATCTCGTTGAGCCGCCGGATCCGCTCGTCGACCCGCCAGCGCTCGCCCACGGTGAAGGTCTCCGCCGCGGTCAGCTCCTGCCAGAGCGCGCGGTAGCGCTGCATGATCTGGTCGGACACCTCGACCGGGTCGTTGCCCTCGGGCAGGACGCCGCCCGCCTCCAGGTCCATCAGCTCGCCGGCGATGTTGATCCGGGCGATGTCCAGGTCGTGCTCGCGCTGGCCGTTGCTGAGCTCGTCGCGCAGCTCGCCGGTCTCGGCGTCCACGAGGTAGGCCGCGAAGGCGCCCGCGTCCCGGCGGAACAGCGCGTTGGACAAGGACACGTCGCCCCACCAGAAGCCTTGCAGGTGCAGCCGCACGAGCAGGACCGCGAGCGCGTCGATGAGGCGGGTGGCGGTGTCCGGGCGCAGCGACTGGCTGAACAGCGCCCGGAAGGGGAGCGAGAACTGCAGGTGGTGGGTGAGTAGGCAGGCGTCCAGAGGGGTGCCGTCCGCGGCGACCCGGCCGCCGACGACGCCATACGGCCGGACGGCGGGGATCTGCAGCCGGTTGAGGGCGCGAAGCATGTGGTACTCGCGCCAGGCGATGTCGTCCTTGATCTCCTTGATGGCGACCACCCCGGCGGGCACGCGCACGAACCGCACCGTGTGGCGGGAGATCCCGCGGGGGAGGGCGGCCAGGATCGACTCGGGCCACTCTTCCAGGGGGGTGGTCCAGGGCAGGTCGAGCAGGGCCGGGTCGGGACGGGCTGCGGTGATCTCGAGCGCCATCGGCCCATCGTCCCAGACGGCCGCGAGCAGAGCGGGGTATGACGACGGGAGCGCCCGCCGTGCCGCCCTGGTGGGCGGGCAGCGGCGGGCGCTCCCGTGCGGGGCTGCGGGTCAGTCGTTGAGCCGCAGACCGGTCTCGGCGTCGAACACGTGGACGTGCGCGGCCTTGGGCTTGAAGGCGACCTTCTCACCCTTCGTCGGGGGGCGACGGCCGTCGACGCGGGCGATGATCTGGCCGGAGCCGTGGGCGCCGTCGGTGCTGCCGTAGACGTAGGCGTCGGCGCCGAGCTCCTCGACCACGTCGATGGTGACCGGCAGGCCCTGGCCGTCGGGGGCGAGCTCGAGGTCCTCGGGGCGGACGCCCATGATGACCTTGCGGCCGGCCTCGTGCAGCGCGTCGCGGGGGACCGGGGTGACGTGGTCGCCGATGCGCACCCCGCCGTCGGTGACCGGGACCTCCATGATGTTCATCGCGGGGGAGCCGATGAAGCCGGCGACGAAGACGTTGTCGGGGTGGTCGTACATCCGGCGCGGGGAGTCGCACTGCTGCAGGACGCCGTCCTTGAGGACCGCGACCCGGTCGCCCATGGTCATGGCCTCGACCTGGTCGTGGGTGACGTAGACCGTGGTGACGCCCAGCCGGCGCTGCAGCGAGGCGATCTGGGTGCGGGTCTGCACCCGCAGCTTGGCGTCGAGGTTGGACAGCGGTTCGTCCATCAGGAAGACCTGCGGGCTGCGGACGATCGCGCGGCCCATGGCGACTCGTTGGCGCTGACCGCCGGAGAGGGCCTTGGGCTTGCGCTCGAGGTACTCCTCGAGGTCCAGGATCGCCGCGGCCTCCTCGACGCGGCGACGGATCTCGCCCTTGTCGACGCCGGCGATCTTGAGCGCGAAGCCCATGTTGTCGGCGACCGTCATGTGGGGATAGAGCGCGTAGTTCTGGAAGACCATGGCCACGTCACGGTCCTTGGGGGACAGGTGGGTGACGTCGCGGTCGCCGATCCAGATCTTGCCGCCGTTGACCTCCTCGAGGCCGGCGAGCATGCGCAGGGAGGTGGACTTGCCGCAGCCGGAGGGACCGACGAGCACGAGGAACTCCCCGTCCTCGATGTCGATGTTGAGCCGGTCCACCGAAGGCTTGTCGTTGCCGGGGTAGAGCCGCGTCGCGTCGTCGAAACGCACTGTTGCCATGGGGTTGCCTTTCCTTCACCGGCAGGAACGTGCCGGACGATCCGTCGTAAAGGGAGCGCGCCCCGGACGGGGCGCTGCGGCGGTGACGCCGGCCCGTGGGTCGGGCGTGCCGGGGACCAGGGCCGGCGGGTGAGCCGGCCGCCGAGCGGCCCGGCCAGGTCGACGTCGTTGTCGCTGCGTCGAGTATGCAACAGATGTCGGGAAGGTGCGGGCCGCACCGGGCCGCGGGTCGGATCAGGCGCGGGTATGCCGAGAACGTGCCTCGGCCAGGGCGAGCAGCACCTCGGCGGCGTCCTCGGGGGAGTCCACGCGGTGCCGCGCGGCGGTGTCTCCGGGGCCGACCTTGAGCGTCAGGTCGTCCGCGCGCCCGTCGGTCGCCATGGCGGTGAAGGCGCGCTCGTCGGTCACGTCGTCGCCGGCGTAGTAGACCGCGGTCGCCCCGCACCAGCGCGCGAGATCCCGGAGGGCCGAGCCCTTGTCGGCGTCCACGACGGACAGCTCGACCACGGCCTTGCCCGGCATGAGGTGGGCCTTGGAGTGCCCGGCGGCCATGGCCACGGTGGCGGCGGTGGCCGCGTCGGCGACCGGCTGGTCCACGCCCCGGGTGTGCAGCACCACGGCGGCGGGCTTGCGCTCGACGCGGGTGCCGGGGTGGGCCTCGACGATGGCGGTGAGCGCCTCGTCCAGGGCGGCCAGGGCGGCGGCCTGGGGCTCGGACAGCACGTGCCCGCCGCCCACCTCGGGGTCGGAGACCTGGGCGCCGTGCGAGCCGACGAGCACGATGCGCTCGTCCTCGTCGACGGTGCCCAGGCCGCTGAGGTGGCCGAGGGTGCCGAGGTCGCGTCCGGAGACGGCGGCGACGGCGGTGCCCGGCATACGGCTCAGCGCGCGCAGCGCCTCGACGGTCCCCGGCAGGGGCCGGGAGGTCGTCGGGTCGTCGACGAGGGGCGCGAGGACCCCGTCGAAGTCCGTCGCCACGAGGAGGTTCTCGGTGGCGGCGAGGGCGTCGACGGCAGCCCGCAGGTCGGCGTGCATCACGCCTCCTCGTCGCTCGCGATGGCCTCGTCCTCCTGGGCGTCCAGCTGACGCTGGTGCTCGAGGGCGTCGACGCGGCCCTCCCGCTCCTCGCGCTCCAGGGTCGCCGGTCGGGTGGCGCGCGCAGGGCGGCCCGGAGCGGCCTCGAGCTGCTCGAGGAAGCTGGCGGCCCAGTGCTGCACGTCGTTGCGGCGGACCCGGCGGCGCAGCGCCTTCATCCGGCGGGAGCGCTCGGCGGGGCTGGCGCCGATGGCGTCCATGATGGTGCGCTTCAGGCCGACCGTGTCGTGCGGGTTGACGAGGTAGGCCTCCTTGAGCTCCTCGGCGGCGCCGGTGAACTCGGACAGCACCAGGGCGCCGCCGCTGTCGTGGCGGCAGGAGACGTACTCCTTGGCGACGAGGTTCATCCCGTCGCGCAGCGGGGTGACGAGCATGATGTCGGCGGCGAGGTAGAGCGCGGCGAGCTCCTCGCGCGGGTGGGACTGGTGGAGGTACTCCATCGCGGGGGAGCCGATGTCGGAGTACTCGCCGTTGATCCGCCCGACCGCGCCCTCGACGTGCTCGCGCAGGTCGATGTAGGCGTCGATCCGCTCGCGCGAGGGGGTCGCGATCTGGACGAAGGTGGTGTCCGACCCGTCGAGGTGGCCGTCGCGCAGCAGCTCCTCGTAGGCCTTGAGCCGGTGCCGGATGCCCTTGGTGTAGTCGAGGCGGTCGATGCCGAGCAGCAGGACGCTCGGGTCGCCCAGGGACGCGCGGATCTCCTTGGCCCGGCGGCGGACCTCGGGTCGGCGCGCGAGCTCGTCCATCGACGTGAAGTCCACGGAGATCGGCACCGACGCGGCGCGGACGTCGTGCCCGCCGGTGGCCTTCCCGACGTGGACCACGTCGCCCTTGACCGTCATGCCGAGATGACGCCGGCAGGCGCGCAGGAAGTTCTCGGCGTCACCGGGCCGCTGGAAGCCGAGGAAGTCGGCGCCGAGCAGCCCCTCGAGGATCGCCGCCCGCCAGGGCAGCTGGCCGAAGAGCTCGACGGGCGGGAAGGGGATGTGGTCGAACCAGCCGATCCGCACGTCGGGGCGCAGCTGGCGCAGCAGGGCCGGCACGAGCTGCAGCTGGTAGTCGTGGACCCAGACCGTCGCGCCCTCGGCGGCGACGTCGGCGAGGGTCTGCGCGAAGCGCTCGTTGACCTCGCGGTAGAGCTGCCACCACTTGCGGTGGAACTGCGCCGGGACGATGACGTCGTGGTAGATGGGCCACAGGGTGTCGTTGCTGAACCCCTCGTAGTAGCCGGCGACCTCCTCCTCGGACAGGGGCACCGGGTGCAGCCGCATCCCGCCCTCGTCGAAGGGCTCCGGGGCCTCGCCGGCCTCACCGGCCCAGCCGACCCACACGCCGTGGCGCTCGGACATGACCGACTCCATCGCGGTCACGAGCCCGCCGGGGGAGCGGTGCCACTCGACGTTGCCGTCCGCGTCCACCACCCGGTCCACGGGCAGCCGGTTGGCGGCGATGACGAAGTCGAAACGCGGGGTGCTGTCAGCCATGTGAGGCCTCTCCTGTGAGCTCGGGCGTCCGTGGTGGCGTCCGGTTCATCCTAGGCACGGCCGGTATGCCGGGCCGGGGGCGGTGGGCCTTGGGTGATCCTGGCCGCGTGGGGGCGGTCGCCGTGCAGGCCGCGACCGACACCCTCGCCGACACCCCGCCGGCTGCGCGACCCACGCTGCCGTCGACACCTCGGCCGTCCCGCGGGGCGTGGCCTCTCCCCGTGCCCAGGCCCGGCCCCTACCGTGGTCACCATGAGCGAGTCGAGCACGCAGCCCGAGGGACCGCCGCGCGACGACGACACCATCGGGCCCTATCGCGTCGTGGGCACGCTGGGGGAGGGCGGCATGGGGGTCGTGCACCTCGGGCTGGACCGGGTGGGGCGGGCGGTCGCGATCAAGGTGCTGCGCGACCACGTCGCCGCCGACCCGCGGGCGCGGGCGCGGCTGGCGCGCGAGGTCGCCACCCTGGAGCGGGTGCGGCATCCGCGGGTGGCGCCGGTGCTGGACGCCGACCCCGACGGCGAACGCCCCTACGTCGTCACGAAGTACGTCCCCGGACCCCCGCTCGACGACTACGTCGAGGAGCGCGGGCCGCTGCGGGGCGACGAGCTGGTGAGCTTCGCAGGCGCCCTGGTGGAGGCGCTGGAGGCGATCCACGCGGCGGGGGTGATCCACCGCGACCTCAAGCCCGGCAACGTCCTCGTCGTGGACGGGGACCCGGTGGTCATCGACTTCGGGATCGCCCACGTCGCCGACGACGTGCGGCTCACCTCGACCGGGCTGGTGATGGGGACGCCCGGCTACCTGGCACCGGAGATCCTCGCCGGGGCGCCGGTGAGCGAGTCCACCGACTGGTGGGGGTGGGCGGCGACGCTGGCCTTCGCGGCGACGGGGCGCTCACCCTTCGGGTCCGGGCGGGTCGACGCGGTCCTCGACCGGGTGCGGCACGGGCGGCACGACCTGAGCAGCGTGGACGTGCGCCTGCAGCCCCTGCTCGCGGCGGCCCTCGCACCGGACCCCGCCGTGCGCCCCGCGGCCCGCACCGTCGTGGCGTCGCTGGAGCAGGTCGTGCGCGGCGACACCCCGCTGCTGGGGATCGGCACGTCCGGACGGACCGAGCTGCTGCCCCAGCACCTCGGGAGCAGGTATGCCGGCGACGGCGCCGCGGCCACCGTCTCCGTGGCCGGCCCCACCCTCCCGGTGGGCCCGCCGACCGAGCGCGTCCCGTCGCCCACGGCCACGCCGGACCGGTCGACTCCCGCGCCCGCGTCGTCCCCCTCGCAGACGACGGCACCGGGGGCCGGGGCCACCCCGCCGACCTCGGTGACGGGGTCGACGGCGGTGCAGCCGGCCTTCCCCGCGGCATACACCCCCGGGGCCGGTCGCCCGGCCGAGCCCACCCGCCCGGCCGCCGGCTCGGCGAACCCCCCTGCCGCCCGTCCCGACCCCGAGCAGCACGAGGTCGAGGAACGTCCGCTCTCCCCGGCCCGCACCTCCCAGCTCGCCGCGCTCGTGGCCACCCTCGCGGCCCTCGCCGCCGCCTGGCCCCTCGTCGCCCTCGCCGTCGCCCTCACCTGGTCCGTGCTCGCCCGCACCGTGGACCGTTCGGTCACCGCCACGGTGCTGCGCCGGCACGAGGCGGGCGGCGCTCGCGGCACGGACCTCGCGGTGGCGGTGGCGCGCGGCCCCTTCGACCTGGTCGCGGCGACGCTCACCACGCTCGTGACCGGGCTGCTGGGGCTGCTGGTCGTGGCCGCCACGGCGTTCGCCGCGACCCTGGTGCTCCACGTCGGGGGCGTCGGTGACACGGTGCCGACCGGGGCCGTCCCGCTCGCGGTGGGAGCGCTCGCGGGCAGCTGGACCGCCTGGTGGGGGCCGCGGGGGCTGGGGCTGCGGCGAGGGTCGCGTGCCGTGATGCGCACGCTGACGCCGGCCCGGCGCGCCGGGGACCTGGTGACCGGCGTGCTGGTGGCGCTGGCGGTTGCGCTGACGATCTGGACGGCGCTGCGCCACGGGGTGCCGACGTGGTGGCCGCTGCCGAGCGACCCGACGGTCGACGGGCCGGTGCCCTGGCAGCTCTGACGAGGGCTCCGGGTGGGCCTGCGGGTTGTCCCGGATGGGCGGACCTGCCGGGAATCAGGCGGATCACAGGCACGGCAGACGACTCTCAGGGTCGGGGGGCGGGGTTGCCCCAGGCAGGCGGAGATCCGTGCTCGGCGGCGGTCTCGGGTTTGAGGTGGGGCCGGAGCCCGTGCTTATCGTCGTACCGGTCGGTAGGACCCGCTGGTCCGGCCGCCCTCGCGAGGCACCCGCCTCGTCTCGGGGGACAGCACCTCTGTCCCAACAGCTAGACCTGGCGCGACCGTTCGCCGAGTAGCACCCGCGGTCGCCAGACGCCGTGACCACCCTGGTCCGGGCCGCAGGGTGCTGGTGGAGGACCCACCACCGGCCGTGCCGACGCGCACGGCCTCGGGGTGAAGCCGCCCAGCGGCCGGGCACCTGACAGGCCCGAACCCGACAGCTCACTTCACAGGCGATGTCAGGAAAGGACGCTCCATGCTCAGCACCACCATGCCCACCCGTTGGCTGGCCACCGGCCTGGCCACCGCCACCCTCGCCGTCGGCGGGGTCGCCACCTCCACCTCGGCCCAGGCCGCGGGCGGGGACGTCTGGGACCGCGTCGCCGCGTGCGAGTCCGGCGGCAACTGGAACATCAACACCGGCAACGGCTTCTCCGGCGGCCTGCAGTTCACCGCCAGCACCTGGCGTGCGTACGGCGGCACCGGCTCGGCCCAGAACGCCTCCAAGGCCGAGCAGATCGCGGTCGCCAAGCGCGTCCTCGCCGGCCAGGGCCCGGGCGCCTGGCCCGTGTGCTCCCGCAAGGCCGGCCTGACCCGCGGCAACGGCGGCGCCTCCGCCGGCACCGCGGACAGCCCGCGCTCCTCGCGCTCGACCGGGCGTCGCGCCGTCGAGCACACCCCGCGCGTCACCCGCTCCCACGAGGCCACCAAGGGTGCCACGAAGGTCCGCGCTGCCGAGGCCACCCGCCCGGCCGCTCCGGCCCGTCGGGCCACGGCCTCGGCCCTGGCGTTCCCGGGCCGCGGCGCCTTCGTGCTCGGTCACCGTGACCCGGCCGTCACCCTCCTGGGCAAGCAGCTCGTGAAGCGCGGCTTCGGCAGCCACTACAAGGTGGGGCCCGGCCCGGTCTTCACCGAGGCCGACCGCGCCGCCGTGGCGGACTTCCAGCGCGCGCTGGGCTGGACCGGCTCGGACGCGGACGGCTACCCCGGCCCGCGCACCTGGGCGCTGCTGTTCTCCGCACGCTGAGCCGGTGAGCCGAGGCACCCGGCGATGCCGGGGCCTGCGGCACACCGCAGCTCGGTGACGCGATGCGCCTCGTCGGGGGTCGGCCTGCGGGTCGACCCCCGACGACGTCCCGGCTCCGTCCGCGACGCGCTCTGGCATCCGCTCGTCGCCGGATGTGACCGAGGCCACAAAAACTACACAACGTAGCCGGACTTACCGGCTAGATGGGGACGAATGGCGAGTCGTGCGGGTGTGTCTGTCACAGCCTGCACCCGTCGCCCGGACGCGCCCGCGCCCGGACGTTTGTCTCGCCTCGATAACGGCCCCTAGTGTGGTCGCGCACTGCCGCGCCGACCCCCAAACGGCACGGAACCCCACCCGGACCGGTCGGCCCAGCCGTCCCGGTCCAGGTGGGGGACAACTACATAGACCAGGAACTTTCACATGCGCATGTCCCCACGCCGAGCGTCGTCCGGGGGCATCTCGCCGGTCACCGTGACCGGGCGCCAGGACGACGATGGAGGAACCACTTCGACCGCGCTCCGGCACGGTCTCGGGGTGAAGCCGCAACCGCGGCCGGGCACCTGACCGCCCGAACCCGACAGCTCACTTCACAGGCGTCGTCAGGAGAGGAAACTTCATGCGTTTCACCCCGAAGCACCGCGCGGTCTCCAAGCGGTCCCCCAAGAACATCGCGACCGTCGGTCTGACCGCGGCCGCCCTGACCGTCGGCGGCGCCGTCGCGTCCGCCCCCTCCGCCTCCGCGGCCACCAACTGGGACGCGATCGCCGCGTGCGAGTCCGGCGGCAACTGGTCCATCAACACCGGCAACGGCTTCTACGGCGGGCTGCAGTTCACCCGGTCCACGTGGCTGGCCTTCGGTGGCGGCGCCTACGCCCCCACCGCCAACCGCGCCTCCCGCGCCCAGCAGATCGCCATCGCCGAGAAGGTCATGGCCGTCCAGGGCCCCGGCGCCTGGCCCGTCTGCTCGCGCCGCGCCGGCGCGGCCGCCTCGCGCTCCAAGGCCCGCAAGGTCGTCAAGAAGTCCCACAAGCGGGTCGTCAAGAAGAAGCGCGTCGTCAAGAAGCGCCACCACCGCATCCACAAGAAGCGCTACATCCTCAAGAAGCGCTACACCCGCTCGGGCAAGCGCTACTACGTGCGCGTCTACGTCCGCCGCTGATCCCGGGCGCCCCGGCGCCTGACCCAGCAGCCCACCGAGGGCCGGACTCCCGCAGGGAGCCCGGCCCTCGCGCCATGTCCCTTCCCGCGGCCCACCTGCGGCGCCGCGGAGCCTCCGCGCCCTGTCCCCTCCCGTCGCGCCATGCCCCCACTCGCCCGGCCACGCCCCCCTCGTCGCGCCACTCGGGGCACGTGGCGCCATTCCCACGGCCTGTCGCGGCTACGGGTGGCATCTCGCGCGGCGCCGCCCGGCAGGCCGCGCGTTCGTGCCGGGCAGCGGGCGGCGGCTAGGATCAACGGCACGTATGACGGCGGCCCGCCCGCACGGCGCCCCGTCACCCGCTGGAGTGGCGCAATCGGTAGCGCACCTGTCTTGTAAACAGGTGGTTGAGGGTTCGAGTCCCTTCTCCAGCTCTGTGACCAGGGGAAATGCATCACAGCACCCTTCCTGAAAGCGGTGGATCACTCTTTTCGTCACTCTTTTCGTGACCGAGCGCGAGCCGCGGGTCGACGAGTTCGAGCGCCTCGACCACGCGCGGGTCGGCCATCCGGCGGCCGAGGTAGACGTCCTGAGTCATCGAGACGCGCGAGTGCCCGAGCTGGTCAGCGATGACGCGAGCAGACAGGCCGGACCCGTCGAGCACTGACGCCGTGGTCTTGCGCCACGAGTGCGACGTCATCCATTCGAGGCCCGCGTCCTTGCGTGCCTGCGCGAAGAAGCGCGAGACGTTGCGCGGGTCACGGAAGGCACCGTCGATCGTGCCGAACACCGGCTCGTCCGGAGCGACCCCGACCGCGGCTCGCTCCCGCAGCATGGCGACGCACCACAGCGGCAGCACGAGGGGGCGGTTGCCGGACTGCGTCTTGGTCGTCTTGCGCACGAGGCCGCGGCCCTTGACGCGGATCAGCGTCGAGGTGACGTGCACCGTGCCTGCAGCCAGGTCGACGTCGTGCCAGACGAGGGCCAGCGCCTCGCCGATGCGAACGCCCGTGGCGAGCATGAACGCCGAGAGCTGCGGCAGGTCGTGCCGGACCGCGGCCTCGTTGTTCGCGAGGGCCATGAACCAGCGGGTGCGCTCGTCATCGGTCAGCGCGCGCGGCGGGTTCTTCGGGCGTCCGCTGAGGCGCCGCACCTCTCGCGCCGGGTTCGCGGCGACGGCCCCTTCCCGAACGGCCCGGCCCATCGCTCCCGACACGATGGCGCGGGAGGTGCGCGCCGTGGCCGGCCCCACCGAGCCGTGCAGCCCGACCACGAACCGGTCGACCACGGGCACGGTGACCTGAGCCAGGCGCAGACCGCCGAGAGCAGGGGAGACGTGCTTGCGCCAGGTGTGTCGGTAGTGATCGAGGGTGGACGGCGACCGCTCGCCCATGGCGACGAGGTCGGCCAGGTCGTCGAGCCAGGCGGTGACCGCGGTGTCGAAGGTGTCCTGCGAGGTCAGGACGTTCTGACCCTGGGCGGCGGCCTCCGAGAGAGCGTCGTCGAGGGCCTGACGGGCAGCCTTGCGCGTCGTGGCCTTGCGCTGGATGACGCGTGAACGCCCGTCGAAGCCGCGGAACTTCGCGCGGCAGCGCCACACGGTGCCCGAGTCGGTGACTTCCTTCGTTGTGGTGATGTTGCCCCAGGTGCCGGGGTCGAGAGCACGACGGGGCATCGTCAGGCCGCCACGGTCTGCACGTCGAGCCACGCCATGATGTCGCTCTC
Organism: Arsenicicoccus dermatophilus; assembly: GCF_046267915.1. Classification (GTDB taxonomy): domain Bacteria; phylum Actinomycetota; class Actinomycetes; order Actinomycetales; family Dermatophilaceae; genus Arsenicicoccus; species Arsenicicoccus dermatophilus_A. Next base: position 699,928 of record NZ_CP176520.1, read on the forward strand.
GCGGTAGCGAAGGTGCCGGCCGACCTTGATCGGCGTCGGGCCGGCGCCCTTCCAGTTCCAGTCGTACAGCGTCTGGACAGGGATGCACAGGTACTCGGCGAGCTGCTTGGGGGTCCACAACGGGTCGAGTCGGTGGCACATGACGGCTTCCTTTCATCGGGTGGGGGAGTGCGTGCGGTGCTGGGCGCGCCATTGGTCGTACTCGCGGGCGCGTGCGGCTGCGGCGGTGGCGAGGGTGGCGTCTCCGGGGCGTGGCCAGCCGGTGCCGGCGTAGGTCCACGAACCGACCACGAGAGTGGTCTCGTCCTCGTCGTCGGCGAGTAGCCGGCGTTCGAGGTCGCGGGTGTCGAGGGGACGGCCTTCGCGCTGCGCCTGGGCGGTGAGGCGTTGGAATCTCTGGCGTGCCCGCCGCAGCCGGCCCAGGGTCACGCTGTAGCGGCGGGACTTGGTGGCGAAGTGGCCGCGGAATCCGAGCATGTGCGCCCACTTCCCGAGCAGCGCGTAGGTGTCGCGGTCGGTCTTGGGGTCGAGGGCGCCGGCGGTGGGTGTCTTCCCGAGTCGCCGGCGGCCGTCGCGGATGGCGGCGAGGAGGGCGAGGTGGCGGGCGTGCTCGGCGAGCCGGGCGAGGTGGGGTCGGTGGCCGTGGGTGCGGAGGTCGGTGGCGTCTTTGGTGGCGTACTTGGCGAGGTACCCGGCGACCTGTTCGGCGCTCAGCTCGTCCGAGGTGCGTAGGTGGCTCGGCCCGTTGGTCACCGTCTTGACGTCGAGCTGCTGCCCCCACGCGAGCGTCTTGGGGGTGTCCCAGGTGGCGGCCGGTGGTGCGGGGCAGGTCACGCCGGCGGCGGCGTCGCGGACGACTTCGGCGAGCACGTCGCCGGTGATGGGCGCGGGGCTACCGGGGCCGTCGGGTCCGTCGAGGCGGATGAGGGCGTGGAAGTGGACGGCGCCGCGTGCTTGGTACTCGGCGACCTTGGCGAACTGCAGCGACGCCACGTCCTTGAGCCGCGACGGGGCGATGCCGAGGGCGGCGGCGAGGCGGCGGCGTACGGCGATGGTGGTGCGCCGCCAGAGCTCGGGGGCGTGCCACTGCCACACGATCGCGGTGGTCCAGTCGTAGCAATCCGCGCAGAGCGGGGCACCCACCTTCGGGTCTTCGTCGTCGTGCACGGTGTTGCAGGCGAGGCGGACGCCGTGGGGGCAGGTCTCGACCCGGTCGCTGCTTCGGGGCCGGCACTTCCCGCCGCCGGGGCGGGTGCCGTGCACGTAGCCGAAGGAGGGGGCGGTGAAGGTCACGAACAGCAGGGGCGAGGCGGCGACGGTGGCGGGGATGGTCTTGCCGCCGGCGACGCCGGCGCGGATCAGTTCGAAGGTGTCCCGGGCATAGGTGCGGGAGCAGGCGGGGCAGATGTGGGCGCGGCGGTTCCCGCAGGGGATCAGCACCTCACCCAGCGGCGCCGACGTGGAGGAGTACGACGAGACGACTTCGCCGGTCGCGGCGTCGAGGATCTGGGAGGACCCGGTCAACCGGATGGGGCTGGTGCAGTTCCCGACCGAGGCGAGGGCGTCGGCGAAGGCGTCCGCCGTGCCGTCGAGAAGGCGGGAGAGGATGTCGGCGTGCTGGGTGGGGGTGAGGCTGGGCAGGTCCAGCGGTGCACCCTCCCCGAACCCCGGAAACGACGCCGGGTCGGCGCCTCCCAGGGTGCGGGTGGGTGCGCCACTGTGGCTGTCCAGAACGCTCACGCGGCACCGCCGGTCAGCAGCGCGAGAGACAGGGTGCCTTGCTCGGCGACGAGGCGGCCGTGGCGGGTGCGGACAGGTTGCCAGGCCGTACCCCGCGCGGGCACGTCAGGAGTGGTGGTGGCCCAGGAGGGCGCGAGTGCGTGGACGGTGTGGGCGTGGGGGTCGCGGTCGCGCCCGGCCCACCAACCACCCGTCACGTCCAGGTCGTCCACCGCCGCGACGCAGTCCAGAACGACCGGGCACGCCGCACAGGTGGCGCGCATGGACTCGGCGTCCCACGCGGACACGTCCGCCAGGTCACGAGTCCACGGGAGGTCGAGCCGGCCCGCGCACGCCGCCCGCGACGTCCAGTCGGCCGAGGTGGTGGTCATGCCGCGTCTCCCGTCGAGGGTGCGGGGTCGGTGGTGGTGAGGGGGATGACTTCGCCGACGAGGTCGGCCCCCAGGGCCGGCGCGTCCTGGGTCGCCAGGCCGGCGGCAACCCGGGCCCGGTAGGTGGCGTACGCCGTGTAGTGCATCCGCACCCGCCGCAGTCCCGTCCCGGGGGCTTCGGCCAGCGCCACGCCGGGGGCGAAGGAGCGGACGGTGTCGACCTGGGCGCGGTCGAGGCCGTCGTGGAGCATCCCGACCGCATCCGCGTTGTCGACGCGCAGGGTCACCCGGAGGCCGAGGTTGGCGCGGTCGTCGGTCTTCACCGCCTCGGCGCTCATCCGCTGCGCCAGGACCAGCACGAGCACACCGACCTTCGCGCCTTCCTTCACGAGCCGGCCCACGGCGGCTTCCAGAGCGGGGGCGAGCCGGTCGCCGGGCTTGGCGCCGCGTTGGCTGTCGAGGGCGCGGGCGGCGGCGAGCAGGCCGGGGTACTCCTCCAGGACCACCCACACGACCGGGACGGCCGGCGAGTGGCCGTCGAGCTTGTCCACGCGGGCTGCCCGCAGATCGCGGACCCGGTCGTCCATGAGCGCGACCAGGTCGGCGAGCACACGGCCGGCATGGTCGAGGTCTTCGGGCCGGGTGCCGGTCGCGATGTAGCCGGCGCCGCGCCCCGTGGTGAACGGGTCCAGCAGGATGCCGGACGGGTCCACGCCGGTCACGACCACGTCCGGGCGGTGCGCGAACGCACCCAGCAGCGTGTAGCAGGTGCTGGACTTGCCGGAGCGGGTGGCGCCCTGCATCGCGGCGTGCGGCGTCGAGTAGGGGTCGAGGGTGAAGTCTTCGCCGTGCTCGTCCACCCCCAGCACCACCGGCCCCGAAGACGCAAGCCGGGCGGGGTCGGTCGAGGTCCGCTCGCCGGTGAGGGGGTCGCGGCGCAGGACGTCGAGGACAACCCACCCGGGACGGGTCGCGGCGTGGGCGGTCACCGAGTGCGCGGTCAGCGTCGACGCGAGAGCCGGGCACGCCTTGGTCACGTCGGCGACGGTCTGCCCGGGCGCCATGCGCACCGTGAGTCGGTCGACGTGCCCCACACGACGATGCCGCGCCAGGCCCGGGGCGTGGACCTCGTTCCCGACCCGCTTGGTGAGGCCGGCGCCGTCGCACGCGGTCTGCCACCGCGGCCTATACACAGTCACCCGGAACCACTGACCAGTGATCATCGACCGCAGCCGGACCAGCCAGGCCGAACGGCGCCACCACACCAGCGCGAGGACGGCGAGGGGGACGACCAGGAGCAGGACGGCCGGGAGCCACGCGCGCTCGTGCCAGGCCCACGCATCCCCCAAAACCCATGCGAGGCCGAGGACGAGCAGGGGCGCCCGCCACGCCGTGACGGCCAGGCCGGTGACGATGTCCAGGCACCCCAGGACCAACAGCCCCGCGACACCCCAGGTCGGCTCCCGGTCCTCAGCTCGCGCGACCTCGACCCGGGTAGCCCCGAGCGGGCGAGTGGTCGTGGTGGTGGTGATCATGACGGCACCCCCTCACGCCGTCCGAGACTCCCGGTCATGGCTCACGCCGCCTTCGCGCTCTTGCCGGGCGCGACAAGCCCGGAGGCCTTGAACGACCACGCGATCCGCGGACGAGAACCGCTGGTGTCCACCCACGGCAGCGCCGTCAGGTCGGTGAACTCCACCGGCGTGAACGGGAACGGCGTCTCGTTCACCGGCGGCACCGGCTGATGCGGGGCAGCGACCTTCACCGTCACCGTCTTGGACGCCTTCGGAGCCTCAGGATCCGCGTCCAACACCTGCACCGCCCACAGGGGCAACCCCGAGTCCTTGCACAGCTGCTGCGGCTTCGAACCGTCAGCGCGCGACGGAGCGTTGAAGTCCAGCACCGCCGACACCTCCGCCACCAACCAACACCCGGCAGGGAACACGTCCTGATTCGACACGGGGAAACGCTTCTGAATAGCCATGGTTCAACTCCTTGGGATCGGCCCCGCTCCTCGGGGTGACACCAGGAGACCGCGTCAGCACAGGACGTCATCACCACACCGATGGATGTTTAGGGACGTCCTGAGTACTATCGAAACGTCCCTAAACGTGAGGTGGGTTCATGAGCACGAATGAGCGACTGCGCGGCGCGATCCTGTCGGCCGGGCACACCCCCGCGACGCTGGCCGACCAGGTGGGCGTCGACCCCAAGACCGTTGAGCGGTGGATCACCCAGGGCCGGGCACCGCACCGAACGCACCGCCTCAAGACAGCCCAGGTGCTCGGGCAGGACGACGTGTTTCTGTGGCCGTCGACCGCCAACACACGGCAGGCCATGAGCGCCGCCCAGGCCGAGCTGGTGACCATGTTCCCGAACCGAGGCGCCGTGCCGGCAGACCAGTGGCTGTCGCTGGCGACGAGCGCGCGCGAGTCCGTCGACCTCCTCGCGTTCGCCGCGAGCTTCTTGCACGACAGCATCCCCGGCTTCACCGACGTCCTGGCCGAGCGCGCCCGAGCCGGCGTGCGCGTCCGTCTCCTCTTCGGAGGCCCGACCTCACCAGCCGTCGCACTGCGCGGCGACGAGGAAGGCATCGGAGACCTACTCGGCAGCCGATGCGCCCTGACGTGGAAGTACCTGCAGCCACTTATGCGCGTGCCCGGCATCGAGGCCCGCCAGCACAACGCGACCCTCTACAACTCCCTGTTCCGGTTCGATGAGACAGTGCTGGTCAACACGCACGCCTACGGCGTCGCCGCCTCCCACTCGCCAGTCCTGCACATCCAACGCGTGCCCGGAGGCCGCCTGTTCTCCCACTACCTGTCCAGCTACGACAAGACCTGGGATGAGGCCCGCACCGTCGAGGCCTGACCTCTGGCTTCACCGGCCCCGCGCCCCCTACGGTAACGGGTATGACGCGCATCGACTACATCGACGACCCCAACGCACCCCAGGCCAACAGCGTCGTACCGTCCGTGGTCGCCATCGTGCAGGACGAGGCCGGGCGGGTGCTGCTCATCCACAAGACCGACAACGGCAAGTGGGCACTCCCCGGCGGCGGCCACGACATCGGCGAGACCATCACGGACACCGTCATCCGCGAGGTAAAGGAGGAGACCGGCTACGACGTCGAGGTAGTGACGTTGACCGGCACCTACACCAGTCCCGGGCACGTCATGGCCTACGACGACGGCGAGGTGCGCCAGCAGTTCTCCCTAGCCTTCCGCGCCCGCCTGACCGGAGGAGAAGCCGCGACCAGCAGCGAGAGCGACCGCGTCGAGTGGATCCACCCCGACGAGCTGCACGCCCTCGATATGCACCCGTCCATGCGGCAGCGGATCGAGGACGCGCTAACAGCAGACCGGCCAGTCCTGCGGTAGCCCGAGTCTCTCCTTCGCCCGACGCGAGGACGCCAGCAACGACGGCCGCGATGCCGTGACCGCCTCATGCACCGGGTGACCCTCGTCATACCGCGACAGAATCTCGGCGATCCGCCGCACGTCCAGAATCGGCTCACCCGTGGGCGAGGTCGCCAAGTCCACCATCGTCAGCGCGTCTAGGTCCGCCGCGTCAGGCTGCCCGAACTCGTCCTCAAGCTGCGCCAGCAGACCACGCTCGTTCGCCTCGAAACCAGCCCCTGTATGCCAGGCCACCAACCGAGTCACCTCCGCCGGCCACCCCTCATCCCGCAAGAACCGCGCCCCATCCAACGGATGAAACCCAGAATGGGCGATCGCCGGCCCATACCCGATGTCATGCAGCCACGCCGCCACCGCCACGACTTCCGGCAGATCGACCCGCTCGCACAACTCCTCGGCCCTCTGGCCCACGGCCTGCAGGTGCTCCCACCGGGGATGCAGTTCGGATGTGAGGGCGGCTGCAAGGGTGCGAGCGAAAGGCATCGAGATGGTCACGCTCCATACTCTCAGCACCATGGGGCGGAGGCATCCCCTGCGCGAGTGGCCACAGGCATGACTGGCGCCTCCCGGAGGCAATACTATGAGGCATAGTCAGACCTCCTCTTACCCACGGAAACAGGCAAGTCGCAAACGATGTCGACAATTAAGCGCTTAGCAGTCTGAAGCGCTCCCGCAGCAGTCCATCAACTGCGGCGACGGACCCGCCCTTCCCTTCCTCTATAAGTTCCAGTAAATCACAATCATCCAGCGGGATGATCCACCCGCGATCGTCCTTCGCCGTGTCACGGCAACTCTGTATTACCTGACTCTTCTCCTCGTAGTTCCGATAAACAAGCAAGCCTACCTTTCCGCGCGAAGGGGAGAACCTTCCTGAAATCTGATCATATTCCGGGTTTCCGACAGGGCGTGTGTAATTCTTGCATTCAACCACGATGTTCGCGGCAGGGTAGTGGTTTCCTAGCCATGCAAAAAAACCCTCTTTGGACGCGTTGGTGTACGAAATATCGATCCTCTTGCGCCCCTCGTGAATTTGCTCCTGCCGAATTGGGTTGACCAGGTGTGGGTGAAAGAGGGCGGTGAGTAGTGACTCCACGGCTCGTTCATAGAGATTGGCGTCTCTATTGCCAGGCTCTAGGGCGGTGACCTTTTCTGCCAGGACGTCTAGATCGGGAAGGTCGGTCTCGGTTGCACCAGCAATGACCTCGGCGGAAGCTGGTGCCTTGCTCAATCCTGCTCTCTTGATATGGCTCAGCAGGTCTGGGTGCTCCGTAGTCACCTGCACGCTCAGGGACTTCATTGCTCGCGGCCCGGATCCCAGGTACTTCTCCTCGACTGCCTTCTTTGTAACCCGCATCTTTCCACTCTTCAATACCTGAACCAGCGGAGATCTGCGCTGCAGTTCAACCTGCTGCAAATATGGGAGCACGTAGTGGCGGTAATACTTGCCGGGATCGCAGGCCAAAAGCTTACCCACAATGGCCTTCGGGACCAGCAGCAACGGTCCGCCATGACTTGGCACCGGGAGCTCCGTAAGGCTGGGTGTCCACTGGGCTCGCGCACAGTCCCACACCGGCCCCACCGTTAGTCCTGGCTGTAACTCAATGCCGTAGTAGCCAGCAGTCCGCTGCGTGTATTCAATCAGATGTTCGCGAATAATGTTCGTAACCAGGTCCGAAATTCTATCCTCCCGAATGTCGTCTATCAGGAGAGCAGTGTCTTCGAGGTCGGATATTAGACCAGTGCTAATTGCTCTACTTCCAGCCAGCGCATCATAAAGTTCCGATGCGAGATGGACCCCCATGCCACTTCCACTCGAAGTTCCCGAATAGCCAAGCCTTGTGGAATTATCCTCCCGGAGGTGGCTCAGTAGGCTGTTTGCGGCAAGAGTGTCACCGCTACAAATAGCGTCAAGGACGCGTTGGAAGAAATTTTGAATAGTTGAAGTGCAGGCGTTCGTCCATGGCGAATCCAGTCGCTCGATAGCGATCGGATCTATGAATAGAGGAGTGTCCCCCTTGATGCGAACATCAACGAAGTCGAGAGCGCCCTGCGATGAGTTAAGACCGTAGTACTCCGAAACACGTGGGTATGCCATTCTCCAATTCTAGGGGCGACGACTTCTGTTGTCGCACGCAGCAACGCTTCCGGCCCGGAGGGGAAGGGCGTTCTGACTGCCGCGCCTTAAGGATCCGCCCCTCGATGTCCGGAGCTGCCTCATGACAGACGGAACAGGCGATCGCATCGCCTCCTGCCTCGGCAGTGTGAGGTGGCAGGCGACTCTGCAAGGCCCTCGCCCAAATCTGCCACGACCCCGAGATGCCCCAGCCTGAGTTCGACGCGGTGCAGGGTCAATGGGATGGGTAGCGCTTCCTCAAGGTGGCTGACCGGCAAGTGCGGGCAGGCAGGGCACCGGTGCCACACTTTGAGGATATATCCCTCGAGGGGGCGTCGCCCGCCGCGCGTGTCCTGTCTCGACCCGGTGAGGAGTTTCTGTACTGGTTCAAGGCGTGCCTTCGGCGCGCGGGCCCGTCCGCCTGCGGCGGCCGGCGCTGCGCTGCGGCCTGGCGGCCGTTCTCGCGCTCGGCCGCCGCAGGCATCCTGGGCCCAGGCATGACGAAGGGGCGCCCCGAGCCAGTGCCCGAGACGCCCCATGCCAAGAACGACCGCCAGTGCGTGCAGCGCTCCTCAGCGCCGCCGTCGCCTCCTCCTGCCGGGCTCCACCGCCCGGACCCGCGACCCGACGCGATCCGCCACAGCCCGCGCCAACCTCACCAACACCAGCACGTGGCGGATCACGCCGGAACGAGACGCCATCGGCCTCGGTGCCGCGTCACCTCTTTCGTCACTCTTTTCATGCCGAAGCCACCGTGACTCGCCTGAGCGGATCGAGGGGGCGGTAGCGCGTCTGTGCAGTTCGGGTCCCGTTTCAGCGATGCGACCGAACTCCACCGAAGGACTCTGAACAGAGACAGGTGGTTGCGGGTTCGAGGCCCTCCGGCAGCTACGCGCCCTCAATCTGCTTCAGCGCCGGGCATCCGCTGACCGGTGAGTCACCAGACGCGGTAGTCCGCCCTCGCCAGGCGCAGCCCGTGCGGGCCGTCCGTGCACTCGACGTACGAGGTCGTGGACCGGCAGGTGGCCGTGCCCAGGACGCGGGACTGGCCGTACGGCAGCACCGCTCCGCGCGGAGCCGGGGTCGCGGGCGGGCAGGTGAGGGCGGCCGCCCGGGTGTGGGTCAGCTCGACGGTCCGACCCCAGGCATTCGCAGCCCGGCAGGCCGCAGGTGGCGCCGGCGCCCGGTAGTCGTGCTCGACGATGGTGCAGCGCACGCCCGACCCCGTGTCCCAGCAGGTGATGTTGCCCGAGGGCATGGTCAGAGCGGCGGGCGCCAATGCGGGCGGGTGCAGTGAGCTGCCGGCCAGCGTGCTCGCGTGCTGCCAGAGCCAGGCGCCGAGGGGGAGGACCATGACCGTGAGCACCAGGAGGAGGGCCAGGAGCAGGCACCCCCGTCCCAGCAGGCCGATGCCGAGACAGCCTCGGCAGCCCCGGACGGCGTGGGCCGGGGGAGCCGGTGGGACAGGCGCGTAGGTCCATGCGGGTTCCCAGGTCGGGACCGGATCCGGGTGGGACGCCGCAGGCGGGAAGGGCCATGCGGCCGACTCCTGGACGTGCGGGGCCAGGGGAGCGAATGGTTGGGTCGCCGGCTGCGCCGTCTCGACCGGGTGCGCCGGCTGCGCCTTCTCGACCGGCTGCACCGGCTGCGTCGGCTCGACCGGCTGCACCGGGAGGGGCCGCGTCCGGCTCGGACGTTCCTCTGCCACCGAGGCCCGGACGAAGGGGCGCGGCTTGAATCCTTCGGCCCGCAGCGCCTGCTCGTCAGGGCGCTTCTCGGCCGGCAGGTCGATGATGTCGAAGAAGGTGGCCACCGACTCCAGGTCCCAGTCCCGGCTGCGCCCGTTGCCGCCGAGCCCGTGGAAGTAGCCGCGCAGGGGCCCGACGTTCGCGCTGCGGTCGCCACCGACACCGGCGACATACGGACGATGGGCCACGACCGTGACCTGGTGCCGGTCGTCGGCGAAGCCGAGGAAACCCGGAGGGGGCAGGCGCAGGGTGGGGGCCGTCGAGCGTCCGGGCTGGGTCACGACGATGAGCGCGGGGACGAAGGCGGACGGGAGCGGCGTGGTCGGGTGGTCGCGGAGCATCCCGCCCAGCTGCTTGGCATATCCCTCCGCCTGGCCGATGGGGTTGACGTCCCCGTCCTTCAGACACAGGTCCATGGACGCCCCGCCCGCCGTCCAGTCCCCTTGCAGGGGAGCCTCGACGAGACCCCCGGTGTCGCCGAGAACTCCCTTGACCTCCACCACGACGCAGCCGTGCGGGGTGAGCACCAGCAGGTCGACGTGGGCGGGTTTGAGCGGTCCGACGAGCAGCACGCCCTGGATCGGCTTGGCCCCCGGGCGATCCTGCAGAGCCTGGGCGACGCGGCGCTCGGAGTCGACGGGGGGATCCGAGATCGGTATGACGACCATGCGGCCACCGTAGGGCGCCCCCCATGCTGCCCCACCAGCGGGCTCGTTGAACTGTGGACGACCCCAACGGGTTTCGGGACCCTTGCGACGAGCTGTGGACGACGTCAACGACTTTCGTGACGCGAGAGCGGATCCGCAGTGGGCGGGTCATGCCAGGGCTCAGAGTTCACCCATCGCGTGCCCAGGCTGGGAGGAAGCGCGCCGCGGTCGGTGCCAGGCGGCCGTGACCGGTGATCTTGCGTGTCGTTGCCGCAGGGCCGCAGCAGCATTTTCGGCATACGTCGGGCGGACCCTCAGCAGGAGCACAGACTGGTGCACGGTCGGCCCAAGAGGCATGACCTCTGTCACAGAGCGCCCCTCTCGACGGGAGCGCCGGGGCGGTCCTCCGTACGGTCCGATGACATGAGCCCTGAGCGATTCATCAACCGTATCAACGCGATTCGTCATGACCTGCATCGGACGGACCTGCGCCCCAGTCCCACCGTCAACGCCCTCTTCTCCGAGCTGGTGGACATCGTCCTCACCGCGCCACCGGGACTCTTCCCCGCGGTGCGGGCGGGCCTGGGACCGGCCGCCGTGGACGACCTGCGTGAGCTGTGCGGGCGCGGGGAGACCCGGCTGGAGACCGCCTGGGCCCAGCGCCTGCTCGAGGCGAGCGACCCCTTCGAGACGCTGGAGGAGTTTCCCTACCTCGACAACTACCGCCGGCTGACGCGCCTGGAGCTGTCCGCCCTGCACGCCGCCGGTGCCCACGTCGGCGCGGTGACGATGATCGGGTCCGGCCCGCTCCCGCTGACGGCGGTCGTGCTGGCCATGGAGCTCGGGATCACCGTGACCGTGGTGGACCGGGATCCGCACAGCCTGGCCTACGGCCACGACGTGATCCGGGCCCTCGGCCTGGGCCGCCGGATCACCTCGCACCTGGGCGACGCCACCGACGGACACCTGCCCGTCGGTGGTAGCGACGCGGTGATCCTCGCGGCGCTCGTGGGCGTCGACGTGCCGGCCAAGGCCGACATCATGGCGGCCACCGCCCGGGCGATGGCCGACGACAGCCACCTGCTCGTCCGCTCGGCGGCCGGGATGCGAGCCCTGCTCTACTGCCCCTTCGACCTGCACCAGGAGGGTATCCCCGCGATCGGGACCGCCCTGACCCCGGTCGTCGAGCTGCACCCCCACGACGACGTGGTCAACTCCGTGCTCGTCTTCCGGCGCACCGCCCACGCGGCGTCGGGGACGCCGTCACGCTCCCCGGAGCGGGATCTGCAGGTGGACCGTCGCCAGGCGCGGATCGCCTGAGCTGCCGCGCTCGTCGAGCACCACCTCGCCCCCCATGGCCTGCCAGAACTCCACCGCGCCCGGGTGGCGGGCGTTGGTGTGCAGGTAGACGTGATCGGTGGCGGGGTCCTGTCGCGCGTGGTCGACCAGCCGCTCCACGATCCGGCGCGCCAGCCCGCGCCGGCGGGCCTGCCAGTGGGTGGCGACCCGCACCACCTGGCAGACGCGCGACGGATCGGGATAACGCTCCCGCAGCGCGGGCGGCGACTGCGGGACCCCCACCCGCAGACCGCCGCACGCGATCACGTCGGCCCCCTCGACCGCGACCAGCATCAGCTGACGGGGGGTGGTCACATAGGTCTCGTAGGCGAGGTCCAGGTCGCGGTGCCACACCGGGTCGTAGCCGTAACCCAGGTCACGGCGGTTGACCGCGAAGACCAGGTCCCGCGCGGCATGAATCTCCTCGGGGGAGGTGGCGACGTGGATGTCCGTCGCGAGGGCGACTCCACTCATGCGCCCAGACGATAACGCACCGGCCGGGACGGCCCGGCGTGCGTCCCGGGCGATCCGCACGAGCAGGCACAGGATCAGGAGGGTATGGCGACGTACTTGGTCTCGACGTACTCCTCGATGCCCTCGGCGCCACCCTCGCGCCCGAAGCCGGACGCCTTGACCCCGCCGAAGGGCGCCGCGGGGTCGGACACGACGCCCGTGTTGACGCCGACCATGCCGTGGTCCAACCGCTCGGCCACCCGCAGCGCCCGCGCGAGGTCGCGCGTGCAGACGTAGGACGCGAGGCCGTGCTCGGTGGCGTTGGCGAGACCGATCACCTCGTCCTCGTCGTCGAAGGACTGGATCGCCGCCACCGGCCCGAAGATCTCCTCGCGCACCAGCGCCGCGTCCCGAGGCACGTCCACCAGCACCGTCGGCGCCACGAAGTGCCCGACCTCGGGCACCGGCTCGTCGCCGCAGAGCAGCCGCGCGCCGCCGGACAGGGCCGAGGTGATCAGCCCCCGCACCCGGTCGGCGGCGGCCGCCGTGATCAGCGGCCCCACCTCGACGCCCTCGTCCAGCCCGTCGCCCACCCGCAGCGCGCGCATCCGCTGCGCCAGTCGCTGCGCGAACGGCGCGGCCACCGAGGAGTGGGCGTAGATCCGGTTGGCCGCGGTGCACGCCTCGCCGATGTTGCGCATCTTGGCCGCCAGACAGCTCTCGACCGCGACGTCCAGGTCGGCGTCGTCGAAGACGACGAACGGCGCGTTGCCGCCCAGCTCCATGGACACCCGCAGCAGCTGCCGGGCGGACTGCTCGACGAGCGTGCGCCCCACCGCCGTCGAGCCGGTGAAGGTGAGCTTGCGCGCCCGCGGGTCGCGGATCAGCGGCTCCATGACCTCGCCCGCCCGCGAGGTGGTCACCAGGTTGACCACGCCTCCCGGCACCCCGACCTCCTCGAGCAGCCCGACGAGCGCGTGCATGGTGAGCGGGGTCTCCGCGGCGGGCTTGACGACCGTCGTGCAGCCGGCTGCCAGGGCCGGGCCGAGCTTGCGGGTCCCCATGGCGAGCGGGAAGTTCCAGGGCGTGATCAGCAGGCAGGGCCCGACCGGCTGCCGCATCGTCAGCAGGCGACTCCCACCCGCGGGCGCCACGGTGAACGACCCGCGGATCCGCACCGACTCCTCCGCGAACCACCGGAAGAACTCCGCGGCGTAGGCCACCTCGCCGCGCGCCTGCACGAGCGGCTTGCCCATCTCCAGGGTCATCAGGGTCGCCAGGTCCTCGGTCCGCTCGATCAGCAGCTCGTAGGCCGAGCGGAGGATCTCCGACCGCGCCCGCGGGGCGGTGGCCGCCCACGACTCCTGCGCCGCGGCCGCGGCCGCGAGCGCGGCGTCCCCGTCGACCGGGCCGGCGTCCGCGACCCGGGCGAGCGTCTGACCGGTGGCGGGATTGGTGACCTCCAGGGTGCGCCCGTCGGCGGCGGGCCGCCACTCGCCACCGACCTGCAGGTCGCGGGGCACGCGTGCGAGCAACGCCGGCACGTCGACCATCTCGTTCTCCTTCGCCGGGATCCGGACGTCGATGGTGCCCCTCGCGGCGGGGGTCCGTCCAGGCCGCTGCGGCGCGGTGCCCGGCCCGTCGAGCCGTCAGGGTCCCCCGGACGGCCCACGCCCGGCCAGGACGGGTCAGGGGCGCGCGTGGCACGATGAAGGTCCGACCGACGCCCGATCCGAGAGACACCGTGACGCAAGGACGTGCCGCCACCTGGTTCCAACGGCACTTCGGCCTCCCCGGACGGTCCTGGTCGCCCTCCCGCGGGGCCGGGCGGCTGGGGGTGCTGGGGCTGGCCGTGCTGCTGGTCGGCACCTGGCTGCTCGGCCCCTGGCTCACCACGGTCATCGGCACGGACCTGCGCGCCGCCGCCGCGGCCTTCGGGCTGGTGTGGTGGGCCGTCGCGCACCCGCTGCCGCTGCGCACCGCGGGGGTGCGCACGCACGCCGTCCTCGACTCCGGCGTGCTGGTCGTGCTGCTGACGTCGTACGGCGTGGTGCCGGGCATGGGTCTCTGGCTGCTGGTCACGGTGGCCGTCGAGCTGGCCCGCAAGCACTTCGTCGCGGTCGCCCTGGTCAACGTCGGGATCTCGCTGCTGGCCTCGGCCGTCGCCGCGGTGGTCTCGGGCCGGCTCCTGGGGTGGGGGCCGGTCTGGACCGGCTTCGACCCGCGCGGGCTGCTCGTCGCCGGAGCCGTCGTCGGGGCCGTGCACACGTTGAGCGAGTTCGCGCTCACCGAGCTCACGGTGCGCCACGTCGCCGACGCGCCCACGCCCACCCGCCTCCGCCGCGGCGGCCCGCTCCTGCTGCTGGGCGCCGGCACCGGGGCGCTGGCGGCGGTGTGCTCCTACTCCGAGGATCCCCTGGTGGCCCTGCTCGGGCTGTCCGTGCCCATGCTGCTCCTCGTCACCCTCGTCCACACCCGTGCCCAACGACGTACCGCCCTCGCCCGCGACGGGATCCTGGTGGAGGCGCTCACCGAGCTCGCGCGCAGCGACGACGCGGACGGCATCGATGCCATCCTGCACAGCGCCGTGCCCCGCCTGGCCCCCGCCGTCGTCTGCGAGCTGACCACCGAGCCGCCGAGCCGGGCGCGACGCTCGACGTGGTTCGCCATCGGCGGGACCGGCGACGGCACCGACCCCGGCACCGACGACCGGTGGATCCGCGCCGACCTGCTGCCCGCCGAGGTCTACCTGCCCGACGACGAGGCCAGCGCGCTGCGGTCGCTCGCCGCCGTGGCGCGCGCGGCCGCCGGACGTATCCGAGAGCGTGCGCAGATGGCCTGGGAGGCCGAGCACGACCCGCTCACCGGGCTGCTCAACCGCAATGGCTACTGGCAGCGGCAGGTAGACCACGACGACGGGGCGGGCGGGCCGCTCGCCGTCGTCGTCGCCGACCTGGACGGCTTCAAGGGGGTCAACGACGCCTACGGCCATGCCCGAGGCGACGAGCTGCTCCTCGTCGTGGCCCGCGCGATCCACCTCACCGCACCGATGGGTGCCACCGTCGCCCGCTGGGGCGGCGACGAGTTCGTCATCCGCCTGGAGGAGCCGCGCTCCGAGGTCGACGTCGCCGAGCTGGGCCGCGCGCTGGTCGCCGCCGTCGAGCGCTCCGCGCTGGAGGTCGTCCCCCCGGGCCTGGTGTCCGCGAGCGTCGGCTACGCCATGACCGACGACACGGCCCGGGTGGACCCCTTCGACCTGCTACACCAGGCCGACGAGTGCATGTATGCCGCGAAGCGGGCGGGCAAGGCCACCGTCCGCGGCCGCGCCGCCTGAACCTACCGGCGGTCGTCGGACTCGCCTAGGCAACCAAGCCCGGCGGATCCGACGACCGCCGGTAGGTCACCGCTCGGCGTAGGCGTTGAGGTAGGAGTCCTCGCCGCGGCGCTGCAGCCGCAGCAGCTCGGCATACACCCCGTCGGTGGTCGCGAGCTGCGCGGGCGAGCCGATCTCGTCCACGAGGCCGTCCTTGATGGTCACGATCCGGTCGACACCGGCGATGGTGGACAGCCGGTGCGCGATCACCAGCGAGGTGCGGCCGCGCATCAGCTCCTCGAGCCCGGCCTGCACCAGCCGCTCGGAGCGGGTGTCGAGCGCCGACGTGGCCTCGTCGAGCACCAGCACCGACGCGTCCTTGAGCATGGCCCGCGCCACGGCGATGCGCTGCTTCTGACCGCCGGACAGCTTGAGTCCGCGCTCGCCGATCAGCGCGTCGTAGCCGCCGTCGAGCCGCTCGACGAAGTCGCGCGCGTTGGCCCGGTCGGCGGCCAGCGCCACCTCGGCGGCCGTCGCGTGCTCCGCGCCGTAGCGGATGTTCTCGCCCACCGTGTCCGAGAACAGCGAGGGGTCCTGGAAGACGATCGACACCTTGCGCCGCAGCTCGACCGGGTCGAGCGTGGCGATGTCCACCCCGTCGACCCGGATCTGCCCGGCCCGCAGGGGGTAGAGCCCGAGGAGCAGGTTGACCAGGGTGGTCTTGCCGCCCCCGGACTCGCTGACCAGCGCCACCCGCTCGCCGCGGCGCACGTCGAAGCTCACGTCCCGCAGCACGTCCGGCCCGTCGCCGTAGCCGAACCGCACGTCGTCGAACTCGATCACCGCGGGCGCCTCGGGCAGGTCCACCAGGACCGTGGGGTGGGCCACCGGCGCGGGCGGCGCGACCGGCGCCGGCACCCGCGCCGGGACCTCCTCGGTCGCCATCACCCGGAAGTAGTCCCGCGACCCCGCCACCGCCCGCTGCCCGGCGTCGATGACCCAGCTCATCATCTCGACGGGCATCCGGGCCATGGTGATCAGCTGGATGAGCAGCACCAGCTCGCCGACGCTGAAGCGCCCCCGGACGGTCTGCCAGAAGATCAGCAGGTACATCACCGCGAAGGTCACGTTGAGCACCGCCCGCCGCAGCACGTCCATGGCGTGCCAGTGCCGCGCCTGGGCCCGCGTCGCTGCGAGGGTGTGGTCGAAGTGGTCGGTGAAGGTCGCCAGCTCGTGGCGCTCGCGGGTGAACGAGCGCACCACCCGGATCTGGCCGACGACCTCCGCGAAGCGCCCGCCCGCGGTGTCGATGTGGGCGTTCTTGTCGCCCTCGTGAGCCTGCCAGCGCCGCGACGTGAGCCCGGTGAGCCAGACATAGGTGGGAAAGACGACCACCAGGAGCAGGGCGAGCGGCCAGTAGTAGATCGCGCTGATCACCAGCACCGCGCCGGTCTGCACCAGCAGGGTGATGAAGGTGTTGGACAGCGACTTGGCGAACTGGCTGATCTCGGTGATCGAGCGGTTGAGCCGGCTGACGATCGTGCCGGTCATCTCCTCGTCGAACCAGCTCTGCGGCAGCCGCAGCAGCTTGGCGAGGTAGCGCGTCGACAGGATCGCCCGGATCTGGTTGGACAGCACGTCGCCGTGGTAGCCGCCGACGTTGGACACCACTGTGCTGACGAGCTCGCTGGCGAGGATCCCCAGCGCGAGCCACACCAGCGTGGGCATGGCCTCGGGGCCCCGGTGGTCCCGCACCGCCGCGACGATGGTGTCCGTCGCCCGCCCCACGAGGAAGGGCGTGGCGATGCCGGCCGCCGCGGTCACCAGGGCGCACAGCGCCACCACGGCGTAGTACGGCCGCAGCTCGCGGGTGAAGCGGATGATCCTGATCAGGCTCGCGAGGGTGCCGGCGTCGCCGGCCTCCTGGGGGCGCGACGCGGCTGCTGGGTGCACGGGGTCTCCTCCTGGTTGTCCGCAGGCGCCAACGCCGCGCGGTGCGGTCTGCTTCCCGCCGGCCGGAGAACCACGCCGCACGCGCCCGGCGTCGACCACGGCGGCGAAGCCGGGTCAGCCGCGGCGGCGGGAGCGGCCGGGGTCCGGGCCGTCGAGCGCGTGGTCGACCGAGATGGCGCCCGGGCTGGCCAGCGCCAGCAGCACCGCGGCCACCCCGAGCGCGGCCACCAGCTCCCAACCACCCTGTCCGACCAGGACGCCGTGGCCGCGGTGGACGAGCAGGTAGGCCCCGAGCATGTCCACCGCCACGGCGACGCACGCCACCCAGGTGAACGCCCCGAGGAGGATGCAGACCCCGCCGACCAGCTCGATGGTGGCGGCGAGGAAGGCCGCCACGGGCGGCGCCGGGACGCCGAGCCGGGCGAGCTGGGCCGTGACGGCGTCCAGCCCGAGCACCGAGAACTTCTCCCACCCGTGGGCGATGAGGACCAGCGCGAGCAGCGTTCGGCAGCCGAGCAGCAGGGCGGCGCGGGTCGGGTTCTCGGCGAAGGGCGTCTGGGTCCAGCGGGACATGGCGGCCTCCGGGTCGGCAACGGTTCCGACCACTGTAGGTGCCACGTCCGCCCAGGTCGGGGAGGTCAGGGCTCGCGCCAGACCCCGTCGTCGAGCGCCCGCTCGAAGGTCGGCCGCCACCGGTCGACGTCGAGCCCGCGGCCGGCCAGCCACTCCCGGGAGTAGTACGTGTCGGCGTAGCGCCCGCCGCCGTCGCACAGCAGCGTCACCACCGACCCCTCCTCGCCGCGCCCGCGCATCTCGCACACGAGCTTGAGGGCGCCGAACAGGTTGGTGCCGGTGGAGCCTCCGGCATACAGCCCGGTCCGGTCGTGGAGCACGTGGATGCCCGCGATCGAGGCCGCGTCGGGCACCGAGATCATCCGGTCGACCACGGTGGGCACGAAGCTCGGCTCCACGCGCGGGCGGCCGATGCCCTCGATGCGGGAGCCGACGCAGGTGGTGGTCAGCGGGTCGGACGCGCACCAGCCGTCGAAGAACGCGGAGTTCTCCGGGTCGGTGACGCACAGCCGGGTCAGGTGGCCGCCGTACCGCAGGTGCCGACCGATGGTCGCCGAGGTGCCACCCGTGCCGGCGGCGGTGACGATCCAGGTGGGGTCCGGGTGCGGCTCGAGGGCCAGCTGGCTGAAGATCGACTCGGCGATGTTGTTGTTGCCGCGCCAGTCGGTCGCCCGCTCGGCATAGGTGAACTGGTCCATGTAGTGCCCGCCCAGCCGTCGCGCGAGCTCGATGGCGCGCGGATAGAGCTCGGCCGGGTCGTCGACGTACTCGCACCGGCCGCCGTTGGACTCGATGAGCGCGACCTTGGCGTGACTCGTCGACCGGGGCATCACCGCGATGAACTCCAGCCCCAGCAGCCGCGCGAAGTACGCCTCGGACACCGCCGTCGACCCGCTGGACGCCTCGATGATCGGGGTGTGCGGCCCGACCCACCCGTTGCACAGGGAGTACAGGAACAGCGACCGCGCCAGCCGGTGCTTGAGCGACCCGGAGGGGTGCGTCGACTCGTCCTTGAGGTAGAGCTCGATGCCCCACTCCGGCGGCAGCCGCACCGGCAGCAGGTGGGTGTCGGCCGAGCGGTTGCCGTCGGCCTGCACGGCCTTGATGGCGCCGGCGACCCAGGTGCGCACCTGCGGGTCGTGGTGGTCGACGTCGCGGGGCTGCACGTGCTCTGTCATGCGTCGAGGGTATCCACCTGCCTAGGGTGGGCCACGGGCAGGATCCGCCAGGCTTCCCGCTCCGGCCGGTGACCAGGCACGTCGTCCCGCGCCGACACGGATCACGAGGACCAGGAGACGGTATGGCGCTGCGGATCGGGTACAAGGCCTCGGCGGAGCAGTTCGCCCCGCGGGAGCTCGCGGACCTCGCGGTGCTCGCCGAGCAGCTCGGCCTGGACAGCGCTTTCGTGGCCGACCACGTGCAGCCCTGGCGGCACACCGGCGGTCACGCGCCCGCGTCGATCCCGTGGCTCGCCCACGTCGCCGCCCGCACCGAGCGCATCGTCCTGGGCACCTCCGTGCTGACGCCGTCCTTCCGCTACAACCCCGCGGTGCTGGCCCAGTCCTTCGCGACCCTCGCGTGCCTGGCCCCCGGCCGGATCGTCATGGGCGTCGGCTCCGGCGAGGCGCTCAACGAGGTCGCCGTCGGGTCCGTCGACGGGTGGCCGGCGTTCCCGGAGCGCTTCGCCCGGCTGCGCGAGGCCGTCGACCTGATGCGGAGGCTGTGGTCGGGGGAGCGGGTGACCTTCGAGGGCACCTACTACCGCACCACCGACGCGACGATCTACGACCGCCCCGACGAGCCCGTCCCGGTCTACGTCGCCGCGGGCGGTCCCCGGGTCGCGCGCTACGCGGGGCGCACGGGCGACGGGCTGATCTGCACCTCCGGCAAGGGCCCGGAGCTGTATGCCGACCAGCTGGTCCCCGCGCTCGTCGAGGGGGCCGCCAAGGTCGGGCGGCCGGCGGCCGACCTGGACCGGATGATCGAGATCAAGCTGTCCTACGACACCGATCCCGCCGCGGCCCTGGAGAGCTGCCGCTTCTGGGCGCCGCTGTCGCTGACCCCCGAGCAGAAGCACTCGCTGCACGACCCGACCGAGATGGAGCGCGCCGCCGACGCGCTGCCGATCGAGCAGGTCGCCCGTCGCTGGATCGTCGCGTCCACCCCGGAGGAGGTGGTCGAGCAGGTGCGGGCCTACACCGACCTGGGCTTCGACCACCTGGTGTTCCACGCGCCCGGTCACGACCAGGAGCGCTTCCTGCGGCTGTTCGCCGAGCAGGTGGCGACCGCGGTGCGCGAGCTCCAGGTGGGCGCCCTGCCGACCGCGCCGTGACCTGGACGACGCCTTGACCGGGCGGATCGACCTGGCCACGGCGGGCGCCGCGGGCACGGGGACCGGCGGGCGCGCGGGCTCAGCCCGGCAGCGCGGCGAGCAGCCGACGGACGACGTCCGCCGGGTCCGCCGCCCGCATCACCTCACCCATCACGGCGACCCCGTGCGCACCGGCGCGGACCGCCTCGGCGGCGTTGTCGGGCGAGATCCCGCCCAGGGCGAGGACCGCGGGTCGCGGCGCGTCGTCGGCGGGCACCCGCGCCTCCGCGAGGGCCGCCCGCACCCCGGCGACCCCCAGGGCGGGACCGTAGCCCGGCTTGGACCGCGTCGCGGCATACGGGGAGAGCGTGACGTAGTCCAGCCGCTCCGCCGCCGCCCGGCGCAGCTCGGCCGCGTCGTGGCAGGACCGGCCCGTCAGCAGGAGCCGGCGCGAGTGGCTGTCGGGGGCGGGATCGGGCGCGCGCAGGTGGACGCCGTCGACCGTCCCGGCGGCGACCGACCCGGGTGCCGGGGCGGCCATGACGAGCAGGCCACCGACCGGGTGCAGCAGCGCGGCGAGGTCGGCCGCCAGGGCGGCCCGGTCGGCCTCGGGCAGGTCCCGCTCGCGCAGGCACACCCAGCGCAGCCCGGCTTCCACGCCGGCGGCGACCTGGTCGCGCAGCGTCCGGCCCGGTGGCAGCTGGGCGCGGTCGGCGAGCACCAGCAGCCGGGGGCAGGTCGGCCCGGACGTGCCGGGGCTCGCGGGTCCGTCGGTCCCGGCGGTGCTGCGGGGCGCGGGACCGCCGGGCTGCCCTGGTGCGTCGAGTGGGCCAGCCGCGCCGGGCGGTCCGGTCATCAGTCGATCCGGCCGTCCATCGGAGAGGAGGCGAGCGCGTGGCGGCGCACCGGGATCCGCCCCGCCGACCAGGCGAGGCGACCGGCGATGGTCGCGTGCCGGATCGCCGCGGCCATGGCGGCCGGGTGCTCCGCGCGGGTCACGGCCGAGGCCACGAGCACCGCGTCGCAGCCGAGCTCCATGGCAAGGGCGGCCTCGGACGCCGTCCCGATCCCCGCGTCGAGGACCACCGGCACGTCGACCGCCTCCCGGATCAGCTCGATGTTGTGCGGGTTGCGGATGCCGAGGCCGGAGCCGATGGGCGACCCGAGGGGCATCACGGCCGCGCACCCGAGGTCGGCGAGGCGCCGGGCCACCACGGGGTCGTCGGTGGTGTAGGGCAGGACCGTGAACCCGTCGTCCACCAGCTGCTCGCAGGCGTCGAGGAGCTCGACGGCGTCGGGCAGCAGGGTGCGGTCGTCGGCCACGACCTCGACCTTGACGAGGTCGGTCTGCAGGGCCTCGCGGGCGAGCCGGGCGGTGAGCACGGCCTCGCGGGCGGTGTAGCAGCCGGCGGTGTTGGGCAGCAGGGTGCAGCCCAGCCGCCGCAGCAGCCCCAGGGTGTCGTCCCCGCCGGACGACGAGACGCGACGCATGGCCACGGTGACCAGGCTCGGCTGCGCGGCACGGATGGCGGCCTCGAGCTCGCTGAGCCGGCGCGACCCGCCCGTCCCGAGGAAGACCCGCGAGGACAGCCGGTGCTCGCCGACCACGAGCACGTCGTCGCCCTCGGTGGCCTGGGTGGTGGTGTCGGACATGGCGGCTCAGCCTCCCTGCATGGCGGTGACGACCTCGACGCGGGAGCCCGCCTCGAGGGTGCGCCCGGCCCAGCGGGCGCGGGGCACGACGGCCTGGTCCACGGCGACGGCGATCCCGTCGGGGCTCAGGGCGAGCTCGGTGACCAGGGCCGCGACGTCGCAGCCCTCGGGGACCTCGCGCTGCTCGCCGTTGACGGTGATGGTCATGGCTGGGCTCCTGTCATCGGTGGCTCCTGCTCGGGAAGGGTGCCAGGGCCGCCGCGACCCGGGTCCGCGGCGGAGGGCTCGGTGGGTGCCGCGGACGGCTCGGCGGCCGGTCCGGCCGTGCCCCCGGCGCGGAAGCGGGCGGGGGTGAAGGGCTCGGCCGCGGTGATCGAGGTCCGCCCGTCGAGGGCGAGGTCGGCGACCACGTCGGCCGTGACCGGGGCCAGCAGCACGCCGTGCCGGTAGTGCCCCGCCGCCACCACGAGCCCGGGGACGTCCCCGCCGAGCAGCGGCCCGTTGTCCGGCGTGCCCGGCCGCAGGCGGGCGACCGCGTCGACGAGGGCGAGCTCGCCGACCTCGGGCAGCAGCGTGGTCGCGGCGCGGAGCAGCTCCAGCAGCCCGCGGCCGGTGACCTGGGTGTCGGTGAGCTCCTCCGAGGTCGCCCCGATCACCAGCTCGCCGTGGCCCCGGGGGATCAGGTAGACGTGTTCGCCGTGGACCATGCCGCGCACGGTCCGGTCGAGCAGGCCCGAGGCTCCCGCCATCCGCAGGATCTGGCCCTTGACCGGACGGACCGGCAGGGGGAGCAGGTCGCTCAGCGCCGCGCACCGGCCCGCCGCCACCCCCGTCGCGAGCACCACCGTGTCGCACCGGGTCGGCGTGCCGTCCTCGGCGACGACGCCCACGACCGCGCCGTCGGCCACGAGCGGCTCGCCCGCCCGCCGCACCAGGCCGACGCCCGCCCGCTCGCACGCCGCGAGCAGCCCCAGCACCACGCGCCGGTTGTCCACCGCCAGATCGCTCTCGACGACCAGGGCGGTGCGGGCCCCCGGCGCGAGAGCCGGTGCCAGCCGGCGCACCTCGCGCGTCGACAACCGGGTCACCGGCAGGTCGTAGGACTCCAGCAGCGCCTGCGTGCGCCATACCTCCCGGGCGTCGTCCAGGGTCAGCCCCACGTGCAGCGAGCCCTGGGTCTGCAGGTCCGGGTCCACGCCCGAGAGCTCGGCGAGGCACTGCGCGAAACCCGGCCAGCGGGAGTGGGACTCGAGCAGCAGCCCGAGCAGGTCCAGCTCGTCGTAGGACGCCTCGCTGACCGGCGCGAGCATGCCGCCTGCCGCGTGCGAGGCGCCCTGGCCCGGGGCCGGGTCCCACAGCTGCACCGAGGCACCGCGTCGCCGGATCTCGAGCGCGCAGGACAGGCCGATCACGCCGCCGCCGAGGACGACGACGTCGGTGGGGTGGGACATGCGATCACCGTGCTCCCTGGCCCGCATGATCGAGCCGGTATGGCGGTCGAGACCCGCGGCAGGTCTCCTCTCAGCCCGGTGCACCGGGCTCCCGCGAGGACCCCACGAGCATACGCCGCGGCCCCCGAGGACATCCCCGGGGGCCGTGGTCGATCCGGCCTGTGTCGGCGGGCGTCAGCCCTGGCGCATCGTGCCGGTCTTCATGAACCGCTCGTGCCAGGAGAAGGCCTCGCCGAGCAGGTGTGGGGTCTGCAGACCCCACGCGCCACGCTGGGCCCGGTCGACGTAGTCCTGCAGCATGGGCTTGAAGTCCGGGTGCGCGCAGTTGTCGATGATCCGCTGGGCCCGCTTGCGGGGCGAGCAGCCGCGCAGGTCGGCCAGACCCTGCTCGGTGATCAGCACCTGCACGTCGTGCTCGGTGTGGTCGACGTGGGTGACCATGGGGACGATGCAGGACAGCGCGCCGCCCTTGGCCGTCGAGGGGGTGACGAAGGTCGACAGGTAGGCGTTGCGGGCGAAGTCGCCGGAGCCGCCGATGCCGTTCTGGATGCGCGAGCCCATGATGTGGGTGGAGTTGACGTTGCCGTAGATGTCGGCCTCGATCAGGCCGTTGCTGGCGATCACGCCGAGGCGGCGGATGGCCTCCGGGTGGTTGGAGATCTCCTGCGGCCGCATGATGATCTTCTTGTTGAAGAAGTCGATGTCGTCGTTGAACCGCTGCACGCCCTGCGGCGACAGGGAGAACGCGGTGGCCGAGGCCACGTCGATGGTGCCGTTCTCGATCAGGTCGAGCATGCCGTCCTGCAGCACCTCGGTGTAGGCCTTCAGCCCCTTCCACGGCGACTCGGACAGGCCCGCGAGGACGGCGTTGGCGATGTTGCCGACACCGGACTGCAGCGGGAGCAGGCCCTTCGGCATACGACCGGACCGGACCTCCAGCTCCAGGAAGTCCATCAGGTGTGCCGCGATGGCCTTGGAGTCCTCGTCCAGCGGCTTGAAGGGGGTGTTGCGGTCGGGGGCGTCGGTCTCGACGATCGCGATGACCTTGTCCGGGTCCACGCGGAAGAAGGGGTCGCCGATGCGGTCGGCGGCGTCGACGATGGGCAGCGGCTTGCGGTGCGGCGGCAGCGCGGTGCCGTAGTAGATGTCGTGCATGCCCTGCAGCTCCATGCGCTGCCAGGAGTTGACCTCGAGGATGACCTTGTCGGCCTGGTCGATCCAGGTCTTGTTGTTGCCCACGGAGGCCGACGGCAGCAGCGTGCCGTCCTCGTTGACGGCGGTGACCTCGACGACCGCGCAGTCGAGCGTGCCGAGGAAACCCTCCCAGGTCATCTGGGCGACGTGCGACAGATGGACGTCGATGTACTCCATGGTGCCGGCGTTGATCTTGGCGCGGCTGATCGGGTCGGACTGGTAGGGCAGGCGCAGCTCGACACCGTCGGCCTCGGCGAGCGCGCCGTCCAGCTCGGGCGCGGTGGAGGCGCCGGTCCACACGCCCACCTTGAAGTCGTCACCGGCCTGGTGCGCAGCGCTCATCCGGGAGGCCAGGGCGGCCGGGACGGCCTTGGGGTAGCCCGCGCCCGTGAAGCCGCTCATCCCGACGTTGTCCCCGTGCTGGATCAGGGCGGCCGCGTCGTCCGCGGACATGATCTTGGAGCGGAGGGCGGCGTTGGCGACGCGGGAACTCATCGGCAGGTTCTCCTCAGAACGGTTCAGCAGAGGCCTCCAGCCTAGGCGGGGGCCCCGGGCAGGAGGCGTCCGCCCCCGACCGAAGCCCTCCGGGTCGGTCCTGCGGTGATATGCCGGGGCGCCCCGGACCTGTGCCGGGTCCGGGGCGCCCCTGGCGCGGGTGCTGTCAGGGCGGGGTCACTGGACCGTGACGTCGTCGATGACGAAGGAGGTCTGGTTGACGGAGTCCTCGGTGGCGGCGAACTTCAGGGTGACGGTCTTGCCGGCGTAGGCGGTCAGGTCGACGGTCTTGGTGACGTAGCCGTTGGTCTTGTCCAGGTTGGAGTAGGACGCGACGGTGGTGCCGTCGATGGAGACGGTGGCCTTGTCGTACTTGCTGTAGGAGCTGGTCTCGGCGGTGTCGATGGCGATCCAGTAGGTCAGCGTGGGGGTGCCGGTGGGGACGGTGATGGTCTGCTGGGCGTACTCGCTGGTGGTCTTGCCGTTGCCGCCGAGCCACAGCTTCCAGGTGCCGGTGCGGGCCTTGCGGCCGGTGTTGTCGGTGATGGGTCCGGTGGAGCCGGTCCAGCCGGTCTGTCCGGACTCGAAGCCGCCGTTGACCACGGCGTTGCCGCCGGGCTGGGGGGTCGAGGTGGGCGTGGCCGTGGGGGTGCCGGTCGGCGAGCTGGTCGGCGTCGGCGTCGGCGTCGGCGTGGGGCTCGGCGCAGGCGCCGGGTCGGAGCCGGGCTGGGTCCCGCCGAGGGCGGTGATCGCGTTCAGGATCTGGGTGCGGAAGGCCGAGACCTTGGTGTAGTGGCCCGGCTCGCTGGCGCGGGCGCATCCGACGCCCCAGGAGGTGATGCCGACCTGGGTGGTGGTGCCCTTGACGAACAGCGGGCCGCCGGAGTCGCCGTTGCAGGTGTCCTTGCCGGCGGTGCCGTTGCCGGAGGCGCAGATCTCCGAGGAGGAGGTCGCGCTGCAGCCGCTGCCGGTGTGCAGCGGCAGGTCGACCTGCATGAGGTACTGCGAGGAGGAGCCGGTCTCGGACAGCTTGCCCCAGCCGATCGCGGTGAACCAGGGGGAGGCGTCCTTGGACGAGTCGGCGGGCAGCTGCGCGAACTTCGTGACCCCGGTGACCGGCTTGTCCAGCCTCGCCACGGCCCAGTCACCCTTCTTGGGGCCCGCGCCGGTGCGCCAGTCGGTCACCTTGTACTCGGTGCCCTGCTTCCAGTCGACCTTGCCCACGTTGATCGTGACGGTCATGTTCGTCGGGGTGGAGTCCAGGCAGTGCTGAGCGGTGAGCAGGATGTCAGGGCTGATCAGCGTGCCGCCGCAGCCGTACGTCCCGTCGCTCGTCTTCATCCGCACCTTCGCCGCCATCGGCCAGACACCCTCCTGGGCCTGGTCCCCACCGACGATGGTGGCGTGCTGGCCGTCCGGGCTGGTGTCGTCGTCGGCGTGGGCGACCTGGGGGGCCAGGCCCGCCAGCATCAGCGCGGTGGCGCCGAGGCCGAGGACGGCCGGACGGCGCAGGAAGTGAGCGGGCATGGGATCTCCTCGGGGATGACGCGATTGACGGACGACCGACAGGGCCGTATGGGGGACCATCCTCAGCCCGCATCCCGAATATGTAAAGACTTCCCCGAAACTTCTCTCCCCGCGCATCGTTCATGACCAGTCGTCGAGCGGGTCCAGCGACTCGTCCTGGGACCGCCGCCGCGGCCGACGCCGATCAGGGCGTCCCGGGCCGGTGGCCTGGGACGCCCTGAGGTGGTGGCGGGGGTGGGTCAGCCGATGGTGATGTCGTCGAAGACGAAGGAGGTCTGGCGGGTGTAGTCCTCGGTGGCCTCGAGGCGCAGGGTGACGGTCTGGCCGGCGTACTTGGTCAGGTCGACGGTCTTGCTGACGTAGCCGCTGGTCTTGTCCTGGGGGGTGTAGGTGGCGACGGTGGTGCCGTTGATCAGGACGCGGGCGTTGTCGAAGCGGGCGTAGGAGCTGGTCTCGGCGGTGTCGATGGCGACCCAGTAGGTGAGCTTGGGGTTGCCGGCGGGGACCTTGACGGTCTGCTGGGCGCGCTGCCAGTTCATGTGGCCGGTGCCGGCGAGCCAGAGCTTGCCGGAGCCGGAGTGGGCGGGGCGGGCGGGGTTGGTGTTGATGACGCCGGGGGTGGCGCTCCAGCCGGTCTGGGCGGACTCGAAGTCGCCGTTCTTGACGGCGTTGGTGCCCGGGGCCGGGGCCGGGGCGCTGGTCTCGGTGGGGACCGGGGCGGGGGCGGTGGTGGCCGTCTCGGTGGGGACCGGGGCGGGGGCGGTGGTGGCCGTCTCGGTGGGGACCGGGGCGGGAGTGCTGGTCTCGGTGGGGACCGGGGCGGGAGTGCTGGTCTCGGTGGGGACCGGGGCGGGAGTGCTGGTCTCGGTAGGGACCGGGGCGGGCGTCGAGGTGGGGGCAGGGGCCGGTCCGGGCTGGGTCCCGCCGAGGGCGGTGATCGCCTCGAGGATCTGGGTGCGGAAGGCCGAGACCTTGGTGTAGTGGCCGGCCTGCGTGGCGCGGGCGCATCCGACGCCCCAGGAGGTGATGCCGACCTGGGTGGTGGTGCCCTTGACGAACAGCGGGCCGCCGGAGTCGCCGTTGCAGGTGTCCTTGCCGGCGGTGCCGTTGCCGGAGGCGCAGATCTCCGAGGAGGAGGTGGCGCTGCACTGGTTGCCGGTGTGCAGCGGCAGGTCGACCTGCATGAGGTTCTGCGAGGAGGAGCCGGTCTCGGACAGCTTGCCCCAGCCGATCGCGGTGAACTCCTGCGCCGCGTCGTGGGAGGAGTCGGCGGGCAGCTGCGCGAAGGACGTCACCCCGGTGACCGGCTTGTCCAGCCTCGCCACGGCCCAGTCACCCTTCTTGGGGCCCGCGCCGGTGCGCCAGTCCTTGATCTTGTACTCGGTGCCCTGCTTCCAGTCGACCTTGCCCACGTTGATCGTGACGGTCATGGCGCTCGGCGACTTGTCGAGGCAGTGCTGGGCAGTGAGCAGGATGTCGGGGCTGATCAGCGTGCCGCCGCAGCCGAAGGTGCCCTCGCTGGTCTTCATGCGCACCTTGGCCTGCATGGGCCAGGCGCCCTCCTGGGCCTGCTCCCCACCGACGATGGTGGCGTGCTGTCCGCCAGGGCTGGTGTAGTCGTCGGCGTGGGCGACCTGGGGGGCCAGGCCGACCAGCAGCAGGGCAGAGACGCCGAGCGCGGCGGAGCGACGCGCGGAGCGGGAAGTCATCAAGATCTCCTCGGTGGGATGGCGTGGGACGACGGCGCGAGACGCGCCGCGATGAGGTCGGGGATACGACCGTACGGGTGACATCTTCCGAGGCGCACCCGAGCCTGTAAAGCGACGTCAGAGGACGTGCTTCTGCGTGCGGGGAGCACTACCCGCGGTAAAGATCACGGCGGGTATGTCGACGGGACCTCTCCGTGCTCGTGAGAGGTCCCGTCGTCGCCGTGGCCAGGCGGCCGCCGGCGGGGTGCGCAGGCCCCGCCATACCGCTGCTGATCAGCGGCAGTCCGTGTCCGGCCGCAGCACCTGCAGCCGGCTGGCGAAGGGGATGTCGGCGAGCGTCCCGCCGCGCTGGGAGGGCAGGAAGGACGACCAGAACCCAGGGTCCTGCACCGTCGAGAGGATCGCGGTGTCACCCGTCTGGTCGCCCGGCAGGAAGCCGTGACGCACGCCCGTGCGGGCCACCCACTGCTGCAGCGAGGTGGGCAGCGCGGCGATCTCCCGCTCCGACATGCGCAGCCGCAGCCGCTGGCCCTCCATGATCGCGTCGGGGTGACCGTCCGAGCCGTCGGTCCGCGAGGCAGGGCACGACCAGCGGCCCGCCCGCGCCACCGGCAACCCGACGAACAACGCGTGCGGGAAGTAGCCGTGGCGGCGCGCGTAGGCGATGTCCTCGCGGCTGATCGAGCCCGCGTCGTGCGGCAGGCTGGACGCCGTCGCGCCACCGTGGTCGGGATAGGTGCCGGGCAGCTGGCCGGCGTTGGCCGGCCGGTCGGCGGTCAGGCTCAGCCAGCCGCCGTGGCAGGCCGTCGGCCGGTCGCCCCCGCGGAACAGCCACAGGCTGTAGGCCCGACGGCGGGCGACGTCGACGATGACGATGCTGGAGTCGGTGCCTTCGCTGCCGACCCACGAGGGATCCAGCGGCACGTCGTCCGCCCAGGAGTGCCAGCCGGCCGGCATCGCGCGGCCACCGCAGTCACCGCCGAAGGTGATCCGGCCGCGGCGGGTGCCGGGCTCGCCGACGTAGACCCGGGCGTTGTAGTCCGCGGAGTTGAGCCACCAGACGCGGGCGCCGGCGTGGCTGACCTGGTCGGCCAGGCGGGCCGCCATCCGGTCGCTGGCAGGGTCCACGGCGCTCGCGGGCAGGGTGTCCACGCGAGTGGTCCAGAAGGTCCCGCCGTAGGGATAGCCGAGCGAGCCGTAGGTCCCGCCCTGGCCGTAGCGCAGCAGCGTGGCGCGGGGGCGTGCGAGGGGCGCCGGGTCCATGGCGGCGCGGCGGCGGTCCTTCGCCGGATCCTTGCGCCTGTCGTGGGGCTTCGCCACGACCTGCGGCTCGACGCGGGCCCTCGCCGCATCACGGGGCGTGGCCGGGACCCTCGTGACGGCCCTGGCCGCGGTGGTCCTCCGGGGAGCGGCCGCGGCCCTTCCCGTGCGGGTGGCGCCGGTCGGGACCCGGGTCGGGCCGGGGGCTGCGGCCGGCCGACGGGCCGGCACCCGCGCCGCGACCGGGCGCAGCGGGGGAGCAGGCGTCACGGGCACCCCGGCGGCAGGCAGGACGGGGACCGCCGCCGGGTCGGTCGCGGCCGGGACGACCGAGGCGGGGACCGGCCCGGACGGGGTCACCGGGGCGGGTGACGTCATGGGGGCGGCGAGCGGGATGCCCGTCGAGGGGTGGTGCTGGGTGGCGAGGGCCACCACGGGCACGAGGGCGAGCGTGGCGACACCGGCGGTCAGCAGCGTCGGCCCGCGCAGCGGGGAAGGCGACATGGGACTCCTCGTCGGGTGAGCGGCCCGACGGTCTGGGGGCGGGTGCGAGGTGGGGGCCTCCTGCAGGAGACCCCCACCGGTGCGCGTCCAGTATGGCGACCGTCCCCGTCCTCGGCACCCGCAGGGAGCGGGGACGACGGGGACGCCGACCGCGGGCGGCGGTCAGCGAGGCGGCATCCGCAGGGCGCCGTCCAGGCGGACGACCTCGCCGTTGAGCATCGGGTTGTCCACGACGTGCAGTGCGAGAGAGGCGAACTCCTCGGGACGACCGAGGCGCGAGGGGTGCGGGACCATGGCGCCGAGAGAGGCCTTGGTCTCCTCCGGCATACCGGCCATCATCGGTGTCTCCATCGTGCCTGGCGCGATCGTCATGACACGGATCGCCTTGTCCGCCAGGTCGCGCGCGGCCGACAGGGTCAGTCCGACGATGCCGCCCTTGGACGCGGCGTACGCCGCCTGACCGACCTGGCCGTCGTAGGCCGCGATCGACGCGGTGCTGATGATGACGCCCCGGTCGCCGTCGACGGGCTCGTTGTCGACCATCGCGGCGGCGGCCAGACGCATGACGTTGAAGGTGCCGACGAGGTTGATGTCGATGACGGTCTGGAACGTCGGGAGGGCGAGCGGGCCACCGCGGCCCACGACGCGGCCGGGGGTGGCGACCCCCGCGCAGGAGACCACGACGCGCAGCTCACCGAGCTCCTTGGCGGTGTCGATCGCGGCCTGCACCTGGTCCTCGTCGCGCACGTCCGCGGCGCAGAAGCGCACCCGGTCGCCGAGCTCCTCGGCGACGGCCGGTCCGCCCGAACCCTCCAGGTCGATGATGACGACCGCGGCGCCGGCGGCGTGCAGGGCGCGGGTGGTGGCCTCCCCGAGGCCGGATCCGCCCCCGGTGACGAGGGCGACGGTCTTGTCGGTGATCTTCACGAGATGTCCTGTCCTTGTGGGAGTTTGACGATCTGGTTGGGTCTGGGCGCGCGCCGGCCGGCCCCGGGTGGGGGGCCGGCCGGCGCGCGACGGGTCATCCGCGCAGCAGGGCGCGGGAGATGACGAGGCGCTGGATCTGGTTGGTGCCCTCGAAGATCTGGGTGACCTTGGCCTCGCGCAGGTAGCGCTCGGCGGGGAAGTCCATGGTGTAGCCCGCGCCGCCGAGGACCTGGACGGCGTCGGTGGTGACCTGCATGGCGTTGTCGGTGGCGGTGAGCTTGGCGACGGAGGCCTGCTTGCCGACGTCGCGGCCGGCGTCCTTCATCCGGGCGGCCATGAGGTAGGTCGCGCGGGCCTGCTGGACCTTGGCCTCCATGTCGGCGAGCAGGAAGGCCAGGCCCTGGAACTCGCCGATGGTCCTGCCGAACTGCACGCGCTCCTTGGCGTACCGCACCGCGCAGTCCAGGGCCGCCTGGGCCAGACCCGTCGCGCACGCGGCGATGCCGAGACGGCCGGCGTCCAGGGCGGCCAGCGCGATCGACATGCCCTGCCCCTCCCGACCGATGCGGCGGGCCTGGTCGACCTGGACGCCCTCGAGGTAGACCTGCCGCACGGTGTCGCAGTGCAGGCCCATCTTGCGCTCCGGCTCGGCGAAGGCCAGGCCCGGCGCGTCCGAGGGGACCACGAAGCACGAGATGCCCTTGGCGCCCTCGTCGCTCGTGCGGGCGAAGGTGGTGTAGAAGTCGGCGTGGCCGGCGTGGGAGATCCAGGCCTTCGTGCCGCGCAGCGTGTAGGGGCCGCCGTCGCCCTCGCGGGTCGCTCGGGTCGTCATCGACGCCACGTCGGACCCGGCCTGCGGCTCGGACAGGCAGTAGGCGCCGAGCTGCTCGCCGGAGAGCATGCCGGTCAGCAGCTGCTGCTTCTGCTCGTCGCTGCCGAAGGTCGCCACCGGGAAGCAGGTCAGCGAGTGCACCGAGACCCCGACGGCCACGGACATCCAGGCGTAGGCGATCTCCTCGACCACCTGGAGGTAGACCTCGTAGGGCTGACCGCCGCCGCCGAGCTCCTCGGGGTAGGCGAGGGTCAGCAGGCCGGAGCGGCCCAGCAGGTGGAAGATCTCGCGCGGGAACTCGTGCGCGGCCTCCATGGCGTCGACCTTGGGGGCGAGCTCGTCGCGACAGATCTCGCGGGTGAGGTCGATCAGGTCCTGGGACTCTTCGTTGGGCATCAGGCGCTCTGCGGGCATGACGCCAATCTAGGTCCTGACGTGGCGTCATGCCTACGTCGAGCCGCGCCCCGGGGCGCAGGCCACGGCGTGCGCCCCGGGCCGGCGGGCCGCGGGGAGCGCGCCTCAGAGCACGATCTCGGCGATCCGGCGCACCGTCGCGGCGTCCCCGTGGACGATCATCGTGGTGACGAGCGACTCCTCCCACGCGGCCAGCTCGTCCTTGATCCGGGCGGGCGGACCGATCAGCGCGATCCGGCTCACCATCTCGGTGGTCACCGCGGCCGCCGCCTCCTGCTTGCGGCCGGCCAGGAAGTGCTCCTGGATCTCGTCGCACTCGCGCTCGAACCCGAGGCGGGCGACTGCGTCCCGGTGGAAGTTCGCCCCCTTGGCGCCCATGCCTCCGACGTACAGCGCGACGTGCGGACGTAGCCGGTCGGCCGCGCGCTCCACGTCGTCGTCGACGACCACCTGCACCGGCAGCGCCACCTCGAAGTCCGCCGGACGCCCGCCGCGGGCCGCGAATCCCTCGTCGAGGCACCGGCGGTGGAACGAGTCCTCGTACGGGGAGTAGAACAGCGGCAGCCAGCCGTCGGCGATCTCGGCGGCGAGCGCGACGTTCCTGGGACCCTCGGCGGCGAGCAGGATCGGGATCCGCTCGCGGACCGGGTGCAGCGTGGAGCGCAGCGGCTTGCCGAGGCCGGTGCCGCTGTCGGCGGGCAGGGGCACGTGGTAGTGCCGGCCCTCGTGCCGGACGACCTCACGAGCCATGGCCTGACGCAGGATCGAGACGTACTCGCGGGTGCGGGCGAGGGGCTGACGGTAGGGCTGGCCGTACCACCCCTCGACCACCTGGGGTCCGCTGGCGCCGATGCCCAGCGTGAAGCGTCCCCCGCTGAGGTGGTCCATCGTCATCGCGGCCATCGCCGTGGCCGCCGGGGTGCGGGCGCTCAGCTGGCAGACCGCGGTGCCCAGCGTCAGGCGCGTGGTCCGGGCGCCCAGCCAGGCCAGGGGGGTCAGGGCGTCCGAGCCGTAGGCCTCCGAGGTCCACACGCTGTCGAAGCCGCTCTCCTCCGCCGCCCGCACGGCCTCGTCGACCCCGTCGGGGCGGCCGGCGCCCCAGTAGCCCAGTCCCAGTCCCAGCTTCATGGTCCGCTCCTTCGCGTGCGACTGCCCGCGAGTATGCCGCAGGTCCCATCCTCCTGCCCGGACGCCTCCGGGCACCCGTGGCGGCACCGGGGGTACGGGTCGGGGGCCGATCCGGCACGGGAGGTGATGGCCGGCGACTCCCTGACGGCGACGAGGTCCCGGGGCGGACGCTGGGTAGCACGGTGCTGACTCATGGGTGATGGTTCACCGATGTCTCCGCGTTGACGCTGGGTGAAACAACTCTGACGCATTGTTTCCCGGTTTCTTCCCAGGAGATGGACCCATCATAATTTTCATTTTCCACCACCCGTCCGACGACGGCAGCTCTGCACCCCGACGATGTCTTTCCCCGCTCTCCACCTCGGCAGGCGTCGTGCCCGGGAGCAGGGTCGTCGAGACTCTCGCCGCACCAGGAGCGCGTCATCGAGCACCTCTCCTCGCCGGTCGCCCTCAAGGCACCCGACAGACCTGGGCGAGGATTCACGGACTTTTCTCCGACCTGAAGAATTGAAGGTTCCTGTGGCAAAGAAGACTGCCCGGAGGTCGCCGTCGCGCCCGGCGTCCGTCATCGGCAAGACCGTGCAGCGCGAGGTGGCCTTCTGCGGTCCGCTGGGGGTCGGCAAGACCACGGCGGTACGCGTGAGCTCCACCATCGACGTGGCGAACACCGAGGTCCCCTGGAACGAGGCGCCGGCGATGCCGACCACGCCCAAGCGCTCCACCACGGTCGGCATCGACTACGGCGAGTGGCACAGCGAGGAGTTCGGGAAGGTCGCGCTGTACGGCACCCCGGGCCAGGAGCGGTTCGACCTGACGCGCAAGGGCGCGCTCCACTCCCGCTGCGCCGTCGTGCTGTGGCTGATGGGCCACAACGACTACGCGCTGGGCGAGGCCCAGGAGTGGATCGACTACATCAGCAGGGGAGTGCCCGACGTGCTCCAGCGCCTGACGGTGGCGGTCACCCGGCTCGACCGGGACGACAGCGCCTTCCAGCTGGCGGACTTCCGCAGCCTCCTCGACGAGATCGACCCGCAGATCGCCCTGACCGCGGCGGACCCCCGCGAGTCCGACGACGTCTACGACGTCATCCGGGCGGCCCTGCGCAGGATGGAGGAGAAGTGACCCCCCAGGCCCCCGACACGACTCCCGACTGGCGCGAGGACTGGGACGCCTGGTCGCGCCCGCTCGGCACGGCCATCTGCCCGCACCTGGAGCGCCTGCACGACTCCGTCCCGACGCTGATCGGCGCCATGGCCTGCACCGACGACGGACTCAACCTCGCCGCGACCGGCATCGACCCCTCCCAGGTCGGCAAGCTCGCAGCGCTGAGCAGCTCGGTCTTCGCCGTCGCCAAGGCCCACCGGGAGGGCATCGACCCCACCAAGGACGTGGGCTCGACCACGGTCAACATCGGTGACACCGAGTTCCAGTGCGTGCTGCAGCGCCTGGCGGTGCCCCACCTGGGGCACATCCTGCTGGTGCTGGCTGCCCGGGACGTCAGCCTGGGCGCCCTCCTCGTCGCGACCCGGTCGACCGGCCGGGAGATCCGGCAGACCCTTGCCCAGCACGCCCCGGCCGGGAGCTCCCCGACGTGACCCGGCGGTAGGCCGGGGCTGCCCGCACCGCGCGCCCTGGACCGTCAGTGCCCGACCGGTCGGTGCGCGGCCGGTGCGAAGGCGCGGTGCGGGTCCACGGCGCGGAGCTCGGGTCGCTTGGCGGATCGGCCGTCGCCCGACGAGCGGCCGGTCACCCGGCGCTGCACCCACGGACCGACGTGCGTACGCAGCCAGGCGGCGTGCTCACGCATCGCCTCGACGCGGGCGGGCGGCGGCAGGGGCGGCAGCGGCGTCGCCCAGTCGGCCGTGTCGGGCTCGAAGCCCAGGGTCGTGAACGCCTCGGCCGCGACCCGGGCGTGCCCGTCGGGCGTCATGTGGATCCGGTCCTCGGCCCACATCCGCCAGTCCTGCAGCGCCGTGAGCGCCCACTGGTTGAGGACATAGGCCTCGTGCCGCTGGGCGATCGACCAGATGTGCGCGACGTACGTCGCGGCCCGGCCCCGCGTGAGCCCCACCAGCGGTGCGCCCGCGGGGTCGGTGGGCGTCACCATCAGCACGTCGGCGCCGGTCGCCCGCAGCCGCCCGACCGCCTCGTCGAGCCGCCCGGCGAGCGCGTCGATGTCCGCGCGTGGCCGCAGGATGTCGTTGCCGCCACCCACGATCGAGACCAGGTCGGGCCCCAGGGCGAGCGCCGCGTCGAGCTGTGGACCCACCACGTCGGCGAGCAGCCGCCCGCGGACCGCGAGGTTGGCGTAGTCCAGCTCCCGGCCGTCCTTGGCGGCGACGACGGCGAGCATCCCGGCGAGCCGGTCGGCCCAGCCGGCATACACCTCGGGGTCCTCCACGGAGGGATCGCACATGCCCTCGGTGAAGGAGTCGCCGACGGCGACGTAACGGCTCCAGGCCCTGGGCTGGTGGGCGACGCTCACGGGAGTCTCCAGTCGACGGGGTCGGCACCCTGCTCCTGCAGGGCGGTGTTGGCACGGCTGAACGGCCGCGAGCCGAAGAACCCGGCGTGCGCGGACAGCGGCGAGGGATGGGCGGACTCGAGGCACGGTATGCCGGGAAGGTGCGGCGCCAGGCCCCGCGCGTCCCGTCCCCACAGGATCGCCACGAGCGGGCCACCGCGCTCGGCGAGGGCGGAGATCGCGCAGGAGGTGACCTGCTCCCAGCCCTTGCCGCGGTGGCTCGCGGCCTGGCCGGGCCGGACGGTGAGCACCCGGTTGAGCAGCAGCACCCCCTGGTCCGCCCAGGGCGACAGGTCGCCCGAGCTGGGTCGGGGCACGCCGAGGTCGGTGACGAGCTCCTGGAAGATGTTGACCAGCGAGCGGGGGATCGGGCGCACGTCGGGGGCGACCGAGAAGGACAGCCCGACGGCGTGGCCCGGGGTGGGATAGGGGTCCTGCCCCACGATCAGGACCCGGACGTCCGGGAGCGGTCGCTCGAAGGCCCGCAGCACCAGTCGCCCCGGGGGGAGGTAGGGCCGCCCGGCCGCGACCTCGGCGCGCAGGAAGTCGCCCATGGCACGGACCTGGTCGGCGACCGGCTCCAGCGCGGTGGCCCAGGTGGGATGGACGAGCTCGGCGAGCGGTCGGGGGGAGGTCACCCGCCCACTCTAGGTCGGTGCGGCCCGGGGGTGGCCCTTGGCGTCGCGGCCGAGGACAGGCGTCCCGCCCGTCGGCTCAGGGGCGCGTCAGGGACCGAACCAGGGTCGCGGGCTGGTGCTGCCGTGACGTCAGGCGGTTAGCGTCGGTGCCGTGACCGCCCCGGGACGCGGGGTCGACCGAGTCGAGGGGAAGCACCACCATGGCAGTGTTCGGCAGGAGCCGCCCGCAGGAGGACACGCGGCCGGGCGAGGAGGGTGCGGGGCTCGCCGCAGCGACGCCCGTCACGGCCCCGGCGGACGGGGCGAGCGGACGGGCTCGGCCCGGGAGCCCGGCGGTCGCGGCCGGGACCCGGGGCCTGACCAAGGTGTATGGCGAGGGTGACGCGCGCGTGGTCGCCCTCGCCGGGGTCGACCTCGACGTCGAGCGGGGCCGGTTCACGGCGGTGATGGGGCCCTCGGGCTCCGGCAAGTCCACGCTGATGCACTGCGCCGCCGGGCTGGACGCCCCGACGAGCGGGCGGGTCTTCGTGGGTGACACCGAGATCGGCGGTCTCAAGGACAAGGCGCTGACCGAGCTGCGGCGCGACCGCATCGGCTTCGTCTTCCAGGCGTTCAACCTGATCCCGACGCTGACGGCGCAGGAGAACATCCTGCTCCCGCTGTCCATCGCCGGTCGCAAGCCGGACCAGCAGTGGTACGACACCGTCATCGACACCGTAGGCCTGCGAGACCGACTGCAGCACAAGCCCTCCGAGCTGTCCGGCGGCCAGCAGCAGCGCGTCGCGTGCGCGCGGGCCCTGGCCGGCCGGCCGGAGATCATCTTCGCCGACGAGCCCACCGGCAACCTCGACTCCCGCTCGGGCGCGGAGATCCTCGGGTTCCTGCGGCGCAGCGTGGACGAGTTCGGCCAGACCATCGTGATGGTGACCCACGACTCGGTTGCCGCGTCGTACTGCGACCGCGTGGTCTTCCTCGCGGACGGTCAGATCGTCAGCGAGCTGGACCGGCCCACCCGCGAGAGCGTCCTGGAGACCATGACGCACCTCGACGAGATGGTCCAGGCCCGTCGCGCCGGCCGGGAGGCCTGAGCCGTGCTCCGCGCCTCGTGGAAGTCCTTGCTGGCGCGCAAGCTCCGACTCCTGATGAGCGCCTTCGCCATCGTGCTGGGCGTGTCCTTCGTCAGCGGCTCGCTCATCTTCACCGACATGATGAGCACCGCCTTCAACGGCATCATGAGCGGCACCGTCGCCGACATCAACGTGCAGACCACGGACGGCGACCCGGACTCCATGTCCACGGCCATGCGCGGCGAGATCACCCAGGCCCAGATCGACACCATCGCCAAGGTCGACGGGGTCGAGTCCGCACAGGGCGTCACCACGGTCATGGACGCCTTCCTGATCGGCAAGAACGGCAAGGTCATCGGCGGCCAGGGCGCGCCCTCCATCGGCGGCAACGTGGTCACCGCCCCGGCCTACGGCCACCAGCCCGGCATGGTCGTCAAGAGCGGCCACCTGCCCGGCCCCGGCGAGGTCCTGATCGACCCGACGTCGCTGGACAGGTCGGGCTACCGGATCGGGGACACCATCACCGTCGCGAGCTCGGGCGCCCAGCCCTCGCTCAAGGCCAGGATCGCCGGCACCGTGCTGTGGGGCAGCAAGGAGTCGACGGCCGGCGCGACCTACGCCATGTTCGACGCCCGCACGACCCAGCGGCAGTGGACGGGCGGCAGGAACGCCTACCAGATGGCCTGGGTCACCGTCCGCGAGGGCCAGGACGTCGACGTCGTCGCCCGGCGGGTCAAGGAGGTCGCTCCGGCGGGCTTCCTCGCCGTGACCGGCCCCGACCTGGCCAAGAAGTCCGAGGACGCCGTGGCCCAGGGGCTCGGCTTCATCTCGACCTTCCTGCTCGTCTTCGCCGCGATCTCGCTGATCGTCGGGTCCTTCCTGATCGTCAACACCTTCTCGATCCTGGTGGCCCAGCGGTCCCGCGAGCTCGCCCTGCTGCGGGCGATGGGGGCGAGTCGCGGCCAGGTGCGCGGGTCGGTGCTCTTCGAGGCCTTCGTCGTCGGGCTGGTCGGCTCCACGATCGGGCTCGTCCTCGGCCTGGCCATCGCCAAGGGCATCGCCGCGATCTTCGGCACCCTGGGCCTGGACATGGGCGCGGTCACGCCGACGCTGAGCCCGCGGGCGATCGTCGCGTCGTACGTCGTCGGCATGCTCGTCACGATGCTCGCGGCATACCTCCCGGCCCGCAAGGCCTCCACGGTCCCGCCGGTCGCCGCGATGTCCGGGGCCGCGACGACCGGGGCGCAGGACCTGGGCCGGCGCCTCGTCATCGGCCTGGGTATGACGGCCGTCGGCCTGGCCATGCTGCTCACCGGACTGTTCTGGGACGGCGCGCCGCAGCCGATGTGGTGGATCGGCGCGGGGGCGCTGCTGACCCTGCTCGGGGTGTCCTTCAGCTCCCCGGTCCTGGGCAAGCCGGTGCTGTGGGCCCTCGGGCGCGGCTACCGCGCGGTCTTCGGGCAGGTCGGGGCGCTCGCCGAGCTCAACGCGATCCGCAACCCCCGGCGCACCGCCGCCACCGCGTCGGCCCTGATGATCGGCCTGACCCTGGTCACGGCCATGTCGGTGCTGGGGGACTCCGCCAAGGCGAGCACGCGCTCGGCCGTCGAGGAGGGGCTGCGCGGGGACTTCGTGTACGCCAACCCGACGTACCAGCCGTTCGCCACCGCCATCGGTGACCAGGTCGCCAAGGTCGACGGGGTCGCCGCCGTCCACCGCTTCCGCCGGGTGCCTGTCGAGCTCGGCGGCGAGCGGGCCATGCTCGGCGCGATCGGTGCCCAGGACTTCGACAAGATCCTGGCGGGCACCGTCGTGGCAGGCTCGCTCTCGGACTTCCAGGACGGCACGGCGATCGTCGCCCGCAAGACCGCCGAGGAGAAAGGATGGAAGGTCGGGCAGACCCTGGACTACCGCGCGGGTCGCACGCCGGTGCCGGTCCGGATCGTCGCCCTCTCCGAGCACCCCAAGGGGACCCGCGGCGGCGTCGTCACCACCCTGCAGACCCTCGTCCGGGCCGGGCTCCCGGCCGTCGACTCGCAGGTGAACGTCGACCTCGCGGCGGGTGCCGACAAGGCCGCCACCCGGGACCGGCTGGAGGCGATCGTCAAGGACCTGCCGATGGTCTCGCTGCAGGACCAGCAGGAGTTCGCCGACGCCCGGGCCGGGAGCATCGACCAGCTGCTGGCCATGATCTACGGACTGCTCGGCCTGGCGATCGTCATCGCCGTCCTCGGCATCGTCAACACCCTGGCGCTGTCGGTCATCGAGCGCACCCGCGAGATCGGCCTGCTGCGGGCCATCGGGCTGGGTCGCGGTCAGCTGCGGCGCATGATCCGGCTCGAGTCGGTCGGGATCGCCCTGCTCGGCTCGGTGCTCGGGCTGGGGATGGGGTTGCTCTTCGGCACGGCCGTGGTGCAGGCGCTCGTGGACGACGGCCTGAGCCTGCACGTGCCGTGGCTCCAGCTCGTGACCTTCCTCCTCGTCGCCGCGGTCGTGGGTGTCGTCGCCGCCCTGTGGCCGGCGCACCGGGCCTCCCGGATGGACGTCCTGAGGGCCATCCAGACCGAGTGACGTCGGGGCGGTGCGGGGTTCGCGCGCCACCTCCCGCACCGCCCCTCCGGACGGCTGGGCCTCGCCCCTCACGATGAAGCCCCGCCGTCCGACACGTGTGGCCCAACCGACGGCGAGGTGAATGACGCCCTTGTGATTCGGTCGATATCCTCACCGGCATGACCGCAGCCCTGCAGCCCACCTCGGCCGAGCGACCCGTCGCGTCGCTGAGCGACCAGGAGCGCGAGATCCTCGCCTTCGAGCGGCAGTGGTGGAAGCACCCGGGCGCCAAGGAGCAGACCGTCAAGGAGCTCTTCGGTCTGAGCACCACCCGGTACTACCAGCTGCTCAACGCGCTCATCGACACCGACGCGGCCCTCGAGCACGATCCCATGCTGGTCAAGCGCCTGCGCCGGATGCGCGCCCAGCGCCAGCGGGCACGCAGCGCCCGTCGCCTCGGCGTCCAGGCCTGAGCGACGCCGCGAGGCGAACCCACCCGTCAGCTTCTCGGGGGGGTCGACCAGCCCCCCGGTCTGCGGAAGGCTCTCGGTCATGCGCAGCGGACCGACCAACTCCCTCACCGACGTCCCCGGTTTCCTCGTCGGGCATGCCACCCGCGACGAGCCCGGCACCCGCGAGACCGACCTGCTCGACCCGGTCGCTCTGCTCGACCCGGTCGCTCTGCTCGACCCGGTCGCTCTGCTCGACCTGGCCGCCCTGGTCGACCTGGTCGACGCCGTCGTCCTGTCCGGGGGCTCCGCGCTCGGACGGTCCGCGGCCGACGGCGTGGCCCAGGCCCTGCTCGCCGACGAGCTCGGCTGGCCCATGGGGCAGCCCGGGCAGGTCGTGCCCATCGTGCCCGCGGCCGTGGTGTTCGACCTGGGACGGGCGGGCGT
Organism: Arsenicicoccus dermatophilus; assembly: GCF_046267915.1. Lineage (GTDB taxonomy): Bacteria > Actinomycetota > Actinomycetes > Actinomycetales > Dermatophilaceae > Arsenicicoccus > Arsenicicoccus dermatophilus_A. The sequence continues at coordinate 740,676 of NZ_CP176520.1, forward strand.
ATGGCGCCACCACCCGGGCCCCGCCAAGGGCGCGCGGCGTAGGCCGACGCCCGCGCCGGAGCGGGTCGCGCCGTCCCGCAGGGCTGCGTCGGTGCCGGCACGGGCGCCCGGGCCGGCGGGCTCAAGGGCGGGATCGGGTCCGCAAGATGGCCGGGGTCGCCCACGACGGGCTGGCGCGCGCCGTCCGACCCGTCCACACCTGTCTCGACGGCGACACCTTCTTCGCCACGGCCTCCGGGACCCACGAGCACCGGCCGACCCTGCTGGAGCTCACGCTGCTGATGGAGGCCGGGGCCGACTGCGTCACCCGGGCGATCGCCCACGCCGTCCTCGTGGCGCACAGCACCGACCGGACCGCCGACGGGGGCGGAGCCTGGCGCAGCTCCCGCGACGCCTTCCCCTCGGCCGTCGCCGCCACCTGAGCCTGCCACCGCCTGAGCCTGCCGTCACCTGAGACACTGGCGCCATGAACGCACCCGAGTCCCCGTCCTGGGACACCCCCGAGAAGCTCGCCGCCGTCCGGGACGCGGCCGAGGCGGCCATCCCCGGCTGGCGGCGGCCCGTCCTGTGGGCCGTGGGCATCAGCCCGGCGACCTCGCAGCCGACCTGGGAGTTCCCGGTGGTCAACCGCGACGGGGGCTTCATGCCCGCGGTGGTGCTGGGGCGGCTGGTCCGGCATACCCGCACCTCCGAGACGCTGCCGGTCAGCGCGGAGGTCCTGCGGCGCGCCGTGGCGGACCTCGCGCCCGCCGAGGCCTGCCCCGGCGTCGAGCACCCCAACCTCGTCGCCTGGCGCGGACTGCTCGACGAGGTGGCCGGAAACCCGGCGCGGGAGCTCGTCGTGGTCTACGTGGACGACCTCGCCGACCCCGTCACCAGCGAGGCCGACGGCCAGCTGCGGGCGCTCGCCGCCGACTGAGCCTTTCCGGGGCATCTGGGCGGATAGCGCCGTACCGGACGGTAGTCGGCGACATACTGTCCGTATGTCATTGTGCGTGCGCTCCACCGGCACGGCCTAGACGATGCCGGTGAGCGGCACCGTGGCCTGGCTGACGTCGGGTCTCCTCCTGCTGGCGCTCGGCCTCCTGCTGCGCGCTCGCGCCCAGGTGCGTCGCGCCCCCGCCACCACTGTCGGGCTGGTCCTGCTCCTGGTCGGGTCCCTGGGCGCGGACGTCGCGCGGACCTGGCTGCACCAGCCGACCGCCGCCCTGGTGATCCTGCAGGTGGCGACCCTGGGGCTGGGCCTGTCGGCCTACGGGCTGTTCCGGTCCTGGACGGAGATCCTGGCCGAGAGCTGGATGCTCGCCGGAGGCGTCGCCCTGGTCGTGAACTTCGTCCTGCAGCTGTCCGGCCGGAACGGCGACTCCCTGCAGTCCGAGGTGGACCTGGTGCAGCTCGCGCTGGTGGGCTACGTCGCCGCCGCCGTGCTGCTCGTGGGCCGCCAGGTCTTCGCCGGTCGACGCACGCTGCGTCTCCTGGTCTGCGCCGTGGTCATGGTCCGGGCGATCGCCTGGGGCCTCACCTTCCTGGCCACCTCCCTGCCCGCCCCGGACCTGGAGCGGTGGGCCGCCGTCCCCCTGGCCCTCGCCCACGTCGCCCTGCTGGCGCTGCCCGTGGTGGACCGCCCCCGCCGGTGGGTGCCGCAGCGCGACACCGGGGTGTACGCCGCGGCCCGGCTGCCCTACGTCGTCACGGCGGTCGTGGTCACCTGCGCGGTCGTCACCCGCGCCGCGGCCCCCCGGGTGCCCCGGGCCTCGGTGCTCGTCGTGGGCGGCGGCTTCGTGCTCGCCCTGCTCGCCCGGCAGCTGGTCGCCAACACCCGCCTGCGCGAGGCCATCCAGGAGGCCCGCGAGCGGGAGGAGTACTTCCGCACCCTCGTGCAGGACTCGCAGGACGTGGTGCTGATCAGCGACGCCGCCGGCCGGCTGGACTACGTCTCCCCGGCCGCCGAGCGGGTCATCCGCACGCCCCACGCCCGCCGGGGCGCAGGAGAGCCCGGGCCGAGCACCTTGCACGAGCTGCTGGGCGCGGACCCGCGGACCGTCCGGGACGCGCTGGTGGAGGCGGAGCGGACGGGCCGCTCGCGCCTCGAGGTGCACCAGGGAGGCCAGGTCCTGGAGGCCAACGTCGGTCGACGCCAGGACGGGTACGTCGTCGCGGTGCGCGACGTCACCGAGCGGGACGGCCTGCGCGAGCGGCTCCGGGCCCTCGCCTTCAACGACGTGCTGACCGGTCTGCCCAACCGGCAGCAGCTCGTCCAGGAGCTCACCGCCCGGCTCGCCGGGGGCGGCCGCACCGTCGTGCTCTACCTCGACCTCGACCGGTTCAAGCAGGTCAACGACTCCGACGGCCACCACGCGGGCGACGCCCTCCTCAGACAGGTGTCCGTCCGGATCGGGCAGGCGGTCCGCGGCGAGCAGGGCACCGAGCCCCTGGTCGCCCGCCTCGGAGGCGACGAGTTCGTGGTGGTCCTGCACGGCGGGGTCGAGGAGGGCACCCGCACCGCCCGCCGGGTCCACGCCGCGATCGTCCCGCCCTTCCTGGTGGCCGAGCGCGTCCACCAGGTCGGGGCCTCCATCGGGCTGGCGGTGGGCGCACCCGGCGTGGACGCCGAGGAGCTGCTGCGCCGTGCCGACCTGGCGATGTACGCCGCCAAGCAGTCCACGTCCGTGGTGCGGACCTACGAGCCCGGCCTGTCCCTCGCCGCCCAGCGCCGGGCCGACCAGGACGGCGAGCTCTCGCGCCAGTGGGGCCAGGACGCCGTGCAGATGCACCTGCAGCCCATCGTCACCACGGACGGGCTGCAGGTGCGGTCCGTGGAGGCGCTGCTGCGGTGGGCCGCCGAGGACGGGGTGGTGACCGGGCCCGGGCGCGTCCTGGACTACGCCGCCCGGACCGGGCAGCTGGCACGGCTCACCGGCTGGACCGTGGATGCCGCCGTACGCACCCTGCGGGCCCTGGAGCCGCGCACCGTGCCGGTCGCCGTCAACGTGCCGACGGTCCTGCTGCACTCGCCGGATCCGGCACGCCGGCTGCTGGCCCACCTCCAGGCTCACGACGTCCGGCCGGCCCAGCTGCACCTCGAGCTCACCGAGGAGGCCATGGTCGAGCGCGGCCCCCAGGTGACCCGCACCCTGCAGGCTCTGCGCGCGCAGGGCTTCCGGGTCTACATCGACGACTTCGGGACGGGCTACTCCTCGCTCAGCTATCTGGTGCACCTGCCCGTCGACGGCATCAAGATCGACCGGGCGTTCGTGCGGGACCTGCCCGGGTCGTCCGCCGCCCGCTCGATCGTCACCGGCGTGGTGACCTTCGCCCGCGAGCTCGGCATCACCCTGGTCGCCGAGGGGGTGGAGACGGCCGCGGAGGCCCGCTGGGTGCGCGAGCTCGGGGTCCCCCTGGCCCAGGGCTACTGGTACGCCCGGCCCCAGGACGCGGTCCTGCTCCCCGGGCTGGACGAGCTGGCCGGCTGGGGGGACGCGTTGGGGGAGGGCGGGGCGGCCCGGGTGGCCGCCGCGCCATTTGCACTCGGGGGGGCCGAGTGCTCATCATGGTCTTAGCACTCTCAGTGTCAGAGTGATAATTCTGGGCCGTATGCCGAGGCCCGGGCCACGGGTGATGTGAACCCTCCTGGTCCGGTCCGTCCGTCGCGGGCGGTGTGCGGTCCCCAGTCCGTCTCGTGTGGGAGGAACCCCCCGAATGGCCAAGCTGATTGCTTTCGACGAGGAGGCCCGCCGCGGCCTCGAGCGCGGCATGAACACTCTTGCCGACGCGGTCCGCGTCACCCTCGGCCCCAAGGGCCGCAACGTCGTGCTGGAGAAGAAGTGGGGCGCCCCCACGATCACCAACGACGGCGTGTCCATCGCCAAGGAGATCGAGCTCGAGGACCCCTACGAGAAGATCGGCGCCGAGCTCGTCAAGGAGGTCGCCAAGAAGACCGACGACGTCGCCGGTGACGGCACCACCACCGCGACCGTCCTGGCGCAGGCCATGGTCAAGGAGGGCCTGCGCAACGTCGCCGCCGGCTCCAACCCGATGGCGCTCAAGCGCGGCATCGAGAAGGCCGTCAAGGCCGTCTCCGACGAGCTGCACGCCATGGCCAAGGACATCGAGACCAAGGAGCAGATCGCCTCCACGGCCTCCATCTCCGCCGCCGACCCGCAGATCGGCGAGCTCATCGCCGAGGCGATGGACAAGGTCGGCAAGGAGGGTGTCATCACCGTCGAGGAGAGCAACACCTTCGGCCTGGAGCTCGAGCTCACCGAGGGCATGCGCTTCGACAAGGGCTACATCGCGCCGTACTTCGTCACCGACACCGAGCGCATGGAGACCGTCCTCGAGGACCCCTACGTCCTCGTCGTCAACTCCAAGATCTCCGCGATCAAGGACGTCCTGCCCCTGCTCGAGAAGGTCATGCAGTCCGGCAAGCCGCTGATGATCATCGCCGAGGACGTCGAGGGCGAGGCCCTGTCCACGCTGATCGTCAACAAGATCCGCGGCACCTTCAAGTCCGTCGCGGTCAAGGCGCCGGGGTTCGGCGACCGTCGCAAGGCCATGCTCGGCGACATCGCCATCCTCACCGGCGGCCAGGTCATCTCCGAGGAGGTCGGCCTCAAGCTCGAGACCACCGAGCTCGACATGCTCGGCCGCGCACGCAAGGTCGTCGTCACCAAGGACGAGACCACCATCGTCGAGGGAGCCGGCGACGCCGACCAGATCGCCGGTCGCGTGGCCCAGATCCGCTCGGAGATGGAGCGCAGCGACTCCGACTACGACCGCGAGAAGCTCCAGGAGCGCCTCGCCAAGCTCGCCGGCGGCGTCGCCGTCATCAAGGCGGGCGCGGCCACCGAGGTCGAGCTCAAGGAGCGCAAGCACCGCATCGAGGACGCGGTCCGCAACGCCAAGGCCGCCGTCGAGGAGGGCATCGTCGCCGGTGGTGGCGTGGCCCTGCTCCAGGCCACCGACGCGGCCTTCGCCAAGCTCGACGTCCAGGGCGAGGAGGCCGTCGGTGCCAACATCGTCAAGGTCGCCGCGGAGGCCCCGCTCAAGCAGATCGCGGTCAACGCCGGTCTCGAGGGCGGCGTCGTGTCCGAGAAGGTGCGCAACCTGCCCGCCGGACAGGGCCTGAACGCCGCCACGGGTGAGTACGTCGACATGATCGGGTCCGGCATCATCGACCCGGCCAAGGTCACGCGCTCCGCGCTGGAGAACGCCGCGTCCATCGCCGCGCTGTTCCTCACCACCGAGGCCGTCATCGCCGACAAGCCGGAGAAGGCCGCCCCGGCCATGCCCGGTGGCGACGAGATGGGTGGCATGGGCTTCTGACCCGGTCTGCCTCACGGCTGGAGGGCCCCGGACGACGCTCGTCGTCCGGGGCCCTCGGCATGCCGGCTCCCGCCTGCCGTGTCCTCTCGGCCGGTGCCCGACAGGACACGCCCCGTCCGAGCCGCGGCCCGCGGACCCGCTCGACGCGTCGAAGGCGCAGACTGACCTAGGTCCCCGTCCCCCGGCCCCGAGGAGCCCGCCATGATGCCCCGCAAGGACATGCTGCTCGCCGGCGTCGTGGTCCTGATCTGGGGCGTGAACTTCGTGGCCGCCAAGCTCGCCATGGAGGTGATCCCGCCGCTGCTCCTCGCCGCGACGAGGTTCACCCTGGTCGCTCTGCCGGCGGTGTTCCTCGTGCGGCCGCCGGGCACCGGGTGGCGGGTGGTGGTGGGGGCGGGTCTGGCGATGGGCGCCGGGCAGTTCGGGCTGCTCTACACCGCCATGCAGCTGGGTATGCCGGCGGGCCTGGCCTCCCTGGTGCTGCAGGTGCAGTCGGTCTTCACGGTGGGTCTGGCCGCCCTGGTGCTGCGCGAGCTGCCCACCCGCTGGCAGGTCGCCGGCATCGCCCTGGGGGTGGCCGGGATGGCCCTCGTCGGCTGGCAGTTCATGGCCTCGGCGCCGCTGCTGCCCTTCCTGCTCACCGTGGCGGCGGCCGCCTCCTGGGGCGCCGGCAACGTGCTCACCCGTCGCTACCCGCCGCGGACCGGCTTCTCGCTCGTGGTCTGGTCGGCGCTGGTGGCCCCGGTCCCGCTGCTCGGGCTCTCGTTGTGGCTCGAGGGCTGGGAGCGGGACCGGCACGCGCTCACCCACCTGACGCCGATGTCGCTGGTGGGCCTGGCCTTCGTGACCTACCTCGCGTCGATGGCGGGCTACGGCCTGTGGAACATGCTGCTGTCCCGGCACGCGGCGTCGACGGTGGCGCCCTGGTCCATGTTCGTCCCCGTCGTGGGGACGGTGGCGGCCTACCTCTACAACGGCGAGACCCCCACGACCACGGGGCTCGTGGGGGCTGCGGTGATCATCGTGGGGGTCCTGATGGCGCTGGGTGTCATCGGCCCGCGGCGGGCGCCGCGACCGGACGCCCCGGACCGCGCGCACCCGCCCGTCGAGCCTGCCGGCCTGTGACCCGCCGCCGCACCCCCGAGGGTCACCGGAACATCGCCGTGTTGGCGGACTCGGTGTCGGCATACTGCACGCCCGCCTGCTGGAGCGTCCGGTTGATCGCGTCGAGGGACTCCCGGACCTGGCTCTGGGTGCCACGCCACTGGGCCATCACGCCCTGGAACCCGGCCGAGGCCGAGCCCTGCCAGGCGTCCTGCAACGCCGTGAGCCGACCCATCAGGGCCGCGACCTGCGACTCGATCTCCCCGGAGATGTGCCCGACGTCGACGGCTGCCGCCGCGATGCGCTCGGTGTCGACGGTGAAGGTAGCGCTCATGACCATGTCCTTGTCCGGTGGGTGCAGCCGACGAGGTGTCGGCCGCCTACCACTGTCCGGCAGAGCGGGGAACGGACCGCCCGGCCGTCCACAGGTCCCCAGCGTTCACCCGTCGGCGTGGGGACGGACACCGACAGTCACGGGCGATCCAGGGGCTGCGGCCCGCGGGATAGGTTGGGGTCCCAGCCCACCGGAGGAGCCCACCGCATGCGCCGACCGATGCTCCGCGCGACGACCCTCGTCACGTCGTCCCTGCTCGTGGTGACCGCCTGCGCCGGGACCGACGGCACGACCCCGAGCACCGGGTCGGCCACCTCCGGCATCTCCACGGCCACCGGGAGCGGGGCGGGCTCGCCGGCGCCCGCCCCGACCTCTCCGGACGGTGCGGCCCGCGACGGTGCGGCGCCCGGTGCGGTCCTGCGCGACGTGGACTACGTCGGCGACCGCTCCCGCTCGCACCGCCTCGACCTGCACCTACCGGCCACCCCGGGCGTCCACCCGCTGGTGGTGTTCGTGCACGGCGGTGCCTGGAGGACGGGCGACAAGGCGCTCCTGGACGGCACCGCCCACTCCATCGGCGTGGAGCACCTGCGGGACGTCCTGCTCGCCCAGGGCTACGCCGTCGCGTCGGTCAACTACCGGCTGACGGGCGAGGCCCACTTCCCCGCCCAGATCCACGACGTCAAGGCCGCGATCCGTCACCTGCGCGGGGAGGCACCCCGGCTGCGGCTCGACCCCGAGCGGATCGCCGTGATGGGCGAGTCCGCGGGCGGGCACCTCGCCCAGCTCGCCGGGCTGCTCGGGCCGACCCGGGCACGCGCAGGTGGCCCCGACCTGGAGGGCGCCCTCGGACGGTCCGGCGGGTCCAGCGCGGTCAAGGCCGTCGTCGCCCTGTACGGCGTGGCGGACCTGCCCCACCTGCTTGCCGACCGCACGGCAGCCGGCTGCCCGCCGTCCGACCTGGGCCCGGAGACCGCGCTCGTCGGGGTCGACCCCAGCACGCCGGCCGGAGCGGCACCCGGCACCCTCGCCAGCCCCCTGCACCACGTCCACCCGGGCGCACCGCCCATGCTCCTGCTGCACGGGCGCCAGGACTGCGTGGTGCCGATGGCCCAGTCGCAGCGGCTCGCGCAGGCCCTGACCCGGGCGGGCGTCCCGGCCCCCGTCGTCCTGGTCGACGCAGGTCACGCGGACCAGGCCTTCTACACCCGGCCCGACCTGCAGCGCCAGGTCGTGGCCTTCCTGCGCGCCCACCTCTGAGGGGCGCTGTCGACCGAGGCGGCCCGGGCCGGGACGCGGCCGCTCAGGCCTCGGCGAGACGGGCGATCTCGCGGTCCACCGCACGACGCGCGACGGGCTCCCAGGAGCGGCGTGCGTGCTCCGTGGCATAGAGGTGCTCCCGCTCGACGAGGACCCGCAGCCGGGCCGCGCGCTTCTCGGCATACGCCTCGTCGTGGGCGTGCTCGGCGGCCAGCTGGGCGCAGTGCTCGTCGAACCGCTGCTCCGGGGCCGCGAGGATCCACAGGTCCGCGTCCAGGAGCGCCGCGCGCGCCCGGTCCGCGCCGGGGGAGTGGTCCTCGGTGGCGGCCACGAGCTCGGCGACCTGCTCGATCACCGTCAGGTCGGCGCCCAGCCGGTCCAGGGACGCCACGGCCAGGGCGGCGCCGTCGTCGGGGCTCGCGATCGGGCCGCACGCGTGGTGGAACCACGCCGCCACCCGGCACAGCATTAGCTCCCGGTCGTCCATCTCCCCGACCGCCGCCAGCCGTCCCAGCGCCGCCAGGACCTCGGCGAGGTGGCGCAGCGTGCGATGGCTCCGGTCAGGGGTGAGCCACCTGTCGACCAGGTCCGTGGCCACCGACTCCAGCACGTGGTCGTCGGCGCCCGGCGAGAGCACCCGCAGGTCGGCGGCGCACGACGCCACGATGTCGTCCATGCCGGCCAGCGTGCCACACGAACCCGTCCGGTCCCAGGACGCCGTGGATCGGCCTGTCGACCTAGGCTCGATCCCATGATCCGCACCTCGCGTCGACACCCGGTCCTGGCCATCGTCCAGGCAGGCGGACAGGGCTCCCGCATGGACGTGCTCACCCGGGAGCGGGCCAAGCCGGCGCTGCCGTTCGGCGGGCACTACCAGCTGGTGGACTTCGCCCTGTCGTCGCTCGCCCACTCTGGGATCACCAGCGTCTGGCTCGGGGTGCAGTACCAGGCGAGCTCGCTGGCCCGGCACGTCGCCGGCGGTCGCCCCTGGGACCTGGACCGCACCGAGGGCGGACTCCAGTGGCTGGTGCCGGAGCAGGGGGCTGCGCACAGCGGCTTCTCCGAGGGCAACGCCGACGACCTGGTGCGACGGGTCGACGACATCCGGGCCGCTCGGCCCGAGGTCGTGCTGGTCCTGAGCGCGGACTCGGTCTTCGCCCTGGACCTCGCCGAGGTGGTCGAGGAGCATCGCCGCTCCGGTGCCGCCTGCACCGTGGTGACGGTGGACGTGTCCCCCGAGCAGGCCCGGGCCAAGGCGGCGGTCGTGGTCGACGAGGACGGCCGGATCACCGAGGTCGCCTACAAGTCCGAGCAGCCGCCGAGCACCACGATCGCGGCCGAGATCTTCGCCTACGACGCGGGCGCGCTGGTGACCGCCCTGGAGGCCCTGCGCGCCGAGGGAGCGGAGGCGGAGGGCTCGGGCCTGGGGGACTTCGGGCAGACCCTGCTCCCGTACCTCGTCGAGCAGGGGGAGGTGCGGGCCTACCCCCTGTCGGGATACTGGCGCGACCTCGGGACGCCCTCGGACTACCTGCTGGCCCACCGGGACCTGCTCGACGGGCAGGTGGACGCGCTGGAGCGGGCGGGCTGGCCGATCCTGAGCAGGTTCCCCGAGCTGCCGCCCGCCCGGGTCAGCCCGAGCGGCGAGGTGGACGACGGGCTGCTGAGCGCAGGCTGCGAGGTGCACGGCACGGTGCGCCGCAGCGTCCTGGGGCCGGGCGTCCACGTCGCCCAGGACGCGGTGGTGGAGGACAGCGTGATCTTCGCCCACGGCCGCGTGGAGGCCGGGGCCCGGGTGGCCTCGGCGATCGTGGACACCCACTGCGTCATCGGTGAGGGCGCCAAGGTGGGGCGGCTGCGTCCCCACCGCGCCCTCGAGGACGAGGAGGTCACGCTGCTGGGGCGTGAGTGCCACGTCGGGGCGGGTGTGGACCTGCCCGCCGGCACCCGGTTGGAGCCCGGCACCCACCTCTGACCTGTCCCGGTGGGTGAGAGGCCTACTCCTCCGGTACGCCGGACGCCAGCAGCGGTGGGAGCGGCTCGGCGTGGACCACCACGAGCCGGGACACCGCGCGGGTGAGCACGACGTAGAGCCGGCGCAAGCCCGTCCGCGCGTCCGGCTCCGCCGCGGCGATGCGGGACGGCTCGACCACCACCACGGCGTCGAACTCCAGGCCCTTGGCGACCGTCGCCGGCACCACGTCCACGCGGTGCGCCACGTCCCCGTGGTCGGCGCCGAGCACCCCGTGCTCGATCCCCGCGGCGGTGAGGGCGCCGGCGACGGTGGCGACCTGGTCGTCCGCCACGATCACCCCGAGGGAGCCCGGGCCGGCGAGCAGGTCACGCACCTGCTCGGCGACCCGGTCGGTCAGCTCCTGCGGTGCCGCCGCCACCACGGCGAGCCGGCCCGGGTCGGAGCGCACCGCCTCGGGGGCGGCCAGACCCGGGGCCATGGCGGGCAGCAGCCGCGCGGCGTACGCGATGACCGAGGCAGGCACCCGGAAGCCCCGCACCAGCTCGGTGACCTGCCCGTCGGGCTTGCCCAGGTGGGTCAGCGACTCGGCTCAGGACCCCGTCGCCCACGGCGTCGTCCCCTGCGCGATGTCGCCGAGCACCGTCGCCGCGCCCGTCGAGCAGCGCCGCCCGACGGCCCGCAGCTGCATGGGGGACAGGTCCTGGGCCTCGTCCAGCACCACGTGCCCCAGGCTGGGGGTGCGGGTGAGCAGACCCTCCACCTCGTCGACGAGGACCGCGTCGGCGGCCGTCCAGCGGGCGGCGCCGGGCGTGCGGGGTGCCTTGTCCCACAGCAGCATCCGATGCTCGTCCGCGGTGAGGATCCCGTCGGCGGCCGCGGCCAGCGCGTCGGGGTCCGACCAGAGCCGGTGCAGGACCGCGCGGGCGTCCAGCCGCGGCCAGATGCTCGCGGCATACCTCGTGACCGGGGTGGAGCGGCCCGACGACGAGGACGCCCTGGCGGCTGAGCCGCTCGCGGTAGGCGTACAGCAGCCAGGCCGCGCGGTGCAGACCGACCGCGGTCTTCCCGGTGCCGGGGGCGCCCTGGATGCAGACGGTCGTGCTGTCGTCGACGCGCAGCCCGTCAGGTCCTCGTCCTGGATCGCGGTGATCTGGCCGTGGTCGTGGCCGAAGCGACGCCGCAGCCGCACGCCCATCGGGTCGACGGGGGAGGCGAGGTGGTACGCCGTCGACACGGGGCCCGCCAGTCGATGACCATGGGGTCGCCCGACTCGTCGGAGACGTGCCGGCGCCCGACGTACAACCGGTCGCCCCTCGTGCACCGCGGCGGCAGCGGCGTCCAGGTCGAGCCGTCCGAAGAACAGCGCCGTCGTGGGGTCGTCCTCCAGGGAACGGGCCCGCTGCCACAGGGCGACCGCCAGCCGCTCCGCGGCGCGGGCCCGCACGAGGTATTCCTGCTGGGCGCCGAGGTCGCCGGTGTCGGGGGCAGAGGGCATGGCGGACCTCTTGCGCGGGTGGTGGGGGAACGTCCGAGGAAGCGCCGTCGGGCGGGTGCGGATCGTCGACCGCACCCGCCCGCCGGGCGAGAAGCTCTCCGCCGCGGGCTTGCCCCTCCTGGCGGCGGGGTCGTCCCGGTCCGCGCGGCCCGGCTCAGCTCTGGGACTTCAGGGCGAAGGTCACCTCGACGTCGCGGCGGGTCCCGTCCCGCAGGTAGGTCATCGTGACCTTGTCCCCGACCTTGCGCTCGCGGACCTGGGCCACCAGGGACTGCGAGCCGGTGATGGGTTCGCCGTCGATCGCGATGATCGCATCCTTGGGCCGGATGCCGGCGCGCTCGGCGGGGCCGCCGGGGACCACGGTGCCGATGACCGCGGCCACGCGCTGGCCGTCGCCGTCCTTGACCATGCCGGTCGCGGAGGTGACGCCCATGAAGGCGTGCTCGGCCTTGCCGTTCTTGATCAGCTGGTCGGCGATCGAGGTCACCTCGTTGACCGGGATCGCGAAGCCGATGCCGATGGACCCGCCCTGGCCGCCGGACGAGGAGCCCATCGACGCGATCGAGGAGTTGATGCCGACGAGCTGGCCGTCGGCGTTGACGAGGGCGCCGCCGGAGTTGCCGGGGTTGATCGGTGCCGAGGTCTGGATCGCGTTGGTGATCACCTCGTTGGCGCCCGACTGCTGCTGGCCCCCGAAGAGCCCGCCCATCGGGTCCTGCGGGGTCTCCTGGGTGGTGCGCACCGGGCGGTTCAGCGCGGAGACGATGCCGGTGGTGACGGTGCCGGACAGGCCGAGCGGGTTGCCGACGGCCATGACCGGCGCACCGACGGCGATCTTGTCGGAGTCGCCGATGGCGATGGGCCGCAGGTCCTTGACGCCGCCCTGCAGCTGGATCACGGCCAGGTCGGTGGAGGGGTCCAGGCCCACGATCTTGGCGCGGAAGGCCCGCTGGTCGGACAGGGTCACGACGATCTGCGGGTCGCTGCCGTTGCCGCCGACGACGTGGTTGTTGGTGACGATGTGGCCCTGCTGGTCCAGGATCACGCCGGAGCCCTCACCGCCGTTGCCGCCCGCGTCCGCCACCGAGATGGACACGACGCTGGGGGACACCGCGGCGGCGGTGGCCTTCCAGTTGGGGGCGTCGGCGTTGGCCTGCTGCAGGGGCGCCTGCGTGATGCGCGTCGAGCCGGCCGCGGGGCTCGGGGAGTGGGTGGTCACGGCGGAGGCGGCGCGTCGGTCGGTGTTGTGGGAGACCAGCGCCGCGGTGGTGCCGCTCGCCAGCAGCGCCGCGGCCAGGGCGGCCGTCGGCACCTGCCACCAGCCGCCGCGGCGGGGCGGTCGCGCGGACGGGCCCGCCGGGGTCGATCCGCCCGAGGCGTACGGCGCCCCCTGCGGGGGAGGGAGCACGGAGCCGGAGGTGGCGCCCGCACCCGCGGGCGTCCCGCCCGCAGCCGGCGCACCCGCGGCCGATCCACCCGCGGCCGACCCGGCCGCTGCCTGCGCGCCGACGGGGTGGGCGCCTGCGGCGTCGCCGGGCCGGCCAGGGGTCTGGGGCAGCTCGTGCGTGGTGGCGTGGCGGGGGATCTCCTGCGTGTGCTCGGCGGGGGCCGGCAGGCCCGGGCCGGTGTGGCCGGGGGTGGCCGGTCGGCCGGCCGTGGGCGAGTGCGGGTCGAGCGGCTCGGACATCGCTGGGCTCCTTCGGGGGTGGTGTCACGCAGGTTCTTCGGTCAACCTAGGGGATCGATGGGTGATTCCTGGGTCTGCGCCGTGGGGGTCGTGGTGGGGAGTCGGACGGTGAAGGTGGCACCGCCGTCCGGGGTCTGGTCGATCCACACCCGGCCGCCGTGGGCGCCGGTGATCGCCTGGACGATGGCCAGACCCAGGCCGGTGCCTCCCGCGTGCTCGGTCCGGCCGCGGGAGGGGTCGTCGCGGAAGAAGCGTTCGAAGACGCGCTCGACGAGCTCCGGCGCGATGCCGTCCCCGTGGTCGATCACCTGCAGCAGGGCGTGCTCGGGGTCGGGCCTCCCGACGGCGATCTCGACGGGGGTGCCGGCCGGGGTGTGGTTGACGGCGTTGCCGACCAGGTTGGTGATCAGCTGGCGCAGCTTGGCCTCGTCACCGCGCACCGGCACCGGCCCGAGCGGGCCGCCGACGCCCTGGAGCGTGATCGCCCGGTCCGGCGCGAGGGCGCGGGCGTCCTGCACCGCGTCGGCGGCGAGCACGGTCAGGTCCACGTCGGTCATGGTCATCGGCCGCTGCTCGTCCAGGCGGGCGAGGGCCAGGAGGTCCTCGACGAGCGCACCCATGCGGGTCGCCTCGTCCTCGATGCGGGTGAAGACCTGGTGCACGTGGTCCGGCTGCGTGACCGCGCCCTGGCGGTACAGCTCGGCATACCCTCGCACGGCCGCGAGCGGGGTCCGCAGCTCGTGGCTGGCGTCGGCGACGAACTGACGCATCCGCGCCTCGCTCGCCTCCACCCGCTGGAAGGACTCCTCGATGTGGCTCAGCATCCGGTTGATGGACAGGCCCAGGCTGGCGACCTCGTCGCGGGAGTCGCGGATCGGGACCCGTCGGGTCAGGTCGCCGCCCGCGATGACGGCGGCGGTGTCCTCGATCTGCCGCAGCGGCCGGAAGGCGCGGCGGATCACCAGCCACCCCAGCCCGATCAGGGTGGTCAGCGCGACCAGGCCCACGCCGAGGTTGAACAGCACGGCCTGGCTGGTGGTGCGCTCCACGCCGCGCAGCGACGCCGCCACGGCATACGTCCCGGACCCTCCGGTGAGGGTGCCCGCGATGACGTGCCAGTGCTTGGACCCGCCGTCCTTGGACGGCACCTCGAAGATCGTCCGGCTGGTGACCTGCGGCGAGGTCAGGGTCAGCGGGGGTATGTCGGGGCGCTCGGTCTCGGTCGGCGGGTGGAAGGCGATCTGCTGGTTGGAGCCGCGCAGGTAGATGTAGACGCCGTAGTTGGTGGGGAAGTTGTCGAGCTCGCGGTCGCGCAGCAGCGCGTCGATCGCGGCGTCGCGCAGCGGCACGGCGCTGGTGGCGAGCTCCTGGTCCAGCCGGGCCACGAGCTGCCGCTCGAGCAGCCAGGAGCTGGCCGCGGTCGTCAGGGTCAGCGCACCCGCCATCATCATCACGGTGATGAGCACCAGCCGGTGGGTCAGCGGCACCCGCTGCAGCGCCCGGCGCGCGGCCCCGCCCCACGCGGCGGGCGGTGCGATCACGAGATCTCGGGAGGCAGCCGCAGCACGTAGCCCACACCTCGCTTGGTGTGGATCAGCGGCGGGTCGATGGTGTCGACCTTGCGGCGCAGGTAGGAGATGTAGGACTCGACGATCCCGGCCTCGCCGCGGAAGTCGTAGTCCCAGACGTGGTCGAGGATCTGCGGCTTGGAGAGCACCCGGTTGGGGTTGAGCATGAGGTAGCGCAGCAGCTTGAACTCGGTGGGGGAGCAGTCGATGACCTTGCCCGCCCGGCGCACCTCGTGGGAGTCCTCGTTGAGCTCCAGGTCGTGGAAGACGATGGTGGAGTCCTGCGGCTCGTCGGTGCGGGTGCGGCGCAGCACGGCGCGGATGCGGGCCACGACCTCTTCGAGGCTGAACGGCTTGGTGATGTAGTCGTCGCCGCCGATCGTCAGGCCCTTGACGCGGTCGTCGACGGCGTCGCGGGCGGTGAGGAAGACGATCGGGACGTGGCGCCCGGCCTCGCGCAGCTTGGTGGTGACCGTGAAGCCGCTCATGTCCGGGAGCATCACGTCGAGCACGACCAGGTCCGGCTCGTGCTCCTCGGCGAGGATCAGCGCGGCCCCCCCGTCCCCGGCGGTGTAGACCTCGAAACCGGCGAATCGCAGGCTGGTGGCGAGGAGCTCACGGATGTTCGGCTGGTCCTCCACGACCAGCAGGCGGGCCTCGGGTGTGGTGCTCATGCCGACAGTATGACGACGGACACTGAAGGTTTGCTGGGAATCTGCTGCACGAGCTCGGGGTCTCAGCCCAGGTCGTCGGCGTTGACGATGGTGTAGGCGTAGCCCTGCTCGGCGAGGAAGCGCTGCCGGTGGGCGGCGAAGTCGGCGTCCACGGTGTCGCGGGTCACCACCGTGTAGAAGTGCGCGGCCCGGCCGTCGCCCTTGGGTCGCAGCACCCGACCGAGGCGCTGGGCCTCCTCCTGCCGCGACCCGAAGGTCCCCGACACCTGGATCGCCACGGACGCCTCGGGCAGGTCGATCGAGAAGTTCGCGACCTTGGAGACCACCAGCCGGGAGATCTCGCCGGTCCGGAAGGCGTCGAACAGTCGCTGCCGCTCGCGCACCGTGGTCTGCCCGGTGATCACCGCCGAGTCCAGGCGGGCGGCGAGGGACTCCAGCTGGTCGAGGTACTGCCCGATGACGAGGGTCGGCTCGCCGGCGTGGCGCTCGACGAGCCGCTCGACGACGCGCTCCTTGGCCTCCGCGCAGGACGCGAGCCGGTAGCGGTCGTCGGGCTCGGCGACGGCATAGGCCAGGCGCTCCGGGTCGGGCAGCGTCACCCGCACCTCGACGCAGTCGGCGGGCGCGATCCAGCCCTGGGCCTCGACGTCCTTCCACGGGGCGTCGTACCGCTTGGGTCCGATCAGGGAGAACACGTCGGACTCGCGCCCGTCCTCGCGCACCAGCGTCGCGGTCAGCCCCAGACGCCGTCGGGCCTGCAGGTCCGCGGTCATCCGGAAGATCGGCGCGGGCAGCAGGTGCACCTCGTCGTAGACCACGAGCCCCCAGTCGCGGGCGTCGAGCAGCTCCAGGTGCGCGAACACGCCCTTGCGCCTGGTCGTGAGCACCTGGTAGGTCGCGATGGTGACCGGCCGGATCTCCTTGCGGGCGCCGGAGTACTCCCCGATCTCGTCCACGGTCAGGGTGGTCCGCCGCACCAGCTCGTCGCGCCACTGCCGCGCGGAGACGGTGTTGGTGACCAGGATCAAGGTGGTGGCCCGCGCCCTGGCCATCGCAGCGGCGCCGACCAGGGTCTTGCCGGCGCCGCAGGGCAGCACCACGACCCCGGACCCGCCGTGCCAGAAGCCGTCGACCGCCTGCTGCTGGTAGGGACGCAGCGACCAGCCGTCCTCGACCAGGTCGATGGGGTGCGCCTCGCCGTCGACATACCCCGCGAGGTCCTCGGCCGGCCATCCGACCTTGAGCAGCTCCTGCTTGAGGTGGCCGCGCTCGGAGGGGTGCACCACCACGGTGTCGTCGTCGACCGGGGCGCCGACCAGCGGGCGGATCTTCTCGTGCCGCAGCACCTCCGCCAGGACGGCTCGGTCGGTGGTGCGCAGGACCAGGCCGTGGGTGAGGTGCTTGTCCAGGGTCAGCCGGCCGTAGCGGTCCATCGTGTCGGCCACGTCCACGAGCAGGCTGTGGGGGACGGCATACCGGCTGTGCGTGACGAGCGCGTCGACGACCTGCTCGGCGTCGTGACCGGCGGCGCGTGCGTTCCACAGGCCGAGCGGCGTGACGCGATAGGTGTGGACGTGCTCCGGCGCCCGTTCCAGCTCGGCGAACGGTGCGATCGCCCGCCGGGCCGCCTCGGCGTCGGGGTGGTCGACCTCGAGCAGGAGGGTCTTGTCGCTCTGGACGATCAGGGGGCCGTCGGGCACGCGGGGCTCCTCGGTGGTCGGGCGGGGGTAGGCCGGAAGGCGACCGGGGTCGCCCTCCGCCCCACGCTGCCACACGCGACGGACTTCCCGCGGCTGTCGCGCCGGTGCCGAGGCGGGGTCGCCGTCCGGGTGGCCGCCCGCCCGCCGTGGGGCAGGATGGGAGCAGATCCTCGACCGACGACGTTCAGGAGTGACATGCGCAAGCCCCAGCTCGAGCCCATGAGCGGCGCCCCCGACCGGGTCACGATCTACGAGGTCGGCGCCCGCGACGGCCTGCAGAACGAGAAGTCGCTCGTGCCCGTCGAGGTCAAGGCGGAGTTCGTGCGCCGGCTGCTCGGCGCCGGCCTGGAGACCGTCGAGATCACGAGCTTCGTGTCGCCGCGGTGGGTCCCGCAGCTCGCGGACGCCGCCGAGCTCGTCTCCTCCCTCGGCGAGCTCGCCCTCGGCACCCACCGCCCGGTGCTCGTCCCCAACGAGAAGGGCCTGGACCGCGCGCTCGACCTGGGCGTCTCCTCGGTCGCGATCTTCGGGTCGGCCACCGAGACCTTCGCCGCCCGCAACCTCAGCTCCACGGTGCTGGACCAGTTCACGATGTTCGAGCCGGTCGCCAAGCGAGCCAAGGACGACGGCCTGTGGCTGCGCGCCTATGTCTCGATGTGCTTCGGCGACCCCTGGGAGGGGGACGTGCCCGTCGACCAGGTCGCCGACGTGTGCCGTC
This sequence comes from Arsenicicoccus dermatophilus, assembly GCF_046267915.1. Lineage (GTDB taxonomy): Bacteria > Actinomycetota > Actinomycetes > Actinomycetales > Dermatophilaceae > Arsenicicoccus > Arsenicicoccus dermatophilus_A. Next base: position 758,516 of record NZ_CP176520.1, read on the forward strand.
GGATGATGGACCTCGGCGCCGACCAGCTCTCCCTGGGCGACACCATCGGCGTCGCCACCCCCGGGCACGTGGGGCGCCTGCTGGAGGCGCTGGACGCCCGCGGGATCGCCACCGACCAGATCGCCGTGCACTTCCACGACACCTACGGCCAGGCGCTCGCCAACGCGCTGGAGGCGATCCGGCTCGGCGTGCGGACGATCGACGCGTCGGCAGGCGGCCTGGGCGGGTGCCCCTATGCCAGGTCGGCCACCGGCAACCTGGCCACCGAGGACCTGGTGTGGGCGCTGCACGGCATGGGCGTCGAGACCGGCGTCGACCTGGAGCGTCTGGTGGCGACCTCGGTGTGGATGAGCGAGCAGCTCGGCCGTCCCTCCCCGTCGCGCGTGGTCAAGGCCCTCTCGGGTGAGTAGCCCGGGGCCGGGTGGGGCGGCTCGAGCGGCCGTGCGGCATCGGCATGCTGGAGGCGTGTCAGGACGCGCCGTGATCACCGGGCTGGACGCGCTCGGCCCCGCCCAGAGCCGGCTGGTCGAGGGCTGGCTCGGCGCAGGGGCCGTCCTGGCCGACCACTCGTGGGGCCAGACGGACACCGTCGTGCCGGAGGTGCAGACCAGGCACGGCCGGTATGTCGTCAAGGCCGGCGGCCCCACGAACGGCCACCTCGCCCGCGAGATCCGCGGCCACCGCGAGTGGACCCGTCCGTGGCTCGCGACCGGGCAGGTCGCCCGTCTGGTGGCCGCCGACGAGCAGGCGCAGGTCCTCGTCACGACCTGGCTGCCCGGGCACCTGGTGGAGGGCACCGCTGCCCAGGACGACCCCGAGACCTACCGGCAGGCCGGACGACTCATCGCGGCGTTCCACGGCCGGTCGGCCACGGTCGACCCCGGGTGGAACGACCGTCTGCGAGATCGCGCCCTGCGCTTCCTGGCGATGCCGCACCGCATCGGCGCCGCCCTCGTCGAGCTGGTCCGGGCCGACCTGCGCCCGCCCGAGGAGGACCTGATCCGGCTCTCGCGGCAGGACTTCCTGCGCGACCCACGGCTCGAGGCCGCCTTCCTCGAGGGCTACGGGAAGGACCCGCGGGACCCCGCGACGTGGCGACGGATGAACGTCGTCGAGGCGGTCGGGACCGCGGCCCGGGCCTTCGACGTCGCGGACCAGGCCTTCGAGGCGGTCGGCCACGCCCACCTCGCCCGGCTCCATCCCGCCTGACCGGACCCGGCGCGCCCCGCCTCGCTGGAGGGGGACGCACCGGGAGGGGTGAGTGATCGGGTCAGCGGCGGGTGTCGATGGCGGGGAGGGTGGCCTTCTGGACCTGGCGCAGGTCGCCGGCCCGGGTCAGGGCCCAGACGGTGGTGCCGGTGGGCTCGGCGGCGATGGACGAGGTGGTGTCCCCGGGGTCTCCGGCGACGGGGGTGGGGGTAGCGCCGGGCGCGGCATACGCGAAACCGCCCTCCACTCGCCGGAGGACCGTGCCCTCGCGGTCCGTGGTGGCTGCGGTGTCGCGCCCACCGAGGACGTCGCGGCCGTCCGCGAGCCGGGTGGCTGCCGAGACGGCCCACGGGGGCGCGGGACAGTCGGTGCCGGAGGAGCGCCGGCACAGACCGGTCTCGGTCCTGCTGCCGGTCGAGTCGCTCGCCAGACGGCTTCCCCACCCGACGACCTCCGTCGGCCCCTGGGCGGTGAACCCGGCCGGGGTGTCGAGGACCGTGCGATACCGGAGCCCGAAGGCCAGGAGCGGGGTTGCCGGGGACGTGGACAGGTCCTGAACCACGGGATGGCCGCTCACCTGCCGGGTCGTCGAGAGCACGTGGCCCTGCACCGCCAAGGCGAGGTAGGGAGCCGCCACCCCGCCCGGTGCCGGGTTGGCGCCGTCGAAGGTCGTGGCCCTGCCCTGCCAGGTCCCATCGGCATACCGCGTGACCATGAGCGACTGGGACGCGGTGCTTCCCGCCGGGACGGCTCCCTGGGTCGGGGTGCCGATGACGACGGGGGTGCCGTGGGCGGAGGTGAGGGCCATCGAGCGCATCGTCTCCACCGTCGTCGGCAGGGACAGGCGGGTCCACCGCCGGCCGTCGTGCTGCCACAGGCTGGGCTTCTCTCCGACGCCCATCACGAAGGTCTTGCCGTCGCTCGCCGCGATCCGGACGTCCTGCGCGGTCGCGTCGAGGGTGGTGGTGGTCCAGCTGCGGCCGGTGGCGGTGGCGACCACGAGCGGCCCCTCGGAGGTGGCGTCGGCGCGGCGGATCCCGGCGACCGCGGACTGGCCGGCCGCCGGGGAGGCGATCCGCAGGGCGTCGAAGTCGAGGGTGGTGACGGGTGCGAAGCCGCCGGCATGGTGGCCGGGAGCGGGCGTCACGCGGTGGGCCGCCGTGGCGGTGCCCGGCGCGACGGTCATGGTGGCCGCGAGCGCGGTGGCGCAGGCGAGCACACGGGTGCGAGTGTTCATGAATCCCCCTGGTGTGATGGCGCATCGGTGCGCCCGACCATCACAGCCGGAGTTCGATCCGTGACGCCATGGCCGACTCGCGCCATCCGGGGATGGCCCTGAAGAGGGGTTGCCGAGCTCACCCGATGGATGCTCAGGACGCGCTCCACCTCGCTCGTCCCCACCGTCCCGTAGGCCCGGCCCGCCTCGACCCGCCGAGGGGTGAACAGCAGCGGCGTGGCCTCGCCGTCCGCCCCGACATACGACACCTGCACCGGTCGGCGGTCCTCCGCCGCGTCCCGCAGCAGGGCCAGGACGACCGCGGGATCTGTCGCCTCCGTGGGGACCCCGTCGCGGGTCTGGTCGGTGCCCACCTGACCGGAGCGCAGGGCCGCCACCACGCCCCGGGCGTGCTCCTCGTCGACCACGGCCGTCAGGGTCGGGCCGTCACCCCTGCTGCGGGCCGGCACACGCCGGGCCGCAGCCCGCGGCACGGTGACCACCCCGTCCTCGCTCTCCGCGGCGGGCGCAAAACCGTGGTCGCGCAGAGCGGCCAGCACCCGGTCGCCGGACGCCGCGCTCACCAGCACCGTGGGCGCGATCCGCCGCAGCCGCAGCGTGGCCAGGGCGGGCGAGGCCAGCATCGCGTCCACCGTCACCGGGTCGTCGCAGCGCAGGTATGACGACGCGGGCCCCACCCGGGTGCGCCCGTGCCGGCGGGCGACGTCCTGGACCAGGTAGGCGAGGGGCTGTGGGACCGGGGTGGCGCTCGCGGCCCGCAGCTGGTCGAGCAACTCGTCCGGGGTGAGCCCGCCGTCGAGGGCCCGGCGCACCGAGGCCTCGCCGAACCGGAACACCGTTGCCCCACCGCGGGACTCGACGTCCGCGGCGGCCCGGAGCAGGCGGGCGAGCTCGCCCTCGACCCGGCCGGGCGCGACGGCGGTCAGGTCGGCCTGCAGCAGGATCTCGGTGACGGGGGCAGGCAGGTGCGGCGCCATGGCCGCAGCGGACGCGGCGGGGTCGTCGGGGTGGTCCAGCAGGGCCCGACCCGCGGCCGCGAGGGCGCCGCGCCCGGTGACGCCCAGCCACTCGGCCTCGCGCACCACGGCGGCCACGACCTGCACCCCGTCGGCGAGCCGCCGCAGCGGACGCCGCCAGGCGAGCAGGGCGACGAGCCCGTCCGGGGCGACGGCGGTGCCGGGGCCCGCGTCCGCGAGCGCAGCCAGGACGTCGGCCCGGACGGTGCGGATGACGGGCCACCGCACGTCCGGGCCGAGGGCGTTGGTGACCGAGCGGGCGCCCGGCCGGGTCTGGCCGACCAGGTGCGGGGCGCGCGTGGACGCTAGCCAGGCTGCAGCGAGGGTCGCCCACCGGTCCTGCGGCGGGCGGGTGGCCCACTCGTCGAGCAGGGAGGTGGGCACCCAGGCGGGGTCGAGGGCGCCGTCGTCCGCGAGCAGCCCTGCGGCGTGGGCGATCTCGACGACGAAGGCCGCCCGCTCGGGCGTCACGTCCAGGGCGCGCGCGAGGCCCTGCAGGTCGCGCACCGACAGGCCGCCCGCCCGCAGCACCCGCGGCGGCTCGGCCTCCCACCGGTGGGCGAGCTCGTCGACCTGGGCGAGCAGCTCGGAGGCGGCGCCTCCCGCGGCGAGGTCCACCACCGCCCCGGGCCGGCTGGTCGTGGGCACGGCGGGCGGCAGCAGCGCCGGCTCCGCGAGCAGCCGTCCGCCACGCAGGTGCAGAGCCATCTCGCGGGGCAGGACAAGCTGGTCCTCGCCCCACGGCACCAGCAGCCGCCGGTCGAGCAGGGCCCGCACGTCGGCGCTGGCCAGCGCGCGCTCGTCGGCCGCCAGCGCGCCCGGCCCCCACGCGAGCCGCTCCAGCACGGCGCGGGCCCCGGCGGGCACCGAGGCCACCTCCGCCGCCAGGGACTGCGGCGTGCGCACCGAGGCGGGCACGGCGACGAGCAGGGTGGCCAGGCCGGGCCAGAGCCCCCCGGGGCGCGGACCCAGCAGGTCACCGACGGTGCGGGTCACCGCCAGGTCCGCACCGGAGCGCCATACGAGCGCCGCCGTCTCCAGATCGGCCAGGGCCCGGTCCAGGGCCTGGCGCTCCGGCCCGGACCCGGCTCCGAGCCAGCGGGCCGCTTGCGTCACGTCTGCGGGGGAGCCGGTGGCGAGCAGCGCCTCCAGGAGCTGCAGGCGCCCGGCGTCCAGGCCCTCCAGGGCCCGCTGCGTGGAGGCCCGGGTGCCGGCGCGGGCCGCGAGCGCGGTCAGGTCCGCCGGAGCGGGGCGCGCGAGATCGGGACGGGCGAGCAGCAGCGCGACCAGCTCCTCCTCGGAGCGGCCCCGCAGGTCGTCGGCCAGGCTACGGGGACGGCGGGGCCCGTCGTCGGTGCGCTCAGGGACAGGGGTCACCGCACCACGGTACGTGCCGGGACTCGGCCACCTGGCGCTCGTGGGGCGAGGGCGACCGCTCGACGCCGAGGGCGTGTCATGTGTTGCCTCGGTCACGCCGCGTGGTCAGACTCCCCTCATGACGGCAACGACGCTCTCGTACGACAACGGCCCCTCCGACGCGCCGCTCCTCGGCGACACCATCGGTGCCAACCTCGAGCGCGCGGTCGAGCAGCACGGCGACCGGCTGGCGATGGTCGAGGTGTGGACCGGCCGCCGGTGGACCTATCGCGAGCTGGACGCCGCGGTCGACGAGGTCGCCAAGGGCCTGATCGCCCAGGGGCTGCAGCCCGGCGACCGGCTGGGCATCTGGGCGCCCAACCGCGCCGAGTGGACCCTGGTGCAGTACGCCACGGCCAAGGCGGGCGTCGTCCTGGTCAACATCAACCCGGCCTACCGCGCCCACGAGCTGGAGTACGTCGTCAAGCAGTCCGGGATGCGCATGGTCGTGAGCGCCGTGTCCTACAAGTCCTCGGCGTACCGGCAGATGCTCGAGTCGATCCGGCACGACTGCCCCGACCTGGATCTCGTCGCCTACTTCGACGACGACTCCTGGGACCAGCTGCTCGCGGCGGGCCGGTCGGTCGGCGACGACGACCTGGACGCGCGGATGGCCGGGCTGTCGAGCAGCGACCCGATCAACATCCAGTACACGTCGGGCACCACGGGATTCCCCAAGGGCGCGACCCTGTCCCACCACAACATCCTCAACAACGGCTTCTTCGTCGGCGAGGGGTTGAGCTACACCGAGCAGGACGTGGTGTGCATCCCGATGCCCTTCTACCACTGCTTCGGGATGGTGATGGGTAACCTCGCCTGCACGACCCACGGCGCGGCCATGGTGATCCCGGCCCCGACCTTCGACCCGGTCGCGACGCTCGCGGCGGTGCAGCAGGAGCGCTGCACCAGCCTGTACGGCGTGCCGACGATGTTCCTCGCCGAGCTGGCCCTGCCCGACGTCGACTCCTACGACCTGTCCAGCCTGCGCACCGGGATCATGTCGGGCTCGCCGTGCCCGGTCGAGGCGATGAAGAAGGTCATCGACCGGATGGGGATGCGCGAGGTCGTGATCTGCTACGGCATGACCGAGACCTCGCCGGTGTCCACCATCACCAGCCCGGCCGACACGATCGAGCACCGCACCGAGACCGTCGGGCGGGTGATGCCGCACGTGGAGATCCAGATCGTCGACCCGGCGACGGGGGAGCAGGTGCCGCGCGGCGAGACCGGCGAGTTCTGCACCCGCGGCTACTCGGTGATGCTGGGCTACTGGGGTCAGCCGGACAAGACCGCCGAGGCGATCGACCAGGACGGCTGGATGCACACCGGCGACCTGGCGACGATGGACCAGGACGGCTACGTCGCGATCGTGGGCCGGATCAAGGACATGGTCATCCGCGGCGGGGAGAACGTCTACCCGCGCGAGATCGAGGAGTTCCTCTACACCCACCCGGACGTCCAGGACGTCCAGGTGATCGGGGTGCCGGACAAGAGGTACGGCGAGGAGCTGATGGCCTGGATCATCATGCGCGAGGGCGTGCCCGCGCTCACGGTCGAGGACGTCACGCAGTTCTGCTCGGGGCGGCTCGCGCACTACAAGATCCCGCGCTACGTGCACATCACCGACTCCTTCCCGATGACGGTGACCGGCAAGATCCGCAAGGTCGAGATGCGCGACCAGGCGGTCCGGCTCGTCGGTCAGGACTGAGCGACCGGCAGGCGTCCGCCCGCGGCTCGGGTCAGACCGGGCGCCCGGCCCACCCCGTGCCGGAGAGGCTCGGCGCGACCTGCGGGGGCGCCTGCGGGTCCACCTGGTCGAGCCACCGGCGGGTCAGCGGGCGTATGTCGAGCCCGGTCACGCGCCGGGCGTACGCCTCGAGGTCGGCGCGGGTCGCGGTGCCGTAGCGGTGCTCCGCCGGCCAGCCCCGCGCGAGCCGCCGGAAGGCGTCGTCGCCCACCTGCTGCCGGAGTTCGGCGAGCATCAGGGCCGGGCAGAGGTAGATGTTGTCCGCGGCGAAGTGGTCCTTGTCCGGGCGGCCCGCCTGCCCGGCCTCGGCGACGCCGTCCGCGCAGCCCCGGGCCAGCTCCCCGGGCGCGGCCGGGGTGCCCTGGTCCTCGTCGAAGGCGAGCTCCCAGTACATCGCCCAGCCCTCGTTGAGCCAGGTGTGCTGCCAGTCCCGGGTGGTGACCAGGTCGCCGTACCACTGGTGCGCCAGCTCGTGGACGGTGACCTCCTCGGCCTCGGCGCGGGCGGGCAGCCGCCCGAGGGTGATCAGGGACTGGGTCTCCATCGCCGACTGGCCCGCGGTCACGACCAGTCCGGACGTGGAGAAGGGGTAGGGGCCGACCTGGGCGGTGAGGAAGTCGTGGGCCTCCCGCAGCGCCGCCTGCAGCTGCGGCACGAGCGGTTCGTCCTCCGGGAGGGTCCACACCGAGCCGGGGGTGCCGCCCGGGAGGGTCTGCACGTGCTGCCGGTAGCGGCCGACGGCGACCGTGGTCAGGTAGCTGGCGGCGGGGGAGTCCAGGTGCCACCGGGTCCGCACCCGCCCGCCGGTGTCCTCACGGCCGACCAGCCGGCCGCCCGCGACGCCCACCTGCCCCCGCGGCGCCCGGATCGTGATGTCGTAGTAGGCCTTGTCCGAGGGGTGCTCGTTGACGGGATACCAGGTGTAGGCGCCGAAGGGCTCCTGGTAGGTGCTCACGTTCCCCTGCGCGTCGTAGCCCCACCCGAGGCCACCGACGTCGTCCCCGCGGGTGGTGGGGGCCGTGACCGTGGTGGGGGTGCCGACGTAGCGCACGACCACCTGGTGCTCGCCGTCGCGGCGCAGCCCGGGTGCGAGCACCGTGAGCGTGTCCTGCTTCCGCCGCACCTGGGCGGGCCGGCCGTCCAGCGTCACCGCACCGACGCGCAGGGGGTCGGCGAGCGCCAGCTGCAGCCGGTCGGTGTCGCGGGTCACCCGCAGCCGCACGGTCGCGGCCCCGGTGAGGGTGCGGCCGTCCCAGTCCAGGTCGAGGGCGTAGTGCAGCGCGTCGACCTCGGGGTGGCTCAGCTCGGGATAGCTGGGGTCCTCGACCGTGACGTTGCGGGCGAGGAGCAGGTCCGGCGGGGCGACCGGGCGGGTGTCGACGGCGGTCCAGCTCGCGGGGACCGGCTCGGTGCTGACCGGCGACGGCGAGGTGGCACCCGGCGAGGCGGCCGTCGTCGAGGGGCGGGCGGCCTGCGGTGCGGCGCCGCCCAGGCCCTGGAAGGCGGCCAGGGCGAAGGCCGCGGTCACGGCCAGCACCCCCACGGCTGCGCTGTCTCGTCGCACGTCGTCCCCCTCGTCTGTCGACCCGGACAGGCTAGACCCGGCCCCCGACATACCTCCGGGCGACCGGTCGGAGGGACGTCCCGGTCGCGCCCGAGGGCGGCACCCGGCGTGACCCGTTAGCCTGGACGAACGGTGCGACGCGCTCGCACCGTCGGCCGACCCCGCCCGCGGGGCCCGGCCTGCACCCGACGAGGACTAGAGGTGGACCAGTGCCAACGGGCAAGGTCAAGTGGTATGACGCCGACAAGGGCTTCGGCTTCCTGGGCGACGACGACGGCGGAGACGTCTTCGTCCACGCCAACGCCCTGCCCGCCGGGGTGACGACCCTGACGCCGGGGACCCGGGTCGAGTTCGGGGTCATGGACGGCCGCCGAGGCCCCCAGGCGCTGTCGGTCACGGTCCTGGACGAGGCGCCGTCCGTCGCCCGGACCCTGCACGAGCGCACCCGACGCCCGGCCGAGGACATGGTCCCGATCATCGAGGACACCATCCGTCTGCTCGACGGCGCGTCCGCCCAGCTGCGCAAGGGGCGCTACCCCGACCCGGCCGCGGCGGCCCGCCTCGCGGCCGCGCTGCGCGTCATCGCCGACACCTTCGACGGGAGCTGACCGATGGCCACCCTCAAGCCCGACACCACCCTGTGCGCCGCCGTGGACCTCGCCCGGCAGGCCGCCGAGTCCATCGCCGAGCCCGGCATGGTCGGCGAGCACGTCGGCGTGGCCATGGACGCCGAGCGGCTGGCCACCCACCGGTTCGCCTGCCTGGCCCCGGGCTATCCCGACTGGCTCTGGTCGATCACCGTGACCCGGGTGTCCCGCTCGCGCACGGTGACCGTCTGCGAGACCCACCTGCTGCCCGGGGAGACCTCGGTCGTTGCGCCCGCGTGGCTGCCCTACGAGCAGCGCATCGCTCCCGGCGACCTGGGGCCCGGCGACGTCAGCCCCTACGTCGAGGAGGACCCCAACCTCGAGCCCGGCTTCGAGGCCACGGGCGAGGAGGACGTGGACCAGATGGCGCAGTGGGAGCTCGGCCTGGGGCGCAAGCGGGTGCTCTCGGCCGAGGGCCGTGAGGTGGCGGCCCAGCGCTGGTACGACGGGGACAACGGCCCCACCTCCGACGTGGCCCGGCAGGCGCCCGCGCGCTGCGCGACGTGCGGCTACTTCGTGCCGATGGCGGGCGCGCTGCGGCGCTCCTTCGGGGTGTGCGCCAACGAGTGGTCGCCCTCGGACGGGCGGGTGGTCTCGCTGGACCACGGCTGCGGGGCGCACAGCGAGAGCGACCTGGAGCGTCCGCGGCCTCGCCCGCTGGACCCCCCGGTCGTGGACGACCTCGCCGTCGACCTGGAGGTGATCGAGCCTGTCGACCCCGAGCCGCCCGTCGCCGCGGGCGAGGCCGCGGCGCACGGGGTGGACCCGGTCGACCAGGCCGCGGCCGAGACCGTCGCCGTCGTGGCGGCCGTCGAGGCGGTGCTCCCGAGCGAGCCGGCCGCCCTCGCGGTCGAGACCGAGGCCGACCCGGCCGAGGTGATCGACGAGGCTCCGGCCTCCGAGGCGCCCAAGGGCGTTCCGGCCGCCGAGCAGCCCGCCGAGGCACCGGCCGCCCGGCCCGAGCCGCCCGCCGCCGAGACGCCCGTCCGGCGTGGTCGTCGGACAGCGCGGCGCGCGGCCGGCGCGCCGGCGGGGCCGCCGCGCACCCGCTGACCCGGCATACCGCCGACCAGGGTCGAGCCCGTCACCGCCGTGGTGGCGGGCTCGCCCATCGCGTGTCGTCAGGCCCCGCGCGAGCGCCCACGCCCGCTGCGGACATACCACAAGCCCGCCACCCCGATGGCCAGCCCGGCCACGCAGACGTAGGGCCACCAGGACCGGCCCTGGGCGTGGAGGCCGGGGACCAGCAGGACGACCACGAGGGCGGCGGCCCACAACCACAGACCGAGCATGACGACCCGGTCGGTGCGCACCCGCATGACGGGCAGCGTCGTGGGGTCGATCCTCGGGCGACGGGCCATGCACCCAGCCTAGGCGGGGTCGCGGTGGACGGCTGCCTGGGAGCAACCCGAGAAGTCGGTAGATTCCTCCCATGACGCAGGACCCCGCACGCCCCGCCGGCAGCGCACCCGCAGGCCGCTCCGCCCTCGACCGCTACTTCCGCATCGCCGAGCGTGGCTCCACCGTCGGCCAGGAGGTCCGCGGCGGCATCGTCACCTTCTTCACGATGGCCTACATCGTGGTCCTCAACCCGCTGATCATCGGCACCGCCAAGGACTCCACGGGCGCCTTCCTCGGTGGCGGGGGACACCCTGACCTGGCGATGGTCGCGAGCTGCACCGCGCTGATCGCCGGCCTGATGACGATCCTGATGGGAGTGGTCGCCAACTACCCGCTGGCGCTGGCGACCGGACTGGGCCTCAACGCCTTCCTGGCCTTCGGCGTCGCCACGCTGCCGCGGATGACCTGGGCCGACGCGATGGGTCTGATCGTGCTCGAGGGCATCATCATCCTGGCCCTCGTGCTCACCGGCTTCCGCCGGGCCGTCTTCCACGCGATCCCCGCGCAGCTCAAGACCGCCATCTCGGTCGGGATCGGCCTGTTCATCACCATCATCGGCCTCGTCGACGCGGGCTTCGTCCGCAAGCCGAGCGGCCCCACCCCGGTGGAGCTCGGCATCGGCGGCTTCCTCAACGGGTGGCCGCTGCTCGTCTTCGTCGTCGGGCTGTTCCTCATCATCGGCCTGATGGTCAACCACGTGAAGGGCGCGATCCTCTACGGCATCACCGGGGCGACCGTCCTCGCGATCGTCCTGGAAGCCGTCCTGCACATCGGCTCGCAGACCGGTCCGGGCGGCAAGGTCGTCAACCCCACCGGCTGGGGCCTCAACGTCCCGCGCATGCCCACCACCCCCTTCGCGGTCCCGCACCTCGACCTGCTGGGGGACGTCAACATCCTCGGCTCCTTCCCCAAGATCGGGGTGGTCTCCGCGGTGCTCCTGATCTTCACCCTGCTGCTCGCCGACTTCTTCGACACCATGGGCACGATGGTCGCCATCGGCGGCGAGGCGGGCCTGCTCGACGAGGAGGGCAACCCGCCCGGCTCGCAGCGGATCCTGGTCGTCGACTCCATCGCCGCCATCGCGGGCGGCCTGGGCTCGGTCAGCTCCAACACGTCCTACATCGAGTCGGCGGCGGGCGTCGGCGAGGGGGCCCGCACCGGTCTGGCCTCGGTCGTCACCGGCGTGCTCTTCCTGGCCGCGACCTTCCTGTCACCGCTGGTGTCGGTCGTGCCCTACGAGGCGGCCACCCCCGCCCTGATCGTCGTCGGCTTCCTGATGATGCAGCAGGTGACCGGCATCGACTGGGAGGACCTGGAGATCGCGATCCCGGCCTTCCTCACCATCGTGCTCATGCCGTTCACGTACTCCATCAGCGTCGGCATCGGCGCGGGCTTCGTGTCCTACGTCGTCGTCAAGCTCGCCCGCGGCAAGGCCCGCGAGATCCACCCGCTGCTGTGGCTCGTCGGGCTGCTCTTCGTCGTCTACTTCTGCATCACCCCGGTCAAGACCGCCCTCGGTGTCGCCTGACGAGCCACCGACCGCCCACCGAGCCGCACCCGGTGCGCGCCGGCGGACGGCGCGGCAGGAGGCGGCTGCCGCCCGCTCGCTAGGGTGAGTCGTATGACGGAGCTGACTCGTGACCAGGTCGCGCAGATGGTCGACCACACCCTGCTCAAGCCGGAGGCGACGCCCGACGACGTGCAGGCCCTGATCGCGGACGCCGAGCGGCTGGGCGCCTGGTCGGTGTGCGTGTCGCCGTCGATGCTGCCGATCAGCACCTCGGTCAAGGTGGCCGTCGTGTGCGGCTTCCCGAGCGGCAAGCACACCTCGGCGATCAAGGCCGCCGAGGCCGCCGAGTCGGTGCGTCTCGGGGCCGACGAGATCGACATGGTCATCGACGTGGGCGCCGCCGTCGCGGACGACACGGACGCGATCGAGGCCGACGTCGCGGCGGTCCGGGCCGCCTGCGAGGACGCGGTGCTCAAGGTGATCATCGAGTCCGCCGCTCTCACCGACGAGCAGGTCGTGGGGGCCTGCCAGGCCGCGGAGGCCGCGGGCGCCGACTTCGTGAAGACGTCCACGGGCTTCCACCCCAGCGGCGGAGCGACCGCCCACGCCGTCCGGCTGATGCGCGAGACCGTGGGAGATCGCCTGGGGGTCAAGGCCTCCGGCGGGATCCGCACCGCCGAGGCCGCGCGCGAGATGATCGAGGCGGGAGCCACCCGCCTGGGGCTGTCCGGCACCGAGGCCGTGCTCGACGGGTGGACCGGACAGGCCGGCTAGCCCGACGCCGCAGACACCAGGCAGGGGGATGGGGACGGGACGCGTCGATGCCTAGCGTCGAGGTCATGACCGGCGAACCCGTCCCCCTGCCCGCACCCGACCGCCACCCCCGCCGCCCGGAGCTGACGCAGGCCGTGCGCGACAGCGGCTACGTCCTGCTCGGCTGGCCGCTGCTGCTCGCCGGGTTCGTGCCCGTGGTGGTGCTGCTCGCCGTCGGGGTCGGGACCTCGATCATCGGGGTGGGGCTGCCGGTCCTGGTCGCGGGTCTGGCACTGGCCCACGGTCTGGCGGGGCTCGAGCGCTCCCTGCAGTCCGCGCTGCTCGGCCGGCAGGTGCCCGCGCCCCTGCCCCTGGAGGCACCGGGCGGGTCCGCGGGTCGGCGGGCGCTCGCCGCCCTGCGCGACCCGCAGCGGCTGGCCGACGTGACGCTCGCCCTCGGCGGCTGGACGGCGGCCACCGTCACCTGGTGCCTGGCGGTCGTCTGGTGGGCGACCATGCTCGTCACGCTGACGGCCGGGGTCTGGCAGCCGCGGATGTGGTACGACCGGCAGTCCTACGACCTCGCCGACCTGCTCGGGGTGGGGGACAGCCTGGTCGGTCACGTGATCGTCCACACGCTGCTCGGACTGCTGCTGCTGGCCGGGCTGCCCCGAGCGATGCGGACGCTCGCCCAGGTGCAGTCGCGCTGGACCGGTTGGCTGCTCGTCGCGCCCACCCGGATCGCCCGCGCCGAGGCCGTGCACCGCCGCCAGCGCGAGCGGGCCCAGGCGGCCGAGGCGGGGGCCCTCACCCGGCTGGAGCGCGACATCCACGACGGACCGCAGCAGCGACTCGTCCGCCTCCAGCTCGACCTCGCCCGGGCCGCCCGGCAGTAGGACCGCGATCCCCAGGCGGCCCGGACCCTGCTCGACGAGGCGGCGCGCCAGGCCGCGGGGGCGCTGGACGAGCTGCGCAACGCCACCCGCGGGATCGCCCCGCCGGTGCTCGTCGACCGTGGGCTCGCCGCCGCCCTCGAGGAGCTCGCGGGCCGGGCCGCCATACCCACCACCCTGGACGTCGTGGCGCCGCGCGTCGACCCCGGGCTGGAGACCGCGGTCTCCTTCGTGGTCACCGAGGCGCTCACCAACGCCGCCAAGCACTCCGGTGCCGCCCAGGCGCAGGTCCGGGTGCGTCAGGAGGGCCCCTGGCTCACCGCCGAGGTCCGCGACGACGGGGTCGGGGGTGCCCGCGTCGGCGCCGGCACCGGGTTGCTCGGCCTGGCGCAGCGGGTGGAGGGCGTCGGCGGACGACTGGTCGTGGACTCACCCGAGGGCGGGCCCACCGTGATCCGGGCGGAGGTCCCGTGCATCTCGTGATCGGGGACGACTCGGTGCTGCTGCGCGAGGGCCTGCAGCTCCTGCTCGCCGACGACGGCCACGAGGTCGTGGCCGCCGTCGGCGACGGGCCCGCCTGGGTCGCGGCGATGCTCGAGCACCGCCCGGACCTGGGGATCGTCGACGTGCGGATGCCGCCGTCGCACACCGCCGAGGGGCTGCGGGCCGCCGTCGAGCTGCGGACCCGCTGGCCCGAGGCGCCCGTCCTGGTCCTGTCGCAGTATGTCGAGCGGTCCTACGCCCAGGAGCTGCTGTCGTCGGGCACCGGCGGGGTGGGCTACCTGCTCAAGGACCGGGTGAGCGACATCGACGGCTTCCTCGACACGCTGGAGCAGGTGCGCGCGGGGGAGACGGTGGTCGACCCGCAGGTGGTGCGGCAGCTGCTGGCGCGTCCGCCGCGGCCGGGGCCGGTGGAGTCGCTGACGCCGCGCGAGCGGGAGGTGCTGGGGCTCATGGCCGAGGGCTGCACCAACGCCGCGATCGCCGGTCGCCTGGTCGTCACGGAGGGGGCGGTGGAGAAGCACACGCAGCGGATCTTCGCCAAGCTCGGGCTGCACGGCGACGAGGGGCGCCACCGGCGGGTCAGCGCGGTGCTGACCTTCCTGCAGGGCTGACCTTGCCGCAGGGCAGATCGGTCTGACCCGCCGACCTGCGGCACCGTGGGCCCGCTGACCGGGGTGTCGGCCGGTCGGGGGGAGCGGGCGGTCGCCACCGATGCGGCCCCGCCGCACGAGAAGAAAATCGTTAGCCAAGGTAATGAGGTATGCTAAGGATCGATGACCGACGACCTCTGCCACCTCGCCAATGACCTCCGACTCGCCTGCCAGCGGATCAGCCGCCGGGTCCGCTTCGAGGGCACCGAGGAGATCGCGCCGCACCAGGCGAGCGTGCTCTTCCGCCTCGACCGGCCCCGCACCCCCGGCGACCTCGCCGACACCGAGCGGGTGAGCGCCCCGAGCATGACCCGCACCATCGGGGGCCTGGCCGACCTGGGCCTGGTGGCGCGGACACCCCACCCGACCGACGGGCGTCAGGTGCTCGTCAGCCGCACGGCTGCGGGGGAGGAGCTCGCCATACGGACCCGCGCGCAGCGTGACTCCTGGATGCTCACCCGGATCGAGACGCTGCCGCCCGAGGACCTGGCGACGCTGCGCCGGGCCACCGACATCCTGCTGGAGGTGTCCGGCCGATGAGCACGACCTTCGCCTCGCTGCGGGTGCCCAGCTACCGCACCTTCTTCCTCGGCGGGCTCGTCTCCAACATCGGGACCTGGATGGGCCGGGTGGCCCAGGACTGGCTGGTCCTGACCGAGCTGACCGACCACTCGGCGTCCGCCCTCGGCGTGGTCACCGGGCTGCAGTTCGCGCCGGTGGTGCTCCTCGCGCCGTGGGCCGGGGCGATCGCCGACCGCTTCCCCAAGCGCCGCATCATGCTCGTCACCCAGACCGCCATCGGCGTCACCACGATCCTCACCTGGCTGCTC
Organism: Arsenicicoccus dermatophilus; assembly: GCF_046267915.1. Classification (GTDB taxonomy): domain Bacteria; phylum Actinomycetota; class Actinomycetes; order Actinomycetales; family Dermatophilaceae; genus Arsenicicoccus; species Arsenicicoccus dermatophilus_A. Next base: position 773,893 of record NZ_CP176520.1, read on the forward strand.
GTGGTCACCGGCACCGCGCAGCTGTGGATGATCTACGTCCTCGCCGCCGCGCAGGGCTGCGCCGCGGCCGTGGACAACCCGACCCGCCAGGCCTTCGCCTCCGAGCTGGTCGGCCCCGAGCTGCTGAGCAACGCCGTCGGGCTCAACTCCGCGTCCTTCAACGCCGCTCGTCTGGTGGGACCCGCCGTCGCCGGGGTCACCATCGCGGCCTGGGGGACCGGCCCGGCGCTGCTGGTCAACGCCCTGTCCTTCGTCGCCGTCATCACCAGCCTGCTGCTGCTGCGCCAGTCCGAGCTGCGGCCCGCGCCGCTGCGCCGAGGGGGTGGGGCGATCCGCGAGGGCATCGCCTACGTCCGCGGGCGACCCGACATCCAGCTGCTCATGTTCGTGGTCTTCATGCTCGGGACCTTCGGGATGAACTTCCAGCTCACCATGGCGCTGATGGCGACGACGGTGTTCGGCCGTGGCCCGGGGGAGTACGGCATGCTCGGGTCGATCATGGCGATCGGCTCGCTGTCCGCGGCCCTGCTGTCGGCCCGCCGCGCCCGCCCCCGGCTGCGGGTGCTGCTCGTCGCTCTCGCCGGATTCACCCTCGCGAGCGCCGCGGCGGCCCTGGCGCCGAGCTACTGGTTCTTCGCCGCCTGCCTGGTGCCCTGCGGGCTGACCGCGCTCACGGTGATGACCACCGCCAACGCCTCGGTGCAGCTGGGGACCGAGCCGGAGATGCGGGGCCGGGTGATGTCGCTCTACATGGCGATCTTCCTCGGCGGCACCCCGCTCGGGGCCCCGCTCGTCGGGTGGGTCGGGGACACCTTCGGGGCGCGGTGGACCATCGGTGTGGGCGCCATCGCCACCGGGATCGCCGTCCTGGCGGCCGTGGGCTACATCATGGTGTCCGACGGGGTGCGCTTCCGATGGCGCACCGGCGCCGGCGGCCTCGTCGTCGTCAACCCGTCCGCCCCTGACCCCGATCCTGCCGAGGTGCTGGCCCGATGACCCCACGTTTCCGTCGCACCGCGACCCTGCTCGTCCTGGCGCTGTGCCTGGCCCTGGCGGCCTACGGCACGCTCGTGCGCTGACCGATCGGCTCGCTGACCAGGCTCAGAGCCGCGCCACCACGTGGTCCACGGCGCGGGTGAGGATCTCGACGTCCCGCGGCTCCACCGCCGGGAAGGTCGCGATCCGCAGCTGGTTGCGCCCGAGCCGGCGATAGGGCTCGGTGTCGACGATCCCGTTGGCCCGCAGCACCCGCGACACGGTGGCCGCGTCGATCTCGTCGACGAGGTCCACGGTGCAGACCACCGGCGAGCGCGCTGCCGGGTCCGCCACGAAGGGCCGTGCCCAGTCCCGCGACCCGGCCCAGGCGTAGACCCGCGACGAGCTCTCGGCCGCGCGCCGGCAGGCCCAGTCCAGGCCGCCCTGGGCGTTGAGCCAGGACACCTGCTCCGCCGCCATCAGCAGGGTGGCCAGGGCCGGGGTGTTGTAGGTCTGGTCCTTGCGGCTGGCGGCGATCGCCGTGGTGAGGGACAGGGAGGCCGGGATCCACCGGTCGGTGGCCGCGATCTGCCCGGCGCGCTCGATCGCGGCGGGGGAGAGCAAGGCCAGCCACAGCCCCCCGTCGGAGCCGAGGACCTTCTGCGGGGCGAGGTAGTAGGCGTCGCAGCAGGACACGTCGAGCGGGAGGGCGCCCGCGGCGGAGGTCGCGTCCACGAGGACGAGCTGGTCGGCCGTGCCGATGCGCTCCACGGGCAGCATCACCCCGGTCGAGGTCTCGTTGTGCGGCCAGGCGAAGCAGTCCACGTCGGCGACCGGCACTGGCGCCGTGCGGGTGCCCGGGGCCGAGCGGCGCACGTCCGGCTCGGCGAGGAAGGGCGCGCCGGACGTCACCTCGGCGAACTTCGCGGAGAACTCGCCGACCACGACGTGCTGGACCCGCTCGCGCACCAGCCCGAGCGCCGCGACGTCCCAGAAGGCCGTCGACCCGCCGTTGCCCAGCACCACCTCGTAGCCGTCCGGCAGCGCGAACAGCTCGGCCAGACCGCGGCGCAGCTCGGCGACGACCCGCAGGACCGGGTCCTGTCGGTGCGAGGTGCCCAGCACCGACTGCGCGTCCGCCAGGAGCCGCTGCACCTGCGCGGGCCGCAGCCGGCTCGGCCCGGAGCCGAACCTGCCGTCGGCGGGCCGCAGCTCGGCGGGCAGGACGATCGGCGGGGTGGGGGCGTGGTCGGCCATGCGCTCCATCGTCTCAGCGGTATGCCGTCGGCGACCGGGGCACGCCGCGATGCGGACGTGGGCGGGGTCGGCCGCGCCGCACCGGACCCGTGGGCGGGGTCAGCCGCCCGACACCTGGGAGAGGTGACGAGGTGGCGGACCGTCGTACCGCGCCCGGGGTCGGATCATCCGTCGCTGGGCCATCTGCTCCAGGACGTGCGCGGACCAGCCGGCCGTGCGCCCGCAGACGAACATCGGGGTGACGATCCGGGCGGGCACCTCGGCGAGGTCGAGCAGCACGGCCGCCCAGAACTCAACGTTGGTGGCGATCGGGCGGTCGGGGCAGCGCTCCCGCAGGGCGGCGAGGGCTGCCGCCTCGAGGGCGCACGCGGCGTCGTAGCGGGGGGCGCGCAGCCGCTCGCACAGCTGCCGGAGGATCACGGCTCGCGGGTCGGCGTCGCGATAAACGCTGTGGCCGAAGCCCATCAGCCGGCCACGCCGGTCGAGGGCCGTCGTCACCACCTGCTCGACGGGCGCCCCTGCGGCGACGTCCTCCAGCAGCCACATGACCCGTCGGGGCGCGCCGCCGTGCAGCGGGCCGCTGATCGCACCGACCGCTCCGGACAGGCAGGCGGCGGCGTCGGCGCCGGTGGAGGCGATGACCCGCGCGGTGAGGGCCGAGGGGTTGAGGCCGTGCTCGGCGATCGCGACCCAGTAGGCGTCGACGGCCTCGACGTGCCGGGGGTCCGGCTCGCCGCGCCACCGGATCATGAACCGTTCGGCCAGCGAGCGGCCCCGGTCGACCTCGCGCTGCGGGACGGCGGGCAGGTCCTCGCCCCGGGCGGACTGGGCGATGAAGCTCATGGCGAGCACCGACGCGCGGGCCAGGTCGTCGCGGGCCTGGTCGCGGTCGATGTCGAGCAGCGGCCGGAAGCCCCAGACGGGCGCCAGCTGGGCCAGGGCGCTCTGCACGTCGACCCGCACGTCCCCGGTGCGGACCGGCAGCGGGAAGGGTTCGGCGGACGGCAGCCCGGGGGTCAGGGAGTCGTCGACGAGCAGGCCCCAGACCTGCTCGAAGGGGACTCGTCCGACGAGCTCGCGCACGTCGACCCCGCGGTAGCGCAGCGTGCCGCTCGCCCCGTCCGCCTCGGCGATGGCCGTGGTGAGGACGGGCAGGGCCCCGGCGTCCGCCCTGGGGCGCTCACTCACCGGTGGGGCGCCGGGGGGTCACGCCTCGGGGTCGAGACAGCACGCTCTTGATGCGCGGGGTGAGGCGGGGCCGCGGCGTCGACCGCACCCGCTTGTCCAGGTCGTAGCCCTGGATGAGGACCTCGAGGGACTTGGTGGTGGAGGGGTGGGAGGCGATCGGGCGATCACCGTTGAACACCACGAAGAGTCGCTGGTCGCCGTCGAAGACGGTCAGCACCGACCCGTCGACGAGGTGGTGCGCGTGCTCCAGGGCCCGTCGGCGCATGGCCGCCCGGTCCACCTCGCGCTCGGCCACCCTGCGGGCCGGCTCCTGGCCCTTCTTGACGGCCTCGTAGACGGTCGGGCCGTACTTCATGCCCAGCGCGACGAGTGCGCTCGCCAGGGCGCTGGTGTCCGTGCCCCTGCTCGGGCTCGCGCCCGAGCTCTTGCCTGTGCCCGTGGGCTTTCCAGCGGTCATGGTGCACCCTTCCTCGCGTCCGATGACGGGCTCAGCCTAGTCTCGGGGCATGAGCCAGCAGCCATCCGGCCTGACCGGGGTCCCGCGCACCGACTACTCCGGCGAGGGCCTGGACGAGGCGTGCCTCGGTCCGGCGCCGTGGCAGCAGCTCTCGGACTGGATGGCCGAGGCCGTGGCCCACGACGCGGCGCGCGGCGGGCACTCCGAGCCGGACTGCCTGGAGGTCGCGACCGTCGGCGAGGACGGCGCCCCGGACGTGCGGCCCGTGCTGATGAAGTTCTTCGGCCCCGAGGGCCCGGGCTTCATCTCCGACCGCGGCTCGGCCAAGGCCCGTCAGCTCGCGGCCGACCCGCGGGTGGCGGCCGCCCTGCGCTGGACCGACCTGTTCCGGGTGATCCGCTTCCGGGGCGTGGCGCAGGAGCTGGGCCCTGACGAGCTGCAGGGCTACTGGCAGACCCGGCCGTGGGGCTCGCAGGTCTCCGCCTGGGCCTCCTTGCAGTCCACCCCGGTCTCCGGGCGCCCCGAGCTGGAGCGGCGGTATGCCGAGCAGGCGGCGCGGTTCACCGGACCTGCGGGGGAGGAGCTCGTGGTGCCGATGCCCGAGACCTTCTGCGGCTGGCGGATCCGCTGCGAGCGGGTGGAGCTGTGGGCGGGGCGCCCGTCGCGGCTGCACGACCGGATCGTCTACGAGCGGGTGGGGGACGGCGACCTGGACGACCCCGCGTCCTGGCGCCGCACACGGTTGATGCCCTGACCTGGCGTGCGCTGCTCGCGCAGGCGCGGGTGTGCCGGCATACCTGCGCGTGCGCGCCTGGCTCGGGGGCGTCGCCGAGGAGCGGGCACCGTGGCACGCTTGACGTGTGACTGAGCTCATCGACACCACCGAGATGTACCTCCGCACGATCTACGAGCTGGAGGAGGAGGGGGTGCTGCCGCTGCGCGCCCGGATCGCCGAGCGGCTCGGGCACGCCGGTCCGACGGTGTCGCAGACCGTGGCGCGGATGGAGCGGGACGGGCTGCTGCACGTGGCGGGCAGCCGTCAGATCCAGCTCACGCCGCAGGGTCGGTTGCAGGCGACCCGCGTGATGCGCAAGCACCGGCTCGCCGAGCGGCTGCTGGTCGACGTCATCGGGCTGGAGTGGGAGTACGTCCACGACGAGGCGTGCCGCTGGGAGCACGTCATGAGCGACCGCGTGGAGCGCAAGATCCTGGCGCTCCTGGGTGAGGGTGACGGGCAGGGACAGGTGTCGCCCTACGGCAACCCGATCCCGGGCCTGGAGGAGCTGCGGGGCGGTCCGCAGGGGTCCGAGGGCGCGGCAGGCGCCGACGGCGGTGCGGCGCCCGGGGGTTCCGGCGCGCCTGGAGGGGGCGCCGGCGGGCCCGAGACCGGGGTGCATGGGCTGCGCGCCCTGCACCAGGTGGTGGGTCCCGGCGTGACGTGTGTCACAGTCCGAGTGCGCCGGATCGGTGAGCCCTTGCAGGTTGACCAGGAGGCGCTGGGTCTGCTCACGACCGCCGGAGCCCTCCCCGGAAGTCGGGTCCAGGTGTCCGCGGACGGCGACCGCATCGTCGTCGTCGGCGTGAATTCCCCGGCTGAGCAGGGAGTTTCACTGCCGGTCGAGGTGGCGTCACATGTGTTCGTCGACGACCTGTCCCCTGTCTGACACATCATCACCCAGCGAACTGTGACGTCGCTGAGCGTTGCCACACGTGCTGCCTCCCCGGTGCCGTCTTAATCCATTCGTGACCTGAGCGTGACAATGCCCGGAAGGTCCGCTACGTTCGTCGTGGCCCTTCTCCCCCTGGAAGGTCCGCAGCTGGAGACGCCGAGTCCTGTCACTCCAGCTGGTTGCTTATTCCGCTGACAGGAGCGGGGGACCCACCTTTGGTGCGCGAGCACCACGGGGTGAAGCCACTTAGGTGGCCGGGCGTCGTTAACTTCCGCCCGAACCCGACAGCTAACTTCGCAGGCGTTCGAGAGGTTAATCGTGTCCATTCGCTCCAACGGTCGTCACCGCACGGCCGATGTCTCGTCTGCCACTCTGCTGATCGACGCCGCCAAGCACCACTCCGCCCCCTCGGTCAAGGTCGCTACCGTGGCCGCCGCCTCCGGTGGCATGGTCATCGCCGCGGCGATGCCCGCGGTTGCTGCGCCTGCTGCGTCCACCACCTCCACGACCGCCACGGTCGCGGCGGCCGGACAGCTGGGCCAGGTGTCGAAGGTCGGCCTGAAGAAGTCGCGCCTTAAGAAGGTTCGCGGCACCGTGCGCAAGCGCACCGCCGTGAAGCGCAAGCGCGCGACCCTCAAGCGCAAGCGCGCGACGCGTCGCACCTCGCGCACGTACCGCCGTACCTACCGTCGCACCTCGCGCACCTACCGCCGCGTGAACCGCACCTACCGTCGCGTCTCGCGTTCGTACGTGCGTCGTGCGGTCGGTCGTCCGGTCCGCAAGGCGAAGGCCAACCCCGCTCCCCGCGCCGCTCGTGGTGGCATCCTCGGCACGGCCGCCAGCCTGTCGGGCATCTACTACCGCTGGGGTGGCACCACCCGTGCGGGCTTCGACTGCTCCGGGTTCGTCGGGTACGTCTTCCGCGCCCACGGTATCTCCCTGCCGCGCACGGCCGCGCAGCAGCAGCGCGCGACGCGCCGCGTCTCCAACCCGCGCCCCGGCGACCTCGTGTTCTTCGGCTCCCCGGCCTACCACGTCGGCATCTACGCCGGTGGCGGCATGATGTACGACGCTCCGCGCACCGGCCGCACCACCGGCCTGCACGCGATCTGGTCCTCGCGCGTGACCTACGGTCGCGCCTGAGCCTCTCCTGCCTGACCGGCGAGGCCCCCACCGAGATCTTTCGGTGGGGGTCTCGCCGCGTCCCTCGCGTCTGTTCGCGGGTGGCCAGGCACCGAGCAGGCCGCCCTCGCATGTCCCGCGGCCGGGTCCGCCGTCCTGGCAGGTCCTGATGGCTGCGTAAGGTGATGGAGTGATCGAATCCTCGGGGGAGGACTCGATCTCGTGGCCGCTTGGCACGGCTCGTGCCGCCTGGGCCGGGATCGTCTGGGGGCTGGTGTGGCTGACGGTCTGGCTGTGGACGGTTCAGCAGCACCGCTGGCTTCGACGCGCTCCTCGCCGCACTGGTGGCGGCGGTGTGCAGGTGCTCTGGGACGTGCTGGTGGCACGACGACGGCCGCGTTCTCCAAGACGTTGACCCAGGGCGTCCGCGGACGAAGCGGACGCTCCGCACCAGGTCGCCTCTGCGGGCGGAGCAACGGGCATGGGGGCGGCATGCAGGCGCCCGAGGTGGGTCTCCCTGAAGGCCGGATCGCGCGAGTGGGCTCTGATCCACGGCTGGCTGCTGATGTGGATCGTCCGGGCCAGCATCGCCCAGCGGTCCGTGGGCTCTGGTGGGATAGGAGCCGCCCGAGCAGGGCTTTTCATCGATGATCCTGCACACGGTCACAGTGCTCCCCGTGGGGGCGGCGAGTGCAGTGCCGGCGGTGATGATGCGGATGGGTAGGGCAAGCATGGCAGGACGTCAGGCAGTCAGCTCGTGGACGCTCATGAGTGGGCGATCCCACGGAATTGGTGTCTCGAAGAAGTTGGGGCTCGACATCTGGCGGTGCAGGGCTCGCGATCCCGCGATGAAGCGGCGTGACTTGTCTCGTCATCCCTACTGACGGAGACGCAAACAGTCAGACCGGCCCGCCATACGTGTGCTGATGCTCGCCGCCGTGGCGCCGTTCACGAGCTGGACGGCGACGACGAGGGTGAGCAGGGCACGCAGGAGGCGAGTCCGGGTTTCGTCGGGTGCCTGTCCACGGTGCGAGGGTAGACGTGCCGGTGGTGAGGGCGCGGGCTGCGGGCAGCAGCATGATCGGGTTGGTGGCGCATCTGCCGATCAGACTCCCATGGGAGGTAGTGCCCCCGAATGGATTCGAACCATCGACACCCGCTTTAGGAGTGGCATCGGCGCCCCAGCTCGGATGGTCCATATCGCTCTGACCTGCGCGCTTGTCTCTCGGTGCCTGACGTGGGGGAGCGCTGGTTCTGGAGCTCGTGTGCCACAACTGTGCCACAGCCCGGGTACTCCCTACCGGCGTCGCCTCCCTCTCGTTCCGACGTGATCCGCCACCTCCTCGTGTGGGTGACGTGCGTGAGAACTTTGGCGGATTGCGTCGGGCCGCGGGTCCGGGCTGCGAAGCCCGGGAGGTCCGCCAACGGCCTCGCGACCTATAAAAGGACTAGCGGTTGCGACACTTTCGGGCGGCTTCCTCCGTGCGGTGCTTCACGGGGCACTCACCGTGTCGGAACACCAGGGAGCCGGAGGTGGAGCGGCTGGTCATCAGTGGACGTTCGACACCGTGGTACAGCGCCGCTCCCACGGGGTTCCTCAATTGGCTCGCGGCGTATGTCGCCGAACGGACGCTCTTGGGCACGACTGCCTTGCGGACGGCGCCCTTGGCAGTGCGGACTGGGTGCGCTGCTCGGCGCACGGACCGGGGAACGAGGAGGCGCGAGAGGAAGCCCATGGGGAGGACGGTAGCGGCGTAGTTGGCGCGTGAGGAGGGGTTTGCTGACGGTTGCGCCGATGCGGTGATGGGGCGTCCTGGAAGGGTTCCGGGGCGCCCTTCGTCATGCCCTGGGCCAGGGAGGCTGCGGCGGCCGAGCGCGAGAACGGCCGCCAGGCCGCAGCGCAGCGCCGGCCGCCGCAGGCGGACGGGCCTTGAACCAGTACAGGAAATTCTCACGGCAGCACTTCCGCCTATATCCACCAGGTGATCGTTGCACCGTGCGCCCCTACCCCCGTGGGTAGCGGCCTCGCACTATGATTCCCGTGAAGGAACAGACAATAGTCTAGACCCGATCAAACCGCCAAGGGCTAGGAGCGATTATGGCGACGCGCCGTCGGGGATCTGAATGGCGAAAGTGGGATCTCCACCTCCACCCCCCGGGCACCAAGCTTTCGGATGGCTACCCAAAGGACTCTCTTGATAAGTTTATCACTCATCTGGAGGGGTCGGACGTATTCGCATTCGGCATCACTGACTACTTCTCGTTTGATGGCTTCATAACGGTTAGAAATCGATATGTGGAAATGTATCCATTTTCTGAAAAGGTGCTCTTTCCGAACATGGAGTTGCGCCTTAACGAAAACGTGAATCGCCAGGGCGATCAGGTGGATTGTCACCTAATTCTGCCGCCAGAGACGTCGGACACGGTGCTCCATGGCATTACGGGGAGACTGCTGACACAGATGACGGATAGCAGGGAGAGGCGCCTGCCATGTTCGGAACTCTCCATGAAATCCCATTATGAGAGCGCGGTCGTTTCCCGAGCGGATCTGAGAGAATGTCTTGACCATTCCTTTGGCCCGTCCTGGAGTGAAAGTGATGCCCTCATTGTTGTTCCTGCCAGCAATAATGGGATTCGCGCAGAGTCCGGGAAAGTTCGCAAGGAAAGCATTGCGGATGAAATTGACAAGTTCTGCCATGCGATATTCGGGGGCACCCAGAATGTAGCCTGGTATTTGCGGGGGGATAGGTATGCCGACAAGGACCAGGTTTCGTTGCCAAAGCCGGTGTTTGCTTGTAGTGATTGCCATAGCCTCGACCACGTTCAGGAGAGGCTTGGTCGCCAAGTCAAGCGTGAGGGTGAGAACCGGGAAGTGTCGTGGGTTAAGGCGGACTTAACTTATCAGGGTTTACTGCAGACTCTCATTGAGCCAGAAGAGAGGGTTCGTCTTCAGTTGGATCCTCCGGATCAGAAGGAAGCGTTCCGAGTCATCAAGAGCGTGCGGTTCACTGCGCCTGGGGTGTTCCCGGATTCGAAGATTGAATTCAATCCAAACTTGGTCTCAATTATTGGTAGTCGATCTGCAGGGAAGTCTGCCCTCTTGGCATACATGAGTCACTCTGTAGACCCGCAGTACACAGTGGCGCAGCAGATTGCGGCGGGGGTCCCAGAGGGCGAGGTTGGGCCCGCCGCAGGGCTGAAGTGGGCTGATGTGGCGGATGTGACATGTGAAGTCGAGTGGGCGAGCGGCGCTGAGACTCGCGGTCAGGTTGTTTATATTCCGCAGAATTCTCTATTCAGGGTCAGTGAGCGACCCGCTGATGTGACGCAGAAGATCGTTCCGGTCCTCAGGCGGCTGGCTCCTGATCTCGTGTCGAATTATGAGGTGCTGGGCGCCGAGTTGGGTCGCATTCCTACAATAATTCGTGGTCGGGTAGACCGTTGGTTTGAACTACAAGACGATTTGGAGAGGTTGCTACGCCAAAATTCTGACTTGGGCGACCCGACCGCGATAGCGGCGTCCCGGGATACCGTCGCGCATGAACTGGCAGAACATCGCCGCTCAATTCGAGGGCTGACACCTGAGCAGGAGGCAGAGCTCAGGAGGGTAAGGGGGGTGCTGAGTGACCTCGAACGGCAAGAGGAAGGCCAACGTGCGCTGACCCTTGATCTGAATCGTTTGGTTGACCGTAGCTCTGATGGCATCTGTTCGAACCTGGGGGAGGGGGTGCGCGTCGAGTTGTCGTTCAACACCTCAGGCCTTCCGGTGCCGGGCCCCATTGCGGAGAAGATTGAGTCTCTGCGTAGGGATGAGGAGGCGCGGATCTCTGCGAAGATTGTCGCCATGATTGCATGGGAGATCGGGGTTGCAGAAAGTGCGATAGCCGAATTTCAGGATTTGCGGACACGAGTCGCGGGTGATAACTCGGATCTCATTGCTCGGGGTGACGGAGATGAAGGCGCGCGTGTCCTGCAGGCGCGGATCGATGCCTATGAAAAACTCTTGGGTGAGCTGCGAGAAGGGGAATCAGAAGCTCGTGCGATTCGCGACGAGCAGGCATCGGTCATCAGGGACATCGAGGGCAATCTTACAAGGCGCCAGACTCTTATTGATAACTTTGTTTCTGAGTTCAATCAATCACCCAGGCGTATTGGCGAGATGTCTTTTGGTGTTGAGAGTGATTTCTGCGAAGAAGACCTGGTGGCCGCGTCGGAGGCCTTCAATAAGCGAGAGGCAAGCAGATACCTGGGTGGATCGAGGAGAGAATGCGTTGACTTGCGGGAGGTGTCGCAAAATGTGTCTAGTTTCCTTTCCGATGTTCGGTCTGGGTTGCAGAAGCTGAGGGCCGGATTTGACGCCAGGGCGGCCGCGGCAGGGCCACTATCGATAACGCCGAAGGTTGCTTTCTATGCCGATATGGAAGGGGACCGCATTGGCGGATTCTGGCGGTCTTCGATGACGCCAGGGAAACAGGCGCTGTTTGCGTTGACTTTGATCATCGATGAATCCCCTGATGCGTGGCCGCTGTTGCTGGACCAGCCCGAGGATGACCTCGATAGTCGTTCGATATACGGCACCATCGTGCCATTCCTTTTGAGGCGAAAGCGCCTCCGTCAGATTATTATGGTCAGCCATAATGCAAACCTGGTCGTGGGGGCCGATTCGGAGCAGCTCATTGTTGCGAACCGGCATGGTGATGATAGGCGGAACCCTGAGGGTCGAGTCTTTGACTACCTGACTGGCTCGCTGGAGTGGACGGCCGCACCGAAGGGCTCGGGTTTCGTGTTGGATTCTGGGGGAACCCGTGAGCATGCCTGTGAAATTCTCGACGGCGGCCTAGAGGCATTTCAGAAGCGCAAGGAAAAGTATGCGGTCTAATTTCCCTGCTCTCTTTCATCCTGAACGGAGGGCGATCGCGGTGCCATCGTCTTGAGGTTTGCTTCGCGGGAAGCGTTTTGCGGAAAGGTCGCTGTGAATAATTCTCTCGAGCTCCCGTAGGCGACGATTTGGCGACCAGTCCCCTCCCCATTTCAAGACACAGTGGGGAGGGGGTGCGCCGTCGCTGGCGAGATACACGTGCGTCCCTGCAGCCCTGGGGATCTTTGTGGCACGGGCGTGAGCTGCCGCAGCGAGGACGTCTCCCGCAATCCAATAGCCTCCCCGGCGGTTTCGGTGGGCGGCCTCCACACGCTGCAAGGCCTGGAGGATCTCGCGGTGGCGGTCGTCGAAGCCGTGGCCTTGGCGGAGGCGTTGGCGGTAGAGCGTGCGGAGACCGACGCCGATCTTGCTGAGGCGATCGTCGGTGAGGATGACGGGGCCGTCGTCCGTGCCCGCGCCCGTGCCCGCCTGCGACCGTTTGTGGACGATCGACGACGTGGCGACCTTCCTCAGCGTGAGCGTCCCGACCATCTATCAGTGGCGCCACCGTGGCGACGGCCCGCCGTGCATGCGCCTCGGCAAGCACCTTCGCTTCGACCCCGCCGTGGTGCGGGCGTGGGCCGTCTCCAAGGCCGCCTGACATGGCGACGATCACCAAGGACCCGCGCGACGGGAAGTGGCTGGGCCGCTGGCGCGACCCCACGGGCGCTCAGCGCAAGAAGTCCTTCCGGCGCAAGGTCGACGCCGAGCGGTTCCTGTCCGAGCTGCAGGCGGAGATGAACCGTGGGGCCTATCTCGACCCGGCGGCGGGCAAGGTGCGCTTCGAGGTCTACGCGAAGACGTGGATGGCCGGCCTCGGGCACCTCAAGCCGAGCACCGCGCTCCGCTACCGGGAGGTGGCGCGCACGCACGTGATCCCGAAGTGGGGTCCGTGGCCGCTGGCCCAGGTCGCGCGCTCGGACGTGGCCGCCTGGATCGGTGACCTCGTCGGGCAGGGCATGTCGCTCGGCCTGGTCCGCAAGGTCTACCTCGTCGCGTCGATGATCTTTGACGCCGCCGTGGCGGACCACCGGATCGCCCGCAACCCTGCTCAGGGTGTGCGCCTGCCGCGTCAGTCGCGTCGTGAGCCGCGCTTCCTGACCGCCGCGCAGTTGCAGCAGCTCGTGGACGCGGCGGGGGACAGCGGCCTGCACGTGCTCGTGCTGGCACTGACCGGGCTGCGGTTCGGGGAGTTCGCGGCGCTCAAGGTCGGGCGGGTCGATCCGGTGCGCAACCGGCTGACCGTGGCCGAGTCCGTGAGCGTCGTCGGGTCCAAGCTCGCGTGGACGACCCCGAAGACGCATCAGGTGCGGTCGGTGCCGGTGCCGCCGGCGCTCATGCGCCACATCGAGGAGCAGTGCAAGGGGAGGGGAGTGGACAAGCTGGTGTTCTCGGCTCCCATGGGTGGCCCGTTGCGGCTCAACAACTGGCGTCGCCGCGTCTTCGACCCCGCAGTGGAGCGGGCCGGGCTGGTGGACCTGACGCCGCACGATCTGCGGCATACGGCGGCGTCGTTGGCGATCGCGGCGGGCGCCAACGTCAAGGCGGTGCAGCAGATGCTGGGCCACGCCTCGGCGGCCATGACCCTCGACGTCTACGCCGGGCTCTTCCCCGATGACCTGGACGCCGTCGGACGCTCCTTGACGCACTGGTGCCCGTGCAGGGTGTGCCACAAACGTGCCACAAGGGCCCCTCAGAGGCCCTCGACGTGCTGGCGATCGACCCCGGAAAGGGGCTCTGACCTGCGGTGATGTGTGGTGCCCCCGAATGGATTCGAACCATCGACACCCGCTTTAGGAGAGCGGTGCTCTATCCCCTGAGCTACGAGGGCGGGGGTGGCGTTCGAGGCGCCACGGCCACCTATCCTCGCACGACCTGCGCCTCCTGATCGACTCGGGCGCGACCCACGGCGAGGCGCCCTCCGCGGTTCACGGCATACGCCTGAGTGGCCCAGGTGACGATGAACAACGCGTGACGAAATCCTCACCCAAAGCGCCATACGGGCGAAATCGGACATGCGATCCTTGTTGCTCTTGACCTGCTCAGGTGGGTCGCTGATGATTCAACCAGCGGCGCGCATCATCCCTCCCCCTGCATGATGCGCGCCGCCTCCATGTCCCGGTGCTGCGTCGAACGATCCACGGAACCGCAGGTCACTGGGCGCCCGGTGCCCGGCCTGAACGCTCCCTGATCGCTATCCTGGGCCGGTGACTGCCACCCCATGCGCCCCCGCGCCCCCACCGGACGAGCTCGATCCGGCCCTGGCAGCGGTCCGTCGGTGGCGTCGTGAGCTGGTGGAGATCGGGGGTCCCAACACCCTGCTGTGGCGCACCGAGGACGTCGTCCGGCTGGACTTCGCGCGGGCGCACCCGGCGGGGCTGGCGATCTTCCTGTCCGGGCGAGACACCCGGCTGTCGGACCTGATTCGCGATCCCGCGGCTCTGTCCGACGCCCGTGTCAAAGCCCGCGCCCTGCGCCGCACCGAGCGGCGGCTGTGGCAGGAGCACGGGCTGGCGTCCTGCTTCTCCACGGCCGGTATGGCGGCCTGGCGGATGGCGGGCTCGCGCATCCCGGCGGCCCCGGTCTTCCTGCGGGCCTGCGAGCTGGTGCCGCGCGACCTGGCGCAGGACGACTTCGACGTGGTGGTCGGTCCCGGCGTCGAGCTCAACCCCGCCCTCGTGGAGCTGCTGCGCACCGAGGCAGGGGTGGAGCTCGACGTGCCCCGCCTGGTCGAGATGACGTGGGGGCGCAACGGGTTCGACCCCGACGCGGCCTACCGGGAGATCCAGTCCCGGTGCGCCCGCCTGCCCGGCTTCCAGATCGCGCGCCGGCTGGGCGTGGGGATCTACCCGTACGTGAAGCTCGGCATGGTCGCCGACCTGGTCGACACCGCGGTGGCGGACCACCCGCTCGTCCGCGCCATGGCAGGACTGCCCACGACCTTGCGGGACGCGACGCCCGACCCGGCGCCGATGCCCCTCGTGCTCGCGGCCGACGCCTCGCAGCGGGCGGCGCTCGCCGCCATCGCGGCCGGTGACGACGTGGTCGTCCAGGGCGCGCCCGGCACCGGGATGACCCAGGTCGTCGCCAACGCCGTGGCCGGGCTCGCCGCCCAGGGCCGCAGCACCCTGCTCGTCTCGCACAAGCGGGCCGCCATCGACGCGGTCCGCACCCGGCTGCTGGAGGTCGGGCTCGACCTGGTCACCGAGGCCCATGACGGTCCGGACCTGCGGCACGTGCACGGCCCGATCACCACCCTCGCGGTGCCCGCCCGCATCGAGCCGCACCACGACACCCTGACCGACCTGCACGACGCGACCACGGTGCTGCAGGGGCACGTCGAGGCGCTGCACGCGCCGCGAAGCCCTTGGGGCGTCAGCGCCTTCCAGGCCCACGGCGCCCTGGTCGAGCTCGCGTCCCTGCGTCCCGCGCCGCACTCCCGGGTGCGGCTGGACCGGGAGACCCTGCACCGGCTCACCCCGCGCGTGCTCGACGCCGCGACGCGCCGCCTGGTGCAGGCCGCCACCGACGGTGCGTGGTTGCCCTCGCCGGCTCCCGACCCGTGGCGCGGGGCCCGGATCACCACCGACGCCGAGGCCGCGGACGCCCTCGCCGCGTGCGAGCGTCTCGCCGGGGACCGCGGGATCCCACGCCTGGTGCGGCTCGTCGACGAGCTGTCCCGCGGCGTCGGCCTGCCCCCGGCGACCACGCTGGCCGGCATCGGCTCCGACCTCGAGCTGCTCACCGGGGTGCGCGCCACCCTGGACGTGCTGCACCCCGAGGTCTTCGAGGCGCCCCTGCCCGACCTGCTCGAGGCCACGTCCGCGTCCTACCGCGCCGAGCACGGCTCCCGGATCGGGGTGCTGCGCCGCGGTGCCCTGCGCCGTGACGCCAAGTCGCTGGTCCGCCCGGGCATGGCGCCGCGGGACCTGCACCAGACCCTTGCGCTCGCCCACGAGCAGCTCGTGCTGTGGCAGGCGCGCGGAGGCCCCGACGCGGTGCCTGCCCCTGCTGAGGGCATCGACGAGGCCTGGTCCGCCTACCACGCGGTCGTCGACGACCTGGAGCGACTGGAGCCCGTGCTCGCCACCACCGGCGAGGGCGCCGCGACCACCACCCAGCACGTCGACGTGATCCACCTGCGGATGCACGACCTGGTCTCCCAGCAGGGTCGGCTCGAGGTGCTGCCCAAGGTCACGGGCTTCCTCGACGACCTGCGCGACCAGGGGATGGGAGCCCTGGTCGAGGACCTGGCCGAGCGCCACGTGCCGCCGGAGCAGGTCGCCCCGGAGGTCCGCCACGTGTGGTGGGCGTCCTTCCTGGAGGAAGTGGGGCGGTCCGACGCGCGGTACGGCGGCCACGACGGCCCCTCCCTGCACGCCATGGCCGAGGAGCTGCGCCGGCTGGAGGCGCGGGCACTGCGTGAGCGCGCCCAGGCCGTCGCCCGGGCCACGCGGGGTGCGGCGCCCTGCCGGGCCGTCTCGCCGCACGAGGTCGGCGCCCTGCTCGCCCCGGGCCCCGTGGTCGACACGGTCATCGTCCTGGAGGCCTCCGAGCTGGCCGTCGCCCAGGCGGTCTCGGCGGTCAGCCGCGGTCGTCAGGTCGTGGTGTGCGGCGACCACCAGCAGCTCCCGCCCTGCGAGCTGAGCTTCGAGGTGGACCCGCGGCCGGTCGACGACGTCCGCGCCGACCAGCGGTCCGTCTCCGTGCTCAGCGTGCTGTCGGCCCGGCTGCCGACATACACCCTCAAGACCCATCACCGGATCCTCGACGACCGGCTCACGGTCGCTCTCGACGAGCACCTGTACGTCGAGGAGCCGACGACCGTCCCTCCGGCCGGGACGCTCCAACGGGTCACCCTGGAGCACGTGGAGCTGCACCCCGGCAGCCGCGGCGAGGCGGGAGAGGCCGCCGTCAGCACCGACGAGGAGGTCGACCGGGTCGCTCGCCTCGCCCTGGCGCACGCCCGCGGCTTCACCGACCGGAGCCTGGGCGTCATCGCGCTCAACGCCGAGCACGCCGACCGGGTCCGCGAACGCATCCAGGCCGAGGTGGCCGTTCTCGAGCCCGGCGACCCGCTCATCGACTACTTCGCCGCCGAGCGACGAGAAGCCTTCTGGGTCAAGCACGTCGATGACGTGCAGGGGGACACCCGTGACGACATCCTGCTGACCGTGGGGTACGTCGTGGACGACACCGGGCAGGCCGGGCACCGGTTCGGCTCGATGGCGCTGGCGAGCGGCGAGCGCCGCGTGTCCGTCGCGGTCACCCGCGCGCGCCACACCCTCACCGTGATCACCGCCCTGACGGTGGAGGAGCTGAGACGGGCCGCCGGTGGGTCGGGCGGGATCGACCTGCTCGCGGAGGTGCTGACCCTCGCCGCGGAGTCGCCGGACCTGCCCCCCTCGCAGGGCGAGCTGACCGACCCGGTGATGCTCGACCTCGCCGCCCGGCTGCGGGAGGCGGGCATGGACGTGACCGAGCGGGCCGGTCGAGGTGTCGGGCCCATCGAGCTCGCCGTCCGCGACCCGAAGTCCGTGTGGGGCGGCGCGGTGGCGGTCGAGTCGGACGGGAGCGTGCACGCCGCCGCCGCCAACCCCGCCGACCGGGAGGTGCACCGGCCCGCCCTGCTGGAGCGTCAGGGATGGCGACCGCTGCGGGTCTGGTCGATGGACGCCTTCCGGGCGCCCGAGCGGGAGGTGGCCCGGATCCTGCAGGCGGTCACCGACGCCGCCGAGGACCGGCGGGCCGGGCGATGACCACCGGCGCCGGTCGGCGGCGGCACCGCCGGGTCGACGCGCCGGGCACGGGCGCCGCCGCGGGACGCCCGGTGGGAGAGCCGGAGCCCCGGACGGGACCGACGGGCGACGCCGCGCCGACCCCCGCGGCGGGCGCGTCCCGGTCGGCTGCCCGCCCGGCCGCGGCGCGTGCATCCGGGGCAGCCATGGGCTCGGGCTCGGTCCGGGCCACGGGTGCGTCCGACGGCCGTGCGGAGGGGGCGCGGGACCGATGGCTGCGCGAGCAACGTCCGCCTCACTGGGAGTGAGGGAACGGGCGTCCACGACGGGTATGCCGAGAGGGGGCCACGTCCGCACGGACGGGGCCCCCTCTCGAGGTCAGGCGCAGGTCAGGGCCGGCGGGCCCGCAGCTCGTCGCGGATCTCGGCCAGCAGGGCCTCGGCGGTGGGGGCGGCCTCGGGGGCCACGCCACCGGCACGGCGGATCGCGATGCGGTTCATCGGGACGACGACGAAGAAGTAGATGACCGCCGACACCATGAGGAAGGACACCAGCGCGGTGAGGAAGGCGCCCACCGGGACGTCCCAGGGACGGAAGGAGCTGAAGTCCTCCTGGTGGAACACCTTGCCCATGAGGTTCATCAGGACGGCGACGAAGGACTCGACGACCTTGGCGAACGCGGAGCCGAGGATGACGGCGATCGCCAGGTCGACGACGTTGCCGCGCATGATGAAGTCCTTGTAACCCTTGAGCATGGTGGGGCCTCTTTCGCGATGGGGCGGGGGGCGGGCGTCCGGGGGATGCGCGCCCGCAGCTGGTGGTGCGCGTCGACCCGGTCGGCGTCGCACAGGTCTTCACCCCACCACAGCCAGGGTCCGGGCAGGCACGTCCTGGGCCGGTCGTGAACAACCTGTGACCTTGACCCGTTCTGCCCGGATGTGTCCGGCTGGGGCGACACGCGCCCGGGACCGATGCTCAGCGCGAGCGCAGGACCACCACGATCGGGCGTGGGTCCGGGCTGCCGCCTCGGGCCGCCTGGACCCGCTCGACGTCGGTCCGGGTCAGCGAGACCAGCAGGGTCCCGCCCGTCCCACCGTCCCCGGTGGAGCCGCTGCCGGGCCCGAGCGCGGGGGCCGGGACCGGTCCGCCTCCGCCTGCGTCCTCACCACGGGCGAGGACGACCGCGTCCCATGAGACCAGCCGCTCGCCGGCCCACAGCTGGACCCGGTCGCCAGCCGACGCGGCCTGGGCCACGAGGGGTGGGACGTCGGGGATCGACAGCGCCACCCGGCCGTCGGCCAGGCCGTCGACCAGGGCAGGTCCGACGACGGCGGCGGCCGGGAGGGGATCACCGGCCCGCACGGCGACGACGAGCGGGCGCCCGGCCAGGGAGGCGACGCTCGCCGGCCGCGAGGGTGCGTCGGGACCGGGCCACCGCCGCACGGTGAGGTCTGCGGCGGTGAGTCGGTGGCCTGCCGGCAGGTCTCGGGCCGCGGTGGGGACGAGCACCCCCACGGGCGCGGGTGGCGGGAAGGCCAGCCGGACCGTCAGGGCCACGGCGGCCGCGGCGAGCAGCGCCCCCAGCACCCGGCGCCCGAGCCGCAGCCACCACCACCGACGGGTGCCGCCGCGGGCCGCGAGCCGCTCGCGCCATCCGACCCGGGCGGGGGCAGGGGGACCGGCGGCCGGGCCCGCCGGTCCGCGGGCTGATGCGGGGGCAGGACCGAGGACGAGCGGGTCCACGAGGGTGGGGTGCGCAGCCATGACCTGACGCTAGGGCGAGGGGGGCGGCCACCGGCATACGGCCCGACGGGCTGTGGACGGTCGGCGCCGGACCGCGGGCACCTGTGGACAGCCTGCCTCGGGAGCGGGTCAGTCGGCGGCGGGGGTGGCGGTCGAGCTCGGGGCGGAGGCCGCAGGGGCGGTGGCCGAGGAGGAGGACGCCGCCGTGTCCGAGCCGGCCGGGGTGGCCGCGGGGGTGCCGCGGGAGTCGGTGCGGTAGAAGCCCGAGCCCTTGAAGACCACACCCACGCCGGTGAAGAGCTTGCGCAGCCGGCCCTGGCACGCCGGGCACTCGGTCAGGGCGTCGTCGCTGAAGGACTGCACGACGTCGAAGGCCTCGTCGCAGTCGGAGCAGCGGTAGGAGTAGGTAGGCACGGGGTCTCCACGGGGTCGGGCGAGTGCGCGGGCGGTGGCTCAGTCTAGCGAGCCGTGGCGCCCCTGCTGACCGCGCTCGCGCAGGGCGCGGGGCAGCGGTGGCCGCTCCCCGGGACGCAGCCACCCGGCAAGGCGCCCCTGCTCGGACACCTCCCGCAGCCGCTGCTCGGTCGCCTCACGCAGCGTCGAGGGCATGACCACCATGAGCGAGTCACCGCGGCGCAGCATCGTGGACCGCTCGGGCACGAAGGACCGCCCGCGCCGCAGCACCAGGGCGACGCCGGCCCCGCGAGGCAGCCGCAGCTCGTAGACCTCGACGCCGGCCAGGCGGGACTCGTCGCCGATCTCCACCTGCACCACGTCGGCGTTCATCCGCTCCAGCGGGGTGGACTCGACCTGCAGGTCCATCGTCGCGCCCTCGTCGATGACGCCGAGGCGCCGTGCCACCCACGGCAGCGTCGGGCCCTGGACGACGGTGTAGATCACCACGAGCATGAAGACCAGGTCGAACAACCAGGCCAGCTGGTGCGCGCCCTCCGTCGCGGGCACCGTCGCCAGGACGACGGGCACCGCCCCGCGCAGGCCCGCCCACGACAGGAAGACCTGCTCGCGCGCCCCGATCCCGAACGGCGTGGCCGCCACCAGGACCGACAGCGGGCGGGCCACGAGCAGCAGGACCAGCCCGAGGACGACCGCGGGCACCGCCCACCGTGCGAGCTGCGAGGGAGAGGCCAGCAGCCCCAGCAGGACGAACAGCCCGATCTGGGCCAGCCACCCCATGGCCGTGGCGAACCCGCGGGTGGCGGCCTTGTGCGGCAGCGAGGAGTTGCCGAGGACGAGGGCGGCGACGTAGACCGCGATGAAGCCGCTGCCGTGGGCGTAGGTCGCGCCGGCATACGCCAGGCCGGGGACCGCGAGGACGCCGATCGAGAACAGACCCGAGGAGGTGTCGGCGTAGCGGTGCAGCAGCCGGGTCCCCAGCCACGCCACCGCGAGCCCGGTGAGGGTGCCGACCACCAGCTCGACCACGGCCTCGGCGAAGAGCACGAGCGGGCCCGCGTGAGAGGTGCCCGCCACCACCCCCGTCAACGCCGTCACCAGGATCACCACCGGTGCGTCGTTGAAGCCCGACTCCGCCTCCAGCATCCCGGTCAGTCGGTGGGGGAGCGGGACGCTGCGCAGCACCGAGAACACCGCCGCGGCGTCGGTCGAGCTCAGGACCGCCCCGACCAGCATCGCCGCAGCCCAGTCCAGGGGGAGCAGCAGGTGCGCGGCCACCCCGATGACGGCGACCGAGACCAGCACGCCCACGGTCGACAGCAGCGCCGCGGGCGCCACCGAGGGGCGGATGTGCCGCCAGGACGTCGTCAGCCCGCCCTCGGACAGGATGATGACCAGGGCGGCGTAGCCCAGGGCCTGCGTCAGCCGGGTGTCCTCGAACTGGATCCCCAACCCGGACTCCCCGAGAGCCACCCCGATGAGCAGGTAGAGCAGCAGCGACGGCAGGCCCGAGCGGGTGCTCACCCGCACCGCCACCACCGCCAGCAGCAGCACGACCGAGCCCACCAGCAGCACCAGACGGAGGTCCTCGACGCCGAACCCCGCGATCGCCGCCGTCTGCATGTCACGCATTGTGTCGTATGCCGGAGGCCGCCGCGTCCACGACGCCCCGCCCCGCCCGCGCGGTCACCCCCACCCGGTGGCCTAGTCTCGCTGTCGTGTCGCACGCTGCCCAGATCGCCCGACGGACCGCCGTCACCGTGGTCGCGCTCCTCGTCGTCGCCGCCCTCATCGTCACCGGGGTCCTGTGGGGCGCGGTCCGTCGCACCGACCCCGAGCTGGGCGGGGAGCACCGCCTCGGGGGGCTGAGCGGGCGGGTCGACGTGCGGCGGGACGCCCAGGGGGTCCCGCACATCGAGGCCGACACCCCCGAGGACCTCTTCCGCGGCCAGGGCTACGTCGACGCCCAGGACCGTTTCTTCCAGATGGACCTGCGCCGGCACGCCACGTCCGGGCGCCTCGCCGAGCTCGTCGGGGAGGCGGGCGTCGCCTCCGACACCGGCGTGCGCACCATGGGCTGGCGGCGCACCGCCGAGGCCGAGCTGCCCATGCTGTCGGCCGACACCCGGCGCTACCTCACGGCCTACGCCGACGGGGTCAACGCCTACCTGGAACGGACGGGCGACCCCACCAAGGTGGCGCCCGAGTACCTCCTGCTCGGCGTGGCGCACCCCGGCTACACCATCGAGCCGTGGGGACCGGTCGACTCGCTGGTCTGGCTCAAGGCGATGGCCTGGGACCTCAAGGGCAACCTCGACGACGAGCTGGCCCGGGCCCGGCTGCTGGCCCAGGGCCGGTCCCTGGCCGAGGTCGCCGAGCTCTACCCGCCCTACGCCGTCGACCGGCGGGCCCCGATCCTCTCCCCGGCCGACTGGAAGCCGGGCATGGCGCGCCACGGCGGACGCTCGGCCGGCCGGGGGGGCATACCGGCGCTGCGGCCCGGGGCGTCCGAGGCGCTGGACGACACCGCCCGCACCCTCGCCGCCGTCCGCAGCTCGATCGGGACGGGGGCGGGCATCGGCTCCAACTCCTGGGTGGTCGGCCCGCGCCGCTCCAGCACCGGGAAGCCGTTGCTGGCCAACGACCCTCATCTCGCGCTGGAGCAGCCCGGCATCTGGCACCAGGTGTCGCTGCGCTGCCGGACCCTGTCGACGACCTGTCCGTACGCCGTCTCCGGGTTCACCTTCGCGGGCTTCCCGGGGGTCGTGATCGGTCACAACCAGCGCATCGCCTGGGGCTTCACCAACCTGGACCCGGACGTGACCGACCTCTACCTCGAGCGGCTCAAGGGCGACACGGTGCTCAAGGACGGTCGCTGGTTGCCGGTCAGCACCCGCACCGAGACCGTCAAGGTGGCGGGCGGGCCCGACCGCACCGTCACCGTCCGGTCCACCTCCCACGGCCCGATCGTCTCGGGCGTCCTCGACGGGGTCGCGGAGGCGGCACCCCCGGCCGACCCCGGGGAGCGGAGCGCCGTGGCGCTGCGGTGGACCGCGCTGGACCGCACCACCACCGCCGACGCGATCTTCCGGCTGGACCGGGCGACGAACTTCACGAGCTTCCGGGAGGCGCTGGTGTCGTTCGTCGCGCCCGCGCAGAACGCGATCTACGCCGACGTGGACGGGCACATCGGCTACCAGGCTCCGGGCCTGGTCCCGATCCGCCGGGCCGGGACCGCCGGGACGCCCCCCGGCTACCTGCCCGCCCTCGGGTGGGAGTCGCGCAACGACTGGCGCGGGTACGTGCCCTTCGACCAGCTGCCGTGGGCCTACGACCCGCCCGAGGGGCTCGTGGTCACCGCCAACCAGCAGGTCACCCGCAGCGCGACCCCCTTCCTCACCACCGACTGGAGCGCCGGCTGGCGGTCCACCCGGATCCGCACCCTCCTGGAGGAGGGCGGCCCGGTCACCCCGCAGCGGATGCGGGACATCCAGAGCGACAGCAGCGACGGCTTCCAGCCGATCCTGACCAAGGCCCTGCTCGCGGTCGACCTTGGGTCGGACTCCTTCACCAAGGAGGGCCAGGACACCCTGCGCGGCTGGGACGGCAGGTTCGTGACCGGGGAGAACGCCTCGTCCCGGGGCGCGGCGTACTTCGCCGCCACCTGGTCGGCGCTGCTCCACCTGACCTTCGACGACGACCTGCCGACCGGCCTGCGGCCCGACGGCGGCGCCCGTTGGGCGGCGGTGGTCGAGCGGCTCCTCGCCGACCCGCGTTCGCCCTGGTGGGACGACCAGAAGACGCTGAAGGTCGAGACCCGCGACGACATCCTGCGCCGCGCCCAGGTCGACGCCCGGCTGGAGCTGACCAGGCGGACCGGCAAGGAGGTCGGCTCGTGGGACTACGGCCGGCTCCACCGGCTCACCCTGCGGCACCCGCTCGGGGAGGCCGCACCGGGTCTCATCGGGGACCTGCTCGACCGCGGCCCGCACCCGGCCCCCGGCACCGCCCTGTCGCCGAACGCCCTCGGCTCGGACCTGGCCCGGTCCTACGACGTGGACTGGGGACCCTCGATGCGGATGGTGGTCGACCTCGGCTCGCTGGACAGCAGCACCTGGGTGCAGAGCACGGGCGTCTCGGGGCACCCGACGAGCGACCACTACGACGACCAGACGGCTCGCTGGCTGACCAACGACCCCTACCCGTGGACCTTCTCGCCCGAGGCGGTCGCCCGGGACGCCGTCGACCACCTGATCCTGCGGCCGACCGACGGGGACTGAGCTCGGTCCAGCCCGGCCGTGGGCCCCGATCGGGGGACGAGATCGCCGTCCACGGCCTGCGGCTCGAGGTCAGCGGCGCCGGAGCCAGCTGGTGCCGCAGGCCGTCACGACCGCGTCGACGAGCTGGTCGTGGTCGTCGCGGGGGAGCGGGGTGGCGAGCAGCTCGCCGGGGTGCAGCAGGGTGACCACCGGCACGCCGTCCCGGCGTCGCGGCAACGCCCGGTCGTAGCACCCGCCGCCCTGCCCGAGGCGCACCCCGGTGCGGTCGACGGCGGTGCCCGGGATCAGCAGCAGGTCCGCCTCCCCGATCGCGTCACGTCCGAGCAGGGCGTCCGCGTCGTCCTCGGCGCCGTCCAGCGGACGCCAGTCCAGGTCGAGGTCGGGCAGCGTCACCGGGACGATCACCCGGTAGCCGGCCGCGACCAGGGCACGGTTGAGCGGCCGGGTCCCGGGCTCGGCCGGATAGGACTCGTAGGACGTCACCGTGGCGCCCGGACCCACCTGCTCGCGGACCAGCCGCATCACCTGCTCCGCGAGCCGGCCGGCGTCCGAGTCTCGTCGTGCACCGGTGGAGTTCGCGAGCCGGGCCCGGCGGGCCGCCCAGAGCTGGGTGCGCAGGGCCTTCTTGGACCCGGGAGCAGTGCCGTCCATGCGGACATCCTCGCAGGCCCGGCCGGCGCCTCGGCGCACGAGAGCGTGCGGCGTGCCACCATGGGCGCACCGACCTCGAGGAGGAGCCGTGCCGATCCGCACCCGCCTGGGCATCGCGCTCGCGGCCGTCGTCCTGCCGGCGCTGCTCCTGACCGGGCTCTTCGCGGGGGTCTTCCTGCCCCGGGCCCTCGTCGACGGTCAGCGGCGCGACGTCGACCGGGCCACCTCGGCGCTGGCCACGGCGATCGGCGCGGAGTGCTGGGCGCTCGGCGACCGCGCCGAGGTGATCGCGCTCTCGGTGGCCAACGGGCGCCCGCCCCAGGTGGTCCTCACGGAGGAGACGCGCGGGGGACTCGGCGCGGAGCAGGGGTATGCCGTGGTCACGCAGGGCGGCAAGGTCATCGGGACCGCGGGCAGGCCACCGGCCCGCAGACCGGGAACCCTCCCGACGACGCGCTGCTCCCAGGTGACCTCGCGCGCGGGCGCCGCCCTGGCCGAGCAGGTCACGCTGCGCACCGACCGGGGCGACCTGTCGGTGCTCGTCGTCGAGCCGCTGACGCCCGGGCGCCTGGACGCCCTGGCCCGCCACGCCGCCGTCAGCGACGTGCGGGCCGTCCTGCTCTGCGCGGGCTCGGAGGTGCACCCCAGCGCCGACACCGGGCGGGGCGCGATCGTCCAGACCGTGGAGGCCGGGCCGGGCCGCCCCTGCGCGGTGGAGGGCTCGGCGCCCGACCCGACCTCGGGCCTGCGGGCCTGGCTGCCGCTGATCGTGCTCCTCGCCGTCCTCGCCGGCGCGGTCCTGCTCGTGCGGTGGCTGGCGCGCGAGCTCACCGAGCCGATCGTGGCCCTGAGCCGGGGCGCCCAGCAGGTGGCCGACGGCGACCTGTCGGTGCGGCTGCCCGACCAGCGTCAGGACGAGATCGGCGAGCTGGCGCGCGACTTCAACCACATGGCGGCCCAGCTGGACCGGCAGATGGCCGAGCTGCGCGACCGCCGCCAGGCGCTGCACGACACCGCGCACGCGATCGCGGCCACCCTGCAGCGCACCCATGACCTGGACGGGTTGCTGACGGCGGTGTGCGCCCTGGCGGAGACGACCACCTCCTCGGCCTCCGCCTCGGTGTGGCTGCGCGAGGGCACGGGGCTGCGCCTGCGCGTGGTCCACCCCATCGGCACGCCCCGGCCGCCCACCAGCCGGGTCGGCCTGGACGAGGGCATCGTCGGCCTGGCGGCGTCCGAGCGCCGGGTCGTGATGCTGGACGAGGCCACCTCCTGCCCGTCCGCCGTCCTCGACGGCCGCGCCTGCGCGGCGCCCCTGGTCTCGGGCGACCACGCCGTCGGCGTCCTGGTGGTCGAGCGAGGGGAGGACCGGGAGGCCTATGACGAGGAGACGGCCGAGCTGCTCGAGGTGGTCGCCGGGCCCGCGGGCGTCGCGATGGACAACGCGATGCTCCACCGGACCGCCCAGCGCCAGTCGGTCGTGGACCCGCTCACCGGCGTCGGCAACCTGCGCATGCTCACCTCCGCCCTCAGCCGGGAGGTGGCCCGGGCCCAGGCCTTCGGGCGGGAGCTGTCGTTGCTCGTGGTGGACATCGACAACTTCGCGGCGCTCAACCAGAAGCACGGCCACGAGACCGGGGACGGCGCGCTGCGGGCGCTCGCGGCCCGGCTCGTCGAGCTCGTGCCCCCCGTCGACACGGTCGCGCGGTATGCCGGGGAGGAGCTCGCGGTGCTGTGCCCCGAGCTCGGCTCGGAGCAGGCCCTGGCCCTCGCCGACCGTCTCGTCGCGGACCTGCGCGCCCGCCCCCTGGACGTCGGCGGCCAGCTGCTGCCGGTGACCTGCAGCATCGGGGTCGCCACCTGGCCCCACGACGGGGCGACCGCCCTGGACATGCTCGGGGCGGCCGACAGCGCGATGACGGCGGCCAAGGCCGCGGGGCGCGACCGGGCCGCCACGACGGGTGAGCACACCGTGCTCGACTAGTGTCCGCGCCATGACATCCGACCTGGTCCCGCTGGAGCAGCACCGCGCCGACGTCCTCGCCGCCTGCGCACAGGTCCCGCGGCGGGTGATCACCGTCCCGGTCCTGGAGGCGCACGGTGCCGTCCTCGCCGAGGACGTCGTCAGCGCCGTCGACGTCCCGGTGTGCGCCAACTCGGCCATGGACGGCTACGCCGTGCGCCGCGCCGACGTGCTGGGCGCGTCCGCCGAGCGACCGGTCACCCTCCCGGTGGCCGACGACGTCCCGGCCGGCCGCACCGACCGGGTCACCCTTGCCCCGGGCACCGCCGTACGTCTCATGACCGGGGCCCCGGTCCCCGAGGGCGCCGACGCGGTGATCCCGGTGGAGGTCACCGACCGGGGCACCGATCAGGTCCGGCTGCACCAGGAGCCGCGTCCGCACGCCCACGTCCGGCCGGCCGGCGACGACGTGCGCCGCGGGGAGACCGTCCTCGCGGCGGGCACCCGCGTGGACGCACGGGTGCTGGCGCTGCTGGTGTCGGTGGGCCGCCCCCAGGTGGCGGTGGTCGCGCCGCCGCGGGTGACCGTCCTGACGACCGGCGACGAGCTCCTGGAGCCCGGCGCCCTGGCCGCCCACGGCCAGGTGGTCGACAGCAACGGGCCGATGCTCGTGGCGGCGCTGCGGGAGCACGGCTTCCCTGCCCTGCGGGCCCGGGCGGCCGGTGACGACGAGGCGGCCTTCGAGCGGACCCTGACCGAGCTCGTCGAGGGCTGCGACGTGCTCGTGACGACGGGCGGGGTGTCGGCGGGTGCCTACGACGTGGTCAAGGCCGTGCTGTCCCGCGGTGGCCGGGCGACCTTCCGCGGGGTCGCGATGCAGCCGGGGAAGCCGCAGGGCTTCGGGGTGCTCGACGCGGCCGACGGCCGCCGGGTGCCCGTCCTGACGCTGCCCGGCAACCCGGTCAGCGCCATGGTGTCCTACCTCGTCTTCGTCCTGCCGGTGCTGCGCCGGCTGGCAGCCCACCCCGCCGGTCCGGGCGCCGCGGACGGCGACGAGGTCCTCGCCGTGGCGGACGAGGGCTGGCGCACATCCGCGGGCCGCACCCAGCTCGCCCGGGTCACCCTCCACCAGGACGCCGGCGAGTGGCACCTGCGACTCGCCGGTGGCCAGGGGTCGCACATGCTGGGCGCGCTCGCCGCCGCCGACGCCCTCGCGGTGGTGCCCGCGACGACCGAGGAGGTGCGGCCCGGCACACGGCTCACCTGCCTGCCCCTGCGTCCGCTCGCGACGCTCCCCACCTCGTCCCGCCCCACCCCCACGCAGGAGTCCCGCCGATGAGCCACGTCCCACCCGCCCACGCGCTGACCCACGTCCGCGCCGACGGCACCGCCCACATGGTCGACGTGTCCGCCAAGCCCGTCACCGCCCGCGAGGCCTCGGCCCGGGGCCGCGTCCTGGTCTGCCCGGCCGCGGTGTCGGCCCTGCGCGACGGTGCCCTCCCCAAGGGCGACGCCCTGGCCGTCGCCCGCATCGCCGGCATCCAGGCGGTCAAGCGCACCTCCGAGCTGATCCCGCTGGCACACCCGGTCGCCGTCCACGCGGTCGCCGTCGACCTCGCCGTGGCCGACGACGGGGTCGACGTCACGGCCACCGTGCGCACCGCCGATCGCACCGGCATCGAGATGGAGGCGCTGACCGCCGTCACCGTGGCCGCGCTCGCCCTCGTCGACATGGTCAAGGCGGTCGACAAGCACGCCCGGATCACCGACGTCCGGGTGACCGCCAAGTCCGGCGGCCGGTCCGGCGACTGGGTCGAGGGCGACCGATGACCGCTCCCCGGACGCGCCGCGGCGTGGTCGTCACCGCGTCCACGCGCGCCGCGGCGGGGGTCTATCCCGACCGCACCGGCCCGGTCCTCGTGGCAGCCCTGCGGCGCTGGGGCCTGGACACCCCGCCGGCCGTGGTGGTCCCCGACGGGGAGGCCGTGGGCGGGGCCATACGCGATGCCGTCGCCGCAGGCGCCGACCTGGTGGTGACCACGGGCGGGACCGGCCTGTCACCCACGGACCGCACCCCCGAGGAGACGCTCGCCGTCGTCGACCGGCTCGTCCCCGGGATCGCCGAGGCCGTCCGGGCCGCGGGCACCGGTGCCGGGATCCCCACCGCCGCGCTGTCCCGCGGGGTCGCCGGGCTCGCGGGCCGCACCCTGGTCGTCAACCTGCCGGGCTCCACCGGCGGGGTCCGCGACGGGCTGGCGGTCCTGGAACCGCTCGTCGCGCACGCCCTCGACCAGGTGGCCGGGGGCGACCACTGATGGCGCACCCCTGGCCGGTCCGGATCGAGGACCGGCTCGACGACGGCGCCACCCTGGTGCTGCGGGGCCTGCGCCGCCGCGACCAGCGCGAGTGGCTGGAGCTGCGCCGCCGCAGCTGGGAGTGGCTCGAGCGGTGGGAGCCGACGCCCGCGCGACCCGGCCAGGTGGCGCTGCCCTACCCTGCCTACCTGCGTCACCAGCGTCGCGAGGCGCGGGCGGGACGGCTGCTGCCCTTCGTCGTGGAGGTGGAGGGCCGGCTCTGCGGCGCGGTCACGCTGTCCCAGGTCTTCGAGGGGGCGCTGTGGGGCGCGTCGGCGGGCTACTGGTGCGCCCCGACCCATGCCGGCCGGGGGATCGCACCCCTTGCGCTGGCGATGAGCTGCGACTACGCGGTCCGCGAGCGGGGGCTGCACCGCATCGAGGTCAACATCCGGCCGGAGAACCATCGCTCCCTCGCGGTGGCGGCCAAGCTGAGCTTTCGCGCGGAAGGTCTGCGTGAGCGCTACCTGCATATCGACGGAGCGTGGCGCGATCATCACTCCTTCGCGTTGACAACCGAGGATCTCGGAGGGTCAACCTTCGTTCAGAGACTCCGCTCGGGTGACCGTGGTCAGGGCCGAACGGGTGGATCTCACGACGAAGAGTCGACACGCCCTTTCGCTTGAGATGGTCCCACCTCTCCCACCCGTACCTTCAGTCCCATGCAGCCCTCCAGTCTCGTCTTCGTGGTCGTCATCGGGCTGTGGGCTGCCTACCTGACGCAGTCGTGGATGCGACGTCGGGAGCACCTGCAGACCGCGCGTTCCCTCGAGCGCTATGCCGAGGCGATCACGGTCCTCCAGGAGCGTCCGATCATCGCGACGTCCTCCACCAGGTCGTATGCCGTCAGCCCGCTGCGGCCGACCGGTTCGGCGCCCCGGCCGGAGGCCGACTCCTGCGCCACCCGGGTCGCGACACCCGCGCGCCCCGCGAGCCGTCGTGGCCGGACGGTGCGGGCCCTGTCGCTCGTGCTGACCCTCGGTGCGACCGTCGCCGTCGTGGTGCTCGCCGCGCTGCGGCTGCTGCCCCTGTGGACCCCCGCGATCGGCGTGGCGCTGCTGGTGCTCGACCTCGGCTGGCTGCGGCACGCCGCGAAGTCGACGGTCACGCCGCGCCCCGCTCCGGTCTCCGACGGCGGGCGTCACCGTGGCCGGGCCTCGGCCCCCGCTGCTCGCACCACCCGTGCCGCCCGCCGGTCCGCCGCCGCGGCCGCCGCGTGGGCGCCTGCCGCCCCGCGCACCGAGCCGTCGTCGGGGCGGGCCGCCGTCGAGCCGGCTCCGGTTCCGGCGGCCCGGCCGCAGGGGCGTCCGGCCGAGCGACCGGCGAGCTATGCGCCCCCGGCCGCCGCCACCGAGCTCATCCCCGCCGTGCAGGCGCCCGCCCCCGCGGTGCGGACCGTCGCCGCGGACCGCACCCCGATCACCCCAGCCCCCCGCCCGCGCGTCGCCGAGCTCGACCCGTGCCCCTTCGACGTCCGGTCCTACGACGAGCCCCCGCTGGTCGTCGTCGAGGCCGAGCCCGAGCCGCTCGCCCCCGGCCAGTGGCGCCCGGTCCCGGTGCCGCGGCCGACGTACGCCCTCAAGACCGCCGCGCCCCGCGCCGCCCACCCGGTCGTGGCCGCCGGGTCCGTGCCGGGGGAGGACGACGTGTTCGCCCCGGTCGAGATCGAGGACGAGTTCCTGGACGAGCCGGTCCCGCTGCGACGGGTCGTGGGCGGCTGAGGATTTCGACCGATCGCGCCGAGGTGGTAGTGTTCCTCGACGCAAGGGGCTGTGGCGCAGTTGGTAGCGCGTCTCGTTCGCAATGAGAAGGCCAGGGGTTCGAATCCCCTCAGCTCCACCCCGAGAAGGCCCGGACCATCTGGTCCGGGCCTTCTGCGTGCGTGGCGTGGCCGAGGGCGTCCCCGCTGCCGAGGCGCGTGATCGCGTGCCGGCGCGGGATGGCACCGCCGGCGCGCGGGGCCGGTCGGCATACCGCCGAGATCGCTCAGCCGGCCCGCAGGTAGCCGACGATCCCGGCCGCGGTCCGCTCGTCCACCACCAGGTCGGTGATCACGCCCGCCCGCAGGGCGCCGAGGGTGCCCTGGATCTTGTTGTCCCCGGCCACGACGCACAGCCGACGGGTCACCCGGCGCAGCTCAGCGGGGGAGGGGCCCGAGGCGCGGCGGTTGAGGGCGATGTCGGCGAAGCTGCCGTCGACCCGCAGGAAGTGGGTGGCCACGTCACCCACGACCCGCTGCTCGGCGAGCGCGGCCACCTCCTCGGCGCGCAGGTAGCCCGAGGAGTAGACCTGGCTCAGCAGCCGCCCCCGGAAGGCCCCGACGCTGAACACCGCCAGGTCGCAGGTGCGGCGCAGCTCCAAGATCCGTCGGACCGCGCTCTCCTGCCACAGCAGGTCACGGGTCTCGGCGTAGTCGAAGAACGCGGGGGCCGGGAAGTAGTAGAGGTCGGCGCCGAAGGCCGTGGCGAAGCGGTCGAGCAGCTGGGTGGTGTGGCGCACCCCCGCGGTGCGGGCGTTGGCCGCGCCGTTGAGCTGCACGACCCGGGCGTCGACCAGCTCGGTAGGGCGCAGGTGGGCGGCGACGGCGGACATGGTGGTGCCCCAGGCGACCCCGAGGGTCATCCCGTCCCGGAACCAGTCCCCGAGCAGACCGGCCGCCCGGCGGGCGACGGCCTCGATGCGCTGCGGGTCGCCGGCGGCGGCAGGGGTCGGCACCACGTGGACGGTGACCCCGAAGGCCTCGTGCAGGGCCCGCGCGGTGTGGTCGGCGGGATGCTCGGGCGCGGCCACGGTGATCCGCACCAGCCCGGTCTCGCGCGCGCGGGCGAGCAGGCGCGAGACGGTGGACCGGGACACGCCCAGGTCGGCCGCGACGGCGTCCATGGTGCGGTCCTGCAGGTAGTACAGCTGCGCGGCGCGCAGCATCTCGTCACCTTCGTTCACGCAGAGCATCTCCTTCTGCACATCCGTGCACCACGGTTGAGCATACGTGCAGGAGGGCGCATGCTGGCAGGCAACTCATCACCGTCGAGAGGGGCGCACCCATGAACGCCACCGCACTGACCGCCCGGTCCCGCGCCGAGGCCCTGGAGCAGATGACCTCGGGCGAGCCGCTGGACCTGCTCGTCGTCGGCGGCGGGGTGACCGGCGCCGGTATCGCTCTGGACGCCGCCTCCCGCGGGCTGCGCGTCGGCATCGTCGAGGCGGGGGACTGGGCCTCCGGGACCTCCCAGTGGTCGAGCAAGCTGGTCCACGGCGGGCTTCGCTACCTCTACCAGCTCAACTTCGCCCTCGTGGCCGAGGCGCTCAAGGAACGCGGGCTGCTGCTGACCACCCTGGCCCCGCACCTGGTCAAGGCGCAGCCCTTCCTGTGGCCGCTGAAGGTGCCGGTCGTCGAGCGGTCCTACAGCGCGGTGGGGGTCGGGATGTATGACGCCCTGGCGGTGCTCGGGGCCAGGGGCTCCAAGACCGTCCCGCTGCAGAAGCACTACAGCAGGAAGGGCGCCCGCACGCTGTTCCCCGACATCCGCAAGGACGCGCTCTCGGGGGCCATCCGCTTCTACGACGCCCGCGTCGACGACGCCCGTCTGGTGATCGACCTGGTGCGCACGGCGGCGGGCTACGGCGCGCTGGCCGCGACCCGCACCACGGTGACGTCCTTCGTCAAGGACGAGACCGGCCGGGTCGTGGGCGCCGAGGTCCACGACGGCGAGGCCGACCGCGACCTGACCGTCAGGGCCCACCGGGTCGTCGCGGCCGCCGGGGTCTGGACCGAGGAGGTCGAGCAGCTGTCCGGCGCCGACGAGGGGTTGAAGGTGCTGGCGTCCAAAGGGATCCACATCGTCGTGCCCAAGGACCGGATCGCCGGCGACACCGGGCTCTTCCTGCGCACCGAGAAGTCCGTGCTGTTCGTCATCCCGTGGGAGCGCTACTGGGTGATCGGCACGACCGACACCCCCTGGACCGAGGACCGCAACCACCCCGTCGCCACCGCGGCGGACGTGGACTACGTCCTGGAGCACGCCAACTCGGTGCTCGCGAGGCCGCTCGGCCGGGACGACGTCATCGGCACCTACGCCGGTCTGCGGCCCCTGCTGCAGCCCCACCGAGGTGACGGGTCGGCCTCGACCAAGGTGTCCCGCGAGCACACCGTCGCCGAGGTCGCGCCCGGGCTGTGGTCGATCGCGGGCGGCAAGCTCACGACCTACCGCGTCATGGCGCAGGACGCGGTCGACGTGGCGCTCGGCAAGGCCGAGGCGGCCCGCCGCCCCAGCGTCACCGACCGCACCCCGCTGGTGGGGGCGGCCGGCTACCAGGCCTACCGCGCCCAGGCGCCACGCATCGCCGCGACGTACGGCTGGTCCGAGCAGCAGGTCGAGCACCTGCTGTCCCGGTACGGCGCCGAGCTGCCGACCCTCCTGGCCATGGTCGACGAGGACCCGAGCCTGGGCCAGCCGCTCTCGGCCGCACCGGCCTACCTGCGTGTCGAGGCGGTCTTCGCGGTCACCCACGAGGGGGCGCTGCACCTGGAGGACGTGCTGATGCACCGCATCCGGTTGCACTACGAGACCCGCGACCGGGGGCTGTCCGCCCTGGCGGAGATCACCGCCCTGGTCGCGCCGCTGCTGGGGTGGGACGCCGACCGCGCCGCCGCCGAGCAGCAGACCTATCGCGACCGGGTCGCGGGTGAGGCCGCCGCGGAGCTGGAGCGCACCGACGCCGCGGCCTCGCGCGCCCGGGCCCGGGCCGCCGGGCAGACCCCTCGCCAGGTCCTGCCCGCCCGCTGACGCGACCGCGTGACGCCCGGCACCGCCCCAGCACGGCCGGGCGACGCGCGACCCGTCTGCCCACCAGCCGGGACCAGGTTGTCCTGGTCCCTCCCGATCCGGAGCATGACCGGATCGATCCCGTAGTCGAACAACGACGTTCACCCATCGGAGAGACCCATGTCCCATCTCGCGACCGTGGCCGCCGCGGCCGAGCGGGTGCCCCTCGGCACCGCGTGCCTGCACGAGTTCCTCGGCACCGCCATCCTCATCCTGCTCGGCTGCGGCGTCGTCGCCAACGCCCTGCTGCCGCACTCCAAGGGCAAGGGCGGCGGGAACCTCATGATCAACGTCGGCTGGGGCATCGGTGTGATGGCCGGCGTGTACGTCGCCTTCAGCTCGGGCGCCCACCTCAACCCGGCCGTGACGCTCGGTCTGTGGGCCAACGGTGCCGCCTTCGCCCCGGGGGTCCCGGCCTCGGCCGCCGCCGCCGTCGGCTACGTCCTGGCCCAGCTGGCCGGGGCTGTCGTCGGGGCGGTCCTGTGCTGGCTGGCCTACCGCGACCACTTCGACGCCGAGGGTCCCGCTGGCGACAAGCTCGCGGTGTTCGCCACCGGCCCGGCGATCCGCAGCCACGCCAACAACGTCCTCACCGAGATCATCGCGACGTTCGTGCTGGTCTTCGTGATCGTGTGCTTCGGCACGAATCCTGCCCAGCTCGGCCCGCTGCCCGTGACCTTCCTGGTCATCGGCATCGGCGCCAGCCTCGGTGGCCCCACCGGCTACGCGATCAACCCGGCCCGTGACCTCGGCCCCCGCATCGCGCACGCCCTCCTGCCCATCCGGGGCAAGGGCGCCAGCGACTGGGCCTACTCCTGGGTGCCGGTCGTCGGACCCGTCATCGGCGGTGTCCTCGCCGGCCTGCTCGGCAAGGCCTTCGTCGGCTGAGCCCTCCCGGCTCCTCCCGGGCCCTTGCGCCTGCGGACCGCCCTCCCGTCGGCCGCGGCCGACCACCCTCCCCGTCACTCCGTAGTGAAGGACACCTCATGAGCCCCAGCACCACGACCTACGTCCTCGCCATCGACCAGGGCACCACCAGCTCCCGGGCGATCCTGTTCGACCACGCCGGCGACATCGTCAGCGTCGGCCAGCTCGAGCACGAGCAGATCTTCCCCCGCGCCGGGTGGGTCGAGCACGACGCCATGGAGATCTGGCGCAACGTCCGCCGGGCCGTCGCCGACTGCCTCGGCTCCTCGCCGAGCGTCAACTCCAGGAACATCGCCGCCGTGGGCATCACCAACCAGCGCGAGACGGCCGTCGTGTGGGACCGCACCACGGGCGAGCCGATCTGCAACGCCATCGTCTGGCAGGACACCCGCACCGCCAAGATCGTCGAGGAGCTGGGGCAGGGTGACCCCGACCGCTTCAAGGAGCGCTGCGGGCTGCCGCTCGCCACCTACTTCGCCGGGCCCAAGGTGAAGTGGATCCTCGACAACGTCGAGGGCGCCCGCGAGAAGGCCGACAGGGGCGACCTGCTCTTCGGCACCACCGACTCCTGGGTGGTCTGGAACCTCACCGGGGGCGTCGAGGGCGGTGTCCACGTCACCGACGTGACCAACGCCAGCCGCACCATGCTGATGAACCTCGACACCCTGGACTGGAACCCGGACATCTGCGCCGAGATGGGCATCCCGATGTCCATGCTCCCCGAGATCCGGTCCTCCTCGGAGGTCTACGGCACCGGCCGCGAGGGCGGCTTCCTGGTCGGCGTGCCGATCGCGGGCATCCTCGGCGACCAGCAGGCCGCGACCTTCGGCCAGGCCTGCTTCGAGGTCGGCATGGCCAAGAACACCTACGGCACCGGCTGCTTCATGCTGATGAACACCGGCGAGAAGATCATCCACTCCACGAACGGCCTGCTCACCACCGTGTGCTACCAGATCGGCGACCGGAAGCCGGTCTACGCCCTCGAGGGCTCCATCGCCGTCGCCGGCTCGCTGGTGCAGTGGGTGCGCGACAACCTCGGGCTGATCACGGACGCCGCACAGATCGAGACGCTCGCCAAGGGGGTCGAGGACAACGGCGGGGCGTACTTCGTCCCGGCCTTCTCCGGCCTGTTCGCGCCGTACTGGAAGGACGACGCCCGCGGCGCCCTCGTGGGGCTGACCCGGTACGTCAACAAGGGCCACATCGCCCGCGCCGTCATCGAGTCCACGGCCTTCCAGACCCGAGAGGTCTCCGAGGCCATGGCCGCCGACGCCAGGGACAAGGGCATCGAGCTCACCGAGCTCAAGGTCGACGGCGGCATGACCGCCAACGAGACGCTCATGCAGTTCCAGGCCGACCAGCTGGGCGTGCCGGTGGTCCGGCCCAAGGTCGCGGAGACCACGGCGCTGGGCGCGGCCTACGCCGCCGGCATCGCGGTGGGCTACTGGCAGGGCGAGCAGGACGTCATCGACAACTGGGCCGAGGACAGGCGCTGGGAGCCCGCGGTCGACGAGGACGACCGCGAGCGGACCTTCCGCCTGTGGAAGAAGGCCGTCACCAAGACCTTCGACTGGGTCGACGACGACGTGCGCTGATCCTGCGTTGCAGGAGACCGGGCCGTATGCCGGCCCCGCCCCAACCCCGCGCGCCCCGCCCCGTCCTGGGGGCGGGGCGCGCCCGGCATACCCGCCACGGCTCTGGCACAGTGACCTCATGGCGGTCGAGGGGGACGACGGGCTGGGCCGGGCGCTGGCAGAGCCGGAGCACCGGGTGAGTCCGCGCGCGCGGACCCTGTGGACGCTCGAGCTGGTCGTGGGGGCGGCGGTGCTGCTCGTGCCGCTGGGGCTGTGGTGGTGGCTCGACGAGGAGCGGCGCTGGCTGTCGGTCTGGCTGCTCGCCACGGTGCCGGTGCTCACGCTGGCCGAGGTGCTGGTGGTCCCGCGCTGGCGGTATGCCGTCCACCGCTGGCAGGTGACGCCGCACGCCGTGGTCACCCGCTCCGGCTGGTGGACCCAGGAGCGGCGGGTCGCGCCGATCTCCCGGGTGCAGACCGTCGACCTGGAGCGCGGCCCGCTGGCGCGGATGCTGGGGCTGGCCACGGTCACCGTCACGACGGCGTCGAGCGAGGGCGCGGTCGAGCTGCAGGCCCTGGACCTGGCGACCGCCGAGTCGCTCGTCGTGCACCTCACGCGGGTGACGGCGACCTCTCCGGGCGACGCGACGTGAGCACCCCGCACGACACAGCCCCGGCCGGCGACCAGGGGTGGCAGCGGCTCAGCGCCCGGATGCTGCTGATCCACCCGCTGCGGTCGGCCAAGGAGGTCCTGCCCGGACTGATCCCGGCGCTGGTGCTGGGGGCCAGCCGCAGCGAGGACGGCGGCTGGGGCTGGTGGTGGCTGCTGGGCTCGACTCTCGTCGTGCTGGCCCTCGCGTCGGTCCGGTGGGCCACGACGACCTTTCGCGTGAGCGAGGGCAGGGTGCAGCAGCGGCACGGGCTCCTGCGCCGCGAGACGCTGACCGTGCCGGTGGACCGGGTGCGCACCGTCGACGTGGCGGCCTCGCCGCTGCACCGGGTGCTGCGGCTGAGGACCACCCGGATCGGCACCGGGGTCTCCGGCGGTCGGCCGCTGGTGCTGGACGGGCTCACCGTGGCTGACGCCGATCGGCTGCGGCACGCGCTGCTGGCCCCGGGGACGCGTCCCATGGGGACCGGCCCCGCCACGCTCGACCCCGCCGAGCTCGACCCGGTCCTCGTCGGACCGGCGGGGGAGGGCCCGGACACCGGCGCCGCAAGGGCCGTCCCGACCAGGCTGCTTCCTCCGGATCCCGAGGTGCTGGTGCGGTTCTCGCCGTCCTGGGTGCGCTACGCGCCGTTCACCTACACCGGCCTGGCCGTGGCCGGCGCCATCCTCGGCTTCTGCTCGCAGTACGTCGACGACGTGCTCACCGACGAGCGCATCGACCAGGCGATCGGGGAGGCGGCGCAGCAGGGGCTGGCCCTGCTGCTGGTCGGTCTCGGCCTCGGGGCCCTGGGTTTCGTCCTCCTGTGCGCGGTCGTCGGCTACGTCCTGACCAGCTGGGGTCACACGGTCACCCGCACCGCGCCGACCCGGCTCCACGTGAGTCGGGGACTGCTCACGGTCCGGGCCACCACCATCGACCTGGACCGGCTGCGCGGCGTCCGGCGCAGCGAGCCGCTGCCGCTGCGGCTGGTCCGGGGCGCGTCGCTCTCGGCCGTGACGACCGGCCTGGGTGGTCCCGACGCGGACGACGGCGCGGGGGAGGGCTCGGGGGCGGGGCTGCTTCCCGCGTCCCCGCGCCACCTGACCGCGCAGCTGGCCGCCGAGCTGCTGGGCGCGGCGGCCCTCGACGTGCCGCTGGCGTCCCACGGCCCGGCGGCCCGGCGACGGCGCCGGAGCCGTGCCGTGCAGGGCGGACTGGCGCTCCTGGCTCCCGCGGTGGCGGTCGTCGCGTGGCAGGGATGGTCCTGGTGGTGGTGCCTGCCGGCCGCGGTCCTGCTGCTCGCGGCGCCCGCGCTGGCGGAGGACCGCTACCGCCAGCTCGGGCACACGGTCCTCGAGCTGCGGGACGGGCGCAGGCTTCTCGTCATACGGCAGGGGTCCCTGCTGCGGCGCACCGTGGCCCTGGACGGACAGGGCGTCGTCGGCTGGACGATCCGCCAGTCCTGGTGGCAGCGGCGGGCCGGGATCGCCACCCTGGTCGCGGCGACGGCGGCCGGGGCGCAGGGCTACCGGGTCGTCGACCTGCCCGTGGCGCAGGCCTGGCCCCTTGCCCGCCGGGCCTGGGGCTCAGATCCAGCTGGGGAACCACATGTGCAGCTGCCACTGGGCGTAAGGGATGACCTGTGCGGTGTAGAGCGGCCAGAAGAACACGAAGCACGCCACCGTCAGGGCGAGGTAGGTCCCGGCCACGGTCAGTCCGGCGCGTCGGCGCGTGGGTGAGGCCTCGGGGCCGCCGATGACCAGGCCGAGGACGTAGGTGACGGCCAGGACGAGGTAGGGCACGAAGACGATGGCGTAGAACGAGAAGATCGTCCGCTCCTGGTACATGAACCACGGCAGGTAGCCCGCCGCCAGGGACGCGACGATCGCGCCGGCCCGCCAGTCGCGCCGCAGCAGCCAGATCCCGACCAGCAGGACCAGGGCCACCGTCCCCACCCACCAGATCGTCGGGGTGCCGACCGAGGTGATGGCCTTGGCGCAGGAGTCCACGGTGCAGCCCTCCTCGCCCTTCTTGGGGTTCTGCCAGTAGAACGACGTGGGGCGGCCCTGCAGCAGCCAGGACCAGGGGTTGGACATGTAGGGGTGGGAGGAGGTGATCCCGCGCGCCGAGGTGTACATCTCCTGGTGGTAGTGCAGCAGGGAGCGCAGCGCGTCCGGGACCCAGCCCCACCCGGCCTGGGCGGGGTGCTTCTCGGCCCAGTGCCGGCCGTAGCCGTTGGAGCTGCGCAGCCAGCCGGTCCACCCG
This sequence comes from Arsenicicoccus dermatophilus, assembly GCF_046267915.1. GTDB lineage: Bacteria > Actinomycetota > Actinomycetes > Actinomycetales > Dermatophilaceae > Arsenicicoccus > Arsenicicoccus dermatophilus_A. The sequence continues at coordinate 812,864 of NZ_CP176520.1, forward strand.
GCGAGGTAGGTCAGGAAGGTCAGCGGCAGGATCGTCAGGGCCGCCTGGACGGCGTCGTGAGCGGCGTTGGCCAGCCAGTGCCGCTCGCCGATCGCCCGCCGCGCCTGGACGTCCCACGCCACCGTCATCAGCCCGAAGACGGCGAGGTAGAACCCGCCGGACCACTTGGTGCCGATGGCGAGCCCGAGGAACACCGCCGCGAGCAGCCGCCACGGACGCAGGCCGAGGCGGATGCGACCCCGCGCGACGTCGCCGCCGCCCTCGACGATCGCGGCCGCCCGGTCCGCGAGGCGGGTGCGGGAGGTCTCCCGGTCGGTGACCAGGGCGCAGAAGGCCGCGAAGCACCAGAACATCAGGATCAGGTCGAGCAGCGAGGTCCGCGAGTGCACGAAGTGGTGGCCCTCGACCGTGAGCAGCAGGGCGGCGATCACCCCGAGCAGGGTCGAGCGGAAGATCCGCCGGGCGACCAGGCCGATCATCAGGATCGACAGGGCCCCCATGAAGGCCACGGTGAAGCGCCAGCCGAACCCGCTGGTGGGACCGAAGATCATCTCGCCGACCGCGATGCACCACTTGCCGACCGGGGGGTGGACCACGAAGTTGCCCGCCGTGCCGAAGACGTCGGTGGTGCCGTGGGTGAACGGCACGTCGTGGCTGGTGATCGAGGACTTGGGGGTGAGCTCCACCCCGCCCTTGAGCAGCCCGACGCCGTCCTTGACGTAGTAGGTCTCGTCGAAGATCAGCTCGTGGGGCTCACCCACCCGCCACATGCGCAGCGCGCCGCCGATCACGGCGATCGCGCCGATGAGCAGCCAGGCGCGCAGGGTGTCGGTGAGCGGGCGGCCGAGCAGTCGCTGGCGCAGCCGCTGCCGGAGGTCGGTGGCTGGGGTCACGTCGCACATCGTAGGACCAACCGGATGGGATGATGGCGGGCGTGACCGCTCCCGCCCTCACCCCCGCCGCGCCCGCACGCGACCTGCGTCGTTACGCCTGGCTGTCCATCGCCGCCGCGATCGTGACCATCGCCCTCAAGGCCGGCGCCTGGCTGGTCACCGGATCGGTCGGCCTGCTGTCGGACGCCGCCGAGTCCATCGTCAACCTCGTCGCGGCGGTGGTGGCGCTGGTCGCGCTGACCGTGGCGGCCCAGCCGGCCGACGACGACCATCACTTCGGCCACTCCAAGGCGGAGTACTTCTCGGCCGCCGTCGAGGGGCTGATGATCTTCATCGCCGCCGGCGTGATCCTGGTGACCTCCGTCGAGCGCTTCCTGCACCCGCAGCCGCTGGAGAACGTCGGCATCGGCCTCGGCGTGTCCCTGGTGGCCTCGGTGGTCAACGGCGCGGTCGCGGTGGTGCTGATGCGGGCGGGCCGGGCCCACGACTCGATCACCCTGCGCGCGGACGGCAAGCACCTGATGACCGACGTGTGGACCTCGGTCGGCGTGGTCGTCGGCGTGCTCCTCGTCGCGCTCACCGGCTGGGAGCGCCTGGACCCGGTCGTCGCCTTCCTGGTCGGGATCAACATCGTCGTCGCGGGCGTGGGGCTGCTCAAGGAGTCCGTGGGGGGCCTGATGGACACCGCGCTCCCGGCGCAGCGACACCGCGAGATCGCGACCGTGCTCGGCCGGTTCGCCTGCGACGACGTCGACTTCCACGGGCTGCGCACCCGCAAGTCCGGGCACCAGGAGTTCGCCGAGCTGCACCTGCTCGTGCCCGGGCACTGGACCGTGCGCCGCGGGCACGACCTCGCCGAGGAGGTCGAGGACGCGCTGCACACCGAGCTGCCCGGCCTGCGGGTCATCACCCACCTCGAGCCGCTGGAGGACCCGCGGTCCTACGACGGCGCGCCCGTCGAGATCCCCCCGACCACGGCCGATCTCGGGCGCGAGCCGCTCGTATGACGCGCGCCTGCGGCGCGGGGATCCTGGTCCTCGCCGCCACCCCCATCGGCGACCCGCGCGACGCCGCCCCCCGCCTCGCCGAGGAGCTGCGGGACGCCGCCGTCGTCGCCGCGGAGGACACCCGGCGGCTGCACCGGCTCTGCCAGGCGCTGGACGTGCAGCCGTCCGGCGCGGTGCTCAGCTATCACGAGCACAACGAGGCGAGCCGCACCGCCGACCTGGTCGCCCGCCTCGAGGCCGGCGAGCGGGTGCTGGTCGTGACCGACGCCGGCATGCCCTCCGTCTCCGACCCGGGCTACCGCCTGGTGGCGGCCGCCGTGGCCGCCGGGGTGCGGGTCACCTGCGTGCCCGGGCCGTCAGCGGTGCTCATGGCCCTGGCCGTCTCCGGCCTGCCGGTCGACCGGTTCTGCTTCGAGGGCTTCCTGCCGCGCAAGGCGGGGGACCGCGCCCGGGCGCTGGCCGAGCTCGCGGGCGAGCGGCGGACCATGGTCTTCTTCGAGGCGCCGCACCGGCTCGCGGTGATGCTCGGGGCGCTGCGCGAGGCCTTCGGCGGGTCGCGCCGGGCCGCGGTGTGCCGCGAGCTCACCAAGACCTACGAGGAGGTCGTCCGAGGCAACCTCGACGAGCTGGTCGCCTGGGCCGAGGGCGAGGTGCGTGGCGAGATCACCGTCGTGGTCGAGGGCGGGTCGCCCGTGGTGGCGAGCCTGCCGGAGGCGGTGCGCGTGGTGGGCGAGCGCGTCGCGGCCGGGGAGCGGCTCAAGGACGTCTGTGCCGCGGTGTCCGCCGAGACCGGACTCAGCCGCAAGGCGCTGTACGACGGGGCGCTGGCGGCTCGGCATACGGACCGGTCGTCCACGTCGTGACCGACCAGGGCCGGGCTCGCGTGATCTCGGTCACGTGAGGCGGGGCTTCAACGTCCTCGCGCCGCAGATCGTTCCCGAACCGTTGGCTGCCAGGTGCGCCCCGCCACCGCCCCGCCACCTGCGGCGCGATAGGTTTCCTTCGTGGCTACTTCGACAACCTCCGCGAGGCAGACCACGTCGCGCACGCCCAGCATCGCCCTCAAGATCATCATGGCGGTCTCCGGCCTGTACCTCGTGTTCTTCGTCCTCTTTCACATGTATGGCAACCTCAAGATGTTCGCCGGTCAGGCGGCCTTCGACGAGTACGCCCACCACCTGCGGGTGTTCCTCACGCCGATCTTCCCCAACGAGGGCTTCCTCTGGCTCTTCCGCCTCAGCCTGATCGTGGCCGTGCTCGCCCACGTCTGGTCGGCCTTCCAGCTGATCGGCCGCAATCACGCGGCGCGGTCGCAGAAGTACGTCCTGAAGAAGAACCTCAAGTCCTCGCTCGCCTCGCGCACGATGCGCTTCGGCGGCATCGGCCTGCTGCTCTTCATCGTCTGGCACCTGCTGCACTTCACGATCATGAAGATCAATGTCAACCCGGCCTACGACCACCAGCGCCTCCTGGTCGACGGGCACGAGAGCCCCTACATGCTGACCTACGCGGCCTTCCAGACCTGGTGGATGACGCTGATCTACCTCCTCGCGCTGGTCTTCCTCGGGCTGCACCTGCGGCACGGGATCTACAGCTCGATCCAGACGCTCGGTGGCACCAGCACCGCGAAGTCCCAGCGGATCTCGACCCTGGTGTCGATCGCGCTGGCGCTCATCGTCACGGTCGGCTTCGCCCTGCCGCCGCTCGCCATCCTCACCGGCCTGATCGGGAAGTGACCACCAATGACTGACAACCTGGTCCACGGGCTCTACCGCGAGGGTGAGCCGATCAAGGACACCGCTTGCCCGGCCGGTCCGATCGAGACGCGCTGGACGCGTCACAAGTTCGAGACCAAGCTGGTCAACCCGGCCAACCGCCGCAAGCTCGACGTGATCATCGTCGGCACCGGCCTGGCCGGCGGCGCCGCCGCCGCCACCCTGGGCGAGGCCGGCTACAACGTCAAGGCCTTCTGCTACCAGGACAGCCCGCGGCGCGCCCACTCCATCGCCGCCCAGGGCGGCATCAACGCCGCCAAGGGCTACAAGGAGGACGGCGACTCCGTCTACCGTCTCTTCTACGACACGGTCAAGGGTGGCGACTACCGCGCCCGTGAGTCCAACGTCTACCGCCTGGCCGAGGTCTCGGCCGCGATCATCGACCAGTGCGTCGCGCAGGGCGTCCCCTTCGCGCGCGAGTACGGCGGCCTGCTCGACAACCGGTCCTTCGGCGGCGTGCAGGTGTCCCGCACCTTCTACGCCCGCGGCCAGACGGGCCAGCAGCTGCTGATCGGTGCCTACCAGGCCCTGGAGCGCCAGGTCGCCGCCGGCGCCGTCAAGCAGTACACCCGGCACGAGATGGTCGAGCTGATCGTCGTCGACGGGCGGGCGCGCGGCATCATCGCCCGCGACATGGTCACCGGCGAGATCGAGACCCACCTCGCCGACGCGGTCGTGCTCGCGACCGGTGGCTACGGGAACGTCTTCTTCCTGTCGACCAACGCCATGGGCTGCAACGTCACCGCCACCTGGCGGGCCCACCGCAAGGGTGCGCTGTTCGGCAACCCCTGCTACACGCAGATCCACCCGACGTGCATCCCGCAGCACGGCGACAAGCAGTCCAAGCTGACGCTGATGTCGGAGTCCCTGCGCAACGACGGCCGCATCTGGGTGCCCAAGCGCGCCGAGGACTGCGACAAGGACCCGCGCAGCATCCCCGAGGAGGACCGCGACTACTACCTGGAGCGGATCTACCCCTCCTTCGGCAACCTGGTGCCTCGCGACATCGCCTCGCGCCAGGCCAAGAACATGTGCGACGAGGGTCGCGGTGTCGGCCCGGCCATCGCCGAGGTCGGCCCGGACGGCCAGGAGCGCATGGTCCGCCGCGGTGTCTACCTCGACTTCTCCGAGGCCATCCAGCGGATGGGCAAGGACGCGGTGTCGGCCAAGTACGGCAACCTGTTCGACATGTACGAGCGGATCACGGGGGACAACCCCTACGAGACGCCGATGCGCATCTACCCCGCCGTGCACTACACGATGGGTGGCCTGTGGGTCGACTACAACCTGCAGTCCAACATCCCGGGCCTGTTCGTCACGGGTGAGGCCAACTTCTCCGACCACGGCGCCAACCGACTGGGTGCCTCGGCGCTCATGCAGGGCCTGTCGGACGGGTACTTCGTCCTGCCCAACACGATCCGCGACTACCTCGCCGCCGGTCCGTTCCCGAAGGTCGCGGCCGACGACGCCGCGGTCGCGGAGGCCCGGCGCTCGGTCGAGGACCGGCTCCGCCACTTCCTCACCTGCAACGGCACCCGCTCGGTGGACTCCTTCCACCGTGCCCTCGGCGCCATCATGTGGGAGTACTGCGGCATGTCCCGCACCGAGGAGGGCCTGAAGAAGGCCATCGGCATGATTCGCGACCTGCGCGCCGAGTTCTGGCGCAACGTCCGGGTCCTCGGCGAGGGCGACCGGCTCAACCAGGAGCTCGAGAAGGCCGGCCGCGTGGCCGACTTCCTGGAGCTCGGTGAGCTCATGTGCATCGACGCCCTGCACCGGCGGGAGTCCTGCGGTGGTCACTTCCGTGAGGAGTCCCAGACGGAGGAGGGCGAGGCCCTGCGTCACGACGACGAGTTCGCCTACGTCGCGGCCTGGGAGTGGGGCGGCCAGGACGGCGCTCCCACCCTGCACAAGGAAGACCTCGTGTACGAGTTCGTCGAGATGAAGCAGCGGAGCTACAAGTGAGAATCACCCTGAAGATCTGGCGCCAGGCCGGCCCCGCCGCCAAGGGCGCCCTGGCGACCTACGAGGTCGCCGACGTCTCCGAGGACATGTCCTTCCTCGAGGTGCTCGACGTGCTCAATGAGAACCTCATCAACGCCGGCGAGGAGCCGGTCGCGTTCGACAGCGACTGCCGTGAGGGTATCTGCGGTCAGTGTGGCGTGGTCATCAACGGCCAGGCGCACGGCCCGGAGGTCACCACGACCTGCCAGCTGCACATGCGGTCCTTCCAGGACGGCGCCGTGCTGACGGTGGAGCCCTGGCGGGCCAACGCCTTCCCGGTCATCCGCGACCTGGTCGTGGACCGCTCGGCGTTCGACCGCATCATCCAGGCCGGCGGCTTCATCAGCGCGAACACGGGAGCGGCCCCCGAGGCCCACTCCGTGCCGGTGCAGAAGCTCAAGGCCGACCGTGCCTTCGAGGCGGCGGCGTGCATCGGCTGCGGCGCCTGCGTCGCGGCCTGCCCCAACGCCGCGGGCATGCTGTTCATGGGCGCCAAGGTCACGCACCTCGGCGAGCTGCCGCAGGGTCAGCCCGAGCGCTGGGCCCGCGTCGCCGCGATGGTCAAGCAGCACGACGCCGAGGGCTTCGGCGGCTGCACCAACATCGGCGAGTGCTCGGCAGCGTGCCCCAAGGAGATCCCGCTGGACGTCATCTCGACGCTCAACGCGGACTTCCGCAAGTCCAAGGGCGGCAAGCGCATGTGATGCGCCCTCTCCGTCGGTGACGGGCTCCCGCAGGTAGCCACCTGGTCCCCGTCCCGACATCCCTGGCGGCCCGTCCCCCTCCCCGAAGGACGGGCCGCTAGCGTGTTCCTATGCATACCTACCGGGGGCGGTCGGATCCGCCTACGCAACCCGACCAGGCAGATCCGACCGCCCCCGGTAGGTCTGTCGTGGTGGTGCTCAACGGGCCCAACCTCAACCTCCTGGGCGTGCGCAACCCCGAGGTGTACGGCGTACAGACCCTCGCCGACGTCGAGCGCCGTTGCGCCGACCGGGCGGCCGCCCACGGCCTGGTCGCCGACTGCCGCCAGTCCAACCACGAGGGCGTGCTCATCGACTGGGTGCACGAGGTCCGCGCGAGCTGCGTCGGCCTGGTCGTCAACGCGGGCGGCTACACCCACACCAGCGTGGCCCTGCGAGACGCACTGGAGACCGTCGAGGCGCCCGTCATCGAGGTGCACATCAGCGACATCCACGCCCGTGAGCCCTTCCGGCACCACTCCTACCTCGAGGCCGTCGCCGCGGAGTCGATCGTCGGCCACGGCACCGCGGGCTACGAGGAGGCCATCGACGTCGTGGCCCGCCTGCTCGCCGAGCGGCCGGTATGACGGCCCCCTCCGGGGGCGAGCTGCTCGCGAGTCCCCGAGGTCGCGACCTGTGCGACTACCTGTCGTCCGGTCCGGACACCACCGAGGCACACGACGCCGCGCCCGCCGACGTGGCCACCTGGCTGGGCCCGGGCTGGACCGGCCCCGACCCGGCACCGGAGATCCTGCAGCGCCTGGAGCCGGTGGTCACCTGGGCCTGCTACTGGGGTGAACCGGAGCTCTGCGGCGTCTACGCTCCGCCCACCGCGACGGAGACCGCCCGGCTCGCTCCCGTCGCCGACGCCCTCGTCGGCTCGCCGGCCACGGCCTCCTGGGACGATCCGGTCCGCCCGGACGACCAGTGGGCGGCCTGGGGGACGGAGGACGACTGGGATCCCCAGCTCGGGCAGGTGAGCACACGGGCGCTCCTGGCCCGGTGGCGCGACGACGCCGTGCGCAGCGAGGCCGACCACGCCGCGCACCGCCGCCGTCATCCCGGACGTGCGCTGGGGGCGTCTGGTGGAGCGTCCCGGCCTGCTGCGGCGTGGTTGCCGGCACGCCCTCCCTCGCGCTCGCCGGGGGCGCGCCGACCCGGCTGATCCTCATGGAGGACTCGAGCATCAGCGACGACGGGTTCGCCTGGCGGGTGACCCCGCCCGCGGGGGCCCGCGTCCTGGAGGTGCGCACGGCGGCCGACTGGCTGGAGCTGGTCCGCCGGCACCCCTTGGAGGTCACCGAGAGCCGCTGGTCCGTCTGGGGGGAGACCACCCGCAGACTCGGCCGCTGGGTGATCCCGGACTGGCAGGCGGTTGCGTAGGAGTGGGACGCGGTGCACCTGACGATCTGGGCCTACCTCACGACGGCGGGACGGGTGCTCCACCTGGACGAGGACACCGCCACCATGATGGCCGGGTGGGACCCCGACGAGACCTGGTGGCTCACCGACGTCGAGGTCGCCGCCGAGCCGGTCCGGTGGCACCGGACGGGGAACACCGGCCTGGGCTGGCGCCGGGAGCCTGGCCCGGTCTCCTGACCCGGCCGCACGCCTCCGGCATACGAGGCTCGGAAAACCCGGCCGGGAGCGACCCTGCCCGACCACTAGACTTGGCCCCCATGAGCAAGGTCTTGTCAGCAGTTGCCTGGCCGTACGCCAATGGCCCCCGCCACATCGGTCACGTCGCGGGCTTCGGCGTCCCGTCCGACGTGTTCAGCCGATACATGCGGATGGCGGGGCACGACGTGCTCATGGTCTCCGGCACGGACGAGCACGGCACCCCGATCCTCGTCGCCGCGGACAAGGAGGGCGTGACCGCCCAGGACCTCGCGGACAAGAACAACGCGGTCATCGTGCAGGACCTGGTCGACCTGGGGCTGTCCTACGACCTGTTCACCCGCACCACGACCCGCAACCACCACGCCGTCGTGCAGCAGATGTTCCGCACGGTGCGGGACAACGGCTACTTCCTGCAGCAGGTGCAGATGGGCGCGATCAGCCCGAGCACCGGCCGCACCCTGCCCGACCGCTACATCGAGGGCACCTGCCCGATCTGCGGCTGCACCGAGGCCCGCGGCGACCAGTGCGACAGCTGCGGCAACCAGCTCGACCCGATCGACCTGGTCGAGCCGCGCTCCAGGATCAACGGTGAGACCCCGACCTTCGTGGAGACCGAGCACTACCTGCTCGACCTGCCGGCCCTGGCCGAGGAGCTGGGGCGCTTCCTGCGCGAGCGGGACGAGTCGGGACTGTGGCGACCCAACGTCATCAAGTTCAGCCTCAACCTGCTGGACGACCTGCGGCCGCGGGCGATGACCCGCGACATCGACTGGGGCATCATCGTGCCGGGCTGGGAGGACCAGCCGGGCAAGCGGCTCTACGTCTGGTTCGACGCGGTCATCGGGTACCTGTCGGCGAGCATCGAGTGGGCCCGCCGCAGCGGCGACGCCGAGCGCTGGCGCGACTGGTGGAACGATCCGCAGGCGCTGTCCTACTACTTCATGGGCAAGGACAACATCGTCTTCCACTCCCAGATCTGGCCGGCGGAGCTCATCGCCCACAACGGCAAGGGGGCCAAGGGCGGCGAGCCCGGTCCGTACGGCGAGCTGAACCTGCCGACCGAGGTCGTGTCCAGCGAGTTCATGACCATGGAGGGCAAGCAGTTCTCCACGAGCCGCGGCCACGTGATCTACGTCGGTGAGGTGCTCAGCCGCTACCAGCCGGACGCGCTGCGCTACTTCATCTGCGCGGCGGGCCCGGAGACCCAGGACGCCGACTTCACCTGGGCCGACTTCGTGCAGCGCACCAACTCCGAGCTGGTCGCCGGCTGGGGCAACCTGGTCAACCGGACGGCCGCGATGATTGCCAAGAACGTCGGCGAGATCCCGCGGCCGGGCCCGCTGCAGCCGCAGGACGAGGCGATCCTCGGCGTCGTGCGACAGGGCTTCGACACCGTCGGGGAGCTGCTCGGCCACCACCGTCAGCGTCAGGCGATCGCCGAGGCCATGCGCATCGTCGGCGAGGTCAATGCCTATGTCTCGCGGACCGAGCCGTTCAAGCTCAAGGGCGAGGACCAGCGCGAGCGCCTGCACACCGTGCTGCACACGCTGGCCCAGTGCGTGAGCGACTGCAACACCCTGCTGGCGCCCTTCCTGCCGCACTCGGCCAACCAGGTCCACCAGGTCCTCGGCGGCGAGGGCGAGTTCATGCCGATGCCGCGGATCGAGCAGGTCCGCGACCTCGACGACGACTCCCGCAGCTACCCGATCATCACCGGGGACTACTCGGCGACGCCGCGCTGGGAGTCCCGTCCGGTGCGGGTCGGCGCGCCGGTCGCCAAGCCCTCCCCGGTCTTCGTCAAGCTCGACCCCTCGGTGGTCGAGGAGGAGATCGCGCGGATGTCGGGGGCCGGCGCGGGCACGTCCACGGGCGAGGCCGGGGCATGAGCGACGGCGGCGGCACGACGAGCGGGCACGACCGGCAGGCACCGCCTCCGCTGCCCGACCCGCTGCCGCTGCCCGTCCCCGACAACCACACCCACGTCGACATCGCCCGCGACGGCGAGCCGCGCCCGGACCTGGGCGAGGTGATCCGCCAGGCGCGGGCGGTCGGCGTGGACCGGCTGGTGCAGATCGGCTGCGACCTGGAGGCCGCGCGCTGGACCGTCGAGCAGGCGGTGCTGCACCCGGAGGTCCTCGGCGGCGTGGCCCTGCACCCCAACGAGGTGCTGCCCCTGCACGAGGCGGGCGAGCTCCAGGCGGCGTACGCCGAGATCGAGCGTCTGGCGCAGCACCCGCGGGTCCGCGTGGTGGGGGAGACGGGGCTCGACTACTTCCGCACCGGCCCGGAGGGGCACGCCCTGCAGCACGAGTCCTTCCGGTGGCACATCGATCTGGCCAGGCGGCTGGGCAAGGCCCTGCAGATCCACGACCGGGACTCCCACGAGGACGTGCTGCGGATCCTCGCCGAGGAGGGCGCGCCCGAGGTCACGGTGATGCACTGCTTCTCCGGGGACATGGCCATGGCCCGCGAGTGCGTGGAGCGGGGCTACTACCTGTCCTTCTCGGGGACGGTGACCTTCAGGTCGGCCAAGGCGCTGCGCGACGCGCTGTCGATCGTGCCGCTCGAGCGGGTGCTGGTGGAGACGGATGCGCCCTACCTCACCCCGCACCCCTACCGGGGGGCCACCAACGCGCCATACCTCGTCCCGGTCACGCTGCGGGCGATGGCGACGACGCTCAACGTGGACGTGCCGACGCTGTGCCGCGCGGTGTCGGACAACGCCGAGCGCAGCTACGGCGGCTGGGCATGAGCGAGCCCGTGGCGACGGCGGACGGCACGGGGCTGCTCGGACCGGCGCAGGTCCGCGAGCTCGCGACCCGCCTGGGCGTGCGGCCCACCAAGCAGTGGGGGCAGAACTTCGTCATCGACGCCAACACCGTGCGGCGCATCGTGCGCCTGGCCGGGGTGAGCCCGGACGACGTGGTGGTCGAGGTCGGTCCCGGGCTGGGCAGCCTCACGCTGGCGTTGCTGCCCGAGGTCCGCCAGGTCACCGTGATCGAGGTCGACCCGGCCCTGGCCGCGGCCCTCCCGGAGACCGTGCGGACCACCAACCCCGCTGTGGCGCACAAGCTCTCGCTGCTGCACGCGGACGCGCTCACGGTGCACGAGGTGCCGGACCCGCAGCCGACGGCGCTGGTCGCCAACCTGCCCTACAACGTGTCGGTGCCCGTGGTGCTCGGCATGCTCGAGGACTTCCCCTCGATCGAGCGGGTGCTGGTGATGGTGCAGCTGGAGGTGGCCGAGCGGCTGGCGGCCGGGCCGGGCTCGAAGGTCTACGGCGTGCCCTCGCTCAAGGCCGCGTGGTGGTGCGACGTGCGCCTCGCGGGGACCGTGGGACGCACCGTCTTCTGGCCCGCCCCCAAGGTCGACAGCGGGTTGGTCGCCATGGTGCGTCGCCCCGAGCCGACCGTCGACGGGCAGCCGGTGGACCGGCGGGAGGTCTTCCGGATCGTCGACGCGGCCTTCCTGCAGCGGCGCAAGACCCTGCGGGCGGCGCTGGCCGGCTGGGCGGGCTCGGCGGCCCGCTCGGAGGAGATCCTGCGCGCGGCGGGGGTGGACCCGCAGGCGCGTGGTGAGGCGCTGGACATCTCGGCCTACGCCCGCATCGCCGCCGCGGCGACCCGCGCACCCTGACCTGTGCTGTCGGCGACGGGTTGTCGGTAGGGTGCCAGACATGCCCCGCCCCGATGCCGTCACCGTGCGCGCCGCAGCCAAGGTCAACCTCGAGCTGATCGTCGGCCCGCGCGACGACGCCACGGGCTACCACGAGCTCGCGACGGTCTTCCAGGCGGTCTCCCTGCACGACGACGTCACCCTGCGCCCGGCGCCGGCCTACGCGCTGTCGGTCCGCGGCCGTGGCGCCGACCAGGTTCCCACCGACGCGACCAACCTGGCCTGGCGGGCCGCCGTCGCCGTGGCGGAGGAGCACGAGGGGGCCGGGCCGGTCGCCATCGAGATCGTCAAGGACATCCCCGTGGCGGGAGGTATGGCGGGAGGATCCGCCGACGCCGCCGCGGCCCTGGTCGCCGCCGACGCCCTGTGGGGCGCCCAGCTGGACCGGGCGAGCACCCAGGCGATCGCGGCGCGGCTGGGTGCGGACGTGCCCTTCTCGGTGCTGGGCGGGACCGCCGTGGGCACGGGCCGCGGCGACGAGCTGGTCCCGGCCCTCGCCCGCGGGAGCTACCACTGGGTCTTCGCCTTCAGCGACGAGGGCCTGGCCACGCCCCGGGTCTTCGCCGAGCTGGACCGGCTGCGCGCCGAGCGCGGCGAGCAGGTCGCCCGCCCGGAGGTCTCCCAGGACCTGATGGCCGCCCTGCTCGTGGGCGACGAGGTGGCCGTGGGTCGGGCGCTGCGCAACGACCTGCAGGAGGCGGCGATCTCGCTGCAGCCGCGCCTGGCCGAGACCCTCGAGGTGGGGGCCGAGTGCGGCGCCCTCGGCGGGGTCGTCAGCGGCAGCGGGCCGACGGTGGCCTTCCTCGCGCGCGACAACGAGCAGGCCCTCGACATCGCGGTCGCCCTGACCGCGTCCGGCGTGGCGCAGGACGTGCGCCGCGCGACGGGCCCCGCCGCGGGCGCCCGCGTGATCCACCCCGGCAAGGAGCAGTGACCTCACCCGTGGCCAATCTCGTCTCGATCGAGCACGTCTCCCTCGCGCTGGGCACCACCATGGTGCTCGACGACCTGTCCCTGGGGGTGAGCTCGGGCACCCGCGTCGGGGTCGTCGGCCGCAACGGCGGCGGCAAGTCCACGCTGCTCAAGGTCATCGCCGGGGTCCGGGACGTCGACGAGGGCCGCATCGCCCGCACCGGCGGCCTGACGATCGGGATGCTGACCCAGGACGACTCGCTCGACCCCACCCACACCGTCCGCCAGGCGGTCCTGGGCGATCGCCCGGAGCACGTGTGGGCCGGCGACGCCCGGATCCGCGACGTCCTCGACGGGCTCCTCGGGGGCATCGGCGCGCCGACCATCGGGGGCCTGGACAGCACCGTCGGCCCGATGTCCGGTGGCGAGCGCCGCCGTCTCGCGCTCGCCCGGCTCCTGGTCGAGGACCCGGACCTGCTGCTCCTGGACGAGCCCACCAACCACCTCGACGTCGAGGGGGTGGCCTGGCTCGCCCAGCACCTGACGACCCGCCGCACCCGCAGCGACAGCGCGCTCGTGGTCATCACCCACGACCGGTGGTTCCTCGACGCGGTGGCCACCGACACCTGGGAGGTCGTCGACGGGCAGGTGCTGGCCTTCGAGGGCGGGTACGCGGCCTACGTCCTCGCCAAGGCCGAGCGCGCCCGCCTCGCCGCGGTCACCGAGGAGCGGCGCAACAACCTGCTCCGCAAGGAGCTCGCCTGGCTGCGGCGGGGTGCCCCGGCCCGCACCTCCAAGCCACGGTTCCGGATCGAGGCGGCGAACCAGCTCATCGAGGGCGAGCCGCCGCCGCGCGACGAGGTGGCGCTGGTGCGCTTCGCCACCACCCGGCTCGGCAAGGACGTCGTCGACCTCGAGGACGTGTCGGTGCGGCTCGGCGACAAGCAGCTGCTCGACGACATCACCTGGCGCCTGGGCCCGGGCGACCGGATCGGGCTGGTCGGCGTCAACGGCGCCGGGAAGTCCACGCTTCTGCGGGTGATCTCGGGCGACGTGCCGATCGACGCGGGCCGGCGCAAGGTCGGCAAGACCGTCTCGATGGCCTTCCTCACCCAGGAGGTCCGCGAGCTCGACCGCTTCGCCGACCGGAGGGTGATCGAGGCGATCGAGGACGTCAAGAAGTTCACGATGCTCGGGGGCAAGGAGGTCAGCGCCTCCCAGCTCGCCAAGCAGCTCGGCTTCACCGGCCAGCGGCAGCAGACCCGGGTCGGCTCCCTGTCCGGCGGCGAACGCCGCCGGCTGCAGCTGCTCCGCCTGCTCATGGCCGAGCCCAACGTCCTGATCCTCGACGAGCCCACCAACGACCTGGACATCGAGACCCTGCAGTCCCTCGAGGACGTCCTCGACGGCTGGGCGGGCACGCTGCTCGTCGTCTCGCACGACCGCTACCTGCTGGAGCGGATGTGCGACCGCCAGCTGGCGCTCCTCGGCGACGGCCGGCTGCGGGACCTGCCCGGCGGCGTCGAGCAATATCTCCAGCTGTATGCCGAGCGGCAGGCCCGGCTGCGCGGCACCGGGTCGGCCACGGCGGGCGGGCCCGCGGCGCCCGCGGGGTCGGGCGGTGCGGGTGCTTCCTCGGCGTACACCGCGGCCCAGGTGCGTGAGGCCCGCAAGGACATGCAGCGGCTGGAGCGCCAGATCGCCAGGCTCGAGTCCGAGCAGACCAGGCTGCACGACCAGATGGTCGCCAGGGCCACGGACGCCACCGCCGTGCGCGAGCTGGACGCCCGGCTGCGCGAGCTCGTGGACCAGCGCGAGGAGCTGGAGATGGCCTGGCTGGAGGCCGCGGAGATCGCCGGCTGACACCGCGCCGGTCGGCGCCGGACCGGGCGCCCGTCGACGGACGACCGGCCCTGGTCGCTCGACGTCGAGAATCTCGGCGAGAGTAACCTGACCCCATGACCTCTCGAGCGAGCCACCCGCAGGCGCGCGACGACGCCCCCGGGGCACCAGCGGGTGCGGACCGCGCGGCGGCCCCCGTGGAGGCCGACGACGTCGACGGCATCGTGGCGTCCTGGACCCGCGAGCGCCCCGACCTCGACCTGGCGCCGCTGCACGTGCTCTCCCGCGTGTCGCGGCTGGCCCGGCACCTGGACCTGGCGCGGGGCGCGGCGTTCGCGCGCCACGACCTGGAGGGCTGGGAGTTCGACGTGCTCGCGGCGCTGCGGCGGGCGGGGGCGCCCTACGAGCTGTCGCCCGGTGCCCTGGTGCAGCAGACCCTGGTGACCAGCGGCACCATGACCAACCGCGTGGACCGGTTGACCGCGCGCGGATACGTCCGTCGCTCGCCCGACCCGCACGACCGACGGGGTGTGATCGTCTCGCTGACCGACGAGGGGCGGGCGGCCGTGGACGCGGCGTTCGCCGACCTGCTCGCCCGGGAGCAGGCACTCCTCGGCGAGCTGTCGGAGGCCGACCGGGACGAGCTCGCGGGCACCCTGCGGCGGCTCCTCCTGTCCTTCGAGGGTTGATCCCGGGTCGGTCCTGCACCCGGGGCGTGACCTGGCTCGGCGGGTCGGTGCGCGAGGGCGGCGGGCTGCCCGATCAGGCGCCGGGGTCGCTGGTGCGGCGCAGCGCCCGGGCGTGCTGGATGGCGTGCCGCACCGGGGCGTTGGGGGCGCCGTAGCCGTCATACCCGCCGCGTCGCTCGACCAGCTCGAAGAACACGCCGCCGACGGTCTCGGTGTACAGGTGCAGGAACTGACCCTGGCCGTCCTCGTCGTAGAGCAGGTCGAGGTCCTGCAGGGTCGCGAGCAGCTCCGGGTCCAGGTCGAAGCGGGCCGCCAGGTCGGCGTAGTAGTTGGCCGGGACGGGCAGGGTGACCAGGCCGCGGGTGCGGGCCTCACGGGCGACGGTCACCAGGTCGTCGACGGCCAGAGCCACGTGCTCGGTGGCGGTGACCTCGTCGTGGTTGCCCAGCGGGGGAGCGAGGTTGAGCACGATCCGCACGACCCCGTCGGCGGAGCGCATCACCTGGCTGCGCACGAGGCCGGTGGGGCTGGCCACGTCCACCGAGGGCAACGGGTCGAGCGCCAGGCTGCTGGACAGGAAGAGCACGCTCTCGTCGAGGGCCTCGGCGGGCTGGGCGAGGTTGACGTGGTCGACGACGGTGGCCCCGACGGTGTCGCGGTGCACCTCCCCGTCGCCGAACTCCCGCCACCAGCCGCTCCCGGTCGGCGTCGCCGACCCGCAGAAGTACAGCTCGGTGCCGTCGGGCGCCTCGACACCACGCAGCACCTCCTCCCCGGCCTCGGTGCGGCGGGGGAGGAGATGGGACCCGAGGCGCAGGGCGCGGCTCGCGGCGATGACGGGCTGCTCCACGTCCAGGCCCAGACCCGCGACGTGCGGCGGGCGGCCGCGCCGGTCCTCGTGGTTGACGACCACCGCGGCGCGGCCCAGCGTCCACAGGGCGACGTCCTTGGTGCGGTGGCGCCCACGCGCGGTGAATCCTAGCGCGGTGAGCAGCTGCTCGACGGGGCCGCCCGCCGCGTCCGGGATCTCCACGAAGTTGAACCCGTGCGGCTCCTCGACCCGCGGCAGCCGCCCGAGCTCCACCGCCGGGCAGCCCCCGGGCTCGGGCGCGCGGGTGGCGGCCCCCGCCCACCGGCCGGGACGCTCGTCGAGCAGGGCGGCGGTGCGGTCCTCCAGCCAGGTCAGGGAGCGCCGGGCGTCGACCGCGGTCCGGGACTCGTCGGCCTGCCGGAAGACGTCGTTGAAGATCTCGAGGGACAGCGGTCCGGCATACCCCGTGCGCAGCACCTGGGCGGTGAATCCTGGCAGGTCCCAGTCCCCCTGGCCGGGGAAGACCCGGTGGTGCCGGCTCCAGGACAGGACGTCGAGGCAGAGCGCGGGCGCGTCCGCGAGCTGGAGGAAGAAGATCTTGTCGCCCGGGATCTGCTCGATCCCGGCGGGATCGCTGCCCCGGCTGAGGACGTGGAAGCTGTCCAGGCAGGTGCCGAGGGCCGGGTGGTCGGCGCGGCGCACGAGCTCCCAGGCGTGGTCGTAGGTCGACACGTGCCGCCCCCAGGCGAGCGCCTCGTAGGCCAGCCGCATCCCGTGCTCGTGCGCGAGATCGGCCAGACGGCAGAGCTGCTCGACCCGCAGGTCGTCGTCGTCGACGGTCGCGGTGGCGACATTGCTGCAGACCAGCATGGTGTCCGTGCCGAGCTGCGCCATCAGCTCCAGCTTGTGCCGGGCCCGTCGCAGCGTCCGTGCGAACACCTCCTCGTCGGTGCCCTCGACGTCGCGGAAGGGCTGGTAGAGGTCGATCGCCAGCCCCAGGTCCGCGCACCGACGACGCACCTCGGCGGGGGCGAGCGGGCTCACCACCAGGTCCTGCTCGAAGATCTCCACCCCGTCGAATCCCGCTGCCGCACAGGCCTCCAGCTTGTCTGCCAGCGTCCCCGACAGGCACACGGTCGCGATCCCCGTGCGCATCATGCTCCGACTGCCCGCCTCGTCCACGCCGGCATCCCCCTCGTGCGTCGCGACCCGATCCCCGTGCGCCCCCTCGCCCCGCACCCTAGCCACCACGGGTGCGGCCGGGGTCCGAACCCGACGAATCGGCCGCGCGACGGGGCCCGGGTATGGGGAGTCGGGTGAGATGCCTCGGTCACCGACGGCTGGACTAGGCTTGCCCGGTCGCGCCCGCGACGTTCCCCGGTTGGTCTGCTGGCAGGGCCCGCCTGACTTTGAATCAGGACAAGCGACGTAGGTTCGATTCCTACCCGGGGAGCCCTGACCCGGCCGTCCGCTCCGCCGACGATCGCCCCCGGCTCGGTCCTGCCGGGGTATCGTGGGCGCACGAGGGGAGTACTTCCCAAGCCTCGCACCGGTCATGACGGCGGCCTCGTGGCCCGCCCCGGTCGAGCACCCGACGCACGACGAGTCGCCGGGTGAAGGAGACCTCAGACCCCTGGTCGGCCGCACGCCGACACCGTCTGAGGAGAGCCCGTGCCCCCTGCCCCCGGCCTGCGAGGTCGTCCGCGCCCGTTGTCCCGCGCCCTGTGGCGTGCAGGCGTCGGGGCGACCGGTCTGCTGGTGGTCGTCGTCGGGCTGGTCCTCGTGCCGCTGGCGGGCCCCGGCTGGCTGATCGTCCTGGGCGGGGTGGGGATCTGGGCGCTGGAGTTCGAGTGGGCGCGCCGGCTGCACCACCGGGGGCGAGAGCTGCTGGCGCGATGGACCCGGTGGGTCGCCGACCGGTCGTGGTGGGTGCGTGCGGGCCTCGGCGTCGCCACGGCGGTGCTGGTCACCGCCGTGAGCATCACCGTGCTGTGGCTGACCGGCGTCCCGGCGTGGCTCCCGGACCTGGTCGAGCGACCGCTCGTGGACGCCCTCCACCGCTGGCTGCCGGTCCGATGACCGGGTCTGCGGTTGTCGGCCCCACCGTGGACCGCACGGTGCGGCCCGCGACCGACCACCCACCCCGCGGCCCCGCCGGTGTGCCGGCCCGAGAACGGATCCGCCGACCCATGGACCCCGCCCACCGACCCACCCGTGCGCCGGTCCCGGCACCGGTCCTTGCCGCGGACCCGCCCCTGCGGCGCGACGCCCTGGGGGACGCCCGATGATCACCGCCGCCCTGACTCTCCTGCTCGGTCTGGTGGTCGTCGTCCTCATCACCGCGCTCACCGGGTACTTCGTGGCCCAGGAGTTCGCCTACATGGGTGCCGATCGCTCCCGTCTGGCCCTGCAGGCGGACGCCGGTGACCCGCGGGCCGCGGCTGCCCTCGACGTCACCCGCCGCACCTCGTTCATGCTGTCCGGCGCCCAGCTCGGGATCACGGTCACCGGCCTGCTGGTGGGGTACGTCGCCGAGCCGCTGGTCGGCGAGTCCCTCGCGACCCTGCTCCGGCGCACGGGCCTGGGCCCCGCGGTCGCCCTCGGCGTGGGGGCCACGACGGCGCTGCTGGTCTCGACCGTGGTGCAGATGGTGTTCGGCGAGCTCTTCCCCAAGAACTACGCCATCGCCCGACCGGAGCCCGTGGCGCGACGGCTGGCCGGGTCCACGCTGGCCTACCTGCGCGTGCTGGGCCCGCTGATCCGGGTCTTCGACGCCGCCTCGAACGCCCTGCTGCGCGCGGTGCGGATGGAGCCGGTCCACGACGTCGAGCACTCGGCCACCGTGCGCGACCTGGAGCACATCGTGGCCGCGTCCAAGGAGGCCGGTGACCTGCCGGAGGACCAGGCGGCGATGCTCGACCGGATCCTGGACTTCCCGGACCGGACCCTCGAGCACGCCATGGTGCCGCGGGCCCGGGTGGACGTGGTCGAGTCGGGCACGACGGTGGGCGAGCTCCGGGCGGGCATGGCCGCCCAGGGACACTCGCGCTACCCGCTCGTCGGTGCGGACGGCGACGTGGTGGGCATCCTCGACCTGCGGGACCTGCTGGCCGTCCTCGACCGACCCGATGCCCCCGTCGACGACCTGGCCCGGCCTGCGCTCGTCCTGTCCCACCTCACGGGGCTACCCCGGGCGGTCCGCGGGCTCGGCGCGGCCCAGGCCGAGATGGCCTGCGTCGTCGACGAGTACGGCGGCTTCGCGGGGATCGTCACGGTGGAGGACCTGGCCGAGGAGATCGTCGGCGAGATCACCGACGAGCACGACGCCGGTGGGCCGGACGTCATACCTGTCGACCCGGACCGGGTCTGGCTGATGGCGGGCGACGTGCCGCTGGACGAGGTCGAGCGGATCGTCGGCGCCCGGATCGGGGCGGACCACGTCGAGACCCTCGCCGGACTGACGATGAGCGTCCACGGTGGCCTGCTGGAGGTGGGTGGCGCCGTGCGGGCGGCCCTGGCCGTGGACCCCGCGGACCTGGTCCACGACGACGAGCCGGTGCGCCGAGCCCTCGACCTGCAGGTGCTGGCCGTGGAGCGGCACGTGCCGGCGAGCGTGCGCGTGGAGGTCGTCGACCTGCCCCCCGACGAGACCTTCCCGACCGATCCCACGAACGGTGCCGTCCGATGAGCCCCCTCGCCGTCCTCCTGATCACCGTCGCCCTCGTCGCGCTGTCGGCGTTCTTCGTCGCCGTGGAGTTCTCGCTGATGGCCGCTCGGCGGCACCGCCTGGAGGACCAGGCGCTGCACAGCCGGGCCGCCCGGGCCGCCCTGCGGTCCTGCGCGGAGCTCACGGTGCTGCTCGCAGGCTGCCAGCTGGGCATCACGGTCTGCACGCTGGCCCTGGGCGCCGTCACCAAGCCCGCCGTGCACCACGCGCTCGTGCCCCTGCTGGGGACGCTGGGCCTGCCGGTGGCCGCGGTCGACGTCCTGGCCTTCGTCCTCGCCCTGCTGGTCGTCACCTTCGTGCACCTGGTCGTCGGCGAGATGGCACCGAAGTCCTGGGCCATCGCACACCCCGAACGCTCGGCGGTGCTGCTGGCGCTGCCGATGCGGGCGTTCATGGTCGTCCTGCGGCCGCTCCTCGTGGTCCTCAACGACACGGCCACCGCGCTGGTGCGGCGCGCCGGCGCGGACCCCGACGCGCCAGCGGCCGGCGGTCGGAGCCCGGCCGAGCTACGGCACCTGGTCGAGCACTCCGTGGACGCCGGGGTCCTCGACGCCCCGCACGCGGCCCGCCTGACCGCCGCGCTGGAGATCGGCGACGCCGCCATCGACGGGCTGGTCCACCGGGCGCCTCCGGTCGCCGTCGGGGTGGGAGCCACCGCAGCCGAGGTCCGGGCCGCCTCGCTGGACAGCGGCCACCTGCGGGTCCTCGTGCGAGATCGCGCGGGCGAGCTCACCGGCCTCGTCCACGTCCGCGACACGTTGTCGCTGGCGGACCGGGAGCCCGTGGCCGACGTCACCCGACCGGTGCTGCGGCTGCCGGCCGAGCTGTCGATCCGCGACACGCTCGCGCGCATGCGGCGCACGAGCACCCACCTGGCCCTGGTGCACCGCGGGGGAGAGGTTCTCGGGGTGGTGACGCTGGCCGACGTCCTGGGCTTCGTGACCCCGACGCACCTGCCGCGCGGCTGACCCGCGCGGGGCGGGGTGCGGCGGCCCGTCGGCCCTTCGGCCGGGGGACACCTGCCGGACCGGTAGAGTTCACCTCGGTCGCGCCCGCGCGCGCCGCATCCGTCCCCGCCAGGCTGGAGCCTCTCGTGACCGCAGTCCGTCCCGCCGCCGTCATCGTCCTCGCCGCGGGTGAGGGCACCCGCATGAAGTCCGCCACCCCCAAGGTGCTGCACGCGATCGGCGGGCGCAGCCTCGTCGGCCACGCCATCGCCGCCGCCCGTGGCGTCGACCCGGAGCACCTGGTCGTCGTCGTCCGCCACGAGCGTGACCGGGTCGCCGCCCACGTCACCGAGGTCGCCCCCGACGCCCTGATCGCCGACCAGGACGAGGTCAAGGGCACCGGCCGGGCCGTCGAGTGCGGGCTGGAGCAGCTGCCGTCCGGCCTGACCGGGACGGTCGTGGTGACGTATGGCGACGTGCCGCTCCTGGAGCCGGCCACGCTGACGGCCCTGCTCGCGCAGCACTCGACCTCCGGCAGCGCCGTCACGGTGGTCACCGCCCACCTGGACGACCCGACCGGCTACGGCCGCGTCGTGCGGGACGCGGACGGGTCGGTCGCCGCGATCGTGGAGCAGAAGGACGCGACCGAGGAGCAGCGGGCGATCACCGAGATCAACTCGGGGCTCTACGCGTTCGACGGGCGGGTGCTGCGCGAGGCGCTGGACCAGGTCGGTACCGACAACGCGCAGGGCGAGAAGTACCTCACCGACGTCCTCGCCATCGCCCGGCGGCAGGGGCTGACGGTCTCCGCACACGTGGTCGACGACCTGTGGCAGACCGAGGGCGTCAACGACCGGGTGCAGCTGGCGACCTTGGGCAGGGAGCTCAACCGCCGGATCGTCGAGCGCTGGATGCGCGCGGGGGTCACCGTCGTCGACCCGGCCACCACCTGGATCGACGCCGACGTCACCATCGGCCGCGACACCGTCGTGCGCCCCGGGGTGCAGCTGCTCGGCGCGACGTCGATCGGCGAGGGCGCCGAGATCGGTCCCGACAGCACGCTGCAGGACACCCGGGTCGGGGACGGCGCCAGCGTGGTCCGCAGCCAGACCCTGCTGGCCGAGATCGGGGCCAGTGCCACGGTCGGTCCCTTCTCCTACCTGCGCCCGGGCACCGCACTGGGCGTCGCGGGCAAGATCGGCGGCTTCGTCGAGACCAAGAACGCCCAGATCGGGGACGGGGCCAAGGTGCCCCACCTGACCTACTGCGGGGACGCGGAGATCGGTGCGGGCACCAACGTCGGGGCCGGCACGATCTTCGCCAACTACGACGGGGACCACAAGCACCGGTCGCGGCTCGGCCGGCAGGTCTTCATCGGCTCCAACTCGGTGCTCGTGGCACCGGCGGAGATCGGTGACGGCGCCTTCGTCGCGGCCGGGTCCGCGATCACCGACCCCGTCGGGGCCGGCGAGCTTGCGGTCGCCCGCGGGCGGCAGCACAACAGCCCCGGATGGACGGTCAGGCGCCGCCCGGGGACCAAGGCAGCCGAGGCCGCAGCCGCCTCGGACGAGCACGACCAGGCGTCGAGCCAGGAGGGCACCACGCGATGACCGGTGTGAAGCGCACCAACGAGAAGAACCTCATGCTCTTCAGCGGGCGCGCCCATCCGGCGCTCGCGCAGGAGGTGGCCCAGCAGCTGGAGACCCAGGTGGTCCCCACGGACTTCCGGACCTTCGCCAACTCCGAGATCTACGTGCGCTTCATGGAGTCCGTCCGCGGGTCCGACGCCTTCGTGATCCAGAGCCACACGGCCCCGATCAACGAGTGGATCATGGAGAACCTCATCATGATCGACGCGTTGAAGCGGGCCAGCGCCAAGCGGATCACCACCGTCATCCCGTTCTACGGCTACGCCCGCCAGGACAAGAAGCACCTGGGACGCGAGCCGATCTCGGCCCGGCTCATGGCGGACCTGTTCAAGACCGCCGGCGCCGACCGGCTGATCACCGTCGACCTGCACACCGAGCAGATCTCCGGCTTCTTCGACGGCCCGGTCGACCACCTGCAGGCCATCCCGATCCTGTCGGAGTACGTCCACGACCGGTATGCCGGGCAGGACCTGGTCGTCGTGTCCCCGGACGCCGGTCGGGTCAAGGTCGCCGAGAAGTGGTCCAACCGTCTGGGGGGTACGCCGCTGGCCTTCATCCACAAGACCCGGGACGTGCACCGGGCCAACGAGTCGGTCGCCAACCGTGTGGTCGGCGAGGTCCAGGGCCGCACCTGCGTGCTGGTCGACGACATGATCGACTCCGGCGGGACGATCTGCCAGGCCGCGGACGCCATCATGGCCGCCGGGGCCAAGGACGTGGTCATCGTCTCCACCCACGCGATCCTGTCGGGCAAGGCCGTGGAGAAGCTCTCCGGGTCCCGCGCGTCCGAGGTGATCGTGACCAACACCCTGCCGATCCCCCCGGAGAAGCAGTTCCCCAAGCTGACCCAGCTGTCCATCGCTCCCCTGATCGGCGACGCGATCCGTGAGGTCTTCGAGGACGGCTCGGTCACCAGCCTGTTCGACCTGACCCACGCCGAGGACTGACCCACGCCGAGGACTGACGCACCGACGGTCCGGTCTCCCGCGTGCGAGTGCCCGGCCACCCTCGAGGTGGCCGGGCACGTGGGTCTCGTCCCGACGGCGGGCGACCGGGGTCACCGACCGCCGGGGAGAACCGTCACAGACCGAGCTGGGAGCGGACCTCGGCGGGCCAGTCGGACGTGCGCATGCCGTGGACCTTGAACAACGACAAGGCCACCCGCTCCAGCCCGAAGCCCATGCACGCCGTCTCGGCGGCGGAGCCGTCGGCCTGGCGGATCTCGAAGGCGTGCGTGAAGTGGTCGCCGTGCAGGTTGCCGGAGGCGAGGGCGACCGGAGGCAGGTCGGCACCGTAGGCGTCGATCAGCAGCTCCTTCTTGAGCGCGGCCGCGCGCTGGCCGCGCGCCATCAGCCGGCCGGCCCGACCGAAGAAGGGGTCGTTGGCCAGCTCGAGGTGCACGGGCAGCCCCAGCCCCTGCAGCATGTCCTCGGCGCGGTGGACCCAGTGGTCGCGGTGGTCGACGCACTCCTCGTGGCTGCCGACGTGCACCGACTCCTTCTGCCGGAAGTACGCCACCCGGTAGGGGTCGCCGGACGGTTCGTGGCGGAAGACCCACCCGAGGACGAGGTAGTTGCCGTTGACCTGCCGGCCGGACAGCGCGCCGTAGAGCGGGTGGCAGGCCGACGACACCATCGTCAGGCCCGCCGGCTGCAGGTGCCGGCGCCAGTCGCGGCCCTCCTCGCGGTCGGTGACCAGCTGCCGGTGCGCGTGGTCGTCGCCGTGGAAGGCGTCGATGCTGCCGACGAGGTGGGGCTGGGTGTCGACGTACCCCGTGCTCTCCAGGAGGGGCTGCGGGACCAGCGGGCCGAAGTGCACCGCCTGCTGCGGTCGGGTGGCGTAGAACTCGTCCAGGAGCCGCACGAAGCCCAGCACCACGTGCTCGAGCTCGTCGGATCGACCCCAGACGCCGGTGCGCCCGAGCGGGAGGTAGTGGCCTGCGGCGAGAATCTCGTCGAGGAAGTCCTGCTGCGCGTCCTGCAGGGCGGTCATGTCAGCGAAGCTGCTCGACGGCGTCCGCGATGGACTGCAGCGAGGAGAAGGTCTCGCGGGTCAGCATCGCGTCGGGGAACTCGATGTCGAGCTCCTCCTCCAGGGCCATCATGAGGTTGACGCTGCGGTGGGAGGTCATGCCGGCGTCGAAGAGGTCCTCGCCAGGGCGCAGGGTGGCCGCGTCCCGCTCGAGACCGGCGTGCGCGGCCACGACGGCGCGCACGTCCTCGATGGTGGTGGTGCTCATGATGCTCATCCTCTCGTGTCGGGGGAGGTCACGGGGCCGGGCGTGGTGAGCCCGGACCCTACTGCGGCGTAGGTCACGCTGTCGGCGCGGGTGGTGCGGATCTGCTCGACCTGCAGGTGCCGGACGCCTCGGGAGTCGGCGAGGGCACGGGGACGGCCGTGCAGGTGGACGGCGGTGGTGCCGGTCCCCAGGCCCAGCACCTCGACGTGGGTCCAGGGCCAGGGGTCGTCGTCGGTCGGCGCGAGCACCTTGGTGACGGCCTCCTTGGCCGCCCAGCGCCGCGCCGTGGCGGTGGCCAGGTCCGGCTCGTGGCGGCACTCGGCCAGCTCGCGGTCGGTCAGGACGAAGCGCAGGTAGCGGTCGCCGTGCCGGCGCAGGGCGCGCCGGACCTCGGCTACGTCGGTGGAATCGATCCCCACCCCCACCACGGTCATCCATCCGTCCTCACCTGCGTGGCCTCGCGCCGGGCTGCTGTCGCGCGCGAGCATCCCCCCTGGGCAGCCAGTGTAACGAGCCCCGTCCCGGCCCGGGGCCCGGACCTGCGCAGATCCACCCCTCGCCCCGGGATCACCCTCCGGCGCGATCGTTCACCCCCCGTTGGCATCGCCGTCGCCGTGTCGACACGTGCATCGGGGTGGCTGCGGGTCACCATGCCCGGGTGAAGATTTCGGTGATCGGTTGTGGATATCTGGGTGCGGTGCACGCGGCGTGCATGGCTGAGCTGGGGCACGAGGTGGTCGGCGTCGACGTCGACCCGTCGCGCGCGGAGCGGTTGGCGCGGGGGGAGGCGCCGTTCTACGAGCCTGGTTTCGCCGAGCTGCTGACGCGCAACGTGGAGTCGGGGCGGCTGTCGTTCACGACCGACCCGGCCGCGGTGGCGGGGGCCTGCGTGCACTTCGTCGGGGTGGGCACCCCGCAGCGGGAGTCAGGGCTGGCTGCCGACCTGTCCTACCTGGACGCGGCGGTCCGGGACCTGATCGCGGTGCTCAAGAAGCATCCGGTGCCGGGTGCCCTGGTGGTGGGCAAGTCCACGGTGCCGGTGGGGACGGCGGCGCGGCTGCAGCAGTGGTGCGCCGACGAGGGCGTGGACGCGACGGTGGTGTGGAACCCGGAGTTCCTGCGGGAGGGCTTCGCGCTGCAGGACACCTTGACGCCGGACCGGGTGGTGTACGGGCTGCCGGAGGACCGGGTCGCGGGGGAGCGGGCGCGGGACCTGCTGGACGAGGTGTATGCCGGGGTGCTCAGCCACGGCATGCCACGGCTGGTGACGAACTACCAGACGGCCGAGCTGGTCAAGGTCGCCGCGAACTCCTTCCTGGCGACGAAGATCTCGTTCATCAACGCGATCGCCGAGCTGTGCGAGGCCACGGGGGCCGACGTGACCCGGCTGGCGGAGGCGCTGGGGCACGACGAGCGGATCGGCCCGAAGTTCCTGCGGGCCGGGGTGGGGTTCGGGGGTGGTTGTCTGCCGAAGGACATCCGGGCCTTCATGGCGCGGGCGGGTGAGCTGGGCGTCGACCAGGCGTTGACCTTCCTGCGGGAGGTCGACGGGATCAACCAGCGGCGCCGGCAGCACGCGGTGGCGCTGGCCGAGCGGCACTTCGGTGGCGGGGTCGAGGGTCGGCGGATCGCGATCCTGGGGGCGGCCTTCAAGCCCGACAGCGACGACCTGCGGGACAGCCCGGCGCTGTACGTCGCGACGCGGCTGGTCGGTCAGGGCGCGGACGTGGTGGTCACCGACCCGATCGCCCTGCCAGGTCTGCACGCCCGTTACCCGCACATCCAGACGGCGCCGGACGCGCGGGCGGCGTGCGTGGACGCCGAGCTGGTGATGCTGCTGACCGAGTGGCGCCAGTTCACCTGCCTGACTCCCGACCAGCTCGGATCGGTGGTCAAGGACCGGGCGATCATCGACGGCCGCAACGCCCTCGAGCCGCGCACCTGGGAGGCGGCGGGCTGGAGCTACCGCGGCATGGGACGCGCCTCCACCACCTGGTGACGGGCCGACCGGGACCGTGCGTCCCCCGCAGGGGCCCACGGGCTTTTCGGCATACCCCCGGCTCGGTTATGCTGACGAGGTTGCCTCGGCGAGGGACGCTGCACGGGAGCCGACGCCTGGTCGCCCTTCGGGGACGGACCGGTCGGCCGATCGAGGAGCTCCGTGATCGACGCGGTGGTGGGAGCACCTCCCGCTGACGTGTCCGCCCCGCGCCCTGTCCCGCGTCGAGGCCCACCTCATCCCCACCACCCCCCGAGGAGTCGTCATGACCGACGCCATCAAGCTCTCCGCCGAGACCCGCACCGAGTTCGGCAAGGGCGCCGCCCGCCGCACCCGTCGTGAGGGCAAGGTCCCCGCCGTGCTCTACGGACACGGCACCGACCCCGTGCACGTGGCGCTCCCGGCCCACGACACCTGGCAGGCCCTGAAGAACACCAATGCCCTGCTCGCCATCGTCATCGACGGCCAGGAGCGGCTCGCCCTGGCCAAGGACGTGCAGCGCGACCCGATCAAGCCGGTCATCGACCACATCGACCTGGTCATCGTCAAGCGCGGCGAGAAGGTCACCGTCGACGTCCCCGTCACCACCGTCGGCGAGGCCGCTGCCGAGACCGTCGTCACCGTCGAGAACGGCACCATCCAGCTCGAGGCCGAGGCCACCCGCCTGCCCGAGGGCATCGAGGTCTCGATCGAGGGCCTGGAGGCCGGCACCCAGATCCTCGCCAAGGACCTGCAGCTGCCCGCCGGCTCCGCCCTGGTCGCCGACGAGGAGCTCCTGGTCGTCAACATCACCGCGATGATCTCCGAGGAGGCCCTGGAGGCCGAGCTCGCCGAGGCCGAGGCCGAGGCCGGCATCGAGAAGGAGGAGTCGGCGGAGGAGTCCGAGGAGACCGGCGCCACCAAGGAGCAGGCCGAGGGCGACGCCCCCGCCGAGAAGCAGCAGACCGAGGGCGGCGACGAGTCCTGAGCCTCGGCTCGGCTCGACCGCAGCACCGCTGCGCAGACCTGACGGACGCGGCGTCCGGGCTCCGGCCCGGGCGCCGTGTCCGGCGTCCGGCCACCAGAGCGATGGGACACTGACGGCATGACCTCCTCCGACACCTGGCTCGTCGTCGGTCTCGGCAACCCCGGCCGGGAGTATGCCGGGAACCGCCACAACGTCGGCGCCATGGCGGTGGCGGTGCTCGCCGCCCGCGCCGGCACGACCCTGCGCCGCCACAAGGCCCGCGCCGACGCCGCCGAGCTGCGCCTCGGCGCCCTCCCCGGCGGCGCTCCCGGGCCCAGGGTCGTCGTGGCGGTGCCCGCGTCCTACATGAACGAGTCGGGCGGCCCGGTCAAGGCCCTGATGTCGTTCTACAAGATCACCCCCGACCGGCTGGTGGTGCTGCACGACGAGCTCGACATCGACTTCGCGGTGACCCGGGTCAAGCGCGGCGGCGGCGAGGGCGGGCACAACGGCCTGCGCTCGATCAGCAGGGCCGTCGGCACCAAGGACTACCTGCGGGTCCGTCTCGGGATCGGGCGGCCCCCCGGTCGTCAGGACCCGGCGGACTTCGTCCTCCGGGACTTCTCCGGCAAGGAGCGGCCGGACGTCGACGTGATGCTGGAGGACACCGCCGACATCGTCGACGACCTGGTGACCCGCGGCGTGACCTTCGCCCAGGACCGCTGGAACGCCCGCTGACCACGCGCTGCCGCAGGTCGGCAGCAGCCCGAGCGGTCCCGGACAGCGGGCCCGGACCGGCCGGGGGGACGATGTCGGCCGGGGGGACGGTGTCGGCCGGGGGGACGGTCCCGCGGCGTAGGCTGGTCCGCGGCCCTCACCACCTGCGGAAGCGAGTACCTCCCCATGGCGCTGCCTGCCCTCCTCGACGTCCTCGGACGTGACGCCACCGTCCGTCGGGTGCTCGAGTCGGTCGGCCGGGAGCAGCTCGTCGACGTCGCCGGGGCCACCGGGTCCCGCGCCCCGCTGCTCGCTCTCCTGGCCCGGCAGGGCGAGGGGGGCACCCCGCTGCTCGCGGTGACCGCCACCGGGCGCGAGGCCGACGACCTGGCCGCGGCCCTGCGGTGCTTCCTGCCGCACGACGCCGTGGCCGAGATGCCCAGCTGGGAGACGCTCCCGCACGAGCGACTCAGCCCGCGCTCGGACACCGTGGGCCGTCGCCTCGCGGTGCTGCGCCGGCTCGCCCACCCGAGCGACCAGGACCCGGCACACGGCCCGATCCAGGTGCTGGTGGTGTCGGTCCGGGCGCTGATCCAGCCGATCGCCACGGGCCTGGGCGACCTCGAGCCGGTGGCCCTGCAGGCGGGCGACGAGCGCCCCCTGGAGCGACTCGTCGAGGAGCTCGTGGGGGCGGCCTACACCCGCACCGACCTGGTCGAGCGGCGCGGCGAGTTCGCGGTGCGCGGGGGCATCCTCGACGTCTTCCCGCCCACCGAGGAGCACCCGCTGCGCGTGGAGCTGTGGGGCGACACCGTGGAAGAGATCCGCTGGTTCCGGGTCTCCGACCAGCGCTCGCTGGAGGTGGCCCGGCACGGGCTGTGGGCGCCGCCCTGCCGCGAGATCCTGCTGACCGACACCGTCCGCGAGCGGGCCCGCGCGCTGGCCGACCGGCTGCCGGGCGTGGCCGACATGCTCGCCAAGATCGCCGAGGGCATCGCCGTCGAGGGCATGGAGTCCCTCGGCCCGGCGCTGGTCGACGGGATGGAGTCGCTGCTCGACGTGCTGCCCCAGGGCACCCACGTGGTGCTCTGCGATCCTGAGCGGGTCCGCACCCGGGCCCGCGACCTGGTCGCGACCAGCGAGGAGTTCCTGCAGGCCAGCTGGGCCAACGCCGCCGCCGGCAACGCCGTGCCCGTCGACCTGCAGGGGACCCTGGGCACCGCGTCCTACCAGTCCCTCGCCGACGTGCGCGACCACGCGCTCTCGACCGGACGACCCTGGTGGTCCCTCACCCCCTTCGCGGCCGACGCCGAGCTTGCCGAGCTCATGGACGAGACCGACGACGTGCTCTCCTTCACCCTGCCCACCGCGGACACCCCCGCCTATCGCGGCGACCAGGAGGCCGTGACCGCGGACCTGCGCGGCTGGCTGCAGGCCGGACGCCGGGTGCTGGTCACCACCGACGGCGCGGGCCTGGCCAAGCGGCTCGTCGAGCTGCTCGGCCAGAGCGGTCTCGCGGCCCGTCTGCTCGGCGAGGACGGGGCGCTGGAGCCGGGGGTCGCCAGCCTGGCCACCGGCACCCTGGGGCGCGGGTTCGTCTGCGACGGGGTGGACCTCGTGGTCCTCACCGAGGCCGACCTGACCGGCTCCGGCGGGCGGGCGGCCTCGACCAAGGACATGCGCAAGCTGCCCTCACGACGCCGCAACCAGGTGGACCCGCTGCAGCTGCAGCCGGGCGACTTCGTGGTGCACGAGCAGCACGGCGTGGGGCGCTTCGTGGAGATGATGCAGCGCACGGTCGGTGGCGCGACCCGCGAGTACCTCGTCCTGGAGTACGCCTCCTCCCGTCGCGGCCAGCCCGGCGACCAGCTCTTCGTGCCGACCGACCAGCTGGACCAGGTCACCCGCTACGTCGGCGGCGAGCAGCCGACGCTGTCCAAGATGGGCGGCTCGGACTGGCAGCGGACCAAGTCCCGCGCCAAGAAGTTCGTCAAGCAGATCGCCGGCGAGCTGATCCGGCTCTACAGCGCCCGGATGGCGACGCCCGGCCACGCCTTCGGGCCGGACACCCCCTGGCAGCGCGAGCTCGAGGACGCCTTCGCCTACGTCGAGACCCCCGACCAGCTCAGCTCCATCGACGAGGTCAAGGCCGACATGGAGAAGGCCGTCCCCATGGACCGGCTGATCTGCGGCGACGTGGGCTACGGCAAGACCGAGATAGCGGTCCGGGCCGCGTTCAAGGCGATCCAGGAGGGCAAGCAGGTCGCCGTCCTGGTGCCGACGACGCTGCTCGTGCAGCAGCACTACAACACCTTCTCCGAGCGCTACGCCCAGTTCCCGGTGACGGTCCGCAGCCTGTCCCGCTTCCAGTCCGACCGGGAGGCGCGCGAGGTCGTCGCCGGCCTCAAGGACGGCTCGGTCGACCTGGTCATCGGCACCCACCGGCTGCTGTCCAAGGAGATCGAGTTCAAGGACCTGGGCCTGGTCATCATCGACGAGGAGCAGCGCTTCGGCGTCGAGCACAAGGAGCAGCTCAAGGCGCTGCGCACGGCCGTGGACGTGCTGGCGATGAGCGCCACCCCGATCCCGCGCACCCTGGAGATGGCGATCACCGGGATCCGGGAGATGTCCACGCTGGCGACCCCGCCCGAGGAGCGCCACCCGGTCCTGACCTACGTCGGGGCGTACGACGAGAAGCAGGTCGTCGCCGCCGTGCGCCGCGAGCTGCTGCGCGAGGGGCAGGTCTTCCTGGTCCACAACAAGGTGTCGACGATCGAGCGTGCGGCGTCGCGGCTGCGCGAGCTCGTGCCCGAGGCGCGCGTCGAGACCGCTCACGGGCAGATGGGCGAGCACCGCCTGGAGCAGGTGGTGCTGGACTTCTGGGAGAAGAAGTTCGACGTCCTCGTGTGCACCACGATCGTCGAGACCGGGCTGGACATCTCCAGCGCCAACACCCTCATCGTGGAGCGGGCGGACGTGCTCGGCCTGTCCCAGCTGCACCAGCTGCGCGGCCGGGTGGGTCGCGGGCGCGAGCGGGCCTACGCCTACTTCCTCTACCCGCCCGAGAAGCCGCTCACCGAGACCGCGCACGACCGGCTGCAGACCATCGCCAGCCACACCGACCTCGGCGCCGGCATGCAGGTGGCCATGAAGGACCTGGAGATCCGGGGCGCGGGCAACCTGCTGGGCGGCGAGCAGTCCGGCCACATCGCCGGGGTCGGCTTCGACCTCTACGTCCGGATGGTCGGCGAGGCCGTCGCCGACTTCCGCGGCGACGACTCGGCCACGCAGCCGCTGGAGATCAAGATCGAGCTGCCCGTCGACGCCCACCTGCCGCACGAGTACGTGCCGGGGGAGCGCCTGCGCCTGGAGGCCTACAAGAAGCTCGCCGTGGTCGAGGACGAGGCGGCGCTCTCGGACATCGTCGCCGAGCTGACCGACCGCTACGGCACCCCGCCGCCCCCCGTGGAGAACCTCATCGAGGTCGCCCGCCTGCGCACCGTCGCCCGCCGGGCCAAGGTCAACGACATCGGGGTCCAGGGCAAGTTCGTGCGCTTCGGGCCGGTGGAGCTGCGCGAGAGCCAGCTGTTGCGGCTCGAGCGGCTCTACCCGGGCACCGTGGTCAAGGGCCAGCAGCACCAGCTGCTCGTCCCGGCGCCGATGACCGCCCGGGTGGGCGGCAGGGTGCTGCGGGACGTGGCGGTGCTGCGCTGGGCGGCGGACCTGGTGCAGGCCGTCATGCTGGACGACATCGCGGCGGCTGCGAGCGCGGCCAAGGCCTGACCATATCCGTGACTGAGGATGACCCTGTGTAACTGGGTGGTACGAAGCGGTGACCAGGTACGGGGTAGTGCCCCGAATTCCCCCACGAGCCACCTGCCCGCGCGGCTAGAGTCGCGGCACGGGCCGCCGGTGGGGGAGACAACGGCTGGGCCCGGCCCGCACGAGGTATCGATGAGCAAGGGTCCATCCATGTCTGCAGACACCATCAGCACCGCCATCCGCTCGGCGCTCGCCGAGGCCGGCCGCCTGCGCGTCGACGCGCACGGCATACCCGCCGACGCCGATCTCTATGCCGCGGGGCTCACCTCGCACGCCACCGTCAACGTGGTCCTCGAGCTCGAGGAGACGCTTGACATCGAGATCCCCGACAGCCTCCTGGTGAAGTCCACCTTCGCCTCCGTGGCCACCCTCGAGTCGGCGCTCACCCCGCTCGTGGACGCCTGATGGCCACCCTCCAGCGCGACGACGTCGTCGCCGAGGCGCGGCGGATCGCCACCGAGGTGGCCGCCCCGCACGCCGCCGAGGTCGACCGTGACGGCCGCTACCCCCGGGAGGCGATGCAGGCGATCGCCGAGGCCGGGCTGCTCTCCGCGTGGCTCCCCACCGAGCTCGGCGGCGCCGGCGCGGACGTCGTGCAGATCGGCCTGGCCTGCGAGGAGCTCGCCAAGGGCTGCGCCTCCACCGCGATGATCTACGCCATGCACCAGTGCCAGGTGGCCTGCCTCGTGCACCACGGCCGGACGGCGTACTTCCAGGACCTGATGCGTCGCATCGCGCAGGACCAGCTCCTGGTGGGGTCCGCCACGACCGAGATGGGCATCGGCGGCGACGTGCGTCGCAGCCTGTGCCACGTCGACCAGGCCGAGGACGGCACCTTCGAGCTGGTCAAGAAGGCGCCGGTCATCTCCTACGGCGCCGAGGCCGACCTGATCTTCGTCACCGCCCGCCGGTCCGACGACGCGCCCGAGAGCGACCAGGTGCTCGTGGTCTGCGAGCGCTCGGACCTGAGCCTGGAGCCGCTCGGCGAGTGGGACACCATGGGCTTCCGCGGCACCTGCAGCCCCGGCTTCGTGCTGACGGCGCGCTCCCGCGCCGACCACATCTTCCCGGACGACTACGCCGAGCTGTCCGCCCGCACCATGCTTCCCGTCGCCCACTCGTTGTGGTCCTCCTGCTGGCTGGGTCTGGCCGAGGGCGCCACGGCGGTCGCCCGCGGGGTCGTCCGGCAGGCGGCCCGCCGCTCGGGCGCCCTGCAGCCGGTCACCGGGCTGCGCATGGCCGAGCTCGAGGTGGTCCTGGAGACCTTCCGGGCCCGGGTCCACTCGGCGACGCGCTCCTACCTGGAGGTGGACCCCACCTCGCAGGAGGCCACGCTGCTCGGCCGGGCGATCGCCTTCAACACCCTCAAGGTCTACGCGGCCGAGACGGTGGTGGACGTGGTGGCCAAGGCGCTGCTCGTCGTGGGCATCGCGGGCTATCGTCGGTCCGGTGCGCTCAGCCTCGACCGCCAGCTGCGGGACGCGTACGGTGCCCAGCTGATGGTCAACAACGACCGCATCCTCGGCAACACCGCCCAGCTCGAGCTGATCTACAAGGGTTGATCGCGGGGTATGGCGATCGTCGCCGCCCCCGACCCGGACGCCCCCGTCGCCATACCGGAAGGACCCATCGCATGTCCCGTCACGACCGCGAGCTCGCACTTCGTCAGGACCTGATCGACGCCGGCCACCTGGTCGAGCTGCCGTTGCGGGGCCTGTCGGCCTTCACCGGGGAGTTCGAGGCGGTGCTCGCCGGTGTCGAGCGCCTCGTGCACGAGATGGAGCCCGTCGAGGGCGTGCAGGTCATGTCCTTCCCGCCGCTGCTCACCCAGCCGGTCTTCGAGCGCACGGGTTACCTCGACTCCTTCCCGCAGCTCATCGGCTCGGTCGACGTCTTCACCGGCGACGCCAAGGCGCACAAGGAGATGATCGCCGCCAAGAAGGCCCGCGAGGACTGGACCGCTCACCTGGAGCCGGCCCGGCTGAACCTGCTGTCCGCGCCGTGCCACCAGACCTACCCGTTGCACGCGGGCACCACGATCGACCGGGCCTACACCTACGAGACCGGCAACCGCTGCTTCCGGCACGAGCCGTCCGACGACCCGATGCGGCTGGTGTCCTTCCGGATGCGCGAGAAGGTCTGCATCGGCACGCCCGACCAGGCCCAGGCGCACCGCGAGATCGGTCGCCGGGTAGGCCCGGAGCTGTTGACCTCGATCGGTCTGCACGTCGAGGAGGTGCCGGCCAACGACCCCTTCTTCGGCCGCGCCGCCAAGATCTTCGCCGCCGGTCAGCGCGACGCCGGGCTCAAGGTGGAGTTCGAGGTCAAGGTGTACGGCGAGGAGTATCCCGGCACCGCCCTGGGCTCCTCCAACTACCACAACGACCACTTCGGCCTGGACTTCGACATCACCACCGCCGACGGCGAGCTCGCCCACTCCTCCTGCATCGGCTTCGGCCTGGAGCGGGTCACCGTGGCGCTGTTCGCCACCCACGGCATGGACGTCTCCTCCTGGCCTGCTGCCGTCCGGCGACGGCTGGGCCTGGACCCCGCGGCCTGATCATGCACCTGGACCTCGGGGGGCTGACCCAGGAGTCGTTCGTCCCGCACCGCCTGCACCGAGACGACCGGGTCTGGACCCAGACGAACTGCTACCTGGACATCTGGATCGAGATCACGGCGGCGCTGGGGCTGCCGCCCGAGCCGCTGGGCGTGTGCGCTCTCAGCGCGGGCACGGTCCCGGGCGCCTGGGCCTTCCTCAAGCCCCAGACCGACGACCTGCGCGAGCTCTACGGCCTGGAGGTGGGCGAGATCGCGCTGTGGCGCACGGTGGAGCAGCACGTCGTCGACCACCTGGCGGCCGGCGAGCTGCTGACCGTCGAGTCCGACGCGTGGTACCTCCCGGACACCGAGGGGGTGTCCTACCGGCTCGACCACGTCAAGACCACGATCGTGCCGGTGGCCGTCGACCCGGGCGCCCGCCGGATGACCTACTTTCACAACTCGGGGCTCTACGAGCTGGCGGGCGACGACTACGACGGCGCGCTCGCCCGCGAGGGGGTCGAGTGCTGCGCCCCGCAGCCCTATCTCGAGCGGGTGCGTCTCGTGGGCGGGCTGCGCGACGAGGCGGTGGTGCGGCAGGCGGCGCTGCGGCTCGCGGCGGACCACCTCGCGCGACGGCCCGACGGCAACCCGGTGGCCGAGCTCGCCGCTGCCGTGCGGGAGCTCGTGCCGTCGCTGCCCGAGCGGGGGATGGGCTTCTTCCACCGCTACTCGTTCACGGCGACCCGGCAGCTGGGCCTGACGGCGCAGGCCGCGGCCGACGCGACCCGCTGGCTGGCCGCCGGTCCGGGGGCGGCCGAGGCCGAGCTGTCCTGCGCGGCGGCCGACTTCGACGTGGTGTCCCAGGAGATGAAGAACCTCCAGTTCGCCCTGGCCCGGATCACCGGTGGCCGCTCCCGCGACGTCGAGCCGACCCTGGCCCGCGCCACCGGCTGCTGGGGCGCGGCCGTCGACCGCGTCGCGGCCGCCCTGGCCTGAGGGAGCATGGTGGTCGAGATCCGTTGGGAGCTGCAAGGATTCGGTGCCGGGGAGGTGCTCGACCCGGCTGACCTGCCCGCGACCGGGTGGGTGCCGGCGACGGTGCCCGGGTCCCTCGCCGCCTCGCCCGCCGTCGTCGAGCGGTACGGCGAGCAGGTCCTTGCCGACGCCGACCACCGCGTGTGGTGGTGGCGTGGCGCGGTCGACCTCGCCGCCCCCCTGGACACCGCCCGGCTCGTGCTGGACCGCCTGGCCACGCACGCGGACGTCTACCTCGACGGGGCTCGGGTCCTGCGCAGCGACAACGCCTTCCGTCGCCACGTGGTCGACCTCGGCCCGCTGGCCGCAGGCCCGCACGCCGTCGGCATACGCCTCGCCTCGTGGGACGAGACGGCGACGCCGCGCACGCCACGAGCCCGCTGGCGCAGCGCCCTGGTCCCGGACGCCACCATCCGCTGGCGCCGCACCCCGGTCCTGGGCCGGATCCCCACCTGGGCGGGCGCGCTGCCCCCCGTGGGCGTGCTCGGGACCGTCCGGGTCGAGGCCCGCCCCGCGGTCGAGATCGCCTCGTGCCGGACCCGGCTCGAGGACTCGGGCCGGGGGACGGTCGACGTCGCGGTCCGCTGCGACGGACCCCGCGAGGTGACGGTGCAGGCGGCGGGCGAGGCCGAGCGCACGGTGGCCGAGCAGACCGCCGACGGGGACTGGATCGCCGCGGTCCACCTCACGCCCCCGGCGCCGGCGACCTGGTGGCCGCACACCCACGGCGAGCCGATCCTGCACGAGCTGCTCGTCCACAGCCCCGGGGTCGAGCCGCTGCGGCGGCGGATCGGCTTCTCCCGCATCACCGCTCGCCGGGACGAGGGGCGCTTCGGCCTGGTGGTCGGTGGCGTCGACGTCTTCGTCCGCGGGGTGGTCTGGGCGCACACCGACCCGCGCGGCTGGACCGCGGACCCGCAGGCGGTGGCCCGCGACCTGGACGCCCTCGTCGCGGCCGGTCTCAACCTGGTGCGAGTGCCGGGCACCGGCACCTATGCCGACGAGGTGCTGCGCGAGCTCGCCGCCGAGCGGGGGCTGCTCGTGTGGCAGGACGCGATGCTGGCGACCTTCGACCCGCCGGAGGACGAGGGCTGGCTCGCCGAGCTCGAGGCCGAGCTGCGCGACCGCCTCATCGACTGGCAGGGGTGGCCGCACCTGGCCGTGGTGTGCGGTGGCACCGAGACCGAGCAGCAGCCGACCCTGATGGGCCTGCCCGCCGAGCGCCGCCGGATGACCGCCGTCCACGATGTGCTGCCGCGCCTGGCCGCCGAGCTGGTGCCCGGCGCCGTGCACATCACCGCCAGCCCCTCCGGCGGGCCGCGACCGGTCAGCATCGCGCACGGGGTGAGCCACTACTTCGGGGTGGGGGCCTACCTGCGCCCGCTCGAGGACGCCCGGACCGCCCAGGTCTCCTTCGCCTCCGAGGCCCTCGCGTTCGCCATACCGCCGGAGACCTCCTCGATGACCGACGCCCCGGCCGGGCGCGGCGCCGGGTCGCCCTGGCGGGAGGCCGCGCCGCACGACCGCGGCACCACGTGGGACTTCGTCGACGTGACCGACCACTACGTCCCCGTGGTGGCCGACGCCGAGCGGATCGCCGAGGACGTCACCGACGCCGAGGCCTGGGAGGACCTGCAGCGGGCGGCGGCGACCGCGGCGATCACCGAGACCCTCGCTGCCTGGCGGTCCGGCCTGACCCCCACCGCCGGCGGCATCGTCCTCGCCCACCGCGACCTGGCCGCGGGGCCCGGCTGGGGGCTGCTGGACGCCTCCGGCGCCGCCAAGGCCCCGCTGCTCGCCCTGCGCGACGTGCTCGCCCCGGTCGCCCTGCTGCTCGTCGACCGGGGCCTGGACGGCCTGCTGCTGGAGGCGGTCAACGACGCACCCGCGGAGGCCACCGGCAGCCTCCTGCTGGCTGCCCAGGACCGGGCGGGCAACACCGTCCTGGACGCCGGGACCACGCTGACGGTGCCGGCGCACGGTCGGGCCACCGTCGAGGTCGAGGAGCTGCTCGGCGGCTTCCGCGACCTCGGGTGGGCCTGGCGCTTCGGCGAGGAGCCCGGCTATGCCTGCGTGTCCGCCCGCTGGCGCACCGCCGGGGGAGACGTGCGCGCCACCCGCGCCCTGGTGCCCCTCGCGCCCCGCCGGCCCGAGCCGGACGTCACCGCGCAGGCCATCACCCGGTATGGCGTCGTCCGGGTCACCGTGACCGCAGCGGACCACCCCGTCGTCGGCGTGCACGCCACCGCCCCCGGGTGGGTCGCCGACACCGGGTGGTGGCCGCTGGCCGCGGGCGACTCGCGCGACCTGCACCTGCGCCCGCTGGACGTGGCGGGAGAGTCCGCGAGGCTGCCGGCATACGTCACGGTCTCGACCCTGACGGGCCCGCCGGTGACCGTGCCGGTCGAGGGCTGCCCCCACACCGACTAGGCTGTCCTGCGTCCCTGCCCGGCGTCGCTGCCGACGGGACCTGACAGACCCTGGCGAAAGGACCTGATGGTGCCTACCAAGCGCACGCTGCCCGCCACGCTCGCCGTGGTGGTGGCCGCATCCGGCCTCCTCTCCGGCTGCCTGGAGCGGGAGGAGTCCCGGGCGGCGGCCGTGGTCGACGGCCGGACCATCCTGGAGTCCGACGTCCAGCAGGCGACGCGGGAGTTCAACACCGGCTCCAGCAAGGCCACGCAGCCGATGTCGCCGACCGACGTGGTCACGGCCCTGGCCTACGGCCAGTTCGTGCTCCCGGCCGTCCAGCAGGCCGGGCAGGCGGTCTCCGACGACGTCGCCCGCCAGGTCCTGGACAAGATCGACGACCCGAGCCCGACCACCGTCGAGTTCGTCCGCTCCGCGCTGGCGCTCGGCAAGCTCGACCCCGCGGTCGAGGCCAAGGTCGTCCAGCAGCTCAAGGCCGCCGACATCCGGGTCAACCCGCGCTACGGCACCTTCGACCGCGAGCGGCTGAGCGTCCGGCCCGAGGGCCGCAACTGGATGACGCTGGACGCCGCCGCGGCGACCCGGAACCCCTGAGCCCTCCCATGAGCAGCGACCCCGAGGTCGAGCGGCCCCGCACCGGCGAGCGGCTGCTCGACCTCGTGGCCGTCATGGACCGGCTCCGTTCGCCCGGGGGCTGCCCCTGGGACGCCCGGCAGACCCACGAGTCGCTGGCGCCGTACGCCGTGGAGGAGGCCCACGAGCTGGCCGACGCCATCGCCTCCGGCGACCGGGACCACCTGGTCGAGGAGCTCGGCGACGTGCTGCTCCAGGTGGCCTTCCACGCCCGCGTGGGTCAGGAGCACCCCACCGCGCCGTTCGACGTCGACGACGTCGCCGAGGGGATCGTCGCCAAGCTGCGACGCCGCCACCCGCACGTCTTCGGGGACGCCGTGGTCAGCGGCCCGGCCGACGTCGAGGCGAGCTGGGAGGCGATCAAGGCCCAGGAGAAGCCCGAGCGCTCCGGCGTGCTGGACGGGGTGCCGGCGTCGCTGCCCGCCCTGGCGCGGGCGACCAAGCTCGCCACCCGGCTGGAGCGTCGGGGACGCGCCGACCTGCTCGAGGCGGCGACGCCTGCAGGTCCGGAGGCTGACGTGGGGGTCCGGCTGTGGGCCCTGGTGCTCGAGGCCCGGGCGCAGGGCGTGGACGCCGAGCTCGCGCTGCGGGGGGTCGTCGACCGGATCGCCAGGTCCGCGGACGCGGGCGTCCACCAGGTGGCGCCGGGCACGCTTGCCGTCGGCCCGGATGGGGCCGCTCCCAGGCCCAGGGGCTAGGCTCGAACCGCACTGACGACATCGACCAGGAGAGTTCTTGTGGCCAACATCGAAGCAGTAGGCGCACGTGAGATCCTCGACTCGCGCGGCAACCCGACCGTCGAGGTCGAGATCGCGCTCGAGGACGGCACCATCGCCCGCGCGGCCGTCCCCTCCGGCGCGTCCACCGGCGCGTTCGAGGCCGTCGAGCGTCGCGACGGCGACCAGGGTCGCTACCTCGGCAAGGGCGTCGAGGACGCCGTCAACGCCGTGCTCGACGAGATCGCCCCGCGGATCCTGGGCTACGAGGCGAGCGAGCAGCGCCGCGTGGACGTCGAGATGATCGCCCTGGACGGCACCGACAACAAGGGCTCGCTGGGCGCCAACGCCATCCTCGGCGTCTCCCTGGCCGTGGCCAAGGCCGCCGCCGAGTCCGCGGGCCTGCAGCTGTTCCGCTACGTCGGCGGCCCCAACGCGCACGTCCTGCCCGTCCCGATGATGAACATCCTCAACGGTGGCTCCCACGCGGACTCCAACGTCGACATCCAGGAGTTCATGATCGCCCCCATCGGCGCGCCCTCCTTCAAGGAGGCCCTGCGCTGGGGCGCCGAGGTCTACCACTCGCTCAAGAAGGTCCTGCACGACCGCGGCCTGGCCACCGGCCTCGGCGACGAGGGCGGCTTCGCCCCCAACCTCGAGTCCAACGCCGCCGCGCTCGACCTGATCCTCGAGGCCATCCGCGCCGCCGGCTACGAGCCCGGCAAGGACATCGCCCTGGCGCTGGACGTCGCGGCCTCGGAGTTCTACGACGACGGCTCCTACGCCTTCGAGGGTGGTCAGAAGTCCGCGGACGAGATGATCGCCTACTACCAGGACCTGGTCGAGCGCTACCCGCTCGTCTCCATCGAGGACCCGCTGAACGAGGACGACTGGGACGGCTGGAAGTCCATCACCGACCAGCTCGGCGACAAGGTCCAGCTCGTGGGCGACGACCTGTTCGTCACCAACCCCGAGCGGCTCCAGCGCGGCATCAGCAACGACACCGCCAACGCGCTGCTGGTCAAGGTCAACCAGATCGGCTCGCTGACCGAGACGCTCGACGCGGTCGACCTGGCCCACCGCAACGGCTACCGCTGCATGATGTCCCACCGCTCCGGCGAGACCGAGGACGTCACCATCGCCGACCTGGCCGTCGCCACCAACTGCGGCCAGATCAAGACCGGCGCCCCGGCCCGCTCCGAGCGGGTCGCGAAGTACAACCAGCTCCTGCGCATCGAGGAGGAGCTCGACGACGCCGCCGTCTACGCCGGCGCGGGCGCCTTCCCGCGCTTCAAGGGCGCCGGCGCCTAGTCTGGGCCGCATGCCCGACAGCACCTCCCGTGGAGGGGCGCCTCGCAAGGCGAGGCGCCCCTCCACCGGTGCTGCCCCGCAGGCGGGTGGCTCGACGCGCCCGTCCGGCTCCCGAACGGGGACGGCGACCGCCTCGACCGGTGGCCGGGCCGGCTCGGCCCGTCCCCGCGAGCGCGCGCGACCGGCGACCCGGCCGGCCGACCCGAGGCCCCGGGTGCGTCCGGCGACCACGCGGCGGCTGGTCGGCCTGGCGGCGATCGTCGTCCTCCTGTCGATCATGCTCGTGCCCACCATCCGTCGCTACCTCGCCCAGCGTGACGAGATCGCCGCGCTGGAGCGCTCGATCGTGGAGCAGCAGCGTCAGGTCGACCAGCTGGCGCAGGACCGTGCCCGGTGGGACGACCCGGCATACGTCGAGCAGCAGATCCGCACCCGGCTCTACTTCGTCAAGCCGGGTGAGACGTCCTACGTCGTCCTGGATCCCCGGACCGGGCAGCGCTCCGAGGTGGACGCCAAGGTCGTGGGCGTGGATCCGGACGCCAAGGAGCGACCGTGGTACGGCCAGGTGTGGGGCTCGCTGCAGGTCGCCGACACCCTCGGGGCCGACCCGACCGCGACGAGCCCGTC
Source organism: Arsenicicoccus dermatophilus (assembly GCF_046267915.1). Lineage (GTDB taxonomy): Bacteria > Actinomycetota > Actinomycetes > Actinomycetales > Dermatophilaceae > Arsenicicoccus > Arsenicicoccus dermatophilus_A. Next base: position 854,177 of record NZ_CP176520.1, read on the forward strand.
CGGTGCCCCTGGCGGTGACCAGGCGCCCCGCATCATCGACACCCTCCCGAGCCCCTCCCCGAGCGCGACGAGCACCCGGGGACGCCACGCCGCCACGCCGTCCGGGACGGCCGGGACGGGCGGTGCCGCCGCGACGGGCACGGGCGGAGCGACTCCCGCAGCCCCGACCGTCCCGTCGCCGTTGACGGCCCCCTGAGCACCCTCTCGGCCCACGCCGACGTGGGCCCCGCGACGAGCCCGACCTGCCGTCACCCCGGTTCCACCCAGACACCCGCCCCACCGAACCGCCCTGCCCCGAAAGGCCCGTCATGACCAGCGACCCCACCTCCACCGCCGCCTCCGGCGAGCCCGCGTCGCCGGGCGCCGGGCTGTCCGCCGAGGACGCCGCCGCCGTGCAGGCCCAGCTGGGCCGGGTCGCCCGTGGGGTCGTCGAGGTCGCCCACCGCTGCCCCTGCGGGCGACCGGACGTGCTGCGGACCCTGCCGCGGCTGCCCGACGGGACCCCCTTCCCGACGACCTACTACGCCACCTGCCCCCGGCTGACCGGCGCCCTGTCCACGCTCGAGGCCAACGGCACGATGCGGGAGATGACCCAGCGTCTCCAGGACGACGAGGAGCTGGCGGCGGCCTACCGGCGGGCGCACGAGGACTACCTCGCCGACCGTGCCGCGCTCGGCTCGGTCCCCGAGATCGAGGGCATCTCCGCCGGGGGGATGCCCACCCGCGTCAAGTGCCTCCACGTCCTCGCCGGTCACGCCCTGGCGGCGGGCCCCGGCGTCAACCCCCTCGGCGACGAGGCCCTGGCCGCCGTCGGGCGGTGGTGGGCGCCCGGCTGCTGCGTGGTGAAGGGCGAGCACGGCTGGGAGCGCGCGTGACTCGCGCAGACGGCGCCCGCCGGGTCGGGGTCGTCGACTGCGGCACCAACTCCATCCGGCTGCTCGTCGCCGACGTCGACCCCGCGCGGGGCACGTCGGTCGACGTCGACCGCCGCATGGAGGTCGTCCGGCTGGGCGAGGGCGTCGACGCCACGGGGACGCTCGGCGACGCGGCCATGGCGCGGGCGCTGGGACGCAGCCGGCAGTATGCCGAGCGGTGCCGCGAGCTGGGCGCCGACGCGGTGCGGTTCGTCGCGACCTCGGCCTCGCGGGACGCCCGCAACGCGGACGACTTCGTGGCCGGGGTGCGGGCGGCCTTCGCGCGGGCGGGCTACGCCGTCGAGCCCGAGGTGATCAGCGGCGCCGAGGAGGCGTCGCTGTCCTTCCGCGGCGCCACCGGTGACCTGGTGGCCCGCGGCGTCCCCGGGCCCTTCCTGGTCGTGGACATCGGTGGCGGCTCCACCGAGCTGGTCCGCGGCGACGTGGTCGACGGGGTGGCGCGGGTGACGGCCGCCCGGTCGGTCGACGTGGGGTGCGTGCGGCTGCGCGAGCGGCACCACCTGGACCAGCCACCCACCCCGGCGCAGGTGGCCGCCGCCATCGCCGACGTCGACGCCGGGCTCGACCTCGCCTGCGCCGCGGTGCCGCTCGACGGGGTCCGCACGCTCGTGGGGGTGGCCGGCACCGTGACCACGCTGACGGCCCAGGCGCTGCGCCTGCCGGCATACGACCCGGACCGCATCCACCTGGCTGCCACCCCTGCCGCCGTGGTGCTGCAGGCCTGCGCCGACCTCCTGGCGATGCCGGGGGAGGAGCTCGCGGCGCTGGGCTTCCTGCACCCCGGCCGGGTCGACGTGATCGGCGCCGGCGCGTTGATCTGGCGACGCGTGGTCGAGCGGGTGGCCGCCGCCGGCGCCGACGACCTCGTCATCACCTCCGAGCGGGACATCCTCGACGGCCTCGCCCTCGACCTCGCCGGGCGCTGAGCGGAGGCGGACGCCGCCCGGGGCCGACCGCCGGGGGCATCCACTCGGCCCGCACCGACCCCGGCCCGCGCTAGGGGTCGGGCCAGGTCCAGCGCAGACCGTGGTTGCCGGGCTCGGCCGGCTGACGCACGAGGTGGACCCGGTCGCCGCCGGTGATCGGCAGCTCGTCGCAGGTGCGGTCCGGGGCCTGGACGCGGGGCCGCGAGAAGGCCTGCACCGTCGTCGGCACCATCGCGCGGTCGAAGGTCGCCTCCAGCACGAGCACCGGGACGGGGTGCGTCGACCAGCGGAAGAACTCGGTGCGGGGGACCTGGTTGGTGTCCTCCACCTGGGTCTGCAGCACCGCGGTGTCGCCTGCGCCCAGCCACCGGTCGAAGTGCAGCTCGGCGACCACCACCCCCGCCGCCGGGTCGCGCAGGACCCGACCCAGGCGACATCCGCCGCCCGCCCGGACGGTCACCTGGTGGACGTCGCCGCCCGGGTCGATCTCGTGCGCGACGGCGTGCCGGTCGGTGGTGCAGGTCGCCCTGACCGCCAGGGTCGTCCGCCGGCGCAGGGTCCGGTCGGCGAGGAGGGTGAGGTGCTCGTGCGCGCTCACGGTCTCCACCGAGGGGTAGGACGAGCCCAGCCCGAGCTCGGCGACCAGTCGCCGGAAGGTCGCGTCATAGCCCGCCAGGGGCTGCGGTCGCCCGGCGCCCGGGGCGGCGGGCGGCACCGCGAGGGCGAGGGCTCGCAGGGAGCCGCGCGGGGCGTCGAGGACCTGCTCCAGGGCATCCACGACCGCCAGCGAGCGCTCCGAGCGGGGGACCCGGTGACCGCGCTGCCACTGGCTGATGGTGCTCACGGCCACGGGATGTCCCATCGACGCGAGCCTGACCTGCACCCGGGAGAGGGGCAGGCCACGACGGTGGACGGCCTCGTGCAGGGCGGCGGCGAACTCCGTCGAGGCGGAGCCGTCCCTCATGGGTCCTCCCGGGCTGGTGGGCGGTGCGGTGGGACGAGGATATGCGCGCCCGGCACGAGGTCCTGCCGGGACTAGCACCAGCAGGGCGGGCGCGCCACCGGACCGTCGACGGGGGGCAGACGCATCGAGACGGTCGGTCACGCTGGGTGGTTTCCTACGCTCCGGTAAAGGTGTGAACATTCACGGCTTCCGGGGTGTCATCGAGAAAATCTGCTGGTCGCAGCCGTGAACGCGGTTCACGGCAGGGGGCCTGGTCCTCCGGTCCTGTTGTCCGGGGAGTGAGCGGTTCTACGGTTCGATCACCTGTGCAGCCCACGCATCTCCCAGGAGGAAATCGTGTCCCCCGTCTCCCCGCTCAAGGCGTTGGCGTATGCCGGCGCTGCCGCGGTCGCGCTCGGCCTGACCCCCGCGGTCGCGGCCCCCGCCCAGGCGGGCGCGCCCGCGCGCGCCGTCGCGGGCGTCGACCGCTACCGTGACGGTTCCGCCGAGCTTCACCTCGACAACCGTGCCCAGCAGCAGACCAACTGGTGCTGGGCCGCGACCGGCTCGAGCATCGCGGCCTACAAGGGCCGCTCGGTGTCGCAGAACGACTTCTGCAACCTGGCCTTCCGCCGCTCCCGGGGGAGCTGCCCCAACGACCAGGCGAGCCTGGCCAACGACCAGCAGGCGTACCGGGCGCTGGGGCTGAACCCGGGTCGGTATGTCTACGACGCCCTCGGCTTCGACGTGGTGACGCGCGAGATCAACGCCGACCGGCCGGTCCTCACCCGGATCGAGTGGTCGTCGGGTGGTGGCCACATGATGGCGATCGTCGGCGTGGACCCCCGGGGAGGTCGCGTCGAGTGGTACAACCCGTGGCCGAGCGACCGTCGGATCAACGTCGCGAGCTACGACTACTACGTCGAGAACGCCGACTTCGCCTGGACGCACTCTCTCTACGGGATCGGAGCCTGACATGACCGCACGCATCGTCCGCATCGTGGCCCTCGCCGGCGCCGTGGCCCTCGGTCAGGGTGCGGCCGCGCACGCTGCCGAGGTCTCCCCGGCACCGCTGCCCGCCCCGGAGCGTTCCGCCGCGGAGGCCGCCGCCGCCAGTCCGGCCGCGCTCGACCTGGCCCGCCAGGTGGCGGCCCGGTCCGACCGCACCCAGGGGATCGCCCCCACCGCCACCGCCACCCCCTCCCTGGTGGCCGGCGCCGCGACCGAGGTGAATGTGCTGAGCAGGGACTTCGTGGCTCGGGGTGCGGGTCCGGTGGCCCGGTTGGGGTATGTGTCGAACACCGTGCAGGTCGGTGACCAGACGGTGTCGGTGTGGTCGGTGAAGGCGCAGGACGGCTCCGGCTGGAAGGCGATCAACGCGGCTGCTGGTGATCTGGAGGCGCAGCTGGCGCGGCAGGCGGCTGGTGGGACTCTGTTCCGGGAGCCGCAGATCAATGCCTGGTATGCGGTCAGGGGTGACCGGGTGGTGCCGTTGAACGACGAGGCTCGCAAGGCCGTGGGTCCGGCCGGGACGACGGTCGCGGCCTATCAGCGGATCGTTCATGGCAAGTATGCCGACAAGCAGGCGGGCAGTGCGTACGACCGGGCGGGCATGGCCGGCGGCTTCGGCCGGCCCGCCGCAGCGGCTCCGGCTGCCGCTCCCGTCGCTGCGGCGCCGGCCGCGGACCAGCGCGTGTCCCTGGGCCTGGTCGCCGGTGGCGTGGGTGCGCTCGTGCTGGCAGGGGCGGGCGCCGTCGTGGCGCGTCGCCGCACCGCCTGACCGGCATACCTCTCGCAGGGCCCCTGTCGTCACGGCGTCAGGGGCCCTGCGGCGCCCCTCGCCGGACCTCACCTGCCCGGCCAGGTCCAGCGGATCCCCTCCACGCCCGGGTCGGCCGGCTGACGCACCAGGTGCACCCGGTCGCCGCCGACGATGGGCAGCTCCTGGCTGGTCGTGTCGGGTGCGTCGGAGCGCGGGCGGGAGTAGGCCTGCACCGTCGTGGGCACGAGGGCCCGGTCGAAGTGCGCCTCCACGACGAGCAGCGGCACCGGCGTGGTCGACCAGCGGTAGAACTCCGTGGAGGGCACGACGTCGGTGTGGTCGATCTGCACCTCGGGCACGACCGTGTCGCCGACCCCCAGCCACCGGTCGAAGTGCAGCTCGGCCGCCACGACGCCCGCCTCGGCGTCACGCAGCACCCGGCCCAGGCGGCACCCGCTGCGGGCCCGGACGGTCACCTTGTCGACGTCGCCTCCAGGGTCCATCCCGTGGGCGATGACGTGCCGGTCGGTGGGGGCCGTCGCCCGCAGCACCGTCACCGTCCGCCGGCGACGCAGCGCGCCCACCGCGTCGAGGGTGACCCGGTCGTGGGTCCCGAGGGTCTCCAGCGCCCCGTAGCTGGTGGCTCCCAGCTCCTGGACCAGGTGGGTGAAGGCCCCGGCGTAGGTCACGACCTGCCGCACCCGGTCGGCGGTCCCGGCGCTGACCAGCCCGGCGAGCACGGTCAGGGCCCCCGGGGGCGTCTCCAGGATGCGCTCGAGCTCGGCCACCACGGCGAGCGAGCGCGGGGAGCGGGGGACCCGGTGCCCGTGCTGCCACTGGCTGAGCGTGCTCAGGGCGACCGGGTGGTCGGCGGCGGCGAGCCGGGCCTGGACCCGGGCGAGCGGCAGCCCGCGACGGACGAGGGCGGCGTGCAGGCCCGCGGCGAACTCGGCCCTGGTGGCACCATCAGGCAACGCTGCCTCCTGGCGTGAAGATTCACGGCGCCGGCGGTGGCGACCCGTGAAACGAGTGGTGATTGGCGTGAAGGTTATTCACGCTGCGGCATAGTTGCGAAATCAGGTCTTCCTCGTCACGCACCGTCAGAACTAGCGTGACCCCACCTCACCCCACCCCCGAGGAGGACCGGTGTCCCCACGAACGTCCCCCCTGAAGGCGCTGGCGTCCGCCGTCGCCGTCGCCGCGACGCTGACCGTCGCCCCTGCCGCGACCACGGTCGCCCAGGCGGCTCCGCTGCGCCCCGTCGCCGCCCCGATCGTCTACGACGACGGGTCGTCCGACCTGCCCATCCAGGCTCAGGCGCAGCAGCAGACGAACTGGTGCTGGGCCGCGACCGGCACCACCATCGCGGCCTACAAGGGCCGCTCGGTGTCGCAGAACGACTTCTGCAACCTGGCCTTCCGCCGCAGCCGTGGCAGCAGCTGCCCCAACGACCAGGCGACCCTGGCCGACGACCAGACGGCCTTTCGTGCGCTGGGGATCACCTCGGGCTCCTACATCTCCGGCACCCTAGGCTTCAGCGGGATCCAGACGGAGATCAAGGCCGACCGGCCGATCCTGACCCGGATCCAGTGGTCCTCCGGCGGCGGTCACATGATGGTGATCAACGGCTACGACCCCAACTCCGGGGACATCGAGTGGTACAACCCCTGGCCCAGCGACCAGCGGATCAACGTGGGGGCCTACGACTACTACGTCGACAACGCCGACTTCTCCTGGACGCACTCGCTCTATCGGATCGGAGCCTGACATGACCGCTCGCACCACCCGTCTTGCCCTGTCCGTCGCTGCCGCGGGCGTCCTGCTCGGCGCGGGGGCCGCGTCGGCCCAGGCCGCAGACGGCACCACCCCCACCCCGCTTCCCTCCGGGGACCGTGCGGCAGCCACGTCTGCTGTGAGCAGCGCCAAGGGTCTCGGACTCGCCCGGCGCGTGGCCGCCAAGCAGGCCGAGCAGGCCAACCCCGGCCTCCAGTCCGCCCAGGCCACCTCTCCGGTCGCGGCCCGCGTCGTCCCCGGCACCACCACCGAGGTGAATGTGCTGAGCAGGGACTTCGTGGCTCGGGGTGCGGGTCCGGTGGCCCGGTTGGGGTATGTGTCGAACACCGTGCAGGTCGGTGACCAGACGGTGTCGGTGTGGTCGGTGAAGGCGCAGGACGGCTCCGGCTGGAAGGCGATCAACGCGGCTGCTGGTGATCTGGAGGCGCAGCTGGCGCGGCAGGCGGCTGGTGGGACTCTGTTCCGGGAGCCGCAGATCAATGCCTGGTATGCGGTCAGGGGTGACCGGGTGGTGCCGTTGAACGACGAGGCTCGCAAGGCCGTGGGTCCGGCCGGGACGACGGTCGCGGCCTATCAGCGGATCGTTCATGGCAAGTATGCCGACAAGCAGGCGGGCAGTGCGTACGACCGGGCGGGCATGGCCGGCGGCTTCGGCCGGCCCGCCGCAGCGGCTCCGGCTGCCGCTCCCGCCACCCCCGCGCCAACCGCGGACCAGGGCTCCTCGGCCCTCGCCGCCGGTGCGGGCGTCGGTGCGATGGCGCTGGTGGGCGCCGGTGCCGTCGTCGCGCGGCGTCGCCGGACGGTCTGATCCGGCCTACGTCCTGACGGCAAGGGCCCGGTCCACCTCGGTGGGGCGGGCCCTTCCGCATGCCCGATCCCGGCTATTTTGTTCTGGACACTAGTGCGCAATCCGCGGTACTCTCCAGCCGGAGACAGGAGGTGGCCATGGAGACCACACAGCTCGTCAAGGGCGTGCTCGACCTCGCCGTGCTGGCGGTCGTGGCGCGCGAGGACGGCTACGGCTACGACGTGGTCCGACGGCTGCGAGCGGCCGGCCTCGTCGACGTGGGGGAGGCCAGCGTCTACGGCACGCTGCGCCGCCTCTTCGCGGCCGGGGCCCTGACGTCCTACGTCGTGCCCAGCGACGAGGGACCGCACCGCAAGTACTACGGCATCACCCGGGAGGGTCGCGCGACCCTCGAGCGTCAGGGCAAGACCTGGCGCACCTTCGCCGGGACCATGGAGGACCTGCTCGAGGACGCGGAGGCAGTGGCATGAGTGCGACGGTGACCCAGGGGCGTGCCCCCGAGCAGGACCTCGACGTGGCCGAGTACGTCGCCCGGGTGCGGCGCGCCCTGGACGACCTGGACGCCGAGGTGGTCGACGAGCTGACCCTTGGCATGGAGGCCGACCTCGCCGAGATCCGTGCCGAGGCAGGGTCGCTCCTCGAGCGGCTGGGCGCGCCCGAGCGCTGCGCCGACGAGCTGCGTGCGGCCGCCGACCTGCCCTCACGAGCTGTCGTGGCTCCCCGCACCAGGGGGATGCGGGGGGTCACGGCTCGGATCACGTCAGGGCGGGAGCGGACCCGGCGCCGCTGGGAGCGCGCCGTCGCCGAGCACCCCTGGCTGAGGACGTGCGCCGACTACGTCTGCACGTTGCGGCCGGCGTGGTGGCTGCTGCGGGGCTACCTCGCGGTCTGGGTCCTGAGCGCGTGGTCGAGCTGGGACGGTCTGCTCGCGGTGCTCCTGCTCGGGCCCGCGATCGTCGGTAGCGTCCGGTTGGGGAGGCGGGGTCCAGGGACGCGGTCCTGGGCCCGGCGGGCGCTGCTCGCCGGCAACCTCGTGGCGGTGATGGCAGCGCTCGTCCTCGGGGCCGAGCTGGTGGGCCGCTTCCTGGTCTCGGGGCCCGTCTCCGAGGAGCGGGTGGCCTATGTCGACCAGCAGGTCGAGGGGTTGGTCCACGACGGCGAGCACGTCGCCAACATCTTCGTGTACGACGAGCAGGGCCGCCGGGTGCCGCGGGCCCGGCTGGTGACGGATACGGGGAAGGAGCTCACCGGACAGCCCCCGGTCTCCGGGGTGGATCAGCCGCGGGTCGTGGACGTCTACGGCCGCAGCTATGCCAACGTCTTCCCGGTGGTCCAGGCGGGGCAGGACCCTTGGCGTCCGGCGAACGGCCCGGACGGATCGACCCCGTCCTGGGTCCCGCCGACGCAGGTGGCGCCGCTGGCCGCGGCCACGCCCGCCCCCACCCCGTCGGTCGCGGCCACGCCGTCGTCCACCGCCACCGCGACGGCTTCGACCTCGGCGTCCGGAGCCCCGGCCTCCGCCGTGGTCCCCTCCGCTGCCGCTGCCGCCGCCACCGCCACGGCCGCGTCCTCGCTCGCCATGCCGACCCCGCGCTGACCTGCCCTCCGCCTGCCCTGCCGCCCGTACCCCGGGCGGCGGGGCGCGCGGCGTGACGCGGCCGGTCATCGGACGAGCGAGACGCGCAGCGCCGGGAAGTCGGTGCTGCGGAAGCCCAGCACCTCGTAGATCCCGGCCGCCTCGGCGGTGGTGAACAGCTCGACCCGGTCGGCGCCCCGCTCGCGGGCCCAGGCCAGCACCGCGTCCACGCAGGCCCGTGCGTGGCCCTGGCAGCGGCGACCCGGGGCCGTGGCGACCGAGGAGAGGAGCATGTCGACGCCGGTGGGCGTGGCCGGCCCCGGGCACCCTCGACGCAGCTGGCCGAGCGCCGAGGCGACGACCTCGCCGTCCAGGTCCGCGACCACGGCCAGCACGTCCTCGTCGTCCAGGGCGGCTCGGAACCAGCCGCCCGCGGCCTTCTGCCAGGGGGCCCGGTCGGCGCCCGCCGCCCCCATCGCCTCGAACATCACCCGCCGCAGGTCCACCAGGGCCACCACGTCCTGGGGCCGGGCCGGACGCACCACCCGCTCGCTCGCGCTCATGCCCCCATCCTCCTCGCAGGGCCGGTGGCGCGGATGGGATGCTGCCGGGCATGACTTCGCCGCACCCGCTCACCGGCCAGCCCTTCGCCTCGCCGGTCCCGCCCGGCACGGGGTGGCCTGGCGACCCGGCCGCTCCGCGCACGCCGCGGGCCCATCAAGCCGACGACGTCGCCCGGCTCGCGGCGTCCGCCCGCACCCTGGAGCAGCTCGACGCCCGGGTGGCCGTGTGCCGGGCGTGCCCGAGGCTCGTGGCCTGGCGCGAGCAGGTGGCGGCGACCCGGCGGGCGGCGTTCGCCGACCAGCCCTACTGGGGCCGACCGGTCACCGGGTGGGGCGACCAGCACCCGCGGGTCCTCGTCGTCGGGCTGGCGCCGGCCGCCCACGGCGGCAACCGCACCGGGCGCATCTTCACCGGGGATCGCAGCGGGGACTGGCTGTATGCCGCGCTGCACCGGGCGGGCTTCGCGAACCAGCCCACCAGCGTGCACGCGGGCGACGGGCTCGCCCTGACCGGCATACGCATCACCGCTCCGGTGCACTGCGCGCCGCCGGACAACGCCCCCTCGACGCAGGAGAAGGCGACCTGCGCGCCCTGGCTGGACCAGGAGCTGCGCCTGGTGGAGCCGGACGTGCAGAGCCTGCTCGCGCTCGGGGGGATCGCGTGGACCCAGACCCTGGCCGCGGCCCGGCGGGTGGGGTGGGCGGTGCCGCGCCCGCTGCCGCGCTTCGGTCACGGCGCCGAGGCGGTGCTGGTCAACGGTGCGGACCGGCCGGTGCGGCTGGTCGGCAGCTATCACGTGAGCCAGCAGAACACCTTCACCGGCCGGCTCACCGAGCAGATGCTGGACGAGGTGGTGGGGCGGCTGTGACCAGCCGCCCCACCACCTCGGTCGGGAGCGCGCCGGTCAGGCGGTCAGCTCGTGGTCGTCCTTGCCGGTGCTGGTCGAGGACACCTCGAGCGGCTCGAAGCGCGAGGTGAAGAAGCGCAGCGTGGGCGGCTCGTAGACGAACCTCAGGCCCTTGATGGCCTCGCGGCGCTCCCAGACCCTGATGACGGCGTCGGCCACCACGTCCATGTGGGCGTTGGTGTAGACCCGGCGCGGGATCGTCAGGCGCACCAGCTCCAGCTTGGGCATGTTGTGCTCGCCGGCCTTGTTGCGGCCGGAGGAGACGATGCCGCGCTCCATGCTGCGGACGCCGGACTCGATGAACAGCTCGGCCGCCAGCGACTGGGCGGGCAGCTCCTCCTGGGGGACGTGGGGCAGGAAGGCGCGGGCGTCGAGGAACACGGCGTGGCCGCCGATGGGCTCGACCACCGGGATGCCGGCGTCGATGAGGCGCTGGCCGAGGTAGTTGACCTGGCCGATGCGGTGGGCGAGGTAGTCGTCGTCGAGCGCCTCCTTGAGGCCCTGGGCCATGGCCTCCAGGTCGCGCCCGGCCAGACCGCCATACGTGGGCATGCCCTCGAAGACGACGACCAGCTCGCGGGCCTTGATCAGGATGTTCTCGTCGCGCATGGCGAGGAAGCCGCCGATGTTGACCAGGCAGTCCTTCTTGCCCGACATGGTGAGGCCGTCGAAGTACGACAGCATCTCCTTGGCGATCTCGGCGCAGGACGTGTCGGCGTAGCCCTCCTCGCGCTGCTGGATGAAGTAGGCGTTCTCCGCGAGGCGGGTGGCGTCGGACCACATGATGATCTTGTGCTTGTCGCAGATCTCGCGCACGGCCCTGATGTTGGCCATCGAGACGGGCTGGCCGCCGGCCATGTTGACGGTGAGGGCGACGTTGATGTAGGCGATCTGGTCGGCGCCGACCTCGTCGATCAGGGCCGTGAGCTTGTCGAGGTCGACGTTGCCCTTGAAGGGGTGCTGGGCGCTCGGGTTGTGGGCCTCGTCGATGATCACGTCGTGGAAGGTCGCGCCGGCCATCTCCTGGTGGGCGCGGGTGGTGGTGAAGTACATGTTGCCCAGGACGTGCTGGCCCGGGGTGATCAGGATCTGGGAGATCAGGTGCTCGGCGCCACGGCCCTGGTGGGTGGGGCAGGTGTACGGGAAGCCGTAGTACTCCTCGACGGCGTTCCACAGGTTGTCGAAGGAGCGGGCGCCGGCATAGGCCTCGTCGCCCATCATCATGGCGCTCCACTGGGCGTCGCTCATGGCGGAGGTGCCGGAGTCGGTGAGCAGGTCGATGTAGCAGTCCTTGCTCTTCAGCAGGAAGGTGTTGTACCCCGCCTCCTTGATCGCCCGCTCGCGCTCCTCGCGCGTCGTCATGTGCAGCGGCTCGACCATCTTGATGCGGTACGGCTCGGCCTGGACCATCTTTCGTCACCTGATTCCGGAAGTGTGCGTCGGCCCGTGGGTGTGCGGGCGCCCCCACCCTGCTCCTGGCTCCGGGGTTGCGCAACCCGTCGGTAGATCTGGGGGCAATATGCTCAATCTGTCCGGCTTCATGGGGACTTTGCTGGACAATGTGACGCCAGGGCAGGCGGTCGTACTCCTTGGACCGATCAACCGTTGCGCTCCGTCTCGCATCTCCGCTGTTTGAACGGTCATCTGTCCGGCCCGGCCCACCCGACACACCGGCGAGTGGTTAGATCGTCGTCGTGGCACCCGCCATGCTCGGCGATGACAACGGCGTCCTCGCGCAGCTGCACCGACGTCCGATTCACCGCGAGGAGAGCCCGATGGCACATCCTGTCGACCCGACCACCACCTCGGCCTGGCAGGCCCTCGACCGGGTCCAGGAGACCTTCGAGCCGGACCTGCGAGGGTGGTTCGCCGCGGACGCCGACCGGGCCCGTCGTCTCACCTTCGACGCCGCCGACCTGCACGTGGACCTGTCCAAGAACCTGCTCGACGACCGGGTGCTGCGTCACCTGCTCGAGCTCGCCGACCAGGTCGGCCTGGAGCAGCGCCGCGAGTCGATGTTCCGCGGGGAGCGGATCAACGTCACCGAGCGCCGGGCCGTGCTGCACACCGCCCTGCGCGCCGCCACCGACGCCCACGTCGAGGTCGACGGCAGGAACGTCGTCCCCGAGGTCCGTGAGGTCCTGCGCCAGGTCTACGAGTTCGCCACCACGATCCGCTCGGGGCGATGGACCGGCGTCACGGGCAAGCCGATCAAGACGGTCGTCAACATCGGCATCGGCGGGTCCGACCTCGGCCCGGTCATGGCCTACGAGGCGCTCAAGCCGTACGGCCAGGAGGGGCTGGAGCTGCGCTTCATCTCCAACATCGACCCGACCGACGTCCACGAGAAGACTGCCTACCTCGACCCCGAGCAGACGCTGTTCATCGTCGCGTCCAAGACCTTCACCACGCTGGAGACGCTGACCAACGCCCGCCTGGCGAAGAAGTGGCTGCTGGACGGACTGGTCCAGCACGGCGCGATCCGCGAGGGCGACTCCGACCAGGCGCTCAACGCCATCGCCAAGCACTTCGTCGCGGTGTCCACGGCCCTGGACAAGGTCGCGGAGTTCGGCATCGACCCGGCCAACGCCTTCGGCTTCTGGGACTGGGTGGGCGGTCGCTACTCCGTCGACTCGGCCATCGGCACCTCGTTGGTCGTGGCCATCGGTCCGGAGCGCTTCGAGGAGTTCCTCGGCGGCATGCGCGCCATGGACGAGCACTTCCGGACCGCCCCCCTGGAGCGCAACGTCCCCGCCCTCATGGGCCTGGTCAACGTCTGGAACGTCAACTTCCTCGGCGCCGAGACCCACGCCGTGCTGCCCTACGCGCAGTACCTCCACCGCTTCCCGGCCTACCTGCAGCAGCTGACGATGGAGTCCAACGGCAAGTCGGTGCGGTATGACGGCGCGCCCGTCACCACCGAGACCGGCGAGGTCTTCTGGGGCGAGCCCGGCACCAACGGCCAGCACGCGTTCTACCAGCTGATCCACCAGGGCACCCGCCTGGTGCCGGCCGACTTCATCGCCTTCGCCAACCCCTGCCACGCGCTGCAGGACGGCGGCCAGGACGTCCATGAGCTCTTCCTCGCCAACTTCTTCGCCCAGACCGCGGCGCTGGCCTTCGGCAAGACCGCCGACGAGGTCCGCGCCGAAGGCACCGAGGAGGCGCTCGTCAGCGCCCGCGTGTTCGAGGGCAACCGCCCGAGCACCTCGATCATGGCGCCGCGCCTGACCCCCTCCACCCTGGGGCAGCTGATCGCGCTCTACGAGCACATCACCTTCGTCCAGGGCGTCGTCTGGGGCATCGACTCCTTCGACCAGTGGGGCGTCGAGCTCGGCAAGAAGCTCGCCAAGGAGGTCGGACCGGCCATCGAGGGCGACGCGGACGCCCTGGCGCAGCAGGACCCCTCGACCCGCGAGCTGATCGAGTACTACCGCTCGCAGCGTCGGCGCTGAGCGGGCACCCCGGTCCCGAGGGCCGGGGACGCGCAGGGCGGGTCGAGCGTGCAGCCCGACCCGCCTTCCGGCATACGCTGGACCTGCCCTCGTGGCCCAACGGCAGAGGCAGGCCACTTAAAATGGCTCCAGGTGCGGGTTCGACTCCCGTCGAGGGCACCACCGTCAGGGCACGAGAAGGTCACGATGGCGTGACCCGGACGGACGCCGGGAACATCCGCCGTCCCTGACACGCTCATCCTGGTGTGACCGCCGCGCACGGTGCGGCGGCCCGACCCAGTGGAGACAGCAGATGAGCAACCCGATCTTCGACCGCGTCGACCGGGAGTCGCGCGGCGGCTACCCCCAGCGGGACCTGAGTGCCGGTCAGCTGCAGGACATGTATGCCGCCCCCTCGGTCACCCCGCCCCACGAGCGCCGACTGACCCTCGACGACGTGCTGATGAAGGCGCTGCTGCTCCTCGGCATCGTCGTGACCGTGGGCGCCGCCAGCTGGTTCGCCTCGGCCACCGTGCCCGGCGTGGGCGGCACGCTGTGGCTCGCCGGCATGATCGGCACCCTGGTCCTCGGCCTGGTCATCGCCTTCAAGAAGGCGATCAGCGTCCCGCTGATCGTGGGTTACGCGATCCTCGAGGGCGTCTTCGTCGGCGCCGTCAGCCAGGCCTTCGAGCGGATGTACGACGGCGCGGTGCCCACCGCCATCACCGCCACCCTGTGCGTCTTCGGCGCGATGTTCGCCGGCTGGAAGCTCGGCTTCGTCAAGGTCACCGACAAGTTCCGCCGGATGATGGGGATGGCCCTGCTCGGCTACGCGATCTTCGCGCTGATCAACCTGGTGGCGGCGCTCATGGGCGTCGGCGGCGGCTGGGGCTTCGGCGGCAGCGGCGCCATCGGCATCGGGATCTCGCTGTTCGCGACCGGCCTGGCGGCGTTCACCCTGGCGCTGGACTTCGACTCGATCGACAACGCGGTGCGGTCCGGCATGCCGGAGAAGTACTCCTGGCTGCTCGCCCACGGCCTGGTCGTGACCGTGGTCTGGCTCTACATCGAGCTGCTCCGCCTCATCGGTCGCTTCCGCGACTGACCGTCCGGTGCGAGGACCCGTGACCACCGGTGCCGACCCCCGGCCCGGCCCGGCCCGCACCGAGCTCGAGCGCGTGGCCCGCAGGTGGCAGCAGCTGCCCGTGGACCGCGCGCTCGGCTCGTCCGGGGCGGTCCGCGCCCTGGCGCAGGCGCTGGCCGACCAGACCGCGGACCTGGCGGGCCGACCCCGCCAGGAGCTGCCGGACCTGGGGCCGGCCACCGCGCTGCACCAGCTGCAGGTGTGCACCTGGGACGCCGCCGCGGTCGGCCTGCCGGACCTCGCGCAGCGCCTCGGGCAGCTGCGCCGCCAGATCGGCTGAGCCACCACCCCAGCCACGCGACGAGGGCCTGGTCCGTCTCGGACCAGGCCCTCGTCGTCGGTGCGACCAGGCGAGCAGCTCCTCGGTCCCGGTCCGGCACTCTCCGGGGGTCAGGGACACCCTCGCGCGGGCCACCGGTCGGGAGGCCGGGTGGCTAGTCGCCCGCGGAGCCGGCGGTCACCGCTGACGGGGTGTCGAGCCGCGTCGCGCCGGAGTCCAGGTCGGGGGTGGCGGCCTGGTCCCTGCCCGCCGGGGTGGCGTCCGCCGCGGCCGGGGGAAGCAGGGCCTGCGACGGTGCCCCTGCCGGGGCCGGTGGCGGGTCGGCCCGTCGCAGCCGGCGCAGGACGACCTGGCGGGTGCGGCGGGTGCGCGCCGCCAAGGCCCCGGCGCGACTGCCGGCGGACGGTTGGTCCTGCGGGTCCGGGCTCACCTCGGTGCCCGGGTGGTCCACGGCGTGCACGGCGGCCACGTGCAGCGGGCCCACACCCTCGCCCCGCCGCGGCTCCAGCGGGCGATCGGCTTCCGGCCACAGCCCCAGGGCCGAGGCCACCGACGGCAGGATCGCCGACGCCGCCCGGCCGTAGCCCGCGGCCGACGGGTGGAAGCGGTCCTTGGAGAACATCAGGCCCGGCTCGGCGAGGAAGTCCGGTCCGAGCAGATCCCCGAGGGAGACCGTGCGGGCGCCCGCCTCGACCGCGGCGACGGTCTGGGCGGCGGCGAGCTCGCGTGACCACCGGCTGACCAGCCACCGCAGCGGCTGGGGGAGCGGCTCGACCGTGCCGAGGTCGGGGCAGGTGCCCACGACCACGGTAGCCCCGGCCTCCCGGAGCCGTCCGATGGCCCCGGCCAGGTGGGCCACGCACTCGCGCACGTCCTTGCGGTGGGTGACGTCGTTGCCGCCGATCACGACCATGGCGACGAGCGGCGAGGGCACCCGCTCCAGGAGGGTGTCCACCTGGCCGTCGAGATCCTCGGACTCGGCGCCGACCACGGCGACGTTGGTGAGCCGGGTCGCGCGCCCGGCGATGGCGGCGATGCCCTGGGCCACGGTGGCCCCGATGGTCTCCCGACGGTGGTCGACCCCCAGGCCCGCCGCGAGGGAGTCGCCCAGCACGGCCAGCTCGAGCGGCTCGCCCAGGCCCGCGCCGTACACCCCGGAGTCCTCCGGGGCCGTCTCGAACGGGGTGCCGACGACCTGGCGCACCATCCGCGCCTCCACCGCGAGCAGCCCGACGCCGGCGGCACCCAGCCCGGCCGCCCCCGCGAGGCCGACGGCCCCGCCCTTGCCCACCTGTGCCACGAGGCCCAGCGTCCTCACCCCGCTCTGTCGTCCCGATGCGATCCCGCAGCCCTGTCCTGCGAGCACCTCCTGTCGAGGGTAACGATCGAGACTGCACGCGAGGTCCCAACTGGCGCAACGCAATCCCAGCCCCGCCCGGTTCGTCCCGATGGGCCCACATAGATCCCCCGAGTTCGGCTCTCGTTCATGTCGTGGTGGCCGTCGGGTCGTCCGCAGCGCGTCAAATGTCGTGCATCCCCACCCCATCTGTTGCAGGAGGCGACATGACGGCGAGCGCTGCCACCACCACCGTCGTCGCGATGCCCGGATGGTGGAGCACCATCTCCGACGCGGAGCGCCAGGCCGCCCCCAGGCTGGCCGACCTCGACGTCGTCACCGCCTGCACCCACGTGGTGGACGGTATCGCCCTGGTCACCGCCGCCGTGACGGGCACGGCGCCGCGCCTGCCCGGCACCCAGCACCGCTGGGCCCTGATGGCCCAGGACGCCGTGGCAGACCACGAGGCGCACTACGGCGGAAGGCTGTTCGTGTTCCCTGGGCAGTCCGAGCTGGGCGGCGCGATGACCGCCATGGAGCTGCTGGAGCGCACCATCATCGACGAGCTCGTGGTCCCCGGCCACCCCTGGCCGATCGAGGGCGAGGCCCGGATCGAGGGCCTGGACTTCGTCCGGCCGGTGTTCCGCCAGGGCGTGGTGGTGCTGACCCTGCGCCCGATGGGGCCCGGGCAGTTCCAGCCCTTCGAGAAGCGGCGTACGGCGCGCGTCGGTCGCCTCTGATCCTGGGCCCTCCCGGCATACGGCCCGGTGATCGCCCGGCAGCCGGGTCAGCCCACCGGCCACCGGTAGGGCATCAGGTCTTCGGGCCGAACGACGTCGGTGTCGGTCACCAGCACCTCGGCCGACAGGTTCTCCGGGGCCAGCTGCGAGATGAACTCACGGCAGCGCCCGCAGCGGCGTGCTCGGCGCAGAATCCCAGCGAGGACGACGTTTCGCGCACCCCGACCTCGACCGCGCAGACGACCACGACCACCGCGCTGCGTGGTCGGACGCTCCGCGCCCACGGCGGCCTGAGCGGGCGTTGATCAGTGTTTGCCCAGTTCCATCTCGACGAAGGCGTAGGTGCCGCCGTTGGTGGGTTGCGAGTACGACCGGACGGCGCAGAAGCCGGCTGACTCGTAGACCGTGATGGCTCGCTGGTTGAACACCGCAACGCTGAGCATGACCGGTCGCTGCGCGAGCCCTTCGGTGTCCAAGTGGGCCAAGGCCGCCTGCACGAAGCTCAGGCCGCGGCCGCCTCCGGTCAGGTCAGGGCGAAGCCCGAGGCTGATCTCGCAGCGACCGTGATCGCCTGAGTCTGCCGTGAAGAAGCCCACCAGGTCCTCGCCGTGACGGACCTGCCAGAACCGGTCGGGCCATCGGGCAGGAGTGACGAACTCTTCGTAGTCCTCCAGGTCCGCCGTGGCGTCGTGGAAGTCATAGGGCGCAGGGTACTTCCAGTGGTCAGCGATCACCTGGGCCACCTCGACGGTCATCGGGGTGAAGGTCAGCGGCTGGCTCCAGCCGCCGGGTG
Source organism: Arsenicicoccus dermatophilus (assembly GCF_046267915.1). Lineage (GTDB taxonomy): Bacteria > Actinomycetota > Actinomycetes > Actinomycetales > Dermatophilaceae > Arsenicicoccus > Arsenicicoccus dermatophilus_A. Next base: position 872,119 of record NZ_CP176520.1, read on the forward strand.
CCGCGGTGTTCGACATGCCACGAGCGTGGCGGTCCGCCGGGGCCGCAGCAAACACGAATCTCGTCGAACCGCGGCGTCCGACTCGCGGCATGGGCGTGAGTTCAGGAGCGCCGCTGGCAGCGGGCGGCTGTGTCACGCTGGAGAGACCGAGCTGAGGCACAAGGACGGGGCCGATGGGGATCACGCTGGTCGATCATTGGCACTGGTGGTTGCTCGTGGACGCCATGACACTCGGCTGGGTCGCGTACTGCCTGCGTCACCGCCCCGATGCTGGAGGGGGGAGCTATCTGTCCTTCCCGTTCAAGGGATGGGTCGTGTTCGTCGTCCTCGCGCCGTCGGCGGCTCTGCTGTGGATCCTGACGGCCGAGCTGGTCGGCGGGTTCGACAAGGCGCGCGCCCGTTCGCGAACCCGCCGAGCCGGCTAGCTGTACTGACCGGACACGTTGATCGAGCCAGGCTTGTCCCGGTCGCCCCCAGCTCGAAGAGGGCTACACGGTGGCCTGCAGCGCGGAGAACGGCGGCCCGTTCATCGTCGGTGCATTCGTCCGTCCACCTGTCCGGGCGTCGGGACTGCCCCCGCAGAGAGATCAGGGGTTGTAGGTGACTCGTTCTTCGAGGTCGCTGATGATGGTCTCGACTGCGCGTGAACAGAATCCTGGGGGGTCGCCGGCGTTGGCGAGGGTTTGGCCGACGCGGCTGGAGATGGGAAGGTCGTTGTCGCCGAGCCTTTCGCTGAGGCGGGGGCCGACCGTCTGCCACCATTGCGCGTCGGAGAGCCTGCTCTCGGCGCGGGCACGGTCCATCGCAACGTGCCAGCGGGCTGCGTACTGCGTGGTGGCGAGCAGGTGTGTCAGCGCTTGGTCCATGGCCAGGTCATCCAGACCTATGCCGTCCAGCGGGGCAAGTTCGTCCTCGTACTTCGCCAGCTGCCCGGGCCCCAGGATGGGCCGGGCCGGGGACACGTCGCCGAGCCAGCCGTGCGCGACGGCGTGGTCATAGTTGCAGGTCGCGATGTGCCTTACGGCCGCGCGCCAGTCGGGCAGCTCGACTGGCTTTTCGCGTCCCGCATATGTCGTCGCTGCCACACGATCGATCATCAGCTCGACCAACTCGGGCTTGCCCGGGACATACCCATAGAGGGTCATCGCCCCGACCCCCACCTCGTCGGCGAGGCGACGCATCGTCAGCGCTCCGATCCCGTCAGCGTCGGCAAGCATGACCGCACGCTCGACAACCGCGTCCAGCGTCATACCGGAACGCCCCATCTTCGTGGCGGGGCTCCACAGGAGCTGGAGCAGGCGTAACGGGTCCGGGCCGCCGGCTGCCGGCGTGTCCTTGGACGGCTTCATCGCGACCTCCTTTCGCTACCCGGAATATATCCGCGATCTGTACCGTACACTGTACGGTACAGAGCATCGTGAGAGGAGTTCGAGATGACGGTGGTTCTTGAAGCGGACGGCTTGACCAAGCGGTTTGCCGGACAGGATGTGGCTGCGGTCGACGGCGTGGACCTTCGCCTGCAGGAGGGGCGCGTGCTGGCGCTGCTGGGTGCGAATGGCGCCGGGAAGACGACGACCCTGCGGATGCTGACTACGCTCACCCGCCCTTCGAGCGGTAGCGCTCGGGTCGCGGGGGCGGACATCAGCACCAGCGGTTCTGAGGTCCGCCGCCGGATCGGTGTGGTGGGGCAGTACGCGGCCCTGGACGAGGTGCTGTCGGGCCACACAAACCTCGTCCTATTCGGGCGCCTGCTGGGGCTGGCTCCCGCTGCGGCTCGACAGCGGGCTACGGAGCTGCTATCGCAGTTCGACCTCATCGAGGCCGCTGGGCGTCCGGTGGGTCAGTACTCGGGTGGGATGCGCCGACGCATCGATCTTGCGGTGGCGCTCATCAACCGTCCGCAGGTGTTGTTCGTCGACGAGCCCACCACCGGACTGGACCCGGTGGCGCGCCGTTCACTCTGGACCGCAGTGCGCGCCCTCGTCGCCGAGGGGACCGCAGTCGTCCTGACGACCCAGTACCTGGAGGAAGCAGACGCCCTGGCCGACGACGTGGTCTTCCTGCGCGACGGATCGGTCGTACTGGCCGGATCCATCGACGAGCTGCGCCTCGCCGCAGGACCTCCGCGGACCGAGACTCGCCCACCCTCGCTCGAAGAGCTCTACCTGACCTTGTACGCCCCGACCGCTGCGGAGGAAAACCGATGAGCCGCGCAACGACCCAGTCCTTCGTCCTCGCCGGTCGGACGTTCCGCCACTGGCGAGCCCAGCCGGTCCCCTTCCTGGTCAACCTGCTTTTCCCGACCATGGTCTTGCTCATGATGGGCGGCCTGCTCGGTGGCGCCATCGCCGGCGACCTGCACACCTACTTCCGGTACGCGGTTCCAGGGGTCCTGGCCGTGGCGATGCTCTTCGGTCTAGAAGGAACGATGCTCGCGATCACCACGGACGCGAAGAACGCAATCACCGACAGGCTCCGATCCCTACCCATCTCGGGCACTGCCGTCCCGGCGGGACGCTGTCTGGCCGACATGGCGGCTTCGACGCTGACGCTGGCTACAACGTGCGTCGCCGGCCTTCTCATGGGGTGGCGGCCCAGCAGCTGGACCGGTCTCGTCGAGGCCGCGCTGCTACTTCTCGCCTTCCGCTTCGCGCTCCTATGGGTCGGGGTGTTCGCCGGTCTGCGCGCCACCTCGCCGGAGGTGGTCGTCGCGGTCCAGATCCTCGTGTGGCCGATCAGCATGCTCTCGTCAGTATTCGTCGATCCGGCGACCATGCCTGGCTGGCTGGCTGCCGTCGCTGAATGGAACCCCTTGTCAGCAGCCGCCAACGCCGCCCGGGAGCTGACCGGATCACCCGCCTTCAGCTCCGCCACCTGGGCGGGGGATCACGCCGTGATCCTCTCGTTGGCCATGTCAGGCGTCGCCGCAGCGGTCTTCGCACCCCTGGCCGTGCGCGCCTACCGCAACCTCGACGACTGACCCGCCTTGATCGACTCCACGCCTCACGTCCCTGTGCCGAGGAAGGTGCCCATGACCCTCAACGAGATTCGCGTGCGCGGCGCACGCCAGAACAACCTCCAGAACATCGACCTCGACCTGACCAAGCACAGCCTGATCGTCGTCGTCGGCGTCTCTGGGTCAGGGAAGTCGTCCCTGGTCTTCGACACCATCGCCGCCGAAGCACAACGCCAGATCAACTCCACCTACAGCGCGTTCGCGCAGAACTACCTACCCTCCTACGGACGCCCCGACGTCGACCTGCTCGAGAACCTGTCGGCCGCCGTCGTCATCGAGCAACGACGTCTCGTCGGCGGGCCCCGTTCCACGGTGGCGACCTTCACCGACATCGGTGACTGGATGCGGATGCTCTGGTCACGCGGGGCCACCCCGCACGTCGGGTCCTCCTACACCTTCTCGTTCAACGACCCAGCCGGCATGTGCCCCACCTGCCACGGGCTGGGCCGGGAGAAGGCTCTCGACGTCGAGGCCTTCCTCGACGAAGCGCGCTCGCTGCGCGAAGGCCCCTTCCGCCACCCCGACTACAAGGCCGGGTCACTCGCCTGGCGCCGCTACGCGCACAGCGGGCTGTTCGACATCGACGTGCCGATCGAGCAGTACTCAACCAAGGAACGCCACCTACTTCTCGATGCGCAGCCCGGTGAGGTCGAGCCCACCGGCCTCCATGCGCTCCCGGGCGAGTACGAGGGGGTCTTGCTGCGCTTCAGGCGAATCCAGCTCGCCAAGGACCCTGCCCAGCTCAAGGGCGAGGCCAAGAAGGCCTACGACAGGCTGGTTACCGAGCAGTCGTGTACCGACTGCGGTGGCACACGGTTGAGCGCGGCTGCCCGCGCCGCATACATCGACGGGCTCACGCTCCCCGCCGCTTACGCGATGCAGGTCAGCGACCTGAGCGACACAATGCGCGCATGGGACCTCGGCCCGCTGTGCACCGTCGTCGACGAGATCACCACCCAGCTCGACCGCCTCACAGAGCTGGGGCTGGGCTATCTCAGCCTCGATCGGGCCACCGCCACCTTGTCCGGGGGCGAGGCGCAACGGGTGCGCATGGTCGCGCACCTCGGGAGCACCCTCAACGACATGCTGTACGTCTTCGACGAGCCGACGACCGGCCTGCACGCGCGCGACGTCGAACGGCTCGCGCAACTGCTGATCGCTCTGCGCGACAAAGGCAACACCGTCCTCGTCGTGGAGCACGACCCTGCCATCATGGCCATCGCGGACCAGGTCGTCGAGATCGGCCCGGCCCCCGGACCTCACGGCGGCCGGCTCGTCTTCCAGGGCAGTTTCGAACAACTCCGCGCCGCGGACACCCCAACGGGGAGGGCACTGCGCGCCCACCACGTCACCGAGCGCGAACCCCGCGCGGCCACCGGTCTGCTGCGCATCGAGCATGCCCGTTCTTACAATCTGCGTGACGTCAGCATCGACATCCCCCTCGGCATCCTCACCGTCGTGACGGGCGTCGCGGGCTCGGGGAAATCCTCCCTGATCCACGGGCACCTACCCCAGGTGGCTCCCGACGCGGTCCTCGTCGACCAAGGCGCGATCCGCGGTTCGCGCCGCTCCACGCCAGCGTCCTGGACCGGCATGCTTGACGAAATCCGTCGCATCTACGCCAAGACGACAGGCCAGCCCGCCGGGCTCTTCTCACCCAACGCCGACGGCGGCTGCCGCGCCTGCGAGGGCACCGGCCTGACCTTCATCGACCTCGGCTTCGCCGATTCCGTCACTACCCCCTGCGAGACATGCGAGGGCCGGCGCTTCCGCCCAGGCGCCCTACGACACGCAGTGAACGGACTGACCATCGCGGACGTCTTCGAGCTGACCATCGACGAGGCCCGCGACCACTTCACCGACACCCGCCTCGACCGCCTGCTCACCACCGCCTCCCAAGTCGGGCTCGGCTACGTCACCCTCGGACAAAACCTCACTACCTTGTCCGGCGGTGAACGACAGCGTCTCAAGCTGGCTCGCGAGCTCACGGCCGGCGCGAACATCATCGTCCTGGATGAACCCACCACAGGACTGCACCCGATCGACACCGGCCGGCTCGTCGACCTGTTGCACCACCTCGTGGATGACGGCCGCACCGTCATCGTCATCGAGCATGACCTCGACGTGATCGCAGCCGCCGACTACGTCATCGACCTCGGACCCGATGGCGGACACAACGGCGGACTCGTGCAGTTCGCCGGCAGCGTCACCGACCTCGTCCGCACAGCCACCCATACGGGTAAGTACCTCCGTCGGCATCTGCAAACCCGGCTGTCCCGGAGGGCCTGACCGACGGACCCGCATCCGAGGCCGATCCGCCACGGCCAGCTTCGCTGACCGCCTCACTGAGCACCAGCTAGCCCGCCGAGTTCCCACGTCCTTCGCCTGAGCGGGAGCAACTAACAGGGCGACCTTCACAGACACCCGGAGCCGAAATGACACACGCCAACGCAGCTCTTACCCCACGCCACCGCGTGAAGGTCGCCCGTCTCGTCGTCGATGACGGTTATTCGATCAGCGAGGTCGCCGCCTGCTCCCAGGTTTCCTGGCCCACGGTGAAGCGGTGGGTCGACCGGTACGCCGCCGGCGAGTCCATGCTGGATCGGTCGTCGCGCCCGAAGACCTCGCCAGCCAGGACGTCGAGGACGGTGACGAAGCGGTGCGTGAGCCTGCGAATGCGGTTGCGGGAAGGGCCGGTTCAACTCGCCGCACGGCTCGGCATCGCTCCATCCACGGTGCATCGCATCCTCACGACCGCGCGGCTCAACCGGCTGTCGTACGTGGACCGTGCCACCGGTGAGCCGATCCGCCGGTACGAGCATCCCCACCCTGGCTCCCTGGTGCACGTGGACGTGAAGAAGCTCGGGAACATCCCCGACGGCGGCGGCTGGCGCTACGTCGGCCGCCGTCAGGGCGAGAAGAACCGAGCCGCTACCCCAGGAAAGCCACGCAACCAGTACGGCGGCCCGAAGCTCGGGTACGCATTCGTCCACACCGTCATCGACGACTACTCCCGCGTGGCGTACACCGAGGTCCACGATGACGAGACCGCCATCACCGCCGTCGCCGTCCTCCACCGCGCCGTGGAGTGGTTCGCCGACCGGGGCGTCACCATCGAACGTGTCCTGTCGGACAACGGCGGCGCGTACCGGTCGCACCTGTGGCGCGACACCTGCGAGGCGCTGTCCATCACCCCGAAGCGAACCCGCCCGTACCGACCGCAGACCAACGGCAAGGTCGAGAGGTTCCATCGCACCATGGCCGATGGGTGGGCCTACGCCCGCTGCTACCGCAGCGAGCAAGAACGCCGCGACGCGCTCGGACCGTGGCTCAGGCACTACAACTTCACACGTCCTCACACCGCCTGCTGCAATCTGCCACCGGCCTCAAGGTTGGCGCCTCGCTCATCCAGCGGGGTTCTCGCAACGATCGATGTAAAGGCCGAAGGCCTCCATGAAGACCAGTGCGGACAGGCCGGTCGCCAGACTGATGGAACTGTCTGACGCCACGAGGTGAACGGTCTGACCGCCGGGGACCTTCGCGAGGAAAGTCTGATCGGTCCCTAGGGCCACCGAGCAGATCTTGCCGTGCTGGTAGCCGAAAAGTCTGCGCCACTCGGCAACAACGATACGAGCGGTGTCCTTGTCGTGGCGGTCCACGAGGCGCTGGATCTTGGGGATCTCGTCGGTGAGCTTGACCTTGGCCCTGCTCAGCGCGGCATAGTCCAGCCCCATGCGCGCTGCTTCTGCGCGGTAGGCCTTGCCAGCGTCGGCTTAGCGTTCGGCGACTGCCTCGCGGATCGGCAGACTTTCCGCCCTCTTGGCCAGCTCGTCGAGATAGGCCATCTCTGCCTTGAAGTCGTGAATCTCGTACTGCAGCTCCTCCGCGTACCGACCCTAGCCAGGCGAGCCGCTTACCACTCGATCAACGTGTCCGGTCAGTACAGCTAGCCGGAGGGTAAGGTCCTCAGCGCAGCATGAGTGGGCGTATCCGGGGTGCCTTCAGCGTCGCCGAAGCTAGCCACCAGCACTACGGTGCACAGATGAACTCCACGGGAGACGCCCCGGACACCGGCCGCAACCCCTGGGCCACCGCGGCTGAAACGTTCGCAGCCTTCTTCCTCGGGTCGCTCCTGTACCGGCTCATCGTCCACCTGACCGGCTGGCACGAGTACACGCTGGGCGAATCCGTGGTCTTCGCGCTCTTCATGGGGTGCCTGACGGCCATGGTCATGCCCTTGATCGACCGGTCCACCACACGCCGGTCCTGAACGTCAGACCGAGGCCGCGGCCGCTGTAACGGTCTGAGGGGCACCCCTGTCGACATGACGCTGCTGTCCCCACCGCGCAGCGTCGCAGTGCGACGGTCGGGCCAGAAGCGCGAGCAGCTCACGGGGCCGACGTTCGCTCCTGGCCTGGACAAGGTCGCGGCAGGCGCCCACCGGATGCCCCGCCCTTGATGCCCGGGAGCCGGGCCAGGTCCGGGCCGACCCCCGCGCCCTGGTGAACCTGATCGTGGTCGCGGCCGGCCACGCGGACGCCGCCCTGTGCCGGCGCCGATCCGCCCCGCGATGGCCGTCCTGACCCGCCCCCTGCGGCGGGTCCGACCGTCACCGCAGGTCGAGGAGCATGGTGTCGGCCTCGCCGCAGCGTCCCACGGCACGGAAGCCCAGCTGCGCGAACAGCTCTGCCGCGCCGTTGCCGTCCTCCACGGACAGGCTCACGCCCTGGGCGCTCTCGGCCCTCAGCCGGTCGAGCAGGCGGCGCAGCAGCTCACGGCCCACCCCCTGCCGGCGGTGCGGCTCGAAGACGCAGACGCTCAGCTCGGGGATGTCGTCCGCCGCATACCCGGAGCCGGGCTCGGTGCTCGAGAACCTCCGCGTCCAGGCCACGGCGACCGTCTCGTGGTCGTCCTGGGCGACCACCCCGACGTCACCGCGCCGTCGCCCGAAGCCGACGAACAGGTGCGCCAGCTCGGGGATCTCGCGGATCTCCTCGCGGGTGTGGCGCACCCGCGACCAGCTCGCGCACACCCAGGTGGCGACCTCCAGCAGCTCCTCGTCGTCGGCCGTGGCGTCCCGCCATTCCAGGGTGTCGAGCAGGCTCATCGCGGCGGTCGCACGTCGGTCTGCGCCACGTCCGTCCGCGCCGGCGGTGCTACGTCGGTCTGGGCCGGCAGGTCGGCGGCCGACACCAGACCGACCGGGCAGGAGTAGCCGTTGGGCCCGTGGTTGCAGTAACCACCGGGGTTCTTGTGGAGGTACTGCTGGTGGTAGTCCTCGGCGAAGTAGAAGGGACCCGCCTCGGCGGCCGGCCGCAGCTCGGTGGTGACGTGCCCGTGCCCGCGGGAGGTGAGCAGCCGGTCGAAGGCCTCGCACGCCGCCCGCGCCTGGGCGCCCTGCAGGTCGGTGGTCCAGTAGATCGCCGAGCGGTACTGCGTGCCGACGTCGTTGCCCTGGCGGTCGGCGGTCGTCGGGTCGTGGTTCTCCAGCAGCGTTGCGACGAGCCGGTCCGCCCCGACCACGGCGGGGTCGTAGGCCACCAGCACCGTCTCGGTGTGCCCGGTCCGCCCCGTGCACGTCTCCTCGTAGGTCGGGTGGGGGGTGAACCCGCCCATGTAGCCCACCGCCGTGCCGACCACGCCGGGCACCTGCCACAGGATCCGCTCCAGCCCCCAGAAGCATCCGCCCGCCAGGTGGATGACCTCGGCCGGGTGCCCCGACGAGGTCGTCCAGGGGCCGGTCAGCGGCGCGTCCAGGACGGTATGCCGGGCGGCGAGCCCCGGCATCGGGTCCGGACGACCCGGCAGGGCCTGGTCGGCGGTCACCATCACGGGCTCGGGGCGTCCGAAGATCATGGCGTCGAGTGTCCCACGGGTGCCGGGGCGTCGTGGATCTCGGCATACCACCGAGACGCCCGGCCCGGGCTCGGCCTGTCCGCACGGCTGGATAGCCTGTCCGCCATGGCACAGATCCTCTGCGTGGACGTGGGCTCGACGTTCACCAAGGGGGTGCTCGTCGACACCGCGACGGGCGCCCTCGTCGCGCGAGCCGAGACCCCCACCACCGTGCAGACCGACGTGCTCGACGGCTATCGCACGCTGCGGCAGCTGATCGCCGCCCTACCGATCACCACGGACGGCGACCCGCGCGTCGTGGACGAGGTCCTCGTCAGCTCCAGCGCGGGCGGCGGGCTGCGGCTGGCGGTCGTGGGATACGAGCGGCGGGTGACGGCGGAGGCCGGGCACCGGGTGGGCCTGAGCGCCGGCGCCAAGGTGGTGCACGTCGCCGCGGGCGAGCTGTCCGGCCTGGACGTGCGCGAGCTGCGGGCCGCCCGCCCCGACGTGGTGCTCCTGGTCGGCGGGACCGACGGCGGCAACGCGGACGTGCTGCTGCACAACGCCACCCGCCTGGCCCGGATGCGCGTCAAGAACCCGGTCGTGGTCGCGGGCAACGTCGAGGTGCGCGACCAGGTCGCCGAGGTGCTCGCCTCGACCGGGAGGCGGTACGTCGTGACCGACAACGTCCTGCCCCGCATCGGCGTGATCGAGCCCGCGGGTGCCCGGCGCGCGATCCGTGAGGTCTTCCTGGAGCACGTCATCGGGGGCAAGGGCCTGTCCCGGGGCCGGACCTTCGCGCACCTGGTGCGGGCGGCCACCCCCGACGCCGTGCTCGCCGGGGTCGAGGTCCTGGCCGCCCGGCACGGCGGGGACGTGCTGGTGGTGGACGTGGGGGGAGCGACCACCGACGTCTACTCCGTGATCGAGCCGCAGGGCGAGGACGCCACGCTGCGTCGGCACGTGGTGGCGACGATGTGGGCGATGCGGACCGTCGAGGGCGACCTCGGCATGCGGTGGAACGCCCCCACCGTGGTCGAGGCGGCCGGCGCCGAGGGGCTGCCGGTCACCCCCGAGCTCGAGGCGTATGCCGAGCGGGTGGGCGCGGACACCGGGCACCTGCCCCAGGACCCGGGCGAGCACGAGCACGACGCGACGCTGGCCCGGCTCGCCGCGGTGATCGCCGTCCGCCGCCACGCCCGCCCCGACCGCCCGACCGGCGACGTCAGCCTGGTGCTCGGGTCCGGCGGGGTGCTGCGGCACGGCGACCTGCTGAGCGGGGGAGTGCGGGCGGGCGGTCGCAGCGTGGCCGCCGACGTGCTGGGCGCCGTGACCTCGGACTGGGCGGGCGGCTGGCGGGTGCCGGACCGGGCGCGGGTGGCCGTGGACCGGGACTACCTGCTGTGCGCCGTCGGGCTGCTCGCCGAGGTGGATCGCGAGGCAGCGGGCCGGGTGGCCGACCGCCTCCTGTGGCGCCCCTGATCGACGCGCCGTTCCGTGCCGGCGGACGACACCGGGCCCGGCTGCTCGCTGCAGCCGGGCCCGTCATCGGTGAGGTCAGGTCAGGTCAGGCTGGGTAGGGCTTGGCCTCCTTGATGGTGACCTCGATGGTCTTGCCGTTGGGCGCCTCGTAGGACGCCGCGTCGCCGCGCTTCTTGCCGTTGATCGCGGCGCCGAGCGGGGACTTCTCGGAGTAGACCTCGAGGTCCTCGTCGCCGGCCATCTCGCGCGACCCGAGCAGGAAGGTCAGGTCGTCGCCGAAGAGATCGACGGTCACGACCATGCCCGGCTCGACGATCCCGTCGTCCTTGGGTGCCTCACCCACCTTGGCGGTCTGCAGGAGCTGGGTCAGCTGGCGGATGCGGGCCTCCATCTTGCCCTGCTCCTCCTTGGCCGCGTGGTAGCCGCCGTTCTCCTTGAGGTCGCCCTCGTCGCGGGCGGCCTCGATGCGCTTGGCGATCTCGGTGCGGCCGGGGCCGGACAGCTGCTCGAGCTCGCCCTTGAGGCGGTCGTAGGCCTCCTGGGTCAGGAAGCTCTGCGGAGCGGTGGTCTCGGTCACGGTGGTCTCCTGGTCTTCGGGGTCGCGGCGGCGGCCCCGAAAGCTCTCGTTCAACGAAGGAGCCGGGGCGCGCTCTGCGGCGACCCGGCACATGAAGCCTCGATGGTACCAACTGGACCCGTCCGAAGGTCGGACCCAGTGCCGAAGTGACGCAGCGTTCACCCCCGGCTCCGGGGCGGGTCACGCGCGGGTGCACCTCTTGATCGTGCCGGTGACGGCGCGGGAGGTGGTGCGGACGGTCACCTGCCTGCGGGTGACGGCGCGTCCGTCGGGGGGGAGGGTGACCTGCAGCGTCCCGACCCGGCCGAAGGACGCGTCGAGGGCCTGGACCTCGCAGGAGACGGTCCACCCGTCAGGGCGGTCGACGTCGAAGGTCACGGAGACCGTGCGGTCGTCGACGACCTGGTAGCCCAGCACCCTCGGGGTGATGACGCCGGTGGCGTTCTGGACCCCGATCCACACGAGCAGCGCGGTGAGCGGCACGAGCAGCAGCGCGGCGACCAGCCACCACCGGCGGGGTCCGAGACGTGGCACCGTGGGCTGGCTCAGCTCCTCGTCGTACGCGCTCTGGCCGGTGTCCGGCGGGCGGTCTCCCGTGGTGCCGAGGTCGGACACGTCGGACTCCTTGCCGTCTGCCGGGTCGTCTGCGAGGGGCACAATGGTGCCCGCCACCACCGTAGTCCGCCCGGAAGGACCCCTCGTGACCGACACCGCCCGCGGCCCGCTGCGCCTCATGTGCGTGCACGCGCACCCCGACGACGAGTCGAGCAAGGGTGCGGCAGCCATGGCTCGCTACCGCGCCGAGGGTCACGAGGTCATGGTGGTGACCTGCACGGGCGGCGAGCGCGGGGACGTGCTCAACCCCAGGCTCAAGAACGACGCCCACGTGCTGCGCGACCTGGCCGAGGTGCGGCGCCAGGAGATGGCCCGGGCCCGGGAGATCCTGGACGTCCGGCAGGTGTGGCTGGGCTTCGTGGACTCCGGTCTGCCCGAGGGCGATCCGCTGCCGCCGCTGCCGCACGGCTGCTTCGCCCTGGAGCCGCTGGAGTGCCCGACCGAGGCCCTGGTGCGGGTGATCCGCGAGTTCCGGCCGCACGTGCTGACGACGTACGACGAGAACGGCGGCTATCCCCACCCGGACCACGTGATGACGCACACCGTCACGATGGCCGCGTGGGAGGCGGCGGGCGACCCCGACCGTTACCCGCACGCGGGGGAGCCCTGGCAGCCGCTCAAGGTCTACTACAACCAGACCTTCTCCCAGGCGCGGGTCCTCGCGCTGCACGAGGCGATGCTGGCCGACGGGCTGCCGAGCCCCTACGCCGACTGGCTCGCCCGCTACGAGGACCGGCCGGTCCGCACCGTGACGACCAGGGTGCGGTGCGACGAGTGGTTCCCGGTGCGCGACGCCGCCCTGCTCGCCCACGCCACCCAGATCGACCCGGACGGCTTCTTCTTCGCCGTTCCCCTGGAGGTCCAGGCCCGGGTCTGGCCGTACGACGACTACGAGTGCGGTGTGTCGTACGTCCCGATCGAGGAGGGCGAGGACGACCTGTTCGCGGGGCTCGGTACGCTCGCGGAGGCCGACGCGATGGCCCGCCGCCCCGACCTCGTGCTGGCCTACGACGGGCGACCCGTCGACGATGCCCACGCCGCCGGCGCCCGCCCGGACGACGCCGACGACGACGAGCAGGAGCGACCATGAACCCCGGTGGCAGCACCAACGACATCTACAACCAGATCGGGCCGGGCTTCGCGGCGTTCGTGGTAATCTTCGCGCTGGCCCTGGCGGTGTGGTTCCTCGGTCGCAGCATGACCAGGCACCTGCGGACCGTGCGCTACGCCGAGGCGCAGGAGCAGCAGGAGCGGGAGGCCGCGCGGTCGGCGGGCGACCGGTCCCACGACGGGCCCGACGACGGGCCCGGGGGCGGCCCGGCCGGCACGCCCGGCACCTGCGGCCGGAGGGCCTAGCCGTGCGCACCAGCGCCAATCCCCTCTACTCGGCCTACGAGCGCCGGCTGCTCGGGCAGCTGCCGGCCGAGCGCCTGCCGCGGCACGTCGGGGTGATGCTCGACGGCAACCGTCGGTGGGCCCGGGCCAAGGGCGCGGGCACGGCCGAGGGGCACCAGGCCGGCGCCGACCGCATCGAGCACCTGCTCACCTGGTGCGACGAGGTGGGCATCGAGTTCGTCACGCTGTGGCTGCTGTCCACCGACAACCTCACCCGCCCGGAGGCCGAGCTGGCCCCGCTGCTGGGGATCATCGAGTCGGCGGTGGCGTCGCTGGCCGAGCAGCAGCGCTGGCGGATCCGGCTGGTGGGGGCGCTGGACCTGCTGCCCCCGGAGACGGCGGCGCGGCTGCGGGCGGCCGAGGCGGCCACGGCCGACCTCGAGGGGCTCGTGTGCAACATCGCCGTCGGGTACGGCGGGCGGCGCGAGATCGCGGACGCGGTCAAGGACCTGCTGCGCGCCGAGGCGGCCCGGGGACGCTCCCTGGACGAGATCGTCGAGTCCCTGGACGTGGACCAGATCGCCGACCACCTCTACACCAAGGGGCAGCCCGACCCCGACCTGGTGATCCGCACGAGCGGGGAGCAGCGGATCGGGGGCTTCCTGCTGTGGCAGTCGATCCACAGCGAGTTCTACTTCTGCGAGGCCTACTGGCCGGACTTCCGCCGCGTCGACTTCCTGCGCGCGTTGCGGTCCTACGCCGACCGCGAGCGTCGCTTCGGGTCGTGACGCCACCGGGCCGCGCGCGGGGGCGTCCGTGGCTCGGCCCGCGGCTGTCGGACGCGCCCGGGCACGGGGAGGGGCGGGTGTCCTCCAGGGCCTGGTCGGTGAACATCTGCTGAATGCCAGGACACCCCGTCGTCCTGACCGGGCGCACCTGCCTGCCCCGCCCTAGCGTGAGGGCAACCCGGCGCACGGGCGCCGGGAGGAGGAGGCATCGTGGATCACAGCAGCTCTCGGCAGCGCCGGACCTATGTCGTCGACACGTCCGTGCTGCTGTCCGATCCCAAGGCGATGACGCGGTTCGCGGAGCACGAGGTGGTGCTCCCGGTCGTGGTGGTGACCGAGCTCGAGGCCAAGCGTCACCACCCCGAGCTCGGCTACTTCGCCCGCCAGGCGCTGCGGCTCCTGGACGACCTGCGCGTCAAGGAGGGCCGGCTGGACGACGAGGTCCCCGTCGGTGACTCCGGCGGCACCCTGCGGGTGGAGCTCAACCACTCCGACCCGCTGGTCCTGCCGGACGGCTTCCGCCTGGGCGACAACGACACCCGCATCCTGTCGGTCGCCAAGAGCCTCGCCGACGAGGGCCGTGCGGTCACCGTGGTGAGCAAGGACCTGCCGATGCGGGTCAAGGCGGCCGCGGTGGGTCTGGACGCCGAGGAGTACCGCCACGAGTGGAAGGTCGACTCCGGCTGGACCGGCATCGCCGAGCTCGCCCTCACCGCCGAGCAGCTCGACGGGCTCTACGAGAGCGGCCGGATCGAGGTGCCCGAGGCCGAGGAGCTCCCGGTGCACACCGGGCTGCTGCTGTCCTCCCCGCGCGGCAGCGGACTGGGCCGGGTCGGCGCGGACGGCGCGGTGCGGCACGTGCGCGGCGACCGTGACGCCTTCGGGCTGCACGGCCGCTCCGCCGAGCAGCGGATCGCGCTGGACCTGCTCCTGGACCCCGACGTCGGGATCGTCTCGCTCGGCGGCAGCGCCGGCACCGGCAAGTCCGCCCTGGCGCTGTGCGCCGGCCTGGAGGCGGTGATGGAGCGGCGCCAGCACCGCAAGGTGATCGTGTTCCGCCCGTTGTATGCCGTCGGCGGGCAGGAGCTCGGATACCTGCCCGGCACCGAGAACGACAAGATGGGGCCCTGGGCGCAGGCGGTCTTCGACACCCTCGGCGCGGTCGTGTCCGCCGAGGTGGTCGAGGAGATCATCGACCGCGGGCTGCTCGAGGTGCTGCCGCTCACCCACATCCGCGGCCGGTCCCTGCACGACGCCTTCGTGATCGTCGACGAGGCGCAGTCGCTGGAGCGCAACGTCCTGCTCACCGTGCTCTCGCGCATCGGGCAGAACTCACGGGTGGTCCTCACCCACGACGTCGCCCAGCGGGACAACCTGCGGGTCGGCCGCCACGACGGCGTCGCCGCGGTCATCGAGACGCTCAAGGGGCACCCGCTCTTCGCCCACGTCACGCTGACCCGGTCCGAGCGCAGCCCGATCGCGGCGCTGGTCACGGACCTGCTCGAGGGCCTGGAGCTCTGAGGCGCGCCGGGGCCGGCTGCGGTCGGGCGGACCGTGCGAGGCATCCTTCGGTGAGGGTTACCTAACCAGGGGCTAGACTCGTGACATGAGTCCCGCCACGACGCTGCAGTCGGTCCCGGAGCGCCGCCCGGTGCGGCTGGGACCGGTCGACCTGCCGCTCGCCCCGCGCCGGCGGCTCGCCGAGCTGGGGCTGCGGACCGGCGCCACCGTGGAGGTCGTGCACCGCACGGCCGGCGGGGGCCGGGTCGTGGCGGTCGCCGGGGCTCGCATCGCCCTGGACCGCCGGACCGCCCAGGGCATCCAGGTCGTCGCCGCCGCGGGGGAGCGCGCATGACCGCCCCCTCCGGGACGGCCGCGTCCGAGGCCGTCGCCGGCACCGTGTCCCCGGTCGGCGCCGGCACCGTGTCCCCGGTCGGCGCGGCGGCCCCTGGCGCCTCGTCCAGCCAGGCCATCACCGGCAGCACCGTCCCCTCCTGCCACAGCGACGCCGGTGGACCGGCTGCCGCGGCGGGGTCGCCCGTCGTCGCACTCGCCGGCTCGCCCAACGTCGGCAAGTCCACGCTGTTCAACACCCTCACCGGTGCCCGCCGCCAGGTCGGCAACTGGCCCGGCACCTCCGTCGAGGTCGGCCGTGGCGCCTGGCGCACCCCCGTGCCGGAGCTACCGGAGGTCGACCTGGTCGACCTGCCCGGCGCCTACTCCCTGGACCCGGCCTCGCCCGACGAGGAGCTCACCCGCGCCCTGCTGGTCGACAAGCCGCAGGCCGAGCGACCCGACCTGGTCGTCGTCGCCGCGGACGCCGCCCACCTGGCCCGCAGCCTCTACCTCGTCGCCCAGGTCCGCGAGCACGCCCTGCGCGTCGTGGTGGCCCTGACGATGTCCGACGTCGCCGCCCGCCGCGGGATCGCCGTCGACCCCACCGCGCTCGGCCAGGCGCTCGACCTGCCCGTCGTCGCCGTCGACCCCCGGCGCCGGACCGGCACCGACGACCTCGCCGCAGCCGTCGCCACCACGCTGGCGCGCCCGGTGCCGCCCCCGCGGGCGGCGGGCCCCGGGTCGCCCTCCGGCATACCGCCGGAGCACCCCGACGGCGCCGACCCGGCCGGGCCCGTCGACCCGGTCGACGCCGAGCTGGCTCGCGCCGACGAGCGCTTCGCCTGGGTGGAGACCGCGCTCGCGAGGGCGGTCCGCGCCGACGAGCGCGCCCGCACCGGGTGGACCGACCGGCTCGACGGCGTCGCGACCTCCCCGCTGTGGGGACCGCTGGTCTTCCTGGTCGCGATGTGGGGCGTCTTCCAGACGACCACCACCGTCGCCAAGCCGCTGCAGAGCGGGCTCGACGCCTTCTTCAAGGGTCCCGTCACCCAGGCCGCGCGCTCCGGGCTCGGGCTCCTGGGGCTGGCCGGCGGTCCGGTCGAGGGCCTGGTCGTCGACGGTCTGGTCGCGGGCGTGGGGATGCTGCTGACCTTCGTGCCGCTGATGGCCTTGATGTTCCTGCTGCTGTCGCTCCTGGAGGACACCGGCTACATGGCGCGCGCGGCCGTGGTCACGGACCGGCTGATGCGCTCCATCGGGCTGCCCGGACGAGCCTTCCTGCCCCTGGTGGTCGGCTTCGGCTGCAACGTCCCGGCCATCGCCGCGACCCGCACCCTGCCGAACGCCCGGCACCGGCTGATGACCGCCCTGCTCGTGCCGCTCACCTCGTGCTCCGCCCGGCTGACGGTCTACGTGCTGCTGGCGACCACCTTCTTCCCCCGGCAGGCGGGCACCGTCGTCTTCGCGATGTACCTCGTCTCGATCCTGCTCGTCGTCGCCTTCGGCCTGGCGCTGCGGGCCACCCTGTGGCGGCACGTGGGGCAGGACCCGCTGATCCTCGACCTGCCGCCCTACCAGCTGCCCCACCCCCGCCTGATGGCGGACCAGACCTGGGTGCGGCTCAAGGGCTTCCTGCGCACGGCCTCGGGCATCATCGTGGCCACCGTGGTCGCCGTCTGGCTGCTGCAGTCCACGCCGATGCCCGGCAAGGGCGGCTTCGGCCACGTCGAGACGGCGGACTCGGTGTATGCCGCCGGCGCCAAGGCCGTCGCTCCGGCCTTCACCCCCGCCGGCTACGGCGACTGGCGGATCTCCTCGGCCCTGGTCGTCGGCTTCGTGGCCAAGGAGGCCGTGATCTCCTCGTGGGCCCAGACGTATGCCGTGTCCGAGCCGGAGAGCGAGCACACCCCCGGCCGGCTCGGGGACGTGGTGCGCGCGGACGTCGAGCGATCCTCCGGCGGGCACGGGCAGGCAGCCGCGCTGGCCTTCATGGTGTTCCTGCTGGCCTACACCCCCTGCGTGGCCACGCTCGCCGCCCAGCGTCGCGAGATCGGTCTGCGGTGGACGGTCTTCGGCGTGGTCATGCAGCTCGCCGCGGCCTGGGGGCTGTCGGTGCTCGTCTTCCAGGTCGTCAGGCTGGTCCTGTGAGCACGCCGGCGTCCGCGAACCCCGGCCCGCTGCGGCAGGTGCTGGTCGCGTTGGAGTCCGGGGCCGGGTCCCTGGACCAGGTCGCCCGCAGCACCGGCCTGCCCCGGTCCTCCGTGGACGCCGCCGTGGACCACCTGGTCCGGATGGGGCGGCTGGACGCGCGGGAGCTGGCGAGCGGGTGCCCCGACGGCGGGTGCGGCAGCTGCGCGTCCGGCACCGTCGACGGCGTCTCCGGGTGCGGGTCGGACGCCCCCTCGCGGCGTCGGTCGGGTCCGGTCCTCGTGCAGCTGTCGGTGCGTCGCCGGTGCTGACGCGTCCGAGCCACTCGGGCCACCCGCGCCCTCCGGCCGGCACGAGGCCGCCCAGGGCCGGACGACGCGAACCGCTCAGAGCTTGCGGAGCAGCACCCGCCGCACCGAGTGGTCCTCGCCCTTGGTCAGCACCAGGCTCGCGCGCCCGCGGGTGGTGAGGACGTTGTCGGCGAGGTTGGGGCCGTTGATCTCGTCCCAGATGCGCAGGGCGGTCGCGCGCGCCTCCTCGTCGGACAGCCCGGCATACCGACGGAAGTAGGACTGCGGGTCGGCGAAGGCCGTCTCCCGCAGCGCCAGGAAGCGCTCGACGTACCACCGCTTGATGTGGTCCACCCGGGCGTCGACGTAGACCGAGAAGTCGAAGAAGTCGGACACGGCCAGCCCCACCCGGCCGTCGCGGCGCGGCTGCGGGGCCTGCAGCACGTTGAGCCCCTCGACGATCAGCACGTCCGGTCGCTCGACCACGATGACCTGGTCCGGGACGATGTCGTAGACCAGGTGGGAGTAGACCGGCGCCTCCACCCGGGCGGCCCCGGCCTTGACCTCGGCGACGAAGCGCAGCAGCGCGCGGCGGTCGTAGGACTCGGGGAAGCCCTTGCGGTGCATCAGGCCTCGCTCCTGCAGCACTGCGTTGGGGTGCAGGAAGCCGTCGGTGGTGACGAGCTCGACCTTGGGGGTGGACGGCCAGCGCCGGAGCAGGTCGCGCAGCAGCCGGGCGGTCGTCGACTTGCCCACCGCCACCGACCCGGCGACCCCGATGACGAAGGGCGTCGCGGGCGGGGTGCGCTCCATGAGGAAGTCGCTGGTCACCTTGTGGAGGCCGCTGGTCGCGTCGACGTAGAAGGACAGCAGCCGCGACAGCGGGAGGTAGACCTCCTCGACCTCGCGCAGGTCCAGACTGACGCCCGCCCCCGTGATCCGCTGGACGTCCTTGTCCGTCAAGGACAGCGGGTGGCGGTCACGCAGGCGTGCCCAGGCGGCACGGTCCAGCTCGACGTAAGGCGTGGGCACGTGGCCTTCGTGGGACGACACCGGCACATTGTGACGCATCGCCACGGCCGGGCCTGCGAGCGGTCGCATCCGGCCGACCGCTCGGCGAGCCCGGGCCACCCTGGGCGGGGCGGCACCGGCGGGCCGTTATCGTGTGCGCCATGTGCGGAATCGTTGGATACGTCGGTCCCCGGGTGGACGGCAAGGCGGAGCAGGTCGTCCTCGAGGGCCTGGCCCGGTTGGAGTATCGCGGCTACGACTCGGCCGGCATCGCGGTCGTGACCCCGGGCGGGGTCCAGTCGGCCAAGAAGGCCGGCAAGCTGGCCAACCTGGTCGCCGAGCTGCAGGACAACCCGCTGGACCAGGGTGCGACGGCCATCGGCCACACCCGCTGGGCCACCCACGGCGGCCCGACCGACCAGAACGCCCATCCCCACCGCGGCGGCGCCGACCGCAAGGTCGCCCTCGTCCACAACGGCATCATCGAGAACTTCCACGCCCTGAGGACCCAGCTGCTCGCGGACGGCGTCGAGTTCAGCTCCGAGACCGACACCGAGGTCGCGGCCCAGCTGCTCGCCCGGGCCTACGACGGCGACCTGAAGCAGGCCATGCTGACCGTGGTCAACCAGCTCGACGGCGCCTTCACCCTCCTCGCGGTGCACGCCGACGAGCCCGGCACGGTGGTCGCCGCCCGCCGCAACTCGCCCCTGGTCATCGGCCTCGGCGAGGGCGAGAACTTCCTCGGCTCCGACGTCGCCGCGTTCATCGGCTACACCAAGCAGGCCATGGAGGTCGACCAGGACCAGCTGGTCGTCATCACCCCCGACGAGGTCACGGTGCTGGGCTTCGACGGCACGCCCGCGCAGGGCAAGACCTTCGAGGTCACCTGGGACGCCGCCGCGGCGGAGAAGGGCGGCCATTCGTCCTTCATGGAGAAGGAGATCCTGGAGCAGCCCAAGGCGATCGGGGACACCCTGCTGGGGCGCACCGACGAGGACGGCCGGCTCGTCCTGGACGAGATGAACGTCGACCCCCAGCGGCTCGGCGCCATCGACAAGATCATCATCGTGGCCTGCGGGACGGCGTTCTACTCCGGCCTGTCCGCGAAGTACGCCATCGAGCACTGGACCCGGATCCAGACCGAGGTCGAGCTGGCCCACGAGTTCCGCTACCGAGACCCGGTGGTCGACGAGCGCACGCTGGTCGTCTCCATGTCGCAGTCGGGCGAGACCATGGACACGCTCATGGCGGTCAAGCACGCCAAGGACCTCGGGGCGCTCACCATCTCCATCTGCAACACCTACGGCGCCACCATCCCGCGCGAGTCCCACGCGGCGCTCTACACCCACGCCGGCCCGGAGATCGCCGTGGCGTCCACCAAGGCCTTCACCGCGCAGATCGCCGCGTGCTACCTGCTCGGTCTCTACCTCGCCCAGCTGCGCGGCGGGGCGTACGCAGAGGACGCCCAGACCGTCATGCGCGAGCTCGCCGAGATCCCGCGCCACGTCGAGACGGTGCTCGCCTCGATGGGGCGGGTCCGCGAGATCGCCCGCTTCATGGCCGACACCCGCTCGGTGCTCTTCCTCGGCCGGCACGTGGGCTACCCGATCGCGCTCGAGGGTGCGCTCAAGCTCAAGGAGATCGCCTACATCCACGCCGAGGGCTTCGCCGCGGGCGAGCTCAAGCACGGCCCGATCGCGCTGATCGAGCCCGGCCAGCCGGTCTTCATCGTCATGCCGGCACAGGACAGCCCGTACGACCTGCACGCCAAGGTCGTCTCCAACATCCAGGAGATCCGGGCCCGCGGCGCCCGCACGCTGGTGATCACCGAGGAAGGCGACGAGGCGGTCCGCCCCTTCGCCGACGAGGTCATCGAGGTGCCCCGCACGACCACCATGATGATGCCGCTGCTGTCGATCATCCCGCTGCAGGTCTTCGCCTGCGAGCTGGCGACCGCCAAGGGCCTGGACGTGGACCAGCCCCGCAACCTCGCCAAGTCGGTCACCGTCGAGTGACCATCGTCGGTGTCGGGGTCGACGTCGTCGACGTCGACCGGTTCCGCCGGACCCTCGAGCGCACGCCCGGGCTCGAGGGTCGGCTGTTCACCGCGGGGGAGCGAGGGCTGCGCCCGGAGTCGCTGGCGGCGCGGTTCGCCGCCAAGGAGGCGCTCGCCAAGGCGCTGGGCGCTCCCGGGGACCTGGCCTGGCACGACGCCGAGGTGTGCCGCGGTGAGCACGGACAGCCGTACTGGTCGGTAACCGGAACCGTGCAGAGCCGGATGACCGCCCTCGGGGTGGCTAGGCTGCACCTGTCGCTCTCGCACGACGCGGGGGTGGCGTCGGCCTTCGTCGTCGCCGAGGGCTGAGCCCCGGCCGCGCCCGCTCCTGCAGGAGGCACCATGATCCACGCCTGGTCCGTCGACGACGTCCGTGCCGCGGAGGAGCGTGCCGCCGAGGGCCTGCCCGACGACGAGCTGATGCAGCGGGCCGCGCAGGGCCTGGCCGCCGTGGTCGCGGCGCGCCTGCCCAGCGACCCGGACACCCAGCCCCTCGTCGTCGCCCTGGTCGGCGGCGGCAACAACGGCGGCGACGCGCTGCACGCCCTGGCCCACCTGGCCGCCCTGGTCGGCGAGCCGCTCGACCTGGTGGCGGTGCTCACCGGGTCGCAGACCCACCAGGCCGGGCTGGCCGCGGCCCGGGAGGCGGGCGTGGAGGTCCACGACGCCACCACCGAGCCCGGTCGGGACGCGGCCGTGGAGATCCTCGGCCTGGCCGACGTCGTCCTCGACGGGGTCTACGGCATCGGCGGTCGCGCGGGCCTGCCCGACCTGGTCGCCGCCCTCGTGGACACGATCGCCGAGGACGCCCACGTCGTCGCCGTCGACGTGCCCTCCGGGGCCGACCCCCGCGGCGAGGTCACCGCGGGCGAGGGGGTCTGGGCCGACGAGACCGTGACCTTCGGCG
Organism: Arsenicicoccus dermatophilus; assembly: GCF_046267915.1. Classification (GTDB taxonomy): domain Bacteria; phylum Actinomycetota; class Actinomycetes; order Actinomycetales; family Dermatophilaceae; genus Arsenicicoccus; species Arsenicicoccus dermatophilus_A. The sequence goes on from NZ_CP176520.1 coordinate 894,015, forward strand.
GCCCCAAGCCGGTCCACGTGCTCGGCACCGCCGACCGCTGCGGTCTGCTGACCGTCGTCGACGTCGGGCTCGACCTGGACGAGGCGGCCCCCGCCGCCCAGCGCCTCGAGCACGACGACCTGGCCCTGCTCTGGCCGGTGCCCGGACCCCACGACGACAAGTACTCCCGCGGGGTGCTCGGCGTGGTCGCCGGCGGCGAGACCTACACCGGGGCAGCGGCCCTGTGCGTCACCGCGGCGGTCGAGGCCGGTGTCGGCATGGTCCGGTACGTCGGACCCCCCGGCCCCACCGACCTCGTGCGCCGGCTCGTCCCCGAGGCGGTCCACGGCGACGGTCACGTCCAGGCGTGGGTGGTCGGCCCGGGTCTCGACCCCGCCCCCGGGCCCGGTGACCGGCTCGGCCTGGACCAGGTCGCCGCCGCCCGCCGCGCCCTGGACGGCGACCTGCCCTGCGTCGTCGACGCCGGCGGCCTCGACCTGCTCGACGGGCCCCGTGAGCACGCGGGCGCCCGCACCCTGATCACCCCCCACGCGGGCGAGCTCGCCCGCCTGGTCAGCCGCGTCGACCCGGACGCCACCGAGCTCACCCGCGAGCAGGTCGCCGCGGAGCCGGTGCGCTGGGCGCGGCGGGCCGCCCGGCTGCTGCGCTGCACCGTCCTGCTGAAGGGCGGGACGTCGTGCGTCGTGCCGCCGCCGGGCTCGGGACTGCCGGTCCGCGCCCAGGCCGACGCCCCCGCCTGGGCGGGCACGGCCGGCTCCGGGGACGTCCTCGCCGGGCTCGCGGGCGCCCTGCTCGCCGCCGGGCTGGACCCGCTCGACGCCGGCTCGCTGGCCGCCCTGGTCCACGGGGTCGCGGCCCACGACGTCAATCCCGGCGGCCCGGTGCGGGCCCTCGGCATCGCCCACCAGCTGCCGCGGACCGTCGCGCGGCTGCTCGCCCGAGCGGAGGAGCGGCGATGAGCACGCCCCGGGACCACGCCGGGGAGCTGCGCATCGACCTGGCGGCCATCAGCGCCAACGTCCGTCGGCTCGGCGAGCTCGCGGGGGCCGCGGGGGTCATGGCCGTGGTCAAGGCCGACGGCTACGGCCACGGGCTGGTCCCGTCGGCCCTCGCGGCCCTGCGCGGCGGGGCCACCTGGCTCGGCGTCGCCCAGCTCGCCGAAGCCCTCGAGCTGCGCGGGGCAGGCATCACCGCCCGGGTGCTGGCCTGGCTCTACGCCCCTGGTGCCGACCTGGCCCGGGCGGTGCGCGAGGACGTCGACCTGGCGGTCTCCGCCCCCTGGGGTCTCGAGGCGGTCGCCGAGGCGGCCCGGTCCGCGGACCGCGTGGCCCGGCTGCACCTCAAGGTCGACACCGGGCTCGGGCGCAACGGCGTCCTGCACGGCCCGGACTACACCGCGCTGCTGGCCCGCGCCCGCCAGCTCGAGGCAGCGGGCCTGGTGCAGGTCGTGGGCGTCATGCAGCACTTCGCCCACGCCGACTCCCCGGAGCACCCTGAGGTCCGGGCACAGGCGGAGCGCTTCGCCGCCGCGGTCGCCGAGGCCGAGCGTGCCGGCTGCCGGCTCGAGGTCCGCCACCTCGCCAACTCCGCCGCCACCGTGACCGATCCCTCCCTGGCCTACGACCTGGTGCGGCCCGGCCTGGCGGTCTACGGCCTGTCCCCGGTCCCGCACCTCGGCGGGCCCGCGCGCTACGGGCTGGTCCCCGCGATGACCTGGACGGCGCCGCTGTCCCAGGTCAAGACCGTGCCGGCCGGGCAGGGCCTGTCCTACGGGCACACCTACGTCACCGAGCGGGACACCCGCGTCGGGGTGGTCCCGCTGGGGTATGCCGACGGGATCCCCCGGGCGGGCAGCGGCGTCGGACCGCTGCAGGTCGCCGGTTCTCGGCATACTGTTGCCGGCCGCGTGTGCATGGACCAGCTGGTCGTCGACCTCGGCCCCGACGCGCCCGCCCGCGAGGGCGACGAGGTGGTGATCCTGGGAGACGGTCGGGACGGCTCGCCCACGGCCCAGGACTGGGCGGACGCGACCGGCACCATCAGCTACGAGCTGATCACCAGGGTGGGCCCCCGGATCCCTCGCCGGTACCTCGGAGGGGAGCCGTCATGGGCCCTGACCTGAGCCATCTCAGCCGTCTGGTCACCGGCCTCGGTGTCGGGCTCGGCACCGCCGCGGCCGGGGTGACCGGCCTCACCTCCCGGTCCCGGTCGCTGGCCGACGAGGTCGACGACGTCGAGGCGACCTATGCCCACCTGTGCGACGAGGAGCGGGTGGTCGTCTCCGAGGACGGCACGGTCCTGCACGTCGAGGTGGACCGCCCCGCGGACCCGGACCCGGCCCGCCCGGTCGTGGTGATGTCCCACGGCTACACCTTGTCGACCAAGGCCTGGATCTTCGTCCGTCGTCGCCTCAAGGACGCGGGCTACGAGGTCGTCTGCTGGGACCAACGGGGGCACGGCCGTTCGGGCGCGGGCAGCCGCGACTCCTACCGCATCGACGTGCTCGGTCGCGATCTGCAGGCCGTGGTCGCCGACACTTGTCCCGGCCGCACCTTCGTGCTGGTCGGCCACTCCATGGGTGGTATGACGCAGATGGGCTTCGGGCGTCAGTTCCCCGAGCTGGTCCGCGAGCGCTGCGTCGCCGTGGCCTTCGTGGCGACGAGCAGCGGCGGGGAGGGGGAGGACCGGGTCGCCCTCGGCGACCTGCTGGGCCGGGCTGCGCAACGGGTCGGGCCCTATGCCCTGGCCCCCCTGGCAGGTCGGCAGACGGTCGTCGAGCAGGCCCGTCGGGTGGCCCGGCAGCTGGAGGCCTTCGTCACCTATCGCTACTCGTTCGCCTCGCCGGTGCCGCCGAGCCTGCTGCACTATGCCTCGGACATGATCATGTCGACACCGGTGGAGGTCATGCAGGGTTTCCTGCGGACGCTGTCCGAGCACGACGAGCGGCAGGCCCTGGCGTCGTTCGCCGGGATCGAGGCCCTGGTGGTCAACGGTGACCGCGACCTCATGCTCCCGCCGTCCCACAGCGAGCGGATCGTGCGCAGCCTGCCGGGCGCCGAGCACGTCGTGGTCAGCGACGCGGGCCACCTGCTGATGCTGGAGCACCCGGAGCTGGTGAGCGACCAGATCCTGGCCATGATCGAGCGGGCCGTCCGGCACGAGTCGCTCGGGGAGCGCACCCGGGTGCAGGTCACGGACCTGGCCCACCGGCGCACGAGCCGGTCTCGGCGCCACCAGGCCGAGCGGCGCGAGCAGCGGCGCCGTGCCCGTGAGCAGGTGGAGCACGCCACCGAGCAGACCCGGGCCGAGCTGGCCCGGCAGGCCCAGCGGGTGGTCCGTGGACGCCGGGCGTCCGGGAGCACCCGGGTGACCGAGGAGGAGCCGTCATGACCACGCTCTCGCTGCCCACCGCCGAGGACACCCGGCGGCTCGGGCGCCTGCTGGGGGAGGAGCTGCGCGCCGGGGACCTGGTGCTGCTGACGGGTGACCTCGGCGCAGGCAAGACCACCCTGACGCAGGGGCTGGCCGAGGGCCTGGGCGTGCGGGGGCCCGTCACGAGCCCAACCTTCGTCATCGCCCGGGTCCACCCCTCCCTGGTGGGGGGGCCCGCTCTGGTCCACGTCGACGCCTACCGACTCGCCGGGGCGCTCGACCTCGACGACCTGGACCTGGACGCCTCCGTGGCGGAAGCCGTGACCGTGGTCGAGTGGGGGCACGGGATCGCCGAGCTGCTGAGCCCGGACCGGTTGGAGCTCGAGCTCACGGGGGAGACCGAGCGGACGGCTCGCCTAACGTCGCACGGTACGCGCTGGTCCGGACACGTAGAGCGATTGTGGGCGAGGCTGGGTGCCACCTTGGAGGGCTAGGGACATGATCAGCCTCTTCGGGTGACGGAGGGTGCCACGGTGACTCCGTAGTAGCCGCGCATAGTCACAGACAACTACGTATAGTTTGCGTGAGGTCGCATACGGGTGGAATCATGGCTTTCGCCCGAGATGTTCACGCAACAGGTCTGGTAGCCCTATCGGGCTAGGAACTACGGTCGGACAGGTCACTATCCGTGCACCGGCTCCAGCGTCATCCAGCTCCAGCGAGGTCGCCCATGCATCACCGCTCCACGTCCGCCCGCACCACGGCGAGGCGACTGCTCGCCGCCCCGGCGCTGCTGTGCATGGTCGCCCTCAGCGCCTGCTCGGGCGGGCAGAGCGCGACCGGCACCTCGACCCCCGGGGCGAGCGCCCCGACGGAGGCCGCGGCGGTCGCCACGACCGCCGCCCTCTCCGCGACCACCACCCCCCACCAGGCCGTCGCGGCCGGCATCCTGGACCAGGCCGTGACGCAGGCCCGCCAGGCTCCCGCCCTGGGCAAGGCCGCCGACGGCCAGGTCCGCGGCTGGCTCAAGGCCGCGTGCGCGGCCCATCTCGCCGGCGTGTCGGACTCCCAGATCCCCGTCGCCCTGGCCCAGGACATGCAGACCCTCGGCGCGGACGCCCGGGCCGGCGCCCAGTCCGTCGTCCCCGTCGCCCGCAAGCTGCTCTGCCCCTGAGGCCCGCGCCCTCACCGCGACCTCCGCGCCTCCCCTCCCCGCCGCTTCCCCCCCTCAGGACCCGATCATGACCGCCACCTTGTCCCCATCCCCCTCGACCGGGCACGACGACTCGGTCGCCGTCGCCGCCGACGACTACTCCCTGCAGCGGGTGCCGCTCGAGGCGCGCTACGGCTGGTTCTCCGTGGCCATGCAGCGCTTCGGGATGCTCTCCGCCCTGGCCCAGTTCATGCTCGCCGCCTCCATCGGCATCGGCCTGTCCTTCTGGGACGCGATGCTGGCCATCACCATCGGCTCGGTGGTCCTGGAGGCGCTCACCATCTTCGTCGGGATCGCCGGCCAGCGTGAGGGGCTGTCCACCTCGCCGCTCGCCCGCTGGTCCGGCTTCGGCACGGGCGGCTCGGCCATGGTGGGTGTGGTGATGGCGCTCAGCCTCGTCGGCTGGTTCGCCATCCAGAACGCCGTCTTCGCCGAGGGTCTGCACCGCATCGCCCCCGCGGTCCCGCTGTGGGCGCTGTGCATCCTCGGTGGTCTCCTCGTCACGGCGATCGTGGTCTTCGGCTTCAACGCCATGAACTGGGTGGCGTGGGTGGCGGTGCCGGCCTTCCTGGGCCTGTGCCTGTGGGCGATCTTCTCCGAGCTGTCCAAGCACTCCCTGGGTGACCTGCTCGCCTCCGGTCCCTCGGGCACGCCCATCTCGATGGGCGCCGCGACCACCATGGTGGCGGGCGGCTTCATCGTCGGCGCGATCTTCACCCCGGACATGTCGCGCTACAACCGCACCGCGATGGACGTCGTCAAGCAGACCGTCGTCGGCGTGACGTTCGGGGAGTACTTCGTCGGCGTGGTCGGGGTCATGCTGGCCCACGCGCTCAAGATCTCCGTCCCGGCGAACGCCGGCGTCATCGTCGGGATCATCCAGTCCACGTCCGGTGTGCTGGGCGTCCTGGTGCTGGCCCTGTCGATCATCAAGGTCAACGACTGGAACCTCTACCCCTCCTCGCTCGGCATCGTCAACGCGGTGCACGTGCTGACCGGTCGGCACGTCAACCGCGCCTTCGTCGCGGCGGGTCTCGGTGTGCTGGGGTCCATCCTCAGCGCCGTCGGCATGGCCGAGCACATCACCCCCTTCCTGCTCGAGCTGGGTGTCCTGTGCCCGCCCATCGCGGCGATCCTCATCGCGGACTACTTCGTGTGTCGCTCCTGGCGCGGCGAGCTCGACGCCTCCCGCGCGTCGGGGGCCCTGCCCGCCACGGCGCCCCGTTGGGTGCCGGCCGGTCTGGTCGCCTGGCTGGTCGGCTGGCTGGCCGGGCGCTGGGCCTCGGCAAACCCGCAGCTTCTCGACGGCTGGCTCGTGCCGGCACTCACCTCCGTCCTGGTCGCCTTCGTGGTTCACGTGGCTCTCGGTCGTCTCGGGCTCGCCCGCGGCGTGGGGATCCACGAGACCCGCTGACCAGGACCACCAGGCGAGCAGTCCCCATCTGACCTGCTCTGCCGTACGACGGATCCGGCACACCGCTCGGTCCACCCCCAAGAAGAGAAGGAACTCCCACTGATGAACCTCTCCCGCACCACCAGTCGCTCGCTCCTCGCGGGCGTGCTCGCAGCCGGGGTCGCCTCGTCGATGGCCCCCAGCCTGGCCTCTGCCGCGGTCGCCGCCCCCACGACCGCCTCCGTCCGTGCCGCCACCGTCGCCGCCGGCGGCACGATCATCGACGTCAACATGTCGAACCTGGCCGAGGTCAAGGCCATGAGCAAGGACCGCCCGGTCGTCATCCTGGTCACCGCCCCGGCCTGGTGCGGTTACTGCAAGAAGCTGGACCCGGTGATCCGCAAGTTCAACGCCGACGACGCGGGCAAGTGGGTCCTCGCGATCATCGACGTGGACAAGGCGGGTGGCGCCGAGAAGGAGTTCGGCGCCGACGGCTACCCCACCATGATCCCGTGGGGCAAGAACGGTGAGATGAAGGGCACCGGTCGCATGGAGGGCTGGGCGGGCGAGTCCGGCACCCGCGAGTGGCTCGACGCCATGCTCAAGGAGTACGGCCCGACCAACACCCCCGCGCCGACCACCACCCCCGCGCCGACCACCACTCCGGCGCCGCGCCCCACCCAGACGCCGCGTCCGACCGAAACGCCGCGGCCCACCCAGACGTCTCCGACGCCGCTGCCCACCAAGCCGCGCCCCACCCAGACCCCGACCCTGCCGGCCCCGACCGGCACCGTTCCCGGCCCGGTGCCCACCAGCACCGCCCCGATCCCGGTGCCCACCTCCACGGCGCCGGCTCCGACCACGACCGCGCCGGCTCCGACCACGCCCGCTCCCGCCCCGACCCCCGGCGACGGCACCCTGCCCGAGCTGCCCCCGGGCGCCGTGCAGCTCACGGACAAGAACTTCGACGAGGCCGTGATCAAGGAGTCCGCCAAGCGGACCGTGATCATCGACTTCTCGAAGGACAAGTGCGAGCCCTGCCTGGCCATCGCGCCGGTGCTGGACGCGAAGTACCGCGCCGACGGCGGCAAGTGGCAGTACACGCGTCTGGATGGGACGGCCTTCCCCGAGCTGTGGAAGAAGTTCGACAACCCGTGGTTCCCGACGCTCGTCGCCATGCGTGACGGCAAGGAGATCTCGCGCCGCACGGGCTACGAGGGCGACGCCGAGGCCGTCAAGGCCTGGATCGACTCCGTCGCCGAGGGCAAGGCTCCCGCGACCGATCCGCTGGTCATGGACCTGAAGTCCGAGCAGGACTGGAACACCGTCGTCGCCATGTCCAAGCGTCACCCGGTGGCCATCCGCGCCCACCTGGACGGCTACTTCAACGGCTCCAAGCGCAACGGTGAGGCCGCCAAGAAGATCGTCAACGGCGACGGCGGCAAGTGGACCCTGGTCAACGTCGACATGGCCGGACCCGGCGCCTCCATCCTGGCCCGCAAGGGCATCCGCGTGACCACGGTCCCGCAGATGTTCGTCTTCTACAACGGCAAGGTCCAGCTCACCCCGCTGAACGGCCCCGCCGACGAGGCCAAGATCCGCGAGTGGGTCAACGTCATGCTGAGCACCCACTACCCGCCGGCCTGAGCCGCGGGCTGATCATCCAGCACCACCCTCGGTCCGGCCGGGGCGCGGCTCTCGTCGCGCCCCGGCCGGACCCGTCATACCCCCACCGCCAGAGCCCTGGCATCGCCATCACCACCCTTGAGGAGAGCATCATGACCACCGAGACCAGCACTCCCGCTGCCGAGCACCAGCGCTGGCGCGAGGCCCGCCACTCCGCCGTCACCGGCCCGCACGGCAACCTCGCCCTCGTGGGCTTCCTGCAGGTCACCGAGCAGCCGGAGCAGCTGGACCAGATCCCGGCGACGGTATGGCGCGTCGGCGACGCCGACGAGATCATGGTCACCGCCGACGCCGCGGACGAGGTCCGCCTCGACGGGGAGCTCGTGGACGGCGATCGTGCCTGGGCCCGGCTGCGCCCCGACGGCACCCCGCTCCTGACCTGGCAGGGGCTCGCCGCCGACGCGTTCTCGTTGGACGGCTCCGCGTTCGAGGTCCGCGTCTACGACCCCTCCGCCCCGCGCCGGGTCGAGTTCGAGCGCATCGACTGCTACGACTACGACCCGCAGCTGGTGGTCCCGGCTCGTTTCGTCCGCGACGCCGAGGTGCAGGCCGTGCCGTGGGAGTTCAGCCGCGGCAGCGACAGCGGCTCGCTGAAGCAGGTGCCCGGCAGCGTGCAGTTCACCCTGGGCGGTGAGGAGCACCGGCTGGCGGGGTTCCTGGACGGCCGCGTGCTGGTCGTCGTCTTCGCCGACGAGACCACGGGCCGTGAGTCCTACGCCCCCGGCCGCTTCCTCAAGCTCGACATCCCGCAGGACGGTGAGCTCGAGCTCGACCTCAACCGCGCCTTCGTGCCGCCCTGCGGGTTCTCGGACTTCTACTCCTGCCCGCTGCCGCCCGCCGGAAACCGGCTCAGTGTCCCCGTCCGTGGCGGGGAGCGGCGTGTGATCTGGCGCGAGCAGCAGCAAGCCTGACCGAGCCCAGGGTGGCCACGAGCGCCAGTGCCGTGCCCGCCCAGGGCAGCGTCCGGGTCTGGCCGGCGTCCACGAGCACCCCGCCGAGGGCGCCGGCCACCGCGACGCAGAGGTTCCAGGTGGTCACCACCAGGGCCTGACCGATCTCCTGGGACTGCCCGCAGATGCGAGCCGAGGCGGTCTGGAAGATCGTCGGGGCACCGCCGAAGGCCAGGCCCCACACCGCGACGACCCCGAGCACCGTGAAGAGCGGCCCGGTGGGCACCAGGAAGCAGGCGGCGAGGGAGCCCATCAGTCCCGCGCAGACGAGGGTGGCGAGCAGCTGCAGGTGGCGGTCCACGTTCCTGCCGACCAGGGCCAGCCCGACGACGGCGACCAGCCCGAAGGCGAGGAGCAGCACGTCCAGTCGCAGGTCCCGGCGCCCCTGGGCCAGGGCCGGCAAGAAGGTGTAGACCACGTTGTGGGCGGTGGAGTAGAACGCGGTCACCGCGAGCACCCGGCCGAGTCCGGGCAGCCGGATCACGCTGAACAGCCCGGGTCGGTCTCCGCCCCGGGGTTCTCCGGGGATGCGGGGCAGGCTGACGAGGGCGAGGAGCAGGACCGCGGCCGCGAGCGCGGACACGGCGGCGAAGGAGAGCCGCCAGCCGAGCAGGCTGCCGAGGAGGCTGCCGAAGGGGATCCCCAGCGCGAGCGCCATGGGCGTGCCGGCCATGGCGATGGCCATGGCCCGGCCCGCGATCTCCGGGACCACCAGCCGGGTGGCGTAACCGGCCAGCATCGCCCACAGCAGGCCGGCGCAGGCACCCGCGGCGAACCGCGCGACGGTGAGGACCATCAGCTCGGACGTCAGGAGGGGCACGCTGTTGGTGACCACGAAGGCGAGCAGGGTGGTGAGCAGCAGCGGCTTGCGGTTGACGGACCTGGTGAGCGCGGTCATGGGTATGGCGGCCAGCCCGCACCCCACGGCATAGGCCGTGACCAGCTGGCCGATGATCCCGTCCGACCAGCCGAGCCCGGCCCGCATGGACGGGGTGACGGCCACGGGGAGGGCCTCGGTCATCATGGTGATGAATCCGGCCGCGGCCATGAGCAGCAGCTGACCGGCGGGGGGCTTCTCGCGGGGGACGTATCCGCCCTCGTCGCGTGGGGCCACCCGGGTGTGCGACCCCGTGCTGCGCCGGGTCTCGGCCCGCGTCAGCGGGCCGGTGTGCTCCTGCTCCCCGCGAACTGCGCGGCTCGTCGGGCCGGTGGTCTCCACGCCACGCCGCATCTGCGAGCGGGTGAGGGCCCGGGTCGGCTGGGGATCGGGTGTGCCCGACCCGTCGCGCCGACCTAGCCGTGAGCGGGACTGGGCGTCGAGCTCGTCGTCCCCGTCGTCGAAGACCGGGGTGAACGTCGCGGTGCGCGGTCCGCCGTCCTCGTCGTCGAGGTCCTCGGGGTCGGCCAGGACCGGGCGGAAGACCTCGGTGCGGGGTGCCGGGTCACGGACGTCGAAGCGGTAGTCCTCGTCCTCGTCGTCGAGGTCCTCGGGGTCGTCCAGGACCGGGCGGAAGACCTCGGTGCGGGGTGCCGGGTCACGGACGTCGAAGCGGTAGTCCTCGTCCTCGTCGTCGAGGTCCTCGGGGTCGTCCAGGACCGGGCGGAAGACCTCGGTGCGGGGCTCGGTTCCTGCCGCCGCCTCGTGCCCGGGGTAGCCCCGGTCAGAGGCCCATGCGGCGAGAGGGTCGTGCGGGACCGTGCTGCCGGGCGTCCCTCGGTCCCACGAGGCGCTGCGGTCGAGCGGGTCGGTGCCCAGCTCCGGCGGGTATCCGTCGTCCTCGTCCTCCAGCTCGTCCCGGTCGTAGCGGTCGTCCTCGTCGTAGGACGCGGCGTCCGCGGGGTGGCGGTCGTGCTCCTCGTCATACCCGGGGCGGTCGCGGACGGGGGCGAACAGCTCGGTGCGAGCGCCGGGGTAGCGGTCCTCGAACGGTGGCTCGTCGTCAGGGGTGGGAGTGAACGTCCGGTCGACCACGGAGGAGCCGTAGGAGGAGGCGCCGTAAGAGTGGGAGGCGTAGGGAGGGGCGTCGAGGGACGTCGGTGGTTGGTAGCCCTCCGACCACGAGGAGGGAGGACCCGTGGGTGACGTGAAGGCCGTGGGTGACCCGGGCGTCAGGCGGGACTCCGGCGGCGCAGGGGACTCGTACGTCCTCCAGGGCTCGTAGGACGCCGGGGGCTCGTAGGAGGCCGGGGGCTCGTAGGGCGCGCGGGTCTCGTACGACGTGGGGGGCTCCGGGCTCGCGTGCCGGGAGGTGTACGACGTCGCGGAGTCGTACGAGGTGGGCGCGTCGCCGAGGCTGTCGTAGCCGGTGGGCGCGTCGTAGGTCCCCGGAGAGGACGCGGGCCGCGCGAACGGCTGGTAGCTCTCGGAGGGCTGGTAGGTCCTGGGAGGCTCGTAGGTGGTGGGAGGCTCGTAGGTGGTGGGAGGCTCGTAGGTGGTGGGGGACTCGTAGGTGGTGGGGGACTCGTAGGTCCCGCTGGTCTGACGGTGCGCCGCCGGCGTGGCGTAGAGGTCGGGGGTGTAGCTGGGTGCCGAGGGGTACGAGGAGGGCGAGGAGGTGCCCGGGCCGGAGGAGCCCGCAGAGGTGTAGGCCGTCGCCCCGCCGGGCCTGGACCCGCCGTCGGGCACCGGCCGGATGAGCTCGGTGCGAGCCGGGCCGCCGGGCGGGCTCGCGTCCCGGTCGTCGTAGGGCCACCCGGACCCGGCTGGCTGCTCCGTGCGGGAGGAGGCGGTCGGCCGCACCGGGTCGCGGTAGACGGGGATCAGCTCGGTGCGTGGCTCGTCGGGGGAGCCTGCCAGGTAGTAGTCCTCGTCCACGGGCGGCAGGTACTTCGACATGGTGTCGTGCACCGACCGTCGGGAGTCCTCGTCGAGCGGGACGGAGGTGGTGCGGTAGCTGCGCGTGGCGCCGTAGGCGACGGTGGATCCGGCGGGGTCGATGCGGGGATCGCGAGGCTCGCGCCGATCCCGTCCGTCCCGGCCCTCCCGCCCCTCGCGAGGCCTGCCGCGGTGCGTGTTGCGGGTCGCGGCTGGCTCCACGGCGCCTCCTCGTGTTGGGGGTGTCGGTCGATCGTCACCCGCCGTGTCCGTGGGCGCAATGGTCATCCCCCCGGCGGGAGGACAGTTTTTGACTCTCCGCGCCCACCTGGTGCGATGCGTAGTGGGCAACGTGAGGGTCTGTGACTATTCGTATGTCTGATCACACCCTCGGGGCGGCGATCTCCTGACGTCGGGCGACGGGCACCTCGTGCCCCGACCACCCTCCGCCGCGCCCGACCCGCGCCGTCGTCTCGGTGTCCCCGCTCCGCTCGACCCTGGCACCGAGGTGGCGGGCAGACTGGGCACATGCTGCGCCATCTCGGCTTCCCACCCGTCGGCGACCATCGCCGGTTCGTCGTCGCCATCACGGTCGACGCGATCGGCTCCGGGGTCTTCATGCCCCTGTCGATGCTGTACTTCCTGCGCACCACCGACGTCCGGCTCGAGCAGGTCGGGGCCGCCCTGTCGATCGCCGCCGCCGTGGCGCTCCCGGTCGTCCTGCTCGTGGGGCAGCTCGTCGACCGGCTGGGGCCGCGCCCGATGCTGCTGGCGGCCAACGCGATCCAGGCGGCGGCGTATGCCGGCTTCCTGCTCGTTCACGACGCGGCCGGCATGCAGACCGTCACCATCCTGGCAGCCCTGGGGCAGGCCTGCTTCTGGGGCTCCTTCGGGCCGATGCTGGCCGCCATCACCCACGAGGGCGAGCGGGAGCTGTGGTACGGCTTCGTCGGGGCCCTGCGCAACCTCGGCTTCGCGGTGGGCGGGCTGGTGGCGGGCCTGGTGATCTCCGTGGGGACGCTCACGGCCTACCACGGCGTGGTCCTCGCCAACGCCGTGTCCTTCGTCCTCGCGCTCGTCCTGCTCGCGGGCGTTCCCGTGCCGGCGCCCAAGCGCACCCCGGGGCGGCACCCGCTCGCCGGCATCGGCGTCGTGCTGCGTGACGCCCCCTACGCCGTGCTGCTCGTCGCCACCCTCGGCTACGCCCTGTGCGGGCTGGCGCTCAACAACGCGATGCCGGTGTATGCCGCCGACCGGCTCCACCTGCCCGGGTGGGTGACCGGGGGGATCTACACCCTCAACACGGTGCTGGTCGGCCTCGGCCAGGGCCTGGTGGTGCGTGCGATGACCGGCCACCGTCGGCACCGGGTGCTCGCGCTGGCGGGGGTGGCCTTCGTGGTGGGCTTCCTCCTCCTGGCGGTGGCCGGCCGTGCCGGCGCCGGGCCGGCCACCGCGGTCGTCCTCGTCGCGGTGGGGGTCTACACCCTGGGCGAGCTCCTCGGCGGCCCGGTGCTCTCCGCGGTGGCGGTGGACTCTCGGCCGGCCGAGCTGCGGGGGACCTACCTGTCGGCCTACCAGCTGTCCTGGAACGTCGCCGGCATCATCGCCCCGGCGGCCTTCACCTGGCTCCTGGGCCGCGGTGACGCGTCGGTCTGGCTGGCCCTCGCCGCGTCGGCGGCCGTCGGGATCGGGGTCACGCCGCTGCTGGCCCGGGCCCTGCCCGTCGCCAGGGAAAGGGTGACCAACCAGGCGGGCTGAGCAGCGGCGATAGACTGCCGCGCGTGCTGCTCGCCATCGACACCTCCACCAGCGCCATCGGCGTCGCCCTGCACGACGGCGACCGGGTCGTCGCCGAGCACGGCGTGCTCGACGCGCGGGCCCACGGCGAGCTCGTCGCCCCCGGCATCGTGACCGTCCTGCGGCAGGCCGGGCTGCGACCGGCCGACGTCGACGCGGTGGTGGTGGGCACCGGGCCGGGCCCGTTCACCGGGCTGCGGGTCGGCATCGTCAGCGCCCGCACCTTCGCCCTGGCCCTGGACCTGCCGGTCCACGGGCTGTGCTCCCTGGACGCCCTCGCCCACGAGGCCCGGCAGGCCGCCGTCGACGGCCCGCGGCGGCTCGTGGTGGCGACCGACGCCCGCCGCAAGGAGGTCTACTGGGCGGGCTACGACCTGTCCGGGGAGCTGCCCGTGCGCGAGGGGGAGCCAGCCGTGTGCCGCCCCGCCGACCTCGCCCCGCGGCTGGGCGGACGGCCCGTCGTCGGCCGCGGACCGCACCTGTATCCCGAGCTCGGCGCCGTCGTGCCCAGCAGCCCCCGCGACGTCTGTGCGGGCTGGCTCGCCGACCTGGCCGTCCGCCGCCTCGCCGCGGGCGAGGACCTGTCCGACACCACCCCCCGCTACCTGCGCCGCCCCGACGCCGTCCCCTCCGTCGCCCCCGTCACGGTGGTCTGAGTGCTGCGCGAGCTGGCCTGGGGCGACCTGCCGCGGCTCGCCGAGCTGGAGCGTGAGGCCTTCGCCCAGGACGCGTGGAGCGAGCCCACCTGGTGGTCCGAGCTCGCCGGACGTCCCCGGCGGGAGTACGTCGTCTGGGACGACCCGGAGCGCGGCGGCGTCGTCGGCTACGCCGGGCTCGACCACGGCGGGGACGTCGCCGACGTGATGACCATCGCCGTCACCCCCGTCGCCCGCGGCCTGGGCCTCGGACGGCGCCTGCTGCACGAGCTGGTCGCCCGGGCGACGGCCGGGGGAGCGAGCGCCCTGCTCCTGGAGGTCCGCGCCGACAACGCCCCGGCCCGGGCGCTCTACGAGAGCCACGGCTTCGAGACCATCTCGGTGCGGCGCCGCTACTACCAGCCCGGCGACGGCGACGCGCTCGTGATGCGCCGCCACCTGGCCCCGGGCGAGCCCGCCCAGGGCCGCGGGGCGACCGGCGCCGCCTCCGGCATACGACCTGATCCGCAGCCCACCCAGAAAGACACCTGACATGACCCGCACCGACGAGCCGCTCGTCCTCGGCATCGAGACCTCCTGCGACGAGACCGGCGTCGGGATCGTCCGCGGCCACACGCTGCTCGTCGACGCCATCGCGAGCAGCGTCGACGAGCACGCGCGCTTCGGCGGCGTGGTGCCCGAGGTGGCCTCGCGCGCCCACCTGGAGGCGATGATCCCCACGATCCGCCGCGCCTGCGCCGAGGCCGGGGTCACCCTGCAGGACCTGGACGCCGTCGCCGTCACCTCCGGGCCCGGCCTGGCCGGGGCGCTCCTGGTCGGCGTCGCCGCGGCCAAGGCGCTCGCCGTGGCGCTGGACAAGCCGATCTACGGCGTCAACCACCTCGCCTCCCACGTGGCCGTGGACATGGTGCAGCACGGGCCGCTGCCCGAGCCGACGATGGCGCTGCTCGTCTCGGGGGGCCACTCCAACCTGCTCTTCGTCCCGGACATCACCGGCGACGTCCAGCACGTCGGGCAGACCATCGACGACGCCGCCGGAGAGGCCTTCGACAAGGTCGCGCGGGTGCTGGGCCTGGGCTTCCCGGGCGGACCGATCATCGACCGCTCCGCGCGCGAGGGGCAGATCGTCATCGACTTCCCCCGCGGGCTCACCGCGGGCAAGGACATGGAGCGGCACCGCTACGACTACTCCTTCTCCGGGCTCAAGACCGCGGTGACCCGGTGGGTACGCGCGCGTCAGGAGGCCGGGGAGCCGGTGCCGGTGGCCGACGTGGCCGCGAGCTTCCAGGAGGCCGTCACCGACGTGCTCACCCGCAAGGCGCTGCTGGCCTGTCGGGAGATGGGGGCCACCGACCTGGTCATCGGGGGTGGGGTGGCGGCCAACTCACGGCTGCGGGAGATGGCCCAGGAGCGGTGCGATCAGGCCGGGGTCCGGCTGCGCGTCCCGCGGCCGGGGCTGTGCACCGACAACGGCGCGATGGTCGCGGCGCTCGGCGCCCAGATGGTCGCGCGGGGGCGCACGCCCTCCGACCTCGGTCTGCCGGCGGACTCCTCGATGCCGGTCACGGTGGTCTCGGCCTGAGCCACCCGGCCGCTACAGACGGGAGGCCGCAGGACACCGGCGGGCCGCCCGGTCGACCGGACCTGACGTGCCGGCCCCCGCAGCGGGTCTCAGCCGCAGCGAGCCAGGCCGCGCCGCACCTTGAGGGCGACGACCCTGATCGCGGCGGCCCGCACCTGGGCGGCGAAGGCCGGGTCCCTGCCCGCCTCGGCCAGCAGCGCCGCCGTCATCCGGGGCCCGTCCGTGGCGATGCCGGTGAGCGCGAGGTCGCCCCCCGCGCGGACGAACCGCACGGCTCGTTGCCCGGTCGGCACCGACCGCACCGACGCGGCGACGCCGAGGTCGTCCGTCGCGACCACGCCCTGGTAGCCGAGGCGCCCGCGCAGCAGCTCGGTGACGATCGGGCGGGAGAAGGCCGCGTGCGTGGTCGGGTCGATGCGCGGATAGCGGGCCGTGGCCACCATGACCACGTCGGCGCCGGCGGCGATCCCGTCGGCGAAGGGCTCGAGGTAGGCGTCCCTGACCGTCATCACCGGGTCGTCGATGCCGGTGGCCGAGAAGTCGGTGTTGGCCCGCACCCGCCCGATGCCCGGGAAGTGCTTGATGGTCGCGCCCACCCCGGCGGCGTGCAGCCCGGTGATGAAGGCGCTGACGGGCGGCCCGACCTGCTGGGGATCGGTGGCGTACTGCCGGTCCCAGCGGCCGATCGGCTCGTTGGCCCGGCCGAGCCGGGGGTCGACGGTGTCGGCGACCGGCGCCAGGTCCAGGTTGACACCCGCCGCGGTCAGGGTGCGGCCCAGCCTGGTCGCCAGGGACCGCAGCTCCTCGGGGGCGAGCCGGGCCTGCCGCACGGCGCTCGGCACGGGCGGGAAGCCCTCGCCCTTGAGCTGCTGCACCTTGCCGCCCTCCTGGTCGGCGGCCACGAGCAGCCCCAGCCCCGTGCCGGACCGGCGGGCGGCCTCCTGCATGGCGTCGGAGATCGGGCGCACCGCGTCGACGTCCCGCCACCCGCCGATGAAGAAGGCATTGCCCACCGCGTGCTCGGAGACGGCCCGCTCGGCCTCGGGCCGGGCGTCCGCGCTGATCCCGATCATCACGAGCTGGCCGACCCGCTGGGCCGGGGTGAGCCGGTCCACCAGGGTCGCCGCGCAGGTGGCCGGGGTGGCGGGCGCGGGGGGCGAGGTGGGAGTGGTCGGCCGAGGGGACGGGGCGGCGCCCGTCGCGGTGGCGTGCCGCTCCCCGGTGGTGGCGGGGGCCACCGACGTCGTCGTGGTCGGGGGACGCACGCCCGCACCGCCCGGCGGCGGCCCGCCGCAGGCGGTCGCCAGCGACCCGAGCGACGTGAGGAGGACGATCAGGCGGGCGGTGCGGGTGCGGTCGGACATCGAGCAGACCGTACCCGAGTCGTGCGCCCACCACATCTGCCCGGGCGGGGGAGGATGGCCCCATGAGCCGCGTCTACGTCCTCGGGTCCCTCAACGTCGATCTCACCGTCCCGGTCGACCGGCTGCCCCGGTCGGGGGAGACGGTCGTCGGGGGCACCCTGCGCCGGACGGCGGGCGGCAAGGGCGGCAACCAGGCGGTCGCCGCCGCGGGGCAGGGCGCCGAGGTGGTCATGGTGGGTGCCATCGGTTCCGACGAGCCGGGTGTGGCATACCGGGACCGGTTGCACGACAAGGGGATCGACGTGAGTCACCTGAGGGTCGTCGCGGGCGAGGCGACCGGGCAGGCCTTCGTCACGGTGGACGAGGCCGGGGCCAACCAGATCGTCGTGGCTCCCGGGGCCAACGCCGAGCTGGCGCCGCACCACACGGCGGTCCTGGACACCATGGCGGCGGGCGACGTGCTGCTCGTGAGCCTGGAGGTGCCGATCGAGACCGTGGCCGAGGCCGTCCGCCGGATCGCGTCACGGGACGTCCGGGTGGTCCTCAACGCCGCCCCCTACGCCCACCTGCCGCACCACGTGGTCGAGGTGGCCGATCCGCTGGTCGTCAACGAGCACGAGGCCCTGGAGCTGGCCGACGACGGGGCCTTCCCGGCGTCCCTGCTCGTCACCTTCGGCGCCGCCGGGTGCGCCTGGAACGGCACCGAGCACCCGGCCGTGCCGGTGCCCGCCGAGCGGGTCGTGGACACCACCGGCGCCGGTGACGCCTTCTGCGGGGCCCTGGCGGCGCGGCTGGCACTGGGGGACACGCACGAGGACGCCGTCGCCGCCGCGCTGCAGGCCGGGGCCGACGCCGTGCAGCACGCCGGCGCCCAGCGCGACGCCCTGCTCTGAGGGTCCGCACTGCGTCGGCGCCCGGGCTACGGTGCCGGGAGCGCTGTGCCACCGTGGCGACGTGACTGCGACCCCCGAGCCCGACCGGTCGGCCGAGATCCTGCTGCAGGTATGGCGGGACAGCGACCCCGCCGACCCCGGGCCCCCGGTCGCCCGCGTCGAGGCGCTGTACGGCACGACGCCCGAGGACCCGGGCCCGGCCTACGAGCTCGCGAGCACCTACGACTGGGCGGGCCGGGAGGGCGCGGCGCGGGGGCTCTACGAGCAGGCGCTGGCCGGGGGCCTGGACCCGGTGCGCGAGCGGGCCGCCCGGATCCGGCTCGGCAGCACCCTGCGCGTCCTCGGGAGGGCCGAGCAGTCGGTGGCGGTGCTCCAGGAGGCGGTGCGTCGGCATCCGGACAGCGCCGCCGCCCGGTGCTTCCTCGCACTGGCGCTCACCGATGCGGGACGCGCGCCCGAGGCGGTGGCGCTGCTCGTGCAGCTGGCCTGCGACACGGTCGACACCCCCGAGATGCGGGACTACCGGCGCGCCCTGACGGCATACGCCGTGCAGCGCGACCCGGCCCCCGCGACCGGAGACCTGTGATGACCGGCGTCTGCGAGCCGGGGCCGTCCGACGACCTGCGGGGTCTGCTGCTCGACTACCTCGACGTCTACCGAGGGGTGGTCCGGGCGAAGGTCGCGGACCTGGACGGGGCCACCCTGCGCAGCTCGCGGCTGCCTTCGGGGTGGACCCCCGCGGGCCTGGTCGTCCACCTGACCTTCATGGAGCGCCGCTGGCTGGAGTGGGGCTTCCTGGGCGCTGCGCTCCCGGAACCCCTGGGGCGACCGGGCGGGGGAGGGCTGGGTCACCCCCGAGGCGGAGCCGGGGGTCCTGCTGGAGCGGCTGGACCGGGTGGGGGCGCGCTCCCGCGCGATCGTGCAGGCCCACTCCTTGGCCGAGCGGGCACGTGTGGGCGGGCGATTCGCCACGGCGCAGGAGTGTCCTCAGCTGCACTGGATCCTGCTGCACGTGCTGCAGGAGTACGCCCGGCACGCCGGGCACCTGGACATCGTGCGGGAGCTGGGCGACGGCGCGACCGGCGAGCAGGGATGAGCGGCGGGTCTCAGGAGGGCTCGACGTGCAGCGCCACCGGGCGTCCCGCGTGCCGCGTCAGGATCAGGGTGGCGCTTCCGGACCCCTTGAGCCGCAGCGACCTTCGCAGCCGGTCCGGGTCGACGTCGACGCCGCGCTTCTTGAGCGTCACCGCCCCGCAGCCGATCTCACGCAGGTGGGCACGGATCACCTTCTCCTGCAGCGGAAGTGACTCCATCACCCGAAATCTCCTGGCCCACGGCAGGTCTCGCTCGACGGACGAGGTGACGTAGCCGACACCGGGGTCGAGCTCGGGGCCCGCGACGGCCCGCTCGAGCGCCCCCACCAGGCCCGCGCGGATGACGGCCCGGTCCGGCTCGTAGACCCACTCCGCGAGATCGCCCGCAGCCCAGGCGGGGTCGGCGTCGTCCTCGGTGAGCAGGCAGGCCCCGCCCTCGGACAGGACCAGAGCCGTCCGGCCCGCGTGCGCCACCGCGTCGCCCCACCACAGGCAGCACTCGACGACCTCGCCGCGCCACGAGACCCACTGCGCCTCGGCGCCGTCCGGGATCGCGGCGTGCGGGAGGGCCGGCGACAGCTTGGCCCCCGCCGCGGCCACCTGCCCGGCCAGGGACCGCACGAGCTCCCAGGAGGGCGCGAGGTCGTCGAGCCGCCAGGTCCGGCGGGTCCGTCCGGTGACGTCGGCGACCCCGGGGGTGCGGCGGGCCGGGTCGAGCCACACGGCCGTATGCCGTGCGTCGCGGGAGCCCGGCCGCACCGTCCCGGCGACGTCGCCGGTCAGGTGCACGTCCTCCGCCCGGGCGCAGGCCACCTCCGGCGGGGCCTGGTCGCCGGGGCGGGGGACGGCCGCAAGGTTGTGGGCCGCGAGCACCGCCGTCGCCGGGTCGGTGTCGATCGCCCGGACCACCAGCCCGGCCTCGACCAGGGCGCGGGCGTCCAGACCGAGTCCGCAGCCCAGGTCGTGGACCAGGGTGACTCCTGCGGAGCCCAGGCGCTGCGCGTGGTGGCGGGCCACCTGCGGGCGGGTCGCCTGCTCCAGCCCGTCGGCGGTGAGCAGCAGCGAGTCCACCGCGTCGCCGAGCTTGGCACGGCCGCGGGCGCGCAGGGCGGACTGGTGCAGCACCGCGGCGGTCAGCCCGGGGGAGTGCCCGGCCGCCCGCAGCCGGGTGGCCAGGGCGAGGGCCTGGCGGTCGTCATACCCCGGCAGGCTGCGCAGCAGCTCGGTGGCCTCGGGGGTCACGAGCAGGTGGGCGGTCTCCAGGTCCATGCCCTCATCCTGACGCACCGCGGGACGCGCTGGCACTCGACTTGACCGAGTGCCAGGGGCTTCCTAGATTGAGTGTTAGCACTCTCGACCATCAAGTGCTAACCAGCGAGCCCAGGTGCCGACCCCCGCGACGGCGGTGCCAGCCCGGTGGCGCACGGCCGGGGTCCACCATCTGTCCACGTTCGACATTCCCACGAAGGGGAGGTCACCACAGTGTCGGTTTCCATCAAGCCGCTCGAGGACCGCATCGTCGTCAAGTCCGTCGAGGCCGAGCAGACCACCGCGTCCGGTCTGGTCATCCCGGACACCGCCAAGGAGAAGCCCCAGGAGGGCGAGGTCCTGGCGATCGGTCCGGGCCGCATCGACGACAAGGGCAACCGCGTCCCGATGGACGTCAACGTCGGCGACAAGGTCATCTACTCCAAGTACGGCGGCACCGAGATCAAGCTCGGCGGCCAGGAGTACCTCATCCTGAGCGCCCGCGACGTCCTCGCGGTCGTCGGCTGAACGTCCTCCCGCACCAGCACTTCTCACGTGTGCCCCGGCTGCGCGCCCCTCGGGGCCCGGCCGGGGCACACGTCATACCCGTGACCAGACAGAAGGAATCTCATGGCCAAGACGCTCGAGTTCAACGACGCCGCCCGCAAGTCCCTGGAGCGTGGCGTCGACGCCCTCGCCAACGCCGTCAAGGTGACGCTCGGTCCCAAGGGCCGCAACGTCGTCATCGACAAGAAGTGGGGCGCCCCCACGATCACCAACGACGGTGTCACCATCGCCCGTGAGGTCGAGCTGGAGGACCCCTACGAGAACCTCGGCGCCCAGCTCGCCAAGGAGGTCGCCACCAAGACCAACGACATCGCCGGTGACGGCACCACCACCGCGACCGTCCTGGCGCAGGCCATGGTCAAGGAGGGTCTGCGCAACGTCGCCGCGGGTGCGGCTCCGGCCGGCGTGAAGCGTGGCATGGACAAGGCCGTCGACGCCGTGTCCGAGCGCCTGCTCGCCAACGCCCGCGAGGTCTCCGGCAAGGACGAGGTCGCGGCCGTCGCCTCCCTGTCCGCCCAGTCCCAGGAGATCGGCGAGCTCATCGCCGAGGCCTTCGACAAGGTCGGCAAGGACGGCGTCATCACGGTCGAGGAGTCCTCGACCGCCAGCACCGAGCTGGAGTTCACCGAGGGCATGCAGTTCGACAAGGGCTACATCTCGCCGTACTTCGTGTCCGACCCGGAGCGCATGGAGGCCGTCCTCGAGGACGCCTACGTCCTGGTCAACCAGGGCAAGATCTCGGCGATCGCGGACGTGCTGCCCCTCCTGGAGAAGGTCGTCCAGGCCGGCAAGCCGCTGCTGATCATCGCCGAGGACGTCGACGGCGAGGCGCTGTCGACCCTGGTGGTCAACAAGATCCGCGGCACCTTCAACGTCGTGGCCGTCAAGGCTCCCGGCTTCGGCGACCGCCGCAAGGCCATGCTCGCCGACATCGCCATCCTCACCGGCGGCCAGGTCGTGGCCGAGGAGGTCGGTCTCAAGCTCGACCAGGTCGGGCTGGACGTCCTGGGCCAGGCCCGCCGCGTCGTCGTCTCCAAGGACGACACCACGATCATCGACGGCTCCGGCGACCAGAGCGCGGTCGAGGGTCGCGTCGCCGAGATCAAGGCCGAGATCGGCCGCACCGACTCCGACTGGGACCGTGAGAAGCTCCAGGAGCGTCTCGCCAAGCTCGCCGGCGGCGTCTGCGTGATCAAGGTGGGTGCGCACACCGAGGTCGAGCTCAAGGAGAAGAAGCACCGCATCGAGGACGCGATCTCCGCGACCCGCGCGGCCATCGAGGAGGGCATCGTCGCCGGCGGCGGGTCCGCCCTCGTCCACGCCGTGCGGGTGCTCGACGAGCTGCAGCTCGAGGGCGACGAGGCCACCGGCGCCGCCATCGTGCGCAAGGCCGCGGCCGAGCCGCTGCGCTGGATCGCCGAGAACGCCGGGCTCGAGGGCTATGTCGCCGTCTCCAAGGTCGGCGACCTGGAGCCGGGAACGGGCCTGGACGCCGCCACGGGGGAGTACGTCGACCTCGTCGCGGCCGGCGTCATCGACCCGGTCAAGGTGACCCGCTCCGCCCTGCGCAACGCCGCGTCCATCGCCTCCATGGTGCTGACGACCGACACCCTGGTCGTGGAGAAGCCCGAGGAGGAGGCCCCGGCCCCCGCCGGCGGTCACGGTCACGGGCACGGCCACTGAGCCTGTCCCGCCGGTCCTGAGCACCAGGACGTTGGACGGAAGGAGGCGCCCACCCCCGCGGGGGTGGGCGCCTCCTGGCGCGCTGTTGCGCCTCGCGCCGGGCAGCCCTGATGGGTGGGCTGCCGCGAGCGGGGCGGTCCTGCGGCCACGGCGCCAGGACCGCCCCGCACGGGCCGTCAGGCGATGGCGCTGGTGCTGCTGGCGTAGTACGACTCGCGCTCGTCCTCGGTCATCCCGCCCCACACGCCGTACGGCTCGCGCACCCGCAGGGCGTGCTCACGGCACTGCTCCAGGACCGGACAGGCGATGCAGACCGCCTTGGCGGCGCCGTCCCGGTTGCGGCGCGCGGGACCGCGCTCCCCCTCGGGGTGGAAGAACACGTCCGGGTTCTCCCGGCGGCAGGAGCCCTGCAGCTGCCAGTCCCACTGGTCTGCGACGGGTCCGGGCAGTCGGCTGATCTCGGCCATCGAGAGCTCCTCGTCAGAGGTCGGCCGGTGGAGTCACGGCTGGCGCCCGGCCAGTCACCCAGCGATCATCGATCGCATATGGATGAGTGCCCGGGCATACTCACGGGCACACTGCTCCCCGATGAGCTGCTGACGTGACATCGGCATCGGCGTGTCGGTCTGTCGCGATGACCGTACCCAGCGTGAGTGGTCGTAGACAAGGGGTTGTGGAACAGATCTCCTGGCGTTTACCTCTTGGGCACCTTCCATGCATAAAAATCGCTACGCCATGTCAAATGTGATGTCGCACAGTGACATTATGAGCGTCCGAGTGGTCCTGGGGGCTACCGCTGGCGCGAATCGCGTCGGGGCGCTTTGCTCGGGGGACGACCGGCTCCGGTCCGGTCGGGAACGGGACGCGGGAGGCGATGGGTGTGACCAGTGAGGGGCCCCAGCGGCCTGGGGGGGCAGGAAGCCTGACGGTGGCGGTGGTGGCCCGGCTCGTCGGGGTGGCGCCGTCGACCCTGCGCACGTGGGCCCGCCGCTACGGGCTCGAGCCGTCCGGTCACCGCTCGGGTCTGCATCGGCGGTACTCCGAGACCGATGTCGCGCGCCTGCGGTACATGCGCTCCCTCACCCAGTCCGGCATGACGTCCCGGGACGCCGCGACCCGGGCCATGACCGCGACCCTCGACGAGCTGGCGGCCACCCCTGGCATCGGCCACCCCGTCGTGGAGCTGAGCCCTGCTGCAGCCCTGCGCTCGGACCGGCGGCCGACGCAGGAGCGCGCCTGCGTCGGTGACGTGGCCCCGGTCGTCAAGACCCTGCTCGGGACCCTGGGCAACGCCGACGCCCGCGGCACCATCTCCCTGCTCCGGATCGCCCTGCGCGACCTCGGCGCGGCGCGCACGTGGGACGAGCGGGTACTGCCGGCGCGGGCCGCGCTGTGGCGACTGCATCGCGAGGCGCAGGCGCGCGGCGACGCCCTCCTGTGCACGGCGGTCGTGGGCGCCGTGGGTGACGTCCGCCTCGGCCGCGCCCCGCGCAACCTCGTCCCGGTCTATCTCTGCTCGCTCCCGGGTCATCAGGACCCGGCGGCGGAGGCGCTGCTCCTGGCCGCCCTGGCCGAGCGGTCGATCCACGCCTCCGTGCTGGGGCTGGGTTCCGGCGCCGCCACGGCGGTCCGTGCGGTCTCGGGGGCACCGGCGGGGGTCCTGGTGCTCCAGGTCCCCGACGACCAGGTCGCGGCGCAGCTCGCTGGTCGGCTGCGTCAGGTGGCCGGCGTCGGCGAGCAGCTGCACTGGGGCGAGGGCTGGGTCCGGTGGGCCGGGCACTCCGGCGGCATGACGGACCTGGTCCGCGCGATCGAGGCGGCGAGCTGTCCGCCCCCCGAGCAGCCCTGAGACCGGTCCGGGCGGGCGCGGTCGGCGGATCGCGGCGGGGCGGGCCGCCAGGCAGGTCGCCCCGCCGTTCGCGGTGTTTCTGGTCACACTCCGTGCCATAACGTGTCACCGGTGGGCGGTTTGGGCCCAGATGTGCCATATGGCGGACGCCACTCAGACCTGCGGGTAACCTCACCCTCGGGGGGGAGGTGCGTCATCATCCGGAAATGGCTGAATTTGACGCAGCGGTAAGCCAAGATAACTCTTGGTAGTTGACGTTAACCCAACCGGAGGCAGTAGATGACAGTCGTCATGGTGTGCGACGACGCGCCGCTCACTCGTGAGGTCATGATGCGGCGCATCGGCTCGCTGCCCGGGGTCACCCGGGTGTGTGGTGCCTCCTCGGGGGAGGAGCTGCTGGCGAAGTACGCGACCGAGCAGCCCACCCTGACCCTGACGGACCTGCGCATGCCGGGCATGGGTGGGCTCGACGCCGTCAAGCGCCTCCTGGCGCTGCGTCCCAACGCGCAGGTCATGATGATGACCCTGGCCGAGGACATCGACGGGGTCGCCCGGGCGCTGAGCTATGGCGCCAAGGGCTACGTGATGAAGGACTCCACCAGGGAGGAACTCGCCGTGGCGCTCGCGCCGTTCATCGGCGAGGCCATGCCGCGAGCGCACCGCGGTGGACCCCTGGCCGGAGCCCCCGCCACCCTGACCGCCCGCGAGCTCGAGGTCCTTCGGGGCATGAGCCAGGGTCAGAGCAACGCCGAGATCGGCGCCGAGCTCTATCTCACCGAGGACACCATCAAGACGCACGCCCGGCGCCTGTTCCGCAAGCTCGACGCCTCCGACCGCGCCCATGCCGTCGCCATCGCCTACCGCTCGGGCCTGATCAGCTGACGCGCCCCGACCAGCGGCGCCGACACGGTGATCCGCACCTCTTCACGCGGACGCATGGTCGGCCCCGCCTGCTGCCACTACGCTGGAACGGAGCGCACCGATGCGCCGCCAGCGTCGCGCTGCCGAGGCAGGGAGGGGGGACGAGATGCCCGAGGCTGTAACGCCTGACGAGCAGGCACCGATGTCACCCTCGGGTGGCACCCTGCGCTCCGCCGAGCTGGTGTCGGCGGCGGCCGGTGGTGAGCCCGCCGCCCTGCAGGCGGTGCTGACCGACGTGCGACGCATCGCCTTCCGCTACTGCCGTGCCCGCCTCGGCGGCCTGCCCGGAGGGATCCAGGCCGCCGACGACGCCGCACAGGAGGTGTGTGTCGCCGTGCTGCGCTCGCTGCCCCGCTACGAGGACCGTGGTCTTCCCTTCGAGGCCTTCGTCTACGGCATCGCCTCCCGCAAGGTGGCCGACACCATGCGCGGCACCCTCGGCGGCCCGGTCCTGACCGACGAGCTGCCCGACCGGCCCGACGAGCAGGCCGATCCCCTGGCGGGGGTCCTGGCGGCGGAGCGCTCCACCCACGTCACCGCGCTGCTCGACCGGCTGACCCCCAGCCAGCGGGAGATCCTCACCTTGCGCGTCGCGGTGGGGATGACCGCCGACGAGGTGGGCGCCGCCATGGGGATGTCCGCCGGAGCCGTGCGGGTCGCCCAGCACCGCGCCCTCGCCCGCCTGCGCGCCCTCGCGGGGGCGAGCTCCTCCCGCGCCGAGGGCGGCGCCTGATGTCCGTGCCGCCGACGGGCCCCCGACCCGCGCTCTCGCTCGTGCCGGGCGACCCGGACCTGTCCGCCATACAGGCCGACGACGAGCTGCTCGACGCCCTGGGTGCGCGGGCGTCGGACGACACCCTGCCCGCCGACCCCGTGACCCGGCTCCTGGGCGAGTGGGTGGACGAGCTCGACCAGGACCTGCCGCCGGACCTGCGCCCGGAGGAGGTCTACTCCCCCTCGCGGCGCACGGTGCTGGTGTCGCGCGCCGGGATCGCCGCCGGCGTGGCCGCCGTCGTGCTCGGCGGCGGAGCGGTCGCCGCCGCGGCCACCGGGGGCGGGCTGGGCGGGTTCATGTCCAAGGCCCACCGCGCCGTCGAGCAGGGCATCGCCGCCCCGCGACCGGTCGACCCCGCCGTCCTCGCGACCGCCGACCTGCCCACCTCCTCGCTCGGGGACGGCCACGCGGTGCGACGCGCACTCGTGCTCGCCCAGCAGCGCGTCCTCGCCGGGGACCAGGACGGTGCCGCGGCGGTCCTGGCCCTGGTCGACGCCCAGGTGGGCCAGGACCCCGACCTGCTCGACGACGCCGACCGGGCCCTGCTGGCGGCGGTCCGCCGCGCGGTGACCGCCGGCGACGGACCCGCCGTCGGGGCGCTGCCCGCCCCCACCTCCGAGGGCGACCCCGGGGAGGGTCCCGACCGGGGACCCTCCCCGGCCCGTGGTGCGTCGGGGGCGAGCCAGGACGACCGGTCCGCCGCCGTCCTGGCACCACCCCGTGGATCCCAGGACACCGGCGTCCAGCCGTCCGGTGCCGCAGCGCCCCGCCCCGCCGCGCCGGCGGCGCCCGGCACCGGGACGAGCCACGGCGCGAACCCGAGCAGGCCGTCGGCCCGGCCGACCGACCGCGGGCACGACCGGCCCACGGCCACCCCGCACCCCACGGACCCGACCAGCGTCCCGGCGCCACCTGCGCCCACGACCGGCCCGACCACCTCACGGCCGACCAATCCGGGCCGACCGTCCCCGACCGGGCATCCCACCACCGGCCCCGTGCGCCCCTCGACGACCGCAGCTCCGACCCCGGGCGCGCCGACCAGGTCGGCCGTCGGGCAGACGGTGGGCGCCCGCACCGCGTCGGCGCCCGGAGCTGCGGCTCGCTGACCGGCATACCCCTCGTCCAGCACGACCGGGGACGGCACGGGAGCGGGCCGGAAGCCCTCGACGGCTCGGTAGACTGGCGCAATGAGCCTCCAGGACGCCCCCGCCGTGCCGGACCTGCTTGCCCCCCTCGGCCTGACCTACGACGACGTGCTCCTCCTGCCCGGGGAGACGGACGTGATCCCCAGCGAGGTCGACACCACCACCCGCCTCACCCGCGAGATCGAGCTGCGCATCCCGCTGATCTCCGCGGCGATGGACACCGTCACCGAGTCGCGCATGGCCATCGCGATGGCGCGTCAGGGCGGCATCGGCGTGCTGCACCGCAACCTGTCGATCCGGGACCAGGCCTACCAGGTGGACCTGGTCAAGCGCACGCAGACCGGTACGATCACCAACCCCGTGACCATCGGCCCGGACGCGTCCCTGGAGGACCTGGACAGCGTGTGCGGGCAGTACCGCGTGTCCGGCCTGCCGGTCGTCGACGACGGTGGCCACCTGCTCGGCATCTGCACCAACCGCGACCTGCGCTTCACGCCCGTCGCCGAGTGGTCGCGCACCCTCGTGCGCGACGTCATGACGCCGATGCCGCTGATCACCGCGCCCGAGGGCATCTCCCGCGAGGACGCGACCCTGCTGCTGCGCCAGCACAAGCGCGAGCGACTGCCACTCGTCGACGACCAGGGCCGGCTCAAGGGCCTGATCACCGTCAAGGACTTCGTCAAGGGCGAGCAGTTCCCGATGGCGAGCAAGGACGCCCAGGGCCGGCTCCTCGTCGCGGGTGCCATCGGCTACTTCGGTGATGCCTGGGAGCGGGCGACGGCCCTGGTCGAGGCCGGGGTCGACGTGCTCGTCCCCGACGTCGCCAACGGCCACGCCCGGCTGATGCTCGAGATGATCGCGCGGCTCAAGTCCGACCCCGCGACCCGGCACGTCCAGGTCATCGGGGGCAACGTGGCCACCCGCTCCGGTGCCCAGGCCCTCGTCGACGCGGGTGCCGACGCCGTCAAGGTGGGCGTCGGACCCGGCTCGATCTGCACCACGCGCGTCGTGGCCGGCGTCGGCGTCCC
The DNA here is from genome assembly GCF_046267915.1 of Arsenicicoccus dermatophilus. GTDB lineage: Bacteria > Actinomycetota > Actinomycetes > Actinomycetales > Dermatophilaceae > Arsenicicoccus > Arsenicicoccus dermatophilus_A. The sequence goes on from NZ_CP176520.1 coordinate 922,046, forward strand.
GCAGATCACCGCGGTCAACGAGGCCGCCAAGGCCTGCCGGCCCGCCGGTGTCCCGGTCATCGCCGACGGCGGCCTGCAGTACTCCGGCGACATCGCCAAGGCGCTCGTCGCCGGCGCCGACACCGTGATGGTCGGGTCGCTGCTCGCCGGGTGCGAGGAGTCCCCGGGCGAGACGATCTTCGTCAACGGCAAGCAGTTCAAGCAGTACCGCGGCATGGGGTCCCTGGGGGCGATGGCCTCGCGCGGCAAGAAGTCCTTCTCCAAGGACCGCTACTTCCAGGCCGACGTCACCAGCGACGACAAGATCATCCCCGAGGGCATCGAGGGCCAGGTGGTCTATCGCGGGCCGGTCTCCTCCGTGGTCCACCAGCTCGTCGGTGGCCTCGGCCAGTCGATGTTCTACGTCGGCGCCCGCACCGTCCCCGAGCTCCAGCAGCGCGGGCGGTTCGTCCGCATCACGGCGGCGGGGCTCAAGGAGTCCCACCCCCACGACGTGCAGATGACCGCCGAGGCCCCCAACTACTTCGGCCGCTGAGCGGCACCCACCCACACCAGGAAACCCAGTGACCGAGATCGAGATCGGACGCGGCAAGCGCGCCCGCCAGGCCTACACCTTCGACGACATCGCGATCGTCCCCTCGCGGCGCACCCGTGACCCCGAGGAGGTGTCGGTGACCTGGCAGATCGACGCCTACCACTTCGAGCACCCCGTGGTCGCCGCCCCGATGGACTCCGTGATGTCGCCGGAGTCGGCCATCGCCTTCGGCCGCCTCGGGGGACTCGGGGTGCTCGACCTGGAGGGTCTGTGGACCCGGTACGACGACCCGCGGCCCCAGCTCACGGAGATCCTCCGGCTGGAGGGCGGCGACGCGACCCGGCGGCTGCAGGAGATCTACGCCGAGCCCATCAAGCCCGAGCTGATCCGCGACCGGCTCCAGCAGGTCCGCGACGCCGGCGTCACCGTGGCCGGCGCACTGTCGCCGCAGCGCACCCAGGAGCACTGGCGCACCGTCGTCGAAGCGGGCTGCGACCTCTTCGTCATCCGGGGCACCACGGTGTCCGCCGAGCACGTGTCCGGCCGCCAGGAGCCGCTCAACCTCAAGCGGTTCATCTACGAGCTCGACGTGCCCGTCATCGTGGGCGGGGCGGCGACCTACACCGCGGCGCTGCACCTGATGCGCACCGGCGCCGCGGGCGTGCTCGTGGGCTTCGGCGGCGGCGCGGCCAGCACCACGCGCAAGGCCCTGGGCATCCACGCGCCCATGGCGACCGCGGTGGCGGACGTGGCCGCGGCGCGCCGGGACTACCTCGACGAGTCCGGCGGGCGGTATGTCCACGTCATCGCCGACGGCTCGGTCGGGCGCAGCGGCGACATCGTCAAGGCCGTGGCGTGCGGCGCCGACGCGGTGATGATCGGGGCGGCGCTCGCCCGGGCGACCGACGCCCCCGGGGGTGGTTACCACTGGGGCGCCGAGGCCTGGCACGGCGAGCTGCCGCGTGGCGAGCGCGTCCGGGTCGGCGGGGACGCCCCGCTGGCCGAGGTGCTCTTCGGGCCCGCCCGCACCGCGGACGGCACCACCAACCTCATCGGGGCGCTGCGCCGGGCCATGGCGACCACCGGCTACAGCGACCTCAAGGAGCTGCAGCGGGTGGAGGTCGTGGTCAGCCCCTACGCCGTGGGCTGAGCCGCCCGATCCCCGCACCCGGCGCGCCCCGCCCAGGTCAGACCTGGGCGGGGCGCGCCGGCATACCCCCTGGTGCGCCCGCGCCGGGCGCGGGCACTCCGCGCGCCTGCGCGTCGTGCGCTCGCAGCTCGCTCGAGGCACGTTCTGGGGCGGGGAACGTGCACCCAGTGAGCTGCGAGCGCAGCAAGGGCAGGTGGTGGACGCCGGCCGGTCATCCCCTGAGCGGGGTGCCCGACATACGCGCCGTGACGGCTAGGCTCGAGAGGCCGACCGTCCCCTGCGCCCCGGAGGTGCCCCGTGACCACCCAGACCGTCGACCAGCAGAAGCTCCGCGAGGCCCTGGACGGGGCTCGGCGGGTGCACCAGGAGGCCACGGAGTCGGGCGCCAAGCTCGACATCACCCGCGGCAAGCCGTGCGCGGCCCAGCTGGACCTGTCCGAGTCGATGCTCGACATCCTCAAGGCCGGTGACCACAAGACCGAGGCGGAGGGCGACCTGCGCAACTACAGCCCGACGATCGGTCTCGTGGAGCTGCGGGAGATCTTCGCGCCGTTGCTCGACGTGCCGGTCGACCAGCTCGTGGTGCGTGACAACTCCTCGCTGGCGCTGATGCACCAGTGCCTGGCCGCGTCGTTCTTCCACACCCCGCCCGGCGGCGAGGGGACCTGGCTGGGGCAGACCGTGCGCTTCCTCGCGCCGGTGCCCGGCTACGACCGGCACTTCACGGTGGCGAGCGAGCTGGGGGTCGAGCTGGTGCCCGTCCCGATGACCGACGAGGGCCCGGACATGGACGTCGTGGAGCGGCTCGTGGCCGAGGACGCGACGATCAAGGGCATCTGGTGCGTGCCGAAGTACTCCAACCCCACGGGCGTCACCTACTCCCCGCAGACCGTCCGCCGCCTCGCCGAGATGCCTACGGCCGCACCGGACTTCCGGATCTACTGGGACAACGCCTATGCCATCCACCACCTGCGCGCCGAGGAGGCCCGGCTGGACTCGGTCCTCGACGCCTGCGCGGCTGCCGGCCACGCGGACCGGGCCTTCGTCTTCGCCTCGACCTCCAAGGTGACCTTCGCGGGGGCGGGCATCTCCTTCTTCGCGGCCAGCCCCGCCAACGTGCGGTGGTATGTCGAGCGTGACGGCTTCCGCTCGATCGGGCCCAACAAGCTCAGCCAGCTGCAGCACCTGCGCTTCTTCAAGACCACCGACGGCGTCGTCGCCCACATGCAGCGGCACCGGGAGATCCTCGAGCCCAAGTTCGACGCGGTCCGCCGGCAGCTCGAGCAGGATCTCGGTGGCCTGGGGATCGCCTCGTGGACGGACCCGGCCGGTGGCTACTTCGTGAGCCTGGACGTGCTGCCCGGCACCGCCGCCCGCGTGGTCGCGCTGGCCAAGGAGGCGGGCGTCGCGCTGACCCCGGCGGGGGCGACCTTCCCCTACGGCAAGGACCCCGAGGACCAGAACATCCGGATCGCACCGTCCATGCCCACGACCGACGAGCTGGACCGCGCGATGCGGGTGCTCACGGCGTGCGTGGTGCTGGCTGCGGCCGAGAAGCTCGGCGTCGCGAGCTGAAGTAGATCACCAGCAGCGCAGCGGCATACGCGACGGGGGTCGCGGGGTACGCCCCGTGACCCCCGTACGCGCAAGCCCCCGCGACCGCGAGCGCCAGCCACTCCCAGCGGGCGGTGAGCACCGCGAGCGCGACGAGTGGCAGGGCATACCACGCGAGCACGGGCGTGGTGGTCAGCAACAGCGCCCCGAAGAGGTGCAGTGCGGGCAGCGCCGGCTCGTCCTCGCGGCCGCCGCGGCCGAGCACCGCCCAGGCGGCGACCCCGAGGCAGATCAGCACGGCGACGACGTTGGCCACGGGCAGCGGGAGCACGAGCGTGAGCAGGGAGGCGCGGTTCTCCCCGCCCTCCTCGGCGAGGTAGCCGTCCAGGCTGCCCGTGATGGCCGGACCCACGACGAGGTAGTGCGGCAGGTAGCTGAGCGCCACCAGGCCGATCGCGGTGAGGCCGACCACGAGGCTGCGTCGGACGGCGCGCCATACGCCTCGCACCTCCTGCCCGTCCACGGCCGTGCGCCGCCAGGGGGTGAAGGCCGGGAGCATCGCGAAGGGGGTGAGCTTGACCCCGGCGGCCAGGCCCGTCAGCGCCCCGACGAGCAGGGGATGGCGCCGCGAGGTCGCCGCCCCCACGGCGAGCACCACGAGCAGGGCGACGAGCACGTCGACGTGGCCGCCGTTGCCCGCCTCGAGGACCACGATCGGCGACCAGGCCCAGACCAGCGCCTCCAGCGGGTCCCGGCCGACCCGGCGCAGGTGGCGGGCGATCAGCACGGCGGTCGCCACGGCCAGCCAGGCCCCCGCCAGCTGGAAGCCCTTGGACCCCCACGACCACGGCGTCACGGCCGAGACGGCGGTGTAGTAGGCCTCGGCGACCGGGGGATAGGGCGTCAGGAAGCGGGGCCGGCTGATCGGCGAGCGGGGGTCGTTGCGCGCGGCGCGCAGGACCCCCTCGCGGTCGTCCGGCAGCGGCTCGGTGGTGATGCCCGAGGGCTCGTCCGGTCGCAGCCCGGGGAACAGGATCGGGTCGCGCAGGTGAGCGAGGCGGTCGTCGAAGGGGACATAGCGGTAGGGGTCGACGCCGCTGGCCTGCACCCGCCCGTCCCAGACGTAGCGGTTGAGGTCGGTGGAGGCGACGGGGGCCGCGACCATCCCGGGGAGCTGCACGACGGTGGCGGCCAGGGCGACGAGGGCCAGCGGACGGGCCGGACGGTCAGGCGTATGCCGAGAACGCCGCCAGAACCACCGCGCGACGAGGCCGAAGACCAGCCACGCCGTCAGCGAGACGAGGGTGTAGAGCCACCGCCGCGAGTCGGTGTCGCCGAGGGCGAGCAGGGCGGCGTAGGTCACCGTCATCACGGCCGTGGCCTGCAGCACTCGTGTCACGGGCCGACCCTACCGGCGCGGGTCGCGCCGTCCCGGCACCGCTCACCGGGCGCGCGGGTAGGGTCGCCCCCATGACGACGGACACGACGACGCGCGACACCGGCAACCCGGTCGTGGGCGGCGCGCCCCGGCACGCGGTCACCCAGCACACCATCGACCGGCTGACCCGGGCGGTCGTCACCGACGGGACGCTGCCCGCCCACCCCGTCTCGACGCCGCTCACCGGTGAGGTCCTCGGCTGGGTCCCGCAGTCGTCGCCCGCCGACGTGCAGGCCGCCGTCCGCGCGGCCCACCTCGCGCAGGGCCGCTGGGCGCGCACCCGCCTCGGCGAGCGGGCCCGGATCTTCCTGCGCTTCCACGACCTGGTGCTCGACCACCAGAGCGAGCTGCTGGACCTGGTGCAGCTGGAGTCGGGCAAGACCCGTTTCCACGCCTTCGAGGAGCTGGCCGACGTGGCGATGGTGTCCCGGCACTACGCGCGACGCGCGGCCGGCTACCTCGCCGGCACCTCTGCGCAGGGCGGGCTGCCGGTGCTGACCACGGCCCGGGCCGCCCGTCGGCCCAAGGGCGTCGTGGGCGTCGTCGCCCCCTGGAACTACCCGCTGTCGATGTCGATCACCGACGCCATACCGGCCCTGCTCGCCGGCAACGCCGTGGTGCTGCGCCCCGACAACCGCGCCGCACTGACCTGCCTGCGCGCGGTGCAGCTGCTCGAGGAGGCGGGGCTGCCCGAGGGCGTGCTGCTGGTGGTGCTCGGGGACGGGCCGACGACCGGGCAGGCCGTGGTGGAGTCCACGGACTACGTCTGCTTCACCGGCTCCACCCCGACCGGCCGGACCGTGGCGCGCACCTGCGCCGAGCGGCTCGTCGGCTGCTCGCTGGAGCTCGGCGGCAAGAACCCGATGTACGTCGCGGCCGACGCCGACGTCGAGCGGGCGGCCCGGGGAGCGGTGCAGGCGGCGTTCGCCAGCGCCGGGCAGCTGTGCATCTCGGTGGAGCGGATCATCGTGCACCAGGCCGTGGCCGACGAGTTCCTGCGCCGGTTCGTGGCGCTCACCCGGCAGGTGCGCCTGTCGGTCGACCTCGCGTACGGCGGGGACATGGGCTCGCTGGCGGGGGAGCAGCAGCTGCGCACCGTGGTGAAGCACGTCGACGACGCCCGGGCCAAGGGCGCGACGGTCCTCACCGGCGGGCGGGCCCGTCCCGAGATCGGGCCCTATGTCTACGAGCCGACGATCCTGACCGGCGTCACCGAGGAGATGCTGTGCGGCCGGGGCGAGACCTTCGGCCCGGTCGTGTCGGTCTACGTCGCCCGGGACGAGCGGGAGGCGATCGCGATGTGCAACGACACCGACCTCGGGCTCAACGCCTCGGTGTGGACGCGCGACGTGCGCCGGGGCAAGGCCCTCGCCCGCCGCATCGAGGCGGGCACCGTCGGGGTCAACGACGGGTATGCCGCGGCCTGGTCGGCGACGGGTGCCCCGATGGGCGGGATGAAGCAGTCCGGGCTGGGGCGCCGTCACGGGGCCGAGGGCATCCGCAAGTACACCGAGGAGCAGAACGTCGCGGTCCAGCGGCTCCTGCCCATCCAGGGGCCGGCGGACGTGGACCAGGCGCGGTGGACCGGCGCGCTGACGACCGGGCTGCGGGTGCTGCGGGGGATGGGCTGGCGCTGACCCGCGCCCGCGTCTGACAGCGCGGCCACTGCCGACCCTCGCACGTGACAGTCCTCGACAAGGAGGTGGAGCGGTATGAGCCAGCAGAGCGTCTGGGCCCGGCGGGCCGTCGCCCACGTCGACGCCCGCTGCGAGGGCGAGCCCCTGGATCGCGCGCTGCGGATCACCGTGAACTTCCACCCCGACCGGTCTGCCGGCGGGGTCGACATCCTGGACGCCCTGGCGGCGGGCGGCCGGTATCGCTCCCAGTTCGAGACCGGCACCAGCAACGGCGGGTTGACGGCGCATCCGGGTGGTGCCCGATGGCTGTGGGAGCGAGACCTGTTCGGTGGGGCGTATGACGACGCCCCGGCCACCGAGCGACCCAAGTACGGCGCGCTCGACCACCGGCGACGTCCTCTGGGCGGGGCGCCCCGGTTCGGTTCGGCTCACCTGCGCCTTCGCGAGCACATGCTCGACCGGGCCACCTTCTGCTTCCCCGACTCGGCATACGCCCCGACCCGCTTCGCGACCTCCCGCCACTTCGACCTCCTGCCCCTGGCCGAGGCCCACGACCGCGCCGTGGCGCAGGACCCGGACGACGAGGACCACGACCCGCTCGACGGGTATGTCGAGGCCCAGGTCCACGGGCGTCTGTCCCTCCGGGACGACGTCGAGGCCCTGGTGCTGGACCCGTGCTACCGCGGCACCGACGTGGCGGATCGCGCCGCCCGCCTCGGCCTCCCGCTGGAGTGGCACGAGGGGCGCGTCCTGGACCTGCCCACCCTCGACGCCAAGGTCGACTATCGCGGTCCTGAGCCGGTGCGGATCGGCCACGAGATCGCCCAGGACGGCGTGGTGGACGCTCGGCTCATCGGCGACGCCGTCCGCACCGGTCGGTATGACGTGCAGCCCCTCAAGCAGCTGTGGCACCTCACCGCCCAGTGGGGCCGCCCAGCGCTGGGTGCACGCAGCTAGCAGGGCCCAGGTTGCCGCCCCTCTCGCCGGGGCGGGCGGCACTGCGGCGTGGGCGAATTGGTCAGGGAGCGCGGCGCCGGGTCGGGCTAGGGTCAGGCGCATGGAGCTGCGCTATCCCGCCCCGCTGACCGCCGGCGACGTCGTCGGCGTCACCAGTCCCTCGTCGGGTGCGTCCGGGCCGTTGCAGGCTCGGCTCGACGTGGCGGTGCGGACGGTGGCGGCGGCCGGGCTCGAGGTGCGGGTCGGTCGGTGCATGGACGGCGAGCGCCACGTGAGCGCGCCGGCCGCCGAGCGTGCGGCCGAGCTGCAGGACCTGCTCCTGGATCCCGAGGTGCGGGCGATCGTGCCGCCCTGGGGCGGGGAGACCGCGATCGACCTGATCGGGCTGCTGGACTGGGAGGCCATCTCCGCGGCCGAGCCGACGTGGGTCGTCGGGTTCTCCGACATCGCCACCCTCATCACGCCGCTCACCCTGCTGACCGGGTGGGCGACGATCCACGGCCAGAACCTCATGGACACGCCATACCGCACGCCTGCCGGCCTCACCGACTGGCTGCAGATCGTCCGGATGCCCCCGGGCGCGTCTTTCACCCAGACCTCCCCGGGCGCCCACCGCCGCGGCTTCGTGGACTACGTCGAGCATCCCGAGGTGGCCGACCACGTCCTCGACGTCCCCGGCCGGTGGGCCCGCATCGACGGTGCCGGGCGGGACCTCGACGTGCGCGGCCGCCTGATCGGCGGCTGCATCGAGACCCTGGTCAACCTCGCGGGCACCCGCTATCTGGATCCCCGGCCGCTGGCCGCCCTCGGTGATCCGCTGCTGGTCTACGTCGAGGCCGCGGGCGACGACGCCCCGGCCATCTGCCGCAACCTGCACGGCATGCGGCTGGCCGGATTCTTCGACGACGCGGCCGCCGTCCTGGTCGGGCGCACCTATGCCCCGGACGCGCCGACCCTCACCCAGCGGGAGGCTGTGCTGGACGCGCTCGGCCCCCTCGGGATCCCGATCCTCGACGGGGTGGACTGCGGCCACTGGGCGCCCTACCTGCCGCTCGTCAACGGGGCGCGCTGCCAGGTCCGGCACGACGACTCGGGCTCCCGCGTCACCCAGACCTTCGACTGACCGGCCCACCGGACCGGCACGCGTCGTCGGCCCGCCGGTCCCGGGCCAGCTTGTCACTCTGGTGCGGCAAGACGTCACTAGGTGTCAACTTTTATGACGGCGAGCGAGCCTTCCGGGGTGCGGCCGATCCGGCGACTAGTTTGGGCCCACGTCCCAGGCGGACACCGGCCACCCGACCGTCGGAGGCAAGTCGTGAAGCTCGTCGTCCTGCGAGACCCCGTCCACGTGCGTCGCAGGCGCGTCGCGCTCGCCCTCTCGCTCCTGCTTCTGCTGGCGCTCGGCCTCGGGGTGGTCCAGGCGGTGGGGGCGATCCGCTCCCTGACCGCCGGCAAGCAGGCGCCCGGCCCGGCCCCCGCGGCGGCCGCCGGCGTCAGGGCGCAGGCCGCGGCCCACGACGTCAGCCGCACCCGCCTGGTCCTGCGGGACACGGTCACCGGCGGGATCACCCCGAAGTCGCTGGCCGCGGGTCCCGGCGGGCTCGTCCTGGCGCAGAACATGATGTACCGGCACACGATCACGGCATACGGCCCGGACGGAGCGCTGCGGGCGACGATCCCAGACACGGTCGACCTGGGAAGGTTCGGCGTGGCGGGCAGCCAGGGCCCGGTCAAGGGGGCGCCGGTCGAGGCCGCGTGGACGGCGGACGGCGCCAAGGCCTACGTCTCGAACTACTCGATGTACGGCCCCGGCTTCGAGCACAACGGCTTCGACGACTGCACCACCACGACCACCGTCGACCGCTCGTACCTCTACCGCCTCGACGCCGCGACCCTCAAGGTCGACCAGGTCATCCAGGTGGGCGCCGTCCCCAAGGTCGTGGTGATCACCCCCGACCAGCGCACGGTGCTGACGACGAACTGGTGCTCCGGCACCCTGTCCGTCGTCGACCTGGCCCAGGCCAAGGAGGTGGCGGCCGTCAAGATCGGCGAGCACCCGCGCGGGATCGCGGTCAGCCCCGACAGCCGCACGGCCTACGTCGCCGAGATGGGCGGGGAGACGGTGTATGCCGTGGACCTGGCCACCCGCACCGCCAAGCCGTTGGTGAGTCCCGGCAAGGGCCCGCGCGCCCTGGTCACGTCCGCGGACGGGCGCCATCTCTACGTCACCGACAACGACAGCGACACCCTGGTCCGGATCGACGTCGCCAAGGGCGTGGTGGACCGGCGGGTGGACCTGCCCGACCAGCCTCGGTCGATGGTGATGAGCAAGGACGGGCGGGCGCTCTACGTCACCAGCTACGGCGCCGCCACGCTCACCAAGGTGCGCACCTTTGACCTGGCCGTCGTGCAGTCGGTCGCCACCCGCCAGAGCCCGATCGGCGTGGCCTACGAGTCCACCCGCAACGCCGTGTGGGTCGCGAACTACAGCGGCTCGATCCAGATCCTCGACGAGCGGCCCACCGGCTCGCCGGCGCCCGAGCCGACCGGACCGCGGCCGACCGGCACGAGGACCGGCACGAGCCCGCCCACCGACGCCGGCTCGGGGTCCACGTCCCCCAGCGGTGGCCGCGACTGAGCCGAGAGCGACCGGACCCGCCTCGCGGACTAGGGTGGTGGGGTGATCCGCACCGCCCTCCAGCCGCGCCTGCTCGCCCTGCTCGCGGCCGTGGTGCTGGTGGTCGTCGGCTTCGGCCGGCTCGGGATGTGGCAGCTGGACGTCTCGCGCGACACCGCGGCCAAGGACGCCCTCGCGCACCAGCAGGCCCAGCCCGCCGCCCCGCTGCACCAGGTCCTCACGCCCCACGCGGCCTTCCGTGGCGTGATGTCCAACCGCAAGGTGCTGGTCACCGGGCGGTACGACGCCTCCGGGCAGTTCCTGGTCCCCGACCGGCTCCTGGAGGGGCGGCGGGGCTACTGGGTGGTGACGCCGCTCGACGAGGCCGGCACCCGGGCCCGCGTCGCCGTGGTCCGCGGGTTCGTCACGAGCCCGGCCGACACCCCCGCGCCCCCGACCGCCCAGGTCATGGTGCGCGGCACCCTCGCACCGGGGGAGTCGCCCTCGACCGCAGGCACCCTGCCCGCCGGGCAGCGCGGCAGCATCGACCTGGCCGAGCTCGTCAACCACTGGCCGCAGGAGCTCTACAACGGCTTCGTCGTGGCCCAGGGCGAGCAGCCCGACACCGCGCCGGCGGCGCTGCGCCGGATCCCCCCGCCCCAGCCGGAGTCCTCGTTCAACCTGCGCAACGCGGCCTACGCCGTCCAGTGGTGGATCTTCGCGGCGTTCGCGGTCTACCTGTGGTGGCGGACCGTGCGCGACACCCACCGCGAGGCGCGGCGGGCGCCGTCCGGCATACCTGATCCTGATCCCGCCCAGCCGACCGACCTGCCAGGAGACGCGTCATGACGACCCACCCCGCCGGGGGCTACGACCACCCGGAGACCGTGCGCAAGGCGCTCAAGCCCTTCGAGATCATGGCCTTCGTGGTCGGCGTGGGGCTGCTGCTGCTCGTCCTGGAGATGGTGCTGAAGTACGGCCCGTGGAAGAACGACGCCCTCGCGTGGTGGGCGATGCCGCACGGCTTCCTCTACATGATCTACCTCGCCTGCACCGCCAACCTGGGCTTCGCCGCCAGGTGGCCGCTGGGCAAGATGGTCGGCGTCATGCTGGCGGGCGTGGTGCCCTTCCTGTCGTTCGTGGTCGAGCGGAGGGTGGCCCGCGAGGTCAAGGGTAGGCTGGCCGCGTGAGCCAGCCCCCCACCAGCGAGTCCCTGCAGGCCAGACCGGTCCTCGTCGTCGACTTCGGCGCGCAGTACGCCCAGCTCATCGCCCGCCGCGTCCGCGAGGCCAAGGTCTACTCCGAGGTCGTGCCGCACAGCTGGCCGGCCGAGCAGATCCTGGCCAAGGACCCGGCCGCGATCATCCTGTCCGGCGGCCCCTCCTCGGTCTACCAGGACGGCGCCCCCCGCCTGGACCCGGCGCTGCTCGAGGCCGGGGTGCCGGTCTTCGGCATGTGCTACGGCTTCCAGTCCATCGCGCAGGCGCTCGGCGGCACCGTCGCCCACACCGGTCTGAGCGAGTACGGCGCGACCCAGGCGCAGGTGCTGGATCCGACCTCGACGCTGTTCAACGGGCAGCCCGCCGACCAGTCGGTGTGGATGAGCCACGGCGACTCGGTGACCGAGGCGCCTGCCGGGATGCAGGTGACCGCCTCGACCTCGGGGACGCCGGTCGCGGCCTTCGAGGACGACGAGCGTCGCATCTACGGCGTGCAGTGGCACCCCGAGGTGATGCACTCGACCTTCGGCCAGCGGGTGCTGGAGAACTTCCTGACCAAGGGCGCCGGCCTCGCCGCCGACTGGACGCCCGGCAACGTCGCCGAGGAGCTCGTCGAGCGGGTCCGGCAGCAGGTGGGCGAGGACCGCGTCCTGTGCGCCCTGTCCGGCGGGGTCGACTCCGCCGTGGCCGCCGCCATCGTGCAGCGCGCCGTCGGCGACCAGCTCACCTGCGTCCACGTCGACCACGGGCTGCTGCGCGCGGGAGAGCGCCAGCAGGTCGAGGACGACTTCGTGGCGGCGACCGGCGTCGACCTGGTCGTCCAGGACGCCACCGAGCAGTTCCTCGACGCCCTGGCCGGGGTCACCGACCCGGAGACCAAGCGCAAGATCATCGGCCGGGAGTTCATCCGCAGCTTCGAGCAGGCGGCCCGGGACGTCGTGCAGGACCGCGGCGACGAGGAGCACCCCGTCAAGTGGCTCGTCCAGGGCACGCTCTATCCCGACGTGGTCGAGTCCGGTGGCGGCGAGGGTGCGGCCAACATCAAGTCCCACCACAACGTCGGCGGGCTCCCCGACGACCTGCAGTTCTCGCTCGTCGAGCCGCTGCGCACCCTGTTCAAGGACGAGGTCCGCCAGGTCGGCCTCGAGCTGGGCGTCCCCGAGGCCATCGTCTGGCGTCAGCCCTTCCCAGGCCCCGGGCTCGGCATCCGGATCATCGGCGAGGTCACCGCGGAGCGTCTGGACGTCCTGCGCCGGGCGGACGCCATCGCCCGCGAGGAGCTGACCAAGGCGGGCCTGGACCGCGAGATCTGGCAGTGCCCGGTGGTCCTGCTCGCCGACGTGCGCTCGGTCGGGGTGCAGGGCGACGGGCGCACCTACGGCCACCCGATCGTGCTGCGGCCGGTGTCCAGCGAGGACGCGATGACGGCCGACTGGTCGCGCGTGCCCTACGAAACCTTGGCGCAGATCAGCAACCGGATCACCAACGAGGTCCGCGAGGTCAACCGGGTGGTGCTGGACGTGACCAGCAAGCCGCCGGGCACCATCGAGTGGGAGTGACGGCGGCCCTCGCGGGACAACCGGGTCGACGAGAGCCCCGGACCGGGAACGGTCCGGGGCTCTCGTCCGTGGCCTGACGGGCTGCGGGCGGGCTACTTCTGGTCGAGGGCCACGGCGGCCAGGGACGCCAGGTGCTCGATGGACTCCACGCCGTGCTCCTGGGAGCGCCCTTGGCAGGACACCGCTGCCATGAGCACGTCGTGGCCGCCCGCGGTGCGGACCCGTCCGGCGGAGGTGACGACCCAGCCCTCGTCGATGGGCAGCCAGCCGTTCTTGAGGGCGGCCTCGTGCCGCGGGTTGGCGGCGGAGATGCCCCAGGCCTGGTAGTCCTCGACGTCGCTCATCAACCCCAGGGCGTAGTCACGGCTCTCGCGGGTGAGCGGCCCGTCGTCCTTGACCAGGTTGCGCAGCAGTCGGATCTGGTCCGGGGCCGTCGTGGTGGTCATGCCCCACGTCCAGCGGGCGCCCGGCTCGGTCTCGGTGAGGCCGAAGGTCTTGTTGGCCCGACGCACCCCGGCATCGGCACCGACGATGCCCCACAGCTTGGTGGTGGCCTCGTTGTCCGAGCTGACGATCATGCGGCGGGCGAGGGCCCGCTCGCTGCTGCTGGGGCCACCGTCGTCCTGGCGCTTCAGCAGCAGGGTCAGCAGGACGTCGAGCTTGACGAGCGAAGCCGTCTGGCACCGCTGCTCGGGGTGGTGCTCCACGGTCTGGCCGGTGGTCAGGTCGCTCGCCACGAAGCCGTAGACGCCCTTGCGGCCCTGCAGGTAGGCATAGGCCACCTGGTCGAAGGTCGCGCGGGTGACCGCCGGCGGGGAGGGGGTCCGGGCGGCGGTGGTCGTCGTGGCGGTCGGTGTCGTGGTGGCGCTCGGCGCGGCGGGACCGGGTGGCGTCGTGGCCGGGGGGCCGACGGGCCTGCCGCCGGGCCCGAGGACCGTGCCGTCGGGCAGCCGGGTGTGGGTGACCGACGGAGCGGTCATCGTCACCGCGGGCTGGGCACCGCGGGAGCCCACGTCGCCGCAGGCGGTCGGTCCGAGCAGGAGAGCTGCCGTCAGCACCGGTGCGAGTCGGCGCCGCGACGACGTGGGGAACATGTGACCCATGGTCACATCAGCGTGGGTCGGCGGCGACGCCGGGCCCGGCGTGTCGCGACGAAGCACTACCCCATTTGTCCCGAAAGGCCCTGGTCAGCACCCCGAGTCCCACACTGCATACCTGACGTCAGGTGACCGGTGAGAAACAACTACTCAAGGTGACAATCAGTGGGTGTGCGGGCGCGCGACGACGGCAGGGGTGGAGTCCGCGACCTCGCTCCCTCGGGTGGCGACCGGGACGTAGGCGCACGTCGGGTCCGAGGCCAGCGGGTCGCCCGTGACGGCATACGCGTGGGAGCGTGAGCCACCGCAGACCTCGCGGAACTCGCACACCCCGCACTTGCCGACGAACTGCTCCGGCGTCCGCAGGGCGCGCATCACCGGCGAGTCGCGATAGACCTCCGGCAGCGGGGTGTCCCGCACGTTGCCGGCCCGGTGGGGCAGGAAGCCCGAGGGATAGACCCAGCCCTGGTGGTCGATGAAGACGAAACCGCGACCGGAGTTCACGTCGATCGGCGCCCGGGCCTGGCGCTGCGGCACCTCACGGTGGCCGAGGAGCTCGGCGGTGCGGGCCGTCAGCGCGGCGTACAGCTCACCGCGCTCGCCGACGTCGTGCCCGGACCGCAGCCGCTGCAGGACCACGCGACGGTAGTGCGGGGCCTCGGTGGTCTTGATCGCGATGTGGCGGGACACGTCGGCCAGCCAGTGCAGCACGTCCTCCACCTCGTCCGGGGAGAGGGTCTGCAGCTGCTGCCCGCGGCCCGTGGGCACGAGGAAGAACACGCTCCACAGCTTGGCGCCCAGGTCGAGCACCGTCACGAGCAGGTCCGGCAGCTCCAGCACGGTCGCGCGGGTGACCGTGGAGTTGATCTGCAGCCGGAAACCGGCGTCGGCCACCATCCGGGCAGCCTCCAGCGTCCGCTCGAAGGTCCCCTCGAAGCCGCGGAAGGCGTCGTGGGTGGCGGCGCGGGCCCCGTCCAGCGAGAGGGAGACGGCCTTGCCCCCCGCCTCCCGCAGCTCGGCCAGCCGGTCCGGCGTCAGGCTGGGGGTGGCCGACGGTGACAACGCCATCGACAGCCCGAGGGCGCTGCCGTGGGCCGTGAGCTCGGCCAGGTCCGGTCGCTCGAAGGGGTCGCCGCCGGTGAGCACCACCAGGGGACAGGGCTTGGGGAACGACGCGATCTGGTCCAGCAGCGCCTTGCCCTCGTCGAGGGAGAGCTCCAGCGGGTCCCGCCGCGTGATGGCGTCCGCGCGGCAGTGCCGGCACGCCAGCCGGCAGGCCCGGGTGACCTCCCAGATGGTGATGAAGGGCTTGTCCCCGACGTCGTGCCGCTGGTGCCGGACCGCGCGGGCCTCGGCGGACAGATGGTGCGAACTCATGCGCAGGCTCCCCTGAGGAGGTGCCGGGCGGCCTGCTCGGCGGAGGTGACGCAGCCGGAGATCCCGCTGCCGTCGATGGATGCGCCCGCCAAGGCCACGCCCGGCAGGTCGCGCGCCAGGGCGGCGCGGGCGGCGCCGAGCCGCTCGCCGTGGCCCACCTCGAGCTGCGGGGCGGTGCCGGGCCACCGGTGCACGAGGGTGGTCACCGGGGTGGTGCGCAGCCCGGTGAGCGTCGCCAGGTCGGTGAGCATCATGGTGAGCAGCTCGTCGTCGGTGTGGTCGTCGACCAGGCTCGACCCGGCCCGGCCCGCGGACAGGCGCAGCAGCACGGTGTCGTGCTCCGGGGTGGGGGCGTGCTGAGGCCACTTCGAGGACAGGAAGGTCGCCGCCTTGAGCCTCAGCCCCAGGGTGCTGGGGATCATCACGCCGGTGCCGGTGCGGACGGCGTCGCAGGCCTGTGCGTCGGCCCGCGGCACGGCGACCAGCGCCGTCGCCAGGGTGGCCGAGCGCACCTGGGCCAGTGCGGCCGCGGCGTCCGGGCAGGCCGGCTCCAGCAGCCGGGCGGCGACCGCGGCGTTGACGGCGAGCACGACCGCGTCGGCCCGGTGCACCTGCCCGCTCGCCAGGGTCACGGCGCGAGCCCCGTCCGGCTCCGGCATGACGGACCGCACGCTCTGCCCGCACCGCACCTGCACGTCCGTGCCGGCGAGCAGGGCGTCGACGAGGGTGTCGAGACCGCCCGGCCAGGTGGCGAACATCGAGGGGGCCACGCTCGGGCCCGTCCTGCGGGTGCGCACGGACAGGGTGAGGGAGCGGCCGGACTCGGCGACCCGGGCGAGCATCGGCGAGGCGGACCGCAGGGAGAGCCGGTCGATGTCGCCCGAGTGCAGCCCGCCGAGCATGGGATCGACGAACGCCTCGGCGATCTCGCGCCCGAAGCGCTCGCGCACGAAACGCCCCACCGAGAGGTCACCCTCGACGCGGTGCCGGCGGGCGACCAGGGGCTCCAGGGCGGCCCGGGCCAGGCCGGGGACCGAGATGATCCCGCTGCGCACCACCGGCATCAGCTGGGTGGGACCGGTCGGTCCGACCCCCTGCGGGAGCCGCCGCAGGCCTCGGCGGGTGGCCAGCCAGGTGGCCCCGGGGTTGGACCGGATCATCGAGTCCTCGAGGCCCAGCTCACGCACCAGGGCGACCACGGGGGGGGAGGCGAGGTGGACGGCCTCGGCCCCCAGCTCCACGCGGCGCCCCGCGAGGTCGATCGTGCACACCTGACCGCCGAGCCGGCCGCCCGCCTCCAGGACGGTGACCGTGGACCCGGCCTGTGCGAGGCGCCGGGCGGCGAGCAGACCGGTGACCCCCCCGCCGATGACGATGGACGTGGCAGGGGCATCAGGCATGGCCCCAGCCTACCGAGAGCGACCGTCGCCCGGGGCCCCGCGACCGCCCGTCGCCGGGTGCTGCTCCGTCCGGGCTGTCCTGGATGTCCGCTCGGTCCCGGTACGTCCCCGTGCTGCACACTGGGTGCATGGCGATGACGGACAGTCCAGCCCTCCCCACCCAGGTGCCGGTCGTCGAGCTGCACGGGCACGCCCGCCACTGGGCGGCGGCGGCCACGGGCGTCGGTCTGCTCCTGACGGCGCTCACGATCGTCTGGAACATCCTGACCCCCTGGGGACAGCGGCTGGACCAGCGCGCCTACTCCGCCATCGCCACCACCGACGGCTTCCGCTGGCAGCACCTGGACACGGTCCTGGCCGTCGTGGACACCAACGTCCTGGGGCTGGCCTTCGGGCTGTGCTTCCTGGTAGCCGTGGTGCGACGACGGCTCGACCTCGGGGTCGCCGCCCTCGTCGTCGTGCTGGGTGCCAACGTCACCCAGTACGTCCTGCGCACCCACCTGGTGCACCGGCCCGACCACGGCGTCTGGCAGCTCGGCGACGTCAACTCCGCGCCCAGCGGGCACGCGACGGCCGCGGCCTCGCTGGCCGTGGCCATCGTCCTGGTCACCCCCATGACCGTCCGGTTCGTGGCCACCTTCGTCGCCAGCCTGTGGGCGACCTGGGTGTCCCTCGGTGTCATCGTGTCCCGCATGGGCAACCGGCCGGGCGACGTCGTCGCCGCGCTGGCCGTGGTCACCGGCTGGGCGGGCGTCGGCCTGGCCGTCGCGGCCGTCCTCGCCGGGCGACCCCGCCAGCGGCGCGCCCTCGTGGCCTTCCGCCGACAGGTGCGTGGCTTCGTCCGTCAGCACGCCCGCGAGCACGGGGTGGCCGGTGCGCCATACGGCCTGACGCTGCTGCTGCTGGCGGGTCTGTCCGCGGTCGTGGTGATGGGTGTGCTGCTCGTGAGCTGGGGTGTCGGGGTCGAGGCCACCCCCGTCGGGCTGCCTCTCGGCCTGGGCACCCTCGCTCTGGTCGGTTCCTTCGCCGGGCTCCTGGTGGGCGCCACCTCCCGGGCCGTGGAGAAGTACCTGCGCTGAGCCCCGAGCCGCAGGACGCGAGGCCCGGTCACCCCGACTCCCGGGGGACCAGGCCTCGCCGGTGCAGCAGGATCGTCAGCGGCGGACGGTCACCGTGGTGCTCGCCGCGGTGGTCTGCCGACCCGTCGCGGACAGCGTGTGGGCGCCGGTAGGAGCCGTGACGGGCACCGTCACCTTGGTGGTCGCGGTGCCGTAGGCACCGACCTGCACCAGGCCGACGGGGCGGCCGTCCCAGGAGAGCGTGACGATGTCCCCGGGCTTCCAGCCGGAGAGGGTCACGGTGACCTTCTGGCCGGGCTTGCGGACCGCGACGTCCAGGGCCATCTTGCCGGGGGCGTAGCGGTGCAGCACCGGGACCGTGTCGACGACCTGCGGGTCGTGGTCGGAGGTCTGCACGGCGAACTCCGCGTTGAGGTGCGCGACCTGCAGGCGGGTGTCCGCCGTGAGGTTCGGCGTCACCACGAGGTGGTCCAGCGTCTGGCTGATGCCGTTGTAGACGTAGGAGTAGCGCTCGTTCTCGGGCAGCGACCACATCGTGTCGTGGACCACGGTGCCGTCACCGGTCAGTGCCCTGATCGGCGCCGAGAACTGGTAGTCGTTGAAGTCGCCCCCGAGGATCACGTTGGCCTGCGGGTCCACGGCCTTGACCTGCTCGACGAACGCGCGCAGCGACCGCGCCTGCTGGGTGCGCTGCACCTCCGAGGACCGCTTCGGCGGCTGGAAGCGGCCGTCCGCCAGATCGTCGCCGCCCTTGGAGTTGAAGTGGTTGGCCACGACGACGACCTTGCGGCCCCGGAAGACGAACTCGCCCGCCAGCGGCTTGCGGCTGGACGCCCACGCCGGGTTGGCCGGGTCGACCCGGCCGGGGGAGACGG
Organism: Arsenicicoccus dermatophilus; assembly: GCF_046267915.1. Classification (GTDB taxonomy): domain Bacteria; phylum Actinomycetota; class Actinomycetes; order Actinomycetales; family Dermatophilaceae; genus Arsenicicoccus; species Arsenicicoccus dermatophilus_A. Next base: position 940,541 of record NZ_CP176520.1, read on the forward strand.
ACAGCGCCGGGGTGTCCTCGAGGCCGGGGGCGGTGTCCCTGGTGACCGTGGTGGGGGTGGTGGCCGTGCCGCCGGGGCGGGACACGAACCTCACCCGGGCGGGGTTGTAGAACAGCGCCACCCGGATGTTGCCGCCGGGCTGGCCGCCGTCCTTGCCGTCCTCGGGGTTGATCCAGGCGGCCTGGTAGGCCGGGCCGCCGGCCGCCTTGATCGCGGCGAGGAGCGTGGCCACCGTCTGCGAGGAGTCGACCGTGCCGTCGTCGGCGGCCCCCGAGCTGTCCTGGATCTCCTCGACGGTGATCACGTCGGGGGAGCGCAGGTGGGTGACCACGCCGGCGGCGAGGGCGTCGTACTTCGCCTGCGGGTCGGTGGGGGCGAGGTTCTCCACGTTGTACGTCGCGACGGTGAGCCGGTCGGCGTTGGAGCCGGCGACGACCGTGCGCTGCAGGTGGTTGTCGACGTGGCTGCCGAGGCGGGTGGCGGCGATGGTGCAGCCGCCATACGTGCTCCAGTCGACCGGGCCGGTGGTCTCGCCCTGCAAGACGTCGCCGACGTTCGCCGCGGGGACCTTCCCGTCGACGGGCATCACGAGCACGCGGCCGGTCGGCGTGCGGTCGTCGTCCGCGACGTAGGTGCCACCGCGCGGGGTACGCAGCTCGTTCGGCTTGGTCTGGACGTAGATCTCGCCGTACTGCGGCTTGCCGGGGCCCACGACGCGGGCGTCGGCCACGGTGACCAGCTCGCCCTCGTGGGCCTCGTACCACTCCAGCGCGGAGCGGTGCACGTCGACGGACGGGATCTCCTCGACGTTGCCGCTCGCGGGCTTGGGGGCATGGGTGTCGGGCAGGTCGGCGGGCAGGGTCAGGGCCGCGGGCACCGGGTTGCCGCTGGACAGCACGGTGACGACCGGCTTGGTGATCTCGGTCGTCGACAGGCTGGACGTGGTGGCCACCGTCTCGCCGGCGCGCAGCGCGTAGTGGTCCGAGACCACGCCGCTGACCAGCACCGAGTCGCCCACCTTCGCGGTGATCGGTGCCGCGGCGGTGTAGACGAAGATGCCGGACGAGGCGTCGGCGCGGGCCGGGTCCTTGGCCGGCTGCTGGATCCAGAAGCCCTTGGTCCGGCCCGTGGTGCGGATCGCGGTGACGACGCCCGGGACGTCGGTGACCGACCGGCCCTTGACCGGGGACAGGAATCCGGTGCCCTGGACGTCCTGGATGGTCAGCGGGCCCGGCTGCGGCCGGGTGGGCGTCGGGGTGGGGGTGACCGTGGGCGTGGCCGTGGGGGTCTCGGTCGGCGCGGCCGTCGGCGTCGCGGTGGGCGTGCCCGTCGAGGTCGGCGTCGGGGTCGGCCGGGTGCTCACCTCGCCCGGCGTCGGGGCGCCGACGGTGTAGTCCTGGGCGTTGTCCCAGCCGGTGGCCGGCGCCGGCAGGGCGCGGTGGATCGCGGTGCTGCTGGTGGTCGCGGGGGCGGGCGCGACGACATAGTCGGTCGCCGCGCCCCAGCCCACGTAGTCCACGACGCCGGGCGCCCCGTCGCAGTCGGCGCCGCAGGTCAGCGTGGTGGCGGTGCGGACCAGGGCGACCCGGCCGGTGGTGGCGGACATCGCGATGCTGCCCTGGACGTCGGTGCGCGGCAGCGGGGCGGCGGTGCCGGAGCCCGCGGCCTGCGCCACGACGAAGGTGCCGTGCGGCGCGATGGTGCCGGTGAGGGCGGTGCGCTGCCAGGTGGTGCCGGCCGAGGAGGCGTACTGGACCGACCAGCCGTCCAGGCTCACCGGCGCGTCGAAGGAGTTGTGGAGCTCGACGTAGTCGTTCCGGTAGGGGGAGCCGGAGCTGCCGCCCCCGCCGAAGACCTCGGAGATGACGACGGGGCTGGACTCCTCGACGGCGTCGGCGACGGTGGGGACGGCCAGACCGGCGCTCGCGAGGAGGGCGACGGCGCTCAGCCGGGGAACGGCGCGCAGCGGGATGCGCATGGGGGTCTCCTGGGGCGGGGAGGGACGGGTCCGGGCGGTGGGGTCAGCGGCTCGCCGCTGGGCTGGTCGCGCAGCGATCATCGACGTTAGCGATCCGTCACTTTTGAGGGGAGACGGGCGTATGACGCTCGTATGACTCCTGGGTGACGATTCGGGATCGTCCGGTAGCGCTACGCAGCGGTATCTCCACCTGCATGGCCCAGCCCCCGCGCGCGGGTAGGGTGTCCGCCGTGTGGAGGACGACGGCCGCGATCGCGGCAGGCAAGCTCGCGCGGACCGCCAGTCGGCTGCGCGGCGGTGGCAGCGGTGGCTCGGCGCTCCCGGGGCTGGTCGCGGAGCGGATCGACCCGGGCTTCCTGCGGTCGACGCTCGGGGACCTGCCCCGCGGGGTGGTGGTGGTGAGCGGCACCAACGGCAAGACCACCACCACCAAGATGGTGGTCGCCCTGCTGCGCGCCCACGGGCTCACCGTCATCACCAACCCGACGGGCTCCAACTTCACCCGCGGCGTCATCTCCTCGATGCTGCCCCAGATCCCGCTGACCGGCCGGATCCAGGCCGACATCGCGGTCGTGGAGCTCGACGAGGCGCACTCGCTGAAGTTCGCCGAGGTGGTCGCCCCCACCCACGCCCTGCTCCTCAACGTCGCCCGCGACCAGCTCGACCGGTTCGCCGAGATCGACCACACCGCGCGCCTGCTCACGCGCCTGGCCGAGCAGACGACCGCCGGGGTGGTCCTCAACCGCGACGACTCCTTCATCTCCCGCATCGACGAGCACGTCGGCGCGGACGTGACGGTCCGGTGGTTCGGCGTCGACCCCTCGATCGCCGACCGGCTCCCCGAGCTGCAGGAGGCCGACGTCCGCTTCGAGGAGGCCGACGAGGTGCCGCCCGCCGGCCCCTCCGACGGGTTGCTCAAGCCGATCGACGACCACCACTTCACGGTCGTCTTCGGGGACGGGCACGACGTGGGACCGGTCAGCCTGCGCCAGCGGGGGCTGGCCGCCATGATCAACGCGACCGCCGCGACCTCGATGGTACGCCTGGTCCTGGGTGACGACTTCCGGCATACCGTCGCCGCGGAGGCGCTCGCCGAGGTCACCCCGCCGTTCGGCCGCGGCGAGGTCGTCGACGTCGACGGGCAGCCGCTCGAGCTGGTGCTCGTCAAGAACCCCGCCGGATTCACCGTCGCGCTCGGCACCTACGGCACGACCCCGGTCGCCTCGATGATCGCCATCAACGACAACTACGCCGACGGCCAGGACGTCTCCTGGCTCTACGACGTGAGCTTCGAGTCGCTGCGCGACCACGGCGTCGCGGTCACCAGCGGCGTCCGGGCCTACGACATGGCCCTGCGGCTGCGGTACGACGACGTCCTCGTCGACTCCGTCGAGCCCGACCTGGCGCGCGCCCTGGACGTGTTCCTCGCCGACCACGCGGACGAGCCCAAGCGGATCTTCTGCACCTACACCGCGATGATGACGCTGCGCCGGATGCTGGCCCAGCGCTACGACCTGCCCGACTTCGGCGAGGAGGCCACGGCCTGATGTCCAAGGGACGGATCACGCTGGTCCACCTCTACCCCCGCGAGATGAGCATCTACGGCGATCTCGGCAACACCCGGGCGCTCGCGAGCCGGCTGCGCTGGCACGGCTACGAGGCCGAGGTCGTGAGCCATGCCCCGGGCGATCCCTGGCGCGACGACGTGCACCTGGTCATGGGGGGTGGCGGGCAGGACTCCGGTCAGGCCCGGGTCGAGGACGACCTGGCTCGGATCGGCGACTCGCTCATCGCGCTCGCCGCCGACGGCTGCCCGATGCTCGCCATCTGCGGGATGTACCAGCTCTTCGGCAAGGCCTTCGTCACCGTCGACGGCCAGCGGCTGCCCGGCCTCGGCATCCTGGACGTGACCACCACCGGCAAGGACACCCGGATGATCGGCGGGATCGTCCTGGACACCGACCTGGGTGAGGTCGTGGGCTTCGAGAACCACTCGGGCGCGACGATCCTCGGCCCCGGGCAGGCGCCCTTCGGACGGGTCCTCGCGGGCCGCGGCAACAACGGTGAGGACGGCACCGAGGGCGCGCGCACCCGCAACGTCATCGGGACCTACCTGCACGGTCCGCTGCTGCCTGCCAACCCGGCGGTGGCCGACAGCCTGATCGAGGCCGCCGTGCAGCGGGCTCTCGGCCGGGACTTCGAGCCGGAGGAGATCGACGACGCGTATGCCGAGCACGCGCGGACCCGCCAGGCCCGACGCCTCAGGGCCGCGGCCGCCCGCAGGTAGGCCGGCCGGGCGCGGCGGTCAGCTCCCGGCGGTCGGGACCCCGGCCAGCGGGGCGCGCCGGCGCTCGTAGTACCCGCGCGAGGCCCACCAGGCGAGCCCGCCCAGCGCCCCCAGCGGCAGCTCCAGCAGGTGGGTGTAGATCGTGAACAGCACGATCCCGGCAGCGGCCTCGGCGTGCGGCGCGCCGAAGCCCACCAGCGCGATGGCCGTCCCCGCCTCGGTGACCCCGACGCCGCCCGGCGTGACCCCGACGGCGGTCAGCAGCCGCCCCACGGCGAAGGCCGCGAACAGGTGCGCGAGCGACAGGTGCACGGAGGTCGCCTGCAGGCACAGCACGAAGAGCGCGTACTGCAGGCCGAAGAAGCCCAGCAGCCCCAGCGTCATCGGCACCCAGCCCGTCTCGACGACACGACCGATGCGCGAGCGCAGGTCGTGGACCAGCCCGGCGACCCCGGTCGCCGGGCGACCGGAGATGCGCCGCACCACCGGGCCGACGACACCGTCGAGGACCCGGCCCGTCGCCTGCGCCACCCGCTCCGAGGCGACGGTGGCGACGAACCACCCGAGCAGCCCGAGCCCGGCCCCGGCCCCGACGGCGGCGCCCCGGGCGACGCCGGGCGGCATCGGCTCGCCCCCGAGCAGCAGCACCAGGATGCCGACGACGGGCAGGGCCATCCGTCCCACGACGTTCCACACCCCGGTGACGATCAGCGAGGTGGAGATCGCCCGGCCCTCGAAGCCCCAGGAGCGGTACATGCCGTAGGTCGTCGCCGCGCCCATCGCCCCTCCGCCCGGGAGCAGGTTGCCCGCCGCCGACCCGGCGACGTTGACCATCAGCGCCTGACCGTGGGTGAGGCCGGCGAGGGACCCGGTCAGGGTGAAGGTGTAGGACCACAGCGCGGCCAGCATCAGGGCCAGCAAGCCGATCGTGTTGGCCCAGCTCAGCGTCCGCAGCTGGGCCCACAGGTCGCCCCAGGTGGTCTGCGCGAAGTGCGGCAGCCCCCAGGTGAGCAGGACGACGGCGAGGCAGACCCCGACGACACCCTGCAGCGCGGTCCGCCACCAGGGGGCACGCCGGGCCGGCCCCACCGGCGTGCTCAGGTGAGCCCCTCGAAGACGTCGGTGGCGACGAGGGTGCCGGCCGGCCGGGCCGGGTCGACGTACCACTCGTGCCCGAAGATCCAGTCGTAGACCGGGCGCGGGATGCGCAGGAAGGCGGCCAGCGTGCGCTCGGCGCCGTCCGAGGCGGCCTGGGAGGCGTGGGCCCGCATCGACGCCCGCTTGGCCGCGACGAAGGGCCGCACCGAGATCCGGTGGGTGATGTCGGCGCTCGCGCTGTAGGCCCGGTCGAAGGACGCCCGGTCGAAGTACGACGGGAAGGTGTAGAAGGTCGCCACCACGTCCAGGGCCCGGCACAGCAGGTCGCGGGGGGCGGTCGCCTGCAGCACGCGCGGTGTACCGGCCAGCTCGGCCGCCCGGGCGCCGACACGGTGGACCTGGACGTGGTCGCGGTGGCCGTAGCCGCCGTTGGCGTCGTACGTGAGCAGGACGTCCACGGACTCCTCGCGCAGGATCCGGGCGAGCCGCTCGGCCGCCTCGTCGACGTCCGCGGCCGCGAACCGCTCGAGCCCGGCTGCGGGCGGGGCGATCTGCGGACCGGAGCCGCTGTCGGCGTAGCCGAGCCACTCGACCCGCGCCACGCGCAGCGCGCGGCAGGACTCCAGCAGCTCCTGCAGCCGGTGGCGACCGAGGGGCGGCGCGTCGGGCCGGCGGTAGTCCGCCGAGGTCAGGCCGAGGTCACCGTCGGTCGCGGTGACCACGATCACCCGGTGCCCCTCGGCGGCCGCGCGGGCGAGCGTGCCGGAGGTGAGCAGGGCCTCGTCGTCGGGGTGGGCGTGGAAGGCGCAGAGTGTGAAAGGCATCGGGACCATCCTGACTCATGTCAGGCTGGGAGGGTGAGAGTTGCCGTGCTGTCGGACTGCTACCTGCCCCGGCTGGGGGGGATCGAGGTGCAGGTCCACGACCTCGCCGAGCAGCTGGTGCGGCGCGGGCACGAGGTGACGGTGCTCACCGCGACGCCGGGGCGGCACGGGGAGCGGCACGGGGCCGTCGAGGTCGTCGACGGGGTGCCGGTCCACCACCTGGCGCTGCGGCTGCCGGGCGACCTGCCGGTCAACCCCCTCGCCGGGTCCATGCTGCGGGAACGGCTGCGCGACGGCGGCTTCGACGTGGCCCACGCCCACCTGGGCGTGGTGAGCCCCTTCGGGCGGGCCGCGGTCGACGCGGCGCTCGCGGTGGGGCTGCCCACGGCTATCACCTGGCACTGCCTGCTCGACGGCGTGGTCCCGCTGCTGCGGCGTGTCGGGACGGTGCGGCGCTGGTCCGACCAGGGTGCGGCGCTGTCGGCCGTGAGCCGGACGGCGGCCGCCCAGGTCGTCCGGGCCGCGGCCGGGGCGCCGGTGGCGGTGCTGCCCAACGGGATCGACGTGTCCCGCTGGTCCCCGCCCGGGGGCCGGGCCACGCCCGAGGGGACGCCGCTCACCCTGGTCACCGCGATGCGCCTGACCCGCCGCAAGCGACCCCTGCCGCTGCTGCGTGCCGCGCGCGAGGTCGAGCGGCGGCTGCACGACGGCGCGGGCCGGTCGGCGGTGGTCGACTGGCGGCTCGACGTCTACGGCGAGGGCCCGCAGCGGCGGCTCCTCGAGGCCTACGTTCGCCGGGAGGGGCTCTCGCACCGGGTGCGGCTGTGCGGCCGGGTCTCCCGTCAGGAGCTGCTCACGGCCTATCGCTCGGCGGCAGCCTACGTCTCGCCCACGCGGCTGGAGGCCTTCGGGATCGCGGCCCTGGAGGCCCGCACCGCGGGGCTGCCCGTCCTCGCCGTCGAGGGCAGCGGGGTCACCGACTTCGTCGACCACGGGCGGTCCGGGCTGATCGCTCCGGACGACGTGCAGCTGTCCGACCACATGCTTACGATCCTGGCGGATCCCGTTGTGCGGCAAGCCATCCGAGTGCACAACGCCGAGACCCCGCCCGCTCAGGCGTGGCCCTCGGTCCTGGATCTGGTGGAGAGGCAGCTCGCCCGTGCCGGCGAGCTGCACCGCATGCTCAGGGGGACCTCATGACCGACCGGCTCCAGACCGACGCCTACGGGCGGGTGGTCCGCAACGGGCGGGTGCTCGACGCGCCCGTCCACGTGGACGGCTACGACCGCGACGGGCGCCGCCAGGTCGCGGAGGACCTGCCGCACGGCGTCTCGCCGGACGACCTGCTGCGCAGCCACGGCTGGGACCCGGTGCGTCCCGTCGCGGCCGAGCGGGACCTGGGCGACCCGCACGGGATCGTCCTGACGTACGTCCTGGACCGGCGCGAGGACGGCCCGATCCCGCTGCCCGCGCCGAGGGTCGCCGTGGACGAGGGGATCGTCCTCGACCCCGCCCGCCCGCCGCTCGTGCGCACCCGCGTCGCTGCCTACGCCGTCGTCCACGGCCCCCGCGGCGTGCTGCTCACCGTCAACTCCGAGCGCACCAACGCCCAGGGCACCTACGGACTGCCGGGCGGGGGCATCGAGCCGGGGGAGGACCCCGAGGCCGCCGTGGTTCGCGAGGTCTGGGAGGAGACCGGCCAGGACATCTACCGCCCCCGCCTGGTCGCCGTGCTCAGCCAGCACTGGATCGGGATGTCTCCCAAAGGAGTCCTGGAGGACTTCCAGGCGGTACGGCTCGTTTATGGCGCCGAGCTGCAGCGCGCCCAGGACCTCGTGGTGCACGACGCCGGCGGCACCACCGAGGCCGCGGAGTGGGTGACGCCCGCGCGTCTGCCCGCGATTCCCCTGGCCCCGGCCTGGGCCGGCGTGCGCGATCACCTCGGGACCGTCCCCCACCGGTCGGTCTAGCGGGTCCGGCGCGCGATCCCCACCGCCCCGACGAGGAGCAGCACCACCCCCACGCCGACGGTGGCCCAGGGGCCCCACCGTCCCACGTCCACCGGCACCCGGGCCAGCTCACCCACGAGGACCCCGGCCGCGAGGACCAGCCCGAGCAGGCCCACCACGAGGGCGGGGACGTCAGGACCCCGGGGGCGCTGCCCGCCATACCTGCTGCTGCTCATCGCGCGACCTCTTCGATCGTCAGGTCCCCGAGGCCCACGTGGGCCACGAGGTCCAGCACCGGGCGGCCGTCGCCGACCACCGCCTCGCCGTTGCCGACGTCGGTGACCTCGCCGTCGGCGCGGCGCACCCTCCGGTCGCCGAGCCCCACGTCGCCGCGCACCCGCACGGTCAGCCCCTGCGGGACCCGCACCACGAGGTCGCCCAGGCCGACGTCGGTGGTGATGCTGCGGCCGGACACCAGCTCGGGATCAAGGTGGGTCAGGTCCAGGAGGCCGTCGCCGGCACGGACCTGATACGTCTCCCCGCCGCGCAGCTCGGTGGGAGCCCAGCTCGTGTCGCGGGCCGCGGAGCCCACGTGGACCCGGGTCCACCAGCCGTCCGAGCTGCGGGTGGTCTCGGCGCCGGCCGCCAGCCCGAGCGAGAGAAGCACGACGACTGCGGTCGTCAGTCCACCCCGGCGCCCGGCGAGGCCGATGACGACGAGGAAGGCCGCGCACAGCCCGAGGGCCGCCGCCGTCGCCACCTGCGCCGGGTGCTCCAGGTGGACCCGGCCCAGGCTCTGCGCGGTGAGCACCCCGCCGGCGCCGATCCCGGCCAGGCCGAGGGTGGCGAGGGCGCCGGGCCAGCCCAGCGAGGGGCGTCGGAACCGGGCCGGTGCAGCTGCCCCGACCGGTTCGGCGTCAGCCCGGGAGAGGTCGACCCAGGGCTGCGGGCCGCGGGCGGGGGCCGCCCTTGCCCAGGCCGACGTTGTCGCCGTCGTGCTCGGCTGCGGGCCGCGGGCGGGGGCCGCCCGGTCGACGGCCGGCGCCATCACGTCCGGCGCCGTCCCGGTCGGCCCCGGCGGGCCGGACGGCTCCGCCGAGCCGGACGCCAGACCCCGCCCCGCCCGGCGTCGCCGCAGCCACCACCACACCCCGGCCACGGCCACGGCGCTCCAGGTGAGCGCCAGGCCCAGGCCACGGGTATTCCCCTGCACCCCCCGGCCCAGGTCCCCGAGGAGGTCCGCCACGAGGAGACCGGTGAAGACGAGCAGGACCACCGAGTCCCCGTCACCACGGCGGACGGCCCGCTCCAACGGGATCTGCTCCGCGGTGTCGGCCAGCAGGCTGAAGGCCAGGAAGTACGCCGCCACCCCGACGCCCCCCAGGAGCAGCGTCAGGCCCCAGGCGATGCGCACCACCACCGGGTCCACGCCGACGGCGTCGGCGACGCCCGCACACACCCCGGCGACCCAGCGGTCGGTCAGGCGGCGGCGGATCCCGGTCGCGCGCACCCGCTCGCAGAACCGGTCCAGGCCGTCCGTCGGCCGAGGGCCCGGGGACTGGTGCGGCGTCATACCGCCAGCGTGGCCGACGTCGGGACCCCGAGCCATGAGGGTCACCCCTGACCCGGCCCTGAACCACCCCTCACCCCCGCCGGTGCCCGCGCCGCGGGGTCCGGGGATGGGTGAGGATGGAGGCGTGCCCCAGTCCTACGAGCCGGCGACGTCGCCCGCCACCCCCGCGCCGCAGCTGCTGCGTCCGGTCGACGAGGGCTGGGTCGCGGGCGTCTGCGCGGGTCTGGGCGAGCACCTGGGGGTGCGAGCCGCACTGGTCCGGGTGGGGATGGTGCTGCTCACGGTCGGCGGCGCGGGTCTGGGGATCCTGGTCTACCTCGCGGTGTGGGCGCTCACCCCGCAGCGGCTCGGCCCCGCCGAGGGGCGACGTGCAGCCCCGGCCGTCGGCGGCCGGGTGACGACGGCCCCGCGCGAGCCCCGGCCGCCCCGCGGCGGGCTGCTGGACGACGAGGCCGTCCTCGCCCTGCTCCTGGGGTTGCTGCTCGTCCTGTGCGGGGGAGCCGTGCTCCTCCACCAGGGCGGTGTCGACCTGCGGCTCGGCGTGACGGCACCGCTGGCCCTGGTCGCCGGCGGCGCCATCGTGGTCTGGACCCAGCTCGACCGCAGCGAGCGCGAGCGCTTCCTGCAGCAGCCGGCCGCGCAGTCCCGGGCCGGTCTGGCGCGGGTCCTGACCGGGGTGCTGATGACCACCGCCGGGGTGGTCCTGCTCGCCGCCCGCGCCCAGGGGATCGGCGGCCTCGGCGACGCCGCCCTGTCCGCCGCCGCCGTCCTCGTCGGGCTCGTCGTCATCCTGGCCCCCTGGGGGATGCGCCTGTGGCAGCGGCTGCGCGCCGAGCAGGCCGCGGCCGTGCGCGCCACCGAGCGTGCGGACATCGCCGCCCACCTGCACGACTCGGTGCTGCAGACCCTCGCGCTGATCCAGCGGCAGGCCGAGGACCCGGTGGCCGTCCAGCGGCTCGCCCGGGCCCAGGAGCGTGAGCTGCGCTCCTGGCTGTACGGCGGCGGCCAGGCCGCACCGACCACCCTGGCGGCCGCGGCCCGGAGCGTGGTCCACGACGTGGAGGACCGGCTCGGGGTGCCCGTCGACCTGGTCGTCACGGGCGACGTGGACCTCGACGACGACGTCGCCGCGCTGGTGCGGGCGCTGGGCGAGGCGCTGACCAACGCCGCCCGCCACGGCGCCCCGCCCGTGTCGGCGTACGTCGAGGCGGGCCCGCTGGGGGTCGAGGCCTTCGTCCGTGACCACGGGGCCGGATTCGACCCGGACGCGGTCCCCGCCGACCGGCTCGGGGTGCGTCGCTCGATCGTGGGCCGGATGCAGCGGCACGGCGGCGCCGCCCGGATCCGCCGCCGCGAGCCGGGCACCGAGGTCGAGCTCGTCCTGCCGCCGTACGCCGACCGCCGGCCCGTCCCTGCTGATCCCACCCACCCTCCGGAGGACCGATGACCACGCCCACCGCCCCGATCCGCCTCGTCCTGGTCGACGACCACCGGATGTTCCGCGCCGGGGTGCGCACCGAGCTCGACGACACCTTGCCGGTGGTGGGGGAGGCGGGTGACGTCGAGTCCGCGGTCGCCGTCATCACGGCCGAGCGGCCGGACGTGGTGCTGCTCGACGTCCACCTGCCGGGCGGGGACGGTCGCGGCGGCACCGACGTGCTGCTGGGCTGCATGGGGCTGACCACGGCGGCGGGGGCACCGGTGCGCTTCCTCGCCCTGTCGGTGTCCGACGCCGCCGAGGACGTGATCTCGGTGATCCGGGCCGGCGCGCGGGGCTATGTCACCAAGACCATCAGCGGCCACGACCTGGTCGCCGCGATCCGCCGGGTGGCCGAGGGGGACGCGGTGTTCAGCCCCCGCCTCGCAGGTTTCGTGCTGGACGCCTTCGGGGCCGCGGCCGGGGAGATCGCCGAGGTCGACGAGGAGCTGGACCGGCTCTCGGCGCGCGAGCGTGAGGTGATGCGTCTGATCGCCCGGGGCTACCAGTACAAGGAGGTCGCCAAGGAGCTGTTCATCTCGGTCAAGACCGTGGAGACCCACGTGTCCAGCGTGCTGCGCAAGCTCCAGCTGTCCAGCCGGCACGAGCTCACGGCGTGGGCGATGAACCGCCACCTGCTGTAGGCGAGACCGACTGCCGGGCGCGACGAGAGCCGGTCACCTCGACCACGGAGGTGACCGGCTGCCGGCGGCATACCAGCCGGTCGGTCAGGGCAGCGCGAGCCGGAAGATCGTCCGCCAGGTCTGACCGATCTGCCGGTGCAGCGGGCCCTCCACGTAGGGCAGCCGGTAGCGCTCGCACAGGTCGCGTACGACGACGGCGATCTCGGCGTACCGGTTGCTGGGCAGGTCCGGGAACAGGTGGTGCTCGATCTGGTGGGACAGGTTGCCGGTCATGAAGTGCATGAGCCGCCCGCCGGAGATGTTGCACGAGCCGATCATCTGGCGGATGTACCAGTCCCCGCGCGTTTCGCCCTCGATCATCTCCTCGGTGAAGAACTCGACGCCGTCGGGGAAGTGCCCGCAGAAGATCACGGTGTGAGCCCACAGGTTGCGGATCGAGTTGGCGGCGAAGGTCCCGGCCAGGGCGGACTTGCCGGAGCCGGTCAGCGAGGCGACCAGGGGGGTCGCGACGTAGTCCTTCGCGAACTGCCGACCCGCCTTGACCCCGAGGGCCCGCACGTCGGCGGCCCACTCCTCGCGGGACTTCTCCCCGGTCGTCATCTTGACCGTCTCGATGTCGTAGAGCGCGATGCCCCACTCGAAGAACGGCGCCAGGACCATGTTGAAGACCGGGTTCAGCAGGTTGTGCGGCTTCCACGGCTGGTCCGGGCTGACCCGCAGCAGGTCGTAGCCCACGTCGGAGTCCTTGCCAATGACGTTGGTCCAGGTGTGGTGCAGGTCGTTGTGGGTGTGCTTCCAGCCCTTGGCCGGCGCCACGAAGTCCCACTCCCAGGTGGAGGAGTGGATGTCCGGGTCGCGCATCCAGTCCCACTGGCCGTGGATGACGTTGTGCCCGATCTCCATGTTCTCGATGATCTTGGCGGTCGCCATCAGGCCGGTGCCGAGCACCCACGCGGCCTTGTGGCGGCCGGCGAGCACCAGCGTGGTCCGGCCGGCGAGCTCCATGGTGCGGTGCAGCCGGATGGCCCGGCGGATGTATGCCGCGTCGGCGGCGCCGCGGCTGGCGACGATCCGCGCGCGCAGCGCGTCGAGCTCGGCTCCGAGGGTGGCCACCTCCTCGTCGCTGAGGTGCGCGGCGTGCTCGGGCCGCCGCCGGGGTCCGCCGTCGGCGGCGAGACCGGGCACGCGGGGCTGGACGGCGTCGGCGGCGCTGTCCTCCGGACGCTGCTCGTCGTCGGGGTTGACGACCGGGCGCTGGGCAAGGGTGGTCATGGTGCTCCTCAGATCTCGAGGTGGCAGGGTCCCGCGGGTGCGGAGACGCAGGTCTGGATGGGTTGGCCCTCGTCGCCGTGGACCTCGCCGGTGCGCAGGTCGCGCACCTTGCCCGCGCGCAGCGGGGTGAGACAGGTGTGGCAGATGCCCATGCGGCAGCCGCTCGGCATCATGACCCCGGCCTGCTCGGCGGCCTCCAGGAGCGTGGTCGAGCCGTCGACCTCGATCTCCTTGTCCGAGCGCAGGAAGGTCACGAGGCCGCCCTCGCCGCCCTGGCCCTCGAGCACGACGGGGGTGAACCGCTCGATGGTGAGCTGCTCCCCGGACTCGGCCTGCCACAGCCGCGCCGCGGCCTCGAGGAAGGCGGCGGGCCCGCAGGCGTACGCCGCGCGGGTGCGCCAGTCCGGGCAGACCTCGTCGAGGTCGGCGGTGTCGGTGAGGTCGATCCGGCCCCGCTCCCCGGTGTGCCACTGGACCACCCGCAGCCCGCCGTGCCGGGCGACCAGCTCGTCGAGCTCGTCGGCGAAGACCGCGTCGTCGCGGCTGCGGGAGGAGTGGACGAGGACCATGTCGGCGTCCTCGCGGCGGGCGACGAGGGTGCGCACCATGGACATGACGGGAGTCAGCCCGCTGCCGGCGGTGAGCATGAGCAGCGGCCGTGGGTGCTCGGGCAGGACGAAGTCGCCCTGGGGCACGTCCAGGTGCAGCACGTCCCCGACCGTGGTGCCGCGGGCCAGGGCGGTGGAGACCAGACCCTCGACGTGCACCGTGATCGCGGGGTCCTGGCCGGCGCCGCTGGAGATGGAGTAGGACCGCCAGTGGCGCACCCCGTCGACCTCGACGCCGATCCGGGCCCACTGGCCGGCGAGGTGGTCGTCCCACCCTCGGCCGGGGCGGAAGTGGATGGTCGTGGTGTCGGCGGTCTCGGGGACCACGGCGGTGACGACGCCGCGCAGGGTGCGCGAGGAGGCGAGGGGGTCCACCAGGCCGAGGTAGTCCGCGGGGCGCAGCGGTGTGGTGAGCGGCGTGACGAGGGGCTCGACGGCGGGGTGGGACAGGGCCGCGCCCAGCGTGCGCCCGAGGACCCCGGCCAGGGGCTTGGCGACACGGTCCAGGGGAGGCAGGGAAGGCATGGTTGATTCTTGCCCGGTGGAGCCGCCGATTACTCGTCGTCCGGCAACCGTATTCGTCGGCGTGCCTGTCACGCGGAGATAGGATCGGGCCCCATGACCCCCGACACCCCCGCCGAGCCGCCACCCTGGTTGTCTCTCAAGGCTGAAGTGTCGGACCTGCTGCGCCCGCACCTGGACGAGATCGTCACCGAGATCATCACCATGGTCCCCCGCGACGTCCCCGAGTACGCCCGGCCCATGGAGGGCAGGTTCGGGATGGGCCTGCACCGTGGGGTCGCCGTCGCGATGCAGCGCTTCCTGGAGCTGCCGGGCACCACCGAGCCGGCGCTGGGGCCCGACTCCAGGCGGGTGTATGCCGAGCTGGGCCGTGGGGAGTACCGCTCCGGACGGCAGCTGGGGGCGTTGCTGGGTGCCTACCGCTCCGGGGCGCGCGTCACCTACCGCTGCGTCGCCCGGATCGCGGTGTCACGGGGGGAGTCCGCCGAGGCGCTGGTGCCGCTCGGGGAGTCCATCTTCGCCTACATCGACGAGCTGTCCGCCGCCTCCGTGGAGGGCTATGCGGACGAGCAGAACGCGCAGGCGGGGGAGCTGGAACGCCGCCGCGGCGAGCTGGCCGGGCTGCTGCTGCGCGGCCGCGTCGAGCCGGGCCACCTGCCCCAGGCCGCCGCGGCGGCGGGGTGGCCCCTGCCCGAGGAGATCGCCGTCGTCGTGGTGCCCCGCGAGCACGCCTCGGGACTGCGGATCGCGCTCGGGCGCACCAGCCTGGTGCTGCACCGCGACGACGATGCCCTGGCCCTCGTGCCCGCAGTCACGACCTCCCGGGCGCGCAACGACCTGGAGCGGGCCCTGCGGGGGCGCCGCGCGGCCGTGGGGCCCCCGCGACCCCCGGCCCAGGTGCCCGAGTCGCTGCGGCTCACCCGGCTGACGCTCGCCCGCGCGGACGAGGCCGAGGCGCAGGGGATGCGCCGCCCCGACCCGGTCTACGTCCAGGACCACAGCGTCGACGTGGCGCTGGCGTCCGAGCCCGGCCTGATGACCGACCTCGCCCGGGTGCGCCTGGCGCCCCTGGACCGCTTCGCCCCCGCCACGCGGGCCCGCCTCGCCCAGACGCTCTACCACTGGCTGCTCCACTGGGGGCAGCGCCAGCCGGTGGCCGAGGCGCTGTCGGTGCACCCGCAGACGGTGGGCTACCGACTGGCCCAGCTGCGCGAGGCCTACGGCCCCCAGCTCGACGACCCCAAGGTGCGGCTGGAGCTGCTCCTCGTCCTGCGAGCCGGACACCACTGAGGGTCCGGCCCCGGGCGGGGTCGTCCCGGACGCCCGCCGCCCACGGCCAGCGCCGCCCGCCGCCGACCGTCCGCCGGCCACGGCAGGCGAGGCGCTCTCCGCGCGCCCACCGGCGCCCCTGTGGACGACCTGACGCACCGCTGCGTCCCCTGCTCCTAGCCTGGACGGGTGCCTCTCCCGCTCCTGCTCGCACCCCTCGCCCTGGCCGGGCTCGGTCTGCCCGCGGGGCGTCGCGTGACCAGGTGGGGCGAGCGGCGGGCGTACCTGCGGCCGGGCGACCGGCCGCGCCGCGGCGGGTCGCTGCGGTGGGTCACCCCCGCCTGCGTGCTGCTGCCCGCCCTCGTGGCGACGGCGCTCGCGACCCGCGGGCACCTCGGTCTGGCCCTCGCCGTCGGCCCCCTCGTGTGGGGGATGGTCGCCCTGACCGTCGTGGACCTGGACGTCCACCGCCTCCCCGACCGGCTCCAGCTGCCGGCCTACCCCCTGGTCGCGCTGCTGCTCGCCGCGCTGGCCGCCGCCACCCGCAGCCCGGCCCCCCTCGTCCGCTCTGGCCTCGCCACCGTCGTCGTCCTGGCCGTGGGCTCGCTGCTGTGGCTGGCCGCACCCCGCCACGGCCTCGGTCTGGGCGACGTCAAGCTCGCCGGTCTGCTCGCGGCGCTGCTCGCCCAGCTCGGGTGGTCCCAGGTGCTGCTCGGGCTGTGGCTCGGCCTGGGGCTCGGCGGTGTCCAGGCCCTCGGACTCCTGGCGACCCGCCGGGCCGGTCGAGGCGATCACCTCGCGCTCGGCCCGCCCCTGCTCGCGGGCACCCTGCTGGCCCTCGCGGCAGGGTGACGATCCCCCTCGGGTGCCCCGGCGTCACCTAGGATGACGACCATGACGCTCGCCCTCCTGGTCCTGCACTACCTCACGCTCGCCGCCCTCATCTTCGGCTACGTCCAGAGCATCGAGGCTGGTGCGGCCGCGAAGACGATGGTCTGGGGCGCCAGGCTGCAGCTGCTCAGCGGGCTGCTGCTCACCATGGCCGCCGAGATGGCCAAGGACGCCAACCACGCCTTCATCGGGATCAAGCTGGTCGTGATGCTGGCCGTCGTCGGTCTCACCGAGGTCTCCCACGCCCGCGGCCGGCGTGGGCAGGTCAAGCCGGCGCTGGTGCACGCCGCAGCCGCCCTCGTGCTGGTCAACCTGATCATCGCCTACACGATGCCCCACTGAGCCGCCCCGCTCCCGCACGACCGAGAGGCCGGCGCCCCGCCCACCGGGGAGGCCGGCCTCTCGTCGTGCGGTCGGTCTTCCCGTGGACCCGGCCGGGGTGTCAGCCCTGCGCCTCGATCTCGGCGACCTTGTCCGGGTGGGCGGCGGCGTAGTCGTCGACCGCCCGACTGATGCGCCGCCCCATCACCGTGGACGCCAGCAGGCCGCCGAGCACGAAGACCGCGAGCCCGACCCAGGCGAAGGCCTTGAGCCAGTGCTCGGCCACCGTGCCCAGGAGATAGACGCCGTACGTCGTGCCGAAGGCCCACAGGATCCCGCCTGCCGCGTTGGCCGGGAGGAAGCGGTGATAGGGCAGGCGCAGGATGCCGGACAGCGGCCCGGCGAAGATGCGCAGCAGCGCCACGAACCGGCCGAAGAACACCGCCCACATGCCGTGGCGCGTGAAGACGTGCTCGGCATAGGCGATCTGCTTGGCCCCGAAGTGGCGTGGGAAGCGTCGCCGGAGCCAGACGAGCAGACGCCGGCCGTAGTGGTGCCCGATCTCGTAGCCGATGGAGTCGCCGACGATGGCCCCGGTCGCCCCGGCGACGGAGACCCACAGCGGACTGACGTCGAGCTGGTCGTGGGCGCTGAGGATCGCCGCCGCGACCAGGGTGACCTCTCCCGGCAGCGGTATGCCGAGGGACTCCAGCCCGATGACGAGGGCCACCACGACGTAGACGAGCAGCGGCGGGATGGACATCAGCAGGTGGTCGACGTTCAACGCAGGTCTCCTGTGGTGGGGCGGGCGGCGACGTGGGCCAGGGCCTCGCCGGTCAGCCGCTGGGTGGTCCACCCGTTCTGCCCGACGGCGCCGAGCGAGCGGTAGAACCCCAGAGCGGGGGCGTTCCAGTCCAGGACGGTCCACTCCAGCCGGGTCCAGCCGCGCTCGACGACCCGGTGGGCCAGCGTGGCCAGCAGCGCCCCGCCGAGACCGCGACCCCGGTGCGCCGGATCGACGTAGAGGTCCTCCAGCCAGATGCCGTGCCGCCCGGTCCACGTCGAGAAGCTCGGGAACCACACGGCCATGGCGACGACGGCACCGTCGACCTCGGCGACGTCGGCCCACACGCGGGGCTGCCCGTCCGCGGGGAACAGCGCGGCGCCCAGGTCGGCCTCGGTGCCGGTGGCCTGGTCCGGGGCACGCTCGTAGGTCGCGAGGTCGCGCACCAGCCGGTGGAGGGCGGGCAGGTCCTGCGGGGTGGCGGGCCGGATCATCCGGACAGCGTATCGGCCGCACGGGCTCGGGCGGGGCCCGTTGCGACCGAGCGGATGGCCGGCCGGGGCGACTGTCAGGGAACCAGCAGGACCTTGCCGGTGGTCCTGCGGCCCTCGAGGGCGTCGTAGGCCGCCCGGGCCTCGGTCAGCGGACGCCGCGAGTCGATGGCGATCTCCAGCCGCCCGCTGCCGATGAGCTCGAAGACCTCGGCCGACCGGCGCAGGAGCTGATCGCGGTCGGCGATGTGGTGGCCGAGCGTGGGGCGGGTGAGGTAGAGCGAGCCGCCGGCGTTGAGTCGCTGCGGGTCGACGGGAGGCACCGGCCCGCTGGCCGCGCCGAAGAGCACCATGAGCCCGCGCGGGCGCAGGCTGGACAGGGAGGCGTCGAAGGTCGACCGCCCGACCCCGTCGTAGACCACGTCGACGCCGCGGCCCGCGGCCTCGCGGACGGCGGCGGCCAGCGACTCGGCGTCGTGCTCGTGGTAGCCGATCACGTGGTCGGCCCCGCGACGCCGGGCGATCTCCAGCTTGGCGTCGCTGCCGGCCGTCGCCACGACGGTCGAGCCCTGGGCCTTGAGCAGCTGGACGAGCAGCTGACCGACCCCACCCGCCGCGGCGTGCACCAGGGCGATCGTGCCCTCGTCGCAGGGGTAGGTGTCGTGGACGAGGAAGTGTGCGGTCATCGCCTGCAGCATCGCGGCCGCGGCGACGTCCAGCTCGACCGGGTCCGGGACCGGCACCAGGGCCTGCGCCGGGAGGACGGCGACGGAGGCGGCGCTGCCGAGCTGCATGGCCCAGGCCACCCGGTCGCCCGGGGCGACCTCGCTCACCCCCTCCCCGACGGACTCGACGGTGCCGGCGCCCTCCATGCCGAGGACGAAGGGCGTCGCGACCGGGTAGGCGCCCGAGCGCTGGTAGGTGTCGATGAAGTTCACCCCGACGGCAGCGACCTGCACCCGCACCTGCCCGACACCGGGCGGCGGGATCTCCCGCTCGTGCACCCTCAGGACGCTCGCGTCTCCGGGTAGCGGGACCACCAGGGCCTGGGCCTTCACCGTCTCGGTCATGGCGTCAACCTATCTCCGGGGCGGTGATCGCCTGAGTCGTGCCCGCAGGCCGGGCGACCTCACCAGGCGCGCCCGGTCACAGGGCGATCCAGTAGCGCCGCACCCGTTCCCCCGGTGCGTGCTCCCGCACGTCCTCCAGCTCCCCGCCGTTGCGCTCGATCACCGCGGCGGAGGCCAGGTTGGTGTCGTCGCAGGTGAGGAGCACCGAGTCCAGGTCGAGGCGGCGAGCCAGGTCCAGGACCTCTCGCAGCGCCCAGGTCGCCAGGCCTCGCCCGCGCGCCGACGGTCGGATGCCGTAGCCGATGTGGCCGCCGACCTCGAGCAGGTGGGGGTTGAGCGTGTGCCGCAGCTGGATCGCGCCGAGATAGGTGTCGTCCTCGACGATCCAGCGGTTGGTGGCCGGGACGTAGCCGGACGGCCGCTCGGTGGTGGGGTCGGCCTGCAGCAGCAGCTGCTCCACCCAGGCCGCGAAGGCCTCGGGGTCGTCGTGGTCCGTGTCCGGGTGCACCGCGGCGCCGTCCTGGTGGACCCCCCGGCCCCACTCCTGCAGGGACTCGAGCCAGCTGGCGTGGAGACGGGGCGTGGGGACGCGGAGCTCGGGCATGGCACCACCCTCCGGCACCCACGAGGCGGGCGGCAACCCGATTCCGGGGGCCGCCCGCCTCGTGGGGCTCAGGACGTGATCAGGCCAGCGCCGTCGACAGGGCGGACCAGTCGACCTGGTCGGGCGCGGCGGCCCGCACCGAGGCGAGGAGCCCGAGCCGCGCCGCCCGCACCTGGGGGTCCGGCGCCATGACCAGGATGTCGTCGAAGAAGCGCGCCACCGGGTCGACCAGCGCCTTGCCCTGCGTCGCGAAGGTCTCCAGATCGCGGGCCGAGCCCTCGGGCAGCCCCTCCAGGGCGGCGACGAGCGCGACCTCGGCCGGCTCGGTGAGCCGGGTGGCGTCGTAGGCCGCCTCGGTGCCCTCGGGAACGATCCGGCCGATGCGCTGCAGGCTCGCCACGATCGAGCGGAAGCCCTCGTCGCCGCGCAGCTCCTGGGCCTGGCGGATCGTCTCGGCCGCCGTCCCGGGGGTGGACGCGCCGGGCAGGACCGCATCGATGAGGGCCACGGCCACGCCTTCGTCTCGGAGCAGCTGGGCGAACCGGCCGGTGGTGAACTCCAGCGCGGCGTCCACGGACTCGGGGGAGACCTCGACGCCCTGCTGCCGCAGTCGGTCGGCGGCGGCCTCGAGGCAGCGGCGGACCGACAGGCCGGACAGGGAGCGGCCGACCTCGCCCTGGTCGCGCAGCACGCGCAGGATGCCCAGGCAGGCCCGGCGCACGCCGAAGGGGTCGGAGGAGCCGGTCGGCTTGGCGCCGAGCGCGAACATCGCCATGACCAGGTCGGCGCGGTCGGCCAGGGAGAGCAGCGCACCGGGCACCGACGCCGGGAGGGCGTCCGCGGCGGTGTGCGGCATCTCCATCTCGGCGAGGGCGTCGGCGACGGCCGGGGTCTCGCCCTTGCGGCCGGCATACTCCCGGGCCACGAAGCCGGCGAGGGAGGACATCTCGACGACCAGCTGCGTGGCGAGGTCGAACTTCGCGAGAGAGCCGGCGCGCTCAAGGGTGGTGCGGTCCTCGGCGGACAGGTCGACGGACGAGGACAGCGCCAGCGCCACGTCCTTGATCCGGCGGGCCCGCTCGCCGACCGAGCCGAGGCGCTCCTCGAAGGTGAGCTTCTCCAGGCCGGGGACGAACTCGTCGACCCGGTCGGCCCCGAGGTCGGCGTTCCAGAAGAACAGCGCGTCCTCGTAGCGCGCCCGGATGACCGACTCGTTGCCGGCCTTGACGACGGCGTCGTCGCAGGACCCGTTGGCCATGGTGACGAAGTGCGGCAGCAGCGCGCCGGAGGCGTCCAGCACGGGCAGGTAGCGCTGGTGCTTGCGCATCACCGTGGTGAGGATCTGGGCCGGCAGGTCGAGGTAGCGGGGGTCGAAGTCGCCGCGGACGCCGTGGGGCTCCTCGACGAGGTTGGTGATCTGGTCGACGAGCGCGCTCTCGCCGTCGGTGTCGACCCGGCCGCCGACCTCGGCGGCCAGCCGCTCGGCCTGCTCGACGATCGAGGCGCGGCGCCGCTCGGCGGACAGCTCGATGCCGCCCGCGGCGAGGACGTCGAGCAGCTCGTCGGCGCAGGCCACGGTGACGTGGCCGAGCCGGACCCCGTCGGCGCGGGTGCCCTCGCCGCGCTGCAGGTAGGTCTCCCGACCCGCCACCAGGCGGGAGGCGACCACAGGAACGACCTGGTCGCCCCACAGCGCCACCAGCCAGCGGATGGCGCGGGAGAACGACAGCGAAGGGTCGTTCCAGCGCATGTTCTTCTCGGCGCGCAGGCCGGTCACGACCTCGGCGAGCAGCGGCGGGAGCACCTCCATGACGCCCCGGCCGGCCTGCTCCACCCGGACGACGGCGTGGTCGCCGCCCTGCACCTCGGCCCGCTCCACCTGGTCGACCGAGACGCCCGCGCCACGCGCGAAGCCCTCCAGAGCCTTGGTGGGCGCCCCGGAGGCGTCGTAGGCCGCCTGCCACTTGGGCCCCTTGCGCAGGGTCTCGGTGTCGGGTTCGCGGGCTCCGACGTCGGCGACCGTGACGACGATGCGTCGCGGCGTGCCGTCCACGCGGACCTCACCGTGCTCCAGGCGGGTGGCGGCGAGGCGCTCGGTCACGGCGGTCCGGACCTGCTCGATCGTCGCGGTGACGACGTGCGGAGGGAGCTCCTCGACGCCGATCTCCAGGGCCAGCGTCCGGGGCTCGTCGCCCAGCGCGGACGCGTCCACGACCGGCACCTCGAGCTCGGGCAGCTCGACCGGCTTGAGCAGCGGCAGGCCCAGCTCCTCGCGGCGCTCGATCCACAGCGCGGCGGTGTCGCGCATCAGCCGGCGCATGGTCGCGAAGGCCTTGGCACGCTCGGTCGTGGAGATCGCGCCGCGGGCGTCCAGGACGTTGAAGGCGTGCGAGGACTTCAGGACGTAGGTGTGCGCCGGGACGGGCAGCCGGGCCTCGACCATGCGGCTGGCCTCGGCGACGTAGGCGTCGTAGAGCCTGCGGTTGGTGTCGACGTCGGCGTCGTCCAGGTAGTAGCGGCTCATCTCGTACTCGTTCTGGCCGAAGGCCTCGCCATACGTGATGATCTCGCCGGACGGCTTGCGGGAGTAGGCGATCTCCTTGAAGTGCGTTGCCCCCTGCATGGCCATGAGGATGCGCTCCAGGCCGTAGGTCAGCTCGACCGGGATGGGGTCGAGGTTCTGCCCGCCGACCTGCTGGAAGTACGTGAACTGGGTGATCTCCATGCCGTCGAGCCAGACCTCCCAGCCCAGGCCCCACGCGCCGATGGCCGGCTGGGCCCAGTTGTCCTCGACGAAGCGGACGTCGTGGGCGGCGAGGTCGATGCCGAGGGCCGCCAGCGAGCCGAGGTAGAGCTCCTGGGGGTTGCCCGGGTCGGGCTTGAGGATCACCTGGAACTGCGTGTGCATCTGCAGACGGTTGGGGTTCTCGCCGTACCGGCTGTCGTCGGGGCGCACCGAGGGCTCGACGTAGGCCACGTCCCAGGGCTCGGGCCCGAGCACGCGCAGCACCGTGGCGGGGTTCATCGTGCCCGCTCCCACCTCGGTGTTGAACGGCTGAACGACCATGCACCCCCGCTCGGTCCAGTAGTCCGACAGGATCCTGAGGGCGTCTTGCATGGTCAGCACGAGCCACAGCCTAAGGGGTCTGTCGGTGCGCACCCGTAGGCTGGACCGCGCGATGGACTCCCTCTTCGACGACCTGCCCCTGACCCCCGCCACCACGACGCCCCCGCGAGGCCGGACCTCCCCTCCCGCGAGCGGTGACGTGGACGCGTCCGGCGTTCCCCTGTGGGCGCTCTCGGACGCCCCGCCCCCCGGTGACGACGACGCCCCGCCCACCGAGGAGGAGCAGGCGCATGCCGAGCGCCAGGCCCGCGGCGCCTGGGGTGGTGGGGGCGCGCGCCAGGACCCCGAGGCGATCCTCGCGGGCCTCAACCCGCAGCAGCGCGAGGCGGTGCTGCACCAGGGCTCGCCGCTGCTGATCGTCGCGGGTGCGGGATCGGGCAAGACCCGGGTGCTCACCCAGCGGATCGCCCACCTGCTCGCCGCCCGCGACGTGCAGCCCGGCGAGATCATGGCGATCACCTTCACCAACAAGGCGGCAGCCGAGATGCGTGAGCGGGTCGAGGCGATCGTCGGTGGCCGGGCCCGCGCGATGTGGGTGTCGACCTTCCACTCGGCGTGCGTCCGGATCCTGCGCCGCGAGGCCAAGGTCATCGGCATCTCGTCGAGCTTCTCGATCTACGACGCGGCCGACTCCCAGCGCCTGATGGCGATGGTGATGCGCGACCTGGACCTGGACCCCAAGCGCTACCCGCCCCGGTCCTTCGGCCACCAGGTCTCCAACCTCAAGAACGAGTTGGTCGACGAGGAGACCTACCGCGACCGGCTGGGGGAGAGCGCCACCCACCAGGAGCGGCTGCTGGGTCAGGTCTACGTGGAGTACCAGCGCCGCCTGCGCCAGGCCAACGCCATGGACTTCGACGACCTGATCATGACCACGGTCAACATCCTGCAGGCCTTCCCGCAGGTGGCGTCCTACTACCACCGCCGGTTCCGGCACATCATGGTGGACGAGTACCAGGACACCAACCAGGCGCAGTACGAGCTGGTCCGCCAGCTCGCGGGCGGGCCCACGGTCGGCGGGGACCAGCCCATGGCCGAGCTGGTCGTGGTCGGGGATGCCGACCAGTCGATCTACGCCTTCCGCGGCGCCACCATCCGCAACATCGTGGAGTTCGAGCAGGACTACCCGCAGGCGCGGACCATCCTGCTGGAGCAGAACTACCGCTCCACCCAGACGATCCTGCAGGCGGCCAACGCCGTCATCGCGCGCAACGAGGGCCGCCGGGAGAAGAACCTCTGGTCCGACCAGGGGGCGGGCGCCAAGATCGTGGGCTACGTCGCCGACAGCGAGCACGAGGAGGCGTCCTTCGTCGCGCAGACGATCGACCGGCTCGGCGACCAGCACGGGGTGCGCCCGGGCGACGTCGCGGTGTTCTACCGCACCAACGCCCAGTCCCGCGCGCTGGAGGAGGTCTTCGTCCGGACCGGAATGCCCTACAAGGTCGTCGGCGGCACCCGTTTCTACGAGCGGCGCGAGGTCAAGGACGCGCTGGCCTACCTGCGGGTCGTCGCCAACCCGGAGGACACCGTCAACCTGCGCCGGATCCTCAACGTCCCCAAGCGCGGCATCGGCGACCGGGCGGAGGCCTGCGTCTCCATGCTCGCCGAGCGGGATCGCACCAGCTTTGTCGCCGCGCTGGGCCACCCCGAGGACGCGCCCGGGATCGCTACCCGGTCCGTCACGGCCATCAAGGGATTCACCACCCTGCTCGAGGGTCTGCGCGAGACCCGTGACGGCGGTGCCGGGGTGGCTGACCTCCTCGAGGCGGTCCTGGACCGCACCGGGTACGTCGCCGAGCTGCAGGCCAGCCACGACCCGCAGGACGAGACCCGGATCGAGAACCTCAACGAGCTGGTCGCCGTGGCGCGCGAGTTCGACGAGACCTATCCCGAGGGCGGTCTGGACGACTTCCTGGAGCAGGTGTCCCTGGTGGCCGACTCCGACGAGATCCCCGAGGAGGGCGACGACTCCGGGGTGGTCACCCTGATGACCCTGCACACCGCCAAGGGGCTGGAGTTCCCCGTCGTCTTCCTGACCGGCATGGAGGACGGGACCTTTCCCCACAGCCGGGCCCTCGGCGACCCCAAGGAGCTCGAGGAGGAGCGACGGCTGGCGTATGTCGGCATCACGCGGGCGCGGGAGCGGCTGCACCTGTCCCGGGCGTCGGTCCGGTCCGCCTGGGGTCAGCCGCAGTTCAACCCGGCGTCGCGCTTCTTCGACGAGATCCCGGCGGACCTGCTCGACTGGCAGCGCACCGAGTCGGCGTTGTCCGGCTCGTCGTCCACGCAGCCCCTGGTGGCCCGGCTGGGCGCTCGTCCCGGCCGCGGCGAGCGGCCGGTGCCGGCGCTGGCCTCGGGCGACCGGGTCACCCACGACTCCTTCGGGCTGGGCACGGTGGTGCGTGTGGAGGGGCTGGGGGCCAAGGCCATGGCGACGGTGGACTTCGGCGGCGACACCGGGGTGAAGCGCTTCGTGCTGGGGATCGCCCCGATCACCAGGCTGTGAGCCGCGCGCCGCCGTCCGAGCCGATGTCGGTGGCCACACGCACGGCGGCGCCTGACCGGTGTCCCGGTCAGGCGCCGCGATGTCGCGGGCTCGGTGGGTCGGACGAGTCGGTCAGACGGACAGGCCTCGCTTGAGGAGCTCGACGACCGGGTCGACCGCCGCACCGAGGCCGGGGTCGCCGTCCAGGTGGATCTCCAGGTGCAGGTGCGGCCCGGTGGAGCGGCCCTCGTTGCCGGACAGGCCCAGGACCTCGCCCGCCGAGACCTTCTGCCCCACCGTGACGTCGAGCTGGCTGAGGTGGCCGTAGCGCGCGAGGGTGCCGTCCTCGAAGGTGACGTCGATGTAGCGCCCGTAGACCCGAGCCCCGTCGCGGACGTCGGTGACCACCCCGTCGGACAGAGAACGCACCGGTGTGCCCACCGGGCAGGCGAAGTCCAGCCCGTGGTGGGTGCCGCCCCACCGGGCGCCGAAGCGGGAGGTGAGGCGGTAGGCCTCCACCGGGAGCACCCACGTGGGCGTGCCGGCGACGCGGGTGGTGGAGCGGGAGGCTCGCCCGAGACCGAGGAGCCCGCGGGTGGGGGCGCGGTGGGCGCCGGCCGCCTCGCGCATGGCGGCGCGCCGGGTGCTGCGGGTGGGCGCGGTGGCCGCCTCGGCGATGGCCCGCTCGATGGCCTCGGCGGCTGCGGTGGCCGGCACGGGCTGCGGCGCCACCACGGCGGGGGGCACGGCCTCGGCGGGCGGGGTGACCGGCCTGGGCGGGAGTGCGACGGTCGTCGTCGGGGCTGTGGTCGTGGGGACTGCGGTGGGAGCGGTCGTGGGCCCCGCGGTGGGAGCGGCCATGGTCACCGCGCGGGACCCCGGGGTCACCGGGGTCCGGGCGCTGCGGTCGGCACGAGCGGAGTCGAGGGCGCGCGCCGCCGTCGGGGTGGTGGCCTCGGGCGCCGACACGGGCGCCATGGACAAGGCGGCGGGGCTCTCCGCGGCCTGCGCCCGGCCGGTGAGCTGATGAACGCCGGTGGCGCCGACGCCGGTGGCGAGGGTGGCCGCCGCGCCCATCATCCCGACGCGGCGGGCACCGGGGCGGACCGGCTCGGCGCGATGGCGCGGCCGATGACGGCCCGCGTGGGCGTCCGAGGAAGCAGAGCTGGAGGTCATGGTCAACCTGACGAGCGAGCGGGTGGGGGGCTCACGGTAGCGCGTGACGTTTTGGAGACGCAACGGGAGGAGTGCCACACCGGGGCATCCCCCCCGGGCCTACAACCTGCGGCGGCGCCCCTCGTGAGGGGCCCCCGCCGGGCCTCGGACGGTGACCCTCCGCTAGGCTGGCGGGCATGAGCGAGTCCAGGTTGCGAATCCTTGTGGCCAAGCCGGGTCTTGACGGTCACGACCGCGGTGCGAAGGTGGTGGCTCGCGCGCTGCGTGACGCCGGCATGGAGGTCGTCTACACCGGCCTGCACCAGACCCCCGAGCAGATCGTCGAGGCGGCGATCCAGGAGGACGCCGACGGTGTCGGCCTGTCCGTCCTGTCCGGGGCCCACATGACCTTGTTCAAGAAGGTCATCGAGCTCCTGCGTGAGAAGGACGCCGCGGACATCGTCGTCTTCGGAGGCGGCATCATCCCCGAGGACGACATCAAGCCCCTCACCGACATGGGTGTCGCCCACGTCTTCACGCCGGGCGCCACCACCACCGAGATCGTGGAGTGGGTCACGGCCAACGTGCAGGCTCACTGACCCTCCGCACATCCAGCAGGGCCCCGGACCTCGGTCCGGGGCCCTGCTGCGTCCACGGACGGCCGGGTGGCGCTCCCTGCCCCCGAGCAGCCGGCGTGGCGCGATAACCCGGAGGGTCACCGTGAGTGCCTGAGAATTGTCCGCGCGTCACCAACCGAACGGGCACGTAGGGTAGTGGATCGCCACGTGGATGGCCGCAGAGGGCGCCGTTTCCTCCCTCTATCGGCCTAATTGTCCGTCGGCCGATTTACACCTGTCCGGGTGTGCGGTGAGATTCAGGGGCCGGTGGTGGATCCACTCGCGATCCCCCTGCCCCAGGAGCCACATGCCCGCCCCGCGGGGCGAGCATCCGGTCCGTCACCCACGGTTGCACCCCTCTGAGGAGCCCTCACCCATGAAGCAGATCACCCTCGGCGCGAGCTTTGCCCTCGCCTGCGCCGCAGCCCTCGCCCCGGTCGTCGCCGTCGGCGCCCACGCTGCGGGCGGCGACGGGCCCGACCGGGCGACGGTCCTGGTCGCTCCCGACTCCCACGCCTCCCTCGTCTCCTCCGCCCAGGCCGCCCAGGGCGACCTCGTCTCCTCCCTCGGCCTGACCTCTGACGACTCCTTCAAGGTCAAGGACGTCCTCAAGGACGCCGACGGCTCGACCCACGTCCGCGTCGACCGCTTCTACAAGGGCATCAAGGTCGTCGGCGGCGACCTGATCGTCCACCGCGACAAGACGGGCAAGGTCACCGGCCACGACGGCATGTTCACCGGCAAGATCACCGTGGACACCAAGCCGTCGGTGGACAAGGGTGCCGCGCAGGCCAAGGGTCTGGCCGCCGCCAAGGCGTTCAACGGCGCCGAGGCCAAGGAGCGGGGCCTCGCTGCTCCCAAGGGTCTGCAGAACGCCGCCAACGCCGGCAACGCCCTGGTCATCCACGTCGACGACCAGGGCGCCCAGAAGCTCGCCTACGAGGTCAAGACCACCGGTCTCACCGCGGACCGGACGCCCTCGCGGATCAGGTCCTACATCGACGCCGACACCGGCGCTGCGATCTCCTCGTTCGACGAGATCGCCCAGGGCTCGGGCAACGGCATCTTCACGGGCGACAACGAGCTCAAGACCACCAAGGAGGGTGGCAGCTACCTCCTCAAGAACCCCGAGACGGGCAACTACTCGACCGACTCCAAGAACGCCAAGGCCGACGGGACCACCTTCACCGACTCCGACGACAAGTGGGGCAACGGCTCCAACTCCGACCGCGCCAGCGCCGGCGCGGACGCGCAGTTCGGTGCGGACAAGACGTTCGAGTACTACAAGAACGTCATGGGCCGCAACGGCATCTGGAACAACGGCAAGGGTGCCCGCTCGCGCGTCCACTACGACAACAACTTCACCAACGCCTTCTGGGACGGCCGCCAGATGACGTACGGCGACGGTGCGGGCAACAACGCCCCCCTCACCGAGATCGACGTCGCCGCGCACGAGATGAGCCACGGCGTCACGGAGAACACCGCCGGTCTGGCCTACCAGGGTGACGCCGGTGGTCTGAACGAGTCCACGTCGGACATCTTCGGCGTGGCGGTGGAGTTCTACGCGGCCCTGCCGAAGGACAAGCCGGACTACTTCATGGGCGAGCTGATCAACCTGCGGGGTGACGGCACCCCGCTGCGCTACATGGACAAGCCCTCTCGGGACGGTCGCTCCTACGACTGCTGGTCCTCGAGCGTGGCCAGCGCCGACCCGCACTTCTCCTCCGGCCCGGGCAACCACTGGTTCTACCTCGCCTCCGAGGGTTCCGGCGCCAAGACCATCAACGGCGTGCAGTACGACAGCCCGACCTGCAACAACTCCACCGTGACCGGCGCCGGCCGCGAGAACATCGAGAAGGTGTGGTACCGCACCCTGTCGACCAAGCTCACCTCGACGTCCAACTACAAGGCCGCTCGTGAGGGCGCCATCAAGTCGGCCATCGAGCTGTTCGGCGAGAACAGCCAGGTCTGCAAGTCGGTCGAGGCCGCCTACAACGCGATCTCGGTCCCCGCGGGCCTCGCCAAGTGCGGCACCGGCACTCCGACCCCGGCCCCCACCGGCACGGCCAAGCCGACCGGCACGCCGACGGCGACCCCGACCAGCACGCCGACGGCGACCCCGACCGCCACCCCGACGGCGACCTCGACCGGCACGCCCACGACCGCTCCGACGGCGACCCCGACCGCCACCCCGACGGCGACGCCGACCGGCACGCCCACGACCGTTCCCACCACCGCTCCGACGGGCACCCCCACCACCGTGCCCACCACGCCGGCTCCGGGTGGCAACGCCGTGGTCAACGGTGACTTCGAGGCGGGCCAGCGCGGTTGGCTCGGACCGGCGGGTCCGGTGACCAACAACGCCGGTCGTCCTGCGCACTCGGGTTCCTGGAAGCTCTGGCTCGGTGGCCACGGGCACCCGTCCATCGACCAGGTCCAGCAGACGATCACCGTCCCGGCCGGTTCGCCGAAGCTGACCTACTGGGTCGCCATCGACTCGGCCGAGACCTCCTCCCTGGTCGGCTTCGACCGCGCCCAGGTCATGGTCGACAACACGCAGGTGGCGTCCCACAGCAGCACGGACAAGACCTCGGGCTACGTGCAGAAGACCGTCGACCTGACCGCGTATGCCGGCAAGCGGGTCACGCTGACCTTCCGGGCGTTCGAGGACTACGGCAAGCAGACCTCGTTCGTCTTCGACGACGTCTCGGTGCGCTGATCCTCCTGCTCGGAGCCGGGGCGGTCCACCTCCTGCTGACCCGGCTCTGACCCGCTCACGCATCCCCCGTGACGGGTGCTCGACCGGCCGGCCGCTCTCCTGCTCAGAGAGCGGCCGGCCGTTCGTCTGCCTGCGGACGTTGTGTCATCGGTCCCACGCGACCCTCACACGTGGAGCCGACGCGCGCTGGGGGATATCCTCGCGCTGACACTCCACCACCCAACCCAAGGACGGATCGAGCGTGGATCTTTTCGAGTACCAGGCACGTGACATGTTCGAGAAGCACGGCGTGCCGGTCCTGGCGGGCGCGACCGCCGAGACCTCCGCGGCCGCCCGCGCCGCTGCCGAGGAGATCGGGCCCCGGTCCGGCGGCGTCACGGTCGTCAAGGCGCAGGTCAAGACCGGAGGTCGCGGCAAGGCCGGCGGCGTCAAGGTCGCCAAGACAGCGGAGGAGGCGGAGCAGTTCGCCCGGCAGATCCTCGGCATGGACATCAAGGGCCACACCGTCCACACCGTGATGATCGCGCAGGGCGCCAAGATCGCCGAGGAGTACTACTTCTCGCTCCTGCTGGACCGCGCCAACCGCACCTACCTGGCGATGTGCAGCAAGGAGGGCGGCATGGAGATCGAGCAGCTCGCCGTCGAGCGGCCCGAGGCCCTCGCCCGCGTCGCCGTCGACCCCCAGGTCGGGATCGACCAGGTCAAGGCCGAGGAGATCGTGACCGCGGCGGGCTTCGACGCGGAGACCGGCGCCAAGGTCGCCCCGGTCCTGCAGAAGCTCTGGGAGGTCTACCGCGACGAGGACGCCACGCTCGTCGAGGTCAACCCCCTCGTCAAGACCGAGGACGGGGAGATCGTCGCCCTCGACGGCAAGGTCACCCTGGACGACAACGCCTCGTTCCGCCAGCCCGGGCATTCCATCCTGGTCGACGAGAAGACCGAGGACCCGCTGGAGGCCAAGGCCAAGGCGATGCACCTCAACTACGTCAAGCTCGACGGCAACGTCGGCATCATCGGCAACGGCGCCGGCCTGGTCATGAGCACCCTGGACGTCGTCGCCTACGCCGGTCAGGACCACACCGGCGGGGTCTCCAAGCCCGCCAACTTCCTCGATATCGGCGGCGGCGCCTCGGCCGAGGTCATGGCCAACGGCCTGGACGTCATCCTCGGCGACGAGCAGGTCAAGGCCGTGTTCGTCAACGTCTTCGGCGGGATCACCGCCTGCGACGCGGTCGCCAACGGCATCGTCGGCGCCCTCGAGACCCTCGGGGACTCGGCCACCAAGCCGCTCGTCGTGCGTCTGGACGGTAACAACGTCGAGGAGGGGCGCCGGATCCTCTCCGACCTCAACCACCCGCTGGTCACCGTCGAGGAGACCATGGACGGCGCCGCCCGCAAGGCCGCCGAGCTGGCCGCCAAGTAAGCGTTCGAGCAAGAGAGACAAGGGAATTCACAGCAATGGCTATCTTCCTCAACGCGGACTCCAAGGTCATCGTGCAGGGCATGACCGGCTCCGAGGGCATGAAGCACACCACGCGCATGCTCGCGTCCGGCACCGACATCGTCGGCGGCGTCAACCCCAAGAAGGCCGGCCAGACGGTCGACTTCCCGGGTGGCAAGCAGATCCCGGTCTTCGGCTCGGTCAAGGAGGCCATGGAGGCCACCGGCGCCGACGTCACCGTGGTCTTCGTGCCGCCAGCCTTCACCAAGTCCGCCGTGGTCGAGGCCGTCGACGCAGGCATCGGCCTGTGCGTGGTCATCACCGAGGGTGTCGCGGTCAAGGACACCGCGGAGTTCTTCAACTACGCCAAGGACAAGGGCACGACCCGCATCATCGGCCCCAACTGCCCGGGCATCATCAGCCCCGGCCAGTCCAACGCCGGCATCATCCCGGCGGACATCGCGGGCGCCGGCAAGATCGGTCTGGTCTCCAAGTCGGGCACCCTGACCTACCAGATGATGTACGAGCTGCGTGACTTCGGCTTCACCACGGCCGTCGGCATCGGCGGCGACCCGGTCATCGGGACCACCCACATCGACTGCCTCGAGGCCTTCGAGAAGGACCCGGAGACCGTCGCCATCGTCATGATCGGCGAGATCGGTGGCGACGCCGAGGAGCGTGCCGCGAAGTACATCCAGGAGAACGTCACCAAGCCGGTCGTCGGCTACGTGGCGGGCTTCACCGCGCCGGAGGGCAAGACCATGGGCCACGCCGGCGCCATCGTCTCCGGCGGCGCGGGCACCGCAGCCGCCAAGAAGGAGGCCCTGGAGGCCGCGGGCGTCAAGGTCGGCAAGACGCCCTCCGAGACGGCTGCCCTCATGCGCGAGATCATGCAGGGTCGCTGACCGCGGCGGCCCGTCGGTCCTCGACCCGAGGCGTATGCCGAGAGCCGGTCACCCCCGCCCGGGGTGACCGGCTCTCGGCATACCGCGGCGTGGTGGTGCGGGAGCGGGACGCGACCGGCGAGCCGAGGTGAGTCGCGGTCCCTGGCTGGGGGACGATGGGCACTCCCATGAGTGAGACAACGCGCTTCCGCCTCCCTGCCCTCGCTGCGACCAGCACCCCGCTGCACCGACCGGCCCGTGCCGCCCTGGTGGCCGTCCTGTCCAGCTGGGTCCCGCTCGCGCTGCTCACCGTCGTCGGCTGGGCGGGCTCGGCCCGCACCACGGTCGGCTGGGGTGATGCCCTCGGTGTCGCGAGCCTGGCGTGGGTCACCGCGCACCTGGGGTCGCTGCGGGTGGGGGAGGCCACCGTGGCGCTGGCGCCGCTGCTGCTGACCCTGTTGCCGCTCGCGGCCTGTGCCGCGGCCGGTCGGTCCCTGGCGGGTCCGGTCCAGGACGACCGCAGCCCGCGGATCTCCCGGCTGGGCGGGATGCGCCAGGGGGTGGTCGCGCTCCTGGGCTGCTTCGTCCTGACCTACGCGGCGCTAGGCCTCGCGGTGTCCGCGCACGCCGCCACCATGCCGGTGTCCCCGGTCTGGCCGACCACGGTGGCCGGATGCCTGCTGGTGCCCCTGGTGGGTGGCGCGGTCGGGCTCCGGCGTGAGATCGCCTCGCGCGAGCTCGCGCCGGCGTGGCACGACAAGACCGTGCAGCTGGTGCCGGTGCCGGTGCGCCGTTCCCTGTCCGCCGGTCTGCAGGGCGTCGGGGCCCTGCTGCTCGTCGGTCTGCTGCCCGTGGCCTTCACGCTGACGGTCCACCTGGGCCGGGTCCGTGACCTCACCGGGGAGCTCGACGCGGGGCTCCTCGGCACCGTCGTCCTCGCGCTCGCTCAGCTGGCCTGGCTGCCGAACGTCGCCGCGTGGGGGCTGTCGTGGCTGGCGGGTCCCGGCTTCACCGTCGGACTCGGATCGGCCTACACCTGGCAGGAGTCCCGGTCCGGCCTGCTTCCGATGGTCCCCGTCCTCGGGGCTCTGCCTGACAACGGCATGCTGCCCTCCTGGGTGATGGCAGCGGGGGCGCTGCCCGTGGTCGTGGGGGCGCTCACCACCCGATGGGCGACCAGCCGGGTCAGTGCCCTGGCGCCCTTCGCGGGCAAGGCGCTGGCGGCCCTCGGCGCGTGGGTGGTCCTGGTGCTCGGGACCGCGGTGGTGCTGTGGGTTTCTGGAGGTTCGCTCGGCGCCAAGGCCCTCGCGGAGATCGGGCCCCGGGTGCTTCCGACGACGGCCGCCGTGGCGGGGGAGACGGCGCTGGGCGGGCTGCTGATGCTTGCCCTGGTATGGCGCCGCTACCACCGTTAGCGGTGCCGGCGTGCGGCCGTGGACTGCGGACCGAGGTCGGCGCGCGGTTCCGCACCGCCCTTCGTCGCGGCACCGCTTCTCAGCGGTTCTCGTGCCCGGCATGCATTCGGCATGGGGCCCGGAGGGAGGCGGCCCCGGTGATCAGTGGGCAGCGGTGTAGAGATCCTGCAGCTCCGGAAGATCCTGCCTCTCGCGCTGACCTGGTGGCCCTGCTCGCGCAGCCACGCCCGCATCTCCCCGTTGCAGAGGCGGTCCGCGCTGCTGGTGATAGTGCCGCGTCCCGCGCCGCGGGCACCGGTGATCGTGGCTCCGGCGGATTTCGGCGGACTTGGCGGGGTCGGTGGCGCGGGGCGCGACCGCCCCACCTCCGGGTTGCACCACCAGACTACTTGCCTTGATACGGTCAAGTCCCGTGGGTGGTGTTGTTTCAGGTGTCCCGCGTCAAGGAGTTGGCAGGTTTTCCTGGTCGGGAAGGGTGGGTGTCGTGGGGTCGGCCAGGCCGCGGTGGACGTCGGCGGGTCGGTTCCAGGACAACGCTTCGTGGGGTCGGACGGTGTTGAACTGCACCCGGTAGGCGTCGGCCTCGCGGACCAGGTCGCTCGCGTCGTGGATCTGCTCGCGGTACAGCCGCTCGTACTTCAACGACTGGAACGCCCGCTCGCGGACACCGTTCTGCCCGGGCGTGCGCACCCGGGTGCGGACGTGGCGTAGCTCAGGCCGGACGGCGATGAATCTCTCGAACCGCATCGATCGGAACGGGCCGCCGTTGTCGGTGACGAGCGTGATCGGGACGACTTCCTCGCTGGCCGGGTCGCTCAGGTGCTCCAGCAGCCAGGACGCCACGCCGGACTCGACGACCAGGCGCTCGGTCTCGGCCGACGCGAGCTCGACGCCGGTGATCGCGTCGTGCTGGTTCGCGGTCGGTGACCAGTGCCACCCGAACTCGTACGTGGACCAGTAGTCCGCGACCCCGGCGACCCGCCAGGTGCCCCCGCCAGCGGTCTCGAACTCGCTGAAGTCGAACTGCCTCCCCCGCTGCGATGCTCCGCATCGTCGCAGCGGGCGGTACCCCCACCCTGGTTCGGGCCCGTGGGCGGGTCCGCGAACGCGGCCTTGCGGGCCGCCGCGAGCTGGCGACGTTCGCGCTGGTAGTCGGCCTTGAGGAGCAGTCCCTCCTCGTCAAGGATGCGCCGCACGGTGGACGCCGACACCAGGTGCCCGCCGTGGCGGGCCATCGCCCAGATCTTGCGATGCCCCCACGCCGGGTGCTCGCCCGCGAACGCGACCACCACCTGCCGGTGCTGCTCGCGTGAGGGTGCCGGCCACGGCCCCTTCACCACCGCGAGCCCGGCCCGCGAGCGGGACTGC
Organism: Arsenicicoccus dermatophilus; assembly: GCF_046267915.1. Taxonomy (GTDB): domain Bacteria; phylum Actinomycetota; class Actinomycetes; order Actinomycetales; family Dermatophilaceae; genus Arsenicicoccus; species Arsenicicoccus dermatophilus_A. The sequence continues at coordinate 975,414 of NZ_CP176520.1, forward strand.
CAGCGTCGCCAGGACCGTTCGGGGATGTCGAACAGCTCGCAGAACCTCGTGGTCGACATCCCCGCGTCCTGACGGATCACCTCGAGGTCTTCGAAGGGCCCAACCGGCCCTCAGCAGACTTCTTCCACACCCGGATCTCGATCGCAGCCTCACCCAACGCCTGCGTCAAGTCCGCCACCTGCGCCTCGAGCGGGACTGCTGAAGATTTGGTTGACAGTCGACTTGTGGGGCCTTCGGGCCCTGCTGGAAGGATGTCAGCATGCCGGCACCACACCCCAAGGAGTTCCGTGACGACGTGATCGCGGTCGCGCGTCGGGGCGAGGCGCCGATCGCTCAGATTGCGAAGGACTTCGGGATCAGCGAGTCATGTCTAGGCCAGTGGCTTGCGAAGGCCGACGTGGAGGCCGGTGTCCGTCCCGGTACGACCGCGGCGGAGAACGCTGAGCTGAAGGAAGCCCGCCGCAAGATCCGCCTGCTGGAGCAGGAGAACGAGGTCCTGCGCCGCGCGGCCGCGTACCTGTCACAGGCGAACCTGAGGCTGGGCCAGTCCCCAAGATGATGTTCCCGCTGGTCACCGACCTCGCCGCCGATGGCGTCCCGGTCGCGGTGTCCTGCGGGGTGCTGAAGTTCTCCCGCCAGGCCTACGACGCCTGGCTCGCGGACCCGGTCAGTGACAGGGACCTGGTCGACGCGTACGCGATCAACGCGGCCCTGGACGTCCACGCCGACGACCCGGGGCTCGGGTACCGGTTCATCGCCGACGAGCTCGCCGCGGCCGGCCACGAGGTGTCCGAGCGACGGGTGTGGCGCCTGTGCAGCCAGGCGCGCATCACCAGCGCGCACTCGCGCAAGCGAGGCCAGACGGTCCGTCCGGGACCACCGGTCCATGACGACCTGGTCGAGCGTGACTTCACTGCGGACGCCCCGAACCGGTTGTGGCTCACCGATATCACTGAGCACCCCACCGGCGAGGGGAAGCTGTACCTGTGCGCGGTCAAGGACGTGTGGTCACGCCGGATCGTCGGGTACTCGATCAGCGACCGCATGACCACCAGCCTCGCTGTGGACGCCCTGACCACGGCGGTCACGCGCAGGGGCGGCACTCGTGCCGTGACCGGCTGCACCATCCACTCGGACCGCGGCAGCCAGTTTCGTGCCCGCACCTACGTGTCCGCGCTGACAGCGCACGGCCTGACCGGGTCGATGGGGCGGGTCGGGACGAGCGCGGACAACGCCGCCATGGAGTCGTTCTGCGCCCTGCTGCAGCAGAACGTCCTCAACCAGCAGCGGTGGGCTACCCGTGACCAGCTACGCCTGGCCATCGTCACCTGGATCGAGAAGACCTACCACCGCCGACGCCGGCAGCGAGCCCTCGGCAAGCTCACCCCCATCGAGTTTGAGACCATCAACCAGACCGCTCACACGGCCTGAAACACCACACCACCACCGTCAACCAGAACGACAGCAGTCCCGTGAACACGTCGGGGCCTCTTCGTCGTGTTCACCGTCAGCGGGCGGGGTCGTTGTGCAGCAGGAGGGAGAACTTGGTGAGCGCGTCGTGCGCGCCCCGGTCCTCCTTGTACCCCGCCTGCTGCCTGCGGCTGTTGTAGTGCTCGGCCCACTTCTCGGTGACGTCGGCGATGGCGCGGAGGGCGCCGTCGATCTGCTCGGGCGGCAGGCCGAGGTCGGCCAGGGCGGTGTCCACGTGCGGGCGGCGGGGGAGAAGCCTACGGTGTCCCATCTCAGGAGCCTCGCCCTGAGGTGCGGACACCACTGGGCCGTTGACCGGAATCGTCGACTTGTCGAGGGGGATCGAGTTCAGTCCTGCGCCGGCGAGAACCTGCTTAGCGATGCGCATACGGTCGTCGAGGCTCCGCAGGATGGGCGGCTTCTTCTCCTGGGGTGTGCCGGGGGCCGCGATGACTCTCAGGAGCGGGAACGGGGCGCCTGACGCCTCGAGGGCCAGGGCGAAACGCGACGGCTCCCCGGGGTCGCTAACCTGCCGGCATCCGGGGCGGGCACCTGTCGGGTCGGGATGCCCCTCGGCGAGATGCGGAACATGGGCGAGGAGCCTGATCTCTCGTTCGTCCGACCACGACTCGTGCTTGATGAGGTGGCAGGCCCTGCGGAGGCCGGTGCGCTCCAAGGTCGCCGGGCGACGAGCGTGCTGAAGCACCAGCTGCCGGTGGTGCTTGCGGGCCGCCTCCACCGAGGCGCCCGCGGGTGAAGAGTACCCGTGGGCTGCGAGCATCTGGGCTTGGCAGGAGTCCAACCACTCCTCCAGGAGCTCCAGCTGCGAGGCTCGGTCGTACCGCACGGGCTCCAGCTCGGCGACGACGGACCGAGGGCCCTCCTGGTGCTTCCGTAAGACCTCCAGGATGCCCTCGGTGCTGAACTCCAGGCACCAGCCCTCCGAGGCGTACCCACGCCACTGGCTCAGGTGGTCACCCACCGCGCTGAAACAAGCAATGTGGTACAACCCCTCGCGATCTGCGGAGATGTTCGGCCAGTCATCAGCCGAGCCCTCAAGCTTGGGTGGCGCCGTGTCCTCAAGCCCGGGCAGTTCCGCGAGCCGTCGGCGTGCCAGCTCCAAGCCCACGAGAGTCTCCCGGGGGTCGTTCATGCCCTTCATCTCCGCTACCCAGAGCTTCCGGTTATGGATGATGCCCCGAAGAGCCGTCTCAGAGTTGGTGTAGTGAAAGATGCTGCGCGGCAAGGATCCCGACATCCGTCTCTCCGTCTCGACCTCGGGCAAGGACCGTCGACACGAGTCTGCCGCATACCCGGTCGACTCCACCTCCACCGACGTTGCCGGGCGTTACAGCCTGCGTGTCATCCCCCGGTGAGCGCCTGGACCGCGGGGCCGAGAAGCTCCCAGGTGGCGTAGATGGAGCCCGGTGCCTGCAGGCCCTGGTAGAGCACGGTCAACAGGGACTTGACCTGCGTCATGAGGGGGTCCTCCGTGGTAGCGGATGCGTCGTCGTCACCGGCGGCGGTGGCTGTCTGAAGGTGGGCGTGGAGGTAGGCCATGGCGAGGCGTTCCGTGGCGGCCCGGACTCCTTCGGTGCCCATGACATCCACGTGGTCCAGGGCCCAGAGGATGTCGTGGAGCCGGGCGATGAGCAGTGCCCGGTCCTGCGGCGGAAGCCCGGCGTCGTCACGCAGATCCTCGATCAGAGGCAGGATCTGTTCACGCCAGTCCGTGACGGTCATCTCCTCGAGGGCAGGGCCTTCTGGCAGGTTGTCCTGCAGGTGCGAGGCGATGCTGCTCAGAGCAGCCATGGCGTGCTCGGACACGGCAGCGTCCCCGACCACCTGGTCGCGGCCGCTGTTCGTGGGGAGGAAAGGCTTGGACCATTCTGACGCGAACAGGTGAAACAGTCTCGTGTTCGCCGGGTCGTCCGTGATGGTCAGGGCCTTGGCGATCTCGGGGATCAGGCTGAACGCCTGGGCGACGGCCAGCGTGACGGCATAAGAGCCATCCAGCTGGAGAGTTTCGACCCAGACGGCGTCGTAGCCAGAGCCACGTCGCTCAGGCAATACCTCGGCATACCGTTCGAGGACGGCCTCCAGCCGTCGTGCCGGGTTGTCGTCATACCTACGGGCCATGAGATCGAGGATAGGCCGTGGCTGCGTCCGAGAACCTGTCTCTCGGGGGTGGTGAGGTGGGTAGATTCCTGGGTGTGGGGGATGAGCAACGGGTCGCAGCGGCGGCGAAGGCCGTGACGGACAAGATCATGTCGGTGGGCGTGCACGGCGCGGGCCGGTGGAAGGGCGCGGCGCAGGTCGCCGACGAGCACCTGGATCGCCATGGCGACGTGGACAAGGCCGTCGACCGGTTGATCGCCACGCACGTGCGGATGGCGGCCGCGTCAGGTTTCCTGACGGGCCTGGGCGGCATCGCGGTCATGCCCGTGGCCGTCCCGGCCGACATGGGCGCGCTGTGGGTGCTGCAGGGCCGTCTGGCCGGGGGCGTCGCTCACCTGCGTGGCTATGACCTGAGCACCGAGGAGACGCAGAGCATCATCCTGATGAGTCTGCTGGGGTCCTCGGCCGCGGAGACCTTCGCGAAGGCCGGAGTGAAGATCGGGACCAACAGCACCAAGGCGTTGATCGGCAAGATCCCCGGCCAGGTGTTCCGTGAGATCAACCGCAAGGTCGGGTACCGGCTGGTGACCCGTGCCGGGACCACCGGCGTGGTCAACCTGATCAAGCTCGTCCCCGTCGCCGGCGGTGTAGTCGGAGGAAGCGTCAACGGGGCCAGCACCCACGCCGTCGGCACCTGGGCCAAGAAGAACTTCCCAGCCTGACCCGACCCCTCGGGTGACCCGTCTCGGTCGCCGTCATGGCCGGACCCTCCCACCGACCGCCGCGAGGGTGGGGGATGCCGTTCGGCGTGTTTCAAGTGCGTCACGTAACCAAATCAGATGGTGGGTCCCCCCCGGGGCGCTCTCCCCGCACCCTCCCGGGCAACCTCGCGCGCCTTCGTCCTGCCGTCTCCGAGCGCCCGGGGGGACCCCTTCACTCGCGCCGTGGTGACCCAGGACGGTGAGGGGCACGGGGTGCAGCTGCTGCGCGACGATCTGCGCGAGGGAAAGGGGCAGGCATGAGCCACGACGAGACGACGCGACCGGCGATCAGCGCGGCCGAGATGCAGGCGCGGGCGTGGGCGGTGGAGCAGGCGCGGCACTTGACGCAGATGGAGGGCGGGCGGTCCAGCGACGAGGTGCGCGCGGCGCAAGACCGGTACGTGCGCGGCGAGATCACCAGCGACGAGCTGTCAGCGGCATATTCGGATGCTGAGCCCTACAGGGGACGGCAGACTGGCGTCCATGAACGTTGACCGAAGTTGCGCGCAGGCCCTGGCCGACACCGTGCAAGCATGCAGGGAGCTCATCGACATCCGCTTCGCGGGGCAGTTCGACGAGGGGGCGGCCGCGATGCTGCTGGCCGACGGCACCATCGTCACGGGGACGGCACCGGCGTGCGTGAACCCGTCTGTCGAGGTGTGTCACGAGATCGAGCCGTTCTGCGCTGCTTACCGCCTCGATCAGCCGGTTCGCGCCTCCATCTGCCTTCACCGCGAGGATGCAGAGCGCTTCGTGGTCCTCAGCCCCTGCGGAGTGTGCCGAGAACGATTGGCCATCTACGGACCCGACGTGCTCGTCGCCGTTCCGGGCGAGGACGCCGCGCAGATCGTCTGGAAGCCGCTGTGCGAGGTTCATGGGGACTACTGGCGCGCGCCGTTTCTGCCAAGGCAGGAAGCCGAGCGATGGCGTCAGGGCGTCGCGCCCTCCGTCTGACTTGCACCTGGCAGACACCCACCTGGCAGACACCCACCCAGCGCACTGTCATGGACATGACCGCGCTGTCACGGCCGTCTCAATCACCGTTCTCGGTGGACGCATCTAGGGCGTGTCTCTTAATGCTGGTAGCCAGAGGGTGATGGCGCGTAGGAGGATGGCGGCGCGGTAGGTGAGGGCGAGCTTGTCGTAGCGGGTGGCGATGGCGCGCCATTGCTTGAGCTGTTGGAAGCCGTTCTCGACGACGTGGCGTTTGGCGTACACCCCAGACGCCACATGCTCGTCCGGGCAAACCTGCAGGTCGCGTCCGGCATCTAGGGTCGCTTCCGGGCTTGTTGCCGTCGTGTGTCGTAGGGTCTAGAGCCATGGCGCTCAATGGGCAGGTCGTCGGGTACGTGCGGGTGTCGAGCGCGGGTCAGCACCTGGATCGGCAGATCGTGGCGGTGGGGGAGGTCGACCGCCTGTTCACCGAGACCGCGTCAGGAGCGCACGGCAGCGACCGCCCGCAGCTGCGGGCCCTGCTCGCCTACGTCCGCGACGGGGACACGGTGCGGGTGGCGTCGATCGACCGGCTGGCGCGGTCGGTGGTCGACCTGGAGGCCCTCGTGGACGAGCTGACCGGTCGTGGGGTGACGGTGGAGTTCGTGGACCGGCACCTGGTTTTCGCCCCGGGTCGGGAGGACGGGCATGCGGTGTTCCAGCGTCAGGTGATCGCCGCGGTCGCCCAGCTCGAGCGCACGATCCTCAAGGAGCGCCAGCGGGAGGGTATCGAGGCGGCGAAGGCCAAGGGTGTGTACAAGGGCCGGCGGCCGGCCCTCACCCCGGACCAGGTCGCCCAGGTGCGCGCCCGGCATACGGCGGGGGAGACCATGGTCGCCCTCGCGGCCGCGTACGGGTGCTCGAGGAGGGTGGTCTTCGACGCCGTCCACGCCCGCGGCATCTACGCCCACGTCACCGGCGGGAAGACACCCGTCTTCCAAGCTCCAGCCGCAGCGGCCGGCCGGTCAGCGGTGGTAAGCGAACGCCATCTGGTCCAGCCCGGTCTCGAGGATGCGCAATCCCAGCTTGGCCGTCGCGCAGAGCGGCGGGTTGTCGCTCCTTGATGGCGTCGTAGGGAGCGCCCCGCAGATAGTTGTCGTGGCCGCTGCTCCGAGAGGGCTGGCCCCCGAACCGCCCACATCTGCGCTGTCCTACCCAAACCCAGCCGGGTCCGTCGGTCTTGGCCTGCGCGCGAGCTTCCGCCGCCTTCGTGACCGTGCTCCCTCGTAGGGCCAGCGTCCAACTGCAACGCGGACGACGACCCCCGAGGCGCTGTAAACCGATCTCGCCAGCGCTGTCCATACCGGTTCTCTTTGCCTGTCCAAGATGACCGTCGCGGGCCTTGGGCCGTCTTGTGAAGGTTCGGGACGCGCGTGGGTGTGGTCATGCCAGCATGAGTTCATGACGCGCTTGGAGGGGAAGCAGGAGAACGTGCTGGGGTACGTCTCGGTGGATATGGCCCTGCGGGCTCCGAGGGTGGCTGCGGTCTTCGACGGTGGTCCGGGGTGGGAGGTGCGGGCGCTGGACGGATTGCGCCAGTTCTGTCTGACCTGGGGTGGGGCCGGGTTCGTGCTGGTTCCTCACCACGGGGGGCAGGTCAGCGATCTGCTGCGCGATGCGGTCAGGCTGTACGACCCCGACTACGTGATCGCGCTGACACATCACGACCGAATCGAGCACCTCGCTCAGGCTGAGGCAGGTGACGGTGGTAGCGCACCTGCTGCTCCCGAGATCACGAGGACCCCGCCACAGGCGCGTCCCTCCTCTGGGACGGTCGCGGCGGCCCGCGGGCTCCGGGAGGCCTGTGCGCCCTTGCACGTTAACGTCAGCCAGGGCCAGGACTTCTGGCCGCACTTTCGCCTGATGGACAACGGTCTCCCGGGCAGGACAGCGCTTGCCCTGCCGGCTGTAGGCGAGAAGGTCGTGTCGATGCCTCCTGCCTGGCGTGGGCCCGCGGCTCTCGCAGCGGCTCTTGACATCGGGGTGATCGACGATCTCGAGCCGGCCGGCGCGCCGGTGTCTGACGATGAGGCGGCAAGGGTCGTCGCGGCCATGTGGAATCCCCGCCTGCACGCGTCCCGGCTCCAGTCCGCCCTCGACCAGATTGCGAACGCGGTCGATGACGCCCCTGAGACGACGCCACCGGTCACGGCGGTTGACCGAACCATGGAAGGGCTCACCTGGGTATCCAGGGTTACAACTCCTGCGGAGCGGTTCGAGGTCGTCGCCGGCGCGGAGGCCGACGACTTTGCTCTGGCTATGATCCTCAAGCGCACCACGGGCGGCGCGCTGTGGCTGCACCCCGACTGGTCCCAAGAGACGGACAGCCTCCGCCGAATCAACATCCTCGACGCCTATCTCGACGCCCCTGAATCCACGGGGCAGCTCTATCCCGACTATCGACGGGTGGTCATCAGTTCCATCTCCCTGGACGAGGTGAGCCTGCTTCAGTGCGCTGAGTTCCTCCGCAGCGCCCGCCACCCCTCTCTCGTCGTCAACGGCGTCCCTCTCGAGAACGAGCCGCTGCCGGTGCACCTGGGCACCGCGGGCAGTGCCGTCGAGGCGGCTATCGCTAGTGGCTGCCGGACGCACCTGGCTGATCGGTTCACGTTCGACCGTCGCATCCCCATGCCGGTAGAGGTAATCGAGGACGGGTCCCGCCGTCTTGCAGCTCCTCTGCCGCTGCCGGCAACCGACCTGGGCGAGGTCGGCATGCGGCCGTACTTCGTCGACATCGACGCCCCCGGCCTGAACATTCCCACCAGTTGTGGCCTTGACGCCGGCGATCTCCTCCTGGGCCACCACCTTGAGTGGATGCGTCAGCGCGAGGTGCTGGTCCGGTGCGCGCGAGGCAAGATCTCTTACAGCGTCCACAACTTCGGGCTCGTCCTGGGCGGATCATCCCTGCACCGTCGACTCGTCACCCCGCAGTTCGGACTGCCCACGCTCGAGCAGTGGGTGGCGGCACGAGCCAAGGCCGCGGGTCTGGCAGTGGCCCCGTCGAGCGTCGGGCACAAGACTCGGCTGCTGGAGCGGCTCGCCGGCGGCCGCGGCAGCCTGACGGACATCGTAGACAGCCCGATACGCGCGGCCCTGCATCAGTTCGCGACCCCACCCATGGGTGGGCGCGACAGCTTCCTCGCGGGTGGTGGAATCCGTCTGGACCGGACACGCGCGGTGCTCACATTCACGACGATCGCCTCTCACTGGCCCGAAGACCGACGAGACGAGGCTCGACCCCTCGTTGACCAGCTCGTCGGCTCGGGACTGCTACGCCGAGGGATCCTCCTCAAGTGCCTCCACTGCACCCATCTTGACTTCTACGACATCGACAGCCTGGGCAGCGGTAACCAGTGCACCCGATGCGGTGAGCATGTCCCCCTTACCGCTGACACCTGGAAGAAGCCCGGCCCAGACGGTGAACCCGTCTGGTTCTACGACGCGCATCCCCTCGCCGCCGGCCTCGCCCGGGAACACAGTGATGTTCCCCTCCTGGCAGCGGCCTACCTGCGCTCCCACGCCGAGCAGTACGCCGACACCGGCGAGATCATCTTCTGCGAAGAAGCGGGCAGCCATATCGCGGAGATCGATCTGATCAGCTATGTCGACGGCGAGCTCATCATCGGCGAGGGCAAGTCCACGGCCACGCTGGGCACAGGAAAGACCCGCACCCAAGACCTGCACCGACGCCTAAGAGTATGCGCGCTGCTGGGCGCTGACCAGCTCCTCTTCGCCACCACCGACCCGCAGTGGAGCGACGCCGACATGACCTTAGTCCACGACGAGATCACGAAGTGGCAGTGGGGCGCCCACACGCCACCCCGCCCCCGCTTCATCAGCGATCTCGGATCGCCCGAAGGCCCCACCGACCTATGCTCCATCACCGTCCCGCTGTCCAGAGCGCCCTGATCCAGTGGAACTCGTCCGAGAGCATGTCGTGCCAGACCATGATTCTTCTCCATCTTGTTCTGTCAATAGCGAGCTTTTCTCACCAGGCGACCGCGGCGCCGCGCACACAGCGTCGTGACCTGGCGCAACGGACATCGGTCCGGCTTGGGGAAGCGGCGCGAACCAGAGCGATGCACCGTGGGATTTTCATGTCGGATCGCGAAAGTTCAGAGTACGGCCCCGCTACGGCCGTTAATTTCCTGGTAAGAAAGACTCGCTGGGTCAAGGAGTTTTTTATTTCGACCTCTGACCTGCGGAAACGTCTCCCAGGTTCACGGCGGAAACACCCCCTGTGGCCTGCGGCGCTACGAGTGATACCTCTCTGGCCTGAACACTTCTGGTCGAGCAATATGAATGAGACTCAGAGTGTTGTGTCTCGGTGTGAGGTGATCTCCGCGCATCGTCGAGAGTATTCGCTGGGTGTTAGTGATCCTAGTCCTGGGAATATTCCTGTCTTGTCGGCGTTGAATCCGACGGCTTGGCTTGCGAAGTCTTCTTCGAACCCAAACCAGGAGATCATGACGTGCATCGGATCGTCACCGTCGATCAGCCCGGGGTGACCTGGGTGGATGGATCCCCCTTGGGGCCCCACTGACAGAGGCTCGCCTAGCAACTCTACGGCTTGTCCTCGGTGCACCTGATCTAGTCTCAGGTGCTCGATGCGATCCGCCACTACTTACACCACCTTCTTCAGCCATGCCGGACATGCCCCGTCATGCCCTTCGCAGTAAGACGTAATTACGCCCTTGGGGAGGTAGGGCGGCTTCTCGTTGAAGTTCACGACAGTTCTGACCCACTGCCTTTCGATGACCTTGCAGACGACGATGGGTCCCACCTTTCGACACTTCGCCCTGTTGAAAACAGTGCGCATCGCACCGTTGTCTTCATGCTCAAATCGGGCGGTTGCGAACCTGGTCGTCCTCTCGTTCAAGTTGTGCTTCCGAGTAATTTTCTCCAGGCCCCACCCACGGTCCGACAGGAGGGAGTATTCGCCGATGCGGAGAACCACATTTCGCCCACGCTTGTCCTTCCACTGGGCGACGATATTATATCGCTTATCTGCGGCCAGCTCGGGAGAGGCGTCGGGCTCCCCGGCGGGGATCAGCGTCTCGTCTGCGTTGCCTGGGGCTTCCAGGACGTCCACCCCGGCCTGAGCCAATGCCTTCGAGTCTATTTCTCCCGAGTCGTCGGTTCTTACCTCGCCGGTGAAGACGACTTCAAAACCGTCGGAAGCCTCCGAAAGTGTGTGGGTGTGGGCTTGTGATCCGAGCGCAGGAGAAAGCGTCAGAAGTAATGCGGAAAGGGCGGGAATGGTTGACATGTCGAGCCTCCATGCGAGACGTTCGACCCCGATCGGGGTGCATCTGAGACGTTACTCGCTGGGTAGTCTTGTCGCAGTGAGGTGAATCGTCTCTGTGCAGGGAGGGGCAGTTTTGAGCCGGGTCCTCAGAACAGTCCAGGACGGCTACTTGAACTTCGGCTGGTCCTTCCACACGGGCAGGTCCTGCCACCCTTAAGGGACGCCCATATCTGTGTGGAGCTCGATGCCGGGTAGCTCGGGGAACTTGGACAACCGTTCCCGGACGTGGATCGGCCATCGTGAGGTGGGGTCGATGTGTCTCGTGAGGTACGCCATCAGCAGGAGCTGGGCGTACATGTAGTTGTGCTTGAGGCTGGCCCAGCCGTCCAGCATCGGGCCGGCGTCGTAGATCTTGGCGCGCGGCGTCGAGATGGCTGGCCGGTTCCACAGGCGTCCGTGGTGAGCCGCGGTGTTTCTGGTGTTGCTGCAGGCCAGCAGGACGGGGTGGAGAGTGGCGCCGGTCTTGAAGCCCATGGCTCGGGCGATCTCGTTGCGATCGTCGTCGTGCAGGAGGTCGTACAGCCGGATGGCTGCCCCGAAGTCCAAGAACTCCACGGCGACCCATACGGGCAGCTTGTCCGGCCCGTACTTCTGGCTGTTGTAGAGGACGAACGGCTCAAGACGGGCCCGCTGGCGCAACTCCTCGTACCTGGCGAGCCACCGTTCGAAGGCCCGGCGCTTCTGTCCCTGGACGGTCCGTGGCTTGTTGCACCGCTGCTGGTCGAGCGACGCCTCGTTGAGGTGGCCGAAGGTATCGCGGCGGCCCAGCACGTAGGCGAGTTGTGCGCGTAGCCCGACCTCGATCACCTCGGCGCCGTCGAGGACCAGCAGGCGCAGCCGCCGGTCGAACTCCCACAAGTCACGGACGTGGTCGATGGACGCGCCCTCGACCAGATCTTCGGACCGGGTGTGGCCCTTCTCTCGCGCGCCCGCAGGAAGGAGGACGCGGAAGGGGTAGACGTAGGCGCTGAGCCGGTAGTACCCCACGGTGCGAAGCAGCCTGACTGCTGCGGCCTCGTCAGGGACGGCCAGCCCTCGCTCCCGCAGCCTGTCCACCTGCTCGTTGTACGTCAGGTGCGGCTTCGTGTACTCCACGTATGTCTTCGGGTGCTTCACGTAGGTCTCTTCTCCAACAAAAAACCGGCCCTTGCCTCGTTGCCGAGGTAGAGGGGCCGGTGTGTATGACCCTGACTGTAGGGCATGAAGACACCAGAGCGTGAACTGAACCGCGGAAGATCGCCTCGTCGCGGTCAAGAGCCACTGCTTGGGTGAGGGGCAGCTGCTGCTGGCGCCCGGATGCTACTGCTGCTGGGTCGGCCCCAACGCGATCAGGCCGGGGCCCCTCCACATGCCTACACCATGTCGGCCAACGCGCCCCCGGCCCGACGGGGGTCGGTGGGGTTAGGGCGTGTCTCCCAAAGGTGAGCGTGGTGACACGCGATTGTCGGTGTCATGTCGCGGATGCAGGTGCTCTCGGATAGCGAGTGGGAGCTGATCGAGCCGTTCATGCCGTGCGCGGACGGAAAGCGGGGCAGGCGGTTTCGTGACCACCGGACCGTGGTCGAGGGGATCATCTACCGGTACCGGACCGGGATCGCGTGGCGGGACCTGCCGGGCGAGTTCGGGCCCTGGCAGACCGTGTGGAAGCGACACCGCCGGTTCGCCGGTGACGGGACCTGGGACCGGGTGCTGACGGCTCTGCTGGCCCGTGCGGACGCGGCGGGGGTCATCGACTGGGACGTCGCGGTCGACTCCACCATCACCCGCGCCCACCAGCACGCGACGAACACCACCCGCCTCGCGGGGGGATCGGTCGAATCACAAGAATCAGCGGATCGAGCCGGCTGACCACGCCATCGGCAGGTCACGCGGCGGGCTGTCGACCAAGGTCCACCAGCTGTGCGACGGCCAGGGCCGCCCGATCGTGGTGCTGCTCGGTCCCGGTCAGGGCAGCGACAGCCGGATGTTCACCAACCTGCTCGACGCCGTACGGGTCCCGCGCCCAGGCCCGGGCCGCCCACGCACGACACCGGACGCGGTCATGGCCGACAAGGCCTACTCCAGTCGAGCCCACCGCGCGCTGCTCCGGCGGCGCGGGATCACCACCGCGATCGCCGAGCCCCGCGACCAACGCGCCAACCGCACACGCCGCGGGTCCAAGGGCGGACGGCCCCCGAAGACCGACCCTGGCCTGTACGCCAAACGCCACGTCGTCGAGAACAGCTTCCAACAGCTCAAGCAATGGCGCGCCATCGCCACCCGCTACGACAAGCTCGCCCTCACCTACCGCGCCGCCATCCTCCTACGCGCCATCACCCTCTGGCTACCAGCATTAAGAGACACGCCCTAGTCACCGGCGGGTCGCACGAGGGCGGGGTCGAGCCACTGGGCGACGACGACCGGGTCGGGGCCGTCGTCGACGACGTAGGTGACTCGGGGTTGCCATGCCCCGGTCGGGGTGCGTCGCCAGGCCAGGACCAGGCCTGCGTGGGGTGGTCCGGTGCCGGTGGTGGGCGCGACCCAGCAGTGCCGCCGCCGGCGAGGCGGCGCCGGATGCTTCGTTGGTGGTGCTGGCGGTGTTGGTGGGGCGTGCGGCCAGGGGTGTGCCGGGGCGTGCTGGTGGCTGGTCGTGGGTGGGCATGCCCCTTGCTGGGCTCCTGGGTGGGGTGGGGTCGGGAAGGAGCCGGCAGGGTATCGCGGTGCTTGCCGTGGCCGCGGGGCTGGTCATGCCGCTGGTCAACCCACTATGGGGCTCTCCTCGGGGCGCCTTGGGGGTAGGTCTCGCCCTCGCGCGCGCAGGACGGGCGAGCGGGTGGTGGTCAGCCGAGCATGGACGCCACCGCTGCGAGCTGCTGCATGAGCCCCATGCCGTGCTCGGCGATCCACGGGAGGGTGGCGTTCGCGGCCAGGGTCGCTGAGGCCTGCGTGACCGCGGTCTTGATGTCGTCGACCGTGCTGGTGGCCCGCGGGTCGGAGGCCTCGGCCAGGGCCGTGGAGACGGCCTCGCGGGCGACCTGCGGCGCGTCGGCGGGCAGCCCGTCCAGGATCTGCTGCAGCTCGTCGACCACGGCCTGCCGCTGCTCGGTGGTGACCGTGATGGTCGTCTGCGAGGCGTGCTGGCGGGTGTGGTGGCTGCCGGTGGCGACGGCGACGCCGTTCATGTCACGGCCGACGGTGATATGGCTGGTGATCGAGGGGGGCATCATCGGGTCTCCGGTCAGTTGCTCATGGATGGGTCGGTCGCTCCACAGGACCTGCTTCCCGCGGGAAGTGGATTTGAGGTTGAACCGGGCGTTGAAACCCTCATCTGCCTTGATCAGGCCACTGTCGACGAGGTACTGCTCAGCCTGCTCGATCTCGTGCTCGGCGAAGCGCTCCCCGAAGGCGGTGGCAGCGGGGTCCTCGAGGAAGTCGCTGGACTGCAACCGGCCGTGGGGGCTGCTGCTGATCCAGGTCAGCAGGGCGCGGGCGACGGCCTCGTGGCGGTCGGGTCCGTTCGGGCCCCGCGATTCCTGGATCAGCTTGGCGACCCGGTGTCCCAGCGCGGTCAGGCCTCGCTCTCCTGACAGGACCGCGGGCCCGACGAGCCCGAGGTCGGCGAGCGTCGATCCTGCGTCGATGGCCTCGTCCTCGCTGCCGGCCAGGTGGGCAAGGTCCTGCTGGCCGACGTTGCCGCCCATCTCGGCCATGCCGGCGACCACGTCCACCAGCCCCGCGTCCCGTACCTGCGCGAGCACCTGATGCTCACGACCCATGAAAACCCCTCACTTCCAACGTGTCTCAGGACCCCCGGCCGGGGACCCTCTCACCGTGACAGACGCCACTGCCCTACCCGCCGGTTCCACGTTCCGTAGACCATTCGTCACGTCATGTCAGGCGCAGCTATGACCTATGTGCCATAGATGCACTGAGGTTTTCTCGCCAGGAGATGGGCTGCGGTAGCGGGGCGGGATCCTGACCTGCCGGGACGCAACACGAAGGCCGCACCGTGCACCGCCTCGTCCGCACCACCCCATCGGACCGACCTGATGACCGTCGCGCCAGGTCACAGCGCCGCCTCCGCGGCACCTCAGCCGCCTGGTGAGAAAACCTCACTATCTGCATCAGGTGACCTAAGTGACCTGGATGGTCAGGTGATGTGTCGCCCACGCAGCCACCGTGGAGCACCGGGCCGGGGTCATGGACGTCGCGTAGTGCTGCTCGCGCGGGTGTTGCTGGCCGTCGCCTGGGGCCCGACGCGGTGGGGCCTGCTTGGTGAGGTGAAAGATGACGGTGGGGGTGCTCGAGTCTTGGCTTGAGCACCTCCACCGTCTCTGCCTCGAGTGGGTTAGTTGGTTGGTGGGAGTAGGTAGACCTGTTGGTGGCCGTCGGTTTGGTGGCGGATGCCGATGCCGGCTGGGGTGTCGGTCTCGGGGGCCCCGGTCCCGGGGGTGTGGGTCGTCCTGGGCAGGGCTGGTCCGACTTGTGCGGGTCGTCCTGCGACGGTTCCCAGGGCGCGGTCGATGCCGACGAAGGTGGTGGTCCAGGCTCCGAGGTCTTCGGCGCGTCCGCCCTTGACGTCGATCATGGTGCGCCCGAGGATCCCCCAGGTCCGGGCCGGTGAGGGGGTCCAGGTCAGCTGGGTCTGCTTCTTCGGGTCGCTGATCTGCAGGGGGGCGCGGAAGGACAGCCATACCGAGGAGGCGTCGTCGTGGTAGACCGCGGCGTGGGTCTTGCCCTGGGCGTCGGTGGGCCAGATCGTCAGGATCGACCCACCCACGTAGCTGGCGATGACCGGTCTGGCCGTGGGTGCGGTCTGGGCGGGGTCGGGGACCTCCAGGGGAGTGGGCCGGCTGGGGGCCTGCCCGGGGGTCAGGTGCCACCAGCCCGCGCTGCTCGCGGCGGTGACCCGCCCGTCGGCTCGGGCGGCCAGTGCCAGCGCCCCGGCGGGGACCATGGTGCGTCGGAGCCGGTCCTGGTCGTCGATGACGGCGACGCTGGAGGCGTCCATGCCGATCAGGGGGCCGTCACCCAGGTAGGACACCGCGCCCTGGACGGGTAGGTCCACCTGGTGGGGGCGGCCGTCGTCGCGGGACCACCAGCACAGGTGGTCACCGAGGTGGATCGCGACCGCGGGCGTCCCGGCCACGGTCGTCGCGGCCAGGACCCCGCGTGGCACGCCGTCGGGCAGGTCACGGGTCCAGGCGACGTCACCGCTCTGGGCGTCCACGGCGACGACCTTCCGGTCGGCGGTGACGAAGAACGCCCGGTCGCCGGCACCGACGACCGGGCCGGCGCCGGGAAGCAGCGCCGGGGTGACCCACCGCGCCTGAGCGGTGAACCCGCCCGGCGCCGTGCCCGGGTAGACACCCGAGCCCATGCTCACGGTCGTGGCCGGGTCGTTCCTGGTCAAGGTGGTCACCGCGAACACCAGGGCAGCGACCAGGAACGCCGCCACGCCCGCGATCAGCAGCGCCGACCCGCGCCCCGGCCGGGCCGCCACCGGCGACGCGCCCAGACGGGAAGCACCCCGCCAGGAGACACGAGGCAGGCCTGTCCCGAGGCTTGCCTTCCAGGCCGGGGGTCGCCATCGAGACCGTTCGGCCGCGGGTGTGGGTGGCAGCTCGGCGCGGACCTGGCCTGTCGCGGACACGATCAGGGGCCACTGGCCGCCTTCGTCCTCGTCGCAGATCACCGCGGTGATCTCGCGGGGGTCGCCCTGGCCGCGCGCCGACGCGATCCGGGCGACTTGCACGAGCGCGGCGTCCTTGACCGACTGGCCCATGGCCGCCATCACCGGCACGTCGTCGACCAGGGCTTCCTGACGGCCCGAGGGGCCCATGCGCAGCACCACCCGCACGGGCCCCTCGGTCGTGGCCGGGCTCATCACAGAGCCTTGTTGTAGACGTCTATCCCCGGCAGGCGAGGGATCGGCCGCCGACAGCGCCTCGTAGGCCAGGCGGCCGTCACGACCGGCCCGGGCGGCGAACCCGACCATGTTCGTCACGAACGCCCGCTGGGCCGCGGCCGAGACCGGACGAGCCGACAGGCTCCACCGCAGCGAGACCGCTTCTGGTGCCGGGACGCGAACCCCTCGATGACATGACGCTCCGGCATCCACCCCGGAGGCGCCATCACCCGCCGCTGGGCCTGTCCGTTCTCCTGCACGACCTCCACGTCAGGAGTCCTCTTCGTCGTGGCCGGCAGGTGCTGAACGGGAGGCGTGGCTGCGTAGGGTTCGGCGAGGGCCCTGGTGGCAGCGCGCCGGCCGAGCGCAGGACCGCGATGACGCCCTGGAGCAGGCGCCGTCGAAGCGCCTGCCTCGTGCCGGGACGGCACCGTCATCGGGACGGGCCGTGTGCGCCACCGCCGCGGGCAGGCCTGGGTCAGGCCAGCCCGAGCACCCGGGAGAACCACGCCGGCGTCGACCGACCGAGGGCGGTGTCGCAGAGGGCTTGCGCCTGATAGGTGTTCGCGGCCTTGCTGCACGAGGACCAGCTCGCGACCTGGCCGGGATACATCGCCTGGAGCGAGCCTGCCCACAGCAGGTAGCCCGCGAAGGACACGGCCACGAGGTGCCAGGCCGCCCAGCCCCAGCGTCCCGCCCGCGCCTGCCAGGTGGTCGCCAGCAGGGCCAGGACGAGCCCGCCCAGGGCGGTCACCAGGGCCAGCAGGGACCAGGGGTGGGGCAGCGAGGACATCAGCACGGCCAGCAGCACGAGGGTCGTGGCACGCTGGCCGGCGGCCAGGGCGCGGCGGGTCTGCGGGGAGTCCCGGGGCAGGTCTCGCGGGGCGGGGCGGTCGTGGCGTTCGGCAGGCACGGCCCCATCTTCCCCCATCCGGCTAGGGTGCTGTCCGTGAGTGACGCTCCCGTGACCTCTCCCCTGTCCGTCGTGGTGCTCGTTTCCGGGTCGGGGACGCTGCTGCAGGCCCTGCTGGACGCGAGCGCGGACCCGACGCTCGGCGCGCGGATCGTCGCGGTGGGCGCCGACCGGGACGGGATCGCCGGGCTGCAGAGGGCGCGACGGGCGGGCGTCCCGACCTTCGTCGTCCGGCCCGGGGACTTCACCGACCGCGCCTCCTGGGACGTCGCTCTCGCCGACGAGATCGGGCGCCACGTCCCGGATCTCGTGGTGAGCGCCGGCTTCATGCGGATCCTGGGGGAGCGCGTGCTCGCCGGCCCTCCGGTCATCAACACGCACCCGGCGCTGCTGCCCAGCTTTCCGGGCGCGCACGGTGTCCGCGACGCCCTTGCCCACGGCGTCGCGATCACCGGCACCACCTGCCACCTCGTCGACGCCGGGGTCGACACCGGCCCGATCATCACCCAGCGCGCGGTCGCCGTCGCCGACGACGACACCGAGGACACCCTTCACGAACGCATCAAGGTCGCCGAGCGCGAGATGCTCGTCGACGTCGTGGGTCGGATGGCGCGGGGCGGGTGGCGGGTCGACGGACGGCGGGTCCGGCTGGGCACGGCGTGAGCCGTCCGACCACCCCTTCCCGGCATACCCACCATCCCCGCACCGCGGCTAGGCTGACCGCACACGACTGGCGCAGGTGGGCCACCACCAGGGAGTGACCGGCGTGGGCATCGGCCGCCTGGGTGCCCCGCGAGACCACCACCGCACTCAGGAGCGATCCATGTCTGGCACCGATCTCGGGCGTCGACCCGTCCGCCGAGCCCTCATCTCCGTCTACGACAAGACCGGCCTGGAGGACCTCGTCCGGGGCCTGCACGACGCGGGCGTCGAGCTGGTCTCCACCGGCGGGTCCGCCCGCCTGATCGGGGACCTCGGGCTGCCGGTGACCCCGGTCGAGGAGCTGACCGGCTTCCCCGAGTGCCTCGAGGGGCGCGTCAAGACCCTCCACCCGCGGGTGCACGCCGGGATCCTCGCCGACACCCGCAAGGACGACCACCTGCGCCAGCTCGCCGAGCTCGAGGTCGCACCCTTCGAGCTCGTGGTGGTCAACCTCTACCCCTTCACCGCGACGGTGGCCTCCGGGGCCTGCGCCGACGAGTGCATCGAGCAGATCGACATCGGTGGCCCCTCGATGGTCCGCGCGGCGGCCAAGAACCACCCCAGCGTCGCCGTCGTGGTCGACCCCACGCGCTACGCCGACGTGCTGGCGGCGGTGCGGGACGGCGGCTTCACGCTCGACGAGCGCACGGTGCTGGCGGCGCAGGCCTTCGCGCACACCGCGGCGTACGACGTGGCGGTCGCGTCCTGGATGGCCGAGCGCTACGTGCCGGTCCCCGAGGGGGAGCGGGGCGGCTTCCCGGGCTTCACCGGCCAGACCTGGACCAAGGTCGATGACCTGCGGTACGGCGAGAACCCCCACCAGCACGCCGCGCTCTACCGCGGCGAGGGATCCGGGGTCGCCTCCGCCGAGCTGCTGCACGGCAAGGCGATGTCCTTCAACAACTACGTCGACACCGACGCCGCGGTCCGCGCCGCCCACGACCACGGTCGGCTGCCGGCCGTGGCCATCGTCAAGCACGCCAACCCCTGCGGGATCGCCGTGGGCCGCCCCGGCGACGACATCGCCGAGGTGCACCGGCGAGCCCACGAGTGCGACCCGCTGTCGGCCTTCGGGGGCGTCATCGCCACCAACCAGACCGTCACCCGGGCCATGGCCGAGACCGTCAAGGACATCTTCACCGAGGTCGTGGCCGCCCCCGACTTCGAGCCCGAGGCGCTGGAGATCCTGCGGCAGAAGAAGAACATCCGGCTGCTGCGCCTGCCCGCCGACGTGCGCGCCGACGTGACGCTGGAGATGCGGCCCATCTCCGGCGGGCTGCTCGTCCAGGAGACCGACCGGATCGACGCGGTCGTCGAGCCGGGCGAGGACGACAAGCCCACCGCCGGGCACGGGGACGCCCCCCTGCACTGGACCCTCGTCGCCGGTCCGTCCGCCGACGACCAGACCCTGGTGGACCTCGACTTCGCGTGGAAGGCCGTGCGCGCCGTCAGGTCCAACGCGATCCTGCTCGCCAAGGACGCCGCGTCCGTGGGCATCGGGATGGGTCAGGTCAACCGGGTCGACTCCTGCCGCCTCGCGGTCGAGCGGGCCGGGAGCGAGCGGGCCCAGGGCGCGGTCGCGGCCTCCGATGCCTTCTTCCCCTTCGCCGACGGCCCGCAGATCCTGCTCGACGCGGGCGTGCGGGCGATCGTCGCCCCGGGCGGGTCGATGCGTGACGACGAGACCATCGCCGCGTGCGAGCGCGCCGGGGTGACGTTGTACTTCACCGGGACCCGCCACTTTGCCCACTGACGAGCCCGCGGTCGCCGCGGTCGCCGCGGCGACCGGCGACCGGGCACCCCGCGAGGGGCGCCCGGTCGTGGCGCTGTCGGCCGCCGCGGCCCTGCTCGTGGGCGCCCTCGCGTCCGTCCAGTCCCGGGCCAACGCCGAGCTCGCCGGGACCTTCGGGTCCGCGGTCGACGCCGCCCTGTGGAGCTTCGTGTCCGGGTGGGTGCTGCTCCTGCTCCTCGCGCTGACGCGCCCCGGCGTGCGCGCGGGCCTGCGGCGCGTGGCGCGCGGGGTGCGGACCGGGCGGATGCGCCTGTGGACCACCCTCGGCGGTCTGCTCGGGGCCTTCTTCGTCGCCGTGCAGTCCTCCTCGGTGCCCACGCTGGGCGTCGCGCTGTTCACCGTCGCGATCGTCGGCGGGCAGACCGCCAACGCCCTGGTCGTCGACCGGCTCGGCCTCGGCCCCGCAGGACGGGTGCCGGTGTCCGCGTGGCGGGTGGCCGCGGCGTCGCTCACCTTCGTGGGGGTCGGGGTGGCGGCCCTGGCCAGGGGAGGGGCGCACGGGGCCTCCGACATACCTCTGCTGCCCCTGGTGCTCACCCTGATGGCCGGTGCCGGCATGGCCGTTCAGCAGGCGATCAACGGCCGGGTCAACGCGCTCAGCCGGGACGTGCTAGCCACGACCACCATCAACTTCACCTGGGGCCTGCTCGCCCTCGCCGGCTGGGGCGCGGTCCTCGCCGCCCGGGGGCAGCTGCACCCGCCGCACACCTGGCGGGCGCCGTGGTGGGCCTTCGTGGGTGGCGTCCTCGGCCTCGTCTTCGTCGGGGTGGGGGCCGTGGTCGTGCGGCACCTCGGCGTGCTCGTCGCCGCGCTGATGACCCTCACCGGACAGCTCCTCTCGGCGGTCCTGCTCGATCTGCTGACCCCGGCCACGCGCGGCCAGGTGGGACCGCAGCTGCTGCTCGGCGTGGGCCTGACGCTGCTCGCCGCGCTAGGGGCGGGGGTGACGGCGCAGCGCCGGCGGTGAGTGGCAAGATGACAGGCGTGACTGCGACACTCCTCGACGGCAAGGCCACGCTGGCCACCATCAAGTCCGAGCTCAAGGAGCGCGTGGCCGCGCTCAAGGAGCAGGGCATCACCCCCGGTCTGGGCACCGTCCTCGTGGGCGACGACCCGGCGAGCACCTGGTATGTCGGTGCCAAGCACAAGGACTGCGCCGAGGTCGGCATCGCCTCGATCCAGCGTCACCTGCCGGCCACCGCCACCCAGGCCGAGGTCGAGGCGGTCGTGGACGAGCTCAACGCCGACCCGGGATGCACCGGCTTCCTCGTGCAGCAGCCCACCGGTCTGGACGACACCGCGATCCTGGCCCGCGTCGACCCGGCCAAGGACGTGGACGGGCTCAACCCCGTCAACCTCGGCAACCTCGTCCTCGGCGTTCCCGCCCCGCTGCCCTGCACCCCGATGGGCGTCGTCGAGCTCTGCCGGCGCTACGACGTCCCGCTGAAGGGCGCCGAGGTCGTCGTGATCGGCCGCGGCATCACCGTGGGCCGTCCGCTCGGGCTGATCCTCACCCGCAAGTCCGAGAACGCCACCGTCACCCTGTGCCACACCGGCACCCGCGACCTGGCCGCCCACACCCGGCGGGCCGACATCGTCGTCGCCGCCGCGGGCGTCCACAACATCCTGACCGCCGACATGGTCAAGCCGGGCGCCGCGGTCTTCGACGTGGGTGTGTCCCGCGTGACGGGCGAGGACGGCAGGTCCAAGGTCGCGGGCGACATCCACCCCGACGTCATGGAGGTCGCCGGCTGGATGACCCCCAACCCCGGCGGCGTCGGCCCGATGACCCGCGCCCTGCTGCTGAGCAACATCGTCGAGTCCGCCGAGCGCTCGGCCCGCGGGCGCGCGTGACCTCGATTGGGCTGGGGCGCCTGGGCCTGTGGTGGCTGCTGGGGCTTGGCTGCGTGGCCGCCCTGGTGGTCCTCGCGCTCGGGGCGCCCCGGCTCGGCGGCAACATCCTGGCTGCGTCGTTCGTGGGAGCTGCGCTCCTGCGGCTCGTGCTGCCCACCGCCCTGGTGGGCGGTCTGGCGATCCGTCCGCGGGCCCTGGACGTGGTCATGTACCTCGCCTTCGCCCTGGTGGTGCTGGTCGGCGCCAACGCCGTCAACTGGCACCCCCCGCGCTGACCTACCGGCGGTAGTCGGGTCCGCCGGGGATCGTGGTGCAGGCGAGTCCGACCACCCCCGGCAGGTATGGCGATCCCAGGGACGCGGCTCAGCACGCCCGTCGGCGCCCGCGAAGCTGCGGGGTGGGTCGGTGCAGCGCGTCCCCGGCCTCCCGCTCGACCAGCGCCCGCAGCCCGGCGTCGTCCAGCCGGAAGTCGTCGAAGGTGAGGTGCACCAGCGTCAGGCCGATCGCGGCGCAGTCTCGGTCCCTGCGGCGCTGGCGGCGGATGCGGTCGCTTCGCAGAGAGCCGTCGTCGGTGAGGTACTTGGTCGTCCCGTCCAGCTCGATGCCCGTCGCCGTACCCTCGACCAACCAGTCCAGCCGGTAGGCGCCACCGGGGGTCTCGCACCAGACCTGCGACACGAGCCGGAACCCCGCCCGGGACAGACGGTAGCGGGCCTTGCTCTCGCCAGGGTTCTCGGCGAGCGGGTCCGTCCATCGTGGCAGGGTCGTGACCGCACGGATCCCGCGCCGCCCCGACCGACGGGCCAGCGCGTCCCCGAGATCGTCCTCGGTGACCAGCCCTCGCGCGAGTGCCGCGTCGGCAGCTGCCACACCGACCGACATGCCCGCGTGCAACGCATACTCCGCGACAGCCGCGGCCGGGCGAAGCACCGGGACGTCGTCGAGCACGTCCTGCGGCTCGACGTGGGACCGGACGATCACCCGCGACGTGGTCGAGCCGTGGGCCGGGGGCGGCTGCCCGTCCGCCCCGGCGCGGCGGGTGACGAGCACCCGGTGGAGGTCCCTGTCGTCGACCGGGAGGTCGTGCCACAAGCAGGCGCTCGGCCCGGAGGTGACCCACGCGCCCTGCTGGTCCAGGTGGGTCGCGACGACCGTCTCCCGGTGCAGCTCCCGCAGGGCCGGGGTCGGGCCGGCCGCGAACCACCCGCGCAGGACGCGATGGCACACCCCGGAGCGGACGGCCTCGGCGAGCGTGTCCCGGGTCCACCCGAGGGCGTAGGCCTGCTGGGTCGAGAAGACGGGTTCTGGGGGAAGCGGTGGTCGCGTCATACCTCGACGGTGCCGCTGGGGGAGCAGCCCGCGACAGGGCCCGCGCCGCCCCTGTGGACGACGCGGGCCCGGTCGCGGCAACGTGTGGAAAACCTGCCCCCGGTGGTCGGATCCGCCTGGTCGACGAAGCGCGGCGGACCCGACCACCGGCGGTAGGTCAGATGAGGCCGAGCTCCTTGACCTGGTCGCGCTCGGACTCGAGGCGGGCGGCGGAGGCCAGGATGCGCTCCTTGGAGAAGTCGTTGAGCTCGATGCCCTGGACGATCTCGTACTTCCCGTCGCGGACCCGGCAGGGGAAGGAGGAGATGATGCCCTCGGGCACGCCGTAGGAGCCGTCGGACGGGACCGACATGGAGACGATCTCCTCGG
The DNA here is from genome assembly GCF_046267915.1 of Arsenicicoccus dermatophilus. Taxonomy (GTDB): domain Bacteria; phylum Actinomycetota; class Actinomycetes; order Actinomycetales; family Dermatophilaceae; genus Arsenicicoccus; species Arsenicicoccus dermatophilus_A. The sequence continues at coordinate 998,910 of NZ_CP176520.1, forward strand.
TGCCGAGCATCCAGTCGCGCATGTGGTCGATGGTGGCGTTGGCGGCGGAGGCGGCCGAGGAGGCGCCACGGGCCTTGATGATCGCGCCGCCGCGGGTGGCCACGGTGGGGATGTACTCGCCGGTGATCCAGGCCTCGTCCACCAGGTCCGTCGCGGCCTTGCCGTTGACGTGGGTGTTGAACAGGTCGGGGTACATCGAGTCGTCGTGGTTGCCCCAGATCGCCAGGTCCTTGATCTCGTCGACCGTGACGCCGAGCTTCTTGGCCAGCATCGACTTGGCGCGGTTGTGGTCCAGGCGGGTCAGCGCGTTGAACTGCTCCGGGGCCATGTCGGGCGCGTTCTTCATGGCGATGAGGGCGTTGGTGTTGGCCGGGTTGCCGGTGACCAGGACCTTGGCCTTGGGGGCGACCTTGTTGAGCGCGGCGCCCTGGCCGGTGAAGATCTTGCCGTTGGCGGCGAGAAGGTCCGCGCGGTCCATGCCCTCCTTGCGGGGCATGGCGCCCACGAGCATGGCGCAGTCGACGTCCGCGAAGATCTCCTCGGGGTCGTCACCGATGACGACCTTGGCCAGCGTCGGAAAGGCGCAGTCGTCCAGCTCCATGACGACGCCCTCGAGGGCCTTGAGGGCGGGGGTGATCTCGAGCAGACGCAGCTCGACCGGGGTGTCCTTGCCCAGGAGCTCACCGCTGGCGATGCGGAAGAGGAGGCTGTAGCCGATCTGGCCGGCGGCGCCGGTGACGGCGACCTTGACGGGGGTAGCGCTCACGAGAGAGTCCTTCACGCTCGAAGACTGGTGGATGTTCTCGAACCTATCAGCCACCCGCAGACGCCTCACCCCGGGTGGGCCTGGGGCGTGCCAGGACCGTCCAGGGTGCGGGAGGGGTATGCCGAGAAGCCGTCAGACGCGGCGGGTGGCCCCCTCGGTGGCCGCGGCGGCAGCGCGCTCGGCCTCGCCGGCCAGGTCCAGGTGCGAGCGGTCGACGCCGGTCAGCGCGGCGTAGGTCACCCCGGCGACGACGGCGCCGAGGATCGGCGCCACCCAGAACAGCCACTGCTGGGCGACGACCTCACCGCCCTGGAAGAACGCGACGGCGGTGCTGCGGGCGGGGTTGACCGAGGTGTTGGACACCGGGATCGAGACCAGGTGGATCAGCGTCAGCCCCAGGCCGATGGCGATCGGCGCGAAGCCCGTGGTGGCCCGGTCGTCGGTGGCCCCGAGGATGACGTAGAGGAAGAACATGGTGCACAGCAGCTCGCAGAGGAAGACCGCCGTCATCGAGTAGCCGCCGGGGGACTGGGTGCCGTAGCCGTTGGCGGCGAAGCCCTTGCCGGCGTCGAAGCCTGGCCGGCCGGAGGCGATCGCGTAGAGCGCACCGCCGGCGACGAGGCCGGCGACGACCTGGGTGAGGACGTAGGGCAGGACGTCCTTGACCTCGAAGCGGCGGGCCGCGGTCAGGCCGAGGGTGACGGCCGGGTTGAAGTGGCCACCGGAGACGTGGCCGACGGCATATGCCATCGTCAGGACGGTCAGCCCGAAGGCCAGGGCCACCCCCACGAATCCGATGCCCATGTCGACGGGGTCGGTCTTGTGCATGACGTGGGCGGCGAGGATCGCGCTGCCGCAGCCGCCGAAGACGAGCCAGAAGGTGCCGAGGAACTCGGCGCCGAGGCGATGGGCGAGGGTAGGACGTGGCACGGTGCTGCTCCTGAGGACGGGGATGGCGGGGCCCGGACGCGAGATGGGGGTGCCGGGGCTGGACGCGCCCGAATCCCCGCAGGCGGCGCGGGAGCTCGGTCGGGTGGCTGGTCGATCCTGACACGCTGCCTGGGACGTCGTCCGGGCTTTTGTCAGATTGCTCCCTGCCTTTGTTCCCCCTTTCGACTTAACAATCGACCACCCATGCCACTGAGTGTGATCAAACAATCACCTTGGTCTCATGGTTGTCCTCTCCCTCTCGATCGTGGCGCGCGTCGCGGCGGCGGTGGCTCTCGCCGGGGTTCCGGTGGTGGCTCCGGCCGCCGGACGGACCCCCGCCGGTGCCCGGGCCGCCGTCCCCGCGGCTCCTGCAGCGGGCTCCCGGCCCGTCACGGCCGTCGCCATGCCCCAGGCGCGGCCCCCCGTGGGCCTCCGGCCTGCGGTCGCTGCCGTCTGGGTGTCACCCACCGCCTCTCGGCACACCTGCTCCGCCGCCGTGCTCGACGCCCCCGGCGGCAGCCTGGTCGTCACGGCCGCGCACTGCACCGGCGGCCGCGGCACCAACCTGAGGATCACCCCGGGCTACGAGAGCGGGCGGCGTCCCTACGGCACCTGGGCGGTCGTGGCGACCTACGTCGACCCGGCGTGGCAGGCCGGTGCCGACCCCCGTCGCGACCTGGCCGTCCTGCGCGTGGCTCCCCAGACGATCGGGGGCGTCCGACGCACCATCGCCTCGGTGGTCGGAGGCTACCGGCTGGGCCGGGCGGCCCCCTACGCCACCCCGATCCACGGCTATGGCTATCGCGCCGGGGCGGGGGACCGTCCGGTGGGGTGCGTCAACCGGGAGAGCCTCGCCTGGGGCTACCCCACTCTCGTCTGCGGCGGTATGACGGGAGGCGTGAGCGGCGGCCCCCTCGTGGTCGCCCGGCCCACCGGTCACCACCTGGTCACGGGCGTGATCGGGGGCCTGCACGAGGGCGGCTGCACGGACGCCGTGTCCTACTCCTCGCCCTTCGGCGCCTGGAGCGACGCCCTGCTGGCGCGAGCGGTGCGCGGTGGCCCCGGGGACGTGGTCCGGCGGGCGCGGGGGAGCGGGTGCTGAGCACCTGGTGACCGCCGCGGGGTGGCCCCGCAGGAGCGGCGGCACACCGCCTCCGTAGGATGAACCGGGACGCCCGCACCGCGGCCGGCACCTCGTCGCACGTCGGGACCGAGCACCCCGTCGGACCTGGCCCGCGCCGATATCTCGACGTTGAGATAACCTGGCCGCGGCCCGTGAGCGCCGCCCTGGTGACCCGCCAGGACCCGCGACACCGACGACTTTGGAGAGTCTCATGACGTCACAGAAGATTGTGTGGACGAAGATCGACGAGGCGCCGGCCCTCGCGACCTACTCCCTCCTGCCGATCGTGCAGGCCTTCACCCGCGCCGGCGGTGTCGAGGTCGAGACCAAGGACATCTCCCTGTCCGGCCGCATCCTGGCGCAGTTCCCGGACCGGCTCACGGCCGAGCAGCGGGTCGACGACAACCTCACGGCGCTGGGCGAGCTCGCCCAGACCCCCGAGGCCAACATCATCAAGCTGCCCAACATCTCCGCCTCCGTGCCGCAGCTCAAGGCCGCGATCACGGAGCTGCAGGACAAGGGCTACGACATCCCCGACTACCCCGAGACGGCGACGACCGACGCGGACGAGGACGTCCAGGGCCGCTACGCCAAGGTCCTGGGCTCGGCCGTCAACCCGGTGCTGCGCGAGGGCAACTCGGACCGCCGCGCGCCCCTGTCGGTCAAGCGCTTCGCCCAGTCCCACCCGCACCGCCTCGGAGCCTGGAGCGCGGACAACAAGGCCGCCGTGGCCTGCATGGACGAGGGCGACTTCTACGGCAACGAGAAGTCCGTGGTCATGGACCACGACGCCGCGCTGCGCATCGAGCTCGTCTCGGAGCAGGGCACCACGGTGCTCAAGGAGGACCTGGCGGTCACCGACGGCGAGATCGTCGACGGCACCTTCATGAGCGCCCGTGCGCTGCGTGCCTTTTTCGCCGCGCAGATGGAGGCCGCGAAGGCCGCCGACCTGCTGCTGTCGGTGCACCTCAAGGCCACGATGATGAAGGTCTCCGACCCGGTGATGTTCGGCCACGCGGTGACGACCTTCTTCGAGCCGGTCTTCACCAAGCACGCCGACATCTTCCGCGAGCTGGGGGTCAACCCCAACCTCGGCCTCGGCGACCTCACCGCGCGGCTGGCCTCCCTGCCGGCGGACGAGCGCGCCCAGATCGAGGCCGACATCCAGTCGGTGTATGCCGAGCGTCCGGCCCTGGCCATGGTCGACTCCGACAAGGGCATCACCAACCTGCACGCCCCCAACGACATCATCATCGACGCCTCGATGCCGGTGGTCGTCCGGGACTCCGGCACGATGTGGAACGCCGAGGGCAGGCAGCAGCAGACCCTGGCCCTGGTCCCCGACCGTTCCTACGCGCGGATGTACGCCCAGGTGTTCGACGACATGCGGGCCCACGGCGCCCTCGACCCGGCCACGATGGGCGACGTGCCCAACGTCGGGCTGATGGCCCAGAAGGCCGAGGAGTACGGCTCGCACCCGACCACCTTCGTCGTCGAGTCCGCCGGCACCGTGCGGGTCCTCGACGGGCAGACCGTGCTCATGGAGCACCAGGTCGAGGCCGGCGACATCTGGCGGATGTCCCGCGTCAAGGACGTCCCGGTCCAGGACTGGGTCAAGCTCGCGGTGACCCGCGCCCGCGCCACCGGCGCCCCGGCCGTGTTCTACCTCGACAAGGAGCGCGCGCACGACCGTCACGTCATCGCCAAGGTCGAGAAGTACCTCCCGCAGCACGACACCGAGGGGCTGACCTTCGAGATCCTGCCGCCGGCCGAGGCGATCCAGCTGTGCCTGGACCGGATCCGCAAGGGCGAGGACACCATCTCGGTGACCGGCAACGTGCTGCGCGACTACCTCACCGACCTGTTCCCGATCCTCGAGCTCGGCACCTCCGCCAAGATGCTGTCGATCGTCCCGCTGCTCAACGGCGGTGGGCTCTTCGAGACCGGGGCCGGCGGCTCGGCCCCCAAGCACGTCCAGCAGTTCGTCGCCGAGGACTACCTGCGTTGGGACTCGCTGGGTGAGTTCTCCGCGCTCGGCGCCTCGCTGGAGCACCTGGCCTCGCACTACGACAACGCCAGGGCGCAGGTCCTCGCGGACGCCCTGGACGTGGCCATCGGCCGCTTCCTGGAGGAGAACCGCTCCCCGGCGCGCAAGGTCGGTCAGATCGACAACCGCGGCTCGCACTACTACCTGGCGTCCTACTGGGCCCGCGCCCTCGCCGACCAGGACCAGGACGCCGAGCTCAAGGCGACCTTCGCCCCGGTCGCCGAGCAGCTGGAGGCCAAGGAGACCCAGATCACCGAGGAGCTGATCGCCGTTCAGGGCAAGCCCGTGGACCTCGGCGGCTACTACAAGGTCGACGACGAGCTGGCCACCGCGGCCATGCGTCCGAGCGCCACGCTCAACGCCGTCATCGACGCCCTCTGAGGTCGCGCCGCCCGGCGGCACGCGCGAGCGCCCGCCCCTGCCGAGGACCGGGAGGGGCGGGCGCCGTCGTCCGGGGTCACCAGTTGCGCTGCGCGGGGGGCGTCGGCAGCGGCCGCGAGCCGGGGTGCAGCACGTAGGTCGTGCCGCCCGAGCGTGCCCAGGCGTTCTCCAGCTGGGCGCGGGCGTAGGTCTTGCGCACCCGGGCGTTGGACGCGACCATCCCGGACGCCGGGTCGTTGACCACGACGTCGCCGGCGGCGTCGAAGCCGGCGATGACCATCAGGTGCCCGTTGGTCCCGAAGCCGGCGCCGGTCAGCTGGGTGCGGGTGAACGACGTGGAGATCGCCAGCGGGATCCCGGCGGCGACGAACCGCTCCGCCTCGGCGAGCGAGCGCAGGCGGGTGACGAAGGCGTCCAGGCCGCGGACCCCGGCATAGGCCGTGTTGAAGGCCCAGTTGCCGGAGCCGTCGTAGGCGTGGTCGAAGACCTTGCCGACGACGTGGTCGACCTGGGGGTTGGTGTGCGGGGTGGGGCGCACCCAGGCGGTCTCGGTGGTCGAGGGGCCCACCCGCCAGTAGTCGAGGAGCATCGCCAGGGAGGTGGCCGAGCACCAGGCCTCGCCGCCGCCGTTCCAGGCGGGATAGTGCCCCGCGTGGACCATCTGGCTGTAGGCCGGGACGGGCAGCACCGTGCCCCGGCCGATCCCGACGGGGGAGACGGGGACGGTGACGGTCGAGCCGGTGGGGACGGCGGACGCCATGACGTTGGCCGCCGTGAGCGACGGCGTCGCCGTGGTCCCGGCGGGGCGGTAGAGCGTGACCATCAGGCGCCAGGCCTTGAAGGCGTAGCCGGGTCGGGCCTTGAGGGTGTCCGTGGCCACGGTGGCGTAGGTGTCGGACTGCCCGTTCACCGTCATCCGCGAGGGGGACCCGCCGGTCATGTCGGACCAGCGGCCGAGGGAGAACCACCGGGTGGTGCGGCCGGTGGTGGTGAGGGCCTGGACCCACACCGAGACGAAGGAGCCGCCCGGGGTCAGGGCGCGCCAGGAGGGGACGAGCTGGGTGAAGGCGAAGGGGATCGGCGACCAGCTGGTGGACCAGGAGCCGTGGTCGTAGGCCCGGGTGGTGCGGGCGCCGTAGGGGTCGGTGTAGGTCGTGCGTCCGGCGGGGCGGCCGAGGACGACCGCGCCGGTGGCGTAGCGCGTCCCGGCGTGGGTGCCGCCCGCCAGCGCGGCGCCGGTGCAGCGCCACAGCTGGACGTTGCGGGCCGCGGCGGCGTCGGCGGAGGTGGTAGGGAGGGCGAGGGCGGCGCCGGCCGCGCCGGCGCCGGCGAGCACGGCCCGACGGGTGGGGGAGGAGTCGGTCATGCCCGGACGCTATTACCAACAGTAATCACTGGTAACAAAGAGTGCGGAAACTTCCCCCGAAGCGGGTAGTCGTCCCGGAGGTCTCACCCCAGGCGCTCGGCCCCACCCGCGGCCACCGCGACGAAGTGCTGGGGGTCGCGCAGGCCCGCCGCGGCGAAGGCGTCGTGCACCGCCGCCGCCACCGCCTCGCCGCGACCCGCCGGGACCAGAGCGATCGCGGAGCCCCCGAAGCCGCCACCGGTCATCCGCGCCCCCAGCGCCCCGTGCGCCCGAGCCGTGTCGACGACCAGGTCCAGCTCCCGCCCGGTCACCTCGTAGTCGTGGCGCAGCGACTCGTGCGACGCGTCGAACACCTGCCCCACCCGCGCCAGGTCGCCCGCCGCCAGCGCGGAGACGCAGTACCGCACCCGCTCGATCTCGGTGACCACGTGCCGCACCCGGCGGCGCAGCACGTCCTCGTCCAGCCGGGCCAGGGCCGCGTCCAGGTCGGCGGGGGCGACGTCCCGCAGCGCGGTGACCCCGAGGGCGGCCGCGGCGCGCTCGCACGCGGAGCGTCGCTCGGCATACTGCCCGTCGGTCAGTGCGTGGGCCGCCCGGGTGTCCACGACCAGCAGCTCCAGACCGTACGCCGTCAGGTCGAGGGGCACCGGGCGGGTGGACCCGTCGCGGCAGTCCAGCAGCAGGGCGTGGCCGTCGCGGCAACGCAGGGAGGCGGCCTGGTCCAGGCCACCGGTGGGTGCCCCCGCGATGACGTTCTCGGCGCGGACGCAGCAGCCGGCCAGGTGGTCGCGGCCCGCGTCCGTCGCCAGCAGCGCGGCACCGGCGGCCCCGGGCGTCTCGCTCCCCTCCCGCGCCGGGAGCACGAGCCCCCACAGGTCGGCCGCCGCGGCCGCCACGCAGCCCTCCAGCGCCGCCGACGAGGACAGGCCCGCCCCGATCGGCACGTCGGACGCCACCGCGATCTCCATCCCACCCACCTCGTGGCCGGCCTCGCGCAGCGCCCACAGGGTCCCGGCGACGTACGCCCCCCAGCCTCCGGGCACGCCGGGCGCCACCTGGCCCAGCTCCACCTCGACCTGGTCGCCCGCGACGTCCGCGGAGACCACCACCAGCCGGTCGTCCGAGCGGAGCCGGGCCGCGGCCACCGTGCGGTGCGGGAGCGCGATCGGCAGGCACAGGCCGTCGTTGTAGTCCGTGTGCTCCCCGATCAGGTTGACCCGACCGGGCGCGGCCCATCGCCCCTCCGGCTCGGCGGCGAAGGTCTGCCGGAAGGTCTGCAGGGCGCGATCCTGGACGGCGGTCATGATGCTCCTCGGTGGCGGTGTGGTCGTGCGTGCATCCTGCCACCGCGGTGCCCGCCGCGACCGGAGCCCGTGAGAGTCTGGGCCCATGAGCCAGGACGGACTCGCACGCGCACAGCAGGTCATGACCGACGCCGGCGTCAACGCCACGGCGATCCAGGTCTTCAGCCACTACTACGGGGAGCTGGAGGAAGGAGCGACCGGTGTCATCCGGGAGGACTCCATCCGTCCGCTCACCGAGCCACCCTCGCTCGAGGGCATGCAGGTCACCGACGAGCAGGCCCGCGAGGCCCTCTCCCGGACCGTGGTCATCAAGCTCAACGGCGGGCTCGGCACCTCCATGGGCATGACCCGGGCCAAGTCCCTGCTCCCGGTCCGGGACGGCAAGAGCTTCCTGGACATCGTGGTCCAGCAGGTCCTGGCGGCCCGGCAGCGGTACGACGTGCGGCTGCCCCTGCTGCTCATGGACTCCTTCAACACCCGGGAGGACACCCTCGCGGCGCTCGCGGCCTATCCCGAGCTGGCCGTCGAGGACCTCCCGCTCGACTTCCTGCAGTCGCAGGAGCCCAAGCTGCGCACCGACGACCTGACCCCCGTGCGGTGGCCGGCGGACCCCAAGCTCGAGTGGTGCCCGCCGGGCCACGGCGACCTCTACCCCTCGCTGCTCTCCTCGGGGATCCTGGAGTCCCTGCTGGACAAGGGCTTCCGCTATGCCACGGTCTCCAACGGTGACAACCTCGGTGCGGCCCCCGACGCGCGGCTCGCCGGGTGGTTCGCCGCCTCCGGCGCGCCGTACGCCGCCGAGGTCTGCCGCCGGACCGCCATGGACCGCAAGGGCGGCCACCTGGCGATCCGGGTCGACGACGGCCAGCTGATCCTGCGCGAGACCGCGCAGACCGCGCCGGAGGAGATGGACCACTTCACCGACGAGCACCGGCACGCGTACTTCCACACCAACAACCTGTGGCTGGACCTGGAGCGGCTGCACGCGCTGCTCGTGGAGCGCGACGGCGTCCTCGGGCTGCCGCTCATCCGCAACGTCAAGACCGTCGACCCCAAGGACCCCTCGAGCCCGGAGGTCTACCAGATCGAGTCGGCGATGGGGGCCGCGGTCGCCGTCTTCCAGGGCGCCCAGGCCGTCGAGGTGCCGCGCAGCCGGTTCCTGCCGGTCAAGACCACCAACGAGCTGATGCTGCTGCGCTCGGACGTGTACGAGCTGCGCGAGGACGGGACGCTGCACCTGCTCGTCGACAAGGCCCCGGTCGTCTGCCTGGACGGCCACTTCGCGAAGATCGCGGACTTCGAGCAGCGCGTGCCGGGCGACGTGCCCTCGCTGCGCGAGGCGACGCGGCTGGCGGTGGCAGGCGACTGGACCTTCGGCGACCGGGTGGTCGTCAAGGGCGAGGTGTCCCTGGCCGACGAGGGCGAGCCGCGCCGGGTCGAGGACGGCACGGTCCTGCAGGGCTGAGGCCACCGGCGACGGCCGAGGCGGGTGCCGGGAGGGTCGTCCTGGCGCCCGCCTCACCCCGTCGCCCCGCTCCTGCCGGCTCACCCCCCACCCTGTCGTGAGCACGCCCGAGCACCTGCCAGAATGGATCTCATGTCCACGCCCGAAGCGACCCGACCCCGCACCCTGTCCGGCATGCAGCCCACGTCCGACTCGCTGCACCTCGGCAACTACCTCGGGGCGCTGGTCAACTGGGTGGGCCTGCAGGAGGACTTCGACGCGTTCTACTTCGTCGCGGACCTGCACTCCCTCACCGTCGCGACGGACCCAGAGGTCATCCGGCGTCGCACCCGCGTGACCGCGGCGCAGTACCTCGCGGCCGGCGTCGACCCGACCCGGTCGACGCTGTTCGTCCAGAGCCACGTGCCCGAGCACACCGAGCTGAGCTGGATCCTGGCGTGCCAGACCGGCTTCGGCGAGGCCGGTCGGATGACGCAGTTCAAGGACAAGACCGCCAAGGGGCACTCGGCCAACGTCGGCCTGTTCACCTACCCCATCCTCATGGCCGCCGACATCCTGCTGTACGACGCGGCCCGGGTTCCGGTCGGGGAGGACCAGCGCCAGCACCTGGAGATCACCCGCGACCTGGCGACCCGCTTCAACCAGCGCTTCGGGGACACGCTGGTGGTCCCCGAGGCCCACATCGTCAAGGAGGGGGCCAAGATCCAGGACCTGCAGGACCCCACCGCCAAGATGAGCAAGTCCGCCGCGACGGACAAGGGCCTGATCAACCTGCTCGACGAGCCCGCCCGCAGCGCCAAGAAGATCCGCTCGGCCGTCACCGATGCCGAGGCCGTGGTCCGCTACGACCCGGAGCACAAGGCCGGCGTCTCCAACCTGCTCACCATCCACTCGGTCCTGTCCGGGACGCCCGTCCCCGAGCTCGAGGCCCGCTTCGAGGGCAGGATGTACGGCGACCTCAAGAAGGAGACCGCCGAGGTGCTCGTGGAGTGGGTGACGCCCCTGCGAGCACGCACCCTGGAGCTCATGGACGACCCGGCCGAGCTGGACCGGATCCTGGCCACGGGTGCGGCGCGCGCCCGAGAGGTGGCCTCTGCCACCATTGGTCGTGTCTACGACGCCGTGGGCCTGCTGCGTCCGGCGTCCCGCGCCTGATCGAGGAGCTGTCCGGATGCCCGTCATCGGAGTCTCCGTCGCCGTGCCCGAGCCTTGGGGGGGCGAGCTGCAGCGCGCTCGGTTGTCCTACGGCGACCAGCAGGCCGTCGGCATCCCCACGCACGTGACCGTGCTCCCGCCCACGCAGATCAGCGACCAGGTCATGGACGAGGTCCACGGTCACCTCCGCCAGGCCGCGGCCCGGGTCGAGCCCTTCCGCCTGGACCTTCGGGGGACCGGCACCTTCCTGCCGGTCTCGCCGGTGGTCTTCGTGCAGGTGGCGCGCGGCGTGCCCGCGTGCGAGCAGCTGGAGCGTGAGGTCCGTCGGGGGCTGCTGGAGCGCCCGCTGACGTTCACCTACCACCCGCACGTGACCGTCGCCCACAACGTCCCCGAGGAGGCTCTCGAGCGCGCCTACCGGGAGCTCGCGGGCTACTGCTGCGGCTTCCTGGTCGAGGAGATCCACCTGCACGTGCAAGGTGCGGACGAGGTCTGGCGCCCCCTGGAGCGTTATCGCCTGGGCGGCGCCGCCGTCCGTCCCGCAGGCTGAGCGCCGACCCGACGTCGACCCTGAGGCCGTCCCGCGGACGATCCTCAGGAGCGGTGGGTGGGTCTGCCACGACGGGGGCGACGCCGCACGAGGACGCCGGCCAGCACGGCCGCGAGCCCCACGAGCACCCCGGCCGGCCACCAGCGCTGCGCCGGCGACGAGGCCGAGGCCGGGCCGACGAGCGGCACCGGTGTGGCCGCGGCGGCGGACTCGGTGACGGGCGCCGTGGCCGCCCCCGGACCGGTCGTGACGGCAGGGGTCGGGCTGCTCGACCGGCCCGCAGGACTGGCGCCGGTCGTCGGCGCGGTGGTCTGCCCGGCCACGGCGAGGGTGCCGACCGGACGGGCCGCGGCCCCGTGGGCGAAGGCCCAGTCCATCAGCGCGCCCACGTGCTGCCAGCTGACGGTGTCCGAGCACATGTAGCTGATCAGGTAGCTGCGCCCGCCCCGGGTCGCCGAGCCGATGAAGGTGCGGTGGGCCCCCGTGGTGTAGCCCGTCTTGACCCCCGTCGCGCCCGGGTAGTTCCACCAGAAGTGGTTGAGGTTGGCCACCTGGAAGGGCGCCACCACCCTGCCGTCGGGCTGCCGGGCGCCGGGGAAGGTGATCGTCCGGGTGCCGACGTAGCCGCGGAAGTCCTTGCGCTTCATCGCCTCCCGGCCGATCACGGCAAGGTCGTAGGCGCTGCTCGTCTGGGCAGGCTGGTCCAGCCCGGAGGGGTCGACGACGTGGGTGTCGCGAGCACCCACCGCGGCGGCCGTGGCGTTCATCGCCGCCACGCTGCCCGGCACGCCGCCGGGCGCGGTCCGCGCGAGCGCGTAGGCCGCGTCGTTGGCCGAGAACATCAGCAGCGCGCTCCACAGCTGCTCGGAGCGATAAGGGTTGCCGGCGACCATGCCGACGCGGGTGCCCTCGGCGTTCTGGTCCGCGGGGGTGGCGACGATGGTGCGCCCGGCCGGGACGCGGGGGAGCAGGGTGAGCGAGGTCAAGGTCTTGAGCGTGGACGCGGGGAACAGCTTGGCGTGCGGGGCCTTGGCGACGAGCACGGCCCCGGTGGTCTGGTCGGCCAGGACGTATGACGTCGCGTCCAGCTCGGGCGGCGCGGGCACCCCGGCGGGGAGGGACGCCACGAGGGACGCCGTGCCGAGCTGGTCGCCGCCCACGGGGTGCGGGCCGGCGTCGACCCGAGGCGCGGGATGGCGGGCGGGTGCCCCGGTCGGCGTCGGGGTAGGTGGCGGGGTGACCGCGGCGCCGTGGCGGGCGTGGGGTGCCCGCGGGGGCGGGGGTGCCAGGGTCCCGGGGCAGGGGCTCTTGGTGGCGGTGTAACCGGGCACGAGCTCGGTGCCGGTCGGTGCGCCGGTGGCCGGCGCCGGAGGTGGCGTGGGCGCCGCGACCGCGCCCACCGGCGCGACGGCTCCTGCGAGGAGGGCGAGCGCGGCGACCGCCGAGCGGACGGCGCCCGTGCGGACCTGCTGGCGGGCAGGCCGACGGGCGGCCGAGACTGCGGTGGACGACGTGTGCACGAGAAACCCCCTGGGGTGGTCGACTGCCCTCCCCTCGCGGCACCCTAGCGGCGCGTCGTCGCCCTGCGCACCCCCTTCGGGGTGGAAGACCCTCAGGCGGCGTGGCTGCGGTGACGCGCGATCGCGGTGGCGTAGTGCCCCACGAGCTGGTCCACCAGCGCGGCCCAGGAGCGCTGCGACACCCGGGCGAGAGCGGCCGCCCCCATCAGGTCCCGCTCCTGCTCGGAGCCCACGAGCCGGCGCACGCAGTCGGCCAGGTCGGTCGTCGACCCCGGGTCGAAGAGCAGGCCCGTGCGGCCGTGGTCGACCAGGTCCAGGGGGCCGCCCATGGCGGGGGCGACCACCGGCAGGCGGGTCGCCGCGGCCTCCTGCAGGGTCTGACCGAAGGTCTCACGGGTGCCCGTGTGCACGAAGACGTCGAACGCCGCGTAGGCCCGGGCCAGGTCGTCCCCCGAGCGGCGCCCCAGGAACACCGGCGGCAGGTTGGGACGCCCGGGCGAGGTGGCCACGGCCTCGGAGAGGGTCTCGGCCAGGGCGGGGCGGGACGGCCCGTCGCCGACGACCACGATGCGGGTGCCCGGGATCCGGGCGCACGTGACGAGGCGGTCGACCTCTTTCTCCGGCGCCAGCCGGCCGACATACCCCAGGATCACCTGGCCGTCGGGTGCCAGGGACCGGCGCAGCGAGCGGGAGACGGCGTCGTCGCGCCACTCCGGGCGGAACAGCGCGGTGTCCACCCCGCGGCCCCACAGCGCGGTGCGGGGAACCCCGTGGTCCTCGATGTCGCGCAGGGCCGCGGAGCTGGGGGCGAGGGTGAGGTCGGCCAGGGAGTGGATGCGCCGGATCCAGCGCCAGGCGGCCTTCGCGGCGGCGCGTCCCGTGGCGGCGCCGGCGACGTTGCCGTGCTGCTCGAGGTAGGACGCCATGTCGGTCTGGTAGATCGCGACGCAGGGGATGCCCAGGCGGTCGGCGGCGGTCAGCCCCCGCGCCCCGAGCACGAAGGGGCTCGCCACGTGCACGACGTCCGGGTGGAAACCGCGCAGGATCGCCTCGATCTCCCCGGTCGGCAGGCCCACCTGGAACTGCCGCACCGGGATGCTGGTCACGGCCCGCACCGGGAAGCCGGCATAGGTCTCCGGCGCGGGCGAGGGGGCGATGACGACGGCGTCGTGCCCGGTCTCACGCAGTCGGTCCAGCACCCGGCACACGCTCGTGGTCACCCCGTTGAGCGAGGGGAGGAAGGACTCCGTGACGATGGCGATCCGCACGGGCCCAGCGTCGGGCACCCGGGCCACGCCGGGGCGACACCTCGGGGTGTGTCGAGTGGCGCGAAGGTGACCGGCGGGTGACCTGGTCCGTCTCCCGACGACCCGACCGGGGGCACCCGCGCGTGGTGCATGAGTCCGGATCGTCCCGTCCTGGGCGGTGGTTCCCGACTCCGTGCCGTGCCCGGGCAAGTCCCGCTACGGTGGCGCCATGGCCCCCGACACCGCCTCCGCGAGCCCCGCCGCGTCGTCCTCCTTCTACTGCGTGATCCCGGCCGGTGGAGCCGGCACCCGCCTGTGGCCGCTGTCCAGGTCCGGCCGACCGAAGTTCCTGCACGACCTGACCGGCGGCGGCCGGTCGATGCTGCAGGCGACGTACGACCGGCTGGCTCCGCTGTGCGACGGTCGGGTGCTCGTGGTCACCGGCGCCAGGCACGAGGCCGCCGTCCACGCGCAGCTGCCCGAGGTGGCGGCGGGTGACGTCCTGGTCGAGCCCGGTCCGCGCGACTCGATGGCCGCCATCGGGCTGGCCGCGGCGGTGCTGGAGCTGCGCGATCCCGACGCCGTCATCGGCTCCTTCGCCGCGGACCACGTGATCACCGAGGTGGACGCCTTCCACCGGTGCGTGCGCGAGGCCGTGGCCGTGGCGCAGCACGACTACGTGGTGACCATCGGCATCGAGCCGACCTTCCCCGCGACGGGCTTCGGCTACGTGTGCGCGGGCGAGCCCCTGCAGGTGACCGGGGCGCCGCGGGCCCAGGTCGTGACCGAGTTCGTGGAGAAGCCGGACGCCGGGACGGCCGCGGCCTACCTGTCGCTGGGCACCTATCGCTGGAACGCCGGCATGTTCGTGGTCAGGGCGCGGGTGCTCCTGGACGTGCTGGCGCAGTACCACCCCGAGCTCGCGGCCGGCCTGCGCGCGATCGCCGCCAACCCCTGGTCCCTCAACCGGACCTGGAAGGACCTGGAGAAGATCGCGATCGACCACGCCGTCGCCGAGCCCGCCGCCGCCGCCGGGCGCGTGGCCGTCATCCCCGGGGACTTCGGCTGGGACGACGTGGGCGACTTCGACTCGCTGGCCGGGCTGCTCCCGGCGGCGGGGGAGACCCCCGACCGCCAGAACGTCGCCGTGCTGGGCTCCGCCGAGCAGGTGCACATCCGCAACGCCTCGGGCGTGGTGGTCAATCGCTCCGGCCGCCAGGTCGTGCTGCTCGGGCTGGAGGACGTGGTGGTCGTCGACACCCCCGACGTCCTCCTGGTCACGACCCGCACGCAGGCGCAGGACGTGAAGTCCATCGTGGAGCTGATGAAGGAGCGCGGCTATCCCGAGCTGACCTGACGGGAGCGACGGGACCTGTCGGGACCCTGCCCGAGGGCGTCGTACGGCCGGGGTCGATAGCCGGGGGTGGTCGTGACCGCAGGTGGCGCCGACGATAGGGTTTGGACCATGGCTGACAGCACCGACAAGCCCACCGCCCGCACCGAGTCCGACCTGCCCCTGGAGGCGGTCTACGACGCGTCGTCGCTCGAGGGTTTCGACCCCGAGGAGAAGCTCGGCACGCCTGGGTCCTATCCCTTCACCCGTGGGGTCTACCCCACGATGTACACCGGTCGCCCCTGGACCATGCGGCAGTACGCCGGCTTCGGCACCGCCAAGGAGTCCAACGAGCGCTACCACGAGCTGGTCAAGGCCGGCACCGGTGGCCTGTCGGTCGCCTTCGACCTGCCGACCCAGATGGGTTATGACTCGGACGCCCCCCTCGCCAGCGGCGAGGTCGGCAAGGTCGGTGTCGCCGTCGACTCCCTCGACGACATGCGCGTGCTGTTCAACGGCCTGCCGCTGGACAAGGTGTCGACGTCGATGACGATCAACGCCCCCGCGTCGACCCTGCTGCTGATGTACCAGCTCGTCGCGGCCGAGCAGGGCGTCGCCGCCAACCAGCTCACCGGCACCATCCAGAACGACGTGCTCAAGGAGTACATCGCCCGCGGCACCTACATCTACCCGCCGGCCCAGTCGCTGCGCCTCATCTCCGACATCTTCGGCTACTGCAACAAGGAGATCCCGCGCTGGAACACGATCTCCATCTCCGGCTACCACATGGCCGAGGCCGGGGCCACCCCCGTGCAGGAGATCGCCTTCACGCTGGCCAACGCCAAGGCCTACGTCAAGGCCGCCATGGACGCGGGCCTGGACGTCGACGCCTTCGCCCCGCGCCTGTCCTTCTTCTTCGTCGCCCGCACCACCCTGATCGAGGAGGTCGCGAAGTTCCGCGCGGCCCGTCGCATCTGGGCGCGCATCATGCGTGACGAGTTCGGCGCCAAGAACCCGAAGTCGCAGATGCTGCGCTTCCACACCCAGACCGCCGGCGTGCAGCTCACCGCCCAGCAGCCCGAGGTCAACCTCATCCGCGTGTCGCTGCAGGGCCTGGCCGCCGTCCTCGGTGGCACCCAGTCGCTGCACACCAACTCCTTCGACGAGGCCATCGCCCTGCCGACGCAGAAGGCTGCTCGCCTCGCGCTGCGCACCCAGCAGGTCATCGCCTTCGAGACCGACGTGTGCAAGACGGTCGACCCCTTCGCCGGGTCCTACGTCGTGGAGTCGCTGACCAACGAGATCGAGGAGGCCGCCTGGGAGCTGCTCAAGAAGGTCGACGAGCTCGGCGGCGCGGTCACCGCGATCGAGCAGGGCTTCCAGAAGTCCGAGATCGAGCGCTCGGCCTACGCCACCCAGCTCAAGACCGACTCCGGCGAGCGGATCGTCGTGGGGCTCAACAAGTTCCAGATCGACCAGGAGGAGCACTACGACCCGCTGCGGGTGGACCCCCAGATCGAGGCCGACCAGTGCGAGCGCCTGGCCGAGCTGCGCAGGAACCGCGACAACGGCAAGGTCGAGGCGAAGCTCGACGCCCTGCGCCAGGCCGCCGAGGGCACCGGCACCAACCTCCTGCTCCCGATGAAGGAGGCCCTGGAGGCGAACGCCACCGGTGGCGAGGTCTCCAACGCGCTGCGCGACGTCTGGGGCATGTACGTCCCGCGCGACGCCTTCTGATCGGACCCGATCACCGCTGACGGCGGGTGACCGAGCCTCGGGCCGGTCACCCGCCGTCCGGTCGTCCGGCCCGGTCGGCCAGGGTGTCGCCCCCCGCCCTGGTCGCGGCGCCTCGCGGCGCGCGCGGTAACCTTGCCGGTCATGGGTGCCGTGCATGACCTGACCGACGAGGGTGCGATCGCGGGCCAGACGCGGGCCGCCGTCCGGGCCGCGGTCGAGGCGGCAGCAGCCTGCCTCGACGGCGAGCTGGTCGAGCTGCGTCGGGCCCTCCACCGCGAGCCCGAGCTGGGCTTCGACGAGCTGCGCACCACGGCCAAGGTCGCGCGCCGGCTCAAGCAGGCGGGCCTGCGGATCACGCCGATGCACCCCACGGGCCTGGTCGTCGACCTGGGAGCGGCTCACCCGCGCCGCCGGGTCGGGGTCCGCGCCGACATCGACGCCCTGCCGCTCACCGAGGCCACCGGCCTGCCGTACGCCTCCACGACGCCGGGCGCCTGCCACGCCTGCGGGCACGACGTGCACACCACGTGCCTCGTCGGTCTCGCCCTGGCGCTCGCGCCCCACCACGAGTGGTTGCGGTCGCAGGGGCTGGCCGTGCGGCTGCTCTTCCAGCCCGCCGAGGAGGTCATGCCCGGCGGCGCCCACCGGATGGTGGCGGCCGGGCACCTGCGGGACGTGGACCAGGTCTTCGCGCTGCACTGCGACCCCGCCCTGGACGTCGGGCAGGTCGGCATCCGCACCGGCGCCATCACCGCGGCCACCGACATCCTCACCGTGCGCCTGACCGGTCGCGGCGGGCACACCTCCCGCCCGCACCTGACCGAGGACCTGACCTTCGCCCTCGCCACCGTGGTGACCGAGCTGCCCTCGGTGCTGTCCCGCCGGGTGGACCCCCGCGCCGGCCTGGCCCTGGTGTGGGGGGCGATCAACGCGGGGGAGGCGGCCAACGTGATCCCGGCGTCGGGGTCGGCGAGCGGGACCCTGCGGATGCTCGACGCGGACGTGTGGGACACCATCGGGCCCCTGTGCGAGGAGGTCGTCCGTCAGCTGGTCTCGCCGTACGGCGTGGGGGTGCAGATCGAGCACACCCAGGGCGTCCCGCCCGTCGTCAACGACCCCGACGCGGTGAGCCACCTCGTGGCGGGCGCGACGGCGATGCTCGGGCCCCAGGCGATCGCGCCGACCCCGCAGTCGTTGGGCGGTGAGGACTTCTCCTGGATGCTGCGGGACGTGCCCGGCGCCCTGGTCCGGCTCGGCACGCGCACCCCCGGAGGGCCGACGTACGACCTGCACCGTCCCGACCTCGTGGTCGACGAGCGGGCCGTGGGGGTCGGTGTGCGCCTGCTCGCCGGCACGGTCCTGTCCGCGCTCCAGGGCGCTGACGTGCCCGCATAACGGTTCGTCGTCGGTTGAGGACAGAAGGTTCACGCACCGCAGTCAGGCCTACCAGCAGGTCTAGTGTGGTCGACGTCCCGTCCTACCCGAGGAGTCCCCGTGATCCGCACCGTCAAGGTCGCGTCCGCCGTGGCGGTCGCGTCTGTCGCCCTCGCTGCCTGCGGCAGCCCCTCCGACACCAGCAGCACCACGTCCACCGGAGCCGCCGTCGGTGGCTCCTCCTCGGCCGCCGGCAACGGTGGCTCGCTGAAGATCGGCATGGCCTTCGACGTGGGTGGCCGCGGCGACCAGTCCTTCAACGACTCCGCCGCCGCCGGCCTGGACAAGGCCAAGGCCGAGCTGGGCGCGCAGACCAAGGAGTCCACGGCCACCGCGGGAGAGCCGGAGTCCGCGCGCGAGGAGCGCCTCCAGCAGCTGATCGAGGCCGGGTTCACCAACATCGTCGCCGTGGGTTACGTGTACGCCCCCGCCGTCAAGAAGGTCGCGGCCGAGAACCCCGACGCGAGGTTCGCGCTGGTGGACTCCACGGACGCCAAGGGTGCCAACATCCAGAACATCGTGTTCTCCGAGCAGGAGGGCTCCTACCTCGCGGGCGTCGTCGCGGCCAAGCTGTCCAGGACCGGCAGCATCGGCTTCGTCGGCGGTGTGCAGACCGACCTGATCAAGAAGTTCGAGGCGGGCTACCTCGCCGGGGCCAAGGCCACCAACCCGGCCATCAAGTCCCAGGTGAAGTACCTATCCCAGCCGCCGGACTTCAAGGGTTTCGCCGACCCGGCCGCGGGCAAGACCGCCGCCGAGGGCATGCTCGCAGCGGGGGCCGACGTGATCTACCACGCCTCCGGCGGCTCCGGCAGCGGCGTCTTCACGGCCGTCAAGGCCAAGAACGCCATGGCCATCGGCGTCGACTCCGACCAGGCCAGGACCGCGCAGCCCGACGTCCGCAGCTCGATCATCACCTCGGTCGTCAAGCGCGTGGACGTGGGTGTCCTCGAGTTCGCCAAGCAGGTCAAGGACGGCAAGCTGACGCCGGGCGAGGCGGTCTACGACCTGAAGTCCAACGGTGTCGAGCTGGCCACCACGGGCGGCAGGATCGACGCGCTGAAGGGCGAGCTCGACAAGGCCAAGGCCGACATCATCTCGGGCAAGATCGTCGTCCCCAGCAAGTGACCGGGGCGCGGCCACGACGGTTGCGCACCACCCCACCACCCGCAGCGGGCGGAACACCTGCGACCGGGCCCGGCCGTCCTCCTCCCGGCGGGCGACCGGGCCCAGCCCGTGCCGGGTGGTGCGGCGGCCGGCCCGGCCCGGCAGGGCGCCGGTAGGCTGACCTGGAAGGACCGCCGTGCCCTGGCGCCGGCCGAGCAAGGAGCGTGGACCATCTCGACGTCAGCCAGCACCGCTCACCCCGAGGCGCCGCCGGCGGTGGCCGTCCGCGGCATCACCAAGCGGTTCCCGGGGGTGGTGGCCAACGAGGACATCACCTTCACGGTCGCCAAGGGCTCGATCCACGCGCTGGTCGGGGAGAACGGCGCCGGCAAGTCCACGCTGATGAAGATCCTGTACGGCGTGCAGCGGCCCGACGAGGGGACCGTCGCCATCGACGGGCACGAGGTGACCTTCCACAGCCCGGGCGACGCGATCGCGGCCGGGGTCGGGATGGTCTTCCAGCACTTCAAGCTGGCCGACAACCTCACGGTGACCGAGAACGTCGTCCTCGGCGCCGAGAAGCTCCACGGCATCGGCGGACGCGCCAAGGACGAGATCCGGCGGATCTCCCGGGAGTACGGCCTGGGCATCGACCCGGACGCCCGCGTCGGCGACCTCGGCGTGGGGGCCCAGCAGCGGATCGAGATCCTCAAGGTGCTCTACCGCGGGGCGCGGGTGCTGATCCTCGACGAGCCCACCGCCGTCCTGGTGCCGCAGGAGGTCAGCGAGCTCTTCGACAACCTGCGGGCCCTCACCGCCGAGGGGCTGACCATCATCTTCATCTCCCACAAGCTCGACGAGATCCGTGAGGTCGCCGACGCGATCACGGTCATCCGGCGCGGCACCACGGTCGGCGGCGCCGACCCGCGCACGGTCACCAAGGACGAGCTCGGCGAGCTCATGGTGGGCCGCGAGCTGCCCAGCCCGCAGACCGAGGAGTCCACCGTCACCGACCGGGTCGTGCTGCGGCTGGAGCACGTCCGGCTCGCCCGGCCCGGCGCCCGGGACGCGCTGGACGACGTCACGCTTACCGTCCACGCGGGGGAGGTCCTCGGCGTCGCCGGGATCGAGGGCAACGGCCAGGACGAGCTGGTCGAGGTGATCATGGGGATGCGCGAGCCGACGGGCGGACGGGTCTACCTGGGGGGAGCGGACATCACCGAGTGGTCCACCCGGCAGATCCGCGAGGCCGGCGTGGGCTACGTCCCGGCCGACCGGCACCGCCACGGGCTATTGCTCGACGCGCCGCTGTGGGAGAACCGCGTGCTGGGCCACCAGACGCAGGCCCCCAACACCGCGGGGCCCTTCGTCGACGCCCGTGGTGCCAAGGCGTCGACCGAGACGATCGTGCGGGAGTACGACGTCCGCACGCCCTCGATCCACGTCACCGCGGGGGCGCTGTCCGGCGGCAACCAGCAGAAGCTCATCATCGGCCGGGAGATGGCGCACGAACCGCGGGTGCTCGTCGCCGCCCACCCCACCCGCGGGGTGGACGTGGGTGCCCAGGCCGCGATCTGGGAGCACATCAAGCGGGCCCGCCGCGCAGGCCTGGCCGTGCTGCTGATCACCGCCGACCTGGACGAGCTGCGAGGCCTGTCCGACACCATCCGGGTCATCGCCGACGGCCGGCTCACCGAGCCGCTGCCCACGACGCTGACCCCCCAGCAGCTCGGCGCTGCCATGCAGGGCGGCGCCGTCGAGGGCCTCGGTGGTGCCATCGGGGTCGACGACGCGCACCGTGCCGACGCCTCGGGGGCCACCGGCATACCCCTGGACGAGCAGGAGGACGACCGATGAAGCTCTCGCCCCGTTCCCTCGCCCTGGCCCTGGCGGCGCCGCTCCTGGCGCTGCTCGTGGCCCTCGTGGTGACCTCGCTCGTGCTGGCCGTCGCGGGTGACCCCGTCGGCACCGTGTGGACCGAGCTGCTGCGGCGGCCGAGCCCACGGCTCGTCGCCAAGATCCTCAACGGCGCGATCGTGTACTACCTCGCCGCGGTCGCCCTGGCCGTCGGCTTCCGGATGAACCTGTTCAACATCGGCGTCGAGGGGCAGTACCGCGTGGCGGTCTTCGCCGCCGCGGTCTTCGGCGCCCAGGGCTTCCTGCCCGGGTGGGCCAACATCACCGCGACCACCCTGGTGGCCATGGCCGTCGGTGCCGCGTGGGCCTCGATCGGGGCCTACCTCAAGGTGAAGCGCGGTGTGTCCGAGGTGATCTCGTCGATCATGCTCAACGCCGTCGCGACCGGGCTGGTGGCCTTCCTGCTCACCAGGACCCGGGACTCCTCCGCGGACGCGGGCTCCAACGTCGCCAACACCACGCCGCTGCCGCAGGACTCCTGGGTGCCCGGACTGGCCCTGGTGCCCGGCAGCTCGACCAAGGTCTACGGCCTGCTCGCGCTCGCGCTCCTGGTGGGGCTGGCCTACTGGATCGTCCTGGGGCGCACGCGCTTCGGCTTCGACCTGCGGGCGTCCGGCCTGTCGGAGTCCGCGGCGGTCGCCAGCGGGGTGGACGCCCGGCGGATGGTCGTGCGCACGCTGCTGCTGTCCGGGGCCTGCGCCGGCCTGATCGGGCTGCCGCTGCTCTTCGGCCAGGACCACGCCTACGGCACGAACTTCCAGGCGGGCATCGGCTTCGCCGGGATCGGCATCGCCCTGCTCGGCCGCAACCACCCGATCGGCATGGCCGTCGCGGCGCTGCTGTGGGCCTATCTGGACCAGCAGGGCAACGGCCTGCAGATCAAGGCGGGCGTCTCGCCCGAGCTGGTCAACATCATCCAGGGCGTGATCGTGCTCGCCGTGGTCATCGCCTACGAGATCGTGCGTCGGCTCTCCGCCCGCCTCGAGCAGTCCGCCGTGGCCCGCGACCTCGGCGAGGCATCGGGGTCATCGACCTCCGGCACCCCCGCCCCGGGCTCCCGCACGGGCTCGGCCGGCGGCGCCACCTCGGCCACCACCACGTCAGGAGCCCGCGCATGAGCACCGCCGTGACCGCCCCCACCGACACCGACGGCCGCGGCGCCCGGGGGTCGCTGGCCCTCCGGCCGCGTCGCCGCCTCGGGGTGCGGCACCACCTCGGCCTGATCCTGCTCGGGATCCTGCTCGTCTCGGTGATGCGGGTGGTCACCGGCGAGAACGACCTGGCCTCCTCCGGCGCGCTCGCGGCGGCTCTCGGCCTGGCCGTGCCCATCGGCATGGCAGGTCTGGGCGGACTGTGGGCCGAGCGCGCAGGCGTGGTCAACATCGGCCTGGAGGGCATGATGATCCTCGGCACCTGGGGCGCGGCGTTCTTCGCCTGGCACTGGGGACCGTGGGCCGGGATCCTCGGGGCGATCCTGCTCGGCACGGTCGGCGGGGCCGTCCACGCGCTCGCCACCGTCGTCTTCGGCGTCGACCACATCGTCTCCGGCGTCGCGGTCAACCTCATCGGCGCGGGCGGCGCGAAGTACCTCGCCGCCCGGGTCTTCACCGGCACCGAGGGGGGCGGCGCCACCCAGTCCCCGCCGCTGCCGGAGCTGCCCGACGTGACGGTGCCGGGCCTGTCCAGCGCCCTGATCTCCCTGGAGGGCAAGCACCTGTTCTTCGTCTCCGACCTCGCCGGCGTGCTCGCGGCCTTCGTCACCCGCCTGTCGGTCCTGACGATCCTGGCGGCGCTGCTCGTGGCCGCGTCCTGGTGGGTGCTGTGGCACACGACCTTCGGGCTGCGGCTGCGGTCGTGCGGCGAGAACCCCTGGTCCGCCGAGTCGCTCGGTGTCGACGTCTACCGCTACAAGGTCCTCGCCGTGCTGATCTCCGGCGGCTTCGCCGGGCTCGGCGGCGGGTATCTCGCGCTGGTGGCGGCCAACATGTTCCGCGACGGGCAGACCGGCGGGCGCGGCTACATCGGTCTGGCCGCCATGATCTTCGGCAACTGGCGGCCTGGGTCGCTCGCGGCCGGCTCGCTGCTCTTCGGCTACTTCGACGCGGTGCAGCTGCGCGGCGGCGCGATCCACGCGCTGCTGCTCGTGGTCGGCGTGCTCCTGCTCGCCTGGGGCGTCCGGCAGCTCGGGAAGCGGCGCCTCGTGGGCGGCCTGATCACCCTGGCGCTCGGCGCGCTCGCCTGCGGTGCCTACCTGACGACCGACACGATCCCGGGCGAGCTGGCCGGGTCTGCGCCATACCTCGCGACGCTGCTCGTGCTCGCCCTGGCGAGCCAGACCCTGCGGATGCCGCAGGCCGACGGGCTCGTCTACCGCAAGGGTGAGGTGGGATGAGCGGTATGCCGACCCCGGTCGACTGGCCGAGCCTGCGGGCCGCCGCGACCGCGGCGATGGGGCGGGCCTACGCGCCGTACTCGCGCTTCCCCGTGGGCGTGGCCGGGCTGGTCGACGACGGCCGGGTGGTCGTCGGGTGCAACGTGGAGAACGCGTCCTACGGCGTGGGGCTGTGCGCCGAGTGCGGGCTCGTGTCGGCGCTGCACGCGAGCGGCGGCGGTCGGCTCGTGGCCGTGGCGTGCGTCGACGCCGACGGGGCCGCGCTCATGCCGTGCGGGCGCTGCCGCCAGCTGCTCTGGGAGCACGGCGGGCCGGACTGCCTGCTCGAGACGCCGCGGGGGATCGCGCCGCTGCGCGAGGTGCTGCCGCAGGCCTTCGGGGCGGGCGACCTGGACCGGGTGGGGCGGCGATGAGCGGGCCGCCGCCGCAGGAGCCGCACCGGGCGGAGCCGCTGCACCTGGCCGGTGACCTCGACGAGCCCGGGGTCCTGGAGCCCGCCCAGATCTACCGACGGCTCCCGGACGACGAGGTGCCCGACGCCGCCGTCCTGTGCTTCTTCCCCGACACCGTGCGGGCGATCGGGGCCCGCGAGGGCAGCTCGGTGGCGTTCACCTTCTCCGGGATCATCGGCGAGCAGCCGTGCCACGTCCGCGAGGTCGGCGGGCGGCGGATCGCCTTCCTGTTCCCCGAGATCGGGGCGCCGCGGGCGACGATGTTCCTCGAGGAGGCCATCGCGCGCGGGATCACCCGGTTCGTCGCGGTCGGGTCCGCGGGCGTGCTCGTGCCCGACCTGGTGATGGGGCACCCCTTCGTCGTGACGTCGGCGCTGCGGGACGAGGGGACCAGCGCGCACTACGGCGTGACGTCGAGCGTCGTCGCGGCGCCGCCGACCGGCATACAGGCCTGCATCGATGCCCTCGACGCCGCCGGGGCGCCGCACCGGAGCGGACGCACCTGGACCACCGACGGGATCTATCGCGAGACCCGGTCCACCGTCGCCCGCCGCATCGCGGCCGGGTGCGCCGTCGTGGAGATGGAGGCCTCCGCGCTGCTCGCGGTCGCGGCCTTCCGCGGGGTCGAGCTCGGCCAGATCCTGTTCAGCGCCGACTCGCTCGCCGGAGAGGACTGGGACCACCGCGGCTGGGTGAGCGCCGAGGACGCGCACGAGCAGGTGTTCTGGATCGCGATGGACGCCGCCCGCCGGCTCGCCGAGGCCGGCCGCGGGGACTGAGGGACTCTCCTGGGGGTATGCCGACAGGCAATCGTCCCCCACACGCAGGAGTGAGCCATGGGTTTCCTCGACCGCCTCTTCGGCCGCCAGAGCCAGCCGCAGGCCTACCAGCCGCAGCAGCCGACCTATGGGCAGGCCCCGGCGGGCTACCCCCGGCAGGGGTATCCGCAGCAGGGGTCGCCGGGGCGGCCGGGCCAGAGCGAGCAGGACCGGCAGGCCATCGCGCGCTACCGCTACCTGCTGCAGACCGCCCCGCCGGAGGCCGTCGAGCAGGCGCACGCCGAGGCCTTCGCCAGGCTCACGCCCGAGCAGCGCCGCCAGGTGCTCCAGGGGCTCGCCGACGGCGGCGAGCGCGTCACCGCCGACGACCCGCAGTCGCTGGCGCGGGCGGCCACCCGCGCGGAGTACCGCCAGCCCGGCTTCATGGAGCGCACCTTCGGCGGCCTCGGCCGCGGGGGGATGGGTGGCGGCTACGGCATGGGCATGGGCGGCATGGGGATGGGCGGCATGATCATGGGCTCGATGCTCGGCTCCATCGCCGGCAGCGTCATCGGCACCGCCATCGCCCACGAGATGATGGACGGCTTCGACGCCTGGGACCACGACACCAACGGCGGCCAGAGCTTTGCCGACGGCGGGTTCGGCGACGGCGGCTTCGGTGGTGACGCCAACGGTTTCGGCGACCCGGTCGAGACCAGCGGCGACGGCTTCGGCGGGGACCAGTCCTTCGCGGATGATGGGTTCTCCGACGGCGGCGGGTTCGACGGCGGGTTCGGGGGCGACGGCTTCGGCGACTTCGGTGGCGGGGACTTCGGGGGCGGCGACTTCGGCGGGGACAGCTTCTGACCGACGTCCCTCACGACGGGAGGACGGAGGCGGTGCTCAGGCGCCGCCTCCGTCCTCGTTGCCCGGCGTCCCCCGGGCGCCTTCTCGCCACGTGCCCCCAGTGGTGGCGACACGCCGCGCGTGACCCGCCACGTGCCCCTTGCGATGGAGCGGGCGGGAAGCAGGAGGCGGCCGGTTCAGCTGCTCGGGCGTGACGCGGGCCAGAGCATGATCCGGGTCGATGCGCAGCGCGGCGTGGTCCGTGCCGTCGTACGGGTCCGTGCCCGGGTCGGGAAGGTGCTCGAGGGGTGGCTCGTGACAGCCCCGGCGGCGTGTCCGGTCGACGTAGGCGTTGGCGAGGGTGCGCCGGGCGTAGGCGAGCGGATCGCCCACCTCGCCGATCCGCCGCCACCGGACGTACCTCGCCGCCAGGGTCTTCGGCACCAGGTCCTCGGCCAGGTGGTGGTCCCGGCGCAGCAGCATGGCGCGCGCGCAGAGCGGGGTCGCGCTCGCCCGGGCGAACCCGTCGAACCCTGCGGGTGGTCGGCTCATCGCCTGCGCCCGGTCGTCGTCATGTCTGCAGGACGTATGCCGGGAGGTGATCGGTGACAGCCGCCCGCCGACGGCTCACGGCCTACGCAGGAGGGGGTTGTAGCGCAGCAGGCAGGGCCGCACGTCGCACTCCTCGCCGAGGCGCAGGTCGCCGCAGATCGTGCCCGCGGCGCGCAGCTCGTGCAGCCGGGGCAGGAGGCGGTCGCGCAGCGCCCAGGGGGAGATGGTGTTGACGTTGATCTTGGTGCCGCCCTCGAAGCCCGCCAGCGTCGACACGCGCCACTTCACGAGCACCCGCCAGGGCATCGGGATGTCCACGTCGACAGGCCGGTGGTGCCACTCCTCGTTGCACGGGATGTCGGGTCCGGTGGCGGCGTGCACGGCGTGGACCAGGTCCGCCATGGCCGTCTGCTCCGGCTCGGACTGGAGCCAGGGCTCGCTGGTCGCGGACCGGGAGACGATCTCGACGGTGGGATAGCGGTGGCCGAATCCCGCGTAGGCGACGGCGTGCTCGGTGTCGGCGAGGACGAGCCCGTGCCGGGCGGCGTAGTCGGGGCCGGCCTCGTTGAACAGGTTGAGGTCGGCGCGCAGCCGGGCGATCTCCTGCTCGGTCTGCACCCCGCGCTCGTCGATGGCCACGAGCTGCTTGTGCAGGTGGTCGAAGGACGCGCCCGCGGGGCGGAGCCAGTTCTGGAAGACCGCGACGTACCGCGCGAACCTGTTGGCGTCGTACAGGTCTCCCAGCGCGTCCAGCGTCAGCGCGAGGTAGTCCCGGTGCTCCGCCACGGTCAGCGTGCCGGAGGACGCGAGCTGCCCGGTGTCGGTGGCGCCGTCGACGAGGTGACGTCGGCCGATGATCACGTCGTGCCCGCCGCCGAAGAAGCCGGTGGTCCCCGCGAGCTGCGAGTCCTCGTCCAGCGCTGCCCAGGCCGCGGCCGAGGTCCCGGAGGCGAGCGCCTTGGCCCGGGCGACCGCGAGGACGTGGGCGCGCCCCGCGGGGTCGGCGAGGTAGGCGTCCCGGTGCTCCCGCGCAGCCACCGGCAGCTCGTAGCCGTATCCCAGGTGCCAGTAGTCGTAGGACAGGATCTCGAAGAGGTTCGGCACCCGCCGGAACTGCGCGGTGGTCTGCCCGAGGGCGCCCGGCAGCACCCCGCGCAGGATCTGCGGGCCCGCGGGTCCCCGCACCAGCCGGGACTTCTCGGGCGGCGTCTCGCGCTGCCGGTCCTCGCAGAAGGCGCACACCCGGCGGGCCGCCTCCGCCGTCACGGGCGTCGGGTCGGCGACCGGTGAGCCCACCGGGCGGTGGCCGCGTCCGGGCACGGTCCACACCTGCGTCCCGGTGAACGGGTTCAGCTGCTTGACGGTGCCGTCCGGCAGGCGCGTCAGGTAGGCGGGGTCCGGCAGCCTCGGGATCGTCATACCGCCATCCTGCCTGCACGACGGCCGCGGACGGAGCCCCTGGTCGGCGCCCGGGGACACCTAGTCTGGGCCGGTGGACCTGCGCTCGATCGTCGCCGACACCCGCCCCCTGCAGCACGGGCACTACCGCCGGCTCTTCCTCGCCAACTGCGTCACCGTCGTCGGCGCCCAGCTCACGATCGTGTCGGTCCCCGCGCAGATCTACCGCGACACCGGGAGGTCGGAGTACGTCGGTCTGACCGGCGTCTTCGGGCTCGTCCCGCTCGTGGTGTTCGGCCTGTGGGGAGGGTCGCTCGCGGACCACCTGGAGAAGCGACGGCTGCTGACCTTCAGCACCCTCGGCATCGTCGCGACGTCGATCGCCTTCTGGGCGCAGGCGGCGCTCGGGTCCACCGACGTCTGGGTGCTGCTCGGCCTCTTCGCGGTCCAGCAGGCGTTCTTCGCGGTGAACCAGCCCGCCCGCGTGGCCCTGCTCCCCGCGATCCTGCCCACGGAGCTGCTGCCCGCCGCCAACGCGCTCAACATGACGCTCTTCATGGCCGGCGCGATCGCCGGGCCGCTCGTCGCGGGCGCGCTGATCCCGGTCCTCGGCTTCTCCTGGCTCTACCTCGCCGACGCGGTCTGCCTGCTGGCGACGCTGTATGCCGTGCGGCGGCTGCCGCGGGTCCCGGGCGAGGCCCATCCCGACTCCTCGCCCGGGCTGCGCTCGGTCGTCGACGGGTTCACCTACCTCGGTGGTCACCCGGTGCTGCTCATGTCCTTCGTGGTGGACCTGGTGGCGATGGTCTTCGGGATGCCGCGGGCCCTGATCCCGGAGATCGCGCACGTGGACCTGGGCGGCGAGATCGGCGGCGGGCCGGCCTTCGCCGTGCTGTATGCCGCGCTGCCGGTGGGGGCGGTCCTGGGCGGCGTCTTCTCCGGGTGGGTGTCCCGGGTGGCGCGCCACGGCCTCGCCGTCGTGGTGTGCATCGTCGTGTGGGGCCTGGGGGTGGTGGCGACCGGGCTGGCCGTGGTGCCCGCGGACGGCCGGATGCAGCCCTGGCTGTGGCTGTGCGCGGCGGGGCTGGCGATCGGCGGCGCCGCCGACATGGCGTCGTCGTCCTTCCGGCAGGCGATGCTCCAGACGGCGGCCACCCCCGAGGTGCGGGGTCGTCTGCAGGGCGTCTTCATCGTGGTGGTGGCGGGTGGGCCGCGGGTCGCGGACGTGCTGCACGGGTATGCCGCGGGGTGGCTGGGGGCGGCCTGGACGGTCGTCGCGGGCGGCGTCCTGGTGGTCGTCGGGGTGCTGGTCTGCGCAGCGGTCGTGCCGTCCTTCGTGCGTTATCGCGCCGAGGTCTCCGCAGCGACCTGACCGCGTCGTCGCGATCACGAGTGGTGCGCCGCAGCGGCGGCGTCAGACGCCCACCCGGGTGACGGATAGCGGATTTTGGTCACGATCCGTCCGTGCCCCGGGATGGCCGGAGAGACCATGAGCCCTCGGCGGTGCCCAGCCCGCCGTTCCGACCGGAGGGCCCGATGACCGACCGCACCGTCCACCTGTCCGCAGCCCCGCCGCTGCCGTCCCGCCTCGGGACCGACGCCGCGGCGCCGGACCTCACGGTCGCCCCCGGGAGAGTCCCGGGGGCCGCTCCCGGGGGAGCCCCCACCGAGCCGGGGGAGGCCAGCCCTGCCGCGCCGGTCGAAGCCGCCCCGGTGCCGGAGCGGACGGTGGCCCCGATGACGGACCGGGAGTGGGCGGGCTATGCCCTCGGGGCCTCCGCGCTGGCGGTGCTCGGGTCCTTCGGGCCGTGGCTGATCGGGACGGTCATGACCAGTCAGCTCACCGTCGCGGGAACGCAGGGGGACGGCGTCTACACGCTGGCGCTCGGTCTGCTCGCGGCGGCGACGGCTCACCTGCACCGGCGCCGAGGCGGCGTCGGGATGAGCTGGGCGCCGTGGACGCTCGCGGCGCTCGGAGCGGGGTGCGCGGGGTCGACCGTCCCGGCGCTGCGCGCGATCGCCACGACCCACCGCGACGGCCTGAGCATGTCACCGGGGTGGGGGCTGATCGTGGCCCTGCTGAGCGGGACCGCCCTCGCGGCGGTGGGCGTCGCCTGGGCGCTGACGAGCCGACCCCGGCCCGACCGCCCCACCCCGGCGGTCGCGCCGGACGCCCTGAGCTGACCCCGGCCGGCCCACGGGGTCGGACTCGGAGACGTCGGGTGTGCCCTGGGCCCCGGACCAGGCACAGGCCTTGTCCGCGGCGGTGACGCCGGCGGCGTGGTTGCTGCCGGCGGGGTCCCAGAGGCCGTGCACGAGGTCATCGACGTCGTCCACGGTGTCGCCGTGGTCGACGGTCGGCAGGCCCGGTCGCGAGGTCGCGAGACACCGCCAGGACGCCACCGCCACGCGCAGGGTCGCCTACGAACGTCATGACTGCTTCGCGCTCCTCGCCGCATGCCGAGAGCAAGGCCCGGGCGCCGGACCCGGTGCGGGGGGCACCGCGCGGAGGACCGACCCGGACCGCCGGTAGTGTCCTGCCATGAGCGAGCAGCACGACGCCGTCGAGGTCATCCGGGCCAAGCGTGACCACCACGCCCTCAGCGACAGCCAGATCGACTGGGTGGTCGATGCTTACACCCGCGGGGTCGTGGCCGACGAGCAGATGGCGGCGCTCGCGATGGCGATCCTGCTCAACGGCATGGAGCGGCGCGAGATCGCCCGCTGGACCGCGGCGATGATCGCCAGCGGCGAGCGCATGGACTTCTCCTCCCTCGGCCGACCCACGGCCGACAAGCACTCCACCGGTGGGGTCGGCGACAAGATCACCCTGCCGCTCGCCCCCCTCGTCGCGGCGTGCGGCGTCGCCGTGCCCCAGCTGTCGGGCCGCGGGCTCGGCCACACCGGCGGCACCCTCGACAAGCTCGAGTCGATCCCGGGGTGGCGGGCGGCGCTCACCAACGACGAGATGATGCGCCAGCTCGAGGACGTCGGCGCCGTCATCTGCGCGGCGGGCTCCGGGCTGGCCCCGGCCGACAAGAAGCTCTATGCCCTGCGCGACGTCACCGGCACCGTCGAGGCGATCCCGCTCATCGCCAGCTCGATCATGTCCAAGAAGATCGCCGAGGGCACCGGCGCGCTCGTCCTGGACGTCAAGGTCGGCTCCGGCGCCTTCATGAAGTCCCTCGACGACGCCCGCGAGCTCGCCCGCACCATGGTCGATCTCGGCACCGACGCCGGCGTCACCACCGTCGCGCTGCTCACCGACATGAGCATCCCGCTGGGGCTGACCGCGGGCAACGCCCTCGAGGTCCGCGAGTCCGTCGACGTGCTCGCCGGAGGCGGACCCCAGGACGTCGTCGACCTCACCGTGGCGCTCGCCCGCGAGATGCTCACGGCCGCCGGCCGACCCGACGCGGACCCGGCCGAGGCGCTCGCCGACGGCCGCGCCATGGACGTGTGGCGGGCGATGATCGCCGCCCAGGGCGGGGACCCCGACGCCCCGCTGCCCACGAGCCGGGAGCAGCACGTGGTCACCGCCACCGAGAGCGGTGTCCTGCGGCGTCTGGACGCGTATGCCGTGGGCCTGGCGGCCTGGCGGCTCGGCGCCGGGCGGGCCCGCCGGCAGGACCCGGTGCAGGCCGCCGCCGGCGTCGAGATCCACGCCAAGCCCGGCGACCCCGTGACCGCGGGGCAGCCCCTGCTCACCCTGCACACCGACACCCCGGAGCGCTTCGACCGCGCCGTCGCCGCGCTCGAGGATGCGTGGGCGATCGGCGAGGGGCAGCCTGAGCGCCGCGAGGTGGTGCTGGACCGCATCGCCCGCGGGTGAACCCCTGGCCCGCAGCGCACGGACCGGCGCAGCGCCGACCGGTCCGACCAGATCCTTCTCGGCATACGCACGCAAGGAGATCCGCATGAGCCTCGTCCGGTGGCCCGCCCTCGACCAGCTGCGGGAGCGCACCAGCGCCAAGTGGTCGCTCTACGAGCCCGACGTGCTGCCGATGCCCGTCGCCGAGATGGACTGCGCCTTGGCGCCGGTCGTGGCCGACGCGCTGCACGAGGCGATCTCGCGCGGCGACACCGGCTACCCGAGCTTCGGGCGGGGGCTGCAGGAAGCCTTCGCGGGCTTCGCCGAGCGCCGCTGGGGCTGGCAGGTGGACGAGGCGCAGGCGACGCTGTGCGCCGACGTGTCGGTCGGGATCATGGCCGCGATGACCGCGCTGCTCGACGAGGGCGACACGGTGGTGATCATGCCGCCGGTCTACCCGCCGTTCTTCCACTACGGCGCGGAGACCGGCATGCGCACCGTCGAGGTGCCGCTGCTGCTGGGCGACGCGGGCCACGCCATCGACCTGGAGGGCATCGCGCGCGAGCTGCGCGCCGGCGCCCGCGCGGTGCTGCTGTGCCACCCGCACAACCCCGTCGGTCTGGTGCACCCACGCGCCGAGCTGGCCGCCCTCGCCGAGCTGGTCGCCCGCCACGACGCCTACGTCATCAGCGACGAGATCCACGCCCCGCTGACCCTGCCGGGAACGACGTTCACGCCCTACCTCGCCGTCTCGGACGCCGCGCGCGAGCACGGCGTCGCGCTGCACGCCGCCTCCAAGGCATGGAACATCGCCGGCCTCAAGGCCGCCCTCATCGTCACCGACAGCGCCACCATGCGACGGCGTCTGCAGGGTGGCCTGCCCTACGAGCTGCCCTACCACGCAGGGCAGCTCGGCTATCTCGCCTCCGAGGAGGCCTATCGCGGCGGTGACGCCTGGCTGGACGACCTGGTCACCGACCTCGCCGCCCACCACGAGCAGCTGCGCCGCGGGCTGCCCGCCGGCGCCCGGGTCGTCGCGCCCGCCCGCGCGACCTTCCTGGCCTGGGTGGACGTCTCGGGGCTGGGGCTCGGTGAGGACCCCGCGGGGCGGCTGCTGACCGATGCCCGGCTCGCGGTCGGGATCGGCGCGGAGTTCGGCGCGCGCTGGCACGACCACGTGCGCTTCAACGTGGGCACGGGCCCCGCGATCATCGACGAGGGTCTGCGCCGGCTGGCCGCGGTGGCGGGGGAGGACCGCTGATGGAGGGCAACCGGTGGGCGGGCAAGGCGCTCGCGACCATCATCATGTTCATGGTCTTCGGGCCGCTGATCCTGCTGAGCGTCCGGCGGCCGTCCGTCTGGGCCTTGCCCACCGTGGCCTTCGCCCTGACCGGGGTCTACGTCTGGCTGCACAACCGCAACCGGGCGCGCCGCGGGTGACCCACCCTCCCTGGCGTCACGACCGGCGGGGGCACCGAGGTCGACCCTGCGACCGGCCGGTAGGGTGCGGAGCCCACACCGGGGCTACCAACTGCACCGCAAGGAGATCCACCCGTGGGCGGCGCCGCCATCCTGATCCTGTCGTTCGTGGCCACCGCGACCGCGGTCAGCCTGATGAAGGGCGTCCTCGCGCCCCGGCTGCGGCTGGGGGCCAGGGTCGTGCTGGCCCTGGCGTTCGCCGTCCTCGCGTTCGCCGCGCCCGTCATCGTGGAGGGGTTCCTGTCCACCAGGATCGAGCTGCTCGCGGACCCGTCGCGGGTCGTGAGGGCGGGCTGTCACTTCGTCGGGGTCTTCGGCGGATTCGTCCTCGGCGCCCAGCTCGGCAGACGCTGACCGCCGATCAGGAGGCGCCAGGAGAGGGCGGTGTGCCGCCCGGCGGCGCGGTCCGGTCCGCCCCGACCACGGCTGCGACAACCCGGTGGCGACGGCCTACCTGCCCTGACCGACTCGCGCCGTGACGACCGTCACCGCACCCGTCGACCCCGGCCGCACCATGACACCCCTGGTCACGCGGATGTTCGTGGGGATCGCCTTCTCCTGCCTGGGCTCCGGGCTGACCATGCCCTACCTGTACGTCTACCTCTCGCAGATGCGACACATCCAGACGACCACCGTGGGCCTGGTCTTTGCGATGATGGGCTTCCTGAGCTCCCTGCTGGCGCCCCTCGGCGGCACGCTGATCGACCGCTTCGGGCCGCGGCCGGTGATCCTGTGGGGCGTCACCGTCGAGGCGGTGTCGGCCTACCTGCTCGGTCACGTCGACTCCACCGCGCGGGCCTTCGGCTACCACTTCATGCTGATCAACGCGGGCTTCGGGCTCGGCGGGGTGATCGGCTCGCGGATGATCGACATGGCCGACGTCGGCAGCTTCCAGCGCCTCTACACCCTCGACGCGCTGTCCTACCTCGCCTACCTCGTGATCATCGCCTCGATGGCCGGCTGGACCGGCCACCACGCGCCCGAGCCCCGCGCCGTCGGCGGTCCGCGGTCCGGCTGGGGCGTGGTGCTGCGCGACACCCGGCTGGTCAAGATCGTCCTGCTCTCGGTGCTGCTGCTCACCTTCGGCTATGCCCAGATCGAGACCGGCTTCCCGGCCTACGCCACCGACGTGGCGCGGATCGACCCGCGCAGCCTCGGGTGGGCCTTCGCCGCCAACGCCGCGGCCGTCGTCGGCGCCCAGCTCGTGGCCCTGCGGCTGATCCGAGGCCGCCGCCGCTTCACCATGCTCGCGGTGTGCGCCGCCACCTGGGCGCTGGCCTGGACCGTGGTCGCGGCCTGCGACTGGGTCTCCGGACCGGCGGCGGTCGCCTGCATCGTCGTCGGTATGGCGATCTTCGGCGCGGGCGAGACCCTGTGGGCGCCGCTCGCCCCGGCGCTGGTCAACGACCTGGCCCCGGAGGAGCTGCGCGGTCGCTACAACGCGCTGCAGGCGATGACCTGGATCGTGTCCGGCATCGTCGGGCCGGGCCTCGGCGGGATGCTGATCGGCCACCACCTGCCGCACGTGTGGGTCGGGCTGACGATCGGGGGCTGCCTGGTGGCGGCCCTGCTCTTCCCCTCGCTGCGCCGCGGCCTCACCGACGCCGAGGACGGGATCTTCGCCCCGAGCGCGGGACGACCCCGCTAGGTTGAGGGGATGCCGGAGCTGATCACCGACCCTGTCCGCATCCCCGTCCCCGGTGGGAAGGTCATCGAGGAGCACGTCGGCGCCGCCACCACCGGCGACCGCGGCGTCTCCGTGGCCCGCATGAGCGCTCCCGCCGGGTGGAGCGAGCCGGCCCAGACGCCGGACTTCGACGAGGTGACGGTGGTGCTTGCGGGCGAGGTCCTGGTCGAGCACGACGGGGGCACCACGCGCGTGGGCCCGGGTCAGAGCGTCGTCACCCGGGCCGGGGAGCGGATCCGCTACTCCTGCGGCTCGCAGGGCGCGGAGTACCTCGCGATCTGCACCCCGGCCTTCACCCCGGACACCGCCCACCGCGACGAGGACCCCCGGACGTGAGCGACCCCGTGACCCCTCCGGCATACGACGTCGACCCGCTGGTCGCCCGCGTCCCCAAGGTCCTGCTCCACGAGCACCTCGACGGTGGGGTGCGCCCGGGCACGGTCCTCGAGCTGGCCCGGGAGACCGGGTATGCCGGCCTGCCGGCGACGACGCCGGGCGACCTGGGGCGGTGGTTCCGCGAGAGCGCGGACAGCGGGTCGCTGGAGCGCTACCTGGAGACCTTCGCCCACACCGTCGCGGTGCTGCAGACCGAGGACGCGCTGCGCCGGGTCGCCCGCGAGGAGGCCCTGGACCTCGCGGCCGACGGCGTCGTCTATGCCGAGGTGCGCTATGCCCCCGAGCTGCACCTCGAGCGCGGGCTGACGCCGGCCCAGGTGGTCGAGGCGGTCAACGCCGGGCTGCGCGAGGGGGAGGAGCTCGCCCGCGAGGCCGGCCACCCGATCCGTGTCACCGCCCTGCTGACCGCCATGCGGCACGCGGCGATGTCGCGCGAGATCGCCGAGCTGGCGGTGCAGTTCCGCGACGAGGGGGTCAGCGGCTTCGACATCGCCGGGGCCGAGGCCGGTCACCCGCCGACGCGGCACCTGGACGCCTTCCAGTTCCTCGCCCGGGAGAACGCCCACTTCACGATCCACGCGGGGGAGGCCTTCGGGCTGCCCTCGATCCAGGAGGCGCTGACCTGGTGCGGGGCCGACCGGCTCGGGCACGGGGTGCGCATCGTCGACGACCTCACGGTCCACGGCACGCCGGTGCCATCGTGGTTGGCCGAGCACGGCCGGCTGCCGGACCCCGCCCAGGTGCGTCTCGGGCGCCTGGCGGCCTATGTCCGGGACAAGCGCGTCCCGCTGGAGATGTGCCCGTCGAGCAATGTTCAGACCGGGGCCTCGCCGAGCATCGCGCTGCACCCGATCACCCTGCTCAAGGACCTGCGGTTCCGGGTGACGGTCAACACCGACAACCGGTTGATGAGCGACACCTCGATGGGGCGGGAGATGACCCTGCTGGTGCGCGAGTCGGGCTGGGACGCAAGCGATCTGCGATGGGCCACCATCAACGCGATGAAGTCGGCGTTCCTGCCCTTCGACGAGCGGCTGGCCCTCATCGACGACGTGATCAAGTCGGGATATGCCGATTAACTTTCCGTGATATCTCCTGGTCACATCGACCGCGCTGAAGCGGTTGACCGATAGTCCATCCGTGTCTCTTGAACAGGTATGACTCAGGGATCTACAGTCTGCTCACCTTCCACCGCCCATCCAGGTGACAGATTGGATCCCCCATGTCACGCTCCATCACCAAGCCCGGGCGCCTCGCGATCACTCTCGCGGCGTCGCTGACCCTGGCCTCCGGGGCGCTGGCCGCGCCCGTCCAGGCGGCGACGCAGCCGCGTGAGGCCGGCGCCCCCACCCCCACGGCCCGCACCGCCGAGCCCGCCGAGCTCATCGTCAAGTTCAAGGCCGAGCACCGCGGCCTGCAGGCCACCTCCGACCGCAAGCAGACCCTCGCCGCCGCGGGCCGCCAGGGCGGTTCGACCCTCTCCGAGGTCCGCACGCTCGGCATCGGGGCCACCCTGGTCGCCACCACGGCCACCACGGCGGCCGCCACCGAGCGGGCCCGGCAGGCGCTGCTCGCCAGCGGCGCCGTGGAGTATGCCGTCGTCAACGGCCGCGTCGCGGGCTTCGACCTGCCCGGATCCCCCAACGACCCGCGCTACCCCGAGCAGTGGGACCTCGACGATGCCATCGGCGGCATCAACGCGCCCGCCGCCTGGCAGCAGGCCCAGGGCAACGGCGCCGTGGTCGCGGTCATCGACACCGGCATCACCAAGCACCCCGACCTGGACGCCAACGTGCTGCCCGGCTACGACATGGTCAGCAAGGCGGCCTACGCCCGGGACGACGACGGTCGCGACGCCAACCCGCAGGACGAGGGCGACTGGAACGCCGACGGGGAGTGCTCCGCGTCCTTCCAGCACGACTCCAGCTGGCACGGCACCCACGTGGCGGGCACCATCGCCGCGGTCACCGACAACCGCACCGGCATCGCGGGCATCGCACCCAAGGCCAAGATCGTGCCGGTCCGGGTCCTCGCCAAGTGCGGCGGCTCGGACGCCGACGTCATCGACGCCATCACCTGGGCCTCCGGCGGCACGGTCGCCGGCACCACCGCCAACGCCAACCCCGCCAAGATCGCCAACCTGAGCCTCGGCGGCAAGGAGGCCTGCACCCCGGCATACCAGGAGGCCATCGACGCCGCCGCCGGACGCGGGATGACCATCGTCACCGCCGCCGGCAACTCGCACGACGACGCGGCCAACTACGCCCCCGGCAACTGCACCGGCGTGGTCAACGTCAGCGCCACCGGCAAGGGTGGGGCGCTCACCTACTACTCCAACTACGGCTCCACCATCGCGCTCGCCGCTCCCGGCGGGGAGAAGGACAAGATCCTCGGCGACACCGCGATCCTGTCGACCATGAACGCCGGGAAGACGACGCCCGGCGCGCCGACCTACGCGCAGTACGCCGGCACCTCGATGGCGGCGCCCCACGTCGCCGGGGTGGCCGGGCTGCTCGTGGGGCTCAAGCCCACGATGACCCCCGCCGAGGTGCGCAGCACGCTGACGTCCACCGCCCGCAGGTTCCCGTCCTCCTGCACCGGCTGCGGCGCGGGCATCCTGGACGCGGGCGCCGCGGTCGCCAAGGTGACCGGCAAGGTTCCCGACCAGGGCCGCGACATCCTCACCAACGGAGGTTTCGAATCGGGCAGCACCGGCTGGACCGCCACCCCCAGCACGGTCATCACGACCGGAGACGCCGCGGAGGGCACCCACCTGGCCAGGCTCAACGGCCAGGGCCGCACCAACACCGCGACGCTGAGCCGCAGCGTGACCATCCCGGCGACCTCGCAGGCGACCCTGAGCTTCAAGCTCAAGGTCCTCAGCGACGAGATCACGACGACCACGCCGCGCGACACCCTCACCGTGTCCGCGGGCAGCGCGACGCTGGCGACCTACTCCAACCTGGGCAAGACCTCCGCGGGCTACGTCGACGCCGCCATCGACCTGACGAAGTATGCCGGTCAGACGCTCACCCTGACCTGGACCGGCAAGGAAGACTCCTGGAAGCAGACGACCTTCCAGGTGGACGCGGTGGCCCTCAAGGTCCGCTGACCTGGGCGTTCCCCACACCGCGCGCAGGACGACGGCCCCGGCAGGCGCAGCCGGGGCCGTCGGCGCGTCCGCCGCGGACCGCCCCGCTCGCGGCGCGCCGCGACCGCGTCGTCGCGACCGGCGGGATCGGCTCGGCGTGACCGGCGGGATCGGCTCGGCGTGCTGACCAGCAGGTCCCGCGTCACGAGGGCAGGACCGTGACCGCTCGACCGCCGTCTCCGGTCACCGCAACCGGCGGCCGTCGAGGTGCCGGGCCCGCTGCCAGGCCTCGCCGGGGGTGACCGGGTCGGCCCCGAGCCACACCTGGTGGGCGACGGTGCCACGCTCGCCCCGGCGCAGCGCGAGCCCGCGGCGCACCAGCGTCAGCGGGGGCTTGCGCCGCTCGTGCAGGTCGCGGGCGAGCCTCAGGGCAAAGGTGATCCACGGGGTGCGCCGCACGCACCAGGCCGCCCGCAGCAGCCCGCGGCGCCGCAGGTCGGCCACCAGCTCCGCGGCGAATACCCCCTCCGCGACCACGAGCCGGCCCGGCGGCAGCGTCACCCGCACCCCGGCCACCCGGCGGGAGGTGGCGATGTCATATCCCGGCAGGTCGACCTCACCCGTCAGGCACAGGGCCTCCAGGGCGTCGAGGGCGGCGGCGTCGTCCCAGGACCGCGGGTCGTCCCAGTCCGGTATGCCGAGCCCGGCGAGCCTGGGCAGGCCCGGGTCGTCGCCGTCGCGATAGAAGTCGTCGAGCCGAACGGTGGGCCAGCCCAGCTCGCGGCGCAGCCGGTCGGCGAGGCGGGACTTGCCGGCGCCGCTCGGCCCGCACACGACGACCACCCGGGCGCGGTCGCCGGGGGCGGCCGCCGGGGACGGTGCCGGAGCGTCGCTCACAGCGCGGTCAGCCGGGTCAGGTCCTCCCGGACGGCGGCCAGCCGTCGAGCGGCCTCGGCGCGGGCCCGCGCCAGGTCCTCCCGGCCCCGCACCGGCTCGATCGCCTCCAGATAGACCTTGACCTTGGGCTCGGTGCCGGAGGGCCGCACGACGATCCGGGACCCGTCCGCGAGGTGGTAGCGCAGCCCGTCGGTGGGGGGCAGGTCGGCCGAGCCGGCAGCCAGGTCGTCGACCAGCTCGACCGCGGATCCGCCGATCTGCTCGGGGCGCTCACCACGCAGGCGCTCCATCAGGGCGGGCATCAGCGCCAGGTCGCCCACCCGCACCGAGAAGGCGTCGGTCGCGTGCACGCCGTGGGTGACGGCGAGGTCGTCGAGCACGTCGGTGAGGGTGCGGCCCTCGGCCTTGAGGCGGGCGACCAGCTGGACGAGCACGAGCGCCGCGCCGATGCCGTCCTTGTCCTGCACGGCGTCCGGGTCGACGCAGTAGCCGAGCGCCTCCTCGTAGCCGTAGGCCAGGCCCGGGACCCGGGCGATCCACTTGAAGCCGGTGAGCGTCTCGCGATGCTCCAGCCCCGCCGCGCGCGCCATGGCGGCCAGCAGCCGGGAGGACACGATCGAGCAGGCGAGCACCCGTCGGGGGGCGGTGGGGTCGGCGAGCAGCCGGTCGACGGCAGCCTGCCCGAGGAGTGCGCCGAGCTCGTCGCCGCGCAGCATCCGCCAGCCCGCGTCGTCGCGGACGGCTGCGGCGCACCGGTCGGCGTCCGGGTCGTTGGCGAGGACCAGATCCGGGTCCGTCTCGGCGGCGAGGGCGAGCGCGGCGTCGACCGCGCCGGGCTCCTCGGGGTTGGGGAAGGCCACGGTGGGGAAGTCCGGGTCCGGGGCCTCCTGGCTCGAGACCTCCCGCGGCGCAGGCAGACCCGCCTGCGCGAAGGCCCGCTGCACGGTCTCGGTGCCGACGCCGTGCAGGGAGGTGTGCACCACGGTGACGTCGCGCGGGGTGTCCGGGTCGACCAGCGCCGCGGCCCGCGCGACGTAGGCGTCGAGCAGCTCCTCGCCCAGGGTCTGCCAGCCGTCGTCCGCGCGGGGCACGTCCGCGACGGACCCGACCGCGGCGATGTGCGCGGCGATCTCGGCGTCGACCGGTGGCACGATCTGCGAGCCGTCCCCGAGATAGACCTTGTAGCCGTTGTCCTGCGGCGGGTTGTGCGAGGCCGTCACCATGACGCCGGCGTCCGCCCCCAGATGCCGTACGGCGAAGGCCAGCACCGGGGTCGGCAGCGGGCGGGGGAGCACCAGGGCCCGCCCGCCCGCGGCGGTGACCACGGCCGCGGTGTCCCGGGCGAACTCCTCGGAGCCGTGGCGCGCGTCGAAGCCCACGACCACGACCGGCGCGACCCGCCCGCCCTCGTGCTGCAGCCAGGCGACGAGCCCGGCCGCGGCGCGGATGACGACGGCGCGGTTCATCCGGCGGGGGCCTGCCCCGAGGGCGCCACGCAGCCCGGCGGTGCCGAACTCCAGCGTCCCCGCGAAGC
The DNA here is from genome assembly GCF_046267915.1 of Arsenicicoccus dermatophilus. Taxonomy (GTDB): domain Bacteria; phylum Actinomycetota; class Actinomycetes; order Actinomycetales; family Dermatophilaceae; genus Arsenicicoccus; species Arsenicicoccus dermatophilus_A. Next base: position 1,039,585 of record NZ_CP176520.1, read on the forward strand.
GGTCGGCCAGGTCCGTCGCGACCACGGTGTCGCCGCGCTCGGCGGCGAGGATCAGCTCGTCGAGCTCGGCGCGGGTGGTCTCGTCGGGATCGTCGTCACGCCAGGCACGGGCGGTGGCGAGCAGGGCGGCGAGCGCGTCGGCGCGGGCGGCGTCGGTGTGGTTCGTCATCCGGCCCGACGCTCCTCGTGGTCGGCGGGGTGGACCGCGGCGATCCGGGTGACGACGTCGGCGAGCAGCCGACCGCATCGGCCGGCCGCGGCCCGACCGGCCTCGAGGACCTCCTCGTGGGAGAGCGCCCGGTCCGAGACGCCGGCCGCGGGGTTGGTCACCAGGGAGACGCCGAGCACCTCCAGGCCGACGTGGCGGGCGGCGATCGCCTCCAGGGCGGTGGACATGCCGACCAGGTCGCCGCCGAGGGTGCGCGCCATCCGCACCTCGGCGGGCGTCTCGTAGTGCGGGCCGGGGAACTGCACGTAGACCCCCTCGGCCAGCCCGGGATCGACCTCGCGCGCGAGCGCCCGCAGGCGGGAGGAGTAGAGGTCGGTGAGGTCCACGAAGGTCGCGCCCTCCAGCGGGGACTGCGCCGTGAGGTTGACGTGGTCGCTGATGAGCACCGGGGTGCCGGGCGCCCACTCCGGGCGCAGCCCCCCGCAGCCGTTGGTGAGGACCACGGTGCGGCAGCCCGCGGCGGCGGCGGTGCGCACGCCGTGGACGACGGCCCGCACCCCCTTGCCCTCGTAGTGGTGGGTGCGCGTGCCGTAGACCAGGGCGCGGCGGCCGGTGTCGCCGAGGGCCACCGACCGGACGGTGCTGCTGTGGCCCGCCACCGCGGACGTGGTGAAGCCCGGCACGTCGGCGTTGTCGACGACCGTCAGCGTCTCGCCGATCAGGTCGGCGGCGCCGCCCCAGCCCGAGCCGAGGACCAGCGCCACGTCGTGGGCCTCGACGCCGGTGCGCTCGGCGACGACGGCGGCGGCGGCGCGCGCCACCTCGAAGGGATCGGTGGCGGGATCACGCAGGTCGGGGCTCATGGGTCGCACCCTAGTGGGCGGCCCGGACCGGCACCCGGAGGGCGTGCGTCTGGGCGTAGCCGGTCTCCAGGTCGGTCAGGCTCACCTGGACGATCCCGTGCTCGTCCAGGACGTAGCGCTCCTCGACCAGCGGGCCCCCGGGGCGCCGCTCGACGGTCGCGCCGACCAGGCCCCGGCCGTCCCGCAGCGTCGGGTCGAAGGGGAACACCACCTCGGCGAAGGGCATCAGGTCCCCGGAGGGGTCGCCGCTCGGGGTGAGGCCGGAGTGCTCGACGTACCGGTAGCACCCGACGTTGTGGGCCGCGCGATAGCGACGGGTCACCACCCGCGCGGCCGAGGGGTCGAGCACGTCCTCGCGGCCGTAGATCGGGTCGAAGGAGAAGGCCTCGCCGTCGCGCAGCTCGCGGAAGACCCCGAAGCCCCGCGACAACCGGTCGCGCAGCGAGTAGCCCTCGGTGCCGTCCGCGGCGATGGCGAGCCCGACCGCCGTGGAGGCCGCCGGCAGGGGGGAGCGGTGCACGCGGCGTCCGAAGCGCTCCCGCAGCAGTCGCGGCACGAGGGGCAGCCCGCTGCCCCCGCCGACGAGGTAGATCCCCGCGAGACCGCCGTCGTCGATGCCGTCCACGAGCGGAGCCATGCGGTCCACCGACCGCTGCACCAGCGGCGCCACCCGCTGGTAGGCCTCGGCCACGTCGACCTTGATGTCGCGGCCCGCCACGTCCAGCAGCATCCGGCGGGTCTGCGGGGACAACCGCTCCTTGGCGTCCCGGGACTGGTCCAGCAGGGCGGCCCGGGCGGCGCGGGGCAGCTCGGCAAGGGTCGTGCCCGCGTGCTCGGCCGCCAGGGCCGCGATCACCTCGTCCACGTCGTCGCCGCCCAGGTGGTTCAGGCCCGCCGAGCCGAGCACCTCGTGGTGGGTGCCGGCGACGTCCACCACGGACGCGTCGAAGGTCCCGCCGCCGAGGTCGTAGACCACGACCTGGGTCCGGGTGCGGGAGAGGGCGCGGGCCTGGCGGTGGGTGAACTCGAAGCCCGCCGCGGACGGCTCGTTGAGCATGGCGACCACGGTGAAACCCGCCCGCCGGAAGGCCTCCAGCGTCAGGAAGCGCTGCGCCCCGTGCGCGTGGGCCGGGACCCCGACCGCGGCACGGAGCTCGCTGTCGTGGGTCAGGTGCGGCGACAGGCTGGAGCGCTCGACCAGCTGGGTGCGCAGCGCGCCCAGGTAGGCCGTCAGCAGCGCCAGGACCGGCACCGGGCGGCCGCCCACCACCACCGGGGTCTGCGCGGTCACGAGGGGGTCCGACAGGACCCGCTTGAAGGATCGGGTGAGCTCGGCCCCGTCGGCGGCGGCGCGCAGGGCGTCGAAGCCGTGCCGGAGCAGGTCCCCGTCGCGGGCGACGAGGGAGGGGACGTGATCGCTCGCGTCCCCGTGGTTGTCGTAGAAGGTGACGACCGGATAGTTGCCCCGGTCTGCGGTGGCGACGATCGTGCGGGTGGTGCCGAGGTCCACGCCCAGGTTCATGGGACCCAGGCTAGGGAATCGGGACACGTCGGTCACGCAAGGTCCGTGCCCCGGCATACGCGTCGTGATGGTTGGATGGACCCGTGATCGAACGCAACCAGTCTGTCGTGATCCTCGGTGGTGGCCCGGGCGGCTACGAGGCGGCCCTCGTCGCCGCTCAGCTCGGCGCCACCGTCACCGTGGTCGACCGGGACGGCCTGGGCGGTGCGGCGGTCCTCACCGACTGCGTCCCCAGCAAGGCCCTGATCTCCACCGCGAGCTTCATGACGCGTATGTCGCAGAGCAGGGACATGGGGGTGCACCTCGAGGACCCCACGACCGGGCAGAGCTCGGACCTGGAGGCCGACGACGTCGCGGTGGCCGACCTGCCCGAGGTCAACGCCCGGATCCTGCGCCTGGCGGTGCGGCAGTCCCAGGACATCGAGGCCCGCCTCCTCAGCGAGGGCATCACCGTGGTCAAGGGCGTCGGCCGGCTCGTCGCCCCCGGCAAGGTCTCGGTGACACCCGTCGTGGCGACGGCGCCGGAGCACGTCACCGAGGAGGACCAGCCGGGGGTCGAGCGCGACCACGCCGAGGAGGTGCTCGACGCCGACGTCGTGCTCGTGTCGGTCGGCGCCACCCCGCGGGTCCTCGCGAGCGCCCGTCCCGACGGTGAGCGGATCCTCACCTGGAAGCAGATCTGGGCGCTGCCCGAGGTGCCCGAGCACCTCGTCGTCGTCGGCTCCGGCGTCACCGGCGCAGAGCTCGCCCACGCCTATCTCGCGCTGGGCAGCAAGGTCACGCTGATCTCCTCGCGCGACCACGTCCTGCCCGGCGAGGACCCGGACGCCGCCCGCGTCATCGAGGACGTCTTCCGCCGGCGCGGCATGGTGGTGCTCAACCGCTCTCGCGCCGAGACCGTCGAGCGGGTGGGCGACCGCGTCGTCGCCACGCTCACCGACGGCCGCACCGTCGAGGGCAGCCACTGCATCATGGCGGTCGGGTCGGTGCCCGCCACCGAGGGCCTGGGGCTGGCCGAGTGCGGGGTCCAGCTCACCGGGTCCGGACACATCGAGGTGGACCGGGTGTCGCGCACCAGCGTCAACGGCATCTATGCCGCGGGCGACTGCACGGCCGCCCTGCCGCTCGCCTCGGTGGCGGCGATGCAGGGGCGCACCGCGATGTGGCACGCCCTGGGCGACGCCGTCCAGCCGCTCAACCTGCACGGCGTGTCCGCGACGATCTTCACCGACCCCGAGATCGCCACCGTCGGCGTGTCCGCCAAGGACATCGCCGACCAGGAGCTCGACGTCCGCGAGATCATGATGCCGCTGGACACCAACCCGCGCTCCAAGATGGACCAGTTCACCGACGGCTTCGTCAAGCTTTACGCCCGCAAGGCGTCGGGGCTGCTCATGGGCGGGGTCGTGGTGGCGCCGAAGGCCTCCGAGCTGATCTTCCCCGTCGCCCTGGCCGTGGAGAACCGCCTCACCGTCGATCAGGTCGCGCACACCTTCACCGTCTATCCGTCGATGACCGGCTCCATCGCCGAGGCGGCGCGCCGGCTGCACACGGCGGAGTGAGCGACGCGCGGCCCGACGGGGTTTGAGACCCGGGTGGGCGGGGGTAGGGCACGAGGTGGGGGACGGGTGACCGTCCCTCTCTCGTATCCCCAGGAGGTAGCACCATGTCCAAGGTCGCATTCCTCGTCGCCGGCGAGGGCATCGAGCGCGTCGAGCTCACCGAGCCGTGGGACGCCGTCATCGAGGCCGGGCACGAGCCCGTCCTCATCAGCATCGAGACCGGGGAGGTCCAGACCTTCGACCACCTCGACAAGGCCGAGAAGCGCCCGGTCGACGTCGTGGTCTCCCAGGCGCGGACCGACGACTACGCCGCCCTCGTCCTGCCCGGCGGCGTGGCCAACCCCGACGCGCTGCGGATGGAGGACGACGCGGTGTCCTTCGTCACGGAGTTCGTCGGCTCCGGCAAGCCGGTGGCCGCGATCTGCCACGCCGCGTGGGTCCTCGTCGAGGCCGACGTGGTCCAGGGCCGCCGCCTGGCGTCCTGGCCCAGCGTCCGGACGGACATCCGCAACGCGGGCGGTGAGTGGGTCGACGAAGAGGTCGTCGTCGGCGGAAACCTCATCACCAGCCGCAACCCGGACGACATCCCGGCCTTCGTCAAGGCCGTCCTGGCCGCGCTGCCGGGCTGATCCCGCCGCCGGCCCTGCGGGCGGCTTCCCCGCCCGCCAGGTCGGGAAGGACCGTCACCGCCGGGGGCGGGTGCGCACGTACGACGGCGGGCCCGGCATACCTCCTCTGGTGAGGTAGGCCGGGCCTGGTCGTCCGCGGACTCGCCGGGGGCGGTCGGATCGGCCTGGGCGTCGAACCCCGGCCGATCCGACGACCGCCGGTAGGTCAGTCGGCGTCCTTGATCTCCATGAGCACGGCGCCGTTGGACACGGTCTCGCCCACCGCGGCGGTGATGCCGGTGACGGTGCCGGCCTTGTGCGCGTTGATCGGCTGCTCCATCTTCATCGCCTCCAGGACCAGGACCAGCTCGCCGGCCTGGACCTGCTGACCCTCATCGACGGCGATCTTGACGATGGTGCCCTGCATGGGCGCCGTCAGCGAGTCGCCCGACGCCATGGCGCCGCCCGCCCGAGCGCCACCCGCGCGGCGGGGGGCCTTCTTCTTGGCCGTCGAGGCGGAGCCGCCACCACCCAGGGACAGGGTGCCGGGCAGGGACACCTCCAGGCGCTTGCCGCCGATCTCGACGACGACCTTCTGCCGCTCCTCGGGCTCGGGTGCGTCGCCCGCACCGCCGCCGAAGGGCTCGACGTCGTTGGCGAACTCGGTCTCGATCCACCGGGTGTGCACCGTGAACGGCTGCCGCGGGTCGGCCGGGGCGAAGGCCTCGTCGCGGACGACCTTGCGGTGGAAGGGCAGCACCGTGGGCATGCCCTCGATCTGGAACTCGTCGAGCGCGCGGCGGGCCCGCTCCATCGCCTGCTGCCGGGTGGCGCCGGTGACGATCAGCTTGGCCAGCATCGAGTCGAAGCTGCCGCCGATGACGTCGCCCTCGACGATGCCGGTGTCCAGTCGGACGCCGGGCCCGGCCGGGGGCTCGAAGCGGGTGACCGTGCCGGGGGCGGGCAGGAAGTTGCGGCCCGCGTCCTCGCCGTTGAGGCGGAACTCGATGGAGTGGGCGTGGACCTGCGGGTCGTCGTAGCCCAGCTCCTGGCCCTCGGCGATGCGGAACATCTCGCGGACCAGGTCGATGCCGGTGACCTCCTCGGAGACCGGGTGCTCCACCTGCAGGCGGGTGTTGACCTCGAGGAAGGAGATCACCCCGTCCTGGCCGACGAGGAACTCGCAGGTGCCGGCGCCGTGGTAGCCCGCCTCCGTGAGGATGGCCTTGGAGGCCCGGACGAGCTCGGCGTTCTGCTCGTCGGTGAGGAACGGTGCGGGTGCCTCCTCGACGAGCTTCTGGTTGCGGCGCTGCAGCGAGCAGTCGCGGGTGGAGACGACGACGACGTTGCCGTGCTGGTCGGCGAGGCACTGGGTCTCGACGTGCCGCGGCTTGTCCAGGAAGCGCTCGACGAAGCACTCGCCGCGGCCGAAGGCCGTCACGGCCTCGCGGACGGCCGAGTCGTAGAGCTCGGGGATCTCCTCCAGGCTGCGGGCGACCTTGAGGCCGCGCCCGCCGCCGCCGTAGGCCGCCTTGATGGCGACGGGCAGGCCGTGCTCCTGGGCGAAGGCCTCGACCTCGTCGGCGGACTCGACCGGGTCCTTGGTCCCCGGCACGAGGGGCGCGTCGGCCTTCGTGGCGATGTGACGAGCCTTGACCTTGTCGCCGAGGGAGTCGATGGCGGCCGGCGGCGGGCCGATCCAGATCAGGCCTGCGTCGATCACGGCCTGGGCGAACTCGGCGTTCTCCGACAGGAAACCGTAGCCGGGGTGCACGGCGTCGGCCCCGGACTCCGCGGCGATCCGCAGGAGCGTGTCCTGGACGAGGTAGGACTCGCCGGGCGTGGACCCCCCGAGGGCGTAGGCCTCGTCGGCGACCTTGACGTGGAGGGCGTCGCGGTCGGGCTCGGCGTAGACGGCGACCGAGGCGATGCCCGCGTCCGTGCAGGCACGGGCCACGCGGACCGCGATCTCGCCACGGTTAGCGATCAGGACTTTGGTGATGGAGGCCATGGTCCGGAGCCTATTACGGCCCGCGCGTGGCGGCCCGTCGTGCGCGGTGTGATCTGCGTCGGCGCTCAGTTGTTGAGCAGCCAGGCGATGAGCCCGATCAGCAGCAGGGCGATGGCGACGTCACGGCCCGTCGTCGAGGCGGCGGCAGCCACGGCAGGGAGCTCGGCAAGCAGCGCATGCATGTCACCCATCGTGACACGAGAGATGCTCAGGGTGGGGATCTGCAGGCGTATGGCGCGCTCCGACCTGCCGGCCCGGGAGTCGCCGACGGCCGACCCCCCGGGCTACTTCTTGCTCCGGGTGAGCAACCACAGCAGGAACACGATCACGATGGTGGCGCCGAGGGCGCCGGGCTCGGGGCCCCGGTGGCTGCTCGACGTCCCCCAGGCGCGGCCCGTGCCGCGCGCCGTGGTCACCGTCTCGTTGATCGTCCGGGTGAGGTCCCGGCTGGTCGCGTCGTGATAGCTGCCGCCGGTGGCCTCCGCGATGCACTGCAGCTGTCGCTTGGCCCCCTCGCCGACCTCCAGGCCGACGGTGTGCACGTTCATGGCGATCCCCTCCGACGACAGCCGCCTGGCCACCGCGCAGGGGTCGCCGGAGCAGGACTCCTCGCCGTCCGAGACGAGCACCACCGACCGCTGCCCGCTGCGGCCGAGGTCGCTCACCACCTGCTCCAGGGTGTAGCCGATCGGGGTGTCGCCGTACGGCGCGAAGCGGGCGATCTGGTCCTTCATCGCCCGCCGGTCGAGCCGGCCCACCGGCACCACCAGGCGGCTGTCGGTGCAGGCGGGGGAGCCCGGGGCGGCCTTGCCCGAGACCCGCACCCGGGAACCGTAGACCCGCAGCCCGACCTGGGCGTCGTCGGGCAACCCGTCGATCACCGAGCGCAGCGCCGCCTGGGCGCCTGCCATCCGGCTGCGCCCCGCGGCGTCCTTGGCCGCCATCGACCCCGAGGAGTCCAGGATGAGCAGCATCCGCCCGCCCTTGACGTCCCCCGCGGGGGCGACGCCGGCTGCCGCGGCGGTGCCGACGTGCTCGGTCACCATGGTCCTGGTGGTCTCCTCGGCGGCGGGTCGCACCACCGTGGTCGCGGGCGGCGCGTCCTCGGTCCGGGTCACCGTGACGGTGGCGCGGGGGGCGGAGGTGGAGGTGACGGTGACCGTGGCGGCGGGGACCACGGAGCCGGCGGTGACCGAGGACGCCGAGGTGGTGGTCCGGCTGGCGTCGCTGCACCCGGCGAGAGCCGCGGACGCCACGAACGCCGCGAGGGAGAGGCGGGCGGGACGGTTCAGTCGGGCCATGGCGCACATTGTGCCTGGGTCCGAGCCGCCGTGACGCCAGGAAGCCTTTGCGGCACATCACGATCGGGGCACCGTCGGGCCCCGTGCGCGGACCGGGCGACGGCATGTCGTCCGCCGCGCGGCACGGGCGGCGAGGTCGGCGCCCTGCCCGGTCTGCGGGCCGACCCCTGGGATCCGGGTCAGCGCGGCCCGGCCGGGCGGCGGCGGCGACCGACGCGGACCAGGCCGACGCCTGCCGCGAGGAGCGCACCCGCGCCGCCGAGAAGGGTCGCCACGTCGGCGCCGGTCTGGGCGAGCTGCTGACCGGGCGCCGTGCCCTCCCCGCCCGCCTCGCAGCCGATCCCGTCGGCGTCCGAGTCCAGGGAGGCGGTGTAGCGCGGGTCGCCCGACGCGATGTTGGTCACTCCCTGGGCGGCGTAGTCGGGGCAGGTCATCCCGGTGCCGCCGCCGGCGCTGGCGGTCGCGGCGGCGGCCGAGGTGGGGACCACGGTCGGGCTCTGGGGTGCGGCGGCCGCCTGGACCACGACGGGCGCGACGGGCGCGGCGGCCGCGCCGACCGGCCGTCCGAGGTCGACGGGGCCGTCCTGCGCGTTGCTCTCGCAGGCGATCCCGTCACCGTCCTTGTCGAGCGCCTTGCGGTAGTCCGCGTCCTGCTTGCTGATGTCCGTGCGCTTGAGCGCGAGGCAGGAGGAGTACTTGTCGGCGACGGGGGGCAGGGCTCCGACGCTCGGCGCGGGGGCGGCGGGCAGGCCGGGGGCGGCGGCCAGGGCCTGCACCCGGCTCGGACGGGCGGTGCCCACCACGAGGGAGGGGGCGCGGTAGGCGCCGGCGGCCCGCACGGCCGACCGGCCGCCGCTCACGGTGGGCGCGGTCGCGTCCGCGGAGGCCGCGGGCAGGTCGACGCGGAAGACCTCGGCCGAGCCGGACGCCTCCACGGGGAGCTCGGCGAGCCGTCCTGCCAGCGCGCGGAAGGCCCGGCCCAGCGCGGCCCGGTCGCCGGTGACGGGGACCTGCGGGTCGGCGGCGTAGGTGTAGTCGTCCGCCGGTCGGACGTCGGACGACAGCTGCCACACCGCCACCTGGACCGCCTGCAGCACCAGGGCGTCCCGCTCGCCGGCGGGCTCGGCGGACAGGTCCACCCCGGCGCGGCGCAGCAGGACGGCGCGGCCGTCGGCGGTCGCGGCCAGGCCGGTGAGGGTGGCCACGCGGTCGTGGATCGCGGACCACTCGGCCGGGTCCGGGACGGCGGACGGCGCACTGTTGCTGCTCCAGCCCTCGATGCCGCTGAGGGTCACCGAGCTGGTCGTCGGGACGGGCAGGTCGGGCTCCAGCGTGAAGCCGGTGGTGTCGCGGGTCCCGTCGCCGTCGGCGTCGAAGTCGTAGGGGAGCGCGAGGACGGTGCGGCGCTGCGGGCCGGTCGTGGCGTCACCGGGCAGGACGACGGTGACGGGCACGGGGACCGTCGTCTGCCGTGCCGGCTGCAGGGCGGCCGAGGCCGGCGGGAGCGTCGGGGAAACCGGACGACGCGGCGCGCTGGGCGTCGGGCCGGGGGCCGTCGCGGTGGGGGCCGGGGTCTGTGCCGTCGGCGGCGCGGTCGTCGGCGGCGCGGTCGTCGGTGTCGCGGTCGGGGTGCCGGCGGTGGGGGGCGGGGAGGTGGGTGCGGGGGTCGGAGCGGCGGTGGGTGCCGGGGAGGTCGGTGCCGGGGTGGGGGCGCCGGTGGGGGTGGCGGTGGGGGCTGCGCTCGGGGTCGTCGGCGCCGCGGGGGGCGCCGTCGTGGCGCGCGGGGCGGGGGCGCCGCCGGGCAGCGCCACGCCCAGCGTGGGCACGGTGCGGGTCAGGGGTGCGGTGCCGGCGACCGGGATCAGTCGGGCGACGACCCCGGCGGGGGTGGTGGCGACGAGCTCGGAGCCGGGGGCGCCGCCGACCGGCACGGCGAGCAGGGCCCGGTAGACCGCGACGTGGACGGCGGCCAGCACCCCAGGGTCGACGCCCGCCGGGGCGGTGGCGTACGGGCGGTCGGCAGGCTGGACCGGGGCGCCCTGGTGCCAGACGGCCACCTGGGCGGCGTCGGCCACGACCCGGTCGAGGAGGTCGGCGTCGAGGGCCGCGGCGCCGGGGACCTGACGGCCGAGGGCCAGACGCTGGGCGCGCGTCGCGGCGGCCAGGGCGATCTGGGGAGCACGCGTACCCGTCGAGGACCGGGTCTGACGCACCTGCAGGCGGGTGGCCTGCTCGATCTCCGGCGTGAGGGTGAGCTGGTAGGCCACGGTGTCCCGGGTCCCGTCGCCGTCCGTGTCCAGCTCGAGCGGGGCGGCGAGGGACGTGAAGGCGCTCCCGGCCCGGTCCATGGTCACCGGCAGCGCCGGCCGACCGCCCGGGACGGGGGCGGCCGGGTCGCTCGGGGCTGCCGCCATCGCCGGCGACACGCTCACCAGGGACAGGGCGAGCAGCGTGCCGGCCGACGCGAGCAGTCGCGGGCTGGTGGAAGACATGCAGGTCCTTCAGGTCGTGGGCGTACCCGTCGACCGTATGCGGAACGCCTCTGAACTCACACGCAAAGCGAGGTAACTAGCCCGAAAGAGGGGAGGAGTGTGCCGCCGTGTCGGCCGCGGCCGCCCCGGGGTCGGACCGCAGCTCACGCCGGGCAAGCTCCTCGCGGCAGCGCTGCTCGAAGCGGTCGAGCTCGGCCATCGACGCCCGCAGGTCCTCCAGGCGCTGGCGCAGGTCCTCGCGACGGTCGTCGATCTGGTCCAGGACGTAGCGAAGCTGTGAGGTCGGGCCCTGCGCCTCGTCGTACATGTCGACGATGGTGCGGATCTCCTCGAGGGGGAAGCCCAGCCGCTTCCCCCGCAGGATGAGCGCGAGCCGGGTGCGCTCCCGCCGGTGGTAGATGCGCTGGGTGCCGCGCCGCTCGGGGGAGAGCAGGCCCAGGTCCTCGTAGTGGCGGACGGTGCGGTGCGTCACCCCGAAGTCGTCCGCGATCTGCGCGATCGACCACTCGTCCGGGGTTGTCATGCCGTGCATCGTGCTTTACGTTTACGTCAACGTCAAGCCACCCGTCACCCCCCCATCAGCCCGTCGAGAGGCAGCGTCGCCGTGTTCGAGCTCACCCAGGACCACGAGGACTTCCGTCGCACCGTGCGCGACTTCGCGGAGGGCGAGATCGCCCCGCACATCGCCCGGTGGGACCGCGAGCACCACTTCCCCGCCGACCTGATCCCCAGGATGGGCGAGCTCGGACTCTTCGGCCTGGTCGTCCCCGAGGAGCTCGGTGGCCACAAGGGCGAGCACAGCGACGGCGAGTTCACCTACCTGTGCCTCGCCATCGAGGAGCTCGGCCGGGTCGACCAGTCCATGGGGATCACGCTGGAGGCCGGCGTGGGGCTCGGCATCAACCCGATCCTCACCTTCGGCACCCAGGAGCAGCGGGAACGCTGGCTGCCCGACCTCGCCGCGGGCCGTGCCCTCGCCGGCTTCGGGCTGACCGAGCCGGACGCCGGCTCCGACGCCGGTGGCACCAAGACCCGCGCCGAGCTGGTCGACGGCGAGTGGGTCGTCAACGGCGCCAAGAGCTTCATCACCAACTCCGGCACCGACATCACCTCGGTCGTCACCGTCACCGCCCGCACCGGCACCCGCGAGGACGGCAAGACCGAGATCAGCGCCATCATGATCCCCAGCGGGACCCCCGGCTTCGACGTGGCCCCGCCGTACGACAAGCTCGGGTGGAACAGCTCCGACACCCACGGGCTGTCCTTCACCGACGTCCGCGTCCCCGAGGCCAACCTGCTCGGCACCCGGGGCAAGGGCTACGGCCAGTTCCTCGCCACCCTCGACGACGGCCGCGTGGCCATCGCCGCGCTCGCCGTCGGCTGCATCGCGCGCATGCTCGAGGAGTCGGTCGCCTACGCCAGGACCCGCCTGACCTTCGGTCGGCCGATCGGCGTCAACCAGGGTGTCTCCTTCCAGCTCGCCGACATGGCCGTGATGCTGGAGAACGCCCGCAACCTGACCTACAAGGCGGCCTGGCTCAAGGACGAGCTCGACGCCGGGCGTCGCAGCCTGCAGGAGTTCAAGCAGGCCGCGGCCATCGCCAAGCTCTACACCTCCGAGGCGGCCGTGACCTCCACCCGGATGGCCACGCAGATCTTCGGCGGCAACGGCTTCATGGAGGAGTACCCCGTGGCGCGGTTCTACCGCGACGCCAAGATCCTGGAGATCGGCGAGGGCACCTCCGAGGTGCAGCGCATGCTCATCGGCCGCGGCCTGGGCCTGCCCACCGCCTGACACCTGCCCCGGGTGGTCGGGTGCGCCTGGCGTCGTCGCGCGGGCGGACCCGACCGCCGCCGGTAGGCGCGGTGGCGCGTCGTCCTGTGGCGCGCCAGCATGTCGTCATACCCCTGATCGCACCCGTCGGTCGCACCGTCGACCGCACCCGAAGGGACACCTGATGGCTCACCAGCCGGATCCCCAGGTCGCCGACGTCCGCGCGCGCCTCGCCGCCGCCCACGCCGCCTCCGCCACCCCGCCCACCAAGGCCGCCCACAAGCTCGCCGCCCAGGGCAAGCTCTACGTCCGCGACCGCATCGCGCTGCTCTTCGACGAGGGGAGCTTCGTCGAGGACGGGCGCTACGCCAACGCGACGGCGAGCGGGCTGCCCGCCGACGGGGTCGTCACCGGGCGCGGCCTGGTCGCGGGGCGGCCCGCGATCGTGGTCGCCAACGACCCGACGGTCAAGGCGGGCTCCTGGGGTGCCCGGACGGTCGAGAAGATCGTCCGGGCCACGGAGACGGCCCTGCGCGAGGAGCTGCCGGTCTTCTGGTTCGTGGACTCCGCCGGGGCCCGGATCACCGACCAGGTAGAGATGTTCCCCGGCCGCCGGGGCGCGGGCCGGATCTTCCACAACCAGGTGGCGCTGTCCGGCAAGGTGCCCCAGATCTGCTGCCTGTTCGGGCCGTCCGCGGCCGGCGGGGCCTACATCCCCAGCTTCACCGACGTCGTGATCATGGTCGACGGCAACGCCTCCATGTATCTCGGGTCGCCGCGCATGGCCGAGATGGTCGTGGGGGAGAAGGTCTCGCTGGAGGACCTCGGCGGTGCCCGGATGCACTGCACCGTGTCCGGCGTCGGCGACCTGCTCGCCGCCGACGACGAGGAGGCCATCGACCTGGCGCGGGAGTACTTCTCCTACATGCCGCTCTCCTGGCGCTCGCCCACCCCGGTGTTCGCCGCGGAGGAGCCCGTCCAACCCCTGACCCGGGCGGACATCCCCGAGGTCGAGTCCGTGCCCTTCGACATCCACCAGGTCATCGACCGGCTCGTCGACGACGAGCAGTTCTTCGAGGTCAAGCCCACCTTCGCGGCCGAGCTCGTGGTCGGCTACGGGCGGGTGGCCGGTCAGACCGTCGGCTTCGTCGCCAACAACTCCGCGGTCAAGGGCGGCGTGCTGTTCACCGACTCGGCCGACAAGGCCGCGCGGTTCATCACCACCTGCGACGCCTACTCCATCCCGATCGTCTACCTGGCGGACGTGCCCGGCTTCATGATCGGCTCCGAGGTGGAGCGCGGCGGGATCATCCGCCACGGCGCCAAGATGGTGTATGCCGTGTCCGCGGCGACCGTGCCCCAGCTGTGCGTCGTCGTCCGCAAGGCCTACGGGGCGGGGCTCTACGCGATGGGCGGCCCGGGCTTCGCCCCGGACGCGACGATCGCGCTGCCGACGGCGCGCATCGGCGTGATGGGTCCCGAGGCCGCGGTCAACGCGGTCTACGCCAACAAGATCGCCGAGATCCCCGAGGGGCCCGAGCGCGACGCCTTCGTGCAGGCACGACGCGAGGAGTACGAGAAGGACATCGACCTGGAGCGCCTGGCCGCCGACCTGGTGATCGACGACATCTGCGAGCCCGAGGACCTGCGGGCCCAGATCATCCACCGGCTCGGCTACGCCTCAGGGCGCTCGCGCTACTTCACCGCGCGGCACACCGGCATCTCCCCGGTCTGACCTGCGACGACCGCCAAGGGTCCTCGGGCCGCTGCCACCCTGCCGTCGACACGGGCGAGCGCCCCGGACCCGTGAGGTCCGGGGCGCTCGCGTCGAGCGGGGTGCCGTCAGGCTCCGGTCACTGGACCGCGACGTCGTCGAAGACGAACGACGTCTGGTTCATGGAGTCCTCGGTGGAGGTGAACTTCAGGGTGACCGTCTTGCCCGCGTACGAGGACAGGTCGACGGTCTTCTGGACATAGCCGCTGGTCTTGTCCAGGTTGGAGTAGCTGGCCACGGTGTAGGCGACCTTGGTGCCGTCGTCGATGACCTGGACCTTGGCGGTGTCGTACTTGGAGTAGTACGAGGTCTCGGCGGTGTCGATGGCCACCCAGTAGGTCAGCTTCGGTGAGCCGGCCGGGACCTTGATGGTCTGCTGCTCGTACTCGGTGCCGCTGGAGCCGTTGCCGCCCAGCCAGAGCTTCCAGTTGCCGGAGTGGGCCTTGCGACCCGAGTTGTCGGTGATCGGGCCGGTCGAGCCGGTCCAGCCGGACTGACCGGCCTCGAAGTCACCGTTGACGACGACGCTGCCGCCGGGCTGCGGCGTGGAGGTCGGCGTCGCGGTCCCGGTGCTGGTCGGCGTGGCCGTGCCGGTCGGCGACGGCGAGGAGGTCGGCGTGGCGGTGCCGGTGGGGGCCGGGGTCGGGGTGCCGGTGCCGCACTTGGCGGTGCCCGCGGGGACCGAGATCGCGCTGAAGGCGGCCTCGACCGACTTGCAGACCTGGCTGTTCTCGCCGTACAGCTCGATGGCCGACTTGATGGCGCCCTCACGAGCGGCCTTGTAGTTGGACGTGGAGGTGAGCTTGGTCGACAGGGTGCGGTACCACACCTTCTCGATGTTCTCCCGACCGGCGCCGGTCACCGTGGAGTTGTTGCAGGTGGGGCTGTTGTAGCTGATCCCGTTGATGGTCTTGGCGCCGGAACCCTCGGAGGCGAGGTAGAACCAGTGGTTGCCCGGGCCGGAGGAGTGGTGCGGGTCGGCGCTGCCCACGCTGGTGGACCAGCAGTCGTAGGACACGCCGTCCTTGGAGGGCTTGTCCATGTAGCGCAGCGGGGTGCCGTCGCCGTTGAGGTTGATGGCCTCGCCCATGAAGTAGTCCGGCTTGTCCTTCGGCAGATTGGCGTAAAACTCCACCGCCACGCCGAAGATGTCCGACGTGGACTCGTTCAGACCACCGGCGTCACCCTCGTAGGCCAGACCGGCGGTGTTCTCCGTGACGCCGTGGCTCATCTCGTGCGCGGCGACGTCGATCTCGGTCAGCGGGGCGTTGTTGCCCGCACCGTCGCCGTACGTCATCTGGGTGCCGTCCCAGAAGGCGTTGGTGTAGTTGTTGTCGTAGTGCACCCGGGAACGAGCACCCGTGCCGTTGTCCCAGATGCCGTTGCGGCCCATGACGTTCTTGTAGTACTCGAAGGTCTTGTCCGCACCGAACTGCGCATCCACACCGGCGCTCTGACGGTTGGAGTTGGAGCCGTTGCCCCAGGTGTCGTCCGGGTCGGTGAAGGTGGTGCCGTTGATCTTCTGGTTGTTCGCGTCCGTCGTGTAGTTCCCCGTGGTGGGGTTCTTGAGCAGGTAGCTGCCCCCGGACGAGGTGGTGTTCAGCGTGACGTTGCCGACGAAGATGCCGTTGCCCGAGCCGAAGGCGATCTCGTCGTAGGCGGAGATGGTCGCGCCGGTGTCGGCGTCGATGTACGACTTGATCCGCGAGGGGGTCCGGTCGCTGGCGAAGCCGGTGGTCTTGACCTCGTAGGCGAGCTTCTGGGTGCCCTTGTCGTCGACGTGGATGACCAGGGTGTTGCCGGCCAGGGCGGCCTGGTTGAGCCCGCGCTTCTGCTTGCTGGAGCCGGCCTCGGCCTTGGCGGCGGCCAGTCCCTTGGTCTCGGCGGTGGCCTTGGCGATGGAGGGCTTGGTGTCCACGGTGATCTTGCCGGTGAACATGCCGTCGTGGCCGGTGACCTTGCCGGCCTTGTCGCGGTGGACGATCAGGTCGCCGCCGACGACCTTGATGCCCTTGTGGAAGCGGTCGACGCGGACGTGGGTCGAGCCGTCGGCGTCCTTGATGATGGCCTTGACCTTGAAGGAGTCGTCGGAGGTCAGACCGAGCGCCTTGACCATGTCACCGGCGGCGTCCTGCGCCGAGGCCATGGCCGAGGCTCGCGCCGAGGGGGCGAGAAGAACGGCCTGACGGCCGCCGTTGTCGCCACCGGCGGCCGAGGCGCCGGCGGTGAGAGCGATCGGGGTGATGGCCGTGGCGCAGGCGAGGGTGAAGGTCGCTGCGACGGTGAAACGCTTCATCTGGTGCGTCTTTCTCGAGGCCGCCAGCCGATGGGGGGTGCCGGCGGGAGGAGGTGCCACAGGGACGAAATTGGCTGTGAGGTGCCAGACTTCGATCCAAGGCTGATTGGAAGATCACACCCGCTCGCGGCGGATATGTCCAGGCTGTACCTCGGAGTTGCGCCGAACGGGTGACTACAAATTCGCGCCGGCGCATAGATGGCTGCCGCACGGTGATCTGAGGTCCACCCTCCGCCGCGACCCCGGGTGGTCGTGCCGGACGTCCGATCCCGGACGCCCGTCGCGGACGGGTTGCGGTGTCCTGGCGCAGGTCAGACGGTCGTGCCGGGGGTGACGCGCTCCAGGTCGAACCAGCCGACCCCCAGCGTCAGCAGCAGCTCTCGCAGCAGCGGCAGGGAGACGCCGACGACGTTGTGGTGGTCGCCCTCGATCCCGGTGACGAACGCCCCGCCGAGGCCGTCGACGGTGAACGCGCCGGCGACCCGGAGGGGCTCGCCCGTGGCGACGTACTCCACGACCTCGTCGTCGGTGAGGTCGGCGAAGTGCACCACGGTGCTCGCGGTCCGGCTCACCGACCTGCCGGTGCGCAGGTCGATGAGAGCGTGCCCGGAGTGCAGGGTGCCCGAGCGGCCCCGCATGGTCCGCCAGCGCTCGATCGCGACCTGCGCCAGACCGGGCTTGCCGTGGACCTGGCCGTCGAGCTCGAGCACCGAGTCGCAGCCGAGGACGAGCCGGTCCGTGCGGCCCTGGACCTGAAGGGCCTCGGCGACGTCGTCGCGCTTGGCCTCGGCCAGCACCAGGGCGTGGTCGGCTGGGCAGAGAGGGCCGCGCCCGGCCTCGATCCGGGACACCACCACCGGCTCGTCGACCTGGGAGACCTGGACGTGAGGCACGATACCGGCACCCCGGAGGGTGGCGAGGCGGGCGGGGGAGGCGGAGGCGAGGACCAGGGGCACCGGCATACCCGCGACCCTAGCGGGCACCGGCCCGTCCAGGAGGGTGCGCGGCTCGGCGGCGCAGCGCAGCGCGACCCGGGTCACCGCCCGGTGCGCGCGGCGCAGGTCACAGGGTGCCGAGCACCGCGTCGCGCAGCACGTCCAGGGGCAGTCCGCCCAGGTCGAGAGCCCGACGGTGGAAATCCTTGAGGGAGAAGGACTCTCCCTCTCTCTGCTGGACCTCGTCGCGCAGCTGCAGCCACAGCCGCTCGCCGATCTTGTAGGCCGGCGCCTGCCCCGGCCAACCGAGGTAGCGGTCCAGCTCGAAGCGCAGGAAGGCCTCGTCCATGGCGGCGTGGGCGTCGAGGAAGGCCCAGGCCTTGTCGTAGGTCCAGTCGCCGCCGCCGACCTCGGCGGGGGCCTCGAAGCCGCAGTGCACCCCGATGTCGAGGACCACGCGGGCGGCCCGCAGCGACTGCCCGTCCAGCCAGCCCAGGCGGTTGCCGGGGTCGTCCAGGTAGCCGAAGTCCGCCATCAGCCGCTCGGCGTACAGCGCCCACCCCTCGCCGTGCCCGGAGGTCCAGCACAGCTGGCGCCGCCAGGAGTTCAGCTGCTCCCGGTTGGCGACGGCCTGGCCCAGCTGGAGGTGATGACCGGGGACGCCCTCGTGGTAGACGGTCGTCAGCTCACGCCAGGTGGAGAAGGAGGTGACCCCCTTGGGCACCGACCACCACATGCGACCGGGGCGGGAGAAGTCGTCCGACGGCGCGGTGTAGTAGATCCCGCCCGTCTGGGTGGGGGCAATGCAGCACTCGATCCGGCGCACCGGGTCGGGGATGTCGAAGTGGCGACCGTCGAGCATGGTCATCACCTCCTCGGCCTTGCCCTGCATCCACTCGCGCAGCGCGTCGGTGCCGTGCAGGGTGTAGGCCGGGTCGGCATCCAGGACGGCGATCGCCTCGGCGACGGTGGCGCCCGGGCTGATCTGCTCGGCGACCTCCTGCATCTGGGCGGTGATCCGGGCGAGCTCCTCCTGGCCCCAGCGATAGGTCTCCTCCAGGTCGACGGTGGCGCCGAGGAACAGGCGCGAGCACAGCTCGTAGACCGACCGGCCGACCGCGTCCTGCTCGGGGGCGTCGTCGAGCAGCTCGTCGCGCAGGAAGTCCGCCATCCGCGCGTAGGCCGCGCGGGCGGCGCCCACCTCGTTGTGCAGCCGCTCGCGCAGCTCGGCGGGCAGGGGCACGGTGGGGGCGAGCGCGCCCCGCAGGAAGCCGTCGAAGTAGCCGTCCGGGGCCACCAGGTCCCGGCACTGCCGCACGCACGCCTCGACCTGTCGGCGGCTGGAGACGTTGCCCTTCTCGCGGGCCGTCAGCAAGGACTCCTGGTACTGCTCCAGCGCGAGGGGGACCCGGGCCATGCGCAGCGCGATCGTCGCCCACTCCTCCACGGAGTGGTGGGGCATGACGTCGAAGACCGCGCGGATGTCCTGCAGCGGCGAGCCGATGACGTTGAGCGAGGCCTCCTCCAGGCCGGCGGCGTAGACTTCCTCCTGCAGCTGGAGCCGCTCGGTCATCGCCGCCACGGTGACGCGATCGGCGTCGGTCCGTGGCTCGACGGCGGCCAGGGCGGCCAGGGTCCGGGTGCGCAGCTCCGAGCGCCGGCGCAGGCCGTCGGGGGAGAAGTCGTCGATCTCGTCGTCGTGGCCGCCGACCCCCATGTAGGTCGCGAGCAGCGGGCTGAGAGCGAGGCTCTCGCGCACGAACTCCTCGGCGAGTCGGTCGACGGCGGTGGGGCTGGCGATCCTGGGGTTGCTCACCCGTCCGACCGTAGCCCACCTCGTCGGACCTGGCACGGCCACGACCCGCGTGCCGCGCTCCGGGGAGCGGGCAGGCGGGCCGTGGTCAGGTGCAGGCAGGTCAGCGCGCGGAGCGCCACGCCCACGAGGAGCGGCGGCGGTGCCCCAGCGAAGAGACCCCGAGGTTGCGGGCGCGGCTGGCCCAGATGCCGTGCTGCGGGCCGCCGTCGTCGGCCTCGTCGCCGGACGCGGCGGCCACCACGACCAGCAGCGCGGCGAGCTCCTCGTCCGTCGGGTCGCCCTTGGTGACGGTCAGCAGCGTGGGTAGGGCGGCCGGCTGCTCGGGCGTCGCCTCGGGAGCGGTGGTGGTGGTCTCGCTCATGCGGGCTCCTGGGATGGCTGGGGTCGCGCGGTCGGGGTGGGCTCGGGGCCGCTCAGAGCGGGATGTTGCCGTGCTTCTTCGGCGGGTGGGTCTCCCGCTTGGTCCGCAGGGCCCGCAGCGCCTGGACGACGTTGCGGCGGGTGTCCTGCGGTGCGATGACCGCGTCGACGTAGCCCCGCTCGGCCGCGACATAGGGATTGGCGAGGTGGTCCTCGTACTCCTTGATGAACTGCGCCCGGGTCGCCTCGACGTCGCGACCCTCGGCCTGCGCCGCCGCGATCTCCTTGCGGTAGAGGATGTTGACGGCGCCCTGCGCGCCCATGACGGCGATCTGCGCGGTCGGCCAGGCGATGTTGACGTCGGCGCCGAGGTGCTTGGACCCCATTACGTCGTAGGCGCCGCCGTAGGCCTTGCGCGTGATCACGGTGACCAGCGGCACGGTGGCCTCGGCGTACGCGTAGATCAGCTTGGCGCCGCGGCGGATGATGCCGTTCCACTCCTGGTCGGTGCCGGGCAGGAAGCCGGGCACGTCCACGAAGGTCAGCACCGGCACGTTGAACGCGTCGCAGGTGCGCACGAAGCGGGCGGCCTTCTCGGACGCGTCGATGTCCAGGCAGCCGGCGAACTGCATCGGCTGGTTGGCCACCACACCCACGCTGTGGCCCTCGACCCGGCCGAAGCCGGTGATGATGTTGGGGGCGAACAGGGACTGGACCTCGAGGAACTCCTGGTCGTCCAGGATCGCCGTGAAGACCTCGTGCATGTCGTAGGGCGTGTTGGGCGAGTCCGGGATGATCGTGTCCAGGGCCACGTCCAGCTCGGTGGGCTCCAGGTCGACCTCGTGGTCGAAGACCGGGGGGTCCTCGTGGTTGTTGCTGGGCAGATAGCTGAGCAGCTCCTTGACGTAGTCCATCGCGTCCTGCTCGTCGGAGCCCAGGTAGTGCGCGCAGCCGGACCTGGCGTTGTGCGCCGTGGCGCCCCCGAGCTCCTCCATGCCCACCGTCTCGCCGGTGACCGTCTTGATGACGTCCGGGCCGGTGATGAACATGTGCGACGTCTGGTCCACCATGACCGTGAAGTCGGTGATGGCGGGGGAGTAGACCGCGCCGCCCGCGCAGGGGCCCATGATCAGCGAGATCTGCGGGATGACGCCGGAGCCCAGGACGTTGCGACGGAAGATCTCGCCATACATCCCCAGGGAGGCGACACCCTCCTGGATGCGCGCGCCGCCGGAGTCGTTGAGGCCGACGACCGGGCAGCCGATCTTCATGGCGAAGTCCATGACCTTGACGATCTTCTCGCCGAAGACCTCGCCGAGCGACCCGCCGAAGACCGTGAAGTCCTGGGCGAAGACGCACACCTGGCGACCGTCCACCGTGCCGTAGCCGGTGATCACGCCGTCGCCGTAGGGGCGGACCTTGTCCTGGCCGAAGGCCGTCGAGCGATGACGGGCGTACTGGTCCAGCTCGACGAAGGTGCCCTCGTCCAGGAAGGCCTCGACCCGCTCCCGGGCGGTCTGCTTGCCGCGGGCGTGCTGCTTCTCGACGGCCTTGTCGGAGGCACCGCGCCGCACCTGGTCGTCGCGGTGGTGCAGGTCGGCCAGCCGACCCGCGGTGGTCGCCAGGTCGAACTCGGCCGGAGGGGTGGAGGAAGCGTCAGCCATGGCAGTCACCATAGCCTTGGGGTCGTGACCTCCGCCCTCCGAGCAGACGCCCTGACCGCACGTGTGACCGACGCCATGTCCGCTGGTCCGGAGGGGGGTTCGTCCCCCTGGCAGGGGGTGACCGTGCTGGACCGGGTGGACAGCACCAACGCCGAGCTCGTCCGTCACCCCCGCCCGTGGCAGGTCGTGACCGCGGACCACCAGCAGGCCGGCCGGGGCCGACTGACCCGCTCCTGGCAGACGCCTGCCGGTATGGCGGTGACCCTGTCGGCCTGCGTGCCGGCCCCGGTCGGACGGGCCGCCGACCTCGGGTGGCTGCCGCTGCTCACCGGCCTCGCCGTCCGCGACGCGCTCGTCTCGCTGGGCCTGTCGGGCGCGGTCCTGAAGTGGCCCAACGACGTCCTGGTCACCACCGACGACGAGCGCAAGGTCTGCGGCGTGCTGTGCGAGCTCGTGCCCGCGGCGGGGCTGGCGGTGCTCGGCCTCGGGATCAACGTGCACCAGGGGCGGGCCGACCTGCCGGTGGAGCGCGCGACCTCGCTGGCCCTGTGCGGCCTGGACGTCGGTCGCGAGGACGTGGTCGTCGCCGTGCTCACCGCCCTGGGCCGACGCCATGCCCAGTGGGCGCTCCCCGCCCGGCTGCCCGCGCTCGTCCGGGAGTACGCCGACGCCTGCGCCACGATCGACCGGGACGTGGCGATCAGCCTGCCGGACGGGTCGCTGCGTCAGGGGCGGGCCCTGCGCGTCGACGCCGCCGGCCGGCTCGTCGTGCGCACCGACGCCGGCGAGACCGCCCACGCGGCCGGCGACGTCGTGCACGCCCGCCTCGCGGACTGAGGCAAGATGGACCCGGCGCGCCGACGCGGGCGCGGCCGGGAGGAGGCAGCCATGGGTGAGGCCACGGGCCGGCCCCGGTCCCTCTCGCAGGCCCAGGCCAGGCTCGACCCGCGCCTGGAGACCGTCCAGACCGCGATCCTGGGCGGCCCCCTCGACCGCGACCGCCGCGACGTCTCCCGCACCGTCGGCGTCTCGGTGCGCACCGCCGAGAAGTTCTGGAAGGCCCTGGGCTTCCCCGTCAGCCCGCAGGGCGACACCGTGTTCTCCCGCTACGACCTGGAGGCCATCGACCAGATGACCGCGCTGGTGCGCAGCGGTCAGATCGACGAGGACACCGCGCTGGGGCTGACCCGCGCCTTCGCCCGCACCGCGGACCGACTCTCGGTCTGGCAGTGCTCGGTCCTCGCCGAGTCCCTCTCGCCGTGGGCCCAGGGTGACGTCGAGCTGCACCGCGCGGCCGTGGCCGACGAGGGCCACGACTCCACCCGCGCCGAGCCCGACGAGGCCACCGCCATCGCCACGGCGGAGAAGGTGGCCGAGCTCGCCGATGTCCTCGAGCCGCTCCTCGTCTATGCCTGGCGGCGGCACCTGGCCGCCGCCACGGCCCGCATGGTCGCCGACGCCGACCCCACCGTCAGCACCCAGGGCCTGCGCCGCTGCGTGGGATTCGCCGACCTGGTGTCCTTCACCTCGCTCGTGCGACGCCTGTCCGAGCGGGAGCTCGCCCAGGTCGTGCAGCGCTTCGAGGCCCTGTGCTCCGACGTCATCACCACCCACCGGGGCCGGGTCATCAAGACCGTCGGCGACGAGGTGCTCTTCGTCACCAAGGACCCCGTCGACGGGGCCCGGCTCGCTCTCGACCTGGTCGACGAGATCCGCCACGACGAGCTGCTGCCACCCGTGCGCGTCGGTCTCGCCCACGGCAAGCTCGTGTCCCGCCTCGGCGACGTCTTCGGCGACACCGTCAACCGCGCCGCCCGGCTGACCGCCGTCGCGCCCTCCGGCAAGGTCCTCGTCGACGACCGGCTCGCGAGCCTGCTCACGGGCGTGCCCGAGCTGCGCACCGCCCGCCAGCGCACCCGCACCCTGCGCGGCGTCGGGGTGGTGACCCCCTCCCTGCTGCAGCGGGCGGTGCCGGCCTCGACCATGGACGCCCTGCGGCCCGCCATACCGCATCCGCTGCCGCGGCACCCCTGACCCGTCGCACCATCGCCTCCGACCCCATCACCCGCGCCCGACAGGAGCCTCGCCGATGAGCACGCCGACCTTCGACAACGTCACCATCACCCGCCACGGGCAGGAGGGGCACGTCGCCGAGCTCGCCCTCGACCGGCCCGAGGCCATGAACGCCGTCTCCACGGCCCTGGCCCGCGACCTGGGCGCCGCCACGCGGGCGCTCGCCGACCTCGCGCTCACCGGTGAGGTACGCGCGGTCGTGGTGACCTCGACCCACCCCAAGGCCTTCTGCGTGGGCGCGGACCTCAAGGAGCGCAACGGCTTCACGGACGCCGACCTGATGGCGCAACGGCCCGTCGCCCGTGGTGCGTACGGCGGGGTGCTGGCGCTGCCGGTGCCCGCCGTCGCGGCGGTCGACGGGTTCGCGCTGGGCGGCGGCTTCGAGATCGCGCTGTCCTGCGACCTGATCGTCTGCGGGTCCGGCGCCACCGTGGGGCTGCCCGAGGTGTCCGTCGGCGTCATCCCCGGCGGCGGTGGCACCCAGCTGCTGACCCGCCGCGTCGGCTGGTCCCGCGCGGCCCGGATGATCTTCACCGCCGCCCGGATGACGGCCGATGAGGCCGTGGCGCTCGGGGCGGTGGACGAGGTCGTCGAGGCGGGCACCGCACGGGACCGGGCGCTGGAGATCGCCGAGGTCGTCGCGCAGCACTCGCCGGTGGGCGTCCGCAACGCCAAGAAGGCCATGCGCCTGGGCACCGACGTCGACCTCGTGGCCGGGCTGGAGATCGAGGACGGCTGCTGGCGGGCGACGGCCTTCAGCGGCGACCGCGCCGAGGGCGTGCGGGCCTTCGCCGAGAAGCGCACCCCGCGCTGGCCGGGGGTCTGACCGGCCCCGGTCGGCGTCCGGCGCCACCGGCCGTCGGGCGCCGACCCGTCAGGGCCGGGAGCCGCCCCGTCAGGCGACGGTGGTGGACGGCTCGCTGGGCTCCGCGCTCCGGGCCTGCGCGACCTCGGTCGGGAGCGGTTGCGGGTCGCCCGGGCGCTCCTCGCGGAAGACGAAGGTGCGGTAGGCCCAGAACCGGAACAGGGTGCCCAGCACCAGGCCGACCCCGTTGCCGGCGATGTTGCGGGACAGGGCGTCGGTGCGTCCCAGCAGGTAGTCGTTGACCAGCAGGCAGGCGGCAGCGATCGCCATGCCGACGACGTTGAAGAACAGGAACATGGCGAACTCGTGCGCCATGGCCGGCCGGCGCCGGTGCCGATAGGTCCAGAAGCGGTTGCCGAGGTAGGCCACGACCGTCGCCACGGCCACGGCGATGCACTTGGCCTTGGTGGCGCTGTCGTGCATCGGGCCGGGACTGCCGTCGGTGCCCCACAGGGCGTTGGAGATGCCGACGTCGACCACGAAGGCGACGAGCCCGACGGCGCCGAACTTCGCGACCTCGCGCCAGAGCACCTCGACGAGACGCTGCAACCGGGGGACGAGGGGGGTAGTCACGGTCGCACCGTACCCGACCTGTCCTGGGGCCGACAGGGGGTGGGAGCAGGGATGACCGTGCGGTGAACGGTCGTCACCGCAGCTGCAGGAGCCGGTCGACCCGATCGGCGAGCAGGGGGGCCATCGTGCGGGAGTACGTCGCCGTGAGGTGGTGCGCGTCGAGGTAGACGAAGACGTTGCCGATGACGGTCGGGCAGCGGGTGCCGGTGCAGTACAGGTCGGTCGGGTCCAGGTGGTGGTAGCCGCGGATCCGCTCCAGCGCCCGGCCCGGGTCGGTGGCAGCCAGGTGGCGGGTCCGGTCCAGGACGCATCCCCCGGTGGCCCCCCGGTCCGGGCGGGAGGAGGAGCACTCGTACAGGTGCCTGGTGGACCGGATGTTGTCCCGCAGGCCGACCACGGTGATCCCCCGGGCGGTGAGGTCGCGCACCAGCGGCTCCACCCCGGGGCGCAGCTCCTCCGCGGGGGAGTCGGCCACGGCATAGGTCGTGTGCAGGAAGACCACGTCGGGGCGGTCCTGGGCAATGAGGTCGAGGACTGCCTGGTTGCGCCGGGCGCAGGGACCGGCGTAGTGGCGCACCTGCCCGAAGGCGCACCCCCCGGTGAGGTAGGACGTCGCCTGCCACCCGTGCCGTCGGGCCAGCTCGGTCACCAGCGGCACGGTCGTCTGCTCGGTGTGCGAGTCGCCGACGACGAGCACCGTGCGGGCCCCCGGACGGGTCGCGGCCAGGGTGCCGCAGCCGGTCCTGAGGCCGGCGAGCCGGGCCGTCTGCCGGGCCGAGCAGGGCTCCGGGAAGCCGGGGACCCATTCCTGGGACAGGGCCAGCGGGCCGGGGATCGGCGGTCCGTCGAAGGTCGGGACCGGGGCGCCGGGCACGAGGGCCCGGGCCCCCGGGTGCGCGGCCGAGCCCGCCTCCGCCGCGGCGGACCGGACCTGCTGGGCGTGGGTGCGCTCGAGCAGCGCCTGCCCCCCGAGCAGCGGGAGCAGACCGACGGCCAGGCTGCCCGCCACCAGCGCGGCCTGCAGCCGCAGGGAGGGCCCACGCCGGGGGAAGGCCTGGGCCGGTCGGTCCACCAGCACGGTGAGCAGCTGGGCCAGACCGAGCGAGAGGACCGTGAGCAGCATCCCGCTCCCGAGCCCGAGCCGCTGGCGGTCCGTGGCGACGAGGTAGCTCACGAAGACCGGCCAGTGGACGAGGTAGAGCGCGTAGGAGATGTCGCCCACCCACATCAGCGGGCGCGCCGACAGCAGCTCGGTGACCCGGCCCCGGCCCTCGCCCTGGCCGGTCACCAGGATGGCGCTCACCGCGAGCATCGGGCCCAGCGCCGCCGGGCCCGGGTAGCTGCCCAGGTGCACGCCGAAGAACAGCAGGAGGACGGCCAGCCCTGCTGCTGCGGTCAGCCGGGCCGCGGCCGGGGGGAGCCGCACCCACGGGGCGACCGCGGCGACGGCGGAGCCGAGGGCGAACTCCCACAGCCGGGCGCGCGTGTCGAAGTACACCGCGCCCCCGGCGGGGGCCGCGAGCAGCAGCCAGGCCAGCGAGCCCGCGGCGACCAGGGCGAAGGCGAGGGCCACCACGGAGCGCACCCCGCGGCCCGCGCGCCGGGCCAGCAGCAGGCAGCCCGCCATCAGCACCGGCCAGAGCAGGAACACCTGCCCCTGCATGGACATCGACCACAGGTGCTGCAGCGGGGACGCCGCGCTGTGGTCCTCGGCGAAGTAGTCCGCGGCGAGGGCGGCCAGGCGCCAGTTCTGCCAGTAGGTCACCGACGCCAGCCCGTCCCACAGGACGCCGTGCCAGCGGTTCTGCGGCTGCAGGGCGAGCGCGGCCAGGACGGCGGCGATCACCGTGACCACCAGCGGGGGCAGGAGCCGCTTGAACGTCAGCACCCAGCGCTCCACCACGGAGGGGGTCCGGCCCCCCTCCGCGCGGCGCAGGAAGGCACCGGTCATGAGATAGGCCGAGATGGTGATGAAGACGTCGACGCCGACGGGAGACCCGACACCCCACGCGTGGTAGCAGAGCACCTGGGCGATGCACAGGGCGCGCAGCCCCTGGATCTCCGGCCGACGGCCCCGGGAGGGGCGAGGGGCCCGGCGGCGCCGGCGGCGGCGCCGCCGGGGTGGTTCGGCGGCCTCGGGGGGCCACACCCGCCCCGGCTCCGCGCGGCGCGGCGGGTCCGGTCGACGGCGGTCCGAGGGCGGTGGTGCCAGCCGTGGGGACGGCTGCGGACGTGCAGGAGCCCTGGGGCGGGGGGACGGCACCGGGAGCGGGTCCGGCGCCGTGCGGGAGGAGGGTGCCGGCCGCAGGGCCTGCGCGGGACGCGGGGCCTGGGCGGGACGCGGGGCTCGAGGTGGGCGGGAGACCGCGCCCGGACGGCTCTGGTCCGGCTCGGGCAGCCACACCTCGACCCCGCAGGAGCGGCGGGCGAGAACCCGCCGGCCACGCCGGCCGGGTGCCCCCTGGCCCCGCCCCTGCCGTCTGGCTCCCATGAGGCCCGGACCCTAGCCTTACCGCGGGGTAGATGCCGAATCGGGCGACAGCAGGCTGGATCTCGGGGTGATCGCGGGGTCGCTCGGCCACAGCCCGTAGTCTGTGGGCCGTGACCTCCGCTCCTCCTCGCGCCCCCGGTGGCTTCCCCGTCGTCGGGATCATCGGCGGCGGCCAGCTCGCCCGGATGTCGGCGCCGCCCGCCGTCGGCCTGGCCGTCACCTTGTCCGTCCTCGCCGAGTCCGACACCGCCGCGGCGGCCCTGGTCGTGCCGAGCTCTCCGGTGGGCGACCACACGAGCGTGGACGACGTCGTGGCCTTCGCGCGGCGGTGCGACGTGGTGACCTTCGACCACGAGCACGTGCCCACCGAGGTGATCCGGGCCGTGCAGGCGGCCGGGGTGACCGTCGAGCCGCGGCCGGAGGCCCTCGTCCACGCCCAGGACAAGCTCGTGATGCGGCGTCGGCTGACCGACCTCGGGATCCCCTGCCCACGGTGGGCGCAGGTGCGGAACCGTGAGGAGCTCGAGGCCTTCGGCGCCGAGGCGGGGTGGCCGCTGGTGCTCAAGACCCCGCGAGGCGGCTACGACGGCAAGGGTGTCCGGCTGGTCGCGTCCGCCGACGAGGCCCAGGACTGGCTGGACGCGGCCGCCGAGCAGGTCGCCGCCGGCGAGGGTGGCCTGTCCGACGGGCTCCTCGCCGAGCAGGCCGTCGACTTCACCCGCGAGCTCGCGGTGCTCGTCGCCCGCTCCCGCTCCGGGCAGGCGGCGGTGTGGCCCGTCGTGGAGACGGTGCAGGTCGACGGCATCTGCACCGAGGTCCTCGCGCCCGCACCCGACCTGGACGACACGCTGTCCTCGCTCGTCGCGGAGTCGGCGCTGCGGATCGCGGGCGAGCTCGACGTGACCGGGGTGATGGCGGTCGAGCTGTTCGAGACCCGCGAGGCCGGGGCGGACGGAGCGCAGCGACCGGCATACGTCGTCAACGAGCTGGCCATGCGCCCCCACAACTCCGGTCACTGGACCATCGACGGCTCGGTCACCAGCCAGTTCGAGCAGCACCTGCGCGCGGTGCTGGACCTGCCGCTCGGCTCGACCCGGCCCCGGGCGCGCTGGACGGTGATGGGCAACGTGCTCGGCGGCGACCATCCCGAGCTCTACCCGACCTACCTGCACCTGATGGCGCGCGACCCCGACATGAAGTTCCACCTGTACGGCAAGGACGTGCGACCGGGTCGCAAGATCGGCCACGTCGACGTGTCCGGCGACGACCTGGACGACCTGCGCGAGCGCGCGCGGCATGCCTGCGACTACCTGCAAGGAGTGGTGACCGAATGACCGAATCTCCGCGCCCCGTGGTCGGGCTCGTGATGGGCTCGGACTCGGACTGGCCGACGATGGAGCTCGCGGCGCAGGCGCTCGACGAGCTGGGCATCGGCTACGAGGCCGACGTCGTGTCGGCCCACCGGATGCCCACCGAGATGATCCGGTATGGCGAGACCGCGGCCGAGCGGGGCCTGCAGGTGATCGTCGCGGGCGCGGGGGGCGCCGCCCACCTGCCGGGGATGCTGGCTGCGGTGACGCCGCTGCCCGTGATCGGGGTCCCGGTGCCGCTGAAGCACCTGGACGGGATGGACTCGCTGCTCTCCATCGTCCAGATGCCGGCGGGGGTGCCGGTCGCCACCGTGTCCATCGGCGGCGCCCGCAACGCCGGGCTCCTGGCGGCGCGGATCATCGGCGCGGGCACCGACGACGAGGCCCGGCGGGTGCGCGCGGCGATGGCGACCTTCCAGGCCGACCTGCGCGACCAGGCGCACGCCAAGGGCGAGAAGCTGCGCTCCCGGCGCGCCTGAGAGCGTAACCGCGGGACTGCGGGGGCGGTGCACCCTGCCTCGGTGCACCGCCCCCGCCGCGTCCGGGTCGGGTGCCGCCCCCGCTGCGCCCGCGCTCGGGGGCGGCAGGTCAGGGCGCCCAGCGGAAGGCCGACCCGCCCGTCGCGATCTGCTGCGTGCTGTAGGGGTAGGCCAGCTGTCCGTCCCCGGTGAACAGCACGTCCTGCATGTTCCCCGCCCCGTCGACCATCATCATGCTGGTGCCGTAGCCGGAGTAGCGCTCCGCGCCGACGATCTGGGAGTAGGACGCGAAGGAGGACGTGGGGTTGGTGGTGGTGGACGCGCCGTAGTTGCGGGACGCGTCGCCGGGCCCGAAGTAGCTCACCAGCCGCCCGGTGCTCGCCACCCGACCCAGCAGGTCGGCCTTGCCGTCGTAGTTCGCGTCCCCGACGCCCACGATCGCGTCGAGCCCGGACCAGCCGGCGCCGATCTGGACCCGGCTGCCGAAGAGCACGTTGGAGACGTGGGTGCGTCCGGAGCCGCGGTAGAGCCACAGGGCGCCGGCGGAGTCGCGTGCCACGAGGTCGGCATGGGTGTCCCGGTCCCAGTCGCCGACCGAGACGATGGTGTAGCCGGTCCAGCCCTTGCCGACCTGGACCTTGCCCCGCACGGTGCCGACGCCGCTGCCCGGGTAGAGGAAGAGGTTGCCGTAGGCGTCCCGGCCGAGGATGTCGCCGATCCCGTCGTCGGTGAGGTCTCCGGGGGTCAGGACGAGGTCGAAGACGTTCCACCCGACCCCGATCTGGGTGCGGGTGCGCAACGGGGCGCCGTCCACGCGGGTGTTGGGATAGAGCCACAGGTTGCCCGACGCGTCCTTGCCGACCAGGTCGTTCGCGCCGTCGCCGTCGAGGTCGGAGGTGCCCTTGCCGGACGCCATCCGCAGGTCGAAGCTGACGGCGACCGAGGACTGGTCCGTGGCGGTGGCCCCCACCGCGGTGATCTCGGGGGTGGCGCTGCTGCCGACGAGCCGGTAGACGCCCGTGGTCTCGTCGCCCGAGGCGGGGCTGGCGTCGGGGTCCAGGTCCATCCGGAAGTAGACGGCCGAGCCGTCCCGGGTCGCACGGGGGTTGCTCAGGGAGGCGCCGGCGCCCGCGGAGTAGCGGGTGGCGACCGTGCCCGTGGTGGCGGTGCTGCTGCGGGTCCGCAGGCCGCGCGCGGTGCCGGTGTCGAAGGCGAAGACGACCTGACCGGTCCGGGTGACGGTGGGGTCGTAGCCCCCGGCGGTGCCCGACAGGGCCGTGACCGCACCGGAGGTCACGTCGATCCGGACCAGGCCGCCCGTGGGGGTGAGCACGTCGGCGGCCACGAGGTGGGCGCTGTCGCGGTCCCAGGTCGCTGCGCCGTACGCCTTGGACAGGGTGCGGACGGCGCCGGTGGCGTTGTCGCGGATCTGGATGTCGCGGGGGACGTAGCGCCCTGCGGTGTCCGGGGCGTAGCGCACCCACGACAGCCAGCGGCCGTCGGGGGAGAAGCTCGGCTCCAGGTTGACCGGGGCGGTGGTGTCGGCGGCCGCCCCGCGCAGGATGCTGGGGGTGCCGCGTCCGTCGGCGCGCTGCAGGACCAGGTCGGCGCCGGTGCGCGAGCCGTCGGTCCAGCGGCTGTAGGCGAGCCACTGCCCGTCGGCGCTGAAGGCCGGGGTGACGGTGTCGGGCAGGCTCGAGGAGGGCTCCAGCGGCATCGCGAGGGAGCTGTCGTTCTGCAGCTGCAGGCTCGCCGTGGCGGTGGTGGCGGCCGCGAAGTCCGGGATGCCGGGGCCGGCGTCGGGGAACATGCTCAGCCCGCCGACGGGCTCGCCGGCGGCGTCGGCCATCTCGCAGGTGAGGGTGGCGCCGTTGACGGTGGTGGTGATCCGGTACGACGCGGGGCCCGCGGGCGACTGGCTGCCGTCGAGGACGGCACCGGCGGTCGCGGGCACGGTGCCGACCGTCTGCCAGGTCGTCGAGCCCTCGCGCAGCCGGGAGACCGTGGCGGTGCCCGACACCACGGGGGCACCCGACGCGTCGGTGGTGCTCCAGAGGATCCAGGTGCGGTCGCGCAGCTGGTCGGCCTGCAGCCCGAGCGGGGCGCAGCCGGCCGGGACGGCCTGGGTGGTGCCCGCGATGCTCAGCCGGCCCTTGGCGGTGGTGGCGGCGCGTCGGGCGGCGCCGGCCACCCGCGGTGCGGTGTCGCGGGTGCGGGCGTCGAGCGTGGCGCGGGCGCCGGCCGCGGGGCGCGCGGTGCGCGGCGTCGTGAGGTCGGCGGTGGCGATGGTGAGCCGGTCCGGGCCCGTGCCTGCAGCCTGGGCGGGGACGCCGGCGGCGGTGAGACCCAGCGTGACGGCAGCGGCGCCGGTCACGAGGGGAAGCACCCGACCCGGGCGGGGCGTGGGGTGTGCGGGCATAGCGGGACTCCTGCCAGTAGTCACTTTGTGTAGATATAAAACTACTGCAAGCAATCATCAGTGGGGTCGGAAGGGGCCCACCTCGCGCACCGATGTCGATCCACCGTCGCGGGGCGGCCGTCTCGGACACCCCGCCGACGAGCCCCCGGCTCCTGCCGGGCAGGGCCCGCCCACGACTGAGCGGCCCCGCCCAGGATGCCTGGTCGGGGCCGCTCTCCGGCGGGAGCCGGCTGCGCCGGCCGTGCGGGTCAGCCGCCCAGCACCACCCCGGCGCGCAGCAGCGCCCGCGTCGTCTCCAGGCCCAGCTCGTCCGCGGTCACCGGCTCGCCGGAGACCAGGGCGGCCACGGCCTCACCACGGTCCGCGGGCACCCGCTGGGTCCCGCGGCGACTGGTCAGCATCAGCTGCGCGTCGTCAGCCGGGACCGGCTCGACGGTCACGGCCAGGTGCGGCCGCAGCCGGACCCGGCTCGCCCCGTCCAGGTCCAGGGCGGCCTGCACCTGCGCGATCGGCGAGAGCGGCGCCAGCCGGCGGCTGCACTCGTCCCGGCGGGCGAGCGCCCGGCTGACCGCGGCGTCGTCGAGCTCCTCGACCGCGCGGACGAGTGCGGCCCGGGCGTCGTCGAATCCCGAGGTGTCCGAGGTGATGTCCACCCCGACCGGCAGCGAGCGCCGCACCGCCACGTCGGCCGCGGCGCGCTCCAGGGCGAGCTCGGCCATCACCTCGGCAGCGGCATACGGCGTCCAGGTGTGGACCCCGATGGTGACGTGGGAGGAGATCTCGCCGAAGGTCGAGGCGGCGTGGACCGTGCCGCGCGGCAGGTAGAGCACGTCGCCCGGCTCCAGGGTCACGTCCAGCGTGGGGTCGCGCCGCGCCATGTCCTCGACCGCGCCGCGCCGGGCCGCCCAGGGGTGGTGCTGCAGCGGCGCCTCCAGCACCGGCTCGTGCAGGACCCACCGCTTGCGGCCCGAGGTCTGCAGCACGAACACGTCGTGGACGTCGTAGTGGTCGGCGAAACCCTGGCTCTGCGGCGGGGTGACGTAGGCGTTGACCTGCACCGGGTGCCCGAGGTCCACGGCGAGCTGCTGGGCCAGGTGCAGCAGCGGCGGCCAGGTGCGGTGCAGCCCCTGGGCGACGATGGTCGCGCCGTTCGCGAACTCCTCGTGGAGCAGGTCGTCGGACACCTGGTCGGCGACGCTGGCCCCGACCCCACCGGCGGTCGTGAACAGCGTGTCGGACAGCGGCGACCCGTCCTTGGCCAGTCGCAGGAAGGGCGCCCGCAGGCCACGCCGGGCCACGAGCTCGTCCACCGTGTCCGGGCCGAAGACGTCGGCGAAGTCCTCGCCGCTCTCCACGTGGGTGCGCAGGAAGGGGCGACGGCCCCACACCTCGCGGGCGAACGCCGGTGCATCGCCCACCAGCCGGCTCAGCGCCGGCCGGTCACCCGCGGAGCTCACGCGCCGGGCTCGATGGTGGGACCCTGCCCGCTCGCCGGGTCCTCACGCAGGTCGGCACCGCTCAGCTCGGGGTCGTCCTGGTCGACGGGGGCCTGGTCGTCGTCGGCCTCGCCGGAGCCACGGGCCGGCGCCCCGGCGTCCTCGGTCACCGTCCCGGCCGGCTCCAGGCCCGGTGCCGCGGGCTGCTCCTGGTCGAACACCGCACCCGTGTCGGTGGCGGTCGGGTCGTCCGGGCGGGTCGGATCGGTCATGGGGGCCTCCTGCGTCTCGTGCGGGACCGGGTCGGACGGACCCGGTACGGCGAAGACATACCGAGGATCGCTGCCCGTCATACCTGCTCGTCGCGCGCGTCACCCGCCCGCGACACGAGGCCGGACGGTCGGCGGGCCGGGAGGGCACCGGTAGGCTCCGAGCGTGCCAGCCAAGATCCCCGCAGACCTGTTCCGGACCACCGAGGAGCACGAGGAGCTCCGTGCGATGCTGCGCCAGGTGGTCACCGAGAAGATCGCCCCGGCCGCGGCCCAGGTCGACCAGGAGGGTGCCTTCCCGCAGGTCGCCTACGACGCGCTGTGCCAGGTCGACCTGCACGCGCCGCACGTGGCGCAGGAGTACGAAGGGGTGGGGCTGGACGCCCTCGGCACCTGCATCGTCATCGAGGAGGTCGCCCGGGGCTGCGCCTCCTCCTCGCTGATCCCTGCGGTCAAC
The DNA here is from genome assembly GCF_046267915.1 of Arsenicicoccus dermatophilus. Lineage (GTDB taxonomy): Bacteria > Actinomycetota > Actinomycetes > Actinomycetales > Dermatophilaceae > Arsenicicoccus > Arsenicicoccus dermatophilus_A. Next base: position 1,073,164 of record NZ_CP176520.1, read on the forward strand.
AAGCTCGGCTCGATGCCGCTGGTCCTCGCCGGGTCCGAGGAGGTCAAGCGGCGCTACCTGCCGCCGCTCGCCCGCGGGGAGGCCATGTTCTCCTACGGACTGTCCGAGCGGGAGGCCGGCTCCGACACCGCCGGGATGCGCACCCGGGCCCGCCGCGACGGCGACGACTGGGTCCTGCACGGCACCAAGGCGTGGATCACCAACGCCGGGGTCTCGCAGTACTACACGGTCCTGGCGGTGACCGATCCCGACGGGCGCCGCGGCGCGAACGTCACGGCCTTCGTGGTCGAGAAGGGCGACGAGGGCCTCGGCTTCTCCGAGCCGGAGCGCAAGCTCGGCATCAAGGGATCGCCCACCCGCGAGCTGCACCTGGAGCACGTGCGGATCGGCGACGACCGCCGCGTCGGCGCCGTCGGCGACGGCCTCAAGATCGCCCTGCGCACCCTGGACCACACCCGGATCACCATCGGCGCCCAGGCGGTCGGCATCGCCCAGGGCGCCCTCGACTGCGCCCTGGCCTACGTCAAGGAGCGTCGGCAGTTCGGCACGGCCGTCGGGGAGTTCCAAGGTCTGCAGTTCATGCTGGCGGACATGGCGATGGAGCTCGAGGCGGCTCGGCAGCTGGTGTACGTCGCGGCGGCGCGCTCGGAGCGCGGGGACGCCGACCTGCCGTTCTTCGGCGCGGCCGCCAAGTGCTTCGCCGGCGACGTGGCCATGAAGGTCACCACCGACGCGGTCCAGGCCCTCGGCGGGGCCGGCTACACCAAGGACTTCCCCGTGGAGCGGATGATGCGCGACGCCAAGATCACCCAGATCTACGAGGGCACCAATCAGATCCAGCGCCTGGTCATGGCCCGGCAGATCCTGCAGGGCTGAGCCGTGGCCCTCTCGACGCGCGTGGTCGCGGTCGTCGTCACCTGGAACCGCAAGGCGCTGCTCACCGAGACCCTCGACGCGCTGGCCGCCCAGGGCCACCCGCCGGCGCGGGTCGTGGTGGTGGACAACGCCTCCGACGACGGCACCGCTGAGCTGCTGGCCGCCCGGGCCGCGGGCGACCCGACGCTGGACGTCGTCACGGCCCGGCACAACGCGGGTGGGGCCGGCGGCTTCGCCCTCGGCCTGCGCCGTGGCCTGGAGCTCGGCTGCGACGCGCTGTGGGTGATGGACGACGACACCGTCCCCACGCCCACGGCGCTCGCCGAGCTCGTCCGCGCCCGCGAGGAGCACCCGCTGGGCACCCCCGCGGTCGTCGCGAGCCGGGTGGTGTGGACCGACGGGCGCGACCACCCGATGAACACCCCCCGCCGGTCACCCTTCGCGAGCCCCGCCGAGTCGGCCGCCGCCGCCGAGATCAGCTGCCTGCCGGTGCGGTCCGCGAGCTTCGTCTCGCTGCTGTGCGACGCCGCGGTCGTGCGCGAGCGCGGGCTGCCGGTGGCGGACTACTTCTTGTGGAACGACGACTTCGAGTACTCCACGCGCCTGATCCGCGGCGGCCACGGCATCGCCTGCCCCGCCTCGGTCGTCGTCCACAAGACCAGGACCTTCGGTGCCACCGACGCCGACCCGGGGGCGAGGTTCTACTGGGAAGTGCGCAACAAGGTCTGGATGTGGACCCGGTCGCGCTCGCTGACGCCGTGGGAGAAGGCGGTGTACGGCGGGTCCTCCCTGGTGCGCTGGGGGCGCACGCTCGCCCGGTCCACGGACCGGCGGGTGCTGCTGGACGGCCTGGGCCGGGGGCTGCGGGACGGGGTGCGGCGCGGACCGCGCCCGACCGAGGAGCTGTTGTCCGCGGCGGTGGCTCCGGCAGCCCCGGCGCAGGAGGGGGACCAGCAGTGAACCAGCCCGAGGCCGAAGGCTTCAGCGTGCTGATGTGCGTCTACCGCGCCGACGACCCGAGGCACCTCGCCGAGGCCTTCGACTCGGTGACGGTGGAGCAGACCCGCCGTCCGTCCCAGGTGGTGCTGGTGCAGGACGGCCCGGTGCCGCCGCCGCTGGAGCGGGCCGTCGACGAGCTCGTCGCCCGGTCGGTCGTCCAGGTCGACCTGGTGCGGCTGCCCGTCAACCGCGGGCTCGGCGTCGCGCTCACCGAGGGTATGGCGCGCTGCGCGCACGACGTCGTGGCCCGGATGGACGCCGACGACATCTCCCTGCCCACCCGCTTCGCGGTGCAGGTGCCGATCGTCGAGGGCGGCGTGGACTGCGTGGGCTCGGGGATGTTGGAGATCGGCACCGGGCGCGACGACGTGGTCGGCGCCCGGGTGCCGCCGCTGTCCGAGGAGAAGATCGTCGCGTCCTCGCGGATGGCGCAGCCCTTCAACCACCCCACGGTCGTCTACCGCCGGAGCGCGGTCGAGGCGGCCGGCGGCTACTCCGACTTCAAGCAGATGGAGGACTACCTGCTCTTCGCCCGGATGATCCAGGGCGGGGCGCGGGTGGCCAACGTCGCCGAGCCCCTGCTGTGCTACCGCGTGGGGGAGGGGGCGTACGCCCGCCGGGGCGGGTGGTCGATGCTGCGCACCGAGCTGGCGCTGCAGCGACGCTTCCTGCGGATGGGCTTCACCACGCCCGCGCAGTGCGCCCGCAACGTGCTGGTGCGCGGGGTCTACCGGATCATCCCGGAGGGCATCCGACGGGTCGCCTACCGTGCGGTGCTCGCGCAGCGCGGTGACCGCTGAGGACCGGGCTCCCGGCGTACCTCCTGCCGACGCGCCGGAGCCGCACCTGCCCCGAGGGGTGGTGCGGCTCCGGCGTCGCCCGGACCGGGTGGGGTCAGCGCACGGCCTCGTCGTTCTTGATCGCGCCGAAGAAGGCCCGGGCCTTCTCGCTGTCCCACTTGACCGCGTCGCCCGCGGCGGTGTGGTAGCCGGGGTCGGAGATGGGCACGACCAGGGACAGCGTGTCGCCGCTGGAGGCCCCGCGCAGCGCCTGCATCACCTTGGTCAGGTCGCCGATACCGGTGCCCTCGCCGACCTTGACCCCGCCGGCCGCGGCGTGGCTGAAGCCCCAGTAGCGCCAGGGCAGCAGGACCGTGGCCGGGCTGACGGCCTTGTGCATGATCGCGCCGAGGAACTGCCGCTGACGCTTGGCCCGGCCCAGGTCGCCCTCGGGGTCGGTGTAGCGGGACCGGACGAAGCCCAGGGCCTGCGCACCGTCCAGGGTCTGCGGCCCCTTCTTGAGGTTGATCCCGGCCTTCTCGTCGTTCATGGCGAAGGGCACGTCGATGTCCACGCCACCGAGGGAGTCCACGACCTTGGCGAAGCCGCCGAAGCCGATCTCCACGTAACCGTCGACGTGGACGCCGGTCACCCCCTCGACGGTGGCCACCAGGAGCTTGGGGCCGCCGAGGGCGAAGGCGGCGTTGATCTTGTTCTTGCGGTGCCCGGGGATGGGGACGTAGGAGTCGCGGGGGAGGGACACCATCGCGGACCTCTGCCCGGTCTCCGAGACGTGCACCAGGATGATCGAGTCGGTGCGCTGGCCCTCGGCGTCGCCGGTGGACAGGGCCTTCTCCTCCTCGGCCGTCATTCCTTGACGCGAGTCCGAGCCCACGAGCAGGTAGTTGTACCCCTTGACCCGGGCGGGCCGCTCACCCGCGGGTGTGGTGTCGACGTTCGACACGGTGCTCCAGGCGTGCAGCGGGGTGACGACCAGGAAGGCGAGCCAGGCGAGCAGCGCCAGGGCCGCCAGGGCCAGGACCGGGGGACGACGCCGCCGGCGCCGCGGGCGGGGGACCGCCGAGGCGCCCCGACCCGACGGGCCTCCCGGGCGGCGGCCGCCGGCGGGACGGCCCGGACCCCCCGGTCGGCCGGGGCGGGCGGGCGGTCGCGGCCGGTCCGGCGCCGTGGGATCGGCCGGGTCCGAGGTCATCAGGCGCGTCCTGCCGGGGTCGGCGGCGCCGGGCCGAGCCTCCGGGGAGCCCTGGCGGGGGTGGGTCGGGGAGCCCTCCCCGCGCTCGTCCTGGTCCGGCTCGCGATCCGGCCGCTCCTGGCGGGGACCGCCCGTCCGGCGGGCCGACCCGCCCAGCGGGTTGCGGGGGGCGCTCACCCGGCGACGGCTGCGGCGGGTGTCGATGACGTAGGCCTCCGTCTCGTCCTCCGCGGGGCGCCCGGGACGGCGTGGCTCGTGGTCGTCAGCGTGCGTCATGGGCAGTCGGGGCCTCGTGATCGGGGTCGTTGTCGTCCTGAGGACGCATCACCGTAGCCGCCGTGGCTGCGGGCATGCTGGAGGGCAGGACGCCGTGTCGGCCCTGGGTCCCGGCCCGGCCCCCGGCCGCCACCTCCGGGTGTCGCCGGGTGGCCTCGTCCAGGGCCACCCGCCGGGCGAGCCGGGTGAGGCGCACGTCGAACTCGCGGAACCGCAGCTGGGTGCTCACGACGTAGGCGAGGAAGGCCACGACCAGGGAGTACAGGAGCAGGTCGGTGCCTCGACCCACCCCCACGAAGCGGGCGACCCGGGTCCAGACGCCCGGCACCAGGATGGACCACACCGCGAAGGCGCCGAAGGCCATCATCCCGAGCCGGCGGATGGCCTGGGTGCGGGCGCCACGCGCGGTGGTCAGCCGGAAGACGACCGCCACGACGGAGGCGATCAGCGCGAGCTGGATCAGCGACCTCACTTGAACATCAGCTCCACGAGGATGTTGACGGAGTTCCACAGCGACTGGCCCTTGGCCAGGGAGTAGTCGGTGTAGAGGATGTGGACCGGCTCCTCGGCATACCGCACCGGACGACCGGCGATCCGCATCGCCCCGATCTGCGCGACGATCTCCGAGGCGTGGGCCATGCGGTTCTGGGTGAGGTCGACGTGCTCCACGACCGGGCGGGACAGGACCCGCAGGCCGTTGTGGGCGTCGGTGAGGCGGGTGCCGGTGCTGAGGTTGGTGTAGGCCACGGCCGCGCGCAGGACCAGGCGCTTCAGCACGCCGGGGCGGGTGCGCTCGTCCAGGAACCGGCTGCCGAAGACCACGTCCAGGTCGTCGCGGCGGATCCGGTCCAGCATCTGCAGGACGTCGTCGACCTGGTGCTGGCCGTCGGCGTCGAAGGTCACGACGTAGCGCATCCCGGGGTCGGTCAGGGCGAACTCGAAGCCGGTCTGCAGGGCCGCGCCCTGGCCCATGTTGATCGGGTGCTGGACCAGTCGGGCGCCGGCGGCCAGGGCCCGGCGGGCCGAGTCGTCCTTGGACCCGTCGTCGACGCAGACCACGTTGGGGAAGGTGCGGCGGGCGTGGGACACCACGTCCTCGATGACCGCCGCCTCGTTGTACAGCGGCACGACCAGCCACACGTCCTCGTTCACGACGCACACCCTACGGCGTGGCCGTACGGGTGCGGCGCAGGCGCCGCGGGCAGGCGATCGCCTCGCGCCGGACACGCCTCCCCGCGCCGCATGGGCGTGCGTGAGCGTGAAGTAGGGTGAGGCGAAACTCAGCCGGAACGCACCATTGGGGGCACCGCGTGAACCATGACCTCGTCGTCGTCGGGGCCGGACTGTTCGGCCTGACCGTGGCCCAGCAGGTGGCCGAGAGGTTCGACAAGAAGGTTCTGATACTCGACCGTCGTTCGCACGTCGGCGGAAACGCTTACAGCGAGATCGACCCGGACACCGGGATCGAGGTGCACAAGTACGGCGCCCACCTGTTCCACACCTCCAACGAGCGGGTGTGGGAGTACGTGAACCGGTTCACCTCGTTCACGGGCTACCAGCACCGGGTCTACACCTGTCACCGCGGCGAGGTCTTCCCGATGCCGATCAACCTCGGCACGATCAACCAGTTCTTCCGCGCGGCGTACGGCCCGGACGAGGCGCGCGCGCTGATCCGCGAGCAGGCCGCCGAGCTCGGTGACAAGACGCCGGAGAACTTCGTGGAGAAGGGCGTGTCGTTGATCGGGCGCCCGCTGTACGAGGCCTTCATCGCGCACTACACCGCCAAGCAGTGGCAGACCGACCCGGAGAAGCTGTCCGCGGACATCATCAGCCGGCTCCCCGTGCGGTTCACGTACGACAACCGCTACTTCAACGACCGCTTCGAGGGCCTGCCCGCGCAGGGCTACGCGGCCTGGCTCGAGCGGATGGCCGACCACGACAACATCGAGGTGCGCCTGGACACCGACTTCTTCGACGCGAGCCAGGAGCTCTCTCGCGACGCGGTGGCGGGCAACGTGCCGGTCGTCTACACCGGCCCCGTCGACCGCTACTTCGACTACCAGGAGGGGCGTCTCGGCTGGCGCACCATCGACCTGGAGGAGGAGCGCCTGGACGTGGGTGACTTCCAGGGCTGCCCGGTGATGAACTACCCCGACGCGGACGTGCCGTTCACCCGGATCCTGGAGTTCCGCCACTTCCACCCCGAGCGGCAGATGGCCCAGGACAAGACGATCATCCACCGCGAGTACTCCCGCTTCGCCACCGGCGACGACGAGCCGTACTACCCGGTCAACACGCCCGAGGACCGCGAGCAGCTGCTGCGCTACCGCGACCTGGCCAAGGCCCAGCGCGGGGTGCTCTTCGGCGGGCGTCTGGGCACCTACAAGTACTTCGACATGCACATGGCCATCGGAGCGGCGCTCAGCATGGTCGACAACAAGCTCGCCCCACACTTCGAGCGGGGCGAGGAGCTCGTCAGCGGAGGAGTCGACGCATGAGCACCACCACCGACCTGGGCACGCACGGCGTCGTGGGCGAGGAGACCGGCTGGGCGACCGTGGCCCGCGTGGTCATGCCCCTGGCCTCCGACGAGGACACGCTGCCGCTCTACCTCGACTTCGGACGTGCCGCGGTCAGCGCCGCGGACTCGGCCGGCCTGACCGAGGCGCAGGCCGCCATGGCCGAGGCCACCGCCGTGTCCACCAGCAACGCCGTGGGTGACACCCTGCGCGGCGAGCAGGTCCTGTCGCGGCGCAGCGTCCGGATGCCCGCAGGGCTGCGCACCTCCTTCGCGACCTACTTCAACGCCTTCCCGGCGAGCTACTGGCGGGCCTGGACCGTCGTGGAGCAGGTGCGGCTGCGCGTGCGCACCAGCGGCGAGGGCTCGGTCCTCGTCTACCGCTCCAACGCCACGGGTCGCGCCCAGCGCGTGGCGACCCGCACGGTGTCCGGCCAGGACGACCGGTCGACCTTCGAGCTGGACCTGAAGACCTTCGGCGACGGCGGGTGGTACTGGTTCGACCTGGTCGCCGGCGAGTCCGGCCTGGTCCTGGAGGAGGCCGACTGGCAGGTGGCGGGCACCCCGCCGCGCCCCGGCACGCTGAGCATCGGCATCACGACCTTCAACCGGGCGGACTACTGCGCCAAGACGATCCAGGCGCTGTCCGAGGCCGAGGAGCTGCGTCGGCGGATCGACATGGTGTATGTCGTGGACCAGGGCAGCCAGCTCGTCCAGGACGAGCCCACCTGGCCCGCCGCCGCGGCCGCTCTCGGTGACCAGCTGCGCCTCATCCGTCAGGGCAACCTCGGCGGCTCCGGCGGTTTCTCGCGCGGGATGTACGAGTCGGTCAGGGCCGGCCGCAGCGACTACCACATGGTCCTCGACGACGACGTCAACATCGAGCCCGAGGGCATCCTGCGGGCGCTGGACTTCGCCGGCTACTGCCGGGTGCCCACGATCGTCGGCGGCCACATGTTCGACCTGCACAACCGCTCGGTGCTGCACGCCTTCGGCGAGGAGGTCAACCGCTGGCGCTTCCTGTGGGGCTCGCTGCCGGGTCTGAAGGAGCGCCACGACCTGTCTCGGTCGAACCTGAGGGCGACCGCCTTCCTGCACCGCCGCGCGGACGTGGACTACAACGGCTGGTGGATGTGCCTCATCCCCACCCAGGTGATCCGCGAGATCGGTCTGTCCCTGCCCATCTTCATCAAGTGGGACGACGCGGAGTACGGCCTGCGCGCCCGCGAGGCGGGCTACCCGACGGTGTCCTTCCCCGGCGCCGCGGTGTGGCACGTCTCCTGGATCGACAAGGACGACGCCGTCGACTGGCAGGCCTACTACCACGAGCGCAACCGGCTGCTCGTCGGTCTGCTCCACTCGCCCTACGACCACGGCGGCCGCCTGGTCCGCGAGCTGTTCTTCAACGACGTGAAGCACACCATCTCCTCGCAGTACTACCCGCAGTCGCTGCGCGTGAAGGCCATGAAGGACATCCTCAGCGGCCCGGACCACCTGCACCGGTCCATCGAGGGCACCATGCCCGAGCTGCGCGCCATGGCCAAGGAGTTCGACGACTCGCGGTACTCCGCGGACCCGGACGCCTACCCGCTGGTCGACCGGAGCAAGCCCGCCCGCAAGGGTCGTCTGCCCCAACAGCCCAACGCCCGCACCGTCGCGCCCTTCGCGCTCAAGACCGCGGCCCGTCACCTGCTGCCCACCAGCGCGAAGTCGCAGGAGCGCCCGCAGGCCTCGATCCCGCACTACCAGAGCAAGTTCTGGATCCTGTCGCAGTACGACTCGGCGCTCGTCTCCAAGGCCGACGGGACCGGGGCGGCGTGGTACAAGCGCGACCCCGAGACCTTCAAGGCCCTGATGGCCGAGAGCTCCCTGCTGCGCGCCCGCCTGCACACCGAGTGGAAGCAGCTGCGCGAGCAGTACCGTTCCCGCGCCGCCCAGCTGACGTCGATGGAGGCCTGGGCCCAGACCTTCGGCATCGACCAGGAGGGCGCGCCCGAGGACGCTGCGGCGGTCACCCCCGAGGGAGCCCCTGCGGTCCACCCGGAAGGGTCCCACCCGGAGTCGGTCGACCGGACCGATCCCGGCTACCGCGCCCGCCACGGTGCGGCGCCGGGGGAGGACGAGGGCACGCACGGCGGGGACCAGCAGGAGCGATGAGCCCGGCCGCCACCGCGCTCGCGGACGCGCCGCTGGTCGCGCCCGGGCGCTCCAACGGGTTGCTCGACATACCGCGTTGGCGGTTCCTGCTCACCTTGCTCGTCCGCAAGGAGATGCGGGTCCGCTACCGCGGGTCCGTGCTCGGGCTGCTGTGGTCCTACGTCAAGCCGGCCGTGCAGATCTTCGTGTTCTGGCTCGCCCTCGGGAAGTTCCTGCGTCTCGAGGCCGCGATCCACAACTACGTGATCTACATGTTCAGCGGTGTGGTGATGATCAACTTCTTCAACGAGATCTTCGGCAACACCACCCGCTCGATCGTGCGCAACGCCGACCTGGTCAAGAAGATCTACCTGCCGCGCGAGCTGTTCCCCGTGGCGAGCGTGTGGGTGGCCTTCATCCACTTCGTGCCCCAGCTGGTGGTGCTGCTCGTGGGGGCGGTCGTCGTGGGGTGGCGGCCCGGCCCGCTGCACCTGCTGGCCGCGGTCGGCTCGGTCCTGGTCACCGGGCTGCTCGCCCTGGGCCTGGGACTGCTCTTCGGCGCCGTCAACGTGCTCTTCCGCGACTCGGAGAACTTCGTCGACCTCATCGTGATGATGGCCACCTGGCTGTCCCCGGTGCTCTACACCTGGCAGAAGGTCCACGACGCCCTGCCGACGTGGCTGTGGGTGCTGTACCAGGTCAACCCGCTCACCGCCGCGGTCGAGCTGATCCACTACGCCTTCTGGATCCCCACCCGCGGGGTCACCGCCGACATGCCCCCCCAGTGGCCCTGGTGGAGCCTGCTCGGCCTGGCCCTGTCCGGCCTGGTCGTGGGGCTGGGCCAGATGGTCTTCCGGCGGCTCGAGGGCCGCTTCGCCCAGGAGCTCTAGATGGCCGACCACCTCACCGTCATCGACGTCGACCACGTGGACAAGCGGTTCACGCTGCGCCACTCCCACTCCCTCAAGGAGTGGGCGATGTGGACCGTGCGCGGCCGCAAGGGCGAGCTGTCCGAGACCTTCCTCGCCCTCGACGACCTGTCCCTGCAGGTCGCCCAGGGCGAGTCCGTCGGGCTCCTCGGCTTCAACGGGTCCGGCAAGTCCACGCTGCTCAAGCTGCTGTCCGGCGTGATGCTGCCCGACCGCGGCAGCGTCGGGATCCGGGGCCGGATCGCCGGGCTCATCGAGGTCGGCGCGGGCTTCCACCCGGACCTGACCGGCAGGGAGAACGTCTACCTCAACGGCTCCATCCTCGGTATGTCGGAAGCCACCATCGACGAGCGCTTCGAGCAGATCGTGGCGTTCAGCGAGATCGAGAAGTTCATCGACACCGAGGTGAAGTTCTACTCCTCGGGCATGTTCCTGCGCCTGGCGTTCGCCGTCGCGGCGCACTCCGAGCCCGACATCTTCCTCATCGACGAGATCCTCGCCGTGGGCGACGAGCCCTTCCAGCGCAAGTGCCTGGACCGGGTGGCGGCGCTCAAGGAGATGGGCCAGACCCTCGTCGTCGTGACCCACGACCTGGAGATGGTGCAGCGCGTCTGCGACCGCGGCGTCGTCCTCGAGCGGGGGCGTCTGGTGCACGACGGCCCCATCGGCGAGGCCGTCGCCCACCTGCGCGGAGAGGGCTGAGATGTCCTGGGTCGCCGTCTGGCCCGCGCTGCTGCTCGCCGCCGTCCTGGTGACGGTGCCCGGGCTGGTCGTGGGCGCCGCCCTCGGGCTGCGCCGGGAGCCGCTGCTCGGTGCGGCGCCCCTGCTGTCCCTGGCCGCCATCGGCTGGGCCCTCCCGCTGGCCGCGGTCGCGCACCTGACCTGGACCTGGGCCGCCGTCGTGGTCGGCACCCTGGCCGTCGCCGCCGTCGCCGGCGCCGGATGGCTCGCCGCGCGCACCTGGGCGCCGCGGCTGCTGCGGCTGCCGCCCGAGGCGGTCGAGCGACGCAGCCTGATGGACCTGACGGTCTTCGGCGTGACGGTGGCGGTGGGGGCGACCTGGCTGGCCTCCGTCGCGATCCACACCATCGGCCAGGTCGAGTCGGTCCAGCAGAGCTACGACGGGGTCTTCCACGTCAACGCCGTCGAGCGGGTGGCGCACCTCGGCTCGGCGAGCCCCGCCACCGTCGCCGCGACGGCCAACACGACCGGCCGGCCCGGTTTCTACCCGCCGCTGTTCCACGCCGTCGCGGGGCTCCTGGTCCGCCATACCGGGGTGGACGCGGTGGTCGCCGCCAACGTCCTCGCGGTCGTCGTCGGAGCCCTGTGCTGGATCCCCTCGGTGGCGCTGCTCGCCCACGTGGTCCTGGCCCGGCACCGCTACGGCATCCTCGCCTCGGTCGTCGCGGCCTGCTCGATCCCGCTCTTCCCGGCGCTGCTGATGAAGTGGGGCGTCCTGTGGCCCAACATGCTGGGCATCGCCGTGCTCCCCGCGGTCCTCGCGCTCGTGGTCATCGCGCTGGGCCAGGCCGCGACGCCGACGATCCCGGTGGCCACGGCCGTCGTCGCCGGGCTGATGAGCGTCAGCGGGCTCTACTACGCCCACCCGGGCAGCGTCTTCGCAGCCTTCGCGCTCGCCGTCCCGGTGCTCGGCGCCGCGGTCGCCCGAGGCCTGTCCCTGCTGTGGCGGACCCGCCGGCTGGGACCGCTGTGGGTGCTGCTGATCCTGCTCGCCGTCGTCCTGGTGGTGCCGCCGCTGTGGGCGCGGGTCCTGCAGATCCCGGCGCTCAAGAGCACCATGTCCTTCGACTGGCCGGCAGGGATGACCCTGGCCCAGGCCTTCGGCAACGCGCTCGCCCTGGGATCTCCGCGCTCGCCGTCCTCCTGGGTGATGGGGGCGTTGGCTGTGCTCGGCGCGGTGCGCGCCTGCCAGCAGCGCCACACCCTGTGGGTGCCGCTGGCGCACGGAGTGGTCGTCTACCTCTACATGCTGGCCGCCGGCACCGACGAGCCGATCTCCAAGGACCTCACGAGCTTCTGGTACAACGACCAGTACCGCATCGTCGCCCTGCTGCCGATCACCGCCGCACCCCTCGTCGGGCTGGGCCTGGTGTGGTGCCGCGACGAGCTGCTGGGGGCCCTGGACGCGTGGTACGCCGAGCGGCCCCACCGGTCCGGTCGACACCTGCAGGTGACGCCCGGGCGCTCGGTGGGGTGGCAGTGGGGGGCCGGGATCGGCGTCCTCGCCGCCGTGGTCTGGGCGCTGCCCGGCGGTCTGGCGCTGGACGACGTCGCCGAGACGATCCGCAGGGGTTACTACCCCGAGGAGGAGAACATCACCCTCGTGGACCGGGACGAGGCGATGCTCTACCAGCAGACCCTGCGCCCGGGTGCCGCGGACGGCGAGCGAGTGGTCGGCAACCCGTGGAACGGGGCCGCCCTGGCCGGGCCGCTGAGCGGTCGCGAGTCCGTCATCGCGCACCTGACCACCTCTCTGGACGCGGACCGCAGGCTCGTGGCCGCGCGGTTCAAGGAGCTCGCGACGGACCGGGACGTCTGCCGGGCGGTCAAGCGCCTCAGGATCGGCTACGCCACCGAGGACACGAGGTTGTTCTGGTCCGACGACCAGCTGCGCCGCCCGTGGAAATACCTGGGGCTCAACAGCCTCGCCAACCGCCCCGGCCTGACCCCCATCGGTCACGAAGGAACCGTGACGGTCTACCGCGTGGGCCCCTGCCGCTCCTGAGGCGACCCGGGACCGTGGCCCTGCCGCCCGTTCAGCGCGCACGGCGAACCCCACCGACCCGGGGAGGTCGGCGGGGTTCGCCGTGCGCGCTGAACGGTCAGGCGAGCCAGACGGCGCCCGTGGCCCGGTCGGCCTTGATCACGCCGCCGGCGAACTGCTGCTGCCAGCCGCCGGGGATGGTCTGCATCGGGGCGGTGGGAGCACCCAGGGAGCCCCACATGCCGCCGCGCTTGAGCCAGTATCCGCGGATCGAGCCCCCGGTCCAGGACCGCAGACCGGACCGGTCGGACGTCACCGTGATGCCCTTGCTGAAGTGCACGTACCACCCGTTGGCCGTGGAGACCTCGTCGGTGGTGGGGTGACCCGCCCAGGTCCACCCGCCCAGACCCATCCAGGTCGCGTTGATGCCGGGGCCGATGATCTTGACGCCGGCGGGCGTGGAGTAGAAGAACCGCCCCGAGGTGAAGGCGGTGCGCGCCATCCCGGACACCAGGCTCTCGCCGACGTTGACGTAGCCGTACCTCGCGGCCCCGCCCCCGGCGGCGTAACGCTTGTAGATCGGCGAGTTGTAGCCGGACCCGGTCCACCCGGCCAGGGCGGCGGCGCCGTCGCGCAGCTCGCCGAGGCGGGGGTAGAGGTAGCGGCCCGGGCAGGCGGTGTAGCTCGACTCGCGGTGCCCGGCGATGTTGTTGGCGTAGTACGCCGCGCCCTTGGGGAAGCGCGAGGTGGTGCCGTTGTACTCGGAGTACATCGTCGTCTTGCCGTAGGGGTTGAGGTAGAACTGCGACAGCCGCATGGCGATGCCCTGCTTCAGCGCCCACATGCCGGCCGAGGGCACCGCGGCCACGTCGTAGTTACCGAGGATGGAGATGCCGAAGGTACGGGTGTTGAAGGAGTCGGCGTGGGCGCCCTTGACGGGCCGGTTGAGGCCGCCGTAGCGCCCCTCGAACTTCTGGCCGTACTTGTCGACGACCATGTTGTAGGCCACGTCGCACCAGCCCAGGGAGCCCGTGTCGTAGGCGTAGATGCCCCGCAGGATCGAGGCGCTCTGGGCGGCGGTGTAGCTGTTGGTGCCCGCCGTGTGGTGGACCACGACGACCTGGGTGGTGGGGTTGATCGTCGGGACGCATCCCTTGCGCAGGGACTCGTTGGCGCCCCACCCGGCCCGGGAGATGTAGCCCGGTGCGTAGGCCGCGTCGGCGGCGCCCGGCGTGGCCTGCGGGGTCAGCTGGGCGTCGGCCGCGGTGGTGGGGGAGGTGATGGCGGCCAGGGACGCGGTCCGGAGCAGGGCCTTGGCCTCGGGGGCCACCCGGATCTGGACGCGCGTGGCGCCGTCGACCCACAGCGGGTCGGTGCCGTACCTGCGGACGACGCCGGTGCGCTGGTCCCGCACGGCGTCGACGGTCAGCTCCTGCCAGTCCTGCCAGCCCTGGTCGTTCCGGGCGCGCACGGCGACCGTGGCCCGGGGGGCGACGGTCGTGGTCGCGGGCCAGGTGATGCCGACCAGGTCCCCGGTGGCCGCGAGGTCCACCACGGTGTCGTCGGCCTGCCCGGCCTCCAGGGCCGGGTCCAGGGCCACCGCGCCGGCGGGCGCCACGACCTTGCCGTTCGTGTCGCGCGGGAGGGTCGCCTGGTCGATGACCTTGGTCTGGGGGCCGGCGGCGGCGACGGAGGTCTGCGGGGCGCCGGTCAGCGCGTGGGTGGTGATCCGGGGGGTGACGGGGGTGTTGCGGGCGGGGGTCGCGGCGGGCACGGAGGCCGGCCCGGTGATGCTGGGCATGGCGACGAAGCCGAAGCTCAGCCCCATGGCGGCGGTCAGGAGGCCAGAGCCCTTGAGCAGGGTGGCGCGGGTGCCGGTCATGTCATCTCCTCCTTGGGGGACGGGTGAGGTCAGGCCGAGGTCGGCAGGAAGTAGGTGGAGCGCAGTGCGGTGCCGCCGACGAGGGATCGGAAGCGGTCCCCGGTGAGGTCGACGTAGCCCTTGGTGCCGGTGAGGCGCAGCGTGAGGACGCGGCCGCCCCAGTAGCCCTTGCCGTCCCGGGTGAGGACGGTCAGGGTGCGGAAGGTGCCGATGGCCGGGTAGGCCTGCTCGAGGCGGGTGACCGGGACCGAGGTGGTCCAGGTGTTGGTGGTGGGGGCCAGGCCGGCCTCGAAGGCGTCCGCCGTGCCGGGCAGGTAGCTCTTGAGCCCGTAGACCCGCTGGCCGCCGTTGGACGAGCCGAACTCGGTCAGGGCGGGGACACCGGCGGACGTGAGGATGGTGCCGGCGCTCGCGGCGACCGCGGCCCGGCTGTTGGCGGTCTCGGCGGTGATGCCGCCGAAGACCTGGCAGGCCTGGGTGTCGCAGATGTCGTACGTCGCGGCCCGCGGGCGCCGCAGGGCGGCAGCGGCGTAGGAGCGGGCGGCGACGGTCTGGGCCGCGAGCGCGGCGACCGGCCAGCTGCCGGGGCTCTCGAAGGGCACGACCTGACGGACGTAGTTCTCCATGCTGGTGGTCACGACCGGCGTGATCGTGGTCCCGGTGCGTCGGCCGGTGGCCGTGCCGAGGTAGATCGCCGCCGGCTTGAGGGTGGGGGCGAGCGCGGTCACCGTGCCGTCGGCGGGGCGGATCGTCCACAGCCCGGCGTCGGTGGAGCGCAGCGCGTAGCGCTTGCCGAGGGCGGTCGTGAACCACAGCGTGGTGGTGGTGCTGGTGCCGCCGGCGGCGGGACGGGCGACCTCCCAGGAGGTGAGCGGGACGCCCCAGTTGGTGGTGGCGAGCCGGACGACCTGGCCGGCGCCGTCGTCTGCGACCAGACCGGTCTCGGGGGCCACGCGCAGGGTGCTGCCCACCTTGCCGGCGATGCTCACCCGCACGCTGGGGTTCGCCAGGTAGGCGGCGGTGGTGCCGGGGTAGTAGTGGCCGACGATCTGCTGCCAGGTGCGACCCTGGCGGGCGGCGTTCATCGCGCCGTACTGCGACATGCCGCGGCCATGGCCGAAACCGCGCCCGGTGATCTCGATGGTCCCGTCGGCGGGCCGGGTGTAGACCTCGGCGGCCTGGGCGGACGGTGCGCCGGCGAGGACCGTGGCGGCGCAGGCGGCCGTCGTCAGTCCTGCGCCGAGCGCGCGGTGAGCAATACGCATGAGTGATCTCTCCAACACCCGGGATGGGGGCGGTCCCGGGTGGCCCTGCCGGTCAAGGAAGGGGTGGGTGGCTAGTTCGCCCCGGAGTCATAGCTACATTGTGTAACTAAATGACTACTCAGAGTATCTGAACACACCACGGCGTGAGATGGGGCCCGTTGTCAGCCCGAGGCCGCCTTTGGGCTAATCACACGCGTGTGTCTCGTGAGGTTCACGAGGGCGATGAGGCCGGTGTGACCCCTCACGCCGTCGGCCGGCAGCTCCACCACCGGCGGCGGCGTCCGACGCCAGGGTGACCAGGAAACGACCAGGGGAGCCGGCCCGAGGTGACTAGGGCGTGTCTCCCAAAGGTGAGCGTGGTGACACGCGATTGTCGGTGTCATGTCGCGGATGCAGGTGCTCTCGGATAGCGAGTGGGAGCTGATCGAGCCGTTCATGCCGTGCGCGGACGGAAAGCGGGGCAGGCGGTTTCGTGACCACCGGACCGTGGTCGAGGGGATCATCTACCGGTACCGGACCGGGATCGCGTGGCGGGACCTGCCGGGCGAGTTCGGGCCCTGGCAGACCGTGTGGAAGCGACACCGCCGGTTCGCCGGTGACGGGACCTGGGACCGGGTGCTGACGGCTCTGCTGGCCCGTGCGGACGCGGCGGGGGTCATCGACTGGGACGTCGCGGTCGACTCCACCATCACCCGCGCCCACCAGCACGCGACGAACACCACCCGCCTCGCGGGGGGATCGGTCGAATCACAAGAATCAGCGGATCGAGCCGGCTGACCACGCCATCGGCAGGTCACGCGGCGGGCTGTCGACCAAGGTCCACCAGCTGTGCGACGGCCAGGGCCGCCCGATCGTGGTGCTGCTCGGTCCCGGTCAGGGCAGCGACAGCCGGATGTTCACCAACCTGCTCGACGCCGTACGGGTCCCGCGCCCAGGCCCGGGCCGCCCACGCACGACACCGGACGCGGTCATGGCCGACAAGGCCTACTCCAGTCGAGCCCACCGCGCGCTGCTCCGGCGGCGCGGGATCACCACCGCGATCGCCGAGCCCCGCGACCAACGCGCCAACCGCACACGCCGCGGGTCCAAGGGCGGACGGCCCCCGAAGACCGACCCTGGCCTGTACGCCAAACGCCACGTCGTCGAGAACAGCTTCCAACAGCTCAAGCAATGGCGCGCCATCGCCACCCGCTACGACAAGCTCGCCCTCACCTACCGCGCCGCCATCCTCCTACGCGCCATCACCCTCTGGCTACCAGCATTAAGAGACACGCCCTAGTCCGTGATCCGCTCGGCCACCCGGATCGTGGCCACGTCGGCGTCAGGAAGGCCTGCGCCCGCCGAGCGCACCAGCACCACGGACCCGCCGCCCACCCAGTGCTCGACCATGGACCGCAGGCAGGTCTCGGCGCCCGTCCCGCCCGCCACCACCAGCGCG
This sequence comes from Arsenicicoccus dermatophilus, assembly GCF_046267915.1. Lineage (GTDB taxonomy): Bacteria > Actinomycetota > Actinomycetes > Actinomycetales > Dermatophilaceae > Arsenicicoccus > Arsenicicoccus dermatophilus_A. The sequence goes on from NZ_CP176520.1 coordinate 1,090,200, forward strand.
CGTCCGGTGCGCCCCCACAGCTCCTCGGCGTACGACATGACGCGATCGGTTGCCCGCCACGCGAGGTCCGACCCCGCCGGCCGTAGCGACGGGACGAAGCGGTCGGGGTAGGACGCCAGCTCGCGCGCCTCGTCCATGACCCCGGCCGGGACCGGCCCCGGGTGGGAGCGGGCCAGCCCGGCGAGGGTGACCAGCACCCGGTCCCCGGGGTGATCGGCGGCCAGCGCGACATCGTCGGTCACCAGCACGTCGGCGTCGGCGGCCTGCGGGCCCGTGACCAGGGTCGCGCCCACCCACCAGGTCGCCAGAGCCCAGTAGCCGAGCCGCCAGTGGGGCGGCAGCGCCAGGCCCACCGTGGCGCCGGGCTCGACCAGCAGCTCGTCCTGCAGGGCCCCGGCGGCCTTGGCGGCCCAGGTCAGCAGCACCCGGCCGCTGAGCTCGATCCGCTCGCCGTCGGTGGGGCCCCCGCTGCGGTCGTAGCACGTGATCGCGGGCTGGCTGGTGTCCCCGGACTGCAGGAGACGGATGGCGTCGGCGAGGGTCGGCACGGTGCCACCCTAGCCAGAGCGGGCTAGGGTGGCGCCAGCAGCGAGGAGGACGAGCGATGGACGCAGGACGGGCGCGGTTGTTCGGACGCGCGGCGGGGGTCGCGGCGAGCGCGGTGATGGTGGCGGGGGCGGCTCATCTGCTGCAGTCCCGGGCCGAGGCCGGCCCCCAGGTGCGGCTGTCGGGTGCGACGCTGCCCGAGTGGGTGCTGCCCACCGACCTGCTCTCCTGCGTCGACCAGGCGCACGAGCACACCCGGCTCGCCGACGACCTCGGGCTGCCTCTCGTGCTCGACGAGCTCGACGCCTGGGCCGCGCTCGGGGTGCTGGCGGCGGCGATCCGGCTCGTCGACACCGGCGGCCGCACCAGCCTGGTCGTGGACCTGGGCGCGCCGCGCTCGGCGGTCTCGCGCTGGTGCCGGGCCGTGGGCTTCCCGGTCGTGCGCGAGCTCCCGGCCGAGGCGGGCGGAGCCGACCTGGTGGTCCGGGTGCACCCGGCGCGGGTCCGGGCCGACGACGTCGACGACCTGCTGGAGCGGGCGTCCGCGGCCCTGCGCCCCGGGGGTGCGGTGGTGACGACGGTGCCGGTCGGTGACGACGGTGCGGACGGCGCCCTGGGGCGGGCCGACCTGCGCGCCCTCGTCGCCCGCGCCCACGACCTCGGCCTGGTGCTCGTCGGGGACCTGGACGGCGAGCTGGGGCACCGGCTGGCGCACCTGGCCCGGGTTGCCCGCGACGGGGACCCCGACGCCGACGGCCCCTACGCCCTGCTGCGCCTGACCTTCCGGCGGCGGTGAGTGCGCCGGATCCGGCTCGACCGGCCCCTGGACCTGGACGCCACCGTGGGGATCCTGCAGCGAGGCCGGGCCGACCCCACCGGGCGGCGCGCGGCCGACGGCTGGTGGCGGGCCCTGCGCACCCCGGACGGACCGGCGACGCTGCACGTGCGCCGGGTCGGTCCCGAGGTCCTCGGCGAGGCCTGGGGCCCGGGCGCGGACTGGACGCTGGACGCCCTCCCCGCCCTCGTCGGTGAGCACGACGACCCCTCGGGCCTGGAACCCGTCCACGACGTGGTGGCCCACGCCGTGCGCAGTGCACCGGGGTTGCGGATCGGGCGCACCGGGCTGGTCGTGGAGGCCCTCGTGCCCGCGATCGTCGAGCAGCGGGTGACCGGTCAGGAGGCCTTCGGAGGCTACCGCCGGCTGGTGCGGGACCACGGCGAGCCGGCTCCGGGGCCGGGGGGCGACCTGGGCCTGGTGGTCGCCCCGTCGGTGGCGGTGTGGCGCCAGCTGCCGTCCTGGGCCTGGCTGCGGGCGGGTGTGGACGCCGCCCGCTCCGACACGGTGATGCGGGCGCTCGCCGTGGCGTCCCGCCTGGAGGAGATCACCCGGCTCGACCTGCGCGAGGCCCACCGGCGGCTGCGGACGGTCCCGGGCATCGGGGTGTGGACCGCGGCGGAGGTGCGTCAACGGGCGCTCGGCGACCCGGACGCCGTGAGCTTCGGGGACTACCACGTGGCCAAGGACGTGGGGTGGGCGGTGCTGGGTCGCGAGCTGGACGACCACGGGCTGGCCGAGCTGCTGCGCCCGTATGCCGGCCACCGGCACCGGGTGGTGCGGCTGGTGCTGGCGACGCGGGGCGGGCGGCCCCGCCGGGGTGCCCGGATGGCGCCGCGGACCCACCTGCCTCGTTGACGGGCTCAGGGCGCCGTCCGGGATCAGGTGGTGATCAGGACGGTCGTCGCGGCCGCGGAGCCGGGGTAGAGCACGTAGCCGAGGTAGCTGCGGCCCGGGTCGAGCCCCCGCCACACCGCCCACGGCGTCGAGGCCAGACCCCCCTGGAGCAGCGAGGTGCGCGGGTTGACGGTGAAGGTCGCGACGGCAGGACCCGGCAGCGGCGTGGTCGACACGACATACCGGCTGTGGGTGAAGGTCCCTCTGCTGCCGACGGCGTAGCCCGCGACCCGGTAGCGGTAGCTGCCCGCCGCCGGGCTGCTCACGGTGACCTGCTCGTGCGCGCCGGGCCCGGCGGAGGACACCACGTCCGTCCAGGTCCCGGTGGCGTCGAGGACCTGGAGGTAGACGTCCAGGTCCTCCTCGGGGACCCCGTCCACGACGACGCGCAGGTGCGGGCTCCCGGCCGGCACCGCGAAGGTCGGGCTGGTCCACCAGGCGCCGTCAGCCACCTGCGCGGTGCCGGTGACGCCCGTGGCCAGGCCGACGGTCGGTGTGAACCGGCCGGAGGTGGGGCTGACGACGCGCAGCGGCACCCGGCCGCTGCGATCGCTCGCCCGCAGCTCGCGCGGCTGCACCAGGCCGGGGCGGGACACGACCGGCAGGTGCAGGGTGGGTCCGCTGGTGGGGGTGAGCGTGATCGTGCCCTTCACCCACGAGCCGGGGGTGGCGCCCGCGGGCTGCAGGGTCACGTCGAGGGGGACCAGGTCCCCGGCGGCGGCCGCGGTGAGGCGGGCGGGGACGGTGACGCGGTAACCCGCCAGGCTGCTGCCGACCGTCCAGGTGCCGGCCCGGGTGGCGCGGAAGGTCCGCCGCACCGTCACGGGCCCGCCCTGCCGTGACACGGCGATGGCGGGGAGGTTGAGGTCGGTGGCCGCGACGGGAGTGCGTCCGGTGACCGTCCCCCGGGTGGCGGCGAAGCCCGCCAGCTCCTCGGGGGTGACGTCCAGCAGCAGACCGGGGTCGAGCGCGGCTGCGGGGTCGACGTAGCCCGCTCCCTGGGCGAAGGGGTCGGGGGTGGAGGTGGCCCGTGCGGTGAGCATCAGCGCCGAGCGGATCGCGCTGGTCGTCCACGCCGGGTCGCCCGCGTGCCGCGCGCGCAGCAGGGCCGTCAGCCCGGACACGTGCGGGGTCGCCATCGAGGTGCCCCACTCGGCCCGCCAGGCGGGGGCCGCGGTCGTGGACCAGTCCGCGGGCACCGTGGCGGCCACCACGTCCGCCCCCGGTGCGGTGAGGTCCGGCTTCAGCAGCCCGCCCTCGGCGACCGGCGTGGGCCCGCGCCCGGAGAAGCCCTGCACGGCGTACGGCGCGGTGTAGGCCGAGGCGCCCACCGTGGTCACCCACGGCGCGACGTGGTTGACGCTCCCTGCGTCCGGTCCTGCGTTCCCCGCGGCGGCGACCACGCTGACGCCGGCGGCGTCGGCCGCGCGGAAGGCCTCGGACACCGGGTCGGTCACGTCGTCGTCGGCCCCCGAGACCGAGAAGGAGATGACGTCGACCCCGTCGGCGACCGCCTGGTCGACGGCGGCGACCGTGGAGTCGTCCAGGCAGTAGTTGTCGGGGACGCCGTCACCGTCCGCGTCGGCCCCGGCGAAGTCCCAGCAGACCTTGTAGACCGCGAGGGAGACGCCGGGGGCGATCCCGGCGCTCCTGCCGTAGGGCGAGCCCATGTCGGCGTCGGCCCCCGCGGCGGTGGAGGCCGTGTGCGAGCCGTGGCCGTCGTTGTCCCGGGGCGACCAGTAGTCCGGGGCGGTGATGCTGGTCGCGGGGGGCTTCAGGTAGGACGGGTAGTGGGTGGGAAAGGCCCGGGCCGACACGAGCTTCTGGGTGCACAGGGACGGCTGCCAGGCCTCGGTGGGCTGCCCGGGGACGGCGCCGGTGCAGCTGCCGGTGAAGCTGCCGCCGCCCGCCTTGGGCACGGTCACGGTCGCGTTGCCGTCGGTGCTCCAGGCGGTCCCCGGCGTGCTGCTCGCGCTGGTGGCGACGGCGGCGCCGCGGAAGGCCGGGTTCTCCGGCCAGACGCCGGTGTCGAGGACGCCGACCACCACCCCTCGACCGGCGGTCAGCGGGGCGCCCGGGGTGGGCGCGACCTGGCTCCACACGCCCGTGGCCCCGGTCAGACCGAGCGTGTCGGGCGTGCGGTAGACCGCGGCCCGGCGGGCACGGACGGGCTGCACCCGCGCCACGGTGGGATCCTTGCGCAGGGCGGTGACCTGCGCGGGGTCCAGCACGGCGGTGAAGCCGTTCGTGGCCAGGGTGAGCTGCCGGGAGATCGTCACGCGCGCCCGGGCTGCGGTGGCCCGCTGCCGGCTCAGCTGGTCGCCGGTGTAGGCCTGGGTCGCGGCGGCGCGGACCTGGAGCCGGTGCCCCCGCGCGGGTCGGGTGGCGGGCGCGGTGGCCGCGGGCGGAGCGGCCATGGTCACGAGGTAGAACCCCACCGGCTCCAGGGGTGCGGTCGAGGCGGTCGGCGCGGTCGGCGTCGTCGACCGGGCCGGCTGCGGGCGGGGGCTCGCCGCCGCGGGGCCCGGCGCCCCGGGGCCGGTGACGGCGAGGAGCGTGGCGAGGGGGAGCGTGAGGACGCTCAGGACACGGCGGGGGGAGAGCGCTGGCACGGGGGCTCCGATCGTGTGGTCACGACGCACAGTAGTTTTCAACTACTCAAAGTGGCGACGCGGCCCCGGGGGTGCACCCGGACGGCGGAGCGGTGCCGACGGCGGTCGTGCTGAGGGGGCGCGGCGCCCGAGCTGGGGCACCCAGGCGTCAGGGGCGCCCGGGGTATGACGAAGGCCCACCTCCCCGCATCCGTGCAGGTCGGTGGGCCTTCGGCGCCGTGGCGCCCCCAGTAGGATTCGAACCTATGGAATGCGCTACACGTTGCATGCGTCCCGACCTGGGAACTCATGCTCGTGACCTGCGATGACTCCGACTATAGACCTGCCCAGACGTAGACAGCAATACCCCCGTATGCAATAGTTCCTTGCACGGATATCGCACGATCTGAGGGGGTGCACATGGCAAGGAAGCGGTCCCGCCGAGCGTTCGGCGCGCTGCGCAAGCTGCCGTCCGGCCGGTGGCAGGCCAGCTACACCGGACCCGACCTGCAGCGGCACAACGCCCCAGCGACCTTCCAGACCAAGGGTGACGCCGAGGCGTGGCTGGGGCTCGAGGAGCACCTGGTCAGCCGCCACCACAACTACGGCGACGCATGGGTGCCCCCCAAGGCCCGCGCCCAGCGCGCGAAAGGCACGACCACGCTGCGCGAGTACGCCCCCGGCGTCATCGAGCGGCGGCACGTGCGAGGTGAGCCCCTGAAGCCCACCACCCGGCGGCTCTACACCTGGCACCTCGACCATGTGATCCTGCCGGCCCTCGGTGACCTGCCGCTGCGCTCGATCACCCCCGACGCCGTGACTGCCTGGTATGGCGGACTCGACCCCAAGACGCCCACCCGGCGCGCGCACGCTTACAGCCTCATGCGCACCGTGATGGGCCAGGCCGTCGCTGACGGACTGATCCCCAGCAATCCGTGCCAGATCACCGGGGCAGGGCAGACCAGCCGTGCCCGCGAGATCAGCCCGGTTGCACCCGAGGACGTCGCCCGGCTCGCCGCCGCCATGCCCGACCGGCTGCAGGCCCTCGTGCTGATCTGCTCCTGGTGCGGGCTGCGCTGGGGCGAGGTGGCCGAGTTGCGGCGTCGTGACGTCGACCTGGCCGCCGGCACGATCCGGGTCGAGCGCGCCGTGACCCGCGTGGACGGGAAGGACCTCGTGGGGACCCCGAAGAGCAGGGCCGGCGTGCGCACCGTGCACGTCCCGCCCGTGATGCTCCCGGCCCTGGCAGCCCACCTCGAGCAGCACGTCCAGCCCCAGCCCGATGCCCTGCTGTTCCCACGCCCCGGCACCAACGACCACATGCTGCACAAGACGTTCATGACGTCGTACTACGCCGCCCGTGAGTCAATCGGCCGGCCCGACCTACGGCTGCACGACCTCCGCCACTCCTCAGCCGTCCTGGCAGCCCAGGCGGGCGCCACGCTGGCCGAGCTGATGGCCCGGCTGGGGCACTCCACGCCCACGGCCGCCCTGCGCTACCAGCACGCCGCCCAGGGCCGCGACCAGTTGATCGCGAGCAGGATGGGAGGGGGGATGTCCATGCTCCAAAAGGATGAACTTCTCTAGCCTGTTGAATCCATGGAAAAAGTTATACATATACCCACTCAATGATGGCCAGAACGTTACAGAGCGCGCTAGGAGCCCCACACGGTCCTCGGCCGCCCCGTCACTCATAGGCAAATTCACCAGTTTCACGAGCCACAGCTATTTGCGCTTGGCCACCCACCACGACCAGGCTTTCCGTGTAGTGGACACACCGCCACGAAACGGCCTCCCACACCACCTGATTACGCACGACGGCCCCGGAGCACTCGCCAAAGTCTCTCCAGGGCCGCCTACCACTCCACGACAGAGAGGCGGCACCATCATGCCCCGCAACGCCACCACCGCGCCACGACCCCGCTACATGACGCTGCAGGAAGCAGCCATCGACACCGGCTTCACCGTCAAGACGCTTCGCCGCTGGATCAGCGATGGACGACTGCCGGCCTATCGCTTCGGGGGGCGCGTCATCCGCGTGCGCCCCGAGGACGTGGACGCGCTGGCCCGCCCCATCCCCACCGCGACGGTCTGACCCGTGACGCCCGCAACCACCCAGCGGGCAGGGGCCACCACGCAGGCCAGCGAAGAGTACGCCTGGGCGACCAACGTCGCTCGGGCAGCCCTCGCCTACCTCGACGGCAAGCCCCTCGCCCCCACACCCACTCTCGACGCCGACCGCCACATCTACCGGTGTGGCTACGACGACGGCTACCTCGCCGGACTGCGCGACGCCGTAGACGAAGCCCGCGCACGCCGCCTCATCGCAGCAGCGACAGGAGGTGCCCCGTGGCGACGGACGTCCTGGTGATCTGCCGCGAGCTCAACGGCCGCGTACCCCTGTTCAGCCCGACCGGGGGAGACGTGCACGAGCTCCTGCTCAGCGCCCGCATCCTATCCGCCGGCAAGGAACCGTTCCGCACCGTGCGGGCCTCACGCCTCCCCGACGTCATGGCCGTAGCCGAGGTCGAGGGCTGGCGCGTCGTCGAGTCCAAGGCCAGAAAGGCGGCGGGGTGAGTGAGCCTGTCGAGCTGTTCTCCAAGCTGCTGCGCCGCAAGGTACGTCCGTTCATCAAGCGCCACCAGCGCATGGTCGCTCAGCGGCGCGAGGCGGGCCAGAAGGTGGCACCGCTCCCTCTCGACCTACGGCTGTGGCTTGTCGCGAGTGCCTCGGTCGATGGCCGACGCCGCGCCACATTCGGCCGTGGCGAGTTGGCCGAGTTGCTGGACGTGGGCGACTCCTCGGCACTCCGCAAGGCAGTCCGCCGAGGAGTCGACGCGGGCCTCTATGAGCCCGGCAGCACGTCGATGGAGCTCGTCTTGTCTGCCGACCTCGTGGCCTTCGATGCCTACCGCTACACCCGCTCGGCCAGGGCCTAAGCGTGCCTCAGATTCACGTTTGCTACGCCCCGTGACTGCTAAGCGTGCCTCAGATTCACGCCTGCGTGCCTCAGATTCACGCTTAGCGTTCAAACCCGCAGGTCAGAGGGCCACGTCTTGATCTATCTACGCACCTTCTCCGAGCGTCACCGCAGCCGAACCCCAGACCCCAAGGAGCACCCCGTCATGGCCGTATGGGTCACCGACCAAGAGATCGACGCCGCAGTCGACACCTACCTTCGCGTCGTCGCCGAGCAGCCCGACCTCAACCGTCGAGAGCTCATCGCCACCGCCCGCGAACAGGGCGGCATGTACGCAGACCTCGCACAGATCGCCCTCCGCTGCCTCATCGCCGCAGGCGTCATCACGCGCCACCGGGACGGAGCCTCCTGGCGACACCGCCTCGCCTCCCACGACGAAAAGCGCGAGGTGACCGCATGACCATGCGTCCGTGCCTGCGCTGCGGTGAGCCCACCGCCGGGAGCCATTGCGAGGAGCACAGGCCCAAGCACTACCCCAAGGCCCCCGGCCACGAGCGGGGCTACGACTGGGCCTGGGTGAAGCTCAGCCGCCGCGCCCGCCGCCTCTCGCCGCTGTGCGAGGACTGCGGCGCCACCACCGACCTCACCACCGACCACTCGCCCCGAGCCTGGGAGCGCAAGGCCGCCGGACTCCCGATCCGCCTAGAGGACGTCGCAGTGGTCTGCCGGTCCTGCAACAGCAAGCGAGGACGAGCCCGACCCGTGACCGACGGTGACGACCTGGGGGGTGGGGGTGACGCTGTGCTCTCCCCGCCCCCGGCGCCAAGGCGCAAGGACCATCACACTCGCACGCCTGTTCGACTCGTGGTGGAGGGTGAGCAGTGAAGGCCGGCCCGAAGGGCGCAGCTGACCCCTCACCCTTGCCGTTCCGCCCGCGCTCGCGTGTGGAGTCCGAGCGATTCGAGGCCTTCTGCAAAAGGTTCATCACCGTGCCGAAGGGCACCGGGGCGCGGTCCCCGATGAGGCTGCGGCCCTGGCAGGTCGAGCTCGTCGGCTCCGTCCTGGACGCCGACCCTCGCCCGCGCACCGCCGGCTGGATGATGCCGCGAGGCCAGGGGAAGTCGACCCTGGTGGCCGCTCTCGGCCTGTACGACCTGCTGCTGGGCGACGAGGGCGCCGAGGTTGACGTCGTGGCCGTTGACGAGCGTCAGGCCGGGATCGTGTTCGGGACGGCCGCGCGCATGGTCGAGCTGCACGACGACCTCGCGAGCCGGGTGCAGGTCTACAAGGACAAACTCACGGTGCCCGAGCGGGGAGCCAAGTTCCAGTGCCTCCCCGCCTCGCCCAAGGCGCTCGAGGGCCTGGACCCGTCCCTGGCGATCGTGGACGAGCTGGGCGTCGTGGACCGCGACGTGTACGAGGTGCTGGTCGTGGCCCAGGGCAAGCGCGCCCAGTCCACGTTGATCGGCATCGGGACGCCCGGCCCGGACCCGCACAACAGCGTCCTGACCGACATGCGCGTCTATGCCGCCGAGCACCCCGACGACCGCACGCAGGTGTGGCGGGAGTTCAGCGCGGCCGGCTTCGAGCACCACCCGGTCGACTGCGAGCACTGCTGGGAGCTGGCGAACCCCGCGCTCGACGACTACCTGCACCGCGACGCGCTGACGGCCTTGCTGCCGCCGAAGGTGCGTGAGGCGACGTTCCGCCGTGCCCGGCTCTGCCAGTTCGTCACCGACACCGATGGGGCGTTCCTGGCGCCTGGTGTGTGGGACGCCCTGAGCACGGGCGAGGGCATCGAGGAGGGCACCGACGTCGTGCTTGCCCTCGACGGATCGTTCAGCGACGACACGACGGCACTCCTGCTCGGCACCGTGTCGACCCGGCCGCACTTCGACGTCCTGGCGACGTGGGAGCGGCCGACGAACGACGAGTCGTGGCGGGTGCCCATCGCCGAGGTCGAGGACACCATCCGCGCCGCCGCCCGCACCTACCGGGTGGTGGAGATCATCGCTGACCCCTTCCGGTGGACTCGCACGCTCCAAGCCCTAGAGGCCGAGGGCCTGCCGGTCGTGGAGTTCCCGCACTCGCCCTCCCGCCTGACTGCCGCGACGGGTGACCTGCTGAACGCCGCCAACAACGGCGAGCTGACGCACTCCGGTGACCCGCGCCTGGCCGCCCACGTCGCCGCAGCCGTGATCACCGAGGACGCCCGAGGGGTGCGCCTCGCCAAGCCCAACCGCAAGCGCAACGCCCGCAAGATCGACCTCGCCGCGTGCCTGGTCATGGCCCATTCCCGCGCCACCTGGCGCGCCACCCGCAAGCCCCCGCGACGCCGTGTGGCGTCGTTCCGATGACCGGAGGACACCTCATGCCCACTGATCTGCTCACGACGCTCCTGACCGCCCTGGACGCCCCCCAGGCCCGGTACGCATCGCTCGACCGGTACTACGCCGGCCAGCAGCCCCTCGCCTACCTGGCGCCCGAGGCCCGCGAGGCCCTGGGGGAACGGCTCGGCGCACTGAGCTCGAACCTGTGCCGCCTGGCCGTGACGTCGCTCGCGGAGCGGCTGCGGGTGACCGGCTTCACCCTCGACGGCAAGCCCTGCACGCAGCTTTGGGATGCGTGGCGCCGCTGCGATCTCGACCAACTCGCCGGGGTCGCGCACCGTGAAGCACTGGCCCTCGGCAGCGCCTACGCCCTCACCTGGGCCGGCGAGGACGGCAAGGCTTTGGTCACGGTCGAGTCTGCTCGTCAGGTCGTCACCGTGCACGACCCCGCCACCCGCGAGGTGACCGCCGCCGTGAAGCGGTGGGAGGACGGGCAGGGCACCCATGCCGTCGTCTACACCGCCGACACGATCCGCCACCACCTCGCCCCGCAGGCCGGCGCCACGGCCGGATTCCGCGTCGTCGAGACGATCGACAACCCGGTCGGCGTTGTGCCCGTCACCCCGCTGCACAACGCCGACCGGCTCCTCGGCGGCGGGGTCTCCGAGATGGCGGATCTGCTGCCCCTCGTGGACGCCCTCAACAAGACCCTGGCCGACATGCTCGTCGGCAGCGAGTACTACGCCCGGCCCCGGCGCTGGGCTACCGGCGTCGAGCTGGTGGAGGACGCGGACGGCAGGGCAGTCAACCCGTTTCCAGAGTCCGACCGCATGATGGTCTCGGAGTCGCCCGACACGAGGTTCGGGTCACTCCCGGCGGCCGACCTGTCCGCCTACACCGGCGCCGTCAGCGTCCTGACTGCTCAGGCCTCGGCGGTGTCGGGTCTGCCGAGCCACTACCTCGGGATCCTGACGAACCAGCCCGCCAGTGCTGACGCCCTGCGCGCCAGCGAGGCGTCCCTGACCGCTCGCGCCGAGGCCCGACAGGCCGTGTTCGGGCGCGCGTGGGAGCGCGTGGCGCGTCTCGTCCTGGCCGTCGAGAACGGTGTCGACCCCGCCACCGTGTCGCCGTCCGTGTCGTGGGCCGACCCCGCCACCCGCTCTGTCGCCCAGGAGGCGGACGCTGTGGTCAAGCTCTACCAGGCCGGCCTGCTGCCCGCGTCGGCCGCCCTGCGCCGGCTCGGCTACTCGGATGACGAGATCGACGCGATCCGCCGCGACATGTCCGCCGACGCCGTGGCGCGCCTCGACCTGGGCGGTGTCGTGGCCCGATGAGCAGCGAGACTCCCTACCAGAGGGCCCTTGCCGCCCTGGCCGATGGCGCGGTCACGACATGCCTGCGGGTCGTCACGGCATGGCTGGCGGGCCGTGTCGCGACGCCTGAAGCGACACGCGCCATCGCCGCGACAGTGGCGCGCGCCAACGCCCACGCTGTCGCCCTCGCCGACCTGTCGCTGGCTGCCACCCTGTCGCAGGACCTGGCGCGGCCCACCCCGGTTCTGGGCCTGACCGCCCCGGCCGGGGACCTCGACCGTCTCACCAAGGCCGCCACGACGATCCTGGGCGACCCCGAGCCCAACGCCACCGCCAGTACCCCCGACGAGCAGCACGACGCCGTGGCGCGCCGCGTGGAACGCCTCGCCCGCAACGAGCCCCTGGACGCCGCCGGCGGGGCCTTCAACGAGGCAGTGAAGCGGTCCCAGCACGTGACCGGCTACCGCCGCCAGCTCGAGGACGGCGCCTGCGAGCTGTGTCAGTGGCTGGCCAAGCGGCATCTCGACCCGCTCGGCCTCGGCCACATCTACCCCGCCAGCCAGCCCATGCACCGGCACACCGGGTGCCGGTGCCACCCCATCCCCGCCACGACAGGAGCTTGACCATGACCGACCAGACCACCACCACCGATACCAAGGACAGCAACGCCCACGGGTGGGGTACGCCCGACATACCCCACCCCGATGGGGTGCGTCAGGATCACCCCACCGATGGGGTGGATTCCACCGACCCCACCGGGACCCCCGACGGCGAGGCCCAGGACGACCCCGAGACGTTCCCGCGCGCCTACGTCGAGAAGCTGCGCCAGGAGGCCGCAGACGCCCGCGTGCGCGCCAAGGATCGCGACACCTTGGCCGAGCGCCTGCACACCGCCCTCGTCGCCGCCACCGGTCGCCTCCAGGACCCCACCGACCTCGCATTCAGCGAGGACCACCTGACCGACCCCGACGCCCTCACCGCCGCCGTCGACGAGCTCCTGGCCCGCAAGCCCCACCTCGCCAGCCGCCGGCCGCACGGGGCGATCGGACAGGGCGCCACGAACGCCGGCCAGTCCGTCGACCTCGCGGGCATGCTCCGCCGAGCGGCCGGGTGAGCGCCATGAAGACCTTCACCCTCACCACCCACCGCTCGTCGCAGACAGTGACCGCCGCGACGTGGCAGGAGCGCGGGACCTTCGTCGTGTTCCTCGACGACGACGGGAACGACGTGCTGGCCGTCCCGGCGACCAGCGTCCGCAGCATCGCGCCGGGCACCACGACCCCGCCGACAGAGGTCCCCGAGCGCATCCGCCCCGTGAGAAGGCTCATCTGAGGGGTCCACCCCGTCAGCACACCTTCCCGCACACCCTCTGGCACCAGTCCCAGCATTCCAGCACCGCGCCCAGCACCACAGCATCACTTAGAGCATAGGAAGGACCACATGACGACCACGACCGGCACACCTCCCAGCACCACCTCGACCAAGGTCCGCGAGAACCGCGTCCGCCGCATCGCCGCCCGCCGGGGATACGTCCTGAGCAAGTCACGCCGCCGCGACCCCGAGGCAACTGACTACTCTCTGTGGACCGTGGCGGAGGACGACGGGACGACGGTCTACGCCACCACGAACAGGGGCATCGAGCGCATGCAGAACGTCCAGCTGCACCACGTCGAAGCCTTCCTCGCCGGCACCGAGGTCAACTTCGACGACTGGCGCTGACCCCGGACACGACGATGCCCCGGCACCCCTCCCGGGGCCGGGGCATCGCGCTGCGGCGACCAACCGCACACCATGCATCTCTCAATGCCTCGCCAGCATACCCCCCAGGGGTATGCTGGCGTTGAGTCCAGGAGGCTCAACCACGCTCGCGGTCCTGGCGGCCGGAACGCACCCCACCCGTTCCCCTCGTCAGGAGACCCCTCATGGCCCTTGCCACCCAGACCACCACCGCCGCCGCCGGCAGCGTCGCCACCCCCGAGCTCACCGCCGAGGACGTCAAGGCGATCCTCGTCGAGCCGCTGCGCGCCCAGTCCGTGTTCCTCGCCGCCGGCCCGCGCATCTTCGACACCGCCGGCCCCCTGCGCCTGCCGAAGAACGGCGGCCCCATCACCGACCCCGGCTGGACCGGGGAGAACGAGCAGATCCCGGAGCGCGACGTCGACTTCGACGAGGTGAAGCTGCTCCCCTCAACCATGAAGTCGGTCAAGGTCATCACCCGCGTCTCGGCCGAGCTCGCCCGCCAGTCCGTGATCAACCTCGACCAGGCGATCCGCGACCGGCTCGTGCGCGACGTCGCCGACAAGCTCGACGCCCAGCTCCTGTCCGCGTCCGGTGACGGCGTAACGACCCCCAAGGGCCTGTTCGCCTACGCCGGCACCCAGGAGGTCAAGGTCGGTGGCGCGCTGACCCTCGACCACCTGCTCGACGCCTGGGGCAAGGCTCTGTCCGCCAACGTCGCCATGACCGCGCTCAAGTGGGTGATGACCCCCGGCGACTTCGTGGCCCTGCGCAAGATCAAGGACACCGCCGGCCGCTACCTGCTGCAGGCCGACCCCACCGCCGACGGCGTGTTCCGTGTCTGGGGCGCCCCCGTCATCGTCACCAGCCGCATCCCGAACACCACCGGCACCACCCCCACCGGCCGCGCCGCTCTCGTGGACTTCTCCCAGATCGCCGTCGCCCGCGACCTGGCCCCGAGCGTGAAGGTCCTCACCGAGCGGTACGCCGACTACGACCAGGTCGGCATCCGTGTCGTGGCCCGCTACGACGCCGCCCCGCTCAACCCCGAGGCGATCGTCAGCCTGACCGGGATCACCCGCTGACGATGACCGCACCGACCCCCGAGGCCGTTGCGCGCTTCCTGGGCAAGGGCGACGACCCCGCCGTCCTCGCCCTTGCCGGGGAGCACCTGCCCATCGTGACGGCGTTCGTGCAGGCCTACGTGCGGGACCAGGGCTTCGACGACGCCGGACACCCGGCACCCCCGCTCGCGGCCGTCATCACCTCCGCCACCGCGCGCCTGGTCGCCAATCCCGAGCACGTCGCGGCCTACACCGCCGGCGACTACTCCGAGCGTCCAGCCGTGCTCGACGGCTGGGTCTTGCCCGAGCTCGCCGTGCTGCACCGCTACCGGAAGCGGGCGCTGTGAGGCTCGCAGACCGCATCGAGCTCGTCACCGGCCGCAAGTACGTGGACGACCTCGGGAACGACGCAGTGTCCTGGGACGACCCGCAGGCCACGGTCATGCTCCCGGCGCAGGTCACCTACGCCTCCACCGCGCTGGACGCCAAGGGCAAGTTCGTCCTGAGCGAGGAGCTGCGGGTCATCTGCCCCCCGGTCACCTTCGACCCCCAGACCCAGCGGCTCCGGTGGCGGGGCCAGTGGTACACCGGCGCCGGCGAGGCCCTGATCCACATGCGCGGCGCCACACCCCACCACGTCACGATCCCCATCAAGCAGATCACCGGGTGACGCCACGACGCCCGTCCCCTGGTGGGGGCGGGCGTCGTGCGGTGAGGGGGTGCATGCACCACCCCATCGGGGCTCAGCGGCGGGTCAGCTCGCCTGGCAGATCGACGTGCTCCTGGGTCAGGAGCAGGGCCGCGAGGTGGTGCGTGGCCAGCTGCACATCGGACCAGTGGGCCATGACGGCTTCACGGGTCTCGGGGCTCATCGGGTCGTTGAGCTTGCGCGACAACTCGGCGTAGCGCGTGGCGGTCGCCGCCAGGGTCTCGACGATGTAGTCCGTGGGGTCCGACAGGGCGGTAGGCATGGTGGCACCTCTCGTGCGTGGCTGGTGTGTGGTCGCACGCAGGTTGCACGCAGAAAGGGCCTCTGACCTGTTCTCGCAGGTCAGAGGCCCTTTCGGGTGGCGCCCCCAGTAGGATTCGAACCTACGCACCCGCCTCCGGAGGGCGGTGCTCTATCCCCTGAGCTATGGGGGCAGGGTCGCAGACGTCCAGGACCAGAAAGTCCCAGCCGCAGGCTGCGGAGCATGACACTACCAGCCTAGGCTGCCAAACATGGAATGGCCCCGCGCAGCAGGTGAGTCCACCGCCACCGTCCTGGTGTGCGACGACGCCGAGCAGATCCGCACCCTCATCCGCCTCAACCTGGAGCTCGAGGGCTATGACGTCATCGAGGCAGGGGACGGGGTCGAGGCGCTCGCCATCCTGCGCGACCCCGAGATGCCTCGCCCGGACGTGGTCACCGTGGACGCCCTCATGCCCCGCCGCGACGGCTGGTGGACGGTCGGCATGATCCGGGCCGACCCGGCCCTGGCCGACATCCCGATCGTCATGGTGACCGCGTCGGTCCAGCCGCACCACCGGCAGCAGGCCGAGCAGGCCGAGGTGGACGGCTTCATCGCCAAGCCCTTCGAGCCGGACGAGCTGCTCGCCATGGTGGGCATCCTGGCGGCGTCGGGGCGGGTGTGACCGGTCCGGACGCGCTGCTCACGGCGGCGCTCGCCGGGCTCGGCCTGCCCGCCCGGGCGTCGCTGGAGCGCTGCCGGCCGCCGGCGCCGGGGGACTGGGTGACCTCGGCCGCGGTGCGGCTCGCCCGGGGCGGGCCGCAGGCCGCGGAGCTCGCGGGGCGGCTCGCGGTCGCCCTCGACTCGCGCCCCGGGGTCACCGCCCACGCCCGGCCCCCCGGCCTGGTGACGCTGACGGTGCACGACGAGGTGCTCGCCGCCATGGCGACCGCGCTGCCCGGCACCTGGGCGCAGGACGCGTGCGTGAGGGGCGGGTGCGCGCCGGTCGTGCCCGGCCCGCGCCGCCGGAGCCGGGACGACCCGGCCTACGCCGCGGTGCTCGCCCACGCCCGCCTGTGCCGCCCCCTCGTCCCGGGTGACGAGGGCGCCTCGATCCCGGCATACGACCCGGTCCCGCACCAGGTCCTGGTGCTGCTGGCGGACGCCCACCGGGTCGCGGCGCGGCTGCGCGGCGAGCACCGGCCGCACCACCTGGTGGACTGGCTCGCGGCGACCGGCTCCGCCGTGGTGACCTGGACCCAGGACGCCGACCTGTGCCGCCACGACCCCAGGCTGGTCATAGCCGCGCGTGCCACCCTGGCGAGCGCCCTGCGCGCCGCCGGACTGCCACCCAGCGAGAGGTTCTGATCGATGCACGCCCACGAGGCCGGTGCCCTGCACGCCCCCGGATACTCCGCCGCCCCCGAGTGGTTGCCCTGGCCGGCCGACGTCAACGCGCTGGAGCCCGGGCTGTGGGCCCGGACGGTCCGCAAGGACGACGAGGGCGTGCTCACCGTGGCGGACGTGCCGGTGACCGCGATCGCGGCGGAGTTCGGGACGGCGGCCTATGTCGTCGACGAGACGGACTTCCGGGCGCGGGCGCGCGACTTCCGCGAGGCCTACGACGTGGCCTTCGCCGAGGTCTGCGGCGGCGCGGACGTCTACTACGCCGGCAAGGCCTTCCTGTGCACGGCGGTCGCCCGGTGGATGGCCGAGGAGGGCCTGCACCTGGACGTGTGCTCCGGCGGCGAGCTGGAGACGGCGCTGCGCGGCGGTATGCCGGCGGCGCGGATCGGCCTGCACGGCAACAACAAGAGCATGGCCGAGCTGGAACGCGCGGTCGAGGTGGGCGTCGGACGGATCGTCGTCGACAGCCACACCGAGATCGACCGGGTGTCGGCGATCGCCCGCGAGCGCGGCGTCGAGGTCGGGGTCATGGTGCGGGTCACCGCGGGCGTCGAGGCGCACACCCACGAGTTCATCGCGACGGCGCACGAGGACCAGAAGTTCGGCTTCTCGTTGTCGACGGGGGAGGCCTTCGCGGCGTGCGAGCGGATCGTCGCGCGGCCCGGGCTGCGACTCCTGGGGCTGCACAGCCACATCGGGTCGCAGATCTTCGAGACGAGCGGCTTCGAGCTGAGCGCCCGTCGGGTGCTGGGGCTGCACGCCCGGGTCCGCGACGAGCTGGGCCTGGCCATGCCGGAGATCGACCTGGGCGGCGGCTTCGGCATCGCCTACACCACCGCGCACGACCCGATGACCCCCGCCGACCTGGCCGCGCAGATGGCCGAGATCGTGGCCCGCGAGTGCCGCGGCCTCGAGGTCGAGCCGCCGCGCGTGTCCATCGAGCCGGGCCGGGCGGTCGCGGGTCCGTCGACGTTCACGCTCTACGAGGTCGGCACCGTCAAGCGGGTGCAGGTCGACCGCGCCGCGAGCCGGCTGTACGTCGCCGTCGACGGCGGGATGAGCGACAACATCCGCACGGCGCTGTACGGCGCGGACTACTCGTGCACCCTGGCGAACCGCCGCTCCGACGCCCACCCCGCGGTCTCCCGGGTGGTGGGGCGGCACTGCGAGAGCGGCGACGTGATCGTCCGCGACGAGTACCTCCCCGCCGACGTGCGCCCCGGTGACCTGATCGCGGTGCCCGGCACGGGGGCCTACTGCCGGGCCATGGCGAGCCAGTACAACCACACCCCGCGCCCGCCGGTCGTCGCCGTGCGCGACGGCCGGGCCCGGCTGGTCGTGCGGCGGGAGACCGTGGAGGACCTGCTCGCGCTGGACGTGGACGAAGCCTGAGTCGCCCCACCTCCGCGAGACGGACGGGTCCCGGATGCCGGACACGGCCGCGGGCGACCCCGGACGGCGACCCACACTGAGGGTGACCGGGGGTCGGCATACGTGGGTCCCGGTCCGGCCGACCAGGGAACGAGGAGCAGCACGCGTGGACGACAGCGACAAGCACCGGCCGATCCGCGTGGCGCTGCTCGGGTGCGGCGTGGTCGGGTCCTCGGTGGCCCGGCTGATGCAGGAGCAGGCCGACGACTTCGCCGCCCGCGTGGGCACCCCGCTCGAGCTGGTCGGCGTCGCCGTGCGGCGGCTCGGCCGGGACCGCTCCGAGGCGGGCGTCGACCCGGCGCTGCTCACCACCGACGCCGAGGAGCTCGTCACCCGCGCCGACGTGGTCGTCGAGGTCATCGGCGGCATCGAGCCGGCCCGCAGCCTGATCCTGCGCGCCTTCGAGCACGGCGCGTCCGTGGTCACCGCCAACAAGGCGCTGCTGGCCGAGCGGGGACCGGAGCTGTATGCCGCGGCCGAGGCGGCCGGGGTGGACCTCTACCACGAGGCCTCGGTCGCGGGCGCCATACCGCTGCTGCGCCCGCTGCGGGAGTCCCTCGCGGGCGACGACGTCCGCAAGGTCCTCGGGATCGTCAACGGCACCACCAACTACGTGCTCGACAAGATGCACACCACCGGCCAGGGCTTCGGGGAGGCCGTCGAGGCCGCTCAGGCGCTGGGCTACGCCGAGGCCGACCCGACCGCCGACGTCGAGGGCTTCGACGCCGCCGCCAAGGCCGCCATCCTCGCGTCGCTGGCCTTCCACTCCCGGGTGAGCGCCCGCGACGTCCACCGCGAGGGCATCACCGAGGTGAGCGCGGCCGACATCGCCGCGGCCGAGGCGATGGGCTGCGTCGTCAAGCTGCTCGCGATCTGCGAGCGGGTCGACGCCGACCCGGCGACCGGCACCGACCGGACCGGCATCTCGGTCCGGGTGCACCCGGCGATGATCCCGCTGAGCCACCCGCTCGCGGGCGTCCGCGAGGCCTTCAACGCGGTCTTCGTCGAGGCGCGGTCCGCCGGCGAGCTGATGTTCTACGGCCGCGGCGCAGGCGGCGACCCGACCGCCTCGGCCGTCCTCGGCGACGTGGTCGCCGTCGCCCGTCACCGCGTCGGCGGCGGGCGCGGACCGGGCGAGTCGACCTATGCCGACCTGCCGCCCCTGCCCATGGGCGAGGCGCGGACGCGTTACTTCATCAGCCTGGACGTGGCCGACGAGCCGGGCGTGCTCGCCGCCGTGGCCACGGAGTTCGCCCGCAACCAGGTGTCCATCGAGACCGTCCGCCAGACCGCGCGCGCCGACGACGAGCACCGCGCGGAGGAGCGGGCCGAGCTCGTCGTGGTGACGCACGCGGCGCCGGACGCGGCGCTCGCGGCCACGGTCGAGGCCCTGGCGGGGCTGGCACAGGTGCGCGAGGTGTCGTCCGTGATGCGAGTCGAGGGAGAGTGACCATGGTCCACCAGTGGCGTGGGGTGATCGAGGAGTACCGCGAGCGGCTGCCGATGCTGGCGGGTGCGCCCACCGTGACCCTGCGGGAGGGCGGCACCCCGCTGATCCCCGCGAAGCACCTGTCCGAGCTGGTCGGCGCCGAGGTCCACCTCAAGTACGAGGGGCTCAACCCCACCGGCTCGTTCAAGGACCGCGGCATGACCACGGCGATGTCCGTGGCCGCGCGGTCCGGGGCGCGGGCGGTCATCTGCGCCTCCACCGGCAACACCTCCGCGAGCGCCGCGGCCTACGCCACCAAGGCCGGGATGACCTGTGCGGTCCTCGTGCCCGAGGGCAAGATCGCGATGGGCAAGCTCTCCCAGGCCGTCGCCCACGGCGCCACGCTGCTGCAGGTCGACGGCAACTTCGACGACTGCCTGACCGTGGCCCGCAAGCTCGCCGAGGCCTATCCCGTGGAGCTGGTGAACTCGGTCAACCCCGCCCGCATCGAGGGGCAGAAGACCGCGGCCTTCGAGGTCGTCGACGCGCTCGGCGACGCCCCCGACATCCACTGCCTGCCCGTCGGCAACGCGGGCAACATCACGGCCTGCTGGCGCGGCTATCGCGAGTATGCCGAGGAGACGGCAGGACTCGCGCCCGTCGCCACGCAGCTGCCGCGGATGTGGGGCTTCCAGGCCGCGGGGGCCGCCCCGATCGTCAAGGGTCACCCGATCGACCACCCCGAGACCGTGGCCACGGCGATCCGGATCGGCAACCCGGCCTCCTGGCAGCAGGCCGAGCAGGCGCGGGACGACTCGGGCGGGCTCGTCGACGCGGTGACCGACGCGCAGATCCTGGAGGCGCACCGGATCCTGTCCTCGCGGGAGGGCGTCTTCGTCGAGCCCGGGTCCGCGGCGTCGGTCGCGGGCCTGCTCCGCAGCGCCGAGGCCGGGCTGGTGCCGCGCGGCGCACGCATCGTCTGCACCGTCACCGGGCACGGCCTCAAGGATCCGCAGTGGGCGCTGCGGACCGCCGCCGGCGACGAGATCACGCCCGTGTCCGTGCCGGTCGACGCGGTCTCGGTGGCCGCGGCGCTCGGCCTCGAGGGCTGAGCGGTGCCGCGCCGGCTGGTTCCCGGGACAGGGGTGCGGGTCGAGGTGCCGGCCAGCTCGGCCAACCTCGGGCCGGGCTTCGACACCCTCGGGCTGGCCCTGGAGCTGCGTGACACCGTGGCGGTCCAGGTCACCGGCGACCGACTCGTCGTCGAGGTGGTGGGGGAGGGGGCCGAGGAGGTCCCGCGCGACGCCTCGCACCTGGTCGTGGCCTGCCTGCTCGAGGCTCTGCACCGGCTCGGCGTCGAGCCGCCCGCCGGTCTGAAGGTCGTCTGCCGCAACGTGGTCCCGCACTCGCGCGGTCTCGGCTCCTCGGCGGCGGCCGCCGTCGCGGGCTACGCCGCGGCGTCCGCCCTCGTCGGACCGCTCGACCGGGACCTGGTCAACGACCTGGCCGGTGCCCGGGAGGGGCATCCGGACAACTCCTCCGCGTCGGTCTTCGGCGGTATGACGCTGTCCTGGACCGAGCAGGCCGAGGACGTCGGGGAGCAGTCAGGCAGCCGGGCCGTCGACAAGCCCGCGCGCGCCGAGGTCGCGCCCAGGGTCCGCACCGTGCGCCTCCACGTGCACCCGGACGTCGTGCCCGTGGTGCTGGTGCCGGACACGGCCCTGTCCACGGCCACCGCCCGCGCCGCCCTGCCCGCGCAGGTCGCCCACGGGGACGCCGCGGCCAACGCCGGCCGGGCCGCCTTGCTCGTCGAGGCGCTCACCCGACGTCCGCAGCTGCTGCTGCCCGCGACCCAGGACCGGCTGCACCAGGAGCAGCGACGCGCCGACTACCCGGCGACGATGACGCTGGTCGACCGGCTGCGCGCGGCCGGTCACGCCGCCGTCGTCTCCGGGGCGGGCCCGACGGTGCTGGTGCTGACGACGGCGACGAATCTCCCTGCCGTCCAGTCGTTCCCGCTTGCCGAGGGGTGGCTGCGGCTGCTTCCGGGGCTGGCGACGGAAGGGGTCGTCGCCCGCCCGCTGCCGGCCTGACGACGGCTCGCGAAGCCGGCCCGCACCAGGCCGTGCGGACGCGGTTCCCACCCCGTGTCGACACCGGTGATAGCCTGACCGTGCATCGAGCACCAGAACCGGACCTGTGGTCGGACCGGGGAGTCCCTCCCCGGCGGACCGACGATCCGGAGACGTGACGCCGATCCCCGTGCCGACACCCTGCTGTCGACGAGAGGTGCCCCGCGGGTGGCGACACGATCAGCCCCAGATGCACCCATCCACCGACGCGCCCCCTTGCGCTCGGACCGGCTCCCGTTCACCCTCGCCCCTGGCGATGGACGGCGGGGCCTGGAAGGGACCAGAGCCGAGCCACCGTCTCGGCGCTAGCTCCTGCGGCGGCGCGGACGCCCCGCAGACGACGAGGGGGAAGGAACCTTCGTGACCGACAACACCGACACCACCGCATCCGGTGGTGCCCAGCGACGCACGACCGCACTCTCGGCGATGCGTCTGCCCGAGCTCCAGGCCGTGGCCGCGGAGATGGGCATCCCCGGCACGGCCAAGATGCGCAAGAGCGATCTCGTCGCCGCCATCCGGGAGCGTCGGGGCGGCGGCCGCGCCGCCGCCGAGGCGGCGCCGGTGGCCCCCACCGCCGCGGCGCCCGACGCCGCCCGTGAGTCGTCCGACCGGTCTGCGACCGCGGACCGGACCGAGACCAGCGCCAGCGCCGAGGCCGCCGAGCGCCCCCAGGCCATCGAGCGGCCCGAGGCGACCGAGCCGCGGGCGGCCGACCGGTCGCAGGCCGAGGACCGCTCCCGCGGGGTCGCCCGCACCGAGCGGGGACGCGACCAGGGACCGGGCGAGCAGCGCGAGGACGGTCGTGACGAGCGCGGTCCCGAGCGTTCCCAGGGCGAGCGGCGCACCCGTCGGGGCCGACGGGTGGCCTCCGCGCCGGCCGGTGCAGCGGGCACCGGCGGTGACGGCGACGTCGACCGGCGCACCCAGGACCTCGCCGCCGAGCTGCGCGAGCAGGCGCAGCGTCAGGCCGGGTCGCCGGACGGAGAGCGCGGGCAGCGCGGCGACCGGGACCACCGTCCGGAGCAGGAGCAGCGAGGGGAGCGCGACCAGGGCCGCGAGGGCCGTGGCGACCGGGACCAGCGCCAGCGCGGCGACCGGGACCGCGATCAGGGCCGGGCGGACCAGCAGCGCGACCAGCGTCAGCGCGGTGACCGGGACCAGCACGGCCGAGGCGACCGTGGCGGCGACACCCGCGCCGACCGGGGCGGGGACAGCCGGTTCGACGACGAGCTGGGTGGCCGTCGTCGTGGCCGTCAGCGCGGTCGGGACCGCAAGCGCCGTGGTCGCGAGGGCGGCGACGTCCGCAGCGAGGACGTGAGCTACTCCGACGAGGACGTGCTGCTGCCCGTGGCCGGTGTTCTCGACGTGCTCGACAGCTATGCCTTCCTGCGCACGAGCGGCTACCTGCCCGGCCCGAGCGACGTCTACGTCACGCTGCCGATGGTCAAGCGCTACGGCCTGCGCAAGGGCGACGCCGTCCAGGGCGTCATCAAGGACCCGGGCGAGGACGGTGCGGGCCAGCACCAGCACGGCAAGCAGGGTCGCTTCTCGGCGCTCGTGCGCGTCGACGCGGTCAACGGTCAGACGCCCGAGCAGGCGCGTGACCGGGTCGAGTTCAGCAAGCTGACCCCGCTCTACCCGCAGGACCGGCTGCGCCTGGAGACCGAGCCCCACGTCCTGACGACCCGGATCATCGACCTGGTGTCGCCGATCGGCAAGGGTCAGCGTGGTCTGATCGTCTCGCCGCCCAAGGCGGGCAAGACCTTGATCCTGCAGGCCATCGCCAACGCCATCACGGTCAACAACCCCGAGGCCCACCTCATGGTCGTGCTCGTCGACGAGCGCCCCGAGGAGGTCACGGACATGCAGCGCACCGTCAAGGGCGAGGTCATCGCCTCGACCTTCGACCGGCCGGCGTCCGACCACACGACCGTCGCCGAGCTCGCCATCGAGCGCGCCAAGCGGCTCGTGGAGCTCGGCCAGGACGTGGTGGTGCTGCTCGACTCGATCACCCGCCTGGGGCGGGCCTACAACCTCGCGGCCCCCGCGAGCGGGCGCATCCTGTCCGGTGGTGTGGACTCGTCCGCGCTCTACCCGCCCAAGCGCTTCTTCGGTGCCGCCCGCAACATCGAGCACGGCGGGTCGCTCACCATCCTCGCGACGGCGCTGGTGGAGACCGGCTCCAAGATGGACGAGGTGATCTTCGAGGAGTTCAAGGGCACCGGCAACATGGAGCTGCGCCTGTCCCGCCAGCTCGCCGACCGCCGTATCTTCCCCGCCGTCGACGTCAACCCCTCGGGCACGCGTCGTGAGGAGATCCTCATGAGCAGCGAGGAGCTCAAGATCATGTGGAAGCTGCGTCGCGTCCTGTCGGCGCTGGACTCCCAGCAGGGCCTGGAGCTGCTCCTGGACCGCCTCAAGAAGACCAAGAGCAACATGGAGTTCCTCATGCAGGTCCAGCAGACCGCCCCCACGGGCGGGCTGGGCTCCGAGGACTGACGGTTCCGGCGGACGAGGCCCCGGGCGAGCGATCTGCCCGGGGCCTCGTCGTCGCCGCGGGTGCGGTGCCGATGCCCGGCCGCCTGACCGTCCGGCCCTGCGGATGCGGGGTGGGCGGGGCAGGGGAGCGTTAGGACCGGCATACCATCCTCTGGCACAATGGAGAGGTTGCCGGTTCACGAGCCCCCCGCCGGTGCGGGAGGTCGCAGGACGGCCCGAGTCCTCGGCTGCTCGACCCGGCACGGCCCACCACCTAGGGAGACCACCATGAAGAAGGACATCCACCCGGAGTACGTCGAGACCCAGGTCACCTGCACCTGCGGCTCGACGTTCACCACCCGCAGCACCGCGACCTCCGGCAAGATCAGCGCCGACGTGTGCTCGCAGTGCCACCCGTTCTACACCGGCAAGCAGAAGATCCTCGACACCGGTGGTCGCGTCGCCCGCTTCGAGGCGCGCTACGGCAAGCGCCAGAAGTAACGCCTACGCCTGGGCCGGTCCTCCCGCTGACACGCGGGGCAGGACCGGCCCTTCGTGTTACCCCGCCCGCCCACCGATCAGGCAGGAGAACCATGCTCGAGTCCGCCCGGGCCGTCGTCGAGGAGCACGCCGAGCTGGAGCGCCGGCTGGCCGACCCCGCCGTGCACGCCGACCAGACCGTGCTGCGCCGGCTCAACACGAGGTATGCCGCCATCGCCCCGACGGTGGCGGCCTTCCACGCCTGGCGCGCGGCCGCCGACGACGTGGGTGCCGCCGAGGAGATGGCGGGGGAGGACGCGTCCTTCGCCGAGGAGCTGCCCGCCCTGCGCGCGACGCGGGACGCCGCCGAGGAGCGGCTGCGCCGGCTGCTCGTCCCGCGCGACCCCGACGACGACCGCGACGTGATCCTGGAGGTCAAGGCGGGCGAGGGGGGCGAGGAGTCCGCATTGTTCGCGGGCGACCTGCTGCGGATGTACCTGCGCTACGCCGAGCGGCGGGGCTGGCGCACCGAGCTCATCGACGCCACCGAGTCCGACCTGGGCGGCTACAAGGACGTGTCGGTGGCCGTCAAGGCGCGCGGCCAGGTGGCGCCGGGGGAGGGGCCCTGGGCGCTGCTGAAGTACGAGGGCGGGGTGCACCGGGTCCAGCGGGTGCCCGTCACCGAGTCGCAGGGCCGGATCCACACCTCGGCCGCCGGCGTGCTGGTGATGCCCGAGGTCGAGGACGTCACCGAGGTCGAGCTGCACGACGCCGACCTCAAGGTCGACGTCTACCGCTCCTCCGGTCCCGGCGGGCAGAGCGTCAACACGACCGACTCCGCGGTGCGGATCACCCACGTGCCCACGGGCACGGTCGTCTCCTGCCAGAACGAGAAGTCCCAGCTGCAGAACAAGGAGTCCGCGCTGCGCGTCCTGCGGGCGCGGCTGCTTCAGGCGGCGCGTGACGAGGCCGCCGCCGCGGCGTCGGACGCCCGCCGGTCCCAGGTGCGCACGGTCGACCGCTCCGAGCGGATCCGCACCTACAACTTCCCGGAGAACCGCATCGCCGACCACCGCACGGGCTACAAGTCCTACAACCTCGACCAGGTCCTCGACGGGGACCTGCAGCCGGTCGTGCAGTCCGCCGTGGCGATGGACGAGGCCGCCCGGCTCGCCGCGGTCGCGGGCACCGGTGACTGACCTGCGCGGCGCCGTGCGCGCGGCGACCGCCCGGCTGGGGGCGGCGGACGTGCCCTCGCCCGCCGTCGACGCCGTCCACCTGGCGGCGCACGTGCTGGGCTGCGGGCCCGGCGAGGTGCAGCGCCGGATGCTGCTGGGGGTGGACCTGCCTGCCGAGCAGCATCAGCGGTATGCCGAGCTGGTGACCCACCGAGCCGCCCGGGTGCCGCTGCAGCACCTCACCGGCCGGGCGGGCTTCCGGCGGCTGGAGCTGTCGGTGGGTCCCGGGACCTTCGTGCCGCGACCCGAGACCGAGCTGTCCGTCGAGCTGGTGCTGGGGGAGCTGGACGCCCTCGACGCGGCCGCCACGGGCGCCTCGGTGGCACCCCGCGTCGTCGTCGACCTGGGCACCGGTTCCGGGGCGATCGCCCTGGCCGTCGCCGACGAGCGACCCGCGGCCCGGGTGCTGGCGGTGGAGCTGTCCGAGCCGGCCGCCCGTCGGGCCCGGCACAACGCCACCACCCTGGACCTGGACGTGACGGTGATCCACGCCGACGCCACCGGCGACCCGCGGACGGCGTCGGACCTGGCGCCCCTGCGCGACCTGGTCGGCGGTGTGGACGTCGTGGTCAGCAACCCGCCCTACATCCCCGTCGGCGCGGTGCCCCGGGACCCCGAGGTGCGCGACCACGACCCGGAGCTGGCGCTCTACGGCGGCTCTGCGGACGGGCTCGCCATACCCCTGGCCGTGGCCCGGACCGCCGCGGTGCTGCTGCGCCCGGGCGGACTGCTCGTCATGGAGCACGCCGACTGCCAGGGGCAGACCCTGCCCGCGGCGCTGCGGACGGGCGGCTGGCTGGAGGTGCACGACCACCGCGACCTGGCCGGACGGCCCCGGGCGACCACGGCACGCCGCTCCGGAGGGACCGAGGGCCTGGCCGGTTAGGCTCGCCCCATGAGCGAGACCTACGACTGCACGAGCCCGGAGGGCCTCGAGGCAGGTCTGACGGAGGCGGCCGAGGCGGTGCGCCGCGGCCAGGTCGTGGTCCTCCCGACCGACACGGTGTACGGCGTGGGCGGTGACGCGTTCAACCCCGAGGCGGTCCGGGCGGTCCTCGCGGCCAAGGGCCGGGGCCTGGACATGCCGCCGCCGGTCCTGGTGCCGCACGCGCGCACGGTCGACGGGCTCGCCGTGGACGTGCCGGCCTATGCCCGCGACCTGATGGAGCGCTTCTGGCCCGGCGCGCTGACGCTGGTGCTCATCGCCCAGCCCTCGCTGATGTGGGACCTGGGCGAGACCAACGGCACCGTGGCCCTGCGGATCCCGCGCGACGAGACCGCCCTCGCGCTGCTGACCCAGGTCGGGCCCATGGCCGTGACCAGCGCCAACACGACGGGGCTGCCGGCCGCGCTGTCGTGCGCGGAGGCGGAGGGGATGCTCGGCGAGGCGGTCGCGGTCTACCTCGACGGCGGTGCCTGCGAGGACGGCGAGGCGTCGACGATCCTGGACTGCACCCAGTCCCGGCCGCGGATCCTGCGGCACGGCGCGGTGACCGAGGAGCAGCTGCGCGAGGCGCTGGGCGAGGTCCGGATGGAGGGCGACGAGGAGCCGTCCGAGCAGGGCGGTGGCCCGCAGGCGACGGACGCCCCGCGCGATTCCTCGGCCGACGCGGCGCTCCAGGACCCGACCACCGCCGTCCGGCCTGCGGACCCGACCCTCTAGGCTGGCCTGGCCCGGCCCGGCCCGGCACCACCCACGAACCTCTCGGGAGACATCGATGTCCGACACCACGTTCTACGGCTCCGACTACGCCGCGCTGGAGGCCTTCGACCCGGACATCGCCGGCGTCCTGCAGTCCGAGCTCACCCGCATCCGCAGCGGGCTGCAGCTCATCGCGAGCGAGAACCTCTCGAGCCCGGCCGTGCTGACGGCGCTGGGCTCGACCCTGTCCAACAAGTACGCCGAGGGCTACCCGGGGCGTCGTTACTACGGCGGGTGCGCCGAGGTCGACAAGGCCGAGCAGATCGCGATCGACCGGGCCAAGGAGCTCTTCGGCGCCGACCACGCCAACGTGCAGCCGCACTCGGGCGCGAGCGCCAACCAGGCGGTCTACGGCGCCTTCTGCCGGCCCGGGGACACGGTGCTGGCGATGTCGCTGCCGCACGGGGGCCACCTGACGCACGGCGCCAAGGTGTCCTTCTCCGGCAAGTGGTTCGACGTCGTGCACTACGGCGTCGACAAGGAGACCGAGGACATCGACTACGACCAGGTGCGGGACCTGGCCCGGGAGCGTCGCCCCAAGGTCATCCTCGCGGGTGGCTCGGCGATCCCGCGCCTCATCGACTTCCAGGCCTTCCGCGAGATCGCGGACGAGGTCGGCGCGATCTTCTGGGTGGACGCCGCCCACTTCATCGGCCTGGTCGCGGGCAAGGCGATCCCCTCGCCGGTGCCCCATGCCGACGTCGTGACCTTCACCACGCACAAGGTGCTGCGCGGTCCCCGCTCGGGCGCACTCGTGTGCAAGGAGGAGCACGCCGCCAAGCTCGACAAGGCGGTCTTCCCGATGATGCAGGGCGGCCCGCAGATGCACACCATCGCGGCCAAGGCCGTGAACTTCAAGGAGTGCCTGTCGGCGGACTACCAGCAGTACGCCAAGGACGTCATCGCCAA
The DNA here is from genome assembly GCF_046267915.1 of Arsenicicoccus dermatophilus. GTDB lineage: Bacteria > Actinomycetota > Actinomycetes > Actinomycetales > Dermatophilaceae > Arsenicicoccus > Arsenicicoccus dermatophilus_A. The sequence continues at coordinate 1,118,589 of NZ_CP176520.1, forward strand.
CGCCCGGCGCCTCACCGAGGGTCTGGCCGAGCGCGGCCTGCGCCCCACGACGGGCGGCACCGACACCCACCTGGCGCTGCTCGACCTGCAGCCGGTGGGGGTCACGGGCGCCGACGCGGAGCTGCGCTGCGACGCGGCCGGGATCGTGCTCAACAAGAACGCCATCCCCTTCGACCCGCAGAAGGCCAACGTCGCCTCCGGCATCCGCGTCGGCACCCCGTGCCTGACGACGCAGGGCATGGGCCTGGCCGAGATGGACACCGTCGCCGAGCTGATCCACCGTGCGGTCACCGCGACCGACGGCGACCCCGGGCACCCCGTGGCCCGCGAGGTCCGGGCCGCCGTGGACGAGCTGGTCACCCGCTTCCCGGCCTACCCGCGCTGACCCCTGAGGAGGCCGAGCCGGCGTGCGTGAGTACCTCCTGGTCATGGTGGTCGCTGCGGCGATCACCTTCCTGATGACACCTCTCGCACGCTGGCTCGCCGTCCGCGCCGGGGCGGTCACCGCGGTCCGCGACCGTGACGTGCACGTGGTCCCCATCCCGCGGATGGGTGGGGTGGCCATCCTGCTGGGCTTCCTCGGTGCCGTGCTCGTGGCCTGGCGCCTGCCCTTCCTCGGCGGGTATGTCGAGGGGCAGCCGCCCACCGACAGCGTCTTCACCGACGGTCGGCTCACCGGCGTGGTCGTCGGCGCGGTCCTGGTGTGCCTGGTGGGAGCTGTGGACGACGTCCGCGAGCTCGACTGGTTGACCAAGCTGGCGGGGCAGATCCTGGCCGCCGGGATCATGGCCTATCAGGGCATGCAGCTGCAGTCCTTCCCCTTCCTCGGCGGACAGACGGTGTTCCCGATCGCCGTGATGTTCGCCCTGACGATCTTGATCGTGGTGGTCACCACCAACGCCGTGAACTTCGTCGACGGGCTGGACGGGCTGGCCGCCGGCATCGTCGGGATCGCGGCGTTCACCTTCTTCGCGTACTCCTACGTCGTGTCGATGGCCTACAACCCGCCCAACGCGTTCTCGTCGGCGACGCTGATCTCGGCGGCGCTGGCCGGGTGCTGCGCGGGCTTCCTGCCGCACAACTTCCACCCGGCCCGGCTGTTCATGGGCGACAGCGGGGCGCTGCTGCTCGGGCTGCTGCTGTCCGCCGCCACGATCTCCATCACCTCCCTGGACCCCACGCAGGTGAGCGTGGGTCCGGGCCGCGGCAACCAGGTCATGGGCTGGATGCCGCTGCTGCTGCCGCTCGCGATCCTGTCGTTGCCGCTGCTCGACATGGTTCTTGCCGTGGTCCGGCGGACCCGGGCGGGCGTGCAGCCCTGGCGCCCGGACGCCCACCACCTGCACCACCGGATGCTGCGGGCGGGCCACACCCACCCCCGGGCGGTTCTCCTGCTCTACCTGTGGGCCGCCATCGTGTCCGTGGGGATGCTGGCGGTCGCCATGCTCGACGGCTGGGTGCCGCTGGTCAGCGTGGTCGCCGCCCTGCTGATCGCCAGCCGGCTCACCTTCCGCAGGTCGGGCTCGCCCCGCCGACGGACCTTGTGATAGCGTTCACAAGCAGGTGGGGACAGTCGTGCACACTGTCGTGCCCCGTCGGACCCCGCACGCACCGCAGCGCCGGCCGGAGCCTGCGCCCACCCGTCCCGCAGCCTGACCCGAGGAGCCATCCGTGCCCGATCGGCGACCCCCCGCGAGCCCGGACGTCGTGTCCGGCATGCTCCGGTCCGCCGCCCTGGCGGGGCTCGCCGTCACTCTTGTGGCCGCAGCCGCCGCAGGGGTCACCCGCGGGGAGCGAGGGGCCCTCAGCGGTGCCGCCGGGTCGCTGGTGGCGACCGCCTTCCTCAGTGCGGGTGTGAGCGTCATCACCGCCCTGACCCGAGGGGCGGGTCCGCTGCTGCCGGTGCTGGCGCTCGTGGCCTACGCCACTCTCATGCTGCTGCTGTTCGGGGTCCTGTGGCGGCTCGACGCCGAGGCCCTGGTCGACCCGGAGCCCTTCGGGTTCGCGGCCTTCGGGGCCACCCTGGCGTGGCAGGTCGCCGCCACCTGGTCCTACCTGCGCGGACGCCACGAGGTCTTCGGCCCCGGAGGTGCCGCGTGAGCACGCCCACCGGTCAGGGGCGCCCGGAGCCGGGCCCTGACGCGACCCCCGGCGGGACCGGGTCCCCCCGCCGTTCCCGTCCGGAGAAGCTGCGCGACGAGCGCTCCGGGCGGACCCAGGACGCCCTGGCCCACTCCGCCGCCACCGACGTCACGGCCTACCTGCTCGCAGGCCCTGCGACGTTCGGTCTGATCGGCCACGGCCTGGACCGTTGGTGGGGGACCGGCTTCTGCCTCCCGACCGGTCTGGTGCTGGGCTTCCTGCTGTCTCTGTACGTCGTCTGGGTCCGGTACGGTAGGGCCTGACTGCGATGAGTCGACACAAGCCGGACACCGTCCGCTCTCGCACCGTCCAGCACTGCTTCAACGAGGAGACACCGTGATCGTCACCGCGTGGCCTGCCCTGAGCAGCCTCCCGGCATCCGAGGACAAGGGCTTCGTCCCGCCCAGCCCCGACGACTTCTACGTCCCGCTGATCGGTGACTGGTTCACCCGACCTATGCTGCTGGCGCTGCTGTCGCTGGTGCTCATCGTCGGCTGGCTGCTGTGGGCCACGAGCCGGGTCTCGGTGGTCCCGACGAAGCGCCAGTGGTTCCTGGAGAACGTCTACGACTTCATCCGCAACGGCGTCTCCCGCGACATGATCGGGTCCCACGACTTCAAACGGTTCACCCCGGTGCTGTTCGCGCTGTTCCTCTACATCCTGGTCAACAACTGGTTCGGCTCGACGCCGTTCACCAACTTCCCGACGATGTCGCGGATCGGCATGGTGCTGCCGCTGGTGGCCATCGTCTACCTCGGCTACCACTACGCCGGCATCAAGAAGCACGGCCTCGGCGGCTACTTCTCGTCGATGGTCCCCAAGGGGATCCCGGTGGTGCTGGCGCCGGTCATCCTGCTGCTCGAGCTGATGACCTTCTTCATCACCCGCCCGCTCACCCTCACCCTGCGTCTGTTCGGCAACATGCTGGCCGGCCACATCCTGATGGGTGTCTTCATCCTCGGCGGCGCCTACATGCTCCTGTCGGGCAACCCGGGCCTGATGGCCGCGTCGCTGGGCGCCTTCGGCCTCGGCTTCCTGATGCAGCTGCTGGAGCTGCTGATCCAGGCCATCCAGGCCTACGTCTTCGTCATGCTCGCCGCGTCCTACTTCGGTGCGGCCGTCGCCGACGAGCACTGACCGAGCCACGGCTCGCCCAGACCTGCTGACCGACAACCGAATACCCCACCGCCTCCCGGGCGGGCAGCCACCCGGGACACCCACAGAGAGAGAATCCTGAGATGCAGCACTTCCTGGAGATCAACGGCTCGATGTCCCTCGTCGGCTACGGCATCGCCACGCTGGGCCCGGCCATCGCCATCGGTCTCATCTTCGCCGCCCTCCTCAACGGCATCGCCCGCCAGCCCGAGGCCGCCGGTCTCCTGCGCCCGCAGGCCATCTTCGGCTTCGCCGTCGCCGAGGCCCTCGCGATCCTCGCCTTCGTCGGTCTGTTCCTCTTCAAGTGACGCGTCCGCGCGTCGCCTGACCGAGTTCGCAGCCTGACCAGAAGGAGACATCGTGCAGCTCACCGCACTGGCGGTCGCGGCCGCCGAGGAGGGCGGTCACAACCCCCTCATGCCGCACATCCCGGAGCTGATCTTCAGCCTGGTGGTGTTCGCGATCATCTGGGTCGTCGTGGCCAAGAAGGTCGCTCCGGCTCTGGAGCGGGCCTATGCCGAGCGCACCGCGGCGATCGAGGGCGGCATGGACCGCGCCGAGGCCGCCCAGCGCGAGGCCGAGGCTGCCCTGGCGGAGTACAAGTCGCAGCTCGCCGAGGCCCGCGAGGAGGCCGCCCGCATCCGCGAGGAGGCCAAGGAGCAGGGGGCGACGATCATCGCGGAGATGCGCGCCGAGGCCCAGGCCGAGGCCAACCGCATCACCGAGTCGGCGCACAAGCAGATCGAGGCCGAGCGCCAGCAGGCGGTCGTCTCGCTGCGCTCCGAGGTCGGGCGCATCTCGACCGACCTGGCCAGCCGCATCGTCGGTGAGTCGCTGCACGAGGAGACTCGGCAGAAGGGCATCGTCGACCGCTTCCTCGCCGAGCTCGAGGCCGGGGACATCCGACCCGTGGCCGTCGGCCAGGGCGCGCCGGCACCGGAGACGCCCGCGTACGGCATCGCCGACCAGGGGACAGCCGGCACCGGAGCGTCCCGCTGGCAGCCCACGGACGGAGCCTTCTGATGCAGGGGGCATCGCGCGGAGCCCTCGTCGAGAGCCGCCGGACGCTGCAGGGGGTCCTGGACTCCGGGACCGACTGGTCCCGGCTCTCCGACGACCTCTTCGCGATGACCTCGGTGCTCGACGGGTCCGCCACCCTGCGCCGCGCGTTCGCCGACCCGACGCGCGACGCCGAGAGCAAGCGGGTCCTCGCGCGCCGGCTGTTCGACGGCAAGGTGACGCCCGCCGCCATCACCGTGCTGTCCGCCGTCACGGCCCAGCGCTGGTCCACCGAGCGCGACCTGTCCGACGCCGTCGAGCTGCTCGCCGTGGAGACCCAGGTCGCCATGGCGGTCGCCGGCGGTCGGGCGGACGACGTCGAGGAGCAGCTGTTCCGCTTCGAGCGCGCGGTCGCGGGGGCACCCGCCCTGCGCGAGGCGCTCGCCGACGGGCAGGCCCCGGTCGAGAGCAAGGCCCGGCTCATCGAGCGCCTGCTCTACGGCAAGGTCCATCCCGAGACCGGCCGGCTGATCCACCAGGCGGTCACCGCGGGACGCGGTCGCACGCTCTCGTCGACGATCGAGGAGTACCTCGCCGTCGCGGCCGAGCGCCGGGACCAGCTCAGCGCCGTGGTCACCGTGGCCGCCCCGCTCACCGCGCAGCAGCAGGCTCGGCTGGCCGCAGCCCTGGGGCGCACCTACGGGCGCACGGTCCTGCTCAAGGTCGTCCTGGACCCCGAGGTCGTGGGCGGCATCCGGGTGCAGATCGGCGACGAGGTCGTCGACGGCACCATCGTCACCAAGCTCGACGCAGCGCGCCGCCACTTCGGCGCCTGAGCGGGTCCGACGCACCACCTGACTACGAGTCGGTCCCCGCGACCGCTACGAGGAGAAGAGACACACAATGACGGAGCTTTCGATCCGTCCGGAGGAGATCCGGGACGCCCTGGACAGCTTCGTGGCGTCGTACCAGCCTGGTGCGGCCAGCCGCGAGGAGGTCGGTCGTGTCGTCGACGCCGGTGACGGTATTGCCCACGTCGAGGGCCTGCCCTCGGCCATGACCAACGAGCTGCTGCAGTTCGAGGACGGAACCCTCGGCCTGGCCCTCAACCTCGACGTCCACGAGATCGGCGTCGTCGTCCTCGGCGAGTTCTCCGGGATCGAGGAGGGCCAGACGGTCCGCCGCACCGGGGAGGTCCTCTCCGTCCCCGTGGGCGACGCCTTCATGGGCCGTGTCGTCAATCCCCTCGGCCAGCCCATCGACGGACTCGGCGAGATCCGGGACGAGGGCCGGCGTGCGCTGGAGCTGCAGGCGCCCAACGTCGTCAGCCGCAAGTCCGTGCACGAGCCGCTGCAGACCGGGATCAAGGCCATCGACTCGATGATCCCGATCGGTCGCGGCCAGCGCCAGCTGATCATCGGTGACCGGCAGACCGGCAAGACCACGGTCGCCGTCGACACGATCATCAACCAGCGCGCCAACTGGGAGTCCGGTGACCCCGACAAGCAGGTCCGCTGCGTCTACGTCGCCATCGGCCAGAAGGGCTCCACCATCGCGTCAGTGCGGGGCACCCTCGAGGAGGCCGGGGCGATGGAGTACACCACCATCGTCGCCGCCCCCGCGTCCGACGCGGCCGGCTTCAAGTACCTCGCGCCCTACACCGGGTCCGCGATCGGCCAGCACTGGATGTACCAGGGCAAGCACGTCCTGATCGTCTTCGACGACCTGTCCAAGCAGGCCGAGGCCTACCGTGCCGTCTCCCTGCTGCTGCGCCGCCCGCCGGGCCGCGAGGCCTACCCGGGTGACGTGTTCTACCTGCACTCGCGCCTGCTGGAGCGCTGCGCGAAGCTCTCCGACGAGCTGGGTCATGGCTCGATGACCGGCCTGCCGATCATCGAGACCAAGGCCGGTGACGTCTCGGCCTACATCCCGACCAACGTCATCTCCATCACTGACGGTCAGATCTACCTCCAGGGCGACCTGTTCAACGCCAACGTCCGCCCCGCCGTCGACGTGGGCATCTCGGTGTCCCGCGTCGGTGGCGCCGCTCAGATCAAGGCGATGAAGGAGGTCTCCGGCCGCCTCAAGGTGGACCTGGCGCAGTTCCGCGCCATGGAGGCCTTCGCCATGTTCGCCTCCGACCTGGACCCCGCCTCCCGTCAGCAGCTCGCGCGCGGCGCCCGACTCGTCGAGCTCCTCAAGCAGCCACAGGCCTCGCCGATGTCCGTGGAGGAGCAGGTCCTTGTGGTCTGGGCCGGAACCTCCGGCAAGCTCGACGACGTCGACGTCGAGGACGTGCGCCGCTTCGAGGCGGAGTTCCTCGACTTCGTCCGTCGGGAGCGCAGCGGGATCCTGGACGCCATCCGCGAGACCAAGAAGCTCGACGACGACAGCAAGTCGGCCATGGACGACGCGATGACCGCCTTCAAGCAGCAGTTCCGTTCGGGCACCGAGCACGCGGGTGTCCACCCCGGCCACGAGGAGTTCGACTCCATCGAGGACGAGCACATGGACCGCGCGCAGATCGAGAAGCACTGACCTGACGAGCAGCACGGTGCCGAGGCGGAGCCCCGGCACCGTGACCGTCGACCAGTGACACCCCGGACACGACAGACAGCAGAGAGGCGGCAACTACATGGGTGGGCAGATGCGGGTCTACCGCCAGCGCATCCGGTCCGTCAGCGCGACCAAGAAGATCACCAAGGCGATGGAGCTCATCGCCGCCTCCCGGGTGATCAAGGCGCGTGAAGCGGTCATGAGCTCGGCTCCCTACACGCACGCGCTCACCCGCGCCGTGTCGGCGGCCGCGACCTATGCCGGTGAGGAGCACCCCCTCACCACGAATCGCGACGGTGGGCGGCGCGCGGGCGTCGTCATCATCACCAGCGACCGCGGTCTGGCCGGGGCGTACTCCGCCTCGGCGCTGAAGACCGCCAACGAGCTGATGGAGCGGCTGCGGGCCGAGGGCAAGGAGGTCGTGCCCTACCTCGTCGGTCGCAAGGCCATCGCCTGGTTCAAGTTCCGGGACCGCGGCTATGCCGAGTCCTGGGAAGGCTTCAGCGACGCGCCGCGCTTCGAGCACGCCAAGGCCATCGGCGACCGGGTCATGCACGACTTCCTGACGGAGGGGCCGGACGGCGTGGACGAGGTCCACGTGGTCTACACCCGCTTCCGCACCATGGTGACCCAGACACCACGGGCGCTGCGGCTGCTGCCGCTGGAGGTCGTGGAGCGTGGCCAGAAGGTCGAGGTCGACCAGGGCTTCCTGGTAGAGCCCGACCGCGACGGCCTGCAGCCGCAGTTCGAGTTCGAGCCGGACGCGGAGACGGTGCTGGACGCGCTGCTGCCGAAGTACGTGACCAGCCGGATCTACACCTGCCTGCTCGGGTCCTCGGCGTCCGAGCTCGCCGCCCGCCAGCGGGCCATGAAGTCCGCCACGGACAACGCCGAGGAGCTCATCAAGACCTACACGCGCCTGGCCAACCAGGCCCGTCAGGCCGAGATCACCCAAGAGATCAGCGAAATCGTGGGCGGCGCGAACGCCCTCGCGGACGCCAAGTAAGCCGCCCAACAGCAAAGGTAGAGAGACTCATGACTGCCACGATGAACGAGGCCCACCAGGGCGCCCCCGCCGAGGGCGGCGTCGGCCGGGTCTCCCGCTCGATCGGCCCGGTCGTCGACGTGGAGTTCCCCGTCGACGCGATGCCCGAGATCTACAACCTCCTCAAGGTCGACGTCGTCCTCGGGGGCGAGAGCAAGACCCTCAACCTCGAGGTGGCCCAGCACATCGGGGACAACCTCGTCCGCGCGATCTCGCTGCAGCCCACCGACGGTCTGGTCCGTGGCGCGGCGGTCCGCGACACCGGTGGCCCGATCACGGTGCCGGTCGGTGACGTGACCCTGGGCAAGGTGTTCAACGCCACGGGCGAGTGCCTCAACCTCGGTGAGGGCGAGCGCCTCGAGGTCACCGAGCGGTGGGGCATCCACCGCACCGCGCCGGCCTTCGACCAGCTCGAGTCCAAGACCCAGATGTTCCAGACCGGCATCAAGGTCATCGACCTGCTGACCCCCTACGTGCAGGGCGGCAAGATCGGCCTGTTCGGCGGCGCCGGCGTGGGCAAGACGGTGCTCATCCAGGAGATGATCGCCCGTGTCGCCCGCGACCACGGTGGTGTGTCGGTGTTCGCCGGTGTCGGCGAGCGCACCCGTGAGGGCAACGACCTCATGGTCGAGATGGAGGAGGCGGGCGTCCTCGGTCAGACCGCGCTCGTCTTCGGCCAGATGGACGAGCCGCCGGGCACGCGTCTGCGCGTGGCCCTGTCGGCCCTGACGATGGCGGAGTACTTCCGCGACGTGCAGAAGCAGGACGTGCTGCTCTTCATCGACAACATCTTCCGCTTCACGCAGGCCGGGTCCGAGGTCTCGACCCTGCTCGGCCGGATGCCGTCGGCGGTGGGCTACCAGCCCACCCTGGCCGACGAGATGGGCGTGCTGCAGGAGCGGATCACCTCCACGCGGGGACACTCGATCACCTCGATGCAGGCGATCTACGTGCCCGCCGACGACTACACCGACCCGGCTCCGGCCACGACCTTCGCCCACCTGGACGCGACGACCGAGCTCTCTCGCGACATCGCCTCCATGGGTATCTACCCGGCCGTGGACCCGCTGACGTCGACGTCGCGCATCCTGGACCCGCGCTACATCTCCCAGGACCACTACAACACCGCGGTGCGCGTCAAGGGGATCCTGCAGCGCAACAAGGAGCTCCAGGACATCATCGCCATCCTCGGCATGGACGAGCTGAGCGAGGAGGACAAGATCCTCGTCAACCGGGCTCGCCGCATCCAGCGCTTCCTGTCGCAGAACACCTACGTGGCCAAGCAGTTCACCGGCATCGAGGGGTCGACGGTTCCGCTGGACGAGACCATCGACGCCTTCACCCGGATCTGTGACGGCGAGTACGACCACGTCGCCGAGCAGGCCTTCTTCATGTGCGGCGGTCTCGAGGACGTCGAGCGTCAGTGGCACGAGATCCAGAAGTCCCTCTGAGCTGCTCGTCGTAGCACCTGTGGCACCGGGGCCGTCACCGTCGAGGTGACGGCCCCGGGCTGTGCCCCGCGTCCGTGCACCCCAGCCGTACCGAGCTCGAAGGAGACCTGCGTGGCTCTGCGCCGCCCCATCCTGTCGACCGTGGGCGACCCCGACGCGCCTGCCTGGGGGGACCTCATGGAGGCCGCGCACCCACGGCCGGGGCACCCGGCCCGGTCCCTCGCCGAGCTGCTCCTGCGGTCGCGCCACCGCGAGGCTCTGGTCCTGCGCGGGTCGGTGACCCTGGGCGAGTGGTATCGAGACCTGGTGTTCGCACTCGTCCTGCGCCGGCGCCGTCACCCCCCGCGGACCGTGATGACCGACGCCACCTGGGAGCCGCGCAGCCGGTCGCTGACGGCGAGGATGCCCTGGCTCGAGCCGGTCGTCCCGGTCGTGGCCCGGGTGCTGATCCGGGCCCTGGACGGGCCGCACCTGAGGTTCGCCGTGCTGTCGGAGGGTGAGCGCGCGACCTTCAGCGAGCAGTGGGGGATCCCGCAGGAGCGGGTGGTGTTCACCCCCTTCCCGATGACGCTCTACGACGACCACGACCGACCTACCACGTCGGGGGACTACGTCTTCGCGGGTGGGAACTCGTTGCGCGACTACGACCTGCTCGCGCAGGCGGTGCGGGGGACCGGGATCCGGGTGCGGGTGGCCACCACCTGGCAGCCCGAGGTGCCGTGCCCGGAGCTGGAGGTCGGCCCCACGACCCACGAGGAGTTCGTCGATCTGCTGGCGGGCTGCCGCGCCATGGTCCTGCCGTTGCAGACCTCGGTCCGCAGCGCCGGCCAGCAGACCTACCTCAACGCGATGGTGCTGGGCAAGCCGGTCGTCGTGACGGAGGGGCTGGGGGTCACCGACTACATCACCCCGGGGGTGACCGGCGTGGTGGTCCCGAGCGACGTCGACAGCCTGCGAGCAGCCCTGCGGCACGTCATGGACCCGGTCAACGCCTCGGAGTATGCCGAGATGGGCGCGCGAGCCCGCGCGGACGTCAAGGCACGGTTCATGCCGGAGCACTACGTGGAGTCGATCCTGTCGGTGCTGGGCTACCGCCCCTGACACCGGACGCCCCTGACACCGGCTGCCCGTGAGACGGTGCGGGGGGCGAGGACCGTGGTCCTCACCCCCCGCGGGCGCCGTGCCGAGCAGCAGGCTCAGCCCACCGAGCGCAGGAAGTCCACCATGGCCGGGCCGGCCGTCCGCGCGGTGAACTCCTCCAGCACCCGGGCGCGCCCGGCCCGGCCCTGGGCGGCGCGTCGCTGCGGGTCGGCAGCCTCCTCGGCCAGGGCGTCGGCCAGGGCGTCGGCCCGCCCTGCGGGGACGACCCGTCCCATCTCCTGGTCCGTCACCAGCTCGGTCACCCCGGCGATCCGGGTGGTCACGACCGGCAGCTCGGTGGCGAGCGCCTCCATCAGGACCACGGGCAGCCCCTCCTGGAAGGACGGCAGGCAGAACACGTCGGCCCAGTGGTAGTGCTCGGGCAGGTGGTCCTGCCCGACCGCACCGGCCAGCTCGACCAGCCCGCCCAGGTCCTGGCGGGTGATCTGCTCCCGCAGCGGGTCCGCCAGCGGGCCCGAGCCGATCATCCGCACCTGGACCGGGACGCCGCGCTCCTGCAGCCGCCGCACCGCGTCGAGCAGCACCGGTCCGCCCTTCTCCGGGACGAGGCGACCGACGTACAGCACCCGCAGGGGAGTGCCTGCACGTCCCGCGCGGCCGTCGGCCGGCGGCCGGTAGCGGTCCGCGTCGACGGTCATCCGGACCAGGGCCAGCTTGTCCCACTCGCCGGGCTCGACCAGGCGCATCAGCTGGCTGCGGCAGAAGTCGGAGATGCACGAGACGCCGGACGCGGAGCGGACCTTGGCCGGCAGGTCGAAACGGTCGACCGCCTCGAACTCGGTGGGCCCGTGCATGGTGAAGGACCAGCGCCACCCGGCCTGCGGGCCGTCCAGGTCCCGGCCGAGGGTGACCACGAGCCGGGCGACGTCGGCGGACACGTTGGCGAAGTGGGCGTGGACGTGGCGCAGGCCGCGGCGGCGCATCAGGTCGTAGAGCACGACCGCCTCGCCGAGGTAGAACACCTGCCACAGGCGCGCCTTCGGGGTGGCCTCCCCGGTACGCAGCGCGGTGCCGAGCAGCCGGGCCCAGGCGCCGGCGTCGCGGCGCAGGACGCCCAGGTGGGCGCGGACCCAGGTCGGGGCGGAGGCGGTCTTCACCGGGGTGGTCGTCGCCGCGTCGTCCCGCATCGCCTGCGAGTGCAGCTGGTCGGCGGGGGTCTGGTTGATGGTGAAGGTGTCGACCTGGGTGCCGAGGTCGCGCAGCGCCTGCACCTCGCGCTCGATGAAGGCGTGCGACAACGCCGGGTAGGCGCTGACGAGATAGGCCACCCGCAAGGGTGCGGTCATGGTTTCCTCCTCGCGGCCGCGGCCGCGTCATGGGCTGGCAGGGATGCTCAGCGGGTCGAGGTGTCACGCTCCCACCGTGCGGCGGACGCCTGCCGGGCGCGCCACCGGGCCACGACGGTGACGGCGAGATAGACGAGCACGGCCGGTATGGCGGCGGGACTGCGCCGCACGAGCCGCACGATCGCGGACATGGTCCCGCCGGTGGAGGGGGTGAAGTCGCCCGCGGCCGCCTCCGCCCCGTGCTCGGCGAGCTGGCGGTTGCCCCTGGCGACGCGCACCCGCACCTTGAGCAGGTTGGTCAGCGTGCGGGGGACCTGGACGAGGAAGGTGCTCGGGACCACGACCCGCTCCTCGGCGCAGAACAGTCGTTGTACGAACAGGTCGTCGCTCGTCAGGTCGGGGAATCGGTCGAACCTCGCCCGTCCGGCGGCGTTGAGCCCGTAGACCCCGAGGCCCACCAGCTTGTTCCGGACGTAGGGCAGCTCGGCGAAGACGGAGTAGAACGCCCGGACCGGCCAGGTGGAGCCGGTGGTGGCGAACTGCACCGTGGGGCCGCAGGTGATCGCGCGGTCGGTGTCGAGCGCGGCGAGCATGTCGCGCAGGGCCTCGCGGGACAGGACGATGTCGGCGTCGAGGTAGATCCGGGGGAAGGTCCGCGCGGCCGCGTCGCCGGCGTTGAGCGCGGCGACCTTGGAGGGGGTGGCGAGGTCGAGGACCCGCACCCCGGGGAAGACCCGGGCGCGCTCGACGGTGTCGTCGGTGCAGCCGTTGGCGGCGACGACCACGTCCAGGGGGATCTCGCCGGCCGCGGTGCGCAGCGCCTGGAGGCAGTCCGAGATGACCCGGCCCTCGTCGTGCGCCGGGATGATCACGCTCGCCCGGGGCAGGGTGGAGTCGAAGGTCACCGGCTCTCGCCCTGGAGGGTGCGACCGGTCTGCAGGTCGGTGGTGGACAGGCGGCGGGCGTAGGCCCGGGCCGCCAGGGGGACGCGTCCGACCAGCTCGGCCTTGAGACGGATCCGGCGGGCGCTCGGCATCAGGCGGGCCGCGAGCGCGAACCGCTCCGCGGCGGTGTCCCGGTCCCCGGCTCGCAGCGCGGCCTCGCCGAGGTCGATCTGCTGCATGGCGGACCCGTGAGCCAGGCGCAGGTCGAGGAAGGCGCGCTCCGCCGGGCTCAGCCGGTCGCCGTGCCGGTCGGCCACGTGGCGCAGCACCTGCTGCTCCCCGGCATACATCCGCTCGCGCTGGGTGGACAGGCTGCCCGCGCCGCGGCGGTAGAACGCCTGGCGCTCGGTGACGAACAGCGCGGTCCAGCCGCGAAAGATCGCCTGCGCCCAGAAGTCGTAGTCCTCGCACACCGGCATCGACTCGTCGTAGCCGCCGAGCTCCGCCCACAGGGCCTTGGGGTAGACCGAGAAGATCGAGACGAAGTTGTTCTCCAGGATCTGCCTGCGCTGGCGCGTCGCGTCCGGGGTGCCGGACGGCAGCACCGCGCGACCCTGCACGAAACCGGCCGGCGTCAGCAGGTGGGCGTCGCAGGTGACGAAGGAGCGGGGGTCCTCCGCCGACACCCAGGTGTGCACCGCCGTCTGGAGGTACGGCGGCAGCCAGACGTCGTCGGCGTCGAGGAGCGCGACCAGCTCGCCCTCGGCGGCCCGGATCGCGGCGTTGCGCGCGGCCGAGACGCCCCGGTTGGGCTGGGTGATGACGCGCACCCGGTCCCCGTAGGCCGTGGCCACGGCCTCGGTGCGGTCCGTGGCGCCGTCGACGACCACGATGATCTCGACCTCGGGGTAGCTCTGCGTGAGAGCGCTGGAGATGGCCGCTCCGAGGACGTCCTGCGCCTGGTAGGCAGGGATGACGACGGAGACGAGCGGTTGCCGTCCGAGCACGTGGAACCCTTCCGTGGCGGGGGAGGGCACCGTCCGCAGCCCCCTGCTGAGGACCATGGTATGCGGCCGTCCGCCCACCCCGGTCAGGAGCGCAGAGGTCGTCGCCACTGCCCTCACCTCGGCTCTTCCCGCGAACCACGCGGTGGTCACGGCGCGGTTCCGTACGATGGGCGCGTGCACCCCTACCCCTGGAACGCGTCGAGCCGCCCGCGAGCGGGCGTGAGTCGTCGTCCCAGGGGCCGCTCGTGAGTGCCGACCCGGAGGCCTACGCCTCTCCCGAGGGGTACCCCGACCCGGCCGCCACGGCCCGTCAGCCACCGCCCCCGCCGTCGGCGGCCAGGACCCTCCTGCGCGGGGCGAGCTGGCAGACGGTCGCCCAGGTGGCGCCCCTGGCGCTGAACCTCCTCCTGACTCCGGTCGTCCTCGGCTACTTCGGGCTGGAGGCCTACGGCAAGTTCCTGCTCGTCAACAGCCTCGTGGGCGCCATGGCGACCTTCGACGGCGGCATCGGGGCCAGCGCCCAGCGCTACTTCACGCTGTATGCCGGCAAGGACGAGCGTGACCGGATCACCACCCTGCTCGTGTCCCTGCTGGGGATCATCACCGTCGTGTCGGTCGTGGTGTTCGCGGGGCTGTGGAACGCCGCCCACCCGATCCTGGCCTTCTTCAAGACCTCCGACCGGCTGATGCCGGAGACGGTCTACCTGTTCCGCACGATGGTCGTCGTGGTCGGGGTGGCGCTGGTGCGCCAGCTGTTCGCCTGCGTGCTGTTCGCCATGCAGAAGTTCTCGGTCCCGAGCCTGACCGGGCTGATCGGCCACGCGATCTACGCCACCGGTCTGCTGCTGACGATCCACCTGGACCTCGGGCTGTACGGCGTCGCGTACACCTTCATGGTCCAGCAGGTGATGAGCACCTTGCTCATCGTCCCCAGCGCGATGCGCTTCCTGACCTTCCGCCGGTTCCGCTTCCTCACCGGCGCCGAGACGCGAGACTTCTTCGGCTACGCCTGGAAGGCGCAGATCGCCTCGGTGCTGGAGATGGCGGGCCTGCAGGGCGACATGCTCATCGTCCAACGCTTCGCCTCGCCGTACGCCGCGATCTTCGGCACCGGCTCGCAGTTCGCCATGCAGCTGCGCATGCTGCCGACCAACGCCGGCACCCCGATCCAGGCCACCCTCGGTCGCTGGGTGGGGGAGAACGGCGCCGAGGACACCCTGCCGAAGTTCGAGAAGATCCAGAAGCTATGGGTCACGGTGGTGTCGGGCTGGGTCGCGGTGGGGGTGCCCGCATGCCTGTTCGGCGTCGTGGAGTGGCTGCGGATGCCGACCCCGCTGCCGGGACAGGTGGCGGCGCTCGCGCTCGCCGGTCACTTCTTCCCCCTGCTGGCGCTGCCCACGATCCTGTGGGTCCTCACCCTCGGCCACCCCGAGATCGACATGCGGTACGGCTTCGTCAACGTGACGCTGAACCTCACCCTCACCGCGGCGGTCATCGTGCCCTTCGGGGTGCTCGGCTCGGTCGCGGCGACCGTGGCCGCCCAGCTGGTCGCCCTGCTCTACCTGCTGCACCAGGTGCGTCGTCACCTGCCGCTGCCGCCGCGCCCACCGCTGATCCACGTGCCCGTGATCGAGATGATCTTCGCGGCGTCCATCTCCTACCTGGGGGTGTACGGCGTGAGCCGCGTCATCGAGCTGGGCTACCTGCCCCAGGGCGGACTGGGCCTGGTCGTCTGCGGCCTCGGGGCGGTGCCCGCCGTCCTGGCCTACGTCTGGGCGACAGTAGGGTTCCGGGCGGCCATCACCATGATCAAGAACCGGCGAGGCGGGGGTGACCTGGCCGCGGCGTGACCCGGAGTCCCGGGTCGCGCCGTACCGCCCCCACCTGCCCGACCACAGGAGTTCCTGACGTGCCCACACCCCATCACGCCGCGGGGCTGCGCTGCGCCGCCGTCGTCCTCGTCGTGCTGTCCGCCGCGAGCTGCAGCGACGAGCCCGCGCCTGCGCGCCCGACCACCACGAGCGGGACGTCGGCGCCGGGCACCCCGTCCGCGCTGCCCAGCCCGCGGGTGACTCGCACCCGGATGGCCCTCGAGGAGCCCCAGACACCGCTCGCGACGCCCCGCGCCGCGGACCTCCCCCCGAGCCGGCTGTTCGCACCCGACAACGTCTATCGCGTGGACCTCACCAAGGCCCCCGTGGAGCCGCGGTCCCCGGCGATGGTCAAGCACCTCATCGGTCAGATCACCCCGAACTGGAACGGCGTCGCCGGGTTCAACACCGATCAGTACAACACCAGCTACTACGTCGTGGACGACAAGACCCCCCGGCAGGACGTCGCGTTCTACGACTGCCAGGGCAAGAAGGAGGTCCCGTGGGGGGTCGAGGACGGGCCCGCCATGTGGAAGCAGGTGCCGGTCCCGGCCGGGGCCCAGCCGGCGCACGGCACCGACAAGGCCATGAGCATCTACGACCGCAGCACCGACCAGCTCTGGGAGTTCTGGATCATGGAGCCGGTCACCAGGGGCGGCCGGACCGGCTGGCGTGCCTGCTGGGGCGGACGCATCGACCGGGTCTCCTCGGCGCCGGGGTACTACGACCAGGGGTTCGGCGTCCCTGCCTCGGGTCTGACCCACGTCGGCACGATGATCACCCTGGACGAGGCCCGCAGAGGGCTGATCGAGCACGCGATCGGGCTCGTCCTGATCGAGACGGGAGACGCCTCTCGGGTGTGGTACCCCGCCAACCGCAGCGACGGCGTCTCCACGCATCCCGACGCCATCCCCGAGGGTGCCCGGCTGCGGCTGGACCCGGCCGTGGACGTGGACTCCCTGCCGCTGTCCCCGATGGGCAAGGTCATCGCCCGGGCCGCGCAACGCTACGGCTTCCTGGTGGTGGACACCTCTGGCGCCGTCGCCGTCATCGGTCAGTCCGGGCAGGGCGAGCAGGCGCGCACCGGCAAGGACCCGTGGAAGCAGATCCTTGGCGGCACCATGCCCTACGACGTGCTGAAGGGCTTCCCCTGGGAGCGCATGCAGGTCGTCCGGCGCGACTACGGCAAGCCCGTCGGCTGACACCGCGGCTGCGTCGAGGGCCGGTCTGGGGGTGCGGCCGTCCCGCGCGCCGCGAGCCCGGTTCCGGGGCGGGACCTCAGCGTCCGCGGATCACCCGGGCCGGTGCGCCGGCCACGATCGAGTCGGCGGGGATCTCACCGCGGACCACCGAGTTGGCGGCGACGACCACCCCGTCCCCGATCCGGGTGCCCGGCAGGATGACGCTCCCCGCGCCGACCCAGACGCCGTCACCGATGGTCACGCCGTCGCCGGACCAGGGCTGGTCGACGATCAGCCGTCCCGGGGCCGTCCCGTGGTTGGATCCCACGATCGTGATGTGCTGGCTGATCAGGCACCTCGCGCCGATGACGATCGGGGCCCCGGCGGTGCGGATGTTGTTGAACTCGCCGATGTAGGTGCGTTCCCCGACGACGATCCGCGAGCCGGTGAGTCCGCCCCCGTCCTCGCACACGAGGATCGAAGGGCCGGCGACGTAGACCTCGGGCGCCAGGTCCACCCGGGAGGGGTCACCTCGGAAGACGGCCCGGTGCGTGACGTAGGCGCGCGGGTTGCGGCGGCGGAGCTGCTCCTTGGGCAGCACATCGGTGCGCACGTGCCGGTAGAGATCCTTCAGGCCCACGAGGGGCTCCTCTCCAGGTGCGGCTCGTCGGGGTGCGCGTCGTCCTGGTCGTCCCGGTTCGGGGCCCCACGAGGCCGGACGAGGGCGGCGCGGGCGACGATGCCACCGATGAGCCAGGTCAGGATGTTGGGCAGGGGGAAGGGGTTCGGGCTGGTCATCGAGGGGACGATCCAGGCGAAGAAGCTCATCAGGGCGAACAACCACCAGCCGAACAGCTCCGGCGTGCGGCGGTCCGGGCCACGCAGCAGCCGGGCGAAGGGGCCGGCGGCGCAGCAGACGATCCACAGGGCGCCGCCGATGAAGCCGGTCTCCACCGCCCGGGACATGAAGACGTTGTGGATCTCGATGGTCACCGTGGTGACCGGGTAGTCCGGCGACTGGCGCACCCACTCCACGCCGTGGTCGATGAAGGTGGACCACCCGACGCCCCAGAGGGGGTGCTGCTCGAGGGCTCGCCACCCGGCCTCGTAGGTGTTCGCCCGGTCGTAGAGCGAGCGCGAGGTGGTGGCTCGGGAGGTCACCAGCTCGTTGAGCGCGGGGATCGCCAGGACCGCCGCGCCGAGGAGGACGGCGGCGCCGATGGCGGACGGGATGAGCCAGCGCCGCAGGCGGGGGACGAACAGGCAGACCGACACCAGACCGAGGACGCACGCCAGCCACGCGGACCGGGTCAGGGTCAGCATGACGCCGGCCAGGCAGACGGGTATGGCGAGCAGCGCGAGGCGGCGCCACCACCCGCGGAAGCGGTGGACGGCGAACCCGGCCGCGTATACGCAGAGGTTCAGGGTGAAGCCGTTCGCCTCGGCGGTGAGGAAGGGGCCGACCGCGCGGTTGTCGCCGGCCACCAGCGGGTTCGTCTCCACGAAGGTCATGATGTAGCGCGGGTAGACCAGGCTGTGCGGGCCGAGGATGGTGAACACGGCGTTGGTGCCCAGGTAGAGGCCGATGAGCACGAGCAGCTTGAGGATCAGGTCCCGCCGGCGCGGGGTCGCGAAGACGAGAGCGCCCACCGGGAACATCACGAAGGGGACCACGACGCGGTCGAGCAGGCCGTAGAGCCCCTCGGGGGTGGTGAGGGTGTCGGCCGTGAGCGCCGACCAGGTCGTCCACAGGACGGTGGCGATCATCCATCCGTACACCGGCCGCCAGCGCAGCCGCTCGCGGAAGGGGTCCAGGGCCACCAGGAGCAGGGCCAACAGGAGCAGCCCGCGATCCAGCGGGGCGGGGACGCCCAGCTCGCCCCACACCCCGGAGAACATGTTGGTGGCGAGATAGGCCAGCGTCACCCAGACGAAGGCCGGGATCCGCTCCGTGCCGTGGACGACGTCGTCGGTGCCCTGCGCAGCGGTGACCGCGGTGGCGGTCACTCGTCCTCGCCCCAGGGGGCGTCTGCGACCGCGTCGTCCCGGGACGAGCCTGCCTCGCGGCGCCGGGCCAGGGAGACCGGGCGGGCTCCGCGGCGGGTGTCGATGGTGCGGGTGTCGCCCAGACCACGCTTGCGCACCTCGGGCGCCTCGCCCTCGCCGCGGCCGTCCACGGGACGCACCTCGGCCATCCGGGGCTCGGCGGGGCGGCTTTCGACCGTGCGCGTCTCCGGCGTGGGGCGGGCCACCACCTGGACCGAGTCGCGTCGGCGACGCTCGAGGAGCATGGCGCCGGCGAGGGCGAGACCGAGGCCGAGCGCCAGGCCCAGGAGCGCGCCCCGTTGCTGGTTGGCGGCCTTGGTGGAGGCCGACATCTGGGCCGGGGCCACCACCCGCAGGTCGGCCGCGGTGGAGCCCTGGGACACCTGCGAGCGGTACTTCTCCGAGAGCGCGTCCATCTGGGCCTGCAGCACCGCGGACCGGGCGGCCGCGTCGCCGGACACCCGCTGCAGACGCTCGATCGCGTCCTGGGGCTTCTTGGCGCCGATGGCGCTCTGGACGGCGCTGGTGGCGGCGTCCGAGTCGGCCTTGGCCTGACCCCACTTGGCGGCCGCCGCGTCCAGCGCCTTCAGGGTCGTCTCGGGGTCGCTGTCCCCGCGCTTGCCGTTGACGGCGGCCACGAGGTCCTTGGCGGTCTTGTCGGCCGCCGCGACCACCTCGGCCTTGTCGGGGCCCTTGGCCTCGACCCGCACG
Source organism: Arsenicicoccus dermatophilus (assembly GCF_046267915.1). Taxonomy (GTDB): domain Bacteria; phylum Actinomycetota; class Actinomycetes; order Actinomycetales; family Dermatophilaceae; genus Arsenicicoccus; species Arsenicicoccus dermatophilus_A. Next base: position 1,138,084 of record NZ_CP176520.1, read on the forward strand.
ACGTTGGACTCGGGGATCGGCGACGCCGCGATGACGACGTCGCTCTGGGTCGTGCCCTGCGACTCCACGCCCCGGTTGTTGACCCACCGGGCGTAGTTGTCCGCCAGCTGCTGGGAGGCCAGCGGGAAGCCCGCGATCGCCCCGGCGCTCAGGCTGCCGCTGCCCACCGCGACCCGGGACTCCGCGGTGTACTCCACCGGGCGGGTGCCGCCCACGACGAACCCCACCAGGGCCAGGAGCAGCGGCAGCGCGAGGGCGAGCCACCAGTTGCGGGCGAGGGCCTGCAGCGGAGAGGCGGGAGGGGTCTTGGCGGTCACGGTGCTCCTTGGATCGAACAGGCCTTGCGAAGAGTCTGCCTCACGGGGTCGGGTGCTCGCTCCGTGTTGAGCAGGAGTGACCGGCCACGACGGTGGCGCACCAGGGCCGGTCGCGCCCGGTCAGACGCCGCGTCCGGCGAGGTAGGCGGCGCGCCGGGAGGCGGCGATGCGCTGCCCCACCTGAACGGGTGGGGCAGCCATCATCAGCGCCCGCAGCCCGGCGACGGAGGGCTTGGCCCGCAGCGACCGCAGGGCGTGGCGCCGGGCCTGGGCGCGGTCTCCGACCAGCAGATACTCCCGGGAGAGCCGCTCGTGGTCGCGGCACAGGACCAGGTCGTAGGCAGGCGAGTCGGGGTGGCGTCCGCTGCTGCGGGCCTGGCGCAGCACCCGCTGTCCCGCCTCCAGGTTGGGGATGACGTTCGTGACCGAGTCGTTGGCGCCGTGGATCCGGTAGCGGGTGACCGGCTCGGGGTCGAAGTAGGCGGTCGCCCCGTCCTGGACGGCCTCCAGCACGAGGTGGAGGTCGTAGGCCGTGTCGGCCCACGCGGGCACGGCGTCCCAGTCGATCGCCGCGCGGCGCAGCACGCTCGCTGCCAGGCACACGGACCCCCGGACCGCCAGCTCGCTCGCGGGGGTGTGGTAGCCCGCGGCCAGACCCACCCGGGCGGTGTCCACGCGCAGCTGGTGGGTCTGCTCCTCCAGGACCCGTCCCGAGAGGTCGACGAGGGTCATCTCGCCGAAGGCGACGGTGGCGTCGGGTCGGCGCTCGAGCGCCCCGACCAGCCGTTCCAGGGCGTCGGGCAGCAGGGCGTCGTCGTCGTCCAGCTTGACGACATAGGTGCCCCGGGCCTGGCGGAAGCCGTCGAGGGCGTTGCCGATCATCCCCAGGTTGGTGGGGCGGGGGACGTAGTGCAGGCGGTCGTCGGCGAAGGACTGGACCACCTCGCGGGTGGCGGACTCGGCGGCGTTGTCGCAGACCAGGATCTCCAGGTCGGTCAGGCTCTGCCCGGTCGCGGAGGCCAGCGCCTCGCGGAGCAGATGAGGCCGGCGGTAGGTCGGGACCACCACCGAGACGAGCGGCGGTCGGCGATCCTGCTCCGCCGTGGCGGTGGTGCGGTCGGTGGTGGCCATCGGTGTCCCCCCAGGAGTCGGCCGGACGGTGCTCTCCCGGCTCCGCCTCGGTCGGCGGTCGGGGCGCGTGCTGTCGACGCGGTGCGGTCCGGGCCGAGGCCCCCGCCCCGGTGCGGTCCGGGCGGTATGTCGACATGCTGCTCTCGACCCGAGGTCGGACCCCTGGCCCGCCGCCCGTGATCCGTCGTCCGAACCACCCCGAGGTTACCGAGCGTCCCAGGTCACAGGACTGCGTGCTCCGAGAACCCACCCGATTCCCCGTTGATCATAGCACAGCGTGATCAACAGTTGCGCTGAGTGAAAAGCGGGGCGGGCGTGACGACCGGCCTCGGGGCTGCTCCGCGACGCCAGGGGCGGGGGCCACGGGTGGTCGTGGGCGGCGGGTCGTGCTTGTAGCATGGCAGCAACCACCCCCGAGCACCGAGGAGCCACCCGTGCCACTCCAGGTCCAACTCGTCGCCGCGGACCGCTCCGTCTGGCAGGGCGAGGCAGCGGCAGTCACCGCCCGGACGACCGAGGGGGAGCTCGGCATCCTGCCGGGGCACGCGCCGCTGCTGGGTGTGGTCGTCGCCGGGCCCGTGTCCATCACCTCCGGCGAGGGCCGGCAGGTCTGGACCGTCGACTCCGGGTTCCTCTCCGTCCATGACGACCAGGTGACCCTGCTCGCCGAGCAGGTCTCCCAGGCCACTGCCGACAGCCGCCGCTGAGCGAGGGGGGCGATGGGCGGCGGGCTGGCGATCACCGAGGTGGTCGCCGGGGGCCTGGTCGTCATCGGCCTGCTCTGCCTGGGCCTGCACGTTCTGCGCCGGCAGCTGATCGCCGGCGGAGCCCCGATGTTCGTCTGCGCGTTCCGCGCGGACCAGCATCGCTGGCGCTACGGACTCGGACGCTTCGACACGCACGCCCTCCTGGTCTACCCGCTCATGGGGGCGACCCTGCGCCCGGCGCTGCAGCTGCAACGCCGGGCGCTGTCCGTGCAGGGGGCCCGTCGCGACGGTCTCGACGACCTGCCCATCACGCTGGACGAGCCGGTGCTGCTGGACCTGTGCGCGGACGGGCGGCAGGTGGAGCTGGCGGTTCCCCTGCCCACCGCCACCGCGATGCGCTCCTGGCACGAGGCGACCTCACCAGGGCTGCCGCCGAGGGCGGTCTAGGACGAGCCCTCACGACCGCCGCCCGGCTGCCAGAGCACGTCCCCGCCGGCGCCCACGTTCGCCACCCGCGCCAGGATGAACAGCAGGTCCGAGAGCCGGTTGAGGTACGTCGCGGTGAGGACGTTGATGCCGCCCACGCCGCGCTCCGCGCCCTCGGCGGCCGGCTGGTCGCCATACGCCTGGATGGCTGCCCAGGTGCTGCGCTCCGCGCGGCGGACCACGGTGCAGGCCAGGTGCAGGTAGGCCGAGCCGACCGTCCCGCCCGGCAGGATGAACGAGCGGAGCTTCTCCAGCTCCTCGTTGTAGCGGTCGCAGTCGGCCTCGAGCTCGTCGATCCACGCGGCCTGGACCCGCAGCGGGGGGAAGTCCGGCTTCTCGGCGGGGTCGCGCAGCGGGTTGCACAGGTCGGCGCCGACGTCGAAGAGGTCGTTCTGCACCCGGGTGAGGGTGTCGCGCACGTCTTGGCGCAGACCACCGGCTGCCACGGCCACGCCGAGCGCCGCGTTGGCCTCGTTGGCGTCGGCGTAGGCCTGCAGCCGCAGGTCGGTCTTGCTCGTCCGGCTGAAGTCGCCCAGGTGGGTGCTGCCGTCGTCACCGGTGCGGGTGTAGATGCGCGTGAGGTTGACCATGAGGGCATGGTCCCATGTGTCGCGGGAAGGAGGTCGGGGCGGACCTGACCCAATGCCGGAAATTCCTCACCCGTCGTGGTCGAATATCTCTACGAGTAGCGGTGAGACCACGGCGGTGAACCGTGGCAGCAGGGCGGGAGGCTCGATGAGGACCCAGCAGACGACCACGGTCGAGGTCGTCGTGCCCGGCCAGGAGCTGCGGGTGCGGGGTCGGCTCGACGCGAGCACCGACCACACCCTGCGCGAGGAGATCCACCGCGCCATCGTGCTGGGGGAGGGGGAGCTGCTCGTCGACCTCGCCGAGGCCGAGCTCTACGACGCCACGGCGCTGGCGCTGATCGCCGGCGCGCACCACCGGGCCCAGCGGGCCGGGCGCACCCTGGTGGTCGTGAACCCCTCGCCGCGGTTCGAGCGGGTCGTCGCGGCGATGCGCCTGGGCAAGGTGCTGCGACGGCGGAGCTCCTCCTGAGCGATGGCGCCGCGTGTGTGGAGCGTCACCTGTGGTCACTCTCACGGACCGGTCGCGAGGTCCCGGACCCGCCGGTAGTTTGCGAGCATGGCTGACCAGACGGCTGACCCGACCGACCTGACGACCCCGCGCCCCAAGGACCGTCCCTGGGTGATGCGCACCTATGCCGGCCACAGCTCCGCCGCGGCCAGCAACGCGCTCTACCGGACCAACCTCGCCAAGGGTCAGACCGGGCTGTCCGTGGCCTTCGACCTGCCGACGCAGACGGGCCACGACCCGGACCACGTGCTGTCGCGCGGCGAGGTGGGCAAGGTCGGTGTCCCGGTCAGTCACGTCGGCGACATGCGGGCGCTGTTCGACCAGATCCCCCTGGCCGAGATGAACACCTCGATGACGATCAACGCGACGGCGATGTGGCTGCTCGCGCTCTACGAGACCGTGGCCGAGGAGCAGGCCCGCGCCGCCGGCGAGGACGTCGCGCAGGCCCGGCACCGTCTGGCCGGGACCACGCAGAACGACATCATCAAGGAGTACCTCAGCCGGGGGACCCACGTCTTCGGCCCCGGCCCCTCGCTGCGGCTGATCACCGACATGATCAGCTACACCGTCACCGAGATGCCGCGGTGGAATCCCATCAACATCTGCAGCTATCACCTGCAGGAGGCGGGGGCGACCCCGGTGCAGGAGCTCGCCTACTCGCTGTCCACCGCCGTGGCCGTGCTCGACGCCGTGGTCGAGGCCGGGCAGGTGCCCCGTGAGCGGATCGGCGAGGTCGTGGGCCGGATCTCCTTCTTCGTCAACGCCGGGGTGCGCTTCGTCGAGGAGATGTGCAAGATGCGGGCCTTCGTCGCGCTGTGGGACGAGATCACGCGCGAGCGGTACGGCGTGCAGGACGCCAAGCAGCGCCGCTTCCGCTACGGCGTGCAGGTCAACTCGCTCGGCCTGACCGAGGCGCAGCCGGAGAACAACGTCCAGCGCATCGTCCTGGAGATGCTGGCCGTCACCCTGTCCAAGGACGCCCGCGCCCGGGCCGTGCAGCTGCCGGCCTGGAACGAGGCGCTCGGCCTGCCGCGCCCCTGGGACCAGCAGTGGTCGTTGCGCATCCAGCAGGTCCTCGCCTTCGAGTCCGACCTGCTCGAGTACGACGACATCTTCAGCGGCTCGACCGTGATCGAGGCCAAGGTCGCCGAGCTGGTCGCGGACGCCCGGGCCGAGATGCGTCGCGTCGAGGAGATGGGCGGGGTGGTGGCGGCCGTCGAGTCCGGCTACCTCAAGTCGGCGCTGGTCGACGCCCACGCCGCGCGTCGTCGCCGGATCGAGGCGGGTGTGGACAAGGTCGTGGGGGTCAACTGCTTCCAGACGACCGAGCCCAGCCCGCTCACGGCCGACCTGGACACCGCCATCCACGTGGCCGACCCCGACGTGGAGGAGCGGGCCGTGGCCTCGGTGCACCGCTGGCGCGAGGAGCGGGACGCCGACGCGACCCGCCGCGCGGCCGCCGTGGCCGCCCTGGCGCAGCTGCGTGCCGACGCAGCCGGCACGACCAACCTGGTCCACGCCTCGCTCGCCTGCGCCCGCGCCGGGGTGACGACGGGGGAGTGGACGGACGCGCTGCGCGAGGTCTTCGGGGAGTACCGCGCCCATACCGGGGTCTCCGGTGCCAGCGGGGGGTCCGCCCCCCGCGAGCTCGACCTGCCTGCCACCGCCGACGGGCAGGCCCCGATTCACCGGGTGCGGGCCGCGGTGCGTCGCACCGGAGAGGAGCTCGGGACCCACCTGCGCTTCCTGGTGGGCAAGCCCGGTCTCGACGGGCACTCCAACGGCGCCGAGCAGGTGGCGGTCCGGGCGCGCGACGCCGGCTTCGAGGTGGTCTACCAGGGGATCCGGCTCACGCCCGAGCAGATCGTGGCCGCGGCCGTCGCCGAGGACGTCCACGTCGTGGGGCTGTCCATCCTATCCGGGTCGCACATGGCGCTCGTGCCCAACGTCCTGGCGGGGCTGCGCGCCGCGGGTGTCACGGACGTGCCGGTCGTGGTGGGCGGCATCATCCCCGAGGCGGATGCCCGGCGGCTCACCGAGCTCGGGGTCGCCGCGGTGTTCACGCCCAAGGACTTCGGCCTCGACGAGATCATGGGTCAGGTGGTGGCGGTCATCCGCTCCGCCCGCGGGCTGGCCCCCCTGGACGCCTAGGTGTACTGACCGGGGACGTTGATCGACCGGCAGTGCGCCAGCCAGCGACTTCAGCGTGGCGGCGGGTACGGAGAACCCCGGCCCTTCGGGGCGGGTATGTGCCGGTCATTGTTGGCGTAGTCCCGCTGGCGGGGCCGGTTCCAGGCGTCGCCGGATGGTCGCGAAGGCGTCGCATAGTTCGGATGGCTCGACATTCGCGAGGTCCGTGTCGAAGGTGATGAAGAGGCCCGCAACTCCGGCCCAGGACCACCCCCCGATCGTCAGGCGGCAGGAGTGGCGGTCGATGGGGGCGACGACGGACCCGCCGGGGGCCCAGCGGGCGACGACGTCCGCGGGCAGCGCGAGCGTTGCGGTGCCGACGCACTGCCACTGGCCGGGGGTGTCGCCTCGGTCGGGGTTCTGCACGACAAGCCGGTTCAGGTCTTCGGGGTCGAGGGGGGCGGGGGCGAAGGTGCGGCCTGCGGGGGTCTTGGGGCGGATACGGTCGACCCGGTAGGTGCCCCAGGTGGCGTGGTTGCGGTCGCGGGCGACGAGGTACCAGCGGCCGGCCCACACGACGAGGTGGTGGGGCTCGACGTCGTGGGGCGGTCGGAAGTCGGCATCGCCCGGCGCGGGGACCCGCCCGTCGGGGTCGGCGTAGTCAAACCGCAGGCAGGAACTCATGCGGATCGTGGACCCGACTGCCTGCAGCGTGGCGACGTCTATGGGTGGCGCTGAGAACTCCCAGTAGTTGCGCAGCGCGGTGACCTCGAATGCTTCGCTGGCGGCACGCAGGCGTGCGGGCATGACCTGCCGCAGGGTCGTCAGCGCCCTGGCGACGGCATCGTCGATGCCGGTCACGGTCGCCGGTGCGGTCTGCAGGGCCAGCGCGATGGCGATGGCCTGATCGTCGTCCAGCACCAGGGGCGGGAGCTTGCCGGCGGCGCCGAGCTGGTAGCCACCGCCGGGACCGGGCACGGCCTCGACGGGGTAGCCGAGCTCGCGCAGCGTGTCGATGTCACGGCGCACGGTCCGCGCCGACACCCCGAGCCGCTCGGCGAGGTCGCCACCAGGCCACTCGACGCGCGCCTCGAGCAGGGACAGCAGCCGCAGGATGCGGGCGGAGGTATCGGCCATGCCCACAGCATGAAGCGAGTTGCGGACATTCGGTGTCCTGAATCGACAGCACGGTGAGGCCATGACTTCTCCTCAAGACACCGCGACGGATGCTCGGGTAGGCGGCCGGGCGGCCTCGCTCGCGCTGCTGGTCGTCCTGTTCGCCTCGTTCATGGACCTGCTCGACGTCACCATCGTCACGGTCGCGGCCCCGCACATCGCAGCGGATCTGCACGCGTCGCCGGCACAACTGCAGTGGATGCTTGCCGCGTACACGCTGGCGCTCGGCTCCGGCCTGATCACCGGTGGGCGTATCGGTGACGACTGCGGACGACGCCGGATGTTCCTGGCCGCCCTGACCGCCTTCGCCGTCGCGTCGGCCGCATGCGCCCTCGCCCCGACCGCAGGTGCGCTCATCGCCGTTCGGGCGGTCCAGGGACTCGCGGGCGGGTTCATGGTCCCGCAGGTCTTCGGGATCATCCGCTCCTCCTTCGAGCCGGCGGCGATGGCCAAGGCCTTCGGCGCCTACGGCGCCGTCCAGGGCCTGGCCTCGGTCGCCGGACCCCTGATCGGCGGAGCACTGGTCGACGCCGACCTGGCGGGTCTGGGCTGGCGCACGATCTTCTGGATCAACATCCCCGTCGCCGTCGTCGCTCTCGTGCTGGGTTGGCGGGTCCTGCCCGAGTCCCGCGCTGCGGCCCACTCTCGCCTAGACGTCATTGGGGCCCTGCTCGCTTCCGTCGGGGTGCTGCTGGTGCTGCTGCCCCTCGTCCAGGGTCGCGACTGGGGCTGGCCCACCTGGGGCTGGGCTCTGCTGACCACCGGCGTGCTCGTCCTGGCCGGGTTCCTGCGCTACGAGAGCGCCCTCGCACGCCGCGGTGGCGAGCCCGTGCTCGACCCCGACCTCCTGAAGGTCCGACCCTTTGTCGCCGGCCTGACCGCGTCGGTGCTGTTCTTCGGTGGCCTCGCCTCGTTCTTCCTGGTCCTGTCGATCTACCTGCAGGCCGGAACCGGCCGCTCGGCCTGGGACACGGGCCTGGTGATCCTGCCCTACGCCCTAGGGTCGATGCTCACCTCCGGTGCGGGTGTCGCCCTCGCCGCGAGGGCCGGGCGAGCCCTGCTCGTGGCCGGTTCGCTGACCCTGGCCGCGTCTCAGGCGCTGCTGTGGTGGCTCGTCCGCGACGGCGCCACTCCCGGCTACTGGACCCTGGCCAGCGCCATGTTTCTCGGCGGCCTCGGCCTGGGACTGGCCGCGCCGATCCTGGTCAACGTCGTCCTGGCTGGCGTTCCCGGCCGCCGCGCCGGCGCCGCCGGCGGGGTGCTGTCCACCGTCAACCAGATCGGCGGAGCGGTCGGCGTCGCCGTCCTCGGCACCGTCTTCTTCAACGCCACCTCGAGCGCCGGCACAGCGACCCCACCGGCTGAGCTGTTCGGTCACGCACTGGCCCAGGCGATGCCCTGGCAGGTCGCCACCCACCTGCTCGCGGCCGTCGCGATGCTCGCCCTGCCCAAGACCGCAGCGACCCACCAGGACTGAACCGATGACCCCCAAGACCCCCCAGGAGCAGCCCGTGTCGGGCAGCGGCGTCATCAGGGTGCGCGGCGCCCGCACGAACAACCTGCGCAATGTCGACGTCAACATCCCGAAGAAGCAGCTCACCGTGGTGACCGGGGTATCGGGATCGGGCAAGTCCTCCCTGGCCTTCGAAACCATCGCAGCCGAGTCACAGCGGCTGCTCGCCGCGACCTACCCGGCCTTCGTCCAGAACCTCATGCCCCACCTGCCACGCCCCGACGTCGACACCCTCGAAGGTCTCAGTGCGTCGATCGTCGTCGACCAGGCGCCCCTGGGCGCCAACCCCCGCTCCACCGTCGGGACCGCGACCGACGCCTGGTCCCTGCTGCGCCAGCTCTACGCCGGCCACGGCACCCCACCCGTACCCGGCCCCCACGCACTGTCCTTCAACGCTCCCACCGGGATGTGCCCAGCCTGCGAAGGCACCGGACGCACCGCCACCCTCGACGTCGATCTCGTCCTCGACCGATCCCTGTCATTGAACGACGGCGCGATCACGTTCCCCAACTTCACCGTCGGGTCCCTGTTCTGGAAGGTCTACGCCCGCAGCGGGGCGTTCGACAACGACAAGCCGGTGCAGTCATACACCCCGGCCGAGCTCGAGCACCTCCTGACCGGCACCGGACCCAACGTCGACACCGGCACCTACCCCATGGCCTACGAAGGAGTCCTGACCAAGATCACCCGCCTGTACCTGTCCAAAGACCCCGCCGCGCTCAAACCACGCCTACGCGAGGCCCTCGAGCACGCCGCCACCACCGGGCCCTGCCCCGGCTGTGCCGGCACCCGCCTGAACTCAGCCGCCCGCGCCTGCACCATCGACAACACCCCCATCACCACCTGCCACACCATGCCCGCCACGGACCTGCACCGCTGGCTCGCGGACCTCGACCTACCAGCCGCAGCACCGCTCATCGCCCAGCTGTAGTCCCTGCTGGCCAACCTCACCCGCGTCGGCCTGGGCTACCTCGCCCTGGACCGCCCCACCTCCACCCTGTCCGGCGGCGAGGGACAACGCATCCGCACCGTCCTTCATCTCGACTCCGCCCTCACCGACCTGACCTACGTCTTCGACGAACCCGCCGCCGGGCTCCACGCCCACGACACCGCCCAGGTCGTCACGCTCCTGCACGCGCTGCGCGACAAGGGCAACACCGTCCTGGTCGTCGAGCACCACCCCGACGTCATCACCGCCGCCGACCACGTCATCGACCTGGGCCCTGGCGCCGGCACCGCCGGCGGCACCATCACCTTCCAGGGCACGCCCGCCCAGCTCGCGGACGCGCACACTCCCACCGCCGCAGCCCTCGCCGCCGGACCCACCCTCAACACCACGCCCCGCATTCCCACCGGCACCCTGCGCATCCACGACGCCACCACCCACAACCTGCACCACCTCGACGTCGACATCCCCCTGGGCGTCCTGACCTGCATCACCGGCGTCGCCGGCGCCGGGAAGACATCTCTGCTGACGAACCTGCCCCGACGCGACGACATCGCAGTCATCGACCAACGCCCCATCCGCGGATCACGGCGCTCGACCCCCGCCACGTACACCGGCGTCATGGACTGGCTCCGCGACGCCTTCGCCAAAGCAGGCAGCACCCCCGGACACAAGCTCAAGCCCGCCATGTTCAGCGCCAACAGCGCCGGCGCATGCCCGGACTGCACCGGCCTGGGCGTCACCTACCTCGACGCCCCCGGAAGCGGCCCCGTCCCCGTCACCTGCACCACCTGCAACGGCGCCCGCTACACCGCAGGCGTGCTCACCCACACCCTGGACGGCCTGACGATTGCCGACGTCCTCGCCCTGCCGGTCGCCGACGCCGCCACCCGCTACACCAACACTCCCGCAGGCCCGCCGCTGGCCGGACTGGTTGATGTCGGCCTGGGCTACCTCACCCTCGGACAACCCCTATCCACCCTCTCCGGAGGAGAACGCCAACGCCTACGCCTCGCCACCCGCATCGCGCAGTCCGCCACCGTCTACGCCCTGGACGAGCCCACCACAGGGCTGCACATGAGCGACGTCGACACCCTGACCCGGCTGCTCCACCGCCTCGTCGACGCCGGCGCGACCGTCGTCATCGCCGACCACCACCTGAACCTGATCGCCACCGCCGACCACATCATCGACCTCGGCCCCGACGCAGGACCCGACGGCGGCCGCATCACATACCAAGGACCAGCCGCCGACCTGCCCACCACCGACACCCACACCGGCCGCGCCCTCGCCGCACGACTCGCCCTGTGACCCGCCGAGGGGCCTGCTCCTCACGCTCGACGCCCTCAGCCCAACGATGCCTACCCGAGCAAGGAATCCGATGTCACACGCGAACGCGGCACTGACACCGCGCCACCGCCTCAAGGTCGCCCGTCTCGTCGTCGATGACGGTTACCCGATCAGCGAGGTCGCCGCCCGATTCCAGGTCTCCTGGCCCACGGTGAAGCGCTGGGTCGACAGGTACCTGTCCGGCGAGACCATGCACGACCGTTCATCGCGCCCGAAGTCGTCCCCCAACAAAACCCCGCAGGCGGTGGCGAAGAGATGCGTCAGCCTGCGAATGCGGTTGCGGGAAGGGCCAGTTCAGCTCGCCGCCCGGCTCAGCATCGCCCCGTCGACGGTTCACCGCATCCTCACGGCGGCACGCCTGAACCGGCTGTCGTACGTCGACCGGGCCACCGGCGAGCCGATCCGTCGGTACGAACACCCCCACCCGGGGTCGCTGGTGCACGTGGATGTGAAGAAGCTAGGGAACATCCCCGACGGTGGCGGCTGGCGCTACGTCGGCCGGCGTCAAGGTGAACGCAATCGTGCGGCGACCCCAGGCAAGCCGAAGAGCAAGTGGCATAACCCCAGGCTCGGGTACGCGTTCGTGCACACCGTCATCGACGACCACTCCCGCGTCGCGTACACCGAAGTCCACGACGACGAGACCGCCATCACCGCCGTCGCCGTCCTGCACCGGGCCGTGGCGTGGTTCGCCGAACGCGGCGTGACCATCGAACGGGTGCTGTCCGACAACGGTGCGGCATACCGGTCGCACCTGTGGCGCGACACGTGCGAAGCGCTGTCGATCACTCCGAAGCGGACCCGCCCGTACCGGCCGCAGACCAACGGGAAGGTGGAGCGCTTTCACCGGACCATGGCCGACGGGTGGGCCTACGCCCGCTGCTACACCAGCGAGCAGGAACGCCGAGAGGCGCTACCCGGCTGGCTCCACGACTACAACCAGCATCGTCCGCACACGGCTTGCGGGAACCAGCCACCGTTCTCACGATTGATCAACGTCCCCGGTCAGTACACCTAGGCCGCAGCGGACGCGGGCCGCCCCGACGGACGCCGCCGCAGCGGCCTGCGGCCTGGCATGGGGCGCGGGCAGGTGGCCGGGCAGGTTCGGCCTACCTCCTCAGAAGAGGAGGAACTCCGAGCGGTCGATCCCCTTGAGCTCCTCGTAGTCGAGGGTGACGCAGCGGATGCCTCGGTCGGTGGCCAGGGTCCGGGCCTGGGGCTTGATCTGCTGGGCGGCGAAGATCCCCGTGACCGGGGCCAGCGCCGGGTCGCGGTTGAGCAGCTCGAGATAGCGCGTGAGCTGCTCGACCCCGTCGATCTCGCCCCGACGCTTGATCTCGACGGCCACGTGCGCACCGGTGTCGTCGCGGCACAGGATGTCGACCGGGCCGATCGCGGTCATGTACTCCCGCCGCACCAGGGACCATCCCTCGCCGAGGGTGTGGATGTGCTCGGCGAGCAGCCGCTGCAGGTGGGCCTCGACGCCGTCCTTGACCAGCCCCGGATCCACCCCGAGCTCGTGGGACGAGTCGTGCAGGATCTCGTGGATCGCGATCCGCAGCGCGTCGCCCGACCTGGCGTTGCGCACGACCCAGACGGCGGTGGCACCCTCCTCGGTCTCCGCCTCCTCGGGGGTGACCTCGGCCAGCGCGCACGGCGGGGACATCCAGTTGAGCGGCTTGTAGGACCCGCCGTCGGAGTGGATCAGCACCGAGCCGTCCCCCTTCACCATGAGCAGGCGGGTGGCCAGGGGGAGATGGGCGGTGAGGCGGCCCTCGTAGTCGACGGAGCAGCGGGCTATGACGAGACGCACGCGCAGCACCCTAGCCCCGCGGCAGGCGGCGTGATGGTCACCACACGGCGGTCACGCCCCGCGGGAGATCGCTACCGCGCAGTAGTTTTGTGACCAAGCCCGCAGTGCGACAGTCTTGCTGCCGTTCCCGTACCCCGCGAAGACTCTCAGCATGGAGCGCACCGTGGACAGCATCGGAGTGGTTGGGCTCGGCACCATGGGTGCCGGCATCGTCGAGGTCTGTGCCAAGCACGGACTGCAGGTCGTCGCCGTCGACATGGACGAGGCAGCCGTCACGCGCGGACGGGGTCACGTGGAGCGGTCCACCGGTCGCGCGGTCGCGCGCGGCAAGATGGCCGCCGACGAGCAGACCGAGCTGCTCGGGCGGATCACCTTCGCGGCGGAGCTCGAGGCAGTCGCCGGGTGCGACCTCGTCGTCGAGGCCGTCCCCGAGGTGCTGGACATCAAGCGGGAGCTCTTCCGCCGCCTGGACGAGATCGTGCGCCCTGAGTGCGTCCTCGCGACCAACACCTCCAGCCTGTCGGTCACCGAGCTCTCGGTCGCCACCAGCCACCCCGAGCGCGTGGTGGGCCTGCACTTCTTCAACCCCGCCCCCGTCCAGAAGCTCGTCGAGATCATCTCGACCGTCGTCACCGACCCCGACGTGGTCACCGCGGCCCGCGAGCTCGCCGAGCGACTCGGCAAGACCCCGGTCGTGGTGGGGGACAAGGCCGGCTTCATCGGCAACTACCTGCTCTTCGGCTACCTCAACCACGCGATGAGCATGTACGAGTCGCGCTACGCGACCCGCGAGGACCTCGACGCGGCGATGCAGCACGGCTGCGGCTACCCGATGGGGCCGCTGGCGCTGCTCGACCTCATCGGCCTGGACACGGCATACCAGGTGCTCGACACCATGTATCGCGAGGGCCGGGACAAGCTGCACGCCCCCAGCCCGATCCTCAAGCAGATGGTCACGGCGGGTCTGCTCGGGCGCAAGACCGGACGCGGCTTCTACACCTACGAGGGCCCCGGCTCCGGCACGATCGTCCCCGACGCCCAGACCCCCTCGTCCGACGCGAGCACGGCCCCCACCCGCGAGGTCCGGACCGTCGGCGTCGTCGGCACCGGCACCATGGCCTGCGGCATCGTCGAGGTCTTCGCCAAGGCGGGCTACCCGGTCACCGTCGTCGGCCGCGGCGAGGACAAGGTCGCGGGCGTCACCGCCGCGATCACCAAGAGCCTGGACCGGGCCGTCAGCAAGGGCAAGGCCACCGAGGAGGCCAAGGCCACCGCGCTCGGCCTGGTCACCGGCGCCACCGACGTCTCGGCGCTCGCGGACGTGGACCTGGTCGTCGAGGCCATCGCCGAGGACATCGACGTCAAGACCGACATGTTCCGGCGCCTGGACGAGGTGTGCCGGGACGGCGCCATCCTGGCCACCACGACCAGCTCGCTGCCGGTGATCCAGGTCGCGGCCGCCACCCGGCGACCCGCCGACGTGATCGGCATGCACTTCTTCAACCCCGCCCAGGTCATGAAGCTCGTCGAGGTCGTGACCACGGTGTCCACCGCCGCGGACGTGGCGGAGACCGTCGTGCGCCTGTGTGCCGGGCTGGGGAAGGTGCCGGTCCGCTGCGGAGACCGGGCGGGCTTCATCGTCAACGCGCTGCTGTTCCCGTACCTCAACGACGCGGTCAAGATGCTGGAGGCGCACTACGCCACGGCCGACGACATCGACACGGCGATGAAGAACGGCTGCGCCCTGCCGATGGGGCCCTTCGAGCTGCTCGACGTGGTGGGGCTGGACGTGTCCTACGCCATCCAGCGGCAGCTCTACCTCGAGTTCCGCGACCGCGGGTTTGCCCCCGCGCCGCTCCTGGAGCACATGGTCACGGCGGGCTATCTCGGTCGCAAGACCAGGCGTGGGTTCCGGTCGTACTGAGCCGTGCCGCCACCCGGTCAGGGTGCGTGGAGGGTGTCGTGCTGGGCTGCCGTGGTGACCCTGACGACTCCCACGCTGCGACGCGCCCTGCCCCTCGCCCTGGCCCTCGGCGTCCTGCCCGCAGGACCCGCCTGGTCCGCGACCACGCCGGAACCCGCTCCCGTCGCGGCCCCCGCCGTCCTCGCCTCCGTCCGACCGCTCGGGCCGGAGGAGGACCCGGGGGCCGTGGCGATCCCGCCCCTCGACGTGGCCACCGAGACCTCCTGGACGCCCCGACGGCTGCACGCCACCTGGCCGGCCGTCCCCGGCGCCACGGCGCTCGCCGGGGCGGTGCGCGCCCAGGTGCGACGACGGATCGCCCAGGTGCCGACGGCCATGTGGCGGACCGGCTCGGAGCTGACGACCACCTGGTCGGTGGTGGCGGACCACGCCGGCCTCGTCGGCGTCCGGCTGCGCACCGAGCAGAGCGGCACCCACGCCGCACCCGACAGCACGACGGTCTACGGGACCCGGGACGGGCGGGCGGTATGGCGCGGTCCCGACCTGATCACCCCCCAGGGCCGCGCCCGGGTCGTGGCCGCCGTGCACCACGCCGTGCGCCCTGGCCGTCGCGCCGCGGCACCGGTGCGACCCGGCCCGGTCGACGCGATCCTGGACGACGTCGCCTTCACCCGTCAGGGCGGGCTGCAGCTGGTCGTCCCGGCGCCGCAGGCTCGGACCGGGGGGACCGGCCGGGTGCTCGTCACCCTCGACCGGCCCACCACCGACCGGCTGCTGTCCCCGGCCGGTCGCCGGGTCCGCGACGCCGTCGTGCGCTCGACCCCGGCCTCCGCCGACGCCACCGACCGGCACCCGACCTCACCGGTCCCCGCCGCCCGACCCGCGACCGACTGCCGCAAGGTCCGGTGCCTCGCCCTGACCTTCGACGACGGTCCGGGCAAGCACACCCCCGCGATCCTGGACACGCTGGTCGCCCACAAGGCGCGGGCGACCTTCTTCACCCTGGGCCCCGCGGTCAAGGCCGCGCCCGGCACCATGCGCCGCATGCACCGGCTCGGCATGGCCGTCGGCAACCACACCTGGACCCATCGTCAGCTGACCCGCCTGCCCGCCCGGACCGTGACCGAGGAGATCACCCGCACCACCAAGGCCATCCGGTCCGCGACCGGGACCGCCCCCGTCGCGGTCCGACCGCCCTACGGTGCGTTCGACCGGCGCACCCCGCACGCCGGGTATCCCTTCGTGCTGTGGGACGTGGACACCGAGGACTGGAAGAACCGCGACGCCGCGACCACCACCCGTCGCGCGCTCGCCGGTGCCCGCCGCGGCTCCATCATCCTGATGCACGACATCCACCCGAGCACGGCCCGGGCCCTGCCCGGCATCGTCAAGGGCCTGCAGCGCCAGGGGTACACGCTGGTCACCGTCCCCGAGCTGCTCGGCCGGACGGACCCCACCAAGGCGTACTACTCCGGTCCGCGCCACTGAGGTCCGCCGCCGAGGTCCGCCGCCGAGGCGGGCCGGTGACGGCGTCCTGGCACCCGGACCACCACGACGACGGGTTTGCGACAATGGCGTCATGCCCCGCGCGAACCGACGCTCCGACCAGCACGTGCCGCTGGCGGTCGGACGGCTCGCCGGCATGGAGCGGCGCGAGGAGCACCCCGACGGGGCCTGGATGGTGCGGACCGTGCGGGGAGCGGCCAACGGCAAGGTCTATCGCTGCCCCGGCTGCCAGCAGGAGCTGCCCGACTCGCTGCCGCACGTGGTGGCCTGGCCGGCGGAGGGGCTGCGGGGCTTGCCGGACCGGCGGCACTGGCACCAGGGGTGCTGGGCCGCGCGCAACCACCGGCACCTGCCCGGGCGCCGCCGCTGACACCCGTGGGCACGGCGTGCCGGCCCCGCGGGCGGGCGTGCCCGGCGCCTGCTCCCGGCATACGACCTGACCACCACCACCGACGAGGAACCCATGGCTGAGCACGAGATCCGCGCCAACACGATCCTGCCCGCGCGGCGGGAGGCGATCGAGCTGCACACGGCGGACGGACTCACCCTCGTCGGCGAGCTCGCCCTGCCCCTGGAGCGGGACCCGGTCGCGACGCTGGTGACGCTGCACCCGCTGCCCACGCACGGCGGCTTCATGGACAGCCACGTCTACAAGAAGGCGTCCTACCGGCTGCCCGCGCTCGCGGACATCGCCGTGCTGCGGTTCAACACGCGGGGGACGAGCTCGCCGCGGGGCACGTCGGAGGGGGCCTTCGACAATGCCGACGGCGAGCGCTTCGACGTCGCGGCGGCGATCGAGTATGCCGAGTTCCACGAGAGCCCCGTGCTCCCGCACCGGTGGCTGGTCGGGTGGTCCTTCGGCACCGACCTGACCCTGATGTACGGCCTGGACCCCTCGATCGACGGGGCCGTCCTGCTCAGCCCCCCGCTGCGGTGGACCCGGCCCGAGCACCTGCGCGAGTGGGCCGTGGACGGGCGGCCGCTGGTGGCGCTGGTGCCTGAGCACGACGACTACCTGCAGCCGCAGGCGGCGCGGGAGAGGTTCGCGGTGGTGCCGCAGGCCGAGGTCGTCGGCATCGACGGGTGCAAGCACCTGTGGGTGGGGGAGACCTACGTGCGACGGGCGCTGGACGAGATCGTGGCCCGGGTGCGGCCCGGCTTCGGTCCGCTGCCGACGACGTATGCCGGTGAGGTCGCCGAGGGGGCCTGACGCCGGCCGGTCACGCAGGTCGGGGCCCGGGTCGCCAGCTGCGACCCGGGCCCCGGTGATGGCGGCGCGCGGTCAGACGTGGCGGAAGCGGTCGATCTCGGTCTGCAGCTGGTCGCGCAGCTGCGGGTTGCTGACGCCGAGACCCTCCTCGGGGGCCAGGGTGAGGACACCGACCTTGCCCTGGTGGGCGTTGCGGTGGACGTCCAGGGCGGCCTGGCCCACGTCCTCCAGGGCATAGGTCTCCGACAGCGTGGGGTGGATCAGACCGCGGCGGATCAGCGAGTTGGCCTCCCACGCCTCGCGGTAGTTGGCGAAGTGCGAGCCGATGATCGACTTGAGGTTCATCCACAGGTAGCGGTTGTCGAACTCGTGCAGGTATCCCGAGGTCGAGGCGCAGGTGACGATCGTGCCGCCCTTGCGGGTGACGTAGACCGAGGCGCCGAAGGTCTCGCGACCGGGGTGCTCGAACACGATGTCCGGGTCGTGGCCGTGGGTGAGCTCGCGGATCTTGGCCCCGAAGCGCTTCCACTCCTTGGGGTCCTGCGTGTGCTCGTCCTTCCAGAAGCGGTAACCCTCGGCGTTGCGGTCGATCACGAGCTCGGCGCCCATCTTGCGGCAGATCTCGGCCTTCTCCGGCGAGGAGACGACGCAGATCGGGGTGGCCCCGCCGGCGAGCGCCATCTGCGTGGCGTAGGAGCCCAGCCCACCGGACGCACCCCAGATCAGGACCCGGTCGCCGAGCTTCATGCCCGCGCCGTTGCGGGAGATCAGCTGGCGGTAGGCCGTGGAGTTGACCAGGCCGGGGGAGGCCGCCTCCTCCCAGGTGAGGTGCTCGGCCTTGGGCATGAGCTGGTTGGCCTTGACGATGGCCAGCTCGGCCAGGCCGCCGAAGTTGGTCTCGAAGCCCCAGATCCGCTGCTCGGGGTCGAGCATGGTGTCGTCGTGGCCGTCGTGGTGCTCGAGCTCGACGGACAGGCAGTGGGCGACGACCTCCGTGCCGGGCTGCCAGATGTGCACGCCCGGGCCGGTGCGCAGGACGACGCCCGCGAGGTCGGACCCGACGATGTGGTAGGGCAGGTCGTGCCGCTTCGCGGCCGCCGAGGTGCGGCCGTAGCGCTCCAGGAACCCGAACGTGGGGACCGGCTCGAAGATCGAGGTCCACACCGTGTTGTAGTTGATCGAGCTGGCCATGACGGCGACGAGGGCCTCGCCCGGGGCGAGCTCGGGCAGGGGCACCTCGTCGAGGTGGAGGCTCTCGCGGGGATCCTTGTCGCGGCTGGCGCGGCCCTCGAACATCCCGACCTCGTCCTTGTGCACGGTCACCGCGCGGTAGGACTCCGGCAGGTCCAGACCGGCGTAGGTCTCGTCGGTGCGGTCGCCGCTCATGATGGCGTCGCGGATGGCGATCATGCGGTCGTTCGTCATCTCTGGCTCCTTGGCAGGGCACCACCGTGTGCCTGTCCGTTCGACGGTACTGGCGCGTCGGGAGGGCTACCAGGAGTTGAGAGGCCCCTCACAACGGTGACCTCCGTCACGGGGTGCCTACGATGGGTGGGTGGAAGGTGCGGATCCAGGGCGGGGCCCCGGTGGGCGGGGAGACCGGCAGGAGCCGGTCCCCGCTCCCGGCATACCTCGGCGGACGATCCTGGTCGGCTCGGCGCTGTGCGCCCTGTCCGGTGTCGGGCTGGCGGTGGTGCAGGACGGTCGGCTCGAGCTGGCGTATGGCGGCCCGACGACCTCCCCGCAGGCGCGGCGGGCGGCAGATCCCCGCTGCATCAACGCCGTTCGCACCTCCCGCCCATGGGTGGCGCTGACCTTCGACGACGGGCCGGACCCGGCCTACACCCCTGCGGTGCTCGACCTGCTGCGGCGGTATGCCGCCCGCGCGACCTTCTTCCTCGTCGGGACCAACGCCGCGGCCCATCCCGATCTCGTCGCCCGGATCCGCCGCGAGGGGCACCTCGTGGCCAACCACACGCACGACCACCCGGACCTGACCGCGATCCCGGCGCCCGAGGCGGGCGACCAGATCCGGCGGGGGCGCGCCGCGGTGACGGCCACGGCGGGGTCGGCGGGGGAGCCGTGGCTGCTGCGACCGCCGGTCGGGCGGACCAGCCGGGCCGTCGCGGGGCAGGCGCACGCGGCGGGGGAGCGGCAGGTCTTCTGGACCGACTGCCTGGAGGCCACCCTGCACGCCGGTGCCGCGGCAGGGGGTCGGGCGCTCGGCGAGAGTCTCGCGCCCGGTGCGGTGGTCCTGGCCCACGACGGCGGGCACGTCGCCGGGCGGTGGGCCCAGACCTACGACCGCAGCGCGACGGTAGAGGCGCTGCCGCACCTGCTGGCAGCGCTTCGCGCCCGGGGGCTGACCTCGGTGACGGTGGCCGAGATCGCGGCGGCCGGCACGGTCCGCTAGCTCGTCCACACGACGAAGCGCCCACCCCCGGTGGGGGACGGGCGCTCCGTCGTACGGGCTGGGGGCAGGACCTCAGTGCATGCCGCCCGGCGCGGGCTCGACCAGCTCGACGAGGACGCCACCGGCGTCCTTGGGGTGGATGAAGTTGATGCGGGAGCCGGCGGTGCCGCGCTTGGGCTCGGGGTAGAGCAGGCGCAGGCCGCGCTCCTTGAGCGTGGCGCACACGTCGTCGATGGACTCGACGCGGTAGGCCATCTGCTGCATGCCGACGCCGCTCTTGTCGATGAACTTCGCGATGGTGCTCTGCTCGTCGAGGGGAGCGAGGAGCTGGATGTGGGAGGTCGAGTCGCCGACCGCCATCATCGCCTCGGCGACGCCCTGCTCCTCGTTGACCTCGCGGTGGGCCATCCTCATGCCGTACTTGGTCTCGTAGAACTCGATGGCCTCGTCGAGGTCACGGACGGCGATGCCGACGTGGTCGATGTGCGTGAACAGTCCCTGCAGGTCGTTGTCAGCCATGGCTCCAGCCTAGGACCCCTGGTCCGGAGCGACCCAGCCGGGGTCGGTCGCGACAGGCGTATGACGAGAGTCACGACGGCGCCCACCAGCCACCACCTGGGCGTCGTGCTCCTCCCTGGTGCTGCTGGCTATGGTGGGGTTGCACAGACCTCACCCACCATCGCTGCTGGAGGCCTCACCCATGTCCGCTGCATCCACCCCGTCGGTCATCGTCGCCGGCGCCCGCACGCCCATGGGGAGGCTCATGGGCTCCCTCAAGGGCTTCAGCGGAGCCGACCTCGGCGCCGTCGCCATCAAGGGAGCTCTCGACCGGGCCGGGGTCAACCCGGAGCAGGTCGAGTACGTCATCATGGGCCAGGTGCTCGGTGCCGGCGTCGGTCAGATCCCCGCCCGCCAGGCCGCGGCCAAGGCCGGCATCCCGATGACCGTCCCCGCGCTCACGGTCAACAAGGTCTGCCTGTCCGGCATGGACGCCATCGCGCTGGCCGACCAGCTCATCCGCGCCGGCGAGTTCGAGATCGTCGTGGCCGGCGGCCAGGAGTCGATGACCAACGCCCCGCACCTGCTGCCCAAGTCCCGTGACGGCTTCAAGTACGGCGACACCACGCTCGCCGACTCGATGATCGTGGACGGACTGTGGGACGTCTTCACCGAGCAGCCGATGGGCCTGCTGACCGAGGCCGAGAACGTCGACGAGAACGCCGTGTCCCGCGAGGAGCAGGACGCCTTCGCCGCGCGCTCGCACCAGCTGGCCGCCAAGGCCTGGGCCGACGGCAGCTTCGAGGACGAGGTCGTCCCGGTGACGATCCCCCAGCGCAAGGGCGACCCCATCGAGCTCAAGACCGACGAGGGGGTCCGCGCCGAGACCACCGCCGAGTCCCTGGGCAAGCTGCGTCCGGCGTTCAGCAAGGACGGCACCATCACGGCCGGCTCCGCGTCGCAGATCTCCGACGGCGCCTGCGCGGTCGTCGTGATGAGCAAGGCCAAGGCCGAGGAGCTGGGCCTGGAGTGGCTGGCGGAGATCGGCGCGCACGGGAACGTCGCCGGTCCCGACTCGACCCTGCAGCTGCAGCCGGCCAACGCCATCGAGGCGGCCTGCCGCAAGGAGGGCATCGACCCCAAGGACCTCGACCTGGTCGAGATCAACGAGGCCTTCGCCGCCGTCGGCATCGCGTCGGCCCGTCACCTCGGCCTGGACGAGGACAAGATCAACGTCAACGGCGGCGCCATCGCCCTCGGACACCCGCTCGGCATGTCCGGGGCGCGGGTCGTCCTGACGCTGGCCCTCGAGCTCAAGCGGCGCGGTGGCGGCACCGGCGTGGCCGCCCTGTGCGGCGGCGGAGGTCAGGGCGACGCCCTGATCGTCAAGGTCGCGAAGTAAGACCCTGCTGCGCGGGCGCCTCCTGCCGAGGCGTCCGCGCGGCCCCCTACCTTCGGAGGAGCAGCCCACCGTGTCCCGTCAGGTCGACATCCCGTCCCTCGTCGAGCAGGCCCGAGCCGGGGCCCCCCGAGCCGTCGCGCGGCTCGTCTCGATGGTCGAGGACGCCCACCCGGCCCTGCGGGAGGTGATGGCTGCGCTGGCGCCCTACACCGGCCACGCCCACATCGTCGGGATCACCGGGTCGCCGGGCGTCGGCAAGTCGACCTCGACCAACGCGCTGGTCACCGAGCTGCGCAGGCGTGACCTGCGCGTCGGCGTGCTGGCGGTGGACCCCTCCTCGCCCTTCTCGGGCGGCGCGCTCCTCGGCGACCGGATCCGGATGGCCGACCACGTCCTGGACCCCCAGGTCTACATCCGCTCGATGGCCTCCCGCGGTCACCTCGGCGGGCTGTCCTGGACGACCCCGCAGGCCCTGCGCGTCCTGGACGCGGCCGGCTGCGACGTGATCCTGGTCGAGACCGTCGGCGTCGGCCAGAGCGAGGTCGAGATCGTCGGGCTGGCGGACACCACCATCGTGCTGCTGGCGCCCGGGATGGGTGACGGGATCCAGGCCGCCAAGGCCGGCATCCTGGAGATCGGCGACGTCTTCGTGGTCAACAAGGCCGACCGCGACGGTGCCGACAACACCGTCCGCGACATCCGCCACATGATCTCCCTCGGCGACCGCACCGAGGCCGGCCTGTGGCGCCCGCCCGTGGTCAAGACCGTCGCCCACAAGCACGAGGGCGTCGGGGAGGTCGTGGAGGCGCTCGACAAGCACCTGGCCTGGATGCAGGACAAGGGCGAGCTGCGACGTCGCCGGACCCGTCGGGCCGCCGACGAGATCGAGTCGATCGTCATCACCTCGCTGCGCGAGCGGATGGGCGACCTGCGCGGCTCCCACGGGATCGAGGCGCTCGCCTCCGCCGTGGTGGACGGGCAGAGCGATCCCTATCGCGCGGCCGACCAGGTGCTCGCGGACCTGACCTGAGACCGCGGCAGGCCTCCGGGACGAGGCGGGGTCGGCCCCGCGGACCGGTCCAGGCGCGGGGCCGGGCGGCTGCCGAGCGCCCTGCACGACATACGCCTGGTGGTTAGGCTGCCTGGGTGCCGTTCACGCTCGCTCACCCCGCCGTGGTGCTGCCCCTGCGTCGGTCGCACCTGCCGCTGGCGGCCCTCGTGGCCGGGTCGTTGTCGCCGGACGTGCCGATCTACGTCCCGGGCGGAGTGCTGGGCACCCGGGACGAGGCCCACTCGTGGACCCACACGTGGCTGGGGCTCGTGGCCTTCTGCGTGCCCGTCGCGCTCATGATGACCGCCGTGTGGGGCTACTACCTGCGCGCCCCGGTCCGGGACGCGCTGCCCGACTGGTGCCGCGCCCGGATGCCCGGCCGCCCACCGGGCCTGGACCGGAGCTACTGGCTGTGGTCCCTGCCCGCCGTGCTGGTGGGGTCGCTGTCGCACCTGGCCTGGGACCAGCTCACCCACGAGCCGTCCTGGCTGACCGGCCACGTGCCCGCCCTCGCCATGCCGGTCGGCGGGCTCCCGGTGGCCCGGTGGCTGATGTACCTCTGCTCGGTCCTCGGCCTCGTCGCCATCTGCCGGACCGCCCACCACGACCTGGCCCGGCGCCATCCTGACCTCGTCGTCCGGCGCGTGCCCTCCGTCGCCGCGCTCCTGCTGCCCCTGCCGGCGGCGGTGGGCGCCCTCGGCGCGTTCTACCAGCTCGTCACCATCGGCCCCTACATGGGGGCTCACGCCATCGCGTACCACATGCTCACCGCCGCCGTCGCGTCCGCTGCCGCTCTCGTGGTGGTCCTCGCGGGAGCCTGGCACGGGGTCACCCTGCTCGACCGGACGGCCTGACCGAGAGGTACCTTCGCCTCATGCTCTTCGCCTTCTCCATCGCCCCCGCCACCGCCTCCGACGAGTCCGGCTCGGTCTCCGACGCCGTGGCCGACGTCGTCCGGGTCGTCCGCGACTCCGGCCTGCCGCACCGCACCGACGCGATGTTCACCACCGTCGAGGGCGAGTGGGACGAGTGCCTGGCCGTGATCAAGGCCGCCTGCGAGGCGTGCGCCGAGCACAGCCCCCGCGTCTCGCTGGTGCTCAAGGCCGACCTGCGTCCGGGGCGGACGGGCGAGCTCGACGGCAAGCTGGAGCGACTCGAGGCCAAGATCGCCGCCCGTCGGGGCTGATCGACCCCCACGCGCCGCTGTCCGGCCCGGGTGACCGCCGATGAACCATCTCCTGGTGGTGGCGCTGGGCCTGGTCCTCGCGGCGGTGGTGAGGTGGACGAGGGGACGGCTCAGAGCATGCCACGCTCATGCCTGGGTCGCGGGTGACCGCCGCGAGATGGTGGCGCTGCTCGTCGACGAGCGGGCCGGCCTGGACCGGACGGGTAGCGTCGCGGTCGTCGGCGAGGAGCTCGAGTGGTCCTGCGACATCTGGCGCTGGCGCACCCCGCTGCACCTGCCGGAGGACACGGTGCGCACCGTGCTGGAGGACGGGCACCGCCAGGAGATCTGGGTGCTGGACGTCTGTCACGGTCCCGACGGGCGGCGCCTGCTCGTGGGGGTCCCGCTGGCTGCGGTCGAGGCCCTGGACAGCTTCCGTCGGTCCTCGCACCCGACGGGAGCCCACCGGGCCTCGACCGGCGGACCGGCCCCGGGCCGCCGGGTGAGGTCCCGACCCGCCCAGGTCGCCGCCGGTCTCGCAGCGCTCTGCCTGCTCGGCTCCGCGCTCCTGTGGCCGGTCTGGCTGACCGGCGTCGACGTGACCGCTCGCGTCGAGGAGACCCCGCAGCACGGCAGCTGCCTGGTGAGCTGGGTGGATCCGCGGACTGCGGACCGGGTGTCCGGGATCCACGTCGACTGCTCCGAGCACGAGGGCCGGCCCATCCGGGCCGGCGACCCGATCCGGGTGCGCGCGCACACCGGACTCCTGCGTGGGGAGGGCGCGTCCTACGAAGGGCTGTCCAGCTTCCTGAGGTTCTGGGCGCCAGGCCTGGGGATCGGCTTGCTCGCCCTGGCCGGGTGGCTGCGCGCACGGGCCCGGGCACGCCTCGAGGAGGTCCGTGCGATCAGCCTGCGCCCGGTCCTCGCGATCACCACGCCACCGTCCACCCCGCTGGCCCGCGACCCGCTGGTGCGGCGTGCTCTCGAGCTGTCCGCGCAGGAGGGCTGGGACGACGAGGGCGATCCGGACCCGGAGCCGCTCTCCCTGGAGGAGGTGCGCTCCTGGTCCGGCCAGTTCTGGCTGACCCTGGCGGCCGGTGGCTGGTGGGTGGTGCTGGTCCTGGCCGCGCTGACGGCCGCGCTGACGACCGTCGGGGCGGACGCCCGTCGATGGGCGCCGCTGAGCGCGCTCGCCCTGCTGCTCGCGCTCGCGGTCCAGGCCGTGCGGGTGTGCCGGGCACGCCGCAGCCTCGAGCGCCTGCTGGCCGCGCCGTGGGCGCAGTCCCGCACCGTGGTCGGACTACCCCTCGGTCCCGGAGCGGATGCGGTGCTCGTGATGGTGGGGGAGCAGCCCACCTGGATCGTCGAGGTCGCCGGTCGCCCGCCGCGCCAGGCGGTGCTGCAGGTGCGTGGCGAGCTGACCGAGGGAGGGCGGATCGAGCTGCGCAGCCCGCGAGGCACCTGGGTGGCCACCTCGCCCGTCGCGCGGGTGGATCGAGCGGCGCTGGCGGATCTGCTCGACGAGGTGGCGGGGGAGCCCCCGCCCTGGGGTCACGGCGGCGACGCGCGGTGACGCCCACCCGGCCGCGCCTCTATCCTGCGCGGGTGACCCCGCTCAACCTGCCCTTCGACCCGATCGCCCGCGCCGAGCTGACCTGGCGGGAGCGGTGGGGCGACGGGGCACCCGCCACCCAGATGGCGACGGCCACCAGCCTGTTGCGGGTCGCGCAGGTGCTGACCATGCAGTTCGATCAGGCATGCGCCCGGCACGGGCTGACCTTCGCGCGCTACGAGGCGCTGGTGCTGCTGGCCTTCGCCCGGGCGAGCGGGCTGCCGATGACGCGCATCGGGGAGCGGCTGATGGTGCACCCGACGAGTGCGACGAGCATCGTGCAGCGGCTCGAGACCCAGGGTTTCGTGCGGCGGGTGCCCAACCCTGACGACGGCCGGGGCACCCTCGCCCAGATCACGGACGCCGGCCACGCGGTCATGGAGGCGGCGACGGCCGACCTGCACGCCCTCGGCTTCGGGCTGGACGTCCTGGACCAGGGCGAGCACGAGCAGCTCTTCGGCGTGCTGCGCCGGGTCCGGGTGGCGGCAGGGGACTTCGCCGACGCCGACGATCCGGCCGAGGCCGCCGACACCGCCGTCGCCGAGCCGGAGCGCGCCGGGCACTGACAACTACTAGGACGTCCACGTATGTTGTCGCCATGACGATCCAGGAGACTCAGCGCAGCGACTCCACCACCCCCGAGCACCGCAGCCAGGGCCGCAGCCGGTGGCGGGCACGGTATGACGAGGCAGTGGCCAAGGGCCGCATCCGCCAGGCCGACTTCACCACCCTGTCCGGCCTCGAGGTCGAGCCGGTCTACGGCCCCACCGACGAGCAGGCGGCCGCCGACGAGCGCATGGACCGCATCGGCTGGCCCGGCGAGTTCCCCTACACCCGCGGGCTGCACGCGACCGGCTATCGCGGGCGCACCTGGACGATCCGGCAGTTCGCCGGGTTCGGCAACGCGGTGCAGACCAACGAGCGCTACAAGATGATCCTCGCGCGCGGCGGCGGCGGGCTGTCCGTGGCCTTCGACATGCCCACGCTGATGGGGCGCGACTCGGACGACCCGATGAGCCTCGGCGAGGTGGGGCACTGCGGCGTCGCCGTCGACTCCGCCGCCGACATGGACATCCTGTTCAGCGACATCCCCATGGGCGAGACCACCACGTCGATGACGGTGTCCGGGCCGGCCGTCCCCGTGTTCTGCATGTACCTCGTGGCCGCCGAGCGTCAGGGCGTCGACGTGGGCACCCTCAACGGCACCCTGCAGACGGACATCTTCAAGGAGTACATCGCCCAGAAGGAGTGGCTCTTCGCGCCGGAGCCGCACCTGCGCCTCATCGGCGACCTGATGGAGTACTGCGACCAGAGCATCAAGGCCTACAAGCCGCTCTCGGTCTCCGGCTACCACATCCGCGAGGCCGGGGCGACGGCGGCGCAGGAGCTGGCCTTCACCCTCGCGGACGGCTTCGGCTACGTCGAGCTGGGGCTGTCCCGCGGGCTGGACGTCAACTCCTTCGCGCCGGGCCTGTCCTTCTTCTTCGACGCCCACGTGGACTTCTTCGAGGAGATCGCGAAGTTCCGTGCCGCGCGGCGCATCTGGGCTCGCTGGATGCGGGACGTGTATGGCGCGACGAGCGAGAAGGCCATGCAGCTGCGCTTCCACACCCAGACCGCCGGGGTCTCGCTGACCGCGCAGCAGCCCTACAACAACGTGGTGCGCACCGCCGTCGAGGCGCTCGCGGGCGTCCTGGGGGGCACCAACTCGCTGCACACCAACGCCCTGGACGAGACCCTGGCCCTGCCGACCGAGCAGTCGGCCGAGATCGCCCTGCGCACCCAGCAGGTGATCATGGAGGAGACGGGCGTCACGAACGTCGCCGACCCGCTGGGCGGTTCGTGGTACGTCGAGGCGCTGACCGACCGCATCGAGGCCGAGGCGGAGGCGATCTTCACCCGCATCCTGTCGATGGGCACGACCCGGGTCGACTCGACGGACAAGCCGCGCCTGGCCGAGGCGGTGCGCGAGGCCGTGCGGTCCGGAGCGGACGCGCCCGGCATGCCGATGACCTCGGGGATCCTGCACGGGATCGAGGAGGGGTGGTTCATGCTCGAGATCGGCGACGCGGCCTTCCGCCACCAGATCGCGCTGGAGGAGGGGACCAAGAAGATCGTCGGCGTCAACTGCCTCACCGAGTCGGTCAGCTCCGAGCTGGACATCCTGCGGGTCTCGCACGAGGTGGAGCGTGAGCAGGTGGCGGCCCTCGGCCGGCGCCGGGCCGGGCGCAACGAGGACATCGCCCGTGACGCCGTCAAGCGGATGGTCGAGGTCTCCCGCACGAGCGACAACATGATCCCGGCCATGCTCGACGCCGTCCGCGCCGAGGCGACGCTGGGCGAGATCTGCGACGCCCTGCGTGAGGAGTGGGGCAGCTACCGCGAGCCTGCTCGCTTCTGAAGACCTACCGGGGGCGGTCGGATCGGCCTGGGCTACGCGCCCAGGCGAGTCCGACCGCCCCCGGTAGGTCGCAGCGGCGCCGGTTTTCGCCATACCTGCGCGGCTGCGACAGAATGAGCCGTATGACGAGCCAGCCGTTCCCCGGCGCCGCTGCACGTGGCGCGGTCGACCTGTCCGGACTGTCCACCACCTCCGCGGGCGCGCCCCGGACGCCGGCCGGGCAGGGGGAGGCCCAGGCCCCGGCGCAGCCCACCGGCGGTTCGCGCGTCGTGGTCGAGGCCACCGACGCCACGATCCAGCAGATCATGCAGCAGTCGGTGAAGCACCCGGTCGTCCTGCTCGTGTGGAGCGGTCGTCAGGGCGGCGCCGAGACCGTGGCCGACTTCGCAGCCGTCGCCGAGGCGTCCGGCGGTCGCTTCCTGCTCGCCACCGTGGACGTCGACGCCTCGCCGGGGCTGGCCCAGGCCCTCGGCGTGCAGCAGATCCCGATGGCCGTGGGCCTGCTGCAGGGCCAGCCGGTCCCGCTCTTCGTCGGTCCGCAGCCCCGCGAGGTCATCCAGCGGTATGTCGACGAGCTGGCCAAGGTCGCCGTCGCGAACGGTGTCACCGGCCGGGTCGAGGGGGCGGACGACGGCGCCGAGCTACCGCCGCTGTCCCCGGAGCACGAGGAGGCCTATGCCGCCCTCGACCGGGGTGACTTCGACGCCGCCCGCGCGGCCTACGACAAGGCGCTCGCCAAGGACCCCAAGGACCGCGACGCCGCCATCGGCAGGGCCCAGGTCGACCTGCTCCAGCGCACCACGGGTGTCGACCTGCACGCCGCCCGCGCGGCGGCGGCCGCGGACCCGAGCGACGTCGACGCCCAGCTGCTCGTGGCCGACCTGGACGTCATGGGCGGCCACGTGGAGGACGCCTTCCTGCGCCTGGTGGACCTGGTCCGCACCCTGGCGGGTGACGACCGGGAGCGGGTGCGGCTGCACCTGGTCCAGCTCTTCGACGTCGTCGGGGCCGAGGACCCGCGGGTCAAGAAGGGGCGCACCGCCCTGATGTCCGCGCTCTTCTGAGCGGCGCGTCGCCGGGGCCGGTGGGGTCGCGGCGGGTCGTGGCCCTGGGCACGACCGGTTCCGGTGGTCAGCGCCCGGCCACCAGCCGCACCCGCTCAAGGTCGTCGGCCTCGCGTCGCCATGCGACCGCCCTGGTGCCCAGCGCCGCCGCCATCAGCTCGGCGACCTCGGCGGGCAGGGCGAACCGCGCCATCTCGACGAAGCATCCGCCCCCGGCGTCGACGGCCTCGCGCAGCCGGGTGAGCAGCAGTCGCAGCTGGGGCTCGGTCGGGGCCGGCAGGTAGTGCAGCGCGACCCACCGCCAGGTCACCGGCGCCGCCCGCAGCCAGCGGTAGGCGTCGCCGGTCTCGACGGTCAGGGAACGTGCGGCGAGCCGCCGGCACACCTCGGCGCCCACCGGGCTCAGCTCGACCATCGTCACCGGGTGGCGTGCAGGCACGGCCCGGGCGTGACGCCCCTCGCCGTCACCGAGCAGCAGGAGGCCACCGTCATCCGGTCGGCTCGTGGCCCACTCGACGAAACCCGGGGAGGGGTCCGTCAACGGCTGACGTCCCGTCAGGGCATAGCGACCGTCCCAGTGCCGGCGCGTGGCGACCAGCTCGGCCATCTCGGCCTCGGCGCACAGGAAGGGTGCGGCGTCCTGGGCCAGGTCGACGACCCGGGCCCGGCCTGCAGACCACGCCCGGTGCGCGAACGGCGCCGGCGCCACGACATACCCGCTGATCTGCGTGACCCCCGGCCCGGCCGGCTGGGCGTCGTGCAGCGACAGCGCGAGCTCCACCCGGTCCGCGGCGCCGATGAGCAGGGCGTACTCGCACGCGAAGAGCTCGTCCGCTGCCCCGGGCACGGTGAGCCGTAGCAGGCTCCCGGCCGGCAGGAGCGGATCGGTCTGCCGCCGCGGGAGGACCAGGATGCGGGGCACGCGAGGTCGGTTGCGGCTCAGCGCCGCTCGGCGGGCAGGCAGGTGCGCATCGCCGCGGCGACGTCGACCACCGCCGCCCGGGTGCCCGCCACGTGCCAGACGTGCTCGCCCACCTCGACCAGCTCGGTCACACCACCGGCGGCCTCGACCAGGGCGCGCCCGGGATACCAGTCCCAGGGGTGGCAGTCGGCCTGATACCACACCCCCAGCCGTCCGGCCGCCACCCACGACAGGTCCACCGACGCCGAGCCGAGCATCCGCACCGTGGCGCACCGCTTGGTCGCCTCGGCCCAGGGGGCGATCATCTCGGGCCGGTCGAAGCGGGTCGGGTGCAGGTAGGTCGCGGCACTGACCAGGGCGAGGGGCTGGTCCTCGATCGGGCTGACGGGCACGCCGTTGCGGCTCGTCGGGTGCTCGCGACCGCCGAGCCACAGCTCGTCGGTCTGCGGGTGGTAGACCGCGCCGAGCACCGGCCCGTCCTCGTCGACCAGGGCGAGCGCGGAGCACCAGTGGGTCATCCCACCGAGGAAGTTGTAGGTCCCGTCGACCGGGTCGATGTACCACGTCCGTCCCGTGACGCCGACCTCGCAGGTGCCCTCCTCGCCGATCATCGCGTCGTCGGGGCGCTCGGTGCGCAGCCGGGTGCTGACGAGCTCCTCGGCAGCGTGGTCGGCGGCGGTCACCACGTCGGAGACGGAGGTCTTGCGCTCGCCCTCGAGCCCCTCCGATCGCATCTGCAGGGCCAGGGTGCCCGCGGTGCGCACCAGGTCGGCGGCCAGCGCGAGGTCGTCGGCGAAGGTCATGCGGTCAGCCTAGCCGCGCGGGCGGATCCTGCCGTATGACGGCCCTGCGGGCGACGACGCGCCACGCCCGTCGGACGACACGCCTGCCGACGGACGCGCCCGCCGACCAGCCAGGGCCGACGGGCGCGGCATACCGCCATCGGGAGACGCGGGCGTGGTCAGTCGCCCTCGGCGGTCGCCCGCAGGCCGAAGCCCGCGAGGAGCAGCCCGGCGCCGCCCCACTGCAGCCCCTTGGCCAGCGAGCCGCGCAGCCACCACTGCCACTCCGGGCGCACGAGGAGCAGGACGCCGAGGCCGACGAGGCACAGGATCCCGAGGACGAGCAGCAGCGTGCCGGCGAGACGCCGGGTGCCCCCGGTCACCGGCCGAGGGCCGCGGAGACGACCTTCGCGGCCTCCTGCTGCACCTGCGCGAGGTGCTCGGGGCCCTGGAAGGACTCGGCGTAGATCTTGTAGACGTCCTCGGTGCCGGAGGGCCGCGCGGCGAACCACGCGGACTCGGTCGTCACCTTCAGGCCGCCGATGGCCGCGCCGTTCCCCGGCGCCTCGGTGAGCGTGGCGGTGATCGGCTCGCCGGCGAGGGTCCGGGCGGTGACGTCGTCGGGGGACAGGGCCTTGAGCCTGGCCTTCTGCTCCCGGTCGGCGGGGGCGTCGATGCGGGCGTAGGCCGGGTCGCCGTGCCGGCACACGAGCTCGGCGTAGTGCTGGGAGGGGGTCTTGCCCGTGGTGGCCAGGATCTCCGAGGCGAGCAGCGCCAGGATGATGCCGTCCTTGTCGGTGGACCACACCGTGCCGTCCTTGCGCAGGAAGCTCGCGCCGGCGGACTCCTCGCCGCCGAAGGGGCCGGAGCCGTCGAGCAGCCCGGGCACGAACCACTTGAACCCGACCGGCACCTCGACCAGGCGGCGGCCGAGGTCGGCGGCGACGCGGTCGATCATCGAGGAGGAGACGAGGGTCTTGCCGACGAATCCGTCGGCCGGCCACTGCGGGCGGGCGCCGCCGTAGAGGTACTGGATCGCCACGGCGAGGTAGTGGTTGGGGTTCATCAGGCCGCCGTCGGGGGTGACGATGCCGTGGCGGTCGGAGTCGGCGTCGTTGCCGGTGGCGATGTCGTAGGAGTCCTTCTGCGCGATCAGGCTCGCCATCGCCGAGGGGGAGGAGCAGTCCATCCGGATCTTCTCGTCCCAGTCCAGCGTCATGAACCGCCAGGTCGGGTCCACCAGCGGGTTGACGACGGTCAGCTCCAGGCCGTAGTGCTCGCCGATCGCCGCCCAGTAGTCGACCGCCGCGCCGCCGAGCGGGTCGGCGCCGATGCGGACCTTGGCGTCCTTGATGGCCTGCATGTCGATGACGTTCTCGAGGTCCTCGACGTAGATCCGCTTGAACTCGTAGGGCTCGCACTGGGGCCGCGCCTCCATGAACGGCACGCGGTGCACCCCCTCGAGCCCGGCCTTGAGGTACTCGTTGGCGCGGGCGGCGATCCAGCTCGTGGCGTCGGTGTCGGCCGGGCCGCCGTGCGGGGGGTTGTACTTGAAGCCGCCGTCGGTCGGCGGGTTGTGCGACGGCGTGACCACGATGCCGTCGGCGAGACCGCTGTCGGCGGGCAGGTCGTCGACGCCGCCGATCTTGTCCTTGTTGGCGCGCAGGATGGCGTGGCTGACGGCGGGGGTGGGGGTGTAGCGGTCCTCGGCGTCCACCAGCACGTGGACGTGGTTGGCGACGAGCACCTCGATCGCCGAGGCCCAGGCCGGCTCGGACAGGCCGTGCGTGTCGCGGCCGATGAACAGGGGGCCGTCGAAGCCCTGCTCGGTGCGGTAGTCCACGATCGCCTGGGTCGTCGCGAGGATGTGGTCCTCGTTGAAGGAGGTCTTCAGGCTCGACCCGCGGTGCCCGGAGGTCCCGAAGGCGACCTGCTGGTCGACGTCGTCCGGGGACGGCTTACCGGTGTAGTACGCCGTGACGAGGTGCGCCACGTCGACCAGGTCGCGGGGCTCTGCGGGTTGTCCAGCTCGGTTCGTGGTCATGGGCTCATCCTCGCAAGCGGACCGGTCTGCTGCACCTCGCGGGTCGGGCCGACTGTCGCCGACGAGCAGGTATGGCGGCGGGCTCGGTCTGTCACTACCATGCCTTAGCCCGCTGACCTGCGCCGATGTAGCGCAGGGTACGGCGGCGGTGACTCCCCGCTCGTGGAAGGCCTTGTCGTGGACCTGTCAGCCCTCCGCCGCAGCCCCCTGGCGCCGGCGTTGCTCCTGCTGGGGGTCCTCGCGGCCCTGGCCATGTGGTCCCGGGCGCCCGTCGCCGCGGTGATGTCCGGCCGACCCGCTCTCCAGGCCTGGCTGACGACGATGCTGTCCATGTCGGTGCAGGCCCTGCCCTTCCTGGTGCTGGGGGTGCTCCTGTCGGCGGCGATCAGCGTCCTCGTGCCGCCGCGGCTGCTGGAGCGCGCGCTGCCCGCCAACCCCGTGGCCGCGGTCCCCGTGGCCGGGACTGCCGGCATCCTGCTGCCCGGCTGCGAGTGCGCCTCGGTGCCGGTCAGCTCGGCGCTGATGCGCAGCGGGGTCGCCCCTGCCGTGGCGCTGACCTTCCAGCTCGCGGCACCGGCGGTCAACCCGGTCGTGCTCGCGTCGACCGCGGTGGCCTTCGGCGGCAGCTGGACCATGGTCACGGCCCGGTTCCTCGCGTCCTGGCTGACGGCCGTCGTCGTCGGTCTGGTGTGGATCAGGCTCGGCAAGGACCACGTGCTCGCGATCCGTGAGCGGCACGAGCACGAGCACGGTCGGTGGCGGGCGCTCATGGACGAGCTGTCCCACGACGTGCTGCAGGCCGGCGGCTATCTTGTCGTCGGCGCCATGATCGCCGCCACCCTCAACGTCGTCGTGCCGACCGAGTGGGTCGGCGCCGTCGCCGGCAACCCGGTGCTGTCGGTGCTGGCCCTCGCCTTCCTCGCGGTGATCGTCGCCGTCTGCTCGGAGGCCGATGCCTTCGTGGCCGCCGGGCTCTCGGCCTTCTCGCCGCTCGCCCAGCTGGCCTTCATGGTCGTGGGGCCGGTGGTCGACATCAAGCTGATCGCCATGCAGGTCGGGACCTACGGCAAGAAGTTCGCCCTGGTCTTCGTCCCCCTCACCCTCGTCGTCGCGCTCAACTGCGCCAACTGGATCGGAACCTTGCTGCTGTGAAGCGTCCTGTGCAAGCCGCCCTGCTGCTGGCCGTCGCGGTGACGACGGCGGGCATCGTCCTCAACGACACCTATCTCAACCTCGTCCGGCCGACGATGCGCTGGCCGCTGCTCGCGACCGCCGCCATCCTCGCCGCCTGCGGGGTGACGCTGCTGCTGGCCCCGGGGGACGACCACGGCCACGACCACCGCGCCTCCCGCATGGGGCTCGCCCTGGCCCTGCCCTTCGTCGCCATGGCGGTCGTGCCGATCACCCCCCTGACCTCGTGGTCGGCCGACCGCTCCCAGGTCGAGATGGGTGGGGACCCCTCGGGCACCTTCGACCCGCTCCCCGCTGACGAGGTCCTGTCGATGAACGTGTCGGACTTCGTGGACCGGGCGACCTTCGACAGCCAGTCCTCCCTGACCGGTCGCAAGGTGCGGCTCGTCGGCTTCGTGTCCCCGGACGGCGACGGGTGGGCGGTGACCCGCATCCGGGTCAAGTGCTGCGCGGCCGACGCCCGGCCGTTCAAGGTGGGCGTCGTGGGGACCCCGGCCCCGCCGAAGGACTCCTGGGTCGAGGTGGTCGGCACCTGGGTGGCTCGCCCGCCCTACTCCGGCGAGGGCCCGGTGACCTGGCCCCAGCTGCGGGACGCGGTCGTCAAGCCGGTGCCGGCGGAGCCCAACCCCTACGAGTGACCGTTTCCCCGGCCCGGGTTCGCCCCGGACCAGGCGCGGTATGACGCGAGGCCCCGGGCCCGGCACCTCCGGCGAGGAGCCGGGTCCGGGGCCTGTCCGCCTACGGGCTGATCAGCCCTCGGCGGACGTCTCGCTCAGCTCGGGTCGCTCGGCGGCGTCACCGGCCTCACGGGCCTCGGCCTCACGTCGGGCCTCGGCCGCCGCGACGAGCTCGGGACGCTCCTGGGCCCGGGACACCTCGCGGTGGCGCTCCACGTCCTGCTCGGCAGCGAGCCACACGGTCGCGAGCGGCGGGCAGGTGATCACCGCCGACCACGCGAACCCGTGCCACGGGACCGGCTCGGCGACGACCTGGCCGAGGTTGCCGACGCCCGAGCCGTGCCACTCGGTGGCGTCGGTGTTGAGGACCTCGCGCCAGACCCCCGGGCCGGGCAGGCCGATGCGGTAGCCCTCGTGCGGGGCGCCCGCGAAGTTCGCGACGCAGGCGACGGCGGGGACGCGACCCGAGCCGTCGTCCTTGCCGTAGCGCACGAACGAGAAGACGTTGCCCATGGCGTCGTTCGCGTCGATCCACTGGAATCCCTCGCCGCTGGTGTCGAGCTGCCACAGTGCGGGGGAGGCCTGGTAGGTCGCGTTCATCGACCGGACCATCTGGTGCGCGGCCAGGTGGCAGGGCTGGTCGAGGAGCCACCAGTCCAGCGAGCTGCCGTCGGCCCACTCGGCCTCCTGGGCGAACTCCTGCCCCATGAACAGGAGCTTCTTGCCGGGGTGCGCCCACATGAAGGCGAGGTAGGCCCGCAGGTTGGCGAGCTGCTGCCAGCGGTCGCCGGGCATCTTGCGCAGCAGCGAGCCCTTGCCGTAGACGACCTCGTCGTGGGAGATCGGCAGCACGAAGTTCTCGCTGAACGCGTAGACGAGCCCGAAGGTCATCTCGCCGTGGTGGTACTGCCGGTGGACCGGGTCGTGCTCGACGTAGTCGAGGGTGTCGTGCATCCAGCCCATGTTCCACTTGAAGCCGAAGCCGAGGCCGCCCGTCTCGGTGGGGCGGGTGACGCCCGGCCAGGAGGTGGACTCCTCGGCGATCATCACCGCGCCCGGGTGGTGGCGGTAGACGGTCGCGTTGGTCTCCTGCAGCATCTGCACGGCCTCGAGGTGCTCCCGCCCGCCATACACGTTGGGCAGCCACTCGCCGTCGTTGCGGGAGTAGTCGAGGTAGAGCATCGACGCGACGGCGTCCACGCGCAGGCCGTCGACATGGAACTCGTCGAGCCAGAACAGCGCGTTGGCGACGAGGAAGTTGCGGACCTGGGGCCGGCCGAAGTCGAAGACGTGCGTGCCCCAGTCGGGCTGGTCGCCGCGGCGCGGGTCCGGGTGCTCGTAGACCGCCTCCCCGTCGAAGCGGGCGAGGGCGAAGGCGTCCTTGGGGAAGTGCGCGGGCACCCAGTCGAGGATGACGCCGATCCCGGCCTGGTGCAGCGCGTCCACGAGGTGCCGGAACTCGTCCGGCGAACCGAACCGCGATGTCGGGGCGTAGTAGCCGGTGACCTGGTAGCCCCAGGAGGGGCCGTAGGGGTGCTCGGCGACGGGCAGCAGCTCCACGTGCGTGAACCCGAGGTCCTTGACGTAGTCGACCAGCTGGGTCGCCAGCTCGGTGTAGCTCAGTCCCTGCCGCCAGGAGCCGAGGTGCACCTCGTAGACCGACATGGGGGCCTCGTGGCGCGAGGTGGCGTCGCGCCGGGCGAGCCACTCCTGGTCGTGCCAGGTGTACGACGAGCGCTCCACGACCGAGGCGGTGGCGGGCGGGATCTCGGTGGCCCGGGCCAGCGGGTCGGCCTTGCCCCGCCACCGGCCGTCCTTGCCGAGGATGTCGTACTTGTAGCGGGTGCCCTCCTCGACGCCGGGGACGAACAGCTCCCACAGGCCGGACGAGCCGAGCGAGCGCATCGGGTGCGCCCCGGAGTCCCAGGTGTTGACGTCGCCGGCCAGGCGCACGGCGCGGGCGTTGGGCGCCCACACCGCGAAGGCCGTGCCCCGGGTGACCCCCATCGGCCCGTCGTACTCGCGCACGTGGGCGCCGAGGACCTCCCACAGCCGCTCGTGACGCCCCTCGCCGATGAGGTGGATGTCCATCTCGCCGAGCGTGGGCAGGAAGCGGTAGGGGTCGTCCACCGTGTGCTCGAACCCGTCGCCGTAGTCCACCGCCACGCGGTAGTCGGGGACCTCGGTGCCCTCGATCGTGGCGACCCAGACGCCCTCGTGCTCGTGCTCGAAGGGCAGGCGGTGGCCGCCCGGGAGAAGCAGGTCCACCGTCGCGGCGCGCGGCTTGAGGGTGCGGATGGTGACCACGCCCTCGCCGACGTGCCCGCCGAGGACCGCGTGGGGGTCGTGGTGGTGACCGTGGACCAGACGGTCGATCTGGTCGGTGGGCATCGGCAGGTGGCGGGAGACGGCCCGGGGAGGCCGGGCGTCGGTGACCGGGTCCTGCTCCTGGCCGTATGCCGGGGGGACGGGCTCGTCGTCCGCACCGGTGGTCGCCGGGGTCGGCGCCCCGGGTGCCGGGGCCTCGTCGACCCTCGGGGTCTGCTCGATCAGGCCCGGCGTGGGCTCGGCGGTGGTCGTCTCGTCGGGGTCGGGCGCGACCGGCTCGGGCGCCTCGAGGGAGGTGACCGGCTCGAGCGCCTCGACGGTCGAGGGTTCCCGACCCGCGGCGTCGCCGGGGTCCTGGACGTCCACCTGCTCGGGTGCATCGGGCGCGCTCGGCTGGGTCTGGTCGACCGGCTCGGTGGCGCGGGCGTCCGCAGCGGCGTGCTGCACGGCGGTGGTGGTGGCCGTGGTCGCGGTCCGCACGGCGGACCGGGCCGACCGGGCGACGAGGCGGGCGGTCGAGCCCAGCTGGGCCGCGAGCCCGGACACCGCGGCGCTGACCGGGGCGTTGCGGGCCTGACGGGACGCACCGGCGGTGGGCGCCTCCGCGGACTCCTCCTCGACCGGCGCGGTCGGGGTGGACGCCGCCAGCTCGACCGGCGGGGTCGGGGAGGACGCCGCGACCTCGGCCGGCGCGGTGGGAGTCTCGTCCTCCAGTGCGTCGGGGGCGTGGCACTCCTGCGGCACGGCGTCAGCCGCAGCGGTCACGAGCCGCGCGACGGCGGTCGTGGGGATGGGCAGCCACGAGGGGCGGTTGCGGGCCTCGTAGTCGATCTCGTAGAGCGCCTTGTCGAGCTCCAGGGCGCGCAGCACCTCCGGCTCACGGCGCGGGTCCAGGCCGCTCGCCTCGGCATAGCCCTCCAGGAAGGCCGCCCGGGCGGCGTCGGCCCAGGCGCGGGCGGACTCGGCGCGGGCCGGATCCTCCTGCGCGACCGACCCGGCGGCGTAGTCGAAGGAGCGCAGCATCCCGGCGACGTCGCGCAGCACCAGGTCGGGACGCGTGCGCTGCCGCAGCGGTCGCAGCGGCTCTCCCTCGAAGTCGAGCAGCACCCAGCCGCGGCCGGGCACGTCGAGGACCTGGCCCAGGTGGTAGTCGCCGTGGATGCGCTGCAGCCGGGGCCACTCGGCGTCCCGGGCCGCGCCGAGCACCCGCTCGATCTCGGCCTCCTGGGTCCGCAGCGGCGGGTGCGCCTCCGCGGCGAGGACGAAGCGGTTGCGCATGGACAGCGCCAGCGTCCGACGGTCCTCGACCGTGGCCGCGGCCGTCTCCATGGTGTCGGCCAGGGTGCGGTGCACCTGCCCGGTGGCGACCCCGAGGGCACGGGCGCGACCGGTGAAGTCGCCCCCGGCGGCGGCCGACTCCAGGGCCACCCGCCAGGCGTCGCGCACGTCCGGGAGGAACTCCTGGGCGAAGGCCAGGTGCCCGGTGACCTGACGGCCGTCGCGGGTCCACCGGCCGCGCAGCGCGCCGGCCGGGCTGGGCACCAGCGTCGACCCGGCGCCTGCGAGGGCGGTCTGGACGGTGACGTCCGGGTTGTCGCCGGGGGACAGGACTCGGAAGACCTTGACGATCAGGGGCTCGGCGTCGGTCTCCACGATGATCGAGGTGTTGGACTGCTCGCCGGACAGCACCCGCGCCGAGCGGACCGACACCGGCGGGCGGGCCGTCGTCGGCTCCCCGACGACGTGCACGTCGGGGGTCCCGTGGTCCGGGGTCGACCCGGTGTCCGCCTCCACGACGGTGCGGACCAGCTCGGCGACGTAGACCGGGTCGTGGGGGGCGTCGTAGACGTGACGGGTGCCGAGGACGGAGTGCTCGATCACACCGACCAGCGCGTCCTCGGCCCCCTCCAGCGGCGCCCCGCGATAGGTCAGCGGCACCTGGTAGGTCACCGGGGGCTGCACCGAGACGTCACGCAGCAGCAGCGTCTCGACGCCCACCTCGTGGGCGGGGTCCTCGAAGCGGTAGCTGCCGACGTGCTCGAGCTGCGGGGTCGTGCCGGAGCCCTTCCCGACATACCACCGCTGCCGCCCGATCCACGCCTGGACGGTCTCGCGCTTGTCGGGCGTGATCGTCGCGCCCTTCTCGATCCGGGAGATGCCGGCCATGTCAGGACTCGTTTCCGGTGTCGGTGGTGGGGGCTGCGGGGACCAGCTGCAGCCAGAAGAAGTCGCGCGAGCCCATCGTGACGACGAGGCGGCCCTGCTCGTCGACGGGCACGAAGCCCGACCCGCCGAAGAGGTCGACGACCTGGGCGCCGGCGAAACGCTCGGGGAGCTGGATGCGCGTGCCCTGGGGGCGTGGGGAGAGGTTGTTGACGCAGAGCACGACCTCGGCAGGCCCGTCCTCGGTGGCGTCCTCGGGACGGATCTCCCGCAGGAAGGCCAGTATCGCGTCGTTGTCGTCGGCCAGCACCTCGAAGGTGCCCATCCCCATCACCGGATGGTGCCTGCGCACCGACAGCATGCCGCGGATCCAGTGCAGCAGCGAGGAGCTCGAGGCCAGCTGCGCCTCGACGTTGACGTTGTTGTGGTGGTAGACGAGCGACTGGACGACCGGGAGGTAGAGCTTGCCCGGGTCCGCGGTGGAGAAGCCGGCGTTGCGGTCGGGCGTCCACTGCATCGGGGTGCGGACGGCGTCGCGGTCCTGCAGCCAGATGTTGTCCCCCATCCCGATCTCGTCGCCGTAGTACAGGCACGGCGAGCCGGGCAGGGAGAGCACCAGGGCGTTGATCAGCTCGATCTCGGCGCGGGAGTTGTCGAGCAGTGGCGCCAGGCGGCGTCGGATGCCGACATTGGCCCTCATCCGCGGGTCGGGGGCGTACCACCCGTACATCGCCGCCCGTTCCTCCGGGTCGACCATCTCCAGG
Organism: Arsenicicoccus dermatophilus; assembly: GCF_046267915.1. GTDB lineage: Bacteria > Actinomycetota > Actinomycetes > Actinomycetales > Dermatophilaceae > Arsenicicoccus > Arsenicicoccus dermatophilus_A. The sequence continues at coordinate 1,177,868 of NZ_CP176520.1, forward strand.
GTGAGCTCGTCGTGGTTGCGCAGGAAGGTGCCCCACTGGGTCCCCGGCGGTATGGCGGGAGTGTCCTCGAGGACCTTGACGATCGACGTCGCCTTTCCCTCGCGCAGGGCGTAGTAGAGGCGGGGCATCACCGGGAAGTGGAAGCACATCTGGCACTCCGGCTCCTCCTCGGACCCGAAGTAGTCGACGACCTCGTGGGGCATCTGGTTGGCCTCGGCCAGCAGGATCCGTCCGGGGTACTCCGTGTCGACCATCCGCCGCAGCCGGGCCAGGAACTCGTGGGTCCTGGGGTGGTTCTCGCCGTTGTGCCCCTCCTCCTCGAACAGGTAGGGGACCGCGTCGAGCCGGAAACCGTCGATGCCGAGGTCCATCCAGAAGCGGACGACGTCGAACATCTCCTCCTGCACCCTCGGGTTGTCGAAGTTCAGGTCCGGCTGGTGGGAGAAGAAACGGTGCCAGAAGAACTGCCGCCGCACCGGGTCGAAGGTCCAGTTGGACACCTCGGTGTCGACGAAGATGATGCGCGCCTCGGAGTAGAGGGTGTCGTCGTCGGACCAGACGTAGTAGTCGCCGTACGGCCCCTCGGGCTCGGACCGGCTGGCCTGGAACCACGGGTGCTGGTCGCTCGTGTGGTTCATCACGAAGTCGGTGATGATCCGGATGCCGCGGGCGTGCGCCTGCGCGACGAGCTCCGTGAACTCCGGCAGCGTCCCGAACTCCGGCAGCACCGCGCGGTAGTCGGCGATGTCGTAGCCGCCGTCGCGCAGCGGGGAGGCGTAGAACGGTGGCAGCCAGAGGCAGTCCACGCCGAGCCACTGCAGGTAGTCGAGCTTGGTGATCAGGCCGGTGAAGTCACCCGCTCCCGAGCCGTTGCTGTCCGCGAAGGCCCGCACCAGGACCTCGTAGAACACCGCCTTGCGGAACCAGCTGGGGTCGTGCCTGAGGCCGGGCTGGGTGACCGACAGACCTTGCACGCTCAGAACCTCCGCACGTGGATGACGTGCACCGGCTCGCCGTCGCGACCGACGCGCACGAAGTCGTGCCGACCCCAGTGCCACTCGGCGCCGGTGATCTCGTCCCGGGCGACGAAGCCGTCGTCGGGCCCAAGGCCCAGGGCGCCCATGTCCAGGTGCACCCAGGACTCGCGCGTGGAGTGGGGGTCGAGGTTGGCCACGACGATCACGGTGTCCTCCCGGCCGTCGGGCAGCGTCGCCGTCTTGGAGAACACGATGACGTTCTCGTCGTCGCAGTGGTGGAAGGTGATGTTGCGCAGCAGGTGCAGGCTGGGGTGCGCCCGGCGGATCTCGTTGAGGCGACGCAGGTAGCCCGCGAGGGACTGACCCTCCTTGGCGCCGCCCGGCTCGTAGTCCGCCCAGCGGCGGTCCTTGAGCTGGTACTTCTCGTTGTCGATCTGCTCCTCGGCGCCCGGGCGGGCGACGCACTCCATCAGCTCGTAGCCCGCGTAGATGCCGTAGGTGGGCACCAGCGTCGCGGCGAGGGCCGCGCGGGCCTTCCACGCGGCCGGTCCGCCGAACTGCATGTAGGGCGTGAGGATGTCGTGCGTCGTGGGCCAGAACGACGGCCGCATGTAGCTCGCGGCGTCCCCGGCCAGCTCGCGGACGTACTCCTCGAGCTCCCACTTCTCGTTGCGCCAGGCGTAGTAGGTGTAGCTCTGCTGGAAGCCGATCTTGCCCAGGGTGTGCATCATCGCGGGCTTGGTGAAGGCCTCGGCCAGCCAGATGATCTCGGGGTGGTCGCGGGCCACGTCGGCGATGAGCCACTGCCAGAGCTCCACCGGCTTGGTGTGCGGGTTGTCGACGCGGAAGAGCGTGACCCCGTGGTCGATCCAGACCTGGATCACGTCGCGGACGGCCTGGTAGAGCCCAGCCGGGTCGTCGTCGAAGTTGAGCGGGTAGATGTCCTGGTACTTCTTGGGCGGGTTCTCGGCGTAGGCGATCGTGCCGTCGGCGCGCGTGGTGAACCACTCCGGGTGCTCCCTCACCCAGGGGTGGTCGGGCGAGCACTGGAGCGCGATGTCCAGCGCGACCTCCAGGCCCAGCTCGCGGGCCCGGGCCACGAAGGCGTCGAAGTCCTCGAAGGTCCCCAGCGACGGCTCGATGGCGTCGTGGCCGCCCGTCTCCGCGCCGATGGCGTACGGCGAGCCGACGTCCAGCGGTCCGGCGGTGAGCGTGTTGTTGGGGCCCTTGCGGTTGGTCCTGCCGATGGGGTGGATCGGCGTGAGGTAGACCACGTCGAAGCCCATCTCGGCGATCGCCGGCAGCCGCTCGGCGGCGGTGCGCAGCGTCCCGGTGTGCCAGGTGCCGTCCTCGTCCTGGTAGGCCCCCTCGGAGCGCGGGAAGATCTCGTACCACGCCCCGCAGAGCGCGAGCGGGCGCTCCACGAGCCACGACCGGGCGGGAGCGGGGGAGACCAGCTCGCGCAGCGGACGAGCCGTCATCTCCTGCTCGACCGGACCGGACACGGCGGCGGACAACCGCTCGCGCGGGTCACGGGTGGTGTCGCGCAGGGCCGCGATCGCGCCGGTGAGCACGGCGCGCTGCTCCGGGTCGCGCTCGACGCGCTCCACGGCGCGTTCCAGGACGCGGGCGCCCTCCTCGAGCATGAGCTCGACGTCGATGCCGGCCTCGACCTTGATGACCGCGTCGTGGTGCCAGGTGCCGTAGGGGTCCGACCAGCCCTCGACGGTGAACGACCACAGGCCCACGCGGTCCGCGACCATCGTCGCCTCCCACCGGGACAGGCCGACGTTGGTGCAGGTCATCGGCAGGTATGTCGTCGTTCCCGCGGGGTCGGTCACGGCGACGGAGGCGTTGACGGCGTCGTGCCCCTCGCGAAAGACGGTGGCGGCGACAGGTATCGGCTCCCCGACGACGGACGAGACGGGGCGCAGGCCTCCGTCCACGCTGGGCGTCACCGCCAGCACGGGGATGCGGCCGACGGGGGTCTGAGGGGCGACTGACACGGGGTGGGCGCTCACCGGGCCAACGCTACCGAACTGTGCTAGGTACTCACGACCCCGCTCCGTGCGCGAGGTGGCGGTCCTGGTCGGGCCCGCCGCCCGGTGCCGGGAGGGGCGCGAGCCCGGTGGCTTGCTGCGCGGATTCCACTACAGTGGCAGGCGAGTCCCCGGACCGTGGCACCCCGCGCTGTAGCGGCCTGCGGGATCCTCCACGCTCCGGACCCCATGCCGCGACACCGGAGGCGCAATGACCCAGGAAGCCGCACACCCGATGCACGACTCGAGCTGGTTGGCGGACGAGGACCCGCAGGCCTACAGCCCGGACTACGAGGGTCCGCACATCACCCCGACCAGCCCGCTGGCCGCGGCCCCCGTCGGCCGCCCGCCCCGCACGGTCGAGGGCTTCGCCCGGGAGTTCCTGCGCGAGCTGAGCTTCGGCGAGGGCGTGGCCCTGTCGCGGTCCTCCCGCAACGATCAGTACCTCGCGCTGTCCCGCACGATCCGCCACTACCTCATGGCCGACTGGCTGGAGACCGCGCGCCGGCGCCGGGAGCAGCCGACCAAGATGGTGGGCTACCTGTCCGCCGAGTACCTCCTGGGTCGCCAGATGGGCAACGCGCTGCTCGCCACCGACCTCGGCGAGATCGCCAAGGAGGCCCTGGCGAGCCTGGGCCTGGACCTCAAGGCCATGCGCGCCCAGGAGGTCGAGCCGGGCCTCGGCAACGGGGGTCTCGGACGTCTGGCCGCGTGCTTCGTGGACTCCCTGGCCACCATGGACGTCCCCTGCATCGGCTACGGGATCCGGTACGAGTACGGCATCTTCCGCCAGACCTTCGAGGGCGGCCGTCAGGTCGAGGTGCCCGACTCCTGGCTGCACCTCGGGGACCCCTGGGGCTTCCCGCACCCGGACCGCGCGGTCCAGGTGGGCTTCGGCGGTCGCACCGAGACGGTCACCGAGGACGGCGTCGAGCGCAGCCGCTGGGTCCCGGAGTGGAATGTCCTGGGCGTGCCCTACCACTACATGGTCCCCGGCTACCAGAACGGCGTGGTCAACACCCTGCGCCTGTGGTCCGCGAAGGCCACCCAGGAGTTCGACCTTCAGGTCTTCAACTCCGGGGACTACGCGCAGGCGGTCCGCGCCCAGACCACGGCCGAGAACATCTCCAAGGTGCTCTACCCCGAGGACTCGACGCCGCAGGGCCGCGAGCTGCGTCTGCAGCAGCAGTACTTCTTCGTCGCCTGCTCGCTCAAGGACTTCCTCGACCGGACCCTGGAGAAGGGCTTCGACCTCCACCGCCTCGACGAGCGGATCATCTTCCAGCTCAACGACACCCATCCGGTCATCGCGATCCCGGAGCTGATGCGCCTGCTCATGGACGAGCACGGCTTCGCGTGGGACGAGGCCTGGGCGGTCACCAGCCGGTGCTTCGCCTACACCTGCCACACGCTGCTGCCGGAGGCGCTCGAGGTCTGGCCGGTCGAGCTCGTCGGCCGGCTCCTGCCGCGGCACCTGGAGATCATCTACCGCATCAACGAGGAGTTCCTTGCCGACGTCCGCAGCCGGTTCCCCGGCGACGAGCTGCGCGTGCGACGTATGTCGATCATCCAGGACCACCCCGAGCGCGCGGTCCGGATGGCCAACCTCGCCACCGTCGCCGGCGTCAAGGTCAACGGCGTCGCCGAGCTGCACTCCCAGCTGCTGCGCGACAAGGTGCTGCCCGACTTCTCGGCCATGTGGCCGGACAAGTTCACCAACGTCACCAACGGCATCACCCCGCGCCGCTTCGTGCGCCTGGCCAACCCCGGCCTGAGCCAGCTCATCACGGACACCATCGGTGTCGGGTGGGAGACCAGGCTCGAGCGGCTCGAGGCCCTGGAGCCCTTCGCCGAGGACGAGGAGTTCCGCGAGCGCTTCCGCGCGGCCAAGCAGGCCAACAAGGACCGGCTGCGCAGGCTGCTCGTCGTGCGCGACGGGATCGAGATCCCCGAGCACGCCATGATCGACGCGATGGTCAAGCGGCTGCACGAGTACAAGCGTCAGACCCTGAAGCTGCTGCACATCGTCTCGACCTACCAGCAGATCATTGACGGCGAGATCGCCAAGGACGACGTGGTCGCCCGCACCTTCGTCTTCGGCGCCAAGGCCGCGCCCGGCTACCAGATGGCCAAGGAGATCATCTTCCTGATCAACTCGGTGGCCGCGACGATCAACGCCGACGAGCGGGTCCGGGGCACCCTGTCGGTGGCCTTCCCGGCCAACTACAACGTCACCCTCGCCAACCGGCTGATCCCGGCCGCCGACCTGTCCGAGCAGATCTCGCTCGCGGGCAAGGAGGCCTCGGGGACGGGCAACATGAAGTTCGCCCTCAACGGCGCCCTCACCATCGGGACCGACGACGGCGCCAACGTCGAGATCCGCGAGCGCGTCGGCGACGAGAACTTCTTCCTGTTCGGGATGCGCGAGCCCCAGGTCGCCGAGCTGCAGGCCAAGGGCTACGTCCCGAGCGCGGTCTACGAGGCCAACCCGAGCCTGAAGAAGGCCATGGACCTGCTCGCCTCGGGGCACTTCACCGGCGGCGACCGCGGCCTGGCGGCGCCGGTGGTCGACGACCTGCTCTACAACGACCGGTTCATGACCCTCGCGGACTTCCAGTCGTACGTCGAGACCCAGGCCCGGGTCGACGCGTACTACCAGGACCAGGAGGCGTGGACGCGCTCGGCGATCCTCAACGTCGCCCGCTGCGGGTTCTTCTCCTCCGACCGGTCGATGAGGGACTACCTGAGCCGGATCTGGATGCCCACGCACTGATCCGGTCGCCCGTCGAGGGGCCGCCCGCTGCTGCGGGCGGCCCCTCGACGGCTGCTCGTGGGGCGACGCCGCACGGGGCTCGCCGTCCCGTGGCTCGCCGTCCCGTGGCTCGTCCGGTTGCTCGTCCGGTGACCGTCGGGATCGGTCAGCGCTCGGCGCGCCACACCTGCATCGACGGGCCGGGGGAGGTCCGCGTCTGCCCGGGCAGCACCTGCTCCCCGCAGTCCTCGCCCGGCCGCTCCCAGGCGCTGTCCCACGCGAGCCGGTAGCCCGTCACCCCCGGCACCTGCGGCAGCGTGACCGGCAGGTCGACGGTCGAGCTGTGCATCACCAGCAGGAAGGACTCGTCCTCGCAGACGCCGCCGTCGAGGTAGGCGAGCAGCGTGACGTTGCGCGGGTCGTGCCACTCGTCGGCGCGCATCTCCACGCCCGCCGCGTCGAACCACATCAGGTCTCGGCTGCCGTCGGCGTGCGCCGCCCGCGGTCCGAAGAACGCCGTCTGCCGCAGCACCGGGTGGTCGCGGCGCAGCCGGGCCAGCCAGGCCGTGGTCTCGACCAGGTCGTCCTGCCAGGCGGCCAGGTCCCAGTCCACCCAGCCGAGTGGGTTGTCCTGGCAGTAGGCGTTGTTGTTGCCCTGCTGGGTGCGCCCGAGCTCGTCGCCGGCGACCAGCATGGGGACGCCGGCCGAGCACATCAGGGTGCCGAGCAGGTTGCGGATCGAGCGGCGGCGCAGCGCCTCGACGGCGGCCCCTGCCTCGCCCGCCCCCGCGGGGCCCTCGACCCCGTGGTTCCACGAGCGGTTGTGGCCGGACCCGTCGCGGTTGTCCTCGCCGTTGGCCTCGTTGTGCTTGGTGTCGTAGGCCGTCAGGTCGGCCAGGGTGAAGCCGTCGTGGGCGGCCACGAAGTTGATCGAGGCGGCGGCGTTGCGGTCGTGCCGGGCGAAGAGGTCCTCCGACCCGGCCAGGCGGGTGGCGAGGTCGGAGACGCCGTGGCCCGGGACACCCGTGCGGGAGCGGGCGGCGTCGACGAGCCAGAAGTTGCGGACGCCGTCGCGGAAGCGGTCGTTCCACTCCGAGAAGGGCGGCGGGAACTGACCGGTGCGCCACCCGTTGAAGCCGATGTCCCAGGGCTCGGCGACGAGCTTGACGTCGCGCAGCACGGGGTCGGCCCGCAGCGCCATGAGGAAGGGGTGGTCCGGGTCGAAGCCGTCGTCCCGGCCCCGCCCGAGCGCGACGGCCAGGTCGAACCGGAAGCCGTCGACGTGCATCTCCTGCACCCAGTGGCGCAGCGAGTCCAGGACGAGCCGCAGCGGCACCACGTGGCGGGTGTCCACGGTGTTGCCGCACCCGGTGACGTCGACGTCGTGCCCGCGCCCGTCGAGGCGGTAGTAGGTCGCGGCGTCCAGCCCGCGCAGCGACAGCGTCGCCCCGTCGACGGACTGCTCGCAGGTGTGGTTGTAGACCACGTCCAGGATGACCTCGATCCCTGCCCGGTGCAGGTCGCGCACCATCCGCTTGACCTCGTCGACGACGCCCTGGGGGTCGGTGGCGAAGGCATAGGGAGCGTGCGGTGCGAAGAAGCCCAGGGTGTTGTAGCCCCAGTGGTTGGTGAGCCCGCGCGTCGCCAGGTGCGGCTCGTGGGTGAAGGCGTGGATCGGCAGCAGCTCGACGGCGGTCACCCCGATCCGCCGCAGGTGCGCGACGGTCGCCGGGTGCGCCATGCCGGCATAGGTCCCGCGCAGGTGCTCCGGCACGCCCGGCAGGGTGCGGGTCAGGCCGCGCAGGTGCGCCTCGTAGACGAAGGACCGGGCGAGCGGGGTGCGCGGGCGGGCGTCTCCCGCCCAGTCGAAGTCGTCGTCGATCACGACGCATCGCGGCACGAAGGCCGCGTCGTCGCGGTCGTCCATGACCTCGTGCTCGCCGCGCAGGTCGGCGTCGACGCGATGGCCGTAGATCTCCGGTCGCCAGGTGACCTGCCCCTCCAGGGCCCGGGCGTAGGGGTCCATCAGCAGCTTGGCGGGGTTGTGCCGGTGACCCTGCGCGGGGGACCACGGGCCGTGCACCCGATAGCCGTAGCGCTGACCCGCGCGCATCCCGGGTATGACGTCGAACCACGTCCCGAAGACCCGCTGCCTCAAGGGGATCCGTCGCTCGCTCGCTCCCGTGGTGTCGCCCGCCTCGAACAGGCACAGCTCCACGGCCGTGGCGTGCCCGGCGTGGACGGCGACGGCCGCGCCGTCGGGCCGGAGGGTGACGCCGAGGCGCGGGGGCTGCTCGAGGGTGGCGGGCATGGCTGGAAGCATAGGTGGGGGTCCCGACAGGGCCCGACCGAGGCGCGTCGGGGCCCCGGGGCTCCCCGTCTGGCGCGCATCCCCGCGGCGGCGCATAGGGTGGGGGCATGACGGATCCCACCTCCATCCCCAGCTTCCCGCCGGCCGCCGACGAGCACCCGCTGCGCGGCCAGGTCATCGACGCCCTGCACGACGACGGGCTGATGGCCGACATCGACGCCGACGGCGACGTCTCCTTCAAGGTCCAGGGCCAGCAGCTCTTCGTCCGCTGCATCGAGGGCGAGGTCACGATCATGCGGGTCTTCGGCCAGTGGCAGATCGGTGACGACATCCCGCAGGACGAGCTCTCCCACCTGCGCGCCTGCAACGAGCTCAACCTGCGCATGAGCGTCGTCAAGTCCGGGCTGGCCGGCGGCACCCTCGTGGTGACCGCCGAGCACGTGGTGCTGCCCGGCACCGACGTCAAGACCTTGCTGCCGATGACCACCTCCGTGGTGCTCACCGCGGTCCACACCTGGCACCAGATCGTCACCGGCGACCTGCACTTCGAGACCGGCCTCGTGCCCGGCGAGGGCGAGCAGGGCGGCCAGCCCCAGGGCGGCATGCCCGGCTGAGCACCCGGCCGCTCGGTCCCCGGGCCGACCGCGCCCCCGACCGTCCACCCGGACGGCCGGGGGCGCGTCGCATCAGGGTGTCGATCGTCTCGCACGGCAAGTTACCTGCCGGTAATGTAGTTGAGTAGCACCAGCACGGGCCTCGACCGAGGCCTGCGTGGACGATAGAGAAGAGGACCCGCACGATGGACATCGTTGTCTGCGTCAAGCACGTGCCGGACGCCCAGGGCGACCGCGGCTTCGACGAGTCCGACTGGACCACCGACCGCCAGGCCGTCGACGGCCTGATGTCCGAGCTGGACGAGTACCCCATGGAGGAGGCCCTGCGTCTGGTGGAGGCCGGCGAGGGCACCATCACCGTCCTGACGATGGGCCCCGACGCGGCGGCCGACGCCATCAAGAAGGCCCTGCAGATGGGCGCCGACAAGGGCATCCACGTCAACGACGAGGCGCTGCACGGGTCGGACTCGGTCGCCACCTCGCTCGTGCTCGCCGAGGCGATCAAGAAGGCCGGGCAGCCCGACCTGGTGATGTTCGGGATGGCCTCGACCGACGGCGCCATGAGCGTCGTCCCGGCGATGGTGGCCGAGCGCCTCGGCCTGCCACAGGTCACCCTGGCCTCCGAGATCGCCGTCGAGGGTGGCACCGTGAGCATCCGCCGCGACGGCGACACCGCCACCCAGCGCCTCCAGGCCACCCTGCCCGCCGTCGTCTCGGTCACCGACCAGACCGGCAACGAGCCGCGCTATCCCTCCTTCAAGGGCATCATGGCCGCCAAGAAGAAGCCTGTGGAGACCTGGTCGCTCGCCGACCTCGGCCTCGACGCCGGTCAGGTCGGCCTGGGCGCTGCCCGCACCAAGGTCGAGCAGGCCACCCCCCGCCCGCCGCGCGAGCAGGGCACCATCGTCAAGGACGAGGGGAACGGCGGCGCCCAGCTCGCCGAGTTCCTCGCCGCCAAGAAGTTCGTCTGAGCCGGCCACTGCGACAAAGGAGTTCACTGACATGGCTGAAGTTCTCGTTCTGGTCGACCACACCGACGGCAAGCTCAGGAAGACCTCTGCCGAGCTGCTGACGCTGGCCCGCCGCGTCGGCGAGCCCAGCGCCGTCTTCCTCGGCAAGGGCGTCGACACCGCCCTGCCGGTCCTCGCCAAGTACGGCGCGCAGAAGGTCTACGTCGTCGACGACGACGCCTTCGGGCAGTTCCTCGTCGGCCCGGCCGTCGACGCGCTGGCCGCCGTGGTGCAGCAGACCTCGCCCGCCGCGGTCCTGATGACCACCGGCCCCGACGCCAAGGAGATCGCGGCCCGCCTGGCCGTCCGCTGCGACGGTGGCCTGATCACCGACGCCGTCGACGTGCAGGGCGGCGGCAACGGCGTCCTCGCCACCCAGTCCGTCTTCGCCGGCAACTGGACCGTGCAGTCCACGGGCACCCGGGGCACGACCTTCGTGACCGTCAAGCCCGCCTCCGTGGTACCCGAGCCCGCCCAGGGCGCCGGCGCCCTGCAGCCCGTCCAGGTGCAGATCTCCGACGCCGCCAAGGCCGTGCAGATCACCGACGCCCAGCCCAAGCAGTCCACGGGCCGCCCGGACCTGGCCACCGCGCAGGTCGTCGTCTCCGGCGGTCGCGGCACCGGCGGCGACTTCTCCACGGTCGAGGCCTTCGCCGACTCGATGAAGGCCGCCGTCGGCGCCTCCCGGGCCGCCGTCGACGCGGGCTGGTACCCCCACGCCTCGCAGGTCGGCCAGACCGGCAAGCAGGTGTCGCCGCAGCTGTACGTCGCGTGCGGGATCTCCGGTGCCATCCAGCACCGCGCCGGCATGCAGACGTCCAAGACGATCGTGGCGATCAACAAGGACGAGGAGGCCCCGATCTTCGAGCTCGTCGACTTCGGCGTCGTGGGCGACCTCTTCTCCGTGCTCCCGCAGGCCACCGAGGCCGTCCAGAAGCGCTGAGCCCACGCGCTCTCGCGGCGGGCCGCCCTCCCTGCCCAGGGGAGGGCGGCCCGCCGCCGTCATACGGCTGGAGATGAGTCGGGGGCGGGTGCAGGACTCCGGGGAGGGTCCCCTATGTTGGCCCTGCGCCCGAGGCATCCCGGCCTCGGGCCCGATCCGGAGGAGCTCCATGCCCAGCACCACCCCACCCACCCTGGCGGCCCAGGAGCGTTGGGCCCGAGCCGCTCTCGCGCTCGGGATCCTCTGCCTGCCCGCCCTCTCGGTCCCGTTCGCCCACGTCGTGCTGGTCATCGGCACCCTGGCCTGCGCCGGGATGTGGCGACGGGCGGGCGGCACCCGCACGGGCCGGGTGTGGATCCTCGTCGGCCTGGGCCTGTGCCTGCTGTCGGTGGTGGTCGTGACCGTCACGAGCCTGACCGCCGCGGGCGCCTCGCACTGAGCCGGGACCCGCGAGGAACCGCGGGGTGCCAGGGTGCGTCCAGGAAAGAGTGCGGCACCCGCCGCACCCGATGGGGGAGGCACAGATGACCGCACGACGGTCCCAGGTCGTGGCCCTCGGGATCACGGCCGTCCTGGCCGGCACGCTGACCGGCTGCGCGCAGGAGACCCGCCGGACGTCCGCGGGGGTGTGCGTGGACGCGCAGACCGACGAGCGACTGCCCGACTCCGAGTGCGACGGCCGGCGCCGCGGCGCCCACGGCGTGGTCGGACGCTCGGCCCGGTGGTACTACTACGACGACGGGGCGCGGGTGCCCCGTGTGGGCGGCAAGGTCAGCGGCGGATCGTTCAGCGCACCGAGCGACCACAGCTATGTCACCGGGGGCGTGGACCCCAAGGGCACCACGAGCCTGAAGTCCTCGACGGTCTCCGGCGGCAAGGGCACGACGATCTCGCGGGGTGGCTTCGGCGGCTCCGGCGGCAAGGGGAGCAGCTGATGCGCCGGATGGCGTCGACGCCGCGCGAGGGCTGGCGCGAGACCGTCGAGGCGCAGGGGTTGGTCTATCCCACGACCGTGGGCCCGGACGGCACCGAGCGGCCCTACTGGTGGGAGGGCGCGTACTACGAGCTGACCTGCGCCGAGGTGGACGAGCTGGAGTCCGCCACCGAGCAGCTGCACGGTATGTGCCTGGAGGCGGCGCGGTTCCTGGTGACCGGCGCGATGGGACCGATCGGCCTGCCCGAGGGGGCGCTGCGGCTGGCGGGCGCGAGCCTGGAGGCGGGCACGCCCAGCCTCTACGGCCGGTTCGACCTGCGGTACGACGGGGACGGCCCGCCCAAGCTGCTGGAGTACAACGCGGACACCCCCACCGGGCTGCTCGAGTCCAGCGTGGTGCAGTGGTACTGGCTGGAGGACCTGCACCCCGACCGGGACCAGTGGAACTCCGTGCACGAGCGGCTGATCGCCGCGTGGCAGGCCATGGCGCCGCGGATCAGCCAGCCGGTGTGGTTCGCCCACCACGAGGACGAGGTCACCGGCGAGGAGTGGATGACCACGACCTACCTGCGCGACACCGCCGAGCAGGCCGGGCTGCAGACCCGCTCGATCACGATGGGGCAGATCGGCTACAACGAGGCGGCGGAGTACTTCGTGGGGCACGGCGGCGAGATGCTGCGGACCTGCTTCAAGCTCTACCCCTGGGAGGACATGCTCCGCGAGCCCTTCGGCCGCTGGGTGGAGCCGCGGCCCAACCCGATGTACGGCACCACCTGGCTGGAGCCGCCGTGGAAGGTCGTGCTGTCCGACAAGGCCCTGCTCGCCGCGTTGTGGCACCTCTACCCGGGCCACGAGCTGCTGCTCCCGGCCTATCTGGACTCCCCGCAGGGGCTCACCGAGTGGGTCGCCAAGCCGATCTTCGGCCGCGAGGGCGCGGGGATCCGCATCCACGCCGACGGCGTCCAGCAGACCACGCCCGGCTACGACGGCGCCCCGAGCTGCGTCTATCAGCAGTGGTGCCCGCTCCCGGAGCTCGACGGCCACAAGGTCGTCATCGGCTCCTGGGTGGTCGACGGCCACGCCGCCGGCGCCGGGATCCGCGAGAGCGACGGCTGGGTCACCGACGTCGGCGCCCGCTTCGTCCCCCACCTGATCGACACCGCCCCGCCGTCCGCCGCGCAGCGCGCGCAGTGGGTGGCCGAGGACCAGGGAGGTCCCCGATGATCGCCGCCCTGCTGTATGCCGCTGTCTACTGCCTGGCCGGGATCGCCCTGCTGGCAGCCGGTTTCGTGGTGCTCGACCTGCTCACGCCGGGTCGCCTGGGCGCCCGCATCTACACCGAGCGATCGGTCAACGCCGCCGTCGTCGTCGCGGCGGAGTTCCTCGGGCTCGGCGCGATCACCTTCACGACGATCTGGACCAACGGCGACGCCGGCGTGGGCCACGCCCTGCTGTGGACCGTGGGCTTCGGGCTCCTGGGGATCGTGCTGCAGGCCGTGAGCTTCCTGCTGCTCGACGCGGTCACCCCCGGGTCGTTGCGCGCCATCGTGGTCGAGAAGGACTGGCACCCGGGCGCTCTCGTCGCCGCGGCTGCCATGGTGGCGGTCAGCGCCATCGTCTGCGCCGCCATCGCCTGACTCCTAGGGTCGAGGCATGAGCGCCTCATCGCCCGCTGCTCCCGACGCCGCTGCTCCCGACGTCGCCGTGCCCGCCGCCACGCCGGACCCGCTGTCCGGGGCGCTGCCCCTGGCCGAGCTGGACCCGGCCGTGCGCCCTCAGGACGACCTGTGGGGTCACGTCAACGGCCGCTGGCTGGCGACGGACCCGATCCCGGCGGACCGTGGGCGGTGGGGGCTGTCCGACCTCAAGCGGGCGCGGGTGTCCGAGCAGCTGCGTGAGATCGTCGACTCCGCCTGCGCCACGAGCGATCTCGCGCAGGAGCGGGTCGTCGCCCGGCTGCGCGACCTGCTGGCGGACGAGGCCGGTCGCGCGACCGCCGGGCTCGACCCGGTGCGCGACGAGCTGGGCGACGTCGATGCGATCGACGGCCTGCCCGACCTGCTGCGGGTGCTGGGGGAGCGGCAGCGCGAGGGGATGACCGGTGTGCTGGCGACCTACCTCCTGCCGGACACCACCGACCCCACCGGCTGGGCGCTGCACCTCTTCCAGGCCGGGCTCACCCTGCCCGTCGCCCCGCTCTACCCCCGGCTGGGGGACGCGCTCGACGAGCACGCCCGATCCCTGTGCGCCGCAGCCGGTCTCGGACCCGAGGTGGCCGCCTCGGCGCTGGACCTGGAGCGCGCGCTGGCCGAGGTCAGCTGGGACGCCCCCGAGGGCGAGGACGACCGGGCTCTCACCCACCCGATGACCTTCGCCGAGCTGGGCGACCTGGCCGGCGTCGACCTCGGACCCTGGCTCGACGCGCTGGGCCTGCGCCCGGATCGGCTGGGGCTCGACGTCTGTCAGCCGTCCTACGTCGCCGGGCTCGGTCGGCTGCTGCGAGCGATCCCTGGCGCAGTGGCAGGATTACCTGCGCTGGCGGGTGGTCGCGGCACGCGCGGCATACCTCGGTCCGGACCTGGCGGGGGAGCACGCCCGCTTCCTCGAGCAGGTGCTCGGGGGCCAGGCGCAGCCGACGCCGGACTGGCGCCGCCGGGTGCAGACCGTGCAGGACCTCCTGCCCATGGCCCTCGGTCGGCTGTGGGTCGAGCGGTATGCCGACGAGCGGTCCCGGGAGCGCACCCGTGAGCTCGCCGAGGCGCTGCGGGACCGGATGCGGACCACGCTGCGCGAGTGCCCCTGGCTGGGGGAGGAGGCCACGACCGCGGCGCTGACCAAGCTGGACGCCGTGGTCATGCTGGTGGGGTGGCCGGACGAGTGGCCCGACGTGACCGGTCTGGAGCTGGGGGAGACCGCGGCCGGCGCCGTGCGCGCGGCGCGGGCGGCGGCGCACGACCGGGAGGTGGCGGCCACGGAGGCTGCCGTCGACCGGGTGACCTGGGGGCCGCCGCCCTACGTCGTCAACACCTTCTACCACCCCTTCTACAACCAGGTGACGGTGGAGGGCGCGAGCCTGCCGCCGGCCGCGGTGCTCGACGACCGGGCCGTGCTCCTCGGGCAGTACGCGAGCATCCTCGGGCACGAGCTGGGGCATGCCTTCGACTCGCGTGGCGCGCAGCGGGACCACCTCGGCCGGGTGCGGCAGTGGTGGGGCGCCGGTGAGGAGGCGGCCTTCCGTGAGCGGGCGGCCGCCGTCGAGGCCCAGGTCGACGGGTGGCGCCCACGCGGCGTCGACGACGAGGGCGTCGACGGGGCGATGGTCGGCTTCGAGTGCGTGGCCGAGCTGATCGGGCTGCAGCTGGCGTGGGACACCTGGTGCGAGGTCGCCTCGGCCGACGAGCGGAGGCGGCGCGTGGACGGGCTGACCGGGGACGAGCGGTTCTTCGTGGCCAAGGCCTACGGGCGGCGCGCGGCCGACCGGCCCGAGGTCGCCCGCGCCCGCCTGGGCAGCGACGGGCACCCGCCCTTCGAGGTCTTCGCCGGGCTGGTCCGCAACCTCGACGGCTTCCACGAGACCTTCGCCACCGCGCCCGGCGACCGGTCCTGGCTGGTTCCCGAGGAGCGGGTGCGCATCTTCTGACAGCCGCACCCGCCGCCGCGTGCTCCAGGATCGTGTGCGTCTGCCGCCGGAATCCGGCGGCAGACGCACACGATCCTGGAGGCCCCGGGGGCGATCGGTGACCGGACGTAGACTCCGGGTGTGCAGCCGGACCATGCCTACCTCGATCACGCCGCCACGACCCCGGTCTTCGCCGAGGTCATCGAGGCGGTGGCCCGTCAGCGCGCCGTCGTCGGCAACCCGTCCAGCCTGCACACCGCCGGCCGCGCCGCCCGCCGCGTCGTCGAGGAGAGCCGCGAGCAGATCGCCGAGCTCGTCGGTGCCCGCCCCTCCGAGGTGATCTTCACCGGCGGCGGCACCGAGGCCGACAACCTCGCGGTCCTCGGCACCGCCCGGGCGCGGGTGGCCGCCGACCCGCAGCGCCGCCGGATCCTCGCCTCCACCGTCGAGCACCACGCCGTCCTCGACGCCGTCGAGCACCTGGTCCGCCGTGAGGGCGCGGAGGTCACCTGGCTCGAGGTCGACGCCACCGGGCGGGTGGACCTCGAGGCGGCCCGCGCAGCCCTGGACGAGCACCGCGACGCCATCTGCCTGGCCACGGTCATGTGGGCGAACAACGAGGTCGGCACGATCCAGCCGATCGCCGAGATCGCTGCAGCCGCAGCGGCATACGACATCCCGGTGCACTCCGACGCGGTGCAGGCGGTCGGTCACCTGCTGGTGGACTTCGCGGCGAGCGGGCTCGCGCTGATGGCGGTCACCGCGCACAAGTTCGGCGGTCCGGTGGGCGTGGGCGCCCTGCTCGCCCGCCGCAATGCCGTCGTCGACCCGCTCACCCACGGTGGTGGTCAGGAGCGGCACATCCGCTCCGGCACCCTCGACGTGGCGGGCATCGTGGGCATGACGACGGCCCTGCGGATCGCCTGCGAGCAGCGTGAGGCCGAGACGGCCCGCCTGGTCGCGCTGCGCGACCGGCTGCTGCAGGGGGCGCTCGACCTGGACCTCGGCATCCGCGTGGGCGGCGACTGGGAGCCCGGCGACGCCACCCGGCGCCTGCCCGGCAACGCCCACCTCGTCGTCGACGGCTGCGAGGGCGACTCGCTGCTCTACCTGCTCGACGCCGCCGGCGTGCAGTGCTCCACCGGGTCCGCCTGCCACGCGGGCGTCCCGCAGCCCTCGCACGTGCTGCTCGGCATGGGCCTGTCCGAGGCGGAGGCGCGCGGTGCCCTGCGGCTCACCCTCGGGCACAGCTCCACCGACGAGGACGTGGATCGGGCCCTCGCGGCGCTGCCGGGGGCGGTCGACCGGGCCCGGCGCGCGGGCTCGCTGAGCGGTGGCCCGGTCGCGGCTGCCGCCGCCCGGGGCCTGGGTGCCGACGCGGTGGAGGCGGCGAGCTGATGCGGGTCGTCGCCGCCATGAGCGGCGGGGTCGACTCCGCCGTGGCCGCCGCCCGGATGCGCGACGCCGGCCACGAGGTCGTCGGCGTGCACCTGGCCCTGTCCCGCTCCGCCGCCACCCTGCGCGAGTCCGCCAGGGGCTGCTGCACCCTGGAGGACGCGGGCGACGCCCGACGGGTCGCCGACCGCCTCGGGATCCCGTTCTACGTCTGGGACCTCGCCGACCGCTTCCAGGCCGAGGTGATCGACGACTTCGTCGCGGAGTATGCCGCCGGCCGCACCCCCAACCCCTGCCTGCGCTGCAACGAGCGGATCAAGTTCGCGGCGCTGCTGGACAAGGCGCTCGCGCTGGGCTTCGACGCGGTCGCCACCGGCCACTACGCCCAGGTCGTCGAGCGTCGCTCGCCCGACGGCGCCGTGGCGCGCGAGCTGCACCGTGCCGTCGACCCGGCCAAGGACCAGTCCTATGTCCTCGGCGTCCTGGACGCCGACCAGCTGGCCCGGTCCTTCTTCCCGCTCGGGGACTCGACCAAGACCCAGGTGCGCGCGGAGGCGGCCGAGCGCGGGTTCGCCGTCGCCCGCAAGCCCGACTCCCACGACATCTGCTTCATTGCCGACGGGGACACCCGCGGGTGGCTCGGGGCACGGCTGGGGGAGCGGCCCGGGGAGATCGTGGACGAGACCGGTGCGGTGGTGGGCGCGCACGAGGGCGCTTATGCGTACACCGTCGGCCAGCGGCGCGGGCTGCGGCTCGGGCACCCGGCGCAGGACGGCAGGCCGCGCTACGTCACGTCCGTCGACGTCCCGCGCAACCGGGTCGTGGTGGGGCCCGGCGAGCTGCTCGGCATCGACCGGATCCGCGGCGAGCACGTCCGCTGGTGTGGTCCGGCGCCGGACGGGACGGTCGAGGTCGGCGCCCAGCTGCGCGCTCACGGGGCCGAGATCCCCGCACGGGCCTGGGTGGACGGTGCGTCGCTGCACGTGTCCCTGGCCGAGCGCACCCGGGGCGTCGCGCCCGGGCAGTCGGTGGTGCTGTATGCCGGGACCCGGGTGGTCGGGTCCGCGACGATCGCCGAGACCGGCCGGGCCTGACCCGGTCTCGACCCAGCCGCGTCTGTCGCAGCGAGAGCGAAGACCTGCAGGCCCCACGCCCGAGCGTGCTCCGTGCGGACGTCGTCAGGCATGCCTGCCAGGCATGGACGTCATGCCGCTCCGGGCGGTGGGCAACGACCGGCTCGATGCAGTCTTCATCCGCAGTTCACCGAAATCCCTTGAGCGGCACAGTGTTCCACCTGCAGGATGAGAGCGCTTGAGGGAAGACCCCTCCATGCGCCAGGTCGGAGCGATCCGCTGCCCTGGTCGATGGCCCACAGCTCCATCCGAGAGAAGGGTTCGACCTGTCCACCAAGAAGCTCCCGATCGTCGTCGCCATGGGGGCCGCGGCCCTCACGCCGGCCCCGCCTGCTGTCGCCGGCTGCGCGTCTCCTTCCCTGGCCCGCGTGGACTGCAAGACCTGGGCGGGTGGCACCGACCAGAACCACGTCGTCATCTCCTGCACCAAGTACAGCAACACGTCGGCCCGCGGCATCGGGGACTGCAACCTGTGGCAGCCTGACATCGCTACGGCCTGGATCACGGGCGCCAACCGCTCGACCTCGAGCTCGCACTGCATCAACGGGATCGAGAGCACGCACGTCGAGTCCTGATCCTCGATCCCCGGTGGTCGATGCCCTTGGTGAAGGGTGTCGACCATCGGGTCCTAGCGCTTGGTGGAAGGTGTGGACGTGGAGATGTTGGTGCGGTGCGTGGACGTGGTTCACCGCGTAGGAGAAGGAGCAGGGGAGCGCCTCGTGCTCGATGAGGTGTCGTGTGCTCTGGCACCGGGGAAGATGGTGGCGCTCATGGGTCCCTCGGGTTCGGGTAAGTCGACCTTGCTGAACATCATGGGTGGGTTGTTGCAGCCGGTGTCCGGGCGGGTCGTGGTCAACGGGACAGCCATCGAGGCGATGTCGGCCGACGAGCTGACGACGTTCCGGGGAACCAACGTGGGGTTCGTCTTCCAGGAGTGGAACCTGGTGCGGGACCTCACCGTGATCGAGAATGTCGCCCTGCCGTTGCGGCTGGCGGGTGTCCCGCGACAACGGAGCAACCAGCTGGCCCTGGCCGCCCTGGAGCGAGTCGGTGTGGATCACCTGATGGCTGGCTTCCCCGACCAGATCTCCGGAGGAGAGCAGCAGCGGGTGGCCATCGCCCGGGCTGTGGTGGACGACCGTCGGCTGATCCTGGCCGATGAGCCCACGGGCGCGCTGGACCAGGCGAACGGTGCCCGGGTGCTGACGCTCCTGCGTTCCCTGGTGGACGGCGGTGAGCGGGGATGCATCATCGCCACCCATGACTCCGCGGTCGCGGCCAGGTGCGACGCGGTGTGGCGGATCGTCGACGGCCGCATCGAGCAGCAGGACGCCGCCTGATGAGGGCCCAGATGCGGTTGCTGGGGTGGCGCCTGGCGACGCGACATCGGGTGCGGACCGCGCTGCTGGTCCTGGCCGTCGCCCTACCTGTGCTGATCTGTGCCTGTCTGTCCAGCCTGGCGGCGACCGCAGCCGTCTCCGAGGACGAGGCTCGGGCCCTGATGGTCGGGCAGTCCGAGGGCCGTCTGACAGCCCTGTCCCGAAGCGCCGATCCTCGCCAGGCGCTCCTGCCCGGCACGCACCTCGTGCCGGACGTCTCCTACCAGGACATGCCGATCACCTCGCCCGGCGGACGGCGCACGGATGTCAAGGGGCGAGCCCTGGACCTGACAGACCCCGCGACCGCCGGCATGTTCGTGGTCGAGGAGGGCCGCCCCGGCGCCGACCCCGCGACGATCGGTCTGTCCCGGGCGCTGGCCGCCAGGCTGCACGTGGGCGTGGGTGACCACGTCGGCGTCGGCCCGCAGGGCGTCCCTCGGCGGGTGAGCGCCCTGCTCGTCTATGCGCCCACCGCGGACGACGTGTTCTTCGTGAGCGCGTCGCCGATCCCCTTGGCCGGCCCGCGGGCCAAGGACATCGAGGGATCTCATCGCTGGCTCGTCGTCGGTGGGGTGGACAGCGGGCGCCTCGAGGCAGCTCGCCTGCGCTACGAACCACGACAGACCTTCGACGGGCACGTGTCCGGCACGCAGGAGCTGCAGGCGTTGTCTCTCGGGGTGGGCGTCGGTCTGCTGGTGGAGTGCCTCCTCCTGGTCGGCGCCGCGATGAACATGGTGGTGCGTGCCGAGACCCGGTCCGCCGGTCTGCTGGCGGCCATGGGCGCAGGACCGAGGATCCGCTGGTCCTTCCTGCAGTGGTACGTCAGGGTGGTCACCGTCACGGGGATCCTCGTCGGATCCGGTCTCGGGCTCGGACTCGCCTACGTCGTGCAAGGCCCGGTCCAGGAGCGCGCCGCCGCGGACTGGGGACGGTTCACCCCGGCCTGGTGGGTGTTGGTGGCCGTGGCGGTGATCGCCTGGATCGGGGTGTCGGCCACCTGCGCTGCACCGCGGCGCAGGATGCGCCGAGCGCCCCTCCTCCACCTCCTCGGGCAGGCACCTCCCACCGTTCGGGAGGGGAGCAGAGGGGGCTGGGTGGTGGTGGTCGCGCTGCTCGTCCTCGGACTCCTGGTGGGAGCAGCCAGCGTGGTGTGGTCCTACTGGTCACCCCTCCTTGCTCTCGTCGCGGCCCCCCTGATCTGCGCCGGTCTGGTCCTGGCCTGCCTGCGACTCGTGGCGCGCCGGGGAGCGTCCCCGACCCTGCCCGGCCCCGCGGGCGCCGGAGTCGCGTTCCGGCACCTGGCGGCGGCCCCGGCTCGGGCTGCGCTGACCGCCATGGCGATCGCTCTCGTGGTGTGCATCGCGACATACCTCCAGATGGCGTCGCAGGCCTTCGTCGAGTCGGCGGAGCGCAACCCGGTCACCCCCGTCGTCCCGGGCTACGCGCTCGTCGAGACGCGCCGCCCCCTCACGGCGGGTGAGGTACGAGACCTTGGCGGCACGGTGAGGTCGATCACCCCCGTCTCGTCGGCTGCCCAGGGCGAGGGCGAGGTCACGCTGGACACCGATCTGATGCGGTGCCTCTCGGCCACCGTGGTCTTCTCCACCTCCGGTGCCGGGGGCTTCGACGCCGTGCCGTGCGTGTCGCGCTCCACGGCCAAGGTGGTCTTTCCCTCCGTCGCGGTGGCGACGTCGGACGACGCCGCGGCGTTCGCTCGGCGTCCTTGGCTGCCCGGGGAGGCTGCTGCGTATGCCGAGGGACGGCTGGCGGTGGTGACCGACGACCCCGGAGTGCCGGGCCCGCTGACCCTGGCAGCCCAGTCGTTCACGGCCGGCGGCAGCCACCTCCAGCTGCATCCCCTCGGCCGCGTTCCCCGCCGGGTCGCCCCGGGGGGCGCCCGCTTCGGCCGGATGCCCGTGGCGTACCTGTCGTCCGCCGGTGCGAGGCGCCTCGGCCTCTCGCCGGGGGACCCGCAGTATCTCGTCGCGGCGGCCGGCCCGAGACAGATCCAGAGCCGCCTGCCTGCCGACGTGCAGGCAGATGCACGCATCACCGTCAACGAGGAGTCCCCCCAGCTGGGGCCGGCCCGAGCCATGAAGGTCATGGCCACGGTGGGGGCCTGTCTGACGGCGGCCGCGATCTTGGCCGCCATGATGGCGCTGTGGAGCGACGACCTGCGCTCGTCCCGACAGATGATGGCGGCTCTGGGAGCGTCGCGACGATGGCTGGGGAGCACCGGGGCCCTCCTGGGCGGATCGATCGCTCTGGTGGCCACCGCGCTCGGCGCCCTGTGCGGGGTGGCGGGTGGGGTCACCCTGGCCCGAGCGGCCCGACTGCCGATCCCCGCGACCTGGACGCCGCTGCTGACCGTGTCGGTCAGCGTGGCCGTGGCCGTGCTCGTGGGTGCCTTGTCGGTGCCCAGGCGTTGGCAGGTCGTTCGTCGAGGGTGATGGATCACGCATGCGAGATGGGGCTTGTCCCGGTGATGCCGCTGGTACCAGCCCCATCTGCGACGGAGCCCCCCGGCCTCGTCGCCCTCACCGACGACGGCGGGCACCACGCCTGCAGCGCCGTCCTGGTCGCCCCCCGGTGGGCGCTGACCTTCGAGGGCCCACCAAGGTCGTGGGCTTCGCGGGTCTGGTGACCCGCAACGAGTTCGACGCCGAGGACGTCGCGCACATCCGCAGCTGGGTCAACACCACCATCGGCGCCAAGCGCTGATCGTCCGTCCGGGACGACCGGACGACATCGGGGGCGGGGCGCCCGGCATGGCGCCCCGCCACCCACGAGCCGCCACGGCCTGCCAGGGCCGTGGCGGCTCGTCCCTGCGTCGTACGTCGACCTCAGCGCCGCGCCCGGCCCCCGGGGCACAGGGTCCCAGCAGCCCGCGGACGGAGCTGTCCACGGACTCGACGCCCACCGGGGCAGCGGCCGCGGGCGGGGTACTGTCGCCGACGTGACGAGAGCGACCGGGATGGGATCGTGGCCGGGCACGGACGTGCGCGAGACGCAGCGGGCGGTGCGCTCGCTGCTGGCGGACGAGGGGCTGCCCTACCTGCCCGAGCTGCCCGACCGCGGTCCGGGCGCGGACCTGATCGGGCGGGCGGCGGCGCTGCTGGTGGACCTGCACGTGGACCTGCAGCCGCAGGGCTGGCGGTTCGTGGACCGGGCGGGTCGCGACGCCGAGCGGACGGCCGCGTGGTGGCGCCAGGACCTCGACGAGCTGGCGGAGACCTTCGACGGCTACGAGGGCGAGCTCAAGGTCCAGGTCGCCGGGCCGCTCACCCTCGCCGGATCGGTCTGGCTGCACCGTGGCGAGCGCGCCGTCGTCGACGAGGGCGCGCTGCGGGACCTGACCGGCAGCCTCGCCGAGGGCGTCAGGAACCACGTCGCCGAGGTCGAGCGGCTGGTGCCCGGCGCCCGCGTGGTGGTCCAGCTCGACGAGCCCTCGCTGCCCGCGATCCTCGCGGGGCGGCTGCCCACGGCCAGCGGCTTCGGCCGGATCCGGGCGATCGACTCGTACGTCGGCGCCAACCTGGTCGGTGAGGTCCTGCGCGCCGCGGGCGAGGTGGGGAGACGAGCCGCAGGCGAGCGGCATACGGTCGTGCACTGCTGCGCCAAGGGTGCGCCGCTGCCCCTGCTGCGCTCCACGGGCGCCGGCGCCCTCGCGGTCGACACGACCGTCCTCGGCCCCAAGGGCTGGGAGTCCCTGGCGACCACGCTGGAGGCGGGCACCGACGTGTGGCTCGGGGCCTGTCCCTCGGCCGCGCCGCTGCCCGGGGTCGGCGCCGTCCGCGACACCGTCGTGCGCCGCTGGTCCGATCTCGGCCTGTCCGCGAGCACCCTGGCGGACGTGACGATCTCGCCCTCTTGCGGACTGGCCGGGCTCGCTCCGGCCGACGCGGTCGCCGCCCAGCGGCTCGCGGGACAGGTGGCCGAGGCCGTCCGCGAGGTCGCGGGCTGATGACCCGATTGCGGTGGCCCTGGCAGGTCAGCTGGCTGGTCCTGGTGCTGGTGTGGGGAGCGAGCTTCCTGCTGATGAAGGTCGGCCTGGACGCCCTCGTCCCGCTGCAGATCTCGACGCTGCGGGTGCTCACCGGCTGCCTGGTCGTGGTGACGCTGCTGCGGCTCACCGGCGGCCGGCTGCCCCGCGGACGCCAGGTCTGGGGTCACCTCATGGTCGTCGGATTCTTCCTGGCCACGGCGCCGTTCACCCTCTTCGCGCTGGGGGAGACCCGGGTCTCCTCGGCCCTGGCGGGGATCGGCAACGCGATCACGCCCATCGCCACCGTGGGCCTGACGATGCTCTTCGTGCGCGACGAGCACTTCTCCCGGCCCAAGCTGCTCGGCGTCCTGCTCGGCTTCCTCGGGGTCGTGGTGATCATGCAGCCCTGGGCGGCGGCCGAGCGGCCGGACCTGCTCGGCTTCGGGATGACCCTGCTCGCGGGCTCCAGCTATGGCGTCGGGTGGACCTGGCACCGGCTGCACCTCACGGAGCACGACCCCGGCGGGCTGGCCGTCCCGGCCGCCCAGCTGCTGTGCGCCTCGGCACAGCTCGTGGTGATCCTGGTGGGGGCGTCCGCCCTCGGTCTGGCCGGCGTCGCCAGCCCCTGGGAGGTCCACCTGCGCCACGGATCCGGCTCGGTGCCCTGGTCGCTCGCGGCGGTGCTCGCACTCGGGGCGCTGGGCACCGGCCTGGCGTTCTCCCTGCAGTTCCAGGTGGTCCGGGCCGCGGGCGCCACCGTGGCGACGACCGTCACCTATCTGATCCCGTGCGTGTCCGTCCTGCTCGGGGTGCTCGTGCTGGGCGAGGCCATGGACGCGTGGACGCTCGTGGGCTTCGCGATCGTGCTGGCCGGCGCGGTGCTGGTCGGGTTGGGCAACCGCTGGGCCGCCTCGTGGGCCGCACGTCGCCAGGGTCTGTCGTAGGTCGCCGGCAGGATGGCGGGCATGGAGCTGGCGCAGTGGCAGGACCGGATCGAGTACGTCTCGGCGGGCTACGCCGACCACTACGGCGTGGACCGCACCACCGAGTGGGTGCTGCTCAAGCTCACCGAGGAGGTGGGCGAGCTCGTCCAGGCGCACCTGTCGTCGAGCGGGCAGGGGCGCGACCGCGGGCGCTCGCCGGAGGAGCTGGCCGAGGCGGTCCGCGGCGAGGTCGCCGACGTGCTCGCCATGACGCTCGTGGCGGCGCAGCGGCTGGGCGTCGACGTCGAGGAGGCCCTGGCCGAGAAGTGGCTGCGCTACGAGTCCTTCCACCAGGAGCGGGGGTTCGTGGCGGGCGGCGCGCCGGCTGCGGGCTGAGGGGCCTCTGATCAGCCGACATACGGCCTGGACGGTGCGGTGTCGCCGCCGGGGGTCTGTCGGCCCTGCGTGGCACGATGCGCGTATGCCGAGAAAGACCACCCCCCAGGCCCCCGCGGTGGCCGACGCGGACGGGGCCGAGGTCCCGACCAGCGACGCCGAGGTCGCCGACGCCTCCGTGGCGGCGCGGCACGAGTGGACCGAGGTCGCCGAGCGGGTGCGGGACGCGCAGGAGCGCTACTACGGCACGGACTCGCCGACGATGTCCGACGCGGAGTACGACCAGCTGATGCGCCGGCTGCAGCAGCTCGAGGACCAGTTCCCCGACCTGCGGACGCCGGACAGCCCCACCCAGCAGGTCGGGGCGGCGCACCGGGCCACCGACTTCGCGCCGGTGCAGCACCGGGAGCGGATGCTCAGCCTGGACAACGTCTTCAGTCCCGACGAGCTCGCCGAGTGGCTGGCGCGGGTGGAGCGCGGCCTGGAGGGCGCGCCGCACTACCTGTGCGAGCTCAAGATCGACGGGCTGGCGATCGACCTGGTCTACGAGCACGGAGAGCTCGTGACGGCAGCCACCCGCGGCGACGGCCGGGTGGGGGAGGACGTCACTCCCAACGTCCGCACCATCGAGGGCATCCCGCACCGGATCACCGGTGACGTCGTGCCCGCGCTGCTGGAGGTGCGCGGCGAGATCTTCTTCCCGATCGAGGCCTTCGGCGACCTCAACGCCCAGCTCGTCGAGCAGGGGCGGGCGCCCTTCGCCAACCCGCGCAACGCTGCGGCAGGATCCCTGCGGCAGAAGGACTCCCGTGTCACGGCGACCCGCCCGCTGCACATGCTGGTCCACGGCATCGGCGCGCGCGCGGGGCTCTCGCTCACCCGGCAGAGCGAGGCCTACGAGCTGCTGCGCGGGTGGGGCTTCCCGACCACCACGCACCATCGGGTGCTGCAGACGCCGCAGGAGGTGCTGGACTACGTCGCCCACCACGGCGAGCACCGCCACGACGTGGAGCACGAGATCGACGGCGTGGTGGTCAAGGTCGACGAGCTCGCGCTGCAGGGGCGCCTCGGCACGACCTCCCGCGCGCCCCGCTGGGCGATCGCCTACAAGTACCCGCCCGAGGAGGTCAACACCACGCTGCTCGACATCCGGGTCAACGTCGGTCGCACCGGCCGGGTGACGCCGTACGGCGTGATGGAGCCGGTCAAGGTCGCGGGCTCCACGGTCGAGATGGCCACGCTGCACAACGCCTTCGAGGTGCAGCGCAAGGGCGTGCTCATCGGCGACACCGTGGTGCTGCGCAAGGCCGGCGACGTGATCCCGGAGATCCTCGGCCCGGTCGTGGACCTGCGCGACGGCAGCGAGCGGGAGTTCGTGATGCCCACGCACTGCCCGGCGTGCGGGACCGCCCTGGCGTACGAGAAGGAGGGCGACAAGGACATCCGCTGCCCCAACGCCCGCTCCTGTCCCTCCCAGCTGCGCGAGCGACTCTTCGGGCTCGCCTCGCGGGGCGGCTTCGACATCGAGGCGCTCGGGTGGGAGGGCGCTCTCGCGCTGCTCGACTCGGGCGTGATCGCCGACGAGTCCACGTTGTTCGACCTGACGCCCGAGGCCATCGCCCGGGTCCCGCTCTACACCCGGGCGGCCAACCGCAAGGAGCAGGCCGACCCGGGCGCCGTCCCCGCGCCCGGCATCGTCGACGGCCGGGTGCTGTCCGCCACGGGCCGCAAGCTCGTCGACAACCTCGCCAAGGCCAAGGACCAGCCGCTGTGGCGCGTCCTGGTCGCCCTGTCCATCCGCCACGTCGGTCCCACCGCCGCCCGGGCGCTCGCCACCCACTTCGGCTCGCTGGACGCCATCCGGGCCGCCTCGGTCGAGGAGCTCGCCGGGGTCGAGGGCGTCGGCGGGGTGATCGCCGAGTCCGTGATCCAGTGGTTCGAGGTCGACTGGCACCGCGAGATCGTCGACCGCTGGGCGGCGGCCGGCGTGCGTATGGCGGACGAGCGCGACGAGTCCGTCGAGCGGACCCTGGAGGGCCTGACCGTCGTGGTGACCGGCTCGCTGGAGGGCTACACCCGCGACAGCGCCAAGGAGGCGATCATCACCCGCGGCGGCAAGGCCTCCGGATCGGTCTCCAGGAAGACCGACTTCGTCGTCATCGGCGAGGGGGCGGGCACCAAGGCCGCCAAGGCCGAGGAGCTGGGGCGACCCATCCTGGACGAGGCCGGCTTCGTGCGGCTGCTCGAGGGCGGGTCAGCGGCGGTGCTCCCGGCCGAGGCGACGGAGTCGACCGAGGGCGAGCAGCCGGACGACGAGCAGCGGGACGGTGCCCCGTCGGACAGCACCCCGACGCAGTCCGACGCCGCTGCGGGTCCTGCCTGACCGCAGCCGCGAGCACGCCTGGTCGCGACCGGACAGCACCGCGGCGCAGCCGAACAGCACCGCGGCGCAGCCGAACAGCACCGCGGCGCAGCCGACCCGGGGGCGGCGCGGGTCGTCCGGCTCCGGCGGCGACGTCGGCCGGGCCAGCACGAGCAGCGCCACGCCCCGGCTGCGATGGGCAGGCGGGGCGTGGCGGCGTGCGCAGGTGGGGGCGGCCGGTCAGCCGAGCGCGTTGGCGACGGTGACCCGACCCTGGCTGTCGGCGTAGGTCATCCGCGCGGTGTGGTAGATCCGGTTGGCGTAGGCATAGCCGGTGGTGGACTTGTTCCAGGCGGCATACAGCAGGGCGAGCTTGCCGCTCGGGTCGACGAACGCCGAGGCCCCGCCCGGTCCCCAGATGCCCTGGGTCGAGCTGGTCTTCAGGACGGGGTAGGTGAAGATCCGGCCGCACGTCGACCGCGGGGACGCGCAGTGGGTCTCACCGGTCGCGTAGCTCGCCGTCTGCCACAGGTTGCCCGAGTGGAAGAGGAAGTAGCGACCGCCCCAGTAGACCATCGAGGGGTTCTCGACCAGGGTGCCCTCCCAGGTCTGGGAGGTGCGCAGCAGCAGGGCCGAGCTGACGCCGGGGACATAGCTGGTCGCGGCGTCCTGGAAGGTCCCGGCCTCGTTGATCGGGATGCTCAGGATCTCGGTGGGCTTGCTGCCCGGCACACCCTCGTTCTTGAAGATCAGGTGCAGCTGGCTGGTCTTGGGGTCGCGGAACAGGTCCGGGTCGATCGATCCGTGCGGGTCCGACGAGCACACGACCGGCTTGGTGGTCCGGTCGACGAAGGGGCCCTCGGGGGACGTGGCGGTCGCGAGCGAGATGCACTGGCGGCCGGTCGCATAGCTCTGCTGGGCGACGTAGGCCAGCAGGTAGCGGCCGTCCTTCAGTCGCTCCACGGTGGGGGCCCAGGCGCCGACGCACCACTTGTCCTCGGCGGCGCTGGTGCCGTCCGAGTGCGCCTTGCAGCGGCTGCGGTCGGCCCAGGCGGCCACGTCCGGGAGGGCGTCGTTGTAGTACGGATCGACCCGCAGGGTGCCGTTGTAGACCTTGCGCAGGCCGGGGTAGTAGGTGCCGGTGCGAGGGTTGATGCCCTTGTTGGGCAGCGGGTCGCCGGTGGCGCCGTAGGCACGACGGGCGATCCACGACTTCGTGTCGACCGAGTGCATCACCGGCAGGTAGGACCCGCCGGTGTTGGTGCCGTAGGCGTAGTACGTGCTGCCGACCTTGAGGACGTCGGGGTCGGCAAACTCGCCGACGTAGGTCGTCGCCGGCTTGAACCAGCCGGTGTCGGTGGCGGCCTGGGCGGCGGGCGCGGCGGGCTGGGACACCACCGCGCCGGCGGCGGCGCTGGCCGCGAGCACGGCGGTGGCAGCCGCCCGCAGGAGGCGGTGTCGTCGGGGGGAGGCGTAAGTAGTCACGCCGTGTACTCAACGGTAGTTGAATTCTCGACGGAGAGTTACCACGATGGGTTACCTCGGGTGGCGGACTGCCTGGTCCGCCATCCGCGTGGAGTCACCGAACCGGTCGGAGCAAGGCCGTAACGTCCGAGGTCCGGCGTCCGCGACGGCCGACGTGCGAGACACCACACCTGACCACGCCGGTCACGCCGCGCTACGGAGCGACGCCCGGGAAGGTGGTCGCCTCAGCGCAGATCGGGCATGCCGTGGGTCGTGACGGTGAGGCGGGTGGCGGTGAAGGCGATCTCGTCGTCGATGAGGTAGAGCGCGAACGTCTGCCTGTTGTCCCACCACAGGTCGGAGGCCTGGCCCCGGTGCTCGTCCGGGGCGACGGGCGTGTCCAGGCGCCAACGCAGGATGCGGGCGCCCGCGAAGTGCATGCGCAGGACGGGGCCCGAGCTGCGCTCGTGCGTGAACAGCAGCGTGAGGGTCCGCTCGAGGAAGCGGACGTCGACTCCCGCACAGGCGAGCTCGTGCAGGGTGACGTAGGTGCCGTCGGTCGTCACGAACTGGTAAAGCGAGCCTCGGTCGTGGTGGGCGATGCCGACGAGCTCGACGGGATCGCCCGTCGGGACGCCGCCGTGCGGGAAGTGCTCGTCGAACAGGTACGGACCCGGCGCGTCGCGTCGTCTGCGTGGCCACACCCACGAAGCATGGCACGAGGCCGCC
Source organism: Arsenicicoccus dermatophilus (assembly GCF_046267915.1). Lineage (GTDB taxonomy): Bacteria > Actinomycetota > Actinomycetes > Actinomycetales > Dermatophilaceae > Arsenicicoccus > Arsenicicoccus dermatophilus_A. Next base: position 1,206,833 of record NZ_CP176520.1, read on the forward strand.
ACCCACGGACGGCCCTGATCGCCCGTCCGCCCCGCCGGGCTCGCCGGACGGGCGGGCGACGTGGCGGATCACTCAGCGCCACTAGACTGCGGCGCATGTCTTCCCTGTCCCGCGACCAGGTCGCCCACCTGGCCAGCCTCGCGCGCATCGAGATGACCGATGCCGAGCTCGACACGATGGCCGGGGAGCTGGCCGTCATCCTCGACTCCGTCGCGCAGGTCGGCGAGGTCGCCGCCGACGACGTCCCGCCGATGTCGCACCCGATGCCCCTGACCAACGTGACCCGGCCCGACGAGGTCAGGCCCGGCCTCACCGCCGCGCAGGCCCTGTCCGCAGCGCCCGAGCAGGAGCTCGACCGCTTCCAGGTGCCCCGGATCCTGAGCGAGGACTGACCATGACGACCACCGACCTCACCCGGCTCACCGCCGCCCAGATGTCCGAGGGCCTCGCCGCCGGCGACTTCACCGCCGTCGAGCTGACCCAGGCCCACCTCGACCGGATCGCCGCCGTCGACGGCGCGGTCCACTCCTACCTGCACGTCGACGCCGAGGGCGCTCTCGCCACGGCCCGCGAGGTCGACGAGCGGCGAGCCCGGGGCGAGCAGCTGCACCCCCTCGCCGGCGTCCCGATCGCGGTCAAGGACGTGATGACCACGACGGGCCTGCCCACCACGTGCGGCTCGAAGATGCTCGCGGGCTGGGTGCCGCCGTACGACTCGACCGTCGTCGCGCACATCAAGGCCGCGCGGATGCCGATCCTCGGCAAGACCAACATGGACGAGTTCGCCATGGGCTCGTCCACCGAGCACTCGGCCTACGGCCCCTCCCACAACCCCTGGGACCTCGAGCGGATCCCCGGCGGCTCCGGCGGTGGCTCCTCCTCGGTCGTGGCGTCCTTCCAGGCCCCGCTCGCGACCGGCACCGACACGGGCGGCTCGATCCGTCAGCCCGCGGCCGTGACCGGCTCGGTCGGCACCAAGCCGACGTACGGCGGGGTCTCGCGCTACGGCCTCGTCGCGCTCGCCTCCTCCCTGGACCAGGCGGGCCCGTGCGCGCGCACCGTCCTGGACACCGCCCTGCTCCACGAGGTCATGGGCGGGTACGACCCCCGCGACTCCACCTCGATCGACGCCCCGGTCCCGCCGGTCGTCGAGGCCGCCCGCAACGGCGACGTCCGCGGGATGCGGATCGGCGTCGTCACGGAGCTGTCGGGCGAGGGCTACCAGGCCGGGGTGCAGCAGCGCTTCGACGAGACGGTCGCGCTGCTCGAGGCCGGGGGCGCCGAGATCGTCGAGGTCTCCTGCCCGCACTTCCGCTACGCCCTGGCGGCGTACTACCTGATCCTGCCGTCCGAGGCGTCCAGCAACCTCGCGAAGTTCGACGCCATGCGCTACGGCCTGCGGGTGGCGCCCCGGGGCGTCGACGCCCCCAGCGCCGAGCAGGTCATGGCGGCCACGCGCGACGCGGGCTTCGGCCCGGAGGTCAAGCGCCGCATCATCCTCGGCACCTATGCCCTGTCCAGCGGCTACTACGACGCGTACTACGGCCAGGCGCAGAAGGTCCGCACGCTGATCGCGCGGGACTTCGAGGCGGCCTTCGAGCGGTGCGACGTGCTGATCAGCCCCACCGCGCCGACGACGGCGTTCACGATCGGCGACAAGATCGACGACCCGATGGCGATGTACCTCAACGACATCGCCACCATCCCGGCCAACCTCGCCGGCACCCCCGGCATGTCGGTCCCCACCGGACTGGCCCCCGAGGACGGGCTGCCGGTCGGCATGCAGATCCTCGCCCCCGCGATGGCCGACGACCGGATGTACCGCGTCGCCGCCTACGTCGAGCGCGAGCTCGAGCAGACCTGGGGCGGGCCGCTGCTCGACCAGGCGCCGGCGCTGCCCGGCGACGAGACCCGGAAGGACCGCTGACATGGCCACGACCCACGTCGAGGAGGTCCTCGACTACGACGAGGTCCTCGAGCGCTTCGACCCTGTGATGGGGCTCGAGGTGCACGTCGAGCTGAGCACCGCCACCAAGATGTTCTGCTCCTGCGCCACGACCTTCGGGGCCGAGCCCAACACCCAGGTCTGCCCGGTCTGCCTCGGCCTGCCCGGCGCGCTGCCCGTGGTCAACGCCAAGGGTGTGGAGTCCGCGATCCGGATCGGCCTGGCCCTGAACTGCGAGATCGCGCAGTGGTGCCGGTTCGCCCGGAAGAACTACTTCTACCCGGACATGCCCAAGAACTTCCAGACCTCGCAGTACGACGAGCCGATCGCCTTCGGCGGCTACCTCGACGTGACGCTGGACGACGGTGAGGTCTTCCGGGTCGAGATCGAGCGCGCCCACATGGAGGAGGACACCGGCAAGTCGCTGCACATGGGCGGCGCCACCGGACGCATCCACGGCGCGGACTACTCGCTGCTGGACTACAACCGCGCGGGGATCCCGCTGATCGAGATCGTCACCAAGCCGGTCACCGGTGCGGGCGAGCGGATGCCGGAGGTCGCCAAGGCCTATGTCTCCGCCATACGCGACCTGATGCGCGCGCTCGACGTCTCGGACGCGCGGATGGAGCAGGGCTCGATGCGCTGCGACGCCAACGTCTCGCTGATGCCCAAGGGCGCGGACCGCTTCGGCACCCGCACCGAGACCAAGAACGTCAACTCGCTGCGGTCGGTCGAGCGGGCGGTGCGCTACGAGATGCAGCGCCATGGCGCGATCCTCTCGGCCGGCGGGACGATCCTGCAGGAGACCCGGCACTGGCACGAGGACACCGGGGTGACGACGTCGGGCCGCGAGAAGTCCGACGCCGAGGACTACCGCTACTTCCCCGAGCCGGACCTGGTGCCGGTCGCCCCGAGCCGCGAGTGGGTCGAGGAGCTGCGGGCCACCCTGCCCGAGCCTCCCGGTGTGCGGCGCAAGCGGCTGCAGGGGGAGTGGGGCTACTCCGACCTGGAGATGCGGGACGTCGTCAACGCCGGCGCCGTCGAGCTGATCGAGGCCTCCGTCGCCGCCGGTGCCACCCCGCCCGCCGCCCGCAAGTGGTGGATGGGCGAGGTCTCCCGCCGCGCCAACGACCAGGCCAAGGACCTCGCCGACATGGGGGTCACCCCGGAGCACGTCGCCGAGCTGGACACCATGGTCCGCGACGGCCGCCTCAACGACGCCATGGCCCGCCAGGTCATGGACGGGGTGCTGGCCGGCGAGGGCTCGCCCCGCGAGGTCGCCGACGCCCGCGGGCTGGAGCTGGTGCAGGACGACTCAGCGCTGGAGGCCGCGGTCGACGAGGTGCTCGGCCGCAACGCCGACATCGTCGCCAAGATCAAGGACGGCAAGGTCCAGGCGGCGGGCGCCCTGATCGGCCAGGTCATGAAGGCCATGAAGGGTCAGGCCGACGCCGCCAAGGTGCGCGAGCTGATCCTGGCCAGGTGCCGGTGACCGGATGACGAACGACGGCGGCGCCCGTCGCGTCCGGGGACTCTCCCGGGTGCGGCGGGCGCTGCGGCGTCTCGGTGTCGGGGTGCTCGGGCTCGTCGCGGCCCTCACGGTCCTGGCACTGGTGACCTGCTGGGTGATCTCGCCTCCGGACACGCTGGCCGCACCCGACGGGGCGGACGTGCAGGTGGCGGGCACCCGGGTCCACTACCGCGAGTGGGGTGGCGGCCCAGGGCAACCGATCCTGCTGATCCACGGGTTCGCCGAGCACACCGTCGTCTGGGAGCCGAGCGCCCGGCTGCTCGCGGGCACCCGCCGGGTGGTGGCGGTGGACCTGGAGGGGCACGGCTACACCGAGCGGACCGGGCGCTACGACCTGGACCACCAGGTGGCGCTGGTCGACGGCCTGATCGCGCAACTGGGCCTGGACCGACCCGCGGTGGTGGGGCACTCCATGGGCGCCGCCGTCGCTGCCGGGCTGGCGCTGCACCACCCCGACCACGTGGGCGGGATCGTCCTGGCCGACGGGGACGCGCTGCCCTTCCGCCGCGAGGACGGCTCGGACGAGCCGCGCTCCGGCCCGCCCTCGTGGCTGCTGCACAGCCCCTGGGTCCTCGCGGCCTACCGCGTGGGCACCCGCTGGTCCTGGCTCGACGAGCGGATCGTCCGGCAGCAGTGCGGCTCTCGCTGCCTCGCCGTCACCCCCGAGCTGGTGGAGGCCTGGATGCGACCGATGCGTCAGCGGTCGACGGAGCAGGCCTTCCCGGCGCTGGCGGGGTCGGGGGTGCTGCACCTGACGCCGGACGAGCTGCGCCGGATCACGGTCCCGCGCGCCATCGTCTGGGGCGCCGAGGACGCCACGTCCGGCGGTTCGCTCGCGCTGGCGCAGGACTACCTCGGCCGGCCGCGGACGATCGAGATTCCCGGCGCCGGGCACCTGGTGATGGTGGCCGACCCGGCGGCCTTCGCACGCGCCGTCGAGCAGCTCGTCGCGGGCTTCTGATCGCGTCCCCCCCGGGCCACGGGGCCCGGGGGCTGAGGGTGGCGCCACGGGGGCCGAGGGTTGCGCTGCGGCGGGACGGGACGGGACGGGCCGCGGGGCTGCGGGCGGGTGCCCCGCGGGGCGATGGGGCGGTGGGCGCCATACCGCCGACATCCCGGTCCGGCAGGCAGCGTGGCGTGTCATCCTCAGGCCATGCCCTCGCCACGGATCAGCTGGCCCGACGTCGCCGACCAGGTCCGGTCCTGGGCCGAACGGACCCTGGGCTCGCCGGTGGTCCGGTGGCACCCGCAGACCGGCGGCTGGTCGCCCGGCACCGCGGACCGCCTCGTGTGCGCCGACGGGACCCGGGCCTTCCTGAAAGCCGCCCACCCAGGGCTCAACCCCCTGACGCCGGACTTCTACCGACGGGAGATCGCCGTCGCCCGGCTCCTCGGACCGGCCGTGCCCTGCGCGCACCTGCTCGACGCCCACGACGACGGCGAGTGGGTCGCCCTGCTGCTCGAGGACGTCGAGGGGCGGCACGCCCAGCTGCCCTGGCGGCCCGACGAGCTGGCGGCGATCCTGGACGCCCTGACCCGGCTGGCGACGGCGACGACCCCCGTGTCGATCCCGGGATCCTTTGCGCCACCGAGCGGTACGAGCAGACCTTCGCGGGCTTCGCGAGGCTGCGGGCGGAGCCGTCGGCCGACCTCGATCCCTGGGTGACCGCTCGGCTGGACCGGCTCGACGACCTGGCGCGGCTGGGGCTGGCGGCGACCTGGGGGAGCAGCCTGGGTCACGGCGACCTGCGCGCCGACAACCTGCTCGTCCAGCCGGACGGGACGGTGCGGATCGTCGACTGGCCCCACGCCAGTCGCGGCGCTCCGTGGTGCGACGGCGTCAGCCTGGCGGTGGACGTCGCCCAGCACGGGGGCCTGGTCGGCGGCGCGGACGTGCTGGCCGTCCTGGAGCCCTGGGCCCTCGGGCTCGGCGCGACGAGCGATCAGGTCACGGGCTTCCTGGCCGGTATGGCGGCGTACTACGCCGACGCGGCCCGTCACCCCGCGGTCCCCGGCCTGCCCACCCCGCGCGTCCACCAGGGGCAGGCCCGCGACGCCGCGATGCTGCTGTTGCGGAGCCGCCTCGCCTGATCCTGGGCATACCCGCAGGGTCGAGTCGCCCGTCGCGCCGGGCCGGGCGTCAGCTGCGCAGCGCGGCGTCGGCCGTCCGGGTGAAGGCCGCGTGCCCGGCGCGGTCGGGGTGGAAGGACTTGTAGTCCGGAGTCCACATGGACCCCACGACGCCGTTGACCCAGTTCGTGGTCGTGGGCGCGCAGGCGTCGTGGCGGGCGGTGTCGGTATGGAGCCAGGTCCACGCCGTGTTGGCGTAGCGCACCGGGATGCCGCTCTGGCGCAGGGCGTTGATGCGGGCGGAGTAGGCATTGTTGACGGAGTTCATCAGGCCGCGGACCGCCGTTGCCGCGGTGCTGTCGATCCCGGTGCACCGCCCGGAGGGGTTGCTGGGCGCGTCGATGACGAGGGGATAGCCGGCTACGACGATCTTGGCCCGCGGCGAGCGGGTGTGGATGTCGCGGACGATCTGCTCGAGGTTGCCGGTGACCGCAGGCACGGCCGCGGCGTAGTGCGCCGTGATCCCCTGGCAGGCCTCGGTGCTGTCCTGCACGCACGTCGTCACGACGGGCCAGTAGCCCAGGTCGTTGGCGCCGACGGTCAGCATGACCAGGCTCTCGGATCCGGTGAGGACGTCCATCTGGTAGGCGGGCTCGCCGAGCTGGGTGGGGACGCGGCCCTGGTCGGTGACCGGACGCACGTTGCGGTCGATGTTGGTGGTGCGGGCGCCTGCGCAGGCGACCTGGCGGTAGGAGTAGCGGGTGTTGCGCTCGTTGATGGCGCCGAGCCCGTTGCCCCAGTCGAGCTGGCGCTGCCAGGACAGGGGTGACCGGTGGCACTGGTTGCCGGCGCGGTCGGTCCCGGCGTCGTAGGAGAACAGCCCCTCGCCGGAGGCGAAGGAGTCGCCGAGGGCGACCACGCGGGGCGCGGCGGCGACAGCGGCCGGTCGGGCGGCGGCGACAGTGCCGGCCGAGGCCGCCTGGGCGGCGGTCGGGGTCGGAGCGGCCGCCAGCGCGACCACGGAGCAGGCGACGGCGGCCATGATGGACGGGTGCCTCGGCATGGTGATCCCCCCCTGGATCGACGGATGGCGTCGAGAGGAGCCTAGGCCCGTCCTGACCTGCGTGAACGGTGGTCCATCCGGATACCCGCGAGGGGCTGCCGCACAGCCGACGACGACTTCGCACCGTGCCTCGGCGCCTGCGGAGCGTGGCTGACCCTGATTGCTACGCAGAGAGTTGAAAGAAATGCGAAGAATGACATCATGAGGTGAACGGACTAAGAGCAGCTGGACCGCGGGCGTGTCCCGCCGCAGGGTCCCTAGCGTCGTGATCGCTGTCACTGAAAGGGCCTCTGCCGCAGTGACTTCAGCCCGACGCCCGTCGGGTGTCGGGGACATCCACACGTCTTGGGGGAGACCGTGTCTTCTGTCCGTCTGCGCGCCCTGAAGGGCGCAACTCTCACCGTGGCCGCCCTCGCAGGCGCCGCCGTCAGCCCGCTCCTCGCGCAGGAACGCCTCCTGCTGGGGCTGGGCATCATCGCCACCCTCGTCGGCGCCGGTCTGATGTTCGCGACACCTGCGCGCGACCACGGCCGGGTCGTCGCCGGGGGACACCTGGTCCTCCACCTGGCACCCGTCGGGTTGCTCATGGTGGCCTATCCAGTCGCGGCGACCAGGATCACCTCGGGCCTCGACAGGGTCCCGCTGCTCACCATCCTGCTGGCCGCGTCGGCCTCGGTGCCGTGGCTCAGCCAGGCGGGATGCCTGCCGCTCTACCGCGTCATCGGCGACATGCTCCCGGTCCTGGACCGGGCGAGCCATGACGACGTGGCGCATCGTCTGGTCCAGGCCTGGCCCGGCGTCCTGCTCCGGACGGCCCCCGTCGTGCTGCTGTTCGCCATACCTCTCGAGCTCGTCCTGCGCTGGCCGCTGCGCGTCTGGCTGGTGCTGGTGCTCCTGCTCCTGCTCCACCTGGTGTTCGCGCAGTCCGTGGTGCTGGCCAACGTCACCCAGCGCCGGCTGCGCTGGGCGGTGTCCTGGCTGGCGTATGCCGCAGCGCTGCTGGCCGCCCCGACGTGGTGGCCCCTTCCCGCGATCCTCGCCACCGCGGTCCACGTGGTGCCGCTGCTGCGGGCCGACCGCGCCGCTCGCACGGCGGCCGGGGCCGTCGCCACCGCCCGCCGGTCCCGCCGCACCGCGGTGCCCCTGGCGCAGACCTGGCAGGACGTCGTCCGCGGGTTCCTCATGGGGTCGGTCCTGTGGGCGGACAAGCTGCTGCTCTTCGTGATGACCGCCGGCCTGTTCCAGGTGGACGTCGTCTACCTGGCCATGCTGCCGGTGGTGCTCGCCTACAACTTCTACTTCGTGCGGGTGGCGCCGGCGTTCGACCGCGACGTGATCCGTCTGCGGCACGCGCTGGAGCGCGAGCCCCTCGCCGGGCTCGCGAGCACCACCCGCGAGCTGGTCCACGGGACGGTGGCGGGGCTGTCCCGGACCGCGGGGATCGCCGGCGTCCTCACGCTCGGGATCGTCGGCATCATCTCGGTGCTGCGCCCGCACCTGGCCTCCCTCGCGGCCGCGGTGGCCCTCGCGTCGTGGGTGTTCATGGCGGTCACGCTGCTGAGCTACAAGCTCGACTACGTCGGGCACCGCACCAGCGCGATGGTCGTCGGGGCCGTCCACCTCGTGCTCGTCGTCCTGGCCTTCGCCACCCTGTCCGCCACCTCGGCCTACGTCGCGCTGGCGATCGGGGACTGCGCCCTGCTGGTCGTCACGGCCTACCTCGTGCAGCGTGCCTGGTCCTCACCCGCATACACCCTCTTCTGGCGCCACGCCACCTCCTGGTGACCCAGGACTCCTCCGACCGAGAGCGAGGACCCCATGAGCTTCCTGATCGACGACACCCCGGACCTCGACCTGCGCCACGAGGTCGAGCACGCCGCCCGCCTGCACCCGCGGGCAGCTCGCGGCGTGTCCGACCCGGCCTACCCCGACGTGGACGTGGCCATCGTGATGGAATCCACCTATCCCTACCTCAAGGGCGGCGTGTCGGCCGTCGTGCACGACATCATCCTGGGCAATCCCGACCTCGACTTCGGGATCATCCATCTGTGCTGGGACTCGACCTCGCCCGCCCAGGATCTCTACGGCATGCCGAGCAACGTGCGTTGGGTCAAGCCGCGCTACCTGTCGATGCGGGAGCACGCCGGCACCTTCCTGGCGGCCCGGGTGGCAGACCTGCGGATGCCGGCCGCGCGGCGCCGGGACCTCGCGCACCGGCTCGTGGATGCCCTGGAGGGCATCCCGGGCGGCGACGTCGAGCCCTTCTGGTCGCTCTACGACGACCACATCAGCCCGACGAGCGACCGGCCGGCCCTGTGGGGGCTGCTCGGGTCGCGCGAGCTGATGGAGACGGTCCAGCAGCGGATGGGCTACCTGGACCTCCCGCTCGCCGAGGCCTTCTGGCTGCTGCGGGAGTTCTTCTCGCTCACCTACGCCGTCCTGGCGGAGCCGATGCCCCGCGCCCGGGTCTACCACGCCCACACCACGGGCTACGCCTCGCTGCTGTCGGCGGCCGCGGCCCGCGAGCACGGCACCTCGTTCTTCCTCACCGAGCACAACCTCTACGTGCGCGACACCGTCAACACCCTGCTCGACCGGGAGATGAACCTCACGGTGTCCGCGGACGACTACCGCACCTTCGACGTGGGGGCGGTGCACCGCGCCTGGATGGCCTGGTGGATCGAGATGGGCCGGCTGTGCTACCCGGCGGCCGACCTGATCTCCTACCTCTATCCCTCCGCGATCGCCGAGGCCGACGCCCTGGGGTCGCCCACCGAGCGCGCCGTCGTGGTGCCCAACGGCATGACGATGAGCCAGTTCGACGACGCCTACGAGGCGAGGCGTCAGGAGACCGAGGCCCGGGCCGACAAGCGCGACCCCCTCCGGCTGGCCTACATTGCCCGGGTCGTCCCCATCAAGGGCCTACTCGACCTGATCGACACGGCCGCCCTGCTGGTGGAGCGGGGCATCGCGGACTTCGTCATCGACGTGTGCGGCCCGACCGAGCACGTGCCGTGGTACTTCGAGAAGTGCCAGGACAAGGTCGCCGCCAAGGGCCTGGAGGACCACGTCGTCTTCCACGGCACCGTCAAGGTGCGCGAGCTGCTCGGCGGCTTCGACCTGCTCGTGCTGCCGAGCTACAACGAGGGGCAGCCCATCGTGGTGCTCGAGGCGATGACGGCGGGGATCCCGACGGTGGGCACCGAGGTCGGCGGGATGCGGCAGCTCATCCACGACGACCTGGTCACCGGCGACGAGGTGTGGGGCCCCTGCGGGCTGCTCACCACGCCGGGCGACCCCGTCGAGATGGCCGACCGGATCGAGGAGGTGCTCACCGACCACGAGCTCTACCGCACCCTGGCCTACAACGCCCGCGAGCGTGTCCGCACGACCTTCCAGCTGCACGACGTGACCTCGACCTACAACACGATCTACCGGTCGCTGGGAGGGCTTCCGCTCCGTTCGGACGAGCTCGCCGAGTCGCTCCTGCCCAGCGGCGAGACTGCCGAGGGCTTCGGGTCCAGCACGTGGTTCCAGGACGTCCAGCGGCACGTCCGCGAGGCGTCCGGGTCGACCTCCTGGCGCGCCCAGGCCGGTCGCCTGTGAACCGTCGCCAGGCAGCCTGGATCAGGTATGGCGGCCCGATCGGGCGCGCTGAGCTCGAGGACGCCGCCCGGCGGTGCTCGGTGGCGATCCTCCAGCCCTGGGAGACCGACGCCGCCGCCTATCTGAAGCAGGCCGCGCCCGACCTGGTGGTCCTGCAGTACCGCTGCCTGTCCTCGGTGCGCGACTACGAGCCAGGGCCGACGTACAGCTCGGGCGTCTCGTGGGCGCAGGCCGAGGAGCACGACTGCGACTGCCCCGAGGGGGAGGAGTGGTTCGCGCGGCGACGGGACGGCTCCCGGGCGGAGTGGGCGGGGTATCCCGGCCACTGGCAGATGCGGCACTGGGTGCCGTCATACCGCCGTGCCTGGCTGGCGAACGTGCAAGAGGCCTTGACCGGCACCGCTTTCGACGGGGTGATGGCGGACAACGACGTCTTCGACGACTACTACGAGCTGGGCCTGCCGCTGCTCGACGGGACCACGGTGGACGACCTGCGTGCCTCGCTGGACGACTTCGTCCCGTGGGTGGGCCGGGCTCTCGTCGAGGGCGGCTGGATCCTCGTGCCGAACGTCGCCGAGTCGCGCCGCGACCCGGGGCGCTGGGCCCGGCACGGGGCCTACGGCGGTGCCTTCGAGGAGTGCTGGCTGTCGTGGTCGCCCGGCACCTTCCTCAGCCCCGGCGACCAGCTGCGGCAGCTCGTCCAGGTGATGCCCGGATCCGGGCCGGAGCTGGTCGTGGCGCGGATCGCGACCGACGGCTCCTGCGGCGAGCAGGCCCACCCGGCCTTCCGCTACGGGCTGGCGGCGTGGTGGCTCGTGGGGGAGGGGCGGCCCGGCGGCTTCGCCGCGACCGCCCACGACGACTACTCCGGCCCCGTGCCGTGGGTGCCGGAGCTGGGCTGGGACCTGGGTCGGCCGCTCGGCCCGGCGCGGGTCACCGCCAACGCCCTGCACCGCGACTTCGAGGGCGGGTGGTGCGCCCTCCACGTCGCGGAGGCCGGCACCGAGGCGGTCCGGATCACGACCCCGGCCGGGCTCGTGGACCGCGAGGGTCGCGCCGTGGCCGAGGTGACGCTGGCCGCCGCGGAGGGGGTGCTCCTGCGCCGGCCGTGACTGCTGCGTGTCGCGGAGCCCGGAGCCCGGGTCAGGACCGAGGCGTGAGACTTGGGTCCTGACCCGGGGCGTGAGGCCAGGTCTGGGGCCGGGACGGTCCCGCGGGCTCTGCGACGCGCAGCGCGCGGGTCAGCGACGGCCACCGCCGAGCAGGCCGCCGAGCACCTGGGTGATGATCCGGCCGGTGTCCAGGCCCGGTTCGGACTGGGGCGGCAGGTCCTGCTGGACCGGGGCCTGCCCGGGGACCGTCTGGGTCTGCGGGGTCTGCGCGCCCTGACCGGTGGCGCGGCCGAGCACCGAGCCGAGGATGTCGGTGAGGATCGAGCCGGTCGCGCCACCCTGCCCGGTGGCCTGGCCCTGCGGCAGGCCCATGCTGCCGCCGGCGCCGGCCTGGCCCAGCACCTGACGGGCGAGCCAGGCCATGACGATCGGGGCCAGGATCGGGATGAGGCGCTGCACCAGCGGACCCGCGACGCCCTGCAGGCCACCGAGCTGCTGGGCCACGGCGCCCTGCTGCTCGCCGAAGATGTGCTGCGCGATCGCCTCGCCGTCGCGGGTGTCCACCTGCCCCAGGTCGACCGGTCCCTCGCCCGGCCCGCCCTCGTGCTTCGACAGGGCCTCGACGATGGACGCGGCGCCGGCGGGGTCCGCGGCGTTGGCCTGCAGGCCGCCGAGCAGCGCAGGCAGCGCGACCGCGGCGGCCTGCTGGACCTCCTCGGGGCGGGCGTCGAGCTGGTGGGCCAGGTCGGCCACGGGCAGGGAGCGAAGGATCTCGTCGACAGCGGACATGGGGTCTCCTCGTGCGGGGGATGGTGCTGGGTCGACCACAACCTAGCGCCCCCGCGGACGCCCGGGTCCATCGCCATACGTCGCTGCCGTGGCCGTGAGGACCGCCGCCGACCTGGCTGGTCCGGCGTCAGGCGGAGGACCAGCGGGTGGGCGAATCGTTCGACACCGTGGTGCTGCTCGCTCGCCGAGCGTGCTCGCGTGCCTGGTGGCAGACTCCCGTCATGGCCGAGGACACCGTCGTCACGCGCAACGACCACCTGCACCGCTACGAGGTGCGCCGCGACGGTGAGCTCGCCGGCTTCGCCGACGCCCACCTCGACGGCGAGGTGCTCGTCGTGCCGCACACCGAGGTCGATCCGGCCTTCGGCGGCATGGGTCTGGGGAGCGCTCTCGTGCGGGGGATGCTCGACGACGTCCGCGAGCGCGGGCTGCGGGTGGAGCCTGCCTGCTCCTTCGTCGCGTCCTGGCTGGACAAGCACCCGGAGTATGCCGACCTGCGGGCCTGATCAGCCCGGCTCGGCCACCGCGCCCGCCCCCGCGACCAGGGCACCGTCGAGGAGGGTGACCAGGCTGCCGGACAGGTCGCCGGGGGCCACGTGCGCGGGGTCGAGCAGATGCTGCAGCGCCCCGCCCTGGAAGGTCGCGTAGACAAGCCGCGCCAAGACCAGGCTGTCGATGGGCAGCTGGACTCCCCGGCGCCCGAGGTAGGCCTGGAGGACGGCCGCGATCTCGCGCAGGTTGTGGGTCACGACCTCGCGCCAGGCCGCGCCCGCCGCGGGCTCACGGATCGCGTGCAGCATCAGCTCGGTCTGCAGCAGCAGCCACTGCTCGCGCTCGCCGGGCAGCTCGGTCCAGGTGGTCAGCACCTCGTGGAGCAGCTCATCGGGGGTGAGGTCGGCTCGCCGGGTGAGCTCGGCGACCCGCGCGCGCAGCGCGGCGCTGCGCTCCTCGACCAGGGCGATGACGAGGTCGTCGCGCGAGGTGAAGTTGGAGTAGAACGCGCCCCGCGTGAATCCCGCCCGCTCGCAGATGTCCTCGACGGTCGTGCCGTGCAGCCCCCGGTCGGCGAAGGCCGCCGAGGCCGCAGCCGGCAGTCGCCGTCGGGTGGCCTGGCGACGAGCGGATCGCGGGGTCTCCGGGTGGGGCAGTGCCATGTGCGCAGACTATCCACGGGTCGTCGGCACGGATCTGCGGCGGCGTGCGGTCGGGGACCGCCGGTGCCACGGCGTCGGCGTCCGGCCTCCAGCCAGGTCGCGGCAGGCCGCCCGGCTGGTGCTGCGGGCCTGGGCCACCACGTCGACCACCTGCCCGCGACGGTGGCCCGCACGACCTGCCCGTTCCTGACCTGCGCCGCGCGCCGGGGCCGGGTCTGCACGTCGTCCGGCGTCCGGACCGCCCGGCCGCGGCCCTCGCCGGGCACTCCGACGCAGCGCCGCGACCCGCTCCCCCCGGAGCCCGCCGATGGGTGAGGATGGCCGTATGACGACCCCCACGCGCACCCTGGTCCTGATGCGTCACTCCGAGGCGGCCACCGGTGGCCCCGACCACGATCGGCCGCTCACCGAGCAGGGGCTGGCGGACTCGCGGGCCGCGGGGCGCTGGCTGGCCCGGCAGGTCGGGGAGATCGACCTGGTGGTGCTGTCCGACGCGGTGCGCACCCGGCAGACCTGGGAGGCAGCCGTGGAGGGCGGCGCGATCGCTCGGCAGGTGCGGGCCACGGAGACGATCTACGAGGCCTCGCTGGACCACCTGCTCGCCGAGGTCGCCCACCTGCCCGACGAGGCGACCACCGTGCTGATGCTGGGCCACGCGCCGGGGATGCCCATGCTCGTCAACACGTTGGCCTCCTCCGACAGCCCGGTCGCGGTGGCCGAGGCGCTGGACCAGGGCTTCCCGACGACGACGGTGTGCGTGCTGGAGGCGGACCGGGAATGGCTCTCGGTGGGCGCCGCGACCGCCGACCTGGTGGCCGTGGAGGTGCCCCGCGCCTGACCCGGGTGCGACCCGGGCCGGAGTCGGCTCACAGGCCGAGCGCCCGATAACGCTCGAACCGCCGCCGACGACGCTCCTGCTCGTCCAGCGCCAGCACCGCCAGGATCTCCTCCCGCAGCGCCTCGCCCATGGCCCGGCAGAAGGCCACCGGTGCCTCCGCGGCCTCCGGCTCCTCCAGCACCACCCGGTCGACGATGCCGGCGGCCAGCAGGTCCCGGGAGCGGACTCCCTGGGCCTGCGCCATCTGCGGGGCCCGGCTGGTGTCGCGGTGCACGATGGCGCTCGCGCCCTCCGGCGGCAGCGGCGACAGCCAGGCGTGCTGGGCGGCGAGCACCCGGTCGGCGGGCGCCAGGGCCAGCGCGATGCCGCCGGTGCCCTCGCCGAGCAGGACGGACACCGTGGGGGAGGGCAGGGTCACCAGGTCGGCCAGGCAACGGGCGATCTCCCCGGCGAGACCGCCCTCCTCGGCCTCCTTGGACAGAGCGGCGCCACGGGTGTCGATGACGGTGACGAGCGGCAGGTGCAGCTCGCTGGACAGCCGCATCCCGCGCCGGGCCTCGCGCAGCGCGGCCGGCCCGAGCTGCTGGGACTCGCTCTGGCCGCGCCGGCACTGACCGAGGACCACGCACGGCGCCCCGCCGAAGGTCGCGAGCGCCAGGAGCAGCCCCGGGTCGGACTCGCCCGCGCCGGTGCCGTTGAGAGGCACCACGTCCGCGGCGGCGTACTTCAGCAGCCGCCGCAGCCCGGGGCGATCCCGCTTGCGGGACAGGGTGATCGAGTCCCAGGCCGGCAGGTCCGGCACCTGCGGCTGCGGCTGCGGGTGCTGCTCGGGCAGGCCCTCGGTCTCGGCGAGCATCACCGTCAGCGCCCGGTCGGCGATGTCCGCGAGATCCTCGGGGGCGAGCACCGCGTCGACGATGCCCTTGTCGTGCAGGTTCTCCGCCAGCTGTACGCCCTCGGGGAAACGCTCGCCGTGCAGCGCCTCGTAGACCCGCGGCCCGAGGAAGCCCACGAGCGAGCCGGGCTCGGCCACGGTGATGTGGCCGAGGGAGCCCCACGAGGCGAGCACCCCGCCGGTCGTCGGGTGCCGCAGGTAGACGAGGTAGGGCAGGTGGGCGGCCTTGTGCGCCATGACGGCCGCGGTGATCTTGACCATCTGCAGGAAGGCCGTCGTGCCCTCCTGCATGCGGGTGCCGCCCGAGACCGGGGCGGCCAGCAGCGGCAGCCGCTCGCGCGT
This sequence comes from Arsenicicoccus dermatophilus, assembly GCF_046267915.1. Taxonomy (GTDB): domain Bacteria; phylum Actinomycetota; class Actinomycetes; order Actinomycetales; family Dermatophilaceae; genus Arsenicicoccus; species Arsenicicoccus dermatophilus_A. Next base: position 1,222,178 of record NZ_CP176520.1, read on the forward strand.
GGCCCGCTCGATCGCGAGCACCAGGCGCTCGGCGGCCGCCACGCCGATCGACCCGCCCAGGAAGCCGAACTCGCACATCACCACGGCGACCCGGCGTCCACGCAGCCGCCCCTCGCCGGTCACCACCGACTCGTCCAGCCCGGTGCGCTCCCGGGCGACCCGCAGCTCCTCGGCGTACTCCTCGGTCAGGGGGACGGGCACCGGCTCGACGTCCCAGCGGGCGAAGGTGCCGTCGTCCAGGACGAGGTCGACGAGCTCGAGGGCGGTGCGGCGGGCGTGGGTGGCCATGGGTCCTCCTGGGGGTCGCGCCCCAGTGTCCCAAGGTGCACCGCGACCCGGCGGGTCGTGCGGCGCAGGTCACAGCGCGTGCGGGTGGTGCGTCCGTCCGTGACCGTATGCCGAGACGACACCGCCCACCCTTTGACGGGACGGGGGGTCTGGGGGACCGTTGTCCGGTGGCCACCCTCCTCGTACTTCCCTGAGCGCTCAGCCGACCCGCACCGTTGCGGCCGTCGACCGAGCGCCACCCCTGCGTCCCGTCCCCGGGGCAGGGGTTTTTTCGTGTCGGCGTCACCCGATGCCGTGCAGCCACAGCCCAGACCGAGCCGAAAGTGGTGAACGACCGTGACCGACACCTCGTCGTCCGCTTCGCCCACCCGCCCGGGCGCCCCGCCCGCGCCCAGCCCGTCGAGCCTCGCCGCGTCGCTGCGGCAGCGCCACCCCGTCGAGGTGACCGGCGCCCAGGCGCTCGTCCTCGCGCTCGAGGCCCTCGGGGTCGACACGGTCTTCGGCATCCCCGGCGGGGCGATCCTCCCGGCGTACGACCCGCTCCTGGACTCGGCCACGGTGCGTCACGTGCTGGTGCGGCACGAGCAGGGCGCCGGCCACGCCGCCCAGGGCTATGCTGCCGCCACCGGCAAGGTCGGGGTGTGCATGGCCACCAGCGGCCCCGGCGCGACCAACCTGGTCACCGCCATCATGGACGCCCACATGGACTCGGTGCCGATCGTGGCGATCACCGGCCAGGTCGGCTCGGGGATGATCGGCACGGACGCCTTCCAGGAGGCCGACATCCGCGGGATCACCATGCCGATCACCAAGCACAACTACCTGGTGACCGACCCTGCCCGGATCGCACAGTCCGTCGCGGAGGCCTTCCACATCGCGAGCACCGGCCGACCCGGCCCGGTCCTGGTCGACATCACCAAGGACGCGCTGCAGGCCCGGACCACCTTCTCCTGGCCCCCCACCTTCGAGCTGCCCGGCTACCACCCGGTGACCCACCCGCACCACAAGCAGATCCGCGAGGCCGCCCGCCTGATCCGCCGCAGCGGGCGACCGGTGCTGTACGTCGGCGGCGGGGTCATCCGCGCCGAGGCCCACGAGGAGCTGCGCGCCCTGGCCGAGCTCACCCGCATCCCGGTGGTCACCACGCTGATGGCGCGCGGTGCCTTCCCCGACAGCCACCCCCTGCACCTGGGCATGCCCGGGATGCACGGCTCCGTCGCCGCGGTCACCGCGTTGCAGAAGGCCGACCTGATCATCGCCCTCGGCGCCCGCTTCGACGACCGGGTCACCGGGCAGCTGTCGACCTTCGCCCCCGGCGCCGCGGTGATCCACGCCGACATCGACCCCGCCGAGATCGGCAAGAACCGCGTGGCGGACATCCCCATCGTCGGCGACTGCAAGGAGGTCGTCGCCGACCTGCTCACCGAGCTGCAGGGCACCGGCGCCGGCACCCCCGACGTGGGGGACCACGAGGCCTGGCTCGCCACGGCGCAGGGCTGGCAGCAGACCTATCCCGTCGGCTACGTCCACGAGGACGAGACCACCATCGCCCCCCAGCGGGTCATCGAGCGGCTCGGCGCCCTCGTCGGCCCGGAGGCGATCTACTGCTCCGGCGTCGGGCAGCACCAGATGTGGGCGTCGCAGTTCATCGGCTACGAGCGCCCCCGCCAGTGGATCAACTCCGGCGGCGCCGGGACCATGGGCTTCGCCGTGCCGGCCGCGATGGGCGCCAAGGCCGGTGACCCCGCCCGGACGGTGTGGGCCATCGACGGCGACGGCTGCTTCCAGATGACCAACCAGGAGCTCGCGACCTGCCTCATCAACGACATCCCGATCAAGGTCGCCGTCATCAACAACTCCTCCCTCGGCATGGTCCGCCAGTGGCAGACGCTGTTCTACGACGAGCGCTACTCCAACACCGACCTGCACACCAGCCACGACCAGGTCCGCATCCCCGACTTCGTCAAGCTCGCCGAGGCCTACGGCTGCGTCGGGCTGCGCTGCGAGGACCCGGCCCGCATCGACGAGACCATCGAGGCGGCCATGGCGATCGACGACCGGCCCGTCGTCGTCGACTTCGTGGTCAGCCGCGACGCCATGGTGTGGCCGATGGTCCCCGCCGGCGTCGGCAACGACCAGATCCAGATCGCCAAGGGCCTGGCCCCGCAGTGGAGTGATGACGAGTGAGCAAGCACACCCTGTCCGTCCTGGTGGAGAACAAGCCCGGCGTCCTCACCCGGATCGCCGCGCTGTTCTCCCGCCGCGGCTACAACATCGAGGCGCTCGCGGTGGGCGAGACCGAGCACCCCGAGATCTCCCGCATGACGATCCGCGTCGACGTCGACGTGCTCCCGCTCGAGCAGGTCACCAAGCAGCTCAACAAGCTCGTCGAGGTGCTCAAGGTCGTCGAGCTGCAGCCCGACCAGTCGGTCCAGCGGCACATCATCCTGGTCAAGGTGCGCGCCGACGCCGCCCACCGCGGCCAGGTGATGCAGGTCGTGGAGATGTTCCGGGCCAAGGTCGTCGACGTCGGCCCGGACACCCTCGTCATCGAGGCGACCGGCAACGTCCTCAAGCTCGAGGCCCTGCTCGGCCTGCTCGAGCCCTTCGGCGTCAAGGAGCTGGTCCAGTCCGGGCTCGTCGCCATCGGGCGGGGCTCGCGCAGCATCACCGACCGCTCCGGACGCTGAGGCGCCCGCACACCGGCATACCGCCCGCGTGCCTGCGGCCACGCACCGCGCCCCACGGGACAATCGTCCCGCGACCCGACCCACGGCCTCGCCCCCGAGGCCCCACCCAGCGAAGGAGACCAGCCCCATGGCTGAGATGTTCTACGACGACGACGCCGACCTGTCCGTGATCCAGGGGCGCCGCGTCGCCGTCATCGGCTACGGCTCCCAGGGTCACGCCCACGCCCTCAACCTGCGTGACTCCGGCGTCGACGTCCGCATCGGCCTGGCCGAGGGCTCCCGCTCGCGTGCCAAGGCCGAGGCCGAGGGCTTGCGCGTGCTCACCGTCGCCGAGGCCGTCGCCGAGGCCGACGTGGTCGTCATCCTCACCCCCGACCAGGTCCAGCGCACGGTGTATGCCGAGCAGATCGAGCCGCACCTGCGCGCCGGCGCGGCCCTGGTCTTCGGCCACGGCTTCACCATCCGCTACGGCTACATCACCCCCGAGGCCGGCGCCGACGTGATCATGGTCGCGCCCAAGGGGCCCGGTCACCTGGTGCGTCGCGAGTACACCGACGGTCGCGGCGTCCCCGTGATCGTCGCCGTCGAGCAGGACGCCTCCGGCTCGGCCTGGGAGCTCGCGAAGTCCTACGCCAAGGCCATCGGGGGGCTGCGTGCCGGCGGGATCCGCACGACCTTCGCCGAGGAGACCGAGACCGACCTCTTCGGCGAGCAGGCCGTGCTCTGCGGCGGCGCCTCCCAGCTGGTGATGTACGGCTTCGAGGTGCTCACCGAGGCGGGCTACCAGCCCGAGGTGGCGTACTTCGAGTGCCTGCACGAGCTCAAGCTGATCGTCGACCTGATGGTCGAGGGCGGCATCGCCAAGCAGCGTTGGTCGATCTCGGACACCGCGGAGTTCGGCGACTACGTCTCCGGGCCGCGCGTGATCTCCCCGGAGGTCAAGGAGAACATGCGGGCCGTGCTCAAGGACATCCAGGACGGCACCTTCGCCCAGCGCTTCATCGAGGACCAGGACAAGGGGGCGCCGGAGTTCACGGCGCTGCGCGAGCGCGGCGCCCGGCACCCGATCGAGCGCACCGGCCGCGAGCTGCGGTCGCTGATGAGCTGGATCAAGGACGACGGCACCGCGGACTACGTCGAGGGCTCGGCCGCTCGCTGACCTCCGGCCGACGGGTGGGCTCCTCGACCGGGGCCCACTCGTCGCGCCCCCCTCTGTCGTCCCTCACCCTCGCTCCCAGCTGCGGAAGTGCCCGAAGACGAGGCCATGACATGCGCTTCTCGAGCTGCGAGCGCAGGTGGGTCCGCGGCGGGCACGGGGACCCGAGACGGGCGCGCCACGGGCTGCCGAAGGTGGCGGGAGCCGGGTCCTGCCGGCGGGGATCAGCCCCAGGTGAGCTCGTCGAGCACCTCAGCCACCAGCGCGCGCCCGGCCATGGTCGCCGGCTCGCCCCGCTCGCTGTTGTCCCGCTCGCGGCCGGCAGGCTCGGCGCCGCCCTGCCTGGCCAGGCACCGCTCGATCACCGCGGCGTGGTCCGGGAGCCGGGTCCGCGCCCACTCGCCGCCCTCGCCCTTGCTCACCAGGTCTCCGGTCTCGGCGAATCGCCAGGCGCGGCAGGCGTTCAGCACGGCATAGCACTCGTCCGCCTCGTCCACGGCCCACCGCAGCTCCTCGACGAGCTGGTCCACCACGGTGTCGCGGTCGATCTCTCCGACGAGGGCGTCGGGGGAGGCGCCGAGCAGTGTGATCCCCTGCTGACGGGCGACGGCGAGGTGCAGCAGCAGGTCGATGTCGCCGTGGCCGTCGTCCGGTACGACCCGTGAGTCCCGTCGCTGTCCGGGGTGGGTCGCCACGTGCACCGCGAAGGACCATGGCTCGCGCGGGGACTCGGCCAGCGACCGACGGATGATGCTGAGCTCCAGGGGGATCGACTCCCGACCGCCATCCGTGGCCGCCTCGGCGACGGCGTGACCCACCTGGCCCCAGTCCGCCTCGGCGTGGTCGGGGACGACGACGAGCACGTCGAGGTCGCTGCGCCCGACGACGAACGAGCCCTGGGCCGCAGACCCGTGCACCCACACCGCCACCAGGTCGTCACCCGAGAGGCGGCGCAGCGTGGCGAGCACGCGGTCGGCGAGAGGCTGCCAGGGGATCATCATGCCGGACAGTCCATCACAGGTACCGACCGCGAGGGTGAACGCAGGCGCACCGTCATGATCCTCTGGCGCGGGCAGCGGTATGACGACCGGTCCCGTCGTGCACGGCGCCGACGGTCGGCGAGCGGGGGTGCCCGGTCCTGCGCGAGGGCGTCAGCGCGGGGGGCAGGTCGCCGTGTAGGCCGAGTAGCCCGGGGTGTCCGCGACCGGCACGCCGACCTGCGGCCCGGGACACAGGAACCCGTCCGCCGGGCGCGCGTCGGTCAGGTGGGTGAGCAGCCAGGCCGCGCTCATCTCGGCCAGGCGGGCGTCGGTGGAGTGCGACGGCAGCGGGTGCCGGGCCTGCGCCAGCTCGGCGTACGCCCGGTCGGGGGAGCCGGTGAGGGAGGCGTAGATCGGCTGGGCGTACCACGCGGGGACGGCGACACCGTCGGCCTGCCCTGCCACGACGAGCGTGGGTGCGGTCAGCGTGGGGAAGGACGGGGTGGCGTGCCAGGGGAAGACCGCCACGACGGCGCGCAGGGCGGGCAACGTGCTCGCCGCCTGCAGCGCGCCCCCGCCGCCCATGGAGTAGCCCCACAGCGCGGTGCGGGCCGGGTCCACCCGGCCGCTGACGGGGCTGGCGGAGAGCAGGAGCTCCTGCGCCTGAGCGAAGGCGCGTGCCCGGACGACCGGCGGGTCGACGGGGCTCGCCGGATCGACGAGCTGGACGATCAGACCGTGGCTGGCGAGACGCTCGGCGAGCCAGCGCACGGAGGCGCGGCTGTCGGCGAAGCCGGGCATCATCGTCACGGCCGCCAGCCGCCGGTCGCCGGTGTCGGCGGGGAAGAGATAGTCCGCGCCGCCCACCGCGGCAGGGGTCAGGTCGGCCGGTAGAGCCACCGCGGTGACGGGATGAGCACCCATGCCCTGCAACGACACCCGCTCCACCACGAGAGCTGCGTCCGGGGCGCCGGCGTCACCGGGCGTACGCCTGGCGACGGTGGTCGTGGGGCGGGCGGCCGCGACGGCGCCTCGGACGCCGGGCGCGGCCAGGACGGAGCGCGGCCGGGGAGCCGCGTCCGCCGCGGGGGCGACCAGCAGTGCCGCGCCGCACACCGCGACGCCGAGCGCCGCCTGCGCCCGGCGCAGCACCCGGGTCATCGGCGGAGGTCGTCGGTGGGCGCCACCACGGCCTGAGGCTGCGGGGCGAGCCCGAAGTACGACGCGAGCCCGACGCCGCCAGCCATGAACCCGCCGTTGCCGCACACGAAGGTGTCCTTGAGCGACTCGCCGGCCGTCTCGTTGCCCGCCGGGGCGCCCTCGGGGGCGGCCGGGGTGGCGGGGGACGTGGTCGTGGTGGCATCGACCTTCGCGGTCCCGTGCAGGCGCAGATCCACGGCGTTGTCGCCGACGTGGACGGGGTAGCTCCCCGCCGACCGCACCCAGCGGTGCTGGGCCACGTCCCAGTGGGACAGGTCGCGGGTGGTCAGCGTCAGCGTGACCTGGCGCGACTCGCCCGGCGCCAGCACGACCTTCGCGAAGTCCTTCAGGGCGCGGGGGGTCGCCGGGGCGCCCGCCGGCTGGTCGACGTACACCTGAGGGACGACGGCTCCGGCCCGGGACCCGGTGTTGCGGACCGTCACGGTCACCGGGAAGGACCCGTCGGCGGCCTCGTCCCCGACCGTGAGGCCGGAGTAGTCGAAGGTGGTGTAGGACAGGCCCGACCCGAACACACCGAGCGGCTTGGTGCCCTGCTGGGCGTACCAGCGGTAGCCGACGGCCAGGCCCTCGGAGTGCTCGCCGCCGGGGAAGCGGTCGCGGGCGGCGGCCGGCAGCTGGTCCTGCGACGCGGGCCAGGTGACGGGCAGCCGGCCGGAGGGGTTGGTACGGCCGTAGAGCACGTCGGCCAGGGTCACGCCGAAGGACTGCCCGGGATACCAGGCTGCGAGCACCGCCCGCGCCTTCGCGGCCGACGAGAGGTCGACCGGCGCACCGGTGTTGACCACGACGACGGTGTTGGGGTTGGCCTTGGTGACCGCGTCCAGGATCGCCCGGTCGGTGGCGGAGAGCAGCAGGTCGCCCTCGTCCTTGGACTCCGACATCAGCTTGCTGACCACGACCACGGCCACGTCGGCGGCCCGTGCCTTGTCCGCGGCGGCCCCCGGCAGCGCCCCGGTGTAGGACGTGAAGGTGGTGCCGTTGTGCGCGGCCTCGGCGGCGAGCGCCTCCAGGGGGGTGGACACCTTGTCGGCCACCACGTGGGCCGAGCCCCCACCGGAGCCGAGGGTGTTGCGACCGGCCGCGGAGCCGATCACGGCCATGCTCCGGGTGCGGGCGGGGTCCAGCGGCAGCAGGCCGTCGGTGTTGCGCATCAGGACCATGCCGGACGCCGCGACGTCCTGGGCGACCTGGGCGTTCTTGTCGTTGGTCACCCTGGTCTCGGGGGTGCCGGAGACCTTGCGGTCGAACAGCCCGCGCTCGAACATCTGCGTGGTGATCCGCCGGACCATGTCGTCCAGCCGTGCCTGGGGCACCAGCTTGTCGTTGATCGCCGCGCGCAGGCGCTTGTCGTAGTAGCAGGTGTCGGGCATCTGCAGGTCGAGTCCGGCGTTCGCCGAGGCCGTGGACGCGTGCATCCCGAACCAGTCGCTGATGGTGAAGCCGCGGAAGCCGAGCTGGCCCTTGAGGACCTGCGTCATCGTGTAGGTGTCGTTGCAGGCGTGGACGCCGTTGACCTTGTTGTAGGAGCACATGACCGAGTCCACGCCGCCGGCCACCAGCGGCTCGTAGGGCGCGAGGTAGAGCTCCTGCAAGGTCCGCTCGTCGACCTTGGCGTCGCCCTGGGCGGTGTTGCGGCCGGTCTCCTGGGTGTAGGCCGCCAGGTGCTTGGCCACGGACAGCGAGCCCTGGGACTGGATCCCCTGGGACTCCTGGAGGGCGAGCTGGGCGATCAGGTCGGGGTCCTCGCCGAGGTCCTCGAAGTGGCGGCCGGCACGGGGGTCGCGGGCGATGTCCAGGCCCGGCCCCAGGGCGTAGTTGGCGCCCTTGCCCACGGTCTCGGCACCGATGACCTCGCCGTACCGCCTGGCCAGCGCCCGGTCCCAGGTCGCGCCGAGGGCGATGGGTGCCGGCAGCTGGGTGACGCCGGTCTTGCCGTTGCCCACCCCGGCCGGCCCGTCGGTGGGGCTCAGGGCGGGGATGCACAGGCGGGGGTTGGCCTTGACCTGACCGGCGTAGGTCGGGCCGTAGGGCTGCAGGGTGCCGGCGGACCCGTGGACCATCTGCAGCTTGTCGTCCTGCGTCATGGCGGCGAGCAGCTGCGCGGCGCGCTCGGCGGCGGGGGCGCTGGACCCGACCCAGGGGCAGGCGGGCGCCGGATCCTCGGCCGCGGCGGCCGGGACGGACACCCCGGCCGCCAGGGCGGGCACGAGAGCCAGGAACAGAGCGGGACGCAGGCGCATGGGCCCTCCTCGACGACGACGATGCAGGTGCACCCTATCCACTCCGCGCCGGTCTGGCTCGTGGCGGTCCCTGTGGACAGACCGTTCGGGTGGTGCCCGGCTCTGGCCGCGCGGAGTCGTGCGCCGTGCGTAGCGACGAGGGTCGCCGGTGCGGTGACCGGACGGCACCGGTGCGGCTGGACCGGTGCCGCCCGCCGGACCGGGAGCGGGATCCGGTGGGCGTGTCCTTCACCGCAGCGGGAAGGTCCCGCGCTCGGCATACCTCGGGCGCCCGCCCGGTCCCTGTCCCAGGTGCGACTCCACGAGCGTCACGTCGGTCACGGTCCACGTCGTCGAGACGAAGGTGTCCAGGACCTCGAGCCATCGGCGCACGTCCTTGGGCCGGCCCAGCCGGGCGAGCGTGAGGTGAGCCCGGAAGGGACCGCCGTGGACCTGGGTGCCGGCGGCGTTGGCGGCGCCCCGGACCCGCCGGGCCAAGGGGGCCAGCCCGTCCAGGGGGTCGTCCACGCCCAGCCAGAGGATCCGGGCGTCCGCGGTGCCCGGGAACGCTCCGCCCGCCCGCAGGGTCAGGTCGAACGGCTCGGTGGTCAGGGCGACCTCGTCGAGCCGCTCCTCCAGGTGCTCCAGCGACCCCGGGCCCACCGCGGGCAGGAAGGCCAGCGTGAGGTGCCGCTGCTCGGGCCGCGCCCAGCGCAGGTCCGGGTCGGCGTCCACCCGGGGCTCGAGGAAGGTCTCGACCTCGGCCAGCACCTCCGGCGGCGGCACGACGGCCACGAACATCCGGGTCCCGCGCGTCACGAGCCCAGCATCGCAGATCTCGGGTCGACCGCCCCGGGTCGACGGGCCTCGGCGCCGAGGGCTCGCGTAGACCCCCCGGGTCCCAGGGGCCTGTCGGCGCGGCGCGCTAGCGTCGTCCTCGTGGACATCACGGCGACCTGCGAGTCCTCCGCCAGCACCAAGCAGCTCTGGGCCACGGTCGGTGACTTCGCCCGATGGGGCACGGTCCTGCCCACGGTCATGGCGGTACGTCCGGTCGACCGGGCCACGGGGGTCGGCGCGCACCTGCAGGTCATCCGCTACGGCAGGGCGCCCGACGTGCACGAGATCATCGAGTGGCAGGAGGGCGTGGGTTTCACCTGGCGCCGTGGCGGCCGCCTCGCGACGACCACGACCTACCGGGTCGAGGCGGTGGGCCCGGGGTCGCGCCTGCTGATCACGAGGTCCTGGCGCGGCGAGGGCGCAGCCCTGGTCGCCCTGGCGTCGGCAGGGTCGGCGAGGGCCGACCTCGAGGGCCAGGCGTTCGCCTTCGTCGCGGCCGTCACGGGGACATGAGCGACGCGCCGCGGGAGCGAGTCCTGCCAAGCGACCTGCTCCGGGTCCGGTCGCGTAGGGTGACCTGCGTCGAAGGAGAACCGATGGACGCCAAGAAGACGCTCCTGTCGTGGCCGGTCGTGCGCCAGCTGACCGGTGGCGACCCGCTAGGACGCGGGCGGGCCGCCCGGTCCCCCAGGACCGCCGCGCTGCAGCCCCGCACCGTCACCGCCGACTCGGTGGCCCACAGCGTGTGCCCCTACTGCGCGGTCGGTTGCGCGCAGAAGGCCTACGTCAAGGACGGCCGGATCGTCCACGTCGAGGGCAACCCGGACTCCCCGATCTCGCGGGGCAGGCTGTGCCCCAAAGGGTCGGCCACCGAGCAGCTCGTCAACGCCCCCAACCGGCAGACCCAGGTGCTCTACCGCCGGCCGGGCGGCACCGAGTGGGAGCCGATGGAGCGCGAGCGGGCGATGGACATGATCGTCGACCGCGTCCTGGACACCCGCCGACGCACCTGGCAGGACCACGACGAGCACGGTCGTCCGCTGCGCCGCACGATGGGGATCGCGAGCCTGGGAGGGGCCGCCCTCGACAACGAGGAGAACTACCTCATCAAGAAGCTCTTCACGGCGATGGGCGCGATCCAGATCGAGAACCAGGCGCGTATTTGACACTCCGCCACGGTTCCCAGTCTGGGAGCCTCGTTCGGTCGTGGCGGCGCCACGAACTTCGTGCAGGACCTCGCCAACTCTGACTGCATCGTCATCCAGGGTTCCAACATGGCCGAGGCCCACCCGGTCGCCTTCCAGTACGTCGTGGAGGCCAAGCGGCGCGGTGCCAAGGTCATCCACGTCGACCCGCGCTTCAGCCGCACGTCCGCGCACGCCCACCGCCACGTGGGCATCCGCGCGGGCAGCGACATCGTCTTCCTCGGCGCGATCGTCAACCACATCCTGTCCAAGAACCTGTACTTCGAGGAGTACGTCCGGGCCTACACCAACGGTCCGGTGATCCTGCGCGAGGACTTCCAGGACGTCGACGAGCTCGACGGCGTATTCTCCGGTTACGACCCGCAGACGGCGACCTACGACTCCGAGAGCTGGATGTACGCCGACGCGGGCGAAGGCTCCGGCGCAGACCAGGACGACGACCAGGACGACGACGGCAGCACTGACGGCCAGGAGGAGTCGCACGCGTCCAAGCACGAGCGCGCCGCCGGTGACGAGCACGGCTCGGGCGGCCCGACGCTGCCCGGCGCCCACCGGGTCCGTCGGGACGACTCGATGCAGGACCCGCGCTGCGTGCTGCAGGTCCTCAAGCGGCACTTCGCGCGCTACACGCCGGAGCTGGTCGAGGAGGTCTGCGGGGTCTCCCGCGAGGACCTCGCCTACGTCGCCGAGGCGATGACCAGCAACTCCGGTCGCGAGCGCACGACGGCCTTCTGCTACGCGGTCGGCTGGACCCAGCACTCGGTGGGCGCGCAGTACATCCGCACCGCCTGCATCATCCAGCTGCTGCTGGGCAACGTGGGCCGGCCCGGCGGCGGCGTCATGGCGCTGCGCGGGCACGCCTCGATCCAGGGGTCGACCGACATCCCGACGCTGTTCAACCTGCTGCCGGGCTACCTGCCGATGCCCAAGGCGGGGGTGCACGACACCTTCCAGGACTACCTCGGGACCATCTCCAGCAAGGACCAGAAGGGTTTCTGGACCAAGGCGGACACCTATGCCGTGAGCCTGCTCAAGGCCTGGTGGGGCGACGCCGCCACCCAGGACAACGACTGGGCGTTCGACTACCTGCCGCGGCTGACCGGTGACCACGGGACCTACCGCACGACGATGGACATGATCGACGGCAAGGTCGAGGGCTACTTCCTGCTCGGGCAGAACCCCGCCGTCGCGTCGGCGCACGGCAGGCTGCAGCGGGACGGACTGGCCCACCTCAAGTGGCTCGTCGTCCGCGACCTGCGCCTCATCGAGTCGGCGACCTTCTGGAAGGACTCGCCCGAGATCGAGACGGGGGAGCGCCGGCCCGAGGACATCGACACCGAGGTGTTCTTCCTGCCCGCCGCCTCGCACCTGGAGAAGGCCGGCACCTTCACCCAGACCCAGCGCATGGTGCAGTGGCGCGAGCAGGCGGTCCGTCCGCCGGGAGATGCCCGCAGCGAGCTCGACTTCTTCCACGAGCTGGGTGTGCGGCTGCGGGAGCGGCTCGCCGGCTCCACCGACGAGCGCGACCGGCCGCTGCTGGACCTGACCTGGGACTACCCGCTCGACGAGCACGGGGACGTCCAGGCGGAGGCCGTGCTGCAGGAGATCAACGGTCGTCACCTGACCGGGGACCAGGCCGGTCGGCCGCTGTCGCTGTTCACCGAGATGAGGGCCGACGGGTCCACGAGCGGCGGGTGCTGGATCTACACCGGTGTCTACAAGGACGGCGTCAACCAGGCCGCCCGCCGCAAGCCCAAGGAGGAGCAGGACGAGACCGCCCTGGAGTGGGGCTGGTGCTGGCCTGCGAACCGGCGGATCCTCTACAACCGCGCCTCCGCCGACCCCGACGGCAAGCCCTGGTCGGAGCGCAAGAAGCACCTGTGGTGGGACGAGGCCGCGGGCCGGTGGGCCGGACCCGACGTCCCGGACTTCCCGGCCGACCGCGCGCCGTCATACCGCCCGCCGGAGGGGGCGACGGGTCCCGACGCGATCGCGGGTGACGACCCCTTCATCATGCAGGCCGACGGCAAGGGCTGGCTGTTCGCCCCCAAGGGGCTGCTCGACGGGCCGCTGCCCAGCCACTACGAGCCGCAGGAGGGGCGCGTCCGCAATCCCCTCTACACCCAGCAGGCGAGCCCCACCCGCAAGGTCTACGAGCGCGCGGACAACCTCACCGCGCCGTCGCAGGGCCACCCGCCCGAGGACGACCACGCGAGCGAGCACCCGGAGGTCTATCCCTACGTGTTCACGACCTATCGCCTGACCGAGCACCACACGGCGGGCGGGATGAGCCGGTGGCTGCCCTACCTCGCCGAGCTGCAGCCGGAGATGTTCTGCGAGGTCTCCCCGCAGCTCGCGGCCGAGCGTGGGCTGGTCAACGGCGGCTGGGCGACCATCGTGTCGCCGCGGTCGGCCATCGAGGCGCGGGTCCTGGTCACCGAGCGGATGAAGCCGTTGCTGGTGGCGGGCAAGGTCTTCCACCAGATCGGGTTGCCCTACCACTGGGCCCAGGGCGGCGGGGGAGCCGTCGTCGACGGCGACTCGGTGAACGACCTGATGGGGGTCGCCCTGGACCCCAACGTCCTGATCCAGGAGTCCAAGGTCGGGGCCTGCGACATCCGCGAGGGTCGTCGACCGCGCGGTCCCGGGCTCGTCGAGCTGGTCGATGACTACCGCCGTCGGGCGGGCGTGACCGCCGCGACCGGCAACGACCTGCGCTCCGGCGCCGATGCCGACGACGTCCAGCAGCGGCGCGAGGCCGACGTCAAGGAGCGTGACGACGCAGGCGCGGACGTCAAGGGTGCGAGCGAGGCCGGCGACGACGCAACGAAGGGTGATGCCTGATGCCCAACTCCCTCTTCGGACCCCTGGACCCGGCGCCCGACGCCGGCTGGGTGGACGCCCCCGAGCGCAAGGGCTTCCTCACGGACACCTCGGTGTGCATCGGCTGCAAGGCCTGCGAGGTCGCCTGCAAGGAGTGGAACCACGTCCCGGAGGACGGGTTGTCCCTGCTGGGCTCGTCATTCGACAACTCCCGGTCGCTCGGGGCCAGCACCTGGCGGCACGTGAAGTTCATCGAGCAGCCGGGCCGGGCGGACGACGCCGTCCTGTCCCGCCAGCCCGTCGACCTCGGCATGCCGGGCCTGCGGCCGCAGGACGCGCCGCCGGGAGAGGACGCGACCGCCGCGGACGCCCCTTGCCCGGACGCGCCCGCCGAGGAGGCCGTGCAGCCCGACTTCCGGTGGCTGATGAGCTCGGACGTGTGCAAGCACTGCACCCACGCCGGGTGCCTGGACGTGTGCCCGACCGGCGCGCTGTTCCGCACCGAGTTCGGCACCGTCGTGGTGCAGGACGACGTGTGCAACGGGTGCGGCTACTGCGTGGCCGGCTGCCCCTTCGGCGTGATCGAGCGTCGTGGGGGTGACAAGGGCACCGTCACCAACGCGGGGATCGCCCAGAAGTGCACGCTGTGCTACGACCGGCTCAAGGCCGACCAGACCCCCGCGTGCGCCAAGGCCTGCCCGACCGAGTCGATCCAGTTCGGGGACGTCGCCGAGCTGCGCGAGCGGGGCAGGGCCCGCGTGGCGCAGCTGCACGAGCAGGGTTACACCTCGGCCCGGATGTACGGCGACGACCCGCACGACGGGGTCGGGGGCACCGGCGCGATGTTCCTGCTCCTCGACGAGCCGGAGGTCTACGGACTGCCGCCGGACCCGGTCGTCACCACCCGCGACCTCGCCGACATCTTCCGCAAGGGCGGCGTCGGCGGACTGACCTTGCTGGTCGGGGTCGCCCTGTCCTTCCTCGGAGGCCGTCGATGACCACCATCGCCCATCAGGAGAGCCGCGAGGGCCTGTGGCCCGACGAGGCGCGCGGGCCCCGCAAGCGCCGTCGCGAGCGCGGTGGCCCAGGTGGCGGCTCGGGGGTGTTCGGCTTCCGCCGGTTCGCCGGGAACGGCGAGCGCGGCGAGCAGACCATGGTCGGGGACGCCGAGTTCACGTCCTACTACGACCGCCCGATCGTCAAGCCGGCGCCGTGGAGCCACGACATCGCGGAGTACCTCTTCGTCGGGGGCCTGGCGGCCGGGTCGTCCCTGCTGGCCGCCGGGGCCGACCTGACCGGCCTGCCGGGGCTGCGCCGTCAGGGTCGGGTCACCGCGCTCGTGTCCATCGGCGCCGCCACCTATCTGCTCATCCACGACCTGGGCCGCCCTGAGCGCTTCCTCAACATGATGCGCGTCGTCAAGCTGACGTCCCCGATGAGCGTGGGCTCGTGGATCCTCGCGGGCTACGGACCCTGCGCGGGCCTCGCGGCCGCGGCGGAGCTCGCCGAGGTGCTGACCCCGCGCGCCCCGGAGGCGATCGCGCCCCTCGGGCGGCTGGTGACCTGGCTCGGGCGTCCGGCAGGTCTGGCCGCGGCGTTCCTGTCCCCGCCGCTGGCGGCCTACACCGCGGTGCTCCTCGGCAACACCTCCACCCCCGGCTGGCACGCGGCCTACAAGGAGCTGCCGATGGTCTTCGCCGGATCCGCGGGAGCCTCCGCCGCGGGTCTGGCGATGATCGCGGCACCGCACGAGCAGACCTGGCCCGCACGGCGGCTCGCCGTCGGGGGCGCTCTGTGGGAGATCGCCTCGGCGCGGCTCATGGAGCACTCGATGGGCCTGTCCGCGCAGACCCTGCACGAGGGGCGACCCCGGTGGTGGTACGACGCGAGCAAGGCCCTCACCCTCACCGGTGCGGCCCTGACCGTCCTGGGCGCCCGGCGCAGCAAGGCGGTCTCCGTCGCCGCCGGGCTCGCGCTCGCGGCCGGCTCGGTCTGCACCCGGTTCGCGGTGTTCGAGGCGGGCATCGCGTCGGCCAAGGACCCCAGGTACACCGTCGTCCCGCAGCGCGAGCGCCTCGACCGCGGTCTGCGGACCTTGGGCTGAGGGGGCGGTGTGCCGGGCCGCGACCGTCCGGCATACGCTCCGGCCTGTCCCGCCCGATCCCACCCAGCTGACCGTCGCGCCCGCAGCGACGCGGCCGACCGACAAGGAGCCCTCCGATGAGCTCGTCCACCGCAGCCGGGGCTCCGGCGCTCGCCCACGACCGGGTGCCGAACCGCTGGCTGCTGCTCGTCGGCGCCGTCCTCGTGCAGCTCGCGCTCGGCGCGGTCTACGCCTGGAGCGTCTTCGGCAAGGCGCTGCAGGCACCGGCCTCGGCGCTGCACCTGTCCAAGACCGAGGCGGCGATCCCCTTCGAGACCGCGGTCGCGATGATCTTCGTCGCGTCCTTCCTCGGCGGTCGGCTGCAGGACAAGCGGGGGCCGCGCACCGTCGCCCTCGTCGGTGTCGTGCTCTACGGCCTCGGCATCATGCTCAGCTCCTTCGCCCGCGACGGCGGCCAGCTGTGGCTGCTGGTCCTCGGGTATGGCGTGATCGGCGGCTTCGGCCTCGGCATGGCCTACATCGTGCCGATCGCCATGCTGCAGAAGTGGTTCCCGGACAAGGCCGGCCTGATCACCGGCATCGCGGTCGGCGGCTTCGGCTTCGGCGCCGTGATCACCGCGCCGCTCGCCACCGCGCTGATCGAGAAGGACCCGGCCCACCCGACCGCGCCCTTCCTGTGGCTCGGCCTGGCCTACCTCGTCGCCGGGCTGATCGGCGCCGCGATGTTCCGCAACCCGCCGCAGGGCTGGTCGCCGGTGGGCACCCCGGCCCGCTCGGTCGGCCTCCCGCAGGCCAGCACCGACCAGGTCACCCAGTTCACGCAGGCCGAGGCGCTGCGCACCCCGCAGTGGTATCTCCTGACCGCCATCCTCACCCTGGCCGTCATCGCGGGCATCTCGCTGATCTCGGTGGCCGCCGCGAGCGCCACCGACATCGCGGGCTTCAGCAAGGCCGGCGCCGCCGCCCTCGTGGGCACGATGGGCCTGTTCAACGGCGCCGGCCGGATCCTGTGGGCCGCCGTCTCGGACAAGATCGGCAAGATGCCGGCCTTCATCGGGATCCTCGTCCTGGAGGGGCTGGCCCTCGTCGCGCTGCCGCACGCCACGAGCGCCGTCACCTTCGCGATCCTGGCGGCGATCGTCTACACCTGCTACGGCGGGGCCTTCGGCACCCTGCCGTCCACCGCCGGGAGGTTCTTCGGCACCAAGAACGCCGGTGGGATCTACGGCCTGATGCTGGTCGCCTGGTCCATCGGCGGCGTCGTCGGTCCGCTGCTCGCCGCCCAGCTCATCGGGGACGGCAAGAACTACACGCTGGCCTACACCACGCTCGGCGTCGTCGCCCTCGTCGGCGCCGTGATCCCGCTGATCACCAAGGCGCCGCGCAAGGTCATGCCGCGCGCCTGATCCCCGGCATACCGCTGCCGCGCGCAGCGCATCGTCCGACGGCCCCGACCTGTCTCACCAGGTGCGGGGCCGTCGGTCTGCCTGCGGCCTAGAGTGGCGTCCATGTCCTCGTCACGGCCGATCGGACGCCGCAGCCTGCTCGTGCTCGCCGGCGTCGGCGCCCTGGCCGGATGCTCCCAGCGCGGGCCGGGCGCCCCCGCCTCGACAGGAGCAGGGGGCACCTTCGGCAGCTTCGGGGCGCCGGCGGAGACGACGGGTGCCGGGCTCGAGGGCACCGACGCCGCGGTGGCCCTCTCCAAGCAGATCTCCGCGGCGCTGCGCACCGCGGACCGGGCGCTGCTGCTGCGCTCCTTCGCCCCGGCGGCCCAGCCGGTGGCCGGGCGGTGGTTCGACGCCGTCCGCAGCGTCCCGATGACGATGCACGGGGTGGTGCCGGTGTCGGGCGTGGACGGCGAGGAGCCACCGGCGCCGGGGAAGCCCTGGGTCTTCGCCTACCTGCACCAGGTCAAGGGACTGGACGGGGCCCTGTCCGAGGAGTGGTATGCCGCGCCCCTCGTGCGGCACGGCAGCGACACCGTCCTCGGTGCGTGGACGGGGGTGCGGGACGAGGACCCGCGCAGCCGGCAGAGATATCTCGGGGCCTATCCGCAGCTGTGGGACGAGGGACCGGTGCGCTACACCGCCGGGCGGGGCATGGGGCTGCTCACGCCGGCCGCCTGGTCCGCCGCCCGCTGCCGCACGGCCCTGCATGCCCTGGAGCCCGGGGTGCTGCGGACCACCCAGCTGCTGCGGGAGGGCGGGGTGCGGCTCCCGGCGGGGGAGGGGCTGCTCGTGGGGATCGTCGACGGCGAGCACGGCCGGTTCATGGACTATCTCGGCGGGGTGCGCACCACGCCCCAGGCCGACTTCGGGGCGGCGACGGTGCCGCTGCTGGCCCGCGACCAGCTCCACCAGCCGCTGGGCGACGGGCAGGTCTCGGCCAGCCGCATCCTCGTGCCGGCCGACGTGTTCGCCGAGGACGACGACGAGGCCCAGGCGACGATCCGGCACGAGTCCGTCCACGCCCTGCTGGCGCGGCTGTGGGGAGCATCCGACCCGACGGCCCGCTGGACGGTCGAGGGCATGAGCCAGTGGGCCGAGCTGGACGGGGACGCGGACCTCGAGGAGGGGATCCTCACCGACGCCGCGGACGCCTTCCCCGCCCGGATCAAGGCGGCCGACGACGTGGACTTCTGGACAGGGGACGACCCCGCGGTGCGGGACGCCTACGCCGTGGCCTACGCGGCGTTCGCGTTCGCCGTCGACCGCAAGGGGCTGGCAGCGGCCCTGGAGGCCACCCGCCGGGCCACGTCCTCCGGTCACGGCGGCGTCTATGCCCCGCTCGGTTTCGACAACGGTCCGGAGTTCGACAAGGCGCTGGTGGCCTGGCTGGCCGAGCGCACCTGACCCACGCCGGCGGCAGGATGACCCGGCAGCAGGAGGCCCGGCTGCGGCGAGCCGCCGCCCGTCAGCGCACCTGCACGGTCACCCCGTCGACCGCGGGGACCACCTCCCCGATCACCGGTGCGCCCGGGACCTCGCCGACCACCAGCAGGCCGCCCGAGGTCTGGGCGTCGGCGAGCAGGAGCAGGGTGTCCTCGTCGACCGTGGCGTCCAGGGACGGACGCACCCAGTCCAGGTTGCGCCTGGTGCCGCCGCTGACGTAGCCGTCGCGCAGCGCCTCGCGCGCCCCCTCCAGCACCGGCACGTCGGCCGCGGACAGTCGTGCCGTGACCCCGGACGCCCGCATCATCTTGTGCAGGTGCCCCAGCAGGCCGAATCCCGTGACGTCCGTGGCGGCCTCGACGCCCGCGGCGACCGCGGCCCGCCCCGCCTCGGCGTTGAGCGCCACCATGGAGGCGATCGCCTGCGGGAACACCTCCCCGGTGGTCTTGTGGCGGTTGTTGAGCAGGCCCACGCCGATGGGCTTGGTCAGGCTGAGGGGCAGCCCGGCCCGGGCCCGGTCGTTGCGCAGCAGGCGATCCGGGTCCACCAGGCCGGTGACCGCGAGGCCGTACTTCGGCTCCGGGTCGTCGATGGAGTGGCCGCCGCCGACCGGGCAGCCCGCCTCCCGCGCGATGTCGAGACCACCGCGGAGGACCTCGCGCAGCAGCTCGAGGGGGAGCGAGTCGCGGGGCCAGCCCACGAGGTTGACGGCGACGACCGGCCGCCCGCCCATGGCGTAGACGTCCGAGAGGGCGTTGGCGGCCGCGATCCGCCCCCAGTCGTAGGCGTCGTCGACCACCGGCGTGAAGAAGTCGGTCGTCACCACCACGGCCTGACCCGGGCCGATCCGCACCACCGCGGCGTCGTCCCCGTCGTCCAACCCCACCACCAGGTCCGGCGAGGTGACCCCGCGCAGGCCGGCCACGACGTCCTCCAGCTCACCCGGGGGGATCTTGCAGGCGCACCCCCCGCCGTGGGCGGTCTGGGTGAGGCGCACGGCGACGCCGGTCGCGGGGTCGGGGGTGGTGCTCGTCATACGGTCAATCTAACGACCGTGGCGGGTGACTCAGTGGTTGCGCAGCGCCTCCACCGGCTCGCTCCTCGCCGCCGGGGACGAGCCTCGGCCGCCGGCGGTGGGACCGATCGGGCGGCTCCTGCTCGTCACCCGGCGACAACACCCCGGCCCGGGGACCGGCACGGGTAGGCTCGATGCCGGAGGCGTACAGGTGCCTGGTGGCCCTCGCGGTCTTCAAAACCGTTGTACGGCGGTATCCGTCGTAGGCGGGTTCGATTCCCGTCCGCCTCCGCCAGACCTGGCTCCGGTCCCGGTCACCCCCGTGACGCGGGTCCGGGGCCGGGTGCCGTCGGGCTGGTCGCGGGCCGCCGCCGAAGGGCCGTGACAGCCGGGTCGACAGCCGACGGCGCCGTGGCGGCAGGGGGTCAGGCCTTGATGACGAGGACCGGGTGCCGCGCCGGGTCCAGCCACCTCACGGTCGCGGTGAGCTCGGCCATGTCGTCGATCCCCACGCAGCCGCCGGTGTAGCGGCGCGCGTGGTGCAGGAAGATCCCTGCCCCCGAGCCGGAGCCGTAGCGGCGGACGTTCCAGTAGTTGTAGCCGACGACCACGGCCTGGCGGTACAGCCCCGAGGCGACGTAGGTGGACAGCCGCTCGCTGCCGGCGGCGGTGGCGCGGGGCACCGCGCAGGACTGGCGCCAGCGGTTGTAGTCCCGGGCGCGGGGGTCCTGGATCCACCACGAGCAGGCGGTCACCGTGCGGTACGCCATCCTGGTCCCCGGGTTGCCCTTGCCGAAGGCGCTGACCAGGGTGAAGGCACCGGCGGGGGTGGTGCCGGTGCCCTGCCGCCGGACGGCGGCGGGCACCACCCCGCCGCGACCGAACACCGCGCCGGCGGGCGCGTTGACCTTGACCCAGCGAGATCCGTTCCAGGACCAGCGCGCCCAGGTGCCCCTGGTGCCGGCGACCCGGTCGGCGACGAGCACCTGGGTGGAGTCGAGCTGGCTGATCGAGGTTCCGGGCGCGTAGACCCGCCGGGCGGTGGGGGGCGTCGTGGCCGGTGCTGCGGGCCGGGCCACGACAGAGGTGGTGGCTGGGTTCGCCGCGGCGGGAGCGGCGCCCGGGGTGGTGAGCAGGGGTACGGCGGTGAGCGTGGACAGGGCGGCCAGGAGGCGGGTGCGGGTGCGGGTCACGTTCGTCCTCGGGGGTCGGGGGCGGGTCCGTCGCGTGCCGGATGTGCCGGGACGAGCCCGGACCGGCGGCGGCGGTATGGAGCTGGGCAGGTCAGGGCAGCGAGCTCGCGGCCCTGGTCACGGCGTCGCGATATCGCTCGTACGCCCGGTGGTAGTCGGCCCACGCGGTGTCGAAGACGGTCTTGTCCCTGACGTACGCCGCCCGGGCCGTGGTCTCGGCGGCGAAGGCACGCTCAAGGTCTTGGCAGCTGAGCTGGTAGCCGTACCGGGCGTTGTCGGCGCCGTGGCAGCGGGCCCAGGTGGAGGCGGCCGCCTCGACGACGCGGTCGAAGTAGGGTCCTTGGTTCCATCCGGAGCGGGTGGTGCCCATCCGCCGGACCAGGATGTCGCCGCAGGCCCAGGTGGAGCAGCGCTGACGCAGCTCCTGGTGCCCGCGCTCGTGCATCGCGACGAGGTAGGTGTCCAGCGAGCTCATGCCGCGCTGGACGTAGACCACCTGGTCGTCGTCGGTGAGGCCGACGGTGGACTCGCCGTCGACCGACTGGGCCTGCAGGGCGGGGTCGCCCGCGGCGAGGCAGCGCGCTGCGGCGCCGTTGACGGCGCGCACCACCCGGTCGCAGGACCAGGTGGCCACCTGGGCGCGGGTGGGCCACTCGGGCAGCGGGGCCGGCGGCGCCACCACCGTCGGCAGGGGAGGGGGCGGGGTCAGCGTGGGGCTGACCGGGGCGGCGGGGATCGGTGGCGCGGAGACGGCGGCCGTGCGCCCGGCCCGGACGTCCGGTCCGGTGGCCTGCGTGGTGGCCGCGGTCACGCTCGTGGCGCACCCGCCCGCCGCGACGGCGAGTGCGGTGACGCCGGCGAGCGCGCTGGCGGCGCGACGGTCGGGAGGCGTCGGGAGCATGCGGTCCTCTGCGGGGTGGTGGTCGGGTCGACCCTCACGATAACTGCATAGAGTTACTGAATGTGACAGATTGTAATTACACGCTCCGGGACGAAGGCCCTCGGACCATTCGCCCCGGAGCGGCCGACCGGCCGCGACCGCCCTGCGTCGATCGCCCACCGCGATCCACGACCGGGCGGTTCCCTCGTCGTAGGGTCTGACCATGAGCGCGGAATCCGAGGATCCCCGGCGTCACATCCCGCGGACCGACACGCTGCTGGCCTCCTCGCCCCTCGTCGAGGCGCTCGCACGTCACACCCGCGAGCACGTGCTCGCCGCCGTGCACGACGCCCAGGCCCAGGCCCGGGCCGGGCAGATCGACCCCGACGCCGTCGCCGGCACCGCCGCCGCCCTGCTGGCCGAGCGCGCTGCCGCCCCGGGCGTGCTCAACGCCACGGGGGTGGTGCTGCACACCAACCTCGGACGCGCCCGGCTCGCGCCCGATGCGGTCGACGCCGTCGCCGCCGCGGCCGGCAGCACCGACGTGGAGCTCGACCTGACGACCGGCACCCGCACCCGGCGCGGGCGGCGCACGGTCGACGCCCTGCTGCGCGCCGTCCCCGACGCGGGCGACGCCCTCGTGGTCAACAACGGAGCGGCGGCGCTCGCCCTCGCCGCGGCCGCCCTCGCCGGCGGTCGGGAGGTCCTGGTCAGCCGGGGAGAGATGGTCGAGATCGGCGACGGCTTCCGGATCCCCGAGCTCGTCGAGTCGACCGGCGTGCGCCTCGTCGAGGTCGGCACCACCAACCGCACCCGCCTCGGGGACTACGCCGCGGCGCTGACCGAGCAGACCGCCGCGATCCTCAAGGTGCACCCCAGCAACTTCCGCGTCGAGGGCTTCACCAGCGAGGCGAGCGTCCGCGAGCTCGCCACCCTGGGCCTGCCGGTCGTCGCCGACACCGGCAGCGGGCTGCTGCGGCCCGACCCGCTCCTGCCCGACGAGCCCGACGCGACCACCGCCCTGCGGGCCGGTGCGGCCGTGGTCACCTGCAGCGGCGACAAGCTGCTCGGCGGCCCCCAGGCGGGGATCGTCCTCGGCGCCGCGAAGGTCGTCGAGCGGCTGCGCCGCCACCCCTTCCACCGGGCTCTGCGGGCCGACAAGCTGACCCTCGCGGCCCTCGCCGCGACCCTGCAGGCACCGCAGACCCCGACGTACCAGGACCTGCACGTCGCCCCGACGACGCTGCGCGAGCGGGCCGAGCGGCTCCGGGCCCTGGTCGACCTGCCGGGCACCGAGGTCGTCCCGTCGGCCGGTCGCGTGGGCGCAGGGTCGGCGCCCGGGCTCGACCTGCCCGGCTGGGCCCTGCGGCTGCCGGAGCCGTATGCCGCTCGGCTGCGCCGAGGACGAACCCCCGTGGTCGGCCGGGTCGAGAGCGGCCACACCCTGCTCGACGTGCGGTGCCTGCCCGACGGCCGGCTCGAGGCGGTGGCCGCGGCGGTGCGGGACGTCGCGACCGGGCTCGGCGACCTCGACCGGCCGGCCGCCCCCTGCGAGCGCGAGGACGGCCCCCGATGAGGCACGTCGTCGCGACCGCCGGGCACGTCGACCACGGCAAGTCCACGCTGGTGCGTGCCCTGACCGGGATGGAGCCCGACCGCTGGGCCGAGGAGCGCCGCCGGGGGATGACCATCGACCTCGGGTTCGCCTGGGCGACGCTGGGGTCGGGGGATCGCCTGGCCTTCGTGGACGTGCCGGGGCACCAGCGGTTCATCGGCAACATGCTCGCAGGACTGGGGCCCGCTCCGGCGGTCCTCGTGGTGGTGGCCGCCGACGAGGGCTGGCGACGCCAGAGCGAGGAGCACCTCGAGGCCGTGGACGCCCTCGGGCTGCGGCACGGCCTGCTCGCGGTCACCCGCAGCGACCTGGCCGACCCGACGGCGGCGCTGGCCGAGGCCCGGGAGCGGATCGCCCGGTCCAGCCTCGGCGCGGTGGAGGCCGTGGCGGTCTCTCCGGTCTCCGGCGAGGGTCTGGACCCCTTGCGGGCAGCGCTGGAGCGGCTGGTGGCGCGGCTTCCCGCACCGGACCCGACCGGCCGGGTCCGGCTGTGGGTGGACCGCGCGTTCACCGTCGCCGGGGCGGGCACGGTGGTGACCGGCACCCTGGAGTCCGGGACCCTGTCGGTCGGCGACGAGCTGGAGCTGTGCGGTCGCAAGGTGCGCGTGCGCGGGCTGCAGTCGCTCGGCGAGGACCTCACCACGATCCCGGCGCGGGGACGGGTCGCCGTCAACCTGCGCTCGGTCGCCGCTGCCGACGTGTCCCGAGGCGGCTATCTGCTCACCCCGGGCGCGTGGCGGCTCACCCGGGAGCTGGACGTCCAGCTGCAGCGGGGCGTGGCCGAGGACCTGCCCGGGGAGGTCATGGTGCACGCGGGCGCCGGCGCCTGGGCGGCCCGGGTGCGGCCGCTGGGGGACCGCTTCGCCCGGCTCCGGCTGCCCCAGGAGCTGCCCCTGCAGGCAGGTGACCGGATCATCCTGCGCGACCCCGGACGACAGGTGGTCCTCGGCGGGGCCACCGTGCTCGACGCCGACCCACCCGCCCTGCAGCGGCGCGGCGCCGCCCGGCGCCGGGCCGAGGTGCTGGTCGACGCCCGGGAGGGGGTCGACGTCGTCACCGAGGTGCGTCGACGTGGGCTGATGCGCCCGGAGGACCTGGCGGTGCTCGGCGCCGACCCGGACGAGGTGCGTGGCGAGCTCCCCGGCGTCCTGCGCGTCGGGGACTGGCTGGTCCACGAGGACCGGTGGGCCGCCGGGGTGTCCGAGCTGCGTCGCCTGGCGGCCGCCCGCGAACGGGAGCACCCCATGGACCCGTGGCTCCCGCTGGAGCAGGCCAGACGACATTTGGACCTGCCCGACCTGGACCTGGTGCGCGCGCTGGCGACCGGCGCCGGGCTCGACAGCTCCGAGGGGCGGCTCGGTCGGCCCGGGCTGGTTCCGACCCTGGGGGACGCCGAGGCCGGGATGTGCGCGCTGGAGGCCCAGCTCGGCGCCGACCCCTTCGCCGCGCCGGAGCGGTGGCAGCTCGACGAGTGGGGGCTGGGCGCGCGGGAGCTCGCCGCCGCCGAGGCCGCGGGCCGGGTGGTCCGCCTGGTCGACGACATCGTGCTGCTGCCCAAGGCCCCGGCGCTGGCGATGCGGTCGCTCGCGGCCCTGCCCCAGCCGTTCACCACCAGTGCGGCCCGCCAGACGTTGGGGACCACCCGCAGGGTCGTCATACCGCTGCTGGAGCACCTGGACGCGCGGGGCTGGACCCGACGGACCGACGGCAGCCACCGGGAGATCGTCCGTTGACCATCACGTGAGACGCGGGGTCCATCAGGAGAGATGACCGATCATCCTGGTGCCATGTCCGACGACCAGAACGCCATCCGCCGCGCCCTCCAGGAGTCGATGGACCTGCGCGAGCAGGGCCGCACCGACGAGGGGGACTGACTCCGCCGTGCCCACGCCCACCCCGCCGACCTCGCTGGACCTCGCGGTCGTCCCC
Source organism: Arsenicicoccus dermatophilus (assembly GCF_046267915.1). Taxonomy (GTDB): domain Bacteria; phylum Actinomycetota; class Actinomycetes; order Actinomycetales; family Dermatophilaceae; genus Arsenicicoccus; species Arsenicicoccus dermatophilus_A. The sequence continues at coordinate 1,247,227 of NZ_CP176520.1, forward strand.
GGTGACGGCATCGGCCCGGAGGTGGTCGCCGAGGCCGTCCTCGTCCTGCAGGCCGTCACCGCCGCCGCCGGGGTGACGCTGTCCACCACCGAGCAGGACCTCGGGGCCCGCCGCTGGCACGCCACCGGTGAGACGCTCACCGACCCCGACCTGGACACGCTGCGCGCCCACGACGCCATCCTGCTCGGCGCGATCGGCGACCCCTCCGTGCCGTCCGGGGTGCTGGAGCGAGGCGTCCTGCTGCCGCTGCGGTTCGCCCTGGACCACGGCGTCAACCTGCGGCCTGCCCGGTCGTTCCCCGGTGTCCCGGGTCCGCTGGACCTGGACCGGGTGGCACCGGACGGCGTCGACCTGGTGGTGGTGCGCGAGGGCACCGAGGGGCCCTATGTCGGCAACGGCGGCGCCCTGCGGGTCGGGACCCCGCACGAGATCGCCACCGAGGTGTCCGTCAACACGGCTCACGGCGTCGAGCGCGTGGTCCGGGCCGCCTTCACCCGCGCCGCCGAGCGGCCTCGACGCCGGCTCACCCTCGTGCACAAGCACAACGTCCTCGTCCACGCCGGCCACCTGTGGCGACGGACCGTGGAGGCGGTGGCGGCGGAGCACCCCGACGTGACGGTGGACTACCTGCACGTGGACGCCGCCACGATCTTCCTCGTCACCGACCCGGCCCGCTTCGACGTGATCGTCACCGACAACCTGTTCGGGGACATCCTCACCGACCTGGCCGCCGCGGTGTCCGGTGGCATCGGGCTGGCCGCGTCGGCCGGCATCGACCCCTCGGGCACCAACCCCGCGATGTTCGAGCCGGTCCACGGGTCGGCCCCGGACATCGCCGGTCGCGGCATCGCCGACCCCACGGCGGCGATCCTGTCGGCGGCGCTGCTGCTCGACCACGTCGGGCTCGTCGACCAGGCGCACCGGGTGACCGAGGCCGTGGCGGCGGACCTGGCCGACCGCGGCGGCGAGGTCCGCCGCACCAGCGCCATCGGGGCCGCGATCCGCGCCCGGCTGTGAGCCGGGCGCCGGGGCGCGGCCGGTCGCGCGGCTCCCGCGGGCGTGCGCCGGACGCGGCGACCGGCCGTCGTCGCCCTCGCCCCCGAGGGGTAGCCTCGGACGCGAACCTCACCTCCCACCAGGAGCACCCATGACAACGTCGTCCCTGTCCTTCCCGGTCGAGCGGTCCACCTCCCCGGCCACGGAGGCCGAGCGCCAGCAGGTGCTCGCCGACCCCGGCTTCGGCAAGCACTTCACCGACCACATGGTCCTGGCCACGTGGACGCGCGACGCCGGCTGGCACGACGCCGAGGTCGTGCCCTACGGCCCGCTCACGCTCGACCCCTCCACCGCGGTGTTCCACTACGGCCAGGAGATCTTCGAGGGCATGAAGGCCTACCGGCACGCCGACGGCTCGGTGTGGACCTTCCGCCCGGAGCAGAACGCCGCCCGCTTCGCCCGCTCCGCGCACCGCCTCGGCCTGCCCGAGCTGCCCCAGGCCGACTTCCTGGAGTCCATCCGCGCCCTGGTCGACGTCGACCAGGTGTGGGTGCCTGAGCACGGCGGCGAGTCCTCTCTCTACCTGCGACCGTTCATGATCGGCACCGAGTCCGGCCTGGGCGTCCGCCCCTCCACCCACGTGACCTACTGCGTCATCGCCTCCCCGGCGGGCGCCTACTTCTCCGGCGGGATCAAGCCCGTCTCGCTGTGGGTCACCCCGCAGTACACCCGGGCGGCCCCGGGCGGCACCGGCGCCGCCAAGTGCGGCGGCAACTACGCCGCGTCGTTGGCGGCCCAGCTCGAGGCGCAGTCCCAGGGCTGCGACCAGGTCGTCTTCCTCGACGCGGTGGAGCGCCGCTACATCGAGGAGCTCGGCGGGATGAACCTCTTCTTCGTCAAGCGCGACGGCACCGTGATGACCCCGCAGCTCAGCGGCTCGATCCTCGAGGGCGTCACCCGGTCGTCCATCCTCGAGGTCGCCCGCGAGCTCGGCCACGAGGTCGAGGAGCGGCGCATCAGCCTCGAGGAGTGGCGCGAGGGCGTCGGTTCCGGCGAGATCACCGAGGTCTTCGCCTGCGGCACCGCCGCGGTCGTCACCCCCGTCGGCCGGCTGTCCTGGCTGGACGGGGAGGTCGTCGGCGGCTCCGAGCCCGGCGAGGTCACCATGACCATCCGCAACCAGCTCCTCGACATCCAGACCGGGCGCGCCGAGGACACCCACGGCTGGCTGCACCGGCTCGCCTGAGCGACGCCGGCTCGTCGGAGCGACACCGGCGCTCGCGGCCCCGCCACCTGCCGAGGCGGCGGGGCCGCGTCACCGGGCGGCGTCGAGCAGGGTGTCGCACGCCGCGATCAACCGCGCCCGCACCGGCGCCGCCGCCTCGGCGATCGCCCGCTGACGGCGCACGTGCTCGGCCTTGCCCTCGGGCGTCTCCACGGCGATGTCGGGGACCCCGAGCGACGCGGTGGCGTACGGCGAGGAGGCCATGTCAAGGATCCGCGCCTGGCGGGCCACGTCGAAGCAGTCGAGCACCAGGTCGCCCGGGATGCCAGGAGCGAGCTTGAAGGCCCAGCGGTAGAGATCCATCGCCCCGCCGTGCAGGCAGCCGGGCTGCTCGTTCGCCTGGATCGTCTCGCGCGTCGGCCGCACGGCGTTGCGGTCGACCGCGTCGGGGGTGAAGAAGCGGTAGGCGTCGTAGTGCGAGCACCGGATCTCGTGGGCCTCGACCACCTCGTCGGTGCCCCGCGACCCGAGCCGCAGCGGCAGCGAGCGGTGCCGCACGTCGTCGGGGGAGAGGCGGTAGACCATCGCCCACTCGTGCAGCCCGAAGCACCCGAAAGCCGGCGGCCGACCGTGGATGCCTACGAGGAGGTCCCGGACGAATCGCACCGCGGCGCCGCGCTTGTCGGCATACGCCTGGACGTCCAGCCAGGTGCGGCCCGCCTCGGTGCGGTAGCACGGCCAGGCCTCGTGCGGGGCCGGTCCCTCCAGGGCCACACCCGGCCCCACGTGCCAGCGGGCCAGGTGGCCGGGGCGAAAGCCGTAGTACTCGAACAGGAAGTCCTCCAGCGGGTGCTTGTGCCCGCGTGCCCGGCGCTCCAGGTGCGCCGCGGTCGCCGCGCAGGCCCGCGCCCGGTGGGCGGACTCGAGCGGCTCCCACTCGCTGCGGGTCAGCACGATCACCGGACGATCTTAGGACCGCCGGGACCTGGTCCGGCGCCATGATGGAGGCCATGGCCGACGAGCAGACCGCTGGAGACCCAGGACCTCGCCGCGGGTGGCGTCCGCCACCGAGCTATGTCGAGTCCCTCGCCGAGAAGCGCATCCGCGAGGCCCAGGAGCGTGGCGAGTTCGACAACCTCAAGGGGGCCGGCAAGCCCCTGCCCAGCCTGGACCGCCCGTATCGCGAGGACTGGTGGATCACCGGTCTGATCGAGCGGGAGCAGCTGGACCTGGCCGGCGCGATGAACCCGACGATGGCGCTGCGGCGCGAGGCCCACGACATCCACGACACGGTGCGGGACGTGACCCGGGAGGAGGCGGTCCGGGAGATCGCCGAGGACCTCAACCGCCGGGTCCGGCAGGACCGGCTGCGGCCGGCGACCGGCCCGCAGATGCCACCCGTCGCACCGACGGTCGACGTCGACGAGGTCCTGGCCGTATGGCGCGAGCACCGGCGCCTGGTGGCGCGAGCGGCCGAGAAGCACGCCGAGCGGGAGCGCGCCCGGATCGCCCGGCTGGCCCAGGAGCGACGGGAGAAAGCCTGGTGGCGGCGCTGGTTCGCCCGCCGAGGCTCCTCAGGGTCCCGCTCGACCTGAGCCGGACCCGCCTCGGTCAGGGCGCCAGGTCGGTGACCATCGCCGCGATCTCCTCGTACGCGCGGCGGGTGGCCGGTGCCAGGGCACCGAAGGTGACCTGGCGTCCGTCGGCCACGTGCGGGTCGTGGGGCACGACGACCAGACCGCGCGTGTGTCGGCTGAGCCACCGGACGACGCGATCCTTGGACAGGTGGCCGGAGGTGCGGTCCTTGTCCGCGAGGGCGATGACCGCGTTGTCCGCGAGGTCCTCGTGCCCGTGGCGGCGGAGCCACTCCAGGGTGTCGATGGCGCGGCGGGCACCCGTGAGGGAGTGGCTGGCGCACACGACCGCGACGTCGGCGTTGGCGAGCACCCCGCTCATGATCGGCTGGGCGAAGCCGGTGCCGGCATCCATCCCGATCACGGTGTAGTAGCGCTCGAGCGTGGCGACGGCCGCGTCCACGTCCTCGCTGGAGACGCTGCGCTCCGGGCTGGGGTCCTCGTCCCCGGGCAGCACCGCGAGGCGGCCCTCGGTGACCACCCAGCGGCCCAGGTCGCCGCGGCGCTGCACCTGACGGCAGGACTTCGCGAAGTCGTAGACCCCCGACAGGCGTTCACCGATGAGCCGCTCGGCCAGGTCTCCCGCGTCGGGGTTGAGGTCGGTGACGACGACCCCGTCGGCGCGGTTGTTGGCCATGGCGAGCATCACACCGGCCGCCGTGGACGTCTTGCCGACACCGCCCTTGAAGCACAGGAACGCGACGTGCAGGGGACGGTCGAGGTGGCGCTGGATGCGGTGCACCCGCTCCAGGTCCTCGACCTCGGCGGCGCTGGGGCCGAGGTTGATCCGCCCGCCGCTCAGCTCGAAGAGCAGCGCGCGGAAGCCGCTGCGGGGCGGGGTGCTCTCGTCCTCCTCCAGCCGCAGCGTGGGCTCGGCGAGGTCGAGGTCGAGGTCCTCGTCCTCCTCGACGTCCTGCGGTCGCTCGTCGCGGGTGGGGTGCTCGTCGCGGGTCGGCCGCGCGTCGCGGGTGGGGCGTCCGTCGCGGGTGGGGCGTCCGTCGCGGGTGGGGCGTCCGTCGCGGGCGGTGCGCTCGCCGACCTGGGTGCGCCGCCGGGTCTCCTGGCGCGGTCGGGGCTCGGGCTGGGGGTCGCGGCCCCAGGCACGCTCCCACGCCAGGTCGGGGTCGGTCTCGGGATCGCGGACCGGGTCCGGCGCGGCGGCGACGGGCTCCAGGACCGGGTGTCCGTGCGCGTGCTCCCCGCCGGAGCGGTGCGTCGGGCGGGCGCCGGGGCGCCGCTGCACCTCGTCGTGGTCGAAGCGGTCCTCGGGACCAGGACGGGGGTCCTCCCGCCGGTCGGCGCGGTGCTCGGCCCGCCGCTCGTCGCGGCGCCCCTCCTGCCGCCCGAAGCGCTCGGCGTGCGGGAAGCGGTCCCCGCGAGCCCGCGCCTCCTGCTCGTCGGTGCGGTGCGCGGGCGCGTCCGCGGCCCGTTCGTCGTCGACCGGTTCCGGACCGCCTCCCGCGAAGATGTCGCGGATGGAGACGGTCATCGGCTCGTCCTCCTCGGCGTCTGCCGGTGACTGGGGCACCAGGTGCGCGGGGCTAGGCTGGGTCGGCCCCTCGGGGGAGGGCACCGCGCGCACGGGGGCGGGCGCGGCGTATCGGCGGGTGGATGAGCTGGGCATGCTCGGACCTCCGGGGTCCATCCAGGGACGGGGGAATCGCAACGTAGCCCGACCGGGTCGGGGTCGTCACGGTATGAACCGTCCAGGCTGAGCCGGGCGGGTGGTATCGACACGGGCTGTTGCCGAACAGGCGGTTTCTGCGCGCCCGCGGCCACGTGGACGTCAGGCCGTCCGAGCAGCGGCGGGCTGGCGCACGGCGGTAGGTTGACACCGTGCGTATCGCGAGATTCACCCTTGGAGAAGACCCGGCCTACGGCGTCGTGGAGCGCGACGGGGACGACCTGGTGGTCGCCCAGATCGGCGGCGACCCGATCTACCAGCAGCTCGCCTTCGCAGGTCCCCGCTACCCGCTCGAGGAGGTCCGGCTGCTCAGTCCGGTGATCCCGCGCAGCAAGGTCGTCGGCATCGGCAAGAACTACGCCGACCACGCCGCGGAGATGGGTGGTGAGGCCCCGGCCGAGCCGTTGATGTTCTTGGTGCCCAACACCGCGGTCTCCGGTCCTGGCGACCCGGTGCCGATGCCGGCCGCGAGCAGCAACATCCACTACGAGGGCGAGCTCGCCGTCGTCATCGGCAAGATGGTGCGCAACGTGCCGCCCGAGCTCGCGCTCGCCACCGTGTTCGGCTACACCTGTGCCAACGACGTGACCGCCCGTGACCTGCAGCGGTCGGACGGGCAGTGGGCCCGGGCCAAGGGGTTCGACGGGTCCAAGCCCCTGGGGCCGTGGATCGAGACCGAGCTCGACCCCGCCGACCTGCGGATCGTCACCCGGCTGGATGGCGAGGTCGTCCAGGACGGCCGGACCAGCGACATGATCCACGACGTCGCCCGGCTGATCTCCCATGCCTCCCAGACCTTCACGCTCCTGCCGGGCGATGTCATCCTCACCGGCACCCCCGCCGGCGTGGGGCAGGTCCAGGAGGGTCAGCGCGTCGAGGTCGAGGTCGAGGGGATCGGCACGCTGAGCAATCCCTTCGTCCGCTCCCGCTGATCCCGGCCGGGTCCGGCCGTCAGGTGCCGGCGAGCGCCAGGCCGAGCAGCGCCGCCGCGAGCGACAGCACCAGCGTCGCCGCGGCGTGCGACGCCGCGCGGCCGGGCCCGGCCGCGGGCACCAGCCGAGCGGTGTCCAGGCTCGCGGTCGAAAAGGTCGTGAACCCTCCGCACAGCCCGGTGCCGAGCACGAGCCGCCAGGCGGGGTCGAGCGGCTCGCGAGACGCGAGGCCGACGACCAGACCGAGGGCGAACGATCCGGCGACGTTGATCAGCAGGGTGCCCGGCCCGTAGGCCGCCAACCCGGGGGCCGCGTGGCGGGCCACCCGGTCGCGCACCCACGTGTCGACGGCCAGCCGCAACGCCGCGCCCACGCCACCGGCGACGGCGACGCCGAAGAAGAGGCCAGGGGTCACGGTGCCTCCTCGGGCGCCGAGGCGTCGGGCGGCGGCGTCCCCCGACGTCCCCCCGGCCGGGCCGCGAGCAGCCCTGCACCGCAGCGGATCCCGATCAGCGAGGCCGCGGCGCCGAGGCCGACGGTGAGCAGGGCGTAGCCGGCCGCCATACCGGCACGACCGCTGCGCAGCAGCGTCGCCGTGTCCACGGCGAGGGTGGAGTAGGTGGTGAAGCCCCCTAGCACGCCGGTGCCCAGCAGCAGCCGTGCGTCGCGGCGCCGACCGGCGTCGGGGCCGAGCCCGGCCAGCCAGGTGAGCAGCACCGCCAGGGCGAAGGCCCCGACCACGTTGATCGCCGGCACGACGGCGTCCCACCCGCGTGGCGGCCAGGCCAGCACCAGAGCCTGGCGCAGCCCTGCTCCGACCGCGCCACCGACGGCCACGGTCAGCAGGTGCCGAGGTGGGGGAGTCACCCGCCCATCGTGCCGGATCCGCCGGGCCGCCCCGGTCAGGCAGGGCCGATAGGCTGGCCCCACCATGACTGACGCCGCTCACACCCCTGCCTCCCGCACGCCGGCGCGCACCCGCGTCGCCCCCTCGCCGACCGGTGACCCGCACGTCGGGACCGCCTACATGGCGCTGTTCGACCTCGCCTGGGCCCGCAGGACGGGCGGCCGGTTCGTGCTGCGCATCGAGGACACCGACCAGGCGCGCTACGTCGAGGGCAGCGAGCAGCAGATCTTCGACACCCTCACCTGGCTCGGGCTGACCTACGACGAGGGACCGGACGTGGGCGGCGAGCACGGCCCCTACCGCCAGTCCGAGCGGCTGGACACCTACACGCCCTACGTCGAGCAGCTCATCGCCGACGGGCACGCGTACTACTGCTGGTGCTCCACCGAGCGCCTCGCGGCGATGCGCGAGCTGCAGCAGAAGACCAAGCAGCCCACCGGCTACGACCGGCTGTGCCACGGCAAGACCCGCGAGGAGCGAGCCCAGCTGCCGGGATTCACCGACAAGCCGGTCGTGCGGATGCTCATCCCCGACGACGTGGAGCTGCGCTTCCAGGACGTCATCCGCGGCTGGGTCAGCGCCCCTCGTCCGGACGACCAGGTGATCCTCAAGGCCGACGGCTTCCCGACCTACCACCTGGCCGTCGTGGTCGACGACCACCTGATGGGCATCACCACCGTGGTGCGCGGCGAGGAGTGGATCTCCTCCACCCCCAAGCACGTGCTGCTCCACCAGTGGCTCGGCTGGGAGCTGCCGCAGTTCGCGCACATGCCGCTGCTGCGCAACCCCGACAAGTCCAAGATCTCCAAGCGCAAGAACCCCGCCGCCCGCCTGACCTGGTTCCGCGAGGAGGGCTACCTGCCCGAGGCGCTGCTGAACTTCCTGCAGCTCGTGGGCTACCCCCCGGTGGCGGACGGCCAGGAGGTGTCCACCTTCGAGGAGTTCGTGGAGCGCTTCGACTGGACCAAGGTCAACACCGTCGGCCCGATCTTCGACATGGACAAGCTCAACTGGCTCAACGGCCACTACATCCGGGCTCTCTCGCCGGAGGACCTGGCCGGCCGGATCGTCGAGCACCTGGTGCGTCGCGGCGAGCTGCCGGGGCAGCCGACGGAGGAGCAGATGCGCCTGGTCACCGCGGCCACCCCGCTGGTGCAGGAGCGGATGCAGACCCTTGCCGAGGCGGGACCGATGCTCGGCTTCCTGTTCGTGGGCGACGACGAGCTGGTGTATGACGCGGACTCCGTCGCGGCCCTCAAGGAGGACGCCCCGCAGGTGCTGGACGCCTCCATCGAGGCGCTCACGGCCCTGGACGACTTCACCGCCGCCCCGATCCAGGCCGCCCTGCGGGCCCGGCTGTGCGAGGACCTCGGGATCAAGCCGAAGTTCGCCTTCGCCCCCGCTCGTGTCGGGGTCACCGGGCGCCGGGTGTCGCCGCCGCTGTTCGAGTCGATGGAGATCCTGGGCAAGGAGTCGACGCTGGCGCGCCTGCGGCGTCTGCGGTCCCAGCTCTGAGCCGGATGCCCGACGACGCCCCCGCCGCCCCCCTCGAGCGGCGGGGGCGTCGTCGTCCCCCCTGATCCCGCCGACCGCATCACCTCGCCCGACGGCCACGCACCTGCCTGACCACCCAGGCCAGGGACCGCAGGACCGCCAGGTTGGCCGCCCACCCGACGACGGCGACGACGGTCGCGTGCACCCAGACGGGCACGTCGCCCAGGCCTGGGAGGCTGCGCACCGGGGGGAGCAGCACGCCCCACGGCATGGTCGCCAGGAGCAGCGGTACGCCGGCGAGGGAGGCGCCTACCTGGTCGGGATCCGGGTGGAACTCGTCCCGGATCCACAGGGCCCAGCACCCGGTGACGAGCAGGGTGTAGGTGGTGGCGAGGACGTGGAGGGCGCGGCGTTCGCACCCGGGCCGGGCCGGGGGTGGGAGGTCGCTCATGGCCGCGACCCTAGGCAGCGGCGGGTGTCGGCGCCTGAGTACTCCTACCTGGCCTCCTCGTCGTGAGCGGGACGATTTGGGGGAGCGGCCCGCCTCCGGTAGAGTTCTCTCTCGGTTCGCCCACGCTTCACCGCCCCTCACCAGGCGGTCGAGGAAGGGGTCAGTTCCCTTGGGGTATGGTGTAATTGGCAGCACGACTGATTCTGGTTCAGTTAGTCTAGGTTCGAGTCCTGGTACCCCAGCAAGATCGACCGTTCTCTCTCGTGGAAAGCGTCGATTTGGGAGAAGCCCGCTGGTTCGAGTAAGGTTTCTCCTCGTTGCGAAACACCCGAGAGGGTGAGAGCGCAACAGTTTTGCCCCCGTTGTGTAGCGGCCTAGCACGCCGCCCTCTCACGGCGGTAGCGCCGGTTCGAATCCGGTCGGGGGTACAAACATCAGGAAGGGCCCCTCCTGCAGGAGGGGCCCTTCCTGCCTGTGCAGGGAGATGTGATGCGAAGCAAGCGGCCGAGTGGTTGAACCATGAACGATCGGGGGCGCAGTGGAGAGGCCGGTCGATGTCGACCGGCTCTCACCGCAAGGAGGCACCCCATGCGCCGCACGACCCTCGACACCCTCCTCTCCTCCCTCGGGCTCCTGCTCGCCCTGCCGCTGCTCGTGGGGGGTGGCCTGCTCACCTGGGCCGCCTCCTCCTTCGCCCAGGGTCAGGTCCACGACCAGCTGGCCGCGCAGAGGATCACCATGCCCTCCGGCAGGCAGCTCGAGGACCCGGCGATCAAGCCCAACCCGGAGAAGTACGCCGGCCAGGAGATGACGACCGGTGACCAGGCCAAGGCCTTCACCACGGTGGGCACCATCGCCAAGTTCGCCGCGATCGCGGACTACCTCGGCTCCGCCTGATGCTGCTGCTCGGCCTGCGGCACGCCCGCCAGGCCGGCGACACGGTCGTCTGAACGAGCACCCTCGAGGGCGCCAGGCCCCCTCGGTCGGCCTGGCCGGGCCGCTCCTGACCAGGCCGACCGCTGCTGGTGGCGCTGCGGGGCGCCCGGCATACCGCCGCTGTCTGTCAGGTCACACGGGCAACCAGGGGGGTCGCGTTGTCGGCTCCGCCGCGGGCCGGGAGGATGGGGTGACCCACCGGCCGCCTCGATGGAGAGTGACGATGACGACGAGCCTGACCGCCCAGGACACCTACCGCCGCAAGCTGACGAGCGCGCACGACGCGGTCCGTCTCGTGCGGGACGGCGAGACGATCGTGGTTCCCACCGGGGTCGGTGAGCCGCCCTCGCTGCTGGAGGCCCTCTCCGAGCGGCGCCGCGAGCTCCACGGCGTCGCGGTGGAGCAGATCATCCCCTTCCGCAGCTTCGACTACTACGACCCGGAGACGGTCGACCACGTGCGGCACACCGCCTACTTCTACGGCGGACCCACCCGTCCCGGCGGGCAGGCCGGCTGGATCCCTTACCGCCCCAACTACTTCACCGAGATGCCCTCGCTGATCCGGCAGGGTCTCTTCCCGTGCGACGTGGTCTTCGCGATGGCCTCGGAGATGGACGAGCACGGGTACTTCGCCATCTCCCTCAGCACGGACTACACCATGGCCGCGATCGAGAAGGCCCGGTGCGTGGTGCTCGAGGTCAACCCGCGCGTGCCCTATGCCTACGGCGAGTGCCACGTGCACGTCGACCAGGTGGCCGCCGTCGTCGAGGACGACCGCCCCCTGACGACGGTGGGGCTGCCCGAGATCGGCCCGGTGCAGCAGGCGATCGGCAGGTATGTCGCCGACCTGATCCCCGACGGCGCGACCATCCAGATCGGCTTCGGTGCGATCCCCGACGCCGTGGTCATGCAGCTCACCGACCGTAAGGACCTGGGCGTGCACACAGAGATGATCGGGGACGGGATCCTGTCCCTCGTGGAGGCCGGCGTGGTCACCAACCGGCTCAAGAACCTCCTGCCCGGGCGCTCGGTCGCCACCTTCGCGCTCGGCTCGGAGCGGCTCTACTCGTGGATGCATCGCAACCGCGCCCTGGAGATGCACCCGGTCGACTTCACCAACGACCCCTACGTCGTGGGCGGGATCGACGACATGCACACCATCAACGCCACCGTCGAGATCGATTTCGTCGGCCAGTGCTGCTCGGAGTCGATGGGGTGGATGCCTTACTCCGGCACCGGCGGTCAGAGCGACTTCGTGCGCGCGGCCAACCGCTCCAAGGGCGGCAAGTCCTTCATCGTCACCCCGTCCACGGCCAAGGGCGACACGATCTCGCGCGTCGTGCCCACCCTCAAGCCGGGCGCGCACGTCTCCACCTCCAAGAACGACGTCAACTACGTCGTCACGGAGTACGGCGTGGCCCAGTTGCGCGGCAAGACCAACCAGGAGCGCTGCCGGGCGCTGATCGACATCGCCCACCCCAAGTTCCGCGAGGAGCTGGGGATCAAGGCCCAGGAGATGCACATCCTCTGAGCCGCCTCCGGCGGCGGCGCCTCACCCCCGGCGATCGGGGCGAGGCGCCGTCGCGGGCGTCCGGCAGCACCGAGTCCGGCTCGGCGGGGTGGGTCAGGGCGCGGAGCGCCGCAGGATCTCGGTGAGCTTGTTGGCGCCGGCGACCACGGTGGCGGCGTGGAGCCGGCCGGGCTGGCGGGAGATCCGCTCGATGGCGCCGGAGATCGACACGGCGGCGACGACCCGGCCGGAGGGACCTCGCACGGGGGCGGACACCGAGGCCACGCCGAGCTCGCGCTCGGACACCGACTGGGCCCAGCCCCGGCGCCGCACCCCGGACAGGGTGGTGGCGGTGAACTTCGCGCCCTGCAGGCCACGGTGGAGCCGGTCGGGCTCCTCCCAGGCGAGCAGCACCTGAGCGGCCGAGCCGGCGAGCATGGACAGGGAGGCGCCGACCGGGATCGAGTCGCGCAGACCCATCGGGCGCTCGGCGGCGGCGACGCAGATGCGGTGGTCGCCCTGGCGCCGGAACAGCTGCGCGCTCTCGGAGGTGTGGTCGCGCAGGGCGTTGAGCACGGGGCCTGCCGCGGCCAGGAGCCGGTCCTCCCCGGCCGCGCTGGACAGCTCGGCGAGGCGGGGTCCGAGAACGAAGCGGCCCTGCATGTCGCGGGCCACGAGGCGGTGGTGCTCCAGGGCGACCGCGAGGCGGTGCGCGGTGGGCCGGGCCAGCCCCGTGGCGGAGACGAGCTGGGCGAGCGTGGCGGGTCCCGCCTCGAGGGCTCCGAGCACGACGGCGGCCTTGTCGAGGACGCCGACGCCCGATGTAGAGGTGTCCATAGCATGATACTGCCGTCTCGTAGCCTGAGACGCAAATCCGCTGCGTAGCCGTCCTGCGACAGCCTGCCAGCAGAGAGGGCCAGCGGCCCGCCGACATACCCGACCAATCGCGCCCAGCCCATCGGAGGAGACCGTGAGCGTCAGCCCGAACCACGGCGGCACCCTTGCCGAGAAGGTGTGGGAATCCCATGTCGTGCACCGCGCCGACGGCGAGCCCGACCTGCTCTACATCGACCTGCACCTGCTTCACGAGGTGACCAGCCCTCAGGCCTTCGACGGACTGCGCCTCGCGGGGCGCACCGTGCGCCGCCCGGATCTGACGCTCGCCACCGAGGACCACAACGTCCCCACCACACCGGGCCCGATCACCGACCCGGTGAGCCTGACCCAGGTGGAGACCTTACGCCGCAACTGCGCCGAGCTCGGCATCCCGTTGCGCCCGATGGGTGACCCCGAGCAGGGGATCGTGCACGTCGTGGGCCCGCAGCTTGGCCTCACCCAGCCGGGGATGACGGTCGTCTGCGGCGACTCCCACACCTCCACCCACGGCGCCTTCGGGGCGCTGGCCCTCGGCATCGGCACGTCCGAGGTCGAGCACGTCCTGGCCACCCAGACCCTGCCGCTCAGGCCCTTCCGGACCATGGCGGTCACCGTCGAGGGCGAGCTGCCGGCCGGGGTCACGGCCAAGGACCTGGTCCTCGCGGTCATCGCCCGGATCGGTACGGGCGGGGGGCAGGGCCACGTGATCGAGTACCGCGGCCCCGCCATCCGCTCGCTGTCGATGGAGGCGCGGATGACGGTCTGCAACATGTCGATCGAGGCCGGGGCCCGAGCGGGCATGATCGCCCCGGACCAGGTGACCTTCGACTACCTGCGGGGACGTCCGCACGCCCCCACCGGTGCGGACTGGGACGCCGCCGTCGCGGCCTGGTCGCGACTGCGCTCGGACGACGACGCGACCTTCGACCGCGAGGTCGTCATCGACGCGACGACGCTGTCCCCGCACGTCACCTGGGGCACGAACCCCGGCCAGGGGCTGCCCCTGTCGGCCGAGGTGCCGGATCCGGACGCGCTCGGGGACGACGACGCGGCGGCCGACGCGCGCCGCGCCCTCGACTACATGGGTCTGCGAGCAGGTATGCCGCTCAAGGACATCCCTGTCGACGCGGTCTTCGTCGGGTCGTGCACCAACGGCCGCATCGAGGACCTGCGGGAGGTCGCGGAGGTGCTGCGGGGCCGCGAGATCGCCGACGGGGTGCGGATGCTCGTCGTCCCCGGATCGGCCCGGGTGCAGCAGCAGGCCGAGTCCGAGGGCCTGCACGAGGTGTTCACCGCTGCCGGGGCGCAGTGGCGCCTGCCCGGGTGCTCGATGTGCCTGGCGATGAATCCGGACCGCCTCGGGCCGGGGGAGCGCTGCGCCTCCACCTCCAACCGCAACTTCGAGGGGCGGCAGGGTCCGGGCGGGCGCACCCACCTGGTCTCACCCGCCGTCGCCGCCGCCACCGCCGTGCGCGGCACGCTCGCCGGCCCGGCCGACCTGCCAGCCCGCCCTACCTCGACCGAAGGAGCGTGAGCCGTGGAGCCGTTCGTCGTCCACACCGGAGTCGGGGTGCCCCTGCGCCGCAGCAACGTCGACACCGACCAGATCATCCCGGCCGAATACCTCAAGCGGGTGTCGCGCACGGGCTTCCAGGACGGCCTGTTCGCGGGCTGGCGCTCGGACCCGGGCTTCGTGCTGGCCGATCCGGCGTATGCCGGCGGGACGATCCTCGTGGCCGGCCCCGACTTCGGCACCGGCTCCTCGCGCGAGCACGCGGTGTGGGCGCTGATGGATCACGGCTTCCGGGTGGTGATCTCGTCCCGCTTCGCCGACATCTTCCGGGGGAACTCCGGCAAGGCGGGCCTGCTGACGGCGGCCGTCGCCCAGTCCGACGTCGAGCTGCTCTGGAAGCTGCTGGAGCACGACCCGGGCGCCGCGGTGACGGTGGACCTGCAGGAGCGGCAGGTCCGTTGCGGGGAGCTGGTCGCCCCCTTCGAGATCGACGACTACACCCGCTGGCGGCTCCTGGAGGGGCTGGACGACATCGGCCTGACCCTGCGCCACGAGGCGGCGATCACGGCCTTCGAGGCGCGTCGACCGGGCCGTCTCCCGAGCACGCTCACCCGATCGGCGTAGCAACACGCCAAGAGGCCGAGAGTTATTTTTCGGCGCCTCGACCCGACCTCTGGGAGCCGCCCCGAGATCCCCTGGCGCATCCGTTCGTTCGGCCCGACGGACGGTCATCTATACGTGTTCATTCGACTACTCTGAGTGAAGTATGTTGTGTCGCAGTGCTTTCGGTCAGAGGGTCGAGAGGGGGCCCCGCCCGGACGGGATCTGCGCAGGCCAGGGGCCACGCGACCGTGGCTCGTCCCACCGGCTCCCCCCGCCCCCCAAAGTCCTTGTCGGGCAAGTGGTCCAACTTCCCGAATTCGTAGACGTGGCCCCGCCGATTACCTACCGTCGAGGACAGGTCGAGCCTTGGCAGGGCGCAGGGGTCCTTCCCTCGACCGACGCGGTGACGACCGGCAGCCTGCCGGACGCAACGGACATGTGGAGGGAATGTGAACAAGGCAGATCTGCTCGATGCCCTCGAGGGGCGCCTCGGCAGCCGCAGGGCCGCGTCGGAGGCCGTCGAGGCCATCGTCGACGTCATCATCCGCGAGGTCGCCGGCGGCGGCAGCGTGGGCATCACGGGGTTCGGCACCTTCGAGCGGGCCGCGCGCGCCGCTCGGACCGGTCGCAACCCCCGCACCGGTGAGACGGTCCGCATCAAGAAGACCAACGTGCCGAAGTTCCGCCCGGGCGCGCAGTTCAAGGACGTCGTCGCCGACCCCAGGAAGCTCCCGAAGTCGGGTATCGCCGGGGCTCGCGCCAACTCCGCCTCCGCGCTGGGCGCCCGCACCCCCGCCACCAAGGTCGCCTCGGCCGCGGTCAAGAAGGCCGCGGTCAAGAAGACCGCCGCGGCCAAGACCCCGGCCCCGGTCACCAAGGCTGCCCCCAAGAAGGACGCGCCCGGCACCACGGGCACGAAAGCCGCCAAGGCCACGCCCAAGGCGTCGGGCAAGAAGGACGCCAAGAAGTAGCGCCTGCCCGCGCCCCGATCGCCCGCCGTCTCCGTCGGAGGCGGCGGGCGGTCCGCGTCCGGAGCGGTACGGCTGCGGCGCCGCGCGGTCCGGCTCGGTGCCCGCGACGTAGCAGGCCCCGGCGCGCCGACCTCAGTCCGGGGCGCCGAGGGAGAGGACCATCGCGGTGTGCCGCCCCACCCCGAGCTGCGCGACCCGCGCCAGGTCGGCCCGGACGTCGACGTCCAGCCGCAGCCGCTCGGGAACCTCGACCAGGGTGGTGAGGTCGACCGCCTGCTCCCCGTGGCGCCCGGCGGACCCGGGCCCGAAGGCCGGGGCGAGCGCGAGACCGGGGGCGGCGGTGAGGAGCACGGTTCCCGTCCCGTCCCGGTCGGGCACGAAGCCGCGCGGCACCCCCGTCGCCGCCAGCAGCACCGATCGCAGGTCGTCCGGGTGCATCCCCGGCAGGTCGCCGAGCAGCGCGGCCACGCCGGGCGCCTCGTGCCCGGCCGTGCGGGCCGCCGTCACGGCATACGACGCACCGGCCCGCAGAGCCGCGTCCAGATCACCCCCCGGGTCGGGCAGGACCGGCACCCCCCACGAGCCCATGTGGGCCTGCAGCGCCTCGTCGCCGGTCACCACCACCAGGGCAGCGGCGCCCAGGCAGTGCCGGGCGGCGTTGATGGTGTCCAGGGCGATGCTCATCGCCAGGAAGTTGCGCGAGATGCCCTCCGGGGGCACGAGACGGGACTTGCCCGTGACCGTGTCCTTGACGGGGATCACGACGCGCCAGGGGAAGGGCTGGGGTGCGGAGGAGTCGGACATCGGATCCATCCTCCCAGGTGCGCCACGCCGGGTCGCGCAGGTCGACAGGACGCAGGTGCTGCACGATCATGGCCCCTGCGGGTCAGCCGTCCGGGATCCTCCCGGCCGACCGCAGGGCGAAGGGATCACCGTGGGCCGAGCGCCGAGGATCAGGCTGCCGTGGGCATATCGGGCGTGCGTGGTGATCGCCAAGACTGCCGTGGTGCCCCTGACCCGGCGGGTATGGCGGGGGACCGAGCACCTGGACCGCCCCGGCGGGGTCGTCGTCTGCGCCAACCACCTCTCGCACGTGGACTTCCTGGTGCTCGCGCACTTCCTCTACGACAACGGGCGACCGCCGTTCTTCCTCGCCAAGGAGTCGGTGTTCCGCACACCCGTCCTCGGTCGTCTCGCCGCGCTGGCCGGCCAGATCCCCGTCTATCGCAACACCGGTCGCGCCGTCGAGGCCTATCGCACCGCCGTGGGAGCGATCCGGGCGGGCAAGACGGTGCCGATCTACCCGGAGGGGACCATCACCCGGGACCCGCAGCTGTGGCCGATGACCGGCAAGACCGGTGCGGCCCGCATCGCCCTGGAGACCGGCTGCCCGGTGATCCCCGTGGCGCAGTGGGGACCGCAGGAGATCATGGCGCCCTATTCTGGCCGGCTGCGGCCGTTCCCACGCAAGACGGTGACCGTGCTCGCCGGCCCGCCGGTGGACCTCACGGACCTGCAGGGCCGGCCGGTCACGGGTGAGGTGGTGCGTGAGGCCACCGACCGGATCGTCGCCGACATCGTGCGCCTGCTGGAGGAGCTGCGCGGTGAGCCGGCTCCCGTCGAGCGCTACGACCTGCGCCGTCAGGGCGACGGCCGCGGGCCCGGCGCCGTCGCGGGGGGTCGCGCGTGAGCCCGCGGGTGGCCGTGCTGGGCACCGGCAGCTGGGGCACGGCCTTCTCCACGGTCCTGGCGGACGCCGGGTGCACGGTGACCATGTGGGGCCGGCGCACCGAGGTCACCGGCGAGATCCGCGAGCGCCACACCAACGCGCAGTACCTGCCGGGTCTGCCGCTCTCCGCGGCGATCTCGGCCACGTCCGACGTCGCCGAGGCCGTGGCCGGCGTCGAGGCCGTGGTGCTGGCGGTGCCGTCCCAGAGCCTGCGGGCCAACCTCGCCGGGTGGGCGGGCACCCTGCCGCGCGAGGCGACCTATGTCTCGCTCATGAAGGGGATCGAGCGCGGCACCGGCCGGCGTATGACGGAGGTCATCAGCGAAGTCGGCGCCATCGACCCCGTGCGGGTGGCCGTCGTGACCGGTCCTAACCTCGCCAAGGAGATCGTGCGTCACGACCCCGCCGCGAGCGTCGTGGCCTCCGCCTCGCGCGAGACCGCCGAGCGGGTGGCCCACCTGTGCGCGACGCCCTACTTCCGTCCGTACACCGAGACCGACGTCGTCGGCTGCGAGCTGGGCGGGGCGACCAAGAACGTCGTGGCCCTCGCGGTCGGCATGGCCGAGGGGCTGGGGCTGGGTGACAACTCCAAGGCCTCGATCATCACCCGGGGCCTGGCCGAGACCACCCGGCTCGGGGTCCGGCTCGGGGCCGACCCGCTGACCTTCTCCGGGCTCGCGGGCGTGGGAGACCTCATCGCGACGTGCATGTCGCCGCTGTCCCGCAACCACTCCTTCGGGGTCAAGCTCGGCCAGGGCCTGTCCGTGGACGAGATCGTCGCGGAGACCCGCCAGGTCGCCGAGGGCGTGGAGTCGGCCGAGTCGATCCTGGCGCTCGCCCGTTCGGTGGCGGTGGACATGCCGATCGTCGAGCAGGTCGCGGCCGTCGTCCACGACGGGCGCGAACCGCAGGAGGTCGTGACCGCGCTGATGTCGCGGGCCCGCAAGTCCGAGCGGCGCTGACCCGACCGGATCGGCTGGTCCCGCCTGCCGTGCCCGGACGGGCGCGGCTCAACCGAGTCGGTCCAGGGCCTGCTCCAGGTCGCGCCACAGGTCCTCGACGTCCTCGATGCCCACGGAGAGACGCACCAGGTCCTCCGGCACGACGGTAGGCTCGTTGGCGTGTCGGCGGCGCCGCTCCAGCAGCGACTCCACCCCGCCCAGGCTGGTGGCATCGGTCCACAGCCGGGTGCCGCCCGCGAGCCGGTCGGCGGCGTCCGCGCCGCCGCGGACCTCGATCGACACGATGGCGCCGAGCCCCGGGTAGCGCACCCGGGACACCGCCGGGTGGGCCGCCAGCCGCTCGGCCAGCGCCCGCGCCGAGGCCTGGGCCCGCTCGACCCGCAGCGCGAGCGTGCGCATCCCGCGCAGCGCGAGCCAGGTCTCGTGCGGCCCGGGCACGGCGCCGTGCAGCGTCCGGTGGGTGTGCAGTCGCTCGGTCAGGGCGGGGTCGCGGCTCACGGTGGCGCCCAGCAGCACGTCGGAGTGGCCGGCGAGGTACTTCGTGGCCGAGTGGACCACGACGTCGGCCCCGAGGTCGAGGGGGCGCTGCAGGATCGGCGTAGCGAAGGTGTTGTCGCACACCACCACCGCGTCCTGCGCCCGGGCCGCGGCGGCGATCTCGCCCAGGTCGGCGACCACGAGGAGGGGATTGGTCGGCGACTCCAGCCACACCAGGTCGGCCCCGTCCAGCGCCCGCCGCACGCTCCCGGTGTCGGCCGGGTCCACGCGCCGCACCTGTCCCAGCCGCCCTGACCGCTGGCAGGACTCGAGCAGCGACAAGGTGGTGTTGTAGGCCCCGTCCGGCACCGCGACCACACCCGCGACCGGGGCCAGGTCGAGGGCCGCCGCGACAGCCGCCATACCGCTGGCGAAGGCGAGCGCCGAGCCTCCTTCGAGGGAGCCCAGGGTCTCCTCGAAGGCCGTCCAGGTGGTGTTCCCGGCTCGGGAGTAGGCGATCTCCCCACCCTTGACGAAGGTCGTGGACAGCTCCACGGGCACGTTGACGGGTGCTCCGGGTTCGCGCGGCGGGCGGCCGAGGGCGACGACGCGGGTGGCGGGGCTCCAGTCCATGACGACACGGTATGACGGCCCGCGCCCCTCACCTCGGCGGACGGTCGGGTGCGTGTCGGGCGCCGCCCGCCTCAGGACCTCGGGGCCTCGCGGTAGTGGTAGTGGTGGTGCACCTGCCACCCGAGGGAGGTGTAGAGCCCGCGGGCGACGGTGTTGTCCTCCAGCACCTGCAGGTAGCCGAATCGTCCGCCGCAGCGCCGGGTCTCGCGGGCCGCCTCGTGGATCGCCGCCCGCCCCCACCCGCGCCCCCGCAGGTGCGGGACCAGCACCAGGTCGGTCAGTCCGCCCCAGTCCGCCACGAGCGCGACCCGGGCCCGGCCCACCGGCGCGCCCTCGTGCCGCAGCGTGAGGTAGCGCGCCCGGGAGGCCGTCATCACCGCCGCCGCCTGCGGATGGACCGGGTCGGACACGGCCAGCCAGTCCGGGTCCGGCCGATCCGACCAGGTCACCGAGAGAGCCGCGGGCACAGGGGAGTCCGCATGCCGCCGCAGGTCGGTCACCAGCGTCAGCGAGGGCGCGCACCGGACCAGGCCTCGCTCGTCGAGGAGCCGGTCCACCGGCCCGGACGAGTCGCTGTCCGGCGTCACCTGGAAGGTCGGGACGAGCCCCCGCTCGCGGTAGCGCTCCTGCGCCAGGTCGATCGCGGCCGCCACGTCGCATCCCGGATCACCCGCCACCAGTGCGGAGTTCGCCCGCCGGGTGTGCCCGCCGGCATACCGCAGCAGCCAGCCGCCCAGCCGTTCCTGCTCCAGGCCGGGCCAGCCCCGGGCCGCGAGGCGCTGCAGGTCGTCGGGGGAGGAGGTGGGGCGCACGGCGCGCGGCGGGACGGCCCGGGCGGCGCTCACCTGGCTGACCGGCACCAGGACCGGTCCCCGGTCCTCGGGCAGCAGGGTCCACCCGTCCGCGTCCGCGGCGACGAGCAGCCCCACCACATCCCGCACGTCGGCGCCGGTGTCCACGCGCACGGCATACCGCTGACCGATGACCATGGTGGGCAGGCTCATCCGCCGACCCTAGCGAGCCGAGCCAGGCCGGGTCACGGGGGACCAGGCCGGGACGAGCCGGACCAGGCCTGGTCGGACCCGGGTCCGCCTCGCCGGGCGCGGGCGCCGCGCGAGGGGAGTGGCGGCAACGCCGAGGGCCCGGACCGCCGACGCGGTCCGGGCCCTCGGGCAGGGTGCGCCGGCTCAGACCAGCGGGACCCGGACGTAGGACAGGACGTCCTGGTCGCCCTGGTGCGCCTTGGTGTTGACGGTCACCTTGAGGTAGTCGTCGGCCTTGTCGGACCCGTCCACGGTGATGCGGTGGAGCTTGGGAGCCGGCGTGGTCAGGTCGTAGCGCTGCAGCCACACCGAGCCGGCCGCGAGCGGGCGGTCGTCGGTGTAGACGTGCGAGTCGCCGTCGAACAGGTAGCTCGCGCCGCGGAAGGAGTTGGACTCCTCGGTCAGCGCCTTGATCACGGGGACGAAGGAGTTGTTCTCCGTGAGCTTCCAGCCGTCGTAGCTGCCGTCGAACATGTCGGCCTGCATGGAGATCACGACGGCTCGGGCGCGGGAGGCCCGGGCCTGGGCATAGGCCGCGTGGATCTCGGCGACGGCGGCTGCGGTGCGGTCGACGACCTCCGCGGCCTGCTCGGGCGTGGGAGCGGTCTTGCCGGTCCAGGGCGCCATCGAGTTGTTGGAGCCGACCACGTGGGTGATGGCGAAGACGACGCCGGCCTGCTGCCAGCGCACGTTCTCGGGGAAGCCGATGCCGGTCTGGGCGTTGACGGCCAGCCGGCTCTTGCCCAGGGTCAGGCCCGGCTGGCCGAAGAAGGTCTTGCGGATGGTGGCCAGGCGCTCGAGGGGGTCGTAGCCGCCGTTGTTGGCCCGGTGGCAGTCGGTCCACTCGTTGTCGCCGGGGGTGTAGACGAGCGGGTCCTCGAAGCGGTCGAACTGACCCTTGACCCAGCGGAAGTACTCGTCGGAGCAGACCGTGGAGCCGTTCTTGATGTCGCCGACGTGGATGACCAGGCGGACGTCCTTGTCCGCGTTGATCTTCGCGACGTCCTGGGGGAAGCGGGCGATCTTGGCCGCGCCGTAGGGCGTGTCGCCGATGACGGCGAAGGTGTAGCCCTGGTCACGGCCCTGGTGCCGGCCGTGGTCGGGGCCGGCGGCGGACGCCGGGGCGGCGGTGAGGGTGAGGGCCAGGGCGGCGGAGCCGAGCCCGGCGAGGAGGCGGGTGCGCATGGGGGTTGACCTTCCGGTGGGGGTGCCGAATGTCCGCATCCTCCTCTGCGCGGGTGTCGTGCGTCCGACGACGGAACGACGTCCAGGCCAACAGGTCGTATGTCGACGCCCCTGGTCAGCGGCGTGGCTCAGTGCGGCAGCAGGGCCGGGCGGTCCGGCGTCGCGAGCGTCAGCACGGCCTCCTCGACCATCTCGTGGGTGCGCAGCTCGGTGGCGAGCCGGTCCAGGACCACGGCGACGTCGTGCTCGCTCTGGTCGCCGACGAGGTCGACGGCGGCGACGAGGAAGACCTTGTCCGGGCCCACCCACTCCAGGTGCAGGTAGGTCACCCGCTCGATCTCGGGGTGCTCCAGCAGCGTTCGCAGCGCCCGGTCGCGGGTCTCGACCGAGACCGCCTGCCCGGTGAGGAAGTCGCGGTTGCGGCCGATCAGGAAGACCGCGACCACCCCGAGCAGCAGGCCGACGAGGATGGAGCCGATCGCGTCCCACACGGGGTTGCCCGTCAGCTGGTGCAGCAGGATCCCGGCCCCCGCGATGAGCAGGCCGACCAGGGCGGCGGTGTCCTCGGCGACGACGGCCCGCAGCGTGGGGTTGGGGGTCGTCCAGATGTAGCGGGCGGGGGTGAGACCGCGCTCGCCGGCCTCCTTGCGGGTCTGGCGCATGGCCTGGGCCCAGGAGACGGCCTCGAGGACGAAGGACACCCCGAGCACGACGTACGCCCAGAGGTAGTCCGCCTCCTCCTCCGCGTGCTGCAGGGAGGTGATCCCGTGCCAGATGGAGACGACGGCGCCGGCGGTGAACAGCCCGAAGGCCGCGAACATGGACCAGACGTAGGCCTCCCGGCCGTAGCCGAGCGGGTGCGACCGGTCCCGCGGCTGGGCCGACTTGCGCTCGGCGAGGACGAGGAAGACCTCGTTGCCCGCGTCGGCCCAGGAGTGCGCGGCCTCGGCGACCATGGAGGCCGATCCGGTCATCATCGCCACCACGGACTTGGCGATCGCGATGAGGGTGTTGGCGGCCAGGGCCACGAGGACGGTGAGCATGCTCTCCCCGCCCTTGGCCTGCTCGGTGGAGGGGGTGGGTCCGTCGCTGTCGTTCACCGGTCCATTGTCCCCCCCGGCGCCGGATCCGTCAGCGGCAGCGGTGCCCGTTGCCGGGCAAGGTGCGCACGGCCGGCGCGAAGGCACCCACCCGCAGCGGTGCCGGGGCGTAGCGGCGGGGCACCAGCACCTCGACGGCCGGATCGGTGCCGTAGGACGTCAGCCGCTGGCCGTCGCTCAGGTCGCGGACCACCCAGTCCACGCCGTCGGCGGAGACGCACTGCTCGGTCGTCGGGGCGAGGGCAGGCACGCCGCAGCGCGCGATCACGGCGGGATCGCCCCAGGCGGCCGCTGCCCGGGCACCACCCTGGACGTCGTCGCGCCGAGGCAGGCCGGCCACGACGGTCGGCCACCGGTCGGCGACCCGGGCGCAGGCCACGGAGCCGTCGGCCGCGGCCGGCGCCACCTGCAGGGCGCGCGGGTGCAGCAGCCACAACGTCACGGCCACCGCTGCGAGGGCGCAGACGGTGGCCGTGACGATCGTGCGCCGGTCGACGCGGGCATCCATGGGACGGTGCTCAGGCGTGCACGACCGTGCAGGTGAGGGTGCGGGTGATCCCCTGGATGTCCTGGATCTTGGCGATGACGAGCTGACCGAGCTCGTTGACGTTGTCGGCCTCGACGCGGGCGATCACGTCGTAGGGGCCGGTGACCTCCTCGGCCTTGACGACGCCGTGGATCGCGCCGACGGCCTCGGACACCGCGGACGACTTGCCGACCTCGGACTGGATCAGGATGTAGGCCTGGACCATGCGAATCCTCCACTCGTGCAGGGTGCCCGCCGCGACGTGCGACGGGGGCGGGACCTCGGGCGGTGCCGCGTCCTCGTCACGGTAGCGTGCAGACCTCACTCGAGCGCCACGGAGGTCCGCATGTCAGATGGTCCGGTCCTGGCCGACGCGAGCCCGGCGCGCCCGCTGTGGCTGCGCGACCTGTCCGAGGAGGAGCTGCTCGCCCGGATCCTCCCGGTGTATGCCGCGGCCTGCGGCCGGGAGGGTGACATCCTGCTCGGTCCCGGGGACGACGCCGCCGTCGTGGCCGCCCCCTCGGGGTCCGTCGTCGCCACCACCGACACGATGGTCCTCGGCCACGACTGGCGCGACGACTGGTCCTCGCCGCAGGACGTGGGCCACAAGCTGGTGACCCAGAACGTCGCCGACGTCGCCGCGATGGGGGCCCGACCGACCGGGCTGCTCGTCACCCTGGCCGCGCACCGGGACCTGGAGGTGGCCTGGGTCGAGGGCTTCGCGCACGGGATCGCCCGGGCCGCCGCGGCCTACGACGTCACCGTGGTCGGCGGGGACCTGTCGGGCGCGCCGGAGGGCGTGATCGTGGTGACCATCACCGCGCTGGGCGACCTGGAGGGCCGGGAACCGGTGCGCCGCAGCGGTGCCCGCCCGGGCGACCTGCTGGCGGTGCACGGCTCGCTGGGCGAGTCCGGGGCCGGGTGGTGGTTGTACGAGCACGGCTACCGGCCGGACCACGCCGGCCCGTGGTCCGGCGACGGCGAGCCGACGCCGCAGTGGCGTCGGGCGGGGGCGATGGACCACCTGATGGGGGTGCACCGGACTCCGGTCACCCATCCCGGGTCGGGTGCCCTGGCGGCCCGGGCCGGGGCCACGGCGATGATCGACCTGTCCGACGGGCTGGTGCGCGACGCCGGCCGGATCGCGCGGGCCTCGGGGGTGCGCATCGACCTGGACGGGGAGGCGCTGCAGCGCGACTTCGTCGCCCCGCTGGTCGAGGTGCTGCCCGAGGGTGTCGCCTGGCAGCAGGTGCTCACGGGGGGCGAGGAACACTCGCTCGTCGCGACCGTCCCCGCCGACTCGCCGCTGCTGCGCGACCAGGACGACCCGGACGGCCGCTGGTGGGTGATCGGCCGGGTGCTGCCCTTCGCGGAGGAGGAGCCGGCCGTCACCCTCGACGGCGCGCCGGTGTCGGGGCAGGGCTGGGACCACTTCGGCGGCTGATCGTCCGCGTCACCCACTCCAGCGGCCCCGCCGACAGCGGGAAGGGCAGCCACGCCCGCCAGGCCCCCAGGACGGCGGCGAGCACCACCACGTGCCCGGCATAGGTCGGCCACCCGGTCAGCTCGGGACGGGCCCGCAGGACCGTCTCGGTCGCGGGCAGCAGCAGGACGTGCAGGGTGTAGGCCGACAGGGTCATCGACCCCAGCGCCGCCACCGACCGCACCGGTGGCGACCCACCCCACGTCGCGGCGCGGCCGATCGCCAGGCACGCGGCCAGCACCACCAGGGCGGCGCCCGCGCTGACGAGCATGCTGGGCGTGGAGGGCAAGTAGGGCCCGACCAGCAGCAACCGCTCGGGGACGTCCGGCAGCGGGGTGTGGTGCCGGGCCGCGGCGGCCTCGACGTCGAGCAGCCCGGGTCGTCCGGTCAGGAGCACCGCGAGGATCCCGCCGACCCGGCCGACGAGCAGCAGCGCCATACCCGCCGCCAGGATCGCGCGGACGTCGGCGGGAGCGCCGGGGCGCAGCCAGGCCCGGGCCGCGAGGACGCCGAGCAGGCCCAGGGTGGTCCAGGTGAGCGCCGGATAGCTGGTGGCGCACAGCAGCGTGACCAGGGCACGACCTGGGTCGGTGAGCTCGGACCAGCCCACGTCGGGGGACCAGGGCCGAGGGGCGAAGGGACATCGGGCCAGGTGCGCCACGACCGGTCCCGCGAGCGCCAGGGTGGCGACCCCGCCCAGCACCGCCGCGGAGCGGGCGCGGGCGGCCCAGGTCGCGGCGGCGCTCACCACGGCGAGGGGCACCAGGACGATCGCCGCGCGCGTGTCCAGCTGGGCCAGGGTCAGGCCCACGACCGCGAGCACCAGGACGCGCACGCCCCCGTCGCGGACGGTGGCGCCCCGGGCGATCGCCAGCTGTGCGCCCACGCCCACCAGGACGGCGAACAGCACCGCGTGGACGTCCCACAGCACCTGGCTGGGCAGGCCACCCACCAGGTGGTTGACCAGGATCCCCAGCAGGGCGACGCCGCGGGCGAGGTCGACCCCGACGAGGCGGGCAGGGGGCGGGGTGCCGGCCGACGAGCGCCCGCGGCCGTCCCTGCCCTCGTGGGACCGGAGACGCGAGAAGGCGACACCCGTCATGGGTGCCGCCCTCTCGCGGTGGTTCGTGGGTGCGTCAGCGCTTGACCTTGCCGGCCTTCAGGCAGGAGGTGCACACGTTGAGGCGCTTGGGGGTCATGCCCGCCTCGCCGACCTTCGCCTTGACGCGCTGGATGTTGGGGGTCCAGGTGCGCTTGTTGCGACGGTGCGAGTGCGAGATGCTGTGCCCGAAGGACGGGCCCTTGCCGCAGACATCGCAGTTGGCAGCCACGGGAGTTCTCCTACGTTCGTCGACAGTCGGTTCGCGCCCCGTGGCCGCGCCGGTGGGCGCAGCTGTCCGGCGCAGGCAGGCGCCAGGCAGGTGGGGCAACCGCTCTAGCGTATCCGACCCGCACCTCAGGGCCAAACCGTCGGAGCGGCCCACCGACGCGTACCCTCGGGTCCGCACGCCCGGCCCGGTCCGGACGCGCCCTGCCGAGGGGTCGCCTTCCTCCCGTAGGCTCCGAGGACCTCGACCCCCCACGGAGGTGCCCGATGTCGCCACGCCGCCCCCCGAACGCGCCGCTGGACGTCCTGGACGGGCACGCCCTGCGCCGCTGGGCGGTGCGGGCCCAGCACGCCCTGCGCGAGGAGCGCGAGGCCATCGACGCCCTCAACGTCTACCCCGTGCCCGACGGCGACACCGGCACCAACATGTTCCTCACCCTCGACTCGGCCGTCACCCGGACCGCGTCCGTCGGCGAGGAGGAGAAGCTCACGGTCTTCGCCCGGGCGGCGGTCCTCGGGGCACGCGGCAACTCCGGGGTCATCGTCTCCCAGCTCGTCCGCGGGCTGCTCGACGTCCTGGAACGACCCGCCCGGTCCGGCGGCGCGGACGCCGGGGTGCTGGCCCGCGCCTTCCGGCGCGCCTCCGACCTGGCCTACGCCGCGGTGGGCGACCCCGCCGAGGGCACCATCCTCACCGTCGCCCGGTCCGCCGCGGAGGCCGCCGAGGCCCGTGCCCGGCAGGCCCAGGCCACCGTCGCCGCCGTCGTCGACGACGCGCTGCACGCGGCCGAGGAGGCGCTGCAACGCACCCCTGACCAGCTGACCCCGCTGCGCACCGCCGGTGTGGTCGACGCGGGCGCCTCGGGGCTGGTGGCGGTCCTGGGCGCGCTGCAGCAGGTCGTCCACGGCCACGCCCCCCGGCGACCGAGCTCGCCGGGGGGCGTGGCCGTGGACGACCTGGGCTACGGCGTCGCCCACGGGGAGGAGCTGCCCACGGACTGCTCCGGGCCACGCTACGAGGTCGTGCACGTCCTGCACGGCGGCACCCCCGACGAGCTGCGGGACCTGCGGGGTGCCCTCGCCCGGATCGGCGACAGCGTCGTGGTGGCGTCCGCGGGCGACGTGGCGCGCGTCCACGCCCACGTCGACGACGTCGAGGAGGCGGTCCGCCTGGCCGGGGCGGTCGGGGTCGTCGGTGACCTGGCCGTCACCGACCTGCACGCGCAGGTCAGCGCGCAGCGCGGGGCCCGGCTGCGCGAGACCGGGCCGGTCGTCCTGGTCCACGCCGAGGGTCAGGCGCTGCGCGAGCTGTATGCCGGGGAGGGCGCGGTCCTCACCGCCGAGCCCCTCGCCGCCGCGGCCGAGCACCCGGACCGTGACCTGCTGCTGCTCACCGGATCCCACGAGGGGGTCGAGCCCCTGGCGGAGAAGCTGCGCCGCGACGGCCGCCGCGCGGAGGCCGTGGACGCCGGTTCGGACCTGGCGGCGCTCGCCGCCCTGGCCGTGCTCGACCGGGAGGCGCCGCTCGCCGAGGCGGCCGCGGGCCTGCGCGAGGTGGTGGGTGTCATCCGCAGCGGCTCGGTCACCAGGCGCGCCGCGGACCCCGGCGACGCCACCTGCGAGGGCGGCCGCCCCGCCCTGGTGGCGCGGGCCGAGGACGTCGAGGTCGCCACGGGCGACGACCCGGTCGAGCTCGGGCTGGCCGTGGTCGCGCACCTGCTGGCCTCCGGGGGCGAGCTGGTCTCGCTGCTGGGCGGCACCGTCGAGGCCGCCGCGCTGCGCACCCTCGCCGCCCGCGTC
The DNA here is from genome assembly GCF_046267915.1 of Arsenicicoccus dermatophilus. GTDB lineage: Bacteria > Actinomycetota > Actinomycetes > Actinomycetales > Dermatophilaceae > Arsenicicoccus > Arsenicicoccus dermatophilus_A. The sequence continues at coordinate 1,275,224 of NZ_CP176520.1, forward strand.
CAGGCCGAGTACCCGGGGGTCGAGGCCTTGGCCCACGAGGGTGGTTCTCCGGCCTACCTCCTGCTCGTGGGGGTGGAGTAGGTGGCGGGCGGGGTCAGCTGGTCCGACGGACCCGCCGAGCCGGGCGCCTCGCGTAGCACCCCCTTGCGGTCGCTGCTCGGCGACAAGACCGCGACCGTGCTGGCGCAGGTGGGGCTGGAGACGGCGGGCGACCTGCTCGGGTGGTTCCCCCGCACCTACCTCGAGCCACGCCTGTCCACGAGCCGGCTGGTCGAGGGGGAGCACCTGGTCGTCGTCGCCCGCGTGATGCGCGCGTCGGTGCAGCCGATCCGCTCCAACCCGCGCAAGAAGCTGCTGCGCGCGACCATCACCGACGGCACCGCCGAGATCGACCTGACCTTCTTCAGCCACTGGGGGCCCGCCAAGGACCTGCAGCCCGGGGTGCTCGCGGTGTTCTCCGGCAAGGCCGGCACCTTCAACGGCCGCTGGCAGCTCGCGCACCCGGACTACCAGGTGATCGGGGAGGAGGGCGAGGCCCGCCTCGACGGGCTGCTGCCGGTCTATCGAGCGGTCGACAAGCTCAGCTCCTGGAACCTCGCCACCGCCATGGGGATCGTGCTCGACGCCGTGGGGGAGATCCCGGACCCGGTGCCGGCCGACCTGCTCGCCCGGCACGAGCTCGGCGACCTGACGAGCTCGCTGCGCGCCATCCACCAGCCCGCCGGCTGGCCCGACGTCGAGAGCGCCCGCCGCCGGCTGCGCTACGACGAGGCCCTGCTCCTGCAGACGGCCCTCGTCCAGCGCCGGCTGGCCGCCGTGGCCGACGAGGGCACCGCCCGACCCGGCCGCCCGGGTGGGCTGGTCGCGGCCTTCGACGCCGCGCTGCCGTTCGCCCTGACCGCGGGGCAGCGGCAGGTGGGGGAGGAGCTCGCCCGGGCGCTCGCCGAGCCGACGCCGATGCACCGGCTGCTGCAGGGCGACGTCGGCTCCGGCAAGACGGTGGTGGCGCTGCGGGCGATGCTGCAGGTCGTCGACTCCGGCGGCCAGGCGGCGCTGCTCGCCCCCACCGAGGTGCTCGCCGCCCAGCACGAGCGGTCGATCCGCGCCCTGCTGGGTCCGCTCGCGGAGGGCGGGTTGCTCGGCGGCGCCGAGGACGCCACCCGGGTGGTCCTGCTCGCCGGGTCGATGTCCGCCGACGCCCGGCGCCGGGCGCTGTCGGAGGCGGCTTCCGGGCAGGCCGGGATCGTCATCGGCACGCATGCCCTCATCCAGGACGCCGTGTCCTTCGCCGACCTGGGTCTGGTCGTGGTCGACGAGCAGCACCGCTTCGGCGTCGAGCAGCGGGACGCCCTGCGGGCCAAGGCCGCCCGCCCACCCCACGTGCTGGTGATGACCGCGACGCCCATCCCGCGGTCGGTGGCGATGACGGTCTTCGGCGACATGGACACCGCCACCCTGCGCGAGCTTCCCGCGGGCCGCACCCCGATCACCACCCACGTCGTCAAGCAGCAGGCCGCGGCCTGGATGGACCGGGTGTGGCAGATCGTCGCCGACGAGGTGGCCGCGGGACGCCAGGCGTACGTCGTCTGCTCGCGGATCGGGGGCGACGACGCCGGGGCCGCCGACGACGCGCCGGAGGCGGCGTGGGACACGGAGGCCGACGAGGCCGGCGGCTCCGAGCCGCGCCCGGTCGCCGTGAGCCTGCTGGACGCCCACCAGCGGCTCGTCGACGCCACGCCGCAGCTCGCGGACGTCCGGATCGGCCTGGTGCACGGCCGCCTGTCCGGGGAGGACAAGGACGCCGTGATGCGGCGCTTCGCGGCGGGTGAGATCGACGTGCTCGTGGCCACCACCGTCGTCGAGGTCGGGGTGGACGTGCCCAACGCCACGGTGATGGTGATCCTGGACGCCGACCGCTTCGGGATCAGCCAGCTGCACCAGCTGCGCGGCCGGGTGGGGCGGGGCGGACACCCCGGCACCTGCTTCCTCGCCACCCAGGTCGACCCGGACGCCGGGGGAGCCGCCCAGCTGCCCGGCGCACCCGCGGACGAGGGACAGCCACTGGCCTGGCAGCGGCTGTCGGCGGTCGCCGGCACCACCGACGGCTTCGAGCTCGCCGAGCGCGACCTGGAGCTGCGCGGCGAGGGCGACGTGCTCGGCGCGGCCCAGAGCGGGCGGCGGCGCCGGGTGCGGCTGCTGCGGCTCACCCGCGACGCCGGCCTCGTCGCTCAGGCCCGGGAGGACGCCCAGGGTCTGCTGGGCGAGGATCCCGACCTCGGGGGCCACCCCGTGCTGGCGGCCTGGCTGCGGGAGACGCTCGACGACGAGAGCGCCGCCTATCTGGAGCGCGGCTGACCTAGGGTGCTGCCGTGACCCGCATCATCGCCGGCAGCGCCGGAGGCCGCCGCCTCGCCACCCCCTCCGGTGCGGGCACCCGCCCGACCAGCGACCGGGTGCGCGAGGCCATCTTCAGCCGGCTCGACCACCTCGACGTCCTGCCCGGCGCCCACGTCCTCGACCTCTACGCCGGGTCCGGTGCCCTCGGGCTCGAGACCCTGTCCCGCGGCGCCGCGAGCGCCCTGCTCGTCGAGTCCGACCGCGCCGCCGCGCAGGTGATCTCGCGCAACGCCGCCGACCTCGGGCTGCGCGGTGCGACGGTGCGCCGCGACACCGTGGCCCGGGTGCTCGCCGCCGCGCCCCCGCAGCCGATGGACCTGGTGCTCGTCGACCCGCCGTACGCCGTGGACGACGACGCGCTCGCCGCCGTGCTCGCGGCGCTCGTGGACCAGGGCTGGCTGGCGCCGGGTGCGGTCCTCGTCGTGGAGCGCTCCTCCCGGTCCGCGGCGCCGCGCTGGCCGGAGGGGATCGAGCCGCTGGCCGACAAGAAGTACGGCGAGACCACGATCCACTACGCCGAGCACGTCGCGGACCCCGCCGCGTAGGGTCGACCTCGTGACCACCCGACGCTGCCTCTGCCCCGGCTCCTACGACCCCGTGACCCTGGGTCACGTGGACGTCGTCGAGCGGGCCAGCCGGCTCTACGACGAGGTCGTCGTGGGGGTGCTGTTCAACCCCGCCAAGGCGGACTCGGGGATGTTCCCGGTGCCGGAGCGCACCCGTCTGGTCGAGCAGTCCGTCGCGCACCTGCCCAACGTCACCGTCGGTGCCTACGGCGAGGGTCTGCTCGTCGACCTGTGCGCGCGACTGCAGGTCACCGCGATCGTCAAGGGGCTGAGGTCGGGCACCGACTTCGCCTACGAGCTGCCGATGGCGCTGATGAACAAGCACCTCACCGGGATCGAGACGGTCTTCCTGCCCGGTGACCCGTCCTTCGAGCACGTCTCCTCGTCGCTGGTCAAGGAGGTGTGGCGGCTCGGCGGCTACGGCCTGGACCTGGTGCCGGAGCCGGTGGCCGCCGCCCTGCGGGAGCGCGGTCGCTGACGCATTTGGGTGGGGCCACCCGGTCCGGTAGTCTTGTGCGTCGGTCTGCGTGTGTGCGTGCGACTCGGTCTCGAGCCGGGCGCCCGGGCGTGCGTCGACCGAGCAGCACGTCGTAGCCTCACCGCCATACCGCCCACTCAGACCGCCCGGTTGGAGCCATGTCCCCACTCGACCCCCGCTCGCCCCTGGTGTTCCACACCAGGGAGCTCGGGCGTCGGCCCGGGTCCATGCACACCGAGCGCCGCGAGGTGCCGGCCCCCGAGGACCTCGGGACGGACGTCATCGCGGTCCCGACCGGCAGCCCTGTCGACCTCGACCTGCGCTACGAGTCCGTCCTGGAGGGCGTGCTCGTGTCCGGGACCGTGACCGCGACCGCGACCGGCGCGTGCGTGCGGTGCCTGGACGAGGTGCGTCTCCCCGTCGAGACGACCTTCCAGGAGCTGTTCGCCTACGCCGACCGCGCTCGTCACCACGAGGAGGTCGCGGGCGAGGACGACGACGACCTGCGCGAGCTGGAGGGCGACCTCCTGGACCTCGAGCCGGTGCTGCGGGACGCGGTGGTGCCCACGCTGCCGTTCCAGCCGGTGTGCCGGGCCGACTGCCCGGGGCTGTGCTCCCAGTGCGGAGAGCGCCTCGCGGACGACCCGGACCACCAGCACGACGTGATCGACCCCCGGTGGTCGGCACTGCAAGGCCTGACCATCAACGAAGAGAAGAGGAACTGACGTGGCTGTCCCGAAGCGGAAGATGTCGCGCTCCAACACGCGCTCGCGTCGCGCCAACTGGCGCACCACCGCCACCCCCCTCACCACGTGCCCCCAGTGCCGCTCGATGAAGCAGCCCCATGTGGCCTGTCCGTCCTGCGGCACCTACAACGGCCGGCACTACGCGGTCGCGGAGCGCACCGAGCTCCAGGGCTGAGCCGGGTCACCGAGCGCATGAGCACCACGCCTCGCGCCGGGACCGGTTCCGACGGCACGCCGCAGCGGCCCGTCGGCGCCCTCGTCGACCACCTCGAGCAGGTGGTCGGAGAGCGCGTCGACGAGCCGCTGCTCGTGCGTGCCCTGACCCACCGGTCCTACGCCTACGAGCACGGCGGCCTCCCGCACAACGAGCGCCTGGAGTTCCTGGGTGACGCGGTGCTGGGGCTCGTCGTCACCGACACCCTGTACCGTGCGCACCCCGACGAGGCCGAGGGCCAGCTGGCCAAGCTACGCGCCGCGGTCGTCAACATGCGGGCGCTCGCCGGCGTGGCGCGCGGCCTCGACCTCGGCGCCTATCTCCTGCTCGGACGCGGGGAGGAGAGCACCGGGGGCCGGGACAAGACCTCGATCCTGGCCGACACCACGGAGGCCGTCATCGGTGCGGTCTACCTCTCCTGCGGGACGCGCCAGGCGGAGGCCCTCGTCCACCACCTGCTCGATCCCCTCATGGCCTCCAGCGCCCGCCTCGGCGCCGCGCTGGACTGGAAGACCTCCCTGCAGGAGATGACGTCGGCCCTCGGCATCGGTGTGCCGGAGTATGCGCTGACCGACGAGGGGCCCGACCACCTCAAGGTGTTCACCGCCCGTGCCGTCGTCGGCGAGGAAACCCTCGGCGAGGGCGTGGGCCGGTCCAAGAAGGAGGCCGAGCAGAAGGCCGCCGAGATCGCCTGGACCGCCCTCAGTGCCCGCGCCGTCCGGCGCGGGCGAGGAGACGGCAACACCTCTCCCCAGCTCGACCAGGTGACGACCACCGACGCCGACGGCACGCCGTCCGGCGAGGTCCCCGACCGCGGCTGACCCCGTGCCCGAGCTGCCCGAGGTCGAGGTCGTCCGACGCGGACTCGCGGACCACGTCGTCGGACACACCCTGCGCGCGGTCGAGCTGCGCGGGGCTCGGGTCGCGCGCCGCCATGCGCCCGGCCCGCGGGACCTGGAGGACCGGCTCACCGGGCAAGGGGTCCTCGCCGCCGACCGCCGCGGCAAGTACCTCTGGCTGGTCGTGGGCGCCGGTGACCCCGTGCCCGAGCCCGCCGGGGCGCTCGTCATACACCTGGGGATGAGCGGGCAGCTGCTCGTGGAGCCCGCCGACGCGCCGCCCGAGAAGCACCTGCACGCGACCTTCGACCTCGGGGGTGGTCGCCAGCTGCGGTTCGTCGACCAGCGGACCTTCGGCGGTCTGGCGTGGGCGGACCTGGTGCCCGACCCGGCCAGGAGCCCCACGGCGGTGCCCGGGCCGGACGGCGCGCCGACGGGGCCGATCCATCCGCACGGGGTGCCGGGCTCGGTCGTCCACGTCGCTCCGGACCCCTTGGAGGGGGCCTACCACCAGGGGGAGGTCGTGCGCCGGCTGAAGGCCCGCCACGTCCCGGTCAAGCGCGCCCTGCTCGACCAGAGGATCGTCAGCGGGATCGGCAACATCTATGCCGACGAGGCGCTGTGGCGCGCGGAGGTCCACGGCATGCGGCTCACGTCCGCGCAGAGCAAGCCCGCCCTGGGACGGATCCTGGACCACGCCGCGACGGTGATGCGCGAGGCCCTGGCGCAGGGCGGCACGAGCTTCGACGCGTTGTACGTCAACGTGAACGGGGCGAGCGGCTACTTCGACCGGTCGCTGGCGGCCTACGGCCAGCAGGGGCGGCCCTGCCGACGGTGCGGCACCCTGATCCGCCGCGAGCCCTTCATGAACCGCTCCAGCCACTACTGCCCGACGTGCCAGACCCGACCGCGCGGCGGAGGGACTTTGTGAGATCGATGATCGCGCGAGAGGTGGTGGTCGCGCGGAGTTCATGCAGGGTTCAACGCGTGGGTCCTGGGGGTTGAAGGTGCAGGAGTTGGCTGGGGGCGCTGACCGGGACCGCCCCCGGCGACCCACCCCGCCCGTGCGGACGGGATGGTCCTGACACCACTGGAGGACACACCCTCATGGGTCACCACCACTCGCACGACCACGACCACTCGCACCCCCACACGCACAGCCACGACCACGACCTGCCGGTCGCCCCGGCCGAGGACCTGCGCGTCCCCGACACCGAGCTGGCGCCCGCCGACCTGGGCCGCCGCAACTTCCTGCGCGCCGCGGGGGTCCTCGGCGCCGGCGTGGCCGCCGCGGGCTTCGTCACCGAGAACGGCACCGGCACCGCAGCGGCCGCCGCGCACGAGCTGTGGCACCTCGGGCGTCCGCACGGCAAGGGCCAGCACTGGCTCGCCGGTGACCACCACATCCACACGCAGTTCTCCTCCGACGGCAAGTACCGCGTGATCGACCACGTGCAGCACGCCTCGGCATACGGCCTGGACTGGATGGTCATCACCGACCACGGCTCGGAGCAGCACGCCAAGATCGGTGTCGACAAGGTCAACCCGCTCATCAAGGCGGCCCGCCAGGAGTTCGACGACATGCTCGTCTTCCAGGGCCTGGAGTGGAACATCCCGGCAGCGGAGCACGGCACGGTCTTCGTCCACCCCGGCGCCAACGAGGTGGCGGTCCTCAAGGCCTTCGAGAACACCTTCGACGGTGCGGTCAAGAAGGCCACCGGCTCGACCCCCGCCAACGAGGCCCTGGCGCTGCAGGGCCTGGCCTACCTCGCCTCCGCGGTCGGCTCCCACCAGGTGCGCGACGCCCTGATGATCGCCAACCACCCCGCCCGCAAGGGTCTGGACAGCCCCCATGAGATCCGCGGCTGGCGCGATGCCCCCGGCCGGATCGCGGTCGGCATGGAGGGTGCGCCCGGGCACCAGGCCGCCGGGCTGCCCAAGCCGCTCGGGCCCGGCTCGGCTCGTGGCTACTACGACAACGCGCCGGGCAAGGACTCCTTCGCGGCCTACCCGCTGGAGTCCTACCGCACCTACGGCGGCTTCGACTGGATGACCGCCACCGTCGGCGGCCTCTGGGACAGCCTGCTCGCCGAGGGCAAGCCGTGGTGGATCACCGCCAACTCCGACAGCCACAGCATCTACCTCGACTCCGCGGTGCGCGGCGGTCCGGACGGCGACTTCGCCAAGCAGGGCTACTATGCCGACCCGGTCGTCGGCAAGCAGCCGGACACCGAGAGCGGCGACTACTGGCCCGGTTACTACAGCCGCACCCACGTCGGCGCGGACCGCCGCGACTACGCCTCGGTCATGCGGGGCCTGCGCGACGGGCGGGTCTGGGTCGACCACGGCCGTCTCGTCAAGGACCTCGACGTCCGCGTCGCCGTCGACGGACACCAGGTGGGCCTCGGCGGTGTCATCACGGCCCGCCGCGGCGCCCGCGTCGACCTCTTCGTGCGCGTCCAGCAGCAGAACCTGCCGAGCTGGGGCGGTCTGCTGCCGCACGTCGCCAAGGTCGACCTGATCTCGGGCCCGGTCACCGGCCCCGCCAAGGACCGTGACTCCTTCGTCGCGCCGGACACCAAGGTCGCGCGCAGCTGGGACGTGTCCACCACGGCCGCCGGCCAGTGGGCCGTGCTGACCTGGACCACCACGGTGGGCGACCAGGGGCTCTACGTCCGCCTGCGCGGCTCCGACGGCAAGCGGGTCGCTCCCGGTCTGCGGGGGGCGGCCGTGGACCCGGCCGGACCCGCCCTCGACGTCGTCGGCGACGCCGACCCGTGGAACGACCTGTGGTTCTACACGAACCCGATCTGGGTCCTGCCGCGCGCGTGAGCGCGACGGACCCGACGGTCGGGCTCGACCCCGCCAGCGCGCCGGCGGTGGTCGGGCTCGACCCCGCCAGCGCGCCGGCGGTGGTCGGGCTCGACCCCGTGGTGGCCTCGGTGCGCGAGGCGGACCACCTCGCCGAGCTCCTGGCCGAGCGGCTCGACGCACTGCTCGGTGACCCCGCGCAGGCGGCGGTCGTGTCCACGCACCCGGTCCGGGGGCCCGTTCCGCACGTGGCGCTGGGCGTCCGGCTGGACCCGCCGATCGGCATGCTGCTGCCGGACCTGCTGGACGCCCTCGCCGAGACCCTGCTCCCGCACTGCGGCGCCGAGGGGGCTGGGGAGATCGGCGTGGCGTGCGGGCCGCACCGCCGGGGGCTCGCGGCGCTCGCGTCCTGGGCCGCGGCGGTCGAGGAGGAGAGCCGCCGTGGGATGGGCGGCCGGGCCGTGGTGTATCCCGGGCGTGCCGCACTGGTGGGGACGCTGGCGGTGCGGGACCTGGTGCGGCTCAGCGCGATCGACGAGGTCGTCGGGTTGGCAGGCAGCGCCGTGGGGTCGCAGGACCAGGTGCGGACCCGGGACTTCGTCCGGCCGGTATGGCGCGACGGGCGGCTCCTGCTCCCCGTGCAGCCGGCCGACGGCGGGATGCTCGTGCCCTACGAGACCCCCAGCCCGACGCCCTGCTGCGCCGACCACTGACGTCCTGCCGGGGGCGGTCGGATCCGCCGGGCCTGGTCGCCCAGGCGGGTCCGACCGCCCCCGGCAGGTCTCAGGCCTGCAGCCAGCGGCGGAAGGCATCCTCGGACCGGGGGCGTGCGAGCAGGGTCTCGACCAGCTCGGCGGCGGGTCGGTGGCCGCCCCGCTCGAGGACCCGCTCGCGGTACCGCCGGGCCGGCCCGGTCGCCATCAGGTCCTGCCGGTCGAAGCAGCTGAACATGTCCTCGGCGATCACCAGCGACCACATGTAGGTGTAGTAGCCCGACGAGTACCCGTTGAGGTGACCGAAGCTCGTGTGGAAGTGCGTGTCCGCAGGGTGGGCCACCAGGTCGTAGCGCGCGGTGAGCTCGTCCTTCTGGGCGTCCAGGTCGTCCGCCGGCCGGGCGTGCATCCAGTAGGACATGGCGGCCAGGCTCATCTGCCGGCACACGTGCAGGCCACGACCGAGGCCGTCGGCGTCGTGCATCCGCTCCACGAGCTCGCGCGGGATCGGCCTGCCTTCGTCGTCGGTGGCGAAGGTCGCGAGCACGTCCGGTTCCCAGGCCCAGTGCTCGAGCATCTGCGAGGGGGCCTCCACGAAGTCCCACTCGGTGGCCACCCCGGAGTGCCGGGCGAAGGGGCCGCGGCCGCCGAGGACGTGGTGCACGAGGTGCCCGAACTCGTGGAACAAGGTGGTCACCTGGGAGTGCTCGAGGTAGCCCTTGCTGAAGTTGCAGGCCAGGGCACCCTGGGCCAGGGCGCCGCCGCGGACCCCCGCCACCATCTCGAACATCGCGGCGTGGCCGAACTTGCCCTCCCGCGGGTGCAGGTCGAGGTAGATCCGTCCGATCAGGTCGCCGTCGACGTGCGCGTCGTACGTCAGCACCTCCTCGTGCCAGACCGGGGCGTCGGGCACCGGCGTCCAGTCGATGCCGAGCAGCCGGCTCGTGACGTCCAGGACGCCCGCGAGGGCCTTGTCGAAGGCGAGGTAGGAGCGCACCTCCTGCGCGTCGACGGCGTGCAACTCATGGGACAGCACCTGGGTGTAGTAGAGCGTGTCGGCCGTGGTGAGCCCGTCGGCGTGGGGCTCGTCCTGGCGCAGCCGCGTCAGCAGCTGCTCGCGATCGGCGAGGGCCCGGTCCTGGGCGAGCGCGCTGATCCGGTCGATGAACTCGGGGATAGCGTCGCCGCGCCCGATCATCTTGACCTCGGCGTCGTATGACGGCCAGTCCGCGTAGCCCAGCGTGCGCGCCAGCTCGTCCCGGGTGGACAGCAGGTCCGCCAGGGTGCGCTGGTTGTCGGGCCACCCGCGGCGCATCCAGGCCTGGGTGATGGCGGTGCGGGCGCCTCGGTCGCGGGCGAAGGTCCGCACGGGGACCAGGTCCGGGTAGTCCGTCGTCAGGGTGATCAGCCCGTCGGCGTCGGGGGTGTGCGCCTCGATCCAGTCCTGGGGCAGACCCTCGAGCTGGTCGGGACGCACCCGCACGGTGCGCACGTCGTCGCGGACCGTGCGGTCGAAGTCCTGCCCCAGCTCCACGGCCCGGCGGGCGAGCTCCTTGACCCGCTCGCGGGTCCGGTCGTCCCGGTCGACCGCGGCGCGGCGGAACTCGCGCAGCGCCCGGTCGAGCAGCACCTGCCGGTCCCCGTCCAGCCCCTCGCGGTCCAGTCCCCCGAGCAGGGCGTAGATCTCGCGGTCCTGACCGATCTCGGTGTCCAGCGCCACGACCCGGGCGGCGGCCTCCTCGCAGCGGGCCCGGACCTCGGGGTCGGGGTGGACGTTGACGAAGAGCTCGGCGGGGGCGGCGGCACCCCGCAGGTGCCCCCCGATCTCGTCCCAGAGACGCAGCACCCGGTCGCGGGCCGCGGTGTCGCCGGGGGCGGGAACGGGCAGGGCACGCAGCTCCTCATGCAGTCGGGCGGCGTCGGCGAGACGGCCGTCGAGGAGATCTCGCACCCAGTCGGGCCAGGCGGTGGCGTCGGCGGGCAGGGCGAGGAGGGCGGAGGCGGCGATCACCCGCTCAGCCTAACGGCGGGGTCGGGCCCGCCGTCGAGCGGTGAGGCTCCGGGAGGACTGCCGTCGAGGCCGGGCGGGCACCTATGCTCGGCGCATGACCGAGGAGACGGTGCGCACGACCTACTTCGTGCGAGGGCGGGTGCAGGGTGTGGGTTTCCGGTGGTGGACCCGCTCGCAGGCGCTGGAGCTCGGGCTCGTCGGGCACGCCCGCAACATAGACGACGGGCGCGTGGAGGTCGTCGCCCAGGGCCCGACCGACGCGGTCGCCGAGCTGGGGCGCCGGTTGTCACCGACCGCGGCGGTGGACCCCTCCGGCGCTCGCCGCCGCCCCGGACGGGTGGAGTCCTGCGTGGCGCTGCCCGGTCGGGTGCGCCCGGACGTGACGGGCTTCGTCGAGAAGTAGTCGACGGTCCGCCCGATCCCGCATCACGAGCCCGGCCGGGGACCGTCGGCATACCCCCCTGGTGGTATGCCGAGGTGCCCCGAGCAGGCGCTCGAGCCTGGCTGCCTCACGATGAGTTTATTTGTCATATAAAGAATTTGATGCCGCTAGGCTGGTCAGGTGACAGCGACTGACCTGGTCGAGGCCGTGCTGGCCTCGGAGCGTGCCCTCTCTCCCCGGACGACGATCCTGCGGGACCCCCATGCCGTCGGCAAGGCCCTCCTCGCCCTGGACGAGCCAGGCTGGACCCCCACCACCACGAGCTCGTCCGCCACCCGGGTGGAGCTCACGCCGATCGTCTCCGGCGAGGACTGGGCGGGCTACCTCGAGCGCCGCACGGGGGTGGAGGTCGAGCTGGGCACGGCGCAGCACCAGGTCTTCTCGATGGTCGGCGTGCTCCACGAGCGCTGCACGCGACTGGGCCTGCGGATGTACTTCGCCACGGCCGGCAGCACCCGGGTGGGAGCGGTCGGGATCTTTCGCGTGACGGAGCAGGGGGTGACCTGTGCCCGGCTCCAGGAGGTCGACATCTTCCCCGGGCACCGCGGCAAGGGGTATGGCGACCTGCTCATGGCGGGGGTGACCGCCCAGCTGCGTCAGGACGGGGTCGACACCGTGGTCGTCGGCGCCGACGAGGACGACTGGCCGGTCACGTGGTACGAGCGGCACGGCTTCCGACGCGTCGCTCGGGTGGCGCTCACCCGTTGAGGCCGAGGGGTGACCTGGCTCCGGTGCGGCTCCCGCCGCCGAGCCGCGGCCGGGTACCCCGGTGACCGACGGGGGATGGCGACCTGCGACATACTCACTCACCCAGCGTCACACGTCTGACTGGATCGGGCCGCTAGGGTGACCGCGTGTACGTCAAGCAGCTGACGATGAAGGGCTTCAAGTCCTTCGCGTCCGCGACGACCTTCCGGCTGGAGCCGGGGATCACCTGCGTCGTCGGTCCCAACGGCTCCGGCAAGTCGAACGTCGTCGACGCGCTGGCCTGGGTGATGGGGGAGCAGGGCGCCAAGACGCTGCGCGGCGGCAAGATGGAGGACGTCATCTTCGCGGGCACCGCCGGGCGTCCGCCGCTGGGGCGCGCCGAGGTCAGCCTCACCATCGACAACTCCGACGGTGCCCTGCCGATCGACTACACCGAGGTGACCATCCGTCGGACGATGTTCCGCAACGGCGGGTCCGACTACGCCATCAACGGCACCCCCTGTCGGTTGCTCGACATCCAGGAGCTGTTGTCCGACAGCGGCATCGGCCGGGAGATGCACGTCATCGTCGGCCAGGGGCAGCTGGACGCGGTGCTGCGCGCGACCCCGGAGGAGCGACGCGGGTTCGTCGAGGAGGCAGCCGGCGTCCTCAAGCACCGCAAGCGCAAGGAACGCGCGCTGCGCAAGCTCGACCAGATGCAGGGCAACCTCCAGCGGGTGCAGGACCTCACGGGTGAGATCCGCCGTCAGCTGGGGCCGCTCGGGCGCCAGGCCGAGACGGCCCGCCGCGCCGCGACCATCCAGGCGGACGCCCGGGACGCCCGGCTGCGGCTCCTGGCGGACGATCTCGTGCAGCTGACCAGCACCCTGGAGCAGGAGGTCGCCGACGAGACGGCGCTGCTGCGGCGGCGGGCCGAGGTCGAGGAGGCGCTGCGGGTGGCGCAGGCCGAGCTGGCGACCCTCGAGGCGGGGGTCGCCGAGCTGGCGCCGCAGGTCGCCCGGGCGCAGCAGGAGTGGTTCGAGCTCAGCTCCTGGCGTGACCGGATCGGTGGGACCGGGCAGCTCGCGGCCGAGCGCGCCCGGCTGCTCGCCGACGACCCCCACCAGGCGGCCCCGGCCGGACGGGACCCGGACCTGCTCCGCGCCGAGGCGGCCGCCGCACGTGCCACGGAGCAGGCCCTGGCCGCCGAGGTCACCCAGGCCGAGGCCGACCTCGACGAGATCGTCGCCCGCAGGGCCGAGCTGGAGCAGCAGCACGCCCAGGAGGTGGATCGGCTCGCCCGGCTCGCGCGGGCCGCGGCCGACCGCCGTGAGGGGCTCGCGCGCCTGCAGGGGCAGGTCGCCGCCCGGCGGTCCCGGATCGAGGCGGCCGAGGGCGAGCTGTCGCGCCTGGACGAGGCCGTCGCCGCCTCGCGGGCGCGCGCGGAGGAGGCTGACGGGCAGTTCCGGGCCCTGGAGGTCTCCATCGCCGACGCGGAGGCGGGCGAGGAGGACCTCGACGAGGCCTACGAGCAGGCGCAGTCCTTGCGCGAGGCGGCCCAGGCCGAGGTGCGCCGGCTGCAGGAGCAGGCCCGGGCCGCCACCCAGGAGCGGGCGGCCCAGCAGGCACGCCTGGGCGCTCTGGAGCTGGGGCTGCGGCGCAAGGACGGCGCCGGCTCCCTCCTCGACGGTATGCCGGACGGGGTCCTGGGGCCGCTCGCGTCCCTGGTCACGGTCCGGGCCGGCCGGGAGGCCCAGGTCGCCGCGGCCCTGGGCTGGGCGTCCGACGCCGTGGCCGTCGCGGGTCGGCCGCAGGCGGTGGCGGCGCTCGCGCGGCTGCGCTCCCAGGACGCCGGCCAGGTCACCCTGCTCGTCGCGGACGCGGACGCGCGGACGAGCGTCGAGGCGGGCGTCGCCGCCGGCGCCGTGAGCGGGCCGGCCTCGGGCTCCGGCACGGCCGTGGCCGACCGACCGGTGCTGCCGCCCGACGTGGAGTGGGCCGCGGACTGCGTGGAGCGGGCCCCCGTCGAGCTGCGGCCCGCCCTCGACCGCCTGCTCGACCGGGTGGCCCTGCTCCCGGACGGCGCCCCTGACGCCCTCGTCGCGCAAGTCCTCGCACGGGACGTCACGGCGGTCACCGCAGCGGGCGACGTGCACGGGCCGGGCTGGGCACGAGGGGGATCCGGCAGCGCCCCCAGCCAGCTGGAGATCCAGGCCGCCGTCGACGAGGCCCGGACCGCCGTGGCCGCCGCGACGGCCGCGGGGGAGCGGTCGGCCTTCGCGCTCCAGGGGGCGACCGCCCGGCTGGAGCAGGCCGGCGTGGCCGCGGACGCCGCGCTGGACCGGCTCAACGACAACGACGCCCAGCTCGCCGCGGTCGCCGAGCGGCTCGGCTCGCTGGCGGCCACCGCCCGCGGCGCCCGGGCCGAGGCGGAGCGCACCGCCCGCCGCGGCGGCGAGCTGCGGGCCGGCATCGAGCGGGACCGGACCGAGCTGGCGGCGCTGGAGCAGCGGCTCGCCGACGCGCGCACCACCGCGGCCGAGGACGAGGCCGGGCCGAGCACGCGGGAGCGGGACCGGCTCGCCGCCGAGGCCCAGGCCGCCCGCGGCCAGGAGACCGAGCTGCGGCTGACCCTGCGCACCACCGAGGAGCGGGTCCGGGCCCACGGCGGGCGCGCCGCCGGCCTGGAGCGGGCGGCCGTCCAGGAGGAGCTCTCCCGCCGCCAGGCCGCCGAGCGCCTGGCCCGACGCCGCCGGGAGGCCGACGCCGCGTGCGCGGTCCGCGCGGGGGCGGAGCGGGCCGTGGCGGTCCTCGAGGGGCTCGTCGTCGCCGCGGCCGGTCGACGGCAGCAGGCGGAGCGGGCCAAGGCCGAGCGGGAGAGCGGGCTGGTCGCCGTACGCGCGGACGTCACCCGCCTCGCGGACGAGCTGCGCGTCCTCACCGACTCGGTGCACCGCGACGAGATGGCCCGGGCTCAGCAGCGGCTGCGGATCGAGCAGCTGGAGAGCAAGGCGCTGGAGGAGCTGGGCGTCGACCCTGCGGTCCTCGTGGAGGAGTACGGTCCGCACCAGCCGATCCCGGTGCTCGAGCCGCCCGCCGAGGGCGCCGACGACGGCGCACCCACCCAGACCCGCACCGTGGCGTTCGTCCGGGAGGAGCAGGCGAAGCGGTTGCGCAAGGCCGAGCGAGGGCTCGCGGCCCTGGGCCGGGTGAATCCCCTGGCGCTGGAGGAGTTCGCGGCCCTGGAGGAGCGGCACACCTTCCTGACCGAGCAGCTGGACGACCTGCGCCGCTCCCGACGCGACCTGCTCGACATCGTCAAGGAGGTCGACGAGCGGGTGGAGCGGGTCTTCGCCGAGGCCTTCGCCGACACCGCGCGGGAGTTCGTCGGGGTCTTCGCGCGGCTGTTCCCCGGCGGAGAGGGCCGCCTGCTGCTGACCGACCCGCAGGACATGCTCACGACCGGCATCGAGGTCGAGGCCCGTCCGCCGGGCAAGAAGATCAAGCGGCTGTCCCTGCTGTCCGGCGGCGAGCGCTCGCTGGTGGCGGTGGCCCTGCTCGTCGCCATCTTCAAGGCCCGGCCGAGCCCCTTCTACATCATGGACGAGGTGGAGGCGGCGCTGGACGACGCCAACCTCGGCCGGTTGATCGCGATCTTCGAGGAGCTGCGGGACTCCTCCCAGCTGATCGTCATCACCCACCAGAAGCGCACCATGCAGGTGGCCGATGCCCTGTATGGCGTGACCATGCGTGGCGACGGAGTCACGACCGTGGTGTCGCAGCGCATCCGGGATCTGGCCGATCGTGACGTCGTGCCTGGTGACGACCTGGTAGAGGAAGTGAATGAGGCACACCCGGTCGGAGCAATCTGATCACAGTCCTGTCGCGACAGCCCGGATCCCATAGGTCGCGGGCGACCCAACCGTCACACTGGACCCATGGTCGTCGTCATCCTCGGAATGCTCCTTGCCCTGTCCCTCGCCATCGTCATCCTCGCCCTGGTGGCCATCCCGGCCGCGCAGGACGGTGCCCTCGCCCTGACCGCCCAGGGCCAGGAGATCGCCCGCCCCGCGACCACCGTCTCCTGCCCCTCGGGCTCCGGCCGGGAGGCGATCGGCGCCAGCGCCTGACGTCCCGCCGGGCCGCGAGCCCGGCTCCCCAGCGACGCCGCCGAGCGGCCCTCCTGCCCGTCCGGGTGGAGGGCCGCTCGGTTCGTCCTGCCCCGCTCCCCCCGATCGCAGGGTCCCGGCCCGGCCGCGCGAGGTGTGCCCGGCCCCGAGGTTTGCGAGGATGGCGACGTGCACACCCTCCAGGACTATCTGCTGCTGATCGTCGGCATCCTCGTCCTCTCCGCCGTCGCCGTCGTCGGACTCGTCCGCGGCCGGGGCGGGCGGACGAAGGAAGCCCCGAAGCCACCTGCTTCCGCCCGTCCGGCGCCACGTCGGGACGCACCCGCCCCGACGTGGGGCGACGTGCTGGAGCCCAAGGCGCCCAAGGACGCGCCGGCGCTGGGCGCCTCCGTCGGCACCGCGCCTGCCGGCGCCGCCCCCGACCTCGACGAGCCGGCGCAGGGCGGAGCCACCCGGGCGACCGCCACCGACGCCGTGCCCGACGTGGACCCCGCGGGGCTGCGTCGCAGCACCGCCCTCACCGCGCCCGGTGACCCGGCCGTCGCCGTCACCCCCGAGGCCGAGGGTCTGGACGTGGGCACCTCCCGTCCGGAGTCGGCGCGCGGACGGCTCTACAAGCTCCGCAGCCGCCTGGCCCGGTCCAACACGGCCTTCGGCCGCGCGCTGCTGAACCTCCTGGCGAGCGGACGGCTCGACGAGGAGGCCTGGGAGGAGGTCGAGGACACGCTCCTCGCGTCCGACCTCGGCGTGCAAGCCACCACCGAGCTGGTCGCCCAGCTGCGCACCCACGTCAAGGTCGACGGCACCACGAGCGAGGCCGAGGCCCGTGAGTGGCTGCGCTCGGACCTGCTCACCCTCGTCGACCCCACCATGGACCGCCGCATCGCCTCCACCCGACGCGGCGACCGCCCGGCGGTGATCATGGTCGTGGGCGTCAACGGCACCGGCAAGACCACCACCGTCGGCAAGCTGGCCCGGGTCCTCGTCGCGGAGGACCGCGAGGTGATCCTCGGTGCGGCCGACACCTTCCGCGCCGCGGCCGCCGACCAGCTCCAGACCTGGGGGGAGCGCGTCGGCGTGGCCACCGTGCGCTCGGACCGGGACGGGGCCGACCCCGCCGCCGTGGCCTTCGACGCGGTCAAGGCCGGCATCGAGCAGGAGGCCGACGTGGTCATCCTCGACACCGCCGGTCGGCTGCACAACAAGGTGGGCCTGATGGACGAGCTCGGCAAGATCAAGCGCGTGGTCGAGAAGACCTCCGAGGTCGACGAGGTCATCCTCGTCCTGGACGCCACCACCGGTCAGAACGGTCTGCGTCAGGCCGAGGCCTTCGCCCAGCAGGTCGCCATCACCGGCATCGCCCTCACCAAGCTCGACGGCACCGCCAAGGGCGGCATCGTCGTGGCCATCCAGCGCACCCTCGGCGTGCCGGTCAAGCTCGTGGGGCTCGGCGAGGGACCCGACGACCTGGCGCCCTTCGACCCGGTGGCGTTCGTCGACGCCATCGTCGAGTGAGGCCACCGCGCTGATGGTGTCCGAGCACCCCGAGCCCGCCGCCCGCCAGGGCGGCGGGCTCGCGGCCTACGTCACGGGCCGCAGGCCCACCGCCGCCGAGCTGGAGCAGGCCCGGGGGAGAGTCATCACCGACCTGATGCCGGAGCGCCTGGCGCTGCTGGTCGTCGGCATCAACCCCTCGCTGTGGTCCGCCGCCGTGGACGCCCACTACGCCCGACCGGGCAACAGGTTCTGGCCGGCGCTGCACCGGGCCGGGCTGGCCCGGCACGTCATCGACGTCAGCTGCGGGATGCGCGCCGAGGACCGGGCGCTGGTCGAGGAGCGCGGCATCGGCATGACGAACCTCGTGCCGCGCGCCACGGCCCGGGCCGACGAGCTGGCCCCCGAGGAGCTGCGCGCCGGGGTCGAGCGCCTCGCCGCCCTCGTCGACGAGCGACACCCGCGCGTGGTGGCCTTCGCCGGGATCTCCACCTATCGCATCGCCTTCGGCGTCAAGCAGGTCGTGCGCGGCCGGCAGCCGCAGCCCTGGCACGGCGCGATCGTGCACGTGGTCCCCAACCCGAGCGGGCTCAACGCGCACGACGACGTGGACTCCATCGGCCTGGCGCTGCGGGCGGCGGCGGCGGACGCCGGGCTCGTGCCCCCGATGGGCGGCCACCTGGGCGGTGTCACGCGGAGTTAACCTGCGGCGGCCTCGGTTCACGTCGCGGAAATATCGCCGAGCGGCGCGCCGAAACACCCCCGCGGCAGGGTGGAGACATGCACACAACCAACACCGGCGACACCGCCTGGTTCCTCGTCAGTGCCGCCCTGGTGCTGCTGATGACCCCCGGTCTCGCCCTCTTCTACGGCGGCATGGTGCGCTCCAGGAGCGTGCTCAACATGATGATGATGAGCTTCGCGTCGATGGGGATCGTGGGCGTGCTGTGGGTCCTCGTCGGCTACTCGATGGCCTTCGGCGACTCGATGGGCGGGCTCGTCGGCAACCCGGTGGAGCTCGCCGGGCTCGACCACGTGCTCAGCCCCACCTCGGTCGTGGGGACCGTTCCGGCCACCGTCTTCGCGGGTTTCCAGGGCGCCTTCGCCGTCATCGCGGTCGCCCTGATCTCCGGTGCGATCGCCGACCGCGCGAGGTTCAGCGCCTGGTGCGTGTTCACGGCGTCGTGGGCGCTCCTGGTGTACTTCCCGGTGGCCCACTGGGTGTTCTCGCTCGACGGCGTGGTCTCCCCGCACGGAGGCTGGATCGTCAACGGCCTCAAGGCGGTCGACTTCGCCGGGGGCACCGCGATCCACATCGACGCCGGCGCGGCGGCCCTCGCCCTGGCGCTGGTGCTCGGCAGGCGCCGCGGTTTCGGCACCGACCCGATGCGGCCGCACAACCTGACCCTGGTCATGCTGGGCACCGGGCTGCTGTGGTTCGGCTGGTTCGGCTTCGACGCCGGGTCCGCGCTCGGCGCCGGTCCGCTCGCCGGGATCGCCTGGATCAACACCCTGGGCGCGGCCGCCGCGGGGATGTGCGGCTGGTTGCTCACCGAGCGGCTGCGCGACGGGCACGCCACGTCCCTCGGCGCCGCCTCCGGGGTCGTCGCGGGCCTGGTCGCCATCACCCCCGCCTGCGCCGCGGTCAGCCCGGTCGGCGGCATCGTCATCGGTGCGGTGGCGGGGGCGGTGTGCGCCTGCGCGGTCGGCCTGAAGTTCCGGATCGGCCTCGACGACTCGCTGGACGTCGTCGGCGTGCACCTGGTCGGCGGACTGACCGGTACCCTCGCGGTCGGCGTCCTCGCCACCCGCTCGGTCCCGGCGGGCACCGTGGCCGGCCTGGCGTACGGCGGTGGACCGGACCAGCTGTGGCGCCAGGCCGCCGGCGCGCTCGCGGTCCTCGGCTACTCCTTCGTGGTCTCCTGGGTCCTCGGGACGGTCGTCGACCGCACCATGGGCTTCCGGGTCACCGACGAGGAGGAGCTGCAGGGCGTGGACACGACCGAGCACGCCGAGACCGGCTACGACCTGACCCCCGTCGGCACCGGTCGCCGCCCCGCGGCGGCCGAGGCGCGCGACGGGGACGGACCGTGTCGGGGGCACGAGGGTCAGCCGGTAACCTTGTCCGGTGTTCACCAGCCTGTCTGACCGTCTGACCGACACCTTCAAGCACCTGCGCTCCAAGGGGCGCATCACCGAGAAGGACGTCAACTCCACGGTCCGCGACATCCGGGTCGCCCTGCTCGACGCCGACGTGGCGCTGCCCGTCGTGCGTCACTTCACCGCGGCCGTGCGCGAGCGGGCGCTCGGGGCGGAGGTGCACGAGGCGCTCAACCCCGCCCAGCAGGTCGTCAAGATCGTCAACGACGAGCTGGTCGAGATCCTCGGCGGCCAGACCCGGCGGATCGAGTTCGCCAAGCAGCCACCGACGGTCATCATGCTGGCCGGTCTGCAGGGTGCGGGCAAGACCACGCTCGCGGGCAAGCTGGCCTACTGGCTCAAGGAGCAGGGGCACACCCCGATGCTCGTCGCGGCCGACCTCCAGCGCCCCAACGCCGTCACCCAGCTGCAGGTGGTCGGCGAGCGTGCCGGCGTCCCCGTCTACGCCCCCGAGCGCGGCAACGTGTCGGGCTACGACGCGGCGATCGAGACCGGCTCGGGCACCCGCGGCTACGGCGACCCGATCGCCGTGGCCCGCGACGGCGTCACCGAGGCCCGCCGTCAGCAGCGCGACGTGGTCATCGTGGACACCGCCGGACGCCTGGCGATCGACGAGGTGCTGATGAAGCAGGCCGCGGACATCCGGGCCGCCATCGACCCCGACGAGGTCCTCTTCGTCATCGACGCGATGATCGGCCAGGCCGCCGTCGAGACGGCCGACGCCTTCCAGCGGGGCGTCAACTTCACCGGCGTGGTCCTGTCCAAGCTCGACGGCGACGCCCGTGGCGGTGCCGCGCTGTCGGTGGCCCACACGACCGGCAAGCCGATCATGTTCGCCTCCACCGGCGAGGGCGTGAAGGACTTCGAGGTCTTCCACCCCGACCGGATGGCCAGCCGCATCCTGGACATGGGTGACGTGCTCACCCTGATCGAGCAGGCGGAGAAGGCCTTCGACCGTCGCCAGGCCGACGAGATGGCCCGGAAGTTCCTGGCGGAGGAGGACTTCACCTTCGACGACTTCCTGCAGCAGATGTCCGCCATCAAGCGGATGGGCAACCTCAAGTCGATGCTCGGGATGATGCCGGGCATGAACCAGATGCGCGACGCCATCAATGCGCTGGACGAGCGGGAGTTCGACCGGGTCGAGGCAATCGTGCGGTCCATGACGCCCTTCGAGCGGACCCACCCCAAGCAGATCAACGGCTCCCGCCGCTCGCGCATCGCCAAGGGCTCCGGCGTCACCGTCTCCGAGGTCAACCAGCTGCTCGAGCGCTTCGGCGAGGCGCAGAAGATGATGCGCCAGCTGCGCCGCGGCGGCGGTATGCCGGGGATGCCCGGAGCCCCCGGCGGCAAGAAGGCCAAGCAGCAGCCCGCCCGCAAGAAGGCCAAGTCGGGCAACCCCGCCAAGCGCGCGGAGCAGGAGCGGGCCGCGGCCGAGAAGGCCAGGGCCGCCAAGGAGAACGCCTTCGGCTCGGCCTTCGGCGAGGGCGCGATGCCCGACCCCTCCGAGCTCGACCTGTCCCAGCTGCCCAAGGGCTTCGGCGGCATGCTGGGCAAGTGAGCCCTCGACCGACCCAGCAGGTATGACGAGAGGCCCGGTGCACCCGGGCCTGTCGTCATACCTGCGCCTGCGGAGCGGAGATGGTCCCGGCCACGGTCAGCCGAGGCGCGGCTTGTAGATCGGGGAGCTGACTGCGGTGCGCAGCCCGCGGAGCGCCTCGGCCGAGCTCGCCACCCGCCAGTCGCGCTCCTTGTCGACGTCGAAGACGACCACGGCCTGGACGTTGCGGTAGCCGGTGCGCAGGTGCGCGAAGGTGTCCTGCCACCACAGGCCCTTGGTCTGCCCGGCCGGTGCGGTCGCCCGCACCGCCGAGACCCCCGCGCTGGCGGGGTCGGCCGACGATATCTCGCACAGCCACACGGGCTTGGTGGGGGCGAGCCCGACCAGGCGGGCGTACTGCGCGGCGTACACGTCGTCGAAGGCGCGCCAGCCGAGGTCGGTGGTGGCCGTGGTGCCCCAGTTGTAGCCGTCCAGGCCCAGGACGTCGACGACGTCGTCGCCGGGGTAGAACGCGCGCACGTCGCTGGTGCCGGCGTAGGTGTCGGTGGTGGGGTTGAACGCCCAGCGCACGTTGGTGGCTCCCTCGTGGCGGAAGATGTCGACCGCGCGCCGCCAGGCGGCCCGGAACTGCTCGGGGGATCCTCCGGCGGGCTTGGGGGTGCCGGTGGTGACCTGGTGGGCCACCCAGTCGGCGTTCATCTCGGCCCAGGGGCGCAGCACGACGGGGCGTCCGTAGGCACGCAGCGTGCGGGCCTTGTCGCGCAGCACGGCGTCGCCCTGGCCGGACGCCCACCAGGCATAGCTGCCGTAGTCCTCCAGCGACCACGCCACGAGCAGCGTCCGGCGCATCCCGAGGGTCCGATCTGCGGGGTATGGCCACCAGGCGTCGTCACCTTTGCCGCGGAAGACGCTCGCGACGGCCAGGGGCCGCCCGAGGGCGGAGGCTGTCCGGTCCAGCACCGTGGGGTCCTTGTCCATGCCCTGGCTGTAGGCGCCCAGGACGAGCGGGACCGAGGAGTCGGCCAGGGTGCGGGGAGCGGTGCTGGGCCGGGGGGCGGGGGAGACGGCGTCCGAGCTGCCCGCGGTGGCGGTCATCGCGGCAGCTCCGAGGGCGAGGGACAGGAGGGCACGGCGGGGGAGGCGCATCGCCCGACAGTACGAAGCGTAATCATCAACTACTTTCTGTATCTAGCCAAGTCTGCCCGGACGGACCAACGGCCGGTCCCGCAGCTGCGGGACCGGCCGTCGGCGCTGGTCTGGTGACGCCGGGAGCGCCCAGGATCAGGCGTTCTCGGAGATCATGGCGGCGCGGGCGCGGGCCGACCGCGTGCGGTAAACCGGCATCATGCGCTTGACCGCGGAGGCCGCGGCCACGAGAGCGAAGGCGCCCATCGCGTAGTAGAGGTTCTCGAACCCGGCGTAGGTCAGTCCACCGGTCACGCCGGCGGCGAAGACCGGAGCGGGGTTGTTGTACATGTCACCATGTCCTTTCGGTTCCGATGAGCGCGTCGGCGTAGGCCTTCGCGTGGGTGGCTTGCAGGAAGAAGTCGAACGGGAGCTCGTACATCGTGGCGCTGAGCGCCATCTGCTTGATCCCCTTGTCCCGGATCGTCACGAACCGCTCCAGGCAGAAGATCCCGGTCACCGCCGCCCAGAGTGGCTGAAGGGTGAAGTGACCGAGCGCGAGGGTGAGGGCGAGGTCCGACAGGTAGAGGATCGTGACCAGGACGCCCAGCATGGTGAGCAGCTGCCGGCCCCAGTAGGGGCGGGTGACGGCGGTGAGGCCGTACTGCACGCAGTTCTCGACGGCGCCGCGCTTCCAGCGCAGCCGCTGCTGCCACAGCTCGCGCCAGGTCGGCATCGCCTCGGTGGTGAGCAGGCAGTTCGGGGGCGCCAGGAGCTCGTAGCCCAGGTGCATGATGGCGAACGACAGCTCGTTGTCCTCGGTGAGGACCCGGGGGTCGTAGATCCCGCCCTTGCCGTCGCCTGCGGGGAGTCGGCCGTCGAGCCGAGCCCGGCTGAGGTCCTGCAGCATGGTGGCCCGGAACATCGCCGCGGTGCCGGTGACCACGAGGCACTTGCCGTCGAGGCGTCGCACGTCGCGGGCGTAGCGGGCGTACTCGTTGTCCTGCAGGTGCCGCAGGAAGCGTGAGTTGAGGTTCCAGGCCTGACGCTGCCAGCGCTCGGTCGACGGCTCGCGGCGTCGGGTGCGCTCCCGCTGGAGGGCGGGCTGCGCGCGAAAGGTGCCGCCCACGGCGCCGAGGTGGTCGTGACGGGTGAGGTAGCGGGCGGCGTTGGCGAGGAAGTGCCGCTCCAGCGCCGAGTCCGCGTCCTGCACGAAGATCAGGTCCGACTCGCCCAGCGTCGGCAGCAGGGTGTCGAGGACCTGGTTGAGAGCCCCGGCCTTCTTGTCGGTGTTGCCGACGGTCTCGACGACCGTGACGCCCATCCCGCGGGCGATCTCCACCGTGCGGTCGCTGCAGTTGTCGGCGATCACCGTCACGGACCACGGCTGGTAGGTCTGCTCCCGCAGGGCCTGCAGGGTCTGGGCGATCCCCGCCTCCTCGTCGTGCGCCGGCACCAGGACATGGACGCGGCCGTAGGCGGGCTCGGGGGGCAGGGGGTTCGGGGTCGCGGCGCCGGCCGGCTCAAGGCCGAGGACGTCGAAGGGCGTCGGCACGAAGGTGGCGGGCATGGTGGGCTCCGGGAAGCGGGGAAGGGTCGGGCGGTGGCGACCCTGTCGATGACCGGGGCTGTCGGCCCCTCCTGTCACAACCAGCAAACGGGTCGTCACTGCGCCTTGGTGCGCGTCCGGCGCCGGGTTTACCGCATCGGCCTGTGACTACTTCGATGAGTGATATGTCAGCATCTCACCGTAATGACTGCTGTGCGTAAAAGCATACGGAAAGTGACTACACGCCACTGGGCTGGAACGTGATTCACGACCGCCCTTCCTAACGGTTCCGCCGCTAGGGTCGCCACCATGAGCGCCGCAGCCCTGCACCTGTCCGGTCCGGTCCTCGTGGGCCCCGAGGAGGTCCGCGACGAGCTGTGGGTGGTGGACGGTCGGGTGACCTTCGAGCGACCGGCCGGCGACGTCGAGACCATCGCCGGCTGGGTGCTGCCCGGGCTGGTCGACGCCCACTGCCACGTCGGGCTGGACGCCCACGGCGAGGTGGACGCCGAGACCGCCGAGCGGCAGATCCTGGGGGACCGCGCCGCCGGGACCCTGCTGATCCGGGACGCGGGCTCGCCCGCCGACACCCGCTGGATCGATGACCGTGCGGACCTGCCGGTCGTGATCCGGGCCGGGCGACACATCGCGCGCACCCGTCGCTACCTGCGGGGGTATGCCGACGAGGTGGAGCCGGACCTGCTCGTCGCGGCCGTCCGCGAGCAGGCGGCGCGCGGCGACGGGTGGGTCAAGCTCGTCGGCGACTGGATCGACCGCGACACCGGTGATCTGGCGCCCTGCTGGCCGGAGGAGGTCGTCACCGCCGCCATCGCCGCCGCGCACGAGGCCGGAGCCAGGGTCACCGCCCACTGCTTCGGCGAGGAGGTCCTGCCGCAGCTGGCGCGCGCCGGCATCGACTGCGTCGAGCACGCCACCGGGCTGCGCGGCTCGGTCGTGGACGACTACGCGCGTCAGGGGATCGCGATCGTCCCGACCCTGGTCAACATCGCGACCTTCCCGCAGATCGCCGAGCCGGCCCGGACGAAGTTCCCGGCCTACCACCGGCACATGCTGGACCTGCACGCGGCCCGGCACGAGACGGTCCGGGCCGCGCACGAGGCCGGGGTGCCGGTGTACGTCGGCACCGACGCCGGGGGAGCGCTGCCGCACGGGCTCGTCGGGTCCGAGGCGCGGGAGCTGCGGGCCGCGGGCCTGACGGCGGCGGAGGTGCTGGACGCGGTGAGCTGGGGGGCCCGGCGTTGGCTCGGGCGACCCGGTCTGGAGGAGGGGGCACCCGCCGACCTGTGCGTCTACGCCGCCGATCCGCGGGCGGAGATCGACGTGCTGGCCTTCCCCCGAGCGGTGGTGCTGCGGGGGACGCGCCTGGCGTAGAAATAACTCTGCGTACAAGTTATGTCGACTAAAAATCACGTTGAATTTACTTCTTGACGCCAGACGTGGAGAGGGCCACAGTGGGCCCATGGTCAACGACGACACCCCGGTCCCCGGCCGAGCCCCACGGGGCGCCGGGTCGCCCAGCGCACTGCGAAGGGCCAACTACGAGAGGGTGATCGACACCCTGCGGTTCCGGGGGGCGATGACCCAGGCGGCACTGGCGCGGGCCACCGGCCTGTCGCCCGCCACGGTCTCCAACCTGGTGCGCGCCCTCGGGGACGAGGGGCTGGTGACCACGGACCCGACCACCTCGTCCGGGCGGCGTGCGGTGCGGGTGGCCCTGGCCCGCAAGGAGCTCGCCGTCGCCGTCGGCATCGACGTGGGGCGACGCCACGTGCGCCTGCTCCTCGCCGCCGAGGACGGATCGGTCCTCGGCGAGTCCTACGAGGGCATCGCTGCCGGTCACGGGCCCGAGCGCTGCCTGGTGCTGATGGACTCCATGCTGGACCGCACGCTGGCCGACGCCGGGGTCAGCCGGTCCGAGCTGGTCGGGGCGGGAGTCGGCATCCCCGGACCCATCGACGCGCGGACCGGTGTCGTGGGTCACGCCGCCGTCCTGCCGGAGTGGGTGGGCCTGGAGCTGCGTCCCGCGCTGGCCGAGCGCCTGGCCATGCCGGTCGTCGTCGACAACGACGCCAACCTCGGTGCGCTGGCCGAGCACCGCTGGGGCGACCACTCCGGCGCCGACCACCTGGTGTTCGTCAAGGTGGCGAGTGGTATCGGCGCGGGACTCGTCCTCGGGGGCCAGGTGCACCGCGGGCAGATCGGCATCACCGGCGAGCTCGGGCACCTGCAGGTCCAGCCCTTCGGTCCGGTGTGCCGGTGCGGCAACCGCGGGTGCCTGGAGACCGTCGCCGCCATCCCGACGATGCTCTCCGCGCTGGCCGCCTCCACCGGTCGCACCCCGCGCACCTCCGAGCTGCTGCAGCTCGTGCAGGCGCGCGACCTGGCGGCGCTGCGGGTCCTCGAGGACGCCGGGCTGGCCCTCGGACAGGTCCTCGGCGGACTGTGCAACCTGCTCAACCCCGAGGTCGTCCTGCTCGCCGGGCCGCTCACCGGCGTCGGGGACCTGCTGCTCGCCGCCACCCGCCGCGGGTTGGAGCGCGCGACGCCGCCCGTGGTCGCCGCGTCGACCACGCTGGCCCTGGAGACCCTGGGCGCCCGGGCCGAGGCGATGGGCGCCGCAGGCGCTGCTCACGACGCGGCGCAGGTGCCGCTCCGACACGCGGGGTAGTTGACGAATCCAGCGATCCAGAGTTCACTTCCTGAACATGAGGCGGTAACGATGCCGTCAGGTCGCGAAGAAGGGACCACGATGAGCACGACCCTCCAGCCCCCGGGAGACCGACCCGTTCTCCTGGAGATGGTCCGCATCACCAAGGAGTTTCCCGGCGTCAAGGCGCTGGACGAGGTCTCCATGGCCGTGCGCGCCGGTGAGGTCCACGCGATCTGCGGCGAGAACGGCGCCGGCAAGTCGACGCTGATGAAGGTGCTGTCCGGTGTCTACCCGCACGGCAGCTACGAGGGCCGGATCATGTACGACGGCGCCGAGACGGCCTTCCGGGACATCCGCGCCAGCGAGCGCGCCGGGATCGTGATCATCCACCAGGAGCTCGCACTCATCCCCGAGCTGTCCATCGCGGAGAACATCTTCCTCGGCAACGAGGCCAGTCGCGGCGGCGTGATCGACTGGGTGCGCACCAACCAGCGGGCCCGCGAGCTGCTGGACCTGGTCGGCCTGCGCGACGATCCCGAGACCCCGGTCAAGAACATCGGCGTCGGCAAGCAGCAGCTCGTGGAGATCGCCAAGGCGCTGAACAAGAACGTACGGCTGCTCATCCTGGACGAGCCCACCGCCGCCCTCAACGAGGAGGACTCGGCGCACCTGCTGACCCTGATGCGGGGTCTGCGCGAGCGGGGCATCACGAGCATCATGATCAGCCACAAGCTCGGCGAGATCGCCGCGATCGCCGACTCGATCACCATCATCCGCGACGGCCGCTCGATCGAGACGCTGGACGTCCACGCCGGCGGGGTCGACGAGGACCGGATCATCCGCTCGATGGTCGGACGCCCGCTGGACTCCCGCTTCCCCGAGTACACCCCGCAGATCGGCGAGACCCTGCTGGAGGTGCGCGGCTGGACCGTGGAGCACCCGCAGGTCCCCGGCCGGCTGGTCTGCAAGCGGTCGAGCTTCACGGTCCGCCGGGGCGAGATCGTGGGCTTCGCCGGGCTCATGGGAGCCGGCCGGACCGAGCTGATGCGGTCGTTGTTCGGCCACTCCTACGGGATCTTTCGTGGCGGCGAGGCCTTCCTGGACGGGCGCCGGCTCAGCCTGACCGACGTCCCCACCGCCATCCGGGAGGGGCTGGGCTACGTCACCGAGGACCGCAAGTCCCTGGGCCTGAACCTGCTGGACGACATCAAGCGCACCACGGTCTCGGCCAAGCTCGGCAAGATCGCACCCGCCGGCGTCGTCGACCGGGACAAGGAGTACGAGTGGGCCGACCGGTACCGCCTGTCGATGCGCACCAAGACCCCCTCGGTCGACGAGGGCGTGGCCAAGCTCTCCGGCGGCAACCAGCAGAAGGTCGTCCTGGCCAAGTGGTTGTTCACCGACCCCGAGGTGCTCATCCTCGACGAGCCCACCCGCGGCATCGACGTCGGCGCCAAGTTCGAGATCTACGGGATCATCCAGCAGCTCGCGCTGGAGGGGAAGGGCGTGGTCGTCGTCTCCTCGGAGCTGCCCGAGCTCCTCGGGCTGTCCGACCGCATCTACACCATCTGCGAGGGGGCCATCACGGGCTGCCTCGACCGTGAGGAGGCGACGCAGGAGAGCCTCATGCGTCTGATGACGCTCACGTCCTCCGTCCACGCACCGGCCGCCACGGCCTGACCTGGGAGCAGCTGCACCATGACCAAGCTCAAGAACGTCTTCGGCGGGGACCTGCGCCAGTTCGGGATGATCATCGCCCTGCTCGCGCTGATCGCCTTCTTCACCTGGCGGACCGACGGCCTGGCCCTCGACCCCACCAACGTCATCAACATCCTCCAGGGCAACGCCTACGTCCTGGTGCTCGCCATCGGCATGGTGCTCGTCATCATCGCCGGGCACATCGACCTGTCGGTGGGCTCGGTGGCCGCCGCGGTCGGCATCATCGTGGCCATCGCCATGCGGGACTGGCACCTGTCCTGGCCCCTCGCGATCCTCCTGGGCCTGGCCATCGGTGCCGTGATCGGCGCCTGGCAGGGCTTCTGGGTCGCCTACGTCGGCGTCCCGGCCTTCATCACCACGCTGGCAGGCATGCTCGTCTTCCGCGGGGTCAACCAGTGGATCGGCAAGTCGCTGACCATCCCGGTGCCCGAGGGCTTCCAGCAGATCGGCTCGGGCTACCTGCCCGAGGTCGGTCCCGCCACCGGCTACAACAACCTCACGGTGCTCCTCGGTGCGCTGGCCTGCCTGGCCATCGTCGGGGGTGCCCTGCGCAACCGGGCCAACCAGCGCCGCATCGGTCTGCAGCGCGAGGACGCGCTGACCCTGGGGCTGCGGCTGCTCCTGGTGTGCGCCGCCATCATGGGCGTGGCCATGCTCATGGCCTCCGGGCGCCGCGGCACGTCCTTCCCGGTCTCCGGCCTGATCCTCGTCGCGCTGGTCCTGCTCTACGGCTTCATCTCCAGCCGCACCGTCCTCGGCCGTCATGTGTATGCCGTCGGCGGCAACAAGCATGCCGCCGAGCTGTCCGGCGTCAAGGCCAAGAAGGTCAACTTCCTGGTGATGATGAACATGTCGGTCCTCGCCGCCCTGGCCGGGATGATGTTCGTCGCCCGCTCCACCGCCTCGGGACCGGCCGACGGCCTCGGCTGGGAGCTGGACGCGATCGCCGCCGTCTTCATCGGCGGGGCCGCGGTCAGCGGCGGCGTCGGCACCGTCGTCGGGTCGATCATCGGTGGCCTGGTCATGGCCGTGCTCAACAACGGGCTGTCCCTGCTGGGCGTGACCGCGGAGATCACCGCCATCATCAAGGGGCTCGTGCTGCTCGCCGCCGTCGCCTTCGACGTGATCAACAAGATGCAGGGCCGTCCCTCGATCATCGGCATGCTCACCAACCGTGGCGGCGGGCGTTCCGTGCCGACCACCGCGGAGCGCACCGAGACGACCGACGCCGTCGTCCGCACCGAGGCCTGAGTCCTCCGACCCAGGACCCCCACCGCGCGCGACGGCGACCCGGCGTGCGCCATACGCCCCCAAGAACCAGCACAGACAGGAACCACCCATGCGCAAGCTCACCACCTCCGTCGTGGCCCTCTCGGTCGTCGGCCTGGCCCTGACGGGTTGCGGCCGCGCGGAGGAGAAGACCACCACCTCCGCGACGACCTCGGCCCAGGCCTCCGGCGGGGCCGGCGCCTCGGGCTTCGCCAAGGACGCCCTCATCGGCGTGGCCCTGCCCAAGAAGACCTCGGAGAACTGGGTTCTCGCGGAGAACATCTTCAAGACCGACCTGGCCAAGGAAGGCTTCAAGGCCGACGTCCAGTTCGCCAACAACGGTGTGGCCGAGCAGCAGAACCAGATCCAGTCCATGGTCACCAAGGGCGCCAAGGTCCTGATCGTCGGCGCCGTCGACGGCTCCCAGCTGGGCAGCCAGCTCAAGGCCGCCAAGCAGCAGGGCGTCACCGTCATCGCCTACGACCGGCTGCTCACCAACACCGACGCCGTCGACTACTACGTCGCCTTCGACAACTTCAAGGTGGGCGTGCTGCAGGGCACCGCGCTGCTCGACGGACTCAAGGCCAAGAAGCCCAACGGCCCCTACGACGTCGAGCTCTTCGCCGGCTCGCCCGACGACGCCAACTCCAAGGTCTTCTTCGACGGGGCCATGAGCGTGCTGCAGCCCAAGATCAAGGACGGCACCCTCAAGGTCGTCTCCGGCCAGTCGACCTTCCAGCAGGCCGTCACCCAGGACTGGAAGGCCGAGAACGCCCAGAAGCGCATGGACAACCTGCTGGCGGCGCACTACGCCTCCGCCGCGCTGGACGGGGTCCTGTCGCCCAACGACACGCTCGCGCGCGCCGTCATGACCTCGGTCAAGCAGGCCGGCAAGCCGGTCCCGGTCGTCACCGGCCAGGACTCCGAGGTCGAGTCCGTGAAGTCGATCCTGGCGGGGGAGCAGTACTCCACCATCAACAAGGACACCCGCAAGCTGGTGGCCGCCGCGATCGAGATGACCAAGGCCCTGCAGGCCGGTCAGAAGCCGACCGTCAACGACGAGAAGTCGTACAACAACGGCGTCAAGGTCGTCCCGGCCAACCTCTTGGAGCCGGTCATCGTGACCAAGGCCAACGCCAAGGAGGCCTACGCCAACGACCCGACCCTCTCGTCCTTGGTGAAGTGACCTCGGCCTGAGCCGTCGACAGCGGTGCCCGAAAGCCTCCCTGCCCTGGCGGGGAGGCTTTCGGGTCGTCGCGCTCGTCCCGGCGCCACCACGGCCAGATATAACCAGAAGTAGCGATTCGTGACTCTGAGTGCACATCGTCGGGCATGATGTGCCCTGTGAGCCTGCACGATCCCCAGCAGGGCCGAGTCCGCGACGACTCGGCTCTCCTGCGTGTCGGGCTGGCGGCCAGCGACGCCGCCCTGCGGATCCGCCGCGCCGCCCGCGCCACCCGGCGTCTGGAGCGCCTCACCCGCGACGACCGCGACATCACCCACGACGCCACCGTCCAGTGCGCCGTCGACCTGACTGCCGAGCTCGGCTACCTCGGGGAGAACGACCCCGGGTCCGCCCTGCAGGTCGCGGCGGGGGCGCTGCAGGTCGTGGACGACCTGCCCCCCAGTCCGTGGAGCCTGGTCGTGGAGATCCAGGCCCAGGTCAGCCGCGGTGAGGCGCTGCTCGCGGTGGGGGACGTCGGGCGCGCCCGCGAGTGCGGCCAGGCCGCCCAGTCCTCGCTGGGACTGCCCCTTCCCGAGCATCCGCTCGCCCGTCGGGCCCTCGCCGCGTACCACGCGCTGGAGGGGCAGTGCGCCGCGACGGCGGGGGACCCCGAGGCGGCGATGCTGGCCTTCGGCGCCGGCCTGGACGTGGACCCCGACGGCGGCGTGCGGGGTCTGCTCCTCGCCCGACTCGCCCAGCTCATGCTCTCGCTGGGCAAGCCCGAGCTCGGCCTGCCCTACGTCGACCGCGCACTGCAGGCGGACGGGCAGCCGCGCTCCGACGCCGCCGACGCGCGGCTGCACGGCATCCGCGCCGAACTGCTCCTCGCCGCGGGGCGGGGCGAGGAGGCCCTCGCCGAGAGCGAGCGGGCCGCGGGGCTCGGCGTCCAGGCCGGCCTCAACCCCAGCGAGCACCTGCGCCGGGTGGCGACCGTCAAGGCGGCGATGGGCGACCCCGAGGCCCCCGACCAGCTGCGTCGCCTCGCCGACGACGAGGCGCGGACCGCGGGCGACCCCACCCTCGCCACCGTCCTCGCCCTGGCGACGGCCCACCTGCGGGCCGGCGACCCCCAGGCCGCCGTGCGCGCTCTCGCGCCGTACGCCCCCGCCAGAGCGTTGCCGAGCGCCCACCGCGAGGCGGTGTACGACGTGCTCGCCGAGGCGGTCGAGCGCGCGGGCGACGAACGCGCGGCCCTGGAGCTGCTCAAGGAGCAGCGGGAGGCCCTGCGGGCCGAGCAGCGTACGGAGGCTGCCGACCGGGCCCGCACCCTGGCCGAGCAGCACCAGGTCGACCTCCTGCGGGCCGACCTCGAGCGCTCCCGCCGCCGTGAGCAGGAGCTGCGGCTGCTCGTCCGGCAGCGCACCGCCGAGCTCACCTGGCGAGCCGCCCACGACGAGCTGACCGGGCTCTACTCCAGGGAGGCGCTGCTGGCCCGCCTACGGGTCCCGGTGGGCCCGGGCACCTGGCGCACGGTGCTCTACCTCGACCTGGACCGGTTCAAGGTGGTCAACGACGCACACGGGCACGACGTCGGTGACGCGCTGCTGTCCGTGGTCGGCCGGCGGCTCGAGACGGCGGTCCTCACCCTGTCCGGCAGCACCTGCGTCGCCCGCCTCGGCGGTGACGAGTTCTGCGTGCTGGTCGACAGCGAGGGCCAGCTGGACGCCGTCGCCCTGGCCCGCACCCTCGTCCTGGAGCTGGCCAGCCCCATCGACCTGCCCGGCGTCGGCGCGGTGCGGCCCGAGATCAGCATCGGGGTGGTGCAGACCGGCCCCGGCTCGCCGCGCAGCGTCGGAGGCACCGACCTGGACCTCCTGCGCGACGCCGACGTGGCCCTGCACCGCTCCAAGGCCGAGGGCGGGGGCGGGATCTACGTCTTCGGCCAGGCCGACCGCGAGCAGGCGCTGCGCCGTTTCGAGGTGGAGCACCGGGTCCGCCGGGCGCTGGAGGACGGGCGCATCCTCCCGGCCTACGACCCCATCGTGGATCTGCGCACCGGTGAGGTCGTCGGGGTCGAGGCCCTGTGCCGCCTCGAGGAGGACGGCCGGCGGGTCCGGGCCGCGGAGTTCATCGAGATCGCCGAGGAGTCCGGGCTGATCGACCAGCTCGGACGGGTCGTCATGGCAGCGGCCATCGGTGACCTCGCGTCCGGCCCGCCGCCTCGCTTCGTGGCCATCAACCTGGGGCCCCGCGAGCTGCGCCGACCCGGGCTGCTCGCCGACCTGACCGGACGTCTCGACGACGCGGGCATCTCCCGCGAGCGCCTGGTGGTGGAGGTCACCGAGCGGTCCTTCGTGGACGTCGCCTCCGCCGAGGCCGAGGTCCTGCGCAACCTCGCCGACGCCGGGGTGCGACTGGCCATCGACGACTTCAGCACCGGCCACAGCTCGATGGTCCACCTGTCCTGGATGCCCGTGCAGCTGCTCAAGATCGACCGCTCCCTGGTCGTGCGCGCCGCCCACAGCGACTCCGACCGCACCCTGGTCGCCGCCGTCATCACCATGGCCCAGACCCTCGGCCTCCAGGTCGTCGCCGAAGGCATCGAGCAGGCCTGCGTCGGGCGGGTGCTGCGCGACCTGGGCTGCGACTACGCGCAGGGGCACCTCTTCGACGAGTTCTCCTCGATCGCGCAGATCCCGGAGTCCTTCGACCTCGAGCAGCTGCTGGCGGACCACGGCGACGCCGGTCCGCCGGAGCGCGGATGAACACGGATGAGCCCGTACGGCGGATGTCACGCGGAGGGCGCCGGTCTGGCATGATGGACCCTCGTATGCGCCGGGTGCGGACCCTCTCACCGAGCCTGTCGTGTCCACCCGAGTCCGTCCGCGCCTGTCCCCACGGTGTCGTGACCGGTCTCACCCACATCACATCCAAGGAGACACCACACTCGTGGCCGTCAAGATTCGCCTGAAGCGCATGGGCAAGATCCGTGCTCCGTACTACCGCGTCGTCGTCATGGACTCGCGCACCAAGCGCGACGGTCGTGCGATCGAGGAGATCGGTCTGTACCACCCGACCGAGCAGCCCTCCCGCATCGAGATCGACTCCGAGCGCGCGCAGTACTGGCTGGGTGTCGGCGCCCAGCCGACCGAGCAGGTCGCCGCGCTGCTGAAGATCACCGGTGACTGGCAGAAGTTCAAGGGTCTGCCGGGCGCCGAGGGCACCCTGCAGGTCAAGGAGCCCAAGCGGTCCAAGCAGGAGCTCTACAACGAGGCCCTCGCCAAGGCCGAGCTCGAGCCCAAGGAGGCTCCGAAGGCCAAGAAGGCCAAGGAGGAGCCCAAGACCGAGGAGCCCAAGGCTGACGCCGCTCCGGTCGAGCCCACCACCGAGGCCCCGGCCACGACCGACGCGACGGAGGCCGCGGAGGCCGCCGGTGCCGCAGAGGCCGAGGAGGTCCCGGCCGGTGAGTCCGTCGAGGACGCGGCGACCACCGAGAAGGCCGAGGCCTGATCGTGCTCGAGGAGGCTCTCGAGCACCTCGTCAAGGGCATCGTCGACCACGATGACGACGTGGTGGTGCGCCGCAAGGAGCTCCGCCGCGGGGAGGTGCTCGAGGTCCGCGTCCACCCGGACGACCTCGGGCGCGTGATCGGCCGCTCCGGCCGCACGGCCAGCGCCCTGCGCACCGTGCTGGGCGCGCTGGCCGGCGGCAAGCAGGTCCGCGTCGACATCGTCGACACCGACCGCGTGCGCTGAGCACGCAGCAGCACTGACGAGGGGCGTGTGCCGGTTCCGGCATACGCCCCTCGTGGTCTGTCCGCACCCGGGCAGACCGCGCACCGACCGCAGGAGGACCCCCCATGGACGTCGTCGTCGCCCGCATCGGCAAGGCTCACGGCCTGCGCGGTGAGGTCACCGTGGAGAGCCGCACCGACGACCCGGGCTCGCGCTTCGTGCCCGGGGTGAGCTTCGCCACCGAGGCCCGTCCCGGCTCGGGGGTGCCGCGCGAGCTGACCCTGCGCTCGGCGCGCCTGCACAACGGTGTGTGGCTGCTGGCCTTCGAGCAGATCCCGGACCGCACCGGCGCCGAGTCCCTGCGCAACGCCCTGCTCGTCCTCTCCACCGACGCCATCTCGGCCGAGGAGGACGACGAGGAGGGCTACTACGAGAGCGATCTCGTGGGCCTGCGGGTGGAGGACCCGCAGGGGCAGGTCGTCGGTGAGGTCGTCGGGCTCGACCCCCGCGCGGTGCAGGACCTGCTCGAGGTCCGCCTGTCCGACGGGCGGGAGGGCCTGGTCCCCTTCGTCGAGGCCATCGTGCCCGTCGTCGACGTGCCGGGGGGCCGGATCGTCATGGACGCACCGGCGGGGCTGTTCGACCTCGCGGAGGGGTGACCGTGCGCCTCGACGTCGTCTCGATCTTCCCCGACTACCTCGCACCCCTGGACCTGTCCCTGATCGGCAAGGCACGTCGGGAGGGGCTGCTGGACCTGCACGTCCACGACCTGCGTGGCTGGACCACCGACCGGCATCGCACCGTCGACGACACCCCGTACGGCGGGGGAGCCGGGATGGTCATGACGCCCGAGCCGTGGGCCCGTGCGATCGACCATCTCGCCGAGATCGGGGACGACAGGTATGCCGGGCGGCGGCCCCTGCTCGTCGTGCCAGGTCCGGGCGGGCAACGCTTCTCCCAGGCCATGGCGCACGAGCTCGCCGAGGAGCCCTGGCTCGCTTTCGCGTGCGGGCGCTACGAGGGGATCGACGAGCGCGTCTACGACTACGCGGCCGAGCGGCTCGACGGCCGCGTGCGCGTCGTCTCCCTGGGTGACTACGTCCTCAACGGCGGCGAGGTCGCGGTGCTCACCATCACCGAGGCGGTGGCTCGGCTGCTGCCGGGCGTGGTCGGCAACGCCGAGTCCCTCGTGGAGGAGTCCCACGAGGACGGGCTGCTGGAGTACCCCGTCTTCACCAAGCCGGCGACCTGGCGTGGCCGCGAGGTGCCCTCCGTGCTGCTGTCAGGCGACCACGGCGCCATCGCGTCGTGGCGGCACCAGCAGCGGCTGGAGCGGACCGCGGCCCGGCGGCCCGACCTGCTGCCGCCCTCCGCCGCGCTGACCGGCGCCGACGTCGTCCCCGAGCCGGCCGTGCCTGCCGACGCGGCGGAGCTGTGGGTGCTCCGCGCCGCCGCCCGGGCAGTCGGCGGCGGTGACCTGCCTGACGGTGCTGGGCCGGCGAGCGAGGTGGCCCAGCTCGTCGGTGGCGGCTGGCGGACCTGGGTGGCCCGTGCGGGGGGTCGGGTGGTGGCCGCGGTCGCGGGACGCGCGCTCGACGGCGAGACCTGGCAGGTCGGCCGCCTGGTAGTGGCCCCCGACCTGACCGGGCGCGGGCTGGGACGAGCGTTGCTGGAGCACGCCGAGACCGCTGCCCCGTCCGGGACCCGTCACCTCGTCGCAGACCTCGCCGACGCCGACGAGCGAGCCCGGCGCATCGCCCGCAAGGCGGGGTACCGGCCCGCCCGACGGCGGCACCTGCCCGAGGGGGCCGCCGAGCACTCCCGTCCGGCGCTCGGGGACCCCTCCCGGACCGGGCCCGGCGTCCGCTGAACGACCCGCGGCCCGCGCGGGCCGCGCTTTTGGGATCAGCCCCTCGGGTCTGGCACAATGATTCCTTGCGTTCCCGACGGACATCACGCCCCTGCCACAGGGGGAGTGCCCCCCCGCTGCGCGGTGGGCACGTGGCGGTCCGGGACGTCATACCACCCAGGCTCTCCTCGCCCCGGCGAGGCTGACGGCAGGACGACCTGTGGCGCCCTGCGAGAAACGGAACACTGATGAAGAAGCTGGCCGAGTTCGACTCCGCGAGCCTGCGCACCGACGTCCCTGACTTCCGTGCCGGTGACACCCTGAAGGTCCACGTCAAGGTCATCGAGGGCACCCGCTCGCGCATCCAGGTCTTCCAGGGCGTGGTCATCCGCAAGTCCGGCGGCGGCATCGGCGAGACCTTCACGGTCCGCAAGATCTCCTTCGGCGTCGGCGTCGAGCGCACCTTCCCCCTGCACACGCCGGTCATCGACCGGATCGAGGTCATGACCCGCGGTGACGTGCGCCGCGCGAAGCTGTACTACCTGCGCAACCTGCGCGGCAAGGCGGCCAAGATCCGCGAGAAGCGCGAGAACGTCCCCAGCAAGTGATCGTGGGCGCTGCTCCCAGGCGGGGCCGTTAGGCTTCCCCGGTGCAGCCCCAGGACCGAGACCGGACCCCGGCCGACAGCACGTCGGCCGGGGTTCTGCCGTCCCGGCGTGCCCGGCACCTCGTGGCGCTGGCCCTGGTCGCCTGGCTGGCTCTCGTGCTCGCCCGCACCTTCCTCGTCGACTGGTTCGCGGTGCCCAGCGCCTCCATGGAGCCCACGCTGCGGCCGGGCGAGGTGATCCTGGTCGACAAGCGGCCCGCCGCGCTCCGTCCGGGGGACGTGGTGGTCGTGGACGGTCGCAGCTTCGACCTGGAGGACCGTCGCCCCTGGGCGCGCCGACTCCTGGGCCGGTTCGCGGGGGAGTCGCCCGGGCAGCACCTGGTCAAGCGAGTGATCGCCACGGCCGGTCAGCAGGTCCGGTGCTGCGACGCGCAGGGGCGTCTGCTGCTGGACGGGCACCCGCTGCGCGAGGAGTATGTCGCGCAGGGGGACACGCCCAGCGACGTCGCGTTCTCCGTCACCGTCCCAACGGGCACACTGTGGCTGATGGGTGATCACCGCAGTCGTTCGGCCGACTCCCGGTCCCGGCTCGGCCGACCCGGCGGCGGCTTCCTTCCGACGGGGGACGTCACCGGCCACGTGGTCCAGGTGATCTGGCCGCCCGGACACCGCCGCGAGCTGTCCGCCCTACCCACCCCCACCCTCGGAGGAGATCGATGAGCGACGACCTGACGCCCCCGCGCAGGGACGCCGGAGAGCCGGACGAGGTCCGTGACTCGCGCGAGCGCGGCCGGGTGACGGCCTCGGTGCCCGACGACGCGCGGCCGCGGGCCACGCGGGTCGAGACCCAGGCCGAGCGGCGGCCCGGCCAGGACGTCCTCCACGCGCTGCGTGAGTTCGTCGTGGTGGTGGTTCTCGCCATGGTGCTCTCCCTCGCGGTGAAGACCTGGCTGATGCAGGCCTTCTACATCCCCTCCGGCTCGATGGAGGACACCCTCGTCCGGGGGGACCGGGTCGTCGTCTCCAAGCTGACACCCTCACCGTTCTCCCTCGAGCGCGGCGACATCGTCGTCTTCGAGGACCCGGACCACTGGCTGTCGACCCTGCCCCCGACGGAGCGCACCGGGCTGTCCAAGGCCGTCCACGACACCCTCGTCTTCGTGGGCCTCATGCCCAACGACTCGGACAACCACCTGATCAAGCGGGTGATCGGGCTCCCCGGCGACAAGGTCAGGTGCTGCACGCCGGACGGCAAGCTCTCCATCAACGGCACCGCCGTCACCGAGCCTTATCTCAAGCCCGGTGACGCCCCCAGCAACCAGCCCTTCGACATCACGGTGCCTGCGGGCAAGCTGTGGCTGATGGGCGACCACCGCAGCGACTCGGGCGACTCCCGCCTGCACGACCCCAGGCAGGACGGCTCGCAGGGCTCGGTGCCCGTGAGCAAGGTCGTCGGCCGCGCCGTGACCGTGGTCTGGCCGCTGTCGGACCTGACCTGGATCGGTCAGCCCAGCGAGGTCTTCGCCACGGTCCCCGACCCCCGGTGACCACGACCGACGCTGCTGCGCTCGGCCACCCGTCCCGCCGGATGACGGCCGGGGCCAGGACGATCCGGCCGACGCTGCGACTGGAGCGGTCCCTGCTGCGTGAGCTTCCGGAGGGGCACCGGGTGATCGCCGCGGTCGACGAGGTGGGCCGGGGTGCGCTCGCCGGGCCCGTGAGCGTCGGGGTGGTGCTGGTCCACGAGCAGGTCGACCCGGCGCCCACCGGCGTGCGGGACTCCAAGCTCCTCACGCCCACCGCCCGCGAGCGTCTCGTGCCCCGGCTGCGACGCTGGGCGCCGGCACACGGCGTGGGCCATGCCTCCGCGGCCGAGATCGACGAGCGCGGGATCATGGCCGGGCTCCGGCTGGCCGCGCGCCGAGCACTCGACCGGACCAGGGGCGCGGGACTGACCCCTGCGCTGGTGCTGCTGGACGGCAACCACGACTGGTTCACCGAGCCGGACCGGGTGGGCCTGTTCGGTGCCTGGGACGACGCCGTCCTGCCCGTCCGGACGATGATCAAGGCGGACCTGCGGTGCTCGTCGGTGGCTG
Source organism: Arsenicicoccus dermatophilus (assembly GCF_046267915.1). Classification (GTDB taxonomy): domain Bacteria; phylum Actinomycetota; class Actinomycetes; order Actinomycetales; family Dermatophilaceae; genus Arsenicicoccus; species Arsenicicoccus dermatophilus_A. Next base: position 1,314,257 of record NZ_CP176520.1, read on the forward strand.
CCGCGAGCGTGCTGGCCAAGGTCGAGCGGGACGCCGTCATGGCCGCCCTCGCGGCGTCCGGGGAGGTGGCCGAGGACTACGGCTTCGCCGACAACAAGGGTTACGCCGCCCCCGGGCACCTGGACGCGCTCGCCCGGCTGGGACCCTCGGCGCACCACCGGCGGTCCTGGCGGCTGCCGGGCGTGCAGCCGCCGGGTGGCGTCATGGAGGATGATGGGGGACCGGCCCGGGGGCCGGACGTCGACGAGGAAGAGCAGGGGCGATGAGCGCAGAGGACCTGGAGCGCTACGAGACCGAGATGGAGCTGGCGCTGTACCGCGAGTACCGCGACGTCGTCGGCCTCTTCTCCCACGTGGTCGAGACCGAGCGACGGTTCTACTTGTGCAACTCGGTCGACGTGCGGGTCCGTTCGGACGGCGGCGAGGTCTACTTCGACGTCACCATGTCCGACGCGTGGGTGTGGGACGTCTACCGCCCGGCCCGGTTCGTCAAGAACGTGCGGGTCGTGACCTTCAAGGACGTCAACGTCGAGGAGCTCGCCAAGTCCGAGCTGGACCTCGCCAAGGACCCCGGCTTCCCACGCTGAGCCCGGAACCCCTCTCCGACGGGGCTCTGTCCCCAGCTCGTCGCGGTCCCGCGGGGTCCGTCCACAGGGCCGGCGGGATCTGCGTCGCCTCGGTCCGGGCCACGTCACCCTGGTTCCCCCGGCCATGGTGGCCGGGTGGAGGGCGAGGTGGACGATGGGTGCTGGGACGGGGCCTGCGCGGCATCGCGCGGTCGGTGAGTATGGCGAGAAGGTGGCGGTGCGCCACCTGGAGGCGTCCGGTCTGCGGGTGGTGGACCGCAACTGGCGGTGCGACCTGGGTGAGGTCGACATCGTGGCGGTGACCCCCGGCGAGCCGCCGACCCTCGTGGTGTGCGAGGTCAAGACCCGCACGTCGACGGCCTTCGGGGGCCCCCTCGAGCAGGTGACCCTGCGCAAGGCTGCCCGCCTGCGCCGGCTCGCCGTCCGCTGGCTGCAGGCACATCCCGAGGTCACGTCCCCGCACGTGCGGGTGGACGTGGTCGGGGTGACGGTGCCTCGGTCCGGTGCGGCGCAGGTCGAGCACCTCGAGGCGGTGCTGTCGTGAGCATCGGGCTGACCCGCGGGGTCACGCTGGACGGTCTGGAAGGGCTGGTCGTCGACGTCGAGGCGGACGCCAGCCCGGGGCTGCCCGCGCTGACGGTGACCGGGCTGGCCGACGCGACCGTCGGCGAGGCCAAGGACCGGATCCGCGCGGCCACGGCCAACGCCGGCGTGCCGCTGCCCACCCGGCGACTCACCGTCAACCTCTCACCGGCCTGGCGTCCCAAGGCCGGCTCCTCGCTGGACCTGCCCATGGCCATCGCCCTGCTGGCGGCCGACGGTCAGGTCCCGGGCCGGGTGGCCGAGACCGTGCACCTGGGCGAGCTGTCGCTGGACGGGAGCATCAAGGCCGTCCGCGGTGTGCTGCCGGCCGTGCGGGCGGCGGTGGCCGAGGGGCGCACCCGGGTCGTCGTGTCGGCGGCGAACCTGCGGGAGGCGACGCTGGTCGAGGGCGCCGACGTGCGTGGAGCCTGGCACCTGGCCGAGGTGGTGGCCTTCCACCGTGGACAGGGCACTCTGGCGGTGGCGGCAGGTGAGGAGGAGCCGACGCCGGACGAGGCGCCGGACCTCGCCGACGTCGTGGGGCAGGCCCAGGCGCGGTTCGCGCTCGAGGTGGCTGCCGCCGGGGGTCATCACCTGCTCCTGTGCGGCCCGCCCGGAGCCGGCAAGACCATGCTGGCCGAGCGCCTCCCGGGGCTCCTGCCGCTCCTCGCCGACGACCACGCGCTCGAGGTCACCGCCATCCAGTCGGTCATGAGCGCGGACGCAGCCCCGCTGGGTCTGGTGCGCCGCCCGCCGTACCGCGCCGTCCATCACGGAGCCTCGATGGCCTCGCTCGTGGGCGGGGGGATCGGTCACCCGGTGCCGGGGGCGGTCACGGCGGCGCACCGCGGTGTGCTCTTCCTCGACGAGGCCCCCGAGTTCGCGACCAACGTCCTCAACGGACTGCGCCAGCCGCTGGAGGCGGGGTGCGTGACGGTCGGGCGGGCTCGCCGCACCACCACCTTCCCGGCCCGCTTCCAGCTGGTCCTCGCGGCCAACCCCTGTCCCTGCGGCCGGGCCGTCGGCAAGGGCCTGGCCTGCGACTGCACGCCGCTGCAGCGACGCACCTACCTGTCCCGCCTGTCCGGGCCCCTGCTGGACCGCATCGACCTGCGCCTCACGGTGCCGGCGGTGACCAGCCTGCACCGCGTCGACACCGAGCCCGAGCCGAGCGCCGCCGTCGCGGGGCGGGTCGTCCAGGCGCGAGCGGCCGCCGCGGCCCGCGCCGCCACCGAGCCCTGGCGCACCAACGGCGAGGTGCCCGGCCGGGCCCTGCAGCACGGTGCCTGGCAGATCCCGAGGGCTGCGCTGCGCTCCCTGGACGCCGCGCTCGAGCGGGGGGCGCTGACCTTGCGGGGCTACGACCGGGTGCGGCGCGTGGCGTGGACCGTCGCGGACCTCGCCGGTCACGTCGTCCCCACGAGGGACGACGTCGACCAGGCGCTCACCCTGCGCCAGGCCGAGGGGACGGCGGCATGACCCCCGGCCACCTCCCGCAGGACGACCGTGCTGCGCGGGCCCTGTGGAGCCGCGTCGCCGAGCCCTGCGACCGCCGGATGCTCGCGCTGCTGGACGCCTGCCGGGGGGAGCACGAGGCTGCCCTGGCGGCGCTGGCGACCAGCCGGGACGAGCGCTTCCAGCCGCTGCAGGGCAGGTTGCGCGACGCCGACCTGGCGCGCGACCTCGATCTTGCCGAGCGGTGCGGGGCCCGTCTCGTCGTGCCCGGGGACGCGGAGTGGCCCTCGGGGCTGGACGACCTGGGGCGGCTCGCACCCGCCTGCGTGTGGGTGCGGGGCCCCGTCCCCCTGCACCTGGCCCTGCGGCGCTCGGTGGCGCTCGTCGGGTCGCGGGCGGCCACGGCCTACGGCGAGCACGTGGCCCACGAGCTGGCCGCCGGCCTGGTCGCGAGGGCCTTCTGCGTGGTGTCGGGAGCGGCCTTCGGCATCGACGCGGCGGCCCACCGCGGCGCCCTCGGGTGCGACGGGACGACGGTGGCGGTGCTGGCCGGAGGTGTCGACCGCCCCTACCCGGCGGCCCACGCGCGGTTGCTGGAGCTGGTGGCCGAGACCGGCGCGGTGGTCAGCGAGGTGCCCCCGGCCTGCGCCCCGACCCGCTCGCGCTTCCTGCAGCGCAACCGGCTCATCGCCGCCCTCACCGCAGGCACCGTGGTCATCGAGGCGGGTCACCGCAGCGGCGCCCTGAGCACCGTGCGGCACGCGGTCTCGCTCGGGCGACCCGTCGGTGCCGTCCCGGGCCCGGTCACCTCTGCGGCCAGCGCGGGGTGCCACCAGGCGATCCGGGACGGCGCCGCCCTGCTGGTGACGGACGCGGCGGAGGTCGCCGAGCTCTGCGGCCGGATGGGGGAGGACCTGGCTCCCGAGCTTCGTGGACCGGAGTGCGAGCGGGACCGGCTGGCTCCCGTCGACCAGGCCCTCCTGGACGCCCTGCCGTACGCCCGGGGCCGGGCGCTGGAGAGCGTGGCCCGGCGGGCCGGTCTGCCGCTCGCCGACGCCCGGGCCGCCTTCGGGCGGCTGGTCTCGCTCGATCTGGCCGAGACCGACGAGGGCCTGTGCCGCCTGAGCGGCCGCGTGAGGTCCGAGCGGCTGCGGGAGACCCGCCGCCGCCGGGAGCTCGCCGAGACGCGGGCCGCGGACGGTGAGGTGGGTGCGCCCCGCCTCGACCCCTGAGCGAGGCGGGCGGCTCGGTCTGACGGGTGACCTCGGCGGCGCGTCGGCCGCCGGCTGCCCGCGGGCGTCGGGCGGACTTGGGAGAGTGTGGTCATGTCGACCGACCCCCTCGACGAGTTCGCACGGCACCTGATGGCGGAGCGGGCCCGCTCCGAGCACACCGTCCGGGCCTATGTCGGGGACCTGCGGCACCTGGACGACCATGCCCGGGAGGTGGGTGCCGGAGGGCTGCTCGAGCTGTCGCTCCCGGACCTGCGCGCCTGGCTCGCCCGCCACGCCGGGGCGGGCGCGGCGCGCTCCACGGTCGCACGTCGATCGGCGGCGGTGCGGTCCTTCTACGCCTGGGCCGCCCGGCGCGGGCTCGTCGCCGTGGACCCCGCCGCCCGGCTCGCGGCGCCTCGTCGCCGGCGGACCCTGCCGGAGGTGCTCGACCACGGTCAGGCGGAGGCCATGCTCGACGCGGCGGCCCCTGCGCCGCAGGAGCCGGACGACCCGCTCCGGCTCCGGGACCTGGCCATGCTGGAGCTGCTCTACGCCACCGGTGTCCGCGTGGGCGAGCTCGTCGGCCTGGACGTCGACGACGTCGACCGCGCGTCGCGGACCGCCCGAGTCCTCGGAAAGGGTGCCAAGGAGCGCACGGTGCCGTACGGCGTCCCCGCCGAGCGGGCGCTCGGGGCCTGGCTCGGGCGGGGCCGGCCGCAGCTGGTGACCGACGCGAGCGGGTCGGCGTTGTTCCTCGGACGCCGGGGCCGTCGCGTGGACCCGCGTCAGGTCCGGGAGGTCGTGCACCGGGCGGTCGCCCAGGTGGGGGGAGCAGCCGACCTGGGCCCGCACGGACTGCGTCACAGCGCCGCCACCCACCTGCTCGACGGTGGGGCGGACCTGCGGGTCGTCCAGGAGCTGCTGGGCCACTCGAGCCTGTCCACCACCCAGATCTACACGCACGTGTCCGTCGACCGGCTGCGGCGGGCGTACCAGCAGGCGCACCCCCGCGCGTGAGGACCTCACCGCAGCGGGAGCAGCACGATCTGCGGCGGTGCGAGCAGGCTCAACGGGTCGAGATAGTCCTCACCGCGCAGCGCACCCCAGTGCACGCACCCCTGCAGGCAGTGCCCGGGCCCGGCCAGCGTGCCGAGGAGCTCACCGGCCGTCACGGTCCGTCCGACCGGCACCACCGCCCGGACGGGCTCGTAGGTCGTCCGGATGCCGCCGTGGTCCACCGCCACCACCGGACGACCGGCCACCATCCCCGCAAAGGCCACGACCCCGGCGGCCGCCGCGTGCACGGGCCCGTCGACGGGCAGGGCCAGGTCGACGCCACGATGGCCTGGTGACCACCGGTGCGCCGGGGCGACGAAGGGGTGCAGCACCACCGGCGGCGTCACCGGCGACACCCACCTCGCCCGCACCACCGGGTGTGCACGGCTGGTGGCGGCCACCGCGGGCGGCAGGGGGGCGCCCGGGTCACCGGTGCGGGGGGACGCGACCAGCGGAGCCAGCCCGAGGACGAGGGGAAGGAGAGCGAGCAGGGGCGCGGGTATCGGCATACCCCTGAGCCTGGCCCGCGGACGCCGGGACCGTCCTGGTCTCGGGGCCTCCTGTGGACGAGGACGGACCGGACCGCGAGCGGACCTGCCCGCCTGGGGACGAGGACCTGCGGCCGGTCGGAGTCCGCAGGGCCGTCGCCTAGGGTGTGGGCGTGCGCGAGTCTCGACGTCAGGTGCCCAGCCAGGGCCGGCACCCCGGGCGCCCGCCTGCCCACCGGGCCGGGCGGGGGTGGAGCGCCCGTCGGCGCCGCCGGTTCCGGCGGACCGTGGCGATCGCGCTCGTGCTGCTCATCGGCGTGCTGGGTGCGTGGGCCCTGCGCCCCCGCCCGACGACCCAGGTCGCCGCTCCCGCCCCCAGCACCTCGGTGCCCGTCCCCCCGGCCGTGACGCCCGCGGCCGTGGCCGTGTCGTCCCGGGTCACCCCCGCCGCCCCGACCCCGGGCGCCGACGACGACCAGGGCGGCTACCACGGGGTGTACGGCGACATCTCGCCCCGCGTCCCGCAGCACGGCCGGGGCACGTTCACGGTCCTGGCGGCCCGCAGCGCGCCGGTGACCGTGCCGGGGCGCGTCGTCACCTACTCGATCGCCGTGGAGGACGGGTTGCCGCAGGATGCCGGGGAGTTCGCGACCGCGGTGGCCGCCACCCTGCTGGACCCGCGGGGGTGGCAGGCGGCCGACCACGTGCGGTGGGTGGGGCTGTCCCCCCAGCAGGTGGCGTCCGGGACGCAGCCGCAGATCCGGGTGGCCCTGGCCAGCCCGGGGACCGTGGACGCCGGCTGCCGACCCCTGCAGACCAACAGTGCCGTCTCGTGCTTCAACGCCGGGACGGCCTGGATCAACGCGCAGCGCTGGGTGACGGGGGCGTACACCTACGGCAAGGACCTCGCCCGCTATCGGATCTATCTGGTCAACCACGAGGTCGGGCACGGGCTGGGTCACGGGCACGACGCCTGTCCGGGTCCGGGACACCCGGCCCCGGTGATGCTGCAGCAGACCAAGACCCTGCAGGGATGCGTCGCCTGGCCCTATCCCTGAGCCGGTCCCTGGCAGGGGAGTGCGCCGCTCATCGCGCGAGCCGTCGAACCGCCTCCAGCAGCACCGGCTCCTGCTTGCAGAACGCGAACCTCGCGAGGGTCCGGGCCTCGCGGTCGTCGCTGTGGAACACCGCCACCGGGATGCCCACGACGCCGAGGTCCTGCGCCATGGTGCGGGCGTCTCGGACGGCGTCGCGCCAGCCGAGCGGAGCCAGGTCGGCCACCACGAAGTAGGTCCCCGCCGGCACGCTGACCTCCAGGCCCGCGTCACCCAGCCCGGCGACCAGCAGGTCCCGACGCCGTTGCAGGCGGGAGGCGAGGTCCTGCACCCGCCCGGCGGGCAGGGCGAGGGCGGCGGCGACCCCCAGCTGGAAGGGCGCGGCGTGGGCGAAGGTAAGGAACTGCTTGACCTGGCGGACGCCGGCGACGGCGTCGGGCGGGCCGGTGAGCCAGCCGACCTTCCACCCGGTGGCGGAGAAGGTCTTGCCCGCCGAGGAGATCGTGAGGGTCCGTCCGCCCATCCCGGGCAGGGTGGCGATCGGGACGTGCCGCGCGCCGTCGAAGGTCAGGTGCTCGTACACCTCGTCGGAGACGACCCAGGCGTCGTGCTCCTGCGCGAGGTCGGCGACCGCCTGCAGCTCGGTGGCGTCCAGGACCCGCCCGGTGGGGTTGTGCGGGGAGTTCACGAGCACGACGCGGGTGCGGGCCGTGAAGGCCGCGCGCAGCTCCTGCGGGTCGAGCCGGAAGTCGGGGAAGCGCAGCGTCACCGGCCGCGCCACCCCGCCGGCCAGGGCGATGCAGGCGGCGTAGGAGTCGTAGGCCGGCTCGATGACGACCACCTCGTCGCCGGGGCGCACGAGCGTGAGCAGGCAGACGGCGACCGCCTCGGTGGCCCCGACCGTGATCTGCACCTGCTCGGTCGGGTCCAGGTCCAGCCCGTACCACCGTCGCTGGTGGTCGGCGACCGCCTCCCGCAGCACGGCAAGACCGGCCGCCGGAGGGTACTGGTTGGCGCCCTCGTGGATGGCGCGGGCGGCGACCTCGAGCATCTCCGCAGGACCGTCCTCGTCCGGGAAGCCCTGGCCCAGGTTGACGGCGTCGTGCTCCTGGGCGAGGGCGGTCATCTCGGCGAAGATCGTGGTCCCGAAGGAGGCGAGGGCCGGGTGCTGGGGCTGCGGCATACCGGGGAATCTAGCGCGGCAGCCGACCGACGCCGCCCGTCCGTCCAGGGACGATCCGGTATGACGATTAGGAGGGCCCCCGCCGGGGCCGTACCATGGCAGGACGGGAGACGTGCCTGCGAGCACCCTCCCGAATTCGCGCGCCTTCTCGCCGGAGGTCACCCGTGGGGTGAGAACCGGGGCGCACCACGGCAGTCCGGGGACACCCGGCGGGGTGCGTACGCAGGCGCCAGGCACGGCCGCGGCACCCGCCGTCGGTCGTGGGTAACTGACAACGACAAGAGAGCGAGACCTCGGCATGGCCGTCGTCACCATGCGCCAGCTCCTCGAGAGCGGCGTCCACTTCGGGCACCAGACCCGTCGCTGGAACCCCAAGATGAAGCGCTTCATCCTCACCGAGCGCAACGGCATCTACATCATCGACCTGCAGCAGTCGCTGACCTACATCAACGACGCCTTCGAGTTCGTCAAGGCCACCGTCGCCCACGGCGGCACGGTGCTCTTCGTCGGCACCAAGAAGCAGGCCCAGGAGCCGGTCGCCGAGCAGGCCACCCGCGTCGGGATGCCCTATGTCAACCACCGCTGGCTCGGCGGCATGTTGACCAACTTCCAGACGGTCTCCAAGCGCCTCACGCGCCTCAAGGAGCTCGAGGAGATCGACTTCGACGACGTGGCCGGTTCCGGCCGCACCAAGAAGGAGCTCCTCGTCCTCAAGCGCGAGAAGGACAAGCTCGAGAAGACCCTGGGCGGCATCCGCAACATGGCCAAGGTCCCCTCGGCCGTGTGGATCGTCGACACCAAGAAGGAGCACCTGGCCGTCGACGAGGCGCGCAAGCTGGGTCTGCCGGTCATCGCGATCCTGGACACCAACTGCGACCCCGACGAGGTCGACTACAAGATCCCGGGCAACGACGACGCCATCCGCTCGGTCACCCTGCTTACGCGCGTGATCGCCGACGCCGTCGCCGAGGGCCTGGTCGCCCGCTCCTCCGGCCGCTCGTCGAGCGAGGAGTCCACCGCCGCCGAGCCGCTGGCCGAGTGGGAGCGCGAGCTCTACGCCGAGGCCGCCGCGACCGAGGCCCCCGCCGAGCAGGTCTCGACCGGGCAGCCTGCGACCGAGCAGGCTCCCGCCGAGGCCGACGCGGCCGCGGCCCCGCAGGCCTGACCCACAGCAGTCACCGCACGCGTACACCCACCACCTGCGTAGAAAGTAGCTACGAACATGGCTAACTACACCGCTGCTGACATCAAGGCGCTCCGCGAGAAGACCGGCGCCGGCATGCTCGACGTCAAGAAGGCCCTCGAGGAGGCCGACGGCGACCAGGCTCGCGCCACCGAGATCCTGCGCGTCAAGGGGCTCAAGGGCGTCACCAAGCGCGAGGGCCGCGCGACCTCCAACGGACTGGTCCGCGCGCACGTCGACGGTGGCGTCGGCACCCTCGTCGAGGTGCTCTGCGAGACCGACTTCGTCGCCAAGGGCGACAAGTTCGGCCAGCTGGCCGACACCGTCCTGCAGGCGGCCGTGGACGCCGAGGCCGCGGACGCCGCGACCCTGCTCGCCCACACCGTCGACGGCAAGACCGTCAAGGAGCTCCTGGACGAGGCCAACGCCACCATCGGCGAGAAGATCGAGGTCAAGCGGGTTGCCCGCCTCGAGGGCGAGAAGGTCACGTCCTACCTGCACAAGACCAGCCCCGACCTGCCGGCGCAGATCGGCGTCCTGCTGGTGACCGAGGGTGGCGACGAGTCCGTGGCCCACGACGTGGCGCTTCACATCGCCGCGTTCTCCCCGAACGTCCTGTCCCGCGAGGACATCGACGCCGAGACCGTCGCCAACGAGCGGCGCATCGCCGAGGAGACGGCCAAGGAGGAGGGCAAGCCCGAGGCGGCCCTGCCCAAGATCGTCGAGGGTCGCGTCAACGGCTTCTTCAAGGAGAACGTCCTGCTCGAGCAGGCCTTCGCCAAGGACGCCAAGAAGACCGTCGGCAAGGTCCTGGAGGAGGGCGGCGCCACGGCGAAGTCCTTCGTCCGGTTCCGCGTCGGCAGCTGATCCCCGCCGACGACCCAGGTCGTCGAACACCCCGGGCCCGGCCCACCCTCGTGGTGGGCCGGGCCCGGTCGCAGTATGAAACACTGAACCCCGGCCGGCGATCCGGCCACGAGCCCGTGACGAGGAGCCGACATGACCGCAGCCACCACCCGCCCCGAGCCCCAGGCGCCTGACGGGAACCGCGGCTACCACCGGGTCCTGCTCAAGCTCTCCGGCGAGGTCTTCGGCGGCGGCAAGGTCGGCCTGGACCCGGACGTCGTCCGGGGCATCGCCCGGCAGATCGCCGAGGCCGTCCGCGGCGGCGTGCAGGTCTGCGTGGTCATCGGCGGGGGCAACTTCTTCCGGGGGGCCCAGCTGCAGGAGAAGGGCATGGACCGCTCCCGCGCCGACTACATCGGCATGCTCGGCACCGTGATGAACTGCCTGGCGCTGCAGGACTTCCTGGAGAAGGAAGGCGTGGAGACGCGGGTCCAGAGCGCGATCGAGATGACCCAGGTCGCCGAGCCGTACATCCCGCGTCGCGCGATGCGCCACCTGGACAAGGGCCGGGTCGTGATCTTCGGCGCCGGCGCCGGCATGCCGTACTTCTCCACCGACACGGTCAGCGCCCAGCGGGCCCTGGAGACCCGGTGCGACGCGGTCCTGATCGCCAAGAACGGCGTCGACGGGGTGTACGACGCGGACCCGCGCACCACGCCGACGGCCAAGCGCTATGACACGTTGTCGTACGCCGAGGCGCTCGCGCGCAACCTCAAGGTCGTCGACGCGGCGGCCTTCAGCCTGTGCATGGACAACAAGCTGCCGATGATCGTCTTCGGGATGGAGGGCGAGGGCAACGTCGCTGCCGCCGTCCGCGGGGCCCGCATCGGCACGCTCGTCACCGCCTGAGACCTCCGCGAGCCGGCGGGCGACCCGCGCGGTTCCGGACCAGCTTTGCCCCGTATCTACTTCGCCATACCGAAAGACGCTGGAGGACACCGTGATCGACGACATCATGCTCGAGGCAGAGGACAAGATGGACAAGGCCGTCGAGGTCGCCAAGGAGGACTTCGCGGCGATCCGCACCGGCCGGGCCAACCCCGCCCTGTTCCAGAAGATCATGGTCGACTACTACGGCGCTCCGACCCCGCTGCAGCAGCTCGCCTCGATCCAGGTCCCCGAGGCCCGGATGGTCCTGATCACTCCCTTCGACAAGGGCGCCGTCCGCGACGTGGAGAAGGCCCTGCGCGCGTCCAGCCTGGGGCTGAACCCGTCGGAGGACGGCGGGGTCCTGCGCATCAACCTCCCGGAGCTGACCCAGGAACGCCGCAAGGAGTACATCAAGATCGCCCGCGAGAAGGGTGAGCACGCCAAGGTCTCGATCCGCAACGTGCGTCGTCACGCCAAGGACCAGCTCGACAAGCTCGTCAAGGACGGCGAGGTCGGCGAGGACGACGGCAGCCGCGCCGAGAAGGAGCTCGACGGACTGACCAAGAGGTACACCGACCAGGTCGACGTGCTGCTCAAGGGCAAGGAGTCCGAGCTGCTCGAGGTCTGAGCGAGCTCCGCCGGACGACCATGACGACGCCCGACCTCCCGCACGCCCGCGAGGGCTCGCGCCTGCAGCGCAGGATCCAGCGAGCCCTCGCGGACGCGCGTCGAGACCGCACGCCCGGGAAGGCCGGGCGTGACCTGCCCGCCGCCATCGGTGTGGGCGTGGCCCTGGCGACCGCCATCGTCGGGACCCTGGTGTGGGACCCGCGGGCCTTCCTGGCCCTGGTGGCCGCCGCCATCGTCGTCGGCATGACCGAGGTGGTGCGCGCCGTGCGCCACGGCCACGTCCGGGTCCCGGTGATCCCCACCGTCGTGGGCGGGCTCGCGATGCTCCTCAGCGCGTATGCCGGCGGCCCCCGCGCCCTCACCCTCGCCTTCACCCTCGCCCTGGGCGTCGTGGTCGTGTGGCGGACCCTGCTGGGCGTCCGGGACGCGATGCGGGACGTCGGGGGAGCGGCGCTGACGCTGGCCTACGTCCCGCTGCTCGCGAGCTTCTGCATCATGTTGCTCGCCCAGCCCTCGGGCGAGCTCAAGGTGGTGACCTTCATCGCCGTGACGGTCTTCAGCGACATCGGCGGGTATGCCGTGGGGGTGCTCAAGGGCAAGCACCCGATGGCGCCGTCGGTCTCCCCGAAGAAGTCCTGGGAGGGCTTCGCCGGATCCATGGTGACCTGCATGGTCGTGGGGGCGGTCTGCGTGGGCTGGCTGCTGCACGCGCCCTGGTGGGCCGGCCTGCTGCTCGGGGCGGGCGCCTGCGTGACGGCGACCGTGGGTGACCTGTGCGAGTCCGTGATCAAGCGCGACCTCGGCATCAAGGACATGGGTCACATCCTCCCCGGGCACGGCGGGATCATGGACCGGTTGGACTCGCTGCTGCTGACGGCGCCGATGTGCTGGCTGGTCATCACCTATCTGGGGTGAGGGCTGCGACAATGGGGGGCGATGAGTGACAGCCAGCCGCAGGACCTGCCCACGCCGACGATCCGGCCCGAGCCGGGTCGGCTGACCTTCGACGCCCCACGCCGGGGCAAGCCTCCGGTCCATCTGGCCGATCTCGCCCCGGCGGACCGCAGGGCCTGGCTCACCAGGCTGGGGCACCCGGGCTTCCGGGCCCGGCAGCTGAGCGTGCACTACTTCGACCGGCTGGTGACCGATCCGGCGGACATGCCTGACCTGCCCAAGGCGCAGCGGGAGGACCTGGTCGCCCGGGCCCTGCCTGCGCTGCTCACCCCGGTGACGACGCGCGTCGCCGACGGTGGCCTGACGCACAAGAAGGTCTGGCGGCTGCACGACGGGGCGCTGGTGGAGTCGGTGGTCATGCGCTACCCGGGCCGGGCGACGATCTGCATCTCCAGCCAGGCCGGCTGCGGGATGAACTGTCCGTTCTGCGCCACGGGCCAGGGCGGGCTGCAGCGCAACATGAGCACCGCGGAGATCGTCGAGCAGGTGGTCAGCGCCGCCCGGGCGCTGCGGGCGGGGGAGCTCGGCCCGATGCCCGAGGGGGACGCCGGACCGCTGCGGGTCTCCAACGTCGTGTTCATGGGGATGGGGGAGGCGTTGGCCAACTACCGACCGGCGGTCGACGCCATCCGCCGGCTCGTCGACCCGACCCCGGACGGCCTGGGCATGAGCGCCCGGGGGATCACCATGTCGACGGTCGGGCTGGTCCCGGGCATCGACCGCCTTGCGGGGGAGGGGATCGCGGTGACCCTGGCCCTGTCGCTGCACGCCCCCGACGACGAGCTGCGCGACGAGCTGGTGCCGATCAACACGCGGTGGAAGGTCGACGAGGCCCTGGACGCGGCCCGGCGCTACTTCGAGGCCACCGGGCGACGCGTGTCGATCGAGTACGCCCTGATCAAGGACGTCAACGACCACGCCTGGCGGGCCGAGCTGCTCGCCGACAAGCTCGTCGCCCGCGGTGGCACGGGCTGGGTGCACGTCAACCCGATCCCGCTCAACCCGACGCCGGGCAGCCGGTGGACGGCGAGCCGCAAGGGCGTCGAGCAGCAGTTCGTCGAGCGGCTGCGCGGGCGGGGGATCTCCACGACGGTCCGCGACACCCGCGGCCAGGACATCGACGGCGCTTGCGGACAGCTGGCCGCCGCGACCGCCTGACCTGCGGACCAGGCCCCTGTCGCTCCTCGGCACGCCGGGCCGGCACGCCGGGCCGGGACGAGCCGGGCGCAGCCGGTCAGGACCTGCAGCCGATCCCGACTCGCGGCAGCTCAGGACGCGGGGCGGCCGAGGGCTCGTGGCGGCTCAGGACTCGCGGCGGGCCCGTAGCCGCTGCCAGAGCCACCGCGTCGCGAGCGCGAGGAAGAACGCCACCACGGCGTGCTGGAACCAGCCCGCCCACTGCTCGATCCGCGACCACTGGGTCCCCAGGGCATAGCCCCCCACGATCAGCGCGGAGTTCCACACCAGCGAGCCGGCGGTGGTGAGCAGGCAGAACATCAGCAGCGGCATCCGCTCCACCCCGGCGGGCACGGAGACCATGGAACGCACCATCGGCACCATCCGGCCGAAGAACGTGACGGTGCGACCGTGCCGCTCGAACCACGCGAAGGCCCGGTCGATGTCGTGCACGTCCACCAGCGGGATCCGTCGGGCGACCGCGGTGAGTCGGGACCGGCCCAGGGCGGCGCCGCCCCAGTAGAGCAGCAGCGCCCCGATCAGCGAGCCCAGCGTGCTCCAGCCGATCGCGGCCCACAGCGTCATCCCGCCGCGATAGGCCGTGAAGCCCGCGAGGGGGAGGATCAGCTCGCTCGGGATCGGGGGAAAGACGCTGTCCAGGACAGTGGCGATCATGGCGCCGGGGCCGCCCAGGGTCTCCATGAGCCCGACGGCCCAGTCGGTGACGGTGGATCCGGCGGGGGCTGCGGGATCGGTGGTGGGTGAGCCGGCGAGGGTGCGTGCGCTCGGCAGGGTGGCGGTGACGGTGGTCAGGGCGATCTCCTCGGTTCGGGGGCGTGCCTGGGGTGACGTCCGGGAGGCCCGAGACGTTCCGGCTCAGGGCAGCGGGAGCTCCGTGGCGCGTGCCAGCAGCGGGGCGACCTCGTCGACGTGGTCGACCAGGTGGAGCTGGCCGCCCATCTCCCGGCCCGCGCCCAGGGCCCGCAGCAGCGGCCAGACCGGAAGCGTCTCGGTCCACTGCTCCCGGCCGACCAGCACCAGCGGCAGGGTGCCGCCGGCCGGGGCGTAGTAGAGCCTGGTGGACAGCTGGAACACCTCCTGCACCGTGCCGGCGGCGCCCGGCAGCACCACCACCCCGTCGGTGCAGCGGGCGAGGAGCAGGTCCTCCCGCAGCGCGTTGGAGAAGAACTTCGCCACCTGCTGGGCGAAGACGTTCGGCGGCTCGTGGCCGTAGAACCAGGTGGGGATGCCCACGCTGGACACCGCGGTCGTGAGCGGCCAGGACTGCCGTATGCCGAACGCCACGCGAGCCCACTCGGCCACGGACGGCCGGAAGCCCGGGACCCGGCCCAGCTGCCCCAGCGCCGCCTCGAGCGCCGCCGCATCGGGGGCGGCCGCCCCGAGGTTGGCGGCCTCCATGGCCCCAGGTCCGCCGCCGGTGAGCACCACCGTCCCGGAGCGCGCGAGGGCGTGGCCGAGCCGCGCCGCGTCGGCATACTCCGGCGTCCCTCGCGAGACCCCGTGACCACCCATGACGCCGACCACCCGCCGGTCCTCGAGCAGCTCGTCGAGGGCGTCCTCCATGGCGTCGTCGTGCAGCGAGCGCAGGACGGCGACGTAGGGATCGCCGGCGAGCGCCGCGTCCTGGGACCACGCGTAGGCCCGGGCGTCGGGCGTGCGGTCGTAGCCCTCGTCGAGCCCGGCGTAGAGCTCCTCGGGGGCGTACAGCGCGGCGCGGTAGACATCGACGGGGACGTCGGTGACGGTGGGAAAGACCACCGCCCCGGCCCGGACGAGGTGCTCGGTCAGGTCCTCGGTGCGGGCCCCGCCGAGGACCACGAGTCCGCCGAGATCGTCACGTCGCAGGAGGGACTCGCGGCAACGGGTCAGATCGACCGACTGCAGCCGGACGCCCTGGAGCGGCAGGCCCTGGTCGAGGAGCATGGTCAGACTGTGCGCATCATGGATCTCCACCAGGTCATCATGTCCGACCACATGGGTGATGTTGCCGTCGGTCCGGCAGCTCGGGGGCAGACGGATGAGCGCCGGAGTGATGTAGTGGCTCCGTCGCCTCCTCGTCCGGTCTGCAAAGGAACATCCCTATGCCTCGTCGTTCCACCCTCGTGGCCGCCGCCGCTTCGTCTCTCCTCGCCATGAGCGTGGGCCTGTCCGGTCACGCCACCGCCTCGTCCGCCGCGCCGACCCGCCCCGTCGCCGCCGTGCGTCAGGTCCCCGTCTCCCGCGCGACGGTCTCCAAGATCTACTGGGCCATCGCCACCGACCGCTCCATGCGCGGCTGGAAGCGCGCTGACTGGCGCGTGCAGCGCGTCCAGGTCGTCTCCGGCGGCTGGGCCCGCGCCACCGTCCACGCCACCAAGGGCCAGACCGACGACGCCGTCGTCGTGCTGCGCCTGGTCAACGGTCGCTGGACCGTCGCCGACCTCGGCACCTCGCAGGTGGGCTGCGGCATCGCGCCCGCCGCGGTGCTCAAGGGTCTGCGCCTCGGCGGCTGCTGACCGCTCGCCGCACCCAGCGGTCCGACGACCGCTCCGACGCCGTGTCCCGGTGGCCCAGGCCACCGGGACACGTGTTGTATATATCCATGAGCAAGGGTGCTTACGCAGCGGCGTACGACAAGAGCAGGCAGGACCCCGAGGCCTTCTGGGCCGAGGCGGCCGCGGACATCGACTGGATCACCACGCCGTCCGAGGTGCTGGACGACTCGAGGGCGCCGTTCTACACCTGGTTCCCCGACGGCCGCCTCAACGTCTGCTACAACGCGCTGGACCGTCACGTCGTCAAGGGCCGCGCCGACCAGCCGGCCCTGCACTACGACTCGCCCGTCACGGGGGCGAGGCGCACCTACACCTACGCCGAGCTGCTCGAGGAGGTCGCCCGGTTCGCGGGAGTGCTGCGGGACCTGGGGGTCACCAAGGGCGACCGGGTGGTGGTCTACATGCCGATGGTCCCGGAGGCGGTGATCGCCATGCTGGCGTGCGCACGCATCGGGGCGATCCACTCGGTGGTCTTCGGCGGCTTCGCCCCGCAGGAGCTCGCGGCCCGCATCGACGACGCGGCGCCCAAGGTCGTCGTCAGCGCCAGCTGCGGCATCGAGCCCAGGCGGGTGGTGAAGTACAAGCCCTACCTCGACGAGGCGATCCGCCGGGCCGAGCACAAGCCCGACCGATGCGTCATCCTCCAGCGCGAGCAGGAGCCCGCGCAGATGGGGGAGCGGGACCTGGACTGGGCCGAGGTCATGCGCCCGGGCGTGGTGCAGCCGGCCGAGTGCGTGCCCGTCGAGTCCGCCCACCCGCTCTACATCCTCTACACCTCCGGGACGACCGGGAAGCCCAAGGGCATCGTCCGTGACTCCGGCGGCTACGCCGTGGCGCTGCGCTGGTCGATGCCCCACCTCTACGGCGTGAACCCGGGCGACACCATGTTCACCGCGTCCGACGTCGGCTGGGTGGTCGGTCACTCCTACATCGTCTACGCCCCGCTGCTGACCGGCGCCACGACGGTCGTCTACGAGGGCAAGCCCGTGGGCACCCCCGACGCCGGGGCGTTCTGGCGGGTCGTGCAGGAGTATGGCGCGAGCGCGCTGTTCACGGCGCCGACGGCCTTCCGGGCGATCAAGAAGGACGACCCGGACGCGAAGCTGCTGGCGGACTACGACATCTCCTGCCTGCGGACCATCTTCCTGGCCGGCGAGCGGCTCGACCCGGACACCTACCACTGGGCCCACGACAAGACCGGCAGGCCGGTGGTGGACAACTGGTGGCAGACCGAGACCGGCTGGCCGATCGCGTCGAACCCGCGCGGCATCGAGGACCTGCCCGTCAAGCCGGGGTCGCCGTCGACCGCGGTGTGCGGCTACGACGTGCAGGTGCTCGACGACCAGGGGCAGCCGGTGCCGCCGGGCACCGAGGGCGCGATCGTCATCACGCTGCCGATGCCGCCCGGCACGCTGCCGACGCTGTGGCAGGACGACGAGCGCTACGTCTCCAGCTATCTGTCGGCCTTCGAGGGCTACTACCTCACCGGCGACGGCGGCTACATCGACCAGGACGGCTACATCTACGTCATGGGTCGCACCGACGACGTCCTCAACGTCGCCGGCCACCGGCTGTCGACGGGGGCGATCGAGGCGGCCCTGGCAGGTCACCCCGCGGTCGCCGAGTGCGCGGTCATCGGGGTCGCCGACTCCTTCAAGGGACAGGTCCCCCGGGCTCTGGTGATGCTCAAGTCCGGGGTGGACGCCTCGACCGAGGAGGCCCAGGAGCGGCTGCGCAACGAGCTGGTGCAGCGGGTGCGCGAGGAGGTCGGGGCCGTGG
The DNA here is from genome assembly GCF_046267915.1 of Arsenicicoccus dermatophilus. Lineage (GTDB taxonomy): Bacteria > Actinomycetota > Actinomycetes > Actinomycetales > Dermatophilaceae > Arsenicicoccus > Arsenicicoccus dermatophilus_A. Next base: position 1,331,929 of record NZ_CP176520.1, read on the forward strand.
CCGCGCTGCACCGCGTGGACATCGTGGACGGGCTGCCCAAGACGCGGTCCGGCAAGATCCTGCGCAAGACCATGCGGCAGATCGCGGACGGCCAGGAGGCCCAGGTGCCCTCGACGATCGAGGACCGCGGCGTCCTCGACTCGCTCACGGCGGTGCTGCGGCGCGAGCAGTGACGCGGACCTGGGCCGACACCAGGAGCCACCACCGGTCGTGGCCAGACGTCACGATCAGGGGCGGGGCCGATCGCCATCCGGGTGGTCGGCCCCGCCGCCGGGGCGACAGCGGCCCGACCGGCGCGCCCCGGCCCCCGCGCGCTGCTAGCCTCTGGCAGGTTGCCCGGCGGTCGGACCGACGACGGCCGGGCCGACGTGTCTCAGCCCGGCGCCCGCCCGGGCCCAGTCGGAGGTCCTTTATTGCCCGCTCGCCCTCGCCCGGCCGTGGCCGGCAGCCCGACCCACCAGCAGCACCCCCGCCCCCCGATCACCCGGCGGGGACTTCTGGGATCGGCCGCTGGGGCAGCCCTCCTCGCCGCGTGCGCGCCGCCGGAGCCGCCCGCCGCCGCCCGCACCACCCGGGCCCTGCCCGCCGACCGCTCGGCCACCGACCGGGTCGTGCGGTTCGCCAACTGGACGCAGTACCTCGACCAGGACGAGCGCACCAAGCGCTTCCCGACGCTGGACGCCTTCGTCAGGGCCAGCGGGATCCGGGCGTCGTACGTCGAGGAGATCGACGACAACGACCTCTACGTCAACAAGATCGCCCCCCAGATCCGCGCCGGCCAGGACGTCGGCCGCGACCTGGTCGTGCTCTCGGACTGGATGGTCCACCGGATGATCGCCCAGGACCTGGTCCAGCCGCTCGAGCTGATCCGGATGCCCCACGCCGGCAACGTCCTGCCTGCCCTCATGGATGCGCCCTTCGACCCCGGACGCCAGCACTCCCTGCCGTGGCAGTCGGGCCTGACCGGCATCGGCTACGACGCGAGCAAGGTCCGGCCCGTCAAGGCGGTGGCCGACCTCTGGCGCCCCGACCTCAAGGGCAAGGTGGTCGCCCTGTCCGAGTGGCGTGACACCCTCGGGCTGATCATGCGGGCGCAGGGCGTCGACCCGGCCAAGGCCTTCGGGCACGACCAGGTCGCCGCCGCCGTGGAGGTCGTCGACCGGCAGCTGGGCACCGGCCAGATCCGCCGGGTCAAAGGCAACTCCTACGTCGAGGACCTCAAGAGCGGCAATGCCCTCGCCGGGATGGTGTGGAGCGGCGACATCGCCACCCTGCGCGCCGAGACCGGCAACGAGCACTGGACCTTCGTCGTGCCCGAGTCGGGCGGGATGCTGTGGAGCGACAACGCCGTCATCCCGGCCACCAGCCCGCACCGCCGCAACGCCCAGCGGCTCCTGGACTGGTACTACCAGCCGGAGATCGCCGCCCAGGTGGCCGCCTGGGTGCGTTACATCTGCCCCGTCGCGGGCGCCCGCAAGGCCATGGAGAAGGTCGACCCCGAGCTCGTGGCGGACCCGCTGATCTTCCCGACCGCGGACTTCCTCGCCAGGCAGACCAGCGTGTTCCGCGCGCTGGACCCCCAGGAAGAGGCGGACTACGCCGCGATGTGGACCAAGGTGGTGGGCCAGTGATGCTCCGACGCACCCGACAGCCGGAGGCGGCCGCCCCCCGCGGCGAGGACGGCCCGACCGGCGACCTGCGCCTGGAGGGGCTGACCCGGCGCTTCGGGCGGCACCTCGCCGTCGACGGACTGGACCTGGTCGTCCCGCAGGGCTCCTTCTTCGCCCTCGTCGGCCCCTCCGGCTGCGGCAAGACCACGACCCTGCGGATGATCGCGGGTCTGGAGCAGCCGGACGAGGGAAGGGTGCTGATCGGCGAGCGCGACGTCACCACGCTGCGCCCCCACCGGCGGCCCGTCAACACGGTCTTCCAGTCGTACGCGCTCTTCCCGCACCTGTCCGTCGCCGACAACGTGGCCTTCGGACCGCGCCGGCGCGGGCTGCCGCGCGAGGTCGTCGCCGAGCAGGTGCGCGAGGCGCTCGCCCTGGTCGAGATGGGTGGTATGGCGGACCGGCGCCCCGCCCAGCTGTCCGGCGGCCAGCAGCAGCGGGTCGCGGTGGCCCGGGCCGTCGTCAACCGCCCGGAGGTGCTCCTCCTGGACGAGCCGCTGGGCGCGCTCGACCTCAAGCTGCGGCGCCAGATGCAGGTCGAGCTCAAGCGGCTGCAGGCGGCCACCGGGCTGACCTTCGTCCACGTGACCCACGACCAGGAGGAGGCCATGAGCATGGCCGACACCGTGGCCGTCATGCGCGACGGGCGGATCGAGCAGGTGGGCGCCCCCGCCGAGCTCTACGACCTGCCGCGGACGAGCTTCGTCGCGAACTTCCTCGGCCAGTCCAACCTCGCCCCGGCCTCGGTCGTCGGCGCCGAGGGCGACCTGCTCGTCCTCGAGCTCGCCGGCCAGCGGGTGCGGGTGCTGCGATCCCGCACCGCGCAGGTGGGCGCCCGCCGGGTGCTGCTCGGCGTCCGTCCGGAGAAGGTCCGCGTGGTGGCCGCGGGCGACAAGGTCCGCAAGAAGTCCGTCGCCAACGTCCTCACCCGCGCCACCGTCCGCGACGTGTCGTTCACCGGGGTCGCCACGCAGTACCTCGTGGACGTGCCCGGAGCGGGCACGTGGACGGTCTACGAGCAGAACGTCGACGTCGAGAGCACCGCACGACCCGGCGACCAGGTGACGATCGCGTGGGACCTGCGGCACAGCTTCACCCTGCCCGGGGACGACGACCCGCTGGCCGGCCTGTCCGCCGACGTCGTCGACCTCGCCGAGATCGCCGCCGAGGAACGGGCCGCGTCCGACCTCGAGGCCGGGCTCGGCGGGGCCACGGTGGAGGTCGCGCCGCGCGGCGCGGGGGACCCGCGGTCGTGAGTCGGCGCTCGGCATACCTCCTGGTCCTGCCCGGGATCCTGTGGCTGGCGGTGTTCTTCGTCGCCCCGCTCGTGCAGCTAGCCAGCGTCAGCCTGCAGTCGGACTACCCGGGCCAGCCTGGCTTCTACTACCGGGACGTCGACGTCGGCAACTACGCCCACGCCCTGACGACCTTCGCCCCCCAGCTCGGCCGGTCCTTCCTGTATGCCGCGCTGGCGACTCTGCTGTGCCTGGTCCTCGCCTTCCCGCTCGCCTGGACCATGGTCTTCCGGGCCGGGCGATGGCGCGGCCTGCTCATGGTGCTCGTGGTGGCGCCCTTCTTCACCTCGTTCATCCTGCGCACCGTCGCCTGGCGGCAGATCCTCGCCGACGACGCGCCGCTCGCCCGAGGACTGCGGGCGCTGCACCTGCTGCCCGGCGGGCACCTCACCGAGACCTGGGTGGCCGTCGTGCTGGGGCTGACCTACACCTTCCTGCCGTTCATGCTGCTGCCGCTCTACGCCTCCCTGGAGCGCGTCGACCCGGCCCTGGTCGCCGCCGGGGGCGACCTCTACGCCAGCCCGTGGCAGACCTTCCGGCTGGTCACGGTTCCGCTCGCGATGCCGGGCGTCGTCGCCGGGACGCTGCTGACCTTCATCCCGGCGGCGGGGGATTATGTCAACGTCGACCTGCTCGGCTCGGACCGCGGGACCTCGATGGTCGGCAACGCCATCAACGCGGAGTTCTTCCGCGTCATCGGGGGCTATCCCACCGCCGCGGCGCTGTCGTTCACCCTGATGACGCTGATCCTGGCGCTCGTCACCGGCTACGTGCGGCGCTACGGCACCCAGGAGCTGGTGTGATCCCCGCGACCCCTCGACGTGCGCGGCGCGCGACCCGCCCCCCGCGCCGGGCCGCCGACCTGCTGGTGCCGGCCGTCGCCGCGCTGGTGCTCGCCTACCTCTTCCTGCCGATCGCCTACACCTTCGTGTTCTCGTTCAACTCCTACACGAAGTCCAACATCTCCTGGTCCGGCCGGCCCACCCTCGACCACTGGCGCGACCCCTGCGGCGCACCGGGCGTGTGCGAGGCTCTCGGCACCTCGGTGCAGATCGGGCTGGTCGCGACGACCGTCGCCACCGTGCTCGGCACCATGCTGGCGCTCGCCCTGGCCCGAGGCAGGTTCCGCGGGCGTGGGCTCGTGGAGCTGCTCGTGCTGCTGCCGATGGCCACGCCCGAGGTGGTGCTGGGGGCCTCGCTGCTGACGATCTTCGTGCAGGGCTTCGCGCGGGTGGGCCTCGAGCTGGGCTGGTGGACGGTGGTCCTCAGCCACGTGATGTTCTGCCTGAGCTTCGTGGTCGTCACGGTGCGGGCGCGACTGCAGTCGCTCGACCCGCGGCTGGAGGAGGCGGCCGCCGACCTGTATGCCGGGCCGTGGGAGACCTTCGTGCGGGTGACGCTGCCGACGATCCTGCCAGGGGTCGCCGGGGCGGCGCTGCTGTCCTTCGCGCTGAGCTTCGACGACGTGATCATCACGACCTTCGTGTCGGGGCAGGTGCAGACCTTCCCGACGTACGTCTACACGGCCTACCTGCGCGGGATCCCCGCCGAGGCCAACGTGATCGGGACCGCGATGTTCCTGCTCGCGGTGCTCTGCGTGGTGGGCGCCCAGGCGCTGGGTCGCCACCGCGGCTGAGCCACCACCGGCACGCCCCTCGGGCCGTTCGGTCCTCCGCGGCTCGTCGGGCCGGGCCGGCGACGGGGTGGCTGACCGGCATACGACCCGGGGCCCGGGGGTAACCCGGAGGAATGACCGACCACACCGCCGTCGCCCTGACCGACGAGCAGCGCGAGCAGATCCGCAACGGTGCCTTCGGCGCCATCGCGCTGGTGTCCAAGGCAGACCCGGGCTTGCCGGCGATGTTCCGCGAGTCCATGGCGGGCTCCAAGGAGCTCGCCGCGGCGCCCGCCGACGTGCGCGAGCTGCTGGCCGGGCCCGGCGGTCTGCCCACGCCTGCCACCGGCTCCGCCGAGGAGGTCGAGACGCGGGTGGCCGACCTGCAGGCGGCGATGACCGCGCTGCGCACCGCGGCGCCGGCCCAGGCGGACGGCTACCGCCAGGTCGTCCTGGCTGCCTGCGCCGAGGTGGCCGGAGCCGCCGACGGCGTGGCCCCTGCGGAGCGGGCCGTGATCGACAAGATCGCCGTGGCGCTGCAGGCCTGAGACGGCGGCGCGGCCAGGTGGTCGATGCCGCCGACGGCGTCCGGCGTCAGCGCCTGGGGCTGGTGCCGGCCGCCGCGTGCGCCGCGGCCACCTTGCGCTGACGCTCCTTGATCAGGTTGTCCTTGGGGTCGTTGTCCGGGTCGAGCTGCGCGGGACCGAAGACAGACACCCCCAGGTAGCGGAGCTGCCACATGATGCGGTAACCGAGGCTGAGCCCGGTGTTGTCCTTGGCCATGGGTCTGGAAGACCTTCTCTCTGGGTCGGCGGCGTGCTCGTGAACCACGCACCACCCTAGACCTCCGCGTCGTCGCGATGATGGACACTGGCCCCGTGACGCAGACCTCATCGAGCCCCCACGTCCTGCCCGAGGGCCACCGCACCGTGGCGCTGCTCGGCTCCACCGGCTCCATCGGCACCCAGGCGATCGACATCGTCACCCGCAACCCGGACCGCTTCACGGTGACCGCGCTCTGCGCGGGAGGCGGGCAGCTCGACCTGCTGGCCCGGCAGGCGGCGCGGCTGCGCCCCGAGGTGATCGGCGTGGCACGCGGCGACGCGGATCAGGTGCGGGCCGCCGTGCGGTCCGCGATGGCGGAGGCCGGCCTCCCGGCATACGACCCGCAGGTCGTGGTGGGCGAGCACGCCTCGACCGAGGTAGCCGCGCACGGCGCCGACGTGGTGCTCAACGGGATCACCGGCTCCATCGGGCTGCGGCCCACGCTGGCCGCCCTGGACGCGGGCAGCACCCTGGCCCTGGCCAACAAGGAGTCGCTGATCGTCGGCGGCCCGGTCGTCACCCGGGCCGCGGCACCCGGCCAGATCGTGCCGGTCGACTCCGAGCACAGCGCGCTCGCCCAGTGCCTGCGCGGGGGGCGCGCCGAGGAGGTCCGGCGGCTCGTGGTGACGGCCAGCGGCGGACCTTTCCGCGGCATGCCGAGGGCGGCGCTGGCGCAGGTCACGCCCGAGCAGGCCCTGGCCCACCCGACCTGGGACATGGGCCGCGTGGTCACGACCAACTCCGCCACCCTGGTCAACAAGGGGCTCGAGGTGATCGAGGCACACCTGCTCTTCGGGATCGGCTTCGACCGGATCGAGGTCGTGGTGCACCCGACCAGCGACGTGCACTCGATGGTCGAGTTCACCGACGGGTCGACGCTGCTGCAGGCGAGCCCGCCCACCATGCTGATCCCGATCGCGCTGGGCCTGGCCTGGCCGGACCGGGTGCCGGAGGCGGCACCGGCCTACGACTGGAGCGTGCCGCGCACCTTCGAGTTCCACCCCCTGGACCGCGAGGCCTTCCGCGCCGTGCCGCTGGCCTATCGGGTCGGCGAGGCGGGCGGGACCCACCCCGCGGTCTACAACGCCGCCAACGAGGAGTGCGTCGAGGCCTTCCACGACCGGCGCATCGGCTTCCTGGACATCGTGGACACCGTGGAGCGGGTCGTGGACGAGCACCACGCGGGCGGGGAGCCGGTCGCCAACCTGGGGAACAACCCGGCCGACCTGGACGTTGCCGCTGTGCTGCGGGCCGAGTACTGGGCTCGCACCCGCACCCGCGAGATCCTGGGGCTCGCGCCCCAGGACGGCCGCCCCGACCCGACCGGCAAGGAATCCGCATGACCGTGCTCTCGACGATCCTCGGCATCCTCTTCGTCGCCCTGGGCGTCGGAGCCTCGATCGCCCTGCACGAGATCGGGCACCTGCTGCCCGCCAAGACCTTCGGCGTCAAGTGCCCGCAGTACATGATCGGCTTTGGGCCGACCGTGTGGGCCCGGCGGCGCGGCGAGACGGAGTACGGGCTCAAGGCGATCCCGCTCGGCGGCTACGTCAAGATGATCGGCATGTTCCCGCCCAAGCGGGCGGGGGAGGACGAGCACCACCTGCGGCCGTCGGGCACGGGTCGGGTCGGCGCCCTCATCGACGACGCCCGGGCGCAGTCGATGGAGGAGGTCCGGCCGGGCGACGAGGACCGCGTGTTCTACAAGCTGCGCACCTGGCAGAAGGTCCTGGTGATGACCGGCGGCCCGCTGATGAACCTGCTCATCGCCACCGTCCTCATCGGCGGGGTGATGGTGGGCTACGGCATCCCCGTGGACCGCGGGGCCCGGGTCGGCTCGATCCAGCAGTGCGTGCGCCCGGCGGGCGCCGACACCACCACCCCCTGCACCGACCAGGACCGCCCCACCCCGGCGGCCCAGGCCGGCATCGAGCCCGGTGACCGGCTGGTCTCGGTGGCGGGCAGGCCGATCGAGCGCTCCGCCGACGTGTCCGCGTCGCTGCGGCCCCGCGCGGGGCAGGCCACGCCGATCGTCGTCGAGCGCGACGGCAAGCAGCTCACCCTGACCGTCACCCCGATCACCAACGCCCTGCCCAGGCTCGACGCCGACGGCGCCGTGGTGGAGGGGCCCGACGGCAAGCCCGTGCTGGAGCAGACCGGCTTCGTCGGTATGGCGTCCGCCCGGATCTACCAGCGGGAGCGTCAGTCCGTCACCGCCGTCCCCGGGGCCATCGGGGACGCCGTCGCGCAGACCGCCGGGGTCGTCGTGAAGATCCCGCAGAAGATGGTGGGCATCGCGCAGGCGGCCTTCGGCTCCGGCGAGCGCGACCCCGACGGGCCGATCTCCGTGGTCGGCGTGGGGCGCATCGGCGGCGAGGTCGCCAGCGGCCAGGTCGCCGGGCTCGAGGGCGTCGGCTCCCGCCTGATCACGCTGATCTCGCTGATCGCCTCGCTCAACGTGGCGCTGTTCGTCTTCAACCTGATCCCGCTCATGCCGCTCGACGGCGGGCACGTGGCCGGCGCCCTGTGGGAGGGCCTGCGCCGGCAGGTCGCCAAGGTCGCAGGTCGCCCCGACCCCGGCTACGTCGACGTCGCGAAGGGCCTGCCGATCGCCTATGCCATGTCGCTCGTGCTGATCGTGATGGGTGGCCTGCTGATCTACGCCGACATCGTGCGGCCGGTGAAGCTCGGCTGAGCCCGGGCCCGGTCTCAGCCGGGCGCCCGAACCCACCCCGTCCGTCCCGACCGAGCACCGCGCTGGGAGATACTGACCACATGACCGTCTCGCTAGGCATGCCCTCCGGCCCGGCCCCCGTGCTGGCACCCCGCCGCCCGACCCGCAAGATCTCGGTCGGCACGGTCGAGGTCGGCGGCGACGCGCCCGTCTCCGTGCAGTCGATGACGACGACGCTGACATCGGACGTCAACGCCACCTTGCAGCAGATCGCCCAGCTCACCGCGGCCGGGTGCGACATCGTGCGGGTGGCCTGCCCGAGCCAGGACGACGCCGATGCGCTGCCCGCCATCGCGCGCAAGTCGCAGATCCCGGTGATCGCCGACATCCACTTCCAGCCGAAGTACGTCTTCGCGGCCATCGAGGCGGGCTGCGCCGCGGTGCGCGTCAACCCCGGCAACATCCGCAAGTTCGACGACCAGGTCAAGGAGATCGCCCAGGCCGCCAAGGACCACGGCACCTCGCTGCGCATCGGCGTCAACGCCGGGTCCCTGGACAAGCGCCTCCTGGAGAAGTACGGCAAGGCCACGCCCGAGGCGCTCGTCGAGTCGGCGGTGTGGGAGGCGAGCCTGTTCGAGGAGCACGACTTCCACGACTTCAAGATCTCGGTCAAGCACAACGACCCGGTCGTCATGGTGCGGGCCTACGAGATGCTCTCCGAGCGCGGCGACTGGCCGCTGCACCTGGGCGTGACCGAGGCGGGGCCCGCCTTCCAGGGCACCGTCAAGTCCGCGACGGCCTTCGGCGCGCTGCTGAGCAAGGGCATCGGCGACACCATCCGGGTCTCGCTGTCCGCGCCGCCGGTCGAGGAGGTCAAGGTCGGCATCGCCATCCTGCAGAGCCTCAACCTGCGCCCCCGCAAGCTGGAGATCGTCTCCTGCCCGTCGTGCGGCCGGGCCCAGGTCGACGTCTACACCCTCGCCGAGCAGGTCACCAAGGGCCTGGAAGGGATGACCGTGCCGCTGCGCGTCGCCGTCATGGGCTGCGTCGTCAACGGTCCCGGCGAGGCCCGCGAGGCCGACCTCGGCGTCGCGTCCGGCAACGGGAAGGGCCAGATCTTCGTCAAGGGCGAGGTCATCAAGACCGTCCCGGAGTCGGCCATCGTGGAGACCCTGATCGAGGAGGCCATGCGCCTCGCCGAGGAGATGGGCGAGCCGGTGGACGAGGAGTCCGCGGGTGCCCCCACCGTCAGCGTGAGCTGAGCGGCGTCGCACCAGGTCGTACGCCGAGACGACGCCCGTGCTGACGGCTTCTCGGCGTACCTGCGTCTGCTCCCGGGGCCACACGTGCCGCCCGATCCCGTGGGTGGGCGCAGGCAGGGCGCCGCTGCGGGAGTGTCCGCGCTTCCGGCGGCGTCGCGGGCGGGTGGGGACGGCAGGGCGCGTCAGTGTGGGGAGCGGGGGGCGAGCCGCGGCCGCAGCACGGGCCTCGGCCGGGTGGTGGGTGCGGAGACGGGGCGTAGCGGCTCCACGGACGGCGGTCCGCTGACGATCTCCACCCCGGCGAGGACGGCGCCACCGACCCGGGGGACGAAGCCGAGGTCGAGGCGGCCGTCGGTGACGGTCACCTCGAAGGTCGGCTCGTAGGCGCGGTGACGGCCGCCGGTGCGCGCCACCAGGTCCACCTGGCTCGCGACGACCCGCCCCTCGGCGGTGACGTCGAAGACCCGCTTGCCAGGGGCGGTGTGGTAGTCCTCGGCCTGGTAGAGCCGGACGGTGTACGTGCCGTCGGGCACCGGACGGCTGTAGGACCGCACGTCGAAGGCCTGGGTGCGGTAGACCGAGTCGGACGTGGTGCCGAGCACGTCCTTGCCGGCCAGCTCGGTCGAGGTCGTGGTCGTGTCCACGTTGTGACGCGGCTCCCAGGCGCGCCTGGTCTCGTCGAGGAAGGGCGACCAGGCCATGGCCTCCCGGGCGGTGGGAGTGCCCGCCGTGCCGGGCTGCGGGCCCGGTGCGGAGGTCGGCGGCGCCGCGTAGTTCATGGGGAGGACCTCGAGCAGCTCGAGGGGGAAGGCGCGTTCGCCCTTGGTGGGGTCGCCGAGCATCTCTTGCCAGTCGGCGCGGCCGCGGAAGAGGGTGGGGTAGGGGTCGGTGGGCAGGGCCAGGGGGTTCTCGGCGCGGAAGGAGACGCTGCCGGCGGTGTCCCAGACGATGAGGCCGTAGTCCTGGGCGGCCTTGGCGATGGTGCGGGCGGTGGGGGACAGCTTCATGGCGTCCAGGTTCACGGTCCTGGGCAGGCGCAGCATCTGGCCCTGGGCCACGGTGGCGCGGCCGGTGGGGTTGTAGCCGTCGGTGCGGTTGGCTGGTGCGCTGATGGTGGGCCAGGGGGCGATGTTGGGCAGGGCGATGCCGACGACGTGGTCGATGTGGCCGGCGGCGAGCTCGCTGGCGCGGATGGTGCCGCCGGCGAAGGACAGGCCGGAGGCGGTGGTGCCGAAGGGGGCGGGGAAGACGCCGTTGGAGGTGGTGGCGGTGCGGATGGTGCCGCCCCAGCAGGCGGTCCATCGGCCGTTGGTCTTGGTGGTGATCCAGGTCTCGGTGAGCTCGCCGGTGTCGGCGTTGTAGACGGTCATCTCCTGGTCGGTGCCGGCGGCGGGGACGGCGCGGTCGGGGATGTGCAGGTTGGTCAGGTGGCCCGAGATGAGGCCGGAGTCGCCGTATGTCTTGCCCTGGCAGTTGTCCCAGGCGTAGGTGACCAGCGGATCGGTGTTGCGTGCGACGTACAGCGGGGAGGAGTAGGCCTTGGTGTTGACACCGATGGCCGGTGAGCCGGGTTTGCCGTAGTACTGGATGGACTGGTCGTAGAGGAACTGCGCCTTGGCGACGGACTGCGGGTCGGTGGGGGTGGTGGTGGGCAGTCTGCGGTACCAGAACGAGTCCGCGGCGAACACCCGGGTCGGGAAGGGCTCCGGAGCGACCACGGCGGGGACGGAGACCGCCAGGGCCGAGACGGAGCCGAGCGCGAAGGTGACGGTGGCCAGGCAGACCACGAGCACCCCGCCCAGCGTGGTGACGCCTCGGGCCCGGGCGCGCCGACCGTCGCAAGCGCGATCGCGGGTGATCCGGGCGAGGGGGTGGGGGCGCAGACGCATGGGATTCCTCGCGGGACGTGCCGACGCTTCGGCCGGGCTCAGAGGCAGAGTGAGTGACGGTTACCACCAGTGACGCAGTGTTGCCGAAAATGACTGGCCCGGACGCTGGGAGGAACCGGGCGGCACTCGTTCGGCGGACCCAGATCGGGCGGCCGGCCGCTCGCCGTGCTCGGCTGGGCCAGGCCCCGGGATCGGCCCTTCGCCCAGGTAGGACGGCTGCTTCGCGTCATCGAGCAAACGCGCAGGGTGAGGTGGACCCCGTGTCATTTCGACGTCGAAGTCTCCGCTATGATCGCGTTGCACGCGGTTCGGCAGATGGGGCCGATCGGGGGCATCACGGCGAGATGGGCGCCGCTCCCTTCGCGTGCACCAGGTGGGGGACGAGCGCCCCACCACAGGCAGGAAGGGCCTCGTCGACGTGTCGGCGGGGCCCTTTTCTGCATCCTCGACCGGGCGCACCGGGGATGTGGCCTGACCGGCCGGACCCCGCGGGCCCGCCTGCCCGCGGCGGAGCGGCAGGTCCTGGCCCGGGTCGTCGTCGCCGGGTCAGCGGTGACGGACGGCGGTCGGGGCGGTGGCGCGGGTGCCGGTGACGGTGGTCGCTGCGAGGCTGGTGGTCGCGCGGGGCGCGCTCAGGACCTCCACCGCGGCCAGCAGGGGGGAGTCGACCTTGCGCGGGAACCCGAGGTCCAGGCGGCCGTCGCTGACGGTTACGGTGAAGGTGGGCTCGTAGGCGCGGTAGCGGCCGCCGGTCCGGGCATAGATGTCGACGTTGGTGGCGATCGTCCTGCCCTCGGCGGTGACGTCGAAGACCCGCTTGCCAGGGGCGGTGTGGTAGTCCTCGGCGGTGTAGAGCTTGACGGTGTACGTGCCGTTGGGCAGGGCGCGGCGGTAGCTCGTGAAGTTGTAGGCCGTGGTGCGGTACAACGCGTCGTCCTGAGTGCCGGTGACGTCCATGGTGGCCATCGCGGTGGCGGTGTTCAAGGAGTCGAACCCGGCACGCGGGTTCCACACCAGCCCACGGCGATCGGTCACCGGGGAGAAGGCCGTGACCTCACGGGCGACGCTGGTGCCGTTGGTGACCGGTGCCGGCGCCGGTGCTGGTGACGGCGTCGGCGTCGGCGTCGGCGTCGGGGTGGGCGTCGGTGTGGGGGCGGGCGCGGGGGTGCCGGTCCTGTTCGGGTTGTCGTAGTTCATGGGGAGGACCTCGAGCAGCTCGAGGGGGAAGGCGCGTTCGCCCTTGGTGGGGTCGCCGAGCATCTCTTGCCAGTCGGCGCGGCCGCGGAAGAGGGTGGGGTAGGGGTCGGTGGGCAGGGCCAGGGGGTTCTCGGCGCGGAAGGAGACGCTGCCGGCGGTGTCCCAGACGATGAGGCCGTAGTCCTGGGCGGCCTTGGCGATGGTGCGGGCGGTGGGGGACAGCTTCATGGCGTCCAGGTTCACGGTCCTGGGCAGGCGCAGCATCTGGCCCTGGGCCACGGTGGCGCGGCCGGTGGGGTTGTAGCCGTCGGTGCGGTTGGCTGGTGCGCTGATGGTGGGCCAGGGGGCGATGTTGGGCAGGGCGATGCCGACGACGTGGTCGATGTGGCCGGCGGCGAGCTCGCTGGCGCGGATGGTGCCGCCGGCGAAGGACAGGCCGGAGGCGGTGGTGCCGAAGGGGGCGGGGAAGACGCCGTTGGAGGTGGTGGCGGTGCGGATGGTGCCGCCCCAGCAGGCGGTCCATCGGCCGTTGGTCTTGGTGGTGATCCAGGTCTCGGTGAGCTCGCCGGTGTCGGCGTTGTAGACGGTCATCTCCTGGTCGGTGCCGGCGGCGGGGACGGCGCGGTCGGGGATGTGCAGGTTGGTCAGGTGGCCCGAGATGAGGCCGGAGTCGCCGTATGTCTTGCCCTGGCAGTTGTCCCAGGCGTAGGTGACCAGCGGATCGGTGTTGCGTGCGACGTACAGCGGGGAGGAGTAGGCCTTGGTGTTGACACCGATGGCCGGTGAGCCGGGTTTGCCGTAGTACTGGATGGACTGGTCGTAGAGGAACTGCGCCTTGGCGACGGACTGCGGGTCGGTGGGGGTGGTGGTGGGCAGTCTGCGGTACCAGAACGAGTCCGCGGCGAACACCCGGGTCGGGAAGGGCTCCGGAGCGACCACGGCGGGGACGGAGACCGCCAGGGCCGAGACGGAGCCGAGCGCGAAGGTGACGGTGGTGTGGAGGGTGACGGCGAGAGACATGGGGATGTCCTTGGATCATGTCGAGGGCGAGGGCCGGCGTTGAGCACCACCGGGAGGACCCATCACAAAGAGTGACTGAACAGGTCACTCTCAGTTAGGAGAACTTGAAGTCTCGACCAGGAGGGCAGGCCTCAGTAGACCCACTCGGGCGAAGATTGTTGACGCAAGGTGACCAAATGCCTCAGCAGGTCTGATCGTTCGCGGTGCCGAATGTCCCCCTGGGCGCCCCCTGGCCCCTATGTCCGGCCCGTGACCTGCCGGGCGCGAGGCGCCCCGGCCGCTGTGGCGACGTGACAACGCGAGACCGAGCGGCCACAGTGTCTGCATGCTCCGATCCCGCTCGCCCGTGCTCCAGCTGGGGCCGGCCGACGCGGAGGCTGCGCTGGCCACCTGCGCGCAGGATCCCGACGCCAACGTCTTCGTCGCCGCGCGCATCCTCGACGGCGTCCTGCGCGGCAGTGCTGGGCTGCTGCTGGGGCACCCGCACGACGACACCACGGGCCGGTGGCGGAGCCTGGTCTGGGCCGGCGCCAACGTCGTTCCCGTGCAGCTCGAGCCGTCCGAGGCCCCGGCCTACCTGGGCCGGCTGCGCCGCCGCCGTCGATGGTCCTCGTCGGTCTTCGGCCCGGCGGCCGCCGTCCAGGCCCTGTGGGGCGGGCTGTCCCCGGGGTGGGGTCGACCGCGCGCGGTCCGGGAGCGACAGCCGGTCATGGCCACCACCACCCCGCCCAGCCTGCTCGGGTGCGCCCTGGACGAACGCGTCCGGCTGGCCCGCCCCGGGGAGGTCGACGCGGTGGTCCCGGCGGCGGCGGCGATGTTCACCGAGGAGATCGGCTACCCGCCCTACGTCGGCTCGGTCGCGGCCTACCGCCAGGCCGTGGCCCTGCTGGTCGAGCAGGGCCGGACGTATGTCGTCACCGAGGGCGACGAGGTGGTCTTCAAGGCGGACGTAGGCTCGGTGGCGCTCGGGGTCGCCCAGGTGCAGGGGGTGTGGCTGACGCCGCGGCTGCGAGGACAAGGTCTGGCCGGGCCGGCCATGGCCTCGGTCGTCGAGGCCGTGCTCGCGACCACGGCGCCGCGGGTCTCCCTCTACGTCAACGACTTCAACGTCCGGGCCCGGGCGACCTACGCCGGGATCGGGATGCAGCACGTCGGCGACTTCCGGACCGTCCTGCTCTGAGGCGCCCGCGAGCCGTCGCAGGACCGGCACCGGCGGTGCCATCGGTTCGTCCGTCCCGCCGTACGGCCGATATCCTGCCGGGACCAGGGAGGGCCGTCCCGTCCTCCGCACCCCGCCCCGAGGAGCCCCACCGTGTCAGGTGCCGTCATGCGCATGTCGTCCCTCTTCCTGCGGACCCTGCGCGAGGACCCGGCCGACGCCGAGCTGCCCGGCCACAAGCTGCTCGTGCGCGCCGGCTACATCCGTCGCGCCGCGCCCGGGGTCTACACCTGGCTGCCGCTCGGGCTCAAGGTGCTGCGCCGCGTCGAGGACGTCGTCCGCGAGGAGATGGACCAGATCAGCCAGGAGCTGAGCTTCCCCGCGCTGCTGCCGCGCGAGCCCTACGAGGCGACCGGCCGGTGGACGGAGTACGGCGACAACCTCTTCCGGCTCAAGGACCGCAAGGGCGCCGACATGCTGCTCGGGCCCACCCACGAGGAGATGTTCACCCTCACGGTCAAGGATCTCTACAGCTCCTACAAGGACCTGCCGCTGTCGATCTACCAGATCCAGACGAAGTACCGCGACGAGGCCCGCCCCCGCGCCGGGCTGCTGCGCGGTCGCGAGTTCGTCATGAAGGACTCCTACTCCTTCGACGTCTCCGACGAGGGGTTGCAGCGGTCCTACGACGCCCACCGCGCGGCCTACGTCCGGATCTTCGACCGCCTCGGCTTCGACTACGTCATCGTCCAGGCGACGTCCGGCGCCATGGGTGGCTCCGCGTCCGAGGAGTTCCTGGCGGTCAGCGAGGTCGGCGAGGACACCTTCGTCCGCGACGGGAGCGGGTATGCCGCCAACGTCGAGGCCGTGCAGGTCGCCGAGGCCGCACCCGTGGACTTCGCCGACGTCCCGGGCGCCCAGGTCGTCGCCACCCCCGACACCCCCACCATCGAGACCCTCGTCGAGGTGCTCAACGCCGAGCACCCCCGCCACGACGGCCGCCCCTGGACCGCCGCCGACACCCTCAAGAACGTCGTCGTCATGCTCCGGCAGCCCGACGGCACCCGCGAGCCACTCGTCGTCGGCCTGCCCGGCGACCGCCAGGTGGACGCCAAGCGGCTCGAGGCGCAGGTCGCCCCGGCCGAGGTCGAGGACTTCACCGAGGCCGACTTCGCGGCCCACCCGCAGCTGGTGCGCGGCTACATCGGTCCGGAGGCGCTGGGGCAGCAGGTGACCCGCGACGACCAGGGCCAGGTGGTGTCCGTCGAGGGCATCCGCTACCTGCTCGACCCGCGGGTCGGCATCGGCTCGTCCTGGGCGACCGGCGCCAACCGCCAGGGCCATCACGTGATCAACCTGGTGCGCGGCCGCGACTTCGAGGCCGACGGGATCATCCAGGCGGCCGAGGTCCGCGACGGTGACCCGTCCCCGCAGGGCGAGGGCACGCTCAGCACCGCCCGCGGCATCGAGATGGGTCACATCTTCCAGCTCGGGCGCAAGTATGCCGAGGCCCTGGGCCTGAAGGTCCTGGACGAGAACGGCAAGCTGGTCACCGTCACCATGGGGTCCTACGGAATCGGCGTCTCCCGGGCCGTCGCCGCGATCGCCGAGGCCAACCACGACGACCTCGGGCTGGTCTGGCCCCGCCACGTGGCTCCCGCCGACGTCCACGTGATCGCCGCCGGCAAGGGCGAGGAGCTCTTCGCCGAGGGCGAGCGGATCGCCCGCGAGCTCGCCGACCAGGGCCTGACCGTGATCTACGACGACCGCACCGGCAAGGTCAGCCCCGGCGTGAAGTTCAAGGACGCCGAGCTCGTCGGGGTGCCCACCATGGTGGTCGTGGGCAAGGGCCTGGCCGAGGGCGTCGTCGAGATCAAGGACCGCCGGTCGGGCGATCGTCGCGAGGTCTCGCCCGCCGACGTCGTCACCGAGGTGGTGCGCGAGGTCCGCGGCTGACGGCCCGGTCGGCCTCGACATCTCGGCCGCGCCACGCCGCACCTGGACGGGTCGTCCCTGCGGGGACGACCCGTCCTAGCATGCGACCCATGACGTCTTCTCCGGTCGAGAGCGCGCACCGACCCGTGGATGCGGTGATCTTCGACTGGGGCGGCACCCTGACCCCCTGGCACGACGTCGACCTGCGACAGCAGTGGGTGGAGTTCGCGCGAGGCTACGGCACCATGGCCTGCTCGCTCCACGAGCTCACCGGGCGTCTCGTCGTCGCCGAGGACGAGCTGTGGCGCCGCTCCCGGACCACCCACGAGTCGTCCCGGCTCGCCGAGCTGCTGGCCGGGGTCGGTCTGGACCCCGACGGCGAGGCCACCCGCGCGGGGCTCGCGGCCTACGAACGCTTCTGGGAGCAGCACACCCTCACCGACCCGCAGGTGCTGCCGCTGTGGGCGGGGCTGCGCGAGCGGGGGATCAGGGTCGGCGTGCTGTCCAACACCCTCTGGACGCGGGAGCACCACCGCGCGATCTTCGCCCGCGACGGCGTCGAGCACCTGCTGGACGGCGACGTCTACTCCAGCGAGATCGCGTGGGCCAAGCCGCACCCCGAGGCCTTCCGGGCGGCGGCCCGGGCGGTGGGGGTGGCGCCGGAGCGCTGCGTGTATGTCGGCGACCGGTCCTTCGAGGACGTCCACGGCCCGCAGCAGGTGGGGATGCGGGCGATCTGGGTGCCGCACTCGCGGATCCCGGTGGCGCAGCAGGTCTCCCACGACGCCGAGCCGGACGCCGTGGCCCACGAGCTGCTCGACGTGCTCACGATCGTCGACGGCTGGCGGGCGGGCGGCGGCCCCGGGCGGCCGCCCGATGGCTGACCTGTCCGCGCCCGTGCTCGCCGGGCTCGTGGCCGCGGCCTTCTGCGCGGGCTGGGTGGACGCCGTGGTCGGTGGCGGGGGACTGATCCAGCTGCCGGCGCTGCTCCTCGGCCTGCCCGGTGCCTCCCCGGCACAGGTGCTCGCCACCAACAAGCTCGCGTCCATCTGCGGCACCACGACCAGCGCGGCGACCTACTACCGCCGGGTGCGGCCCGACCTGCGCACCGCGATACCCCTCGCGCTCGCGGCCTTCGCCGGGTCCCTGGTCGGGGCCGGCCTGGCCACCCGCATCCCCCAGGCGGCGTTCGACCCGGTCATCCTGGTCGCGCTGGTCGTCGTCGGGACCTGCACGGTGTTCCGGCCGAGCCTGGGGTCGGCCACCCGGCTGCGGTGGTCCGGGCGCCGGCACCTGGGCGCCGCCCTGGCCGTCGGGGCCCTGATCGGGTGCTACGACGGGGCGCTCGGGCCCGGCACGGGTTCCTTCTTCGTCTTCGCGCTGGTGGGGCTGCTGGGCTATGCCTTCCTCGAGGCGAGCGCGAAGGCCAAGATCGCCAACCTCGCGACCAATCTCGCGGCCCTGGTGGTCTTCGTCCCGCACGGCGCGGTGATCTGGCCGGTGGGCCTGGCGATGGGCGCGGCGAACGTCGCGGGCGGCTACCTCGGGGCCCGGACGGCCGTGGCCCAGGGGACCGGCTTCGTCCGGGTCGTGTTCGTGGTGGTGGTCGGCGGCTTCGTCATCCGCATCGGTGGCCGACTGCTCGGCCTCTGGTGAGCGGGCGGGCCCTCAACGGCGACGTCGCCGGCCGGGCAGCCGCAGCCGGACCCGGCGCCGGCGTTCTGCCCGGACGACCGCCCAGCGACCGATCCCCGCCGCCAGCCCCATCAGCATGCCGGGGACGAGCAGGAAGGTTCCGTCCATGGCGTCGGCCCCGAGGTCGCGGTGGTGGTCGGCCATCCCGCCCAGGGTGCCGACGGCCACCCCGACCAGGAGCCCGAGCAGCGCCCCGAGCAGGGTCAGGGCCCACACGTGGGGTCGGCCCGGGGGTCGGCCCGCCAGCCGCGCCGCCCGCTCCCGGGGTCGCAGCCAGCCGGCGGCCAGCCCCGCCGCGGCGAGCATGCCGGGCAGCAGGAGCAGCAGGATCGTCCGGTTGCGCACGGTTCAGCCTCGCACCCGCTCGTAGGTCACGAAGGCGAAGGCCGGGTGGTCCGGCCCCGCGGGACGCTCCTCGCGCGCGGTCTCGCGCCACTGCGCCGGGTCGACCTCGGGGAAGTAGGCATCGGCCGCCGGGGCGTCGTCGACCTCGGTGAGCTCGAGCCGGTCGGCGTGCGGGAGGGCGAGGGCGTAGATCTCGCCGCCCCCGCCGCAGGTCACCTCGCCGGGACCGGCGAGCACCAGGGCCTGCTCGATCGACCCTGCGGTCTCGGCGTCGTCGCGGTGCCAGCGGTCGTCGCGGGTCACCACGATGGTCCGGCGCCCCGGCAGGGCCCGGCCGATCGCGTCATAGGTCCGCCGGCCCTCGATCATCGGCCGCCCGACGGTGAGGGCCTTGAACCGCGGCAGGTCGCCGGGCAGGTGCCAGATCAGGGCGCCGTCGCGACCGAGCGCGCCGTTGCGGCCGACGGCGGCGACCAGGGTCAGGGTCTGTCCCGGCACCGGCACCGGCGAGGCGGGGGGAGGGGTGGGGTTCGTCATACGGCGATCGGAGCCTTGATCGTCGGGTCCGCCTCGTAGCCCTCGAGGGTGAAGTCCTCGATCTCGTAGGCGTCGATCGACGCGCGCCGCCGGATGAGCATCGTGGGCAGGGGTCTGGGCTCCCGGGTGAGCTGCAGCCGGGCCTGGTCGAGGTGGTTGAGGTAGAGGTGCGCGTCGCCGAGGGTGTGCACGAAGTCGCCGGGGGTCAGGTCGGTCTGCTGGGCGACCATCATGGTCAGCAAGGCGTAGGACGCGATGTTGAACGGCACCCCGAGGAAGACGTCTGCCGACCGCTGGTAGAGCTGGCAGGACAACCGTCCGTCCGCGACGTAGAACTGGAACATCGCGTGGCACGGCGGCAGCGCCATCCGGTCCACGTCGGCGACGTTCCAGGCGGACACCACGTGGCGGCGGGAGTCGGGACGGGTGCGCAGCTGCTCGAGGACCCGGGCGATCTGGTCCACGTGCCCGCCGTCGGGGGTGGGCCAGCTGCGCCACTGGTGGCCGTAGACCGGACCGAGGTCGCCCCGCTCGTCCGCCCACTCGTCCCAGATGGTGATGCCGCGCTCCTGCAGCCACCGCACGTTGGTGTCTCCGCGCAGGAACCACAGCAGCTCTCCGATGATCGAGCGCAGGTGCAGCCGCTTGGTGGTCAGCACCGGGAAGCCCTCGGCCAGGTCGAAGCGCATCTGGTGGCCGAAGACGCTGCGGGTGCCCGTGCCCGTGCGATCGGTCTTGACGGCGCCCTCGTCGAGGATGCGGGCGAGGAGCTGGTGGTACTGCTGCATGCCACCACGCTAGCCGCCGACGCCGACCGGCCCCGGTCAGCGCCGTACCGGCTGCGCCACCCGCCAGGGTAGGTGTGATGCAGCACACATCTGACTTCCTGGCCCCGGGGTAACGAACGCCGGTGCTCGTCCGATGTCCCTCCCGGATCGCGCAACCACCCGGACCCCCGAGCGGGTGGTTGCGCGATCGCCACGTCCGCACCCGCGTGAACGACGGCGCCCGCGTCGGACAGCCTGTCCAGGTGTCTGTCGGCGGCAGGCGATACATTGACCGTATGACGACCGCCACTGCCTTCGGCCGGGTCCTCTCGGCCCTGGTGACCCCGATGCTTCCCGACGGTTCTCTCGATCGCGAGGGGGTCCAGCAGGCGGCGCGGCACCTGGCCGACCACGGCCACGACGGCGTCGTCGTCAACGGCACGACCGGGGAGTCCCCGACGACCAGCGACCAGGAGAAGCTCGAGCTGCTGCGCCTGGTGCGCGAGGCCGTCGGTCCGGATCTGCGGATCGTCGCGGGCGTCGGCTCCAACGACACCCACCACACCGTGGAGCTCGCCCGCCAGGCCGCGGGCTCGGGGGTCGTCGACGGGCTGCTCGTGGTGACGCCGTACTACAACAAGCCCCCGGTGGCCGGGCTCGAGCGGCACTTCACCACGGTGGCCGACGCGACCGACCTGCCCGTGATGCTCTACGACATCCCCGGCCGCTCGGGCGTCCCGATCCCCACCGACCTGACGCTGCGCCTCGCCGAGCACCCCCGCATCACGGCGGTCAAGGACGCCAAGGGCGACCTGTGGGCCGCGACCAGGCTCATGCGGGACACCGACCTGCTGTGGTACTCCGGCGACGACGTCGCCAACCTGGCACACCTGGCGCTCGGCGCGGTGGGCGTCGTCAGCGTCGTCGGCCACGTGGCCGGCTCGGACTACCGGGCTATGGTCGACGCCGTCGACGCCGGTGACCTCGCGCGCGCCCGGGAGATCCACCGCCGCCTCGTCCCCGCGGTCGACGCGGTGATGAACGTCACCCAGGGCGCCATCATGACCAAGGCGGCCCTCGTCGAGCTGGGCGTCATCGCGCACCCCACGGTGCGTCTGCCCCTCGTCGAAGCCACCCCCGACCAGGTCGAGATCCTCCGATCCGGCCTCCACGACTCAGGACTGCTGTGACCCCAACTGACACCGAGCTGCCGACGAGCACCGTCGCGGCTCTGCCCACCCTGCCCACCGACGGCCTGCGGGTGGTGGCCCTCGGTGGCCTCGGCGAGGTCGGCCGCAACATGACGGTGCTGGAGCACCGCGGCCGGTTGCTGATCATCGACTGCGGGGTGCTGTTCCCCGAGGAGCACCACCCGGGCATCGACCTGATCCTGCCGGACTTCGAGTACCTCGAGGGGCGTTACGACGACATCGACGCCGTCGTGCTGACCCACGGCCACGAGGACCACATCGGGGCCCTGCCGTACCTGCTGCGCCGCAAGCCCGACATCCCGCTCGTCGGATCCCAGCTGACGCTCGCCCTGGTCGAGGCCAAGCTCAAGGAGCACCGGATCCAGCCGTTCACCCTCGGCGTCCGCGAGGGCGACGTGGAGCGGCTCGGCTCCTTCGAGTGCGAGTTCGTCGCGGTCAACCACTCGATCCCCGACGCGCTGGCGGTGATGGTCCGCACCACGGCAGGCACGCTGCTGCACACCGGTGACTTCAAGATGGACCAGCTGCCGCTGGACGACCGCCTCACCGACCTGCGGGCCTTCGCCCGGCTGGGGGAGGAGGGCGTCGACCTCTTCCTCACCGACTCCACCAACGCCGAGGTGCCCGGCTTCACCACCCCCGAGCGGGAGATCGCCCCGGCGATCGACAAGGTCTTCCGGCACACCTCCGGCCGGATCATCGTCGCGTGCTTCTCCTCGCACGTGCACCGCGTCCAGCAGGTCCTCGACGCCGCGCACAAGGCCGGTCGCCGCGTCGCCATGGTCGGCCGCTCGATGGTGCGCAACATGACCATCGCCGCCGACCTGGGCTATCTGCACGTCCCGCCCGGCGTGCTCATCGACGTCAAGAAGGTCGACTCGCTGCGCGACGACCAGCTCGTGCTGATCTGCACCGGCTCCCAGGGCGAGCCGATGGCGGCCCTGTCCCGGATGGCCAACCGCGACCACCGCATCGAGGTGGGGCCCGGGGACACCGTGCTGATGGCCTCGTCCCTCATCCCCGGCAACGAGAACGCCGTCTACCGGGTGATCAACGGGCTGATGCGTCTGGGCGCCGACGTGGTGCACAAGGGCAACGCCAAGGTCCACGTCTCGGGCCACGCGAGCGCCGGCGAGCTGCTCTACTGCTACAACATCGTCAAGCCCCGGCACGTCATGCCGGTGCACGGCGAGTGGCGGCACCTGGTGGCCAACGGCAAGCTCGCCGAGGCGACCGGGGTCCCGAACGACAAGGTGCTGCTCTGCCAGGACGGGACCGTGGTGGACCTGGTCCGCGGCCGCGCACGCATCGTCGGCGAGGTCCCGTGCGGCTACGTGTACGTCGACGGCTCGGCCCTCGGTGGCGAGACCGGCGACGACCTGCTGCGTGACCGTCGGATCCTGCGCGACGAGGGCTTCATCACCTGCATCGTCATCGTCGACACCTCCACCCATGAGGTCGTCGCCGACCCGGAGATCACGGCGCGCGGCGTGGCCGAGGGGCAGGAGGTCTTCGACCGGATCCGGCCGCAGGTCGAGCAGGCCGTCGTGGACGCCATGGCCAAGGGCACGCTCGACACCTACGCGCTGCAGCAGGTCGTCCGGCGCACGCTCGGCTCGTGGGTGGGGCAGAAGCTGCGCCGCCGTCCGATGATCATCCCGGTGGTCATCGACGCCTGAGGATCCGGTGGCGTCGGGGACCACCGGGGGCGTCGGGGACCACCGGGGGCGGTCAGGCCCGGGTGGCGCAGGTGGCTCCGCCCGGATCGGCGTTCCGGGCGCTCTCGGCCAGGGCCGCCTCGTCCTGCTCCTCCTGCTGGTGCCGGGCGGAGATCACGCTCAGGGCGAAGACCGAGCCCAGCAGGATCGTCAGACCGATCCCCTCGAGCACGAGGTCCTTCGGGGCGCTGTTCAGGCGCTCGTCGTACACCGCCCGGCCGATGGCCAGGCTGAAGAGCGGGTCGAGGCTGGCGATGACCGGCAGGCTCGAGACGAGCGGTCCGGCCTGGAAGGCCATCTGGTTGAGGACCAGACCCAGGCCGCCGACCACGAGCAGGGTCCACAGCTGCCAGGACATCAGCAGGTCGGGGACGCCGCGCTCGACGATGTGGGTGCAGGTCTTGATCAGGGCCGCGGTGCAGGCGAAGACGGCGGCGACGGCCGTGCCGAGCAGGGCGGCCTTGCGCCGAGGTCCCACTCGGCGGGCGACGGTCACGCACCCGGCGACCAGCACGGTCGCGACGACACCGACGGCGATGGCCGGGATCTTGGCGCCCTTGGCGGCAGGGCCGTGCGGCCCGACGGCCCCGGAGGCCCACAGGAACAGCACCAGGCCGGCGACCAGCGCCAGCGCGAGGCCGATCTCGCGGCCCGACGGCCGCTGACGCAGGAGCAGGGCGTTGAGCACCAGGGAGAACACGAGCGCGAGCGTCAGCATCGGCTGCACCACGGAGATGGCGCCCTTGTTGAGCGCCAGGACCTGCAGGACGATCGCGCCGCCGTCGCACAGCAGCCCACCGAGCCACCAGGGATTGCTCACCATGGCGACCACATAGCTGCCGGCGCGGCGCACGCCGCGACCCTCGCTCGTGGGGGCCATGGTCTCGGCGCTGCGGTGCTTGAGCACCGTGCTCATCGCGAAGACGAAGGTCGCTGCCACGGCGAGCAGCACGACGGAGGTCATCGTCGCCCTCGGGTGCGGCGGGCCGGTGCGTCGACCGTCTGCTCGTGGCGCACGTCGGCGAGCTCGCTCAGGTCGACGTCCGGGAGCAGCGAGACCTCCGGGATGCCCGCGTCCTCGTAGACCGCGGCCATCAGGGTCAGCGTGTGTGGCCAGACGACGCGGGCCTCGTGGTTGCGGTTGTAGTCCTGAAGGTCGTGCAGGAGATCACGGTCGCGGGCCAAGCGCTCCAGCGCCACCGTCATGTCGCCGTCGGTCTCGCAGATCAGCCCCTCGCGCCCGTGCGCGATGAACTCCGGCAGGCCGCCGGAGGCCTTGGCGACGATGGGCAGTCCGGCGCAACGTGCCTCCAGCGCGGCCAGGCCGAAGGACTCGAGGTTGGCGGGCGCGACGAAGGCGTCGCTCGCCTCGAGCATGGCGCGCACGCCGTCGCGGTCGAGCCGGCCGTGCAGGGTGACCTGGTCGGCGAGGCCGTGCCGGCGCAGGTAGCGCTCCATGGCGTGCTGGCGCGGACCGCACCCGGCGACCTGCAGCCGGATCAGGGCGCGCGAGCCGACCCGGTCCTGGGCCTCGCGCAGCATCCGCAGCAAGGGCAACGGGCGCTTGCGGGTGCTCAGGCGCATGACCGCCGCCACGGTGATCTCGCCGTCGCGGTCGGGATAGCCGGTGCGGCGTGTCCACCGGCCCGGGTCGACGCCGTTGGGGACGACGTGCACGGTGGCGCCGTCGGGCAGGACGCGACGGACGTGGCGGGCGGCGGTGTCGCTCACGGCGGTCCACACGATGGGCAGCTCGGTCCAGCGCCAGATCAGGTCGCACAGCCGGAACAGGCCGATCGCCCAGGCCCACAGGGAGTGCACCGTGACCACGGTGGGGATGCCTGCCCGGGCCGCGGCGCGAGCGACGAAGAAGCCCAGGGGGCTGCCGACGCCGACATGGCAGTGCACCAGGTCGAAGCCGCCCTCCAGCACCTCGCGGCGGCCGCGGGACCACGCCGCCGGGTGGCTGGCGTCGTGGATGCGCAGGTCGTCGGTCAGCCGGACCACCCGGTCCGGACCGAAGGGGATGCCGGGTGCCGTGTGGGCCGCGGAGTAGGGGTCGCCCGAGTCCGGGCCGTCCTTGTCGGAGGGAGAGCTCGTGATGACCACGACCTCGTGCCCGGCCGCCCGCTGGCGCCCCGTGAGCTCAGCGACCTGCATCTCGATCCCGCCGAGGCGGGGAAGGTAGAAGTCGGTGACGTGAGCGATCTTCATCTCGTGTCCTTGTCCTGCCCGCCGTACCTTGCCGTGCCGTGACGGGGGCGGGTCCCCGGTGACGCCGAGGCGTCCGTTCGGCGATCATGCCGCACCTCCACGATACGCGGGCCTCTTGAGGAGGCGTGTCGTTCCACCCGAGTGGCCCCGTCAAGGGGTCATCCGGGTGACCGTGGCGCGGCGTGAACGTGCAGGTCGGTCACAGACTGGTCACCCGCCCGCGTGTGCCGCGTGGCGTCGGCAGGCCGGTCCCGTACCGTGCGCAGCATGGCGACCCGTGGCTCTTCCAGCACCACTCGCTCGAGCTCGACGAGCCGAGGGGGTTCGACCCGTCCCGCGAAGTCCTCGGGCGGAGCCACGCGGCGTCCGGCACCCGCCAAGGCCCGCGACGGCGGCGCGCCGCTGCCGGCGCGGGCCATCCGCAGCACGTGGATGGGGGTCGCCCACGCGGTGGGCGGCGGGGTGCGCAGCGTCGCCGCCACCCCCGAGACCGTCGAGCCCGAGCACCGCCGTGACGGCTCCGGGCTGCTGCTGGTCGCCCTGGCGATCCTCGTCGCCGCCCGGGAGTGGTGGGGGCTGCCCGGCTGGGCGGGCCTGGCCGTCCACTCGGTCGTGGCCGGCACCTTCGGCTGCCTGGCCCTGGTCCTGCCCCTGCTGCTGCTGGCCTTCGGGGTGCGGCTGATGCGGGCGCCCGACCAGCCGCAGGCCACCAGCCGGATGGCCATCGGGACGGTGCTGTTCCTCGTCGCGGCGTGCGGCATCGCGCACGTCGTCAAGGGCCTGCCCGACCAGGCCCGACCCGACGCCCTGCAGGCCGCGGGCGGCATCTTCGGGTTCCTCGCCGGAAATCCGCTCGCCTCGGCGCTCGGCGGTGGCGGGGCCCTCGCCGTCCTCGGGGCGCTGGCCTCCCTCTCCCTGCTGATCATCACCGCCACCCCGCCGCACCTGCTCGGCACCCGGCTGAAGGAGGGCTACCTGCGGCTCTTCCTCGGCCCCGACCACGACGACCCAGACAGCCCCGCGCGCCGCCGGCGCCGCTTCGGGGTCGAGCTGGACGAGCGGGAGGGTGACGAGGCGTACAAGCAGGCCGCGGTCGTCGAGCCCACGGGACGCGAGACCGCCACCGGGCCGCGGCCCGGTCAGAAGCGCCCCGTGGGAGCCGAGGCCGCCGCGCTGCTGCGGGCCAAGGCCAACGCCGTCGCGCAGGGCGCCCAGCCCACGGACGCGGAGCGCAGCGACCGGCATACGACCGGGTCGACCAAGGCGATGCCTGCCGCCCAGGTCCCGTCCAAGCCGGTCCTGGAGGCCCCGCCCACCGAGCCGCTCCCGGCCCGCGTCGAGCAGCTCGCCCTGGCCGGGGACATCACCTATCACCTGCCCGAGGACGCGATCCTCAAGCCCGGCCCGCCGCACAAGGAGCGCTCGGCCGCCAACGACCGGGTGGTCGAGGCGCTCACCGGGGTGCTGGAGCAGTTCGACATCGACGCCCAGGTCACGGGCTTCACCCGCGGCCCGACGGTCACGCGCTATGTCGTCGAGCTCGGGCCCGGCGTCAAGGTCGAGCGGATCACCGCGCTGTCCAAGAACATCGCGTACGCCGTGGCCAGCGCCGACGTCCGCATCCTGTCGCCGATCCCCGGCAAGTCCGCGATCGGCGTGGAGATCCCCAACACCGACCGCGAGAACGTCTGCCTCGGCGACGTCCTGCGCAGCCAGGTGGCCCGCAACAACACCCACCCGATGGTCATGGGCGTCGGCAAGGACGTCGAGGGCGGCTACGTCATCGCCAACCTCGCCAAGATGCCGCACCTGCTCGTCGCCGGGGCCACCGGCGCGGGCAAGTCCAGCTTCGTCAACTCGATGATCACCTCGATCCTGATGCGGTCCACGCCGGACGAGGTGCGGATGATCCTGGTCGACCCCAAGCGCGTGGAGCTCACGGCGTACGACGGCATCCCGCACCTGATCACCCCGATCATCACCAACCCCAAGAAGGCCGCCGAGGCCCTGCAGTGGGTGGTGCGGGAGATGGACCAGAGGTATGACGACCTGGCGAACTTCGGCTTCAAGCACGTCGACGACTTCAACAAGGCCGTCAAGGCCGGCCAGGTCACGCCGATGGCGGGCTCGGAGCGGGTGCTGCAGCCGTATCCCTACCTGCTGGTGATCGTCGACGAGCTCGCCGACCTGATGATGGTCGCCCCGCGCGACGTCGAGGAGTCGATCGTCCGGATCACCCAGCTGGCCCGCGCCGCCGGTATCCACCTGGTGCTCGCCACGCAGCGACCCTCCGTGGACGTGGTCACCGGCCTGATCAAGGCCAACGTCCCCTCGCGGATGGCCTTCGCGACCTCCTCGCTCGCCGACTCCCGCGTGGTCCTGGACCAGCCCGGCGCCGAGAAGCTCATCGGTCAGGGCGACGCGCTCTTCCTGCCGATGGGCGCGAGCAAGCCGATGCGCGTCCAGGGCGCCTGGGTCACCGAGTCCGAGATCCACGAGGTCGTCAAGCGGGTCACCGACCAGCTGAAGCCGTCCTACCGCGAGGACGTCACGGTCCAGGCCTCGCAGAAGCAGATCGACGACGACATCGGCGACGACCTGGAGCTGCTGCTGCAGGCGACCGAGCTGATCGTCACCTCGCAGTTCGGCTCCACCTCGATGCTGCAGCGCAAGCTGCGCGTCGGCTTCGCCAAGGCCGGGCGGCTGATGGACCTGCTCGAGTCCCGCGGCGTGGTCGGCCCGTCCGAGGGCTCCAAGGCCCGCGACGTGCTCGTCAAGCCCGACGACCTGCCGGCCACGTTGGCGCTGATGCGCGGCGACGACCCGCCGCCCCCGGTGGCGGCCGCCCCCGCTGCCGACCCCTATGCCGGGGCGAGCGGTGCGATGGCCGAGGGCTACGTCGGCGACGCGGCCGACGAGCCGGAGTCCGAGGACGCCTGGGAGCTCACCCAGCAGGGCCGTGCGGGCGGCGGGGGCTTCTGATCCCGGTGCATGTCGCAGGCCCCGGTCACCACCGAGGTGGTGACCGGGGCCTCGTCGTTCGGGCGCAGGGGTCAGCTGACCGCGATCTGGCCGTGGGCGAGCTGCCAGGCGCCGACGACCGCCGCGACCGTGACCACGGCGAAGACCACCCACTCGGCCCGGGAGAACAGTGCCAGGCCCCGCTCGCGTCGGGCCCAGACGTACAGGATCGTGCCGAGGAAGAACGCGATGCACGCGACGAGCAGGTAGGGCAGCCCGGCCGCGAAGTAGATCAGGTAGACCGCGAAGAGCACGGCCAGCACGCCGAGGAGGATCTCCCGGGCGCGGGTCCCGGCGCTGTCGCCCCGGTGGTCCCGGACGGCGATGAGCACCTGGTACGCCGCGGTCCAGAAGTAGGGGAGGAGCACCATGGCTCCGGCGAGGAGCGTGAGCTTGGTGTAGGTGTTGCCCATCAGCAGCATGGCCTGCATGCACAGGCTGGTCAGCCACAGGCCGGTGACGGGTACGCCGTGGGAGTTCTCCTTGCCGAAGACACGGGGCAGGACGCCGTCGTGGGCGGGGTACATCAGGATCTCCGAGCTGAGGAGCATCCAGGACATGTAGGCCCCGACCAGGGAGATCACGAT
The DNA here is from genome assembly GCF_046267915.1 of Arsenicicoccus dermatophilus. Lineage (GTDB taxonomy): Bacteria > Actinomycetota > Actinomycetes > Actinomycetales > Dermatophilaceae > Arsenicicoccus > Arsenicicoccus dermatophilus_A. The sequence goes on from NZ_CP176520.1 coordinate 1,360,565, forward strand.
GGCGACGGTGATGAAGTGCTCGCCCCAGGGGCCGACCGCGTCCCGCAGCACCCCGGCCAGCGAGGGCTCGGGGTAGCCCGCGAGCTCGGCCTGACGCACGATGCCGTAGGACAGCACGTTGACGCCGACGAGCAGGGTCAGCACGGTGAGGAAGCCGATCATCGTGGCCCTGGCGGCGTCGGCGCGGTCCCGGGCCCGCGCGGCGTAGACCGACGCGCCCTCGATCCCGAGGAAGTACCACACCGCGAGCAGCATCATGCCGTTGACCTGCGCGCCGACCGACCCCAGGCCGGCCCCCTCGACCTGCACCCCGTGACCCCACACGTCCGCCGTGAAGACGTCGCGGCGCCAGGCGATCACGCCGAGGACCAGGAAGACGACCAGCGGGATGACCTTGCAGGCCGAGACGACGGCGTTGATGAAGGTCGCCTGCCGGATGCCCGCGAGGATCAGGCCGTGGACCAGCCACAGCACGACGGAGGCGCCGAGGATGGCCTGCCAGGTCTGCCCGTCCTTGAACGGTGACAGGTAACGCCCGAGCGTGGAGAACAGCAGCACCAGGTAGCCCACCGAGCCGGTCCACGTGGAGAACCAGTAGCCCCAGGCCGAGGTGAAGCCGACGTAGTCGCCGAACCCGTCCTTGGCGAAGCCGTAGACCCCGCCGTCGACGGTGGGGGCGCGACGGCCGAGGTTCTGGAACACCAGGGCCAGCACGAGCATGCCGGTGCCGAAGATGCCCCAGCCGATCAGGTTGGGGCCGGGGGCGGCTGTCCCGGCCATCTGGGCGGGCAGGTGGAAGATGCCGGCCCCGATCATCGAACCGATGATCAGCCCCACCAGGGGCCACAGGCCCAGGTTGTGGTCGGCGTCGACGGCCTGGTCGGTGGAGCGGGCGGGGTCGCGGTCGGGGACCGCCGGGCTGGAGGGTGACATCGTCGGCACCACCTAGATCGGGTATGGGACGGCTCCACGATAAGGAGGCGCAACGGCCCTGCCGTGGCCGCCCCGGCCCTCGTCCCGGGGTGTTCGGCCCATCGGGTGACGGCGCCCAGGACCCGCGGCGTCCGGCGCCGGGCGCCGGGCCGACGGGTGTCGCGGGCCGCGGGGGGTCACGCTCCGGAGCGGACATGACGCCATTCAACCGTGGGGCAACTAGGGTTGTCCGCATGACCTCACCGGCGACCGAGCACGAGCACCAGTCCCGCACCGTCGCCGTCGTCACGCTCGGCTGCGCCCGCAACGAGGTGGACTCCGAGGAGCTCGCCGGCCGGCTGGCCGATGGTGGCTGGACGCTGGTCGAGGACGCGGCCGACGCGGACGTGGCCGTGGTCAACACCTGCGGCTTCGTGGAGCAGGCCAAGAAGGACTCGATCGACGCGCTGCTGGAGGCCTCCGACCTCAAGGAGCAGGGCCGCACCCGCAAGGTCGTCGCGGTGGGCTGCCTGGCGGAGCGCTACGGCAAGGACCTGGCGGCGCAGCTGCCGGAGGCCGACGCGGTGCTTGGCTTCGACTCCTACACCGACATGTCCGGTCACTTGCGCGCCATCCTCGCCGGCGCCTCGCCCGAGGCGCACGTCCCCGGCGACCGGCGGCGCCTGCTGCCGCTGTCACCCGCGGCGCGGCAGGACGCGGCCCCGAGGGTCGCGCTGCCCGGCCACGGCGCCGAGGCCCCCGTCGGCGCCACGGCGGTCGCCCTTGCGTCGGTCGCCGAGGGGCTGCCGGACGCCGGGGTGCCCCAGGTGCCCGACCTGCCCGAGGGGATCGCGCCGCCGGCCGGCCCCCGGGTGGTGCGCCGCCGCCTGGACGGCCGCCCCTGGGCGCCGCTCAAGATCGCCTCGGGCTGCGACCGGCGGTGCGCCTTCTGCGCCATCCCGGCCTTCCGCGGGTCCTTCGTGTCGCGGCGGCCCGCCGACGTGCTCGCCGAGGCCCGCTGGCTGGTCGACCAGGGCGTGCGCGAGGTCTTCCTGGTCTCGGAGAACTCCACGTCGTACGGCAAGGACCTGGGGGACCTGCGGCTGCTGGAGTCCCTCGTGGAGTCGCTCGGCGAGATCGACCGGCTGCCCCGGATCCGGGTGTCCTACCTGCAGCCCGCCGAGATCCGGCCCGGCCTGATCGAGACCCTGCTCGCCGTGCCCACCGTGGTGCCGTACTTCGACATCTCCTTCCAGCACGCCAGCGAGCCGCTGCTGCGCCGGATGCGGCGGTTCGGGTCGACCGAGTCCTTCCTCGCCCTGATCGAGCAGATCCGGGCGATCCGCCCCGACGCGGGCATCCGCTCCAACGTGATCGTCGGCTTCCCCGGCGAGACCGAGCAGGACGTGGCCGAGCTGGAGCGCTTCCTGACCGAGGCGCGCCTGGACGTGGTCGGGGTGTTCGGCTACTCCGACGAGGACGGCACCGAGGCCGAGACCTACGTCGACAAGGTCGAGGAGGACGTCGTCGCCGAGCGGGTCTGCCGGGTGCAGGCCCTGGTCGCCGAGCTCATGGCCCAACGCGCGGAGGACCGGATCGGCGACACCGTGCAGGTGCTGGTGGAGGAGATCGACCGCGACGAGGCGCTGGGGGACGGGGCCGAGGTCGTCGGCCGGGCGCCCTTCCAGGGGCCGGACGTCGACGGGGTGACGCTGCTGACCTACGCGGCGCACGACGAGCTCCCGCGGGTGGGCGACATCGTCACGGCGGTCGTCGTGGCCACCGAGGGGGTGGACCTCGTGGCCGAGCCGACCGGCGCCGTGGACCCCGCACCGGCAGGTGAGCCGCGATGAGCTCCCGGCATACGCCCGCCGAGCAGCCGACCCGTCAGGTCAGCGCGTGGAACGTCGCCAACGCCCTGACGGTGCTGCGGATCCTGCTCGTGCCGGTCTTCGTGTGGTTGCTGATGCGCCACCACGGCACCGACGTGTCCGACCGGTGGTGGGCCTTCGCGGTCTTCCTGCTCGCCTCCCTCACCGACAAGGTCGACGGAGACATCGCCCGGTCCCGGGGGCTGATCACGGACTTCGGGAAGCTGGCGGACCCGATCGCGGACAAGGCGCTCATGGGTGCGGGCCTGGTCTGCCTGTCGCTGCTCGGGCTGCTGTGGTGGTGGGTGACGGTCGTGATCCTGGTGCGCGAGCTCGGGATCACGGTGATGCGCTTCGTCGTCAAGAGGTATGGCGTGATGGCGGCCAGCCGCGGCGGCAAGCTCAAGACGATGCTCCAGGCGATCGCGCTGGGGATGTACCTCGTGCCCGGTCCCGGCTGGTGGCTGTGGCTCGCCGGGGCCGTCATGGCCGCGGCCCTGGCGGTCACCGTGGTGACCGGGGTCGACTACGTCCTCGCGGCGAGGCGGCTGCGGGCCGAGGGTCGGCGTGGCTGACGCCCCCCGCCTGCTGGGAGCCCTGGAGGCGCGGGGGCTGACCGTCGCCGCCGCCGAGTCGCTCACCGGGGGCCTGGTGTGCGCGGCGCTGGTCGACGTGCCCGGTGCCTCGCGGACCGTGCGCGGCGGCGTCGTGTCCTACGCGTATGCCGTCAAGACGGACCTGCTCGGCGTCCCGGCCGACCTGCTCGCCGAGCGGGGTGCCGTGTCCGAGGAGGTCGCCCGCCTCATGGCGCTCGGGGTGCGGCACGCCTGCTCCGCCGACGTGGGGCTGGCCACGACCGGGGTGGCGGGTCCGGACCGCGCCGACGGGCAGCCCGTGGGGACGGTGTGGATCGCCGTGGCGCTGGGCGACCAGGTCACGACCCGACGGCTGGCCCTGCGCGGGGACCGTGCGGCGGTGCGGACGGGTGCCGTCCGCGAGGTGGTCGCGCTCGCCCACGCCGTGGTGTCGACGGCCCCGGCAGGCCTGCGTCCGGCAGGCCCACGCCGGTCCTCGGTCGACTCGTGGGACGCCCCGTCCAGGAGCGTTCCGCCCCGTCCGCCGGCCGGGTGAGCCTGGTCATCACGACGCGTGCCTGCGCGCCGCCCACGGGGGTCGACCGCTATGGTGGGAACCAACCGTCGACCACGACCTGACGAGAGGGGCTTCTGGTGATCCTGCTGCGCCGTGAGCTGGGTCAGGTCCTGCGGGACCGGCGCCGTCACCTGGGCCGGACCCTGCGCGACGTCTCGGCCGACGCCAAGGTCTCCCTCGGCTATCTCTCCGAGGTGGAGCGCGGTGAGAAGGAAGCCTCCTCCGAGCTGCTCTTCTCCATCTGCGCGGCGCTCGGGCTGCCGCTGTCCGAGCTGCTGAGCCACCTGTCGGTCCGCGTGTCCGAGACCGAGCGGATGACCGCGCCGGTCACCCTGCCGGTGGGCCCCGCGGCCCGCGAGACGGTCATCGCCGACCGTCCTGCGGCCTGACCGCACCCCGACCGACTCGCCGCCGCACCGGCCTTCGAGGTCGCGCGCCTCACCGACGCTCGCGGCCCCGTTCACCCATGGGTCGCTGCCGCCGCCCGTCGTCGTCCGGCCCGAGGCCGCCCTGGCAGGTGGGGCAGTAGAACATCGCCCGGTCCTGGGGCGGTTCGCCGATCGTGCTGAGCCGGATCGTCCCGTGGCAGCGGCGACACTCGCGCCCGGCCCGCCCGTGGGCCCACAGCTCCTGCCCCGGCGCGTCGATGCCGGTCGAGACCGACCAGCGCCGTTCCTTGCTCCCGTCGACGAGTCGCTGCACGTGCGTGACGATCGCCCGGAGCCCGTCCGCGCCCAGAGCGCCCACCGGCGTCCACGGCCACACCCGCTCCAGGAAGAGCACCTCGGCGTCCCACATCGTCCCGACCCCGGCCAGGTTGCGCTGGTCGAGCAGCGCGGCGCCGACGTGCCGGTCGGCATCCGCGAGCAGGTTGGCGACCACGCGGTCCGGGTCCCAGTCGGCACCCAGCAGGTCAGGGCCCAGATGCCCCACCAGTCGCGGCTCGTCGCCGGTGCGGACCAGGTCCATCATCCCGAGCCGCAGGCCGAGCGCCGTGGCGGTCGCGCAGCCGAGCACCGCCCGCACGTCCGGGTTGCGCAGCTGCCGCAGGGTCAGGGCGGCGGGGTCGTGCACCCGCCAGGAGCCCTCCATCCGCAGGTGGCTGTGCAGGGTGAGACCGCCGTCCAGCCGGTGCAGCAGGTGCTTGCCCCGCGACACCACCTCGAGCGTGGTGCGACCCCGCAGGTCGGAGGTGGCGAGGGAGGGCCAGCGCAGGTCGCAGTCGGTGACCACGTGCCCGGCCAGCCCGCGGTGCAGGCGGCGTGCGGTGCGCCATACGGCATCTCCCTCGGGCATGCGGTGATCCTGCCACGGGTGGTGGCCGTGTCCGCCGTCTGCGAGCCTGGTCGTGTGCCGACTTTCGGGCCGCAGGACGAGCTGGACGGTGCCCGCTTCGGGCGCGAGCAGCCCTCCCACCCGCTCGACCGGCCCCACGAGGACGACCACCTCGACGGGTGCGACCCCACCGTCCTCACCGACCGCCAGGCCATGGTCCGGGACGTCCTGAGCCGGGGGAGGCCGTGGGAGGGTCAGGCCGTCGGCTCGTAGCCGACGAGCCACAGCAGGCCGAAGCGGTCGCGCACCTGGCCGTCCCAGGCACCCCACTGTCGCTCCTGCAGCTCGTCCACGACCTCCCCGCCCGCTGCGAGCTCGCGGAACCACCGGTGCGCGCCCTCGGCGTCACCCGCCCCGAGGAGTGCGAGCATCAGGCCCTCGGCGCGGACGGGCTGCTCGCCCTCGGCGACGTCGGCACCGTAGATCGTCGCGGGCCCGCGCAGCATCCCGTGACCGATCGCGTCGAGGGGCTCGTCGGTGCGCTGCACGTCGGCGCGGGTGTGCAGGACGAGCTCCCCGCCGAAGATCCGGTGGTAGGTCGTCATGGCCTCCCGGCAGGTGCCCGGGAAGAGGACGTAGGGCGTCGGCGCACTCATGCGTCCAGGGTGCACATGTGCCTCGTGGCCCCGCAATGGGGACGCGTCCGGCCGGGACGAGCGGCGCGGGCGAACGCACCCGGGGGCAGACGTCAGCCGTCGACGGAGCGGGTGAGGTAGACCCGCTCCTGGCCGGGCCGGTCCGCGGCCTCCCGACACGCGACCACGCTCAGCCCGGCTTGCCGCAGCAGATGGCGGTTCTCCTCGTCGTCGCGGAAGCGCACGGTCGAGTCCGAGTCGATCCGCTCGCCCCCGGCGAGCTCGTAGCGCCAACGGAACCGCACGAGCGGCAGCGTCACGTCGAGGAGCTCGCGTCGCTGCCGCACCAGACCGACGCCGGTCACCGTCCAGCTGGCCTCGAAGGGGGCCGCCCACCCCTCCCAGGCGCGAGCCTCGGGCCGCCGGGTCTCGAAGGCGAACCGCCCGTGCGGGGCGAGCCGGTCCCGGACCGCCGCCAGGGTCTTCAGCCACTGTGCGTCGTCCAGGAAGACCTGCGCGACGTTCCCGGTCATCAGCGCCAGGTCGACCCGGGCCGGCGGGGCCGTCGTGACCGTGCCGGCGTGCCAGGTGACCCGGTCGGCGCCCGGCTTGCCGCGGGCCACCTCCAGCGAGGCCACGGCGGGATCGACGCCCGTGACCCGGGCCCCGACCGCGGCGGCCAGCACCGCGAAGGTCCCGGTCCCGCACCCGATGTCGAGCACGGTCCGGGCCCCCAGCTCGTGCATCAGCGCGAGGTATGGCGCCAGGTCGGTCCGGTCGCCTTCGAAGGTGTCGTAGAGCGGGGCGAGACGCGGGTCCGCGAACAGAGGATCGGGCACCCGCCGACGCTAGGACGCCGGCCGCCCCACGGCCACCGGGTTTCCGGCACGGGTGGGCGGTGGCTCAGCGGCGCAGCCGCAGACCGCGCGGCGTGTGGTGGAAACCCGCGTCAGCGAGGGCCTGGACGAGCGGGTGACCCGAGCCGAGCAGGTCGGCCCCGTCGGCCTTCTCGACGCTGAGCCTGCCGAGTGCGCCGCGGTGGACCGCTGCCGCCAGGGCCCGGGCGGCAGCCCCCAGGTCGTCGCCGGACTCGGTGAACGACAGGAGGGTCTTGCCACCGCGCTCGACGTACAGCACCAACCGGCCCTCGACGAGGACCACGAGGGCACCGGCCTTGCGGGCCGGGCGATGGCCCCCTGCGTCGTCGGCCCGCTCGGGCCAGGGCAAGGAGGAGCCGTAGACGTTGGCCGGGTCGGTCGCCGCGAGCACCAGACCCTCGGGCCCGGACGGTTGCCGGGTCGTCGCCGTGCGCTGGGCCGAGACCGACCACGAGGTGCCCAGGTGCGCCAGCGGACTCGCGGGCATCGCCGGGGCCGCGGCGGTCTCGTCCAGGGGGCGGCTGGAGGCCCGCAGGCGGTCCACGGCACCGGTCGTCGCGAACTGCGACCCCCCCAGACCCTCCACGAAGTAGCCGCGCCGGACCCGGCCGGTCTCCTCGGCGGCGGCCAGCACCTTGTAGACCGCGGCGAACCCTCCCGCCACATCCTCCGCGACGGCGCTGCCCCGGGTGACCACGCCGTAGCGGTCCAGCAGCAGCTCCGCAGCGGCCCAGGCCCGCACCGTGGGGTCTGCGTCGACCTGGGGCAGCAGGCTCCAGCGCCCCACACCGCGAGGGTCGGTGACGGCGACGACGGCGCTCGTGGGCCGGGCCAGGCCGCTGCGGCCGCGCAGCGACCCGAGGGTGCCGCGCCGGGAGCGTCCGGTGGTGCGGGCGGCCGGCCGCGCCTTGTGCGCCGACCGGCCCCCGGAGAGCAGGCCCCTCAGCGGGGCGAGGGTGTCGCCGCTGACGTGGCCCGCCCACACCAGCGCCCACAGGTCGTCGACCAGGCCCGGCGTCACGGACCGGTCCGTCGCGCCGGCCAGCGAGGCGAGGAAGTGAGCCCCGCCGGCCTCCAGGACCGACAGCAGCTCCTGCTGCTCGGGCGTGAGCGTGGCACCCCGGTCGGGCGGCGCGAGGGTGAGCGGGGCCGCGTCGGCGAGATGCAGCGAGACCCAGCCGTCGTCGCCCGCGGTCGAGCCGTGGCCCTGCCACACCACCTCGCCCGCCGCGGCCAGCTCGTCGAGCATGGCCGGGGCGTAGTCCGGCACCCGCGCCGGCAGCACCAGCGTCTCCAGCGCGCTCGCGGGCAGCCGGGCGCCGGACAGCTGCTCGACCGCCCGCACCACCGCGTCGAGCCCATGGGACCGGTCACCGATCCCGTGCCAGGCCGGGACGAATCGCGCGAGGTCAGCAGGGGGAACCGGTTCCACCTCGGCCCGCAGCGCAGCCAGCGATCGCCGTCGCAGCAGTCGCAGGACGCCGGCGTCGGCATACTCCTGACCGCGTCCGCCGAGCTGCTCGGGCAGCAGCTCGCCCTCGACGACCTGGCCGCTGCTCACGAGCCGGGTCAGCGCGTGCACCGCCACCGAGACGCCGATCCCGAAGGTCTCGGCCAGGGCCTGGGCCGTGAACGGACCGTGGGTGCGGGCGTAGCGGTGCACCAGGCCGGCCAGGGGGTCGTCCCCGCTGGTGAGCAGTGCGTCTGCGACCCCCACGGGGATGGCGCACCCCAGGGCGTCCCGCAGCCGGCCGGCGTCCTCCACCACGGCCCAGCACTCGCGGTCGGCGATCCGGACCGCGATCACCCGCCGGGCGTCGGCCAGCTCGCGCAGCCACGCGTCCGTCGCGGTCAGGTCCGGCTCGGCTCCTTCCGCACGCTCGCAGCGGGCGGCCACCTCGGCGGTGGTGAGCGGGCCCACCACCCGCAGCAGGTCGGCGACGGCCTCGGTGTCACGGCAGCGACGGTCCGGCGACAGCCGTTGCAGATCGGCCTCGGTCGCGGCGATGACCTCGGGGTCCAGGAGGTCGCGCAGGGCTGCGCCCGCGTCGGTGCCCAGCAGGTCCGAGAGCAGGCCCGCGTCCAACGACAGGGCCGCGGCCCGGCGCTCGGCGAGCGGGGAGTCACCCTCGTAGAGGTACTGCGCGACGTAGCCGAACAGCAGGCTGCGGGCGAACGGCGACGGCGAGGGCGTCTCCACGTCGAGCACCCGCACCTCGCGGGACCGGACCCGGGTCATCAGCTCGACGAGGCCGGGCACGTCGAAGACGTCCTGCAGGCACTCCCGCACCGCTTCCAGGACGATCGGGAAGCTCGGGTAGCGGCTCGCCACCTCCAGCAGCTGGGCCGAGCGCTGCCGCTGCTGCCACAGCGCCTGCCGCTTGCCGGGGTTGCGGCGGGGCAGGAGCAGGGCCCGCGCCGCGCACTCGCGGAAGCGGGCGGCGAACACCGCCGACCCGCCGATCTCCTGGGTGACGATCTCCCGCACCTCCTCGGGGTCGAGCAGCACCAGCTCCTGCAGCTCGCGCGCCCAGTCCCGGCGCGCCCCGGACTCCTCCTCGTCGCCATAGGGGTCCAGGTCCGGCACCCGCAGGATGATCCCGTCGTCGGCGTTCATGGCCTGCACGTCGTAGCCGTACCGCTCGCGGAAGCGGGCGGCGACCGCCAGGGCCCAGGGGGCGTGGACCTGCCGGCCGTACGGCGAGTGGACGGCGATCCGCCAGTCGCCGATCTCGTCCCGGAAGCGCTCCACCACGATCGTGCGGTCGTCCGGCACGGCCTGGGTCGCCTGGCGCTGCTCGCCGAGGTAGCCCAGCAGGTTGTCGGCGGCCCACTCGTCCAGCCCGTCCTCGGCGAGGCGGTGGCGCGCGTCGTCGCCGGGCAGCCCGACCAGCTCGCGCACGTAGGCGCCGACCGCGGCCCCCAGCTCGGCGGGGCGGCCCGGCTGGTCACCCTTCCAGAAGGGCAGCCGCCCCGGTTGTCCGGGAGCCGGGGTGACGAGGACCCGGTCGTGGGTGATGTCCTCGATCCGCCAGGCCGTGGACCCGAGGGTGAACACGTCACCCACCCGGGACTCGTAGACCATCTCCTCGTCGAGCTCGCCCACCCGTCGCCCCGGGCCGTCGCCGGAGGCGAGCATCACGGCATACAGGCCACGGTCGGGGATGGTGCCGCCGCTCGTCACGGCCAGCCGCTGGGCCCCTGGCCGGCCGGTGAGCGTGTCGGTGGTGCGCTCCCAGACGATGCGGGGTCGCAGCTCGGCGAAGTCGTCGCTCGGATAGCGGCCGGACAGCATGTCCAGCGTGGCCTCGAGGACCGTGCGGGGCAGCGAGGCGTATGGCGCAGCCCGGCGCACCAGCGTCTCCAGGTCGTCGACCGTCCAGTCGTCGACGGAGCACATGGCGACCACCTGCTGGGCGAGCACGTCGACCGGGTTGGCGGGGATCCGCAGCGACTCGATGCCCCCGGAACGCATCCGGTCGATGACCACGGCGGTCTGGACGAGGTCGCCGCGGTGCTTGGGGAAGAAGACGCCTCGGGACACCGCCCCGACCTGGTGACCGGCCCGGCCGACGCGCTGCAGGCCGCTCGCGACCGAGGGCGGGGACTCCACCTGCACGACGAGGTCGACGGCGCCCATGTCGATGCCCAGCTCCAGCGAGCTCGTCGCGACGACCGCGGGCAGCCTCCCGGCCTTGAGCGCCTCCTCGATCTCCTTGCGGTGATCCTTGCTGACCGATCCGTGGTGCGCGCGCGCGAGGACGGGCGCGGCCCCTCTGCTGCGCCCGGCCTGGCCCACGAGGTGGGCAGGAGTCGCGCCGCTCGTGAGCCGGGAGGGCGCCGGGAGCCCGTCGGCGGCGGGGGCGGTCAGGTCCCTCGGCGGCCGTCCGACGGGCTCGGGCGGCTCGGCGAGCAGGTCCGTCGGTCCCGTTTGCTCGGACCCGCCCGCCTCCTCCTCGAGACGCTCCTCCCAGACCTCGTTGAGCCGGGCGGTCAGCCGCTCGGCCAGGCGACGGGAGTTGGCGAAGACCAGCGTGGAGCGTTGCTGCGCCACCAGGTCGACGATGCGCTCCTCGACGTGCGGCCACACCGAGGAGGCCCGCCGGGGGTCGACCTCGCCGGGCCCGTCCAGGTCGACCTCGGCCGCCCCCAGGTCACCCAGGTCGGGGACGGGGACGACCACCTTCAGGTCCCACTCCTTGGTGGACGGCGGCTGCACGACGGTGACCGGCCGGCCGCCGGCGAGGAAGCGGGCGACCTCCTCGACCGGGCGCACCGTGGCGCTGAGCCCGACCCTCGTCGCGGGCCGGTCCAGGAGCGCGTCGAGGCGCTCCAGGGTGAGGGCCAGGTGGGCGCCGCGCTTGGTGCCGGCCACGGCGTGGACCTCGTCCAGGATGACGGTCTCCACCCCGCGCAAGGACTCCCTCGCCTGGGAGGTGAGCATCAGGAACAACGACTCGGGCGTGGTGATGAGCACGTCGGTGGGGCGGCGCTGGAAGGCGCGCCGGTCGGCCGTAGGGGTGTCCCCCGAGCGGACCGCCACCGTCACGTCCGGACGGGGGAGGCCGAGGCGGTCGGCGGCGTGGCCGATCCCCACGAGGGGGGACCGCAGGTTGCGCTCGACGTCCACGGCGAGCGCCTTCATGGGGGACACGTAGAGCACCCGGCAGCGACGCAGCGGCTCCTCGGGAAGGGGCTGGGAGGCCACCTGGTCCAGGGCCCACAGGAACGCCGAGAGGGTCTTGCCCGACCCGGTGGGGGCGACCACCAGGGTGTGCCGGCCCCCCGAGACGGCGTCCCAGGCCCCGGCCTGGGCGGCGGTGGGCGCGGCGAAGGTGCTGCGGAACCACGCCTGGGTGGCGGGGGAGAAACGGTCGAGGACGTCGGTGGTCATGATGGGCCCAGCCTGCCACCCGGTGCCGACATGCCCCGGGAGCGACGGACCGCCCCGGCCTCAGGAAGGGGGCGGGGGCGGTCCGTCGAGGTGTGGTTCGGCTGCCAGGTGCTCAGCTGCGGCGGTCGTTGTGACCGTCCAGGTCACCGTCGCGCAGGTCGTCGCGCAGCCCGGTCGCACGGGTGGTGTCGGTGGTACGGGCGTCGGTCGCCAGGTTCTCCCGCTCGGAGACGTGGCCGCGGGTGACCTTGGTGTCGTGGTCCGGCGCGATGCGCTCGGTGTGGGCGGGGCGGACGTCGTGGCGCTCGACCACGTGCTCCTCCTTGCGCTTCTTGGGCATGAGGCCGGCCAGGCCGAGCAGGCCCAGGAGACCCCACAGGCCGGTCTTGTCGGACTCGGTGGTCGTGGTGGTGGTCGTCACCTTGGTGCTGGTGGTGGGGGTGGGCGTCGCGGTGTCGGCGTTGGCGGCGGCGGCGGGGGCCAGCACGAAGGTCGCGGCGACGGCGGTCGTGGTCAGGAGCTTGCGCATGAGGATTCCTCTCGTCGAGCTGAAGTCGGTGGGTGACTGGTGCAGTCAGGTTCAGTGGCGGGCGGTGGCGCTGGTGGCGCCGCTGCGCGAGGTGGCGGTGTGGCGACGGTCGTCGACGGCCTTCTTGCCGCGGACGAGACCGGCCAGGCCGAGAGCGCCGAGCAGACCGGCGAGACCCCAGTTGCCGGTGTCGTCGTCAGCCTCCTGGCTGTCGGGGACGTTGTCCTCGGCCACGACAGCGGCGGTGACGCTGTGTGCCGGGGTCATCGCCTGGGCCGAGCCGGTGCTCAGGCCGAGACCGGCCGCGCCGATCGCCGCGGCCGTGCCGATGCGGATCATGATGGGACGCATGGTGTTCCTTTCGGAGGGCGTCGTTCGAGGAACGAGATGCCCCATCGTGTGCCCCTCGCAAACCCCGGAAGCGAGGCGACACGACGTGATGCACGTCACAGTATCCTCGGGGGCTTTATGGTTAGTCCATACATACTCCCAGGTCAGAGGCCTGCGCGACGGTCTCGGAGAGTGATCACCGCGTTAGGCCGAAAGAGGGTGTCGTTGCAGCCTTGTGACCTGCCGGGAGAGGGTGTACGCCATGCGGATCTCTGAGCTCCGGCGACTGATGGTGGACGAGTTCGGCGAGGCCTATGCCGGATCCGTCGCGGCCGACCACCATCTGGCAGCCCTCGGCGGCCGCACCGTGGACGAGGCGGTGGCGGCCGGCCAGGATCCCCGGGCGGTGTGGCTGGCCCTGTGCGACAGCGTCGGCATCCCCGAGTCCCGTCGGCTGGGCAAGGACCGGCCGCTGCGGCGCGACGGACGGGTCGACTGAGGTGGTCCCGGTGCACACCTCCCGTCCGGACTGGGACGACTACTTCATGGGGATCGCGGCCGCGGTCTCGGCCCGCGCGGACTGCCGCCGCCGTCAGGTCGGTGCCGTCATCGTGTCCGGGGACCGACGCGTCATCTCGACGGGCTACAACGGCGCCCCCTCGGGGCATCCGGGCTGCCTGGACGGACACTGCCCCCGAGGCCTGCTCTCGTACGACGAGGCGCGCGAGTTCACCGACTACGACGCCGGTCCCGGGCGGTGCGTCGCCGTGCACGCCGAGGCCAACGCGCTCCTCTACGCCCGCGCGGACTGCCGGGGGTCGACGGCCTACGTCACGGCGCGACCGTGCCCGACCTGCCGCAAGCTGCTCGCCGGTGCCGGGGTGCTGCGCGCCCTGCACCGGGCCCCGGACGGCACGCTGGTCGCCGACGACCTGTCCCGCCCGCTGCCCGTGTGAGCGAGGGCTCGCCGGCCCGCGCACCGGTCGCGCGTCGGCGCCGCGAGGGCCGGGTGGCGTGTCACGGCTCGCTCTCGAACGAATGTTCGGTAGGTTGGTCCACAGGTGCCGCACCCCGTGCAGCGCTCTCCACAGGCCCGCCGGGCCCAGGGAGGGTCTGTCAGTGGTGGCACCTAGCGTCTGACCCGAGACATTCCGTCGCGGGTCGCCGGTGGGCGCGACCCGACCACGAGACCCAAGGACACACCATGGCGACCATGACCCAGAGCAAGACCTCCAAGTCCGCGAGCGCGGACCCGCAGGACGCGAAGTTCCAGGCGCTGTCCGCGGTTCTCGGCCAGATCGAGAAGTCGCACGGCAAGGGCGCGGTCATGCGCCTGGGTGACGACCAGCGGCCCCCGATCCAGGTGATCCCGACCGGGTCGATCGCCCTCGACGTGGCCCTCGGCGTGGGCGGACTGCCGCGCGGGCGGGTCATCGAGGTCTACGGCCCCGAGTCCTCCGGAAAGACCACGGTGGCGCTGCACGCGGTGGCGAGCGCCCAGCGCGCGGGCGGCATCGCAGCCTTCATCGACGCCGAGCACGCCCTCGACCCGGACTATGCCAAGAAGCTCGGCGTCGACACCGACGCGCTCCTCGTCTCCCAGCCCGACACGGGTGAGCAGGCGCTGGAGATCGCGGACATGCTGATCCGCTCGGGTGCGCTGGACATCATCGTCATCGACTCCGTCGCCGCGCTCGTGCCCCGGGCCGAGATCGAGGGCGAGATGGGTGACAGCCACGTGGGTCTGCAGGCCCGCCTGATGAGCCAGGCCCTGCGCAAGATCACCGGTGCCCTCTCCCAGAGCGGCACGACCGCCATCTTCATCAACCAGCTCCGCGAGAAGATCGGCGTCATGTTCGGCTCGCCGGAGACGACCACGGGTGGAAAGGCGCTGAAGTTCTACGCCTCGGTGCGCCTGGACGTGCGGCGGATCGAGACCCTCAAGGACGGCTCCGACGCGGTCGGCAACCGCACCCGCGTCAAGGTGGTCAAGAACAAGGTGAGCCCGCCGTTCAAGCAGGCCGAGTTCGACATCATCTACGGCGAGGGCATCTCCCGCGAGGGCGGCCTGATCGACATGGGTGTCGAGCAGGGCTTCGTCCGCAAGGCGGGCGCCTGGTACACCTACGAGGGCGACCAGCTCGGCCAGGGCAAGGAGAACGCCCGGCAGCACCTCAAGGAGCACCCGCAGGTCGCGGACGAGATCGAGCGCAAGATCAAGGAGAAGCTCGGCATCATCAAGCCGGCCGACGCCCCGGTCACCGAGGTCGCCGCGGCCGAGCCGCCCGTCGAGTTCTGAGCCGTATGCCGCACGACCCCACCGGCACCTCTTGGCAGGGGGCGGCGTCGTGGGACGACGACCCGCCCGCGGACGCACCGCGGGCGGGTTCGCCGTCCCCGGCACCGACACGACCGGACGGATCCGAGCCGACGCCCGTGGCGCCCGATCGGCTGGCACGCGCCCGGGAGGTGCTCCGGCTGGCCGAGTCCGGGATTCCCCCGGAGCAGGCACCGAGGGACTCCACGGCCTCGCCGCCGGCGCCCGCCGCTGCCGATCCGTCCTGGGGAGAGCCGGCGCCTGCTACCGGGCCGGTGCCCGGCGCGAGGTCGGATCCGGTGCCCCGTCCTGCGTCCACCCCGTCCCGGCGGGCCGAGGTGCCCGCCGGACACCCTCGCCCCGGCGTGCCCGACTTCCTGACGGTCGACGTCGCCCCTGCGACCTGGGAGGACCTCCATGGCGGTGTCCGACCCGGCCCGCCCGCTCCCAGCGGCGCGCCCGCCGGCGGAGGGCGTGGCCGACCGTCGGCCGGGCGCCGCGGCGCCCCCGGTGCGGAGCGCTCCGCGACCACGGACGGTCCGCCGGGCGCCGAGAGGGGATCCGATGGCCGTCGTGGCCGAGGCGCCAGGCGCGGCCGGGCCGGGCAGGAGCCGCCGATCAGCGGCGCGGCCGCCGTGGACCCCGAGCCCGACCACGAGGACGTGGCCCGGCAGATCGTGCTGCGGCAGCTGGCCATGGCCCCGCGCAGCAGGGCCCAGCTCGCGACCAGGCTGCGGCAGCGCGACTGCCCCGAGGACGTCATCGAGCGGCTGCTGGACCGGATGACGGAGGTCGGGCTCGTCGACGACGAGGCCTACGCCGGCATGCTCGTCCGCACCCGGCAGGCGACCAAGGGGCTGGCGCGGCGCGCCCTGGCCCACGAGCTGCGGACCAAGGGCATCGACCAGGAGCTGGCCGAGGCTGCGCTGGAGGAGATCGACCCGGACGAGGAGCGCCGGGTCGCCCGCCGGCTCGTGGACAAGAAGCTCCGCACCATGGGCGGGCTCGGCGCCGACGTCCAGACGCGGCGTCTGGCGGGGATGCTTGCGCGCAAGGGTTACTCCGGAGACGTCGCCTACGCGGTCATCCGCGACGCCATCGCCGAGGCTCCCGAGCACCGGCGCGACTGATCCTGCGGCCCGGCCGGGCGGGGGCGCGGGACCGGCGCGCCGGTTAGGGCGCGTCCACGATCTCTTTGCCGTAGGGGAAGAGGGTCACCGGGATGAGCTTGATGTTGGCGATCGCCAGGGGGATCCCGATGATCGTCAGCGCCTGGGCGACGGCGGTGACCAGGTGGCCGAGCGCCAGCCACCACCCGGCGATCAGGAACCACACCAGGTTGGCGAGGCCGGAGACCGGGCCCGCGTCCTCGGTGGGGACCAGGGTGCGTCCGAAAGGCCACAGCGCATAGCTCGCCATCCGGAAGGACGCGACCCCGATCGGGATCGTGACGACGAAGACGCAGGCGATCACGCCTGCCAGCAGGTAGGTCGCCCACAGCCACACGCCGCAGAAGACGAACCAGATCAGGTTGAGCAGGGTGCGCACGAGTCCTCCGGTCGGCCAGGGGCGGTGCCCATGCGACGACGCCTCCGGGCCGAAGGTTCCGGCCCCGGTTCGGCGCGCCGGTGCCGTGTGCCCGGGACGGCGCCCCGGCGTGGGCTGCCACGCAGGTGAGCGGGAGTTCACCGTCCGTCCACGCAGCGGGCGGGACGAGGGACGCGTGTGCCGTGGAGTGGTGGCGGGTGCTGACAACTTCACCCGACCGGCCTATCGTCGGTCCATCGCACCCGTGGGCATCAACGGGTGACCCACCCCCCTGTGAGGTAAGAATGCGCACCCGACTTCTCGTGGCGGGCCTCGCCGCCACCGCGGCCCTCTCCGGCGGCACGGCCGCGGCGAGCCCCGCCGTGACGGACCCCACCCCCGTGAACCCGTCGATCGTCGGCGGCCGCGACGCCACGGAGACCTATCCCTGGAACGTCGTGTGGGGAGAGTTCTCCAACGAGTGCGGCGGCGCGCTGATCGCCCCCGGCTGGGTCCTCACCGCCAAGCACTGCACGATCGGCTCCCGGCTGGAGAAGTCCTGGGTCCGCATCGGCTCCAAGGACTGGTCGACCGGTGGCGAGAGCGTCAAGCCCGTCTCCTGGATCAAGCACCCCACCCTCGACGTTGCGCTGATGAAGCTGCAGACCGACGCGTCCTCCCCGGTGGCCCCGATCGCTGCCCTGCCGCCCGTCGGAACCGATGCCCGTCTCGTCGGCTGGGGCGCCATGTCCGGGACCGACCACCAGAGCCCCAAGACCCTCCAGGAGCTCGACCTCAAGGTGGTCGACAACGCCCAGTGCTCGGACGGCGGCATCAAGGGTGACTCGGAGTTCTGCGTCGCCACCTCCACCGGTGCGAGCGGGGCCTGCGTGGGCGACTCCGGCAGCCCGGCCCTGCAGAAGGTCAACGGTCGGTGGACCCTCCTCGGCGTCACCAGCCGCGGCCCGAGCGACTGCGGACAGGGCGGGTCGATCTACACCAGCGCCTCGGCGATCGCCCAGTGGATCAACGAGAACGCCGGCACCTCGATCCCGGTGCCGGCGCCGACGTCTACCCCCACGGCCACGCCGACGAGCGCGCCGACGGCCGCGCCGACCAGCACCCCGGCCCCGACCCAGACCGCCACGCCGACGACGACGGCCACGCCGACCGCGACGCCGACGTCCACCCCTACGGCTACGCCGACCACGATGCCCCCCAGCGCCCCTGGCCCGGTCGTGATGCGGCCCGGTGACACCCGCACCGGCCTGTCCGGCGGGCGGGGCGCGCGCGTCGACGCCGTCGTGGAGATCCCGGCGGGCCGCAGCGCGACGATCGCGACCTCCGGCGGGACCGGCGACGTCGACCTCTACGTCAAGAAGGGCGACGTGTCCTTCCCCACCACGACCGACTACGACTGCCGTCCCTACCGGTACGGCAACGCGGAGAGCTGCACCTTCCCGTCCCAGCGCTCCGTGGCGCGCTACCGGGTCTCCCTGCTCGGGTTCTCCGCCTTCAGCGGCGTCACCCTGCGGATCAGCTGACCGCCGCAGCACCCCGGACCTGACGGCCGCGGCCCCCGCCTCCTGCGGGTGCCGCGGCCGACGGCGACCTGGCTCGCGAAGGTCCTGACCTCGGCGCGACCGCCGGCGACCGGGTGTCGGGCAACCGCAGGACGCAGCCGGCGACGACGACCTAGTCGCCCTTGACGCTGACGACCTGACGCAGGGTGTGGCGCACCTCGACCAGGTCCTGCGAGTCGGCCATGACCTGGTCGATCGGCTTGTAGGCAGCCGGGATCTCGTCGATCAGCGCGGCGTTGTCACGGAACTCGATGCCGGCCATGGCCTCCCGCAGCTGCTCCTGGGAGAACAGCTGCCGAGCGCGGGTGCGCGAGTGCGCCCGTCCGGCCCCGTGGGGGCTGGAGTGGAGCGCCACCGGGTTGCCGAGCCCGCGTACGACATACGACGCCGTCCCCATGGAGCCCGGGATCAGACCGGTCTCACCCGCCCGCGCCGAGATGGCGCCCTTGCGCGACACCCACACCTGCCGGCCGAAGTGCGTCTCCTGCTCGGTGTAGTTGTGGTGGGTGTTGACCAGCTCGCACTGCTCCACCTCGCGGTCGAGCCACCGGGCGACGCAGGAGACGACCCGGTCCATCATCTCCTCGCGGTTGAGCAGGGCGAAGGACTGCGCCCAGCGCATCGCGCGGATGTAGGCCCAGAACTCGTCGGTGCCCTCCACGAGGTAGGCCAGGTCCCGGTGGGGGAGCGAGATGTAGGCCCGCCGGCACCACTCCTGGGCGACCTTGATGTGGCGCTGGGCGATCTTGTTGCCGACGCCGCGCGACCCCGAGTGCAGGAAGATCCAGACCTCGTCGGACTCGTCGAGGCACAGCTCGATGAAGTGGTTGCCGGAGCCCAGGGAGCCCAGCTGCCTCCGCCACTGCCCGGTGTAGGAGTCCGGGTCGACCCCGTCGCGCTCCGCCTCCGCCTCCAGCTGCACGACGCGAGCCTGGGTGTGCTCATGGGCGACCAGCTTGTTGATGCCGCCCTTGGACGCGGGCACGGCGCGCTCGATGTCGAGCCGCAGCGGCCGCCTGTCCGCGGGGAGGTCATCGGCGGTCAGCTGGGTGTGCAGGGCGATCATGCCGCACCCGATGTCCACGCCCACGGCGGCGGGCATGACCGCGCCGACCGTGGGGATGACGGACCCGACCGTGGCGCCGAGGCCCAGGTGGGCGTCGGGCATGAGCGCGATGTGCGGGTGGATGAACGGCATCGTCGAGCTGACGATCGCCTGCTCGCGGGCGCCGTCGTCGAGCTGGGACGCCCAGCTGAAGAGCCGCTCGGTGATCTTCTCCATGGCCTTTCTCTTCTCTGCAGGGGCCGCCCGGATCGGCGACCGCCGCAGAGCCTGCCCGGTGACAAACCGGTTGCTCATCCCGTTTACCCCGACGTATGTCGGTTCACCCACGCCCCGCCCCCGCCATCACCCCCGTCGCTCCGCACCAGGGGCACGCTGCGGCGTTCGTGCGGCGCCGGACGAGACGCCGGTATGCCGATCCGGCGCCGGCGCTCGCCTATCCTGGTCTGCACGATGAAGACCTACGACGTGCGCACCCACGGGTGCCAGATGAACGTTCACGACTCCGAGCGCCTGGCGGGTCTGCTCGAGACCGCCGGTTACGTCGACCTCGCGAGCCTGCCCGTCGACCGGCGCCCCGAGACCGCGGACGTGGTGGTCTTCAACACCTGCGCCGTGCGGGAGAACGCCGACAACAAGCTCTACGGCAACCTCGGTCAGCTGCGCCCGGCCAAGCTGCGCAACCCCGACCTGCAGATCGCCGTCGGCGGGTGCATGGCCCAGAAGGACCGCGACACGATCGTCCGGAAGGCTCCCTGGGTCGACGTGGTCTTCGGCACCCACAACATCGGGTCGTTGCCCGCCCTGCTCGACCGGGCCCGGCACAACCGGCAGGCACAGGTGGAGATCCTGGAGTCGCTGGAGCGCTTCCCGTCGACGCTGCCGACGCGCCGCGACTCGGCCTACGCCGGCTGGGTGTCGATCTCGGTGGGCTGCAACAACACCTGCACCTTCTGCATCGTCCCGAGCCTGCGGGGCAAGGAGCAGGACCGGCGCCCCGGCGACATCCTGGCCGAGGCGCGCGCGCTGGTGGAGCAGGGGGTCGTGGAGATCACCCTGCTGGGGCAGAACGTCAACTCCTACGGCGTGCAGTTCGGCGACCGCGGGGCCTTCGCCAAGCTGCTGCGCGCGATGGGCCAGGTCGAGGGTCTGGAGCGGGTGCGCTTCACCAGCCCCCACCCGGCGGCGTTCACCGACGACGTGATCGACGCGATGGCCGAGACGCCCAACGTCATGCCGAGCCTGCACATGCCGCTGCAGTCCGGCTCGGACCGGGTGCTCCGGCAGATGCGCCGGTCCTACCGCTCGGAGCGGTTCCTGGACATCCTGGACCGGGTCCGGGCGCGCATCCCGCACGCCGCGATCACCACCGACATCATCGTGGGCTTCCCGGGGGAGACCGACGCGGACTTCGCGGAGACCATGCGGGTGGTCGCGGCGAGCCGGTTCTCGTCGGCGTTCACCTTCCAGTACTCCGTCCGCCCCGGCACCCCGGCCGCGACCATGGCCGACCAGGTGCCCAAGGCCGTGGTGCAGGAGCGCTTCGACCGGCTCGTGCAGCTGCAGGACCAGATCTCCTGGGAGGAGAACCGCCTCCAGGAGGGGCGCACGGTCGAGGTGCTGATGGCGCCCTTCGAGGGCCGCAAGGACACCGAGACGGCCCGGATGTCGGGGCGGGCCAAGGACAACCGACTGGTCCACCTCGCGGTGCCGGAGGGCGCCGAGCGCGCTCGGCCGGGCGACGTGGTCGAGGTCGACGTGACCTATGGCGCGCCGCACCACCTGGTCGCGGACGGCGCCCTGTCGGGCGGGACCTATCGCGTGCGACGTACCAAGGGCGGTGACGCCTGGGCCGCGCTGCAGGACGCTCCGGTGCCGGGCAAGCCCGCCGTGGCGCTGGGCATGCCGTCGATCGGGCGACCCGAGCCGACGGTGGCGTCCGCGGGGGCCTGCGGCGCCGGTGGGTGCGGCTGACCGCCGTACGGCCGCGAGGCAGGCCCGGGGACGACGCCCGAGAGGCCACCGCCGACGATCGGCGGTGGCCTCTCGGGGTGGTGCGGGGTCGGCTCAGCCGGGCATGCCGCTGTCGGTCACGGCGCCGGTGCCGGTCCCGGCGTCCTTGGAGCCGGTGATCCCGGCCTCGTTCATCTGGCCGTGCGCGTCGTCGGCGGAGGCGTGCTCCAGGTCGGTCAGGCCGGGAGCGGCCTCGACGGCGGCCTCCTGCGCGGCGCGGGCGCCCTCGGGCAGCTGCTCGTCGGACATCTGGGTCATGGCGATCTCCTTCGTCGGTGCGGGACTGGGCCTTCACCCTAGGCGGACGCCCCGGGGATTGGGGTGATGCGGCGAGGCCGCCGCCCCCTCGGGGACGACGGCCTCGACCTGTCGGACATCGGTGGGGAGGCGGTGGGCCTCACCCCAGGATCGTCACTGGCTGTTGTCGCCGATCCGCTCGTCGGCGGCGCGCTGCGCCATGTCGATCTTGTCGGAGTGCTCCCCGCCGGTGCGCGAGTCGAGCACGTCGCCGGCTCGCTCGATGCCCTGGTCGGAGAACTGCTCCACCTTGTCGGGGTGCTGCTCCACGGCCTCGGTGGCCTTGTCCTTCAGGTTGTCGAACATGCTCATGCGGCAACTCCTTCCGCTCGGGGACAGGTGGACCGCCGGGGGCGGTCTCGGCACCACCATGGCGCACTCGGTCCGGGTTTGCACATCCCTTCTGGGAGGATCGGGGTATGACGGACCCCGCAGCACCCCCCGTGGTGGCCGTGGTCGGCGCCACCGCCACGGGAAAGTCCGACGTCGGGGTGGAGCTCGCCCGGCGGCTCGGCGGCGAGGTGGTCAATGCCGACGCCATGCAGCTCTATCGCGGGATGGACGTGGGCACCGCCAAGCTCACGCCGGCCGAGCGGCGCGGGATCCCGCACCACCAGCTCGACGTCCTGGACGTCGTCGACGAGGCGAGCGTGGCGGCCTACCAGCGCGAGGCGCGGCGGGACCTCGATGCCGTGCGGGCGCGCGGGGCGGTCCCGGTGCTCGTGGGCGGCTCGGGGCTCTACGTGCGGGCGGCGCTGGACCTGCTCGACATACCGCCGACGGACCCGGTCGTCCGCGCCCGGCTGCAGCAGGAGGTCGCGGAACGGGGGCTGCCTGCGCTCGTCGAGCGGCTGCGCCTCCTGGACCCGGTCGCCGCCGAGCACATCCTGCCGACCAACGCCCGTCGCGTGGTGCGGGCCCTGGAGGTGATCGAGCTGACCGGGCGACCCTTCAGCGCCGGCATGCCCGAGCGCGCCCACCGCGTCCCGACCGTGATGATCGGGCTGCGCGCCGACCGCGCCGTGCTGGACGAGCGGCTCGCCGCCCGCGTCGCGCGGATGTGGGAGCAGGGTCTGCTCGACGAGGTGCAGGCCCTGGAGGCGGGGGGTCTGCGCGAGGGGCGCACCGCGGCCCGGGCGATCGGCTACGCCCAGGCCCTCGGCCAGCTCGACGGCCGGCTGGACGAGCGGCAGGCCCAGGAGGAGACGACCGCGCTGACCCGCCGGCTCGCCCGGCGCCAGGAGGCGTGGTTCCGCCCCGACCCCCGGATCCGCTGGCACGACACGACCTCGGTCCTGACCGGCGGGCGGCCCGTCGCCGACCTGCACGCGCAGGTGCACGCGGACCTGCTCGACGGCATCGCGGCGCTCAGGAGAGACTGGGTCTCATGACGACTCGCGCGCTGCGCTTCACCAAGGGTCATGGGACCGAGAACGACTTCGTCCTCGTCCCCGACCCGGACGGCTCGATCGCCCTGGCCCCCAGCGAGGTGGCCCGCCTGGCGGATCGGCGGGCGGGGCTCGGTGGTGACGGGGTGATCCGGGTGGTGCCGACCGCGCTGGCAGGTGTTCCCGAGGTCATGGACCAGGCCGCGGAGGCGCGCTGGTTCATGGACTACCGCAACGCCGACGGCTCGGTCGCGCAGATGTGCGGCAACGGGACCCGCGTCTTCGCGGCCTACCTGCGACGCGAGGGTCTGGAGCAGGCGGCGGAGCTCGCGATCGCGACGCGGGCGGGGACCAAGCGGGTGCGGGTGTCGACCGGTCCGGACGGGCAGGAGGTGTATGCCGTCGACCTGGGACCCTGGCGCCTCGCCGAGCCCGACGTCGCCGCGCGGGACGGCTCGGACGCCCTGGTCAAGGTGGACGACCACGAGGCGGTGCCGGCGCTGTCGCTCGACCTGGGCAACCCGCACACCGTGGTGGTGCTACCGGACGGTCGCGAGCTCGACGGCCTGGACCTGACCCGCGCCCCGCACGTCCAGCCGGCTCCGCCGGAGGGCACCAACGTGGAGTTCGTCAGCGCACTCGGCGAGGGGCACCTGCGGATGCGGGTGCACGAGCGCGGCGTGGGGGAGACCCGCTCCTGCGGGACCGGTGCGGCGGCGGCGGCGCTGGCCGTCCGGTGGTGGGCCGGGGTGCGTGGGACCGGTGACGTATGGCGGGTGGACGTCCCGGGCGGCACCGTGCACGTGCGCCCGCTGCCAGGGGGCCGGGTAGAGCTCAGCGGGCCGGCGGTGCTGGTCGCGGACGGGGTCGTCCACCTCTGACGGACCACCGTCTGGCGGTCAGACCAATGACTCGGGGTGACGGACCTGCCGCGCGCAGTCCTGCTCCGGCGCATTATCACGCAGACCGGGTGACCGGGGTCGAGGGCGGGTCCCACCATGCCCTACGGTAGGTCCGCCGCGCGCGCAACCTGTGCGCGGGGGAGAGGGCTGCGAGGTGCTCTCTGCGGTCTGGATACTTGGAGGTCTGCGTGCCGGAGCAAGCTGCTCAGAGGCCGCCCGGGCGCCCTGAAGCCGTGATCGGCTCCACCGTTCAGCACGAGGTGGCCTTCTGCGGCCCCCTGGGGGTCGGCAAGACGACTGCCGTGCGCGTGAGCTCGACCATCGACGCTGCCAGCACGGAGGTGCCGTGGAACGAGGCACCGGCGATGCCGACGACGCCCAAGCGCACCACGACCGTCGGCATCGACTACGGCGAGTGGGCCAGCGAGGATCTGGGGTCGGTGGCCATCTACGGCACCCCCGGGCAGGCGAGGTTCGACCTCACGCGAAAGGGTGCTCTTCACTCCCGTTGTGCCGTGGTGCTGTGGCTCTACGGGCAGAATGACTACGCGCTCGGCGAGGCGCGGGAGTGGATCGAGTACATCTCCCGCGGCGTCCCCGACGTGCTCCGGCGACTGACCGTGGCGGTCACCCGGCTCGAGATGCCGGACAGCTCTTTCGAGCTCGAGGACTTCCGCGGTCTGCTGGACGAGTTCGACCCCGGCATCCGCCTGGTCGCGGCCGACCCTCGTGACCCCGAGGACGTCCGCCAGGTGGTCCGTACCGCTCTGCTCAAGCTGGAGGAAGGATGACCCCGCAAGCGCCTGGAAGTCTCCCCGGCGTCGCCCCTGAGCTGCGCGAGGACTGGGATGCCTGGTCGCACCTGCTCGGCGCCGCCATCTCTCCTCGCCTGGAGCGACTGTGCGACGCGCTGCCGACCCTCGTCGGGGCGATGGCCTGCACCGGTGACGGTCTCAACATCGCGGCGGTGGGGGTGGACGTCAGCCAGGTCGGCAAGCTCGCCGCCCTGAGCAGCTCGGTGTTCGCGGTCGCGGCAGCGCACCGGGAGGCCATGAGCCCGGGCCAGGATCTCAGCTCCACCATGGTCAACATCGGCGGCGCGGACTTCCAGTGCGTGCTGCAGCGCCTGGACGTGGCCCACCTCGGGCAGCTCCTCCTGGTCGTCGCGGCACGGGACGTCAGCCTCGGGGTGCTCCTGGTCGCCACCCGATCGGTGGGCGAGGACATCAGGCGCTACCTGGAAGGTCACGCATGACACGAGCTCCAGGCCACGAGGGGGGCGAGACCGCTCCGCTTCGTGGCCGACTGGCACGCTGGTGGAACGTCGGCATCGCCCCTGCAGCGCAGCCTGCCCGCACCCCGGGGCAGCTCGTCGCGCCACCCCCCGAACCGCCTGCCCGGCTCCACGGTCCTGGCCATGGCACGGCGTCGCCCGATCTGCGGGCACCAGGAGGAACAGGACCGGACAACCCGGAGCCGAAAGGCACGTCAGAGCCACCCGGCTCAGAAGGAGCAATCATGGCTGACTACAACGCCATCATCGATCAGGTCGCAGCGGACATCAACGGATTCATGGGCGCCTCGATCGTCGACCTGTCCAGCGGCATGACCCTGGCAGCCCGCAGCGACCGCCCCAACTTCGATCTCGAGGTCGCGAGCGCCTACAACTCCGAGATGGTCAAGGGCAAGTACAAGACCATGCGCGCCCTGGGCATCGAGAGCGAGCTCGAGGACATGCTCCTGACCCTGGGTGACCAGCTTCACCTGATCAAGACGATCAACGACGAGACCTTCCTGTACCTCGCCGCGGAGAAGGACAAGACCAACCTCGCCCTGATCCGCACCACGGTCAAGCAGGTCTTCGCCAAGAACGGGATCTGATCCTGGTCGGTCCCACCGGCTGGGTCGCACCGCGGGGGGTCTCGTCCCATCAACGAGACCCCCTGCGGTGTCTGTGGCCCGCCCCGCGGCGGACTCAGTCAGGACGAGCCACCTTCAGCACGCGGAAGGCCTTGGCACTCGCGTGCCGGCTCACCTGCAGGTCCGCCAGCTCGTCGACGAGCCACCGCTGCAGCGAGTCCGAGCCGAGGTTGCGCTGCACCACCAGATAGGCCTCGCCGCCGGGCACCAGGCGTGGCAACCAGGTGCGCATCAGCTCGTGCAGGACCTGCTTGCCCACGCGGATCGGCGGGTTGGACCAGATGAGGTCGTAGCCGACGTCGCCAGGGACCTCCTCGGCGCGCAGGACCCGGACGCCGTCGAGCCTCAGCGCCGCGGCGTTGCGGCGGGCGAGGTCCAGGGCGCGCTCGTTGACGTCGACGGCGTGGACGGTCGCGCCGGGGGACAGGAGCCCCAGCGCGAGGCTCACCGGGCCCCAGCCGCAGCCCAGGTCGAGGAAGGTGCCGGTGGCGGGCGGCGGGGGAGCCTGCGAGAGCAGCACCGCCGTCCCCTTGTCCAGACCGTCGGGGGAGAACGTGCCCCGAGCGGTCTCCACGTCCACGGTGTGCCCCACCAGGCGGATCCGGATCGAGCGTCGCTCGGCCTCGCCGGCCGGCGCGCTGGACGTGAAGTAGTGCTCCTGCTCGCTCATCGCACGAAGCGTAGCCACCCCACTCAGCTCAGGACAGCAGGCGGCTGGTGCGGCGGGCCCGCTCGTCACACCCAGCGCTCGGGCGCCCGGGCGACCAGCTCTCCGAGGTGGTGGACGTCGCCGAGGCGCGCCAGGGTGGCGGTCCGCTCCTTCAGGACGATCTCGGTCACGCTGGCGTTGGGTATGCCGAACCAGCCCCGGTCGCAGGCGGCGTTGCCCTCCGGCAGCCCCAGGGCCGCCCGGATCAGGTGCTGGGCGAGCCACTCGTGGGCGACAGCCACGATCGTCCGCGCGTCGCTCGCCCGGACCCGCTCCACCAGCCGCGCCGCCCGGGCCGGGATCGCGTCGTAGTCCTCGAGACCCCCACCCCACGCGGCTGCCTCGTCGTCGACCCAGCGGACCGCCACCCCGACCGCGAGCTCGGACAGCTCGGCGAGCGGGCGGCCCGCCACGGCCACCCGGTCGTCCGAGCGCAGCCGGCCGTCCTCGACCCGTCGATAGATCCCGCCGCCCTCGACGAGGTCGGGCACGAGGACCAGCGTCGCGCCTCGTGGTCCCGGGTCGCCGACGCCTGCGCGCGCCAGCGCCGCTCCCGTCTGCACCGCGCGCGCCGTGGGCGACACCCACAGCGGCGCGTCGGCCAGGCGGTGGTCGTCGGCCAGCGCGGCTGCGAGCAGCTCGGCCTGCTTCTCGCCATACGGGCTGAGCAACGGATCGGGCACCCGTCCGACGCGGGCGCCGGTGCGGGCGTAGAGGTCGTTGTTGGTGGACTCGGCATGCCGGACGAGGACGAGGCGGCGCATGGTGCCATCCTCACGCCTCCGCGCGTTCACCCGTGCCGCCCCCCCGTGTTCACGCGAGACCCGCACAGTGGCAGGCATGTCCACGGTCTCTCGTCGCTCCCTGCTGACCGGCGCCCTCGGCGGTGCCGGTCTCGTCGCCCTCGGCCAGTCCACCGCCTCCGGCGCCCCGGCTCTCCTGCGTCCGCGCGGGGTCCTGCCGAGCGGCGTGCAGTCCGGTGACGTCACCTCCCGCTCGGCCATGATCTGGTCGCGCTCGGACCGTCCCGGCCGCATGGTCGTGCGGGTCACCTCCGGTGGCCGACGCGGCTCCTGGCGCGAGCTCGCCGGGCCGTGGGCCACCCCCAGGTCCGACCTGACCGCCAAGCTCGAGCTCACGGGCCTGGCCCCGGGCCGCGACTACGAGTACCGCGTGCAGTTCGAGGACCTCGACGGTCACCGTGGCGACGTGGGCGTCGGCCACTTCTCGACCGCGCCGGTGCACGACGCGCCGCAGTCCTTCGTGTGGACGGGCGACACGGCCGGACAGGGCTGGGGGATCAACCCCGACCTCGGCGGGATGGTGGCCTACCGCGCGATGCACCAGCTGCGCCCCGACTTCTTGATCCACTCCGGCGACAACATCTACGCCGACGGCCCGATCACCGAGCGCGTCGTCGAGCCCGACGGCCAGGTGTGGCGCAACGTCGTCACCCCCCAGGTCGCCAAGGTCGCCGAGACGCTCGACGAGTTCCGCGGGCGCTACCGCTACAACCTCATGGACGCCAACATCCGCGGGATGTCTGCCGACGTGCCGGTCATCAGCCAGTGGGACGACCACGAGACCCACAACAACTGGTACCCGGGCCAGGTCCTCGACGACGCGCGCTACACCCAGGAGAAGCGCGTCGACGTCCTCGCGACCCGCGCCCGCCAGGCGTTCTTCGAGTTCCTGCCGATCGCGGACCGCCACGGGCGGGGGCTGCACGACCTGGGCCGCGCCCCGCAGCTGTACCGCACCGTCGAGCGCGGCTCCCACCTGGACGTCTTCTGCCTGGACATGCGCACCTACCGCGACGCCAACACCCCTGGCCTGGAGACGCACCGCACGGCCTTCCTCGGCACCCGGCAGGTGGAGTGGCTCCTCGACTCGCTGCAGCGCTCGCGGGCGACCTGGAAGGTCGTCGCGGCGGACATGCCGATCGGCATCGTCGTCCCGGACGGCAAGAACATCGAGGCCATCGCCAACGGCGAGCAGGGCGCGCCGCTGGGTCGCGAGCTGGAGATCGCCTACCTGCTGAGCGAGATCAAGCGCCGCACGATCCGCAACGTCGTGTGGCTCACCGCGGACGTGCACTACTGCGCGGCGCACTACTACGACCCGGCCAAGGCGAGGTTCACCGACTTCGACGGCTTCTACGAGTTCGTCGCCGGCCCGATCTCGGCGGGCGGGTTCGGCCCGAGCACGATGGACGCGACCTTCGGTCCGCAGGTGCTCTTCCAAGGGCTCCCGCGCTACCAGAACCAGTCGCCGCGTGATCAGAAGGCGATGTTCTTCGGGTATGTCGAGATCGACCGCGCCGGCACCTTCTCGGTGAGCCTGCGCAACGGCCTCGGCGACGTGCTCTGGACCAAGGACCTGCAGCCCGCCCCCTGCTGACCCGGCGGCCCCAGTCCCGGCCTGGGCAGGCGCCGAGCCCCACCTCAGGGGCTCGGCGTCACCCCGGTGAAGGCCTCCCCGGCGGCTGGGGCCGGCATCCTCGAGCGTGGCCCCGCGGCTGCGCCCGCTGCGGCGCCGCACCTCGACGGTCGATCGGGGCGGTCCGGCTCACGACGAGCGCCGCCGGCGTGCGCGGTGGCCCTAGGCTCGTCGTCGTGGGGATCTACTGGAATGCCGTCCAGCTCGACGACGCCCAGGCGCAGGCGGTGCGACGCCGGCCTGAGGTGCTGTGGGAGCTCCTCGACGAACTGTATGCCGCGCCAGGACGCACCGAGTCCGTCGACAAGGCCTGGCACCTGCTGCACTGGGCGCTGACCGCCTCGGATGTACCCACCGGGTCCCCTCTGTCGGAGGCGCTGATGAGCGACGACGTCCTCGCCGCCGACGAGGGAGGCGACAACCTTGTGGTGCTGCTGCCCCCGTCTCGGGTCCGCGAGACCGCAGCAGCGTTGCGGTCCGCGCTGGCCGAGCCCCTGCCGGGAAGGCTGGACCCGGAGCCGCTGAAGGACTCGGTGCTCTATCCCGACTGCTGGGACGTGCGCAGCGCCAGGGCGCAGATCGAGACCTCCCTGCCCGTGCTGGTGGCGTTCTACGAAGCCGCTGCCCGGGGCAGCTACCACGTCGGTCATGTCCTCGGGTGAGGACGAGCGCGAGGAGGCACATCGATGAGAACTGTCCGGATCCGCCGGCTCGACCTGCGGCTGGGGGAGGCGGTCGTGCCGGACGGAGGCCCGACGATCGAGGTCGTGGACGTCCTGCTCGACGGTCGCACGCCGGACGAGCTGCTGGCCCGCCTGCTGACGGAGAACCCGCGCGACGAGCGGATCGGCGTCAGCCCGCAGGGTCTGCTCGCCGCCCTCCGTGGTGAGCGCGCGGAGGACGACGGCCGGGTGGCGATCAGGGAGTGCACCTGCACCTGCGAGGGCTGCGACCCCGTGCGGGTGCGGATCCGGGCCGGCACCGACGAGGTCGTGTGGGACGACCTGACCGAGGGCTGCCTCGACGACCCGGTCCCCGAGATCGCCTTCCGGTTCGACCGGGCCGAGCACGACCGGGCGATCGCCGCGCTCGTCGCCGACCTGGAGGGGTGACCGTCGGGGCCGTGCGGCGGCCGTGCGGCCGGCGGCGCCCGCGTCCGATGCCGACGAGACGTCGCTCCGGCATACGACGGGCGCCGCCGGCGTTGACGCAAATGGTTCGCCCGCCCGGGCGGGCGCGTGCGACCCTTGAGGGGATATGACTTCTACTTCACGCTTCGACCTCTTCCGGACCCGCGCCGAGGCGCTCGCGGACGACCAGGTCGACTCTCCATGGCTCGACGACGAGCAGACGTATGACGGTGAGCAGCTCGACCGCGAGGAGCGCGCAGCGCTGCGCCGCGTCGGTGGGCTGTCCACCGAGCTCGAGGACGTCACCGAGGTCGAGTACCGCCAGCTCCGCCTGGAGCGCGTGGTGCTCGCCGGGGTGTGGACCGAGGGCTCGGCCGAGGACGCGGAGAACTCCATCCGCGAGCTCGCCGCCCTGGCCGAGACCGCCGGCTCGACGGTGCTCGACGGCGTCATCCAGCGTCGGATGCGCCCCGACCCGGGCACCTTCCTCGGATCCGGCAAGGCCCAGGAGCTCGCCGAGATCGTCCGCGCCGAGGGTGCGGACACCGTGATCTGCGACGGCGAGCTGACTCCGAGCCAGCGCCGCGCGCTGGAGGACGTGGTCAAGGTCAAGGTCATCGACCGGACCGCGCTGATCCTGGACATCTTCGCCCAGCACGCCAAGTCCCGGGAGGGCAAGGCGCAGGTCGAGCTGGCCCAGTTGCAGTACCTCCTGCCGCGCCTGCGCGGCTGGGGCGAGTCGATGTCCCGGCAGGCCGGTGGCCAGGCCGCCGGTGGTGTCGGCATCGGCTCCCGCGGCCCCGGCGAGACCAAGATCGAGCTGGACCGGCGCCGGATCAACACCAAGATCAGCCAGCTCAAGCGGGACATCGTCAAGATGAAGACCGGCCGCGACGCCAAGCGGTCGAGCCGTCGGGCCAACGAGGTGCCCAGCGTCGCGATCGCCGGCTACACCAACGCCGGCAAGTCCTCCCTGCTCAACCGCCTGACCGGCGCGGGCGTCCTCGTCGAGAACCAGCTCTTCGCCACCCTGGACCCGACGGTCCGTCGCGCGCAGACGCCGGACGGGCACCCCTACACGCTGGCCGACACCGTCGGCTTCGTGCGGGCGCTGCCGCACCAGCTGGTCGAGGCCTTCCGCTCCACGCTGGAGGAGGTCGGTGACTCCGACCTGCTGCTCCACGTCGTGGACGGCTCCCACCCCGACCCCGAGGGCCAGATCTCCGCGGTCCGTCAGGTGCTCGCCGAGGTCGGGGGCGACCGGCTCAAGGAGATCGTGGTGGTCAACAAGGCCGACGCGGCCGACCCCGAGACCCTGATGCGGCTGCGCACCAACGAGAAGCACTCGATCGTGGTGTCCGCGCGCACGGGGGCGGGCATCGAGGAGCTGCGGCAGCTGATCGCCGACGAGCTCCCGCAGCCCGAGATCCCGGTCGCGGTGCTGCTGCCCTACGACCGGGGTGACCTGGTCAGCCGCCTCCACGCGGAGGGTGAGATCGAGGCCGAGGAGCACACCGGCGACGGCACCCTCGTCCACGCCCTCGTCCACCCCAAGCTGGCGGGCGAGCTCCAGGCGTATGCCGTGAGCCGCGCCTCCTCCTGACCCGACCCGGCTGCGGACGGCGCGCCGCCCGGCACCACGGTGGCGCCTCGCCGCGGTCAGCGGCGGCCCCGGGGTCGATCCCCGGGGCTCCCGGTCGGGGTCACCCTCGGCGCTGCCGGCTGGCCGCTCAGCCCGGCCGCGTGAGCCCCTGCCGGGCGTCGTCCAGGCAGGTGGCCCGCCTGCCCCGCGGCGCCCCGAAGGACCGCAGGCAGGTGCACCGCCGGTCGTCCTTGACCGCGCTCGGCAGCCGGGACCACACGAACCGCTCCATCGCGAGGTAGTCCCCGAAGTCCAGCACCGCGCCCGCCAGCAGCGGCGCCAGCTCGGCGCTCACGGTCACCCGGGTGCTCTCGGGGCGTGCGGCCAGCGCCGCGAGCGCCTCCTCGGTCCACTCGCGATCCTCCCAGTCGACGGTGTCCCACACCGACTCCTGCGGCAGCTCGCACTCGACCGCGCCACGCGGCTCGTCGGTGGTGAACGCCAAGGACCGCGCCCGGCAGCCCTCGCCACCGACATACGCATGCAGGTGCCCGCCGAGGACGGCGATCATCTCCCAGGCCGCGTCGGTGATCTCGAAGGCCACCTCACCGGCGGGGAGGGGGACGCGGGCCGGTCGGGTCATGGGTCGGCATGCTAGTGCCATGACCTCGCGCCTCGTGCCTGCCGCCGCCCCCACCACCGTGCAGACCCGGCGGCTGCGGCTGCGACCGCCCACCCTGCAGGACCGGGACTTCCACCGCGCGCTGCACTCCGACCCGGCGACGTACGCCCACGCGCCGTGGGCGATCTCGACCGATCCGACGGCCCACCTGGTGGCCCTGCAGACCTGGGTCGAGGGCTGGCAGGACCTCGGCGTGCACTACTGGCTGGTCGAGGACCGGGAGTCCGGGCGCCCGCTCGGCTTCGCCGGGGTGCGGGTCGCGGACGGCGGTATGGCGAACCTCTACTACCGCCTCACGCCGCAGGCGCACGGCGCCGGGCTGGGCCGCGAGGCCGTCCGGGCCGCGGTCGCCTGGGCCGCCGAGTGGCTGCCGACCCACCAGGTGCGTGCCGTCGCCCGCGACACCAACGCCGCCTCCCAGCGGACCGCGGAGGCGGCCGGGCTGGTGCGTGGCGAGCCCCACGAGATCCCCTCCGACCCGCCGCAGGTCGGGCCGTCGCGGGCCTTCTGGCTGCCCCGGACCACCGTGGTCCGCGGCGCGGACCACGCACCCACCTCTGCGCTGCGGGACCAGATGCTCGACCTGTGGTGCGCCGTCAACGCCGCGGGCGGCTCGGTCGGCTTCACCCGGGACTCGCCCCGCGAGCAGGTCGCGGCGCTGCTCGACGACACCCTCGCGAGCACCGACGACGAGGTCCGCACCCTGGCGGTGCTGCGCGACCACGAGGAGCGGCTGCTCGGCTTCGGCTGGTGGATCCGCCGCGAGGGCAGGCTCTTCCGGCACACGGCCACGCTCAAGAGGTTCATGGTCGACCCCGCCTGGCAGGGTCGCAACCTGGGCCGGGTGGCGCTCGCGGGGCTGCACGCGGTGGCCCGGGACCTGCCTGGGCTGGAGACCCTCGACCTGACCTACCGCAGCGGCTCGGGCCTGGGGCGCTTCTACGCCTCGATGGGGTGGGTCGAGGTGGGGCGGGTCCCCCGTGCGATCCGGGTCGGGGAGCAGGACTACCGTGACAGTGTCTGGATGGTGCGTGGCAACGACGCCCGCGCCGTCATACCCGAAGGATCCCTGTGAGCATCACCGACATCCGCGAGGCCCGCGCCGACGAGCTCGCTCTGCTGCCTGCCCTGGACCAGTCCGGGTCGGCCCACTTCCGCCGCGCCGGGATGCACCTGGTCGCCGACATGCCCGCCCCGCCGCCGGAGGCCTACGCCGAGGACCAGGCGGCCGGCCGCCTGCTCGTGGCCTGCGACGAGCATGACGAGCCGCTGGGATTCGTCCAGCTCGCCGTCGTCGACGGGGACGCGCACGTCGCCCAGCTGAGCGTCCACCCCCGTCACTCGGGCCAGCGCATCGGCGCCCGCCTCCTGGAGGCGGCCGAGCAGTGGGCCCGCCGCCAGGGCCTGCACCGGCTGAGCCTGACGACCTACAGCGGCGTCCCGTGGAATGCCCCCTACTACGCCCGTCTCGGCTGGCGGACGCTGCCCGAGGCCGAGTGGGGCAGCGAGCTGCGGGCCGTGCGCGACCACGAGCGCGAGCTCGGGCTGGACGCCTGGCCGCGCGTGGCCATGGTCCGCGAGGTGACCCCCGGCCGCGGCCGCCCGGTGCTGCGGACCGAGCGGATCGAGCTGCGCCCCATGACGATCGAGCACCTGCCGTTGCTGCACCGGCTGGACTCCGATCCCGAGGTGATGCGCCACCTGCTCGGCCGGGCCCGCACCCCGCAGGAGATCGACGCCTACTGGACGCCGCGGTGCACCGAGACCGTCGCCGACGCGGTGGGGCTCGGCTGGTGGGTGGGCTTCGCCGGGGACGACTTCCTCGGCTGGTGGGACCTCGGCCGCAGCGACCACGACCCCTGGGTGACCGTCGACCCCGACTCCGCCGAGATCGGGTGGCGGCTCGAGCGGCGCCACTGGCGCCAGGGACTCGCGACGGAGGGGGCGCAGGCCCTGCTCCGGCACGGCTTCGAGACCGTCGGCCTGCAGCGGGTGTATGCCGAGACGATGGCCGTCAACGTCGCCTCCCGCGGGGTGATGCGCAAGCTCGGCATGAGCCACGTCCGCACCGACGTCCGGGCCTTCGACGACCCGCTGCCGGGCGCCGACCAGGGCGAGGTGGTCTACGAGATCACCGCCGAGCAGTGGCGGCGAACGCACGGGACCGAGGCCGGCGCATGAGGTTCCGCAACCACCATGCCGGCTGCTGCGGCTACGTCCCCACCCGGTCGGACGGGTCCGAGTGGTCGCACGTGCTGACGCTGCGGGACGGCAGCACGGTGTATGCCGACACGGCCGACGAGGTGCTCGCCGAGCTCGTCGACGGGTGGGAGGCCCTGGGCGAGCAGGAGCGGGCCGACGCCCTGGTGCGGCACGCCGCCGAGACCGCGGCCGCCGAGCAGCAGCGCCGCACCGCCCTCGCGGTCGAGCGCGGTGCCCT
Source organism: Arsenicicoccus dermatophilus (assembly GCF_046267915.1). Taxonomy (GTDB): domain Bacteria; phylum Actinomycetota; class Actinomycetes; order Actinomycetales; family Dermatophilaceae; genus Arsenicicoccus; species Arsenicicoccus dermatophilus_A. The sequence goes on from NZ_CP176520.1 coordinate 1,395,033, forward strand.
CGACCTGACCGACCCCGGTGACCGGGCGCTCCTGCCGCTGCTGGAGGCCGACAAGCGACTGTCCCTGCTGCTGCAGACCCCTGACCGCCCGGGGGAGCAGGCCGACTGGCACGGTCCGGTCGAGCTGGTGCTCCTGACCACGAGCTACCGCCCGGTGGGGGAGCACCCGCCGATCGGCGGCCGGACCGTCTGGCTCGACCCGAGCTCGCCGGAGGGCTACCTCGCGAGCCTGGGTGCGTCCGGGGCCTACGACTACTGGCGGCTGTGACCGGCCGCCCGCGGTCCGACGCCGGGGCGCTCCCGGGCTGGGCGCGGTGCCCCCCGGCATGCCTTCAGCGCGGGTCAGGGGCGCTGACCTGGCCCAGCTCGAGCCCGTGGTGGCTGGTCTCGTAGCCGAGCCGGTCGTAGAAGCGGCGGGCGTCCTCGCGCCGGACGTCATTGGTGAGCTGGGCCACGCTCGCGCCGTGGTGACGCCCCCAGCGGTGCGCCCAGTCGAACAACGCCGTCCCCACCCCGGTGGAGCGCAGGTGGGGTGCCACCCGCACCGCCTCGATCTGCAGCCGGGTCGCCCCCTGGCGCGCCAGGCCCGGCAGCAGGGTGAGCTGCAGGGTGGCGACGATGCGCTCCCGGTCGTCCAGCAGCACCGCCAGCTCGTGGGCCGGGTCCGCGTCGATCCGCTCGAAGGCCTCGTAGCAGGGCGTCAGGTCCTCGCCCTCGTGGGAGGAGCCGATGACGTCGTCGCGCAGCAGCTCGACGATGGTGGGCACGTCGCGCCGCTGGGCGCGGGCGACGACGTACAGCTGGTCGTCCACCGCGAGGGTCGCCAGCTGGCGACGCTCCACGGGGGTCACGAAGACGCAGAAGGGATGTCCCGCCGGGTCGGCGAAGACGTGGAGCGGCTCGTCCTCGTCGTCGGCGCGGTCCACGATCAGGCGCGCGCCGAGGGACTCGGCCCGGCGGCGCGTCTCGGCGAGGGCGTCCAGGCAGGGGACGGTCATGTCGATGTGCAGCTGCATCGGGACCTGCGCGGACGGCCAGGTCGTGGGCGTCAGCTCGCAGACCCTCTGGAAGGCGAGGGCCGGTGCCCCCTCCGGGGTCCGCAGGACGAGCCAGTCGGCGTCGTCGGGGCCGCCGTTCATCGGTGGTTCGTCACCAGGACGGTAGACGAGCCCCAGGAGCTCGCGGTAGAACTCTGCAAGGCCTCGGACGTCGGTGGTGTCCAAGGCGGTCTGGCACAGGCGCGGACGCGGTGTCATGGCGTCAACCTAACGCGCTGTCGATCACTCGTCTCGTCATGCGGTCATGCCCTGTCCGTCGAGAGGGTGCTCGGCCATGCCGGTTCGGTCGTGTGGTCGTGCCAATCGGCTGATCAGGGAGCCGGCCTGGGGAGCTGGTCCGGTCCGGAACGACCTGTCGGCGCCGAATCGTTCACCAGGGCTTCGCCGTCGCGCCCGGGACCGGTCCCGCGGAGCTCACCCCAGATGGCGCCGGAGGTGCTCGGCCACCTCCGCGGCCCAGGGCTCGCGCAGCAACGTGAAGTGGTCGCCCGCGATCTCGACCTGCTCCCAGGCCCCCGTCAGGTGAGGTGCCCACCGGCTGCGCTGGTCCTTCTCCGGGCTCTGGGCGAGGACGACGAGGGTGGGGCCGTGCCAGGGCGGAGGGGCGTAGGCCCGGGCCATGCTGTCCGCGTGCACCGCGAAGCGCCAGGCGTCGGTCGCGCCGGCGCTGGCCTTGAGCGAGGCCCGCAGGACCCGCACGACGGACTTGACCCGATCGACGGGGGAGGTGCCCTCGACGGGAGCGGGCTGGAGCGCCGGGTCCGGGGGGAAGGAGTCCAGGATCACCAGCCGGGACTGCTGCCCGGCGGCGTGCAGCTGCCGGCACATCTCGTAGCCGACGATCCCGCCGAAGGAGTGGCCGGCCAGGTGGTAGGGCCCCTCGGGCTGGATCGCCCGCACGGCCTTGAGGTAGCGCCGCGCCAGACCTCGGACGGTCATCGAGGGCAGCCCGCGACCCTCGAGGACGGGGTTCTGCAGGGCGTAGGCCGGGCGGCCGTCCAGACGAAGGGCGATTGGCCGCAAGGCGATCCCGATGCCGCCCGCCCCGGCGACGAAGAAGATCGGCCGTCTGCCGGCCCCGTCGTCCCGCACGAGGGTGATCACGCAGGGGTCCGGCTCGCTCCGCTCCTCGCGGATGGCGGCGGCGAACTCCGACAGCGTCGGGGCCTGCGCGAGCACCGAGGTCTTGGCGCGGTCCGGGGCGATACCGAGCTCGGACACCAGCCGAGCCATGAGCGCCTCCGCCGCGAGCGAGTCGCCGCCCAGGCCGAAGAAGTCGGACTCCGGCTCGATGACCACCTCCTGCTCCAGGGCCGCCGCCCACTGCTCGGCGACCAGCTGCTCCCATCGGGAGGTCCGCTGTGGTCCGGGGTCGACGGCGGGCACGGCGGGCAGCGCGGACCGGTCGAGCTTGCCGCGGTCGTTGCGGGGCAGCGCGGCCACGAGCACGAAGGCCTCCGGGACCATGTGGGCGGGCAGGTGGGCGCGCAGCGCCTGTCGCCAGGTCGAGGCGAGGTGCGGGTCGGGCACGATCGGCTCGTCCTGCGCCAAGGAGGTGTCCTGGGGGACGACGTAGGCGACGAGCCGGGGCCGACCGTCGGTCGGGCGGGGCCCGCTGACGACCACGGACTCGCGGATCGAGTCGATGGTGGACAGGGCGGCGTCCACCTCCCCGGGGTCGACGAGGTAACCGCGGATCTTGACGCTGTGGTCGCAACGGCCGACGATCTCCAGGACCCCGTCGGCGCGACGCCGTCCGAGGTCGCTGGTGAGGTAGGTCCGGGTGCCGTCGGGGTTGCTGGTGAAGGCCGACCCGGTGGCCTCGGGCAGGCCCCAGTAGCCGAGCGCGACGTCCGGCGCGGTGACGCTCAGCCGACCGATTGCCGGGTCCCCCTCGGGGTCCGGGACGACGGACAGGACGGTCCAGCCGACCCCGCGACCGATGGGCAGCGGCCCGTCCAGCGGCGGGTGGCCGGGGGTGACGACGTACTCCGCGATCAGACCGGTCTCGGAGGAGCCGTAGCGGTTGCGGACGAAGCACTCGGCAGGCAGCAGGGCGCGGACCGCCTCGACGTCCCGGCCGTACGACGGCTCCCCGGCGACCGTCAGGTTGCGCAGGGTCCGCAGGTGGGCCGGGTCCGGCGCGGCGGCCACGAGGGCCCGCAGGATCGCCGGGCTGGTGATCATCAGCGTGCAGCCGTGCTCGGCGACGAAGGCGGGCAGCGCGGCGATCCCGCGGCTGCGGGTGTCGTAGAGCCGCATCGGGGCACCCACGAGCAGTCCGTGCACGGTGGTGGTCAGGCCCGCGTGGAAGGCGATCGGCAGGGTGTGCGCGATCGTGTCCTCCGAGGAGTAGCAGTGGGTGGCGATCGAGGAGTTCCAGGCGTCGCGGACGAGCAGGCGGTGGTCGTTGGCGACCGGCTTGGGCGCGCCGGTCGACCCCGACGTGAAGGCCAGGCAGGCCACGGCCGAGGCGGCAGGCGGGTTGTCCCACAGGACGGCGGGGTCGGTGGGCTCGCCCTCGCCCAATGGCACCGCCACCCCGCCGACCTCGGACACCAGGGGCTCGTTGTCGGCGTCGACCAGGACCAGGCGGGCGCCCGCCTGCTCCACGAGCTGGGCCAGCCGGGGCCCGGGGGTCCGCGGGTCGAGGACCAGCACCGGGTGCCCGGAGGCGATCACCGCGACCAGGGTGGCGACGGCGTCCACGGTGTGGCCGCAGCACATGGCCACGGGCTCGTGCCCGCCGAAGGACTCGGGACCACGCGCGGTCGGCGCGGGGTCCAGGTCGGCGAGCCGGCGGCGCAGCAGGAGCAGCGTCCCCGCGGCCCGGCGGGCGAGCTCGGCGTTGCTGAGCTGCTCCTGCTCGTCGGACACGGCCGGCGCGTCCGGTCGGGCGAGCACCACCTGGCGCAGCCGAGGGATCACCCCCTCGGCGATGTCGACCTCGGCCAGCTCCGTCCACCCGCCACCCTCGGTGGCGGGCGAGTCGTCCTGCTCCTGCGTCATCAGCGAGATCCCCCCAGGCCTCAGGGCGCCGGCCGTCGGCGCACCTCGATGGTCACGCTACGGGCGTGCGACGGTCTCGTCAGGGGGCTTGCCGGATGCGCGCTCCGATCGGAGTAGCCGAGCCCGGGGGCACGCTCGGACCGTCACCGATCCTCACTCGGGGTGAGACGTGCTCAGCCGTCCGCGTCCGTCCGCCCCAGCGAAGGAGCGCCGCCCGGGTCCCCGCCGTCACCGGGGCTGCGCACGGAGGCGCCCGCGGTGATCCGGGGGTATGTCGCAGGCGTGTCCTAGGGTGAGCGCGTGCCGCACCCAGACCTGGACCGCTATCTCACCGCCGCCGTCGGGGGAGTGGGTGGCAGCACCCGGCCCGGGCAGGTGGCCATGGCCCGGGCGGTCTCGGACGCCATCGAGCGCGACGAGCACCTGCTCGTCCAGGCCGGCACGGGCACCGGCAAGTCGCTCGCCTACCTCGTGCCCAGCCTGCTGCACGCCCTGGACAGCGATCATCCGGTGGTCGTGGCGACGGCGACCCTGGCGCTGCAGGCCCAGATCGTGGACCGCGACCTGCCCCGGCTCGCCGAGGCGGTCACCCCGCTGGCGGGGCGGCGCCCGACATACGCGCTGGTCAAGGGTCGTCGCAACTATGTCTGCCGGCACAAGCTCGACGGCGGGATGCCCGACGACGACGAGAGCACGCTGCTCGGCGTGGGAGCCGTCGACGCGCAGGCCGGACGTCTCGGGCAGGAGGTGCTGCGGCTGCGCAGCTGGGCCGAGCAGACCGCCTCCGGCGACCGGGACGAGCTGGTGCCGGGGGTCTCCGAGCGGGCCTGGCGGCAGGTGAGCGTGAGCGCCCGCGAGTGCCTGGGGACGCGCTGCCCGCAACGGGCGGAGTGCTTCGTGGAGCAGGCGCGCGAGGCGGCCAAGGAGGTCGACGTCGTCGTCACCAACCACTCGTTCATGGCGATCGACGCCTTCGAGGGTCGGGTGATGCTGCCCGAGCACGACGTCCTGGTCGTCGACGAGGCGCACGAGCTGGTCGACCGGGTGACCGCGACGGTCACCGACGAGCTGTCCGCCGGCATCGTGGCGACCGCCTCGCGGCGCGCCAACCGGCTGTCCGACGACGCCCCCGTGCTCGCCGAGGCGGGAGACATCCTCGGCGAGGTCCTCGACGCCCTGGAGGAGGGGAAGATCGACGACCCGCCGCAGTCGCTCGTCCAGGCCCTGATGCGGGTGCGCGACGTGGCCCGCGCGGTGCAGTCCGACCTCAAGCCCGACAAGGGCGAGGAGGACGCCGACGCCGGCGCCCGCAAGGTCGCCCAGGCCGCCGTCGGCGAGGTCTTCGACACCGCCGAGCGGATCCTGGAGGGGCGCGAGCTCGACGTGGTGTGGCTGGGCAAGGACCCGCGCCGCGGGGGCGTGCTGCGGGTGGCGCCGATGAGCGTCGCGATGGACCTGCGTGAGCACGTCTTCGGCGAGCGGACCGTGGTGATGACCTCGGCGACCCTGGAGCTGGGCGGCAGCTTCGACGCCGTCGCCGGGACGCTCGGGCTGCGCGGCAGCGGTGCACCGGCCTACACCGGGCTCGACGTGGGCTCGCCGTTCGACTACCCCCGGCAGGCCATCGCCTACGTCGCCCGCCACCTGCCGCCGCCCGGCCGCGACGGGGCCGCCCCGGAGACGCTGGACGAGATCGAGGCGCTCGTGCGGGCCTCCGGCGGGCGGGCGCTGGGGCTCTTCTCCTCGATGCGGGCGGCGCAGGCGGCCACGGAGGCGCTGCGCGAGCGGTTCGCGGCGGACGGGACACCGATCCAGGTCCTGTGCCAGGGGGAGGACCAGATCACCACGCTGGTGCGGCAGTTCGCACGCGAGCCGCACACCGCGCTGCTCGGCACGCTCACCCTGTGGCAGGGCGTCGACGTCCCCGGGTCCTCCTGCCAGCTGGTCGTCATCGACCGGATCCCCTTCCCACGGCCCGACGACCCGCTCGCCTCCGCGCGCACCCAGGCGATCGGGCGGATGGGCGGCAACGGCTTCATGGCCGTCTCGGCGACCCACGCCGCGCTGCGGCTCGCGCAGGGCGCCGGGCGGCTGATCCGGCGGGCCGACGACCGTGGGGTGGTGGCCTTCCTCGACCCCCGGATGATGACGGCGCGGTATGCCGGCTTCCTGCAGAAGTCCCTCCCGCCCTTCTGGCCCACCACCGACCGCGAGCTGGTGCTCCAGGCGCTGCGCCGCCTCGACGAGACCGCACCGCCCGTGACACCGGTCCTGGAGCCCGGCCTGCGCTCGCTGACGGGAGAGGTGACGACCGACGCCGTGGCCGCCACCCCGCGCCCGTCGGCCGACCCGCACCCGGCCCCGCCGTCGACCCGGTCGGCCGTGACCTCCGGCCACCCGTGGACCGACGACGAGGACGCCGAGCTGCGCGAGGGCGTCGACGCCGGCCTGGGCCTGGACGAGCTCGCCGACCACTTCGAGCTGGCGCCCGAGGTCGTCGAGGCCCGGCTGGCCGCGCTGCGCCTGTCGCTGCAGCCGCAGGCCGGCTTCGACCTGGGGTGACGCGCCGGTCGGCTGCCGAGGGCGCCGACGTCCCGGGGGTCGGTCGGTGGCTCGTGGCAAGGTGTATGCCGTGACCGCCACCCCCGCCTCGCGCATCCCGCCGTACGTGCTGATCGCCGGCCCGGAGACCGTGCTCGCGGACCGGGCGCTGCGGGCCACGCTCGGCGAGCTCGCCGGGCTGCACCCGGACCTGGAGACGATCACCGTGCGGGGCGGGTCCTACGAGGGTGGCGAGATCGCGATGCACGCGAGCCCCAGCCTGTTCGGCAACGCCAAGGCCATCGTCGTCCGCGACCTGGAGGAGGCCACCGACGCGCTGCAGACCGACCTGCTCGCCCACCTCGGCGCCCCGCCCGTGGACGACGTGTGGCTCGTGGTCACCCACCGCGGCGGCAACCGCGGCAAGAAGGTGCTGGACTGCCTCAGGAAGGCCGGGGCGCGGGTCGTCGACTGCCCGGCCATCAAGACCGACGCGGACAAGGCGGCCTTCGTCACCAACGAGTTCCGCGCGGCCCGGCGCAAGGCCACCCCCGACGCGGTGCGGGCCCTGGTGGAGGCCGTCGGCAAGGACACCGGCGAGCTCGCGTCCGCGTGCGCCCAGCTGGTGCAGGACACCACCGGCACGATCGACGAGGACGTGGTCGGGACCTACTACGCGGGTCGGGTGGAGGCGACGGGATTCAAGGTGGCCGACGCCGCGGTGGCGGGCAACGCCCCGGAGGCGCTGCGGCTGCTGCGGCACGCCATCGCGAGCGGGGACAACCCGGTCCCGATCGTCGCCGTCCTGGCGCTCAAGCTGCGCCAGCTCGTCAAGGTCGGGTCCGCCGGGCGGGGGCCGTCCGGGCAGCTCGCGTCCTCGCTCGGGATGGCGCCCTGGCAGATCGACCGCGCGCGCCGGGACCTGGCCGGCTGGGACGCGGAGGCGCTGGGGCGGTGCATCCAGGCGGTCGCGCAGGCGGACCACGACGTCAAGGGCGGTGGTCGCGACCCGGTATATGCCGTGGAGCGGGCGATCCTCACCATCGCGCGCGAGCACGGCTGAGGCGTCGCCCGGCCGCGAGGGCGGGCGAGCGGTCACCCGGCCGGGCGACGGACGCCGTCAGTCGACCTGCTCGAGCAGCTCCACGACCCGCCGCATCATCAGGTCGGTCGCCTCGGCGTCGTACTCGTCGGCGAGGTCCTTGTCGTTGAACAGGTGACCCCTCCCGGCATACGTGAAGACCGCGACCTCGGCGCCGCCCGCCCGCAGCGAGCCCGCCGCCTCCTCGCGCTCGTCGTCGGTCAGGAACTCGTCCTGCTCCTTGGCGTGGATCTGGACCGGGCAGTCGCCGGGCCAGGTCGTGCCCTCGCCCCACGCGCTCGTGGGCGAGGCGCCGGCGACCAGGATCGCGGCCCGTGCCTGCATGTGCAGCGCCCCGTGCTCGGCCGTCGCCGTCCCCACGGAGAAGCCCGCCACCACCAGGCCGGCGGGCAGGTCCTCCTGGGCGAGCTCGAGGGCGTGCCCGATCATGGTCTGCCGGTCGTGCCTGTCGGCCTCGGCCAGCGCGGACGCGTAGTCGTCGAAGGTGCGGCCGTCGGTGTGGTCGACGATGCGGACGTCGTGGCCGGCCGCGCGCAGGCGGTCGGCGAAGTCGTAGATGCCGCCGGGCCCGACCAGAGGCGTCTCTGGCTCTGGTAACGTTGATCCTTGCGTGCGCGCTCAGGTCGTGCGCGCATGCAGCACCACCCAGCCGCTCCTCATCCCACGGGTGCCCCACGCCCGGTCCCGAGGACGGCTGCCGCCCTCAACGGCAGATAGTCGACCTTCCAGAAGGATTCTCGTGGCAAACATCAAGTCCCAGATCAAGCGGATCAAGACCAACAACGCCCGCACCGAGCGCAACAAGGCGTACAAGAGCGAGCTGCGTACCTACATCCGCAAGTTCCGTGCCGCGGTCGAGGCCGGCGATGTCGAGGAGAGCACCACTGCGCTGCAGGAGGCCTCCCGCAAGCTGGACAAGGCCGTCAGCAAGGGCGTGATCCACAAGAACCAGGCCGCCAACAAGAAGTCGGCGATGGCCAAGGCCGCCGCCAAGCTCGGCTGAGCGACCGGCACCACGGCGAAGGGCCGCCACCCCCTGGGGTGGCGGCCCTTCGCGCGTCCGGTGGCGGTGTGCCGACCGGGCGGCGCGGTCAGCGCGCGTGCGTGCGCACCTGGTCGGCGACCCGCTCGAAGCGTTCCTGCGGCAGGACCGCGCCGATCCGTCGCACGGTGCCCGGGTCGAGCTGCAGGATCCGGTCGACGCGGACCTCGCTGGGGCGCCCGCGCCCGTCCCAGGCCCCGCTGCCCACGTCGCACCAGTGCCGCCCGACGGAGGCCTCCTGGGCCAGGTCCCGGTCGTGGTCCTTGCTCGTCATCGGCAGCGCCAGGAGCAGGCCCTCGTGCCGGCCGATCACCAGGGCGGGTCGGTCCTTGCCGCGGGAGTGGTCCTCCTCGAAGGGGACCCACGCCCAGACGACCTCGCCGGGGTCGGCTCGGTCGTCGGGGATGGGGGCATAGCTCAGGCTCGGCACGCCCCGGAAGTCCCCGGCGTAGCTGCCGCGGCTCGTGGCGTGCCGGGTCGCGCCGCCGGGCTCCCAGGCCTGGCGGGACCGGGGCAGCCGGGCCCGGCCCTGGTCGGCGACCGCAGCCGCGGGGGGTGTCTCGGCCACGGGGAATGTCTCGGCCGCGGGCCGGGGCCGAGGGCCGTGCCGATCTGCGTCGTGTCGGGGCCCGCCAGGGTCGCGTCGGCGTCCGGCGCGGAGCCGGTCCAGCGCAGGGGTGAGCACGAGCCGTCGGAGCGCCCGGACGAGGCGCTGGGGGAGTGGTGCCATGATGGGACGCTAACGCCTGCCGACGTCGCCCGGCGACCGCACCCGCCGGCGCCCACCTCGACCGCCGGTCGGGCGCGGGGTGAGGGGCGTGCGGGTCGTCATACCGGCTCGTGCTCGTGTGGGAGACTGGGCCGCTGACGAGTCCGCCACCCCAGACGAGGTAACCGCATCGTGTCTCCCATGGCCCGCACCGCGCTCACGCCCCACGCGACGCCACCGGAGCTGATCCGCAACTTCTGCATCATCGCGCACATCGACCACGGCAAGTCGACGCTGGCCGACCGGATGCTGCAGAAGACCGGCGTCGTCGAGGAGCGCCTGATGCGCGCGCAGTACCTCGACCGGATGGACATCGAGCGCGAGCGCGGCATCACCATCAAGTCGCAGGCCGTGCGCATGCCCTGGGAGCTGGACGGGGCGACCTACTGCCTCAACATGATCGACACCCCCGGGCACGTGGACTTCACCTACGAGGTGTCCCGCTCGCTCGCGGCCTGCGAGGGCGCGGTCCTGCTGGTCGACGCGGCCCAGGGCATCGAGGCGCAGACCCTCGCCAATCTCTATCTCGCGATGGAGAACGACCTGACGATCATCCCGGTGCTCAACAAGATCGACCTGCCGGCCGCGCAGCCGGAGAAGTATGCCGCCGAGCTCGCCGGCCTGATCGGCTGCGACGAGTCCGACGTGCTCAAGGTGTCCGGCAAGACCGGGGTCGGCGTCGAGGAGCTCCTGGACCAGATCGTCCGGCTGCTGCCCGCTCCCGTGGGCGACGCCGACAAGCCCGCCCGCGCCATGATCTTCGACTCGGTCTACGACACCTACCGCGGCGTCGTGACCTATGTCCGGGTCGTCGACGGCAACCTCAACCCCCGCGAGCGGATCCAGATGATGTCCACGCGGGCGACCCACGAGCTGCTGGAGATCGGCGTGATCTCCCCGGAGCCGATGCCGTCCAAGGGCCTGGGCGTCGGCGAGGTGGGCTATCTCATCACCGGCGTGAAGGACGTGCGCCAGTCCCGCGTCGGCGACACGATCACCAACATGGCCAAGCCCGCCGAGGAGGCGCTCGGCGGCTACCGCGACCCGCGGCCGATGGTCTTCTCCGGGCTCTACCCGATCGACGGCACGGACTACCCGCTGCTGCGCGACGCGCTCGACAAGCTCAAGCTCAACGACGCGGCGCTGGTCTACGAGCCGGAGACCTCGGCGGCGCTGGGCTTCGGCTTCCGGGTCGGCTTCCTCGGCATGCTGCACCTGGAGATCGTGCGCGAGCGCCTGGAGCGCGAGTTCGGGCTGGACCTGATCTCGACGCTGCCCAACGTGGAGTACGAGGTGACCCTCGACGACAAGCGGGTCGTGGAGGTCACCAACCCCAGCGAGTTCCCCGACGGCAAGATCGCGGAGGTCCGCGAGCCCGTGGTGCGGGCGACCATCCTGGCGCCGAGCGAGTTCATCGGCTCGATCATGGAGCTGTGCCAGGCCAAGCGCGGCACCCTGCGCGGGATGGACTACCTGTCCGAGGAGCGCGTCGAGATGCGCTACACCCTCCCGCTCGCCGAGATCGTGTTCGACTTCTTCGACCAGCTGAAGTCCAAGACCCGCGGCTACGCCTCCCTGGACTACGAGCCCGACGGCGACCAGGTGGCCGACCTGGTCAAGGTCGACATCCTGCTGCAGGGCGAGCAGGTCGACGCGTTCAGCTCGATCGTCCACAAGGACGCGGCCTACTCCTACGGCGTGATGATGGCGACCAAGCTGCGCGAGCTCATCCCGCGGCAGCAGTTCGAGGTGCCGATCCAGGCCGCCATCGGCTCGCGCGTCATCGCCCGCGAGACCATCCGCGCGATCCGCAAGGACGTGCTCGCCAAGTGCTACGGCGGCGACATCAGCCGCAAGCGCAAGCTGCTCGAGAAGCAGAAGGAGGGCAAGAAGCGGATGAAGATGGTCGGTCGCGTCGAGGTGCCCCAGGAGGCCTTCATCGCGGCGCTGTCCAACGACGGCGAGACCAAGGGCAAGGGCAAGAAGTGACCGAGCAGCCTTCCCCGGACGGGACGGCGCCCGACCAGCCCGCGCGACGGACGACATACACCGTCGGCATCGCCGAGCCCGTCACCGGCGAGGGGGTGCGCCGGATGGTGAGCTTCGCGCGGGTCGACCAGCGGCTCCAGGACAAGGACGCGCGGGCGATCGAGCGGTATGGCGACCGCTGGCTGCTCGACCTCCCCCGGTCGACGAACCGCTCGGACGTGCACCCGGACGCGCGGCTGGACCCGGTGGCGGTCTTCGGGCGGCGGGCCCCGCTGGTCGTCGAGGTGGGCGCCGGGTCCGGCGACGCCACGACGGCGGGCGGCGAGCAGCTGCCCGACCACGACCTGCTGTCGCTGGAGGTCTACCGGCCGGGGTTGTACGACATGCTCCGCAAGGTCGGCTCCCGCGACCTGCGCAACGTGCGGCTGCTGGAGGCCGACGCGGTGCCGGTGTTCGAGACCCTCCTGCCGGCCGGGTCGGTGCGTGAGGTGTGGACCTTCTTCCCCGACCCCTGGCCCAAGACGCGGCACCACAAGCGCCGCATCGTGCAGCCGGCCTTCGCGACGCTCGTCGCCCGCGTCCTCGAGCCGGGCGGCGTATGGCGCCTGGCCACCGACTGGCCCGACTACGCGGCATGGATGCAGCAGGTGCTCGACGAGCACCCGGACTTCGAGGGCGGGCCGGACGAGCGCTTCGCGGTGCGGCCGATGACCCGCTTCGAGCGGCGCGGGGTCGCGGCCGGGCGGCCGATCACCGACCTCACCTATCGTCGCTGCTGACCTGACCGCCGCTGACCTCGCCGTCGGCGGGCCTCGTCGCCGCGGTGCGGGGCGGCGCCCGATCGGCGAAGGTCCGTGCCGCCGTAGGGTCGGGGCATGCTCACCGTCGGCCTGGACCTGGCCTCCGCCCCGCCCAAGACCGCCGTCGCCGCGATCCGGTGGGAGGCGGGCGGGGCGCGTCTGGAGCGGCTGCAGCTGGGCGTCGACGACGACACCGCCGTGACCGCCCTGGCGAGCGCCGACAAGGCGGGCGTGGACGTGCCCTTCGGGTGGCCGGCGGCCTTCGTCGAGCTCGTGGTGGCCCACGCGGCGGGGGCGCTCGTCGCCTCGCCCGAGCCGTGGCCGGCCGAGCGGCGCGCGGTGCAGTTCCGGCATACGGACCTGTGGGTGCGTGAGCGGACGGGGCGGCTGCCGCTCAGCGTCTCGACCGACAAGATCGCGCTCCCGGCGCTGCGCTGGACCGGGCTCGAGGCGCGACTCGTCGCCGCCGGAGTCCGCTGCCCGCGGGACGGGAGCGGGCCGGTCGCCGAGGTCTATCCCGCGGCCGCGCTGTCGACCTGGGGCCTGGTGTCGCGGGGCTACAAGGACGACGCGGCCGTGCGAGCGGCCCTCGTGGCGGACCTGGCGGCTGCCTGCCCGGTTGTCGAGCTGGGGGAGCACCGGGCGCTGATGGCGGCGAGTGATGACGCGATGGACGCCGTGGTGTGTGCGCTGGTCGCGCGGGCCGCCGCGCTCGGGCTGACCCACCCCGCCCCGTCCGAGGTCCCCGCCCAGGTCGAGGGCTGGATCCACCTACCCCTCGCCGACTCGCTGGCCGCGCTCGCGGGCTGATCCCGGGCGCGACGACGCGGCCTGGCCGAGTGACGTGTCAGCGGTGGGTCCGGCCCCGGGGGAGCACCTGCCACCACGTCCGGATCGCGAGGAACGCCAGGCAGGCCAGGGCGAGCCAGAAGCAGACGCGGGCCGGCCACGGGTGCGACGCGTCCACGAGCTGCTCGCTCGCCAGCCAGGCGCACAGGGCCAGCACCCCGGTCTGAAAGATCGCCGACCGCCGGGCCCGCACGATCGGGCGCGGGGAGACCTGCGCGGCATACGCCGCCGGGCTCCCGAACTCCTCCACGAGCGGGGCGCCGGTCTGCTGGGCGTGGGCGCGGGCGTCCTCGAGGACGCGGCCGACCTGGGGCTCGGGGAGGTCGCCGCGGGTGCGCAGGATCCGGGCGAGGTCGTGGGCCCACGCCTCGTCCGTGAGCGGGCGGGTCTGCTCGGGACCGGGATCAGGTATGACGCGCCCCAGGACCCACGCCAGGGCGGCGTAGGCGGCGGCCAGGGGGAGGTGCCAGCCGATCGAGGCGTGGGCGAGCGGGTGCGCATCGGTGACTGCGAAGAGCGCGGCGATGCCCAGCGACCCGGCCGCGATGACCCCCAGGACAGCCGCGGCGCCCCAGGTGGTGGACCACCGCGCCACGGCGCTCTCCCACGTCGTGATGGCGCCGAGGCTGACCAGCGACCCCAGGAAGGGGAGCAGTACCCAGGCCAGGGTCCAGTCGATCGTCCACTCGGTCCGGAGCACGCACACGAGGGCGCAGACCAGGGTCACACCGACTGCCGTGACCGCGGCCACCTGCGGCAGGTCACGCCAGCGGGTGGGCGGGTCCTGGATCGCGTCGGACCCCTCGGCCGCCCACTGCCGCAGCGTGTCCTCGGCCCACCGGTCGGGTGGCCCGTAGAGCTCCTCCGGGCCCTCCCCGCTGCTGCGGACGAGCTCGAGCACCTCGCCGAGGGCGTGGTCGGCGGCCTCCACCCCCACGTGGCCGCGCAGGACCAGCGCCAACCACGCCTCGCCGGCCCAGTCCTCGTCCGCGGCACGGCCCCGCACCGCGCGGAACCTGGCCGGCTGGGCGCTCGCCCCGGACCGGTGCTGCACGCCCTGCTCCTCCTGGTCGCCCCTCATGGCTCCTCCTTCGCGTCTGGGTCCGGATCCCCCGTCGCGGACTCCCAGTCGTGCAGGACGTGGACCAGGGCGGTGATCTCGGCCAGCTCCTGGGCTCGCCGGGCGTGCCCCTTGGCCGTGATGGCGTAGGTCCGTCGTCCCGGACCCCCCGCACCCTCCTGCCAGGTCGTCGTCACGTGGCCGGCCTCCTCGAGCCGCGCCAGGACCGGATAGAGCGACCCTCCCCGCAGCCGCCCGAAGCCGGCATCGGCCAGCGCCTCGGCCAGGGCGTAGCCGTGCGCCGGTCCCGTGGCCAGGACCGTCAGGAGGGCCGGCTCGAGCACCGCCCGCACCCAGGCCTGGGGCCACCTCGCGTCCACGTCCTTCACGTATCTAAGTACGCCACGTATCTAGTTGGGAGTCAAGCACGGCCCGCCCGCGGTGCAGGGGGCACCGCGAGAGATCGACAGGCCACGTCGGCGTCCGCGCGGCACGCCGGGCCCGTCGAGGGTCTCCAGGAGCGCGCAGGAGAGAAGCGGCCCGCCGGTCGAAACCGCTGGACTGGGTCCTTCCTCCTCGGCAGACTCGGGCGCCATGGCAGCCCATCGATCGGACCTCGACCACGTCCTCCGGCTCGAGCGTGAGCTCCAGTCACCCGCCACGCGGGGAAATCCGGAACGGCTGGTCGAGCTGCTGGCCCCCGACTTCCTGGAGATCGGGGCCTCAGGTCGCCGATGGGATCTCAGGACGATCCTCGACCTGCTGGCCCAGGAGACGAGCAAGCAGGACGCCGCACCCATCGCCATCCAGGACCTGCACGCACGCGCCCTGTCCGACGACGTCATCCAGGTGTTCTGGGAGTCCGACCGGGACGGACGCCGGGCACGACGCACCTCCCTGTGGCGGCACACCTGCGACGGGTGGCGGCAGGTCTATCACCAGGGCACGCCCCTGCCCTGACCGGCGCCCTCGTTCGCGGGCGGGCAAAGCGCAGTCAGTCCACCTGGCGGCGGCGCTGGGTCGTGGACCGCAGCGCGCCGCCGAGCGAGCCCAGGGTGCCGCCGAGCGTCCCACCACGGCGGGGCGCGCCGGTCCGGGGCGGCTCGGGCGGGGGCGTCGGCTCGGTCGCGCGCACGGCCTCCAGCCGCAGCACGCAGGAGTCGCCGACCTTGCGGAAGCCGATGCGGTGGTAGAGCCGTGAGGACTCCGGGTGGTCCAGGTCGGTGTAGAGCAGGCACCGGTGGCCGGCGCGGCGCTGCCGCAGGCTCACCTGCGCGGCGGTCGCCGCGGCATACCCGTGGCCGCGGTGCTCCGGCGGCGTGTACACCCAGGACACCCGCGACACCCCGCCGTGCGGGCGGGACGCGTGGGCCATCGAGACCGGCTCGCCGTCGACCTCCCACAGCTGCATGCCCCCGCGCTCCACCCACTTCTCCAGCGGGAAGCGGGCGGGGGCCGGCGTGCGGGTGTCGTCGAGGTATGCCGCCGCCCAGGTCTGCAGCATCGGCAGGTCCGTGCCGGCGGCGGGACGCAGGGCGCCGGGCACGCCGCTCGGCATACGGGGAAGGCCGGGCAGGTCGTGCATGCCCTCGCGCCGCACCACCCGGATGTGACTGCCGCGCTCGAAGGCCAGCGTCTCGGCGAAGGCCAACGCCCCCGGGATCAGCCCGCCCACCAGGGGAATCTCCAGCTGGTCGATCATCGCGCGCCGGGCCAGGGCTCGGGAGACATGGGGGTCGACGGTGGCGACGTGGAAGGGACGTGGCGGGGTGTGCATGGCCAGCGCCGTGACCCGCCCGTCGCGCCTGGCCCAGTACCACGACGCCCGGGGGTAGTCGTGCGGAGCCTCCAGGGCGTGCGCGAGGGTCGTGGCGATGACCGAGTGGATGACGGGGGCGGCGGAGATCCGCGTCGCGGACAGCTGCCGGAAGTCGTCGGCGACAGCGGTGCGGGAGACGGTGATTCCCTTGGCGGCGCTGCGCATGCGGCCCACTGTGCCACAGCCCGCCTGTGCAACCGCTCAGCAGGACGGCGGCCCCTCGAAGCGCAGCGTGACGCTGTCCCCGATCCGGCGGTAGCCGAGCGCTTGGTAGATCGCGTTGCTCGTCGGGTTGGCGAGGTCGGTGTAGAGCAGGCACCGGTGGCCGCGCTCCTGCTCCCGGCGCGACCAGCGGGCGACCACCGCGCTCGCGTAGCCGTGGCCGCGGTGCTCCGGCGGAGTCCACACCCAGGAGAGGCGCGTCACCCCGCCCGCGGGCACCGAGGACGCGCACATCGCCACGGGCACGTCGCCCGCCAGCCACAGCCCGATCCGGCCGTCCTCGAGGGGCTGTCGCGCGTCGATCTCGGGGCGGGCGTCGTCGACCGACACCTCGTCCCGGAAGTCCCGCATCCACCCCTCGACGAGCTCGCGGTCCTGCGGTTCGGCGACCCGCATCGACCCGTCGACCGGCCAGGGGAGCGCGGGCTCGACGGGCAGGTCGTAGATCCCCAGGTCGACGTGCACCTGCGGCTCGAGATCCCGCTCGGCGCACCAGTGCTCGGCGAAGGCCAGGGCCCCGTCACGCAGCCCGCCGACCCCGGTGACGACGCGGCCGTGCACGTCCAGGTGGTCGGCGAGCGCGACGGCGCACTCGGGGTCCGTGAAGGCCAGGTGCGGTGGGTGGGGCGGGGTGTGCATCGCCGCGGCCACGAGACGGTCGTGCCGGTGCAGGAGGTAGAACCGCGCGTCACCCGCGGCGGGGGCCGACGCGAGCCGCAGCGCGTTGGTGGCGATCACCGAGTGGATCACCGGCTGCGTCTCGATCACGGTGGCGGCCGCGCGCAGGAAGGCTGCGGCGTCGGCGGTCTCGGTCACGGACACGTGGGGGTGCATGACCCTACTGTCCCAAGGGTGGTGGCGACGCCGCCAGCGCATCGGGTCGCGCTCGCACCGGGCACGTCCTGAGCTGCGAGGTCGGGAAGGACACGGAAGGGGGCCCGGAAGGCGTGTGAGCTGAGCTCCGAGCGCAGGTCAGCAGGAGGGGTGTGCCGGGGACGCGGCGGGACGAGGGCGGTGGCGTGGGACCCTGGAGGGGTGAACGCCGACGCACCTGCTCAGCCCCGGTCCGGCCTGCTCAGCCGTATGGCGCCCGGCCTCCTGCTCGCCGCCTGCGCGGTCGCGGTGGCCATGGCGGTCAACCACTGGGTGGCGACGGCCTCGCCGCTGCTGATCGCCATACTCCTCGGCGCGGTGCTGGCCAACACCGTCACGCTGCCCACCTCGACCGCACCCGGGCTGCAGGTCGCCTCCAAGAAGCTGCTGCGCCTGGGCATCGTGCTGCTCGGGCTGCAGGTGATGCTGCATGACATCGCCGGCCTGGGGATCGGGATGATCGCGGTGGTGGTCGCCGTGGTCGTCGGCGGCATCCTCGCCACGCTCGCGATCGGGCGGGCGCTGGGCATCGGGCCCGGGCTGCGGCTGCTCGTCGCGTGCGGCTTCTCGATCTGCGGGGCCGCCGCGGTCGCCGCGGTCGACGGGGTGATCGACGCCGAGGAGGAGGACGTCGCCACCGCGATCGCGCTCGTCGTGCTGTGCGGCACCCTGATGATCCCGCTGGTGCCGCTGCTGGTCACCGTGATGGGCCTCGACCACCACACGGCGGGGCTGTTCGCGGGGGCGTCGATCCACGAGGTCGCCCAGGTCGTCGCCGCGGGCGGCGCCATCGGCGGCGGTGCCCTCACCGTCGCCGTGATCGTCAAGCTGGCCCGTGTCCTGATGCTCGCCCCCGTCATGGCCACCATCTCCTGGCAGCGCCGCCGGGCGCTCGCCGGCCAGGAGGTCACCGGGTCGCTCCCGCCGCTGGTGCCGGTCTTCGTGCTCGGCTTCCTCGCGATGGTGCTGGTGCGGTCCTTCCTGCCGGTCCCGGCCGACGTGCTGGGCTGGGCCAAGCTGCTGCAGACGATCCTGCTGACGGCCGCGATGTTCGCGCTCGGATGCGGGGTGCGGCTGCGGACGATCGCCACGGTGGGTGCGGCGCCCTTCTACCTCGCCGCCGCCTCGACCCTGTGCGTCGCGCTCATCGCCCTCGGCGGCGTGCTGCTCGTCCGCTGAGGCCCGGCGTCAACCGGCGGGACGCAGGACCGCCCAGACGCCGAGGTGGTCGGTGCCCGAGACCGCGACCGTGCCCGACGCCACCGGCTCGTAGCCCCGCGCGATCACGTGGTCCAGCGCCACGAAGGGCGGGTAGGGCCACCCCTCGTGCGGCCAGGTGCGCAGCCACAGGTGGTGGTCGTCCGGCAGGACGGTGGTGCCGCGCGTCAGCCGTCGGAAGACCGGGTGCACCCGCCCGGCGTTGAGGTCGCCCGCCATCACCCATGGTCCGGTATGCCGGTCGGCCCAGCCCACGAGCGCGCCGAGCTCGGAGCGCCACCGCCCGGTGGTCCCCGGCAGCGGGGCGAAGGGGTGCACGCCCTTGAGCACGACGCCGCCCGCCAGCCGCACGGCCGGTGACTCGGCCGGGCCCGCGCCGTGACCCGGTGAGCGGGTGACCTGACTGCAGACGACGACCCCCTCGACGCAGTCGTGCGGTGCCCGGGTCGCGACCAGGGTGCCCCGGCTGCCGGGCTCGACCTGGCCGGACGCGTGGGGGAGCAGGGCGGCGAGCCCGGCGTCGTGCAGCCGCTGCCACAGGGCGGGGGTGGCCTCGGTGAGCACGAGCGCGTCGGGGCCGGTCCGTCGGACGGCCGCGACCACCTCGGTCGCGTCGGCAGATCCCAGCTCGGTGTTGAGCGCCAGGACGCGCAGGTCCCCGGGCTGCTCAGGGCGCTGCCGTGCGTGCGGCAGCAGCGGCTGGACGAGAGCGGCGGCGAGCGCGAGGCAGACGAGCGCCGAGACCCACCGACGGTGCAGCAGGGCGAGCACGGTCCAGGCCACCCCGACGAGCGCGACCAGCGGCAGCACGGGCTGCAGGATCGGCAGCGGCCCGGCCAGGTCGAGGTGCTCGCCGACGAGGGCGACCGCCCCGAGCAACGGCCCGAGCAGGTGGAGGCGTCCACGACCGGGGGAGGGCACGGGGCCACCGTAGCCGCCGGGCCCCGGGACAGGCGTGGAGCTGAGGCAGTCTGTGCCGGTGATCGTGCGGCGGTCCTGGTCCCTACCGGTCGATGCGGCAGACGCTCGTGCGGTCGCTGCCGATGATCGGCACGACACATGGTGCAGAACTGGGTCGGTAGGCCCCTTCTTGCTCCCTCACGGTGTGGTTCTTCAGCTGGTCCTGTGCGCTCCGCGGTGGATGTAGGCGGCTGCCGCGAGGGGCAGGAGTAGAGCGTCGAGGGCGAGCAGCGTGGGTTGGCGGTCGAGGTTGTAGAAGATGTTCCAGGCGAACGGGGGCAACTCGGAGGCCTGGCTGAACGTGAGGATGGTCAGGGCCGGCACGAGGCCGGCCAGCCGTGCGTGGACGGTGGTGGTCAGGACCCCGAGGGATGTCAGGAACAGCCAGGCGGCGGCGACCTGCGTGATGGGTAGCTCTCCTGCGTGTGCGACGAGAGCGACCGCGGGGAGCTGGGCCGCGAGGATCCCCACGAGCAGGGCTGCTCGGTATGCGCGTAGGTCCCGGCCGGGGACGGCGGTCAGCCAGGGCACCCGGGCGGGGAGCATCGCCGTGGTGATGGCCACGGGGATGACCAGGGTGACGGTGGCGAGGCTTTCCATCGGTCGGGGGACGACGTACCTCGAGGGGTCGATGGGCGGCACGCCGAGACGGGTCGCCACGGCTACTGCTGCCCAGCCTGCGGCCAGGGCTGCCAGGTGTCTGCGGGTGAGGCGCCATCCGTCTGCTGCGAGCCGGAGGGCGTGCCTCTGGTCGGCGAGGGCGTGGCGCATCAGGGCTTGATGGTCGTGATGGGTGGGCACGGCTTGCCGGGGGCGGTCTGGTGGGCGTGCCCGATGCGCTGGCTGACCCACGTGTCTCGTTGCCGGGTGGTCATCTGGTTCAAGTGCTGGGCTTCTTTCGAGGCCTGGGGGTAGTCCGGAGCGGCTTGCAGGTTGGTGCCCATCGGGCCTGATCCGTCGGTGGGTATGGCGAAGCGCTGTTGCCACCAGATCTGGAAGACGAGAGGAGCGTGAGCATCGGCGGGGGTCGGTGTGCACCCTGTCGGTTCAGGCCATGCGGCCTGGCCGAGGGCTGCGATGGAGGCCAGTCGTTCGGGGAGCAGGCTGGCGGCGTTGACGCCGTCGGTGATGCTGGTGTTGATGGCGTTCGGCTGTGGCTCGCCGTCGGCGTTGATGGTTGCTCGGCGCAGCGGCCCAGGCAGCTCGTTCCACGCGGGGGTGATCATCGCGGTGTAGGAGGTGCGTGCGGCCGCGACGCGGACGGGTAGGCAGATGCGGGGCGCGGTGCCGGAACACTGCTGGTCACCGGCGCCGGGGATGTCGGTGAAGGAGTAGCCGGCCACGAAGGCGACTGCCAGCGCGAGGCTGGCCGCGGTTGCGCATGCCGACCGGGTGCGGGCTCTGCGACGGGCCAGGACGGTCCAGGCCCAGGCCATGACGGCGGTGGTGGCCACGAGTCGCGCCCCCAGGGTGGTATGGGTGGGTCGGACGTCGCTGAACGTTCCCGAGCTGGCATAGGTCAGGACTCCGGCGGGGCTGTCGGTGAGGTAGATGTCCAGCACCGCGCAGAGGGCGAAAGGTGCGATCGCCGCGAGTGCGGTGGCGATGGCCCGGGGGACATGGAGCCCGAGCGCGCACCCGATGACGGCCCACAGGGCGCTCAAGGCCGGTCCGGTGGCTACCGCCAGGATCGCCCACCATCCAGCACCCGCCCATCCACCGCGGTGGATGGCCAGGCACAGCACCACCGTCCCCATCAGGCAGTGCGCTACCAGCGCGGGCAAGACGGCCGCGGCGACGACGGCGCCGAGCTGGGGAGCGCGTCCGCGGGCTGCAGTGGCGCCCCACGGGCCCAGGCCGTATCGCCGGGTCGTGCCGGCCAGGACGGCCGCCGCGACGGCGACCGCGATGTCGGCGGGCTGGTTGAAGTTCTGGATCGTGTGGATCGCGGTGGGGAACCAGCCCCACCAGTCGGCTGCCGACGTGATGGCGGTGACGGCATCAAGGGCAAGGACCAGCAGGAACATGCC
Organism: Arsenicicoccus dermatophilus; assembly: GCF_046267915.1. Lineage (GTDB taxonomy): Bacteria > Actinomycetota > Actinomycetes > Actinomycetales > Dermatophilaceae > Arsenicicoccus > Arsenicicoccus dermatophilus_A. The sequence continues at coordinate 1,416,374 of NZ_CP176520.1, forward strand.
CGCGAGGAAGACCCTTGGTCGGGACGCGGGGATCCCTGCCAGGGTCATGCGGGCACCTCGCGGAACAACGCCATGACGTCTGCACGCAGGGACGGGTCCTCGCTCATGGGGCGGTCCAGGTCGATCCGTCCCGCGCGCATCCCGACGACCCGGTCCGCCACGCCGAACACGTCCTCGAGGATGTGCGTGGACAGGACCACGGTCGCGGACCGGCCGATGACCCGCACGGCCTGCTGGAAGGTCTCTCGCTGGCCTGGGTCCAGGCCGACCGTCGGCTCGTCCAGGACGAGCAGCCCTGGGTCGTTGACCAGGCACGCCGCCAGCACGGATCGTTGGCGCTCCCCGCCAGACATGCGCGCCAGCGGCCGTTCTGCCAGGTGGGTGACCTGAGCGACCTCCATGGCTCGGGCCACGGCCGAGGGCACAGCAGCCCGATCCATGGCCTTGATCCACGCCGAGTGCTCCACCAGCCGTCTGACGGTGAAGCGCGGGGGCACACCCGCGGACTGGGGCATCCACCCCACCCTGGCGCAGAACCGTCGACGAGATGCCTCGTCGGCATACGGATGCTCTCCCAGGCCGGCGACCTCGCCGTCGCACGGTGGCAGGGCCCCCGCCATGGTGCGCAGCAGCGTGGACTTCCCGGCGCCGTTCGGCCCGACGAAGGCGGTGATCCCGCGGTCCAGCTCGCACGAGACGTCCTCGAGCACGGTACGGCGCCCGAGACGGACCACGAGATGGTCCAGACGGACCGCGGGATCATGCGTCATGACAGATCAGAACCGCGCCGACCAGGCCGAACAGGCATCGGGAAGGAGGTTGATGTCGCGGCAGATCGAGGCCTTGGGCTTCACGTTGCCCCCGCAGATCGGGCCAGGGAACCCACCGCTGATGGTCCCTCCGGTGGTGACGGCCTTCTTGGAGGTCACCATGGGGGTGTACCGACCGATATCGGTGTTGCTGCACTGCCACTTCCCCCAGTCCACCAGCCCCCGGTAGTAGACCTTGGAGCCCTTGGCCGACTTGATGGTGCCGCTGACCTTGGCTCCGTTGTTGAACCGCTGAGTCACATGCTGCTCTCCGGATCCATCGCCGCTGGAGATGCCGATGGCAAACGCTGTCGCCGGAGTTGCTACGAGGGCCAGAGCCAGTGCGGCTCCGCGGATGGTACGAGAGATCATGATGAATCTTCTTCTGTAGACGCAACTTAGGGCGAATCATCTGCCCAAGCTGTCGACCCTACGGGGCGGGTGGGCTGATTGCGGGACAGGGGCGGTCAGTGGGTGGTGGCCCCCCGGCCCACGTCGGACATCTTGGACTGGGTCCACGGCGCGATCAGGGCGAGCAGGACCGCCATCACCATGGTCACGGCACCGAGGCCGTAGTAGTAGGTGGCATCGCCCAGCTCGCGGGTCTGGTCGATGATCACGGCGGCGCAGCCCTGGCCCGTCGCGGCCGCCAGCAGCCACAGGGTCATCGCCTGCGAGGCGAACTGCCGGGGCGCGAGCGAGGTGGTGGCCGCCAGGCCGACGGGGTTCATGAACAGCTCGGCCACGGTCTGCACGAGGAACACGAGACCGAGGTACCAGAACGGTGACAGCCGCTGCCCGCCGGGCCACTGCTGGAAGCCGTACCCCATCATCAGGGCGGAGAAGCCGATGATGGCGACCGCCATCGCGAACTTCATCGCCGTGCTCGGGAAGCGGCCGGCGCGGCGCATGAAGAACCACCCCAGCGCCGGCGCCATGATCAGCACGGCGGCGGGGTTGATCGACTGGTAGGCCTCCGGGCTGAGGGCCCAGGAGCCGATGCCGAGCGAGCCGTCGGTGTTGTCCTTGGCGAAGGTCGCCATCTTGCCCGAGGCCTGCTCGAAGATGATCGTGAACAGCACGTTGCCCAGCCACAGCGGCAGGAAGGCCCACAGGTGCTCGCGCTCGTGGGCGGTGACCTGGCGGCTGCGGAACATCATCACGAAGTAGCCGATGGACGCCAGGGTGGCGACCGTGAAGACGACATACGCGATGGCCTCGGCGAGACCGCCGAAGATCGGCTGGTAGCCCAGAGTCAGCAGCACCACCAGCACGACGAATCCCGCAGCGCCCAGGAGCAGCCGACGGCCCTCGCCGGGGCCGAGCGGGTTGGGCACGTCGTAGGCGAACTGGGACAGCCGGCCGCGGCCGTACGCGAAGGCCGCCAGCCCGAAGGCCATCCCGATCGCGGCGGCGATGAAGCCGACGTGGTAGCCGTAGCGGTCCTTGAGGAAGCCGGTCACCAGCGGGGAGAACAGCGACCCGAAGTTGATCGACATGTAGAACAGCTGGAACCCGGCCTCCCGGCGCGGGTCGTGCTCGTCGTAGAGCCCGCCCACGATCGTGGACAGGTTGGGCTTGATGAAGCCCGTGCCGAAGGCGATCAGGAACAGGCCGGTCCACGACGTGGCGACGGTGGGGACCGCCAGCAGCACGTGGCCGGCCATGATCACCATCCCGCCGTAGAGCGTCGACCGCCAGGGGCCGGCGATCCGGTCGGCGAAGATGCCGCCGGGGATGGTGAGGAAGCACACGGCGGCCTGGTAGGTCGCCAGGACGACCTGGCCGGTGTTCTTGTCCAGGCCCAGCCCGCCGTGGGCGAAGGTGTCGGTGATGAAGTAGAGCAGGATCGCCCGCATCCCGAACCAGCTGAACCGCTCCCACATCTCCACCTGGAGCATCCAGGGCAGACCTCGGGGCTGGCCCATCAGGCCGACGTCCTCGGCCGAGGGTCCGGTCCGCACGCTGGCAGGCCGCCAGCGGCTCGGCGCGGGGGCGGGGGGCTCCTTGGTGCTGGTCACGTCGTCGTGTCCTCTCGGTGATGGCGGGACGGAGGGTGACCGTCCCGTCGACGGGGTGGCCTGGTGGGCCAGCCCGACCCTAGAGGGTTGCTACCCGCGGGTATCCAGGGGTCCCCGTCGAACCCGCCGGGTGCGGCTGTGCTGCCGCGGCGCCGGGCGACCCCGGTGCCGCGGTCCCGGGGGCCTCGGGGGAGGCGCGCCCGGGCGCCCGGCCGCGTGACCGGGTGGGCGCGCCCGTCATACACAATGAGCCCCATGCCGAGCGCACTGCCTGACGGACTGCCCGCCCCCGCCGACGGCTCCCTGCCGAGCGAGGCGCTCGACCGGCTCGGTCTCGGGCCCTTCGGCGTCTACGTGCACGTCCCCTTCTGCCGGACCCGCTGCGGCTACTGCGACTTCAACACCTACACCCTGCCCGAGCTGGGGGCCCCGGGCAGCAGCGTGGCGTCGTACGCCGACACCGTGCTCGCCGAGCTCGACCTGGCCCGACGGGTGCTCGGCAGCGACGCCCCCGCGGTGGAGACGGTGTTCCTCGGCGGCGGGACGCCCACGATGCTCCCCGCCGAGGACCTCGCCCGGATCGTCGAGGGCATCGGGGAGCGCTTCGGCTACGCCGGCGAGGTCGAGATCACCACCGAGGCCAACCCGGACACCGTCGACGAGCACTACCTCGACTGGATCGCGGCGCGCGGGTTCACCCGGGTCAGCCTGGGCATGCAGTCGGCGGTCCCGCACGTGCTCGCCACCCTGGACCGCACCCACGACCCGCGCAACGTCGAGCGCGCCGTCCGCGGCGCTCGGCAGCACGGACTGGACGTGTCCCTCGACCTGATCTACGGCACGCCCGGCGAGTCCCTGGCCGACTGGCGGACCTCGCTGGAGTCGGCGATCGAGCTCGGGCCCGACCATGTCTCGGCCTACGCGCTGGTCGTGGAGGACGGGACGAAGATGGCGGCCCAGGTGCGTCGCGGCGAGCTGGCGACGCCGAGCGACGACGACGAGGCGGAGAAGTACGAGCTCGCCGACCAGCTGCTCACGGCCGCCGGGTACGGGTGGTACGAGGTGTCCAACTGGGCCCGCTCGGAGGACAAGCAGTGCCGGCACAACCTCGGCTACTGGGACGACGGCGACTGGTGGGGGGCGGGCCCCGGGGCGCACAGCCACGTCGGCGGCGTGCGCTGGTGGAACGTCAAGCACCCCAGCGCCTACGCCGCCCGGCTCGCGGCGGGCCGGTCGCCCGCCGCGGCCCGCGAGATCCTGACCGCCGAGCAGCGGTATGACGAGAGCGTTCTGCTGGGGATCCGGGTCGCGGCCGGTCTGCCGGTCGACGAGCTGGACGACGACGGGCAGCACGCCGTCGCGGGGCTGGTGGCCGACGGGCTGGTCGACGGCACCGCGGCGGTGCGCGACCGGACCCTGGTGCTGACCCGTCGCGGCCGGTTGCTCGCCGACACCGTGGTGCGGCGCCTGCTCGCCGTCTGACCGGCCCCGGCGCACGGGCGCCTCGTTCGATGAGGGTCCAGCTGCGGACCGGACCAGGTGCTCGCTCAGGGTCGGATCAGGGCCGGGTCAGGGGCGCCTCCGGGATCGCCGGGGGATCCGCACCGGGGACGATGGCGTCAGAGCAGCGAACCCACTCACGACCAGGAGCACGACATGAGCGATCACCGCGACGAGACCCCCATCCACGACCCGGCCCCCGGTGCCCCGGCGTACGGCCGGCCTGCGCCGGCATACGGCGCCCCGGCGTACGGTCAGCCCGCGTCGGCATACGCCCCATCGTCCATGAGCCCCAAGGTCGAGCAGCAGCTGACGGCTGCGGCGCACTGGAGCCCGGTCGCTGCCGTCCTGCTCGGCGGGATGACCTGGATGGGCCCGCTGATCGTGCTCCTCGCGGGCGGCGGCCGCAGCCCGCGGGTCAAGAAGCACTGCTACGACGCGCTGAACTTCCAGATCACCGTGTGGCTGGCCACGCTCGCCGCGACCCTGGTGAGCCTGCTGCTGATGCTGGTGCTCGTCGGCTTCGTGCTGATCTGGGTGGTCCCGGTGATCCCGTTGGTCGCGCTGGCGTTCCACGTGCTGGCGGCGATCAAGGTCGCCGGCGGCGAGGACTACCGCTACCCGATGACCATCCGCTTCCTGAAGTGACCTGAGCGGACGCGCCGGCCATCGGCGGGGGCACCCGCGCGGGGCCCGGCCACCCGGCCGGGCCCCGCTCGACGTGTCGGCACCTCAGCCGACGTGGTCCAGCCCGATGTCCAGGACCGCCGCGCTGTGGGTGAGCCGACCGACCGAGACCAGGTCCACCCCGGCCTCGGCGATCGGCACGATCGTGGTCTCGTCGACGCGCCCGGACGCCTCGGTGACCATCCGTCCGTCGACGAGGGCGACGGCCTCGCGCAGCTGCGCGGGCGTCATGTTGTCGAGCAGCACCGCGTCGGCGCCGACGGCCAGCAGCTCGTGAAGCTGGTCGAGGGTGTCCACCTCGCACTCGATCTTGACCAGGTGGCCGACCTCGGCGCGGGCCAGCCGCACGGCCGCGGTCACCGATCCGGCGACGGCGACGTGGTTGTCCTTGATCAGGACCGCGTCGTCCAGCCCGAAGCGGTGGTTGCTGCCGCCACCTGCCCGCACCGCGGCCTTCTCGACCGCGCGCAGCACGGGGGTGGTCTTGCGGGTGCAGCAGACGCTCGCGGACGTGTGGGCGATGGCGTCGGCCAGGCGCGCGGTCGCGGTGGCGATGCCGGACAGGTGGCCGAGGAGGTTGAGACCGACGCGCTCTCCGGTCAGCAGGGCGCGGGCGGGGCCGGTGGCCTCGCCGATCACCTCGCCGGGGGTGACCCGGGAGCCGTCCGGGCGGTCGATGCGGACCTGGACGCGCGGGTCGAGCAGGGTCCAGGCAAGGCGGGCCAGGTCGGTGCCGGCGACGACGCCGGGGTCGCGGGCGACGAGGCGCACGGTGGCCGTGGCGTCGGCGGGGATGATCGCGTCGGTCGTCAGGTCGCCGGCGCGGCCCAGGTCCTCGAGCAGCGCGGCCCGGACGAGCGGCTCGAGCATGACGTCGGGCAGGGTCCTCATGAGGCGATCCTCTCGGTGGTGACGGCCGCCAGGACGTGGTCCTGGGTCAGCCGGGTGTGGCGCGGGGCGACCGTGACGGGCGCGTCGGTGCGGGTGTGGCCGCCGCGGGACTCCCGCCGCCGCAGGGCCCCTGAGCACAGGAGGGCCCCGACCAGGGCCGCGTCGTCGTGGGCGGCGAGCGGGGCCAGCAGGTCCAGCGCCGACCTCAGCCCGGTCGCGTCGCGCAGGACCCCGGCGCACCCCTCGACGGTATGCCGGACGAGCGCGAGGGTGGCCGGGTCGGGTGCGGCCGGCACCTCGGCCAGGGCGGACGCCCGGGCCGCCAGGTCCTCCAGCGCCGGCATCGGGGCGAGATCCGCCGCGGCGCGGGTGAGCTCGGCGGCCACCCAGCGGGAGCAGACGACGGCCTCGAGCAGGGAGTTGCTGGCGAGCCGGTTGGCGCCGTGCAGGCCGGTGGACGCGCACTCGCCGACGGCGTGCAGCCCAGGGACGGTGGTGCGGCCGGCGAGATCCACGGCGATCCCGCCCATGTGGTAGTGCGCGGCCGGACGGACCGGCAGCAGGTCGCGGGCGGGGTCCAGGCCCGCGGCGCGGCAGTGCTCGGCGATGGCGGGGAAGCGCTGCGCGAAGCGGTCGCCCAGGGTCGCGCGGGCGTCGAGGAGCACCTGGTGCCCCGCCCCGAGAGCGGCCCACGCGGCACGCGACACCACGTCGCGCGCGGCGAGCGGGTCCGCGATCACGTGGGCGCCGGTCTCGTCGACGAGGAGCGCGCCCTCGCCGCGAACGGCCTCGGACACCAACGGCATCGGGTCGAGCCCGACGTCGAGGGCGGTGGGGTGGAACTGCACCAGCTCGACGTCGCGCAGGATCGCGCCGGCGCGCGCGGCGAGCGCCAGGCCCTGCCCCCGGGAGCCGAGGGGGTTGGTGGTGTGGGCGTACAGGCCACCGATCCCGCCGGTCGCCAGGACCACCTGGCGGGTGGCGATCACGCGTCGCCCGACGGGTCCGTCGACGAGCACCCCGCAGACGCCGCGGGCGTCGGTGAGCAGCCGCACCGCGCGGGTGTCCGCGAGCAGGGTCACCGACGGCAGCGCGCGGGCCGCGGCCAGCGCGGTGCGCTGCAGCTCGGCGCCGGTGCCGTCGCCGTGGGCGTGCACGATGCGGCGCCGGGAGTGCGCGCCCTCCAGGCCGAGGACGAGCGCGCCGGCGTCGTCGTGGTCCAGGCGGGCCCCCAGGTCGAGCAGCTCGGCGACGGCCGCGGGACCGGCCCCCGTGATCGCCCGCACGACGTCCGGGTCGCACAGGCCGGCGCCCGCGGCGATGGTGTCCCGGGCGTGCCGCTGCGGGTCGTCGTCCGGGCCGACCGCGGCGGCCAGACCACCCTGCGCCCACGCGGTGGAGGTCTGGGCGCCGAGAGGCCCGGCGGACAGCACGGTGACGGGGGAGGGGGCGAGCCGGACCGCGGTGAGCAGCCCGGCCAGCCCGGCCCCGACGACGACCGGGCTGCCGTCATACGTGACGGGCGGCATGTCAGCGCACCGCCAGCATGCGCTCGACCGCGGCGCGCGCCCGGTCCGCGACGTCCTCGGGGACCGTGACCTCGTGGGTCATCGTCTCCAAGGAGCGGCGGATCGCCGAGAGGGTGTTGCGCTTCATGTGGGGGCACAGGTTGCACGGCCGCACGAAGCCCACGTCGGGGTGGTCGGCGGCGACGTTGTCCGACATCGAGCACTCGGTGATCAGCGCGACCTGACGGGGCCGCCGCTCGGCGACGAAGCGGCTCATGTCGGCCGTGGACCCGGCCAGGTCCGCCTCGTCCACGACCTCGGTCGGGCACTCCGGGTGCGCCATGACGACGACGCCGGGGTGGTCGGCGCGGATCTGGCGGATGTCCTCGGGGGTGAACCGCTCGTGCACCTCGCAGGCGCCGGGGTGGGTGATCACCTCGACCCCGGTGAGGCGGGCGACGTTGGCGGCGAGGTGGCGGTCCGGGATCATGATCACCCGGTCGACGCCGAGGGACTCGATGATCGCGACGGCGTTGCCGGAGGTGCAGCAGACGTCGGACTCGGCCTTGACCGCCGCGGAGGTGTTGACATAGGTCACGACCGGTACGCCGGGGTGCGCGGCGCGCAGGGCCCGCACGTCCGCGGCGGTGATCGACTCGGCCAGCGAGCAGCCCGCCCGCAGGTCGGGGATGAGCACCGTGCGTGCCGGGTTGAGCAGCTTGGCGGTCTCGGCCATGAAGTGCACGCCGGCGAGGACGACGACCTGGGCCTGGACGTCCTGCGCCTCGCGGGCGAGGGCCAGGGAGTCGCCGGTGATGTCGGCGACCCCGCCGAAGATCTCCGGGGTCATGTAGTTGTGCGCGAGGACCACGGCGTCCCGCTCGGCCTTGAGGCGCCAGATCGCCTCGACGTCGTCGGTCATCGCGGCCCACTCGACGGGCGGCACGTGGTGCTTGACCCGCTCGTAGAGCGCAGCGGTGTCGGGCAGCTGGAGCGTCATGCGGATCCCCTAAGGCTCAACGTGAGCATATCGTGATGCTGAACGTGAGCATAACCCCCGGGCAGGGCCTGTCAACCACAAGACCTACCGCCGGTGGTCGGATCCGCCTGGGCGCGCCGAGCAGGCGGATCCGACCACCGGCGGTAGGTAGGTGTCAGCGGGGAGAACGGGCCGGGAGCTTGGTGCCCGCCGCCTGACGCTCGAGAAGCACGCTGCGACGGAAGCGGTAGGTCTTGGCGGGGCGACCGCCGGTCCCGGACGACATCGACCCGGTCTCCTCGACCAGGGCCTGCTGCTCCACCAGCCGGCGGAAGTTCTGCTTGTGCAGGTGCTGCCCGGCGAGGGCCTCCACGCACCCCTGCAGCTCGCCGAGCGTGAACTCCGGTGCCATGAGCTCGAAGACGACCGGGCGGTACTGGATCTTGGCGCGGAGCCGGGCCAGCCCGGTGGCGAGGATCCGCCGGTGGTCGCCGATCATCCGGGCGCCGGGCACCAGGTCGTCCGCGGGCAGCCGCCAGTCCGCCCCCGACTCGGGCAGCAGCCCCACCTCGTAGAGCAGCTCGTAGCGCTGCAGGGTCCCCTCGGGCAGCCAGGCGCGCCCGCCCCGCCCGAAGGCCGCGTCGCACCGCTGCCGCCGCTCGGACCGGGTCGTCTCGGTGCGCGCCGCGCCCACCCAGTGCGTCAGCTGCGGCGCCACCACCTCGTCGACCAGGCGGGTGCCGGCGCGCTGGTCCTCCCACGGCAGGTAGTCGTAGATCCCCGCCCAGGTGCCGGCGTCGGTGGCCCCGTCGGCGCCCCGCCGCCCGCCCGGCCCGTCGCCCCTCGTGGTCAGGCCGAGGTAGGAGATGGAGATCCGGTGAATCGTGTCGTCGAGCCCGCGATCGGCGTCCGCGAAGGTGTAGAGCTGCTCGACATACCCCAGGCGTCGCCCGGTCCGGGAGGTCACCCAGCTGCGCAGGCCCGCCTGCAGGGAACGCTCACCCGCCTGCAGGGGGCCGGCGGGCAAGGCCGGCACGATGGTCCCGCCCTCGGCGCCGCCGTCCACCGTGAGCACACCCGGTCGTTCGGCGGCAACGGCGACGACCACGGCCACCAGCTCGGCGACGAGTCCCCCGGCGGCAGCCCCCGGGGCACGGACGGCAGTCCCCGGGGCACGGACGGCGTCCCCCTCGGTCGCGGCGTTGACGCTCTGGTCCACCTGCTAGTCCTCCAGCGGCACGGTCACGAAGTCGATCAGCTCCTCGACGGCGGCCAGCAACGTCGGCTCCAGGTCGGCGTAGGTCCGCACGGTGCCCAGGATCTGCTTCCAGGCTCGGGCGATGTCGGCCTGCGACTCGTGCGGCCAGCCCAGGTGGGCGCAGATGCCGTGCTTCCAGGAGGTGCCTCGGGGGATCACCGGCCACCGCTCCAGCCCGAGGCGGGCGGGCTTGACCGACTGCCAGACGTCGACGTAGGGGTGGCCGAGGATCTTGACGTATGACGCGTACCGCGGTGTGCGCCGGGCGTCCTCGACGATCCGGGCCTCCTTGGTGCCGGGCACGAGGTGGTCGACGAGCACGCCCATCCGGCGGTCCCGGTCCGGCGCGAAGTCCTCGATCGCGGCCCGCAGGTCGTCGACGCCGTCCAGCAGCTCCACCACGACGCCCTCGACGCGCAGGTCGTCGCCCCAGACCCGCTCGACCAGCTCGGCGTCGTGCCGGCCCTCGACGAAGATCCGCGACCCGCCGGCGACCTTGGCCGGCAGGCCCGGCACGGCGCGGGAGCCGGAGGCGGTGCGCGAGGCGGCCTGCCGCACCTCGCGCAGCCGGGCCTGGGCCTGGCTGCGGTCCGGCACGAGCGTCACGGGGGCCCCGTCGACCCAGAATCCCGGGCCCATCTCGAAGCCGCGCACCCGACCGCCGCGGTCCTCCAGGTGCACGACGTGGACGCCCCCGGCCTTCTCCACCCGCACGACCGCGCCGCACCACCCCGACTGGACGTCCTCGACCACCAGGCCGAGGGTGGCGGGCACCTCCCGGGAACGGCCGCGCGGCGGGGTGCGCCAGTCGCCGGCGAGCGGGTCGGTGCCGTAGCGGTCGGCCACGAGATCCTCCTGCGGGTCGGTGCGTCCGGGCGGGTGCCGGGCTGCAGGCTAGCCCTCGCAGGGGCGGGAGTTCGTGGGGGCGCGCGACCGGGCGTAGAATTGGCACTCGGAGCAGGAGAGTGCCAGCCGAGGGCAGGAGGTGCGACGCATGAGCCAGACGCGACGGCTCCAGGTGCTGCGCGCCATCGTGCAGGACTATGTGGCGACCTCCGAGCCGGTGGGCTCCCGGTCGCTGCTGGAGCGGCACGCCCTGGGTGTCTCGGCCGCCACGGTGCGCAACGACATGGCGGCCCTGGAGGAGGAGGGGCTGATCGCGGCCCCGCACACCAGCGCCGGGCGCATCCCCACCGACGCCGGCTACCGGCTCTTCGTGGACCAGCTCTCCGAGATCAAGCCCCTGTCCCCGGCCGAGCGGGCCGCGATCCGCGAGTTCCTCACCGGCGCCGTCGACCTCGACGACGTGGTCGACCGGACCGTCCGGCTGCTGTCCGGGCTGACCCAGCAGGTCGCGGTGATGCAGTACCCCTCACTCACCCGCTCCTGCGTGCGCCACATCGAGCTGGTCCCCATCGGCGGCCCCCGCCTCATGGTGGTGCTCATCGTCACCACCGGCCGGGTCGAGCAGCGGGTCGTGGACGCCGGCCGGGACCTCGACCAGGGGGAGGGCGAGGGACTCGTCTTCACCCTGCGGGGCTCGCTCAACACCCTGGCCGCGGGCCGCCCCTTCGCGGAGGTGGCGGCCGGGCTGAGCTCCCTGCCCGACAGCTTCGCCCCTGCCGACCGCCCCGCCGTCGAGGCCGTGACCCGGGCCCTGTCCGAGATGGTCGTCGAGGAGCGCGAGGAGCGCGTGGTGGTCGCCGGCACCAGCCACCTGGCCCGCGCCGGCGGCGACTTCCCGCTGGCGCTCGGCCCGGTCCTGGAGGCCCTGGAGGAGCACGTCGTGCTGCTGGGCCTGCTCGACGCCATGCACGCCGACCCGGTCCGACCCTCCGACGCCGACGTCGTCAGCGTCCGGATCGGCCACGAGCTCTCCCACGCCGGGCTGGTGTCCACCTCGGTGGTCTCCACCGGGTACGGCGCAGGCCCGGACCACGTCGCCGGCCTCGGCGTGGTGGGGCCGACCCGGATGGACTACCCCACGACGATGGCCGCGGTGCGCGCCGTCGCGGCCTACGTCAGCCGCCAGCTCGGCGGGTGAGCCCGTGAGCCTTCCCGGCATACCTGACCGTCTGCTCTGCCTGTCCCTCGACCACCTACGACGCCAAGGACATTCGTGAACGACTACTACGCCGACCTCGGGGTCGACCGCGGCGCCAGCGCCGAGGAGATCAAGAAGGCCTACCGCCGGCTCGCGCGCAAGCTGCACCCGGACGTCAATCCCGGACCGGAGGCCGAGGAGGAGTTCAAGAGGGTCTCCCGCGCCTACGACGTGCTCGGCGACCCGGACAAGAAGCGCGCCTTCGACATGGGGGCCGATCCCTACGCGCAGGCCGGCTCGGCGGGCTACGGCGCGGGCTTCACCTTCAGCGACATCATGGACCAGTTCTTCGGTGCCGGTGCCGCCGGAGGGCCCGGCTCACGCGGTCCCCGCAGCCGCACCCGCCGCGGCCAGGACGCCCTGGTCCGCGCCGACATCGACCTGCGGACCGCGGTCTTCGGCGACGCCGAGGAGCTCACCCTCGACACGGCGGTGGAGTGCACCACCTGCCACGGCGGCTGCTGCCAGCCCGGCACCACCCCCGAGACCTGCTCGGCCTGCCAAGGACGCGGCGAGGTGCAGCAGGTCCAGCGCTCCTTCCTCGGCCAGATCATGACGACCCGCCCGTGCGGGGTCTGCCAGGGCTTCGGCACCGTCCTGCCGCATCCCTGCTTCGAGTGCTCCGGGGAGGGCCGCGTGCGCACCCGCCGCACGGTCACCATCAAGGTGCCTGGCGGCGTCGACACCGGCACCCGCATCCAGCTGCGCGGCGAGGGCGAGGTCGGTCCCGGCGGCGGCCAGCCCGGCGACGTCTACGTCGAGATCGTGGTGACGCCGCACCCGACCTTCCAGCGCCACGGCGACGACCTGCACTGCACCCTCGACGTCCCGATGACCGCGGCCGCCCTGGGCACCACGATCGCGCTCGACACCTTCGACGGCCCCCAGGACGTCGAGGTGCGCCGGGGCACCCAGTCCGCCGACACGGTGACCCTAGACGGCCTGGGCGTCACCCACCTGCGCGGCACCGGCCGCGGCGACCTGGTCGTCCACCTCAACGTCCTCACCCCGACCCGCCTGGACGCCCGCCAGGAGGAGCTGCTGCGCGAGCTCGCCGGCCTGCGCGGCGAGGAGGCCCCCGAGGCCCACCTCACGTCCATGGACAAGGGGCTGCTCGGCAAGCTCCGCGACGCCTTCCGCTGACATGACCGCGCCGCTCTTCCTGCTCGCGCCGGGCTCCCTCGACGGGATCACGGCGGGCGGCTCGGTGGTGGTCGACGGCGCCGAGGGGCGCCACGCCGCGGGCTCCCTGCGGCTCCAGCCGGGGGAGGAGGTGCTGCTCTCCGACGGCAGCGGACTGCAGGTCCAGGGCACGGTGCACCAGGTCGGGTCCGGCGAGCTGACGGTGTCCGTCACGTCCGTATGCCGCACCGAGGCGCCCGACCCCCGCTTCGTCCTCGTCCAGGCCCTGGCCAAGGGCGACCGCGACGACCAGGCCATCGAGGCCGCCACCGAGCTCGGCGTCGACGAGGTCGTGCCCTGGGGCGCCGCCCGCTCGATCGTGCAGTGGCGCGGCGGCCGCGCCGCCAAGGCCCACCGCAAGTGGCAGCAGGTCGTCACCGCCGCCACCAAGCAGTCCCGGCGCACGCGCACCCCGGTGGTGGGGGAGCACGTCACCAGCCGGCAGCTCGCGAGCCGGGTGGCGGCGGCGACGTGCGCGCTCGTGCTCCACGAGGACGCCACCACCTCCGTCAACGAGGTCGAGCTGCCGGCCGCGGGCGAGGTGCTGGTCGTCGTCGGCCCGGAGGGCGGCATCTCGCCGGACGAGCTCGCCACCCTCGCCGAGGCGGGCGCCCACGTGGTGCGCCTCGGGCCGCACGTGCTCCGCTCCTCGTCCGCAGGGCCGGCCGCGCTGGCCGTCCTGCTCGCCCGCGCCCGTTGGTGAGCGCCAGAGGCGGACGAGACGAGCACGACACGCGGCAGCAGCCCAGGAGCGTTCTACATCTGGAGTTCTGACCTGTGGTGATGGGCATGCAGACGGCGGTGGTGATGGTGGTGGGGCGGTGTGGGAGTCCGTGGTGGCGGCGTAGGACTCGCCAGGTCTTCAGCTGGGTGTTGGTGTGTTCGCCTCGGGCGCGGAGGCAGGCTTGGGGGGCGTTGACGGCTTTCTCGTTGACCGAGAGGGTGCGGTGTTGGAACAGGCCGGTCGTGGGGTGGCGGTGGACGGCACGGATGGGGGTGACTCCGGGCTCCGATACCGGTGTATCCCTTGGCCGCGAGGACGAGGACACCCTGGCCGGTGAGTCGGGCGCGAGGGTCTGGGGCAGGTGGTGTTCTCGGGCGGCGCGTATGTCGTGCCGGGCGCTCGGGCCCGCTGGGGAGCACCAGGGATTGCGGTTGTTCTGGTTGATGGTGGTGGTGTGGTGTTTCAGGCCGCGTGAGCGGTCTGGTTGATGGTCTCAAACTCGATGGGGGTGAGCTTGCCGAGGGCTCGCTGCCGGCGTCGGCGGTGGTAGGTCTTCTCGATCCAGGTGACGATGGCCAGGCGTAGCTGGTCACGGGTAGCCCACCGCTGCTGGTTGAGGACGTTCTTCTGCAGCAGGGCGAAGAACGACTCCATGGCGGCGTTGTCCGCGCTCGTCCCGACCCGCCCCATCGACCCGGTCAGGCCGTGCGCTGTCAGCGCGGACACGTAGGTTCGGGCACGAAACTGGGTGGGTTCAACCGGTCGTGGCAACACCGGCTTGATCCAGCGATCGTGAGTGCTCGCCGAGCGCTTCTGCGGGTGTCTTCCATCCGAGGACCTTGCGGGGCCGGTTGTTCAACGTGTACGGGGATTGTCGCTAGCTCCTCTGTCAAGCGGCGAGGTAGAGCTGAGCTCGTTGGTCGGTTCGTAGGGCTTGGTAGATGGTCCTGGAGAGGTGGCGCTTGAGGACGCGCAGGGCTTCGCGGCCGGATTTGCCGCTCTCGACGCGGCGCTTGATGAGGTCCTTGGCGGGTTGGTGGTGGCGGGCCTGGGTGAGGGCGATGCGGTGGATCGCGGTGTTCAGTTGCCGGTTCCCGGTTCGAGACAGTCTGTGACGGGGCACGTTCGATGACCAGACCGGCAGGGGCGCGGTGCCGTTGTAACTGGCGAACGCGTCGCTGCTGGTGAAGCGCTCGATGCCGGCGGTCTCACCGAGGATCTTGGCGGCGGTCAGGGTGGCGCAGCCAGGGATGGCCAGGAGTGCGGGTGCGTGTTCGAGCGTGAGTTCTTCGAGCTCTTGCTCCAGGTCGCGGATCGTGCGGGTAAGGTCGCGGGCGCGGGAGTTGGGCGCTGAGCCATTGCTTCCTCCGGAGCATCGTGCACGATGTGCTTTTCGCTTGTTGTACCTCGGTAAAATCCTTGACGGGATGCCGGAGGCTCTCTTTGGCCCTGAATGGGTTGAGCTCGTGACTTGGCTGCGCTCCAATGCGCCAGCACCTTACCGTCTTTCGGCAGTGGGCGAGCGAGTCATTGCCTCGGCTGTTTTTCCCGATTTGGACCCAGAAGAGGAGTATCAGTGGGAAGTGTTGGGCCACGATTCGATTGCATGAACCCCAGCGAAAAAGAAGCGTCAATTGTGTCGCGTCGCGGTAAGCCGCTACGTCGAGCGCGCCAGCTCATGGTGGCCGGGCTGGCGATCTCCGTCCTCGGCAACCGGCTTGTGGAGGGCGGCGTCGACGGGTTCGCCGCCATGTCCACGATCCCAGTCCTCGCCGTAGTCTGGCTCACCGCGGTTGACAAGGTCATCGACTTCGCTCTGCCTCTCTACGCCCGCCTGCTCCAGCGGTATCCACCCGACCTGGCCCTGCTGGCCGAGGACGGTGTCGAAGTCGTCGGGAGCCTGATCGCGGCAGGTCTGATCGCGGTGCGACCCGCGTGGGCGGTGCCCGTGCTGCTCGGCTACCTGGTGCTGTCCTCCCTGACCCTGCCCGTGGTGGACATCGCGGACGAGTTCTACGGGGCGGTGGTCGCGCAGGAGGACCCAGACCAGGCCCTCGACCTCAACGCCTCCCTGCACGCCTGGATGGGGGGTGTGGCCATGGTCGCGTCCCCGCTGGGGGCGCTCCTGGCAGGGGTGAGCGTGACCGCCCTGCTGATGGGGAACGTCGCCCTCACGCTCGGCGGCATGGCCTTCCGGCTGCGGGCACGCCGCACCTTCCCGATGCGGGCGGTGGTGGATGAGGACCCCGCCGAGTTCGCCTCCACCGGGGAGCGCATGCCGTGGCGGCAGTTCGCCCACGACCTGCTGCGCTCCGGCCCGTCGAGCCCGCTGCTCGCCGTGGTGCTGGCCTTCACCGGCTGCCTCAGCGGGCACCTGGTCATCATCTGGGGAGCCCGCTCGTCAGGCATCGACCCGAGCCGTGCCATGACGGTCCTGCTGCTCGCCTTCGGGATCGCCGGGGTGATCGGACCGCTCGCGGCACGCCCCGCCACCCGGTGGCTCGGGCCCACGAAGGTGCTGCCGTGCGCGGCGCTCGCCTCCGCCGCCAACGTCGCCGGGCTCGCCCTGGCGATCTGGGCGGTCGGGCCCTCCCTCCTGCTGGCAGGGACCTTCGTCCTGCTGAACGTGACCCTAGGACGGCTGCGCAACGTGGCGCTCGAGACGACCCGGCAGCACGTCTTCCGCGGCCAGCAGTACGCGCGAGTCATGTCCTGGTCGTACACGGGTGCGGCGCTCGGGACGGTGCTGGGGATGCCCGTCGCCTACGCCCTCGGGGTGCAGGACGACCCGCGCACTGGCCTCGTCCTGGCAACCTTGCTGTGGCTTGCGGTCGCAGCGGTGATGACCAGTCGCACGCGGCCCGCGGCAGCCGAGACGGGCGGCTGAGCGGCCACAGGCGGTGCGCCTCAGCGGACGGTGAAGGTGCGGACCACGCGGCCGACGGGCGCCTGGCCCTCCCCGGAGCCCGGCGCCCACGCCTCGAAGCGGTAGGTACCCCTCGCCAGATTCCCGAGGCCGACGCGCCAGGACCCGCGGGTCGGGCACGCGATCGACGCCGTGGTGAAGCCGGGGCGCTCGCTCGTGCCGCGCGTCAACCGCCAGGCGACGTTCGCCTCGGGCGAGCAGGCGCTCCCGCTGACGGTGACGGGCTTGCTCGCGGGCACGACCTGGCCGGCGCCGGGGGAGTCCACCCACACGGCTGCGAGCTCCTTGAGCTGGGCCAGGCCGGAGGCACGACGATGCATGCCGCCCGCCATCACCGGGCCCACGACCTTGCCGTCGCGCGAGCGGAAGGTCGCCGGCAGGTCCTTGCCGACCGTCGCTGTCACCGTCCACACCACCGGCGCCACCGCGACCCGCGCCGTCTCGGCGTCCACGGCGCGCGTCGGCCCGTCGAGGGCGACCACGATGCGGTCCCGCTGCACCTGGACGTCGGTGACGACCCGCTCGCCCCAGGCGTTGACGTGGCCGCGACGCCCGGCCTCGATCGTCGCGGCGTTCGCGGCGGCCTCCGCCCGGGCCGCGACCGTGCGCAGGCCGGCCGACGCGGCGACATACTCCCGGTAGAGACGCAGCGTCGGCACCGCGCGGCCGCGCGCGTCCCGCGAGGTGGTGCCGTCCTGGTCCACGAAGTAGACCGGCAGGGCCGGCGCGGCCGCGGTCACCGCAGCGGACCGCGCGGGTGCAGCCTGAGCGGGCGCCGGTACCGCCTGCGCGGACAGCGCGGGGACCCCGCCCAGGGCCAGCGCGCAGGCCGCGGCCGCGAGCGCTCGCCTCGTCGTCGTGATGTCCATGTCGCCCTCCACCCCAGGGGATCTCGCTGGTCGCCCCCTCCCGTCACCCGCTGTCCGCCCGGCGGCGCGCACCGGGGGAGAGGCGATGGAGGCCTCGGACGACTGGACGGCGCGGCCTCGCTAGGGTGAGGACATGAGCGATCACCAAAAGGCATCAAATCGTGACCCTGCGTGCCTCTTCTGCAAGATCGTGGCGGGCGAGATCCCGGGCGACGTCGTGCACGAGACCGAGACCACCCTCGCCTTCCGTGACATCCAGCCGCAGGCCCCGACCCACGTGCTGGTGATCCCCAAGGCCCACCACGCCGATGCCGTCGCGGCCACCCGGGCCGACGCCGCCCTGATGGCCGAGGTCGTGCTCGCCGCCGGCGAGGTCGCCCGGCTCGAGGGGATCGCCGACAGCGGCTACCGCCTCGTCGCCAACACCGGCCGCGACGCCCAGCAGAGCGTCGGCCACCTGCACCTGCACGTGCTCGGCGGTCGCTCCCTGCAGTGGCCGCCCGGCTGACCGACGTCCTCCCGGCCGCCGGGCACGCCGCCCTCTAGACTGATCGGACGATGACAGACCACACCCCAGCCCTGCGGCAAGCCCTGGCGGGTCTCGAGCCACCCACCACCCCTCCGGACGCCTCCTCGCGCGAGGCCTGGCAGCACACGATCGTGATCCCGCCCTCGGTGCCGATGCTGAGCCTGCTCGGGCCCAACGACGAGCTGCTGCGCACCGTCGAGCGGGCCTTCCCGCAGCTGCAGATCCACGTGCGGGGCAACCAGATCCGCCTCGAGGGGTCGTCCTCGGACGCCGCGATCGTCGAGGACCTGGTCGGCGAGCTGCTGGCGGTAGTCGAGCAGGGCTCGCCGATCAACAAGGATGCCGTCGAGCGGTCCATCGCGATGATCCGCAGCCAGGCGAGCGTGCGCCCGGCCGACGTGCTGACCACCAACATCATCTCCGCCCGCGGCCGCACCATCCGGCCCAAGACGCTGGGGCAGAAGCAGTACGTCGACGCCATCGACAGCCACACCATCGTCTTCGGCATCGGCCCGGCCGGCACCGGCAAGACCTACCTCGCGATGGCCAAGGCCGTCGCCGCGCTGCAGGCCAAGGAGATCACCCGGATCATCCTGACCCGGCCGGCCGTCGAGGCAGGGGAGCGGCTCGGCTTCCTGCCAGGCACCCTCACCGACAAGATCGACCCCTACCTGCGGCCGCTCTACGACGCGCTGCACGACATGCTCGACCCGGAGATGATCCCGCGCCTCATGGCGGGCGGGACGATCGAGGTGGCCCCGCTGGCCTACATGCGCGGTCGCACCCTCAACGACGCCTTCATCATCCTGGACGAGGCGCAGAACACCTCTCCCGAGCAGATGAAGATGTTCCTCACCCGGCTCGGCTTCGGCTCCCGGATCGTCGTCACCGGCGACGTCACCCAGGTCGACCTGCCCGGCGGCACCCAGTCCGGGCTGCGGGTCGTCCGCGACATCCTCGACGGGGTGGAGGACATCCACTTCGCCGAGCTCACCCCGCAGGACGTCGTCCGCCACCGCCTGGTCGGCGAGATCGTCGCGGCCTACGGCGAGTGGGACGAGGCGCGGCACGCCCGGAGCGAGGCCCCGCAGGGGCGGGGCCTGCCCCGGCTCCGGGACGAGCCGCGTCGCCATACCGACCAGGAGCAAGGCCGCCACCGATGAGCATCGACGTCCACAACGAGACCGACCACCGCGTCGACGAGCGCGTCCTGGTGTCGCTGGCCCAGTTCGTGTATGCCGCGATGCGCGTCCACCGCGGCGCCGACCTGGCGATCACCCTGGTCGACGAGGCCGCCATGGAGCGGCTGCACGTGCAGTGGATGGATCTCGAGGGTCCCACCGACGTGATGAGCTTCCCGATGGACGAGCTGCGGCCCGGCCGTGAGGGCGAGCGGCTGCAGGAGGGGGTCCTCGGCGACATCGTGCTGTGCCCCTCGGTCGCGGAGCGTCAGGCGGTGACGGCGGGCCACTCCACCCAGGAGGAGCTGCTGCTGCTGACCACCCACGGGCTGCTGCACCTGCTCGGCTACGACCACGCCGAGCCGGACGAGGAGCGGGAGATGTTCGAGCTGCAGGGCCGGCTGCTGCGCGGCTACCTCGGCGGTCGGGCCGGGGCCTGAGGCCGTGACCACCCAGCTGATCGTCGGGGCCCTGCTCGCCCTGCTCCTGTCATTCTTCCTCGCCCTGGTCGAGGCGGCCGTGCAGCGGCTGTCGCACCACACCGGCGAGGAGCTGGTCGCCGAGGGCCGCCCCGGGTCAAGGGCCCTGGCCAAGGTCGTGGCCGACAAGCCCGGCTACATCGCGGCGGCGACCTTCCTGCGGGTGGTGGCCGAGTCCACCACGGCCGTACTGATCACCGTCGCCATCGGCGAGCACGTCGACGGACCGGTGCGTCCGCTGCTGCTCAGCATCGCGCTGATGGTGGTGGCGTCCTTCGTGCTGACCGGGGTCTCCCCGCGCACCCTCGGGCGGCAGCACGCCGGCACGGTGGCGCTCGTCGCCGCACCGGCCCTGGTCTGGCTGCGCCGCGTCCTGGGACCGATCACCCGCCTGATGGTCGTGCTGGGCAACGCCGTCACCCCTGGCAAGGGTTATCAGGACGGGCCCTTCGCCTCCGAGGCGGAGTTGCGCGACCTCGTGGACATCGCCACCGAGAGCGACGTGATCGAGCACGACGAGCGGGAGATGATCCACTCGGTCTTCGAGCTGGGCGACACCGTGGCCCGTGAGGTGATGGTGCCGCGCACCGACATGGTGACCCTGGAGCACGACAAGACCCTCGGCAAGGCGATGTCGCTCTTCCTGCGCTCGGGCTTCTCGCGGATCCCGGTGGTGGGCGAGGACTCCGACGACGTGCTGGGGCTGCTCTACTTCAAGGACGTGGCACGCCGGGTCAACGACGACGACGGCGCTCGGGCGCTGCCCGTCGAGGAGGTCATGCGTCCCATGGCCTTCGTCCCCGACAGCAAGCCCATCGACGACCTGCTGCGCGAGATGCAGAAGGACCAGGTGCACCTGGCGGTCGTCGTGGACGAGTACGGCGGCACCGCGGGTCTGGTCACCATCGAGGACGTCCTGGAGGAGATCGTCGGGGAGATCGCGGACGAGCACGACCGCGAGGCCCAGGGTGTCGAGGAGCTGGCCGACGGCACGGTGCGGATCCCGGCCACCATGCACGTCGACGACTTCGCCACGCAGTTCGACGTCGCCCTCGAGGAGGACGACGTGGACACCGTCGGCGGCCTGATCGCCAAGCTCTCCGGGCGGGTGCCGATCCCCGGGTGCACGGTGCAGCTCCTCGGTCTGGAGCTGGTGGCGGAGAAGCCCGCCGGACGCCGGCACCGGATCGCGACGGTCGTCGTGCGCCGGCTGCCGCAGACCACGTCGCCGGTCGAGGTGTGGGAGGCTGAGCGCTCGCGTGAGCACGCCGACCCTGCTGGTGACGGCGCGGGTCACGAGGGTCACGGAGCCACCCGTCACGTCGAGGAGCACGCATGAGCATCCCCTTCCGCGCCGGGTTCGCCTGTCTGGTGGGCCGGCCCAACGCCGGCAAGTCCACGCTCACCAACGCCCTCGTCGGCCAGAAGGTCGCGATCACGAGCAGCAAGCCGCAGACCACGCGGCACACCATCCGCGGCATCGCCAACGTCGAGGGCGGCCAGCTGGTCCTGGTCGACACCCCCGGCCTGCACAAGCCGCGCACCCTCCTCGGCCAGCGGCTCAACGACCTGGTCCGCGAGACCCTGCTGGACGTGGACGTGGTCGGCTTCTGCCTGCCCGCCGACCAGCGGCCCGGGCCTGGCGACCAGTTCATCGCGGCCGAGCTCGCCGAGCTGCAGCGGGCACGACGCACCCCCGTCGTCGCGCTGGTCACCAAGATCGACAAGGTCGACCGGCAGCGGCTCGCCGAGCACCTCATCACCGTGGACCAGCTCGGGGCCTGGACCGAGATCGTGCCGTGCTCGGCGACTGCGGGTGACCAGGTCGACGACGTCGCGCGGATCCTGGTGTCGCACCTGCCCGAGTCGCCGCCGCTCTATCCCGAGGGCCACCTGTCCGACGAGTCCGACGAGGTGATGATCGCCGAGCTCGTGCGCGAGGCCGCCCTCGAGGGCGTGCGCGACGAGCTGCCGCACTCGCTGGCCGTCGTCGTCGAGGAGATGGTGCCCCGCGAGGACCGGCCCGACGACAAGCCGATGATCGACGTGCGCGTCAACGTCTTCGTCGAGCGCCCCTCCCAGAAGGCCATCATCATCGGCCGTGGTGGCTCCCGGCTGCGCGAGGTCGGCACCGCCGCGCGCACCCAGATCGAGGCGCTCCTCGGGCAGCGGGTCTACCTCGACCTGCACGTCAAGGTGGCCAAGGACTGGCAGCGCGACCCCAAGCAGCTGCAACGCCTCGGTTTCTGACCACGCTCAGCACCCTTCCCGATCTGCCTCGGGCTGCAGCACGAGACAGATCACGGACCGGCTCCAGCGGTCGACGCTCACGCACCACCGGTGGCGTCCTCCGCGTGCGAGCCCGGCCCCCGGTGGCAGGTGCACCTGCGCCCCAGCCATTGCAGCATCGTGTGCCGGGCCCACGACCCGATGCCCCAGAGGGTCCCGCGCACGCTCCGACGGCGGACCGGCGGGTGGTCCACGGTGACGCCGGGCAGCTCGGCCCGGACCTGCCGGGCCAGCTCGTGTCCCACCCGTCGCCACGCAGCCCACTCGCGCCGCAGGGCGAGTCGTTCGCGCAGGTCCTGGGGCTCGGGCTGGTCCAGGCCGAAGTCGGCGAGGGTCGTCCACCAGGTCTGCCACGCCTCCAGGCGAGCCGCGAGACCGGGGGAGAGGCCGAGCTCCTCCGGCTCGAGAGGTCCCATCAGGTCGATGTCGGTGCTGATTCCCCACACCGGGAAGCGAAGTCCCCACTCGGTCATCAGCTCCACGTGTTCGTGTCGCGTCACGTCGGCAGGCTGACAGGTGCGCCGCGCCGCGGCGAGCGAGTTTCCGACCGGCTCGCCTGTGGACGGTGCAAGAGCTCTTGCAGGGCCTGTGGATGGGCTGACGGCCACCTCCTGACGGCGGCCTAGCCTGGCTGTCACCGCCCCGTCGGAGGGCGCTGACCTGGGAGGTGGCCATGACGGCGTACGGCGTGAGCACCGACGCGGTGGACGCGAGCGGGCGTGCGGCACGGACCCTGGCCGACGAGCTCGCCGCCGCTCGCGTGGCCACCGTCCTGGA
The DNA here is from genome assembly GCF_046267915.1 of Arsenicicoccus dermatophilus. Classification (GTDB taxonomy): domain Bacteria; phylum Actinomycetota; class Actinomycetes; order Actinomycetales; family Dermatophilaceae; genus Arsenicicoccus; species Arsenicicoccus dermatophilus_A. Next base: position 1,439,087 of record NZ_CP176520.1, read on the forward strand.
CGAGGTCGCCGGCGCCCTGCCCGGCAGCCTCGCCGGTGTGGCTGCGGGCGACCTCGGGGCCCTGCTCGACGCCCGCACCACCGCGGTGGCCGGGCGGGTCGGGTCCCTGGCGTCCGGCCTCTGCGTGGCTGCGGGCGGCTACGCGGCGTGCGAGGCCGAGGCGACCGCTGCTCTGGGTGGTGGACGCTGATGGCCTCGCTGGAGACACTGCGCCGGTGGTCCCCGGACGGGGTGCGGCAGGTGGCCGCCGGGGTCGCGGCCAGGGGCGAGCAGCTGACCGGCCTACGGGATCGGCTGGGGAGCCAGGTCGCCGGCTGGCACGGCGGGGCCTCCGCCGCCGCGACCGAGGCGCTGGTCTCGGCGCGGGCGGCGATCGGCGAGCGGGTCGACGAGCTGCTGGCCGCCGAGGTCGCGCTGGACGCCGCTGCGGCCCGGCTCGACCAGGTGGCCGCGGACCTGCGCCGCATCGAGACCGACGTGGCCTCAGCGGGTTTCGCCTTCGTGGGCGACGGCGAGGTGGTCGACCTGCGGACCGGCGCCGAGGCCGCGACCGATGCCTGGTCGCCCGCCGAGCGGGAGACCACCCGGCAGCGGTTCAGCGCGGACCTGACGACCCTGATCGCCCTGGCCGAGGACGTCGACCACCGACTCGCGGTGACCCTGCAGGGTGTCGGCGACGGCACCGTGCGGGCGCAGTGCGTCCCCGGCCTTGCCCCGTCGGTGACGCCGGACCGGCTGCTCGGGGGCAGCCAGGCTCACGACGAGGACCTGCGGGTGCGGGCCCGTCAGGTGGTCGGCACCGTGGCCGAGCACGTGCGCAAGTGGGGCGTCGGCCCGATGACCAAGGGCGCGCGGCAGCGCTACCAGACGGACGATGCGTTCGCGGACGCCGTCGACGACTACGGCACCCACAACGACGCGGGGATGCTCGCCCGCGACGTCCTGCTGGCCACGCAGGACGACGAGCTCGCCCGGTGGGTCTTCGAGCATCCCTACGAGTGGGCGCACGAGGCCGCGCCGATGGAGAGCCTGGACGGGACGCCATACGTCATGGACATCCCGGTGCAGCACTCGCCGGCCACCACCTGGGCCCGGCTCGCCACCGCCGTGAGCTATGGCTATCTCGACGGGGCCCGCCCTACCGGGCTCGGGGCCGGGTCGACCGTGATGAAGGACGCCCTCGCCGCCAAGCGGGCCGCGCACGACATGTTCAGCAGCCTGGAGCGGCAGGCGGCGCGCGAGGAGGGCCGGCTCTGGCGGAGCATCGCCGAGGGCCACTCGTACGACAAGCACGTCCTCGGCCGGGACACCCGCAAGAACCGCTGGGTGATCCCGGACATGCCCGAGATCCGGTCCAGCGACGAGCTGCTGCGCCGCGTCGAGGACACCCGGCACACGCAGCCGACCGTGCACCTGGCCGAGGACCGGTCGATCACCGTCGAGCCCGCCGACGACCACCTCGTCATCACCAATCCCCGGGACAGCGACGGGGGCACGACCTTCCGGGTGACCAAGGAGCACTACCTGGAGAAGCTGGCGAAGGAGGACGTGACGAAGCGCGGGCCGGCGGACGGGCCACGCACCGCGACCCCCGCCCTGGCCGACCAGGAGGCCTTCTACCTCGCCCGCAACGAGGCCTGGAACCGCTACGAGGCGGTCTATCGTCCCGAGCACCTCGTCGGCGCCCACGTCGCCCAGGCGGCCGACCACCCCCTCCTGAAGGCCATGGGCACACCGCTGCCCGCACCGCACCCGCCCGCCCCGCCCTCCGGGCCGCACACCCTGCAGATCCCCGACGCCCTGCGGCAGTCCGTCCTCGTGGCGCCGTTGCCGACCGACCACCTCCACGACAAGGACCACTGATGCAGCTGCTCGCCCACCGCGACGACGACCTGGCCGTGACCCTGGACGGGCGCGAGCTGGAGACCCTCCTCGACGTGTGCGACGAGATCGACCACCTCGCCCTCGTCGACGGGCTCGGCGCCCTCCCGCAGGACGCCGCCGACCTGCGCCGGGACTTGCGTGAGGTAACGGTGCTCGCCAGCCAGCTGCGCCCCACCCACGTGGCCGAGCGCGAGCCCGGGATCCTCGGGAGGCGGGGCGCCCCGCTGGTCGCCGGTCTGCGCGAGCCCGACGGGCGGCTCACCCGGCTCGTCGAGAGGTTCTCGCCCCGGCTCGACCGGTCGTATGCCGACCTCGTGCACCGCCACCATGCCGAAGGCGCCTGGGCCGTGACCCTGCAGGTCCTGATCTGCGGGCTCGCCGCCGCGGGCGTGCAGCTGACGCGGGTGGAGGACGAGTCGTTGCTCGTCCTCGCGCGCACCTGGCTGGGGGAGACGAGCTATCTGGACGCCCTGCGGTCGTGCAGCAGCCGACTGGCGCCCGCCACCCGCACCGAGCTGGCGGCACGCGCCTGCCCGCCGCTGCTGACCGGGCGGGTGGTGCAGCACCTGGAGGACGTCGACGGGTATGCCCACCTGCGGCTCGACCGGGCGTCCTTCGGACAGGTCCGGCGGCTGGTGACCCAGGTGGCTGCGGTGGTCCCGCAGGAGGACGAGCGGTTCGCGGCGCACTACCGCGCGGGGCTGGCCCAGCTGAGCGGGGACCTCGACGAGATCGCGCGGGAGCTGGATCGGGTGCCGGTCGGGCGCCGGATGGGCCGGTGGCTCGGCCGGGGCTGAGGCGGGTCAGGGCGGCGCTGAGGCCGGTCAGGGGCGGGCCGGGGTCACCTCGACCGTGCGCCAGGCCTCGGTGACCGCGTCGACCTCGCGCGAGCGCGCGCCATACCGCTCGGTCGCCGCCGTCAGCGTGTGCCGGGCGAAGGTCGCGAAGTCGCAGTCCTTCGGCAGCGCAGGACCGTTCACGCCGAGCAGCGTGTCCCACCAGATCTGACCGGCGCGCTCCCAGGCGTGGCCGCCCAGCGCGTCCGCGACGAGGTGGAACGCGCGGTTGGGGATGCCGGAGTTGACGTGGACGCCACCGTTGTCACCGGCGTCGTCGTGCGACAGGTCCTGGTAGCCGGACATGCTCGCGGGCTGCGGGTCCTTGCCCAGGTGCGGGTCGTCGTAGGCCGTGCCAGGTGCCTTCATCGAGCGCAGGGCGATCCCCCGGACCTTGGCGGTGAACAGGCCCGCGCCGATCAGCCAGTCGGCCTCCGCCGCCGTCTGCCCGAGGGCGTGCTGCTTGGTGAGCACGCCGAAGACGTCCGAGATCGACTCGTTGAGCGCCCCGGACTGGGCGACGTAGGTCAGCCCGGCGGTGAACTGCGTGAGCCCGTGGGTCAGCTCGTGCCCGATGACCTCCACGCAGTCGGTGAACGAGGCGAAGTAGACCCCGTCCCCGTCGCCGAAGACCATCTGCTGACCGTCCCAGAAGGCGTTGTCGTAGTCGCGGTCGTAGTGCACGCTCGCGACCAGGTGCAGCCCGTGCCCGTCCAGCGAGTCGCGCCCGTAGACCTCGGCGAGCAGCCGGTGGGTGTCGCCGAGCCCGTCGTAGGCCTCGTCGACCGACTCGTCCTCGGCGGCCCGGCCGCCCTCCTTGCGCACCACCCGGCCAGGCAGCCGGGTCAGGTGGGCGGCGTCGTGGATCTCCCGGACTGGGTGCGGCTCAGGCGGGGTCGGGGCCGGTGGGGTCGGGGAGGGGACCGGTGCGCCAGGGGTCCTCGGCGTGTGCCGCCCCTCCCGCAGCCCCATCGCCCCGGGCAGGCGCGGCTCCGGGCGGGAGGTGCGGACCACCCGGGCGCCCCGCACGCTGGCGTCCAGCGCCATCGTGCGGCGGGCGGCCTCCGCGGCGCCCCGCTCGGGGGCGTCGGCGGCGATCCGGCGCAGCAGGTGCGGCGGGACGATGCCGCAGCGCGGGAAGCCTGGGGGGACGGGGCGCGTCGTCATGCGCCCAGTGTGACCCTTCGGTCCCCTGGCCGCCCTGGGTGGAGCGCGTCATGCCTCGCCCGGGCCGTCCGCCGGGCGCACCCCGTCCCACCATGCGGGAAGCCCGCGTGGCAGATGGACTCGGCGAAAGCATCGCCATACGGTCGGTGACGTGGACATGCGGACCGGAGCGCTGCTCCTTCCCTGCCGCGGCGAGGCCTGCTGACGACGGCCGCTCCTCGCCGCGGAGGTCGTCCTGCCCGGTCGTCGCCCCGACGACCCGCACCCAGTCCGACGAACCCAGAGGCGAGACAGCATGATCCACCCGCAGCAGCCCAGCCCGATGCCGGTCCGCAAGTACCGTCCCTTCCACGAGCAGATCCAGGTCGACCTGCCTGACCGCACCTGGCCCGACCGGGTGATGACCCAGGCGCCGCGGTGGTGCGCGGTCGACCTGCGCGACGGCAACCAGGCCCTCATCGACCCGATGAGCCCGGAGCGCAAGCTGCGGATGTTCCAGCTGCTGGTGGCCATGGGCTACAAGGAGATCGAGGTCGGTTTCCCCAGCGCCAGCCAGACCGACTTCGACTTCTGCCGCCAGCTGATCGAGGGCGGCCACGTCCCGGACGACGTGACCATCCAGGTGCTCACCCAGTGCCGCGACCACCTCGTCGAGCGGACCTACGACGCGCTGCGGGGTGCGCGGCAGGCGATCGTGCACTTCTACAACTCCACGTCGGTGCTGCAGCGCAAGGTGGTCTTCGGGCTGGACCAGGACGGCATCGTGGACATCGCGCTGCAGGGCGCCCGGCTGTGCAAGAAGCTCGAGGAGACCCTGCCCGAGACCACGATCTACTACGAGTACTCGCCGGAGTCCTACACCGGCACCGAGCTGGAGTTCGCGGCCCGGGTCTGCAACGAGGTCATCGAGGTCATCGACCCGAGCCCCGACCACAAGATGATCGTCAACCTGCCCGCGACGGTGGAGATGGCGACCCCCAACACCTACGCCGACTCGGTGGAGTGGATGTGCCGACACCTGGATCGCCGTGACTGCCTGGTGGTCTCGCTGCACCCGCACAACGACCGGGGCAGCGGCGTCGCAGCGGCCGAGCTCGGCTGTCTCGCGGGTGCCGACCGGATCGAGGGCTGCCTGTTCGGCAACGGCGAGCGCACCGGCAACGTCTGCCTGGTCACCCTGGGCATGAACCTCGCCAGCCAGGGCATCGACCCGCAGATCGACTTCACCGACATGGCGGGGATCCGGTCCGTGGTCGAGCACTGCAACCAGCTGCCGGTGCACGAGCGGCATCCGTACGGCGGGGACCTGGTGTTCACGGCCTTCTCCGGGTCACACCAGGACGCGATCAAGAAGGGCTTCGAGTGGATGGCGCGCGAGGCGGCCGAGAAGTCCTGCGGCGTGGACGACCTCGTGTGGGGTGTGCCCTACCTGCCGATCGACCCGCACGACGTCGGCCGGTCGTACGAGGCCGTGGTGCGGGTGAACTCGCAGTCCGGCAAGGGCGGCGTGGCCTACATCCTCAAGTCCGAGCGCGGGCTGGACCTGCCCCGCCGGCTGCAGGTGGAGTTCAGCGGAGTCGTGCAGCAGCGCACCGACACGCAGGGCGGCGAGGTCACCCCCGACGCCCTGTGGGAGATCTTCGCCGACGAGTACCTGCCCACCGAGCGGCACTGGGGGCGCTTCGTGCTCAAGGGGGTTCGTGGCGACGAGGGCGACGAGCAGGGACGGGGAGCGTGGCGCTTCCGGCTCGACGACGCCGGCCACGAGGTCCTCCTCGAGGGGCACGGCAACGGCCCGATCGCGGCCTTCGTGTCGGCGCTGGGCGACCACGGCGTGGACGTGCGGGTGCTGGACTACGCCGAGCACGCGATGGGCTCCGGCGAGTCCGCCCGGGCGGCGTCCTATGTCGAGTGCGCGGTCGGCGAGCGCGTCCTGTGGGGTGTCGGCCTGCACGAGAACATCGTCCGCTCCTCCATCGAGGCGGTCGTGTCGGCGGTCAACCGCGCGCTGCGGTGACCTCCGCGGGGTCCGACCTCTCCGGCGTGGATGATCTGATGGCTCAGATCTGATCTGTTATCCAGGTAAAAGGATCAGATCTGACCCATCGACTAGGATCGACGTATGACGACCCCCACGCCCCGCCCCGTCCTGCGGGCGCTGGCCCGGATCGGTGGTTCGCTGCGTGGCTGGCGCACCCTGCAGGGCCTGACGATCGAGCAGGTGGCCGACCGCGCGGGGGTGTCGACCAGCACCGTCAAGCGGATCGAGTCCGGGCAGGGCGCCGCGCTGGAGGCCACGCTCCGGGTCGCCCGCGCCCTCGGGGTGCTCGACGACCTCGTCGCCTCGGTCGACCCTCTGCGCAGCGACATCGGTCGCCTGCGCGCCGAGGAGCTCCTGCCCACCCGAGGACGGCGGCGGGGGGCGGCGTCATGAGCGTCGAGGTGTGGCTGTCCGCTGCGCGGGACACGCGGGTCGGCACCCTGCACGCACACGCCGGCCGTGGGGCACAGTCCTTCTCCTTCGCGTATGCCGACGACTACCTCGCGCGGCCGGACGCCTACCCGATCGACCCTGCACTGCCCCTGCGCGCCGGCGCCTTCCACTCCCACGGGCGACTCTTCGGCGCGCTGGCGGACTCGGCCCCGGACCGGTGGGGCAGGACGCTGGTGCGGCGCACCCTCGCCGAGGCGGCCCGGGCCTCCGGCGAGACCCCACGCCAGCCGGGAGAGCTCGACCTCCTCCTCGGGGTGCGCGACGACCTGCGGCAAGGCGCCCTGCGCTATCGCCTCGCCGATGACGGCTTCGAGGCTGCCGCCGAGGAGGGGGTCCCGGTCCTCACCGAGCTCGGCGTGCTGCTGTCCCTCGCGGACCGGGTGCTGGCCGACGAGGCCGACCTGTCCGACCTGCGACGGCTCGTCGGGGCCGGCTCGTCTCTCGGCGGGGCCCGTCCCAAGGCCCACGTGAGGCTGCCCGGCGGGGCAGTGGGTATCGCCAAGTTCCCGGCCGCGCTGCACGACGACTGGAACGTCATGGCCTGGGAGAAGGTCACCCTCGACCTGGCGGCCGCGGCCGGCATCACCGTGCCGCCCAGCCGGCTGATCCCCGTCGCCGGACAGGACGTGCTCGTGGTCGAGCGGTTCGACCGGCGCGGCGACCGGCGGGTGGGCTATGTCTCGGCCATGACGATGCTCGAGGCCGCCGACGGCGACCGGGCCACCTGGCTCGACCTCGCCGAGGTGGTCGAGGAGGTGTCACCCCGGCCCGTCCAGGACCTGCGCGAGCTGTGGCGGCGGTGCGCCTTCGGCATCCTCGTCGGCAACACCGACAACCACCTGCGCAACCACGGCTTCCTGCGCGAGCGCACGGGCTGGGCGCTCGCCCCGGCCTTCGACCTCAACCCGACACCCTTCGCGGCGGAGTTCGCGACGGACGTGGCCGACCTGGGAGACGGCGGGTCGACGCAGGCCGCGCTGGACGTCGCGGGCTACTTCCGGCTGGGACGCGACGAGGCCGAGACGGTGCTCGGCGAGGTGCGGGACGCGGTGCTGGGGTGGGACCGCGCAGCGGCGGCATACGGCATCGGCGAGCGGGAGCGCGCCCGGATGGCACCGGCCTTCGCCAGGGCAGATTGACCCGGGCACCCGGCTGTCGCCAGGAGACGCACCACCCGTCGACCCGCGTGCGAGATCCCTGCGGGGACTCGCGCGACGAGCGCGCCCAGTCCGGGCCGACCGCGCACACCGGCTCTACCGTGACATCCGTGGATGCCCGACTGCGCACCTTCCACGACGACTTCTACCGCGACTGCGTGGAGCCCGACCGGGTCCGCAGCGACCGCCTGGCACGCTGGCGCAACCTCAAGCCCGACTCGGCGGAGCTCCTCGCCGTCGTCACCAGGGCTGCCGGACCGCGGACCATCCTGGAGCTCGGCACCTCCAACGGGTACTCGACCTGTTGGCTCGCCGACTGCGCCCGAGACCTCGGCACCCACCTGACCAGCGTCGACAACGATCCCTTCCGCCCGGGGCGAGACGGTGACGTAGGCGGCTGTCCGTAAAGCCAGCACAGCCCCGCGCCTGCCCAAGAGGCAGACCTTTCGGTCCGGCGCCGCTGAGTCACGGGGCCGTGATTGGGGTACTGCTACAAGGCGGTGGGCGCCGCGGGTATCGCGCGTCAGCTCGCCACCAGCGGCAGATCCGGTTCTTAGGGGAGCAGGTCCCAGTACTGCTTGCGCGCCGGCATCGCGTGGATGACCAGCTCGTTGCCGCTCTCGAAGGTGAGAACCACGGTCTCGAGCAGCCGACCCGCGGTGTCGAAGCCCAGCCGGAGGTCGCGATGGGGCCAGTCGTCAGCCTCCAGCGGTTCGATCCACTGCGCCCAGTGGGCAGCCTAGATCGCGTCCTCCTCTTCGACCCCGTGCTTGAGGGCGCTGGGATGGATCTTCACGCCGCGAACTCGGCCAGCGCCCGACGGATCACCTCGGAACGGCTCACCTGGTCGCGGGCGGCGATGGTGTCCAGTGCCTTCACCTCGTCAGTACTCAACCGGACGGCAACGACCTGCATGGGCTCTGCTCCTCGCCCCGGGCGACCGCGCCCACGACGCTTCAAGGCCCCCGCGTCGTAGCCCGCCTCGGCCTCGTCGGCCCAGGCCTGGACCTGCTCGTCGGTGATCTCGTCCTCACGCATGACAAAATCGTAAACGAAAATCGCGACCGTGGGAACGAACTCCCGCAACTCGACATGACCGCGAGATCATGGCCGTACTCCGCGCGGTCGGCGTCTTGTGGGTTCTCTACAACGACGCCGACCCCGCTCACACACGATCCGCAGCGGACCGCGGCCGCCGCCGAGACCCTCGGCCGGGCCGGTCTGGACGAGGTCGTCCGGCTCGTGACCACAGATGCCGGCGCCCATCTTGCCGCGTTGCCCACGGCATCGATCGACCTGATCTTCCTGGACGCCGAGCGACCGGCCTACGTCGGCTACTGGCCCGATCTGCGCCGTAGCCTCACCGGGCGGGGCACCCTCGTCGTCGACAACGTCATCTCCCACGCCGAGGAGGTCCGGGACTTCATCGCGCTCGTGGGCGCGGACCCCGACTTCGCGGTGGCGACGGCACCCACGGGGGCCGGGTTGCTCCTGGCGACGAGGGTCCGAGGATCTCGCTGACGGGTCGGTGACCCGGGGCGTCGCCTGGCGGTATGCCGGCCGCGACCGCCCAGGGCATCGGCGCGGCGGAGGCCTTCGGGCAGCGGCGCGGGTGACGCGATCCGTGCCGACTGTCCGGGCGCGGGGCCGTTGGCCGGTTGCCGCAGGGCAGCGGCCACGCAACCTGTCAGTCGTCACGCAATCGGTCAGTCGCCGATCAACCTGTCAGTCGCCGCGCTCCGGCATACTGGGTCGTGGCGGCCCGGGTCAGCCGTCGAGGCCGGGCATGAGGTCCAGGTCGTCGCCGAGCAGCCAGTGAGCAAACCACGCGAGGTTCTGCGCGAGGATCGCGTGGTGCTCGCGCGGCCGGGTGATCCCGTGTGGCGGCCACCCTGCCGCCGGCCCTGTGAGATCGAGACCGTATGACGGGAGACGAACGCCCCCACGCTTCTCCCGCCATACGGCCTCAGCACCCGCCGGTGCGGGCTGTGCCCGCGGTCAGCGGGTGGCCTTGGTGCGCGTGATCGTCACGCGCGCGTCCTTGACGCCGGGCTCGAGGTGCAGTCGCACCACCGCGTCGCCCGGCCGGGAGGTCACCTTCGCCCCGGTCGCCTCGACGGTGTAGCCCGCCGCCCGGATCCGCTCGGGCACCACCACGGTCGTCTCGTCCTGCGGTCCGGCGACGGTCTCGTCGGGCCGGACCGCGGACCAGGTCATCGTGAAGATCCCCTTGTCGCGGTCGTAGCCGTAGGCCGAGGGGCGTCCGGCGACCCGGTCGGGGTGGATGACGGCGATGGCGTCGAGCTTCTTCCAGTCGACGTTGTCCCCGGTCGGGTCCTTGCGCGGGTCGAAGACGAGGGCCTGCTCGTTGCCCGGACCCGCGGTGGTCGGGTCACCGCCGGTGTAGGCCCAGTACTGCCAGCCGACGAGATTCTTGGCCGCGAGGTCGGTCTGGGCCCGCAGCACGTCCTGGGCCGTGATCGCGCCGAACTCGGTCATGAGCAGGCCGGACCCGGTGGCCGTGGCGTGGGCCTCGGCGTTGGCGAAGACGGTGGCGTCCGGGCCGGCGCAGCCTGCGTAGCGGTGCATCGTGGCCTGGTTGACGCAGTAGTCGTGGAAGGACAGGGCCAGGTTGGTGCCCTTGAGCCGCACGTGGGTGGGCTTGGCGATGTTGAAGAACTGCATCGGCTCGTAGTAGACGGTGGTGCGCGGGTCGACGGCCCGGATCGCGTCGACCGCCTTCTGCTGCACCGCGGACAGGCGCCCGTCGGCCTTGGGACAGCCCTTGGCCCCCAGGCACTCGAGGTAGCCGTGGCCCGGGAAGGGCTCGTTGTAGAGGTCGTAGCCCATGACCCCCGGGACGTCCTTGAAGTGGGCCGCGGTGTGACCCCAGGCCTTGGCGAAGTGCGTGGCGATGCCGACGCCGTCGGCGGCGGGGGCGTCGTCGTAGAACGAGTCGTAGGAGTTCTTGACGCCCTCGTTGAGGAAGTAGTTGCCGGGGAACCCGGCCTTGACGATGTTGGGGGCGCCCTTGTCGAGCACGGCCCAGTCCGGCCACCCGTTGCCCTGGAACTTCGGGTTGACCATGTCCTGGTGGAAGTCGAGCAGGCTGCTGATGCCGTGCGCGTGCAGCAGGGCGACGGTCCGCTCGATCCGCTGCAGGTAGGCGTCGTCGTACTTGCCCGGGGACGGCTCCACGCCGGACCAGATCACCCCGAGCCGCACGCTCGTGAAGCCCTGCTGCTGCAGGAAGGCCGCGTCCTCCTCGCCGAAGCCGACGGCGTCGGGGGCGTAGGGCGCGTTCTTCTCCACCTCGTTGACGCCGTGGGTGATCACGACCCGACGCTGACCGTCGACGATCCAGCGGCCGTGGGACTGCCAGCGCTCCACCTCCCCGGCGCGGGTGGAGACCAGGTGCCGGGCGGGTCCGGTCGCGGTCTGCGGGGTGTGGGTCTGCGCAGGGGCGGCCGCGGCCGGGAGGGCTGGTGCGGCGAGGGCGAGTCCCAGGGCGATAAGGGGTGCCGGGCGTGTCATAGGGGGACCCTACTCACAGGTATGCCGGGAGGAAAGTCGTGGCCACCAGATGATCCGCCTGCCGAGATCACTGTCTGCGCACAGTGATTCGCGGTCGCTCGTCGTGTCTCGGGTCGGGATGCGCGATGGCGCTGCGTCCCGGTGGGCCTCCGGGTGGCGGACCCGTCTCAGCGGACCCCGTGCGGCCGGAGCTGGATCGAGATCCGGGGCCCGACCGCCTGGGAGGTCTTGGGGACGGCGTGCTCCCAGGTGCGCTGGCAGGACCCGCCCATCACCACGAGGTCGCCGTGCCCGAGCGAGAACCGGTGCGCGGTGGGCCCGCCGCCGCGGGGCCGCAGGGCCAGGGTGCGGGCGGCCCCCACCGAGACGATCGCCACGACGGTGTCCTGGGTCGACCCGCGTCCCACGGTGTCGCCGTGCCAGGCGACCGAGTCGGCGCCGTCGCGATAGAGGCACAGGCCCGCGCTGGTCAGCGGCTCGCCCAGCTCGGGCAGGTAGTGCCGCGAGAGCCGGTCCCGCAGCTCTACCAGGGTCGGATCGGGCAGCGGCTCACCCGTCCCGTAGTACGTGGTCAGGCGGGGGACGGTCACCTCCGCGTCATACATCTGCCGTCGCTCGGCGTGCCAGGGCACCACCTCGACCAGCCGGTCGAAGAGCTGCTGCGAGCCCTGCAGCCACCCCGGCAGGTGGTCGACCCAGGCGCCGTGCGCGAGCGGGGTGCGCGCGATCGCGGCGAGCGGCCCAGGAGCGCACTCGTCACCGAGGTCCAGCAGCGATCCCTGCATCCCGATCATGTGTTCGATGCTATCTGCGACCACGGGTCCGCGCCTCGACGATCCGGGCGACGAGCCAGGCCCCGGTCAGGTCGAGCCGAGGCGGCGGGGGAGGCGCGGCGCGGGAGGGCAGGGGCGGTGGTGCGAGGTGGGACGATGGGGCGATGGCGCTCTACCGGGATCAGGCGATCGTCCTGCGCACCCACAAGCTGGGTGAGGCGGACCGGATCGTCACCATGCTCTCGCGGCGCCACGGCAAGATCCGCGGCGTGGCCAAGGGGGTCCGGCGCACGAAGTCCCGCTTCGGGGCTCGCCTGGAGCCCTTCATGGTGGTGGACGTCCAGCTCTACCAGGGTCGTTCGCTGGACACCGTCACCCAGGTCGAGACGCTCGGGGCCTATGCCGAGACGATCATGCGCGACTACGACGCCTACACCGCGGCGAGCGCCATGGTGGAGACCGCCGACCAGCTGACGACCGAGGGCGAGGCCAACCCGCAGCAGTTCCTGCTCCTGGCGGGGGCGCTGCGCAGCCTGGCCAACGGCGAGCACGACCACGGACTGCTGCTCGACGCCTACCTGCTGCGCGCGGTGGCGACGGCGGGGTGGGAACCGAGCTTCGACGGCTGCGCCCGCTGCGGGGCCGAGGGGCCGCACCGGGGCTTCAACCTGGCGGCGGGCGGCGCGGTCTGCCGCGAGTGCCGGCCGCCGGGGTCCGCGGCGCCGTCGCCGCAGACCATGGAGCTGCTGGCGGCGCTGCTGCACGGCGACTGGCGGCGCGCCGACGCGAGCGAGGTGCGCCACCGCCGGGAGGGGGCCGGGCTGGTCGCGGCCTTCGTCCAGTGGCACCTGGAGCGGGGTGTGCGTTCGTTGCGGCTGGTCCAGCGGGCATGATGGGCCCGCAGCGGCCCGGGCGACGGTCGGGCGCGACGGGACGAGCGAGGACGAGGAGCAGCACGTGGCACGCAGGCGCACGCAGGTCGAGCCCTACCGAGGCGAGATCAAGGCCCCCTTCGCCCATCCGTCCGGGGCGCGCCCGCCCGCCATACCGCAGGCGCTGGTGCCGCGACACGTCGCCGTGGTGATGGACGGCAACGGCCGGTGGGCCAACCAGCGTGGCCTGCCCCGCACCAAGGGCCACGAGGCGGGCGAGGCGAGCCTGCTCGACGTGGTCGCCGGGGCGATCGAGATGGGCATCCCCACCCTGTCGGCCTATGCCTTCTCCACCGAGAACTGGCGTCGCAGCCCGGACGAGGTGCGCTTCCTCATGGGCTTCAACCGTGACGTGATCCACCGGCGCCGCGACCAGCTCGCCGAGTGGGGGGTGCGGATGCGCTGGGTGGGGCGCCGGCCGCGGCTGTGGTCGAGCGTCGTCAAGGAGCTCGAGCACGCCCAGGACCTCACCCGCGACAACACCGTCCTCACGCTGTACTTCTGCGTCAACTACGGCGGGCGCGCCGAGATCGCCGACAGCGTGCGGCGCATCGCCGAGCTCGTGGAGCAGGGGCGGCTGTCCAGCAAGGGGATCGACGAGCGCACCATCGCCCGGCACCTGGACCATCCCGACATGCCCGACGTGGACCTCTTCCTGCGCAGCTCGGGGGAGCAGCGGACGAGCAACTTCCTGCTGTGGCAGAGCGCCTATGCCGAGATGGTCTTCCTGGACACCCTGTGGCCCGACTTCGACCGCCGCGACCTGTGGCGCGCGGTGCAGATCTATGCAGAGCGCGATCGGCGGTATGGCGGGGCGGTGGACAAGACCCAGGGGGCCTGATCGGCAAGTCTGGGGTGGCCCAAGGGTTCCCGCGGGCGCCGACCTGTGGATCGGCATACGCACGATGTGCATAGGCATGCAGAAATCTGTATGCTGATCCTATGCCCAAGGTTCTGACCTCCCTCCCCGCCGGACAGCGCGTGGGACTGGCCTTCTCCGGCGGACTGGACACCTCGGTCGCCGTCGCCTGGATGCGCGAGAAGGGTGCGATCCCCTTCACCTACACCGCCGACATCGGCCAGCCCGACGAGCCCGACATCGCCGGGGTGCCCGGCCGCGCCCTGGCCTACGGCGCCGAGGCCGCCCGCCTCGTCGACTGCCGACCGCAGCTCGTGGAGGAGGGGTTGGCCGCTCTGACCTGCGGCGCCTTCCACATCCGCTCCGCGGGGCGCTACTACTTCAACACCACCCCGCTCGGTCGGGCCGTGACCGGCACCCTGCTGGTGCGGGCGATGCTCGAGGACGAGGTCAACGTCTGGGGCGACGGGTCGACCTTCAAGGGCAACGACATCGAGCGGTTCTACCGCTACGGGCTGCTCGCCAACCCGGCGCTGAAGATCTACAAGCCTTGGCTCGACGCGGAGTTCGTCGACGAGCTGGGCGGGCGGCACGAGATGTCGCAGTGGCTGCGAGCCCGCGACCTGCCCTACCGTGACCCCACGGAGAAGGCCTACTCCACCGACGCCAACATCTGGGGCGCGACCCACGAAGCCAAGACCCTGGAGCACCTGGACGTGGGGCTGGAGTCGGTCGAGCCGATCATGGGGGTGAGGTTCTGGGACCCGGCGGTGCAGATCGACGCCGAGGACGTGACGGTGGCCTTCCGGCACGGGCGCCCGGTGGCCATCGACGGCGAGACCTTCGACAGCGACGTCGATCTCGTCCTCGCCGCCAACGCGATCGGGGGGCGTCACGGGCTGGGGATGTCCGACCAGATCGAGAACCGCGTCATCGAGGCCAAGTCGCGCGGGATCTACGAGGCGCCCGGGATGGCGCTGCTCCACATCGCCTACGAGCGGCTGCTCAACGCGATCCACAACGAGGACACCCTGGAGACCTACCACGAGCTCGGGCGCCGCCTCGGCCGCCTGATGTACGAAGGCCGGTGGCTCGACCCGCAGTCGCTGATGCTGCGTGAGTCGGTGCAGCGGTGGGTCGGGTCCGGGGTGTCCGGCGAGGTCACCGTCCGGCTGCGCCGCGGCGAGGACTACTCGATCCTGCGCACCGACGGGGACTGCTTCTCCTACCACCCGGACAAGCTGTCGATGGAGCGCACCGAGGGGGCAGCGTTCGGGCCCGTGGACCGGATCGGCCAGCTGACGATGCGCAACCTGGACATCGCGGACTCCCGCGCCAGGCTCGAGCAGTATGCCGCGATGGGCCTGCTCGGGGTCGCCCAGGGACGCCTCATGGGCGAGCTCACCCCCGGTGGCGCCGAGCAGATCGCCCGCAACCACGCCTATCTCGAGCCGGACGAGGACGTGGAGTCCCTCGACCACGCCGCCATCGAGCTGGGGGTCGACTGAGGCTGCCCGTCGCTGCGGGCCGGCCGACTCGCTCCGGAGGTCGGACCGGGCGTGATCGAGCGATCGCGCTCCGTCTCTGCCATGGTGGGTCGGTGATCGAGTACAAGACCCCTGCCGAGGTGCAGGCCATGCGCCCGGCCGGCGCCTTCGTCGCGCAGGTGCTGCACACCCTGCGCTCGGAGGTGACGGTCGGCACCGACCTGCTCGACGTCGACGCGCGGGTGCGTGAGCTCGTCGAGGCGAGGGGTGGGGTCTCCTGCTACGTCGACTACCACCCGAGCTTCGGCGGCTCGCCCTTCGGGCACTACATCTGCACCAGCGTCAACGACGCCGTCCTGCACGGCCTTCCGCACCGTTACCGGCTGCGCGACGGCGACCTCGTCTCCCTCGACCTGGCCGTGCAGGTCGACGGCTGGGTCGCCGACAGCGCCGTCTCCTTCGTGGTGGGGCAGGCCGCCCCGCAGGACCTTCGGCTGATCGAGACCTGCGAGCGGGCGCTCGCGGCCGCCATCGACGTCGCCGAGGTGGGCAACCGGATCGGTGACCTGTCCGCGACGATCGGCCAGGTCGCGCGGGAGGCCGGGTATGCCGTCAACACCCAGTTCGGCGGGCACGGGGTGGGTCGCACCATGCACGGCGAGCCGCACGTCCCCAACGACGGGCGGGCGGGCCGGGGCCTGGTGCTGCGTCCCGGGCTGGTCGTCGCCATCGAGCCCTGGCTGATGGCGACCACCGACCGGCTGGTCAAGGACCCGGACGGCTGGACCCTGCGCAGCGCGGACGGCAGCCGCACCGCCCATGCCGAGCACACGGTGGCGATCACCCCCGACGGCCCCCTCGTGCTGACCGACCGGTCCCACCTGGCCTGACGGCACGGCCGCCGAGGACGGCCGACGGGCTCAGACGCCGGTCCCACCGAAGATGCTCATCCGCCCGATCCGGTCGAAGGCCTCGGCGCAGCGCTCCACCGGCACGGTCATCGCCAGCCGCAGGTAGCCCTCGCAGGAGTCGCCGAAGGCCGTGCCCGGGATCGTCAGCACGTGCGCCTCCTCGAACATCCGCGCGGTCACCTCGGCGCACGGCAGTCCGGTGGCGGACACGTCGACCCACAGGTAGATCGACCCGCGGGGGCGCACCGCCGACATGTGCGGGGTGGCCTGGACCCGCTCCCACGCGTAGGCCATCCGCTCGGCGTACAGCGCCTTGATCGGCGGCTGGATCTCGTGCCGCCGTCGCAGGGCGTGCAGCGCGGCGCGCTGGGAGATGGCGGGGGCGGTGAAGACGGCGTTCTCGTTGACGTCCTTCATGGTGCGGACCACGTCGGGCGGGGCGATGGCATACCCGATGCGCCACCCGGTCATCACGTAGTCCTTGCTGAACGAGCCGAGCACGATCGTCCGCTCGGCCATGCCGGGCAGGGTCACGATCGGCAGGTGCGGCTCGTCGTAGGAGTACAACGGGTAGATGTCGTCGGCGATGACCACCAGGTCGTGCCGGCGGGCGATCTGCGCGACCGCCTCGAGGGTCGCCCGGGTGAAGACCGCGCCCGTGGGGTTGGTGGGGGAGTTGAGGATCACGGCGCGGGTCCGCGGGGTGATCCGGGCCTCGAGCCGGTCCGGCGCGATCTGCCAGTCCTCGTGCGCGTAGGTCGGCAGGGCGACCGGCACCCCGCGGGCCAGCCGGATCTGGTGCGGGTACGGCGTGAAGTAGGGCTCGTGGATGACGACCTCGTCGCCGTCGTCGAGGATCGACTCCAGGGCGAGCCACATGCCGTGGCAGGCGCTCGTGGTGATCATCAGGTCCGACAGGGGCCGCTCGTGGCCGTACTCCTCGGCATACATCTGCTGGACCGCGGCGCGCAGCTCGGGATCGCCGTAGGTGTCGGTGTAGTGCGTGTGGCCGGCCTTGGCGTCGGCGGCCGCCGCGTCGATGACTCCCGCGTCCGTGGTCAGGTCGGGGTCGCCGAGGCTGAACGAGATGACGTCGTCGTAGCGGCTCGCCAGGTCCACCGCCGAGCTCATCGGGGTGGACGCGGCCCCGCGGTAGCGCGAGGACAGCAGCCGCTGCGGGTCGGGCTGGCTCATGCGGGCAGCTCCTCGACGTCGGCGAGGTCGGGGTCGACGTTGGGGACGATCTTGTCGTGGTCCAGGTGATGGACCACGACATAGCTGACCAGGCCGACCGCCATGCCCATCATGATCGGGTAGTTGCCGCCGATGGAGAAGTCCGGGTCACCGCTGGTCGCGCCGTAGATCATGGTGGCCGACACGGCGAGGAAGCTGAGCGCCAGGCTCACCAGCCCGGCCCGCGGGCTCACCCGCTTGAGGACGAAGGCGGCGAAGACCGGGATGAACACGCACCCCGACAGGAATCCGTAGGACAGGTCCAGCGCCTTGAAGATGTCCTCGATGACCACGGCCAGGGCGATGATGACGACGCCGATGCCGAGGGCGATCGCGCGGTTGATCCACACGTCGTGGGCGGCGTGGGTTCGCCCCTGCGCGTCGACGGTGGCCTCCTCGACCTCGGCGTGCTTCTGGCCGCGGACGAAGCGCAGGAAGAGGTCGTTGTAGACCACCGTGGAGGCCGCCAGGATGGTGCCGGACGCGACCGACATGGCGGCCGCCATCGCGGCCGCGAGCAGCAGCCCGGCGATGCCGGTCGGCAGGAAGCTCACCACGCCGGTCTCGAAGACGAGCCCGGGCTTGCTGACCTTGATGCCGGCCGCGAGGACGGCCATGCCGAGCAGGACGGCGGCGAAGGAGTACAGGATCGAGTAGATGCCCGCCGCCAGGGTGCCGGTGCGCGCGATCCGCTCGTTGCGGGCGGTGAAGACGCGCTGCCAGATGTCCTGCCCGATGACCAGGCCGGGCACGTACAGCAGGATCCAGTACAACGTGCCGGTGAAGCCGTAGGACCCCAGGTCCCAGTGCGAGGCGGGCACCTTGTCGATCAGACCCCCGAGTCCGCCCACGCGGGAGTCGGACAGGACGAAGAACGGAGCGATCAGCATGATGCCGAGGGTCTTGATGACGAACTGGACGATGTCGGTCATGGTCACCGACCACATCCCGCCCAGGAAGGTGTAGAAGACCACGACCAGGCCGGCGCACACCATCGCCAGCCGGGTGTCGATGCCGAGGACGCCCGCCAGGATCGACCCCATGGCGACCACCTGCACGACGGACAGGGCCACGGTGTAGATGATCGTGAGCACCGCGCCGAAGACCCGCGCGGTGGGGCCGTAGTTGCGCTCGATGACCTCGTTGATGGACAGGGCGCGCAGGCGGTTGAGCTTGGAGCTGATGAGCATCCCGAGCAGGATCAGGCCCATCCCGAGCGAGCCGCCGACCCACATGCCGGCGATGCCGTCCTTGTAGCCCTTGCCCGTGCCGCCCACCGTGACGGCGCCGCCGACGGCCATCGCCGCCATGCACGCGAAGAACATCGGGAAGGAGAGCCGCCGCCCGGCGACGAGGTAGTCCTCGCGGGTGTTGGCCATCCGCATCGACCAGACGCCGATCCCGATCATCACCAGGAAGTAGGCCGCGATGACCGCGTTGTCCAACGCCGGCAAGGACATGGGGAACTCCTCACTGAGTGCCGCTCGGTTCCCCCCAGGGTAGACCTGGGTGGTCCGACCACGCCCTCCGGGGTCACGTGTCGAGATCACGAAGTCCCTGGTCGAGCCCCTGCGGTGGTCAGCGGGGGAGCAGCCGCACCACCACGACCGCCACCCCGACCAGCAGCACCGCCACGCGAATCAGCTTGGCGTTCAAGGACGCATAGGGCCAGGCGAGGAACAGCAGCCAGGCCACGAAGGCGACCGCCAGGCCGAGGAGCACCCAGCCGACGGGTCCGCCCACGACCGCGGCGAGCACCAGGAGCGTGACCCAGGCCAGGGTCGTGACCCAGGAGGGCAGGCCCGCCAGGGCGTGGGCGACGGGCGCGCTCGCCCGCTCGACGGACCGGCGCAGGACAGGGGGCTTATCGGACACCCCGCGAGCCTACCGGGAGGGTGGCGTCGCGCCCGGACGGTCAGCCTCAGACGCCGCGCCCGGTCGGGCGGTTCCGGCGGATTGACACTTTTTCGTGGGATTCGACCCTTTCGTGGTGATGCCTGTGCCAGTCTTGACACATGGTCAGACAACTTCGTGCCCTCCACGACGCGGAGCTCGACTCCACGTCGCCCGAGGCCCGTGCTGCAGCGTTGCAGTACGTGCGGGTGGTCAGCGGGGCCGCGCGTCCGCCGGCCGAGCACCGCGAGGTCTTCGAGGCGACGGTGCTCCAGATCGCCCTCGCCACGCAGCGGCTCATGGACGAACTGCAGACGCCCGTGGTCGAGGTGCCCGCCCCCCGGGTGCAGCCGGCGAGCGTCCGGGTCGTGCGCGCCGGCTGACGACACACCTCTCGATCGGCCTGTCCTGCACCCGCGGGGCGGGCCGATCGGGCATCCGGGTGGGGTCGATCCTGACGGGGGGAATGCCTCCGAGTGCCCGCGCGCCAGACTAGTTGAAGATTCAATTAACTAGTCAGGAGGCCACCGTGCAGATCGGCATCTTCACCGTTGGCGACGTGACCCGTGACCCGCTGACCGGACACATCCCGAGCGAGCACGAGCGCAGCGACGCGATGACGCAGATCGCGCTCAAGGTCGAGGAGGTGGGGCTGGACGTCTTCGCCACGGGCGAGCACCACAACCCGCCGTTCGTGCCGTCCAGCCCGACGACCCACCTGGCGTTCATCGCCGCCCGCACCGAGCGGCTGCGGCTGTCCACCTCGACCACGTTGATCACCACCAACGATCCGGTGAAGATCGCCGAGGACTGCGCCTTCCTGCAGCACCTGGCCGGCGGGCGGGTGGATCTGATGACGGGGCGTGGCAACACCGGCCCGGTCTACCCGTGGTCCGGCAAGGACATCCGCCAGGGGATCCCGCTGGCGGTCGAGAGCTATCACCTGCTGCGGCGGCTGTGGCGGGAGCCGGTCGTCGACTGGCAGGGGAAGTTCCGGACCCCGCTGCACGGCTACACCTCGACGCCGGCCCCGTTGGACGGCACCCCGCCCTTCGTCTGGCACGGGTCGATCCGCAGCCCCGAGATCGCCGAGCAGACGGCGTACTACGGCGACGGCTTCTTCCACAACCACATCTTCTGGGACCCGGAGCACACCGCCCAGATGGTGGCGCTCTACCGGCAGCGCTTCGAGCACCACGGCCACGGCTCGGCCGACCAGGCGATCGTGGGGCTCGGCGGCCAGGCCTTCATGGCCGGGACCGAGGCCGCGGCCCGGCGCAGGTTCCGGCCCTACTTCGACGTCGCGCCGGTCTACGGCCACGGCCCCTCCCTGGAGGAGTTCACCGCCACCACGCCCCTGGTCGTCGGCACCCCGGAGCAGGTGATCGAGCGCACCCTCGCCTCGGTGGACTACGCCGGCCACTACCAGCGCCAGCTCTTCCTGATGGACCACGCCGGGCTGCCCCTGGAGGTCGTGCTCGAGCAGGTCGAGATCCTCGGGCGGGAGGTCGCGCCGGTGCTGCGCGCCGAGATGGACCGCCGTCGTCCCGCGCGCGTCCCGAGCGAGCCGCCCACCCACGAGTCCCTGGTCGCGGCCGGCCCGCAGCCGCCCCACCACCAGGTGGTCAACGCGCGCACCCGGGAGGAGCAGACCGTATGACGAGAAGGACCGCCGTCGTCACCGCAGGACTGTCCACCCCCTCGTCCACCCGGCTGCTCGCCGACCAGCTCGCCGCGGCCGTGCAGGCGCAGGTGAGCGCCCGCGGCGAGGCCGCCGAGGTCCAGGTCGTCGAGGTGCGCGAGCTGGCGGTCGACCTCGCCCGCCTGATGACCACCGGGATGTCCACGCCCGCCCTGGACGCCGCCCGGGAGACGGTCTCCGCGGCGGACGGTCTGATCGTGGTGCCGACGGGGGGTCTTCGTCGCGACCGAGGACTTCGGTGGCGACGCCGGTGCCGACCTGGCTCGTCGGGTCCGGCGGGCCGCCTCCGAGCTCGCCGCCCTCGTGGTCGCCGAGTCCGGCTCGGTCGCGGGCTTCGCCGAGCGCGAGCAGGACCGACCCGCACCTCGCTCCTCGGGGGTCACGCTCGCGCCGGTCACGCCCTTCGAGCAGCTGCTGGCCGGGCACGCCGGCCAGGGCTAGGGTCCAGGGCGTGAACCTCGCGCCGCTGCAGCCCTGGGTCCGTCACGTCGTGCTCCCCGGAGCGGCGGTCACCGCGGTGATCGCCGCCTCCGGCCGGGTCGTCCAGGGACCGCTCGGCGGCTGGCCGCAGGAGGACGCCCTCAACCGCTGGTGCGTCGCCCACCGCACGCCCGCCCTGGACCGGGCCACCTGGGTCCCCTCGACCTACGCCGACACCCCCTGCACCATCGCCATGGCGATCGTGTTCGGCGCCTGGCTGCGGCGCGAGACGGGTTCCTGGCGCGAGGCGGCGGCCCCGCTCGCGGCGATCGGCGTGGAGACCGCCTGCTTCGTCGCGGCCGCGCACGTCGTCGGTCGGGCGCGGCCGGACGTGCCCTGGCTGGACCGGCCGGCGCCGACGCCAAGCTATCCCTCCGGGCACACGGGCGCCACGACGGCGATGCACCTGACCGTCGCCCACGCCCTCGCCCGCCGCGACGTGCCCGGCTCCCGCGAGCTCGGTCACGTCGTCCGGTGTGGCCTGCCCGTCTTGGTCGGCGTCAGCCGCGTCTACCGCGGGATGCACCACCCGAGCGACGTGGTCGTCGGCGCCCTGCTTGGCGCGTGGACCGCCGGGGCCGTGCGTCGTGCCCTCGGCATACCGCGCCTGCGACCCCCTGAGCACCTGAGATGATGGACGGCCTATGAGCGCTGTCCTCCCGCCGCTGCAGATCGGCCGTCACGCCTACGAGTCGCCCGTCGTCCTGGCCCCCATGGCCGGGATCACCAACCGCGCCTTCCGCCGGCTGTGCCGCGAGCACGGCGCCGTCGGGCTCGCGGCCGCCGGTGCCGCGGGCGCGACCCAGCTCTTCGTCTCGGAGATGATCACCACCCGCGCGCTCGTCGAGCGCGTCCCGCTGACGATGAAGCTCATCGAGATGGACGAGGGGGAGGCCCCGCGGGCGATCCAGCTGTATGGCGTCGACCCGGTCACCGTCGGCCAGGCCGCCCGGATCATCGCCACCGAGGACCGCGCCGACCACATCGACATGAACTTCGGCTGCCCGGTGCCCAAGGTCACCCGCAAGGGCGGCGGCGCGGCGCTGCCCTGGAAGTCCGAGTGGTTCCGGGCGATCGTGCGCGCCGCGGTGCGCGAGGCCGCGCCGCACGACATCCCGGTCACCGTCAAGATGCGGGTGGGCATCGACGCGGACCACACGACCTACCTGGCCGCCGGCCGGATCGCCGAGCAGGAGGGCGCCGCCGCCGTCGCGCTGCACGGCCGCACCGCCGACCAGCACTACTCCGGCCAGGCCGACTGGTCCACCATCGCCCGGCTCAAGGAGCACGTCACCACCATCCCGGTCCTCGGCAACGGCGACATCTGGTCGGCCGAGGACGCCGTGCGGATGGTCCGCGAGACCGGCTGCGACGGCGTGGTCGTCGGCCGGGGCTGCCTGGGGCGGCCGTGGCTGTTCGCCGACCTCGCGGCGGCCTTCGCGGGCGTGACCTATCGCGCGACGCCGACCCTCGGCGAGGTGGGGGTGACGATGCGGCGGCACGCGAGCTATCTGGCGGAGTTCTACGGCGACGAGGGCAAGGCCTGCCGCGACATCCGCAAGCACGTCGCGTGGTACCTCAAGGGTTTCCCCGCCGGGCACGACGTGCGCCACCGGCTCGCCCTGGTCGACTCCCTGGCCGCGCTCGACGAGCTCGTCGCCACCCTGGATGCCATCCAACCCTGGCCGGGCGCGGCCGCCGAGGGACCGCGCGGGCGGGCGGGATCACCCAGGCGGGTCGCCCTGCCGGACGGGTGGCTGGACTCGCCGGAGCTGGACGAGCAGCAGCAGCGCCTGGTCGCCGAGGCCGAGCTCGACGTCAGCGGGGGCTGAGACCACGGGGCAGCCCCCGCTGACGTCGAGCCGACCGCGGCTCGCCGGGATCACGCGCCGGTCGCCACCGGGCGGCTCGGGTCGGTGATGTAGTCCGACCACGAACCGGCATACACCGCGAGATCGTCCGAGATGCCCACCGCGGCCGCGGCCAGCGCCACGTGGCAGGCCTGGACCCCGGACCCGCAGTAGACCGCGGTGGTGCCGCCCTCGTGGACGTCGCGCCGGTGGAAGGCCGCGAGCAGCTCCTCGCGCGGCAGGAACCGGCCGTCCTCGTCGACGAGCTCCAGCGCGGGCAGCGACAGCGCGCCCGGGACGTGGCCCGCGACGGGGTCGACGGTCTCGTCCTCGCCCCGGAAGCGGTTGGCCGGGCGCGCGTCCAGCAGGGTCGCGCTCTCGGCATACCGCCGCGCGCCCTCGGCGTCGACGACGGTCAGCGCCGGCTCGCCGACCGTGACGTCGCCCGGCTCCGGGGTCACCTCACCGGTCTCGACGGGCAGCCCGGCGTCCTGCCAGGCCCGCCAGCCGCCGTCGAGGACGCTCACCGCGGGGTGGCCCGCGTGCCGCAGCAGCCACCAGGCGCGCGCGGCGGCGATGGAGCGCCAGTCGTCGTAGACCACGACCGTTGCGTCGGCGCGGACGCCGGCGGCGCGCAGGCCGGCCTGCAACCGGTCGCGGCTCGGCAGCGGGTGGCGCCCGGTCACGCCGGGCACGTGCGGGTCGGCGAGCACGTCGTCCAGGCAGAGGTAGGCCGCGCCGGGGACGTGGCCCGCGCGGAACTGCTCGGGTCCGTCCGTGCGGCCCAGCTGGTAGCGCACGTCCAGCACCACGGGGCGGTGGCCCTCGGGGGCGTGCAGCGCCTGGTCGAGCTCGGGGGCGGTGATCAGCGGGGGGTGAGCCGGCTCGGTCATGGCTCCACCCTAGCCAGGGGGTCTGTCAGAGCCCCTGGCTAGGGTCCGCACGAGACGAGGGGAGAGGCACCGTGAGCGCGACGAGGGGCCAGGGATGATCAGCGACGGGTATGCCGACCGCGACCGGCACCGGTGGGTCCGCGAGGACCCGGCCCAGAAGTCCGGGGACCGCGACGACTTCGCGCGCGACCGGGCCCGGCTCGTGCACTCGGCCTCGCTGCGGCGGCTGTCCGCCAAGACCCAGGTGGTGCGGCCGGGCAGCAGCGACTTCGTGCGCAACCGGCTGACCCACTCCCTGGAGGTCGCCCAGATCGGGCGCGAGCTCGGCGGAGCGCTGGGCTGCAACGCCGACGTGGTCGACACCGCCTGCCTGGCGCACGACCTCGGGCACCCACCCTTCGGGCACAACGGCGAGAGCGCGCTCGACGAGATCGCCGCGGACGTCGGGGGCTTCGAGGGCAACGCCCAGACCTTCCGACTCCTGGTGCGCCTGGAGGCCAAGCGTTTCCACCCCGGGACCGAGCGGTCGGCGGGCCTCAACCTCACCCGGGCCAGCCTGGACGCGGCCACGAAGTATCCCTGGGCACGCGGCGGCGATCCCGCTACCACCCGCAAGTTCGGGGTCTACGCCGACGACCTGGACGCCTTCGCCTGGGTGCGCGAGGGCGCGCCCGCGGGCCGTCGCTGTCTGGAGGCGCAGACGATGGACTGGGCCGACGACGTGGCCTACTCCGTCCACGACGTGGAGGACGCGATCGCGTCGGGCGGTCTGGACGTGCGTGAGCTGCACACCGGGGAGGCCGTGGGACAGGTGCTGCCGATCGCCCGCGAGCGCTACGCCCCCGACCTGAGGACGGGCGTGCTGGAGTCGGCCTACTGGCGGCTGGTCACGCCGCACCTGGTGCCCGCGAGCTTCGACGGCGGCTCGCGGCGCGACCTCGCCCGGCTCAAGGACCTCACCTCCCGCCTGGTCGGTCGTTTCGCCGGAGCCGCCGAGCGGGCGACCCGGCAGCGCTACGGCGACGGCCTGCTGACGCGCTACGCCGCGAGCCTGGTGGTCCCCGAGGACGTGCGCGCCGAGGTCGCGGTGCTCAAGGCGGTGGCGGCTCACTTCGTGATGGCGACCCGGGCCCGCGTGGACCTGATGGCCGAGGAGCGCGAGATCGTGCACGGGCTGGTCCGGGCCTACCAGCAGGACCCCGAGGGGCGCCTCGACCGGGAGCTGTGGGCCGACCACCTCGCGGCCCGGGACGACGGGGAGCGGCTGCGCGTCGTGGTGGACCAGGTCGCCTCCCTCACCGACGCCCGGGCGGTGGCGCTGCACGCGGCGTGGTGCTGAGCGTGCCATGGTCCGGGCGTCGGTCGGCGCCGGGCAGGGGCGGGCGGTGCGGCGGGCGGGACCTTCCCGGCACACGTCCTAGACTCGGCCGCGACGAGGGGAGGTGCCGGTGGCGCTGATCAAGGCCGAGGACGTCGCGCTGGTCAAGGAGCGAGCCTCGATCGAGGACGTGGTGCGCGAGCACGTCTCGCTGCGCAGCGCCGGCCCGGGCTCGCTCAAGGGACTGTGCCCCTTCCACGACGAGAAGACCCCGTCGTTCACCGTGCGCCCCGGGGTAGGGGCCTACCACTGCTTCGGCTGCGGCGTCGGCGGCGACGTCATCAGGTTCGTGCAGGAGGTCGACCACCTGACCTTCGTCGAGGCGGTCGAGCGGCTGGCCGGGCAGGTGGGGGTGCAGCTGCGCTACGAGGACGGGCAGGCTCCCCAGCGTGAGCCGGCGGGCAGGCGCCAGCGGCTCGTCGAGGCCAACCGCGTCGCGGCCGAGCTGTATGCCGAGGCCCTGCTCTCCTTGCCCGAGGCTCGCCCGGGACGGGACTTCCTGCGGGCCAAGGGGTTCGGGAGCAAGGACTGCGGGATCTTCGGCGTGGGCTACGCGCCGCGCGCGGGGGAGGCGGTGGTCGGCCACCTGCGGTCCAAGGGCTTCACCGACGAGGAGATCGTCACCTCCGGGCTCGCGGTCGAGGGCCGCCGGGGCCCCTACGACCGCTTCCGCGGGCGCGTGGTGTGGCCGATCCGGGACGTCACCGGGGACACCGTGGGCTTCGGGGCCCGCCGGATCTTCGACGACGACCGGATCGAGGCGAAGTACCTCAACACCGCGGAGACCCCGATCTACAAGAAGACCCAGGTGCTCTACGGTCTCGACCTCGCCAAGCGGGCGATGGCGCGGGACCGGCAGGCCGTCGTGGTCGAGGGCTACACCGACGTGATGGCCTGCCACCTGGCGGGCATCCAGACCGCCGTCGCGACCTGCGGGACGTCCTTCGGCGTCGACCACATCAAGACGCTGCGCCGGATCCTGCGCGACGAGGCCGGACAGTCGCCGGCCAAGGTGATCTTCACCTTCGACGGGGACGCCGCCGGCCAGAAGGCCGCCATGCGAGCCTTCGGCGAGGACCAGCGGTGGGCCTCCCAGTCCTTCGTGGCCGTCGCCGACGCGGGGCAGGACCCCAACGAGCTGCGTCAGTCCGGGGGCGACGAGGCGGTGCGCCACCTGGTCGAGGACGCGGTGCCGATGTTCGAGTTCGCGGTGCGGACGACCATCGCCCGCTTCGACCTCGGCACCGCCGAGGGTCGGGTCATGGCGACCCGCACCGCGGCCCCGATCATCGCGAGCATCCGGGACCAGGGCCTGCGCCCGGAGTACATCCGCACCGTCGCCGGCTGGATCGGGCTGCCCGTCGAGCAGGTCGCCCACGAGGTGTCGATCGCAGGGACGGCCGCCGCCCAGGTGCCCGCCGAGCCCACCCGCCGCGAACCTCAGGACCCCACCGGGCCGAGCGACACCGCCGTGCCGCCGCCGGACCTGCGCGACCCGGTCGTCGCGGCCGAGCAGCAGCTGCTGCAGTGCCTGCTGCAGCACCCCGGCCTGTTCGACGCCGCCGCCGTCGACGCGCTCGAGCCGGAGGCGATGGTGGCGCCCGCCTACCAGCTGGTCGTCGCCGGCCTCAAGGCCGCCGGCGGTCTGGCGACCGCTGCCGCCGGCTCCGGCCAGGCCTGGACCTCCGCCGTCGCCGAGCACGTCGACGAGCAGGTGCGCCCGCTGGTGACCGAGCTCGCCGTCGCGCCCATCCCGAGCCGCCTGGACCCGCAGACCGGTGCCCCCTCCAGGAGGTATGCCGACGAGCTGATCCTGCGGGTCCGCGAGGTCAGCCTGCGCCGCCGGATCGCCGACGCCATCAGCGCGCTGCAGCGGATGGACCCCACCCAGGCCGAGGAGGCACGCGCCCTCGGCATACGTCTGCAGGGCCTGCAGCGCGAGCTCGCGGCCCTCCGATCGGAGCTGAGCTGATGCGCCCGCTGCTGCGCCGCACCCGTCCCACCCTGACGTCCGACGACCGCGAGCGCCTCGACCTGCGCCGGGGTGACGACCTGCTGAGCGAGCTGGCCCTGCCGGCGCTGCAGTCCCGGCTGCTGGTCACCACCTGGCACCTGGCGCTGCTGCCCGATGCCGGGACCGCGGTGCTGCGCCCCTGGCACCTGGTCGACGGCGCCGGGTGGTCCCGCGACGACTCGGCCCTGCGGGTGTCCTGGGTCGACGGGGACGATCCCTGGCGCCTGCCCGTCGCCGAGCCGGACGCGCGGGCGCTGCAGGCCTTGCGCGAGCGGGTGCAGGCGAGCGTGGTGGCGCACGACGACACGACCGTGGGCGGGGGACGGGTGCGCGTGGTGATCCGCCAGGACCTGGCCACCCGCGAGCTGCTGGTCCAGACCCTGTATGCCGGGGGAGCCCGGCCCGACGACCCGGCCGTCCGGGCGGCGCGGGAGCGGATGACCGGGCAGCTGTGCGACGCCGTGGGCCTCCCGCCGCAGCCGGGCGGTCTGCCCGAGGCGTGAACGGCGGGCGACGCCGGGGTGACGGTGGATTCGGTGTCGCGGCGCCGATGCTGCTACAGTCTCATTCGCGCCGGACGCGGCGCATTCCCCTGTAGCTCAATTGGCAGAGCAGCCGGCTGTTAACCGGCAGGTTATTGGTTCGAGTCCAATCGGGGGAGCAGCAAGGTCCTGACCAGCAAGGTCAGGACCTTTTCGCGTGATGGGAAGGAGCCCGGCACCAGCACCTGGCCCGCCTCGGCAGCACACCTCGGCGCGTCCCCGTGCTCGGCCTGGTGCGGCGTCGGCCGGATCAGCCGTCGCAGCCGGTGATCGTCGCGGGTGGTGCGGGGACGCTCCCGACGACGCCGGTGCGCACCAGCTGCTCGGCATACACCCGGGACCAGCTCCCGTCCCGCACCGCGGACTGCAGCGCGTCCCGGATCGAGCCGCACAGGCCGGGGATCCGCCGGGACACGGCGATGTAGTAGTCGATCGAGGGCAGCCGCAGGTCGACGACCTTGACGGAGCCCCGGAACGGGGCGTTGGCGACGTAGCCGCGCAGGGCCAGGCCCTCGTCGGTGACCGCGTCGACCTGGCCGTGGCGCAGCTCGGTGAGGCACGTGGAGACCGTCTCGCGGTAGGTGATGTGCGCCCCGGGGAAGGTCCGCGGGGAGGTGCGGCCCAGCTCGCTGCCGAGGACGGCGCAGACCGTACGCCCCGAGAGCGAGGCCGCGGTGGTGGTGTCCTGGTCGGACGCGCGCACCGCGACCTCCTGGCGCCCGCGCAGGTAGGGACCTACCAGGTCGGTGCGGGCGCGCAGGGCGGGGGTGACGGGATAGGCCGCGACGAGGACGTCGTACGGCAGGTCCGGTGACTGCGGGGTCACCCGTCGCTCCGGCACCGCGACGTAGGCCAGGTCCTTGGGGCCGGGGTGCCCGAGGCGGGCCGCGAGGTCGCGGGCCAGGACGTAGTCGAAACCGGACAGGTCGTAGGTCGCCCGGACGCCCAGGCCGGGACGGTCGTAGGACACGCCCACCGACGGCTCCGGCCGGGCGCACCCGCCGAGCAGGGCCGCGACCGCACCCAGTGCCGCGAGCATGGTCGCCCGCCGGTGCGTCCCGCTGCTGCTCATGCCTGTTCTCCTCGCTCCCGTGCCTACCGTATCCGCCGTCCGCGATCACGCCGGGCAGCGGCGGCCGCCTGTCCGAGGGGACCTGCCCCGCGCGCCGTCCACAGCGTGCATCATGTCCGCATGGACAACGGACGTTCGCGCGGGGTCGAGGCCGGTGACGGTGATCTGGGGGACCGGGTCGAGGGGATCGCCCAGCAGGCGGGGGACCACCCGGCGTTGGAGCTCGCGGCGCGGGTCGGGTATGCCGTCAACGGGTTGCTCCACCTGGTGATCGCCTGGATCTGCCTGCAGCTCGCCATGCTCAGGCCCACCGGTCAGGCCGACCAGTCCGGCGCGTTCGCCACGCTCGCGTCGTCCGCCCCGGGCCTGATCGCCCTGTGGCTCGGGGTCGTCGGTTTTGCCGGCCTGGCGCTGTGGCAGCTCACCGAGGTGCTGGTCCCCGGTGTGTATGCCGAGTGGAAGGACCGGGCCAAGGACGCCGCCAAGGCCGTGGTCTTCGCCGTCCTGGCGTTCTCCTGCTTCGGCTTCGCGCGGGGGCACGGCTCCTCGGGCGGCCGCACGACCCAGGACCTGACCCGGACTCTGATGGCGGGCTTCGGCGGGCGGTTCCTGGTGTCCCTGGTCGGCTTGACGATCGTCGGGATCGGGGGGTATCACGTCGTCAAGGGGGTCAGGAAGACGTTCCTGCGCGACCTGGCCGAGGACCCGGGCCCGGTGGCGGTGCGCGCCGGGCAGATCGGCTACCCGACCCGCGGGGCGGCGCTGATGGTGGTGGGCCTGCTCTTCGCGCTCGGGGCACTCGACAACTCGGTGGCCAAGTCCAACGGGCTGGACGCCGCCTTCAGGTTCGTGCTGGAGCAGCTCTTCGGCCGGCTCCTGACGGTGCTGATGGCCCTCGGGTTCGCCGCCTTCGGGGTGTACCTGTTCTTCCGTGCGCGGCACGCCCGCGTCTGACGGCGGGGCGGGGCGCCGCCTGAGCGGAGAAGCGGTAGGACGGCTGGGGCTTGAACCCAGGACCGACGGATTATGAGTCCGCTGCTCTGACCGACTGAGCTACCGTCCCGCGGCGCCGGGGCGCCGGTGGGTCAGCCTACCGCCCACGGCCCCGGGCAGCCTCGTCGGACGTCCGCACGCGCCGGGGAACGGGCCTGGGACGGGATCCCACAAGAGGTCGTTACGCTGGGCGATGGAATCCGGGTCCAGGTTCCCCTGAACAGTCCTGGGACCCCTCGAAGCGGGCGAAGGTTGACCACACACTGTCGAGATACTGAATCGACAGTGAAGGTCTGGCCCCATGACTGCACCCCGCTTCGCGCCCGTCACCGCCCAGCACCCTGCCGTGCCCACCCCGCCCCGCCCGGGCGCGGTGACGGCGGCTCCGCGCACCGCGGGCACGACCCGCACCGCCACCCCCAGCGCCCGCCTGACCCACACCGTGCCCGCGGTCGCCACATCCGTCCACGCGGCGTCGCTGCCGCTGCGCACCACGGCGGCCTGGCACCTGGCTCGGCGGTGCGCGCTCGCCCCCACCGCCGCGATCGCGGCGGACATCCAGCGGCTCGGCACCCGCACCTGGCTGGATCAGCAGCTCGCCCCGACCACGCTCGCCGACCCCGTCTGGGACCAGCTCGCCTCGCAGCACTTCCCCTGGCTGCCGCTCACGACCCTCCAGCTGGCGGGCCAGACCGGTAACCAGATCTTCCGAGGCGCCCCGGTGATGGCGCACGCGACCGCCGTCAGGCAGCTGTTGAGCACGAAGGTGCTGTGGGAGAACGTCGTCCAGATGTTCGGGGACCTGATCTACGTCCCCTATCGCAGCAAGGGGGACGCCTTCCTGCTGGAGTTCGACCGGGTGGTGCTGCGTCAGCACGCCTTCGGCCGCTACGCCGACCTGCTGCACGCCGCGGCGACCCATCCGGCCCTGCTCCGCCTGCTGGACAACGACGTGAGCTCCAAGGACAACCCCAACGAGAACCTCGGCCGGGAGATCCTCGAGCTGTACTCCGTCGGGGTGGGGAGCTTCACCGAGACGGACGTGCGGCAGTCGGCCTTGATCCTGACCGGGCAGACGATCGACTGGAACACCTTCGCGCTCACGTACGCCGCCTGGGCGCACCACGTGGGTCCGGTGCGGGTGATGGGGTTCAGCCACGCCAACGCCACGCCGGAGGGAGGCCCGGCGCTGGTCCGCGCCTACACCGACTACCTGGCTCGGCACCCGGCGACCGCGACCCGGATCGCTCGGCGGATCGCCACGCGGTTCGTCTCGGACACCCCCTCGGACGCGCTGGTCCAGGCGCTGGCCTCGACCTACCTGGCCTCGGACACCGCGATCGTCCCGGTGCTGCGACGACTGTTCAACCACGCGGAGTTCTGGGCCTCCGTCGGGGCCAAGTGGACCCGCCCCGGCGAGCTGGCCGCCACCCTCGCCCGGGCCGGCAGGCCGACCGGCTACACCCCCGCCGAGCCCATCACCGCCAACCCCTGGGCGATGAGCGGCTACTTCTGGGTGATGTACGAGGCGGGCCACGCGCCCCGCGACTGGCCCCGCGTCGACGGCTATCCGGACACCGCGGCTGCCTGGCGCACCACCGGCGCGAGCCTGGCCTCGTGGAACCTCAGCCACGCCCTGGCCTGGGGCTGGGGCGACGGGCCGACGTACCCGAACCAGGTGGACCAGACCAGCGGTGACACCCGTCCCCGCTGGGACCTGGTCCTCGGGGTCAAGGCCGGCGACAGCGCCCTGGACACGGCCCGTCGGATCGCCACCGCCCTGACGGGCTACACCTGGCGCGAGGAGGACGTCGCCCCCATCGCCTCGTGGCTGTGCAGCTACGGGGCGCGAGCGGCCACCCCCACCGACACGCTCAGCGACGACGCCGTCCGCTGGTGGCTGCCCGAGGCGGTCCGGCTCGTCTTCGCCAGCCCGTACGCCTTCCTGCGCTGAGCCGCA
Source organism: Arsenicicoccus dermatophilus (assembly GCF_046267915.1). Taxonomy (GTDB): domain Bacteria; phylum Actinomycetota; class Actinomycetes; order Actinomycetales; family Dermatophilaceae; genus Arsenicicoccus; species Arsenicicoccus dermatophilus_A. Next base: position 1,471,131 of record NZ_CP176520.1, read on the forward strand.
CCCACCCCCCGACCCGGCGCCCCGCCCTTCGCCCTACCGGAGCAGACATGACCCTCCCAGACCCCTTCTCGCCGCTGCTGCACGAGGACCTCGTCACCCCGATGCACCACCATGACGAGGCCCGCAACCACCTGGTCGTCCGGACGCCGGACGGGCCTCGGGTGATGAGTCCGCAGGCCGCCGCGGCCCACGTCGCCCGGGTCCGCCCCGAGCCCGACGCCGACGAGATCGCCGAGCGGTGCGGGTGGCGCGGCTCGGTGCGGCGCCGCTCGGTGCTGCAGGGCGCCGCCCTCGGTGTCGGTGCGCTGCTGGCCGAGTCCACGGCTCCTCGCTATGCCTTCGGCGCCACGGCGACCTCCCGCGACCTGCTCGTCGTCGTCTTCCTGCGCGGCGGCGCCGACGGACTGTCCCTGGTCCCGCCGCTGGCCGACGCGCAGTACCTCGCCAACCGCCCGGGCATCGGCATCAGGCCGGAGGCGGCCCTGGCGCTCGACGGGCGATACGGCCTCAACCCGGCGATGCCCCGGGCCAAGGCGATGTACGACGCCGGCCAGCTCGCCGTCGTGGTCGGGGCGGGCAACCCGGCCGTCACCCGCTCCCACTTCGAGGACATGCACTCCATGGAGTGGGCGGCCCCCGCCAACATGCGCTCGGGCTGGCTCGGGCGCCACCTGGCGACGACCGGGGGCCTGCAGGGGACGGTCAGGGCGATCACCCGCGGCAGCCAGGTGGCGATGTCCTTGTCGAGCCCCGACTTCGAGACCACGGCCATCGCCCAGCTGGCGTCCTTCGGTCTGCACCCGACCTACAGCACCGACGGGGTCACGGCGCCGCGCATCACCTCGATCATCGACGGGTTCTACCGCCGGGCCGGGGGGGAGGCCGCGGCGACCGCAGCAGCCACGCTCGGCTCGGTGGCCCGTCTGTCGGACCTGCGCAGCGCTGCCGCCAACCGTCCCAAGGCGGCGGACGGGTACTCCTCGGCGTTCTTCGACGGGATGCGGGATATCGCGTCGGTGGCCCGGTCCGGGCGCGGGCTCGAGGTGGCCTGCATCGACAACGACGACTGGGACATGCACCGCGGTCTCGGCGTCGCCACCGATGCGCAGGCCTGGATCTGGAGGCGTGCCAACGACCTCGACCGCGGGCTGGACGTGCTGCGCACCGAGCTGGGGGACCTGTGGCAGCGCACCACCGTGGTGACGATGAGTGAGTTCGGTCGCCGCGTCCGGGAGAACGGGGACCAAGGGGTCGACCACGGCCACGGCAACGTGATGTTCGTCGCCGGCGGGGGGATCAACGGCGGGAAGGTGTACGGCTCGATACCGCCCCTGACCGACACCAACCTGGTGCAGGGGGACGTGCCGATCACCACGGACTACCGCCAGGTATTGTCCGAGCTGATCTCCTCGCGACTGCTCAACCGGGACGGGCTGGCGACGATCTTCCCGGGATTCACCCCGGGTTCACCGCTCGGCATCGCCTGAGTCGGATCGGCGCGGAATGCTCGTGACGACGCCGCGTGTCGCGCTCGCGGGGGTGGTCAACACCACCCCCCATGCGGCATAGTTGGCGACGCAGAGTGATTGCATGACCGGTCCTGGTCGAGGTCGTTGGGGAAGACGTCCCTCGCACACAGGAGGTCCCGGATGTCTCGTGCAGCCGCACTGCAGCGTGGTGGCGACGTCGCCGCCCACACCAGAGGTGTTGTGTTCGTCCACAGCGCCTCGACCGCGTCATGCCCGCATGTCGAGTGGGCTCTCCAGGGTGTCCTCGGCACCCCGGTCTCGCTGGACTGGACGATCCAACCCGCCGAGCGCCGCCTGATGCGCGCGGAGGTCAACTGGGTCGGACCCGCCGGCACGGGCGCCGCTCTGGCGAGCGCGCTCCGTGGCTGGGAGTCCTTGCGCTACGAGATCACCGAGGAGCCCAGCCCCGGCTGCGACGGCTCCCGGTGGTCGCACACCCCCGAGCTCGGCCTCCACCACACGTGGATCTCCGCGAGCGGCGACACGGTGGTCAACGAGGACCGGCTCCGGCATGCCGTCGCCCAGGCCCAGGGCGACCCTCGGGTGTTCGCCGAGATCATGGACCAGCTGCTCGGCGAGCCTTGGGACCGGGAGCTGGAGGAGTATCGCGAGGGTGGCGAGGGGGCTCCGGTGCGCTGGCTGCACAAGGTGGGCTGATCGCGGTCTCGGCGCCGGCGGTGTGCACCGGCGCCGACCCCCCAGGTATGCCGCAGGCCTGGTCCTTCCTCGGGTGGGGAAGGACCAGGCCTGCGCGTGCGGTCAGGCGGACCGCACCACCAGCGCGACGTTGTGGCCGCCGAAGCCGAAGGAGTTGTTGAGCGCCGCGACGTCCCCGGCCGGCAGGGTGCGGTGCTCGCCCCGGACCACGTCCAGCCGGACCGCCTCGTCGAAGTCCTCGACGTTGATGGTGGCCGGGGCCACGCGGTCGCGGATCGACAGGACCGTCAGGATGGCCTCGAGCGCACCGGCGGCCCCGAGCAGGTGACCCGTCATCGACTTGGTCGCCGAGACGCACATGCCGTCCGTGGCGTCGGCGAAGGCACGGCGGATGGCGCGCGACTCCGCCAGGTCACCGACCGGGGTGGAGGTGGCGTGGGCGTTGACGTGGCACAGGTCGCTGCCCGTCAGCCCGGCGGAGGCGACCGCCTCGACCATCGCCCGCGAGGCGCCGGCGCCCTCCGGCTCCGGTGCGGCGATGTGGTGGGCGTCCGCGGAGCAGCCCGCGCCCGCCAGCTCGGCATGCACCCGCGCGCCGCGCGCCCGGGCGTGCTCCTCGGCCTCGAGCACGACCAGCCCCGCACCCTCGGCGAGCAGGAAGCCGTCGCGGCCCTTGTCGTAGGGCCGGGACGCCCGGGCCGGGTCGTCGTTGCGCGTGGACAGCGCCTGCATCGCGGCGAAGCCGGCGATGGGCAGCGGGTGCACGGCGGCCTCGGTGCCGCCGCAGACGACGACGTCGGCCCGACCCCAGCGGATCATCTCCAGCCCCACGGCCATGGCCTCGGCTCCCGAGGCGCAGGCGCTGACCGGGGTGTGCGCCCCCAGCCGGGCCCCCAGCTCCAAGGAGACCGTCGCGGCGGGGGAGTTGGGCATGAGCATCGGCACCGACAGCGGGTAGACCCGGCGGGGGCCCTTCTCGCGCAGGGTGTCCCACTGGTCGAGCAGGGTCCACACCCCGCCGATGCCGGAGCCGACGACGCTCGCGAAGCGCTCCGGCTCGACCTCGGGGGATCCGGCGTCGGCCCAGGCCTCGCGGGCCGCGACGAGGGCCGCCTGCGCGGAGGGGTCCAGGCGCTTGACCTCGACCTTGGTGAGCACGTCGGCGGTCGGCACGGCCAGCGTCGCGGCGAAGCGCACCGGCAGGTCGTACTTCTCCACCCAGTCGAAGGGCATGGTGCGGGCGCCCGAGCGTCCCGCGAGGACCGCCTCCCAGGTGTCGGCGACGGTGCCGCCCAGGGGGGTCGTGGCGCCGAGGCCGGTGATGACGACGCGGCGGGGGTTGGGGGTGGTCATCTGTGACTCCTCGTGACAGTGGCTGGGTGGGCGAGCGCGGGGTGGAGAGGCCACGACGACCCCTCCACCCCGCCGGGTGCGGTGCTCAGCCCTGAGCGCCGGCGATGAAGGTGACGGCGTCGCGGACGGTCTTGAGGTTCTTGACCTCGTCGTCGGGGATGCGGACGCCGAAGCGCTCCTCGGCCTGCACGACGATCGTCATCATCGACAGGGAGTCGATGTCCAGGTCCTCGGTGAAGGACTTGTCCATCTGGACCTCGCCGGCGTCGATGCCCGTCTCCTCGTTGACGATCTCGGCCAGGCCCTCGCGGATCTCGTTCTCGTTCGCCATGTCTGGCTCCTTCAGGTGCGCGCTCCGGGGAGCGGGGTGGGTGGTGCGGGTCAGCCCGAGGGATCCCGTCGGGCAGCGGGGGTATGTCGGCGCCGGCGCCGGTCCAGCGGGCTGGGCCCGTGCCGGTCTGCAGGGTCAGGGCAGGACGACCACCTGGGCGGCGTAGACCAGACCGGCGCCGAAGCCGATCTGCAGGGCCAGCCCGCCGTGAGGCGCCGTGCCGTCGGTGAGCATCCGGTCCATGGCCAGGGGCACCGATGCCGAGCTGGTGTTGCCCTGGTGGCGGATGTCGTCGGCCACGGGGACGTGCTCCGGCAGCCTCAGCTGCTTGACCAGGGCGTCGACGATGCGCAGGTTCGCCTGGTGCGGGACGAAGGCGTCCAGGTCACCGGCCTGGATCCCGGCGGCCGCCAAGGCTTCTCGGCATACGGGGGCCATGGCGTAGACCGCCCACCGGAACACGCTCTGCCCGGCCATCGTCAGATAGGACCAGGGCATGGCATCGGCGGGGTGCTGCTCGTCGATGGCCCCGAGCCGGGCGTGCTCGCGCAACTCGGTCCAGGAGTACCTGTTGCGGATGACGTCCCAGGACCCGCCCTGGGAGCCCCAGGCCACCGGTCCGATGCCGGGCAGGTCCGAGGGCCCGACGACCGCGGCGCCCGCGCCGTCGCCGAAGATGAAGGCCGTCCCGCGGTCGTGGAGGTCCAGGAAGTCCGAGAGCTTCTCGACGCCGATCACGAGCACGAACTCGGCGGACCCGGACCGGATCATGTCGGCGGCCAGCGAGATCCCGTGGCAGTAGCCGGCGCACGCCGCGGACAGGTCCATGGCGGCGGCCGGCTCGGCCCCGATGCGGTGGGCGACGGCGGCGGCCGCGCTCGGCGTCTGGAAGGGGTGGGTCACCGTGGCGACCAGGACGGCACCCAGCTGGTCGGGCCGCACCCCGGCCTTGGCGAGGGCGTCCTCGGCCGCGGCGCAGGACATGTCGATCACGGTCTCGTCGGGCCGGGCGAACCGTCGCTCGACGACCCCCGACCGCGAGCGGATCCACTCGTCGCTCGACTCGATCCACCCGCAGACCTCGGCATTGCTGACGACCCGCTCGGGGCGGTAGCTCCCGAGGCCCCACAGCCGGGCGTGCGGGGCACCGGTGCGCTCCCGCAGGGTGGGGCGGCTCATGCCACGACCTGCGCTGGGGCGCCGGCGTGCTCGGTGAGCAGACGGCGGGCGGCCTGGAGGTCCTCGGGGGTGCGCAGGGCGCACAGCTCGACGCCGCGCATGGCGCGCTTGGCCAGCCCCGTGAGGGTGCCACCCGGGCAGACCTCGATCAGGGCGGTGACCCCGCGGTCGAGCAGGGACCGCATGCATAGGTCCCAGCGGACCGGGCTGACGACCTGGGTGACGATCCGGCGCACCACCTCGCCGCCGTCGACGAGGACCTCACCGTCCCGGTTGGAGACGAGGGGGACGGCGGCGTCGCGCGGCGTGAGCGTCGCCGCGACGTCGTCGAGTCGCGCGAGGGCGGGGGCCATGTGCTCGGTGTGGAAGGCTCCGGCGACCGGCAGCGGGACCACCCGCGCCCTGGCGGGCGGCTGCTCCTGCAGGGCGCGCAGCTGGTCGAGGGTGCCCGCGGCGACGGTCTGCCCGGCGCCGTTGACGTTCGCCGGCGTCAGGCCGTGCCGCTCGATCGCCTCGAGCACCTGCGCCGGGTCACCGCCCAGCACGGCGCTCATGCCGGTCGGGGTCGCGGTCGCGGCCAGGGCCATCCCGAGACCCCGCTCGCGGACCAGCCCCATGGCGGCCTCGTCGGTGAGCACCCCGGCGGCCGCGGCCGCCGTCACCTCGCCGACCGAGTGGCCGCCGAGCAGGTCCGGGCCGGCAGCGGTGCCCACGTCGTCGAGGAGCGCGGCGTAGGTCACCAGGCCGGCGGCCACCAGCAGCGGCTGGGCGACGGCGGTGTCCTTGATGGTGTCCATCGGCGACGTGGTCCCGTGGGCCACCAGGTCCAGGCCCGCGACCTCGCCGAGCGCACCGAGGCGCTCGGCGCAGGCGGGCAGCTCGAGCCAGGGGGCGAGGAAACCGGGGGTCTGGGCGCCCTGTCCGGGGCAGACGATCGCAAGCACCCGTCCACTGTGCCCGGCGTCGGCCCCGTCCGCGGTTGCCAGCACCGCCGAAGTACCCGGCAGTTCCTTGGAGGATTCCTCCAACACCGTACGGCGGGCCGAGCCGCCCCGAGCGCGAGGGTCAGCGCCAGGTCTGGGACGGAAGGTCCGCGAGCCGACCGAGGGCCAGGCCCAGCCGCGCCGTGTGCGCCTCGCGCGGGACGGTCAGGTCCAGCCCGGTGACCTGGGCGACCCGGCCCAGGCGGTAGCGCACGGTGTTGGGGTGGACGAACAACGCTCGCGCCGTCCCCTCCAGGTTGACCAGCGCGAGATAGGTCTCGGCCGTGAGGAGCAGGTCCCCACCGGCGCTCGCCAGGGGACGGTGCACCTGCTCGACGAGGGTCCGCCGGGCCTGCGGGTCCCCGGCGAGGGACCGCTCCGGGAGCAGGTCGTGAGCCTCCACCGGGCGCGGGGCGTCGGGCCGGGCCGGCGCCGCCACCAGCCCGGACAGCGCCGCCCGGGCAGAGCGGCCCGCGGCGAACAGGTGCGGCACGGTGGGCCCGATGACCACGGCACCCTCACCGAAGTGGTCCAGCAGCTGACGGGTGCAGCCGACCGCGTCCTGCGTGCCGCCCAGCACGACGACCAGCCGACGGCCCTGGATCGCGCTGAGAGCCGGCACCCCGATCCGCGCGGCCGCACGGCGCAGGGCATCCACCGCCCGCGTGGTGTCCTGGTGCGGCGTCCGGCCGACGACCACGGTGACGTGCTCCAGCGAGCCCCAGCCGAGCGCCGTCGCCCGCGACCGCAGCGAGTTGTCGGCCTCGCCACGCACCACGGCATCCACGACCAGCGACTCCAGCCGGGCGTCCCAGGCGCCACGCTCCTCGGCGGCAGCGGCATACACCTGGGCCGCGGCGAAGGCCACCTCCCGGCTGAAGCGCAGCGCCACCTCCCGCAGCGCGCTGTCGTCCCCCGGGGCGGCCAGCTCGTCGACCTGCTCCTCGACCACGTCGACGACGCTGCGGACCAGGTCCAGGGTCTGGCCGAGGGACACGGACCGGGTGAGCTCGCGCGGGGCGTTGCCGAAGACGTCCACCGTCACCACCGGCGCCGACGCCGGGTCGCGCAGCCAGGCCAGGAAGCTGCCGATCCCCGCCTGGGCCACCAGGCCGACCCAGCTGCGCTCGTCGGCGGACAGGGCGCGATACCACCCGTGCTGGGACTCGATGCGGGCGATCGCGGCTCCGGCCAACGCCCCGGCCGCCGCCTCCACCCGGTGCCGGGTCCGGGCCGAGGGAGTGTGCCGGAGCTCGGTCATCGGCCCATCGTAGTTGTGGGCGGGGCACAAGGCGGGCTCGACCGACGCGCACGCACGACCGGGCCCCGACACCTAGGGGGTGTCGGGGCCCGGTCGCACCGGGGCTCAGGTCAGCTCTCGCCGCCCGCGTTGCCGCTGGCGCCCGCCGTCACGTCGTGCAGGCGGTACCTCGCGCTGGCCTCGCCGACCACCGACCGGCCCACGACGCCCTGCTTGGCGAGCGCCTCCAGGGTGCGCACCACCATCGAGGGGCCGTCGATGTGGTAGAAGCGGCGCGCCGCCTGCCGGGTGTCGGAGAAGCCGAACCCGTCCGCGCCCAGCGTCCAGTAGTCGCCCGGCACCCACTCGCGGATCTGGTCCTGCACGGCCCGCATGTAGTCGGAGGTGGCGATGACGGGGCCGGGGCGGTCCTTCAGGCAGGTGGTGACGTAGGCCTCGGGGGCCTCCTCGTCGGGGTGCAGGAAGGCCCGCTCGTCGCAGGCCAGCCCGTCCCGGCGCAGCTCGCCCCAGGAGGTGACCGACCAGACGTCCGCGGCCACGCCCCAGTCCGTGGCGAGCAGCTCCTGGGCCTCCAGGGCCCACGGCACGCCGACGCCGGAGGCGAGCAGCTGCGCCCGCTTGTCGGCGGACTGGTCCTCGGCGGGGCGGTAGAGGTACATGCCCTTGACGATGCCCTCGGCGTCCACGTCCTCCGGCTCGGCCGGCATGACGATGGGCTCGTTGTAGAGCGTGATGTAGAAGATGACGTCCTCGGCGTTCTCGCCGTACATCCGCTCGAGCCCGGACTTCATGATGTGGGCGATCTCGTAGGCGAAGGCCGGGTCGTAGGCCACCAGCGCGGTGTTGGTGGACGCCAGCAGGTGGCTGTGGCCGTCCATGTGCTGGGTGCCCTCACCGGTCAGGGTGGTGCGTCCGGCCGTGGCCCCGAGCAGGAAGCCCCGGGTCAGCTGGTCCGCGGCCGCCCAGATCCCGTCGCCGGTCCGCTGCAGGCCGAACATCGAGTAGAAGATGTACATCGGCACCATGGGCTCGTCGTGCGTGGCGTACGACGTGCCGGCTGCGGTGAACGCGGCCACGGACCCGGCCTCGTTGATGCCCAGGTGCAGGATCTGGCCGTTCTTGGCCTCGCGGTAGGCCAGCATCAGCTCGTGGTCGACCGGGGTGTAGTTCTGCCCGTGCGGGTTGTAGATCTTGATCGTCGGGAAGAACGAGTCCATGCCGAAGGTGCGCGCCTCGTCCGGGATGATCGGCACCACGCGGGGGCCGAACTCCTTGTCCCGCATCAGGTCCTTGAGCAGTCGCACCCACGCCATGGTCGTGGCGATCTGCTGCTTGCCGGAGCCCTTCTTGACCGTGGCGTAGGCCTTGTCGTCGGGCAGCGTGAGCGCCTTGCCCGTCGTCCGGCGGGAGGGGATGCCGCCGCCGAGCTCCTTGCGCCGCTCGACCAGGTACCGGATGCGCTCGTCGTCCGGACCGGGGTGGAAGTACGGCGGCCGGTAGGGGTCGGCCTCGAGGGTCTCGTCGCTGACCGGGATCTCCAGGCGGTCGCGCAGGTCCTTGAGGTCGTCCAGGGCGAACTTCTTCATCTGGTGGGTCGCGTTGCGCCCGGCGAAGTGCTGGCCCAGGAAGTAGCCCTTGATGGTGTGCGCCAGGATCACGGTCGGCACGCCGTGCGTCTCGAGCGCGCTCTTGTAGGCCGCGTAGACCTTCTGGTAGTCGTGCCCGCCACGGGTGAGGCGCCAGACGTCCTCGTCGGACCAGCCCTCGACCATCTTGGCGGTGCGCGGGTCGCGGCCGAAGAAGTGCTTGCGCACGTAGGCGCCGTCGTTGGCCTTGAAGGTCTGGAAGTCGCCGTCGCTGGTGGTGTTCATCAGGTTGACCAGCGCGCCGTCGCGGTCGGCCGCGAGCAGCGGGTCCCAGCCGCGACCCCACACGACCTTGATGACGTTCCACCCGGCGCCACGGAAGAAGCTCTCCAGCTCCTGCATGATCTTGCCGTTGCCGCGGACCGGGCCGTCGAGGCGCTGCAGGTTGCAGTTGACGACGAAGGTGAGGTTGTCGAGCTCCTCGTTGGCCGCCCACTGCAGCGCGCCGCGGGACTCCACCTCGTCCATCTCGCCGTCGCCGAGGAAGGCCCACACGTGCTGCTGCGAGGTGTCCTTGATCCCGCGGTGGTGGAGGTACTTGTCGAACTGCGCCTGGTAGATCGCGTTGATCGGACCGAGACCCATGGAGACGGTCGGGAACTCCCAGAAGTCCGGCATCTGCCGCGGGTGGGGGTAGGACGGCAGCGCGCGCACCGTGCCGTCGACCAGGTGCGACTTCTCCTGGCGGAAGCCGTCCAGGTCGTGCTCGTCGAGACGCCCCTCGAGGTAGGCGCGGGCGTACATGCCGGGGGAGGCGTGCCCCTGGAAGAAGATGTGGTCGCCGCCGCCGGGGTGGTCCTTGCCGCGCCAGAAGTGGTTGAGCCCGACCTCGTAGAGCGTGGCCGCGGAAGCGTAGGTGGAGATGTGGCCGCCGACGCCGATGCCGGGGCGCTGGGCGCGGTGCACCATCATCGCGGCGTTCCAGCGCAGCAGGCGCCGGTAGCCGCGCTCGATCCGCTCGTCACCGGGGTACCACGGCTCACGCTCGGGCGGGATCGTGTTGACGTAGTCGGTCGAGGTCAGCGAGGGCACCCCGACCTGACGCTCGCGGGCACGCTCCAGGAGCTTGTGCATGACGTAGCGGGCCCGCTGGCGGCCGCCCTCGTCGATCATCCCGTCGAGGGACTCGAGCCACTCCTGGGTCTCGTCGGGGTCGATGTCGGGGAGCTGGTTGGGCAGTCCGTTGATGATCGGACCGACTCCGTCGCGTGCAACCACGCCACACGTCCTTTCGTTGGTGGACCTCCCGGCCGGCGCGAGCACGGCCGGGACGGCTGGTGACCAGTCTCCACCCAAAGGGGGCGCAGGTCACACCCAGGACACGACCGTGCCCCGCCGCCGAGCCTAGGTCCGGCTGTCTTTATCCGGCAAAAGCCGGTCCGGGGCCCGGCGTGGCGAGCCGGTCCTCCCGGCTGTACGCCGTCAGCCGCGGCTCCCGGACGAAGGCGACGAGCGTCAGCCCCACGTCCCGGGCCAGGTCCACGGCGAGGGAGGAGGGGGCGGACACGGCGGACAGGACCGGCAGCCCCGCCATTGCGGCCTTCTGGGTCAGCTCGAAGCTCGCCCGCCCGCTCACCTGCAGCACGTGCCCGGACAGGGGGAGCAGCCCCGCGCGCGCCGCGGCGCCGATCACCTTGTCCACGGCGTTGTGCCGCCCCACGTCCTCGCGCACCAGCAGCGGGCGCCCGTCCGGCGTGAAGATCCCGGCCGCGTGCACCCCGCCCGTCCGCTCGAACGCCGCCTGGTGCTCGCGCAGCCGGTCCGGCAGCGTCACCAGCACCGCGGGGTCGAGCCGCACCGGGTCCGCCGCCACGTCGTGGGGCAGCCGGGTGCGGATGGCGTCGATGCCCGCCTTGCCGCAGACCCCGCACGAGGACGTGGTGTACGTCGACCGGGTCGCGCTCGCCAGGGCCTGCGCCGAGCCCGCTCCGGGGCGCAGCGTCACGTCGACCACGTTGTACGTCGGCGCGCCGTCCTCGCCCTCGTCCAGGCAGTGCATCATCGCGAGGACGTCGTCCGCGCAGGCCACGACCCCCTCGGTCAGCAGGAAGCCGATCGCCAGGTCGAAGTCGTCGCCCGGCGTGCGCATGGTCACCGCCACCACGTCGCCCGCGACCCGCACCTCCAGCGGCTCCTCCACGGCGAGCGTGTCGGGTCGTGGGCGGGCGCTCGCCGCGCCGTCGTCCACGACATACCTGGTCGACGGCACCCGCGTCGTCACCCTGCCCATGCCGGTCAGCCTAGGGGTCGGCGCGGGGTCGCGGCGGGCTGTTCGGGACGGACTCGCGGCACGCTCCGTGGTCGTGCGCTTGCCAGATGGCCTCTTGTTGGATGGACTAGGCCCACCACCACCAGGTGGACCCCCGTCGGTGACGGGACGGACGGAAGGAACAGGACGACAGTGACCTCGACCGCGGAAGCGGCCGCCCAGGCAGCCCACTTCACCAAGCTCGGCCTCGCCCAGGGCACGGTGGTGCAAGAGCTCGGCTACGACGACGACGTCGACCTCGACCTGCGCAGCCGGCTCATGGACCAGGTCGGGGGGGATCTGGTCGACGGCGACCACGGTGACGTCGTCGACGTCGCGCTGCTGTGGTTCCGGGACGGCGACGACGACCTCACCGACGCGGTGGTGGACGCGCTCACCGACCTCGACGACGCGGGTTTCGTCATGCTGATGACCCCGCGGGCCGGACGACCGGGGACGGTCGACGCCGCCGAGATCGCCGAGGCGGCCACGACCGCCGGGCTGCACGTGTCCGGGCAGCTGACCGCCTCCAAGGACTGGGCCGGCACCCGCCTGGTTCCTCAGGGTGCCAAGAAGCGCTGACCCGCCGCGCCTGGGACACTGGGCCGCATGAGCCAGACCCAGAGCCCCGCCGTGGGCACCCAGGCCCCTGACCTCACCCTCAAGAACCAGTTCGGCGAGGACGTCGCCCTGTCGTCCTTCCACGGGACCAAGAACGTCCTGCTGGTCTTCTACCCCTTCGCCTTCTCCGGGATCTGCACCGGGGAGCTGTGCGAGATCCGCGACGACCTCGGACGTTTCCAGGACGAGGACGTCCAGGTGCTCGCGATCTCCTGCGACCCCATGTTCACCCTGCGCGCCTGGGCGCAGGCCGAGGGCTACGAGTTCCCGCTGCTGTCGGACTTCTGGCCGCACGGCAAGGTGGCCCGGGACTACGGCGTCTTCCTCGAGGGCGGCGGGCTGGCCAGGCGCGGGACCTTCCTCGTGGACAAGGACGGCACCATCGCCTGGGCCCTGGTCAACGAGCCCGGGGAGCGCCGGGAGTTCACGGGCTACCACGAGGCCCTCGCGGCGCTGCGCGGCTGACCCCGCCGGTCCTGGCACAATGAACCACCGCGCCGCGCGGCCCGATCCGGGTGCGCGGCGCGTCGGGCCTGTAGCTCAGCTGGTAGAGCACTGCGTTTACACCGCAGCGGTCGTCGGTTCGATCCCGGCCGGGCCCACATGGAGACCACACCCGCCGAGCTGCGTCTCGCCGACGTGCTCGCCACGCTGCGCGACCTCTATCCCGAGGACTCCGCGCAGTCGTGGGACCGCGTCGGCCTGGTGACCGGTGACCCCGACCAGCCGGTGCGCCGGGTGCTGCTCGCGGTCGACCCCACCCTGGCCGTGATCGACGAGGCCGTCGAGGGGGGTCACGACCTGCTGGTCACCCACCACCCGCTGCTGCTGCGCGGCGTGCACTCGGTCGCGACGACCACGGCCAAGGGCGCCGCGATCACCCGCCTGGTCGTGGGCGACGTGGCGCTGTACTGCTCCCACACGCCCGCCGACGTCGCCGACGCGGGGGTCTCCCAGGCCCTCGCGGACGCGCTCGCCCTGGGGCAGGTGGAGCCGCTCGTCCACGAGGAGGGACGACCTCTCGGCCGGGTCGGCGGGCTGCCGCAGGAGGTCACGCTGGAGGAGCTCGCGCGACGCCTCGCGGACGTGCTGCCCCCGACACCGGTCGGGATCCGGGTGAGCGGTCCACGCGACGCCCGGGTGCAGCGGGTCGCCGTGCTCGGTGGGGCCGGCGACAGCGCCTTCGACGCGGTGCGCACCAGCCGCGCCGACGTCTACGTCACCGCCGACCTGCGCCACCACCCGGCCCTGGAGGCCCGCGAGGAGGCCCGCGACGTGACGCCCTACCTCGTGGACGCCGGCCACTTCGCCACCGAGCAGCTGTGGCTGCCCGTGCTGCGGGACCGCCTGATGGCCGCCCACCCCGCCCTGGAGGTGGAGCTGTCCACCCTCGTCACCGATCCCTGGACCTTCCTGGTCCCGACCCTAGGAGACCGCCCGTGAAGGCCGACCCCTCTCGCCAGTGGCGCCTGCTCGACCTCGCCGAGATCGACACCCGCCTGGACCAGATCGCGCACCGGCTGCGGTCCAGCGACGAGCAGCGTGAGCTGGACGCCGCGACCGCCCGCCGCGCGGAGATCCAGACCGACCTGGTGCTGGCCCGCACCGCGGTCAGCGACGTCCAGCGCGAGATCACGCGCGCCGAGGACGAGGTCCAGATGGTGCGGGACCGGATGGCCCGCAACCAGTCCCGGCTCGAATCGGGGCAGGGCACGCCCAAGGACCTGCAGGCGCTGCAGCACGAGCTGGAGTCCTTGCAACGGCGCCAGGCCACCCTCGAGGACGTCGAGCTGGAGGTGATGGAGCGCGCCGAGCAGCTCCAGGTCACCCTGGACGGGCTCGAGGGACGGGCCGCCGAGCTGGACGCGGCCGTGACCGCGGCCACCGAGGCCCACGACGCGCTGGTGGCGTCGCTGGAGAACGAGCGCGAGCAGGTCTCCCGCCGCCGCGACGACGTGGCCGGAGGCGTCGGCGAGGAGTTGCTGGCGCTCTACGCCAAGGTTCGCGAGACCGTCGGCGGGGCCGGCGCCGCCGCGCTGCGCCAGCGCCGCTGCGAGGGCTGTCACATGGAGCTCGGCCAGGTGGAGCTCAGCCGGATCCGGTCCGCGGCCGGGGACGAGGTCGTCCGCTGCGAGGACTGCCGTCGCATCCTGGTGCGCACCGCCGAGTCCGGGCTCTGAGGACCGTGGGCGGGCGACTGGTCGTCGAGGCCGACGGGGGCTCGCGGGGCAACCCGGGGGTGGCGGGCTACGGCGCCCTGGTGCGCGACGCCGTCACCGGTCGGCTCCTCGCGGAGCGCGCCGCGCCGCTGGGCAAGGAGAGCAACAACGTCGCGGAGTACTCCGGGCTGATCGCCGGGCTCCAGGCCGCCGCGCTCGTCGACCCCGGCGCCGACGTCGAGGTGCGCATGGACTCCAAGCTCGTCGTCGAGCAGATGTCCGGCCGCTGGAAGATCAAGCACGAGGACATGCGCCGGCTCGCCCTGCAGGCGCGCGAGCTGTGCACGGCCCGGTCCGCGGCGGGCGGCTCGGTGACCTTCACCTGGATCCCGCGGGCCGACAACACGGCGGCGGACACGCTGTCCAACGACGGCATGGACGGGCACACGATCGACCGACGGTATGACGAGCCGGCGCAGGACGATCCTCCGGCCACCGTCACCGGGGCTCTCGCGGCAGGCACCGGGGCTCCCACCGCTGACACCGTCGGGGCCCAGGCCACCCAGGACGAGCCCGACCTGACCTCGCCCACCCGGGTGCTGCTGGTGCGCCACGGGGTCACCCCGTGGACCGAGCGGGCCAAGCTCGACGGACGCGGCGGGGAGGACCCGGGGCTGAGCCCGCAGGGCGAGGGCCAGGCCGCGGACTGCGCCCGCGCCGTGCGTGCCCTGGTCGGGAGCGAGGCGCGGGTGGTGACGAGCGGGCTCTACCGCGCCCGGCAGACCGGGGCGGTCGTCGCCGAGCGGCTGGGCGTCCAGGTGAGCCAGGACGACCGCTTCGACGAGCAGGGCTTCGGCGACTGGGACGGCAAGTCCCTGGGCCAGCTGGCCGCCCGCTGGCCGGACGAGCTGACGGCCCTGCGCACCGACCCGGCCTACGCCCGGCCCGGGGGAGAGAGCCACGACCAGCTGCGCGAGCGGGTGCTTGCCGGGTGGGCCGACCTGGTCGCGGCCGGGGGGACGACCGTGCTGGTCGCCCACCGCACACCCTTCCTGGTGATCCTGGCCGAGGTCCTGGGCATCCCGCACGACCGGCTGCGCAGGCTCGCGCTGGCGCCGGGCTCGCTGACCGGGATCGAGGTCTGGCGCGACGGCAACGCCCAGGTCGGCTTCGTCAACCGCACGGACCACCTCTGACGGTCGCGCCGCCTCCGACGGGGATGCCTCTGGCGACGTGCCGGGGTCGACCGACCGGCCTCAGTCCCGGGCGGCCACGTCCAGGACCCACGGGCGCCCCGGGCGCGTCGGACCGGTGACCGCGGTCCGCAAGGCCCCGGCCGTGCCGTCGCCCGCCAGCGCCCGCGCCAGGGCCGGCACCGTCCGCGGCGTCGTGCCCAGCTGGCAGAGCGCGCGGGCCACCAGACCCCGGGTGTGCTTGGCCTGGTGGGAGGCTCCCGGCACCCGCACCTGCACCCACCCGCGGGCCTGCTCCCCGGCCGGGGACCAGGCGGCGGCATACACCGCGGAGCGGCAGTCCACGACGAGGCCGGTGCCCGCGGCCGCCCCCAGCACCGCAGCCAGGCGCGGCCGCCACCATGCCGCGAGGGGGCCGAGGTCCCCGAGGGACACGCCCATCGACAGCCGGTACGGCGCGACCCGGTCCGCGAGGCGCAGCGCCCCGTGCAGCGCCGACTGGACGACGACCCACCGGCGTGCCCGACGCAGACCTGCCGGCGGCAGCGAGGCGAGGTCGAGCGCGTCGTAGAGCACGCCCGTGTACAGCTCGGCCACGGGCAGCGCCGGCGCGGTGTCCAGCACCAGGTTGCGAGCGATCTCGTCGAGCAGACCGGGGGACACGTCGAGACGGGCGGGCGCGTCGGGGGAGGCGCTGACCCGGGCGAGCTCGGCGGCCACCTCGCGTCGGGCGTCCGCGAGCTCGGGCCAGCTCAGCGCCTCGGGCCGGGCGGGTCGGCCGCGACGACGGGTGGCCTTGGTCTCCGAGGGCGGCAGCAGGATCAGCACCGGGGCAGCCTAGGACCCTAGAGTGGCGAGCATGGCTGCGACCCGCATCACCCTGAGCACCTCGCCATCCGAGGAGCTGGTCCGCGCGTTCGACGCGATCCGAGCCGAGCTGGAGGTGCCGGAGGACTTCTCCCCGCAGGCGCAGGCCGAGGCCGAGCAGGTCGCGGGGGAGGGCCGGTCGGTGCCCGCCGACCTGACCGACGTGCCCTTCTTCACCATCGACCCGGTGGGCTCGATGGACCTGGACCAGGCGATGCACCTGGAGCGCGACGGCGCGGGCGTCCGGGTGCGCTACGCCATCGCCGACGTGCCGCTGTGGGTCGACCCGGGCGGCGCGATCGACGCCGAGGCCCGCCGCCGCGGCCAGACGATCTATGCGCCCGACCACCGGACCCCGTTGCACCCCGCCCGCCTGAGCGAGGACGCGGCGAGCCTGCTGCCCGGGGTCGTGCGGCCCGCCTTCGTGTGGGACCTGCGGATGAGCACGGACGGGCAGGTGCGCCTGGAGTCCCTGGACCGGGCGATGGTCCGGTCTACCGCCCGGCTCGACTACGCGGGCGTGCAGCGGGACCTGGACGCCGGCACGGCCGCCGAGCCGATCCTGCTGCTCCGGGAGGTCGGGCTCGCCCGTCAGGCCCAGGAGCGCGCCCGCGGCGGGGCGAGCCTGCCCATGCCCGAGCAGGAGGTCCACGGCGACCCCGAGCACGGCTACACCCTCGAGCTGCGGCCCCTGGCGCCGGTGGAGGACTGGAACGCCCAGATCTCCCTGATGACCGGCATGGCGGCCGCCGCGGTGATGCTCGAGGGCGGCGTCGGGATCTTGCGCACGATGCCCCCGGCCGACCCCCGGGACGTCGCCCGCCTGCGCCGCCAGTGCGCGGCCCTGGGGGTGCCGTGGGCCGAGGACGAGCCGTATGGCGAGATGCTGCAGCGCCTTGACCGGAACGACCCCCACCACCTGGCCGTGATCCACGCCGCGACCGCCCTGTTCCGGGGGGCGTCCTACACGCCCTTCGACGGCGTGCGCCCGGAGCAGACGCAGCACTCGGCGCTGGCGGCCGACTACGCCCACGTCACCGCGCCGCTGCGGCGCCTGGTCGACCGCTTCGGGCTCGTGGTGTGCGAGGCGCTGGTCCAGGGGCGAGAGGTCCCCCGCTGGGCCCGCGCCGCGCTCGCCGAGCTGCCGGAGCTCATGAGGTCCTCGGACCGGCGCGCCAAGGCCGTGGAGCGGGCGTGCACCGACGCCGTCGAGGCCGCGGTCCTCGCTCCTCACGTCGAGCAGACCTTCACCGCCTCGGTCGTGGAGGCGGGGCCCAAGGGCCCGGCTCTGGTCCAGCTGGTCGACCAGCCCGTCCTCGCCCCCTGCCGCGGGGAGGCGCCGCTCGGCGAGACCGTGCAGGTCCGGCTGGTGGAGGCCTCGGTGGCGCGCCGTCGGGTGACCTTCGAGGTGGTCTCGTCCGGCGCGGTGGGGCGGCCTACGTCCTGATCGGTCCCGAGCCGGTCCCGCCGGTCGCTAGACTGACCGGCGGATGAGTCGGTCGGGCGATCGCGTCACCGTCAGGTGCCGAGGAACGTCCGGGCTTCACAGGGCAGGGTGGTGGCTAACGGCCACCCGGGGTGACCCGCGGGACAGTGCCACAGAGAACAGACCGCCTTCTCGGCCCCGGCCGTGGAGGTAAGGGTGAAACGGTGGTGCAAGAGACCACCAGCGGTGCAGGTGACTGCGCCGGCTCGGTAAACCCCACCCGAAGCAAGCTCAGACAGTGCACGCCCGAGGGTTGCCCGCCCGAGTGCACGGGTAGAGCGCTAGAGGTGTCCGGCAACGGCCACCCGAGATGGATGATCGCCCATCCTCCGCGAGGAGGGGGACAGAACCCGGCGTACAGACCGGCTCATCCACCATCTCGTCCCGTCCCGAGCCTGTGCCCGGGGCGGGGCGCCGGCCGTGAAGAGGAACAGCACATGCGACGGTGGGTGGCCTGCGCGGCGGTGGGCGGCGGCTACCTGCTGCTCGTCGTGGTGCTGCTCGCCACCGAGGGCACCGGCTGGCTCGTCGACCGTGGGCACACGCTGCGCCTCGTGCTGCACGCCGCGGCCTACGCGGGGCTGATCACCACGTGCGTGCTCGCCTGGCGTCGCGAGCGGACCCGCCGGGGCGCCCTGCTGGGGCTGACCCTGGTGTGCTGGGTGGTCTACACGATCGGCCGGGTGATCAGCATCCTGTCCGTCGACCGCTACCACGCCTCCCAGCCACAGCTCGCCGACCCCGGCGACGCTCTGATGCTCGGCGCCTACGCCCTCGGTCTGGTCGGCCTGACCCGGCTCGGCTGGCGATCTCGCTCCCGTCTGTCCGTGGACCACCTCATCGATGCCGGCGTGGTGACCGTCGCGATCGGGACGCTGGTGTGGGTCACCATGCTCGTCCCCGCCCGCACGTCACCGGTGTTCGCCCTGGCCCCTGGTTCGGCCGTGGTGAGTGCCGTGTTCCCCGCGGCCGACCTGGTGCTGGTCGCCCTCGCCGTGGTGCACGCGGTCAACCAACGGCCCCGGACCTGGGTGGGCGTCGGGTTGGTCACGGTGCCGCTGCTGCTCCTGCTGGGCGACGCCCTGACCTTCGCCAACCTCGTGAACCGGCGCCAGGAGCCGCTGCTCGCCCACGTCGCCTGGCTGCTCGCCCACGGGTGCGCGGCGGTCACCCTGCTGCTGCCCCGGGGCCGCCCGCTGTCGCGCGTGTCCTTCGACCGACCGGTGACCCGACCGGCGCGGTCCACGGGGATCTATCTGCTCGGGCTGGTGCCGGCCGGGTGCTACGCCGGCGACCTGGTCCTCTCCGCCGGCGTCGTGGAGGCCGAGCAGGCCCTGGCGCTGTCTCTCGCCATGCTGGCGATGTTCGCCCTGCTGGTGGCCCGCGCGGCGGCCACCATGCGGCGCGCCGACGAGCAGTCCGACGACCTGGAGGTCATGGCCCGCAGCGACCACCTGACCGGTCTGCCCAACCGGCGCACCGGCGACGCCGAGCTGGCCCGGGCGGTGCAGCGCGCCACCCGGACGGGCGAGCCGCTGTGCGTGGCGATCCTGGACCTCGACCGGTTCAAGGCCTTCAACGACACCTACGGTCACCACGCGGGGGACGAGCTGCTGCTGGGCTGCGCCCACCGCTGGACCGAGCTGCTGGGCACCGGGGAGACCCTGGCCCGGTATGGCGGGGAGGAGTTCATCCTCATCGCCCCCACGATGCCCACCTCGGCGACCATCGACCTGGTCGACCGGCTGCGCGCCGTGACACCTCGGGGTCAGAGCTTCTCGGCGGGCATCGCGACCTGGCGCAAGGGGGAGTCCCCGGGCGATGTCGTCAGTCGGGCGGACGAGGCGCTGTACGCGGCGAAGGCGAACGGGCGGGCGCGCACCTACCTGTGGGAGTCCGACGAGGGGGACCGGGTGGCCTCCACGGCCGTCGCGGGACAGGAGCCGTCATGACGGGGGAGCGCGACGTCGTCTTCCGGTGGGCGATGCGGGCGGGCGCGGTGCTGCTGGTCGCCTACCTGTGGTCGCCCCCCGAGGTGCGCACGATCCTGCTCGGGCTGGGCGGCCTGCTGATGCCGGGCTCGGTGCTGGTCGGCATGCGGCTGCACCGTCCGGCCAAGTCGGCCGTCTGGATCTGCCTGGTGGTGTGCGGTGTCGTCTGGGGCACGACCGTGCCGCAGCTGTCCAGCCTCGAGAGGCCCGTCGCGGGGCCGGCGACGATCCACGACCTGGTCGTGGCCCTGGGCTACACCGTCCTCATCGGGGGCCTGATCGGGTCGAGCCGGCGGCTCACCAACGACCGCACGCCCCAGCTGGCGGTCGACCTGATGATCTTCGCGATCGGCGCCTTCTCGGTGGTCTGGTCCTTCGCGGTCGGCACCGGTGCGCCGGCGGGCGTGCCCGTCGCCTCGTTGTCCTCGCCGTTGTTCGACCTGCTCGCGCTGATGGCCGCGACCCGCCTGCTGGCGGTGGCCGGTGGCTCGGCCGCGTCGACCCTGCTGGTCGCCGGGCTGGGGGTGATGGGTGCCGGGGACGTCGGCGGCCTGCTGGTCAAGGTGCACGACCCGGGGAGCGCCCCCGTGAGCGTGGGGGGCGTGCTGTTCCTCGCGGCCTACCTCCTGGTCGGGGCCGCCGCCCTGCACCCGAGCATGACCCGCATCAACAACAGCTCGACGACGAACGCCACCGACCTGGAGCGGGTGCACCTGCTGTCCCTCAGCATCGCGGCGGTGCTGCCCCCGGCGATGCTGGTGCGAGAGCACTCGCACGCCACCACCGAGGCAGCCGGACCGTTGCTGGTGGCCTCCGTCGCGGCCTTCGTGCTCGTGATCGTCCGCATCGAGCGGATGAAGTCGGTCGTGGAGCTGCAGCGCGTCCAGCTGCAGTCGCTGGCCCGCACCGACCACCTCACCTCCTTGCCCAACCGGCGCACCGGCGAGGCGGAGATGGGACGGATGCTGGACGAGGCCGTCGTGCAGGGATCCCCCCTGGTCGCGGCCCTGCTCGACCTGGACCACTTCAAGGACTACAACGATCGGCACGGTCACCCGGCTGGCGACCGGCTCCTGGAGGCGATGGCCTCGGCGTGGCGGCGGAGCCTGCCGCCGGATGTCTTCCTCAGCCGCCACGGGGGCGAGGAGTTCCTGCTGCTCGCCAAGGGTCGGCACCCGGAGAACGTCCGGCTGCTGCTCGAAGGCCTGCGGGGCGCCTCGACGACGGGTCAGACCTTCTCCGCCGGTGCGGCGGTGTGGGACGGGGTGGAGACCCTCGTGAGCCTTCTGCAGCGGGCGGACACGGCTCTGTATGCCGCCAAGGACGGCGGTCGCGACCAGGTGCGGTTCGCGCGCACCGAGCCGGTGATGCTGACGACCGACCGGTGGGGTGCCCGCGCGTCCTAGGCTGGGCACATGCGACTGACTCACCTGGGCCACGCCTGCCTGCTCGTGGAGATGGCCGACAGCCGGATCCTCCTCGACCCCGGCACCCTCGCCGCGGGGTGGGAGGAGCTGCGCGACCTGGACGCCGTGGTGATCACCCACCAGCACCCGGACCACGTCGACCCCGACCGGGTGCCGGCCCTGCGGGCGGCCAACCCGGACGCGGCCTTCTGGGTGGAGGCCCAGGCTCGTGACCTGGTGCCGATCGGCGAGGCCGAGCCCTTCGTCGCCGGCACCGAGGTGCGCATCGGCGAGGTCACCCTGCGCGGGGTGGGCGAGCAGCACGCGGTCATCAACGAGTTCCTCCCGCGCATCCGCAACACCGGTGCGGTCCTGCGCGCCGAGGGGGAGCCCACGCTCTTCCATCCCGGGGACGCGTACGACGCCGACCCGGGAGAGGTGGACGTCCTGGCCCTGCCGCTCAACGCGCCCTGGTGCGCGAGCAAGGAGACGATCGGCTTCCTGCGCCGGATCGCGCCGAGGGTGGCGGTGCCGATCCACGACGGGCTGCTGGCGCGGTCCGGGCGGGAGATCTATCTCGGCCACGCCCGGGACTTCGCGCTGGAGCAGACCGAGGTCGTCGACCTCTGCGGCCAGGGGCCGCGCGAGCTGTCCTGACCCGCGAGCCGATCCGGCGCGGTCAGCGGCGGGGTGCCTCAGAGGCGAGCACGGCGGCGCCGACGATCCCGGCGCTGTTGCGCAGCGCGGCGGGGACGACGGGAGTGCGGAGGTCGAGCAGCGGCAGGAACTTGTCGGCCTTCTTGGACACCCCGCCACCGACGACGAACAGGTCCGGCCACAGCAGGTCCTCCAGGTGGCGGTAGTACCGCTGCAGCCGCTCGGCCCACTCCTGCCAGGACAGGTCCTCGGCCTCGGCGACGCCGCGGGAGGCCCGGGTCTCGGCGTCGTGGCCGTCGATCTCCAGGTGGCCGAGCTCGGCGTTGGGGATCAGGCGCCCGTCGTGGACCAGCGCCACGCCGATGCCGGTGCCCAGGGTGGTGAGGATGACGAAGCCGTCCTTGCCCCTGGCCGCGCCGTACCGCACCTCGGCCAGTCCGGCGGCGTCCGCGTCGTTGACCACGTGCACCGGGTGCCCGAGCCGCTCGGCGAGCAACGTCTCGGCGTCGCGGTCCAGCCACGCCTTGTCGATGTTGGCGGCGGACCGGACCACGCCGTGGGTCACCACGCCCGGGATCGTGATGCCCACCGGGGTGTCCGGGCCGACCTCGTCGAAGGACCCGATGATCGAGGCGATCACGTCGGCGACGGCCTCGGGGGTGGACCTCTGCGGGGTGGGGATCCGCACCCGCTCGGCGGCGAGCTCACCGGTGGCCAGGTCGACGGGGGCGCCCTTGATGCCGCTGCCGCCGACGTCGATGCCCAGCGGGTGGCTCCTGTTCGCAGTCATGCAGGACAGGGTATGCCGGTGACGAGCGGTCAGGTGCGCCCACGCGTCGCCACCGCCGTCGCACCCGGTCACACCTGGGTGAGGATCTGCGCGCCCGTCTCGGTGATCAGGATGGTGTGCTCGAACTGCGCGGACCGGCTGCCGTCTGCGGTGACCACGGTCCAGCCGTCGTCCCACAGCTGCCAGTCGTCGTCGCCGCCGAGAGTGAGCATCGGCTCGACGGTGAAGGTCATGCCCGGCTCGATGACGGTGTCGTAGCGGGGTGCGGCGTCGTAGTGGGGGACGATCAGGCCGGAGTGGAACTCCGTGCCGATCCCGTGGCCGGTGTAGTCGCGGACCACGCCGTACCCGAACCGCTTGGCGTAGGACTCGATCACGCGGCCGATGACGTTGACCGCGCGGCCCGGGCGGGCGGCCTTGATGCCGCGCATCATCGCCTCGTGGGTGCGCTCGACCAGCAGGCGCGACTCCTCGTCGACGTCGCCGACGAGGTAGGTCGCGTCGGTGTCGCCGTGGACGCCGTCGAGGTAGACGGTGACGTCCAGGTTGACGATGTCGCCGTCTTGCAGCGGCCGGTCGTCGGGGATCCCGTGACAGATCACCTCGTTGACCGAGGTGCACAGCGACTTGGGGAAGCCCTTGTAGCCCAGCGGGCTCGGGTAGGCCCCCGCCCCGACCACGAACTCGTGGACGGCGCGGTCGATCTCGTCGGTCGTCACGCCCGGGGCGACCAGCGCGGCGCCCACCGCCATCGCCTCGGCGGCCAGCCGGCCCGCGGCACGCATCCGCTCGATGGTCCCGGCGTCCTTGATCAGGGCGTCACCGTCCTCACGGATGTCGTCGCCGCGGTCGACGTAGTGCGGCCGGACGATCGTGTCCGGGACGGCGAGCCGGGGGGAGACGGTGCCGGCGGTCAGAGGTGCGGCAGGGCGGGGCGAGGTCGGCATAGGGTGCAGTGTAGGGATCCCACAGCCGGGGTCCTGCATCTCGCGACAGCAGCAGCACCACCCCACCGCAGCCCGAGGAGGAGCCATGGCCTACTGGTTCAACGTGAAGACCCGCCAGGTCGAGACCGACGAGAACCGCTCCCGCGACGAGGACGTCATGGGCCCCTACGCCACCGAGTCCGAGGCCCGGGCCGCGCTGACCACGGCGCAGGCCCGCACCCAGGCCTGGGACGAGGAGGACGAGCGTCGCGAGGACGAGGACGGCCACCGTCCCAACGCGCTCGGTCTGTGAGCCACCGGCTCGGCGGGTGAGCCGTCCCGACCACTGCAGCCCCACGTCGTCACCGGCCCGTCGTCACGGCCTTGTCGACATCACGAGGCCCGGCGCTCCAGCAGGAGCACCGGGCCTCGGCGGCTACGGTGACGGGCCACCCGTCGGGGCTGTCGGTCTAGAGGGCGTCCTGGTCGATCCGCTCGAGGGCAGACTCCCACCGAGCGGTGAGCGCGCCGTGGTCGGCGCCCGCCGGCAGGTGGCTGTGCGTGAGGTCGAGCCGGGTGCCGTCCTCGCCCTCCTTGGCGAGGTCGAGCTCAACCACGCTGGCGGGGGAGTCGGCGGAGTCGTCAGGATGCCAGGAGAACCGGATCTGCTCCATCGGGTGGAAGCTGCGGGCCACGCCGTGCGTGCCGTCCGCCGCGCGCCAGGGCTCACCCTTGGTGCCCAGCTCGCCGCCCTCGCCCAGGAGGGCCTCAGCACCGTGGGGCTTCATGAGGACGCCCCAGACGCTCTCGATGGAATGGGGGACCACGCGGGAGACGCTCACCTGATCAGCGGTGGTGGTCTCGCTGCTCTGCTCAGTCATGACAGACCTCGATCCTGTCCGATCCTCGTTGACCGGCCCGGTAGGAACCGGCGTGAAAACACCGTACTCCGCAGGTGTCGGACGCGCGACGCGAGGGTGAATCGCCGGGATCGGCGCGGCGTAACGCGGGCGAAACATGGGTGGGGGACGCTGGTGGCATGAATCGCCAGGAGGAGTTCGTCCTGCGCTCGATCGAGGAGCGCGACATCCGTTTCGTGCGGCTGTGGTTCACCGACGTGCTGGGCACGTTGAAGTCCGTGGCGATCTCGCCGGCCGAGCTGGAGGCGGCCTTCTCGGAGGGCATCGGCTTCGACGGCTCGGTGATCGAGGGCATGGCCCGGGTCAACGAGGCGGACATGCTCGCCAGGCCCGACCCCACGACCTTCCAGGTGCTGCCCTGGCGCGGCGAGTCTCCCGGCACCGCAAGGATGTTCTGCGACCTGATGTCCACCGACGGGGTGCCCTCGCTGGCCGACCCGCGACACGTCCTGCACCGTCAGCTGACCAAGGCCGCCGACCTCGGGTTCACCTTCTACGTCCACCCGGAGATCGAGTTCTTCCTCTTCGAGCAGTCCGCGCCGGACTCCCGGCGGGTGAGCAACCCGCCCCGCCCGGTCGACGAGGGAGGCTACTTCGACCACCTGCCCCAGGGCACGGCACACGACTTCCGCCGTGCCGCGATCACCATGCTCGAGGCGATGGGGATCTCGGTGGAGTTCAGCCACCACGAAGGCGCCCCGGGGCAGAACGAGATCGACCTGCGGTACGCCGACGCGATGAGCATGGCCGACAACATCATGACCTTCCGCACGGTGGTCAAGGAGGTCGCCCTGGAGCACGGCGTCTACGCGTCGTTCATGCCCAAGCCCCTGGCCGACCACCCGGGGTCGGGGATGCACACCCACGTCTCGCTCTTCGAGGGCGACAACAACGCCTTCTACGAGGCCGGTGCGCGCTACCAGCTCTCCCGGCTGGGGCGGCAGTTCGTCGCCGGGCTGATGCGGCACGCCCCCGAGATCACCGCGGTCACCAACCAGTGGGTCAACTCCTACAAGCGCCTGTGGGGCGGGGGAGAGGCACCGGCCTACGTCTGCTGGGGGCACGCCAACCGCTCGGCCATGGTGCGCGTCCCGATGTACAAGCCCACCAAGGGGCAGGCCACCCGCGTCGAGATCCGCACCATCGACACCGCCTGCAATCCCTACCTCACCTACTCCGTGCTGCTGGCCGCCGGCCTCAAGGGGATCGAGGAGGGCTACGAGCTGCCCGAGGAGGCCGAGGACGACGTGTGGGCGCTCACCGACGCCGAGCGCGCGGCCCTCGGGATCGCCCCGCTGCCACGGTCCCTCGGCCGGGCGCTGGAGGTCATGGAGCGCTCCGACCTGGTGGCCGAGGCCCTCGGCGAGCACGTCTTCGACTACTTCCTGCGCAACAAGCGCGAGGAGTGGGAGGCCTACCGCGCGCAGGTCACGCCGTACGAGCTGGAGCGGCTGCTGCCGCGCCTGTGACGCACCCGCGAACGAGGTCGACGCCGTGAGCACCACCCGCCCCGCCCCCGGCCACAGCCTGGCCCGCCAGGGCTTCTGCGACCCGGCCCGGGCCGAGCGGCTGCTGGCAGACCCCTCCCTGGCGGCCCTGGTAGCCGGTCGCCGGGAGGACCTGGTGGCCGAGCTCGCCGCGACCGCCGACCCGGACCTGGCCCTGCTGTCGCTCGTGCGGCTGCTCGAGGTGGCGCGCGACGAGGCGGCCGAGCTGGTGCGGACGCTGCGCGAGGACCGTACGGCGACCAGCCGGCTGCTCGCCGTGGTCGGCGCGTCCTCCGCGCTCGCCGACCACCTGGTCGCCCACCCCGCGGACTGGCGCCGCGCCGCCCAGGCCCGCCACCGCTGCGCACCGGACCTGGTCCGCGCGCTGGTGGCGGCCGTCGACGGGCTGCCCACGGCCCAGGCGCACGACGCCCTGAGAGTGGCCTACCGCGGTGAGCTGCTGTCGATCGCCGCGCTGGACCTGACCGGCCGCGACGCGCGCGAGGTCCTGCCCGGGACGGCCCGCGCGCTCGCCGATCTCGCGGCTGCCGCCCTCGAGGCCGCCCACCGGATCGCCGTCGCCGAGGTGGCGGGGGGCGACCAGGTGCGGCTGGCGGTCATCGGGATGGGCAAGTGCGGCGGGCGGGAGCTCAACTACGTCAGCGACGTGGACGTGATCTTCGTGTGCGAGCCCGCGGACGAGGGGATCGAACCGGGCAGCGCCCAGGAGCAGGAGGCGCTGCAGGTCGGGGCGCAGGTGGCGAGCGCCCTGATGCGGGCGTGCGCCACCTCGACCGGCGAGGGCACGCTGTGGCCGGTGGACGCGGCGCTGCGCCCCGAGGGCAAGAACGGCCCGCTCGTGCGCACCGTGGCGGGGCACCTCGGCTACTACCGGCGCTGGGCCAAGACCTGGGAGTTCCAGGCACTGCTCAAGGCGCGGCACGTGGCCGGGGACCCGAAGCTCGCCCAGCGCTACCTCGACGCCGTGCGGCCCCTGGTCTGGCAGGCCTCGACGCGCGAGAACGTCGTCGAGGACGTGCAGGCCATGCGGCGGCGGGTGGAGCAGCACGTGCCGGCCCGCGAGGCGGACCGCCAGCTCAAGCTCGGACCGGGCGGGCTGCGGGACGTCGAGTTCTCGGTGCAGCTGCTGCAGCTCGTGCACGGGCGCATGGACGAGTCGCTGCGCTCGGGGACGACGCTGGAGGCGCTGGAGGCACTGGCCCACGGCGGCTACGTGGCCCGCGACGACGCCGCGGTGCTCGACGAGGCCTACCGCTTCCTGCGGGCGATGGAGCACCGGATCCAGCTCGTGCGCCTGCGGCGCACCCACCTGGTGCCGACGAGCGACGCCGAGCTGCGGCGGCTGGGCCGGGCGCTCGGGCTGGAGGGCGACCCGGGGGCGGAGGTGGTGCGTCAGTGGCGGCGCCGGGCGCTCGAGGTCCGACGGCTGCACGAGCGACTGTTCTACCGACCGTTGCTCGCCGCCGTCGCCCGGCTCTCCACGGCCGAGGCCCACCTGTCGCCGGCGGCTGCCGGGGAACGGCTCGCGGCGCTGGGCTTCCGCGACCCCCAGGGCGCCCTGCGCCACCTGGAGGCGCTCACCCAGGGCGTCTCCAGGCGCGCCGCGATCCAGCGGACCCTGCTGCCGGCGATGCTCGGCTGGTTCGCCGACGGGGCCGACCCGGACGCGGGCCTGCTGGCCTTCCGCAAGGTGAGCGACGAGCTGGGCACGACGCACTGGTACCTCAAGATGCTGCGTGACGAGGGCTCCGCCGCCGAGCGGCTCGCCCAGGTGCTCGCCACCAGCCGGTTCGCCGCGGAGCTGCTGGAGCGCACCCCGGCTGCCGTCGCCGTCCTCGGGGACGACGTCGGGCTGCGGCCGCGCAGCCGGGAGTCCCTGCTCACCGTGCTGCGCTCGGCGGCCGGTCGCAAGGACACCCCCGAGGAC
The DNA here is from genome assembly GCF_046267915.1 of Arsenicicoccus dermatophilus. Lineage (GTDB taxonomy): Bacteria > Actinomycetota > Actinomycetes > Actinomycetales > Dermatophilaceae > Arsenicicoccus > Arsenicicoccus dermatophilus_A. Next base: position 1,498,769 of record NZ_CP176520.1, read on the forward strand.
GCCATGCTCGCGGTCCGCGGTGTGCGCCGGCACGAGCTCTTCCGCGTCGCGGTGGCCGACATCGCGGGCCTGCTCACGCCGACCGACGTCGGCCGGGCGCTCACGGCGATCGCCGAGGCCACCGTCGAGGTCGCAATGGAGACCGCGATCGCCAAGGTCGAGATGGAGCTGCGCGAGCCGCTGGGCACCCGGCTGCTCGTGGTCGGGATGGGCCGACTCGGGGGCGCCGAGCTGGGCTACAGCAGCGACGCCGACGTGATGTTCGTCCACGATCCGGTCCTCGCCTCCGCCACCGAGGACGGAGGCGGGGACGCGAGCTCCGTCGCTGACGAGGCCGAGCTGCAGCGCCGTGCGGTCGCCGTCGTCCAGGAGCTGCTCCGGCTCACCGCCTGGGGCGGCCCCGAACCCGCCGTCGGCATCGACGCCGACCTGCGTCCCGAGGGCCGCAACGGGCCGCTGGTGCGCACCCTCGACTCCTACCGCCGCTACTACGAGCGGTGGGCCGAGACCTGGGAGCGTCAGGCCCTGCTGCGGGCCCGTCCGGTGGCCGGCGACGCGGCGCTCGGGGAGCGGTTCGAGCGGCTGGTCGCGCCCTACCGCTACCCCGAGGGCGGGCTGGACGCGGCGCAGCTGCGCGACATACGACGGCTGAAGGCCCGGATGGAGAGCGAGCGGCTCCCCCGGGGCGCGGACCGGCGGACCCATCTCAAGCTGGGCACGGGTGGGCTCAGCGACGTGGAGTGGACGGTGCAGGTCATCCAGCTGCAGCGGGCTTATGCCGAGCCGGCGCTGCGGGTCACCGGGACCCCGGAGGCAGTGGCCGCCGCCCGTGACGCCGGTCTGCTCGCCACCGTCGAGGCGGGGTTGCTGGTCGAGGCGTGGACGTCGGCGACGCGGTTGCGCAACGCGGGGATGCTCTGGCGGGGCCGACCGATGGAGTCGGTCCCGGCCGGGCACCGGGACGCGGAGGGCGTGGCTCGGCTGGTCGGGCGCGGCCCGGGGGAGGGCCAGCAGCTCGTCGACGACTACCTGCGGGTGGCTCGGCGGGTGCGGGCCGTGGTGGACCGCCGACTCTACGGCCGGGGTGGGGAGCCGGCTCCGGGCGATCAGGCCTGACCGCGGCGAGGCGCGGGGTGGACGGGCGCGGGGTTTAACGGAGGGTTCACCCAGGATCCACCTGCGCCACCCGCACCGGCGGCGACCGGCCGTTAGGTTCCTGCGCAGCGTGGGCTGCCCCGGCCCGCTGACCACCCGTCGACCCAGGGAGAGCACGATGAACCCCGAGCGCCCCATGCTGCCGATGGCGGGCATCACGCACGCCAACCGCAGCGCCGTCACCTGTCACCTGCGCTGCGGTGACGCCTGCTCCCAGCCCATCCCCAACACCTCCGACAACGAGACCTTCGCCTCGATCGCCACCGCGGCGCTGTCGCGCCGTTCGGTGCTCGGTGCGGCCGGCGCCCTCGCGCTGGCCTTCGGCGCGACCACGGCCGGCGCCGACGACGCCGCCGCCCTCGAGGCGAAGCCCGACGGCGGCAAGGGACGCGGCAAGAACCGCCCCGGCCGGGTCTCCGGCCTGGACTTCATGGGCATCGCGCCGGTCGCCGCCACGGTGGACCGCCTGACGGTCCCCGGTGGTTTCGAGTACCACCCGATCATCCGGTGGGGCGACCCGATCCTCAAGGGCGCGCCGGTCTTCGACCCCGAGCACCAGACCCCCGCCGCCCAGGCCATGCAGTTCGGCTACAACAACGACTACACCGACATCATCGTGACCGACAAGAAGGGCACCGCGGCCCTGCTCGTCTGCAACCACGAGTACACCAACGAGAACATCATGTTCCCGCCGACCATGGACAAGGCCGAGGCCATCAAGGTCACCTGGGCCGCCCACGGCCTGTCGGTCGTCGAGCTCACCCGTCCGCGTGCCGGTGAGCGCTGGTCCTACCGTCGCGCCGGTCGCCGGAACCGCCGCATCACCCTCGACACGCCCTTCGTGGTCGACGGCCCGGCCGCCGGCTCGGCGCTGCTGCGCACCAAGGAGGACCCGACGGGTCGCCTGGTCCGCGGCACCATGAACAACTGCTCGGGCGGCACCACCCCGTGGGGCACCGTGGTCTCCGGGGAGGAGAACTTCAACCAGTACTTCAAGGCCGAGGGCACCTCCAAGGAGGAGAAGCGTTACGGCCTGGCCCCCACGCAGGACACCCGCGGCTGGTCCGAGGTGGACCCCCGGTGGGACGCCCGCACCCCGGACTTCAAGAACGAGCCCAACCGCTTCGGCTGGATCGTCGAGGTCGACCCGATGGACCCGCGGTCCACGCCGGTCAAGCACACCGCGATGGGGCGCTTCAAGCACGAGGGCGCCAACATCGTCATCTCCGACGACGGCCACGCGGTCGCTTACATGGGTGATGACGAGAAGTTCGACTACGTCTACAAGTTCGTCTCCAAGCGGTGCTACGACGCACGTCCTGGCGAGGCCGCCCGCAAGCACAACCTCCACCTGCTGTCCGAGGGCGACCTCTACGTCGCGCAGTTCACCGGTGACGGCCTCGAGGACGGCGTCAGCGACGGCAGCGGCGAGTGGATCCCGCTGACCAAGAACGGCCGCTCGATGGTCAAGGGCTTCACCCTGGAGCAGGTCCTGGTCTACACCCGCCTGGCCGCCGACGCCGCCGTCGGCTCCAACGGCAAGGGCCCGACCAAGATGGACCGTCCCGAGGACGTCCAGCCCAACCCCGTCACCGGTCGCATCTACGTGGTGTGCACCAACAACGCCGACCGCGGCAAGGAGGGCAAGGCGGGTCCGGACGAGGCCAACCCGCGCGCCCTCAACAAGGACGGCCACGTCGTGGAGATCACCGAGGTCGGCGGGCACCACGCCGGCACGAAGTTCTCCTGGAACCTGGTCCTCATCTGCGGCGACCCCAAGACCGCCGGCACCTACTTCGGTGGCTACAAGGGCCCGGTCGCCCCGATCTCCTGCCCCGACAACGTGGCCTTCGACAGCCGCGGTGACATGTGGCTCGCGACCGACGGCATGCCCAGCTCGTTGAAGTACAACGACGGCCTGTTCCACGTCGAGCTGAGCGGCCCCGACCGTGGTCGCGTCACCCAGTTCCTCGCGGTCCCGACCGAGGCAGAGACCTGCGGGCCGGTCGTCCACGACCGGGACGGCTCGGTGTTCGTGGCGGTGCAGCACCCGGGTGAGGACGGCACCTGGGCCGACCAGCACTCGTACTTCCCGGACTACGTCAAGCAGTCCCTGGGTGGCCGTTTCGCCGGTCCGCGCCCGACGATCGTGCAGGTCCGTCGCATCGGCTGACCTCGGCGCACCGCGGGCGGCCCCGTCCCGGCTCCGGCCGGGGCGGGGCCGTCCGCGGCTCGCGCCTGCCGTCCACCGCGAGCGGCCGTATGCCGGGCGCGGGGCTCGTCCCGGTGGGGTGCGGCCGGTCAGGGTCAGGCGGAGGGCAGCTCGGCGAGGAAGGCGGTCACGGCGAGCAGGTCGGCGCACCCGCCCGGGCTCAGTCCTCGCTCGCTGAGTTCGGCGTCCAGCACCGACATCCGGTCGCGCACCCCGGGGTCCAGCGCGCCGCCCGTCTCCAGGATCGCCCGGGCCCCGGCCTGCACGTGCCGCAGGCCGCCCAGGTGTCCGTCCTTGACCAGGGTGGTGTCGTCGGTGGTGGCCATGAGGACGAGCAGCGCCTGGGTGAGGGCGAGATCGCGGTCCCCGGTGCGCTGCTCGACCAGTCGGTAGGCCGGCAGGGCGAGGTCGGTGACCGTGCGGTAGCCGCCGGCGGCCTGACCCCGGGCACCGGTGAGCCCGTGGTCGACGTACGCCCGTTCGCCGTAGGTACCGGGGCGCTCCACGGGGGCGAGCTCGCGGGTCACCAGCCCGGTCGTCATGCGGGCGACCAGGTGGCACAGGGTGGGCACCGTGACCGGGTGTCCACCGGCGGACAGGCGGCCGGCGCAGCCCAGCAGCAGCCCGAACGCGAAGACCGCGCCCTTGTGCGTGTTGACCCCGCCGGTGGCGGTGAACATCGCCTCCTCGCAGGCGATCCCGGGGCCGCGCAGCCGGGTCAGGAAGCTGTCGGGGCCGTCCCGGTGGCCGGCCCTGCCCGTCTCGTGCAGCACCGGGAACCACGGGGCGATGGCCGCCACGCTGGCCCGGAAGGTGGTGATGTCCATGTCCTGGTGCGCGCCGGTGGTGCGCGCGTCGACCAGCCCGGGCTTGGGGGTGAGCTCCACCTCGGCGAGCAGTGCCCGCCGGGCGAGTCGGGACAGGTGGGCGGTGTGGGCGTGGTCGTGCAGGGCGAGGACGGTCTCGGGCCGTGGGTGGGCGGTCGGCAGGGCCCGGGGCTCAGGCTCGGGGACGGCCACGGATCACCTCCACCGCGGCCAGCACCTCGGTCAGCGGATGGGCCCGCGAGCGAGCGCAGGCGTGGGCGGGCCCGGGGCAGACCAGGCACGGCCGAGGATCCGCCCCGACCGCCACGCGGGACAGCGGCAGCTCGCCGACGTGCACGTCGAGGTCCCACAACCGACCCCAGGGGTGGCTGTCCTCCAGCTCGACCAGGACGGACTTGAGCTCGCCCGCCTCGGCGCGCACGACCAGGGCCGTCTCGGGACCCGTGGCGGTGTCGGCCGGCTCCTGGGCGTCGACGGCCCAGCCACGCCGCGCGCACAGCCGCTCGACGCAGCGCAGCGCCTCCTCGCGCAGGTCGCGCCATCCGGGCCCGCCCTTGTCCGGGCCGGGGATGACCAGGGTGAGGACGACGACCGTGCCCGCCGGGTGTCGCCGCTGCAGCTCGCGGCGCCGCGTCGCGCGCGCGTCCCGCGCGTCGAGGATGGCCTGGAGCCGGTCGACGCCGGCGGGCACGGTCGTGGCGGTCATGGCGCGAGCACCTGCCGCACCACGTCGATGACGCTGCCGTCGCGATAGCGGATCACCCCGACGACCTTGTCGCCGAACTCGATCGGCTGCGGCACCCCGGTGATCGAGGTGGCCCGGCGGTAGAGCTCCTCGATCGTGGTGACGGGCAGGCCCGCGGCCCGCAGCCGCTCGGCGAGGTCCGGGCGGCCGGGGTTGACGGCGATGCCGTGGTCGGTGACGAGGACGCCGATGGTGTCGCCGGGCGTGACCAGGGTGGTCACCCGCTCCACGACGACCGGGATCCGGGACCGGATGAGCGGTGCCACGACGATGGCGAGGTTGGCGCCCGCCGCGACGTCGCAGTGGCCGCCGGAGGCGCCCATCATCAGCCCGTCCGAGCCGGTGATCACGTTGACGTTGAAGTCGAGGTCGATCTCCAGCGCGGACAGGATGACCACGTCGAGCCCGTCCGAGCACGCGCCCTTGGAGAGCGGGTTGGCGTACTCGTCCGCGGAGATCTCCACGTGCCCGGGGTCGCTCGCCAGTGACTCCACCGCCACGGTGTCGAAGTCCTGTACGTCGACGACGCGCCGGATCAGGCCGCGCCGGTGCAGGTCGACGATGCCGCCGGTGATGCCGCCGAGGGCCCAGCCGGCGGTGATGCCCTTGCGCTCCATGCGCGGCCCGAGGAACTGCGTGACCGCGGTCGCCGAGGCCCCTGAGCCGGTCTGCATCGAGAAGCCGTCCTCGAAGTAGCCCGAGTGCTCGATGACGTCCGCGGCGTAGCGGGCGATGAGCAGCTCCTTGGGATCCTTGGTGAGGCGGGCGGCCCCGACCGAGATCTTGGAGGGGTCGCCGACCTCGTCCACCACCACGACGTGGTCGACCTGCGCCTGGCTGATCGACACCGGGGTGTTGGGATAGGGGACGATCTCCTCGGTCAGCATGATCACCTGGTCGGCCCGCTCGGCGTCGACCATGGCGTAGCCGAGGGACCCGCAGTGCGAGCGCCCGGTGATGCCGTTGGCGTTGCCCATGGCGTCGCACGCCGAGACGCCGAGGAAGGCCACGTCCAGGTGCAGCTCGCCGGAGTCCATCAGCGCCACCCGGCCGCCGTGGCTGTGGATCGTGATCGGGTGCTCGAGCAGGCCCTGGCTGATCTCGCGGGCCAGCTCGCCGCGCATGCCGGAGGTGTAGATCCGGGTGATCACGCCGTTACGGATGTGCTCCACGAGCGGCGCGTGGCACTTGTTGAGCGAGGAGCTGGCGAGGGTCAGGTCCGTGAAGCCCATCCGCGCCAGGGTGTCCACGACCCGGTTGATGGACTTGTCGCCCTCCCGGAAGTGGTGGTGGAAGGAGATCGTCATCCCGTCGCGCAGGCCGCTCGCGGTGATCGCCTCCTCCAGGGTCGGGCGGATCTTGCGCTCCAGCTTGCCCTCCCCGGCCAGGTGCGGGGTGGCCGCCGACCAGCCGGCGTAGGGCCGCAGCCCGTCGAGCCCGGCCGAGGCGACGCGCTCGGCGGCCTCGCAGGTGCGGGTGGTGCTCAGGTCACTCATCTCGGGCTCCTCAACGGCGGACGCCCGAGGCGTCCGCGAAGGCGATGGTGCGGCGGGCGGCGACGATGATCGGGGCGTCGATCATCTTGCCGCCCAGGGAGACGACCCCCAGGCCCTCGCGGGCGGCCCGGTCGGCCGCCGCGACGACCATCCGGGCGTGGGCGAGCTCGTCCTCGGTGGGGGCGTAGGCGTTGTGCAGCAGGTGGATCTGGCGGGGGTTGACCAGCGACTTGCCGTTGAAGCCGAGCCGCTTGATCAGCTCCACCTCCGCCAGGAAGCCCTCCTCGTCGTTGACGTCGGACCAGACCACGTCGTAGGCCGCGATCCCGGCGACCCGGGCGGCGTGCAGCACCGCGCAGCGGGCGTAGAACAGCTCCGTGCCCTCGGCCGAGCGGGTGGTCTGCATGTCGATGACGTAGTCGAAGCCGGCGAGTGCGATGGACACCATGCGCGGGCTCGCCTGGGCGATCTCCACGGCGTTGACGACCCCGCTCGCGGACTCGATGGCGGCCATGAGCCGGGTGGACCCGACCTCCCGGCCGCACTCGCGCTCGACCGCCTCGACCTGCGCCTCCAGCTCGTGGATGTCGTCGGCGCTGTCGGTCTTGGGCAGCCGCACCGTCTGCACGCCGGCCCGCACGACGGCGCGCAGGTCGTCCCGGCCGAAGGGCGTGTCGAGGGGATTGATCCGCACGACCGTCTCGACGTCGGCATACACGGGGGAGCGCAGGGCGTGGAAGACCATCAGCCGCGCCGAGTCCTTCTCGCGCAGGGCGACCGCGTCCTCGAGGTCGAACATGATGGCGTCGGCGCCGTAGACGTAGGAGTTCGCCATCATCGAGGCGTTGGACCCCGGGACGAACAGCATCGACCGGTGGGGGAGGGCCCCCGGGTCGCGCATGGTGGCCTCGGTGATCATGCTCCCGCCTCCTGCAGCATCGCCCAGTCCGGGTCGGCGTCGCAGCCGCGCACGAGCGCCGCCTGCAGCCGGGCCCGGATCGCCCAGTCGAGGGCGCCCTTGTCCTGCACGGTGATCTGGCCCGCGGTCACGTCCATCGAGCGCAGCACCTCCTCGACGACGGCGCGGATCTGGTGCCCGAACTGCGCCATCACCGCGCTGGTGACGACCACGTCGAGCCCCCCGTCGTCACCTGGTGGTGGGGCGACCCTGACCATCACGTCGCTGCTCTCCAGCGTGCCTGCGACGGCCTCGTGGACGATGCGCATGGCGACCTCCTCGTCGTTGGTGCGGTGGGTGGTGCGGGGCCCGGGGTCAGCAGGCCTCGGACCGGTGATCAGGTATGCCGGGAAGAGCGAGCAGCTTGGCCGCGAGCAGCATCAGCGTGGGGCTGGGGACCAGCTCGGCGAGGGCCACCAGGTCCTTGTTGGCGAAGCGGCGACGGACCTCGGTCGCGGAGATGGCGACGTCCCCGCGGGTGAGCCGTTCGATCTCGTGCACCTGGACCGGGGGCGCCGCCATGGGCGCCTCCTCCAGCCACCGGTGCATGTCGGCGTTGTAGGCACGGGTGACGGCGCAGAAGGGCTCGGTCCCGACGTAGCGGTGCGTGATCGCGAGGGCCGGAGCGATGTGCTCGCGGAAGATCGTCAGGTCCAGGCCGGTGCCGGCCCGGTCCACGACCCCGGACTCCTTGAGGAAGTAGCTGGGGAAGGTCGCCTTGCTGACCATGTAGGGCGACCCCCGGTGCACGGCCACCCGGTCGCGCTCGGGCAGCTCGGCCACCCCGGCGGCCACCAGCCGGTAGCGCTCGTCGAAGGTGAACGTCGCCGACTCCTCGCTCACCACGAAGACGTGCAGGTAGTCGCAGTCCTGGGCGGCCTGCTGCACCAGGTACCGGTGGCCGTTGGTGAAGGGATTGGCGTTGAGGACGATCGAGCCCACCCGGTCGCGGTAGCGCCGCAGGTGGGCCAGGTCCTCGACGTAGGCGTGCAGCCCGCGCGGGGTGTTCTCCAGCAGGGTCACCACGTCGGGCACGGTCGCCAGGTGGTGGAAGCCGCACGCCTCGAAGTGCCGGCGGTACTCCGGCTTGGTGTAGATGAACAGGTGCCCGGCGCCGTGCTCCAGCGCGACGTACGTCATCTCGGTCATCAGTGGCAGCAGCACGTCCCGGCCCTGCAGGCTCGGGTCGACGGCCACGCACTTGACGACGCGCCCCTGCAGCCCGGCGCACGCCAGGACCCGCCCGTAGTGCTGGAAGGTCACGAAGACCTCGACGCCGTCGTCCAGGTCGAGCCCCTGGCTCGCGAGGAGGGCGGCGATGCGCTCCCTGGCGGCCGGCTCCAGCGCCGGGTCGACGGTGATGATGTCGAGGTCGTCCTCCACGACGTCGACCCTAGCGAGAGCGGCCCGGGCGGCGGTGCCGGGGGTGGCCCTAGTCGCCCTCCTCGGCGTACGGCCCGTCGTCCTCGGGGCGCGACCGGACCAGGTCGGCGAGCACCTTGACGCCGGCGGCCCACTCGCGCAGCTCGCCATGCACCCAGGTGCTGAGCTCGGTGTCCTCGTGGCGGCGGACGCTGCGGTCGGCGACCCCCACCGCGTCCAGCCCGGCGGCGTCGGCGAGCGCCAGCGCCCGGGGGAGGTGATAGGCCTGGCTGACCAGGGCGATCCGGTGCAGCCCGAAGGTGCGCCGCGCCCGCAGGCAGGTGGCGTAGGTGTCGATGCCCGCCCGGTCCTCGACGACGACGGCCGGGTCGACGCCCCGCTCCTGCAGGTAGCGCCGCATCGCCGCGGGCTCGTCGGCGTCCGGGAGGGCCGCGCCGGACACGACGAGCAGGGGAGCGCGCCCGAGGCGGTGCAGCTCCAGGGCCCGGTCCAGGCGGGCGGCCAGGTAGTCGCTCGGGCGCCCGTCCGGGCGCAGGCCGGCCCCGAGGACCACCGCGGCCTCGGTCACGGGGGCGTCCGCGGGATCCAGGATCCGTCCGCGGGACGCGAGCAGCGCCCAGGCCCGGGTCCCGACGACGGCGGTGAGCGCGCCCAGGCCCAGGGTGCCCACGACGATCCGGGTCGTATGCCGGGCCGACCGGCGTTCCTGGCCGGTCACTGGTGCCTCAGCGCGTCGCGGACCGCGCTCTCGGGCGGACCGAGCACCGGGTCCCGGCCGGAGACCACGTCCCACGCGGCCTTCACCTTGGCGCCGATCTCCCGCCGCTCGCCCCACTCCCAGGTCGAGCGGTAGGCGCCCTGGGACATGGTCCAGTCGCCCACGCCGACGGCGTCCACGCCCTCGGCGCGGCACAGGGTGACCGCCCGCGGCAGGTGATAGCCCTGGCTGACCAGGGTCAGCGCGTCGACGCCGAAGATCCGCCGGGCACGGGTGCAGGAGTCGTAGGAGTCGCGGCCGGCGAAGTCGCGCACCACCCGGTCGATGGGCACGCCGTGCTGGACCAGGTAGCTGCGCATGACCGTGGGCTCGTCGTACGCGTGGCTGCGGTTGTCGCCGGAGACGATGATCACCCGCGTGCGGCCGGTGCGGTAGAGCTCCAGGGCCACGTCCAGCCGGGCCTGCAGGAAGGGCGTGGGCCGGCCGTCGGGGTAGACGCCGGCGCCGAGCACCAGCGAGACGTCCCGGATCGGGGCCTGCTCGACGGTCAGGACACGCCCCTCGGACTGGTCGGCGACCCACAGCGTCGTCCCGCCGAGCACGGCCGCCACCGACAGCAGCGCGGCCACGGGGACGCCGATGGCCCAGGCCCGCCGGCCGCGCCTGCGAGGGCTGCCGGTGGCCGCGGGCACGTCGTCGGGACCGGTCGGGGGGGCCGTCATGCGGGAGATCCTGCCAGGAGTCGCTGGGCGCAGCCCGATGACCCGTCCCCCCGGGCCGGGACCGGAGCGCGACACAGCGTGCGAAGAACCGGCGCCATACGGGCCATCGTGCCAGATGGGCGTGACCCGACGAGGGTGCGGCAGGTCCCCGGTCGGGGACGTGCGGGCGGGTCACGGCCCCGCCGCAGCACCCGGCGGTGTCGGGCGCGCCACGTCGCCGGGTAGGCTCCGGGCGCCGCTCGTGGGGCTGGGTGAGACCCGAGATCCTCTGTCGTGAGCGGCGTGTCGGCGCGGATCGTCGTGCGAGCGCGGGGGAGGGGTGCGGTGGCTAGCCTGGCCAGGAGGCCCGACGGACGCTGGCGCGCCCGCTACCGCGACGACGACGGGCGCGAGCACGCCCGCCACTTCCGCACCCGCGCCGAGGGGCGCCGCTGGCTGGACGAGATCACCGCGTCGCGGATCATGGGCACCTATGTCGATCCCGACCTCGCGCGGATCACGGTCGGACAATGGGCCGACCGCTGGCTGGCGGGCTACCGGGGCAAGCGTTCGGGCACGGTGCGGCAGGCGGAGGTGCACCTGCGGGTCATCCGGGCCGACTGGGACGGACGCACCCTGCGCTCGATCAAGCCGTCGGAGGTCCGGGTGTGGACGGCCCGGCTGTCCGAGCGCTACGCCCCGAGCACGACCTACGCGATCTACCGGCGCTTCCAGCAGCTGATGCTCGCCGCGATCGACGAGGGGATCATCACCCGCTCGCCGTGCCGCAAGGCCGACGCGCCGCCGCAGGCCGGGCAACGGGCCTACGTCCTCACCGGGGAGCAGGTGTGGGCCCTGCACGACGCCATGCCACCTCGGCTCCAGGTCGCGCTCCTGCTCGGCGCCTTCGCCGGGCTGCGGATCGCCGAGGTGACCGGCCTGCGGGCCCGGGACGTCGACCTCGACGCGGGTGTCGTCCACGTCCGGGTGCAGCACCCCTGCGAGCCGCTCAAGACCCGCCGGGCCCGCCGCGACGTGCCGATCCCGACCGAGCTCGCCGACCGGGTCCAGGCCGCCCTGGCCGCCTACCCCGGCCCCACGGTCGTCACGAACGCCTACGGGCGCCAGGCCTCCCCGGCCGTCGTCGAGCACGCCTTCCGGGCGGCCCGGGCCACGGTCCCCGGCCTGCCCGCCGGCGTACGCTTCCACGACCTGCGTCACCACTTCGCGTCATACCTCATCGGAGCCGGCCTGGACCTCAAGCTGGTGCAGCTGACCCTGGGGCACCAGAGCGCCACCACGACGCTCGACGTCTACGGCCACCTGCTCGACGTGGCCGGTGACGCGACCCGGGCCGCCACCCGAGAGCGGATGGCGGCCCGTGCGGACCAGGTGCGGACCGTGGGGGTGGGCCCACCGTCCTGACCTGGGGATGACTCTCAGATCGAGAAGTACATCTCGAACTCGTAAGGGTGCGGACGCAGCCGCAGCGGAGCGACCTCGTTCTCCCGCTTCCAGTCGATCCAGGTGCGGATCAGGTCCTCGGTGAAGACGTCACCCTCCAGGAGGTACTCGTGGTCCTCCTCCAGCGCGTCCAGCACCTGCTCCAGGGTGCACGGGACCTGCTCGATCTGGTCGTGCTCCTCCGGGGGCAGCTCGTAGAGGTCCTTGTCGATCGGCTCCGGCGGCTCGATCCGGTTGCGGATGCCGTCCAGGCCCGCCATCAGCTGCGCGGCGAAGGCCAGGTAGGGGTTGGCCGAGGGGTCCGGGATCCGGAACTCGATGCGCTTGGCCTTGGGGGAAGTGCCGGCGATCGGGATCCGGATGCACGCCGAGCGGTTGCGGGCGGAGTAGACCAGGTTGACCGGCGCCTCGAAGCCCGGCACCAGACGGTGGTAGGAGTTCGCCGACGGATTGGTGAACGCGAGCAGCGAGGGCGCGTGCCGCAGCAGGCCACCGATGTACCACCGGGCCAGGTCGGACAGACCGCCATACCCCTGCTCGTCGTAGAACAGCGGCTTGCCGTCCTTCCACAGGGACTGGTGGGTGTGCATGCCGGACCCGTTGTCCCCGAAGATCGGCTTGGGCATGAAGGTCGCGGTCTTGCCCTCCTCCCACACCGTGTTCTTGACGACGTACTTGAACTTCATCATGTCGTCGCCGCTGTGCAGCAGGGTGTTGAACCGGTAGTTGATCTCCTGCTGACCCGCCGTGCCGACCTCGTGGTGGCTGCGCTCGACCTCCAGGCCGACCCGGGCCATGTTGAGGCAGATCTTGTCGCGGGTGTCGGCGAAGTGGTCGACCGGCGGGACCGGGAAGTAGCCGCCCTTGAAAGCCGTCTTGTAGCCGCGGTTGCCGCCCTCCTCCTCGCGCCCGGTGTTCCAGGCCGCCTCCACGGAGTCGAGCGAGTAGAAGGCACCCTGCGGCTGGTTGGCGAACCGCACGTCGTCGAAGACGTAGAACTCCGCCTCGGCGCCGAAGTAGGCCGTGTCGGCGATGCCCGTGCTCTGCAGGTAGGCCTCGGCCTTCGCCGCGATGTTGCGCGGGTCGCGGGAGTAGGGCTCGTCGGTGAAGGGGTCCACGATCGAGAAGTTCATGATCAGCGTCTTCTCGACCCGGAAGGGGTCGAGGTAGGCCGTCGTGACGTCCGGCAGCAGCTTCATGTCGGACTCGTGGATCGCCTGGAAACCACGGATCGACGAGCCGTCGAAGGCCTGCCCCTGCGTGAAGAAGTCCTCGTCCAGCGTCGCGGCGGGCACGTTGAAGTGCTGCATGACGCCGGGCAGGTCGCAGAACCGGATGTCGACGAACCTGACGTCCTCGTCCTTGATGAAGGTCAGGACCTCTTCAGGGGTGCTGAACACATCGTCCTCCTGGGTGTCGCCGGCCCTGGTGGCCGACCCGTTGCCACCAGGCTAGGGGGTCGCCGTTACCCGGCCATGACTCGAATGTTTCCCGCGTGTTACGGCGGGTAATCTTGCGCCGTGGTGGATCGCGAGCAGGTCGGCAGCTGGCTGGACGGGCCCGGGGGGCAGATGGCGCAGGGCGCCTACGCGGGCGAACGCCTCGGCCTTCCCCCGGCCGGACCGGGCGCGATGGCGCCCCTGGGCAAGCGGGTGCTCGCGCTGCTCGTCGACTGGCTGCTGTGCCTGGCCATCGCGATCGGTCTGTTCCGTATGCCGATCGGCGCCACGGGAGCCCAGTCCTTCCTCCCGCTCGCGGTGCTCTTCGTGGAGTACGTCCTGCTCGTCGGCACCGGAGGCGCCACCGTCGGCCACCGGCTGCTCGGGATGCAGGTGCGGATGGCTCACGGCGGTCCGATCGGCGTGGTCGGCGCCGCGCTGCGCGCCCTGCTCCTGCTCCTCGTGATCCCGCCCGTCGTGTGGGACGGCGACGGGCGCGGCCTGCACGACAAGGCCGTCGGCAGCGTCATCGTGCGCACCCGCTGAACCGCCCGCCCGGCACACCCCCGCCGCGGACCGGTCGGCACGCCGCGGTGTCCACCGGGCGCGGACCCCATGCGCGACGAACGGCGAGCCTCTCGGTCGAGGCTCGCCGTTCGTCGCGCTGCGGGTGAGGTGGGGTCAGCGCGGCCGCTGCCCGCGGATCCGGCTCGGGTCCATGCCGGCCGGGAGGCCGGTGTGGCGGATGCCGGTCATCGCCTTGAGGCGCTTGTTGACGACGCCGACCTCCTCCTTGGTGAGGACGGGCTTCATCCGCTGGAGCTTCATCGCGAGCTTGCGCACCGACACCACCTGCGGGTCATCGGTCTCGGTCTCGTCGACGCGCCAGGTGTGCACCGGCGAGCCGGAGGCGAAGCGCTCGACCTTGCGGCGCTCCTCGACGAGCAGCTTCTTGGCCCGAGAGGTGGGGCCCTCGGCGACGAGGACGACGCCGGGTCGGCCCACCGCGCGGTAGACCGTGGCGACCTGGGAGTAGTCCTGGCCCTTGGGGCGACCATCGGCGGCGATCGGCTCCTGCTCGATGTACCACCCACCCCGGCGGACCGACTGCAGCGCAGCCAGCGTCGCGCCGGGCTTGCCGGCGATCATCGAGTAGGCACCCTTGTCGGTGCGGCGGCTCATGACGATCATCGTGGCGAGCGCGGCCAGGGGCACGCCGAGGATCAGGAAGTACCACGGGTGACCCACGAGCAGACCGATGCCCACCATCACCAGCAGGGTCACCAGGAAGGTCCCGAGCATCCACCAGGTGATCGTGGGGTCGACCTGCTTGGCGAAGCCGTAGGCCTGCTTGACCTGGGCGACGCGTCCCGGCTTGCTCGGGTCGGCCGAGGCCTTCCCGCGACGGGCGAAGCGGGAGGCCTTGGTGGCGCCACCGGCGGACGAGCGCTGCTCGACGCCGGAGCGGGGGGCCTTGCTGCTGGTGGCCTTGGTGCTGCCGGAGGACTGACGTGCCATGGGGCGCATCTTACCGTTCTGTAGGGGTGACTTTCCGTGGTCGCCGCGGCGGGTCAGTGGCGCGCGAGCAGCGACGACGCCTCCTGGCGAGTCGTCATCTCGGCGGCCCCCTCCAGGTGGGCGAGGTGCTCCGGGAGCGGGCGACCGAACGCCTGCATCGCCTGGGCGTAGAGCTTGCCGCTGCGGTAGGACGAGCGCACCAGGGGCCCGGCCATGACGGCCTTCATGCCGCGCTCGAGCGCCAGGTCGCGCCAGTGCACGAACTCCTCGGGCTTGACCCACCGGTCGATGGGGTGGTGCAGCGGCGACGGCCGGAGGTACTGCGTGATGGTCAGGACGTGGCAGCCGGCGTCGATCAGGTCGGTGATCGCCTGGTCGATCTCGGCCTCTTCCTCGCCCATCCCGAGGATGAGGTTGGACTTGGTGATCAGCCCGGCCTCGTCGGCCATGGTCAGGACCCTGAGCGATGTGTCGTAGGTGAACGCCGGCCGGATCCGCTTGAAGATGCGCGGCACCGTCTCCAGGTTGTGCGCGAAGACCTCGGGCCGGGCATCGAAGACCTGGGCGACCAGCTCGGGGCGGGCGCCGAAGTCCGGCGGCAGGATCTCGACGCCGGTGGTGGGGTTGAGCCGGTGGATCTCGCGGATGGTCTCGGCATACAGCCAGGCGGCGCCGTCGGGCTGGTCGTCGCGCGCCACGCCCGTCACGGTCGCGTAGCGCAGCTGCATCGTGGCGATGGACTCGGCGACCTTGGTCGGCTCGGAGCGGTCCAGCTCGGTGGGGCGCCCGGTCGCGATGTCGCAGAAGTCGCAGCGGCGGGTGCACACGTCACCACCGATGAGGAAGGTCGCCTCGCGGTCCTCCCAGCACTCGAAGATGTTGGGGCAGGAGGCTTCCTGGCACACGGTGTGCAGGCCCTGACCCTTGACCCGGGAGTTCATCTCCGTGTAGGCCGGGCCCATCTTGGCCGTCGTGCGGATCCAGCCGGGCTTGCGCTCGATGGGCGTCTCGGCGTTGCGGGCCTCGACGCGCAGCAGGCGCCGTCCCTCCGGTGCGACGGTCATGGTGCTCCTCGCGGGTGTGTGCGTCAGGCCGTGTGCCGACCCCTGGCAGCCTCCGACCCCGGGTGCGGGGGCGGGCATCACCACAGGGTACGCCGCGGTGACGACACCACCACCAACGCCCACGGGCCGCCGGGGCTTCCCGGTCGCGCCCGCGGACCTGCAGGCCCAGACCCGCGCCTCGGCCGACGCCGGCTCGGGCTCGGGCCGGTGGAGCTCAGCGCAGCGTCTCGGGCAGGGCGGTGCTGCCGCGCACGGTGCCCCTGCGCCGGGCCGCCTCGACGGCCTCGTCCGTGCTCATGTCGAAGACCCGCTCCAGGTGGCGCTCGGCCAGCGGCAGCACCTCCTGCACCGTGACGTCGCGGTCCAGCTCGCGCGACAGGCTCGTCACGCCCGCGTCGGCGATCCCGCAGGGGACGATCACCTGGGCCCAGGACAGGTCGCAGTCGCAGTTGAGCGAGAAGCCGTGCATGGTCACGTCCCGGCTGACCCGGATCCCGATGGCGCCGATCTTGCGGTCCCCGCCGCGCTCGTCGGCCGTCACCCAGACCCCGCTGCGCCCGGCCACCCGAGCCGTCGCGACCCCGAGGTCGGCGCAGACGCCCATCATCATGTCCTCGATGCGCCGCACGTGGGCGACCACGTCGCGGTTGCTGGGCAGGTGCACGATCGGGTATCCCACCAGCTGCCCAGGGCCGTGCCAGGTGATCTTGCCGCCGCGGTCGACGTCGATGACGGGGGTGCCGTCCCAGGGGCGCTCGTGCGGCTCGGTGCGCTTGCCGGCGGTGTAGACCCGCTCGTGCTCCAGCAGCATCGTCGTGTCGGGCAGGTCTCCGGCGACGACCTGCGCGTGGACCTCGCGCTGGTGGTCCCAGGCCTGCTGGTAGTCGACGAGGTCCGGGGCGAAGCCGAGGTGCTCGAAACGCATGGGGACACCCTACGACCGTGCGGGCAGGCGGCTGTCCACAGGTCTGTCGATCGTTCAACGCCGGCCCTGTGGATGACGCCCGGGGCGTCTGCCCGAGGGGTGCCACCGTGGGTCGTACGCCGCGGGGGCGCCGTACGACCGGAGGAGAGCGCGATGAGCAGGCCGCAGGTGGCGGGCTACGAGGTGCAGGGCCTGCTGGGCGAGGGTGCCTCCGCGGTCGTATGGCGCGCCGTGCGCCTCCAGGACGGCGCGCCCGTCGCCCTCAAGGTGAGCCGGCAGCCGCTGCGGGCCACCGACCCCTGGCTGTCCGGCTGGGCGGTCACGCCCCGGGACGCCGAGTCGGTGCTGGCCGAGCTGGCCTGGCTGCGCACGGCCCGGCTCGACGGCGTGGTTCCCCTCCACGACGCCCTGGTGCTGGCCGACGATCGGCTCGTGCTCGTGCTCGGGCTCGCCGAGGGCGGCTCGCTCGCCGACCTCGTCCGGACCCGCGGCCACCTCGTCGCGCAGGAGGCCACCACGATCCTGGCCGCCGTGGCGCGGACCATGCTGGGCCTGCACCGCCAGGGCATCGCGCACGGGGACCTGTCGCCCGGCAACGTGCTGCTGGACGCGCAGGGCCACGCGCTGGTCGCCGACCTGGGCACGGCCGCCGTGATCGGCGACCTGCTGGAGGACCCTTGGGGGACCGCAGGATTCGTGGCACCGGAGCTCGACCTGCAGGAGGAGGTCACCGCCGCGGCGGACGTGTGGTCCCTGGGAGCGCTCGGGTGGCACATGCTCACGGGGGAGCCGAGGCGGACGGCCACCGACCTCGCCGAGCTGGCCGCCCGCGTCCCGGACGCGCCGACAGCCCTGATCGACCTGATCACCCGGTGCCTCGCCCCGCGCCCCGGGGACCGGCCGCTGATGCGTGACGTCTGCGAGGAGCTGACGCCACCGGGCGACCCGCAGGACGCGCCGCACGAGCCACGTCCGAGCGCCGATGCGGGCACCGGGCAGACGATCGCCCGAGCGACCGCCGCAGGGCCGACCGCCACCGGCCGGGCCCGGCCCCAGGACGTCCCGAGCCCACGTGTGCCCCGCGCCACGCTCCGGATCGGCGGCGGTCCGCCCGGGATCATCCAGGCACGGGGAGGGGAACGGGCGGCGACCGGCGGCCGGCTCCCCGCAGGCGCCGAGACGCCCCGGAGCGGGCGGACCCTGCAGGGCCGCGGGTCGTCACCGCAGGAGAGCCCCAGGAGCCACGGGCCGGTGCAGCCGCCGACGCAGCCCGGAGCCGCCGCCCCGGCCCGCCCTCCCCGCCCGTCGGGGGCCGGTGGCGGATCCACGGCGCCGAGCACCGCCGACGTCCCGTCCGGCCCGACGCCGGGCTCCGAGACGGGGGCCGGACCCCGGCAGGTCCCCGGTACCGTCGACGTCGGGCTGCAGCCGCGGCCCGAGGACGTGACCCGCAGGATCCGCGAGCAGGCGGCCGAGCAGCTGCGGGCCCTGGACGAGGCTCGGGCGGCCGCGACGCCGGAGCCGCCCGCCCGTCGACCCTTCCTGACCGGCCGCACCCTCGCGGCCTCGGTGGCCGCCGGCCTGGCCGTGGGCGTGGTCGGTGCGGCCTGGTGGCTCGACGAGGACCGCACCTCGTCCGCCGTGGTCGTGGACGCCGCATCGGTCCGGTCCACCTCCGTTCCACCGGCGTCCGCCCGACGGTCCGCGGCGTCCCGCCCGGACACCCCCGGGCCCGGCCCGACCAGTCCGCGCCCGGGACCCCCGGGGGCCGCCGTCACCGGTCGCCCCACGCCCGGCACCGGGACCGGCACCACCCCGGGCGCGGCACTCTCCGCGGGGGCCACGACCCTCGCGGTCGACCCCACGGGAGCCGTGCAGGAGCTGCTGGACGCCCGTGCGGCTGCGCTGGTCACGCAGGACCGGTCCGTGCTGGCCCGTGCCGACGCCGTGGGCTCGTGGGCCTGGCGCTCGGACACCGCCCGGATCGCCGAGCTGAGGCGCCGCGGGCAGACCCAGGCCGGGCTGCGGTTCGAGGTGACCGCGGCGCGGGCCGTCCGCGTCGGCGAGCAGGAGGTCGTGGTGCGGGCCGACGTGGCCCTCGGCCCGTGGAGCTGGCTGGCCGACGGGCGGCGCACCCAGGAGCCCGGTCACCCCGCCACGGAGGCGGACTACGTGCTCCGGCGCACCCCGGCCGGCTGGCGGCTGGCCGGGGTCGAGCAACCTATCCGATGACCGGGCTGCAGCCGCCCACCCGGTGACGGGACCCGGGCCTCTCCGGGGCCGGTCACGGCGTCCGGACCCGACCCCGTGACCGGGCCGGCGCCGCCGGCCCCGCCCGCGGGTGGCGTGTCTTCACGTGTGCCGGACGCGGACCGGCCGCGACCCCCGCCGGGGGCCGCGGCCGATCAGGAGAGCGCACGCTCAGAGACCGAGCGAGGCCTGGAAACGCCCCTCCTCCAGGCGAGCCTTGATCGCCGAGAGGAACTTGCCGGCCAGCGCACCGTCCACGGCACGGTGGTCGTAGGTCAGGACCAGGTAGCACATCGAGCGGACCGCGATCGCGTCGTTGCCCTCGGCGTCGGTGATCACGGCGGGGCGCTTGACGATCGCGCCGGTGCCGAGGATGCCGACGTTGGGCTGGTTGATGATCGGGGTGTCCATCAGCGAGCCGTTGGACCCGATGTTGGTGATCGTGAAGGTTGCGCCACCGAGCTCGTCCGGACCGACCTTGTTGGTGCGGGTGCGGTCGGCCAGGTCGGCGATCCTGCGGGACAGGCCGGCGATGTTGAGGTCCCCGGCGTCCTTGACGACCGGCACGAGCAGCCCACGATCGGTGTCGACCGCGATGCCGATGTGCTCGGCGCCGTGGTAGACGATGGAGTCTCCGTCGATGCTGGAGTTCAGCTGCGGGAAGGCCTTGAGCGCCTCGATCGTCGCCAGCGTGATGAACGGCAGGTAGGTGAGCTTGGTGCCCTCGCGCTGCAGGAACTCGTCCTTGGCGCGGGCGCGCAGCGCCACCACGCGGGTCATGTCGACCTCGACGACGGCGGTGAGCTGGGCGGAGGTGGCGAGGGACTCGACCATGCGCTGGGCGATGACCTTGCGCAGGCGGGGCATCTTCTCCGTCGTCCCGCGCTTGGCGGCGGCCGCGGCGTCCGGGGTCGGGACCGTGCTCGGCGCCTCCGACGGGGCAGGAGAGCTTGCGGGGGCAGCCGCCGCGGGGGAGGCGGAGCCCGGCGCGGGTGCCGGCTCGGCAGCCTTCTTGGCCGCGTCCAGGACGTCCTGCTTGCGGATGCGTCCGCCGACGCCGGTGCCGGTCACCGTGGCCAGGTCGACGCCGTTGTCGGCGGCGAGCTTGCGCACCAGCGGGGTGACGTAGGCCGAGGCGTCGTCGCCCGCGGGCGCCTGGGGGGCGGCGGGGGTCTCGGCCTCGGTCTCCTGGGCCTTCGGCGCCTCAGCCTGCGGAGCCTCGGTCGCAGCCTGGGGCTGCTCGGCCTTCGTGGCCTCGGCCGGGGCCTCGTCCTTGGGCTCGTCAGGAGCGGCCTCCGCGGCCTTGGTGTCCGCCGCCGGGGCGCCCTGCTCGGAGGACGTGTCCGCGCCGCCGGCGGCGTCGCCACCGATGACGGCCAGGTCGGCGCCGACGGCGGCCGTCTCGTCCTCCTGGACCAGGATCTTGGTGAGGGTACCCGCGAACGGCGAGGGGATCTCGGTGTCGACCTTGTCGGTGGAGACCTCGAGGAGCGGCTCGTCGACGGCGACCTCGTCGCCCTCGGCCTTGAGCCACCGCGTCACGGTGCCCTCGGTCACCGACTCACCCAGCGCGGGCATGGTGACGGTCTCACCGCCGGACACTGACCCGGAGCCGGCCTGGGAGCCGGAGCCCTCGGCAGGAGCGTCGGCCTGCACGGGCTCGTCGCGCTCGTCGGAGGGAGTGGCGGAGGTGGTCTCCTCGACCGTCTCCTCGGTCTCCTGGACCGCGCCCTCGGTCTCCTTGGCCGCCTCGGCCGCGGAGCCGCCGGAGTCCTCCTGCGCCGGGGCGTCGCCGTCACCGATGACGGCGAGGTCGGCGCCCACGGGGACCGTCTCGTCCTCCTCGACGAGGATCTCCTGCAGCGTGCCGGCCACGGGCGACGGGATCTCGGTGTCGACCTTGTCGGTCGAGACCTCCAGCAACGGCTCGTCGACCTCGATGGCGTCGCCGACGGACTTGAGCCATCGGGTCACGGTCCCCTCGGTCACCGACTCGCCGAGAGCGGGCATCGTCACGCGTTCAGACATGTGGGAGGTACTCCTTCGATGAGCCGTTGACGTTCGTCCCTCACCCTACTGCGATCGGGGAGCGGGTGGCTCGACGGCAGCGGGGGTGGACGGAGCAGGTCCGTCCACCCCCGGGCTACCCGTCGGTATGCCGGATCCGCAGGTCACGCGTGGGCGTGCAGGGGCTTCCCGGCGAGCGCGAGGTGGGCCTCGCCGAGCGCCTCGTTCTGGGTGGGGTGGGCGTGGATCAGCGGGGCGACGTCCTCGGGCAGCGCCTCCCAGCCGTAGATGAGCTGGGCCTCGCCGACCTGCTCGCCCATCCGGGCGCCGACCATGTGGATGCCCACGACCGGGCCGTCCTTGCGGCGGACCAGCTTGACGAAGCCGGCGGTGGCGAGGATCTGGGACTTGCCGTTCCCGCCCAGGTTGTACTCATAGGTCTCGACCTCGCCGAAGGCCCCCTTGGCCTGGGCCTCGGTGTAGCCGACGGAGGCGATCTCCGGGTCGCAGTAGGTCACGCGCGGGATGCCCTTCTCGTCGATCGAGGCGGGCTCGAGGCCGGCGATGGCCTCGGCGACGTAGATGCCCTGGGCGAAGCCGCGGTGCGCGAGCTGCAGGCCCGGGACGATGTCGCCCACGGCCCAGACGCCGTCGACGGACGTGCGGCAGTCGGTCGCCACGACATACCCACGATCGATCTCGACGCCGATCTGCTCGTAGCCGAGGCCCTGGGTCACCGGACCGCGGCCGACGGCGACGAGCAGCAGGTCGGCCTCCAGCGTGGTGCCGCCCTCGAGGGTGACGGTGACGCCGTCGTCGGACTGGGTGGCGGACTCGAAGCGCACGCCGGTCTTGAAGGCGATCTTGCGCTTGCGGAAGGCCCGCTCGAGGGTCTTGGAGACCGCCTCGTCCTCCAGCGCCACGAGCCGGGGGAGCGCCTCGACGATGGTGACCTCGGCGCCGAAGCTCTTGAAGACCGAGGCGAACTCGCAGCCGATGACCCCACCGCCGAGCACGACGACGCGCTCGGGGACGGTGTCCAGGCGCAGCGCCTGCTCGCTGGTCATGATGCGGCCGCCGATCTCCAGGCCCGGCAGCGTCTTGGCGTAGGACCCGGTGGCGAGGACGAGGTTGCGGCCCACGAGCTTGCGGTCGCCGACCTGCACGGTGTCCTTGGCGACGACCTTGCCCTCGCCCTCGACATACGTGACCTTGGCGGCCTTGACCAGACCCTGCAGACCCTTGTGCAGCTTGGAGATCACGCCCTCCTTGTAGGCGTTGACCCCGGCCATGTCGATGCCCTCGAGGGAGGCCTTGACGCCGAAGCTCTCGGACTCGCGGGCGCTGTCGGCCACCTCGGCGGCGTGGAGCAGGGCCTTGGTGGGCACGCAGCCCATGTGCAGGCAGGTGCCGCCGAGCTTGCCCTTCTCGACGAGCGCGACGCTCAGGCCGAGCTGGGAGGCGCGCAGGGCGCACGCGTAGCCGCCGCTGCCGCCTCCGAGGATGACGATGTCGAAGGTGTCCTGCTGCGGGCTCTGGTCAGCCATGGTGCGCTCCCTTGCGTCTCGGCCGGGTGATCGGTGAGTCCTGGACGGGCACCGCTCGTGGCGAGGCCCGGCGGCGGTCATCCTCTCACCGGGGGTGCCCGCGGCCGCAAGGCAGGGGTGGCCCGCGGGGGTCAGCGGCGGGCGGTGAGCCCGCGCAGCGCGGAGCAGGAGGCGGGCATCCGGCCCGCGGCCACCTCGCGGTCGAAGAACGCCCGCTTGGCCAGACCCGCGGTGCGACTGCCCTCCGTCGGCGCCTGGGTCGAGGTGCCCCACAGGCACCAGTACGCATAGCTCTCCGCGAAGTCCTCGGTCGGGTGGCTCGCGGCGTAGCGGGTGACGAAGTCGGCGGGGTGGTCGTCGTGGACCCGGCCCAGCTCGGACGGGCTGGGGCGCCGGTGGTCGGCGTAGAGGTCGCGCACCCGGTCCCGCAGGGCGGGGGGATAGGTGCTCGCGTAGAACTCGCCCATCGGGGATCCGGCCGCGGCGCAGGTGCCGCGGTCGTCGATGATCCAGGGGCAGCTGTCGTCCTGACGGGGGCGAGGCCGGTCGGGGTAGAGGCTCACGACGTGGCCCACCTCGTGGGCGACGGTCAGCAGCTCCTCCCGCGCGGGCAGGTCGGTGGACAAGGCCAGACGGTAGCGCGTGGGGTCCTGGGGGTTGGGCTCGAAGAACCCGGTCCGCACCCCGCCACGGCGGGCAGGATCGTCGAGGTAGGACCGGGGGTAGTCGTAGAGCACGACCTGGTCCAGCGCTGCGCGCCGCTCCGCCGGTATGGCGGCCTGGACGAGCGCCCACCGTGCCCGGTCGCACCGGTCGGGGGTGCCGGAGCCGTCGAGGGCGACCAGCCGGCCGTCGCGCTCGGCGAGCACCCGCCGCAGGCGCGCTCCTGCCCCGAGGCTGGCCGGGTCCGCGGAGTAGCCCGTGCCCGACGGCAGCTCGTGGTGGCCGATGATCTCGTCGGCGGCGCAGGCGGGCGGCAGGGGCCAGGTGAGGGCGGCCGCAGCGGCGAGGTCGGCCGACCGCACGGCCGTCGCGGGGCGGATCGCGGGGATCTGGACGGGGGGCCGGGAGGGGACCTCCTGCGGGACGTCGGTGCGGGTGCGGTGCGCGCCGCCGCCGCCGACGAGGGCCCAGCCGCCGCGCGCGGCGGAGCGGCCGGTGTCCGGTCCCCGCCCGGCCAGGAGACCGAGAGCGGTGACGGCGAGCAGCAGCGCCAGCGTGCACACGGTCGCCGCAGCGCCACGTCCGGGGGCGCCGGGACGCCGCCCGGCAGGGCGACGGCGGGTCCGGAGGGAGGTGGGCACCGATCGATCCCACCCCGCATCGGCACGCCGTCGACGGTGTACCGGGCCAGGGCCATACGCGCTGGTGAGGACTACTTCGCAGAGGGACGACGCCCGTCACCAGCGTGAGCGGGCGTCGTCCATCCAGGTGACCGTGAGATGGTCACCTCAGCATCACGCGTGGCTCATCCGCTCGGCCAGACGGACGAGGGTGGCCACGCCGAAGCCGGTGCCGCCCTTGGGGGTGAAACCTCGGGGGCCCTGCTCGTTGAACGACGGACCGGCGATGTCGACGTGCGCCCAGGGGATGGGCTGCTCGTCCGTCACGGGGACGAACTCCTGCAGGAAGAGGCCGGCCGTGAGCATGCCGCCCGCGGGGCCGCCCTTGTGGGCGATGTCGGCGACCTCGGTGTCCAGGGCCTTGCGGTAGGCCTTGGGCAGTGGCATCGCCCACAGCTCCTCGCCCATGTCGGCGCCCGCGGCCACGACGTCGGAGCGGAAGGTCTCGTCGTTGCCCATGACCCCGGCGATCTCCCCGCCCAGGGCGACGACCTGCGCGCCGGTCAGCGTGGCGATGTCGACCATGGCGGTCGCGCCCTGCTCCCCGGCCAGGGTCATCACGTCCGCCAGGACCATCCGGCCCTCGGCGTCGGTGTTGAGGATCTCGACGGTCATGCCGTTGTGCATGGTGACGACGTCCGAGGCGCGCTGCGCGGTGCCGGACGGCATGTTCTCGGCCAGGCCGAGCCAGCCGGTGACCTTGACGGGCAGACCGAGCTCGGCGATGGCGAGCACGGCGCCCGCGACCGCGGCGGCGCCGGCCATGTCGGACTTCATGTTGGCCATGCCGTTGGCGGGCTTGATGTCCAGGCCGCCCGAGTCGAAGGTCATGCCCTTGCCCACCAGGGCGAGGTGCGGGACGTCCGTGCCGGCGCCCTCGGGGGAGTAGGCCATCGACACGATCCGCGGCGCCTGGGCCGAGCCCTGCCCGACGCCCAGGATACCGCCGAAACCGCCCTCGGCCAGGGCCTTCTCGTCATACACCGTGATCTCGATGCGACGGCCCTCGGAGCGCGCGGCGACGGACTCGGCGAAGGTCTGCGGGTAGAGCAGGTTGGGCGCGGTGTTCACCAGGTCACGGGCGTAGGCGACGCCCTCGCAGACGGCGCGGGCGCGGTCGGCGGCCGCCGTGAGCTCGTCGCTCTCCTGGCCGGCGAGCACGGTGACGGTCTCGGTGGGGGTGGGGGCCTCGCTGGTGCCGCGCTGGGCGGTGAAGCGATAGGCGCCGAGCAGGGCGCCCTCACCGACCGCGCCGACGACCGCGGCGGTGGCCTCGGGGGCGACGACGGCGACGTGACCCGCGTCCTTGAGACCCATCAGGGCCGAGCCGACCGAGCGCCGCAGCGCGGCGAGGTCGAGGGCCCGCTCACCGGTGGGGGCGGCGCCCAGGCCGACGACGACCACGCGCGCAGCCTGCACGCCCGGGACGGCGGGCAGCACGACCGTGGAGTCAGCGGCGGCCGTGAAGCGCAGCGCCTCCAGGGCCGCCTCCAGGTGGCTGGTCGTCTCGGCGGGCAGCTCGGCAGCGAAGGTGGGGCGCTCGTCGCCGCTGAAGGCGCCGAGGACGAGGACGTCCGCGGCGAGGTCGGCGGCGGAGCGGGCAGTGACGGTGAGCGTGGTCACGGGGGCTCCTGCTAGGTGGTCGGTGATGGCGTGCGACGACGTCGGTGGCGCCGCACCAGGACAACCTACTCGCCCCCCACGACAGAGCCCCGTCCTTGGCTTGTAGGGTCGGGACCATGACGGAAACTTCCCTGAAGAAGTCCCCCCTCCACGACCGCCACGTCGCGCTCGGCGCCAAGATGGCCGACTTCGGCGGCTGGGAGATGCCCATCGAGTACCCGGGCGGCGGCGTCCTGCGCGAGCACACCGCGGTCCGCGAGCGGGTCGGCATCTTCGACGTCTCCCACCTGGGCAAGGCCCTGGTCAAGGGCCCGGGTGCGGCGGACTTCGTCAACTCCTGCTTCACCAACGACCTGCGCAAGGTCGAGCCCCCCAAGGCGCAGTACACGATGTGCTGCGACGAGGCGACCGGCGGCGTCGTGGACGACCTCATCCAGTACTTCCGCAGCGAGGACGAGGTCTTCCTGATCCCCAACTGCGCCAACACGACCGAGGTCGTGCGTCGCATGCAGGAGAAGTGCCCCGAGGGCATCGAGATCACCAACCTGCACGAGCAGCACGGCATCATCGCCGTCCAGGGACCCAAGGTCGACGAGGTCATGCAGGCTCTCGGCCTCCCCTACGGGCATGAGTACATGTCCTACGTCTCCACCGAGCTCGACGGCAAGCCCCTCACCGTGTGCCGCACCGGCTACACCGGCGAGCGCGGCTACGAGCTGGTCTGCGCCTGGGAGGACACCCCCGCGCTGTGGGACGCCCTGATCAAGGCCATGGAGCCCCTCGAGGGTCTGCCCTGCGGCCTCGGCGCCCGCGACACGCTGCGCACCGAGATGGGCTACGCCCTGCACGGACACGAGCTGAGCATGGACATCACCCCCAACATGGCTCGCGCCGGCTGGGCCGTGGGCTGGGGCAAGGAGACCTTCTGGGGCAAGGACGTCCTCGCCGAGCAGAAGGCCGCCAAGGAGTGCCGTCTGTCCTGGGGCCTGCTGGTCACCGGCAAGGGCATCCCGCGCAAGGACTGCGTCGTCAAGGACTCCGAGGGCAAGGAGATCGGCGTCGTCACCTCCGGCACCATGTCCCCCTCGCTGAAGCAGGGCATCGCGCTCTGCCTGCTCGACCGGGGCGCCAAGGAGGGCGACGAGGTCGTCGTCGACGTCCGTGGTCGCGAGGTCACCGCGGTCGTCAAGAAGCCGCCGTTCGTCCAGGGCGGCGCGGCAAGCTGATCGCCTGTCACACCGGACCCGAGGGGTCTTCCGGTCGTATGCCGGGAGGCCCCTCGGCGCATCCCCGGCTGGCGTGGGCGCCGTGAGCGCAGACCTCCGTCCACCCGCCGGGGTGCAGGCCACCCGCATCGTCGACGGTGACGTGATGGGGTGGCACCGGCGACGCGACGTCGACACCACGCTGACGGACCCGCGGTTCACCGACAGGCGGTGGCCACCACCAAGGCCAGGGTCAGGGCGACCTCGATCGTCGCGCCCAGCACGTCCCCGGTGATCCCGCCGAGCCGGCGCACGGCGCGCTCCACCACCAGCCACCCGCCGACGAGGGCCGCTGCCGCACACGGCAGCACGGCCCACCAGGAGCGCGTCGCACCGACCCCGAGGCACCCGGCGACGCCCAGCGCCGTGACGAGCACGAGGACCGCGGCAGCGCGCCATACCGGCACCGTCCCGGCGACCATGTCGCCCAGCCCGCCCGGCCGCGCGCTCGGGACGCCCCGGACACACGCCCAGGCCAGCAGGTGTCGGCTGAGGAGGAGCGCGACGGTGCCGAGCACGACGCCCCGCGCGGAGCCGGCCAGGGAGCCGAGGCAGGCGGCCTGGACGAGCAGGCACAGCGCGATCGCCGCAGCGCCGGAGGGACCGACGTCGCCGGTCTTCATCACGGCGAGGGCCCGCTCCCGGTCGTAGGACGCCGACAGGCCGTCGGCGTAGTCCGCCAGCCCGTCCAGATGCATCGCCCGGGTCATCAGGGTGAGCAGCGCGACGGCGACGCCGCCGACGACGAGGTCGGGCAGCGCCAGCGCGGAGCCGACCCAGGAGCAGGCGGCCCAGGCGACCGCCAGGGGCACGGCGGCCACGGGGGCGAGGGTCATCGCGGCCCCCGCCACCTCCCGGTCGACCCGGCGCGGGGGCAGGACGGGTATGGCGGACAGGGTGCCCCAGGCCAGGCGGGCGCCGTCGCCCCAGGTGCTGGTCACGGGACCACCGGGGCGCCGCTGAGGTCGAGGACCCGCCCGCAGACGACGAGGTGGACCCGGTCGGCCACGGCGGACACGCCGGCGTTGACGCGACCGAGCTCGTCCCGGAAAGTTCGCCCCGACCGGTGCTCGGGGACCACGCCCCACCCGACCTCGTTGGTGACGAGGACGACGTCCACGGGCGCCGACCGCAGCGCCGCGAGCAGGTCGGTGCGCGCCCGGGCGACGGCCGCCGCCGCCTCGAGCGGCGCGTCCCACGCCCCGGCGTCGTCGATCAGGCGGGTGACCCAGGTGCCGAGGCAGTCGACGAGCAGCGGAGTGGTGGCCGACCGGACGACCCCGGCGAGGTCGGCGCTCTCCACGGTGGTCCAGCACGCAGGACGGCGGGCCTGGTGGGCACGCACCCGGCGGGCCCACTCCTGGTCCCCGACCAGGGGCACCAGGCCGGGCGCGACGTAGCCGACAGGGGCGTCGTGGGGGACGAGCCCCTCGGCGTGGGTGCTCTTGCCCGAGCGGACGCCGCCCGTGACGAGCGTGATCATGGGCCGTCTCCTGCCTGGTCGGACGCTCTCGTGGGGCACTCTCGTCGGACATCCTGGTCCTGGGCACCGGGGCCTCGTCGGCGGGCCCGACGTCGGGAGGTCGCCGGGCGACGACCGAGGGCGCGGGCCGGTCGGCGAGATGCCGGTCCCGCAGGTTACCAACCACGGTGACCGCCCTCCGGCATACCCCTGAACGGACCCCGGAAAGCCTCTCGCCCCTGCCGTGGAACGCGGAAGGGGAGTAGTTTCGTCCTGAAAGGGAGTGCCCGTCCGGGCACACACCGCTCGACAGGGGGATCCACTCATGCGCAAGCACACCACGATCGTCGCGGGCCTCGTCGCGGCGCCGCTGATCCTCGGCTCGGTCACCGCCTGCGGCGAGCAGAAGGCAGGCACCACGGGCTCCGCCGCCAAGCTGGCCGGCAGCAACGGCCAGGACGCGCACGCCCGCTACCAGGCCGCGGTCGACAAGACCGCCGACACGACCAAGCAGCGCGTGACGATGCGCTTCGACACCTCGCCGGAGAACCTCGCCACGATGGTCGCCGACCTGGCCACCAGCAAGAACGACAAGCCGCTCGACCCCAAGATCGCCAAGCTCATCACGTCGAGCCGCGTCGTCGTGGACACCCAGTCCACCGGCGCCAGCCTCAAGGACGAGAAGGACCCGGCCAAGCTGCGCACCCGGATGAGCTGGAAGACCGACTCCGACCTGGTCAACCTGGCCATGGCGGCCCAGAGCATGTTCTTCAAGGTCGACCTGGCCAAGATCGCCGACCAGACCGGCGCGTTCACCATGAAGCAGGTGACCGCCTCCGCGAGCGGCATGCCCGGCTGGATGCAGGACGTCATCGCCGGCAAGTGGGTCGGCGTGGACAAGGCCACGATGGACAAGCTCGCCAGGTCCGCCCCGGGTGCTGCCGCGCCCGGTCGCCCCACGGAGATGTCGGCCCAGCAGCGTCAGCAGCTCACCGACGCGATGAACAAGAACATCGACACCAACGCGACCTTCGGCGGCGAGGGCGACGACATCGCGATCACGCTCAAGGCCAAGCCCTTCGTCAACACCTTCCTCGCCGACATGCAGCGGATCCTGCCGCAGCAGTTCCCGGCCAGGAGCATGACCGAGATGCAGGGCATGGCTGCCAAGATCAAGGCGGACAGCACCCTGGCGATGACCGCGACGCTGGCCGACGGCAAGATCACGTCGACCAAGTTCGACCTGGGGCAGATCATCGGCCTGGTCGACGAGTCGACCGTCCCGGCCAAGGACCGGGCGAGGTTCAGCCAGCTGAAGGCCAAGAACCTCTCCCTGCCGATGGTCGTGGAGTACTCCGATCTCGACGGCGACGTCGAGGCCCCCGCCGGTGCGCGGATGATCACCCAGGCCGACATCGACCAGATGGTGGGTGGCCTGCGCCGCGGGATGCCCACGACGCCGGCCGCCAGCTGACCCCGAGCACCACGACACCGGTGGCGCCCGTCCCTTGGGGGATGGGCGCCGCCGGTGTCTGCGCGTCCGGGGCGCGGACCAGGCATGATGGCCCGATGGACGAGCTGGTCGTGGGCGTGGGGACGCGGGCCGGGGCGGACCCCGAGGTGGTGCGGGCCCTGGTCGACGACCTGCGTGCCGGACGTGAGGTCGCGGCGGTGGTGACGGCCGGGCGCAAGGCGACGGAGCCGGCGGTGCTCGCGCTGGCGGCATACCTGGGCGCGCGCCTGCAGGTGTATGCCGACGAGGAGCTGGCGGGGCAGCCCGTGGCCGAACCCAGCGAGCGGGTGACGCGGCTCGTGGGGGTGCCGAGCGTGGCGGAGGCCGCGGTGCTGGCCGCCGGCGGACAGGTGCTCGGTCGGCGGCGGTGCCCGGTGGCGACCGCGGTCCTGGGGCGCCGGCGCTCTTCGTTAGGGTGACCCGGTGACGTTGCTGAGGGACGCGGGACCGCGCGCGACCGGGCTGGTGCTCGGCTGGCTGCTCGACGCGGCGCTCGGGGATCCCCGCCGCGGTCATCCGGTGGCGGCCTTCGGGCAGGCGGCCTCCCGGCTCGAGCGGGTGACCTACCGACCCACCCGCCTCGCCGGCGTCGGGCACGTGACCGCCCTGGTGGGGCCGGTCGTGGTCCTGTCCGCCCTCGCCGAGCGGAGCCTGCGCCATCGCCCCGCCGCCCGGTGCGCCGCGACGGCGGTCGCCACCTGGACCGTCCTGGGCGGCACCAGCCTGGCCCGCGAGGGCGAGCAGATGGCCCGGCTGCTCGAAGCCGGTGACCTGCCTCGGGCCCGGGCTCGGCTGTCCCACCTGTGCTCCCGCTCGGCGGACGGCCTCGGGCCGGACGAGCTGGCGCGCGCGGCCACCGAGTCGCTGGGCGAGAACACCGCCGATGCCGTCGTCGCTCCGCTGCTGTGGGGCGCGGTCGCCGGGCTGCCCGGTCTCCTGGGGTACCGCGCCGGCAACACGCTCGACGCGATGGTGGGCTACCGCAACGACCGCTACCGCGAGTTCGGCTGGGCGGCGGCGCGGCTCGACGACCTGGCCAACCTCGCCCCGGCGCGGGCGTGCGCGGCCGCCGCCACGGCGCTGGCGTCCCGGCACGGGGGTGACCCCCGCGAGTGCCTGCGCGCCTGGCGCGAGGACGCACCGCATCACCCGAGCCCCAACGCCGGACCCGTCGAGGCGACCTTCGCCGGAGCGCTCGGGGTGCGGCTGGGCGGAGCCAACAGCTACGACGGGGAGGTGGAGGACCGCGGCGTGCTCGGACGCGGCCGCCCGGTCGTGTCGGCCGACCTCGCCCGCGCCGTGCGGCTGTCCCGCGCGATCGGTGCGGTCACGCTGATGGTGGCGTCCCTCGCGGCCGCCGTCGCCGAGCGCTCCCGGCCCGGCACTCCGCCGCTGCGACGGCGCGGCCTGTCGTCACCACGTCGCGCCCCGTCGTCACCGCGTAGCGGCGGCCTACCCGCCCCGCACCGCCCCGCCACGACCTCGAGGAGAGGCGCATGACCCAGGGCCTGCTCGTCGCCGGCACCACCTCGGACGCCGGCAAGTCGCTCGTCACCGCCGGTATCTGTCGCTGGCTCGCGCGCCAGGGCGTGCGGGTCGCGCCGTTCAAGGCGCAGAACATGTCCAACAACTCGATGGTCTGCCCCGACGGCGCCGAGATCGGGCGGGCCCAGTGGGTCCAGGCCCTGGCCTGCGGCGTCACCCCCGAGGCGGCGATGAACCCCGTGCTGCTCAAGCCCGGCTCGGACCGCCGCAGCCACGTCGTCCTGATGGGGCAGCCGTGGGGCGAGCTGCAGGCGGGGGAGTGGGCGACCGGCCGTCGGGCGCTGGCCGAGGCGGCCTTCGAGGCCTTCGGTGACCTGCGGTCCCGCCACGACGTCGTCATCGCCGAGGGCGCCGGCTCCCCGGCCGAGATCAACCTGCGGCCCGGCGACTACGTCAACCTGGGGCTCGCGCGGGCCGTCGACCTGCCCGTCGTCGTGGTCGGCGACATCGACCGGGGCGGGGTGCTCGCAGCGTTCTACGGCACGCTCGGGATCCTCGACCCCGAGGACCAGGACTGCGTCAAGGCCTGGATCGTCAACAAGTTCCGCGGCGACCTGGGCCTGCTCGAGCCGGGCCTGCGGATGCTGGAGGAGCGCACCGGGGGCCGGCCCGTGCTGGGCGTGCTGCCCTACCTGCAGGACGTGTGGCTGGACTCCGAGGATGCCCTGGCCATCTCCGGGTGGTCGGCGCGCGGTGCCCGGGGCGTCCGGAGCACGCAAGACCCCTTGCGGGTGGCGGTCGTCCGTCTCCCGCGGGTGAGCAACGCCACCGACGTGGACGCGCTGGCGCTGGAGCCCGGCGTGCACGTCGAGATCACCACCGACCCGGTCGCGGTCGAGTCCGCCGACCTGGCCGTGCTGCCCGGCTCGCGGGCCACCCGCAGCGACCTGGCCTGGCTGCGCGAGCGCGGGCTCGCCGACGCGGTGGTGCGGCGGGCCGAGGCCGGACGACCGGTGCTGGGCATCTGCGGCGGCTACCAGATGCTCGCCGAGCAGATCCTCGACCCCGAGGGCGTCGAGGGGCTGGGTGTCGGGGGGGCGGGCGTCGGCGACGGCCGCGTGGCGGGGCTGGGGTTGCTGCCGACGCGGGTGACCTTCGAGCGCGACAAGCACCTGGGCACCCCCACCGGCGAGTGGCACGGCCACCCCGTCACGGCATACCTCATCCATCACGGCGTGAGCGAGCGGGTCGACGACCCGACGGATCATCGGTACGCCGAGACGACCCCCTTCCTGGACGGCTGGCACCGCGGCGCCGTCTGGGGCACCACCTGGCACGGCGCCTTCGAGAGCGACGCCTTCCGTCGGGCCTTCCTGCAGGTGGTGGCCGGGCGCACCCGTCCGGGCTGGGCCGTCGACGGGCAGGCGGTGTCCTTCGCCGAGCAGCGGGCGACCATGCTCGACCGGCTCGCCGACGCGGTCGAGGAGCACCTGGACACGCGTGCGCTGCGAGAGCTGATCGGACTGTGACCCGGCAGGTGACCGTCGTCGGAATCGGCGCGGACGGTTGGGCGGGGCTCGGCGACCGGGCCCGGGAGGCCGTCGCCGGCGCCGGCACGATCGTCGGCAGCGAGCGCCAGACCTCGCTGGTGGCGGGGCGGCACCAGGCCGACGTGCGGCCGCTGCCGGTGCCGCTGCGCGAGGGTCTGCGCCCGCTGGTCGGGGACTGCGACCCCGATCGGCCGGTGGTGGTGCTCGCCAGCGGCGACCCCATGCACTTCGGCATCGGCCGGACCCTCGCCGAGGAGCTCGGCCGGGACCGGGTCGAGGTCATCGGTGCGCCGTCCTCGCTGTCCCTGGCCTGCGCCCGGATGGGCTGGGGCCTGGAGGACGTCGACGTGGTGTCCGCCGTCGGTCGCCCCCTGGAGACCCTCGCCCTGGTGGCCCACCCCGGGCGGCGGCTGCTGGTGCTGTCGCGCGACGGTCTCACCCCGGCCGGTGTGGCCCGGCTGCTGGACGAGCACGGCCTGGGCCGCAGCCTGATGTGGGTGCTCTCGGACCTCGGTGGGCCGCAGGAGCAGGTGGTCGAGGGCGTTGCGGGGAGCTGGCAGGAGGAGCCCGCCCCGGCGCTCAACGTCGTCGCCGTCGAGTGCCTCGCCGAGGAGCCCACGCCGGTCGGGCTGGTGCCCGGTCTGCCGGAGACGGCCTACGACACCGACGGGCAGATCACCAAGCAGCACGTGCGGGCCGCCACGCTGGCGGCGCTGCGGCCGCTGCCGGGCGAGCTGCTGTGGGACGTCGGCGGGGGATCGGGCAGCATCGGCATCGAGTGGATGCGCGCCCACCGCACCTGCCGGGCGATCGCGATCGAGCCCCGCGGCGACCGCGTGGCCCGGATCGAGCGCAACGCCGCCCGGCTCGGGGTGCCCGGGCTGCGGGTCGTCCACGGCCGGGCCCCGGAGGACCTGGCCGGGCTGCCGCGTCCGGACGCGGTGTTCGTCGGTGGTGGGCTGACCGCCAACGACCTGGTGCCGACCGTGCTGCAGGCGCTGCGCCCGGGCGGGCGGCTGGTCGCCAACACCGTGACGCTCGACTCGGAGTCCTTGCTGTTCAGCATGTTTCGCACGTACGGCGGGTCGCTCACCCGCCTCGAGACCAGCCACGCGGACGCGGTCGGCGGCTTCACCTCGTGGAAGCCCGCCCGCCCCGTCACCCAGTGGTGCGTCGTCCGACCGGAGGAGCTGCCCTCGTGACCGTCCACTTCATCGGCGCCGGGCCCGGCGCCCCCGACCTGATCACCGTGCGCGGGCTGCGGCTGCTGCAGCGGTGCCAGGTCGTGCTGTACGCCGGGGCCCTGGTCCCTGACGAGCTGCTCGCCGAGTGCGACCCCGAGGCGCGGCTGGTGGATACGGCCCACCTGGACCTGGACCAGATCATGGCCGAGATCCAGACCGCCCACGACGCGGCGCAGGACGTGGCCCGGCTCCAGTCGGGCGACCTGTCGGTGTTCTCCGCGGTGGCCGAGCAGGTGCGGCGGCTCGAGGCCGCGGGGATCGACTACGCCATGGTGCCGGGGGTGCCGGCCTTCGCGGCGGCGGCCGCCGCCCTCGGCCGCGAGCTCACCGTGCCCACCGTGGGGCAGACGATCATCCTGACCCGGCTGTCCCGCAACGCGTCCGCGATGCCGGAGCACGAGACGATCGCCAACCTAGGCCGCTCCCGGGCGCTGCTGTGCCTGCACCTGGCGACCCACCTCGCCGACGAGGTGGTCGAGGAGCTGGCGCCGCACTACGGGCGGGACTGCCCCGCCGCGGTGGTGGCGATGGCCTCCCGCCCGGAGCAGGTCGTCTGGCGCGGCCCCCTCGGCGAGCTCGGTGACGCGGTGCGAACCCACGGGCTGCGGCGCACCGCGCTGATCCTGGTGGGCCAGGTGCTCGCGGCATCGGAGTTCCGTGACTCGCACCTGTACTCCGGCGAGCGCGACCGCCACGACTGCGTGCTGCCGCCGCCCATCGCCTGAGCCGCGCACGGGCCACGCCCTGATGCTCGATCGGGCCGGTCCCTCGCGGGGACCGGCCCGAGGGGGCACGGCGGCGGTCAGCGGTGCAGGTAGGGCAGGACGTTCTTGCCGATCGCCTCGCCGAGCTTGCGGCCTCCCACGTCGTCGGGGTGACACCCGTCGAGGGTCTCGGCGGTGGTGATGACGCCCGCGACGTCGGAGAGCACCACCGGTCGGCGCAGCCGCTGCTGGCGGGCGACGACCCCGGGCAGGGCGCGGTTGAAGGCCGTGATCTGGTCGGCGGGGGCCCAGGTGTCCGGGGGCAGGGTGTTGACGACGACGCGGGTGCCGGGCTTGGCCCCGGCGATGGTGTCTAGCAGGGTGTTCATCCGGGTGGTGGCGGTGGCGGCGCCGTGGCCCTGCTCCAGGTCGTTGCTGCCGGCGAGCAGGACAACGACGTCGGGGCGGTAGTACCGCACCGAGGTGTAGGCGCGGGGGGTGAGCTGATCCAGCCGCCAGCCCGGGTGTCCCTCGTGCTGGTTGTCGCGGTAGTACCAGCCCGGCTGGGCGACCGACCCCACGAGGTCCACGGGGCGCCGGTTGACCGAGAACAGGTGCAGCATCCAGCCGCGGTAGCCGATGCGGTAGCCCTGGTCGGTCAGCGAGTCGCCGACGGGCATGACGCGGGTGGGTGCAGTCAGGCTCACCGCAGGTGAGGTGGTCGGCTGCGGGGTGACGCCGAGACGGTCGGCGGGGCCGGGGGCCGCCCCGGCGGGGGCGGTGGCGGCGCCGAGGGCGGCGAAGGCCGCGAGGACGGTCGCGGTCGCACGAGCACGGAACACGAGGGACTCCTGGGGCAGGGGGAAACCTGGGTGAGCGCGAAGAGTCACCGTCGGACACCACCCACCTGGGACGAGGGCTCATGCTGATGGCGTAGGGCGGGCCTCCTCAGGCCTTGCCCACGATGGTGCCAGATCGGTCGATGCACAGGACCTCGATCGCCACCGGAGCCGTATCGACGACACCGAGCGCGACGTCCCGGGCGGCCTGAGCCACGGCGTCGCCCAGGGGAACTCCCGCCTCCTGGCACAGCGTGAGCGCCTCCAGGCCGGTGTTGACCTGCAACAACCGGTCGACCAGGCCCGGGTGGTCCTCGGCCCCGACGGAGGCGGCCAGCGAGGCGAGATGCGCCTTGTCCACCTGAGAACGACCTGAGTGCAGGTCCAGGTGTCCGTTGGCGAGCTTGGAGATCTTGGCGAAGCCGCCGCAGATGGTGAGCCGGGGCCGGGGATGCTGCTTCAGGTACTTCAGCACGGCCCCGACGAAGTCACCCATGTCGAGCAGGGCCGGGGTCGGCAGGTCGTACAGCTCGGACACCACCCGCTCGCTCGTGGACCCGGTGCAGCCGGCGACGTGCTCCAGGCCGAGCGCCTCGGAGACGTCGATGCCGCGGCGGATCGAGTCGATCCACGCCGAGCAGGAGTAGGGCACCACCACTCCGGTGGTGCCGAGGATCGACAGTCCGTCGAGGATCCCGATGCGGGGATTCCACGTGTGCCGGGCCATCTCCGTGCCCTGGTCGACGCTGATCTCCACCACCACGTCGGGGTCGGGGGCGCCCTCGGGCACGTCGCCGACCCGGCGCAGCGCGTCGCGCATCATCCGGCGGGGGACGGGGTTGATGGCGGGCTCGCCCACCGCGAGCGGCAGACCGGGCAGCGTCACCCGCCCGACGCCGTGGCCCCCGACGAAGGTCACCCCCGAGCCGGGCTCGCCCGCGCTGACACGGGACCGCACCACCGCGCCGTGGGTCACGTCCGGGTCGTCGCCCGCGTCCTTGGTCACCGCCGCCTGCGCCCAGCCGTCGCCCCGGTCGTGGGCGGTCAGCGCGAACGCCGGAGTGCGGCCCTTGGGCAAGGTGATGACGACCGGGTCCGGGAACTCGCCATGGCGCAGAGCGGCATACGCCGCCGCCGTCGCCGCGGTCGCGCAGGCCCCCGTGGTCCATCCGGGCCGCAGCCCGGTGTGCTCGAGCTGGCCCTCGCGACCTCCGGTGACCTCCGCCATGAGGAGCATCATCCCACTGTGATGGGATGGCTCGGTGACCACCCGAGTGTTGCTCCTCGGCGGGACCGTCGAGGCCCGTCGGCTGGCCGGGTTGCTGGCGCAGCGACCTGAGGCGCATGCCGTGACCTACTCCCTCGCAGGGGTGACCTCCGCACCACGCCTGCCCGCCGTGGCGGTGCGGGTCGGCGGCTTCGGTGGGGTCGACGGGCTGGCCCGCCACCTGCGTGAGAACGACGTCGACGTGGTGGTCGACGCGACGCACCCCTTCGCCGCCCGGATGAGCCATCACGCCGCCGCAGCCGGCGCCGCCACCGGGGTCCCCGTGGTCGCGCTGCGCCGTCCCGGATGGACCGAGCAGCCCGGCGACGACTGGCACCGC
This sequence comes from Arsenicicoccus dermatophilus, assembly GCF_046267915.1. Classification (GTDB taxonomy): domain Bacteria; phylum Actinomycetota; class Actinomycetes; order Actinomycetales; family Dermatophilaceae; genus Arsenicicoccus; species Arsenicicoccus dermatophilus_A. Next base: position 1,535,813 of record NZ_CP176520.1, read on the forward strand.
GTCCCCACCCTGGCCGAGGCCGCCCACGTGGCTGCGGCGCTGGGGCGGCGGATCTTCCTGACGACCGGGCGACAGGAGGTGGGCGAGTTCTGCGGGCTGCGAGACACCTTCTGCCTGGTGCGGGCCGTGGACCCGCCCGACGTGCTCCCGCCGTATGCCGAGCTGGTGCTCGCCAAGGGGCCGTTCACGGTCGCCGACGAGCTGGCGCTGATCCGCGAGCACGCCCTCGACGTGGTCGTCACCAAGGACAGCGGCGGGGACGCCACCGTCGCCAAGCTCGAGGCCGCCCGCCGGCTGCGGCTGCCCGTCGTGATGGTCGACCGCCCCGCGGTGCCCGACGTCCCCGAGGTGGGGACCCCCGAGGCCGCGCTCGCCTGGCTGGACGCGCGGTGAGCGCCGTCACCCGGGAGCAGGCCCAGGAGATCGTCCGGCGGCAGGGCATGCGCGGCTGGTGGCTCGGGGCAGCCGCCTCGGTCGCTCTGACGATCGGCGCAGCCCTGACCATGCGCGGCCTCGATGCCCGGAACCCCGGGCCTGCGCCGGCGTGGCCGTGGATCACGGCCTACCTTGCCCTCGGCCTCGCGTGCGTCGCCCCCGGGACCCGCCGCAAGCGGGCCCGCGCGATCGCCGGCGCCGCCGACCTGTCCCTGCTCACCGTCGTCCGCGAGCCGCGGGACGGCAGGGCCTCGCTGCGGGACGAGCAGGGGCGCCGCTGGCTGTCGACCAGCGGCCGGCTCGGGGCGGCGGGCAGCCGGGTGTGGGCGACCCCGCTCGCCCCCGGGGAGTCCTACCTGACGCTCCCGGCCGACGGAACCGGTCGCCTGCGCTACGCGCTCCGGCCCGCCACTCCGGTCCGGGGCCGGGACGACGACCCGCCCCTGGACCCCATCTCGGCCACGGCGCTGGTGCGGGTCCTCGGCGCCGAGCCCAACGGCACGGTCCTGCTCCGGGTGCTCAACGGGCTCTGCGGCGGCACCGTCCCCCTGGCGCTGGGAAGCCTGCTGCGCACGCACGGCGCGCCGGGCGACGTCCCGCTGCCGGCGGCGTGGATCGTCGTGACGGTGGCCACGCTCTGCGGGGGCTGGCGGTGGCACGCCGACCGGGCCCGGGCCGCCCGGTCGGTCCCCGAGGCGGTGCCGGCCACGGTCGCCGCGGTCGCCGACGACGGCACCCGCACCCTGGCCCTCCCGGACGGGACGACCTGCCGGGCGCGCTGGCGCCGGCCGTACGCCGTCCCGGGCGCCCGGGTCTGGCTCGGGCGGCCGACGCAGGGACGCGGAGCCTTCGTGCTCGTGCCGGGCGTGGTCGACGAGGTGGCCTATGCCAAGCACGGTCTCGTCCCCGGGGAGGTGGAGGCATGAGCGGTCACCGGCTCAGCCACGACGAGGCGCTCACGCTGCTGCGGCGCCACCGGGACTGGGGCGCGCTCGGTCAGCTGATCTTCTGGGCGGTCGTGTGCCCGGCCCATGCCTGACACCTCGCGGCCGGTTGGAGCGGTGCGCCGGACCGGCGGACGGAACGGATCGTCTTCGTCGCGACCAGCGTGTTCTTCCTCCTGTGGGCGGCCCACGAGGTGCTGGCCCGCCACCGGCTCCGCGGCCGGACGACCCGACTGGTGGCGGGCGTGGCGGCCGCCGGGCGGACCGACCGGTCGGCGCCGGGGTGGCTCCGGCCGCCCCGACTCGTCGACCGCGACGGCGTGCTCTGCTGGCAGGGCTGGCGAGCCTGGCCCGGCCGGTGGGCGCAGGCCGGTGACACCGTGTGGGTGACTCCCGGCAAGCCCGGGCGACGGTGCTACGCCGTCCTCCCCGGCGAGCGTCCCGTGGTGCGCCACCTGACCGTCGCGAGCGGCGCAGCCGTGGGAGCCTGGCCTGCGCCTGCCGACCCCGAGTCCTAGGGTGGGCCGGACCCCACCGAGGAGAGCGCCATGCCCGCGACCCGCAGCACCCTGACCACCCACGACGGCCTCCCGGTGACCCTGCACGAGTGGGCGCCGCAGGGGCGGCGTCCCCGAGGCACGGTCGTCGTCGCCCACGGGATGGCCGAGCACGCGGCGCGCTACGACCGGCTGGCGTCCGAGTTGGTCGAGGCGGGCTGGGCCGTCCTCGCGCCCGACCACCGTGGGCACGGGCTGACCACAGCCGTCGAGGAGCACGGCTACCTCGGTGACCACGACGGGTGGGGGAGCGTCGTGCAGGACCTGCGAGCCGTCGTCGCCCGGGCCCGGGCGACCCACGAGGGGCTTCCCGTCATACTCCTCGGGCACTCGATGGGATCCCTGCTGGCCCGCACGCTGGTGCTCGACGCCTCCGCCGAGGTCGACGGGCTGGTCCTGTCCGGCACCGCCGGGGACCCGGGCCTGCTGGGGCGGGTGGGGCTGCGGATCGCGCGGGCGGAGAAGGCGATCCGTGGCCCGCGCCACCGCAGCAGGCTGATGGACCGGCTGACCTTCGCGGGCCACAACAGGGCCTTCGCGCCCACGCGGACCACGTCGGACTGGCTCAGCCGCGATGCCGCCGCCGTGGACGCCTACGTCGCGGACCCTGCGTGCGGGGCGGTCTTCACCACGAGCTTCTTCACCGACCTGCTCGGCGCCATGCCCGCCCTCAACGACCCGCGCCGGATCGCCCACGTCCGACCCGACCTGCCCGTGCTGCTGCTCGCCGGGGACGCGGACCCGGTCGGGGGCAACGGCAAGGGCGTGCGCGAGGTCGCCGAGCGCTACACCGAGGCCGGTGTGCGCGACGTGAGGGTGATCCTCTATCCCCAGGCCCGGCACGAGATCTTCAACGAGACCAACCGCGACGAGGTCGTCGCCGACCTGATCGGCTGGCTCGACACGAGATTCCCCGCGCCGCAGGGGTGAGGCCGTGGACCTCGAGCTGCCCCTGCCGTGGCCGCAGGACCCGCCGCGGGCGCAGGACGTGGTGCTGCGCCGGTTCGCCCCGCGCGACGTGCCGATGCTGCGCGACCTCGCGACCGATCCCTATGTGGCCGCGACGACCACGCTCCCGCGCGACGCCACCCAGCTGGACGCGCTGCGCTTCGTGCAGCGGCAGCTGACCCGACCCGCCACCGGGCGCGGGTGGTCCTTCTGCGTGGCCCGGGCCGCGGACGACGAGGCGGTCGGTCAGATCGGGTTGTGGACCGCGGGGCTCGGGCAGGGTCGGTGCACCGCGGGCTATGCGATCGCCCCGTCGGCGCGCAGGCAGGGGTATGCCGGGAAGGCGCTGCGCGCACTCACCGCCTTCGCGTGGACGATCGCGCCGGTCCACCGGGTGGAGCTCTACGTCGAGCCCGACAACGCCGCGTCCCTGCGCACGGCCACGGCCGCGGGCTTCGCGCGGGAGGGGCTGCTGCGCAGCCACCAGGAGATCGACGGCAGGAGGGCGGACATGGTGCTGCTCGCCGCGATCCGTCCGGATCGGTCCCGGTGACCTGTCAACCGACTCGGCGCCCACCCCGTCCGTAGGGATGTGATCACCGACCTGGCGACCCACGAGGCCGCCGACGCCGGAGCCACCGGTCGTGCCACCGGACCTCCGGACTTCGCGGACTTCTTCGCCGAGCAGTCCGACGGGCTGGTGCGCCTCGCCTATCTCCTCCTCGGCGACGCGGAGGCCGCCCGGGACTGCGCGCAGGACGCCCTGACCGGGGTCTACGGCCGCTGGCGGCGCTTCGACGGCTACGGGCAGGCCCTGGCCTACACCCGGGCCAGCGTCGTCAATCGCTCCCGCGACCAGCTGCGGCGCCGACAGACCGAGCGCCGGCACGCACCCACGCTGCAGACCGACGCGCTGCGCGCGGTGGGAGGTGATCCGAGCGGCCAGGTCGCCGAACGCAGCTCGCTGTGGCCGCTGCTGCTCCGACTGCCCGACCGGCAGCGCGAGGTGCTCGTCCTGCGCTACTGGCTCGACCTGCCCGAGCGCGAGATCGCCGAGACTCTCGGCGTGCACCCCGGCACCGTCAAGGCCTCCGCCTCCCGCGGCCTGGCCACCCTGAACCGCCTCGTCCAGCAAGGAGAGTCGCGATGACTGATCTCCTCGAGCAGCAGCTGCGCACCGACCTGCGCGACGCCGCCGACAGCCTGCCCCCGGAGGCCACGCGCCTCGTCCACCCCGCCCTCCTCGGCCCCGAGGCCGACCTCGACCAGGAGTGGGGCGTCGAGGAGCTGCCGCGGCGCGCGCGGCTGCGGCGACCGCTCGCCGTCGCGGCCTCCGTGGCAGCGGCAGCCGGGCTGACCGCCGGCGTCGTGGTCGCGGGCCCCCGGCTCACCGGGGCACCCCCGGCGGTCACCCCGGCGCGGGTCCAGCAGGCGATCACCGACCTGCGCGCGATCGAGCACATGCGACCCCGGCTGGAGCAGCTGCAGCAGGAGGAGGAGGCGAGATGTATGGCGGCCCGGGGATTTCCGATCTACGTCCAGTGGTCCGCACTGGCCGAGCTGTCGCCGGAGAGCGCGCTCTCCGGCGCGCGTGACCCTGCCCAGGCGAGACGGCTCGGCTACGGGCTCGTGACGGAGCGCCGACGACAGGAGAGATTCGTCAAGGTCCCGTCCGACTACCTCGTGGGCTACTCGGCGGCCAGGAGTCCGGGCGAGACGTCGTGGAGCACTCGGCTGCGCCGAGCAGGGATGAGCTTGCTCGCGGATCGTGTTCCCCAGCGACCGGGCTGTGCCCAGCAGGCAAGGGACGAGGTCTGGGGCGAGGACGCAGCCGTCGGCCGGGAGCTGGAGGATCAGCTGTACACCCGCCTGAGCGAGGCCATGGGCTATCGCGTGCTCCGCGGCAAGGATCACGGCCCCCACGCTCAGGTCGGCGCCCTCTCCTGGCGCAGGTGCATGCTGGCCGACCCGGCCGTGGCACCCGCGGGAACGCACCCGGATCCGCGGACGTCGCTGCCCCAGTGGCTTGCCGGGAGCCTGCGCAGGGATGCCGGAACCTCCTCGGACAACGAGCTCGTCCCGCGATCAACCGCCCAGCTGACCCAGGCCGCGGCGCGGGAGCGGGCCGTCGCGGTGCGGGACGTCGTCTGCAGCAGGCTGCCCGAGGTGCGGCGCGAGGCTGCTGCGGCGGAGCGCTTCCAGATGGAGCTCGCCCTGAGGTCTGCGCCGCCCGACACGGTGGACCTGCTCCCACGGTGGCGGGCGGCGCTGGAGCGCGTCCTGGCGCGGCACTGACGTGGTCGGACCACGACCGGCGGAACTGCGCGCGGTGGTGAATGCGTCTGCAGATCATCCGGAGAGATCGACAAAACACCGTGAAATCTGTTGGACAGCGGATCAATACTCAGTATGTTGAGGTGGGCGCGGCTCGGGGGAGCCGGCGCCCGAGGGACGGGGGACCCATGACCACGCTCGACCTGCACCCGACGCGCACCACCTCACCGGCCGCGGCCCGGTCGCAGGGCGAGAGGCCGCCCTGCGACCGGGGGCGGGACACCCCCGAGGGCGGGGGGCGGGGTGTGCCGGTGGTGATGCCGGCCGCCGCGGCGGCGCTCGCCCTGATGGGGCTGCGGGTGCTCCTCGCGGCCCGGCTGCCCGGTCACGGTTTCGACATGTGGTGCTTCCAGGACCGGGGGCGGCTGCTGGCGCGCGGGGACTGGCTGCAGTTCTACGACCGGGCCAGGTCCGGCGACCACCTGCCGGGCGACCTCGTCCTCCATGGCCTCCTCGCGAGCGCCTGGGCGGGGGCGGGCGGGGTGATCCCGTCGTGGGGCTACGGCGTCGCGATCAAGATGGTCGCCATCCTCGGTGACCTCGGCGTGGCGGCGGCGGGCGGCGCGCTCGTCGCCCGCCGGCACGGACCCCGGGCAGGCTGGTGGACGTCCGTCGTGCTCCTCGGCATACCGCTGCCGCTCCTCGTAAGCTCCTGGTGGGGCCAGTGGGACTCCGTCTCCCTCGCCCTGGTCCTGGCCGGTGCGCTGCTGCTCGACAGGTCCCGACGCGCGCCCCAGGCCGGTGGTGTCGCCCTGCTGGCCTGGGCGACGCTGATCAAGCCTCCGCTGGCCCTGGTCGTCCTGCCCCTGGTCCTGTGGCGCTGCGTCCGTGGCGGGCCGCTGCGCTCGCTGGCCGGGCTGGTGGGGTGCGCCCTGGTGGGTGCCTCGACGGTGTCGTTGCTGGGGGTCTTCTTCGGGGTCGGCCTGGTCCGGGTGGGCACCCGGTGGTCGGTGGTGGACCGGTTGTCCTCGGCGGCAGGGGAGTTCGACGCCGGGACCCTTGGGGCGATCAACGTCTGGATGTGGCTCCCCAGCCCCAGCGGCAGCGACGCCCAGCTGGTGCTCGGCGTCCCGGCGCGCGCCTGGAGCCTGGTGGGTGTCGGACTGTGGTGCCTGGTGAGCTGGGGGCTGGGCCTGCGGGCCCGAGGCCGACTGCCGGGCATCACGCTGCCGCTGGCGGTCGGCGCGAGCTGTCTGGCCGGCTGGCACCTGCTGGCCACGCGCTGCCACGAGCGGTACGTCTTCCCGGCGGCCGTCCTGGCGGTCGTGGTGGCTGCCCTGGACGGGCGCCGGGTGGGGTGGGTCGCGGCCGCGGGCCTGGTCGCCGGAGGCACGGTGGCGGTGTGGCTGGGCCTGACGGAGGTGATGAACGGTCCGGGCGAGCTCGCCCTCAACCGCTCACTCGCTATCCTCGTGCTCGTCGCGTCGGGTGCCGCTCTGGCCGTCCTTCAGCCCGCGCCAAGCCGGGAGTGCTTGGCTGGGGAGGTTCGGGCGTGAGGGGAGCCGGCCGCCCTCACCTCCGAGCTCGACCACGGACCTGCTGACCAGAGAGCTGCATGAGCACCCGAACCATGCCTTCCGACCTCGCCCGCACCAGCCGGCTGCCCCGCATCGCCGGGGACGTCGTCACCTGCGGTGCGGTCTGGTCGGCCATCTCCCTGGTCCTGCCCCGAACCACCTGGCCGCGGGTCGTGGACGAGGTCTTCGGTCTGGTCGGGGTGCCGGTCGCGCCCAACCTGTTCATCGCCGCGCTGCTGGCCATCGTCGGCGAGGCGCTGCGGCGGGGCCTGCGGATCGCCTGGGGACTGGTGCTGGCGGTCGAGACGGTCGGCATCGCGGCCTACGCCACGAGCGTGGTCGTCCTCAGCCAGCACCTGGAGGACCGGATCCCGGGTCACGGCCTGTGGGGTGACGTCCCCACCTCGATCGCCATGGCCGACACCGTGGCCGGGGCCGTCATCAGCGTGGTCCTGATCACGCTGTTCTGGCGGGCCCGGCGGGCCTTCCCCGCGCACACGCGGCCGGGCGCGCTGCAGACCGGCCTGGTCACCCTGGTGGGCGGGCTGTCCGTGGTGGTGCTCACGGTGTTCTGCCTCACCTGGGTGACCCCCGGCAACCTGGCCACCGGCGCCGAGCGACTGTGGTGGTCGCTGCGCCGGACGCTGGGCTTCTCCCTGCCGATCGGGCTGGAACCCACGAACCACCACGGCAGCCACACCCTGGCCACCCTCGCCGGGATCTTCGCGGCAGCCGTCCTGCTGCTCGCGATCTGGCGATTCCTCAACGGCGCGCGTCAGGCCTCCCTGATGACGGCCGACGACGAGCTGCGGGTGCGCGCCCTGCTGGCGCGCGGCGGCGACGCGGACTCCCTGGGCTACTTCAGCACCCGGCGGGACAAGTCCGTGGTGTTCGCGCAGGACGGCTCGGCGGCCGTGACCTACCGCGTGATCGGCCCGGTGTGCCTGGCGTCCGGCGACCCCGTGGGGCCGGTCGAGGCCTGGCCGCGGGCCGTCGAGGCCTGGCTGGACGTGGCCCGGGACCACGCCTGGCACCCCGGTGTCCTGTCCGCGTCGGAGGCGGGGGCGACGGCGTACGTCGCCGCCGGTCTGCGCGCGCGCCCGCTCGGCGACGAGGCCGTCATCGACGTGGAGTCCTACACGCTCGAGGGGCGCCTGATGCGCCCGGTGAAGCGAGCCGTCGCCCGGGTCCGCGACGCCGGCTGCACGATCACCGTCGAACGGCACCGGGACCTCGCGCCCGAGGTCCTCGCCGAGGTGGTCCGGCTCGCGGACGAGTGGCGCGGCGACGAGCCCGACCGGGGCTTCTCGATGGCGCTCAACCGGCTCGGGGACCGCAGCGACGGACGCAACGTCGCCGTGCTCGTGCGCGACGCCGACGGGCACCTGGTCGCCCTGCAGTCCTTCGTGCCGTGGGGGACCCGGGGGCTCTCCCTCGACGTGATGCGCCGTGCCCCGCGCGCCGTCAACGGCGTCAACGAGGCCATGGTGAGCGCGCTCGTGGAGGCCGCCCCCGAGCTCGGCATCCGGCACGTCTCGCTGAACTTCGCGATGTTCCGCAGCGTCTTCACCGGCGCGGACAAGGTCGGCGCCGGTGTCGGGGTGCGGCTCGCCGACCGCCTCCTCACGGTCGCCAGCCGCTACTGGCAGCTGGAGTCGCTCTACCTGGCCAACGCGAAGTACCTCCCGCGCTGGGAGCCACGGTTCGTCTGCTTCCAGACCGCGGCGGTCCTGCCGCAGATCGGTCTGGCCGCCGGCGTGGCCGAGGGCTTCCTGCCCGGCCGGGCGGTGGCCGTGACCCGCACGGGGGAGGACCTGGTCAGCCTGGACGGCGCCGAGCCCCGCCCCTTCGCCGACCTGGTGAGCGAGCAGGACGCCGCCCTGCTCGCCCCCAAGCGCCCCGACCGGCGGATCGGCGAGCAGCAGCAGGTGCGACTCGCCAAGCTGGCCCGGCTCGCCGACGCCGGCATGGAGGGATACCCCGTCCGGGTGCCGCGGACCTGCGAGCTCGCCGACGCGAGGGCCGCCGCCGAGGGCACCGGGCCGGTCGAGCAGGACGCCTCACGGCAGGCCGACCCGGCCGCACCCCGAGAGCTCTCCGTGACCGGGCGGGTGCGGGCGCTGCGCGACCACGGTGGCGTGGTGTTCTGCGAGATCGAGGAGCGCGGCACGAGGTTGCAGGGCGTGCTGGAGCGCTCCCGCGTCGACACCGGGCAGCTGGCGCTGTGGCGCCGGGCCGTCGACGTGGGCGACCACGTGTCCCTCACCGGCATACCCGGTCGCAGCCTGCGCGGGGAGCCCTCCCTGCTCGTCACCCGGTGGATGATGGCCGCCAAGTGCCTGCGGCCGATCCCGACCCGGCCGGGCAGCTTCACCAACCCCGAGGCGCGGATGCGCCAGCGCTACCTGGACCTGATCGTCAACCCCGAGGCGTCGTGGATGATGCACGCCCGCTCCCGGGCGGTCGCCGCCATCCGGCACGCGTTCACCCAGCGCGGCTACATGGAGGTCGAGACCCCCATGCTGCAGGCGGTGCACGGCGGGGCGAGCGCCCGGCCCTTCCGGACCCACATCAACGCCTACGACGCCGACCTCTACCTGCGCATCGCGCCGGAGCTCTTCCTCAAGCACCTGTGCGTCGGCGGGCTGGACCGGATCTTCGAGCTCAACCGCAACTTCCGCAACGAAGGCGCCGACGCGACGCACAACCCCGAGTTCACCTCCGTCGAGGCCTACGCCGCGCACGGGGACTACAGCACCATGCGGGAGCTGACCCGCGAGCTGATCATCGAGGTCGCGGTGGCCGTCCACGGGGAGCCGGTCGCCGTGCGGCCCACCGCGGACGGCGGCAGCGAGCAGGTCCGGCTCGACGGTCCCTGGCCGGTGATCACCGTGCACGAGGCCGTGTCCCGCGCCGCCGGCGTCACCCTCACCTCGGGGTCGTCCCGGGACGAGGTCGTCGAGGTGGCCCGGCAGCACGGCATCCACGTCACCTCGGCCATGACGACGGGAGAGCTGGTCGTGGAGCTGTACGACGAGCTGGTCGAGCGGCAGACGACCTTCCCGACCTTCTACACCGACTTCCCGCTGGAGACCTCCCCGCTGACCCGCACCCACCGCAGCGACCCGACCCTGTCCGAGCGATGGGACCTGGTGGCCTTCGGGGCGGAGATCGGGACGGCCTACAGCGAGCTGGTGGACCCGGTCGACCAGCGCCGGCGCCTCACCGACCAGTCCTTCAAGGCGGCGGCGGGAGACCCGGAGGCGATGGAGATCGACGAGGGCTTCCTCACCGCGCTGGAGCACGCCATGCCGCCCACCGGCGGTCTGGGGATCGGCGTGGACCGCCTGGTGATGATGCTGACCGGCACCAACATCCGCTCCACGCTGGCCTTCCCGTTCACCAAGCCGCTGGAGCAGCGCTGACCATGGCCACACCGACCCGGGAGCAGGCGTTGGAGGTGCTGCGGCGCCGGCCGCCGCGCGCCCGCCGGGGAGCCGACCTGCTGTGGGCTGCCTGGGGCGGTTTCGTCATCTCCCGTGCCGTGGCCGACCTGACCCGGGGCCAGCGTGAGACCTACCTCGTCGTCGCGCTGCTCGTCGGGCTCGGTCTGGTGGGTCTGGGCCTGGCCGCGTGGTTCGAGGTGCTGCCGCGACGGCGCAGGCTGCGCGGTGTGCCCCTCGATCAGCTCGTCCTCGTGACGTACCAGCAGCTCGTGCCCTCGGGCAAGAGGATCCTGCGGGACGAGGACGGGCGGGTCTGGCTGCCCGGCCAGCTGCCACGGGGGGTGTCCTTCGGCGACCAGCTGTGGGTCACCCCGCTGGAGGACGGTCGACCCTTCGCGGTGGTGCTGCCCGACGGCACGCGCGCCGCCGTGGTCCACGACGTCCGCCGCCGGGACGACCTGCCGCCCCGCTGAGCAGCTCTGCGGCCTGGGCCCTGGTGGGTCCCGCGCCGGCCCCGGAAGACATCGCGCCCACCAGGTCGACGGGCCTGGCGCCAGGTCCGCCTCGACGAAGGGCGCCACGACGCCGGTGATCTGGTGCCCCTCCCGCGCCGCGGCCTCGCCCGTCCGGGCCACGTCGAGGGACGGGGCGCGTCGTGGTTCGTCATACGCCCGCCCTGTCCTCAGCAGCCGGTCCGGCTGTCGACCGCCTCACGGAGCAGGTCCAGGTGCCCCAGGTGGCGGGCGCACTCCTCGATCAGGTGGATCAGGACCCACCGTAGGTCGAGCTGCTGACCGTGCCGCCGGCGGACGACGGGCCGGTCCCTCCGGTCGCTCCGCCGGGCACGGACGGCGGGGGCCACGAGCCGAGGTGCTCGTGACCCCCGCGGTCACGGGGTCGCGGAGACGGTCCTCAGGCGATCGCCTCGGTGCCCTTGCGGTCCCAGTGACGGTCCTGGGTCAGCCCGGCGACGAAGGCCGAGGCGATGGCGCCGGCCCCGTCACCGAGGACCAGTCCCGGGGCTGTCTGCGCGCCCACCAGGGACGTCACGAAGGCCTTGGCGTCCCCGCTGCCGCCGACGGTCTTGAAGTGCTTGAAGGCCTGCAGCACGTAGGCCTTCGCCGCACCCAGCGCCGTGATCGTGGTGACGCTCTCCTTGCCGGAGGCCACGTAGACCGCGTCGTAGAGCACCGGTGCGGTCGAGGTGAAGGTCTGCGTGGCCGTCACGGAGCCGCCGGTAGCGCGGATCGTGCCGAGACGCGGGCCGACGACGACGGCGGTGGCGCCGGCACCCTTGAGGGCCGTGGCCATGGCCGCGACGTCGCCACCGTCCACCCCGTCGGCCACGAGGATCGCGACCTTGCGGGTCGCCGCGGCCTTGGGGGTGCGCTCCTGGCTCAGGGACGGGGACGGGCGGGCCGAGACGACCTGCCCAGCGGGCGCGGGCAGGCCCAGAGCGGTCGCCACGGCCTTGGTCAGACCGGTGTCGATGCGGGCCAGGTGACCCAGGATGCGCTCCCGGATCGGCTGGGCCTCGACCTTGGACAGCTCGAAGGCGAAGGCCTGGGCGACGTGCAGCTGCTCCGGCGCCGTCAGGCTGATGTAGAACATCCGCGCCTGCGTGTAGTAGTCGTTGAAGGAGGCAGGACGCTCCCGCACCTTGGCCCCGGAGACCGGCTCGCGGTAGCTCACGAAGCCGCCCTCGGCCGCCGAGGAGACCTTGGGCGCGTCACCGCGCGAGTTGGGGTTGTAGTTGACGTCGCCCGGGCGGGCGGCGAACCGCATGTAGCCGTCCTGCTCGAAGGTGTTGACCGAGGACCGGGGCCGGTTGATCGGCAGCTGGGAGAAGTTGGCGCTGTTGAACCGGTTGAGCTGGGTGTCCAGGTAGGAGAACATCCGGCCCTGCAGCAGCGGGTCGTCGGTCACGTCGATGCCGGCCACCAGGTGGCCGGGGTGGAAGGCGACCTGGTCGGTCTCGGCGAAGAAGTTGTCCGGGTTCTTGTCGAGCGTCATCGTCCCCACGACCTGCAGGGGGGCGACCTCCTCCGGCCACAGCTTGGTCGGGTCCAGCACGTCCACGCCGAGCCGGGCCACGTCCTTCTCCGCGACCAGCTGGACGGCCAGGTCGTACTGCGGGCCCGTGCCGGACGCGATGGCCTCCGCCAGGTCACGGCGGTGGAAGTCGGGGTCGGCGCCGTTGATCTTCACGGCCTCGTCCCAGACCACCGAGTGGACGCCGAGCTTGGCCTTCCAGTGGAACTTCACGAAGGTGCCCACGCCCTTGGCGTCCACGAGACGGAAGGTGTGGACACCGAAACCGTCCATCATCCGGTAGCTGCGCGGGATGGCCCGGTCGGACATCGCCCACATGACCATGTGCAGGGTCTCCGGGCTGAGTCCCACGAAGTCCCAGAAGCTGTCGTGAGCGGTCGCGCCCTGCGGCATCTCCTTGGCCGGCTGCGGCTTGAAGGAGTGCACCAGGTCGGGGAACTTGATCGCGTCCTGAATGAAGAACACCGGGATGTTGTTTCCGACGAGGTCCCAGATGCCCTCGGACGTGTAGAACTTCGTGGCGAAACCACGGGCGTCGCGGACGACGTCGGCCGAGCCGCGCGAGCCGTTGACGGTGGAGAAGCGCACGAAGACGGGCACCTTGGCGCCCACTTCGGTGAGCACCTTGGCGGTGGTGAAGCGGGCGAGGGACTTCGAGAGCACGAAGGTGCCGTGGGCCCCTGCGCCGCGGGCGTGGACCACGCGCTCGGGGGTGCGCTCGTGGTCGAAGTGCATGATCTTCTCGCGGAAGTGGAAGTCCTCCAGCAGCGCCGGACCACGGGCGCCGGCCCGCAAGGTGTCGGAGTCGCTGGAGAGCCTGGTTCCCTGGGCGGTGGTGAGACGGTCGCCCTCGTTGACCTTGTCCCCGGTCAGCAGCCCGGCGGACGGGACTGTCGTGGCGGCCTGACCCGCCTCGGGGGCGTGGGCGGCGGCGGGCTGGGCCGCCACGACACCGACGGCGGCGGCCGCGGCTCCGGCCACGGTCGAGGCCTGGAGCACCGTGCGGCGGCTGAGGCCCGAGGGCGAGGCGTCGTGGGCCTGCTCGGTGCTGTCGGTGTGCAGGTGGGGGGCGGGGGACTGCTCGTGCATGGATGGGCCTCTCGGACAGGGCGACCACACACCGGGCCGCCGGGGTGCGTGGTCGCTGCTGGCCATGCCCCTCTATCTTTACCCCGGAAGAGGGGGAGCGCACACCCCCGGTGATCGACGAGACACGGACCTTCAGTGTCTTCTCAGCGGGCCCGCCACTCGGGCGGCCCGACCAGACACCCGGGTCCGCCGACGTCTCCGCCCGGCCAGGTCCGAGGCGGGGACGCCGGCGCTCAGTCGGGGTAGCGGCGCGGGGTCCAGGCCACGACCTGGGGCTCCCCGCCGGGATGGCGCACCACCAGCTGCGACTGCGAAGACCCGATGAGCAGCAGCGTGCGCATGTCGACCTCGTCCGTCGGGAGGTCCTCGAGCCGCATCACGCGCACCCGCTCGGTGGGGCCGCCCACGTCCCGGGCCACCACGACGGGCGTGGACGGCGGGCGCAGGGACAGGGCGAGCTCCTTGAGCTGGACCACCTGGTCGCGGCGCGATCGGGACGCGGGATTGTAGATCGCCACGACCAGGTCGGCCGCCAGGGCGGCTCGCACGCGCTCGGAGATGACGGACCAGGGCTTCAGCCGGTCGGACAACGAGATGGTGGCGTAGTCGTGCCCGAGCGGGGCGCCGGCACGGGCCGCCGCCGCGTGAGCGGCCGTCATACCGGGGCAGACGCGGACCGGGACGTCCTGGTAGCCCTCCTCGCTGGCGACCTCTAGGACGGCGGTGGCCATCGCGAAGACGCCGGGGTCGCCGGAGGAGACCACGACGACGCGGCGACCGCGCCGGGCCAGGTCCAGGGCGAAGGCCGCCCGTTCGGACTCGACCTTGTTGTCCGAGGTGTGGCGCACCTGCCAGGGCCGCACCGGCACCCGGTCGACGTAGGTGACGTAGCCGACCAGGTCCGTCGCGGCGGCCAGCACCCCGCGCACCTCGGGGGTCTGCCAGGGGGCCCCGGCCGGGCCGGTGCCGACCACGGTCACCGAGCCGAGCGGGACGTCCGCCCCGACGGGGGGCAGGGGAGCGGGCCGCCGCCCCATCCGGGAGGGGAGCAGCACGACCGAGAAGTACGGCACCTCCTCGGGGTCCACGTCCCGCGCGGGCAGGTGGCGCTCCCGCTCCATGGTGGCCCGCTCGACGTAGACCGCGTCGTCCAGGCGGCCGCACCGCTCCAGGGCGGCGCGAACCCCGGCGAAGGTGCGGCCGAGCTTCATGATCACCGCCGTGTCGGTGCCCGCGATGGCGGCGTCCAGCTCGTCCGCCGACAGGGTGCCGGGGATGACGGTGAGCAGCTCGGTGTCCTCCACCAGGGGAACCCCGGCCACCGCGGCGGCGGCCGTGATCGAGGTGACGCCCGGGACGACCGTCGTGTCGTACGACCCGGCCAGCCGCTGGTGCAGGTGCTGGTAGGAGGAGTAGGTCAGCGGGTCGCCGAGGGAGATCACGGCGACCGTGCGGCCGGCGTCCAGGTGGGCCGCGAGCCGGGCGCGGCACTGCTCGTAGAAGGCCTCCAGCTGCGCGTCGTAGTCGCTGACGTCCTCGGTGGTCGCCGGATAGACGAGCAGCTCCTCGACCACGCCCTCGCGCAGGTAGGGGTCCGCGATCCGGCGGGCGGTGGAGCGCCCGTGCCGGGCCGCGTGGTAGACGACCACGTCGGCCGCCTCTATCGCACGGATCGCCTTGAGCGTCAGCAGCTCCGGGTCACCGGGACCCAGGCCGACGCCGATCAGCCGGCCGGCCATCACTCGACCTCGCTGGCGATCGCGTTGAGCGCGCCGCAGGTGATGGCCGAGCCGCCGCGGCGCCCGTGGACCACGAGGTAGTCCAGACCCAGGGCGTTGCCGGCCAGGGCGACCTTGGACTCGGCGGCGCCGATGAAGCCGACCGGTATGCCGACGACCGCGGCGGGTCGCGCCGAGGTCCGCTCCAGCAGGTCCAGCAGGTGGAACAGGGCGGTCGGGGCGTTGCCGATGGCGACGACGGCACCGTCCAGCCGGTCGCCCCACAGCTCGAGAGCGGCGGCCGAGCGGGTGTTGCCGATCTTGCGGGCCAGGGCGGGGACCCGCTCGTCGCGCAGCAGGCAGATCACCTCGTTGTCGGCGGGCAGGCGGGTGCGGGTGACCCCGGAGGCGACCATGTGCGCGTCGCACAGGATCGGTGCGCCGGCCTGCAGCGCGGAGCGGGCCTTGCGGACCACGTCGGGGGAGTAGGCCAGGTCGTGCACCAGGTCGATCTGCCCGCACGCGTGGATCATCCGGACCGCGACGTAGGCGATGTCGTCGGGGAGCCCGGACAGGTCGGCCTCGCGGCGGATGGTCGCGAAGGACTGCCGATAGATCTCGGCGCCGTCCTTGATGTAGTCCTGCGTCACGCGTTGCTCCCGGTGGTGGTGATCAGGGCGTGGATCTGCCCGGGGGAGACCATCTCACGCACGGGCGACTCCTGGGGCTCGTGCGACCCGTCGTGCAGGAAGGTGGAGTAGTCCTCGGTCCCCTGCGCGACGAACGCGTGGTGCGGGGTCGCGGGGTGGCCGCACTGCCGCCCGCAGCCGGACAGCATCACGGGCAGCCCGGCCAGGGCCCCGTGCTGGGCGTCGACGAGGGCGCGGGCGTGCTCCTGCACGTCGGCGTGGGAACGGGCGCACTGCGGCAGGCCGGTGCAGGCGTGCACGTCCAGCCACGGCGACGCGGGGTCGACCGCCCAGCCCGCCTCGGCGAGGGCGGTCAGCACCTCGGGGGCCCGGTCGGCCGCGACGCCGGGGACGACGATCGCGTGCCAGGGGGTGACCCGGATCTGGTCGGCGGCGCCGCGGGCCACGGCGGCGGCGAGTCGCCAGCCCGGCGAGCCGATCGCCGCCAGCGGCGCCTTGGCCGCGACGGTCACGGTGCCGTCGGCCTGCTCGGCGACGACGGCGGCGAGCCGGGGCTGACGGGTGGCGCGCTCGACGCGGCCCTCGGCGCGGTCGGTCAGCCGGCCCACCCGCTCGTGCAGCTCGGCCCGCCCGGCCGCGGACAGGTCGTCGATGTTCCAGACCTCCTCGCCGCGGGCGGCCTTGACCTCCAGCCAGGTCTCGCAGATCCGGGCCAGGAGCCCGGCGACGGCCGCGGGCTCGGCGAGCGCTCCCACGGCATACACCTGGTCGTCCTCGTGGGTGCCGAGGGCGCAGACGAGCTCGTCGCCGCGCACCTGCGCGGTGAGGTCCAGGGGCAGGGCGGCGAGGAAGCCGTCGCCGTCGTCCAGACCGACCAGGAAGCGGCCGGCCAGCCCGGCGAGCGCCGGGGAGGCCTGGATCGCGGCGTCCAGCGCCCGGGCCACCGGGACGACGTCCGGGTGCCCGTCCCCGAGCCCGGTCAGCGGGCTGACGACGACGTTGCGCGTCCGCTCGTGGGTCGTGGAGGGGAGGAGCCCGAGCTCAGCCACCCGCGTCGCGAAGGTCTGCGACCCCTCGTCGTCCAGGCCCCGCAGCTGCACGTTGGCGCGGGTGGTGAAGAGCACCTGACCGTCACCGAGCGTGTCTGCCAGCTCGCCGATCGCCTCGGCCTGCTCCGCCGTCAGCGGGCTGCCCGCCAGGCGCACCCGGGCGATCTTGCCGTCCGACGCCTGGAACATCCGCAGGGCGCCCGGGCACTTGTCGGGGACGGAGTGACGCTCGAGGACCGGGGGGACGAAGGTGGCAGGCGTGGTCATGGCCTCGAGCCTAGTGACGCGGCGTGACAACCCTGCGGCCGGGGGTGGGTCCGGCGCCGGTCCGGCCGCCACCCGGCGAGGGCGCAGGTGGCTGCTAGAGTCCGCTCGGTCGGGGCGCCCGCCTCGACCACCGCTGACGGCCTCAGCGGAGGAAGCCGGTGCAAGTCCGGCGCGGTCCCGCCACTGTGTGCGAGCATCCCGCTCGCGAGCCAGGAACTCCCGCCGTCGACGCCACCCACGGGCGAGGACACCCGGGAGAGGACCATGACGTGACCCTGGCTCTGCTGTCGACGTCGGATACCGACCTGCGCAGCGCGCGCGCCGCCGAAGGCCCCGTCGACTGGCGGCACGCCAACCCGGCCCGCCTGCCCCTGGACGAGCTCGACGCCTTCGTCGAGGGCACCGACCTGGTCGTGGTGCGCCTGCTCGGTGGGCGGCGCGCCTGGGAGGACGGCCTGGACCGGCTCCTCGCCGGTCCCCGCCCGGTCGTCGTGCTCACCGGCGAGCAGGCCCCGGACGCCGAGCTCATGTCCATCTCCACGGTCCCGGCCGGGGTCGCGGCCCAGGCGCACGCCTACCTCGCGCACGGCGGCGCCACCAACCTCGCCGAGCTCGCGACGTTCCTGTCCGACACCGTGCTCCTCACCGGTCACGGGTTCGCCCAGCCCGCCGCGGCCCCCGCCTGGGGCTCCCTGGGCTGCACCGGTGCCTGCGCGGCGATCCCGGCCGCCGACCGCTCCCGGTGCGGGGTCTCGGCCTGCCGGGCCTGGGCGTATGCCGCGACCGACGACCGTCCCTGCGTGGCGGTGCTGTACTACCGCGCCCACCACATGAGTGGGAACACGCAGTTCGTCACCGACCTGTGCGACGCGCTGGACGCCGCCGGGGCCCGGCCGCTGCCGCTCTACGTCGCGTCCCTGCGCACCCCCGAGCCCGAGCTGATGGCCACCCTGCGCCAGGCCGACGCCGTGATCACCACCGTGCTGGCCGCGGGCGGCTCGACCCCCGCGGCCGCGCAGGCCGGCGGTGACGAGGGGGCCTGGGACGCCGGGGCCCTCGCGGACCTCGACGTCCCGATCATCCAGGGCCTGTGCCTGACCTCCTCCCGGGAGGACTGGCTCGCCAACGACGACGGCACCACGCCGCTGGACTCGGCGACCCAGGTGGCGGTGCCCGAGTTCGACGGCCGCCTGATCTCGGTGCCCTTCTCCTTCAAGGAGATCGACGAGGACGGGTTGCCTGTCTACGTCGCGGACGCCGAGCGCTGCCGCCGGGTCGCCGGGATCGCCCACGCGCACGCCCGGCTGCGTCACGTCCCGGTGGGCGAGCGACGGATCGCGCTGGTCCTGTCGGCCTACCCGACCAAGCACGCCCGGATCGGCAACGCCGTCGGCCTGGACACGCCCGCGTCGACCCTGGCGATGCTGCGGGCGCTGCACGAGGCGGGCTACGACGTGGGCCCGACGTCCGGGGAGGGGGCGCTGCCCGGACTGGAGTCCGGCGACGGCGACGAGCTGATCCACGCGATCATCGCTCGCGGCGGCTACGACCAGGCCTGGCTCACCGAGGACGAGCTCGCGGCGAATCCCTTGCGGGTCAGGGGCGCGGACTACGTCCGGTGGTTCGAGCAGGTCGACCCGACGCTGCGCGCCGAGATCGAGCAGAAGTGGGGACCGGCCCCCGGCGAGATGTACCTCGACGGCTCGCGGGCGGGCCGCGGCGAGACTGGCGACCTGGTGTATGCCGGGCTGCAGGCCGGCAACGTCGTGATCCTCGTCCAGCCGCCCCGTGGCTTCGGGGAGAACCCGATCGCGATCTACCACGACCCCGACCTCGCGCCGTCCCACCACTACGTCGGGGCCTACCGCTGGCTCGAGGCGGACCGGGAGGACGGCGGCTTCGGGGCGCACGCGATCGTGCACGTCGGCAAGCACGGCAACCTGGAGTGGCTGCCCGGCAAGGGCGCCGCGCTGGCCGCAGACTGCGCGCCCGACGCGATCCTGGGCAACCTGCCGCTGGTCTATCCCTTCCTGGTCAACGACCCGGGCGAGGGCACCCAGGCCAAGCGCCGGGCCCACGCCACCCTCGTCGACCACCTGGTGCCGCCGATGACCCGGGCGGACTCCTACGGCGACATCGCCCGCCTGGAGCAGCTGCTCGACGAGTACGCCATGGTCAGCGCCATGGACCCGGCCAAGGCCCCCGCGGTGCGCCAGCAGATCTGGACCCTCCTGCAGGCCGCGCGGCTGGACCACGACCTGGGCCTGACCGACCGGGTGGACCTGGACGACGACAGCGCCTTCGACGACCTGGTGCTGCACATCGACGGCTGGCTGTGCGAGATCAAGGACGTGCAGATCCGCGGCGGCCTGCACGTGCTGGGCCTGGAGCCCACCGGCGAGGCGCGGGTCTCCCTGCTGCTCGCCATGCTGCAGGCCACCCAGATCTGGGGCGGCGACCGGGCCCTGCCGGGCCTGCGCACCGCCCTCGGGCTCGACGAGGGCGCCCGCAAGCGCGGCGAGACCGATGTCGTGGAGGCCCACGCCCGGGCCCTGGTCGAGACGCTCGAGGAGCGCGGCTGGGACCGGGACCAGGTCGAGGAGGTCGTCGCCGGGGCCGAGCTGCCGGACGGCACGGACCCCGAGGCCCTGCGGTCCGTGCTCACCTTCGCCTGCACGGAGGTCGTCCCGCGCCTGGCCGGCACCGCCCACGAGGTCGACGCCGTGCTCCGGGCCCTGGACGGGCGGTTCATCCCCTCCGGCCCCTCCGGGTCGCCGCTGCGGGGCCTGGTCAACGTGCTGCCGACGGGACGCAACTTCTACTCCGTCGACCCGCGGGCCATCCCGAGCCGGCTGGCCTACGAGACCGGCGTGGGGCTGGCCGAGTCCCTGGTCCGCCGCTACCAGGAGGACAAGGGTGAGTTCCCGGCCAGCGTCGGGCTGTCGCTGTGGGGGACCTCGGCGATGCGCACCTCCGGCGACGACATCGGGGAGGCCCTGGCGCTCCTGGGGATCCGCCCGGTCTGGGACGACGCGTCCCGGCGGATCACCTCCCTGGAGCCCGTGCCGCTCACCGAGCTCGGGCGGCCGCGCGTGGACGTGACCCTGCGCATCTCCGGCTTCTTCCGCGACGCCTTCCCGCACGCCACCGCCCTGCTCGACGACGCGGTCCGGCTGGCCGCCTCCCTCGACGAGCCCGCCGACCAGAACTTCGTCCGCGCCCACGTGCAGGCCGACCTGGCCGAGGGCGCCGAGGAGCGCAAGGCGACCACGCGCATCTTCGGCTCCCGCCCCGGGACCTACGGCGCGGGCCTGCTGCAGCTCATCGACTCCCGTGACTGGCGCACCGACGCCGACCTGGCCGAGGTCTACGAGGTGTGGGGCGGCTATGCCTATGGCCGGGACCTGGCGGGAGTGCCCGCCCGCGACGAGATGCGCACGGCCTATCGCCGGATCCGGGTGGCGGCCAAGAACATCGACACCCGCGAGCACGACATCGCCGACAGCGACGACTACTTCCAGTACCACGGCGGGATGGTGGCCGCGGTGCGCTCCCTCACGGGGGAGGCGCCGGAGGCCTACGTCGGCGACTCGACCCGGCCGGACCACGTCGCGACCCGCACGCTCGTCGAGGAGACCTCCCGGGTCTTCCGCGCCCGCGTCGTCAACCCCAAGTGGATGTCGGCGATGCGCCAGCACGGCTACAAGGGCGCCTTCGAGATGGCGGCGACCGTGGACTACCTCTTCGGGTACGACGCCACCACCGGGGTCGTCGCCGACTGGATGTACGACCGGCTCACCAAGGAGTACGTCCTCGACGAGACCAACCGGGAGTTCCTGGCGCAGGCCAACCCCTGGGCGCTGCACGGCATGGCCGAGCGGCTCCTGGAGGCCGTCGAGCGCGGGATGTGGGCCGAGCCCGACCCGCAGGTGCTCGCCGAGCTGCGCGCGGCCTACCTCGACGCCGAGGGCGACCTGGAGGGTGACGATGACTGAGCCGACCACCTCGAGCTCGGCCGCGAGCGCCGCGGGCGACGGCGCAGGGACGGCCGCCGTGGAGCGGCCGGGAGCGCCCGTGGAGTTCCCCTTCACCGCCGTCGTCGGCATGGACGACATGGGCCTGGCGCTGTGCCTGTCCGCGGTCTCCCCGGCCATCGGCGGGGTGCTCGTCCGCGGCGAGAAGGGCACCGCCAAGTCCACGATGGTCCGGGCCCTGGCCACCGTGCTGCCGCCGGTGGCCGTCGTCGCGGGCGACCGCTTCGCCTGCGACCCGGCGTCCCCGGACCCGACCTGCCCCGACGCCGCTCGGCATACCGCCGAGACCGTCACCCGGCCGGTCCGCCTGGTCGAGCTGCCCGTCGGGGCCTCCGAGGACCGCGTCGTCGGGTCGCTGCACCTGGACCGGCTGCTGTCGAGCGGCCAGGTGGCCTTCGACCCGGGCCTGCTCGCGCAGGCGCACCGCGGCGTGCTCTACGTCGACGAGGTCAACCTGCTGCCCGACCACCTGGTCGACACCCTGCTGGACTCCGCGGCGATGGGCCGGGCCCGGATCGAGCGCGAGGGCGTCTCGGTGCAGCACGCCGCCCGCTTCGTGCTGGTCGGCACCATGAATCCCGAGGAGGGCGAGCTGCGTCCGCAGCTTCTGGACCGCTTCGGCCTGGCCGTGGACGTGACCGCCTCGCGCGACCCGCAGGTGCGGGTCGAGGTCGTGCGGCGCCGGATGGCCTACGAGGACTCGCCGGTGGCCTTCCGGCAGCGGTATGCCGAGCGGGAGGACGCCCTGGCCGCCCGCATCGCCGCCGCCCAGGAGCGGCTGCCGCGGGTCGTGCTCGCCGACGCGGCCGTCGAGCAGATCGCCACGATCTGCGCGGCCTTCGACGTGGACGGGATGCGCGGGGACCTGGTCACCGCCCGGACCGCCGTGGCCCACGCCGCCTGGTCGGGGCGCGAGCAGGTCACCGCCGAGGACGTGCGCGTGGCCGCCCGGCTCGCGCTGCCGCACCGCAAGCGGCGCAATCCCTTCGACGACGCGGCCGACCACGACCTCGACGACATCATCGAGGAGACCCTGCCGCAGGATCAGGGGCCCGACGAGTGCGGCCCGAACGACCCGGACGACCCCGACGACGAGCCCACCCCGCCGCAGGGCCCGGACGGCCCGCAGGGCGGGGGCGGCGACGACCCGGCGCCGCAGCAGACCCCCGACCCGGGCGGGCAGGACCCGACCGGCCAGGAGACCGAGCTCCCCGAGCCGCCGCAGCCCGAGCAGCCGCCCGCCCAGGCCCCCGCCCGCGGCACGACGGGGGAGCGGGCAGGCGGCGCCTATCGCACCCGGCTGCTGTCCCTGCCCACCGCCGGCACCGGCGTGGCCGGGCGCCGCTCCACCGCCGACACCAGCACCGGACGGCACGTCCGTGCGGTGCTGCCCGACGACCCCCGGGGTCAGGGCCTGTCCGCGACCGCCACCGTGCTCGCCGCGGCCCGGCGCGCCGCCGGCGACGGGACCGGGCAGCGGGCCGCCGCTCCCGGCCGCGACCTGCGGGTCACCGCCCAGGACCTGCGCCGCAGCGTCCGGCGCGGCAAGGAGGGCAACCTCGTCGTCTTCGTCGTGGACACCTCCGGCTCGATGGGCGCCCGCGAGCGGGTCCGCGAGGTCAAGACCGCCTGCGTCTCGCTGCTCCTGGACGCCTACCAGCGCCGGGACAAGGTCGCCGTCGTGACCTTCGCCGGCCGACGGGCGAGCCTCGTCCTGCCGCCCACCACCAGCGTCGAGCTCGCCGAGCGACTGCTCGCCCAGGTGCCCACCGGTGGTCGCACGCCGCTGGCCGAGGGCCTGCAGAGCGCCTACGACGTGGTCCTGCGCGAGCGCGCGAAGGACCCCCACCGCCGCGCCCTGCTCGTCGTGCTCACCGACGGGCGCGCCAGCACCGGGGGCCGCCAGGCCCTCCCGCGGGCCCACCGGGTCGCCGAGGGCATCGCGCGCACCGGGGTCGCGAGCGTGGTCATCGACTGCGAGCAGTCCCGGGCGGGCTTCCGGCTCGGGCTGGCCCGCGACCTCGCGGGTCACCTCGGGGCCGAGCTGCTCGACCTGGGCGACCTGGCCGCCGAGCAGCTGTCCGGTGCCGTCCGCACCCGCACCGAGGCCGGCCGCGCCCGCCGCCATACCTCGTCCTCATCCCCGACAAGGAGCGTGGCCTGATGCCTCAGGGAGTTCCCGCGTCCGTCCCCGACGACGGTCTCACCACCCGGCAGCGCCGCAACCGGCCGCTCGTGATCGTCCACACCGGGGTCAACAAGGGCAAGTCCACCGCCGCCTTCGGCCTGGCCCTGCGCGGCTGGAACCAGGGCTGGCGCATCGGGGTCTTCCAGTTCGTCAAGAGCGCCAAGTGGAGGGTCGGCGAGGAGAACGCCTTCAAGACCCTCGGCCGGCTGCACGAGCAGACCGGCGAGGGCGGCCCGGTCGAGTGGCACAAGATGGGCGAGGGCTGGTCCTGGGCCCGCAAGGGCGGCTCCGAGGAGGACCACGCCCGCGACGCCCTCGACGGGTGGCGCGAGATCCAGCGCCGTCTCGCCGCGCAGGAGCATGACCTCTACGTCCTCGACGAGTTCACCTATCCCATGAAATGGGGCTGGGTCGACGTCGACGAGGTCGTCGAGACCTTGCGGACCCGTCCCGGGCGCCAGCACGTGATCATCACCGGCCGCGACGCCGACCCGCGCCTGGTCGAGGTGGCCGACCTGGTCACCGAGATGACCAAGATCAAGCACCCCATGGACGCCGG
This sequence comes from Arsenicicoccus dermatophilus, assembly GCF_046267915.1. Lineage (GTDB taxonomy): Bacteria > Actinomycetota > Actinomycetes > Actinomycetales > Dermatophilaceae > Arsenicicoccus > Arsenicicoccus dermatophilus_A. The sequence goes on from NZ_CP176520.1 coordinate 1,559,600, forward strand.
CCAGAAGGGCCAGCGGGGGATCGAGTGGTGACCGGCCGATGACCACCTTGCCCCGCGTGGTGATCGCCGCCCCCGGATCGGGGAGCGGCAAGACCATGCTGACCACCGGCATCCTCGCCGCCCTCGCACGACGGGGCGTGCAGGTGTCGCCGCACAAGGTGGGGCCCGACTACATCGACCCCGGCTACCACGCCGCCGCCTGCGGCCGGGTCGGACGCAACCTCGACCCCCACCTGCAGGGCGTCGACCGGGTCGTCCCGCTGCTGCTGCACGGCGCCCTCACGCCGAGCCCCGCCGACGTCGCGGTGATCGAGGGCGTCATGGGTCTTTTCGACGGGCAGCTGGGCGGGCGCGGCTTCGCGTCCACCGCGCACATCGCCACCCTTACCGCCTCACCCGTGGTGCTGGTCGTGGACGGCGCGCACACCTCGCGCTCGGTCGGCGCGACCGTGCTGGGCTTCAGCCGCTTCGACCCCCAGGTGCGGATCGCCGGGGTCATCCTCAACAACATCGCCTCCCCCCGGCACGAGGCCGAGGCCCGCCAGGGGATCGAGGAGACCGGCATCCCCGTGGTCGGCTGCGTGCCCCGGGTGCCCTCGGTCGTCGTGCCCTCCCGCCACCTCGGGCTCGTCCCCGCCGCCGAGCGCTCGCCCGAGGCCCAGGCCGCCGTCGAGGCCCTCGCCGACATGGTCGAGGCCCACGTCGACCTGGACGAGCTGCTCGCCATCGCCCGGCGGGCGCCCGACCTGGTCGGCGAGCCGTGGTCGCCCGAGGCCGAGCTCGGCGACCTGGCCTGCGCGCAACCAGGGTCCCGCGGTCGCGTCGCCGTCGCGGGCGGCCGGGCCTTCACCTTCGCGTATGCCGAGACGACCGAGCTGCTGGCCGCCGCGGGCCTGGAGCCCGTCGTGGTGGACCCCCTGCTCGACCCCGAGCTGCCCGAGGACGTGGGCGGCCTCGTCGTGGGCGGCGGCTTCCCCGAGGTGCACGCCACCGAGCTGGCCGCCAACACCTCCCTGCTCACGGCCATCCGGGAGCTGGCTGAGGCAGGCGCGCCGATCAGCGGCGAGTGCGCCGGGCTGCTCTACCTCGGGCAGACCCTCGACGGCCACCGCATGGCCGGGGTCCTGCCCACCCACGCGGAGTTCGGGTCCCGGCTCACGCTGGGCTACCGCTCGGCGGTGGCACTCGGCGACTCGGTGCTGGCCCCCGCCGGCACCCGCGTGACCGGCCACGAGTTCCACCGCACCCGTATCACCCGCGTCGACGGCGAGCATCAGCCCGCCTGGGCGTGGACCTCCCGGGACGGCGGGTCCGTCGCCGAGGGCGTGGTGCAAGGCCAGGTGCATGCGAGCTATCTGCACCTGCACTGGGCCGGTCAGCCCGCGCTGGCCCGGGCCTTCGTGTCGGCGGTGACCGGACGATGACCACGGGCCGGACCGAGCAGGCGGCGCTCGCCCACCACGGTGACGTGGACGCGCGAGGCGCCCGGCTCGACCTGGCCGTCAACGTCGCGGTGCCCGAGCCGCCGGCCTTCGTCACGGCGGCGATCGGCCGTGAGGTGGCTCGCCTGGCGGCATACCCGGACCCGCGCGCGGCCACCGCGGCGCTGGCCGAGGACCTCGGGGTCCCCGCGGGGTGCCTGCTGCTGACCAACGGCTCGGCCGAGGCCTTCCAGCTCGTGGCGCGGCTGCGTCCCTGGCGCGGGCCAGTCGTCGTGGAGCCGCAGTTCACCGAGCCCGGGCTCGAGCTGGTGGCCGCGGGCACGGCGCCCGCCTGGCACGCGCTGGACGAGGGCACCGGGTGGGCCCTGGACGCCGACCTGCTGCGCGACCGGCACCCCGACGCCGACCTGGTCGTCGTCGGCAACCCCACCAACCCCACCTCGCGGCTGCACCCGCGCGCCGAGCTGCTGCGCCTCGTCGACCCGGCCACCACGCCCGACGACCGGGTGCTGCTCGTCGACGAGGCCTTCCTCGACGTGTCCACCGACCCGACCCAGACCCTGGTGGCCGACGCCGTCACGGACCGGCCGGGGGAGCGGGCCGTGCTGGTCACCGGCAGCCTGACCAAGACCTACGGCCTCGCCGGGGTGCGGGCGGGCTTTCTCGTGGGGCCGGCGCCCCTGGTCGCCCGCCTCGCGCAGCGGCAGGTGCACTGGTCGGTCAACTCCCTGGCGCTGGCCGCCGTCCTCGCCGTCTGCACGCCGCAGGGGCGCGCCTTTCGCGACGCCCAGCGGGAGCGGTTGGTCCGCAACGCCGGCCACCTCGCCGCCATGGTGCGCGAGCTCGGGCTGCGCGTCCCCGTCGACCCCGGCGGGCCCTTCGTCCTCGCCCACCACCCCCACGCCGAGCAGCTGCGGGAGCGCCTGCGCGACGAGCACGGCATCGCCGTCCGCCGGGCCGACACCTTCCGGGGCCTCGACCCGACCTGGATCCGGATCGCCGCCCGCGACCCGGAGCAGGTCGCGGAGCTGGCGGACGGCATCCGCACGATCCTGCAGGAGCCACGGCCATGAGCCTCGACCACCCGACCACCGCACCGTCCGACGCCGCGGACCGCCCCGACCGGCCTACCCCTGCCGGACCGGGAGCCCCGCACCAGGCCGCGGGCCCGCACGCCTTCGACGAGGACCGCCGCGCCGCGGTCTACGACGTCATCCGCGAGCGCCGAGACGTCCGCTCGACCTTCACCATGGACCCGATCGACGACGAGGCGCTGACCCGGGTCCTCGCCGCGGCGCACCAGGCGCCGAGCGTGGGCTTCAGCCAGCCGTGGGACTTCGTGCTGGTGCGGGACGAGCAGACCCGGCGGCGCGTGCAGCGGCTGGCCGCCCGTCAGCGCGACGAGTTCGCGGCGAGCCTGCCGAGCCCGCGGCAGCGGATGTTCGACGGGCTGAAGATCGAGGCGATCCTGCAGACCCCGCTCAACGTGGTCGTCACCTGCGATCCCACGCGGGGTGGCCCGCACACCATCGGCCGGCACGCCGACCCCCGGATGACGAGCTTCTCCACGGCCACCGCGGTGCAGAACCTCTGGCTCGCCGCCCGCGCCGAGGGTCTCGGTGTCGGCTGGGTGAGCTTCTTCGACCCCGCCGAGCTGGCGCGTGAGCTGGGCCTGCCCGAGCACCTCGAGGTCGTGGCCTACCTGTGCGTCGGCCATGTCAGCGAGTTCCCGCCCGCACCCGAGCTGCAGACCTCGGGGTGGGCCCGTCGCCGCCCGCTGTCGTGGGCCGTGCACGACGAGACCTGGTCCAACCGCACGCTCCCAGGAGGAGTCACCGTGTCCCTGCTCGACGAGACCGTCGCCGCCGTCCGCCCCGCCTCCGCCGAGGTGCTGGCCCGGGCCCAGGCCCACCAGGCCCGGCTGGTCAAGCCGGCCGGGGCGATGGGCCTGCTCGAGTCCACGGGCGAGCGCCTGGCAGCGGCGTATGCCGAGTGGCCCCCGCCGATGCCGTCCCCCGTCGCGGTCGCGGTCTTCGCCGGTGACCACGGGGTCCACGCCCAGGGCGTGTCGCCGTGGCCGCAGGAGGTGTCCGTGCAGATGGCGGCCGGGATCGCCGGGGGCGGCGCCGTGGTCAACGCCGCCGCCCGCCAGGTGGGCGCCGAGGTCGACGTGGTCGACGTGGGTCTCGCCGCGGACCTGCCGCCCACCAAGGGTCTGCTCGTGCGCAAGGTCGCCCGCGGCACCGCCGACCTGACCGAGGGTCCCGCGATGACCACCGAGCAGTGCCTGGCGGCGCTGGAGGTCGGCATCGACGTCGCCCGCGACCTGGTCGCCCAGGGCAATCGGCTGCTCGTGGCCGGGGAGGTCGGGATCGCCAACACCACCCCGGCCGCCGCCCTGATCTCGGTCTTCACCGGACGCACCCCGCAGGAGGTGACCGGCACCGGCGCGGGCCTGGACGAGGCCGGCCGCTCGGCCAAGGCCGCCGTGGTCGACCGGGCCCTCGCCCGCTCCGGCGCCACCGCCGAGGACCCGCTGCACACCCTGGCCGAGGTGGGTGGCCTGGAGCACGCCGCCATGGTCGGCTTCCTGCTGGCGGCCGCAGCCCAGCAGACACCCGTCGTCCTCGACGGCGTCATCGCCTGCTCCGCCGCGCTCGTCGCCCAGGCCCTGTGCCCGGCCGTGGTGGACTACCTCGTCGCCGGCCACGCCGGGGTCGAGCCCGGCATCCTGGCCGCCCTGTCCACGCTGGGGCTCGAGGCCCTGGTCGACCTCGACCTGCGGCTCGGGGAGGGCTCCGGCGCGGTCCTGGCGGTCCCGCTCGTGCAGATGTCGGTGCGGATGCTGCGTGAGGTCGCGACCTTCGAGTCGGCGGCGGTCAGCGGCAGGCTCGACGAGGACGCCGCGGGCGAGCACGACGCGGCTGGGTCCGGCACGGTGGCGCAGGCCCGGCAGGACGCGCAGGCCCGGGCATGACCGGCGCCTGGCGCCTGGACGGCGTCCCGACCCTGGTCGCCGGCGGCGGCGCCGAGGCCCTCGCCGAGGTCGTCGCCCTCCGCGAGCGCGGGGCCGTCGTCACCGTCCTGGCCACCGAGCTGGTGCCCGCCCTGGAGGACCTCGTCGACCGGGGTCTGGTGGCCCGCGGCGCCGACGTGACCGAGCCCGAGCTCGTCGCGGCCGCCCGGCTGGTCGTCGACGCGCGCCCCCCGCAGCTGCGCGCCGCCGGGCCGGACCTGCTGCACCTGGCCCGGGAGGCCGGGGTCCCGGCATACACCGTGGACACCGGCTCGACCGGGGGAGAGGCGACGGGCTCCGGGGACGGCTCGGTCGTGCTCGTGGGCGGCGGCCCGGGTGATCCCGGCCTGCTCACCCGGCAGGGCTATGCCGAGCTGCTGGCCGCCGACGTGGTGGTCACCGACCGGCTCGCCCCCGTGGGCCTGCTGGCCGAGCTGCCCGGTCACGTCGAGGTCATCGACGTCGCCAAGATCCCGCGCGGGCGGTTCACCCCGCAGGAGGAGATCAACGCGATCCTGGTGCGCGAGGCGCGGGCGGGCCGGCGGGTGGTGCGCTTCAAGGGCGGCGACTCGTTCGTGTTCGGCCGTGGCTACGAGGAGGTCGAGGCCTGCCGGGCCGCGGGCGTGCCCGTCACGGTCGTGCCGGGCGTGACCTCGGGGGTGTCCGTGCCCGAGCTGGCCGGCATCCCGGTGACCAACCGCGGGACCGTCCAGGGCTTCACCGTCGTCAGCGGCCACGCCGCCCCCGAGGACCCCCGGTCCACGGTCGACTGGGGGGCGCTGGCCCGGGCCGGGACCACGATCGTCGTGCTCATGGGCGTGCAGACCCTGCCGTCGATCGCCCGGACGCTGCTCGACGCCGGGCGCGCCGAGCAGACCCCGGTCGCCTGCGTCATGGACGGCGGGCTGCCCTCGATGCGCACGGTGCGCACCACCCTCGGCGCCCTGGTGTCCGAGGGGCTGCCCGAGGGGCTCGTGCCCCCGGCCGTCACGGTGATCGGGGACGTCGCGGCGCTGGGGTGACCTCCCCGGCCGTATGTCGGCGGGCGCGGCTAGGGTGGCGTCCATGAGCGACGACGCCTACACCTGGACCCATCTCGACGCGGCCGGTGCGCCCCTCGCCGGGGAGCGCAGCCCGAGCTTCCCGACGCAGGGCGAGGCGGAGGCGTGGTTCGCCGAGCAGTGGCAGGTCGTCAAGGACGGCGGCGCCGACTCGGTCACCCTGATGCGCGGCACCGAGGTCGTCTACGGCCCGATGTCCCTGCAGTCGATGGAGGGCTGAGCCGTGGCCGCACAGCTGCCCGAGGAGCTGCGGCTGAGGCTCGACCACGCCGTCGCCGAGGCCCAGCACGAGTGGCGGTCGCCCGCGGTCAGCGCCGGGGTGGTGCGTGACGGCGAGCTGCTCTGGTCGGCGCACGTCGGCGCGGCCCGGCTCGGCCCGGCGCGACCCGCCGACGACGACACGCAGTTCCTGATCGGCTCGGTGACCAAGACCTTCACCGCGGTCTCCCTGATGGTGCTGCGTGACCGGGGCGAGCTGTCGCTCGACGACGCGCTCGGCGACGTCATCACCGGGACGCCGCTGGGCGACCTGACCCTGCGCCAGCTGCTGTCCCACTCCTCCGGCCTGCAGCGGGAGCCCGCGGGGCACCTGTGGGAGACCTTCGACGCGCCAGACCTGGACGGTCTGCTCGCCGGGCTGGACCAGGTCGAGCGGGTGCTTCCGCCGCACCGGGCGTTCCACTACTCCAACCTCGCCTACGCCCTCCTCGGGCAGGTGCTCGCCGAGGTCGCCGAGCAGCCCTGGGAGTCCGCGGTCCGCCAGCTTGTTCTCGAGCCGCTCGGGATGACGTGCACCGGGCTCACCCCGGACGAGGCCACCCGCGCCCACGGCTACCAGATCCACCCCTACGCCCGCACCGCCACGGCCGAGCCGGTCATCGAGCTGCGGGCGACCGCACCGCTCGGCGGCCTGTGGTCCACCGTCGCCGACCTGGGGCGCTACGCCGCCTTCTGCTCCGACCCCGGCCGCTTCGACGTCCTGGCCCCGCAGACCGTGCACGAGATGACCATGCCGGTCATCATGGCCGACCCCGACGACTGGACCCAGGGGCAGGGCCTCGGCTTCGGCCTGTTCCGCCGGGGCGAGCGGGTGTATGCCGGGCACGGGGGCGCGATGCCGGGCTTCCTCACCGGGCTGCGGTTCCGCGGGCGGGACCGGCTCGGGGCCGTGGTGTTCGCCAACGCCACCTCCGGTCCGGCGCCGCTGGCCCTGGCCACCGACCTGCTGTCCACGGTGCTCGACCACGCCCCGACCACCCCGGCCATGTGGACACCCGCCACCCGTGACCCCGAGCTCGAGTCCCTGCTCGGCCGCTGGTGGTCCGAGGGCTCCCCGCTCGACTTCGAGGTGCGCGGCGACCAGCTGTGGTCGACCATGCCCGGCACCCGCGGGCTGCTCGACGACACGAGGTACGAGCAGATCGACCGCGACCTGTGGCGGGCCGTCGAGGGCCGTGAGCAGGGGGAGCGCCTGGAGCTCGTCCGCGACGAGGACGACCGCGTCGTGAAGATGTACTTCGCGACCTATGCCGTCACCCGAGAGCCGCTGGCCTTCGCCGACCTCTGAGCAGGCTGCGCCTCGCCGGGGCGGCGTCCTCGGCGAGGCGCCGGTCAGAGCTGGGGGCCGCGGCCCGCGCCGCGGCGGCCCACCAGGTGCAGCAGCGAGCCGAGGCGGCGATAGGGCTCGGTGCGGCCGAGCCGCTCCTCGAGCGCGATGACCTGCTCCAGCTCGGCGGGGTCTGCCGGCACCGGCTCGTCGGACGGGCGGCCGTCGACCAAGGTGCGGATGCCGTACCAGTACTCCAACGAGCATCGGATGCCGCCGAGGTAGGCGCCCAGCCGCTCCACCGAGTCGGCCCGGCAGGCGACGCCGAGCTCGTTGACGTAGCGCGGGTCCCGGCCCTCCCAGCCGGCCCGGGCGGTCTCGTCCAGCAGGGCCGTCGCCCGGTCGTGGTCGCCGCGCAGCGCGTGCCGCCACGCCAGGGCCGCGGCGTTGGCGGTCACCACCGACACGATCCCGTCCACGGCGACCCGGCGGCCGAGGGCGCGCATCGGCTGGTTGGGGTCGTCGAGATACCTGAGCAGGCCGTGGCACAGGACGACCTCGAAGGTGCGGTCCGCGAGCTCCGGCAGCCGGTCGAGCTCCCCGATCGAGCCCGCGACCAGGGTGACCCGCGAGCGGACCTGCTCGTCCTCGGCGGCGAGGGCCGCGGCGCACGCCATCCGCATCTGCTCCTCAGGCTCCACCGCGACGACCTGGTAGCCGGCGCGGGCCAGGTGGAGGGTCTGCGTGCCCTGCCCGGCACCCACGTCGAGGACCGCGGCGGGCGCCACGGGCAGGTGCACCTCGAGCTGGCGGCGCACCAGCTCCTGGCGCACCACCTGACGGAGGCTGCCGGCGCGGTCCAACCAGGCCTCACGCCCGGCCCAGCCCTCGTCGATCGGCCGGTCGGCCCCGGTCATGTGTGCCCCCCCGTTCAGCGGGGGTACTGCCCGCGGCGCACGCGCGGACGCGGCACCCGGGTCGGTCGCAGCTGGAAGGCCCGCATCCCGGAGTAGAAGCCGGCTCGCGCGGGCCACTCCTCGTCGGGGTGGCTGGCGCGGAACTGGCGCTTGATGCGCCGGTAGACGATGGTCTGCTCGACCAGGCCGAGGATCATGACCCCGTAGGTGAGGAACATGACGGCCTGCACCAGGTAGGGGCTCTTGACCCAGGAGATCAGCAGCGACATCAGCATCGCCACGATCAGCGCCGGCATCGTGAACTCGGCGATGTTCCAGCGGGCGTCGACGTGGTCGCGGATGAACGCCCGGGCGGCGCCCCGGTCGCGGGGGAGCAGCGCCCACTCCTCGCCGGCCATCATCGCCTGGTGCTGCCGGGCACGCTCCGCGCGGGCGTGCTCCCGGTCGCGCTGGGCGGCGGCCTTGCGGTCGGTCTCGATAAGCGGGCGGCGCTTCGCGGCCTCGGCCTCGCGACGCTTGGGGGTGGGGCGGTTCTTGGCCCCCGGTCGCGCGGCGTGGGTCTCGGCCTCGAGCTCCTCGTTGAGGGAGGGCTCGTGCTTCGTGGCACCGCCGGTCTTGTTACGTCCTAGCACCGGCACAGCCTATCCGCCCAGGTGCAGGCCCGGACGGCAGCGCGCGGCCGGGGGCCCGGCGGCGGGTAGGCTCTCCTGGCCGCCATACCGCCTGAAGGAGCCACCATGACCGTCCGTCCCGTCGTCATCCACGGCGAGCCCGTGCTGCACCGGCGGGCCGAGCCGGTAACCGACTTCGGGGCCGAGCTGCGCGAGCTGGTGCAGGACATGTACGACACGATGGACGCCGCCAACGGCGTCGGCCTGGCCGCTCCCCAGATCGGGGTGGGGCTGCGCGTCTTCACCTACGTCATGCCGAACGACGACGGGGTCCCGCCGCGCGGCGTCGTCATCAACCCGGTCGTGACCACCTCGGGCCGCCCGTCCGGAGAGCCGGACGCCCACGACGACAGCGAGGGCTGCCTGTCCGTCCCCGGCGAGGCCTTTCCGCTGCTGCGCCCGTTGCGCGCCCACGTCATCGGCCAGGACGTCGACGGCAGCCGCCTGGAGTTCGACGCCACCGGCTGGTTCGCCCGGTGCATGCAGCACGAGTACGACCACCTCAACGGTTCGCTCTACGTCGACCGGCTCGAGGGGCGCTGGGCCCGCAAGGCCAAGAAGATGCTGCGCGCCCGGGGGTGGAACGTCCCGGGCCTGACCTGGATGCCGGGCGTCGACCGCGATCCCTTCGGCCACGACGAGGTCGAGGACGAGGTGGACGGCTCGGCGCCCGAGCACGAGCGCGGCGAGCACGGCGACCACGACTGAGCCCGTGCGCGTCCTCGTCGCCCCGGGTGCCTACCGCGGCACCCTCACCGCCCGGGAGGCGGCCGACGCCCTGGCCGAGGGCTGGCTGCGCGCCGCCCCGGACGACCAGGTGACGACGCTGCCGCTGAGCGACGGCGGCGAGGGCTTCGTCGCGGTGCTGTCCGGCCTGCCGGGTGCCCGCACCCTGGTCGCCGGCCTGCCCGGTCCTCTCGGTGATCAGGTGCGCGCCGAGATCGCGCTGGTGCCGGGGGAGCGAGGGATCACGGCGTACGTCGAGGCGGCCCAGGTCTGCGGTCTGCACCTGGTCGATCCGGGTCGCCGGGACATCGAGGTCACGACGTCGTACGCCGTGGGTGCCCTGGTGGCCGCCGCGGTCGGCGCCGGGGCGCGCCGCGTGGTCGTCGGGGTCCGTGAGCTCCTCTGCCACGACGCCGGTCTCGGGCTGTGGCGGGCGCTGGCCGGGGATCCGGACGGGCCGGCTCACCCGATGATCGGGACCGGGTCCCTGGACCTGCTCCGGGAGGCGGCTCGACGTCTGGTGGACGTCGAGGTCGAGGTCGCGACGCCCGAGGAACTGCCCCTGCTCGGGCTGCAGGGGGCGGCGGCGCAGCAGGCGCAGGAGCACGGGGCGACGCCCGAGCAGGCGCAGGCCTTGGAGTCGTGGACCGGTGCGCTGGTGGCGCAGGCCGGCCGGGTGCTGCCGCCGCGCACCGACCTGCTCACCGGACGCCCGGTCCGCGTGGACAAGGCCCCCGGCGCCGGTGCCGGGGGAGGCGTCGGCTGGGCCCTGACCCTGCTCGGCGCGCGCCTGGTGCCGGCCGGCGCGCTCGTGGGGGACCTGCTCGGGCTGCCGGCGGCCGCGGCGGGCCACGACCTCCTGGTGACCGGTGAGGGCCGGCTGGACTGGGCCAGCCTGCGGGGGCGGGTCGTCGCGACGGTGGGGGCGGCGGCGGTCGCCGCGGCCCGGCCCGCGGTCGTCGTGCCCGGTCAGAGCCTCGTCGGACGCCGTGAGACGGCCGCCGCCGGGATCAGCGGGATCTACCCGGTCGCCGAGGGGCTGCGGCAGGTGCCGCGATCCCTGGCCGACCCCGCGGGCACCCTGGCCGACCGGTCCGAGCGGGTCGCCCGCACCTGGTCGCGCCCGTAGCCGATCGACGTCGGTGCTGGTGGACGCCGCGGCGCCGGAGCTGGCGACCGCCCACGAGCAGCACCCCGACGACCCCGGGAACACGCAGCGGTGTGCGAAGGTTGACCTTCCTAGCCGACTGCCCGCGCGGCACGCTCCCGAACCACGAAGGACATCGCCATGAGCCTGCAGGACCCCACCACCGACACCGCTACCACCCCCATCGCCGAGGGCGCGCACGGCGTGCAGCTCACGGACGTGGCGGCCGCCAAGGTCAAGAGCCTCCTCGCCCAGGAGGGTCGGGACGACCTGCGCCTGCGCGTCGGTGTCCAGCCCGGCGGCTGCTCCGGCCTCATCTACCAGCTCTACTTCGACGAGCGCAGCCTCGACGGCGACCTGGTGCGCGACTTCGACGGCGTCGAGGTCGTGGTGGACCGCATGAGCGCGCCCTACCTCGACGGCGCGACCATCGACTTCGCCGACACCATCGAGAAGCAGGGCTTCACGATCGACAACCCCAACGCCGGCAGCAGCTGCGCCTGCGGCGACTCCTTCAGCTGAGACGTCGGCGCGCCGGGTCGTCCCGGTCCGCAGGGCCCGTCATACCTCCGCCGGGATCGGGTATGGCGGGCCCTGCGCACGTGCAGGCGTCCTCTAGGCTGTCGCGGTGCGCATCCTCGTGACCGGTTCCGTGGCCACCGACCACCTGCTGACCTTCCAGGGGCGGTTCGCCGACTCCCTGCTCGTCGACCAGCTGGACAAGATCTCGGTGAGCTTCCTCGCCGACACCCTGGACATCCGTCGCGGCGGGGTGGCGGCCAACATCTGCTTCGGCCTGGCCTGCCTCGGGCAGCGGCCGGTGCTGTGCGACGCCGTCGGGCGCGACTTCGACCAGGACTACCGCGGCTGGCTGACCGAGCACGGGGTGGACTGCGACCAGGTGCACGTGTCCGGCGACAAGCACACGGCCCGGTTCATCTGTACGACCGACACGGACCTGGCCCAGATGGCGACGTTCTACGCCGGAGCGATGACCGAGGGTCGTCACATCGACCTGGGCGCCGTGATCGAGCGCCTCGGGGGCGTCGACCTGGTCGTCATCGCGCCGAGCGACCCCGAGCGCATGGTCGCCCACACCGCCTGGTGCCGGGAGCACGGCGTGCCGTTCGTGAGCGACCCCTCCCAGCAGCTCGCGTTCATGGAGGGTCCGGCGATCCGTTCTCTGGTGGACGGTGCGGCCTATCTGTTCACCAACGAGTACGAGCTGCACATGGCCGCGCAGAAGACCGGCTGGACCGTCGACGAGATCACCGACCGGGTGCAGGTGCGGGTGACCACCCGCGGCAAGGACGGCGCCGAGGTCGTGGCCCGTGGGTCGGGGCCGGTCCGGGTCCCCGCGGCGCTCACCGACACCGTCGTCGACCCCACCGGGGTGGGCGACGCCTTCCGGGCAGGTTTCCTGGCCGGGATCTGCGGCGGGCTCGGCCACGAGCGGGCGGCCCAGCTGGGGTCGATGCTCGCCACCCACGTGCTGGAGACCACGGGCACCCAGGAGTACCACCTGGACCGCGAGCGGTTCTCCCGGCGGCTGGCGGAGGCGTACGGCGCCGAGGCGGCCACGGAGATCGCCGCCGCCGTCGACGTGGCGTGACCCCGGTCGAGCCCGTCCCCACGTCCTGGGAGCTGGGGGTCGGGGAGGCTGCGGCGGGGGAGGACCTCGTGGGCTACGGCGCCGACCTCAGCCCCGGCACGGTGCTGGCGGCCTATCGCGTCGGGCTGTTCCCCATGGGGCTCGGCGAGGGCGGGGGACCTCCGCTCGGCTGGTGGTCGCCGGACCCGCGCGGGGTCCTGGAGCTCGACGCCCTGCGCGTCTCCCGGTCGCTGCGTCGGTCCTGCCGGACCTTCGAGGTGCGGGTGGACACGGCCTTCGAGGAGGTCGTGGCGGCCTGCGGCGACCCCTCTCGTGAGGGCGCCTGGATCACCCCGGCCATCAGGCAGGCGTATGCCGAGCTGCACCGGCTCGGCTGGGCGCACAGCATCGAGACCTGGCGCGACGGCGAGCTCGTCGGAGGTCTGTACGGCATCGCGGTGGGTGGGCTGTTCGCCGGTGAGTCGATGTTCCATCGCGTGACCGACGCGTCCAAGGCCGCGCTCGTCGCCCTGGTGGACCTGCTCGGCCGGGACCTGGTGGAGGTCCGGGGCGGGGGCGGGGACCGGCTCGTGGACGTGCAGTGGGCGACCGACCATCTCACCAGCCTGGGAGTGAGCACCCTGCGCCGGACGGACTACCTCGCGCGCCTGCCTCGGCTGCTGGCCACGCGCCTGCCTGCGGCCTGGTGCTGACCCCGTCGCGTCGTCCTCGTCACACCCCGTCCGGCCTCTTCGGGCGCGTGTGGGGGAGTCATCCGGGTTCGGTTCAGGGTAGGGTGCCCATGTCTGTCCCATGTACTTGTCAGCCCTGTAGTTAGCCTCATGTCGGAAGGTGCGTCTGTTGCGCAGGCACGATGACTCATCCCGAGCGGCCTCCCGGGTCCGCGCCGTCGTCGGCGCCGGGACCTTGCTGGTGCTCACCCCCTTGCTCGGCGGATGCAGCGAGGCCGTCACCCGCGGCTTCCTCCCGCGCGGAGCCACCACGTCGACCGACCGCATCGAGAACCTCTGGGTCTGGTCCTGGATCGCGGCTCTCGTGGTCGGCTGCATCGTGTGGGGCCTGACCATCTACTGCATGGTGGCCTTCCGCCGCAAGAAGTCCGACACGGGCTACCCGGCGCAACTGCGCTACAACGTGCCGATCGAGATCTTCTACACCGTCGTGCCGATCCTCATGGTGGGCGTGCTGTTCTACTACACCGCCCGCGACGAGGCCGCGCTGCTCGACACCTCCACCAAGCCCGACGTGCGGGTCAACGTCGTCGGCAAGCAGTGGAGCTGGGACTTCAACTACGTCGACGCCAACACCTACGTGGACGGCGTCCAGGCCGACCTCACCGGCCAGCCCGGGGCGGAGGCAGGGCTGCCGACCCTCGTCCTGCCGGTGCACAAGCGCGTCGAGTTCGTCCTGACCACGCGTGACGTCATCCACTCCTTCTGGGTGCCGGCCTTCCAGCAGAAGCTCGACATGATCCCGGGCCGGGTCAACAAGTTCCAGGTCGTGACCGACCGCGAAGGCACCTACAAGGGCAAGTGCGCCGAGCTCTGCGGCGCCTACCACTCCCAGATGCTCTTCAACGTCAAGGTCGTGTCCCAGGCGGAGTACGACAAGTTCCTCGCCGACCAGAAGGCGGCCGGCAAGGTCGGTCAGCTCGATAACGGCCTCAACCGTGAGAAGATCGAGCCTGCCCAGCAGACCCTCATCCCGACCAGCCAGGGGAGCAACTGATGGCCACAGCAACGGCGCAAGCGCTGCCTGGGACTGAGCGCAAGCACTCGCTCGGGACCCAGATCGCCAAGGTCCTGACGACGACCGACCACAAGGTCATCGGCAACCTCTACTTCGTCACGTCGTTCATGTTCTTCCTCATCGGTGGTCTGCTCGCGGTCCTCATCCGCCTCGAGCTGTTCCAGCCGGGGCTGCAGATCGTGGACAACCCCGAGCAGTTCAACCAGCTGTTCACGATGCACGGCACGATCATGCTGCTGCTGTTCGCGACGCCGCTGTTCGCCGGCTTCGCCAACGCCCTCGTCCCGATCCAGATCGGGGCTCCCGACGTCGCGTTCCCACGGCTGAACGCGCTGGCCTACTGGATGTACCTCTTCGGCGGACTGGTGGCGGCGTTCGGCTTCCTCACCCCGGCCGGCGCGGCGTCCTTCGGCTGGTTCGCCTACGCACCGCTGTCCGATGCGACCTACAGCCCCGGTCTCGGTGGCGACCTGTGGGTCTTCGGCCTGACCCTCGGCGGTTTCGGCACCATCCTGGGCTCGGTCAACTTCATCACCACGATCCTGTGCATGCGTGCGCCCGGAATGACGATGTTTCGCATGTCGGTCTTCACCTGGACGATCCTGGTCACCTCCATCCTGGTGATCATGGTCTTCCCGGTGCTGGCAGCTGCCCTGTTCGCGCTCGGCGCGGACCGTAAGTTCGGCGCCCACGTCTACGACCCGGCCAACGGCGGCCCCGTGCTGTGGCAGCACCTCTTCTGGTTCTTCGGTCACCCCGAGGTCTACATCATCGCGCTGCCGTTCTTCGGCATCATCAGCGAGGTCATCCCGGTCTTCTCCCGCAAGCCGATCTTCGGGTACAAGACCCTGATCTTCGCCACCGTCGCGATCGCCGCCCTGTCGATGTCGGTCTGGGCCCACCACATGTACGTCACCGGGCAGGTCCTGCTGCCCTTCTTCTCGGTGATGACCATGCTGATCGCGGTCCCGACCGGTGTGAAGTTCTTCAACTGGATCGGCACGATGTGGGGTGGCTCGCTCACCTTCGAGACGCCGATGATCTGGGCGATCGGCTTCATCGTCACCTTCTGCTTCGGCGGGCTGACCGGCGTCATCCTGGCCAGCCCGGCCATGGACTTCCACCTGTCCGACTCGTACTTCGTGGTGGCGCACTTCCACTACACGATCTTCGGGACGGTGGTCTTCGCGATGTTCTCCGGCTTCTACTTCTGGTGGCCGAAGTTCACCGGCAAGATGCTGGACGAGCGGTGGGGCAAGATCCACTTCTGGCTGCTCTTCGTGGGCTTCCACGGCACTTTCCTGATCCAGCACTGGCTGGGTGTGGACGGCATGCCGCGTCGGTACGCGGACTACCTGCCCGAGGACGGCTTCATGTTCTTCAACCAGATCTCCACGTTCTTCTCGATCCTGCTCTCGCTGTCGATGCTGCCGTTCATGTGGAACGTCTGGATCACGCACCGCAAGGCGCCCAAGGTCCTGGTCGACGACCCGTGGGGCTACGGCGGGTCTCTGGAGTGGGCGACCTCGTGCCCGCCCCCTCGTCACAACTTCGACAGCATCCCGCGGATCCGCTCCGAGCGTCCCGCCTGGGATCTGCACCACCCGGACGCCGAGGGTGCGCACCCGGTCGCCGACCCGGCCACGATGGAGCGCCTCGGCGCGCAGTCGGCCGACCGCGACGCCAGCACCTCCGCCGCGCGAGAGGACGTGCGCTGAGCATGAACGCTGCCATCAAGCTGTTCAGCGTCCTGGGCACCTTCTTCATCCCGGTGGGCCTGGTGTACGGATTCGTCACCGGCTTCCACGAGCCGGTCGGCGTGGTCGCGCTGCTTCTCCTCGTCCCCATGATGTGGATGGTGGCGTTCTACCTTCGGGCGACCGTCAAACGCCTGCCCGGTCTCGGCCCCGAGGACAACCCGCGTGGCGAGATCGCCGACGCCGAGGGCGACTACGGCTTCTTCGCACCGCAGTCCTGGTGGCCCATCGTGGCGGCTGGTGCGGCCGCCATGCTCTTCATGGGGCTGGCCGTTGGCTGGTGGTTCTTCCTGCTGGCGTTGATCCTGGGTGTGATCGGCCTGTTGGGCTGGGTGTTCGAGTTCTTTCAGGGACCCCACCACGTGTGACCGCTCGTGCAACCATCCGGGCCCCGCTGACGTCTTGTCAGCGGGGCCTCGGCATGTCGGCAGGGCCCGGGGCGGGGGCGATAACGATTCGTGGTCGACCTGGTGCAGTGCGTCAATCCACCTGCACCGCACGCGAGCGACGCCGGTAGCCTGAACCGGAACACCGAGGGGAGACGAATACGATGACGTCCAGGACGACCGCCACGGCCGTGGCGATGGCGCTGGTGCTGGCTGGGGGCCTGAGCGCGTGCAGCAACGACGAGCAGCCCGCACAGGGCGCCCGGACGGTGCAACCGGCGGGCGCCAGCGCCGGCGGGTCCACGGCACGCCCAGCGCCCTCGTCGACGGCGCCTGCTCCTCCTGCCAAGGTCGTCATGACCCCCGCCGACCGCTCCGAGGGTGTTCCGCCGAGCTCGCCGGTCAAGGTAGCGGTGACCGGTGGAGAGGTCTCCGACGTCAAGGTCGTCGCCCGGGAGGGAGAGCCGATCGAGGGCACCTTTGCCGACGGCACCTGGACGCCCAGGCGCAACCTCAAGCTCGACACGACGTACGACGTGACCGCCACGATCACCCGCGCCGACGGGACCACGCAACCGGTCAAGAGCTCCTTCGCCACCCTACGCCCGGGCACCGTCGCCAAGTACGCGCTCACCCCCATGGAGGACAGCGTGGGTGTGGGGATGCCGGCGATGGTGTCATTCTCCTCGTCGGTCAAGGACCCGAGGTTCAAGGCCGAGGTTGAGAAGCACCTCAAGGTCACCACCACGCCCGCCGTGGCCGGCTCCTGGGGCTGGGTCGACGACCGTCGTGTCATGTGGCGACCGGCGAGCTACTGGAGACCGGGCACCAAGGTCACCGTCGAGGCTCTCCTGGACGGGGTCCAGACCGGCAAGGACAAGTGGGTGACCCGGGACGACAAGGAGCAGTTCACCATCGCCCGGTCCCAGGTCGCCAAGGTGGACATGAAGACCCACCAGATGTCGGTCTTCCGGGACGGCAAGCTCGTCAAGACGATCCCGGTCACCACCGGGAAGCCCGGTTTCACGACTCGCTCGGGCACCAAGGTGATCATGGAGAAGGTCGGCCACATGACCATGGACTCCGAGACCGTCGGCATCCCCAAGGGCGACCCGAACTACTACAAGCTCGACACCGAGTGGAACATGCGCCTGACGACCACCGGCGAGTTCCTGCACGCGGCCCCCTGGTCGCAGTGGGCCCAGGGCAGGCAGAACGTCTCCCACGGGTGCACGAACATGAGCATGGCCGACGCCAAGTGGATGTTCGACACCGCAATGGTCGGGGACCCCGTGGAGTTCACGGGGACCGACAAGCCCTTCCTGGACGAGGAGGGCATCACCGTGTGGCAGTACACCTGGACCGATTGGCAGAAGAAGAGCGCCCTCCCGCGCTGAGCCGCCGGCCGGGGGACACTCGCCGAGGCGAGCAGACCGCGGCTGCCGGGGAAGCGGCGCGGGAAGGAGGGGCGACGCCCGTCACCTCCTCGATCACCGGCGCTGGTGGGTGCTCGCCGACGTGCTGACCCTGTGCCGGGTGAGGTACTGCCTGCGTCACCGACCCGATGCCGGTGGGGACGGATACCTTTCCTTCTCCTGACGCTCGCGCGAACATCCGGTGGCGGCGACGCTCAGCAGGCGACAAAGAAAGCGTTGCAGCCCTGGAACTCCCGGAGACCGGGATAGGGCTGCAGACGGGCGGCGGCGTCGGGTGAGAGGGTGTCGAAGTAGGACCGGGGGTCTCATGATCCGCGACGGCGACACCCGTGGTGGGGGTCACCTGGACGTCGTGGAGGTGTCGCCGGAGGACCTTCTCACCGCTCTCGGGTCATGAAGACGAGGGGTTCGGTGTCCGGGCCGGCGGCGCCGAGGAGATCGGCGAGGTGCTGCTGGCCGTTCGTCACCGCGACGATGATCCGGCCCGCCCGCAGGACCCGGCACACCTCGGCGAGGGTCTGGTCCAGGTCGGGGACGTGATAGAGCATCCACATCGCGACGACGGCGTCGAACTGCCCGTCGGCATACGGCAGAGCGGTGGCGTCGACGACCTCCGCAGGCACACCTGCGTGACCTGGTCGCCGACGAGGCGTTCACCGACGCCACGGGCAGGCTGATGGCGACGACTTGGTTGGGTCTGATCGTCGGCCCCTCCGTCGCCGGCCTGCGGCTCACCTTTGCGACCCCGGTGTGGCTGTGCGCCGTCGACGCGGCGTCCTTCCTCGTCGGGATCGCCTGTGTGGCGCTGCTGCGCCGGCCTGAGTCCCGCCCGCAGGTCACGGCGAGGGGTTTGGGGGAGCGGTGGCACCTGATCATCGACGGGGTGGCTCTGGTATGGCGCGACGCGCGCCTGCACGCCCTGGTGGTGTCCTGGACCGCGTTCGCCGGGCTGGCCGGCGCCTTCTCCCCGGTCAGCCAGGTGTTCTACCTGCGCGAGCTCGGCTTCACGCCCAGCGAGTACGCGCTGATCCTCGGCCTGCCGTCGATCGGCGGCCTCGCCGGCTCGTGGGTCACCCGGCACGGGGCGGAGCGGCTCGGCCTCGACCGGACGCTGCGGCTCGCGTCGTGGGGCCGCTCGGCCCTCTACCTGCTATACCCGCTCCTGGTCGGCGGCACGCTCGGCGTGGTCCTGACCGCAGTGCTGTTCGCGGCGACCCTGTTCACCACCAGCCTGGCGAACTCGTCCATGGGTGCGATCCGCGTCCGAGCCACCCCGGGCACGCACCAGGCCCGCGTGGCGGCGCTGTGGTCCTTCACCGGTATGGCGGCCGGGCCCGTCCTCATCGCCGCGACGACGCCGGCCCTGCAGGCCTTCGGTCCCCGGCCCGTCCTCGCCGGCATCTGCGTGGCCGTCGCGCTGATCCCGCTCCTCCTGCCACGCGCCACGGGCGGCTCCGCGGCGGGGGACACCTGCTGACGCCGGGCCAGGATGCCGGGCCTCAGTGGGCGACGAAGACCGCGTTGCAGCCCCGGAACTCCCTGCGGCCGGGGTAGGGCTCCAGACGGACCGCAGCGCCGGGGGAGAGGGTGGCGAGGTAGGTCCGGGCCGTCTCGTGATCTGCCACGGCGACACCGCTGGTAGGGGTCACCTGGACCCCCTGCACCCGATCTCCAGGATGCGGTGCGCCGCAGCCGTCCTCAGGGCTGCGATCGCCAGGTCGGCGGGAGATTCTCCGGGTGCGCTCGGCGACCAGAAGCCCGACCGGATCTGCAGCCTCTCCGTGGTGCCGTGCTGGCGGTCCATCGACTGCGGGTCGCTGCCCGGCATGGCCGTCGTCATGCCCGAGACACCAGTCGCGACCGATAGGGGCTGCCCGTCGGCCGCGCTCCTTCCCCTGGCGGACGGGCGGAGGCCCTTCCCCGACGGGGAAGGGCCTCCGCGACGGACCGACACGACGGTCAGTGCTGGCGCTCGACGACACCACCCGGCTCACGAGTGGCCTCGATCGCCTCGGTGCCGTGGCCGTCGTGATGGGCGGCGGCCAGCTCGGCCGGGGTGACAGCCGGAATGTCGTCCTTGAAGAACCAGCGCGAGAGCCGCGCGCGACGCTTCTCCGACGCGGTCCCCGGGCGCGGGATGCCGTTGGCGTCCGTGGCGGCGCCGAGCTCCAGCGGACGGTCCTGCTCGTGCTGGACGAGGTTCCAGCGGGTGTACTCGTCCAGGGGCTCGTGCTTCTCGTAGAAACGACCCTCGGCGGTCCGGATGATCCGACCGGTCTCGCGGCCGTGGAGCACCATGTCCCGGTCACGTCGCTGCAGCGCCAGGCAGATCCGTTTGGTGATGGCGAAGACGACGAACGGCAGGAAGAGGAAGGCCAGACGGAAGGTCCAGGTGATGTCGTTGATCGACAGGTGCAGGTGGGTGGCCATGAGGTCGTTGCCTGCGGCGGCCCACAGGATCGTGTAGGCCGTGATGGCCGCCATGCCCAGCGCGGTGCGGGTCGGGGCGTTGCGCGGACGTTGCAGCAGGTGGTGCTCCCGGTCGTCCCCGGTGATCCAGCGCTCGAAGAAGGGGTAAGCGCCCAGGATGACGTAGACGAGGGGGAGCAAGACCAGCGAGCCGATCAGGATGCCGTAGGTGAAGGTGAAGCCGCCGATGCTGAACTCGGTCCAGCCGGGCATCAGGCGCAGGGCGCCGTCTGCGAAGCCCATGTACCAGTCCGGCTGCGACCCCGCGGTGACCTGGGTGGGCTCGTAGGGGCCGTAGTTCCAGATCGCGTTGATGGTGAACAGGCTGGAGATCAGCGCGATGATGCCGAAGACGATGAAGAAGAAGCCTCCGGCCTTGGCCATGTAGACCGGCATCAGCGGGTAGCCGACGACGTTCTCGTTCGTGCGACCCGGCCCGGGGTACTGGGTGTGCTTGTGGACCACCAGCAGCACCAGGTGCGCAGCCAGGAGTCCGACCATGATGGCGGGCAGGAGCAGCACGTGGGCCGCGAAGAGGCGGGGGATGATGGCTTCGCCGGGGAAGGTTCCGCCGAACAGGAAGTACACGAAGTACGACCCGATGACGGGGATGGTGAGCATGAAGCCCTGCGCCGCCCGCAGACCGGTGCCGGACAGCAGGTCGTCGGGCAGCGAGTAGCCGGCGAAGCCCTCCACGAGCGCGAGCATGGCGAGGACGGCACCGATGACCCAGTTGATCTCACGCGGCTTGCGGAAGGCCCCGGTGAAGAACACGCGGAACATGTGGCACACCACGGCGACGACGAAGAGCAGGGCCGCCCAGTGATGGATCTGACGGATGAGCAGGCCGCCGCGGACGTCGAAGCTGATGTTCAGCGTCGAGCGGTACGCCTCGGACATGTGGATGCCCTTGAGCGGCACGTAGCTGCCGTCGTACTGCACGTGCCCGGCGCTCGGCACGAACCACATGGTGAGGAAGACACCCGTGATCAGACAGATGATCATCGAGTACATCGCGACCTCGCCGAGCATGAACGACCAGTGGTCCGGGAAGACTTTGCCGAGCATGTGGCCGAGGCCCTTGGCGGCCCCGGTGCGGTCGTCGACCCAGGTGCCGACGCCGGCGGCGCCACCCGGCTTGCGGACGGTGCGCACCTCGCGGATGTCGTCGGCGCGCAGGGCGTCGGGGGTACGGGTGGATCGGGTGCTCGTGCTCATCAGCCACGCTCCCAGAAGCTCGGGCCGACGGCCTCGGCGAAACCGGACTCGGCGACGAGGTAGCCCTCGTCGTCCACATTGATCTTCAGCTGGGGCAACGGACGGTGCGCCGGCCCGAAGATGACCTTGCAGTCCTGCGTGACGTCGAAGGTCGACTGGTGGCAGGGGCACAGCAGGTGGTGCGTCTGCTGCTCGTAGAGGCCCACCGGGCACCCCACGTGCGTGCAGATCTTCGAGTAGGCAACGATACCTTGGTACCCCCAGTCACGGGCCTTCTTCACCTTGAGGTCTTCGGGGTCGAGACGCATCAGCAGGACGGAGGCCTTGCCCTTCTCGTCCAGCGGGTGCTCGGCCTTGTCGATGCCCTCGGGCAGGACGTGGAACACCGAGCCGATCGTCACCTCGTCGGCGCGGATCGGCAGCATCTCGGGGTCGCGCATCAGCCGGGGGCGACGGCCCTTCGGCCAGTGCTTCTCGTCCCAGAAGGTGGTGGACAGGGCATTGCCGGGCAGCGGCCCGAGCCCGCCGACGAGCGGGAGGACCAGAGGGAGCGCGAAGAGCCCGAGAGCGCCGCCGAGCGTCATCTTGATGAGCGGGCGCCGGTTGAGCTGGGCCATCTCGGCGCCGTCGGACACGACCTTGGCGAACTCGGCACGCTCGGCGTCGGTGCTGCGCAGCGGGTGGCGCTCCTCGACGACCTCGTGGTCGGGCATCAGGGTCTTGGCCCAGTGGACCGCACCGGCGCCGATGAAGAACAGGCTGACCGCGAGCGTCAGCCCGAGCGCGAGGTGCATGACGTTGCCCTGACCGATGAAGGGCACCCCGACGTACTTGTCACGGGGGATGACGAAGTAGGCCACGAGAAACGCGAGCGTGCCCAGCATGGACAGGATGAACATGGTGGCGACCTGCAGCTCGGCGCGCTTGGCCGCGGCCGGGTCGGTGTCGGCCAGGCGCTGCACGTGCGGCGGCAGGCCGGGGTTCTGGAATCGCTCGGGGATCCCGCCGTCGCCGACGACGTGGCCCTGGTCGAGGCGCACGGCGCCCTTGCCGAACTCGCTGGATTCAGTCATGCGATGTGAGCCCTCATCAGGAACGGGGTGGGAGGGGTGGTCGTTCATCAGGCGGCCTTCTTGCCCAGCCAGACGGCGGCCAGGACCATCAGGCCGATGCCCACGGTCCAGGCCACCAGGCCCTCGGACACCGGGCCGAGCGCACCGAGGGAGATCCCGCCGGGGTTGCGCTCCTTGTCCATCTCGTCGAGGTAGGTGATGACGTCCCGCTTGGCCTCGGGGGAGAGGTTGGCGTCGGAGAAGACGGGCATCGACTGCGGCCCGGTCAGCATGGCCTCGTAGATGTGCTTGCCCTCGACCCCGCGAAGGGTCGGGGCGTACTTGCCGCGCGTCAGGGCGCCGCCGGCGCCGACGGCGTTGTGGCACATGGCACAGTTGACGCGGTAGATCTCACCACCCTTGGCGGCGTCCCCACCGCCCTCGGTGAACTCGGCGGCCGGGACCGCGGGACCCTCGCCCAGCGTCGCGACGTAGGCGCCGACCTGCTCGATCTCCTTGTCGGAGAACTGCTTCTTGTTGCGAGGAGCCTGCACGTTGGGCGCGGCCAGGGGCATCCGGCCGGTGCCCATCTGGAAGTCCACCGAGGCCGCGCCGACACCGGCGAGGGTGGGGGCGTCCGGGCCACCCTGGGCGTTGGCGCCGTGACAGCTGGCGCAGTTGGCGAGGAAGAGCTGCTTGCCGGCCTTGACGTCCTCGTCCGAGCTGGCGGTCGCGCGGGCCGTGGCGACCTGCGGCTTGGCGAGGGCATACGCGGTGCCGATCGTGAAGAGCATCACGAGGAGGAGTACGAACAGCGTGGCGGGGTGCCTGCGCCGGGCTGCCAACCGGTTCACGGGATGGTCCTGTCGTCGACGGTCAAGGATGGGGTGCTGCGAGGTTCGGTGTCGCTCTGCAGAGCGGAAGGGGCGTCCGTCACTTCAGGATGTAGATGACGAAGAACAGGCCGATCCACACCACGTCCACGAAGTGCCAGTAGTAGGAGGTCACGATGGCCCCCGCCGCCTGCGCGTGGGTGTAGCGCCGCGTGGTGAAGCTGCGCGCGATGATCAGCAGGAAGGCGATCAGACCGCCGGTGACGTGGATGGCGTGGAAGCCGGTGGTCATGTAGAAGACCGAGCCGTAGCCGTTCGACGCGAGGGTGACCCCCTCGCTGCACAGCTTGGCGTACTCCCAGGCCTGACCCGAGACGAAGACCGCACCGAAGAGGTAGGTGAGCGTGTACCACTCGCGCATGCCCCACGTGCGGAACTCCAGCAGCCGCCCGGTGCGACCGGGGCGACCGCGCTCTGCGGCCACGACGCCCATCTGGCACCAGAACGAGGAGATCACCAGGATCAGTGTGTTCGCGAAGGCGAACGGCACGTTGAGCTTCTGGGTCTCCGAGGTCCACTGCTCCGGGACCACGCCGCGGATCGTGAAGTACATCGCGAACAGGCCCGCGAAGAACATGAGCTCGCTCGAGAGCCAGACGATGGTGCCCACGGCCACGAGGTTGGGACGCGTGGCCGGGCCGAGCGAGGCGTGGTGGGAGCTGGGTTGCACAGCGGATGCAGTCGACACGCGGTCATCTTGCCCCATAACGAGGACTCTTGCCCAACAGACACGGCAGAGGAATCCCAGGTAGACATGGGACGCTGACGATCGCGCTGCCTGGCGAAGGCTAGGATCGGCGCCATGACCGCGAGCCACACCGCCAGCTCCAGTGCCACCAGCGCCCCCCGCGGGCTGCGAGTCCTGCTCTACTCCGACGACGTGACGACCCGGGACAAGGTGCGCCTGGCGGTCGGCAAGCGCCCGGCCCCGGACGTGTTCATCGAGGCCTGGCACGAGGTGGCCACGGGCGAGATGGCCATCCGCGACACGGAGAACGGCGCCTTCGATCTGCTCATCCTCGACGGCGAGGCCGCCAAGGTGGGCGGCATGGGCTTGGCCCGCCAGCTGAAGAACGAGGTCTACGACTGCCCGCCGATCCTGGTCCTCACCGGTCGCCCGCAGGACAGCTGGCTGGCCGCGTGGTCGCAGGCGGACCTCGCCGTGCCGCACCCGCTCGACCCCCTGGCCCTGGCGACCGGCGTCTGCGCTCTGGTGCGGCGCCACCACGCCGCGGTCTGACCGGCCGCGTGACCAAGATCATGGGCTCGCCCACCTGGCCCACGGTCCTCAGCGCCCTGGTGGCCGGGCAGGACCTCACCGTCGGGCAGGCCCGATGGGCGATGGCCCAGATCATGGGCGGGCTGGCCAGCCCGGCCCAGGTGGCCGGCTTCCTCATGGCCCTGCGGGTCAAGGGGGAGACCATCGACGAGATGCGCGGGCTGGCGGACCAGATGCTCGCCGAGGCACGGCCGATCGAGGTCCCGGGCCCGACGCTGGACATCGTGGGCACGGGGGGAGACCGGGCCGACACCGTCAACATCTCGACGATGTCCGCGCTCGTCATCGCCGGGGCAGGGGTCCGGGTGGTCAAGCACGGCAACCGCGCAGCCTCCTCCAGCTCGGGCTCCGCCGACGTGCTGGAGGCCCTCGGCGTCTCGCTGCACCTGCCGCCCGCGCGGGTGGCCGAGGTCGCGTCCGAGGCGGGGATCACCTTCTGCTTCGCCCAGACCTTCCACCCCTCGATGGCGCACGCGGCGGTGCCGCGGCGCGAGCTCGGGGTCGGCACGGCGTTCAACTTCCTCGGGCCCCTCACCAACCCTGCGCGCCCGACCTTCGTGGCCGTCGGCTGCGCCGATGCGCGTATGGCGCCGCTCATGGCCGGCGTCCTCGCCGAGCGAGGTGGACGAGCTGCCGTCTTCCGCGGCGACGACGGGCTCGACGAGGTCACGGTGTCCACGACGACCTCGGTCTGGTGGGTCGCGGACGGCGAGGTGACGCTGCGATCGCTCGATCCGGGGGACCTCGGCCTCGAGCGGCACGAGCTGTCCACCCTGGTGGGTGGGGATGCGGCGCACAACGCCGAGGTCGTGCGCGCGCTCGTGGGCGGGGACAGGGGTCCTGTCCGGGACGCGGTCCTGCTCAACGCCGGTCTGGCGCTGGCCGTCGCCTCCTCGGAGCATGCTGCCGGCTCGAGCGACGACGCGACCTGGCTCGCCCTGGTGCGCGAGGGGGTCGTGCAGGCAGCCCGTTCGATCGACGAGGGGCTCGCCGCCCAGGTGCTCGCGCGCTGGGTGGCGGCGACCGCAGACTGACGGGAACCGGCCGGGGCGGCCCGCCGATCGTCAGCCCTCCAGGCCCAGGCTGAAGGCAGCCTCGAGGTCGCTGCGGGAGTAGGTGCGAAAAGCGATGTGTGTCTGGGTGCCCCGGACTCCGGCGACCTTGTTGAGCCGGTCGGCGATGACGTCGGCGAAGTCCTCGTGCCGCGCCACCCGCACCATCGCGATCAGGTCCACGTCGCCGGTGACCGACCACACCTCGGTGACCCCGTCGATGGCGGTGATCGCCTCGGCGACCTCGGGGATGCGGTCCACGTCGGCGGTGATCAGGACGATGGCGGAGATCATGACGACAGCCTAGCCGCGGGTCGCCCCGGGGACGGCCAGGGCAGATCGCCGTCCGGGTCGCGCAGCGCGGCCACCAGTGGCTCCAGCCGGGCGTGCTCGCGCTGGGCACCCCGGGCCGGACAGGACCACTCGCCGTCCAGGTCGACCAGCCGGACCCCGTCGGCCTCGAGCCAGCGCAGGACGAGCTCCATCTCCTCGACGCCCGCGGCGTGCCGCCCAGGTGGCGGGGTCGGCACGTCCTCGGCGGTCCGCCGCAGGGCCTCGAGGTGGGGGACGGGGTCGGCGCCGGGTGGGGTGGTGGCCGCCCCGGCGAACCGGCCGTGACGGACGCAGACGAGTTCCCACCCTCCGCCCGGGAGCCGCCGCGCAGCCAGGATCTCGCGGCTGCGCGCGAGCGGGAGCAGTCGTTGGGCTCGGCTGGCTCCGCGGACCAGGGCGAGCATCCGGTCCCGGACGTGCCCGGCCTCCTCGAACCGCTCGTCCTGCGACAGCACCGTCATCCTGCCCTGCAACCGGTCGACGACCTCGGTGCAGTCGTGGGCGAGCGCGGCACGCACGCGGGCCGTGACCTCGGCATACGCCTCGCGATCCTGGGCGCCGGTGCAGGGGGCGCCGCACCGTCCCATCTCGGCGAGCGCGCAGGCGGTCCCGCGAGGGTGGACGGGCAGGCGGCGCGTGCACTGCCGGACCGGCAGCACCTCGTGGAGGGCGGCCAGGGCGGACGCAGCGGCAGCCTGCGAGGTGAACGGGCCGCAGGACACCGCCCCCTCGTGCCGCACCTCCCGGACGATCGACAGTCGCGGGAAGGTCTCGCGGGTGAGCGTGATCCACACGACCTTGTCCGGGTGGCGCGAGCGCCGGTTGTAGCGCGGCTGGTGCTCGGCGATGAGGCGCAGCTCGCGGACCTGCGCCTCGAGCCGGGTCGCGCACACCACCGGCGTGATCGACTCGGCGAGAGCCACCATCTCGGCCATCCGGGAACGGCGCTCGGAGGCCGTGAAGTAGGTGCGGACCCGGGATCGGATGTCCTGCGAGGTCCCGACGTAGAGCGCGCGGCCCTGGGCGTCCTTGAAGACGTAGACCCCCGGGCGGGCGGGCAGCCCGTCGGCAAGGTGGCGCTTGCGACGCTGGGCCGGGGAGACCCGCGAGGTGAAGGTGCGCAGCTCGTCGAGGGTCACCACGCCCTGGTTGCCCACGCGCTCGATCAGGGCGTGCAGGACGCCGACCGTGGCCCTGGCGTCGTGCAGGGCCCGGTGGTCGGGGATCGTGCGGGTCGAGAAGAGCGCCGCGAGGGTGCCGAGCTTGTGGTTGGGCGCCTCGTCACGCGGGACGAGCTGGCGTGCCAGATGCACCGTGTCGACGACCGGGGGGTCCGGCCACTCCAGGCCCTCCGCCTCGCACGCGGCTCGCAGGAAGCCGACGTCGAAGCGGGCGTTGTGCGCCACCAGGACCGCGCCGCGCGCGAACTCCAGGAACGCGGGCAGGACCTGCCCGATGCCGGGTGCGTCGGCGACCATCTGGTCGGTGATCCCGGTCAGCACCGAGATGAAGGCGGGGATGTGGGCGCCCGGGTCGACCAGGGTCTGGAACTGTCCGAGCTCGACCCCGCCACGCACCTTGACCGCCCCGATCTCGGTGATCGCCGACGTGGCGGGGCTGCCGCCGGTGGTCTCGAGGTCGACCACCACGAAGGTCGTGCGGGCGAGGGTGGGGCCGAGCTCGTCGAAGGTGCCCTGCACGCCGGCCGGGACCCCGGTGGTCCCGGCGCCGGGCGCGAGGGCCCACGAGCCGGGTCCGGCGGCGCGGGCGAGGGGCGGGGTGCTCATGGTGCAGACCTTAGGGCGGAACACCGACAGACCTCGGGCAGAGCCCGTGAGCAGGGGGTATGTCGGTGGTGGCACCTAACGTCGTCCATGACGGCTCGCCGAGCCGCCGCCCGGCTCACCGGGCCCCCGGGCACCACGGTGTCCTGGACAAGGAGACCCCATGCTGCTGGAGTGCCGCACCTGCCCCGCCCGCGGGGACGCCTGCCGCGACTGCCTCGTCAGCGCCCTCGTCGACGGACCCTCGGTGGCCCTGGACCCGCGCGAGTCGGGAGTCGTCGCGCAGTTCCTGGCGGCCGGGCTGGTCACGCCCGACCACGCCGCAGGGCTGCAGGCCCGGCTCGCGCCGGTCGGGCCTGCGGGGCGGGCGCCCCTGGCCGTCGGTCGCGCGGGCTGATCCGGGCGCCAGGCGTCCCACGTCCAGTCGTCCGGCGGGCAGGACCCGGCGGACAGGGCCTCGGGGACGGGCGGCGCGCGGCCCGCTCCCAGGCGTGGACCGCCGGCCTAGAGTGCCCGGCATGGATCAGCCCGGGCGGGACCGTGGGAACTCGCTGCGCCCCTTCGTCGTCGGCGCGCTGGTGGCCTGCCTCGTCGTCCTGCTGGGCGTGCTCGGCCTGTCCTGGTGGGCGACGAGCGGCGACCCTCGCCCGCCTTCCCGGTCGTCCGCCGGCGCCTCGGCGACCGCCGCCGCGGGCCCCGGGAGTCCGGGCAGCGGGGCGGGCTCCGCAGCCCGGGCCGAGCTCCAGGAGCTCCTCGACCGGCGTGCCGAGGCGGCCCGCAGCGGGGACGAGTCCGGGTGGCTGGCCCCGCTCGACCGCTCGCGTCCTGGTCTGGTCGCCCGCCAGCGAGCGTGGTGGCGGGCGCTGCGGCTGCTGCCGACGTCGAGCTTCACCCTGCGGCTGGCCGGTGGCGCATCCTTCGCCGAGACCCGGCCGGAGCGGGCGTCGGGGGGACCGCTGGAGGTCCCGGTCGTCGGTGAGTGGGGGCTCGTCGACCACGACGCCAGACCGGCCCACCTGCTGCGCACCCTCGTGGTGCGCCGAACGGGCGGCGGGTGGCAGGTGCTGGACGACAGGCCGGCGACGGACGTGCTGTCTCCGCTCGACCTCGACGGTCTCGTCGCCCGGGACACGCCGGCCGGAGCCGTGCTGGGCAACGCCCCGACGGGCCGGCTGGACGAGGTAGCCGCGCTCCTGCCCCAGGCCCAGCGGGTCGTCGACGGGGTGTGGGGACCGGCGCCGACCCGACCGGTCGTCGTGCTCCCCGCCACCGAAGGGGAGTTCGCGGCCCTCGCCGGGCGCGCGGGCACCTCGGTGCGCGGGGTCGCCGCCGTGACCTACGGCGAGCTCGAGACGGGCCGGCTCTCCCGGGGCGACAAGGTGATCCTCAACCCCGCCGCCTGGGACCGGCTCGGTGAGCAGGGGCGTCGCATCGTGCTCACCCACGAGCTCGTCCACCGCGCCGTCCGGACCACCACCACCCACCCGGTGCCGCAGTGGCTCTCCGAGGGCTATGCGGTCTGGGTGGGCTACCACGGGTTGGACGTCGACCGCCGCGCCGCCGCGCCCGAGCTGCTCGCCCGCGTCCGGGCCCAGGGCGCGCCGGATGACCTGCCTGGGGACGCGTCCTTCGACCGGGCGGACCCGGGGACGGCCTACGACGAGTCGTGGCTCGCCGTCGAACGACTGGTGCAGGACCACGGCGAAGCCGCGGTGACGGGCTGCTACCGCTCGCTGGCGGAAGGCACCGCGGACGAGCAGGCCTGGGCTCGTCTCGGCACCACCCGCGCCGCCCTGGTCGCAGCCTGGCGTCGCGACCTGGAGCGGCTCTCCCGGCCGGGTCGACCTGAGGGAGCCCCGGGCGGGGAAGGGTAGGAGAGCCGGGGCCCGGCCCATCCGCGACGTCCGGCTCAGTCCCGAGCGCCCGATCCGCCGTACAGCTCGTCGATCTGCGCCGCGAAGTCCTTGACGACCAGGTGCCGCTTCACCTTGAGCGAAGGCGTGAGGTAGCCGTTGGCCTCGGTGAAGTCGTCCTCCAGGATCGCGACCTTGCGGATCGACTCGGCCCGGGAGACGGCCTCGTTGGCGTGGGCCATCGCGGCGTCGATCTCCTTGAGGACCCGCGGGTGGGTGCGGGCCTCCTCCAGGCTCACGCCGTCCAGGCCATGCCGCTGCGCCCAGCTGGGCCACATCTCCGGGTCGAGGGTGACCAGGGCGCCGATGAACGGCCGCTGGTCGCCCACCACCACGCACTGCGACACGACCGGGTTGGAGCGCAGCCGGTCCTCCAGCACGGCGGGCGCGACGTTCTTGCCCCCGGCGGTGACGATGATCTCCTTCTTGCGGCCGGTGATCCGGATGTGCCCGGTGTCGTCGATCGACCCGAGGTCACCCGTGCGGAACCACCCGTCGACGAAGGCGTCAGCCGTCGCTGCGTCGTTGTTGTGGTAGCCGCGGAAGACGTTGATGCCGCGGGTCTGCAGCTCCCCGTCCTCGCCGACGCGCACCTCGACACCGGGCATCGGGTGCCCCACGGTGCCGATCTTGAGGTCGGTGACGGCGTTGACGGCCATCGGCGCGGTGGTCTCGGTGAGCCCGTAGCCCTCCAGCACCGTGACCCCGAGCCCACGGAAGAAGTGCGCCAGGCGAGGACCGAGGGGAGCCCCGCCGGACACGGCATACTGCACCTGACCGCCCATGGCGTCCCGCAGCCTGGCGTAGACGAGCCGGTCGTAGAGCGCGTGCTCGGCCCGCAGCCGCAGGGGGACATGGCCCTCGTCGAGGGCTCGGCTGTAGGCGATGGCGACGCGCGCCGCGGCGTGGAAGATCTTGTTGGTCCGGCCCGCCTCGGCCTTCTGCTCGGCCCCGACGTAGATCTTCTCCAGGACGCGCGGGACGACCAGCAGGAAGGTAGGACGGAACTCCGCGAGGTCGGGCAGGAGGTTCTTGATCGAGGGGGAGTGGCCGAACCGCAGGCCGTAGTCGACCACCAGGACCTGGATCATGCGGGCGAAGACGTGGGCGAGGGGCAGGAACATCAGGGTGGACGCGTCGGCCACGACCTCGGGCAGGTAGTGACGGGTGTTGTCGGACAGGCACATGAAGTTGGCGTGGGTGAGCTCCACGCCCTTGGGGCGCCCGGTCGTGCCCGAGGTGTAGATGATGGTGGCCAGGTCGTCCGGCCCGGCGAGGGAGGCGCGCTCGCGCACCGTCTCCTCCGAGATCTCCTTGCCGGCCTCGACGAGCCGGTCCAGGTCACCGCCCTCGATGCTCCACACGTGGGCGAGGCGCGGGACGCGGCCCCGCACGGCGGCCACCCGCGCCGCGTGGTCGGGCCCCTCGAGCACCACGCCGACCGCGTCGGTGTCCTCCAGGATCCAGGCGACCTGCTCGGGGGAGCTGCTCTCGTAGATGGGGACCCCGACGGCCCCGGCGGTCCACAGCGCGAAGTCGGTCAGCGTCCACTCGTAGCGCGTGGCCGCGAAGATCGCGACCCGATCCCCGGGCGCCACCCCGGCGGCGATGAACCCCCGCGCCAGCGCCCACACCTCGTCCCGCCAGCTCGCCGACGTCACGTCGTGCCAGACGCCGTCCACGCGGCGGCCGAAGACCACCCGGTCGGGGTGCCGGGCCGCGTTGCGGGTCACCAGGCCTGCGAGGTTTCCCTCGGTCGGCGGGGGGACGATGATCGGCGTGCTGGTCGCGTCCACGCGAGCTCCTGTCGGTTGGCAATGCTGGTCTTGGTCTGGCCAATGCCGGGATGACGTGCAGGGATGAGAGTCGGGAGGCGCCTCGAAGGCTATCGGCAACTCGTGGTTACCGGAGGGTAGTAGCCGTGGGGCGGATCGGCAGGTCGAGGTGGTGCTCCCCACATCGACCGTGCTGGCTAGGCTGGGGCCATGGCAGACCGCACCGAGTCCAGCATCGTCATCGCCGCCCCGCCAGCCACGGTCCTGGACGTCATCGCCGACGTCGAGTCCTACCCGAGGTGGAACACCGAGTTCACCGCCGTAGAGGTCCTCACCGAGGACGAGGGGTGGGCCGAGCAGGTGCGCTTCGCCCTCGAGGCAGGGCCGGTCAAGGACCGTTACGTCCTGGCCTACGACTGGGACGTGGACCAGGACGCCCTCGGTGTCGTCTCCTGGCACCTGGTCGAGGCGGGCGTGCTCAAGGCCATGGACGGGTCCTACACCCTGGCCCAGGCCGACGGCGGCACCCGGGTGACCTATGCCCTGACCGTCGACGCCAGGCTCCCCATGCCCGGCGCGATGCGGCGCAAGGCCGAGCGGCGCATCGTCGAGGCAGCCTTGCAGGGTCTCAAGGCGCGCGCCGAGGGTTGATGGCCGACCACGCACCCCGCGGCGGCACTCCCGTCGAGCAGGAGGCGGCGCGGCTCAAGGCGGCGCTGCGCGAGCGCATGCCGGCCCGGGCCGGCGATCCCGGGCCTGGCTGCGGCGGCCGATCCGAGCCTGGCCGGTCCGGGCCCGGGTGCGCCGGACCGGACTGCCCCCTGTGCCGCGTCAACCGGTTCGCCCACGAGGTGGCCGCTGCCCTCACCCCGGACCTGCTCGAGCAGGTCGGGCGTGGCCTGGGCACGCTGGGGCGCACCCTGACCGACTGCGCCGACGCCCTGCGCCGGCATACCCCCGACGACGGGACCACCCACCGAGCCGGGACCACCGATCACGCCGAGCCCCCGGTCCCGCAGACCGGCCCCCACCCGCACGAGGAGACCGCATGACCCTGACCATCGGCCTGGACGTCGGCGGCACCAAGATCGCCGGAGCCGTCGTGGACGACGGCCGGGTGGTCGCGCGGGCACGCCGTGAGACGGGCATCCCGAGCGCGGAGTCCGTCGCCGCGGGCTGCGCGGACCTGGTGCGCGAGCTGGCGCAGCACCACCGGGTCGAGGCGGTCGGCATGGCGGTGGCAGGCTTCGTCGACAAGGCCGGTGCCAACGTCGTCTACGGCACCAACCTCGGCATGCAGGACGAGCCGATGAAGCAGCGCATGGAGTCGCTGGTCGACCTGCCCGTGCTGCTCGACAACGACGCCAACGCCGCCGCGTGGGGCGAGTTCCGCTACGGCGCCGGGCGGGGCAGCGACGACATGCTCCTCGTGACCGTGGGCACCGGCATCGGCGGCGGGATCGTCGTGGACCGGCGACTCCTGCGCGGTGCCTACGGCTTCGCGGCGGAGATCGGTCACGTGCAGCTGGTGGCGGACGGACCGCTCTGCGGCTGCGGCAACCGCGGCTGCTGGGAGATGTACGCCAGCGGCAGCGCGCTGCTGCGCTCGGCCAAGGAGCTGGTGGCCTCGGGCACGCCGCACGCCGCCCGGCTGCGCGCCGCGGCCGGCGGCCGGGCCAAGGACCTCAAGGGCCAGGCCGTCACCGAGCTGGCCCGCCAGGGCGACCTGGCCAGCCAGGAGCTGCTGGAGGACCTGGGTCGCTGGCTGGGCCGCGGCTGCGCGAGCATGACGGCCGTCCTCGACCCGGAGCTGATCGTCATCGGCGGCGGCGTCGTCGATGCCGGGGATCTCCTGCTCGACCCGGCCCGCCGGGCGTACCTGCGGCACCTGACCGCGCGCGGTCACCGCCCCACCCCCCGCCTCGTCGCGGCGACGCTGGGCAACGACGCGGGGATGATCGGCGCGGCCTCCGTCGCGGCGGAGTTCGGTGCCCGGTCGGATCACGGCGAGAGCGACGACCACGGCGTCGAGGGCGCCGGGGCGCCGCACGAGGGGCGGCCCGCGTGACCGGCCTGGCCATCGGCATCGACATCGGGGGCACCAAGGTCGCGGGCGGGGTCCTGGGCCAGGACGGCTCCGTCGTGTGCCGAGCCCGCCGGGACACGCCTCACCGCAGCAAGGCCCCCGAGGTCGTCGAGGACACCATCGTCGGCGTGGTCGATGACCTGCTGGCCGAGGTGGACGCCTCGGTCGTCGCGGTCGGCATCGGGGCGGCGGGCTGGGTCTCCGCGGACCGGGCGACGGTGCTCTTCGCCCCGCACCTGTCGTGGCGCAACGAGCCGCTGCGCGAGCGGCTGGCCGCGCGGATCGACGCCCCGGTGTACGTCGACAACGACGCCAACGCCGCCGGGTGGGCCGAGCATCGGTTCGGCGCCGGCCAGGGCGAGACCCACCTGATGATGATCACGCTGGGCACCGGCATCGGCGGCGCCCTCGTGCTCGACGGGGCGGTGCAGCGCGGGCGCTTCGGGGTGGCCGGGGAGTACGGCCACATGATGGTGGTCCCCGGAGGTCACCGCTGCGAGTGCGGCAACCGTGGCTGCTGGGAGCAGTATGCCTCCGGCAACGCGCTGGTCCGCGAGGCCCGCAGCCTGCTGCTCGCGAACTCACCGCTCGCCCACGACCTGCTGCAGCGCCTCGGGGGCGAGCCGCAGGACCTCACCGGCCCGGTCATCACCGAGTCCGCGCAGGCGGGCGACCGTACCTGCGTGGAGCTCATCGCGGACGTGGGCCGCTGGCTCGGCACCGGGCTGGCCAACCTCGCGGCGGCCCTCGACCCGGGGACCTTCGTGATCGGCGGCGGGGTGAGCGCGGCGGGCGACCTGCTGCTCGAGCCCGCACGGGAGACCTTCGCCCGCGAGCTGACGGGACGTGGCTACCGTCCGACGGCCCGGATCGTGCAGGCCCGGCTGGGCAACGAGGCCGGCATGATCGGGGCCGCCGACCTGGCCCGGTCCGCCGTCCTGGCCGGGTGACCTCCGCGCAGCGGCCGGTGCGCGTCGCGAGCTACAACCTGCGGGACCTCCTCGACGACCGGCAGGCCGCCGCGACGGTGGTGCGGGCGATCGACCCCGACGTGCTGCTCCTGCAGGAGGTCCCGCGCCGGGCCTGGCCCGCGCCGCGGGTGCGGTCCTGGGCCCGGGCCGCCGGCCTGCGCTGGCCGGGTAGTCACCAGGGGGCCGGCGGGACCACGGTGATGGTCTCCGACCGGGTGGTGGTGGCGTCGTGCGTGCACCGCGGGCTGCCCGTCCCACCAGGCCAGCGCACCAGGGGGTATGCCGAGGCGGTGGTGCAGCTGCCCGGGGGCCGACGCCTCACCGCAGCCAGCATCCACCTCGGCCTCTACGAGGGGCAACGGCTGCGGCACGTCCGGCAGGTCCTGGCGAGCCTGCCCGCCACGGGCCCGCTCGTCGTGGGGGGCGACCTCAACGAGGGGCAGGGCGCACCGAGCTGGACGACGCTGGCCGCGCGGCTGACCGCGCTGTCGCCGCCCGTTCCGACATACCCCTCCTGGGACCCGGTCTCGCGCCTGGACGTGGTGTGGGGTCGGGACGTCGACGTCCTCGCCGGACCCGAGCCCTGTCTGGACCCCGACCTGCTGTCCCGGGCCACGGATCACCTGCCGGTGTGGGTGGACCTGCAGGTCGGCTAGAGCCGGGCGCCGTCGTCGAAGGGGTCCTCCTCGCGTCGGTCTCGAGGCAGCCGCACGACGAGCCCGACGAAGGCCGCGACGGTGGCCAGGCCCAGCAGCCACATCAGGATCCTGGGGCTGGTGCGGCCGGTCAGCGTCATCACGATCAGCAGCAGGGGACAGACCACCAGACCCACGGCGATGGCCCACCACGCGGGATCACGCTCCAGCGACGGCATCGGGGCGGGCGGGGGCGGGGTGTAGGTCTCGTCGTCCGGATCCGGGCCGGGGGACCAGGAGCGGTGGTCGGAGGCCATCGACAGGCCCGTGCCGTCGCGGTAGACGAGCCACCGGTCGGTCGCACGCTGCTGCTGGGCGGTCGGGGTGTCGGGCGCCGGGGGGACCAGCGGGTCGGGCGGGGGCTCCGGGACGGCGGGCGTGGTCGGTCCGGTCGGCCGGGGTGCCGTCCGGGCCGACGGGCCGGGCGACGGGGTCGCGGTCTGGTCGTCAGGGCCGGGCAGGGGTGTCCCGGCGGGGCCGGTGGGACGGGCCCCGTCCCGGTCCGTGGGGTGACGGTCCCTGCCTGCGCGACGGTCGACGCCGGGGCGCTCAGGCAGGTCCGCCTCCTCGTCCCAGCTCGCCATGATCTGCGCGAAGCGCGCGTCGATGTCGTCGGGGTCGGTCGTCGCCATGGAGCTCTCCTGGGGTGCGTCGCTCGTCCGGCGGCGCCGCTGCGTCAGCGTTCGCGGCCCCCGTCGCCGGAGGCGCTCGCCCAGCCTAGCCGCGCCTGGGCTAGAGTGCGGCTCACGCGCTCAGAACGAAGGGTCCACGGTGCTCTACTGGTTCTTCAAGTCACTGGCCCTCGGCCCGGTGCTCAAGCTGCTCTTCCGCCCGTGGGTCGAGGGGGAGGAGCACGTGCCGACGCGCGGTGGCGCCATCCTCGCGAGCAACCACCTGTCCTTCTCGGACTCCTTCTTCCTCCCGGCCGTGCTGAGCCGGCGGATCACCTTCCCCGCCAAGATGGAGTACTTCACCGGTCGCGGGCTCAAGGGTCGGCTGACCGCGGCGTTCTTCCGCGGCGTGGGGCAGATCCCGATCGACCGGTCCGGGGGCAAGGCCAGCCAGGCGGCACTGCGGTCCGGGCTCGAGGTGCTGCGACGCGGCGAGCTCTTCGGGATCTATCCCGAGGGCACGCGCTCGCCCGACGGGCGTCTGTACCGCGGCAAGACCGGCGTCGCGCGCCTCGCCCTGGAGGCGGGCGTGCCGATCGTCCCGGTGGCCATGATCGGCACCGACAAGGCCCAGCCGACCGGACAGATCATCCCCAAGGTCATGCGCATCGGCGTCCGGTTCGGCGAGCCCGTCGACGTGAGCCGGTACGCCGGGATGCAGGAGGACCACCTCGTGCTGCGGGCCATCACCGACGAGGTGATGTACTCCCTCATGGAGCTGTCGGGGCAGGAGTACGTCGACGAGTACGCCGCCACCCGCAAGCAGCGGATGCTCGAGGCCGCCAAGGCACGGGCGGAGGACGCCCGGACCAAGGCGCGCGAGCTGCAGGACCAGACCCGGGTGCGCACGGACGAGGCGCTCCTGCGCGCCAAGGAGCTGCAGGAGCAGACCAAGGTCCGGGCCAAGGAGCTCGGCGACCCGGCCCGGCTGCGCGAGCTCGGCGACGAGGCCCTGGTGCGGGCCAAGGAGCTCGGCGACCCGGCCCGGCTCAAGGAGCTCGGTGACCACACGCGCGCCAGGGCCGAGGGCGCCCTGGCCCGGGCCACCAGCCGCGAGGGCGCCCCCGCGGCGGGCGAGGACGGCGGCGA
Source organism: Arsenicicoccus dermatophilus (assembly GCF_046267915.1). Taxonomy (GTDB): domain Bacteria; phylum Actinomycetota; class Actinomycetes; order Actinomycetales; family Dermatophilaceae; genus Arsenicicoccus; species Arsenicicoccus dermatophilus_A. Next base: position 1,596,346 of record NZ_CP176520.1, read on the forward strand.
GGGACGGCACCGCAGCGACGAGGGCTGACCCGTGCCCGGGGCGATCCCGGTCGGGCCGGTCGAGCACGCGGTCTGGCGTGGCATCGAGCTCGCCCGCCCGGTCGCGCTGACCTACGCCGTCGTCATGGTCGTGCTCCACCAGGAGGACATGCGCCGCCCGTGGGTGGCCTGGACCGCGCTGGCCGTCCTCGGCTGCTGGGTCGCCCTCGCGGGCCTGCGACGCTGGCGCAGCCGGGAGGCCGTCCTCGTCGAGCTCGGCCTCGTCTGTGTCGCGATCCTGCTCACGACCCTGGTGCACACCAGGGAGTCCATCACCGCCGGCGCCACCACGATCCCGGCGATGTATGCCGCCATCCCCGTCGCGGCGGCCGCCGCCGTGGCCGGCGTTCGTGGTGGCTTGCTGGCCGCCGCCGCCGTGACCTGCGCCAACGTCTGGGAGGTCGGCCGGCCCACCGGCGGCACGATCTACAACACGCTGCTGCTCCTGCTGCTGGCCACGGCCATGGGGGCGGGCGTCGAGCTGGGTCGCCGGCACCAGGCCGCCCTCGCCGAGTCCACCCGGCTGCGGGCCGAGGCCGCCGAGCGCGAGCGCCTGGCCCGGATGGTGCACGACGGGGTCCTGCAGCACCTGGCCTTCATCCACCGGCGCGGGCTGCAGCTGGGAGGCGAGGCCGCCGAGCTGGGCGACCTGGCAGCCCGCTCGGAGGCGGACCTGCGGCGGTTGATGGCGACCGGCGGGGAGGCGGGCAGGTCCGCGTCGGGCGGAGGGACGGACCGCGTCCAGCCGGCCGGGCCGGTCGACATACGACCCGCGCTCCAGACGCTCGGCGGACCGCGCACCGAGGTCGCCGTGCCCGCCACCCCGGTGACGCTCACCCGGCACCGTGCTGCCGAGCTGGTCGCCGCCGTCGCCGCCTGCCTGGACAACGTGGCGCGGCACGCCGGCGACGACGCCCGCGCCTGGGTGCTCCTGGAGGACCTCGGCGAGCGGGTGGAACTCACCGTGCGGGACGACGGCCCGGGCATCGAGCCGGGTCGCCTGGAGGCCGCCGCTGCCCAGGGTCGCCTCGGGGTGGCCTCCTCGATCCGGGGCCGGGTGCAGGACCTCGGGGGCCGGGTGACCTATCGCGGGGGGCCCGGTCGTGGCACCGTGGTGCACCTGTCCGTCCCCCGCACCCCCGAGGAGCCTGGATGAGCGACTCCCGCCCGGTGACCGTGCTCGTCGCCGACGACCACCCGATCTGGCTGGACGCCGTGGCCCGCGACCTGGGGCAGAGCGGTTTCCAGGTGGTCGGCACCGCTGCGGACGGCCCGGCGGCGGTGCGCCGCACCGCGGTGGTGCGACCCGACGTGCTGGTCCTCGACCTCAACCTGCCCGGCTGCTCGGGGGCGGAGGTGTGCCGCCAGCTCGCCGCGGCCGAGGTGCCCACGCAGGTGCTCATCCTGTCGGCGAGCGGAGAGCAGCAGGACGTGCTGGAGGCGGTCAAGGCCGGGGCGCGGGGCTACCTGCTGAAGTCCGCCGGTCGTGCGGAGCTCGTCGCGGCGGTGACCGCGACCGCGCAGGGACGTGCGGTCTTCACCCCGGGCCTGGCGGGGCTGGTGCTGGGGGAGTACCGCCGCCTGGCGGCGGAGCCGCAGCCGGAGCCGTCGACCGACCCGGTGCCCGAACTGACCGCCCGCGAGGTCGAGGTGCTGCGGCTCGTCGCGACCGGGCTGTCGTCCAGGGCGATCGCGGCGGAGCTGGAGATCAGCCACCGCACGGTCCAGAACCACGTGCAGAACACGCTGGTGAAGCTGCAGCTGCACAACCGGGTGGAGCTCACGCGGTTCGCGATCGACCGGGGTCTGGCCGGGCCAGGCTGAGCCGCCACCCGGGCTTCGACGCCGGTCGTGCCGCTGCCACAGGTCGCTCGCAGGCGTCTGGGCCCACTCACGGGCAAGCGACCTCAGAAGGTCGGGAAGCGCTCGCTGGTCTGCTCCGGCGGCAGCGTCTGCTCGCGCAGGACCTGCAGGAGCCGGGCGTCCACGCCCCCGTCGACGAGCCGCATCTCGAGGTTCTCGATGCCGGCCCAGGTGGCCAGGTCGGCGGCCGGGTCGCCGGTGAAGCCGAGCCGCTCCAGACGGCTGCGCACGTCCCCCAGCAGCGCACCCTCGAGCGGCAGGACCCGGGTCGGACGACCGAGGTGCAGCTCGTTGAGCACCGCCAGGCGCTGCAGCTCCTGCAGCGGCTGGGGGTGGTCGTCGACCCGCAGGTCGGCCAGGACCCCGCAGGCGTCGTAACCTGCCCCGGGCGAGGTGGCGTAGACGCCCGCGCTCTGACGACCCCGACGGTCGCCGCCGGCCCGGTCGCCCGCCACCAGGGTCTCCACGAGTCGGTCGACGAAGGGCAGGTGGGAGCCCTCGAGCCAGGCCCGCTCCATCGCCTCGACCACCTCGGGGCCGGTGAGCAGGTTGCCCTGGATCGCGTAGCCCCCGCTCTCGTCCCGGCCGCACACCCCACCGCTCCAGGGAAGACACTCGTCGCCGGTCCACGTCGCCTGGGTGCCGGGCCCGACGAGCCCGACCTGACGGGTCTGCGCTCGCGGGTCCTCCAGGGTGATGCGGGACAGCGCCTCGGGGGCGGCCAGGCCCTCCTCCAGCCGGTCCAGCGCCGCCACGCGGTATCCGGCGTTGGCGAGCGCCTGGCTGGCGACGGCCCCCGCCCCGGGCCGCACCATCCCCACCGTGCTGATCGCCGCGAGTGACTTGCTCGCGACGGCCACCCCGTAGGTCTCGGCGACGTTCGCCACGATCGAGAAGGTCATGCCAGCGACCCTAGCCTGTCGCCCGTTCCGTGGACGGCCCGGAAGCGACCGGCCATGCGCACTACCCTGACGTCGTGACGACGACGGCAGCCACGACGGCGACCACCGACCCGACGACGGCCCTGGACACCTGGCGTGAGCTGCCGGCGGCTCAGCAGCCGACCTATCCGCAGGGCGCTGACGTCCAGCAGGTGGTGGACACGCTGAGCGCCATGCCGCCGCTGGTGTTCGCGGGGGAGTGCGACCAGCTCACCGAGCGGCTGGCGGCCGCGTCGCGGGGTGAGGCCTTCGTGATGCAGGGCGGCGACTGCGCCGAGACCTTCGCCTACGCGACGGCCGACAACATCCGCGACCGGGTCAAGACGCTGCTGCAGATGGCGGCGGTGCTGACCTACGGCGCGAGCGTGCCCGTGGTCAAGATCGGGCGTATGGCGGGGCAGTACACCAAGCCCCGCTCCTCGGACGTCGAGACCCGGGGCGAGGTGACGCTGCCCGCCTACCGCGGCGACATGGTCAACGACTTCGCGTTCACCGAGCGGGCGCGCACGCCGGACCCGCAGCGGATGCTGCGCGGCTACCACGCGAGCGCGGCGACCCTCAACCTGGTGCGGGCCTTCACCACCGGCGGGTTCGCCGACCTGCGCCACGTCCATTCCTGGAACCGCGGGTTCGCCGCCAACGCGCAGTACGCGCGCTACGAGTCCATGGCCCGGGACATCGACAAGGCCATGCGGTTCATGACGGCCTGCGGTGCCGACTTCGAGGCGATGCGGTCCGTGGAGTTCTACGCCAGCCACGAGGCGCTGCTCCTGGAGTACGAGCGGGCGCTGACCCGGATCGACCACCGCACCGGCCGGGCCTACGACACCAGCGGGCACATGGTGTGGGTCGGGGAGCGCACCCGGCAGCTCGACGGCGCCCACCTGGAGTTCGTGTCCCGGATCAGCAACCCCGTGGGCGTCAAGCTGGGCCCGACGGTCACCGGGGACGACGTGATGCGCCTGGTCGACAAGCTCGACCCCGATCGTCGCCCGGGGCGGCTGACCTTCATCACGCGGATGGGCGCCACCACCGTCCGGGAGGCGCTGCCTGCCGTGGTCGAGCGGGTCCGCTCCGAGGGCGTGCCGGTCGTGTGGGTCACCGACCCCATGCACGGCAACACCCACACCAGCAGCACCGGCTACAAGACGCGCGACTTCGACGACGTCGTCGACGAGGTCCGGGGCTTCTTCGAGGTCCACCGGGCGCTCGGGACGGTGCCGGGCGGCATGCACGTGGAGCTGACGGGCAACGACGTGACCGAGTGCACCGGGGGCGCCAACCGGATCGACGACGCCGACCTGGCCGAGCGTTACGAGACGGTCTGCGACCCACGGCTCAACCACCAGCAGAGCCTGGAGCTGGCCTTCCTCGTGGCCCAGATGTTGTCCGACCGTGCCTCGGCCGGGCCGGCGCGAGGCTGACGACCGTCCTGCGCGGGGGCTGTGAGAGAGTTCCCCCATGCACCGTCGCAGCGAGCCGAGACCGGTCCCTCCGGGCCAGCGGCTCGTGTCCGAGCTGCCCGTCCAGCACTACGGTCGGGTCCCGACCCTCGACGAGGTGACCTGGACCCTCACGCTGTGCGGGGCGACCGCATCGGGGCGCCGACGCGTGCTCACCTGGGCCGACCTGATGGCCTTGCCGCAGGTGGAGCAGGTCGCCGACCAGCACTGCGTGTCGAAGATGACCCAGCAGGACGTCGCCTGGCGCGGCGTGCGCATGCGAGACGTCGTGGAGCTCGAGCCGCCGCAGGACGGGACGGAGCACACGCTCGTCTCCGCGGAGTACGGCTATGCCAGCTCGGTCGCCCTGGCAGACCTGCTCTCCCCGCGGGCGCTGCTCGCCACGCACCGCGACGGCGAGGTGCTCACCCCGGAGCGAGGGGGGCCGGTGCGCCTGGTCATCCCGCACCTCTACAGCTGGAAGGGCCCCAAGTGGGTCCGCGAGATCGCCTACCACGGCGAGCCCGTCCGCGGCTTCTGGGAGCAGCGCGGCTATCACCTCGTCGGCGACGCGTGGCGGCAGGAGCGCTACTCCTACCAGGGCTGAGCCGGCGCGGGGTGCCCGGCGGCGCCGTCCTGGGTGCCGCCGGTCCAGGCCCCGGTGCGTCCGCGCGGTGGCCGGCTGCCTCCCGGTCAGGGCTCGTGGTGCAGCGCCTCCGCGGGCGGGTCGACCAGGGCCGGAGTGTCGCCGCCGCGGCCGGCCAGCTCCACGACATACATCGCGGTCATGATCAGGCCACCGCCGACGAGCATCCGCCACCCCACCTGCTCCCCGCCGAGGAGCACCGCGAAGGCCGCCGCGAAGACCGGCTCGAGCGTCATCACGATCGCGGCACGGGCCGCGGACAGGTGAGCCTGCCCCCAGGTCTGGGCCCACAGGGCGACAGCCCCGGCGAGCACCGCCATGTAGACCACCGCCCACCACTGACCGTCGCCCTGGGGCAGCCGGATCCCGTCGACGGCCGCCGCGGCGACGCTGGTCGCGGCGATCGCCAGCATCTGCACCGTCGACAGGGCGGTGGCCAGGGCGGCGCTCGTGGCGCGGCCGACCCCGAGGATGTGCAACGCGTAGACCACCGCGCAGGCGAGCGTGAGCAGCTCCCCGATGCCGAGGCCCAGCCCGTCCCCACCCAGCGAGAGCACCGCCAGGCCGCCCACGGACAGCAGGGCGGCGACCCAGGTCTCGCGCGTGACCGTGTCGCGGAGCAGGAGCGCCCCGAGGAAGGGCGTCAGCACGACGTACAGCCCGGTGATGAAGCCGGAGCGGGACGCCGAGGTGTGCGCCAGGCCGATCGTCTGCAGGATCTGGGCGGCGGCATAGACCAGCCCGAGCAGCAGGCCGGCGACCCAGCCCCGACGGTCGAGCGCTCGCAGGCCGCGGCCGAAGACCGCGAGGAGCAGCGCCGCGGCGATGGTGAACCGCACAGCCAGGAAGTCGAGCGGGTCCATGCTGTCGAGCAGGTCGTGGATGAGGTAGAACGTCGACCCCCACACGGCGGTGACCGCCACCAGGACCAACGTCGCCAGACGGGTGCGGGAGGCAGCCATCTCAGACCACCACGATCGTGACGGTGCTGCCGCGGGGCATGCGGGTGGGTCCGGGGCTCTGCCGGGAGACGAGTCCGAAGACCTCGCCGAGCGGGCTGGTCACCCTGACCGTGAACCCGGCAGCCTCCAGCGCCTGACGGGCGTCGTCCTTGCTCCGGCCGACGACGCCGGGCACGAGGACCATCTCTGGCCCCTTGGACAGGACCACGGTCACCGACCGCCCGGCGTGCAGCGTGCCGGTGGCCGGGGTCTGCGCCACGATCGACCCGTCCGGCACGGTGCCGGAGAAGGCCCGGGCGGGATTCTCGGCATACCCCAGACCGACCTCGCTCAGCATCTTCCGGGCGCTGGTGGGGGTGCGGCCCACGACCGACGGCACCGGGACCGGGCGCGGACCCCTGCTGACGACGAGGGCGACCTTGCTGAAGGGCCTGAGCGAGGTGCCCGGCGCGGGGTCGGTCCCGATGACCGCCCCGGCGGGGACCTGCTCGTGATAGCTCGTGCGGATCGTCCCCGGGGCGAGGCGGGCGTCGCGCAGGGCCCGCTCGGCGTCGGCCTGAGGACGGCCGGCGAGCGCCGGCACGAGGTGGCGCTCCGGACCCCGGGAGACGACGAGGGACACGTCGTCGGTGCGGTGCAGCGGCGTGCCCTGGTCGGGTGAGGAGCGCACCACCATGCCCACGGGGACGGTCTCGTCGTAGACCTCCTCGACGGCGGCGTCGAGGTGGGCACGCTGCAGCCGAGAACGGGCCTCGTCGACGTGGATGCGTCCCAGCGGGGGAACCTTGGTCATGGCCCCGGGGCCGGTGATCAGCCACCAGCCCCCACCGGTCCCGCCGAGGGTCAGCAGCGCGACGAGCGGGACGACGACCTTGGCCGGGACCCGACGTCGTGGACGCTCGACCTCGTCGCCGTCGATGGGGCGGCCGAGCACGAGCGGGTCGGGCAGCGGCGTCGGACCGGCCGGGGCCTGCTGGGTGATGGCGACCGTCTCGGCCCGTCGTGACACCTCGGTGGTGCGCGAGGACGGATCCTGGACCGCGGCCGGCCCGGTCGTGGCCTCAGGGCGGTCCGGTCCGGAGCCCGAGGTGGCCTCAGGACGGCCGGGCCCGGCCGCGGGGGCGGGGCTGGCGACGCCGTCCGTCCCGTCCTCGGTCTCCTCCGTGGTCTCGGCCTTGGTCCCGGCTCCCGGCCCCGACGCCTCGCCGGGCCCGGTGAGCCCGGTCTGCGAGGTCAGGGCGACCGTGGGGTCACCGGGCCCGACCGCCTCCTCGGACGGCCGACCGTCCAGCTGCGCCGGGGTCAGGGAAGCGCGCACCTGACGCAGCCGGGCCGCCAGCTCGGCGCCGTCGGCCGGCCGGTCGTCCCGGTCGAGCGCGCTCGCCCAGGCGACCACCTCGTCCAGGACGCCCGGGACACCCGGGACGACCGTGCTCGGCGCGGCCACGGGCCGGTGCACGTGCTGGTAGGCCACGTGGATCGGGGAGTCGCCCTCGTAGGCCTGGCGGCCCGTCAACAGCTCGAAGAGCACCAGACCCGCGGCGTAGACGTCGCTACGGGCGTCCGTGCTGCCGTGCTCGACCTGCTCGGGCGACAGATAGGAGACGGTCCCCAGGATGGTGCTGCTCGCCACCGTGGCTGTCTCGGAGGTGACGGCCCGGGCCAGGCCGAAGTCGGCCACCTTGACCTGACCGTCCTCACGGATGATGACGTTCTCCGGCTTGACGTCCCGGTGGACGACGCCGGCCGCATGGGCCAGGCCGAGCGCCTCGGCGACCGGGATGAGCAGGTCCAGCGCGGCGCGCGGGCCGAGCGGCGCCTCGGCGTGGATGACCTCGCGCAAGGTGCGGCCGCGCACCAGCTCCATGACGAGGAACATGTCCGCGCCGTCGACACCCTGGTCGTAGACGGCGACCACGCGAGGGTCGTTGAGACGGGCCGCGGCTCGCGCCTCACGACGGAAACGCTCCGCGAAGGTCCGGTCGTCGGCGAGCCCGGGCCGCAGCAGCTTGACCGCGACCGAGCGCTCCAGCCGCTCGTCCAGCGCCTCCCACACCGTGGCCATCCCGCCGTCGGCGACGTGACGCACCAGCCGGTAGCGTCCGTCGAGGACGCGACCGGGCTCGGCGCGGAGGGTGGGCGTGGGCACCAGGTGATCCTAGGTGGGGGACCGTCCCCGCCCCCACATCCGCGAGCGGTGTGCCTCGGCCGGGCGCCGCACGTCCGTGCCACCTGACTCCGACGACCGACCAGGTCGTGGCACCCTGGTCCCCGTGAGTCGATCCAACGCTGCCCCCACCCCTGAGCTGCTCGCCTCGATCGAGGACGTCGTCCCCGGCTGGCTGACCGTGCCGGACATCGCCGAGCAGGCCGGTGTCACCCTGTCGCAGGTGCGCTCGTGGCTCGCCGAGGGCGACCTGGCCTCGGTGCGGCGCGGCGAGCGCAGGGTCGTCAGCGTGCCCGAGGGCTTCGTGCAGGACGGGCTGCCGCTGGAGACGCTGCGGGGCACCCTGTCCGTGCTGTACGACGCGGGCCTGAGCGAGGCCGAGGCCGTCGAGTGGCTCCACCTGCCCGACGAGACGCTGCGCGAGGGCACCCCGATCGCCGACCTGCGCGCCGGTCACAAGACCGAGATCCGACGCCGGGCGCAGGAGATGGCCTTCTAGCCGGAGGTGAGTCCGCCTCCCGGGCGGCGGTACAGGTGCCGCTCAGCTGGCGACCGGGTCGACGTCGGTCCACCCCGCGTGCAGCCTCAGCTGCTGCGGCGGGTGGCGTAGGCCGCGAGGTCGGCGAGCACGTCGCGCCCCTCGGCCAGCAGGTGGTGGGTCTGGCCCAGCGCCTCCATGCCCTCGGCGACCAGCCGCTCGATGTCCCGCTCGACCGCGTCGACGGCGCCGGCCCGCACCATCTGGTCCCGCATCTGCGCGACCGCGGCGTCGTCGAGCGCGGGATCGCCCAGCCGGGCCTCGAACTCCCGCGCCGCCCCGGCGTCCAGCCCGGCCAGCGTGTGGGCGACCAGGATCGTGTGCTTGCCCTCACGCAGGTCGTCGCCGGCGGGCTTGCCGGTCGCCTCCGGGTCGCCATACACCCCGAGCAGGTCGTCGCGCAGCTGGAAGGCCTGGCCGATCGCCAGCCCGAAGGTGCCGAGCCGGGTCAGGTCCGTGGAGCGTGCTCCGGCGGCCGCGGCGCCGATGAGCAGGGGGTGCTCGACGGAGTACTTCGCCGACTTGTAGGTGATCACGCGGGTGGCGCGCCGCAGCCGCTGGTCGTGGCTCAGGTCGCCCCAGCCGCGGGCCGCCTCGATGACGTCGAGGAACTGCCCGCCCATCAGCTGGGTCCTCATCTCGTCGAAGACCGGGCGTGCGCCGTGCATCTCCTGCCGGGACAGCCCCGAGGTCGCGAACATCGCGTCGGTCCAGGTGAGGCACAGGTCACCGGCGAGGATGGCCCCGGCCAGCCCGAAACGCTCGGACAGCCCCTCCCAGCCCTGCTCGCCGTGGTGGGAGGCCAGTCGGCGGTGCGTCGCGGGCAGACCGCGACGGGTGTCGCTGTCGTCCATCACGTCGTCGTGGATCAGCGCGGCGGCCTGGAAGAGCTCCATCGAGGTCGCGGCCCGCACGATCGCGTCGTTGTCGACCCCGCCAGCGGCGCGATAACCCCAGTAACAAAAGGCCGCCCGCAGTCGCTTGCCCCCGCGGAGCAGCTCGGCGACGGCGTCGACGAGGAGCCGGGCGTCCCGCCCGACCGCCGCGAGCTGGGCCGAGCGCAGCGCGATCTCGTCGTCGATCTCGGCCTGGACCCGCTGGCGCAGGTGGGCGCGGTCGACGATCTCGGTCCCGACTGTGGTCATCCCGGCTGCCTCCCTCTCACGACACGCGGTGTGCCCACATGTCGGTGGGGCCGAGCCTACGCGGTCAGGCTCGCCTAGAGTGCCGCGCATGCCGTCCGGTGCGCCCTTCCTGAGCCCGCGCGAGGACCTCGCCACCACCTCGATCCCGCAGATGCTGGCCGAGGCCGGGACGAGCTTCTCGTTCGAGTTCTTCCCGCCCAGCAGCGACGACGCCGAGCAGGTGCTGTGGGACGCGGTGCGCCGGCTGGAGAAGAAACGCCCCAGCTTCGTGTCGGTGACCTACGGCGCGGGCGGATCGACACGGGACCGGACGGTTCGCGTCACCCGCCGGATCGCCGACGAGACCACCCTCGTGCCCATGGCGCACCTGACGTGCGTCGGCTCCTCGATCGCCGAGCTGCGCGGCATCGTCGGGGAGTATGCCGGCGCCGGCATCCGCAACGTCATGGTCCTGCGCGGCGACCCCGCGGGCGGGCTGGGCACGCCGTGGACGCCGCACCCCGAGGGCCTGGACCACGCCGTGCAGCTCGTCGAGCTGGTGCGCTCCCTGGGCGACTTCACCGTCGGGGTCGCGGCCTTCCCCGACAAGCACCCCGAGTCCCCCTCGCTGGAGCAGGACGCCGACGTTCTCGTGGCCAAGCAGCGGGCGGGTGCGGACTTCGCCGTGACCCAGATGGTCTTCGACGTGGACAACTACCTGCGGCTGCGGGACCTGGTGTCCGCCCGGGGCGGCTCGCTGCCCATCATCCCGGGGCTGATGCCGGTCACCAACCTGCGGCAGATCACGCGGATGGCCCAGCTGTCGGGATCGGCGCTGCCGTCGGCGGTGACCTCCCGGCTGGAGGCCGTCGCGGACGACGAGGACGCCGTCCGGGCGGTGGGGGTGCAGATCGCCACCGAGCACGCCTCGCGGCTGGTGCACGAGGGCGCGCCGGGACTGCACTTCTACACGATGAACCGCTCCACGGCGACGCTGGAGGTCTTCGCCAACCTCGGCCACTGACACCGCGATCCGCGGCGTGGCGCGCCCGTCCCGACACGGTGCGCACGCCGGACCGGGCGGGACGTCATACCTCTCGGTCGTCCCGGCGGACCGGGTGCACCGAGGGCTCCTCGCGGCGGCGGCCGCCGAGCCCGATGCCCGCGCGGGCCTCGGCGATCAGGCCGGTGCCCCAGCGGTCGTAGCGTCGCTTGGCGCCGACGACGCGGCGCAGCAGGAAGCCGATCGCCACGATCCCGGCCAGCAGCAGGACGCCGGCGATGATCGCGGCGGCCCAGGGGTGGTCGGTGGCGAGGGTCATCACGCCGACGACGGCGACGTCCTCGGCCGTGGACACGGCGACGTTGCTCACCGGCTCGGGGGAGGAGTTGACGCCGGCGCGCAGGCCCGCCTTGACGCCGTGGCTGGCCAGCGCGGTGAAGCCGCCCGTCGCGGCCGCGAAGGCCTGCTCCAGTCCCGAGCTGCCGTGCCCGGCCAGCAGGTAGCCGAGGGTGGCGCCGACGGCGGGCCGGACGGCGGTGTGCACGCTGTCCCAGACGGAGTCCACGTAGGGGATCTTGTCGGCGAACATCTCGAGCAGGAAGAGCACCCCGGCCGCGATCATCACGTCGGGCCGGGTGAGGACGGCGGGCACCTGGTCGATGGCGAAGAACCTCCCCGCCAGGCCCAGCACCAGCACGACGGCGTAGGCGTTGATGCCGCTCGCCCATCCGCTGGTGAAGACCATCGGCAGCAGCTCGGTACCCATTCGTTCTCCTCGGTCGGGGGATGTGGCATCACGGTAAGCGCGGGTGTGGAGCGGTGATTCCCGGTCGCCGGGACTCGCCGGTCTCGATCCGGTCACGAGGCTCTGACCTGCGGTGATACGCACGTGGGTGACGACGGGGTGGGGTCTGTCGGAGGTGGCGCCTACAGTTCTTCTTGTCGAACACATGTTCGGCTTGGGTGTTCGATCACCTGATCTTCCGACCCCTGAGGAGGGACCGTGCGCCGTTGCGACGAGGTGATCGAGGTCCGCCACGAGGACCGTCCGTTGCAGTTCATCTGGCGGGGGCGGCTCTACGACGTGCGGGTCGTCGTCGACCACTGGCGCGAGCGTCGCCCCTGGTGGCACGAGGTCCCGGACACCCGCTCGGTGACCGCGGCCGACCTCGAGGAGGAGGTATGGCGGGTCGAGGCGGCTCCGGGCCGCTGCGGCGTCCCGGGGGTCTACGACCTGGCGGTGCGAGGGGCGCGGTGGCAGCTCGTCGGGCTCTCCGACTGAGGACCTACCGGCTGAGGACTTACCGACGGAGGACTCGCCGAGGGACGAGCCCACCACCACGGCACGAGATCACGACCGACGACAGAGAGCAGGTGCCCGACATGACCATCACCGACACCCGACCTCCGCTGGCGAGCGCGAGCCTGGACCTGCTGGACCGGGCCTACGCGGCGCTGGGCGAGGCGATCACCGCGACGAGCCCGGCCGATCGCTATGTGGCGGCGCACCTGGCGGGCCTGCGCGCGGCGGCGGCTCTGCTCGCCACCCGGGGTCGCCCCACGGCCAAGGGTCGACCGCGCAGCGTCTGGGAGCTGCTGCCGCCGGCGGCGCCGGAGCTGACGGAGTGGGCGGCGTTCTACACCGCCTCGGCGCGGCGGCGAGCGGTGGCGGAGCGGGGCGGCCCGGTGCCGGTCCGCGCCGCCGACGACCTGGTCCGGGCCTCGGAGACCTTCCTGGGGCTGGTGGAGTCCTCGCTGGGGGTGGCGCCGCACGCACCCCTGCCGTCGTTGCAGGTGGCCACCGGTGTCTGCTGACTTCGTCCACCTGCACGTCGCCTCGGGGCACTCGCTGCGCTACGGCACGACGACCCCCGCCGACCTGGTCGCCCTGGCCGCGGGTCACGGTCAGCGGGCGCTGGCCCTGACCGACCGGGACGGGCTGTACGGCGCGGTCAAGTTCGCGCAGGCCTGCCTGGCCGAGCAGGTCGCCCCGATCCTGGGCGTCGACCTGGCGGTGGGGGAGCACGCGGGGCAGGTGGTGCGTCCTGCCGGTCGCACACCGGTGCGCGGGGGCGCCGTGGTCGACCCGCGCCTGCCCCGGGTGACGGTGCTGGCCCGGGGGCAGGCCCGCGTGGGACGGGGCCAGGGCTGGGCGCGACTGTGCCGGCTGGTGACGGCCACCCATCTCGCGGGGGAGCGGGGCGAGCCCGTGACCAGTCCTGACCTGGTGGCCGAGCATGCCCGCCTGCTCGCCGAGGGGAGCAGGGACGAGGCGGGTCCGGGCCGGACGACGGACGAGGCCGCGCTGACCGTCCTGGTGGGTCCCGACTCCGACGTCGGACGGGCTCTGCTGCGGGGCCGCTCGGATCTGGCCCGCACCCTCCTGCAGCGATGGCGTCGGGCGCTGCCGCCGGGGTCGCTGGTCGTCGAGGTCGTCTGCCACCAGGGCCCGCCGGGATCGGTGGGGAGCCGCCGCCAGGCCGCCGGGTTGCTGGCTCTCGCCGACGAGGCCGGGGTGCCGGCCGTGCTCACCGCCGCCGTGCGGCACGGCCGCCCGCAGGACGCGATCACCGCGGACGTCCTGGACGCCGCGCGGCGACTCGTGGTGCTCGACACCCGCCATCTGGACCGGGTCACCACCCTGGGGCACCTGGCCTCGACCGGCGACATGCTCGAGCGGGCCCGGCTGGTCTGCGGCGACGACGGTGCCCGGGCCGCCGAGCTGGTGCGGGCGACCCTGCGGGTGGCGGACGACTGCGTGCTCGACCCGCGCACCGATCTCGGGCTCGGCTCGGTGCAGCTGCCCGAGCCGGGGATCCTCGACATACGCCCCGGCCGGTCGCCGCAGGCCGAGCTTGCCGAGCGATGCCGCTCGGCCCTGCACCTGCGCTATCCGGACGCCACGGCCGCCGAGCTCGCCCGGGTCGAGGCGCGGCTCGACGACGAGCTGCAGGTGGTGGGGGCGCTCGGCTACCCGACGTACTTCCTCACCGTGGCCACCGTCTGCGACCTGATCCGGCAGATGAAGGGCCGGGTGGCGGCGCGCGGGTCCGGAGCCGGCAGCCTGATCACCTACCTGCTCGGCATCAGCGGGGTCGACCCGATCCGCCACGACCTGCTCATGGAGCGTTTCTGCTCGCCGCTGCGGGCCCAGCTGCCCGATATCGACGTGGACGTGGAGTCCGCCCGGCGCACCGCGATCTACGAGCGAATCCTGGACCGCTTCGGCGGGGACCGGGTGACCTGCGTGTCGATGATGGACACCTATCGCGTCCGCCATGCCGTGCGCGACGTCGGTGCTGCGCTGGGGATGCCCCCGATCGAGGTCGACGCGATCGCCAAGGCCTTCCCCCACGTGCGGGCCCGCGACGCCCGGTCCGCGATCGCGGACCTGCCCGAGCTGCGGGCGAGCGGCCTGGACGCGCCCCGGTTGCAGACCTTCTTCGACCTCGTCGAGCGGGTCGACGGGCTGCCCCGCCATGTCGCGCTGCACCCCTGCGGGGTGGTGCTGTCCAACTCCAAGCTGCTCGACCGCACCCCCGTGGAGGCGAGCTGGCTGGGCTTCCCGATGAGTCACTTCGACAAGGACGACGTGGAGGCCGTCGGCTTCCTCAAGCTCGACGTCCTCGGCATCCGGATGCAGTCGGCGATGGCTCACGCGGTGGCCGAGGTGGAGCGGGTGGACGGGATCCGCATCGACCTCGACGACCGGTCGCAGGTCCCGCTGGACGACGAGGCGACCTTCCGCCTGATCCGGTCCACCCACACCCTGGGGTGCTTCCAGATCGAGTCGCCCGGGCAGCGCGAGCTGATCGGCAAGTTCGGGCCGGAGTCCTTCGAGGACATCGTCATCGACATCTCGCTGTTCCGCCCCGGGCCGGTGAAGTCGGACATGATCACCCCCTTCCTGCGGGCCCGTCAGGGCTGGGCGGAGCCGGACTACCTGCACGAGACCCTCGTCCCGGCGCTGCGTGAGACCGCGGGCGTGGTGGTCTTCCACGAGCAGGTGCTGCGCATCGTCGCCGAGACCGCGGGGGTGTCCCTGGCACAGGCCGACGAGGTGCGCCGCGCCATGGGATCGACCGACGGTCAGGCGGAGGTCGAGGCCTGGTGGCGCCCGGCGGCGGCCGCACGAGGGTATGCCGAGGCGGACGTGGACCGGATCTGGGAGGTGCTGCGCGCCTTCGCGTCGTTCGGCTTCTGCAAGGCCCACGCCGCGGCCTTCGCCCTGCCGACCTACCAGTCGGCGTGGCTCAAGGCCCATCACCCGGCAGCCTTCCTCGCCGGGGTCCTCACCCACGACCCGGGCATGTATCCCAAGCGCCTCATCCTCGACGACGCCCGCAGCCTGGGGATCGCGATCCTCGGCCTGGACGTCAACGCCTCCGGTGCCGACTACCGGATCGAGCGGGTCGCGCCCGGGGAGGAGCCCCCGCCGGTCCTCGACCAGCCGGCCCGACCGGTCCCGGCCCATCCTGACCTGCCCGACGGGCGGGCCTACGGCATCCGGCTGTCCCTCTCCGACGTCAGGGGGATCGGCGAGGCCGAGGTGCAGGCCCTCGTCGCCGGTCAGCCCTACGCGACCCTCGCCGACGTCTGGAACCGTGCCCGCCCCTCCCGCCCGACCCTGGAGCGGCTGGTGGTGGCGGGGGCGCTCGACTCGCTCTACGGGCTCGACGGTCACCGGGCCACCGCCGGTCTCGGCCGCCGGGGCCGGGTCACCCGCCGCGACCTGCTGCTGCACGTCGCAGAGCTCGAGCGCTGGACCCGGGCCACGACCCGGGGACCCGTCGGGCGGGGTGGTCACGGCCGCCGCGCGACGTCCGGTGCGGCCACCGCCCCCCACGAGACAGCGGCCCGCCGGCTGCGTCAGGACCACGAGCCGCGCAGCAGCACTCAGCAGGAGCCTTCGCCGTACGCCGACCGGACGAGGCGGACCCCCTCCGGGCCGCGGGGAGCCGGGCGCGCGGCCTCCGAGGTCTGGGCCCCGGAGACGCCGGTCGCCGGCACGGACGTGCGCTCGGCCGCGGCCCGGCAGTCCCGGCAGCGTGTCCCCGTCGCTGCCGAGCAGCAGGTCGTCCAGCTCGCCCTGGACCTGGGGGACGAGCCCGAGCTGACCCTCGGGTCCGGGCTGCCGGAGATGACCCAGGTGGAGCGGGTGCGTGCCGAGCTGGAGGTGCTCGGCCTGGACGCGTCCGCCCACGTCCTCGAGCCCTATGCCCCCCTGCTGGACGCGCTGGGCGTGGTCCGCTCCGCCGAGCTGCTCCGGCAGCGCAGCCGGGCCTCGGTGCTCGTCGCCGGCATCAAGGTCGCCACCCAGACCCCGCCGGTCCGGTCCGGGAGGCGGGTCGTCTTCCTCACCCTGGACGACGCCACCGGCCCGGTCGACGCAACCTTCTTCGAGGACGTGCAGGGAGCTTTCGCCACCACGGTGTTCCACTCGTGGATGCTGGTGGTGCGCGGTGAGGTCCGCCGGACCGGCCCGCGCGGCATCTCCTTGCGCGCCACGGGGGCCTGGGAGCTCGATGGGCTGTGGGAGCAGTGGCTGCACGGCGGTCTGGACGCCGTGCACGAGCACCTCGCCCGGGTCGAGGCGGCCACGACCGAGCAGACCGAGGCCCTGCGTACCGCGACCGGCACCGAGGGTGCGCGACCGCGCCGGGTGCTGCGTCATGCCTCCGGCTTCGAGCAGTCCCCGTATACCGACATCAAACCTGCCGGAGGTGACGCGCGTGAGGCACCCCGCAAGCTGTGGTACTCCAGCCCGGGCAGCTCGGGTCACTGAGATGTCACGACCGGAAGCGGGAGGGCTCGAGGCGGGAGGGCCGCGGGCGGCTCGCCGCGAGGCGGGACGCCTGGTGGTCGCTGCCCACCGCCAGGACCCAGGTCGCACTAGGGTGGCCGGGTCGGCACCTCGGGTGTCGCACCCCGCCCGCCCGGTCCCCGCGCCCTCGGCGCCCGCCCAAGGAGCCCCGCGATGCCCGACCCCACGGACCGCACCACGCGCCGCGCCCGCAGCCTGGAGACCAACCTGCGCACCGCCGTGGTCTGGGAGTCGGTCCGGGCCGTGGCCGACGACCTGCAGGCCAGGCAGGGGCGTTCCGTGCGGGTGCTCGACCTGGGGGGCGGCACCGGCGGGATCGCCGTCGCCCTCGCCACCCGCGGGCACCAGGTCACCGTGGTCGACCCCAGCCCCGACGCCCTCGCGGCCCTCGACCGGCGCGCGCACGAGGCCGGGGTCGCCGGCCTCGTGCACGGGGTGCAGGGCGATGCCGCCTGCCTCGCCGACGTCCACGAGCCCGGGACGGCCGACCTGGTCTGCTGCCACGGGGTGCTCGAGGTCGTGGACGATCCCGCGGGCAGCATGGCGGCGATCGCCGCGGCCCTCGCCCCGCACGGTGCCCTCAGCCTCGTCGTCGCCCAGCGCCTCGCCGTGGTGCTGGCCCGGGCCCTCGCCGGACAGTTCAGCCAGGCCCAGCACGCCCTCACGACGCCGGAGGCCCGCTGGGGCAGCGGCGACCCGCTGCCGCGGCGTTTCGACGTGGCCACGGTCTCCGCTCTCGTCGAGGCCGTCGGGCTGGAGGTCACCGACACCCACGGGGTGCGGATCTTCAGCGACCTGGTGCCGTCCGCGCTCGTCGACTCCGAGGCCGACCGGATGGCGCTGCTCGACCTGGAGCGTGCGGCCGCGAGCCATCCTGAGTTCGCCGTCCTCGGTCAGCTCGGCTCGGCCCTGCACGTCCTCGCCGTCCGGGACTGAGGCGGTGGCCCGGTGAGCCGCCGGCAGTTCCACCTGGACGCACCGGACCCGGACGGCCTCGACGACACCGGGTGCCACGTCCTGCACGTGGACATGGACGCGTTCTACGCCTCGGTGACCCTGCTGGAGCACCCGGACCTGGTCGGGACCCCCGTCATCGTCGGCGGCGGCAGCCGCGGCGTGGTGCTCTCGGCGACCTACGAGGCCCGCCGGTTCGGCGTGACCTCCGCCATGCCCATGGCCCGGGCTCGCCGGCTGTGCCCCCAGGCGACGGTCCTGCGCCCTGACCACGAGCGCTACGGCGAGGTGTCCCGGGCGGTGATGGCGGTCTTCCGTGCGGTCACCCCCGTCGTCGAGCCGCTCTCGGTGGACGAGGCCTTCCTCGACGTGTCCGGCTCGCTGCGCACCCACGGCCGCCCGGTCCACATCGCCCGCCAGATCCGGGACGCGGTCACCGACGAGCAGGGGATCACCTGCTCGGTGGGCGTCGCCGCCACCAAGTTCGTCGCCAAGCTCGCGTCGGGGCTGGCCAAGCCGGACGGGCTGCGGGTCGTGCCGGTGGACCAGGTCGTCCCCACCCTGCACCAGCTGCCGGTCGGGGCGCTGTGGGGGGTGGGGGACCGCACCGAGGAGCAGCTGCTGCGGCTCGGGCTGCGCACCGTCGCCGACCTCGCCCACACCCCCCTGCCCACCTTGCAGCGGGCGATGGGACAGGCGCTGGGCTCCTCGCTGCACGAGCTCTCGTGGGGTCGCGACCCGCGCCGGGTGACCCCCACCCACGTCGAGAAGTCCGTCGGCGCGGACGAGACCTTCGGTCAGGACGTGGACGACCCCGTGGAGATCCACCGGCACCTGCTCAAGCTCGCCGATCGTGCCACGGCCCGCCTGCGCGCCCAGGGGATGGTCGCCCGCACCGTGTCGATCAAGGTGCGCTTCGCCGACTTCACGACCGTGACCCGGTCCCGCACGATGCGGGAGCACACCGACGTGGGCCAGGAGGTCTATCGCGTGGCCCGGGAACTGTACGACGCGCTGGGGCTGCAGCGTGCCCGCGTGCGTCTGGTGGGGGTGCGGCTGGAGAATCTCGTCGACGCCGAGCGGGCACCCCACCAGGCGATGCTGGACGAGCGCGAGCACGGGTGGCGGGACGCCGAGCTGGCCATGGACCGAGCCAGCGCGAGGTTCGGCGCCGGGGCCGTCCGGGCAGCGTCACTCGTCCGGCCGCGTCCAGGTGCTGCCGCAAGCCCCCCGCGGGATCTATCCTGACCCTATCCTCGTTGTGCACGGTGACCCCATCGCGCACCCATGTGCCGCACCCCAGAGAGGGGGACCCGAGATGCCGCTCTCCGAGCGTGAGCAGGCCCTGCTCGAGCAGATGGAGCAGGCCCTGATGGCCGAGGACCCGCAGCTCGCCGCACAGCTCGCCAACGCCTCCCGACCGCGCGGGAGCCGCACCCGCCTGGTCCTCGGACTCCTGGGGGTCGTCGCGGGTCTGGGCGTCGTGCTCCTCGGGGTGGTCCAGCAGCAGGTCGTCCTCGGCGTCCTGGGGTTCCTGCTGATGGTGGCCTGCGCCGTCTACGCCTTCGCCGCCCCGCGACGACCGGCCCTGGGCACGGTGCGGGAGGACGGATCTGTGGCGGCCGCCCGCCCCCGCCGGACCCGCGCGGGTCGCACCCCGGGTCGCGGGCGTCCCGCGAGCCCTCGTCGCAGCGGCACCTTCATGCAGCGGATGGAGCAGCGCTGGGACGCCCGCCGCGAGCGCGGCGAGATCTGACACGGATAGACGCCTCCGGCACCTGAGGTGGGCGAGCCACCGGACCCTGAATCGTGGCGCCCGATCAGGCTCCTGCGCCCGGGCGGCGAGCATCCGCAGGGCGCCTACGAGCGCTTCAGCCAGGAGTCCACGAGCGCTGACGCCAGCTCGAGCTGTGCGGTCACGATCCGGTCCGGGCGCAGGTCAAGAACCGGCGGCCGTCAGGAACACCGCCAGGACCCAACCCGTGGCGATCAGGAAGCCGGTGCCCAGCTCGATGGCCATCGACAGGCCGACCGCGCGCAGGGCGTGAGTGGTGGCCGCCCAGGCCGTGCGGGCGACCTTGAGGCGGGCGAGCTCCCCCACGAAGACGCCGAGGACGAAGCCGGGCAGCGCCCCGACCACCGGGATGACGAAGCCCCCGACGATGGCGACCACGACCCCGACGACCAGGGACGAGGTGGGGACGCCAGCGGCCTTGAGGCGGCGGCCCGGCAGGACGTACTGCAGGGTGAGGCCCACGGCATACAGGATCGTCACCCCGACCGCGAGCCACCACACGCGGCCGGCCGCCGCCCAGCCGGCGACCGCCAGCCACACGATCAGCAGACCGGGCAGGACGGGCACGACGATCCCGATCAGGCCGACGACGACGGCGAGCGCGACGAGCACCACGAGAGAGGCCACGGGCCGATCCTACGGGCCGGGCACGGGATCCGGGACAGCGCGAGACCCCGTTACACCGAGGGGCGTGACGGGGTCTCGAGGTCGGGTGCGGTCAGCCCGCGGACGCGGTGGGGTCGAGCCGCCCGCTCTGGTCGTCGATGTCGATCGCGATGGGACGCAGGCTGTCCAGGTGCTTGCGCCCGTGGTGGGCGCAGAAGAGCAGCTCGCCGCCGGAGGCGAGTCGGGCTCGGATGTAGGCCTGCGCGCCACAGCGGTCACAGCGGTCCGCGGCGGTGAGCTCACTCGTTGCCAGTGCAGTGGTCACGGAAGGGCCTCTCTCTCGTCGGTCGGGGTCGCGACCCGGGTGAGCGGTCACGTCCTCGGCGGTGTCAACAGTCAAGCACGCCGGATCCTTCCCGCCGGACCTATTCTCCACATGTTGGCACGCCGTCCCACCTGGCGAGCCTGCGGGGGCCTGTCGGTGACCGCGGGTAACCTGCCAGCCGTGCCAGACACCACCACCCAAGACACCTACTCCGCCCGCCACCTGCAGGTCCTCGAGGGCCTGGAGGCGGTGCGCAAGCGACCCGGGATGTACATCGGGTCCACCGACAGCCGCGGCCTGACGCACTGCCTGTGGGAGATCATCGACAACGCCGTCGACGAGGCCCTGGGAGGCCACTGCAACCGCATCGAGGTGGTGCTGGGGAGCGATGGGTCGGTCACTGTCCGTGACAACGGTCGAGGCATGCCGGTGGACATCGAGCCCC
This sequence comes from Arsenicicoccus dermatophilus, assembly GCF_046267915.1. GTDB lineage: Bacteria > Actinomycetota > Actinomycetes > Actinomycetales > Dermatophilaceae > Arsenicicoccus > Arsenicicoccus dermatophilus_A. The sequence continues at coordinate 1,617,020 of NZ_CP176520.1, forward strand.
GCACCGGGCTCTCCGGCGTCGAGGTGATCTTCACCAAGCTGCACGCCGGCGGGAAGTTCGGCGGTGGCTCCTACGCCGCGTCCGGCGGTCTGCACGGCGTGGGCGCCAGCGTCGTCAACGCCCTGTCCGCGCGCCTGGACGTGCAGGTCGACCGCGGTGGCAAGACCTACCAGATGAGCTTCCGGCGGGGGGAGCCCGGCACCTATGCCGACGGCGAGGGCACCGGACCCGACAGCCCCTTCCTGCCCTTCGAGAGCACCTCCGAGCTCGCCGTCGTGGGCAAGGTCAGGCGGGGGGTCACCGGCTCCCGGGTGCGCTACTGGGCGGACCACCAGATCTTCCTGCGGAACGCCACGCTGGACCGCGCCGATCTGGTCGCGCGGGCCCGGCAGACCGCCTTCCTGGTCCCCGGTCTGGAGATCGTCGTCCGGGACGAGCGCGACGTCGACGAGGCAGGGGTCTACGAGGAGACCTTCAAGAACGACGGCGGCATCAGCGAGTTCGCCGAGTTCCTGGCGCCGGACCCGGCCGTGACGGGCGTATGGCGGCTGCAGGGCGCGGGCAGCTTCACCGAGACGGTGCCGCAGCTGGACGCCCGCGGCCACATGGTGTCCACCGAGATGAGCCGTGAGTGCGTCGTGGACATCGCCGTCCGCTGGGGCACGGGGTACGAGACCCGCACCGAGTCCTTCGTCAACATCATCCACACCCACAAGGGCGGCACCCACGTGAGCGGCTTCGAGCAAGCCCTGCTCAAGGTCTTCCGCAAGCAGCTCGAGGTCAACGCCCGCCGGCTCAAGGTCGGCACCGACAAGGTGGAGAAGGACGACATCCTCGCCGGCCTGACCGCGGTGGTCACGGTGCGCCTGGCCGAGCCGCAGTTCGAGGGCCAGACCAAGGAGGTCCTGGGCACCAGCGCGGTGCGTGCCATCGTCGCGCGCACCGTCGAGCAGCAGCTCACGGCGCTGCTCACCAGCACCAGGCGGGACGAGAAGGCCCAGGCCACCCTGCTGCTGGAGAAGGTCGTCGCCGAGATGAAGTCGCGCATCTCGGCGCGGCAGCACAAGGAGACCCAGCGCCGCAAGAACGCCCTGGAGACCAGCACCCTGCCGAGCAAGCTGGCCGACTGCCGCAGCAGCGACGTCGACCGCTCCGAGCTGTTCATCGTCGAGGGCGACAGCGCCCTCGGTACCGCCAAGCTGGCCCGCGACTCGGACCACCAGGCCCTGCTGCCGATCCGCGGCAAGATCCTCAACGTCCAGAAGGCCTCGGTCGGCGACATGCTCAAGAACGCCGAGTGCGCCGCGATCATCCAGGTCATCGGGGCGGGCTCGGGGCGCAGCTTCGACGTGGACGCGGCGCGCTACGGCAAGGTCATCATCATGACCGACGCCGACGTGGACGGCGCCCACATCCGGACGCTGCTGCTGACGCTGTTCTTCCGCTACATGCGCCCCCTGGTCGAGGCGGGCCGCGTGTATGCCGCGGTGCCGCCGCTGCACCGCATCGAGGTGGTCAACGCCGGCTCGCGCAAGAACGAGCTCATCTACACCTACAACGAGTCCCAGATGCGCAGCACGGTCTCCCGGCTCGAGCGCAGGGGCAAGAAGATCAAGCAGCCGATGCAGCGCTACAAGGGCCTGGGCGAGATGGACGCCGACCAGCTCGCAGAGACCACGATGGACCCGCGCCAGCGGACCCTGCGGCGGGTGACGCTGGCCGACGCGGAGGCCGCCGAGCGGGTCTTCGACCTGCTCATGGGCAACGAGGTCGCCCCGCGCAAGGAGTTCATCATCGACTCCGCCCACTCCCTGGACGCCGAGCGCATCGACGCCTGAGGACACGCCCCCCGTCCGGCGGCCCCGCGAGGTGACCGGCAGGGTGAGAGCGCTCCGGCCGGAGGGCCTCCCGCAGACCCGCGGGAGGCCCTCCGACCTGTGGGATCACCGGAGCGGGATCCCCCCGGGTCCGGGCCTCGAAGCCGGGCGTCGGGGCCTGGGGTCACTGACCGGGGCGCACGTCCGGGGCGTCGGGCACCGGCGTCGAGAGCAGCGCCTCCCACCGGGCGTCAGGCAGGTGCAGCAGCTCGGGCAGCTCCTCGACCACGAGGGCGGCGCCGGACGCCCGCAGCTCGTCCACGCCGAAGCCACCGGTGCGGGTGACCACGCAGGGCAGGCCCGCGCGAGCCGCGGCGGTGACGTCGTAGGTCGTATCGCCGATCACCAGGCCGCGTCCCCCGCCGGCGCGCTCGTGGGCGATCCGGAAGATGTCGGGGTCCGGCTTGGACGCGTCCGCGTCGCCGGCGCTGGTGACCGCGGCGAAGTCGTCGGGGGAGAAGCCGAGGATGGACAGCGCCGCCTCGGTGAGCGCCTGCTCCCCGGAGGAGGCGATGGCCACCGCGTCGCCGCGGCCGAGGAGCATCCGCACCAGCTCGACGGCACCGGGCAGGGGACGGATCTCGGGAAGCATCAGCTGGTAGTGGTGCTGCCAGCGCTCCCTGAGGTGATCGCCGAGCCGGTCCTCGGCGACCGCCCCGGCGACGGAGGTGACGAGCTGGTCGCCCCCCATGCCGATCGCCCGGTGGACGCGCCACAACGGCGGGTGGATCCCCACCTCGGCGAAGGCACGCAGCCAGGCCAGACCGTGGTGATAGGTGGAGTCGATCAGGGTGCCGTCGACGTCGAGCAGGAGGCAGCGGTCAGAGCTCATGGCCCCAGTCTCACCCATGCGACCCGGCGGGTGCGGCGTCGCGCGGCCCGAGCTCGTCCACCACGAAGGCATGGGCCGGGCGGGGACCGCCGCCGCACGAGTCGACCAGCCGCTCGCCAGTGGGCTCCTTGTGCACGCGCAGCCGCCAGACGCGGCCGTCGACGTGGGTGACCGTGACCTCGTCGTCCCGGTCGTCGCCGCGGGACGAGCAGGCCAGAGCGGTCAGCGAGGTCTCGCCCGTCACGCTGCGCACCCAGCCCTGGGCGGCCTGGTGGGTGAGCGGGAGGTGGCTGCGCCCCCGGTCGTGGGCCGGGTCGAGCAGCTCCGGGGCCAGCTCGCGACGGCCCTCCGCCTCGACGAGGCGGACGGCGAGCTCCGGCGTGAGGCGCGCGGCGGTGTGGCCGCTGGGCAGGCCGATCCCGGTGGCGGCGAAGCGGTGACCGCCGGTGTGGGTGCACTCCCACACCTGACCGGGACGGGCCCGGGAGGCCGCCAGCGCCACCGGTCGACCGCGGACGGCGCAGCACACGTCGCGCCTGCCGTTGGTGCAGACCAGGACGATGCCGCCGTCGGTGAGCCGGGTTCCCGGCACTGCCTCCAGCACCGGCTGCGGGTCCGGGCCCGCCAGCAGGTCCAGGGGCAGGGCGCGCAGCTCGGCCGGGTCGACCACGGCGCCCGTGACCAGCCACGGACGGCCGGCGAGTCCGCCCGCCACGAACACCTGCCGGGGGGCCCGGTCCGCGCGGCTGCGGCGATCACCGACGGAGCGGACCAGGACCAGGCGGCCCCCGGCCTCCTGGCAGGCCCGCTGCAGCCCGGCCCCCAGCGCGGGGTCCAGCCAGGACTCGGTGAAGGCGTCGCGGCCCCAGGGCCCCGGCTGCTCCAGCGCCACCCAGAAGCGGGCGATCGCCGCGGTGCCCCACACCGGGTGACCAGCCTCCTCCCAGGAGCGGGAGCAGGCGTCCGGGCCGAGCCTGGGCGTGGGGATGCGGGGCTGGTCGGTCACGGCCCCACCCTACAAAACCAGACGGTCTCGCCCCCCTCCTCAGCGCGCCGACGGTGGTCGGGGAAGGAGGGGGCGGGGCCGGGGCGTCGGCCGGTCAGTCGGTGGGACGCTCCACCTGCACCACGTCGTCCAGGCTGTCCGGGTCGTCGTCGCGCAGCACCACGACCCGCTCCCGGGTGGGGCCGGCGTTGGGTGGCAGCTCGCGCGCGGCGTCCGCGGCATCGCCCTGCGTGGACGCCGAGGCGGCGGCCGCCCCCGCGGACACCGCAGCGGCCTCCGGCAGCGCACCACCGATCGCCGCGACCACGGACTTGGTGGCCACCCCGGACCCGTCCCGCCGGTCGGTGGGCTCGGGCAGGGTCACCGCCGCGCCGTCGGCCTGGGCGGCGCGGGCCGGCTGCGCCCCTACCCACGCGAGGACCAGCTGGTCCTCGCCGTGGAGGAAACGCTGGCAGCGCACGCCGCCGGTCGCGCGGCCCTTGGCGGGGTACTCCTCGAAGGGGGTCACCTTGAGCGACGGGACCTGGGTGCCCGGGAGGGCATCCGACGCGCCTGCACCGGTCACGACGATCGCGTCCGCGGCCGGGTCGACCGCGCCGAAGAACACGACGGAGGCGTTGGGGGAGAGGCGGACTCCCGCCATACCGCCGGCCGTCCGACCCTGCGGGCGCACCACCGAGGCCGGGAAGTGCAGCAGCTGGGCGTCGCTCGTCACGAAGACCAGGTGCTCCTCGCCGGTGCGCAGCTCCACGGCGCCCACGACGCGGTCACCCGGCTTGAGCGCCACGGTCTCCCACCGGTCCTTGGCGGGATAGTCGGTCTGGACCCGCTTGACCACGCCGTGCGCCGTGCCGAGGGCGAGCCCCGGCGAGCCCGGCGCCAGCGACATGATCGTCAGCGGGACCTCGTCCTGGGCGAGCTCGAGGTAGGACGCGACCGGCGCCCCGCCCGAGAGCGTGGGCGCACCGTTGGTGGGGGGCAGGGTCGGCAGGTCCAGCGCGCCCAGCCGGACCACCCGCCCGGCTGACGTGACGAGCCCGAAGTCGCCGCGCGCCGTCGTCGTCACCGTCGCCACGATCGCGTCGTGCCGGGCCCGCCCGCCCTCGTTGGACAGCGGCGATGCGTCGGTCGTGCGGGCGAGCAGCCCGGTGGTGGACAGCAGCACGTGGCAGGGGTCGTCGCCCACCTCCAGCGGGGTCGCCGTCGCCGACTGGCCGCCGGACTCGAGCAGCACGGTGCGCCGCGGCGTCCCGTGGGCCTTGGCGATCTCGGCCAGCTCGCCCGAGACCAGCTTGAGCAGCTTGGCCTCGTCCGCGAGCAGCTCGCGCAGCGCGGCGATCTCGGCCTGCAGCTGGTCTCGCTCGGACTCCAGCTCCATGCGGCTGAACTTCGTCAGGCGGCGCAGCTGCAGGTCCAGGATGTAGGTCGCCTGGGCCTCGCTCAGGTCGAAGACCTGCCTCAGCCGCTCGCGCGCGACACCCGCGTCGTCGGACGAGCGGATGACCGCGATGACCTCGTCGATGTCCAGGATCGCGATCAGCAGCCCCTCGACGAGGTGCAGCCGCTCCTCGCGCCTGCCCAGGCGGTGGGCCGACCGGCGGCGGACGACGTCGGTGCGGAATTCGACGTACACCCGCAGCAGGTCCTTGAGCCCGAGCGTCTGCGGCTGGCCGTCGACGAGCGCGACGTTGTTGATGCCGAAGGAGTCCTCCATCGGCGTCAGCTTGTAGAGCTGCTCCAGCACCGCCTCAGGGTTGAAGCCGTTCTTGACCTCGATGACGAGCCGCAGCCCGTGCTTGCGGTCGGTGAGGTCCTTGAAGTCCGAGATCCCCTGCAGCTTCTTGGACTGCACCAGGTCCTTGATCTTGTCGCGGACCTTCTCCGGGCCCACGAGGTAGGGCAGCTCGGTGACGACGATGCCCTTCTTGCGCGGCGTGACGTTCTCGATCCGGGCGGTCGCGCGAGTCTTGAAGCTGCCCCGGCCGGTGAGGTAGGCGTCGCGGATGCCCTCCAGGCCGATGACCTTGCCGCCGCACGGCAGGTCCGGGCCGGGGACGAACTTCATCAGGTCGTCCAGCGAGCAGTCCGGGTGGGCGATCAGGTGGCGGGCGGCCCCGATCACCTCGACCAGGTTGTGCGGCGGCATGTTCGTCGCCATGCCGACGGCGATGCCCGAGGCGCCGTTGACGAGCAGGTTCGGGAAGGCCGCGGGCAGCACGCCGGGCTGGGTGAGCTGGTCGTCGTACGTCGGGACGAAGTCGACGGTGTCCTCGTCCAGGCTCGCCAGCATCGCCAGCGCCGCCGGGGCCATCCGGGCCTCGGTGTAGCGCGGGGCGGCCGGGCCGTCGTCCAGCGAGCCGAAGTTGCCGTGCCCGTCGACCAGGGGGAGCCGCATGGTGAAGGGCTGGGCCATCCGCACCAGGGCGTCGTAGATCGCGGTGTCGCCGTGCGGGTGGTACTTGCCCATGACCTCGCCGACGATGCGCGCCGACTTCACGTGACCGCGGTCCGGGCGCAGGCCCTGCTCGTGCATCGCGTAGAGGATGCGCCGCTGCACCGGCTTGAGGCCGTCGCGGGCATCGGGCAGCGCCCGGCTGAAGATGACCGAGTAGGAGTACTCCAGGAAGGCCTGCTGCATCTCGTCGGAGACGTCGATGTCGATGATGTTCTCGACGAAGTCGTCGTCCTGGGGTGGTGCGGTTGTGCGGCGTGCCATCGGTCTCCTCGTGCGTGGAATCGCTTCATCCTGCCCTGGTGGGCCCCTGCAGACGGTATGGCGCGCCGGGCCCGCGCGACACGCCGGGGTCGCACAGGTGTTCCCCTCGTCGAGGGCAGGGTAGCGGTCCCGGCGAGGAGCCGCGGACCACCGCCCGGACAGGCGTCGAGCCCGGCCACCGAGGGGGTGGCCGGGCTCGACGGTGGGGCTCAGAGCAGGTCGAGCATGATCGGGTCGGCCAGGTCGAGGACGGCCTGGCGGGCCTGGGTGGCGGTCCTGGCCGCGAGGGCCGCGGTCGCCATCCGCTGGCACACCCCGAGCTCGTGCAGGCTGAGCGCGGTGCGCACCGCCGCGAGCTTGGGCGGCGCCATCGACAGGGAGGAGACGCCCAGCCCGACGAGGACGAGCGCGAGCAGCGGGTCGCCGCCCGCCTCGCCGCACACGCCGATCGGCTTGCCGGTCGCCCGGCCGCCCTCGCAGGACAGCGCGATCAGGTCGAGCAGCGGCGGCTGCCAGGCCGACAGCAGGTGCGCCAGAGAGCCCTGCATGCGGTCGGCGGCCATCGTGTACTGGGACAGGTCGTTGGTGCCGAGCGAGGCGAAGTCGCAGACGTCGAGGATGTCCTTGGCGCGCAGCGCGGCGCCGGGCACCTCGATCATGGTGCCCGCCTTGGGCAGCCCCACGGCCTTGACACGCTGGGCGAACCACTCGGCCTCGTCGCGGGTGCCCACCATCGGTGCCATGACCCGCACGTCCGCGCCCGTGGCCTGGTAGGCCGCGGCGAGGGCCTGCAGCTGGGTGTCGAGCAGGTCCTGGCGCACCTGCTGCAGCCGCAGCCCGCGCACGCCGAGGGCGGGGTTCTCCTCCTCGCCGAGGTCGGCGAAGGCGAGCGGCTTGTCGGCGCCCGCGTCCAGGGTGCGGACGACGACGCGCCGGTCGCCGAAGGCCCTCAGGACGTCGGTGTACGTCGCGGTCTGCTCCTCCAGCGTCGGCGCGGTCTCCCGCTCCAGGAAGAGGAACTCGGTGCGGAACAGCCCGACGCCCTCGCAGTCGACCGCGGCGGCCTTGACGGCGTCCTCGGGAGTGCCGATGTTGGCCAGGAGCGCGACCTTGGTGCCGTCCTTGGTGACGCCGACGCCGGAGACGTTGGACAGGGCGGCGGCGCGGCGGCGGGACCGCTCGGCCAGCTGCTCGCGCTCGGTGGCGGTGGGGCTGACGATGACCTCGCCCACGCCTCCGTCGAGGGCGACGAGGGTGCCCGCGGGGATGTCGAGGGCGCCGGGGCACTGCACGACGGCCGGGATGCCGAGCTGGGCCGCGAGGATCGCGGTGTGGCTGGTGGCGCCGCCCGCGGAGGTGACGATGCCGAGGACCTTCTGCACGTCCAGCGTCGCCGTCTCGGCGGGGGCGAGGTCCATCGCGACGAGCACGCTGGGCTCGTCGAACTCGGGCACCCCGGGCTCCGGCTCGCCGAGCAGGCGGGCCACGGTGCGGTCTCGGACGTCGCGCAGGTCGGTGACGCGCTCGGCCATGTAGCCGCCGAGCGACTCGAACATCTGGCAGAACTCCTCGACCGCGGCGGTGACGGCGTTGGCCGGTCCCTTGCCCGCGGCGAGGTGCTTGTCGATCCCGCTGATCAGCCCTGGGTCGCGGGCCATCATGATCGTGGCCTCGAGGATGGTGCGGGCCTGGGGGTCGGCCTTGGCGGCGCGGGCCGCGAGACCGGTGGCGACCTGCTCCATCGTCTCGCGCACGTGCGCGCCGGCGGCGGCCGCGTCGGTGGTGGGCTGCTCGGTGGTCGGGGCGGTGGGCGCGGGCCGGACCTGCACGGCAGGTCCGGCCGCGGTGCCCACGCTCACGCCGATGCCGTGGAGCTGGCGGTGGGTGGCGTCAGACATGGATCGTCACTCGGCGTAGAGGTCGCGGGACAGCAGCGCGACGAGCTCGTCGAGCTTGCCCTCCGCGCCCTCGCCCTCGGCGGAGAGGGTGACCACGTCGCCGTGCTTGGCGCCCAGGGCCATCACGGCGAGGATCGACCGGGCGTCGACCGGGTCGCCGCCCTCCTTGGCGATGGTGACGGGAAGTCCGGTCGCCGTGGCGGCCTGGACGAACATCGAGGCCGGACGGGCGTGCAGACCGACGGACGAGGCGATGGTGACGTTCTTGGAGGCCATGGTGATCTCTTCCTAACTGGGTGGTGGAGCAGAGCTCCGGGGGTGAGGTGACGACCCGGGAGCGGGGCGTCGGCTGCCGGGCGCGGTCGACGCCAGGCGGTGGATCGGACGGGTGGCTCAGACGGCGACCGCGCCCGCGGTAGCGGGCGTCTCGACCGTCGCCGTGCGGGCGGTGCCCTTGAGGACGATGACCAGGCCCGCCGTGACGACGGCACCGGCCCCGACGGCCAGCAGGAACATCGGCCAGCTGCCGATGAGGGGAGTGACCCACAGCCCGCCGTGCGGCGCGCGACTGGTGCAGCCGAAGGCCATGATCATGGCACCGGCGAGGCCGGACCCGACCATGGAGGCCGGGATGATGCGACCCGGGTCGGCGGCGGCGAAGGGGATGGCGCCCTCGGAGATGAACGACGCACCGAGCAACCAGCAGGCCTTGCCGTTCTCCTGCTCGGCCTCGGTGAACAGCCGCGGGCGCAGCGCCGTGGCGAGGGCCAGGCCCCAGGGGGCCACCATGCCGGCGCCCATGACGGCCGCCATGATCTTGAGCTGCGGCGCGTCCATCGCCGCGCCGGCGGTGGCCAGCCCGGTGGTGCCGAAGGTGTAGGCCACCTTGTTGACCGGACCGCCCAGGTCGAAGCCCATCATCAGGCCCAGGATGAGCCCGAGCAGGACGGCGTTGGAGCCGGTCATGCCGTTGAGCGCGCTGGTGAGCGCGTCCATCAGAGCCTTGATCGGGCGACCGAGCAGCAGGACCATGGCCGCGCCGGTGATCAGGGTGGACAACAGCGGGATGACCATGACGGGCATGATGCCCCGCAGACCCTTGGGGACCTTCCAGCCCGCGATCCCGCGGGCGACGAAACCGGCGAGGAAGCCGGTGACGATGCCGCCGAGGAAGCCTGCGCCCATGGACATGGCGATGGCCCCGCCGGCGAAGCCGGGCACCAGACCAGGACGGTCCGCGATGCCGTAGGCGATGTAGCCGGACAGGACCGGCACGAGGAAGGCGAAGGCGGCCTTGCCGATCCAGAAGAGCAGCGCCGCCCAGTGCATCAGCGATCCGGGCTCGAAGACGTTCTGCAGGACGGGGGTCTTCGGGTCGCCGACGTCCAAGGTGAACGCGGTGACGTCGACGACGCCGCTCCTGCCCGCGGCCACGGTCGCGAGCATGAAACCGAGGGCGATCAGGATGCCGCCGGCGGCGACGAAGGGGATCATGTACGACACGCCGGTCATCAGCCACTGGCGCACCTTGGTGCCCGCTCCGACCCGGTCGGCCTCGCGGGCTCCGGCCGCGGTCGCCCCGACGGGAGGCGTGGTCCTGATCATGGGGGCGCCGGCCCCGGCCTGGGCCCGGTGCTCGCCGACCAGTCGCTCGATCTCGGCGATCAGGTCGGGAGCGCCGGACACGGCGCGCTTGACGCCGACGTCGACGGTCGGCTTACCGGCGAACCGACCCGCGTCCTTGACCTCGAGGTCGTGGGCGAAGATCACGCCGTCGGCAGCCGCGATCACCGCCGGGTCCAGCGGGTCGGAGCCCGCGGAGCCCTGGGTCTCCACGACCATCTCGTGCCCGGCGGCCTTGGCGGCCTGCTCCAGGGCCTCGGCCGCCATGTAGGTGTGCGCGATGCCCGTGGGGCAGCTCGTCACTCCGACGAGGTTGAGCGGGCCACCTGCGGACCCGGCGGCGGGGGCGGAGGAGACGGGCGTGGACGCCCGGGCCTGCTCGACCGCTGCCACGGCCTGCTCGATGAGCTCGGGAGCGCCGGACACGGCGCGCTTGACGCCGACGTCGACGGTCGGCTTACCGGCGAACCGACCCGCGTCCTTGACCTCGAGGTCGTGGGCGAAGATCACGCCGTCGGCAGCCGCGATCACCGCCGGGTCCAGCGGGTCGGAGCCCGCGGAGCCCTGGGTCTCCACGACCATCTCGTGCCCGGCGGCCTTGGCGGCCTGCTCCAGGGCCTCGGCCGCCATGTAGGTGTGCGCGATGCCCGTGGGGCAGCTCGTCACACCCACGAACTTCACTGCTCGACCTCCGTGCGGACGATCTGGACGACCTCCGCCGGCGTGCGGGCGCCGCGCAGGGACTCCTTGAACTCCGCGCGCATGAGCTTGCGGGCGAGCAGGGCCAGGATCTTGAGGTGGTCCTCACCGCCGCCCTCCGGGGCCGCGATCATGAACATCAGCGTGGCCGGGCCGTCCTCGGCGCCCCAGTCGATGCCCTCGCGCGAGCGACCGAAGACGAGAGAGGGCTCGGTGACGTGGGCCGAGCGGCAGTGGGGGATGGCGATCCCGCCGGGCAGGCCGGTCGCCATCTGCTCCTCTCGACGACGGACGTCCTCCAGGAAGCCGTCCAGGTCGGTGACCCGGCCCTCGGCGACGAGGGTCTGGCCGAGCAGGCGGGTGGCGTCGGCGCGGTCGGTGGCGGTGAGGTCGAGGACGACCTGCTTCTCGGTGATGAGGGACATGGGATCTCCTTGGGGGCGAGACGGTGATCAGAGAGGGAGGCTGAGGTCGACGGGCTCGACGACCTCGACGTGGATGGCACGGACCTGGTCCGGTCCGGGCACCTCGGTGCCGGGCAGGCAGACCGCGGCGGAGCCGAAGGCCACGGCGGTCCGCAGGGCCCTGACCGGGGTGTCCCCGCGGGACAGGGCGTGCAGGTAGCCCGCCAGCAGCGAGTCGCCGGCACCCACGGTGGAGCGGGGGTCGGTGACGGTGGCCCGGGCGTGGGCCACCTCGTCGGCGGTGACCAGCAGGGCGCCCTTGCTGCCGAGGCTGACCACGACCGACCCGACGCCGCCGGCGACCAGCTCGTGACAGGCCTCGACGACGTCGCCGAGGGTGGGCAGGCGACGGCCCACGAGCTCCTCGAGCTCCTCGTCGTTGGGTTTGACCAGGTCCGGCCCGGCCGCGACGGCCGCGACCATGGCCGGCCCGCTGGAGTCGATGGCGACCCGGGCGCCGGCGGCGCGCCCGCGGCGGACCAGGTCGGCGTAGAAGCCGACGTCCACCCCCGGGGGCAGCGACCCGCACCCCACCAGCCAGGTGAGGCCGCGGTCGGCGTGGTGGTCCACCGCGGCCAGCAGCGCGGCGACCTCCTCGGCGGACAGGTGCGGCCCCTGCTCGTTGACCTTGGTGGTGGTGCCGTCCGGCTCGACGACGCCGAGGTTGGCCCGGATCCCCTCGGCGACCGGCACGGTCTCGACGGCCAGGTCGATCCGGCTCAGCAGGTCGGTCATGACGGCGCCGTGGGGCCCACCGACGGGCAGGACGGCGACGGTCTCGGTGCCGTTGGCGGCCAGTGCGCGGGAGACGTTGATGCCCTTGCCGCCCGGGTCCGTCCGGGAGTCGCAGGCGCGCTGGACGACGCCGCGCTCGAGGCGGGCGACGGTGATCGTGCGGTCGACGCTCGGGTTGGGCGTCAGGGTCAGGATCATGCGCGGACCACCTCCGGGCCGTGGGCCGAGATCTCGGCGGCCGTCTCGGGGTCGAGCCCGTCGTCGGTGATGAAGGTGTCGATGTCGCCGAGCCGGCCGAAGCGGCAGAAGTGGGCCACGCCGACCTTGCTGTGGTCCGCGACCACGACGACCCGCTGCGCGACGCCGATCATGGCGCGCTTGACCGCGGCCTCGGAGGGGTCCGGGGTGGTCAGGCCCTCGTCGATGGTCAGGCCGTTGGTGCCGATGAAGGCGACGTCCACGTGCACGTCCCGCAGCGCGTCCACGGCCCAGGCGCCCACCGCGGCCAGCGTCCTCACCCGGACGCGGCCCCCGAGCAGGTAGAGCGCCACGTCCTCGCGGCTGCTGAGGGCCTGGGCGATGGACAGGGAGCTGGTGACCACGGTCAGCTCGCCCCCGGTGGGCAGCAGGTGCGCGAGCGCCAGGGTGGAGGTGCCCGCGTCGAGCAGCACCACCCCGCTCTCGGGGACCAGCTCGCGGGCGCGCTGGGCGATGGCGGACTTCTCCGCGGTCCGCTGCTCGGCCCGCATCTGGGTGGTGGGCTCGAAGGCGAGCTTCTCGACCGCGATCGCCCCGCCGTGGACGCGCCGCACGAGGCCGTGCCGCTCCAGGACGGTGAGGTCGCGTCGGATGGTCTCAGGGGTCACGTCGAGCTCGTCGGCCAACCCGGCCACCTCGACCCGCGACTCGGATCGGGCCCGCTCCACGATGAGCTGGTGACGCTCGTGCTGGTGCACCGGATGTCTCCTATCCACGTCCTCGTCGGACACCTGTCACCCTAGACCCGGATATGTCCGTTTGTCAGGACGGAAACGATCGGAAGCGCGGCCGTCCTGCGGTTACTCGGGACGTGGGATGTGGGAACAGACGTCATGCCTTTGGGTCAGGTGTCGCCCGGGACCTGATCGGGCCCGATCTCAGGGTCCCAGGGCCGACCGAACCTGCCGTCGTGGGCCACCTCGGTCAGCGGCCGCCGACCGCGACCGGCGCTGCCGCGGACGCCCCGGGCACCGTCGGCGGGCGGGTGTCCCAGCGCGAGCAGACCGACCAGCCGGCGATCCGCGGGTATGCCGAAGGCACGGCGTACCGCGTCCTGCCGACCGGCCGGGATGCCGCACAGCAGCCCGCCCAGGCCGGCGTCGTGGACCGACAGCAGGACGAGCAGCGCCGCCATGCCGGCATCGACGTCCCACCAGGGGACCGGCCACCGGGCAGGGTCCCGGTCGGTCCAGCCCTTGTCCGGCTCGGCGTAGCGGTCGAGGTAGCGCCGGGGGTCGCTGCAGACGACGACCAGGCAGGGCGCGGTCATCACCCCGCGGGCCCAGGCGTCGGGCGGTCCCGGCCGCCGGGTCACCTCCCAGTAGCGCGCGACGTCCCCGGGCCGGCGCAGCACCACGAAGTCCCAGCCCTGCGACCACCCGGCGCTGGGGGCGCGGGTCGCCGCCTGCAGGGCTCGGGTGATCGTCGCCTCGTCGACCGGCCGGTCGGGGTCGAACCGGCGCAGCATCCGGCGTCCGCGGACCAGCTCCTGGTGCTCCATGTCGCGAGCCTGGCACGCCCTGCCGACGGACCCCTGCCGACATACCCGGTGGACGCGCACCGGGCCCCGCCGGACCGGGCGCGCCCCACCGTGCCCGGGGCAGGTGGTCGTGCCACGCTAGGCCCCATGAGCGAGCAGCGCGGCAGCCTCGGACCTGGTCGGCTGGGAGTCTCCGACCCCTCCTCGTGGGAGGCGGACGTGGTGCTGCGGGACGGCTCCGTGTGCCACCTGCGCCCGATCCGGCCGCAGGACCGGGCGGGGATCCAGGCGTTCCACGCACGGCAGTCGGCCGAGTCGATCTACCTGCGCTTCTTCGCCCCCCTCAAGGAGATCAGCGACAAGGACCTGACCCGCTTCACCGAGGTGGACCAGGTGAGCCGGGTGGCCCTGGTCGCGACGGTGCGCGAGGAGATCATCGGGGTCGGCCGCTACGACGTGGTGACGCCGGGCGTCGCCGAGGTGGCGTTCAACATCTCCGACCACGCGCAGGGCAAGGGCATCGGGTCGGTGCTGCTGGAGCACCTCGCCGCGATCGGGCAGGAGCTGGGGGTCGAGGAGTTCGTCGCCGACGTGCTGCCGCAGAACCGCAAGATGATGCGGGTCTTCACCGACGCGGGCTACGAGGTCCGCCACCACTTCGACGACGGCGTCATCGCGGTGTCCTTCCAGATCCGCCCCACCGAGCGCTCCGAGCTGGTGCGCCTGTCCCGCGAGCACCGCGCCGAGGCGGAGAGCATCAAGGCGGTCGTGGAGCCGGCGTCGGTCGCCGTGGTGGGGGCGAGCCCGCGGGTCGAGGCGCTGGGGCACCTGGTGCTGGACGACATCCTGCACGGGTCGTACGCCGGCAGGCTCCACGCGGTGCACCCCACCGCCACCGAGGTGCTCGGCGTCCCCTGCCACCCGACGGTGTCGGCGATCGGGGAGCCGGTCGACCTGGCCCTGGTGTGCGTGCCGGCGGACCGGGTGCCGGACGTCGTGGACGACTGCGCGGCCGCCGGGGTGCGGGCGCTGGTCGTCGCGTCCGACGGCTTCGCCGAGGCGGGCCCGGAGGGGGTGGAGCGGCAGCGCGAGCTGCTGCGGCGCGCGCACGCGGGCGGGATGCGGGTGGTCGGGCCCAACACCATCGGCATCGCCAACACCGGGCTCGGGCTCAACGCCACGGTCGCCCAGCACCTGCCGCGGGCCGGCGGGCTGGGGCTCTTCGCCCAGAGCGCCGCCCTGGGGGTCGCGCTGCTCGCCGCCGTGGACCGGCGCGGGCTCGGGATGTCGGTGTTCGCCTCGGCAGGCAACCGCGCGGACGTGTCCGGCAACGACCTGATGCAGTACTTCATCGACCACGAGAGCACCCGGGCCGTCGGCATGCACCTGGAGTCGGTCGGCAACCCGCGCAAGTTCTCCCGGATCGCCCGCCAGCTCGCCGCCGTCAAGCCGGTCGTCGTGGTCAGGGCCGGCCACCACGGCCATGCCGTCCCGCCGGGGCACCCGGTCCGCCGGGCCCGGGTGCCGCGGGGGGCCTTCGACGCGATGATGACCCAGGCCGGCGTGATGCAGGTGGAGTCCATCGCCGAGCTGTGCGACGTCGCCGCCCTGGTCGCGGCCCAGCCGCTGCCGCGCGGACGGCGGGTGGCCGTCGTCGGCAACGCCCACGCCCTGGGCGCGCTCACCACCGACGCCTGCCTCGCCCGCGGCCTCGAGGTCACCCACGGCCCGGTCTGCCTGGCCCCGGAGGCCACCGCCGGGGAGTTCGACCACGCGCTGCGCGCGGCACTCGCCGACGAGGCGGTCGACGCCGTCCTCACGACCTTCATCCCCCCGCTGGTCACGGCGGACGAGAGCGTGGTCGAGGCGGTGGCCGCCATCGCGACCGGCGCCCCCAAGCCCGTGCTCAGCACCTTCCTGGGGATGCGGCTCGGCGACGCCGCCAGCCGCACCACCCCCGGGCTCGCGGGGGGCTTCCCGACGTACGCCATGCCCGAGGACGCGGTGCGGGCGCTCGACCACGTCAGCCGGTATGCCGCCTGGCGCCAGGCCGACAAGGGGGAGCGGCTGACCTACGACGACGTCGACCGGCACGCGGCGTTCGCCGTCGTCGACGCGGTCTTGCAGGAGTGCCCCGAGGGACGGACCCTGACCGACGACGAGGCGTCCCGGCTGCTGGCCGCGTACGGCATCGACGTCTGGCGCCGGGTCCGGGTCCGCACGCCCGAGGAGGCCGTCGCCGCCGCCGACGTGGTCGGCCGCCCGGTGGTCGTCAAGTCCGTCTCCCAGGTGCTGCGCCACACGCCCGGGCTCGGGGCCCTGCGCCTGGACCTGCACGACGACGGGGACGTGGTGGAGGCGGTGGCGCACCTGGCGACGCGGTTCGCCTCGGTGGGAGACCCGGCGCTCGTGGTCCAGCGGATGGCCGAGCCCGGGGTGGCCTGCGTGGTCGGCTCGGTGGAGGACCCGCTCTTCGGGCCCGTCGTGAGCTTCTCGGTGGCGGGCACCCCCACCGACCTGCTCGGGGACGTGGCGCACCGGATCCCGCCACTGACCGACGTCGACGTCGCCGACCTGGTGCGCTCGGTCCGCGCCTATCCGCTGCTCGACGGTCACCGGGGCGCCCAGCCGGTCGACCTGGCCGCGCTGCACGAGGTCATCGGGCGGGTCAGCCTGCTGGCCGACGACTTCCCGGAGGTGGCCGCGCTGGAGCTCAACCCGGTGAGCGCCCGCGCCGGCGGGGCGGACGTGCTGGGCGCCGAGGTGAGGGTGGCACCGCCCGCGCTGCGGACCGACGCGGACCGCCGCGCCATGACCACGTGAGCCCGCCGGGCGACGACGGCGTGATCCCCCGGTCGCGGGCAGGAGAGACGCGCGAGAGCGGTCCGACCGTCGTCAGAGGTGCCAGAATGGCGGCCATGCCCAGAGCCTCCGTCAGCCCAGCCGACCTGCTGCCGCACAGCCTGCGCCGCGACATCGAGCGCGCCGGCTACTACCCCGCGCTGGTGGCGGACGTCGTGGCCGAGGCCGTGGCCGGGGAGGAGGTCGTCGAGCACCTCGTGCACCAGGAGACGACCTTCGACAACGAGGAGATCCTGCGCCACCTGACCGTGCTCGTCCTCACCCGGTCCCGGCTCGTGGTCGGGCACGTCGACGACCACCTGGAGATGCACGCCGAGCCCGGGGTGCCCCGCACCGGCCGGGCCGGGGAGCGCCCGTCCGGCGCCGGGGACCCCGTGGTCATGGCGACCTCCGAGTCGGTGCCGCTGGCCAGCGTCCGCGGCGTCATGCTCACCCACGTCGTGGGGTCGGCCGCGGCCTACCGTCCCGGCACGCTCGGGTCGGAGGTGACCGTGACCCTCGGCTGGGGCGCGGTCAGCCGGATCGACCTGCCGCCCGCGTCGTGCGCCGACCCCTCGTGCGAGGGCGACCACGGCTACGACGGCACCGTCACCAGCGACGACATCTCCTTCCGGGTCAGCGCCGACGCGGACGGCCCCGAGGCGGTTCGGCAGGCACGAGCCTTCGCCCGGGCCCTGTCCCTGGCCACCGGCCGGTGAGCGCGCGCGGCAAGGGTGGGCTCCTCGGCCGGGCCTACGCCGGACTCGGCCTGGCCGACGTGCTGCCAGGGGTGGCCCGCTCCCTCGGGGTCGACCTCGGCCCCGCCGAGGTCGCCAAGGTGCGGCTGGCGCCCGCGCGCCGCGCCGTCGTGGTGCTGGTCGACGGCATGGGGCGCCGGCTCCTGGACGCCCGGCGGGGACACGCGCCCTTCCTGCGCCAGGCCCTCGACGGCTCGCCCGCGCTGCAGTCCGGCTTCCCCTCGACCACGGCTACGAGCATGGGCACCTTCGGCACCGGCCTGCCCCCGGGCGCGCACGGGCTCGTGGGCTACCAGGTGCTCGTGCCCGGAGAGGACCGCACCTTCAACGAGCTGGCCTGGGACGAGGGCGTGGACCCCTTCGCCTGGCAGCCGCACGAGACGGTCTTCGAGCGCTGCGTGGCCGCCGGGGTGGCGGTGACCCGCATCGGCCCGCACTTCTTCGACGGCTCCGGGCTCACCAATGCCGCGCTGCGCGGTGGTCGCTTCCAGGGCGCGATGGACCTGGACGCCCGGGTCGAGGTCGCCGCCCGCGCCGCCGCGGCCGACCCGCGAGCCCTCGTCTACCTCTACTGGGGCGACCTCGACAAGGCCGGCCACGTGCACGGCTGGCAGTCCCCGCAGTGGACCGCCGAGCTGGAGCACGTCGACGACCAGCTCGCCCGCCTGCACCGGATGCTTCCGCCCGACTGCGCCCTGCACGTCACCGCCGACCACGGCATGGTCGACGTGCCCCTCGACGCCCGCACCGACCTGGCCCAGGTGCCGGACCTCGCGGCCGATGTCCGCCACGTCGGTGGCGAGCCCCGCGCGCTGATGCTGTATGCCGAGCCCGGCGTCGCCCCCGCCACCGTCGCCGCCCGCTGGGCCGACCACCTGGGCGATCAGGCCCTGGTGCTGACCCGCGAGGAGGTGCTCGAGCGTCGGCTGATGGGCGTCGTCGACGACCGCGTCGCCCCCCGCATCGGCGACGTGGTCGTGGCCATGACCGGCGACATCGCCGTGGTCGACTCGCGGTCCATGCGGCCCGAGCTGATCGCCCTGGTGGGCGTGCACGGGTCGGTGACCGACGCGGAGACCGCCATACCCCTGCTCTCCTGGACGCCGAGGAGCGGCGCGTGACCGACGCCGCCCGCGAGGCCCGTCCCGCGCCGGACCAGAAGCCGCTCTTCGGGATCTGCCACCTGGCACCCGCGGTCGGTCGGCTCCGCTTCCACGCCGGGCTGATGGGCGCCGGCAAGTCCGCGCTCGCCATCCAGGTCGGCTTCCACCGTCGCCAGGCCGGGCGACCGGGGCTCATCTTCACCTCGGCCGACCGCGCGGGCGGGGGCACCCTGTCCTCCCGGCTCGGGATGTCGGTCAGCGCGCGGGAGTTCGACGCGGCCACGGACTTCGTGGACACCCTCGGGGAGGCGCTGCCGCCGCGCGGCTTCGTCATCGTCGACGAGGCGCAGTTCCTCACCCCCGAGCAGGTGGAGCAGCTGGCCCGGGTGGTGGACGAGATGGCGGTCGACGTGGACTGCTTCGGGTTGCTCACGGCCTTCGACTCGCGGACCTTCCCCGGGTCGCGGCGGCTCGTCGAGCTCGCCGACGACATCCTGGACCTGGTCGAGGTGCTGTGCTGGTGCGGGCAGGCCGGCCGGGTCAACGCGCGGATCGAGGGCGGTCGGGTGATCCGCTCCGGCTCGCAGGTCGCGGTCGGCGACCTCGCCGGCGGGGGAGCGGGGGCGACCTATCGGGTGCTGTGCCGTCGGCACTGGCGCGAGGGTGACCTCGGACCGGGACTCCTCGGCTGACCGGTCTCGACCTGCAGGTACGTCGTCGCAGGGCCCCTGGCGACCGGCTCGGCCGGGGCAAAGGCCACCCCGCGTCGGCGGCCCTGGGCGCGGTTCGTTAGGTTGGTCGCACAAGGACGAGCCTCTCGGCCCGCGGGCCACAAGATTGTCAAGGGAGACGATCGATGACGCAGTACGTCTACGACTTCGAGCACGGTGACAAGGACCAGAAGGACCTGCTCGGGGGCAAGGGTGCCAACCTCGCGGAGATGACGAAGCTCGGGCTTCCCGTCCCGCCCGGGTTCACCATCACCACCGAGGCGTGCCGGGCCTACCTCGCCCAGGGCCAGGCTCCCGCCGAGCTCGGCGTGCAGGTCACCAAGGAGCTGCGCCTCCTGGAGCAGAAGATGGGCCGTCGCCTCGGCAACTCCGAGGACCCGCTGCTCGTGTCGGTCCGCTCCGGCGCCAAGTTCTCCATGCCGGGCATGATGGAGACCGTCCTCAACATCGGGCTCAACGACGACTCCGTCGAGGGCCTCGCCCGCGTGGGCGGCGACGACCGCTTCGCCTGGGACTCCTACCGTCGCCTGATCCAGATGTTCGGCGCGACGGTCATGCACATCGACTCGAGCAGGTTCGCCGAGGCGCTGGACCGCAAGAAGCAGGAGCACGGCGCCAAGACCGACCCCGA
Organism: Arsenicicoccus dermatophilus; assembly: GCF_046267915.1. Taxonomy (GTDB): domain Bacteria; phylum Actinomycetota; class Actinomycetes; order Actinomycetales; family Dermatophilaceae; genus Arsenicicoccus; species Arsenicicoccus dermatophilus_A. The sequence continues at coordinate 1,636,672 of NZ_CP176520.1, forward strand.
GCTGTCCGTCGACGGGCTCAAGGAGCTCGTCGAGGAGTACAAGGAGATCGTGCGCGAGGAGACCGGCCGCGACTTCCCCCAGTGGCCGCGCGAGCAGCTGGACATGGCGATCATCGCCGTGTTCAAGTCGTGGAACACCGAGCGGGCCCGCCTCTACCGCCGCCGCGAGCGCATCCCGCACGACCTGGGCACCGCCGTCAACGTCTGCACCATGGTCTTCGGCAACATGGGCGAGTCCTCCGGCACCGGTGTCGCCTTCACCCGGGACCCCTCCACGGGGCACTCGGGCCACTACGGCGACTACCTCATCAACGCCCAGGGCGAGGACGTCGTCGCCGGCATCCGCAACACCATGTCCCTGGCCGACATGGGCGACCACCACCCCGAGCCCTTCAAGCAGCTCGAGGCCAACCTGCGCCTGCTGGAGACCCACTACCGCGACCTGTGCGACGTCGAGTTCACCGTCGAGCGCGGCAAGCTGTGGATGCTGCAGACCCGCGTCGGCAAGCGCACGGCCAACGCCGCCTTCCGCATCGCCGGCCAGCTCGTCGACGAGCAGCTGATCACCATGGACGAGGCCCTCGAGCGCGTCACCGGCGAGCAGCTCGTCCAGCTCATGTTCCCCCAGCTCGACCCCAACGGCGAGCGCACCCTGATCACCAAGGGCATGGCCGCCTCCCCGGGGGCCGCGGTCGGCAAGGTCGTCTTCGACTCCGCCGCCGCCGTCGAGCAGGCCGCGCAGGGTGAGGACGTGCTCCTGGTCCGTCGCGAGACCAACCCGGACGACCTGTCCGGCATGATCGCCTCCCGAGGCATCCTCACCGCCCGTGGCGGCAAGACCTCCCACGCCGCCGTCGTGGCCCGCGGCATGGGCCGCACCTGCGTCTGCGGCGCCGAGGAGCTCGTCATCGACCCGGTTGCGAAGACCATCACGGTCGGCGGCAAGACCTACGGCGAGGGCGACTGGATGTCCATCGACGGCGCCACCGGGGAGGTCTTCGAGGGTCGTCTCGAGGTCGTGCCCAGCCCCGTCATGCGCTACCTCGAGGAGGGCCTGGAGGCCGGCATCGAGGGCCAGGACGACGAGACCGTCGAGCTCGTCCGCGCCGTGGACCGCATCCTCAAGCACGCCGACTCCGTGCGGCGTCTGCAGGTGCGCACCAACGCCGACACCGCCGAGGACTCCCAGCGCGCCCGTCAGCTCGGTGCCCAGGGCATCGGCCTGTGCCGCACGGAGCACATGTTCCTCGGGGACCGCCGCGTCCTGATCGAGCGGATGATTCTCGCCAAGGAGGAGGGTGAGAAGCAGGCCGCTCTTGACGCGCTGCTGCCGCTGCAGCGTCAGGACTTCGTGGAGATGCTCGAGGCGATGGACGGCCTGCCCATGACCGTCCGTCTGCTGGACCCGCCGCTGCACGAGTTCCTGCCCGACCTGACCGAGCTGTCGGTCAAGGTCGCCGTGGCCGAGGCCAAGGGCGAGGCCGACCAGCGCGACACCGAGCTGCTGGAGGCGGTCCGCAAGCAGCACGAGTCCAACCCGATGCTGGGTCTGCGCGGCGTCCGTCTCGGCCTGACCGTCAAGGGCCTGTTCGCCCTGCAGGTGCGGGCGCTGGCCGAGGCCGCCGCCATCCGCAAGCAGGCGGGCGGTGACCCCCGCCCCGAGGTGATGGTCCCGCTGGTCGGCTCCATCAACGAGCTCGACCTGATCCGCGACGAGTCCGAGCAGATCATCCGCACGGTCGCCGAGGAGAAGGGCGTGGAGCTGTCCATGCCCATCGGCACCATGATCGAGCTGCCCCGCGCCGCCCTCACCTCCGAGCGCATCGCGGAGTCGGCCGACTTCTTCTCCTTCGGCACCAACGACCTGACGCAGACCACGTGGGGCTTCTCGCGCGACGACGTCGAGGCCGCGTTCTTCAACAACTACATGGACAAGGGCGTCTTCACGGTCAGCCCCTTCGAGACCCTCGACCAGACCGGCGTGGGTCGTCTGGTGAAGCTGGGCGCCGAGGGCGGCCGCAAGGGCAACCCGGACATCCACCTCGGGGTGTGTGGTGAGCACGGCGGCGACCCGCAGTCGATCCACTTCTTCCACGGCGTGGGTCTGGACTACGTGTCCTGCTCGCCGTTCCGCGTCCCGGTGGCCCGCCTCGAGGCCGGCCGCGCGACGGTCGGCGACAGCAACGCCACCGCCTGACCCGACCGGTCGACCGCAGGGCGCCTTCCTCGAGGGGGAGGCGCCCTGCGGCGTGCCCGGCCCGGGCCGGTCGACGACGAGCCGGCACGTCGACAGACGGTGGGGCGGACGGTGCCGGCGCCACGGTGCCAGGAGTCAGCGGCGCGGGCCCGTCCGCCCCGCGGCACCGGTGCGCCAGAGGGCTACTCGCCGTCCTTCCTGGCCGAGCCGAACATGATGTCGTCCCAGCTGGGGACCGACGGTCGACCGGCCTTGCGGCGCTGCTGGGCACGTCGCTGCCCGCCCGTCCGGGGCGTGGGCTCGCCTACCGATGCCTGCGACCGGGGTGCGCGGTCCTGGGGCGGGTCGTCGGTCGCGGCGTCCTGCGCGGTCGGGGGATCGGGGCGGGGACCCGGCGTCGCGGGTCTCGCGGGCGCCGAGGGCGGCCGAGCGTCGGCGTCGGCGGCCCCCGGGATCGGTCTGGCTGCCCGCGAGTCGGTGCCCTGGGTGTGGTTGGCGAGGGCGATGGCATCGTCCGCCGGGTCGAGGTCGCGGCGACGGCGGCTCGGCTCCACGGGGACGATGCGGGGCTCGCTGCGCTCGACCTCGACGGCGGGCGAGTCCTGCTCTCGGTCGGCCGCGGGCTGCGCGGGGGTGGGGGCCACCGTGGGGGCGCAGGGGGCCGGGGCGGCAGTGTCAGGGGTCGGTCGGTCTGCTGGTTCGCCGGTGCGGGGTTCCACGTCCTCACCGCGAGCCGCGCCGAAGGGCGCCGGAGGATGCTGGGGGTCCGCCGACCGGGCCGCTCGGCTCACCGGACCGCCCTGGGGCAGGACCGGGGCCGTCGTGTCCGGGTCCGCTGCCGGGAGGGCCGGGTCGTCGGGCTGGGCGGGGCCCACCGCCGCGCTCCCGGGGACAGCGCGCGTGGGCGGGGTCTCCGTCCGCGTCGTGTCCGGCCCCGGCTCGAGGGCGGGTACCGCTGCGGGGGCGAGGGACTCGGCACGCGTCGCCGTCGCCGGGTCACCACCGTGGCGGGGCGCGACGGCCTCCAGCGCGGCGTCCAGCTCGGACACCGGGGTGGGAAGGGAGGCTGTGGGGACGATGGCGGGCCGGGTCGGGGCACCGGCATCCGCCTGCTCAGCCAGCACCCCCGGCGGCGGGTCGCCGTCCTCGTCGCTGCGCCCGATGGCCGTGGCGTCCGGGAGCGGGCTCCCGGGCGGACGGGTGCCGACGCCGCGCGGGGTGGCCTTGCGCGACCGGCGGCGACCGGCGGCGCTGCGCTGCCGCATGGACGCGACCAACTCGGCCTCCTCGTCATCCTGCCTGCGTCGCCCGGTGACCACCGGCGGCGGGCTCTGGGCGGGACGGTGCTCGTCCGGCGGGGCGGTGTGCGGCGCGTCGGCCGGCGGCGGGAGGGCGCGCCGGGGCGGTGAGGTGTTGAGAGGCACCAGGGGCTCCGGCCCCTGGCCCTCGGCGTCGCCGCTGAGCCAGCGCGCCTCGTCGTCGACGGGGGTGACCCCGCGGGTGCCGAGGTCGAAGTGCCAGCGCGCCTCGCGCAGCCGCCCGCCCGCGGCGAAGGTGAGAGCCAGCGTCCACGGCGATCCCTCGGTCCGCCAGGCGTCCCAGGAGGCGGTGGCCGCGTCGACGCCGCGCTCGTCGAGCCGTTCGGCCACCCGGGTGGCCAGCATCTCGGCACCGCCGCTCGCGCTGCGCAGCCGCACGGCCGTCGCCAGCCCGGCGACGTGCTCGCGCTCGGCGATGACGGGCCCCTCGAACTTGGCGATCTTGTCCCTGGGCCACCCGCTCAGCTCGGCGACCTCGTCCGCGGAGGCGCCCCCGCGGATGAGCGCCTGGACCTGACGTGGGCTGACCGACGGCGGCTCGGCGGACCGCTGGTCAGGGCGGGGTCGCTCGTGCCGGATCAAGGAGCGCAGCGCCGGGTCCAGGGCGACGCGGTAGCGGGCGCCAGCCTCGTCGGCGAGGAGCAGGTGCACGCCGTCGTCGGCGAGTCCCACCAGCCGCAGGTCCTGCACGCTCATGCGATCTCCATCCTCCTCCGACACGTCCCCACCTAGGTTTCCACGAATACGGCTGGTCACCAACCGTGGCGCGCCGTACCGCTAGGCTGGTGAGCCATGCTCGCCTCCCACCCCGCGGTCCTCCTCGGGCTCGACCTGATCGGGGTCTTCGCCTTCGCACTCTCGGGTGGCCTCGTCGCGGTCCGCAAGGGCCTGGACGTCTTCGGAGTGCAGGTGCTCGCCTGTGTCACCGCGCTCGGCGGCGGCGTCGCCCGCGACGTCGTCCTCGACGTCCGCCCCGTGGGGCTGAGCGACTGGCGACTCGTCCTGACGGCCGTGGCCGCCGGCTTCGTGGCCTTCGGCTACGCCCACGGGGTGGACCGCTTCGCCAGGGTGGTGCTCACCATGGACGCCCTCGGGCTGGCGACCTTCATGACGGCGGGGACCCTCAAGGCGCTCCAGCTGGGCGCCCCCGCCCTGGAGTCGGTCCTCGTCGGGCTGATGACGGCCGTGGGTGGGGGCATGATGCGAGACGTGCTCGCCGGCGTGGTTCCCGAGGTGCTCCGCACCCAGCTCTACGCCATACCTGCGCTCGCCGGGGGAGCACTGCTGGCTGCCGCGCACACCGCCCGGGCCCAGGGCGTGGCCGTCACGCTCGGCTGCGCCACCTTCGTCTTCGTGGTGCGCATGGCGGCGCTGCGGTGGCGGTGGCAGGCACCTCACCCACCTCGACCCTCCAGGAGCCAGTCATGACCCAGCAGCCCGACGTCACCGAGAGCACCGTGGCCCCCTACGACGCCGTGCTCGTCCTGTCCTTCGGCGGACCCGAGCAGCCGCAGGACGTCCTGCCCTTCCTGCGCCAGGTGACCGCGGGGCGGGGCATCCCCGACGAGCGGCTGCGGATCGTCGGGCAGCACTACTACGACCGCGGAGGACGCAGCCCGGTCAACGACCTCGGGCGGGCACTCGTGGCGGCGCTGCACGCCGAGCTCGCGGCACGCGGGTGCCCGCTGCCCGTCGCGCTCGGCAACCGCAACTGGGCGCCGTGGCTCGTCGACACCCTGCGCGAGCTGCACGACCGGGGCGCCCGCCGGGTGGTGACGGTGGTGACCAGCGCCTACTCGTCCTACTCCTCCTGCCGGCAGTACCGCGAGAACCTCGCCGACGCCGTCGCCACGCTGCACGCCGAGGGTCGGGAGCTGGCCGTGGACAAGGTCCGGGTCTACGCGACGCTCCCGGGCTTCGCAGCGACCATGGCCGGGCTGACCGCGCAGGTGGTGGCGGGGCTGCCGGCCGAGCGGCTGGCGACCACCCGCGTCGCCCACGTCACCCACTCGATCCCTACGCCGATGCAGACCAGCTCCGGACCGGTGGGCGACGAGGAGGAGGGGTACGTGCAGCAGCACCTGCGGGTCGCCCGGCTCGCCGACGAGGCGGTGACCGCGCGGACCGGGCGGCAGGTGCCGAGCGCACTGGTCTACTGCTCGCGGTCCGGGGCTCCGGGGCAGCCGTGGCTGGAGCCGGACGTCAACGACCACCTGGAGCAGCTGGCGGGCGAGGGGGTCACCGACGTCGTCGTGGCCCCCGTCGGCTTCGTGTCCGACCACATGGAGGTCGTCTACGACCTGGACACCGAGGCGGCGGCCACGGCGGAGCGGCTCGGGCTGCGCCTGCACCGGGTGCCGACGGTGGGCACCCACCCGGACTTCGTGGCGGGTCTGGCCGACCTGGTGCTCGAACGGGCCGCGCTGGCCCGGGGCGAGGAGGTCGAGGCGGCGGCCGTCGCCGGCCCGGCCCTGTGGAGCACCTGTCCTCCCGGGTGCTGCCGCGGACGGGGGGAGCGCCCGGCCCTCTGCGGGGGATGACCGAGCCCGCGGTGACAGGATGGGCGTCATGACCGACTCGCTGATGCCTCCCGCCGGCACCGACCTGCCTGCCCTCGAGCGTCTCGCCCTCGACGTCGCCCGCCGCTGCGGCCGGCTGATCGTCGACGAGCGTCCCGGCGATCTGGGGGTGGCGGCCACCAAGACGAGCCGCACCGACGTGGTCACCGTGATGGACCGGCGCTCGGAGGCCCTGGCTCGCGAGCTGCTGGCCGCGGCGCGGCCCGAGGACGGCTTCCACGGCGAGGAGGCCGGGCGGGTGACCACCCGGTCCGGGATCACCTGGGTCGTGGACCCCATCGACGGCACCGTCAACTATCTCTACGGCATCCCGGCGTATGCCGTCTCCGTCGCGGCCGTCGTCGGTGCCCCGGACGTCCCGGGGGCCTGGCGACCGGTCGCGGGGGCCGTCGTCGAACCGGTCACCGGCGAGGCCCACGTCGCCCACCTCGGGGGCGGCGCGCGCCTGGTCACCGGCGCGGGCGAGCGCACCCTGGCCGTCCCTGCCGCCGACGACCTGGGGGCGGCGCTCCTGGCGACCGGCTTCGGCTACGAGGCGTCGGTGCGCGCGGAGCAGGGGCGGGTGATCGCCGAGGTGCTGCCCCGTGTGCGGGACATCCGCCGGAGGGGGAGCGCGGCCCTGGACCTGTGCTGGGTGGCCGACGGCCGGGTGGACGCGTACTTCGAGCGGGGCCTGCACGAGTGGGACCTCGCGGGAGGCTGGATCGTCGTCACCGAGGCGGGCGGCACGGTGCGTGGGCTGGGGGATCGACCACCCGCTGACCCGGTCACCATCGCCGGCCCGGCGGGGCTCGCGGACGGTCTGGACGCCGTGCTCAGGCGTGTCGTCGACCAAAGGTGACGCAGGCGCCGCCGATCGGGCATGATTCGGCCCGACGCCGGGGCACGCACATGACCACCGAGGTGCGGGACCGGGCCGACGACGGGGATGCTCCCCGCCAGGGCTGGATTCGAGAGGGCCGAGATGGCAACTGATTACGACGCACCGCGCAAGACCGACGACGACATCTCCGAGGACTCGATCGAGGAGCTGAAGGCCCGCCGCGGCGACGTCTCGTCCTCCAGCGTCGACGTGGACGAGACCGAGCAGGCCGAGGGCTTCGAGCTGCCTGGCGCGGACCTGTCCGGCGAGGAGCTGTCGGTGCGTGTGCTGCCGCGTCAGGCCGACGAGTTCACCTGTGGCCGCTGCTTCCTCGTGCACCACCGCAGCCAGCTCGCCAAGGAGGTCGGCGGCCAGCCGATCTGCCGCGAGTGCGCGTGACATGAGCAGCGGGCATGCCGGCCCTGCCGAGGTGGAGGTCCTCCTGCAGCGTCTGGACGACGGGCTGCCGGCGCCGACCTACGCCCGCGACGGGGACGCGGGCGCCGACCTGCGCGCCCGTGAGGACGTCACCCTGGCTCCCGGTGAGCGCCGGCTGGTGCCCACCGGCGTGGCGGTCGCGCTGCCCGCGGGCTGGGCGTGCTTCGTCCACCCGCGGTCGGGCCTGGCGCACCGGCACGGACTGACCGTCGTCAACGCCCCCGGCACCGTGGACGCGGGCTACCGGGGCGAGATCTTCGTCAACCTGCTCAACACGGACCGGGTCACCCCGGTCGAGCTGCGTCGCGGGGACCGCATCGCTCAGCTGGTGGTGCAGCCCGTGGCTCGCGCGGAGTTCGTCCGCGTAGACTCGCTGCCTGGCTCCGCGCGTGGCGCGACCGGGCACGGGGCCAGCGGGTCGGCCTGACCGGTCCGGTCGCGACCCCGACGAGACCCCACCGACACCGACGAATGCCGAGGACCCCGTGGCCTTCTTCCGCCGAGACAAGTCCCAGTCCACCGACGCCGCCGAGGCGCGGTCCGAGGAGCAGGTGACGGTCCGGGAGCACGGGCCCTACGACCGCTGCGAGGTGTCCGACGTCAGCGACCGCCTCGACCTCGGCGGTCTCCTGGTCCCCGGTGTCGACGGCATGGAGATGCGCCTCGAGCTCGACCAGTCGACCGGCGACGTCGTGGCCGTGAGCTGCCACCTGGGTGAGTCGGTCCTGCAGCTGCAGGCCTTCGCGGCGCCACGCACCCTCGGCATCTGGGACGACATCCGCGACGAGATCGCCGCAGGTATCGAGAACGCCGGCGGCTCCACGCAGATCTTCGACGGGCCGCACGGCACCGAGCTCGCGGTGATGATGCCGTCCGGCCCGGGGCAGTACACCCCGGCGCGTTTCGTCGGCGTCGACGGACCTCGCTGGTTCCTGCGCGGCTTCCTCACCGGCCCGGCGGCCACGGACTCCGGCGCGGCCGCTGCGCTGCTGCACGTGTTCAGCGAGGTCGTCGTGGTCCGCGGCGACCACGCGATGGCGCCGCGCGAGATGCTGCCGCTGCGGCTGCCGGAGATCGCCCAGCAGCACGGTGAGCTGGTCGAGGAGGACCTGGGTCCCCGCAGCACCGACGACCTGCAGCCCTTCGAGCGGGGCCCTGAGATCACCGAGATCCGCTGATGGTGGTCGGCCGCCCCGGTCTGCTGCGCCGCCTCGTCGGGCGGATGACCACGCCCGTGGAGGAGCTGGAGGCCGACGAGCTGCGCTCGGACGCCGACCGGCTGGGTGCCACGTCCATCGCCGAGCTGGTGGACCGGCAGGTCGCCACCGTCTCCGGTGCGGTCCGCTCCACGACGCTGAGCCCCGAGGGCCGGGTGCCGGCGCTCAAGGCCGAGATCTACGACGGCACCCAGCCCCTGCAGCTGGTCTGGTTGGGGCGGCGCCGGATCGCCGGCATCCGTCCCGGTGTCTCGCTGACCGCCCGGGGTCGGGTGTGCCGGGTCGACGGCTATCCCACGATCTACAACCCGCGCTACGAGCTGCTCCCCGGTCGCGGCGCCACACCGACCGCACCCGCCGCACCGGCCGAGGGGACCCGCCCGTGACCCGGGAGCCGGCACCGGCGACCACGGTCGAGGAGGTCATCCGCACCCGCCTCAGCGCGGCGATGGGCGGGTGGCGCGGCTCGGTCGAGGCGGCGCTGCCCACGATCGCCTTCGTCGTGGTGTGGCTCGTCCGCCACGACGTCCGCGCCGCCGTGGTCGTGTCCGCCATACCCGTGCTGATCCTGCTGGTGGCCCGTCTGGTCCAGCGGCAGACCGTGCAGTTCGTGCTGACCAGCCTGGTCGCCACCGCCTTCGCGGCGGTCTTCGCGCTGCGCTCGGGGCGGGCGGAGGACGCCTTCCTGCCCGGGATGATGATCAGCGGGGCCTACCTGGTCGGCACCGTCACGTCCATCCTGGTCGGGTGGCCGCTCATCGGCTTCCTGGTCGGGATCGGCGACCCCGACTTCAAGGACGACCCGGTCGCCTGGCGTCGGGACCGACCGCTGGTGCGGGTGGCGAGCCGGCTGACCTGGGTCCTGGCGGGCCTGTTCGCGGTGCGCCTGGTCGTGATGGTGCCGCTCTACCTCACCCACCAGGTGGCGGCGCTCGGCATCGCCAAGGTCGCCCTCGGCTGGCCGGCCTACGTCGCGGCCATCGCGATCATGGGCGTGGTGCTCGTGCGCGGGGCGACCCCCACCGAGCAGCAGGCCGCCCGCGCGGCCACGCGGACCGACGACCTCGCCTGACGGCGCCCCGCGGGCACTCCCGGGCGGGTGCAACCGGGGCCGCCTCCGTCAGAGGTCGTCCTCGTCCTGCGCTCCCGGGTCGACCTCGGCGCGCGGCTTGCGGGGACCGGGGGAGAGCAACGACTCCAGCTCGTCCTCCACGTCCTCGACGGTGAGGAAGAGCAGCTCGTCGCCGATCTCCAGCGAGTCGTCGCGGCTGGGGGCGATCGGCAGGCCGTCGCGGATGATGCCGACGAGCACGGTGTCCCGGGGCAGCGGCACGTCGGCGACCCTGGCAGCGGCGTAAGGGCTCTCGGACGGCAGGGTCAGCTCCACCATCGTGGCGCCGCCCTTGTTGAAGGTGAAGATCTGCACCAGGTCACCGACGCTCACGGCCTCCTCGACCAGGGCCGTCATCAGCCGCGGGGTCGAGACGGCGACGTCGACGCCCCAGGACTCGTCGAACATCCACTCGTTGCGCGGGTTGTTGACGCGGGCGACGGTGCGCGGCACCCCGAACTCGGTCTTGGCGAGCAGGGAGACGACCAGGTTGGCCTTGTCGTCTCCCGTGGCCGCGACGACCACGTCGCAGTCCGCGAGCCCGGCCTCGGTCAGCGCCGTGATCTCGCAGGCGTCCGCGAGCAGCCAGGCCGCCTCGGGGACCCGGCCGGCCTGGACGTCGTCCGCGTCCTTGTCGACCAGGAGGACCTGGTGCCCGTTGTGCAGCAGCTCACGGGCGATGGACCGACCGACCGAGCCGGCTCCGGCGATGACGACACGCATGGCACTCTCACTCGTGGACGGGCGGGGCGGCGAGCACCCGCTCGATGTGGGGGATCTGGTCGGTCGTCGACAGGAAGCGCACGATGTCGCCCTCCTGCATGACGGTGTCGGGACCGGGCAGCAGGCCCTGCCCGAATCGGGTGAGGTAGGCGACGCGGGCGCCCGCGGCCGCCTCCATCGCGGTCAGCCGGTGGCCCACCCAGGCCTTGTCCACGGCGACCTCGCTCAGCGCGACCTGCCCGCTGGGGTCGATGAGCTCGGGCACGGAGCCCTGCGGCATCAGCCGGCGCACCACGCGGTCGACGGTCCACTGGACGGTGGCCACGGTGGTGATGCCCAGGCGCTGGTAGATCTCGGCACGACGAGGGTCGTAGATCCGGGCGACGACGTGCTCGACCCCGAAGGTCTCCCGGGCCACGCGCGCCGCGAGGATGTTGGAGTTGTCGCCGTTGCTGACCGCGGCGAAGGCGTACGCCTGCTCGATGCCCGCCTCGCGCAGCGTGTCCCGGTCGAAGCCGATGCCCTTGACCCGGCGACCCTCGAAACCGCGCCCGAGACGCCGGAAGGCCGAGGCGTTCTGGTCGACGACGGCGACCTCGTGCCCCGCCTCCTCCATCTTGAGCGCGAGGGTGGACCCCACGCGTCCGCAGCCCATGATCACGATGTGCACCCCGCCACGCTACACCGGCAGGGTCGTCCGGCCCGGTGCCGCGTGGGTCCGTCGGTGCCCGGCCCTACAGTGGGGGACGTGGCAGAGCTCGGACGTGCGATCAAACGTGTGGTGGTGGGCCCGGCCATGCGGTCGGACAAGCTGGGGGAGACGCTGCTCCCCAAGCGGTTGGCCCTGCCGATCTTCGCCAGCGACGCGCTGTCGTCGGTGGCCTACGCGCCGGACGAGATCTTCTTGACCCTAGCCCTGGCCGGCGGCGCCATGGCGACGACGCACTCCTGGCAGATCGGCCTGGGCGTAGTCTTCGTCATGGTCGTCGTGGTGCTGTCCTACCGGCAGAACGTCCACGCCTACCCGTCGGGTGGCGGCGACTACGAGGTGGCGACCGAGAACCTCGGGCCCTGGGCCGGTCTGGGCGTGGCGTCGGCGCTGCTCGTGGACTACGTCCTCACCGTGGCGGTGTCCATCTCCTCGGGCGTGCAGAACGCCACGGCCGCCATACCCGCCCTCGACGGGCACGAGATGCCCGTCGCGGTCGTCCTGATCGTGCTGCTGACCGCCATGAACCTGCGCGGGGTGCGGGAGTCGGGCAAGGCCTTCGCCGTCCCGGTCTACGCGTTCATGGTCGCGATCATCGGCATGGCGCTGTTCGGGCTGTTCCGCGACCTGACCGGCACCCTGCCCCCGGCGGAGAGCGCGCGGTTCACGCTCCTGCCGGAGCCGGGCTACGAAGGCCTGACCGGCCTGGCCTTCGCCTTCCTGATGCTGCGAGCCTTCAGCTCGGGCTGCGCCGCCCTGACCGGCGTCGAGGCCATCTCCAACGGTGTCCCGGCGTTCCGCCGACCCAAGTCCGCCAACGCCGCGACCACCCTGCTGCTCATGGGCGCCATCTCGGTGACCATGCTGATGTCGATCATCTACCTCGCCATCCGGACCGGGGTCAGGTATGCCGAGAACCCCGCCGAGCAGCTCCTCCTGGACGGCCGGCACGTCGGTGCGGGCTACGTCCAGCACACGATCATCGGTCAGCTCGCGCTCGCGGTGTTCGACGGCTTCCCGGCGGGCGTCATGGTGGTGTCGACCGTCACCGGCATCATCTTGATCCTGGCCGCCAACACCGCCTTCAACGGCTTCCCGGTGCTGGGGTCGATCCTGGCGCGCGACGGGTACCTGCCGCGCCAGCTGCACAACCGCGGCGACCGGCTGGCCTACTCCAACGGCATCCTGATCCTCGCCGCCGCGGCCGTGGTCCTCGTGGTGATCTTCGACGCCGAGGTCACCAAGCTGATCCAGCTCTACATCGTGGGTGTGTTCGTGTCCTTCACCCTCAGCCAGATCGGCATGATCCGGCACTGGAACCGCCTGCTGCGCACCGAGACCGACCCGGCCGGGCGCCGACGGCACCAGACCAGCCGGACGATCAACTACATCGGCGCCACCATGTCGGGCAGCGTCCTGGTCATCGTGCTGATCACCAAGTTCGCAGCGGGCGCGAAGTACGCGATCCTGGCCATGGCGGTGCTGTTCGTGCTGATGAAGGCCATCCACCGCCACTACGACCGGGTCTCGGCCGAGCTCGCGGTGCCCGAGGACGACACCACCGAGGGCCGGCTCCCCTCGCGGGTGCACGCCATCGTGCTGGTCTCCAAGGTCCACAAGCCCACGCTGCGGGCCCTGGCCTACGCCCGCGCCGCCCGCCCGTCCACGCTCGAGGCGATCACCGTGGCCGTAGACCCGCAGGACGGGGAGCGGCTGCAGGAGGAGTGGCTGCGCCGTGGGATCCCGGTGCCGCTGAAGGTGCTCGACTCGCCCTACCGCGAGATCACCCGGCCGGTCGTGTCCTACGTCGCGTCGGTGCGCCGCACCTCACCTCGTGACCTGGTCATGGTGTTCGTGCCCGAGTACGTCCTCGGGCGGTGGTGGGAGTCGATCCTGCACAACCAGAGCGCCTTCCGGATCAAGAGCCGGCTGTTGTTCATGCCCGGCGTGATGATGACGAGCGTCCCCTACCAGCTACGCTCCAGCGACGTGGTGCGGGCCGAGCTGCGGGCCGAGACCGCGGCCGGGGACCGCGGCCGGGGGACGGTCGTGAACCACGACGGGGTCCCGGTGCCGGATAGCCTGTCGGGCGACGTCACCGAGAGGAGCACCAGCTGATGGCGGAGCGAGAGCGTCCCGGACGACCGGGCGGCAGGCGCGCAGGAGGTCGCCGCGGCGGCCACGGGCGGACTGGTGGTCGCGCCACCCGCGAGCGCCAGGTCAAGGGTGAGCCGCTCGTCGGCCAGGAGGCCGAGGTGACCATCGGCAACGTGGCTCACGGGGGCTTCTGCGTCACCCGCCTGGACGGCCGTGTGGTTTTCGTGCGGCACTGCCTGCCCGGGGAGCGGGTGCGGATCCGGGTGACCGAGGGCGGCACCGGCGACCGCTTCCTGCGCGCCGACGCCGTCGAGGTGCTGGAGCCCTCCGAGCACCGGGTCACCCCGCCGTGCCCGTGGGCAGGCCCCGGCCGCTGCGGCGGCTGCGACTGGCAGCACGTGGCCCTGGACCACCAGCGCGAGCTCAAGGCACAGGTGATCGCCGAGCAGCTCGACCGGCTCGCCGGGATCGAGCTGGAGGGTCTGCGGGTGCTGCCCCTGACCGAGGACGAGACCGGCCTGGACTGGCGCACCCGGGTGGAGTTCGCCGTGGACGCGTCCGGCCGGCCCGGTCTGCGACGGCACCGTTCCCACGAGATCGAGCCGGTCGACGACTGCCTGATCGCCACCCGCCCGGTCATCGACTCCGGTGTCCTGGCGACCACCTGGGAGGGCTGCGAGGGCGTCGACGTCGTCGACGCGTCGGGCCTGGAGGAGGCCGTGCAGATCCCGATCCACCGGGACGGCACGACGGGCTCGGACCCGGGCGTCCTGGAGACGGTCGGGTTCGAGGACTGGGAGCACGCCTTCGAGGTGTCCGCCCGCGGCTTCTGGCAGGTGCACCCGGCCGCGGCCACGACCTTCCTCGGCGAGGTGGTGGCGATGCTGGACCCGCAGGAGGGCGAGCACGCCCTCGACCTGTACTGCGGGGTGGGGCTCTTCGCCGCCGGTCTGGCCGACGCGGTGGGGCAGTCCGGTCACGTCCTGGCGGTCGAGGCCGACGCCGCCGCCGTCGACCACGCCCTCGACAACCTCGAGGAGCACCCCCACGTCGAGGTCCGCCAGGGTCGCGTCGACCACGTGCTCGCGCAGGCGGCCCGCGGCGGGCTGCGAGCCGACGTCGTGGTCCTGGACCCGCCCCGCTCCGGCGCCGGGCGCCAGGTCGTCGAGCAGCTCGCCCAGCTCGGGCCGAGGGCGATCGCCTACGTCGCCTGCGACCCCTCCGCGCTCGCCCGCGACCTCGCCGTCGCCGAGGAGCTCGGTTACCTGCTCACCGACCTGGTGGCCTACGACGCCTTCCCGATGACCCAGCACGTGGAGTGCATCGCGCTGCTCGAGCCGGGTGATCCCGAGGACGGGACGGAGGCCGTGGGGGACCACTGATTCCCCGCGGGCGCCATACCCCCTCCCGGGGTCGCAGGCCCCGCACCCGTGCGAGACAATCGCGGGGCAGCAGGACCACGACGACGTGCCCTCCGGCCACGCCCTCGTGCAGCGCGCAACTAGATGTCTTGACGTCAAGAGATACCCGTGGGATTCTTGTCTTGACATCAAGACAAGAATCTCCGTGGAAGGAACAGGCGTGAGCCAAGAGAGTGTGAACAGCTTCGGAGCCAAGGACACGCTGAAGGTCGGTGACGCCTCCTACGAGGTGTTCCGCGTGGACGCGGTCGAGGGCAGCAAGACCCTGCCGTACTCCCTCAAGGTCCTGCTCGAGTGCCTCCTGCGCACCGAGGACGGCGCCAACATCACCGCGGACCACATCCGCGCCCTGGGCGGCTGGGACCAGGACGCCCAGCCCGACACCGAGATCCAGTTCACGCCCGCCCGCGTGATCATGCAGGACTTCACCGGCGTCCCCTGCGTCGTCGACCTGGCCACCATGCGCGAGGCCGTCGCCGAGCTGGGCGGCGACCCGGCCCGCATCAACCCGCTCGCCCCGGCCGAGCTGGTCATCGACCACTCGGTCCAGATCGACTCCGCGGGCTCGCCGACGTCCTTCCAGATCAACCAGGACTTCGAGTACGAGCGCAACAACGAGCGCTACCAGTTCCTGCGCTGGGGCCAGACGGCCTTCGACGACTTCAAGGTCGTCCCGCCAGGCACCGGCATCGTCCACCAGGTCAACATCGAGCGCCTCGCCCGCGTGACGATGAGCCGGGGCGGCCAGGCCTACCCCGACACCTGCGTCGGCACCGACTCCCACACCACGATGGTCAACGGCCTCGGCGTGCTGGGCTGGGGCGTCGGCGGCATCGAGGCCGAGGCGGCCATGCTCGGCCAGCCCGTCTCGATGCTCATCCCGCGGGTCGTCGGCTTCAAGCTCACCGGCACCATGAAGCCCGGCGTCACCGCCACCGACGTGGTCCTCACCATCACCGAGCTGCTGCGCAAGCACGGTGTCGTCGGCAAGTTCGTGGAGTTCTACGGCGAGGGCGTCGCCGCGCTGCCGCTGGCCAACCGCGCCACCATCGGCAACATGAGCCCCGAGTTCGGCTCCACCTGCGCGATCTTCCCGATCGACGAGGTCACCCTGGACTACCTGCGCCTGACCGGTCGCGACGACGAGCAGGTCGCCCTCGTGGAGGCCTACGCCAAGATGCAGGGCATGTGGCTCGACCCCGCGGTCGAGGCGCGCTACTCCGAGCTGGTCGAGCTCGACCTCGGCGACGTGGTCCCGTCCATCGCCGGGCCGAAGCGCCCGCAGGACCGCATCGTCCTGGCCGAGGCCAAGGAGTCCTTCCGCAAGGTCCTGCCGACGTACGTCGCGGGCCGCGAGGGCGACGGCGTCGAGGGCGAGTCCTTCCCGGCGTCCGACGCCCCCGCGCAGATGAGCGACCCGGAGCACGGCGGCGAGGCCCCGGCCGAGACCGGCTCCGGCTCCACCCGCCCGACCCGCAAGGTGGAGGTGACCACCGACAAGGGCACCTTCACGCTGGACCACGGCCACGTCGCGATCGCCTCGATCACCTCGTGCACCAACACCTCCAACCCCTCGGTGATGATGGCCGCCGCCATGCTGGCCAAGAACGCCCACGAGCGCGGTCTGCAGGCCAAGCCGTGGGTCAAGACCTCCATGGCCCCGGGCTCGCAGGTCGTCACCGGCTACTACGAGCGGGCGGGCATGTGGGAGCACCTGGACGCCCTGGGCTTCAACCTCGTGGGCTACGGCTGTGCCACCTGCATCGGCAACTCCGGGCCGCTGGACGAGGCGATCTCCGCGGCGATCAACGACAACGACCTGTCGGTGACCGCGGTCCTGTCGGGCAACCGCAACTTCGAGGGCCGGATCAGCCCGGACGTCAAGATGAACTACCTGGCGTCCCCGCCGCTGGTCATCGCCTACGCCCTGGCCGGGACGATGGACTTCGACTTCGACACGCAGCCGCTCGGCCAGGACAAGGAGGGCAAGGACGTCTTCCTCAAGGACATCTGGCCCGCCCCGCAGGACGTCGAGGCGACCATCGCCGAGTCGATCACCCGCGACATCTTCGTCGAGGACTACCAGGACGTCTTCGCCGGCGACGCCCGCTGGCAGGGTCTGGACACCCCCGAGGGCAAGACCTTCGAGTGGGACGGCGAGTCCACCTACGTGCGCAAGCCCACGTACTTCGAGGGCATGACCATGGAGCTGACCCCGGTCGCGGACATCACCGGTGCCCGCGTCCTGGCCAAGCTGGGCGACTCCGTCACCACCGACCACATCTCGCCGGCCGGCGCGATCAAGGCCGACAGCCCGGCCGGGCGCTACCTCGCCGAGCACGGGGTCGACCGCAAGGACTTCAACTCCTACGGCTCGCGCCGCGGCAACCACGAGGTCATGGTCCGGGGCACCTTCGCCAACATCCGCCTCAAGAACCTCCTGCTCGACGGGGTCGAGGGCGGCTGCACCCGCAACTTCCTCGCGGGCGGCGAGCAGACGACGATCTACGACGCCGCCGAGGCCTACCAGGCCGCAGGCATCCCGCTCGTCGTGCTCGGCGGCAAGGAGTACGGCTCCGGATCGTCGCGCGACTGGGCGGCCAAGGGCACGCGCCTGCTGGGCGTCAAGGCGGTCATCGCCGAGTCCTACGAGCGCATCCACCGCTCCAACCTGATCGGCATGGGCGTCCTGCCGCTGCAGTTCCCCCAGGGGCAGTCCGCGGACTCCCTGGGCCTGGACGGCACCGAGACCTTCGAGATCACCGGGGTCACGGAGCTCAACGAGGGCCGCACGCCCAGGACCGTGCACGTCACGGCGGTCAAGGACGGCGGCGCGGCCGTGGAGTTCGACGCGGACGTCCGCATCGACACCCCCGGTGAGCGCGAGTACTACCTCAACGACGGCATCCTGCAGTACGTCCTGCGCTCGCTCGTCAAGCGCTGACCCCTGCTCCTCCCGCTGCGGCTCGTCCTCCTCGCAGGGCGGGCCGCAGCGCCATGTCCAGGCGGTATGCCGCTGCGACGAGCCCAGGCCGGCCGGAAGGTCGGCCCCCGGCTCGGCATACGTCTGCCGGACAGACTGCCCGGCAGCCTCGCACCGAATGGGCGGGCCAGGCCTTCGGGTCAGCCAGCAACGGGCCCGGAGCCGCCCGACGCGACCGAGGCGCCGCTGCGTGCACGGCGGCAGGACCGCGCCAGCCGGTCGTGGCTGGCAGCGGTGGCGGCGACGGCGATGGCGTCGCCGGGTGCCAACGGCGCCGCGGTGGGTGGCCAGGTCCACGCAGGGGCGGGGGCGTCCTCGCCCGCACGCCGGCGCACCGCGAGCACCCGCACATGGCCCGGGATGTCGAGCTGGGCGGGGAGGCACGCCACGATCTCGGAGCCGGGCTCGACGAGGAGCTCCGCCAGCAACGCCGCCGGCTCGGCGCGGACGGCGACGGGCACCTGCGGGATCGGCCGTCCCAGCGCCCGGGCCACGATCCGGGGCGCGCAGAGCATCGACACGGACAGGCTCACCCCGGGGGCCAGCCGGTGCTGGACCCGTCTGGCGAGCTCGTCGTCGAACAGCCGCGTCACCAGCCGCAGGTCGTCCCGGGCGCTGCGGGCGACGAGCGCGATCTCGAGATTGACCGCGTCGTCGTCGGTGAGGGCCATCACCGTGTCGCAGTCCCGGATGCCCGCCGCCTCCAGCGTCGAGGGGTCGCTGGCGTGGCCGATGATCACGGGCACCTTGAGCCGGCGGATCCGGTTGACGCCGTAGGCCTCCTCGTTGCGCTCCACCGCCACCACCGCGATCCCCTCCGCCCGCAGGAGGACGACGACCTGGGTGCCGATCCGGCCCAGCCCGCACACCACGACGTGCCGGCGTGGGTGGCCGCGGACCCCTCCGGTGATGGCCTGGAGCCGGGACCCCGTGAGGGCGTCGGTCAGGACGGCGGTCAGGCCGGAGGCGAGCAGGAGACCGAGGGACTGGAAGACCACCGCGGTGACCTTCACCCGTAGGTCGGCGTCGTCCGGGTCGCCGTACCCGGTGCCGGTCGCCATGGTCACGGCGAGGTAGGCCGCCGTGAGCCAGTCCTTCTGCGCGTCGTGGTGGAAGTAGACGGTGCTGGCGACGATGACCAGGGCCAGCAGCGCGAGCACGATCCGCTGGCGTCGGTCCACCAGGTGACGCCAGCCTCCGAGCAGACCGCGGGTCCGCACCCGGCGCCGCCGCCCCGTGGAGCGGAAACCCATCGCGACCCGCGCCGTCCCGGGCGTGGCCTCGGCGCTCGGGAGCAGCCGGTCCTGCTCGTGGGTCGTCCCCGGCGCCGCCTGCTGCTCGGGGGACAGGCGCACCGGGACGAGCTTCTCGCCGGAGCGGCGGAGCAGCTCGTCGGGGCTCACGACGACGTCGCGACCGGCGACCGGTCTGCGTTCGAGCTCGCCCCGCGCGGCCGCCACGAACGTCGGTGCGGCGACGACGGCGGGGCACACCGTCTCGCAGTCCTGCAGCAGCTCCTCGAGCCGGTTGCCGAAGTCGTCGTTGACGACCTCCAGGACCAGGCGGGCCGCGGGGGTGCTCTCGGCGACGGCCAGCGCGACGCGGGTGACCTCGACCTCGTCGCGCCCGAGGACCACGACCGCGCGGGCGTGGGAGGCGTCGGCCTCCTGGAGCACGGCGTCGCGGACCCGGGGCACCTCGAGCAGCTCCACCCCGGCCAGCCCGCGCAGCTCGGCCACCAGGTCCCGGTCGGCCGCCGGCGTGCCGACGACCACCACCGGGGTGCCACCGCGAACCAGCTCGTCGGCCACGCGGATCGTCGTGGTCTCCACCCCGACGACGAGCACGTGCCCCACCCGGTGCCGCCCCCGGCCGCCCTCGGCCTCAGTCGCCATGGCTGCACTCTAGGTGGCGGCCCTCCGTCCCGCCCGTGGAGCGTTCGGCTGCGCGCAGCGCCGTCCGCGCGATCCAGAGCCGCATCGGCGACTCCGTGCCGGTCATGGTCAGCGGCGTGGGTCGAGGTGGGTGAGGTAGCGCTGCGAGGCCACGACGACAGCGACCACGGGGACGGTCGTCAGCAAGGCGGTCGCCATCTTCAGGGGCCGCTGGGTTCCGGCCCCGAGGTTTCCGGCGGTCAGGTCGGCGAGGCCGGTGACGAGGGTCTTGTGCTCGACGCTGCTGGTCGCCGCCAGGTAGTGGCTGAGGTCGTTCCAGGAGGCCTGGAAGGCCAGCACGGCCACGGTGACCAAGGCCGGTCGGGCGAGCGGGAGCAGCACGTGCCACAGGATCTGCAGCTCGCCGGCCCCGTCGAGCCGCGCGGCCTCGGCGTAGGACGCCGGGACCGACTCGAAGAACTGCTTCATGATCAGGATGCCGGCGGCGTCCACGAGCATCGGCAGGATCATCGCGGCATAGGTGTCGTACATCCCCAGGTAGGTCACGACCAGGAAGGTCGGGATCAGCAGGGCCACGCCCGGCACCGCCATCACCACGACCAGCAGCCCGAGCACCCCGCGCCGACCGCGGAAGGACAGCCGCGCCAGGGCGTATCCCGCGAGCGCGTCCAGCAGCACCCGACCGACGGTGACGACGAGGGAGACGCCCACGGAGTTGAGCGCCCATCGCCCGACCGGGTTGGCGTCGTCCTGGGTGCCGAGGGCCTGGCGCCAGGCCTGCAGGGTCGGCGGGTGGGGGAGCAGACGCAGCGGGTGGGCCAGAGCGTCCGGGTCGGTCTTGACGCTCGTCGACAGCTGCACGACCGTGGGCAGGGCGTAGGCCGCGACCACGACCGTGAGCAGAATCGGGAGCAGGCGGTGGCGTCTCACGGGCGACCCTCGACGAGCCGGACGACGACGCGGTGCCCGGCGGTGAAGACGAGCGTGAGCAGGCACACCAGGAAGGCCACGGCGGCGCCCGCACCGAACTCGCCCTGTCCGAAGGACAGGGCGTAGGCGAGGTAGGCGGGGGTGAGCAGGGTCTTGCCGGGCGCTCCGCCGCCGGTGGCGTAGACCTGGTCGAAGACCTGCCAGGTGCCGATCAGGCCGAGCATCACCACCAGGGTGATCGTGGTGCGCAGCTGGGGGATCGTGACCCACAGCAGGCGCCGCCAGCCGGTGGCCCCGTCGACGGCGGCGGCCTCGTGCACGTCCTGGGGCAGGTCCTGCAGCGCGGCGAGGAAGACCAGCATGAAGGTCCCGCTGGTCGTCCACACGGCGAGCAGCACGAGCACGCACATCGCGACGGACGGACCTGCCAGCCAGTCCCACAAGGGTCGCCCGAGCAGCTCGTGGCCGCCCCACCCCGGCTCGACCACCCCGACCGCGCCCAGGGCCAGGTGCAGCAGGCCGCGCGGGTCGAGCAGCCAGCTGGGTCCCTCGACGCCGGCGGCCCCGAGCACCGCGTTGACGACCCCCCGGGAGGAGAAGAGCAGCGTGAACACCGCGGTCACCGCCACGGCGCTGGTGACCGACGGGAGGTAGAGCAGGGTCCGCCACACGGCTCGGTGGCGCAGCCCGGGGGAGTGCACGGCGAGCGCCAGGGCGAGGGCCAGGGCGGTCTGCAGGGGGACGACGAGCAGGACGTACCACGTGGTGTTGCCGACGGCGGTCATGAAGTCCGACCCGACCAGGCCGGCACCGGTGAGCAGCGTCCGGTAGTGCGCGAGCCCGACGGGCGCGGCGTCCGCCGCGACGAAGGGGCTGCCGGTGCCGTTCCAGCTGGTGGTGGAGACGCGCAGGGCCATCAGGATCGGTATGACGAGGAAGACGACCACGAGAGCGAGGGCGGGGGCGACCATCAGCCAGCCCGCCCGCGTGGTCGCCCGCCCGCGCGGGCGTGCCGCCCCGTCCCGCATCGTGCCGACGGTCACTCCTGCAGCGCCGGCTCGGCCATCCGCTGGGCGGCGCGCAGGAGCACGCCGGCCTCGGTGGTGGGCAGGGTCTGCAGGTGCGCGTTGAGCTCGTCCACGACCGCGGCGATGCCGGGCAGGTTGGGCATGCCCCGGCCGTAGGCCGCACCCTTGACGAAGGCTGCGTCCTGCGGGGTCTGCCGGGCATGGCGGCGCATCGCGGTGGTGGTGGACGGCATGACGCCGAAGGCCTTGGCCGCCGCGAGCTGCTCGGCGTCGCTGCCGAGGTGGCGCACCAGGTCGACGGCGGCGTCCCGGTGCGGGGACGCCGCGGCGACGCCCCAGCAGGTGGTGAACATCACGGTCCCGCGGCCGGCCGGGCCGGCGGGGAGCTCGGCGACGGTGATCCGGCGTCCGGGCGCGTCCTTGGCGAGGGCACCGCGGACCCAGTTGCCCTCGATGACCATGGCGGCGCGGCGTTCGACGAGGGCCTGGCCGGCCCAGCCGGCGTCCACCTGGGTGGTGAGCCGGGCGTGGCCGGCGTCGAGCAGGCCTCGGATCTCCCGCAGCGCGGTGACGTTGGCGGGGCTGCTGATCGTCAGGGTGCCGCCGTCGGGGGACAGGACCCACCCGCCGGCCTGGGCCATGAAGGTCCCGACGCGCTGCAGCTCGGGGGCCAGGACCAGCCCGACCGCCCCGTCGCGGGTCAGGCGGGCGGCGACGGTGCGCAGCTGCGCCCAGTCACGGGGCAGGTCGGCGGCGGTCAGCCCGGCTGCCTCCCAGCGCTCCTGGTCGATGACCAGGGCGAGGGTGGAGAAGTCCTTGGGGGCGCACTGCAGCCGGCCGCGGTAGGTGAAGGTGCGGGTGAGTGCGGGCAGGTAGGGCAGGTCGGCGACCTGGTCCCCGTAGGCGTAGAGGTTGCCGGCCCTGGCGTAGGTGCCCAGCATGGCCGGCTCGACGTAGAACAGGTCGGGCGGCGCGCCTCCGGCGAAGCCCTTGGCGAGCTCCTCGGTGAGCCGGGCCGCGGCGCAGACCTCCACGGTGCTGCCGGTGCGGGTGGCCCACCCGGCCACGGACCGGCGGACGGCGGCGAGCTCCACGTCCGAGGACGCCGCGACGAGCACCCGGAGGGTGGTCGGTCCGGCGCTGGTGGCTGGCTGCTCGACGAAGCCGCCGGTGCACGCGCTCAGCGCCACCGCCGAGGTCGTGATCACCGCGACCGCCACTCGGCGCAGGGTGGATGACGACACGGCACCTCCCCCCGGACCTGGCTCTGCCCGGCCAGGTTCACTGCTTTGCGTGGCCCCCACTGCACCCAGCGTATGTCGTTGAGCGGCGAACGACACGCGTGCGTCGGTGCGGGTGGGCCGTGGCGCGGTCGAGGCGGGTCCCGCTCACCGGTCGTGGGCTCCGGGTGGGGCGGTCAGCGCAGGGTGCTCGAGTCGGAGCGCAGACGGGGCGCGAGCAGGGTGCCCTCGATCGGCGCGTCCCGACCCTCCAGCAGGTCGTCCAGCGTGCCCAGCAGGCACTCGACGATCTCGGCGAGCGGCTGCTCGACCGTGGTCAGGCCGAACATCGCCGCCGTCGGGGTGCCGTCGAAGCCGACGACGCCCACGTCCCGCCCGGGCGCCAGCCCGGCGGCGGTCAGGGCGCCCTGGGCACCCATCGCGACCACGTCGGACACGCAGACGAGGGCGTCGCCGGGCCGCAGCCGCGCCGTCATGGACGTGGTGGCCCGCTGGGCCTCCTGAAGGTCCTGCCGGGTGCGCACGAGCAGGCCCTCGTCGAGCACCCCCAGCTCTGCGGCCGCCGTCCGCCACCCTGCGAGCCGGTCGTCCCCGGTCTCGCTGCCCTCCGGCCAGCCGACGAAGCCGACGCGCTCGTAGCCGCGCTCGACCAGGTGCCGGACGGCGGCCGCGGTGCCGGCCCGCCCGTCGACGTCGGCCCAGGCGGTGAACTCCGGCTCGTCCCAGACCTGCCCGAAGGTCACGAAGGGGATGCCCCGCTCGGTCAGCCACCGCGGACGGGGGTCGCCGTGGTGGGTGTTGTAGAGCACGAAGGCGTCGACCAGGTGGGCGCGCACCATGGACTCGTAGCCGCTCGTCGTCAGCGCGGGCGCCTCGCTGCCGAAGGTCACGACGTGGCAGCGGTGCTCGCGGGCGGCGAGGGACAGCTGGGCCAGGAAGGGGAAGGAGATCTCGGCGCCCGCGGCACCCGGCCGGGCGTCCAGCTCCAGGCCGACGGCCCCGGCGCGCTGCTCCCGCAGCGACTTGGCCGCCGAGCTCGGACGGTAACCGAGCCGGTCGATCTCGGCCTGCACGCGCTCCAGGGTCTGGGGGGCGACCCGGTCGGGCCGGTTGACCACGTTGCTCACGGTCTGCCGGGAGACGCTGGCGGCCCGGGCCACGTCGTTGATGGTCGCGCGTCTGCCCCCGAGACCGCTGCTGATCACGACTCTCCCCCTCTTGCTGCCCGAGACCTGACGGGTAGCATGACCGGTTGAACGATCATCCCCATCCCCTCAGCTCATCATCCTCTCGGGGCGGTCAGGTGTCCACACGAGGGCTCACCCGCACCGTCCTCGGGACCAGGGGGCTTCACCACCGGCGAGAGGTGGACGTGTGGCCAGGCGCAGCGAACCGGCTCGGCAACCGTGGCTCCACGACCTCCAGATCGCCGTCCACGGCGCCGTCACGGCGCTCTCCGAGCGCACCGGGGCGATGGGGCCACCCGGCACCGGGCTCCTCGTCGACGACCGGCGGGCCCTGTCGCTGCTGCGCGTCCGCGCCGACGGCGAGGCCCCCGACCTGCTCACCGCCGCCGACACCGGCGAGCAGACCCGGATCGTCGCCGCGCTGCGTCACCTCGGCGACCCTGGCCCCGACCCCACCGTCCAGCTGCACGTGCACCGCGTCCTCGATGCGGGCGGCATGACCGAACGGCTCACCCTGCGCTCACGCGCCTCGGAGCCGGTCCGCACCCGCCTGGAGGTGGCCCTCGCCGGGGACGACGCCTGCCTGCCGGAGATCAAGGACGGGCGTGCCGCGGGCACCCTGCTGGCCGCCCGCTCGTTCCCGAGCCGGTCCCCGGGCGCGGACCCGCCCCCGTCGCAGGGGGACCACCTGGCTGCGGTCCTGGACTGGTCGGGCGAGCGGCACCGCACCACCGTCCGCGTCTGGCCGCCTCCAGTCGGCGTCCACCCGGGTGACGGTGGCGGGCCGTCATACCTGACGCTGGCCCTGACGGTGCCCCCGGGCGGAGCCACGGAGGTGACGCTGCGGGTCGACGTCACCCGCACCCGGCCCTCGGCGCTGGACGCCGATCCCGGGGCCGACGCCGTCGACTGGTCGCTGCGGCTCACCGCCGCGGACGGCCGGGTGGCGCCCCTCGTCGAGCGTTCGCTGCGCGACCTGCAGGGTCTGCTGCTGCGCGACCCGCTGGACCGGGAGGACCTCTTCGTCGCGGCCGGAGCCCCCTGGTACCTCACGCTGTTCGGGCGGGACTCCCTGTGGACCGCACGGCTGCTGCTGCCCGTGGGCACCGACCTGGCACGCGGGACGCTGCGGGCCCTGGCGCGCCGGCAGGGTCGGGCCGAGGACCCGGCGACGGGGGAGGAGCCGGGCAAGATCCTGCACGAGGTCCGCCGGGAGCAGGTCCACGACGCCCGGGGTCGGCCGCTGCCGCTGGTCTACTACGGCAGCATCGACGCGACCGCCCTGTGGGTGCAGCTGCTGCACGACGCCTGGCGCCACGGGCTCGCCGACGAGGACGTCCGTGAGCTGGCCCCCGCGCTGGGTGCCGCGCTCGGCTGGCTGGCGCGACGGTTGCGGACGAGCCCGGACGGGTTGCTGCGCTACGTCGACGCCTGCGGCACAGGCCTGGCCAACCAGGGGTGGAAGGACTCGGGGGACTCGATGCGCCGCGCCGACGGGACGCTCGCGCCCCCGCCGATCGCGCTCGTGGAGGCCCAGGCGTATGCCGTCGCGGCGCTGCGCGGGGGAGCGACCCTGGCCCGCTCGCTCGACCTGACGCTCGCTGCGGGGTCGGGTTCGCAGATCCTCGACCCGGCCGAGCTGGACCGGCTGGCCGACGACCTCGCCGAGCGGGTGCGGCGCCGTTACACCGCCCACGACGAGCGCGGGACCTACCTGGTCATGGCCCTGGACGGCGCGGACCGCCCGGTCGACGGGGTGGGCTCCAACATGGGCCATGTCCTCGGCACCGGCGTGCTGACCCCGGACGGGGCCGCCGCCGTCGCCGAGCGACTGGTCGCCCCCGACCTGCTCATGCCCTTCGGCGTCGCGACCCTGTCCCGGGACAACCCCGGCTTCAACCCGCTGGGCTACCACAGCGGCTCGGTGTGGACCCACGACACGGCGATCGCCCTCGTCGGCCTGGTCCGCGAGGGCCGCACCGCGGAGGCCGCGGCGGTGGTCCGCGCCCTCGTCGCCTCCGGGTGCGGCAACGCCGGACGCTGGCCGGAGCTGCTCGCCCCGGAGCCGGTGCTCGGGCGCCCGGTGCCCTATCCCGCCTCCTGCCGTCCGCAGGCCTGGTCGGCCGCTGCCGTCGGGGCCCTGGCGACCGGGCTCCTCGGCCTGCAGGTCGACGTGCCCGCCGGGCGGGTGCGCCTGCGCCCCCTGGTCGGCCTGCCCTGCGGGAAGCTCCTGGTGGAGGGGCTGTCGTATGCCGGTCGGCCCTTCGCGGTGCAGGTGCGCGGGGACGGCACCGTGGACGTGACCGGGCTCCCGCCCGAGGTCACCGTCGACCTCGACGGCCCCTGACCCGGCCACCGGGCCTGTCGGGCCGGACCGCCATACGGCCCTGCTCCGGCGCCCCGGGGGTCTGTCGGACCCGGTCGTCACACTAGAGGTATGACTGCGCACGTCCCTCCCGGTTGGCCGGCGGAGGTCCCGCCGCCCGGCGTCGACGGCTGGCGCGAGCAGGCCGTGCCGTGGCTGCTCGACCAGTGCCCGGCGGACTTCCGCGGCTACGACTCGTGGCGCCGGCATCCTGCGGCGCTCGCCTGGGTCGCCGTCCAGCAGGTGGACGCCCAGCTCGCGGGCATGCGGGCGGCCTACCGCCAGGTGCGGGTGGCGCTGGGGGAGACCTTGACGCCGGAGGCGCTGCGCGACGTCATGACCGACCTGGAGGCGGAGGGGGTGCGGCTGCGCGGCACGGCCCGGGCGGTGCACCTGGTGCACGACGCGATGCGGGGAGCGACCTTCGTCCCACGCCTCTGACGCGCGGCCCGCTGGTCTAGACTCGGGCGTCCCGTCCTGTCCTCGAAGGAGTCGGTGTCCACCGTGGGTCTGCTCTCGACCGTCACCAGCCCGACCGCGCTGCGGCGCCTGCCCGCCGACCGGCTGCCCGAGCTGGCCACGGAGATCCGCGACTTCCTGGTGCGGGAGGTGGCCAAGACGGGTGGTCACCTGGGCCCCAACCTCGGCGTCGTGGAGCTGACCATGGCGCTGCACCGGGTCTTCGAGTCCCCGCACGACACCATCGTCTTCGACACCGGCCACATCAGCTATGTGCACAAGCTGCTCACCGGTCGGCAGGACTTCTCCCGGCTGCGGACCCGTGGTGGGCTGTCCGGCTATCCCTCGCGCGCCGAGTCCGAGCACGACGTCAGCGAGAACTCCCACGCCTCGACCTCCTTGTCCTGGGCCCACGGCATCGCCGTCGCGCGGTCGCTGAGCGGCGAGCACGACCGGCACACCGTCGCGGTCATCGGCGACGGCGCCCTCACCGGGGGCATGGCCTGGGAGGCGCTCAACAACATCGCCGCCCGCAAGGACCTGCCGCTGGTCGTCGTCATCAACGACAACGAGCGGTCCTACGCCCCGACCATCGGCGGCATGGCCGAGCACCTGGCCGCACTGCGCACCCACCAGGGCTACGAGACCGTGCTGCGGCTCGGCAAGCGGGCGATCGCGGGCGCCCCGGTCGTCGGTCGCCCCGCCTTCGAGACCCTGCACGGGATCAAGAAGGGCCTCAAGGACATCATGGCGCCGCAGGGCCTGTTCGAGGACCTGGGCCTGAAGTACGTCGGGCCCGTCGACGGCCACGACCACCAGGCGCTGGAGACCGCGCTGCGGCAGGCCAAGCAGTACGGCGCGCCGGTGCTCGTGCACGTGCTGACCAAGAAGGGCAAGGGCTACCGTCCGGCCCGGCAGAACGCCGACGACCAGTTCCACGCCGTCGGGGTCATCAACCCCGAGACCGGGCTGCCTCTGGAGGTGTCCGGCCGCGCCTGGACCGACGACTTCTCCGACGCGCTGGTGGCGCTCGGCGCCGAGCGCGAGGACCTGGTGGCGATCACCGCGGCCATGCTGATCCCGGTCGGGCTGCGGGACTTCGCGGTCAAGTTCCCCGAGCGGGTCTTCGACGTCGGCATCGCCGAGCAGCACGCCGTCGCCATGGCGGCCGGCCTGGCCTATGCCGGCAAGCACCCCGTGGTCGCCATCTACTCGACCTTCCTCAACCGCGCCTTCGACCAGCTGCTGATGGACTGCGCGCTGCACCACGCGGGCGTGACCTTCGTGCTCGACCGTGCCGGGGTCACCGGCTCCGACGGCGCCTCGCACAACGGCATGTGGGACATGACCCTGGCCAACGTCGTCCCCGGCCTGCACCTGGCCGCCCCTCGCGACGGCGAGCAGGTCGAGCACGCCCTGCGCCGCTCGCTCGACATCGCCGACGCGCCCTCGGTCGTCCGGTTCGCCAAGGGCAACCCACCCGCCGTGGTCCCCGCCGTCGAGCAGCACGGCACCGTGGACGTCCTCGCCGGCCCCGGCCACCACCGGGTCGACACCCTCGTCATCGGCATCGGGTCGCTCGTCCCGACGGCCCTGGCCGTGGGTGCCCGTCTGGAGGAGGCCGGCCGCACCGTCCGCGTCGTCGACCCGGTGTGGGCCCTGCCGGTGTCGGAGGACCTGATCGAGGAGTGCCGCCTCGCCGACGAGGTCGTCGTCATCGAGGACAACCTCGTCTCGGGCGGGATCGCGTCGGCCGTCAGCACCGCGCTGCAGCTCGCCGACGTCGACGTGCGCGTGCGGCCCTTCGGCATCCCCAAGGAGTTCCTGGACCATGCCTCCCGTGGTCAGGTGCTCGCGTCGATCGGGCTGACCCCCGACGCGATCACCGAGGTGCTCCTGCGCCGCCGCGGCCCTCAGCGGGTCGTCGACGCCGGCTGAGCGGCGGCGCCGTCATACCGGCTCCTGCCGCGGATCGCCATGCGGCCCAGGGCCGTCCCCGCTGGCTCCTGCCCCGTGGCTGCGGTAGGAACGAGGTATGACCCGCTTCGGCTACACCCTGATGACCGAGCAGGCCGGTCCCCGCGACCTGGTCCGCCACGCCCGCACGGCCGAGGAGGTCGGCTTCGACCTCGAGGTGGCGAGCGACCACTACTTCCCGTGGCTGTCCGCGCAGGGCCACGCGCCCTTCGTGTGGAGCGTCCTCGGCGCGGTCGCGCACGTGACCGAGCGCGTCGACCTGATGACCTACGTCACCTGCCCGATCCTGCGCTACCACCCGGCCGTGGTCGCGCAGATGGCGGCGACCGTCCAGGTCATGGCCGAGGGTCGGTTCACGCTCGGCCTCGGCTCGGGGGAGAACCTCAACGAGCACGTCGTCGGCGCCGGCTGGCCCGCGATCGCCGCCCGCCAGGACATGCTGGTGGAGGCCATGGAGATCATCCGCGAGCTGCACACCGGCGAGCTCGTGACGTATGACGGCGAGTACTACCGCGTCGACTCAGCCCGGATCTGGGACCTGCCCGAGCAGGGGGTCGAGATCGCCCTGGCCGCGGGTGGGCCGAAGATCCTCCAGCGGTGCGGGACGCTCGCCGACCACCTGGTCGCCGTGGAGCCGAGCGCGGAGCTCGTGGCGGCGTGGAACGACCTGCCGGACCAGCCGCAGATCGGCGCCGGGGCCCGCGCCGTCGGTCAGATCCCGATCTGCTGGGACCGCGACGAGGACGCCGCGGTCGAGCGGGCGCACGACCAGTTCCGGTGGTTCGCCGGCGGTTTCGCCGTCAACGCGGACCTGCCCACCACCGCCGGGTTCGCGGCGGCGACGCAGTACGTCCGACCGGAGGACGTGGCCAAGGCGATCCCCTGCGGCCCCGACCTGGACGCGATCGTCGAGGCGGTGCGGCCGTTCTGGGAGGCGGGCTACACCGACGTCGCGCTGGTGCAGGTCGGTGGCGAGCACCAGGACGAGTTCCTGGAGACCGCCGCCGGTCCGCTGCTCGACAAGCTCCGCGCCGCAGCCCGCTGACCCCCCGGTTCGGCGCCACGAGGGGCACGTGGCGCGACCCGCACGGCGGGTCGCCAGCACGAGGGGCACGTGGCGCAGAACGGAGGGCGGGTCGCCGCCACGTGCCACTCCTGACGGGAGCCCCGGGGGCGGTATGACGCCGCCGCGGGCACCCGCTCGTGCGGGTGCCCGCGGCGCGGTGCGCCGTCAGGCCAGGCCGTGGCGGTCGAGCAGGTGCTGCACGTCGGGGTCGGCGCCGCGGAAGTCGCGGTAGACCTCACGCACGTCCAGCGACCCGCCGCGGGCCAGCAGCCGGCGCCGGAAGCGCTCGCCGGTCTCCCGCGACAGCCCCCCGTTGGCCTCGAACCACGCCACCGTGTCGGCGTCGAAGACCTCGGACCACATGTAGGAGTAGTAGCTGGCGGCATACCCGCCGCCGAAGATGTGCGAGAAATAGCCCGTCCGGTAGCGCGGCGGCACGAGCGGGAAGCTCATCCCGGTGCTGTCCAGGGCACGCTGCTCGAAGGCCTCGACGTCCTCCGCGGACGACGGCAGCTCCGCGACCGGCGTCTGATGCCAGACCTGGTCGAGCAGCATCGCGGCGTAGGACTCGGTCATCGCGTAGCCCTGGTCGAAGTGGCGCGCGTCGAGCAGGGTCCGGATCCACTCGCGCGGCATCGGCTCGCCGGTCTCGTGGTGGACGGCATACCGCTCCAGCAGCGTCGGCTCCCAGGCCCACATCTCGTTGACCTGCGAGGGGAACTCGACGAAGTCCTGCGGGGTGCGGGTGCCGGACCGCGAGACATAGCGGACGTCGGACAGCAAGCCGTGCAGGTCGTGGCCGAACTCGTGGAACAGGGTGATGACGTTGTCCCAGGACATCAGGCTGGGCTTGCCGGGCGCGGGCCTGGGCAGGTTGCAGGTGTTGGTGACCACCGGGCGCTGGTCGAGCAGGGTGGACTGCTCGACCAGGGAGGTCATCCACGCGCCGCCCTGCTTGGTGGGCCGGGTGTACGGATCCAGGACGACGGCGCCGAGCACCTCCCCGGTCTCCTCGTGGATCTCGTAGACCGTCGCGTGGGGGGTGTAGCCGACCAGGTCGGCGCGTTCGTGGAAGGTGATGCCGTAGAGCGCGGTCGCCGCCGCGAACACACCCTCGTGCAGCACGCGGGAGTACTCCAGGTAGGGCCGCAGCAGACCCTCGTCCAGCGAGTAACGCTCGGCCCGCACGAGGTTGGCGAGGTACTGCCAGTCCCAGGGCTCCAGGGTGGCGCCGGGGGAGAGCTGCTCCAGCCGCTCCTGGAGCACCGAAGCCTCGGCGCGCGCGTTGCGCACCGCCGCCGGGCCCACCTTGGTGAGCACCTGCATGACGGCCTCGGTGGAGCCGGCGCAGCCCTCGGAGGCCACGGCTGCCGCGAAGTGCGGGTGGCCGAGGAGCTCGGCCTTCTCCGCGCGCAGCCGCACCATCTGCAGGACCAGGTCGCGGGTGTCGTGGTCGCCGCCGAGACCGCGCCCCACGCTCGCCTCGAAGATCCGCTGCCGCAGCCCCCGGTCGGCGAGCTCGGCGAGCAGCGGCTGGCCGGTGGTGTTGACCAGCTCGATCAGCCACCCCTCCTCGCCGCGGTCAGCGGCTGCGGCCCGGGCCCGCTCGACGTCTTCCTCGGACAGGCCGGCCAGCTCCCCGCGGTCGGTCACCAGGATGGCGGCGGCGTTCCGCCCGGCCAGAGCCTGCTCCGCGAACCGCGTCTGCAGCGTCGCCAGCTCGGCGTTGACGGCCCGCAGGCGCTCCTGCGCCTCGTCGGACAGTGCGATCCCGCCGCGCTCGAACTCGCGGATGGTGTCCTCGAGCAGCCACCGGCTCTCGGGGTCCAGCTCCACGTCGCCGGCATCCGCGCGCTCGCGGAGCGCCACGAAGCGGTCGTACAACCGCCGGTCCAGCAGGACCGCGTCGGTGTGCTCGGCGAACTTCGGGGCCATCTCGGCGCGGATCGCCTCCCGGGCAGCCGTGCCGTCCGCGGCGCACACGGGGTAGAACGCGTCGGAGGCCCGCTCCAGCAGGCGACCGGATCGGTCCCAGCGCTCCAGCACGTTCTCGACGGTGGCAGGGGACTCGTCGGTGGCCAGGGCGTCCAGCTCGCGGCGGTGCTCGGCCATGCCCTCGAGCATCGCGGCTCGGTAGTCCTCGTCCCGCAGGGACGCGTAGTCGGGCAGGGCGTGCGGCAGCGTCGATGGTGCCAGCAGTGAGTTGGTGGGGTTGGTCATGCCCCCATCCAACCCCAGCGGCGGTCGGCGGGCCGTACGCGCCCCCACTAGCGTGACGGTCGGCGACGGCATAGCCGGGGCCTATGCGTCGCATGCACACAAACGATCGACGGCGGCTTTCAATCTGCCGCCGATCCATATAGATTTCTTATCGGAAGTTCCCACCAGCGACGACGCCAAGGAGCGCACCGCATGAACCTCATGAACACCACGATCCTCCCCTTCTCCACGACCGCCTTCAAGGACGGCGAGTTCGTCGAGGTCACCGAGAAGGACGTCCTGGGCAAGTGGGCGATCTTCTTCTTCTACCCGGCCGACTTCACCTTCGTCTGCCCCACCGAGCTCGGCGACATGGCCGACCACTACGAGGAGCTCCAGCAGCTCGGCGTCGAGGTCTTCTCGGTCTCCACCGACACCCACTTCGTGCACAAGGCCTGGCACGACGCGTCCGAGACCATCGGCAAGATCAGGTACTACATGCTGGGCGACGCCAACGGCGTCATCACCAACAACTTCCAGAACATGCGCGAGGGCGCCGGCCTGGCCGACCGCGCGACCTTCCTGATCGACCCCGAGGGCACCATCCAGTTCATGGAGGTCACCTGCGAGGGCGTCGGCCGCAACGCCGCCGAGCTCATGCGCAAGGTCAAGGCCGCGCAGTACATCGCCGCCCACCCGGGCGAGGTCTGCCCCGCCAAGTGGGAGCAGGAGGGCGAGACCCTCAAGCCGGGCCTGGACCTCGTCGGCAAGATCTGATCCAGCTCTCCTGACCCGCCTCGGGTCCCGGCGTACGGCGGATGACAGACCGCCACCTCGCCACCTCGCGTCGCGGCGGGTGGCCGGACCTTCGAGCCCCGGCCACCCGCCGTCGCCATACCCCGCATCCCTGGCCACCCGGCCCGCCCACGTCACCCTGAGAAGAAGGAGCCCCACCGTGCCCGTCCTCGACGCCGACCTCACCACCCAGGTCAAGACCCTCCTGGAGAACGTCAAGGAGCCCATCGAGCTGGTGGCCTCCCTCGACGACCGTCCCAAGTCCGACGACATGCGCTCGCTGCTGGAGGAGATCGCGGCGCAGTCGGAGCGGGTGACCGCGCGCTTCGACGGGGACGCCGAGCGCCGTCCGTCCTTCCGGGTCGAGCGCACCGGGACCGAGCACGCGGTCGAGTTCGCGGGGCTGCCCCTCGGACACGAGTTCACCTCGCTGGTGCTGGCGCTGCTGCAGGTCGGCGGGCACCCGGTCAAGGAGGACGCCGAGCTCGTCGAGCAGGTCAAGGGCATCGACCGCGACCTGCACTTCGTCACCTACATGTCCCTCAGCTGCCAGAACTGCCCGACGGTCGTCCAGGCCCTCAACGCCATGGCTGCGATCAACCCGCGCATCCGCCACACCGCGGTGGAGGGCAGCCTGTTCCAGGACGAGATCGAGGAGCACGGCATCAAGGCCGTCCCCACGGTCTACCTCGACGGCGAGCTGTTCGAGTCCGGCCGGATGACCATGGCCGACATCCTCGGCCGCGTCGACTCCGGCGCCGCCGACCGCGCCGCCCGGCGCCTCGCCGAGAAGGAGCCCTACGAGGTGCTCGTCGTCGGTCAGGGCCCCGCCGGGGCGACCGCCGCGATCTACACCGCACGCAAGGGGATCCGCACCGGCCTGGTGGGGGAGCGCTTCGGCGGACAGGTGCTCGACACCATGGCGATCGAGAACTTCGCCTCCGTGCCCTACACCGAGGGACCGCGCTTCGCCGACGGCCTCAAGGAGCACGTCGGTCAGTACGACGTCGACGTGGTCTCCGGGCCGCTCGCCACCGAGCTGGTCCCCGCCCAGACCGAGGGGGGCTACCACGTCGTGAGGTTCGGTGACGCCGAGCTCAAGGCTCGCTCCGTCGTCCTCGCCACCGGCGCCCGCTGGCGCCACATGGGCGTCCCGGGCGAGGAGGAGTACCGCAACAAGGGCGTGACCTTCTGCCCCCACTGCGACGGGCCGCTGTTCAAGGGCAAGCGGATCGCCGTCATCGGCGGCGGCAACTCCGGCGTCGAGGCCGCGATCGACCTGGCCGGCGTCGTCGGGCACGTCACGGTGCTGGAGTTCCTGCCCCAGATGCGCGCCGACCAGGTGCTGCAGGACAAGCTGCGCTCCCTGCCCAACGTCGACGTGCTCCTCAACGTGGCGACCACCGAGGTGGTCGGCGACGGCAAGGCGGTGACCGGCCTGCGGTACGACGAGCGGGACTCCGGGCAGTCCAAGGAGCTCGAGCTCGAGGGGATCTTCGTGCAGATCGGGCTGCTGCCCAACACCGAGTGGCTCCAGGGCTCGGTCGAGCTGTCCGAGCGCGGCGAGATCGTCGTGGACGGCCACGGGCGCACCTCGGTCCCGGGCGTCCTCGGCGCGGGTGACTGCACGACCGTGCCGTACAAGCAGATCGTCGTCGCCGAGGGCGCCGGAGCCACCGCCGCGCTGTCGGCCTTCGACCACCTGATCCGAACCTCGGCGCCGGCCACCGCGTGAACCTGCGCGACCTGGAGTACCTCGTCGCGCTCGCCGACGAGCGGCACTTCGGCCGGGCCGCGGCCCGGGCCTACGTCTCCCAGCCGACGCTGTCCACCCAGATCCGCAAGCTCGAGTCCGAGCTGGGCGTGGATCTGGTGGAGCGCGGCTCCCGGCAGGTGCTGCTCACGGCGGCGGGGGAGCAGGTCGTGACCCGGGCCCGGGCGATCCTGGCCCAGGCCGACGACATCCGCGACATCGCCCGCTCGGCCCGCGACCCGCGGGCCGGACGGGTGCGACTGGGCGTCTTCCCGACCCTCGGCCCCTACCTGCTGCCGCACGTGGTCCCCGGGCTGCGTCGCCGGTTCCCGGACCTGGAGCTGCTGCTGACCGAGGCCAAGACCGGCGAGCTGGTGGCCCAGGTCCACGCGGGCGCGCTCGACGCGGCGCTCATGGCCCTGCCGGTGTCCGACGAGACCCTGCACACCGAGCCGTTGTGGCGGGAAGACTTCCTGCTCGCCGTCCCCGAGTCTCACCGGCTCGCCGATCCCGCGATCCCGGTCACCTCGGCCTCCCTGGCGGGCGAGGAGCTGCTGCTCCTCGCCGAGGGACACTGCCTGCGCGACCAGGCGCTCGACGTGTGCCAGGCCACTGGCGCGGGCGTGCAGTCGGGCTTCCAGGCGACCTCCCTGGAGACCTTGCGGCACATGGTCGCCGCAGGGGTGGGCACCACCCTGCTGCCGCGGCTGGCCGTCTCGCCCCCGACGACCAACCCCGAGGGCGTGGCCCTGCGCGAGCTGGGCGGGGAGACGCCCCACCGCGACATCGCCCTGGTCTGGCGACGCACCACCGTCCACGGCACGCTCCTCGGCGAGCTCGCGGAGGAGCTGCGGGCGGTGCCGGCAGAGCTGGTCTCACCGATCCCTGCGGGACGGGTGAGCCATCCGGCCCGGCCCGGCAGCCGGGCGCTCCCCGGCCGGGCCTGACGCCGCCCCGGGGCCGGGCACGGACCGGACCCGGGGCAGCGTGCGGGCACACGGCTCAGGCGAGCTTGACGAGCGAGACGACGTGCCTGTCGTCGACGAGGGGAGCGGCGTCGGCCGCCGTGGGGGCCGCCACGACGATGCCCCGGCCGGTGTGCCAGTCGACGACGGTCAGGCCGAGGTCACGGGCACGGCGACCGACGGTCACCTCGTCGCGGGCGATCGTGTAGGCCGAGAGACCCTCGGTGCGGATGACGACCTCGAACCGCATGAGCGTGACCGCGGCCGGGGCCGCGGCGGGAGCGGCGGCGGCCGGAGCGGCGGCGGCCCCGGGGGCGCCGACCGGGGCGCCGGCCAGGGCCAGGGAGAGGGCGACGACAGGGGCAGCGAAGCGCAGAGCAGACATGATGAGCGTCCTCACGGGGTGCGGTGGGGTATGCCGAGAGATCTCAGAGGTGTCGAGATCCCCTGTGGCGCGGGCGATCTCGCCTCGCGACAGCACGATCCTGGCAGCCCTTCCAGGTGACGTACAAGCCCTCCGTGATCGCTTCACCACGTGCTGCAACCGAGCAGTAATGGGGTCTGACCTGGGCGGACACGATCCCGGACACCGCGTGACCCACTGCCGCTGGTCCACCGTTCGCCCAGGGTTTCCCAGGACATCACCCCCAGCATGCGACCCACCGCAGACCCATGCACCGCGACGACCCACCGTCGGGCCGGACGGAGCCCGGCTCAGTGGTGGTGGACCTCGTCGCCGCCGTCCCGACGCACCAGGTGCGCGAGCGCGACGACCGCGGCGCCCACGAGGATCCCGGCGATGGCCGAGCCGACGGTGTTGGTCAGCCAGCCGAGCACGCCCCCCAGCGGGCCGGTCGCGTGGCCGACGGCCTCCTCCGCGTGGTGGACCAGTCCGTAGGGCGCGTGCCACCCCAGCTCGTCCAGGCCGGCCAGCAGGATGTGCCCCCCGACCCACAGCATCGCCACCGTGCCGACGAGCGCGAGCGCCCGCAGCAGACCCGGCATCCCCCGCACCAGGCCGTCGCCCACCGCGCGGGCGACGCCGGAGTCCCGGCGAGCCAGCGCCAGGCCGATGTCGTCCATCTTGACGATGAGCGCCACCACGCCATACACCCCGAAGGTGATCAGGAAGGCCACCGCGACGAGCGACAGCGCCCGGTTGACCAGCGACTCCCGCGCCACCTCGTTCAGCGCGATCACCATGATCTCCGAGGAGAGGATGAAGTCGGTGCGGATGGCGCTCGCGGTCATCTGCCTCTCGGCGTCGTCACCCAGCTCCACGGCCGTGTGCTCGTCCGCGTCGTGGCCATGGCCGGACACCTTCTCCCACACCTTCTCGGCGCCCTCGAAGGACAGGTAGAGACCCCCCAGCATGAGCAGCGGGGTGAGCGCCCACGAGGCGAACTGGCTCAGCAGCAGGGCCGCCGGGAGGATGAACAGCAGCTTGTTGCGCAACGAGCCGACCGCGATGCGCCGGATCATCGGCAGCTCCCGGTCCGGGGTGAATCCCGTGACGTAGCGCGGGGTCACCGCGGTGTCGTCGACGACCACGCCGGCAGCCTTCACGCTGGCTCGGGTGGCCGCCACGCCCACGTCGTCGACCGAGGCGGCGGCGAGCTTGGCCATGGTGGCGATGTCGTCGAGCAGGGCAGCGAGTCCGCCGGCCATGAGAGGTCCTCCGAGGGGTGGTGCAGACAGGGGTCGACGAGCAGACGCTGACGGGGCTGGCGCGCGTTCCGCGCCACCCCCGTCAGATCTTGCCCCATCCGGGCCCGGGACGGTCAGATGTCCCGGAAGGTGCTGACCCCGGCGCCCAGGGCGGTGAGGCGCTCGGCGAGCTCCTCGTAGCCACGGTTGATGACGTAGACGTTGCGCAGCACCGAGGTGCCCGGAGCGGCCAGCATGGCGAGCAGCACCACCACGGCCGGGCGCAGGGCCGGCGGGCACACGACCTCGGCCGGACGCCAGCGGGTGGGTCCGGTGAGCATGACGCGGTGCGGGTCGAGGAGCTGGACGTGGCCGCCCACCCGGGTCAGCTCGGTGAGGTAGATCGCCCGGTTCTCGTAGACCCAGTCGTGGATCATCGTCGTGCCCTCGGCCGTCGCCGCGATGAGGGCGAAGAAGGGAAGGTTGTCGATGTTCAGCCCCGGGAACGGCAGGGGATGGATCTTGTCCCGGGGCGCGACCAGCGGGCCGGGGATGTGCGTCAGGTCCACCAGCCGGGTCTTCCCGTTGGCCGAGAGGTACTCCTCGGAGAGGGAGTACTGCATCCCCATGGTCTCCAGGGTGGCGAGCTCGATCTCCATGAACTCGATCGGCACCCGGCGGATGGTGATCTGCGATCCGGTGACCACGCCTGCGGCGAGCAGCGACATCGCCTCGATCGGGTCCTCCGAGGGGAAGTACTCCACCTCGCGGTCGATCTCGCGCACGCCCCGGACGGTCAGGGTCGTGGAGCCGATCCCGTCGATCTGCACCCCCAGCTCCTGCAGGAAGAAGCACAGGTCCTGGACCATGTAGTTGGGCGAGGCGTTGCGGATGACGGTGGTGCCCTCGTGGCGGGCGGCCGCCATGAGGACGTTCTCGGTCACGGTGTCCCCGCGCTCGGTGAGCACGATGGCCTTGGTGGGCCACTGGTCGGCGGTGACGCGCGCCTGGTAGGCCCCGGCCGTCGCCTCCACGTCCAGGCCGAAGTGACGCAGGGCGATCAGGTGCGGCTCCACGGTGCGGGTGCCGAGGTCGCAGCCGCCGGCATACGGCAGGGAGAAACCGTCGAACTCGTGCAGCAGCGGCCCGAGGAACATGATGATCGTGCGCGTGCGCTTGGCAGCGGCCTCGTCCATCGCGTCCAGCGCGAGACGAGCCGGGGGAGTGATGCGCAGGTCGTTGCCGCCGTCGATCCACTCGGTCTGCACGCCGATGGAGTTGAGCACCTCCAGGATGCGGGCGACCTCCTCGATCTTGGCGAGGTTGCGCAGGGTGGTGGTGCCCTTGTTGAGCAGGGCGGCGCACAGGGTGGCGACGGCGGCGTTCTTGGAGGTGCGGACGTCGATCGAGCCGCTGAGGCGGCGGCCACCCTCGATGCGCAGGTGCTGCGGGCCGGAGTGACCCATCGACACGAACTCCGCCTCCAGCTCCTTGCCCAGCGCCGCCAGCACCTCGAGGCTGAGGTCGTGCTGACCGCTCTCGATCTGCTCGATGTCCTGCTCGGTCATCCCGACCTTGCTCGCCAGCTCGCGAGTGGTAAGACCACGTCGGACGCGAGCCTCGTGGACGAGCGTGCCGATGCGGCGGAGGTAGCCATCAGTCATGTGGCCCATCGTAGGTCAGCACGCGAGTGACTCCGGGCGGTGACATGCGACAGGCCCCGCGTCTGCCTAAAGGAGTACGCGGGGCCTATCGAAGACTACTCTGAGTCGATATCTGGGACTACTCAGTGCGAGGCGTCAGCCACACCCTGCGGCAGGAAACGCCTCCCGGCGACGCGCTCGGCGACCCCGCTGCGGTCGAGCAGGGGAGTGAGCCCGCCGTTCCAGAACTGGAAGCCGGCGCCGGTGATCATCGCCAGGTCCAGGTCCATGGGCGCCGAGACCACCCCGTCGTCCAGCATGATCCGCGCCTCCTCGGCCAGGCCGGACAGCACCCGATCTCGGACCTGCTCAGGAGTGAGGACCACCGGTTCCGCGGGCAGCTCGTGCAGCGCCACGACCTCGGGGTCGAGGACGGTGCGGCCGTCGACCGTGGTGTAGTAGCTCCGCTTGCCGGCCGCGACGACGCGCTGCAGGTTGGGCGAGACGTAGAAGCGATCCGGGAAGGCCCGGCCCAGGGTCTCGTTGTTGTGCAGCGCGATCGCCGGACCCACCAGCCCCATGAGGACGAAGGGCGGCATCGGCGCGATGCCCGCGAAGCCCTGGTCAGCCACGTCGATCGGGGTCCCCTCGTCCACGATCCGAGCCATGTCGGACATGAAGCGCCCGAGGAGACGGTTGACGACGAACGACGGGGAGTCGGTGCACAGCACGGTGGTCTTGCGCAGGCGCTTGCCGACCGCGAGGGCCGTGGCCAGCGTCGCGTCGTCGGTGCGCTCGCCCCTGATCACCTCGAGCAGCGGCATCACCGCGACGGGGTTGAAGAAGTGCAGGCCGACGACCCGCTCGGGATGCCGCAGGTCCGCGGCCATCTGCGTGATCGACAGCGAGGAGGTGTTGGACGCGAGCACGCACTCCGGGGAGACGACCGCCTCCACCTCGGCCCAGACCTGCTTCTTGACCCCCATCTGCTCGAAGACCGCCTCGATCACCAGGTCGGCGTCGGCCATCGTGTCCTTGGCGGTGTCGCCGGTCACGAGCGCCTTGAGCCGGGTGAGCTGGTCGGCGCCGATCCGCCCCTTGGCGGCGAGGGCGTCGAGCTCGCCGTGGACCCAGGCGACGCCTTGGTCGACGCGCTGCTGGTCCAGGTCGGTCATCACGACGGGCACCTTGAGCTGACGCACGATCAGCAGGACCAGCTGGCTGGCCATCAGGCCGGCGCCCACGACGCCCACCTTGGTGACCGTGCGGGCGAGCGCCTCGTCGGGCGCCCCGGCGGGTCGTCTGGCGCGCTTCTGCACCAGGTCGAAGGCATAGAGCCCGGCCCGCAGCTCGTCGCTCATCAGCAGGTCGCCGAGGGCCTGGTCCTCGGCGGCGAAGCCCTGCTCGCGGCTGCTCGTGCGCGCGGCGGACAGCAGGTCGAGCGCGGTCGTGGCGGAGCGGGAGCTGCCCCCGGTGCGCCGGGCGACTGCCTGGCGCGCGGCGGCGATCCCCGCCTCCCAGCGCTGCTCGTCCCGGTCCACCTCCGGACGCTGCACGGTCGTCGAGCCGTCGAGCACCGACGCGGCCCAGCGGACCGACTCGGCGAGGAAGTCGGCGTCGTCCAGGACGGCGTCGACGATCCCGAGCCGGGCGGCCTCCACGCCCGTGAGCATCTTGTTGTTGCCCAGGGGATTGTCCACGACGACCTTGAGGGCGCCCTCCAGGCCGATCAGGTTGGGCAGCAGCCAGCAGCCGCCCCAGCCGGGGACCAGCCCGA
Source organism: Arsenicicoccus dermatophilus (assembly GCF_046267915.1). Classification (GTDB taxonomy): domain Bacteria; phylum Actinomycetota; class Actinomycetes; order Actinomycetales; family Dermatophilaceae; genus Arsenicicoccus; species Arsenicicoccus dermatophilus_A. The sequence goes on from NZ_CP176520.1 coordinate 1,677,255, forward strand.
GGAAGACCTCCGGGAGGGCGACGGCGGGCACCGAGCGGGCCACGGTGCGGTAGTCGCAGGACAGGGCGATCTCCACGCCGCCGCCCATGGCCGCGCCGTTGACGAAGGCGAAGGACGGCACGCCGAGCCGGGCGAGGCGCCCGAAGACCTCGTGCCCCAGCGCGCCGATGGCGACGGCCTGCTCGCGCTGCTGCACCTCGGCGACCCCGGTGAGGTCCGCGCCCACGGCGAACACGAAGGGCTTGCCGGTCACGGCGACGGCGGCGATCTCACCCGCCCGGGCGCGCTCGGCGCACCGGTCCAGCGCCCCGCGCAGCTCCAGCAGGCCGCGGGGACCCATGGTGCTGGGCCGGGTGTGGTCGTGGCCGTTGTCGAGGGTGATCAGGACCAGCGTCCCGCCGCCCGCGGGCAGGGTGACGTCACGGGCGAGGGCGTGGGTGACGACCTCGTCCGCGAAGGCCGTCAGCAGCTGGTCGATGGTGGTCTGGTCGCTCATCGGGCGGTCTCCTCGCCGGTGGAGGTGGACGGGGTGTAGTCGGCGTGGTGCGGGTTCTCCCAGATCATGGCCACGCCCATGCCGATGCCGATGCACATGGCGGTCATGCCGTAGCGCACGTCCGGGCGCGCGGCGAAGTGCGCTGCCAGCTGGTTCATCAGCCGTATGCCGGAGGAGGCGAGGGGGTGTCCGGTCGCGATGGCGCCGCCCCACGGGTTGACCCGCTCGTCGTCGTCGGCGATCCCGAAGTGCTCCAGGAAGGCCAGCACCTGGACGGCGAAGGCCTCGTTGAGCTCGAACAGGCCGATGTCCTCGATGGACAACCCGGCCTGGGCGAGCGCCTTCTCGGCCGCGGGGACCGGGCCGTAGCCCATGACCTCGGGCTCCACGCCCACGAAGGAGTAGGTCACGAGCCGCATCCTGACGGGCAGGCCGAGCTCGGTCGCGGCGGCCTCGGAGGCCAGCAGGCAGGCGGTGGCGCCGTCGTTGAGGCCGGCGGCGTTGCCGGGGGTGACCTTGCCGTGCGGGCGGAAGGGGGTCCTGAGGGTTGCCAGGTCCGCCATCGTGACGCCGGGTCGCGGCGGCTCGTCGGCCGTGGCCAGACCCCAGCCCTGCTCGGCCGAGCGGATGGCGACGGGCACCAGGTCGGCCTGGACCTGGCCGGCCTCGTAGGCCGCGGCGAGCTTGCGCTGCGACCCCACCGCGAAGGCGTCGCTGCGCTCCCTGGTCAGCGAAGGGAAGCGGTCGTGGAGGTTCTCCGCCGTCTGGCCCATCACCAGGGCAGACTCGTCGACGAGACGCTCGGACACGATGCGCGGGTTGGGGTCGACCCCCTCACCCATGGGATGGCGACCCATGTGCTCGACGCCGGCCGCGACCACGACGTCGTTGACGCCCATCGCGATCGAGCCCGCGGACGAGGCGACCGCGGTCAGGGCACCGGCGCACATCCGGTCCACGGAGTAACCGGGGACGGTGGTGGGCAGGCCGGACAGGAGCGCGGCCATGCGTCCCAGGGTCAGGCCCTGGTCGCCGATCTGGGTGGTGGCGGCCACGGCGACGTCGCCGATGCGCTCGGTGGGCAGGTCGGGGTTGCGTCGGACCAGCTCGCGGATGCAGGCCACGACCAGGTCGTCGGCGCGGGTCTGGGCATACATGCCCTTGTCGCCGGCCCGTCCGAAGGGGGTGCGGACGCCGTCGACGAAGACGACCTCGTGCAGGGTGCGGGGCACAGGAGCCTCCCGGTGGGTGGGGTTGGACGTTGCGAGGTTACCGGTCGGTAATCAGGCTGTCAGCCCGTGACCGGTCGGGCACGCTGAGGTGTGCCGGACGTCACCGCAGGACCGGTTCACCGGTGCGGGTAGGGGTGCTCCTGCGCGACGCGGGCGACGACGGGGGAGACGAGGGAGGCCTGCCAGGGGCGGGCCCCGAGGTCGAGCATGATCTCGGCGAAGCCCTCGGCGGACTCGTCGACCGGCGGCGCCCAGACGACGCGGCGCAGGGTGTCGGGGGTGAGGAGGTTCTCGGCGGGGACGTGGACCTGCTCGCCGAGGGCGGCCACCTGCTCCTTGACGGCGACGAGCCGGGCGGCGGCCACGGGGTCCTTGTCGGCCCAGGCGCGCTGGGGCGGCGGCCCCTCGGCAGGCAGGTGGTAGGCCGGGAGGTCCTCCTCGGGGATCGTCATGGCCCGGTCGATGGCCGCCAGCCAGGGTTGGGGGTTGCGGGCGACCGAGCGCGGCTGGCGGGGGCGGTCGCCGGAGGGCAGGGCGAGCTCCAGCAGCGAGGAGTCGGGCAGGACCCGGCCGGGGGAGCAGTCGCGCTCCTGGGCGATGGCGTCCCGCGTCAGCCACAGCTCGCGGACCACGGCCAGACCCCGGCGGGTGCGCACCTTGTGCAGGCCTGACGTCTTGCGCCAGGGGTCCACCTTCATCTGCGGACCACGGAAGTGGGTCAGGGCCTCGAACTCCTGGGCGGCCCACCCCGCCTTGCCCTGCTCGGCCAGGTCGGCCGCGACCGCGTCGCGCAGCTCGACGAGCAGCTCCACGTCCAGCGCGGCATACAGCAGCCAGGGGCGCGGGAGCGGCCTGGTCGACCAGTCCTGGGCACTATGCTCCTTGGCCAGGGTGACGCCGAGGTAGTGCTCCATCGCCGCCGCGAGCCCGACGCGCGGGCGCCCGGCCAGCCGGGACCCCAGCTCGGTGTCGAAGAGGGTGCGCGGGTGCAGCCCGAGCTCGGCGAGGCACGGCAGATCCTGGGAGGCGGCGTGCAGCACCCACTCGACGTCGGCCACGACCTCTTGCAGCTCGGACAGGTCCGGGCACATGACGGGGTCGATCAGCCAGGTGCCGGACCCGGCGCGGCGCAGCTGGACAAGGTAGGCCTTCTGACCGTAGCGGAAGCCCGACGCACGCTCGGCGTCCAACGCGACGGGACCGGAGCCGGCCGCCACCGAGGCGACGAGCTCGCGCAGCGTCCGCTCGTCCTCGACGACCGGACGCAGCGGCTCCGCCGGGGCGTCGACGAGCCGGGGCTCGGGCGCGTCGGTCGGGGCGTGCGGGGTCTCGGGGTCTGCGCTGGTCAGGTCAGTCACGGCGACCAACCTATCCCTCCCGGGTCAGGAGATCAGTCCGCGGCGCAGCGCGGTGTACGTCATCGCCGCCCGGTCACCCGTGCCGAGCTTGCGGGCGATCCGCGCGAGGTGACTCTTCACCGTCAGGGCCGACAGCCCCAGGGACGCGCCGACCTCCTTGTTGGTCTTGCCCTGGGACACCAGCTGCAGCACCTCCACCTCGCGGGCGGAGAACTGCTCGTTGCCCGCGCCGCGGGTGCCCGGGCCGGAGGGAGCCTGGCCGCCGGTGCGGATGTAGGCGCGGACCCCGGTCTTCAGCGCGCCCCGCACGTAGATCGGGTCCTCGGAGTCGGACAGCACGATCGTGCGACGCCAGCCGCGCGCCCGCAGCTCGTGCAGGAGAGGTATGCCGGAACCGTCGGGCAGGGTCAGGTCCGCGATGCAGAACTCACCGGCCGGGACCTCTCTGGCCACGATCCGGGCGCGCTCGATGGTGGGTGCCTCGATGATGTGGCCCTCGGTGATCCGGCCCAGCGCGCGGCGCACCATGGCACCGGTGTGCGGTCCGGCGGAGATCACCATCGCGCTGATGGGCTGCGGCCGCTGCATGCGAGCGTTCTTGGGCAGCACAGTCATGGCCTCTCCTCCGAAGTCAGCGGTCGGAGAACGTCTCACGACCAGCAAGAGAACTGTAGAGCAAGGCTAGTGCCGAACGGGTGAGATTGATCGAAGTTGGGTCACCCTTGGCGACGCGACGCGAGCACCGCTACACCGTCGGGGAGCGGGGGCAGTCCGCCGAGCGTGCAGAGCACCTCGCACCAGGCCGACAGGTGGGCTCCGAGGTCCCCTTCGAGGGCGGTCCAGGAGGCCCGGATCTCCATCTCCACGGCGGCCTCGTCCTGCGCCAGCTCGCCGAACTTCTCGCTGACGATGCGGGTGACCGTGCCCGCGAGCGCCGTCACCCCCACGCCCGCCCGCTCGAGCCCGTCCTGCAGCCAGGACCACCCGGCGCCGCCCAGGGCCGGGTCGGCGGCCACCTCGGGCTCCATCGCCGCCCGCGCGTAGGTCACGACCCGCCAGCAGCCGCCCCAGGGCTCCGGGGCCGCGGGGTCGAACAGCACGACGAAGCGACCGCTCGCCAGCTCCGCGTCGTCCTGGGGGTCCGCCACCACGTCGGCGGCCAGCGCCAGGGAGTGGGGAGCCAGTCGCCCGGGAGCCGGCACCTCCTCGAGCACGATCTGCGGACGATGCCGCGCGGCGCGAACCGAGACGAGGGCCTCCTCGAACTGCCTGGAGCTGTCGTCGGTCACACGTCGGTCGGCCACCAGCCGAGGCTATGCAACGGTGCGTCCCCCGACCGCGCGGCGCGCCGACGGCCCGGTCCGACGTGGGAGGATCGACCCCGTGAACGCCAGCCCTCTCGCCGACAGCCTCCTCGTCCGCGCCGCCCGCCGTCAGGCCGTGCCGCGACCGCCCGTGTGGTTCATGCGTCAGGCGGGACGCTCCCTGCCGGAGTACCGCGCGGTCCGCGAGGGCACGACGATGTTCGAGGCCTGCCGCAACCCCGAGCTGACGACCGAGATCACCCTGCAGCCGGTACGCCGTCACGGCGTCGACGCAGCGATCTTCTTCAGCGACATCGTCGTCCCGCTGGCCGCCGTGGGCGTCGACGTGGACCTCGTCGCGGGCGTCGGGCCCGTCGTCGCCGAGCCCTTCCGCACCCGCGCCGACCTGGACCGGCTCCCGGCCCTGACCCCCGAGCACGTCCCCTACGTGGTCGAGGCGGTGCGCCAGACCGTCGCCGAGCTGGGCGACACCCCGCTCATCGGGTTCGCAGGAGCGCCGTTCACGCTCGCGTCCTACCTCGTCGAGGGCGGGCCCTCGAAGTCGCACGAGCGCACCAAGGCGATGATGTACGGCGACCCGCTGCTGTGGCACGACCTGTGCGACCGGCTGGCGCAGATCGCCGGGACCTACATGGCGATCCAGGCCCAGGCCGGCGCCAGCGCGGTGCAGCTGTTCGACTCCTGGGTCGGCGCCCTGCCGCGCCGCGTCTACGCGTCCAGCGTGCAGGAGCACTCGCGGCGGGCGCTGGCGATGGTCGCCGAGGCCACCGACGCGCCGCGCATCCACTTCGGCGTGGGGACCGGCGAGCTGCTGCACCTGATGGGAGAGGCGGGGGCCGACGTCGTGGGCGTCGACTACCGCGTGAGCCTGCTCGACGCCGTGGACCGCCTCGGTCCGTCGTACGCCGTGCAGGGAAACCTCGACCCGGCGCTGCTGTTCGCGCCCTGGGAGGTGCTGGAGCGCGAGGTGCGCCGGATCGTCGACGAGGGGCGGCAGGCGCCCGGGCACGTCTTCAACCTGGGCCACGGGGTCCTGCCCGCCACCGACCCGTCGGTGCTGACGCGGGTGGTCGAGCTGGTGCACTCCCTGGGGCAGTAGACTGCCCACCTGCGCCGTGCCGCGCGTGGACGCCCACCCGCCCCCGGCGGCCCAGCCGCCTCGACAGATGGTTGTCACATGTCCGTTGTCAAGATCGTCCTCGAGGTCGTGCTCGTCCTCGGCAGCCTGTTCCTGACCCTGCTCATCCTGCTCCACAAGGGCAAGGGCGGTGGCATGTCCGACATGTTCGGCGGCGGCGTCTCCAACACGCTGGGCGGTTCCAGCGTCGCCGAGCGCAACCTCGACCGGTTCACCATCGCGGTGGCCGTGGTCTGGTTCGTCTGCGTCGTGGCCCTCGGGCTGCTGCAGCGCTTCGGCGCCTGAGGCGGTCGTCCTCGATCGGGGACGACCGCCCGTCCACGAGCCCCGGGGGGACTCGTCACATCACGCGGGCACCAGCGCCCGCCCCGGGCCTGCAGAAGGTCGGGTCCGGTAGTCAGAGGAGTAGTCATGTCGGTGGGTGGGAGTGCCATCAAGGGCAGCCGGATCGGGTCCGGTCCGATGGGGGAGACCGAGCGAGGTGAGGCAGCGCCACGACTGGTCATGAGCTACTGGTGCGCCAACGGTCACGAGACGACGATGGCCTTCGCGGAGGAGGCACGCTCCGACGTCCCGGTCGAGTGGGAGTGCCGGCGTTGCGGACTGCCCGCAGGGGTGGACCGGGACGACCCCCCGGCGGCGCGACGCAACGAGCCCTACAAGACGCACCTGGCGTACGTGAAGGAGCGGCGCAGCGAGGCCGAGGGTGAGGCGTTGCTCGAGGAGGCGCTCCAGGCGCTGCGCGCGGGGCGTCGGCTCTTCCGCTGAGCGGGCCCGGGAGGGCACGCGACCTGCGGCGGCCACGACCAGCCACGACAAGGGGCCGACCACCGGTGAGCACCGGTGGTCGGCCCCTGGCCGTCGGTCCGAGCCGGCTCAGACCAGCCGGCTCGCCGCGTCCTCGTCGAGCAGCCACAGGGTGCGGCGCCGACCCTGGACCCCGGCGGCGGGCGCCTCCACGACGCCCGCGCCCCCGAGCGCGGTCGCCACCGCGTCGGCCTTGTCCTCACCGGCCACCAGCAGCCACACCTCGTCCGCGGTGCACAGGGCAGGCAAGGACAATGAGAGGCGCGCGGGCGGAGGCTTCGGCGCGTCCGGCTCGGCCACGACCGTCCGGTCGGTGACGCCGAGCGTCGCCTGCCCGGGGAACAGGCTCGCGACGTGGGCGTCCGGACCGACCCCCAGCATCACCACGTCGAAGGCCGGCAGCCCGTCCCGTCCCGGCCGGCCGAGGGCCAGCCCGTCCGCACCGGGTGCGGACGACTCCTGGGCGACCCGCGCCAGCTCCCCGGCATACCGCTGCGCTGCAGGCTCGAGGTCCAGACCGTCGTCCAGGGCCGGCAGCTCGTGGACGTTGCCCTCGGGCAGCCCCAGGTCGTGCAGCCGGCCGAGTCCCGCCTGACGGGCCTGCTCGGCGTTGCGGTCCGCCGATGCGCGCTCGACGAAGCGCTCGTCGCCCCACCACAGGTGCACCAGCTCCCAGGCGACGGCGGTGACCGCGGGCGACGCGACCAACGCCTCCATGGAGGCCGTGCCCATGGACCCGCCCGTGAGCACCACGTGGACCTCCCCGTGCCGGGACTGGGCATCGGTGAGGGTGGTGACGAGCCGGGCCGCGACCGCCGCGGCGAGGGTGGACCTGTCCGGGTGTACGACGACCTGCGCGGCCGTCATGACGTGCCCTTGCGGGAGGACCTGGCCGACGCGCCCTCGCCGGCCGACCTGCGACCCCGGCCGTCCCCGCCCTTGCCGTCGGCACCGTCGGCGTGGACGACCTCGACGGTCGGCACGTCGTCGGTGATCTTGGTCCCCAGCCGCTTCTGCTGCTGGGCCCGGCGCGCGGTGTGCGGGTCCGGTGCCTTGTCGGTGGCGTGCACGGTCGCCGCCTCCTCGTCGATCGTCACCATGTCGCTGGAGGTGGTGCGCGTCCGTCCGATCTTCGCGGCCAGCCGGCGGGACTCCTCGGGGGAGGGCGCCTTGCCCGCCTTGATCAGCCGGCTGGAGGTCGCGTCCCGGCTGTGGACCTTGGCCAGGCCCTTGACCAGAGCCTCCTCGAAGACCTCGTCGGCGTCCAGGCGCCGCAGCTCGTCGGTGAGGCAGTCGGCGTCCGAGCGCCGCTTCAGCTCGATCCGACGCACCGGCTGCAGCGGGTGCGACAGCGTGGCCAGCGTGGTCCCTTCAGGACGCACCAGGTCCAGCGGCCCGCTCGGGCGATCCAGGCGCACCGAGATGAGTCCCGACCCGGCAGGGGTCCGGGCCCGGGTCACGGGGACGTCCAGCGCCTGCGCCAGCCACGCGGCCAGCAGGTCGGTCGCGGAGGAGTCCACCCCGCCCGACACGACGGCCCCGGTGATGGTCTCGTAGGGCCGCACGTCGAGCGCCGCGGCCAGCAGCGCGCGCCAGGTGGTGATCCGGGCCCAGGCCAGGTCGGTGTCCCCGTCGGAGTAGTTCTTCGCCCGGCGCTGGAGCTCGGCATAAGGATCCTTGGCCACGGCGGAGTCGCTGATCCGGCGGTGGCACAGCTCGCCCACCGGGTCCGCGGCCAGGTCCTCGGGTGCCTCCCCGGGCCACCAGCCCACGACAGGGGAGTCGGCGAGCAGCAGCGGGAGCACCAGGGCGTGACCCTGCGCGTCGACCTCGCCGTGCAGCCTCATGACGATGACCTCGGAGGCCGCGGCGTCGCCACCGACGCGGATCTGTCCGTCGACGCGGGACGCCCCCCGCCTCCCGGCGTGCACGAGCGCCACGATGCGACAGGGGTGCTCGTGCGAGGCGGTGATGGCCGAGGCGATCGCGTCCTCGGCCCGGTCCTCGTCGACGTCGATGACGAGGGTGAGGACGCGGGACAGGGCGATGGCGCCGCCCTCCTCCCGCAGCGAGATCAGCCTCTTGGTCAGCGCCGAGGTCGAGGTGTCGGGCAGGTCGATGATCACGGCATCCTCCACTCGCGGCCGTCGCGGGCCATCATCTCGTCAGCGCTCGCGGGCCCCCAGGACCCGCTGGTGTAGGGCGCGGGGGCGCCCTTCCGGGCCCAGTGCCGCTCCACCGGGTCCAGGATCTGCCAGGACAGCTCCACCTCCCGGGTGCGGGGGAACATCGACGGCGCGCCGAGCAGCACGTCGAGGATGAGTCGCTCGTAGGCCTCGGGCGACTTCTCGGTGAAGGCCGACCCGTAGGCGAAGTCCATGGTCACGTCCCGGACCTCCATGCGGCCGCCCGGCACCTTTGACCCGAAGCGCAGGGTGACGCCCTCGTCCGGCTGGACCCGGATCACGACGGCGTTCTGCCCGAGCTCCTCGGTCTGGCTCTCGGTGAACGGCAGGTGCGGCGCGCGCTTGAAGACCACGGCGATCTCCGACACCCGCTTGCCCAGCCGCTTGCCGGTGCGCAGGTAGAACGGCACCCCCGCCCAACGGCGGGTGTCCACGTGGACCTTGACCGCGGCATAGGTCTCGGTGGTGGAGCCGGGCTTCATCCCGTCCTCCTCCAGGAAGCCCCTGACCTTCTCCGAGCCCTGCCAGCCGGCGGCATACTGCCCGCGCGCGGTCGTGGCGTCCAGGTCCTCGCACAGGGTCACCGAGGCCAGCACCTTCTCCTTCTCGGCGCGCAGCTGCTCCGCGGTGAACGAGATCGGCTCCTCCATCGCGGTCAGGGCGAGCAGCTGGAGCAGGTGGTTCTGGATGACGTCGCGGGCGGCGCCGATCCCGTCGTAGTAGCTCGCCCGACCGGCCACGCCGATGTCCTCGGCCATGGTGATCTGCACGTGATCGATGTGGTTGGCGTTCCAGATCGGCTCGAACATCTCGTTGGCGAAGCGCAGCGCCAGGAGGTTCTGGACGGTCTCCTTGCCGAGGTAGTGGTCGATGCGGAACACGGACTCCTCGGGGAAGACGCCCTCGACGATGGCGTTGAGCTCCCGGGCAGACTCCAGGTCGTGACCGAAGGGCTTCTCGATCACCACGCGGCGCCACTCGCCGTCACCGGCGTGGGCGAGACCGGAGCGCTCCAGCTGCTGGCAGACCGTGCCGAAGAAGCCCGGCGGGATCGACAGGTAGAACGCGACGTTGCCGCCGGTGCCGCGGTCCCGGTGCAGCTCCTCCACGGTCGCGGCGAGCAGGTCGAAGGCCTCGTCGTCGTCGAAGGTGCCGGGCACGAAGCGGAAACCCTCGGCGAGCTGCTCCCAGGTCGACTCGCGGAAGGGGGTGCGGGCGTGCTCCTTGACCGCGTCGTGCACGATCTGGCCGAAGTCCTGGTCGGCCCAGTCGCGGCGTGCGAAGCCGACGAGCGAGAAGCCCGGGGGCAGCAGCCCGCGGTTGGCGAGGTCGTAGATCGCCGGCATGACCTTCTTGCGGGAGAGGTCACCGGTGACGCCGAAGAGCACGAGGGCGCAGGGACCGGCGATCTGGGGCAGGCGCTTGTCCCGTGGATCGCGCAGGGGGTTGTGCTCGGCCGTGACTCGGGTGGGGCTCAACTCGTTCTCCATTCGACGCGGCGGATCCGGCACCACGGTAGCCGAGCACATACCCCGCTGCCCGGGTCTGACACCGGGCGTCCGGGAGCACGGCCGAGGCCCGGCCGACCGCGGGTGCGGACGACCGGGCCCCGGCAGGAGGTATGGCGGGGGTCAGTGCTTGTCGAGCTCGCCCTGGACGGTGGCCAGGAGCTCCTCCCAGGACTTCTCGAACTTCTCCACGCCCTCGCGCTCGAGCAGGTCGACGACCTCGTCGTAGGAGATGCCCTGGCGCTCCAGGGCATCCATGACCGCCTCGGACTCCTCGATGTGCCCGGTGATGGTGTCACCGGTGATCCGGCCGTGGTCGGCCGTCGCCTCGAGGGTCTTCTCCGGCATGGTGTTGACGACCTGCGGGGCGACGAGCTGGTCGACGTACATCGTGTCGGGGTAGGCCGGGTCCTTGACGCCCGTGGAGGCCCACAGCGGGCGCTGGGCGTTGGCGCCGTCGTCGGCGAGGTTGGCCCACCGCGGGGTCGCGAACTGCTCCTGCCAGGCGTGGTAGGCCAGGCGCGCGTTGGCGATGCCGGCCTGTCCCTTGAGGGCCTTGGCCTCGTCGGTGCCGAGGGCGTCCAGGCGCTTGTCGATCTCGGTGTCCACGCGCGAGACGAAGAAGGACGCGACCGAGTGGATCCTGGACAGGTCCTCGCCCGCCTCACGGGCCTGCTCGATACCGGTCAGGAAGGCGTTCATCACGGCGCGATAGCGGTCCAGGCTGAAGATCAGCGTGACGTTGACCGAGATCCCTTCCGCCAGCACGCGGCTGATGGCGGGCAGCGCCTCCACGGTGGCCGGGATCTTGATCATGACGTTGGGCCGATCGACCGTGGCGACGAGCTCCTTGGCGACCTCGACGGTGCGCTCGGCGTCGCGAGCCAGCCGGGGGTCGACCTCGATCGAGACGCGGCCGTCGACGCCCTTGGTCCGCTTGTGGACCGGCATCATCACGTCGCAGGCCCGCTGCACGTCGGTGGTGGTGAGCGCGAAGACCGCCCGCTCCACGTCCGCGCCCTGGCCCTTGAGCTCGACGACCTGCTCGGTGTAGCGCTCGCCGTTGGCCAGGGCCGCGGCGAAGATCGACGGGTTGGTCGTGACGCCGACGACGCCGTGGTCCTGGACCATCGCGGCGAGGTTGCCGGACTCGAGCCGCTCGCGGGACAGGTCGTCCAGCCAGACGGAGACGCCGGCGGCGGCGAGGTCCTGGAGGTTCGTGGTGGTCATCAGTTCTTCTCCTCACGCTCGGCCGGGGCCGAGCTCTCGAAGCCGGGGTCGGAGGTGGCGTACGCCGGGGCGGTGTCACCGGGGGCGGCGTGCCCGCGGGCGGCGGCCAGGGACTCCTGCGCGGCCTCGACGACCTTGTCGCTGGTGAAGCCGAACTCGCGGAACAGCGTCGCGGCGTCGGCGGAGGCGCCGAAGTGGTCGATGGCGATGATCCGGCCGGCGTCGCCGACGTAGTCGCGCCAGCCCATGGACGAGCCGGCCTCGATGCTCACCCGGGCCTTGACCGCGCTGGGCAGCACCGACTCGCGGTAGGCCTCGTCCTGGCGGGCGAACCACTCCAGGCAGGGCATGGAGACGACGCGGGTGGCGATGCCCCGGCCCTCGAGCTCCTTGGCGGACTCGACGGCCAGCGCGACCTCCGAGCCGGTGGCCATCAAGATCACCTGCGGCGTGGGCGAGGAGCTCTCGACCAGCACGTAGGCACCCTTGGCCACCTTCTCGGCCGTGACCGTGCCGGGGTCGAGGATCGGTAGGGCCTGGCGGGACAGCGCCAGCCCGGTCGGCGTGTCGTGGCCCTCGAGGATGCGCTTCCAGACGTGGGCGGTCTCGTTGGCGTCCGCCGGGCGCACGACGTCCAGGTTGGGCATGGCGCGCAGCGAGGCGAGGTGCTCGATGGGCTGGTGGGTGGGGCCGTCCTCGCCGAGGCCGATCGAGTCGTGCGTCCACACGAAGACCGAGTCGACCTCCTGGATCGCCGCCAGGCGGACCGCGGGCCGCATGTAGTCGGAGAACACGAGGAAGGTGCCGCCGTACGCCCGGGTCAGACCCTCCAGGCAGATGCCGTTGAGCGCCATGCCCATGGCGTTCTCCCGGACGCCGAAGTGCAGGGTGCGACCGTAGGGGCCGCCCTGCCACTCCTGGGTCTGCCGGTCCGCGGGCAGGAAGGACGGCTGGCCGGACATGGTGGTGTTGTTGGACTCGGCCAGGTCGGCGGAGCCGCCCCACAGCTCGGGCATGACCTCGGCCAGCGCGGCGAGCACCGTGCCGGAGGCGGCGCGGGTCGCCAGGCCCTTGTCGTCGGGGGTGAACGTCGGGAAGGCTTCGGTGAAGCCTTCCGGCAGCTCGCGCGCGGAGAGCCGGTCCAGCAGGGCGCCCTTGTCGGGGTGGGCCGTCCGCCACGCGGCGAGGCGCTCGTCCCAGGCCCGGTGCGCCTCGGCGCCGCGGTCGCGGACCTGGCGCACGTGCTGCTCGACCTCCGGGGTGACCTCGAAGGTCTGCTCGGGGTCGAGACCGAGGCGCACCTTGAGGCCCTTGATCTCGTCGTCGCCGAGGGCGGACCCGTGGGACTTGCCGGAGCCCTGCTTGGTCGGGCAGGGCCAGGCGATGACGGTGCGCACCATGACCAGGGTGGGCCGGTCGGTGACCTTCTTGCCCTCCTCGATCGCGGCCAGCAGCGCGTCGACGTCCTCGACGTAGCCCTCGTCGCGCACGCCGTGGTGGCGGCGCCACTCGACGACGCGGACGTCCCAGCCGTAGGCCTCGTAGCGCTTGGCCACGTCCTCGGAGAAGGAGATGTCGGTGTCGTCCTCGATGGAGATCTGGTTCTGGTCGTAGACCAGCGTGAGGTTGCCGAGCCGCTGGGTGCCGGCCAGGGAGCAGGCCTCGCTGGCCACGCCCTCCATCAGACAGCCGTCGCCGGCGATGACGTACACGTGGTGGTCGAAGACGCTCTCGCCGGGCGCGGCGTCGGGGTCCAGCAGCCCACGCTGACGACGCTGGGCCATCGCCATGCCGACCGCCGTCGCGACGCCGGAGCCGAGCGGGCCGGTCGTCAGGTCGACACCGTCGGTGTGGTGGACCTCGGGGTGGCCGGGGGTCTTGGAGCCCCAGGTGCGCAGGGCCTTGATGTCGTCCAGCTCGAGCAGACCGGAGAAGTACAGCTGGATGTACTGCGTCAGGCTCGAGTGGCCCGCGGACAGCACGAACCGGTCCCGGCCCAGCCAGTGGGGGTCGGCCGGGTCGTGCTGCATGACGTTCTGGTAGAGCAGGTAGGCGACCGGCGCCAGGCTGATCGCCGTCCCCGGGTGGCCGTTGCCGGTCTTCTGCACGGCGTCGGCGGCGAGGCAGCGCGCGGTGTCCACGGCGCGGACGTCGAGATCGGTCCAGCCTGCCCGGTCCGCGATCATGTCGGACACCTGGCGGCCGTTGGCCTGGGGGGTGATGCTCACGTGGTCACACTTCCTAACGTGGTCGGAGTCACATGGAGCCTATTCCACGCCCTACCCAGCCTCCGGCCCGGCGAACCGGCACCTCCGCAATCCGGACGCACGCGACCGGGATCCGGGTCGGGCGTCGCCTGCGGATCGCTCCCCAGTCGTCGTCGCAGGAACACTCGGCGTGCTCGCCACGTCGCTGCGGGCATGGCGAAGGGATAGGATCGACACACCCTCTCGGGCGCCTGCCCCACGTCGATCGAAGGACACCGTGACAGCTACGCAGCCGAGCACCGCTCGCCGTGACCGGACCGGTGTGCCCACCTCGCGCTTCTCCTACACCGTCAAGAACTACATGGCGCTGACGAAGCCACGGATCATCGAGCTGCTGCTGGTCACCACCTTCCCGGTGATGTTCCTGGCCCAGCGCGGGCTGCCCGACCTGTGGCTCGTCGTCAACACCCTCATCGGTGGTTCCCTGTCGGCCGGGGCGGCCAACACGCTCAACTGCTACCTCGACCGGGACATCGACCGGCTCATGGCCCGCACCGAGAACCGTCCGCTGGTGACCGGGGAGATCAGCCCGCCCGCAGCCATGCGCTTCGGGATCGTGCTGACGATCGTGTCGACGCTGTGGCTGGGTCTGCTGGTCAACTGGCTGGCCGCGGCGCTGTCGGTCAGCGCGATCCTGCTGTATGTCGTGTTCTACACCCTGGTGCTGAAGCGCCGGACCTCCCAGAACATCGTGTGGGGCGGCATCGCCGGCTGCATGCCCGTCCTCATCGGGTGGGCCGCCGTGACCGAGTCCGTGTCCTGGGCGCCGTTCGTGCTCTTCCTGTGGATCTTCTTCTGGACGCCGCCGCACTACTGGCCGCTGTCGATGCGCTTCAAGGACCAGTACGCGGCGGCCGGCATCCCGATGCTCCCGGTGCTCCGTCAGGACACGGCGGTCGCTCGTCAGATCGTGGGCTACGCCTGGGCGACGGCGGTGATCTCGCTGGCGCTGGTGCCGGTGGCCGACATGGGCTGGATCTACCTGGTCACCGCGATCCTGTCCGGCGGGCTGTTCCTGCTGGAGTCCTACAAGCTCCTGGCTCGCGCCAAGGACCCGGCCAACGCGACGACGGCGTCGCTGAAGCCGATGCGACTCTTCCACTACTCGATCACCTACGTGACCTTGCTGTTCACGGCGGTCGCGATCGACCCGCTGCTGCACTACCCGCTGCTCGGGTCCTGACCCGTCGCCCCCTGGCCGCCGCGTCGCCACCTCGGCGAGGCGGCGGCTCCCTCCTGTCAGCGGGCGACCGGGCGGATCCGGCCCAGGTGGGCCATGAGCGCCTCGGTGGGGCCGGCATCGTCGGGGGCGGGAACCGGGGGCGCGAAGAGTCGGCCGCGCAGCTGCTCCTCGGGCACCGACGCCGCCATCCGGCTCACGTGGTCGACCAGCTCGGCCGGCAGCTCCAGATCACGCCCGACCGTGGCGGCGAGGTCCCAGGCGTGCACCGCGCAGTCCGCCGTCACCAGCCCCAGCGCCGCGGGCAGCGGCACCTGACCCTGCGGGGTGGCGAAGGTCGCGTCCGGTGCGATCTCGTCGAGCGCCCACCGGGTGGCCGCGACGCCGCGGATCCACAGCTGCACCGCCGCCATCGGGGTGGGCCTGGCGGCGGTAGACGCCGGGGCGGCGGTGGACGCCGGGGCGCCGGCATACCCCCCGCCTGCCAGCATGACCCGTGTCTTGGCCAGGGTCCCGGTGACGTGGACCAGCACGTCGCGGGCGTCCCAGCCGGTGCAGGGCGAGGGTGCGGCCAGCTGCTCGACGGTGAGCGTGCGGGCCTGTCTGGTCACGAGGTCGGCGGCGGACAGGAACGTGCGCACGGCATCGGTCACGGCGCCAGGCTAGCCGTCGGCAGCGCCTGGGGCGCGGTGAGCAGGCAGGCTACGCGTCCTGGTTGCGTGGGCCTTCGGGCCTCCGGAGTCGCGCCCTGGTCGCGGCGCCCGACGGGCGCGGGTCAGCGGCGTCGTGCGGTCAGGATCCCCTGGGTGAGCAGGGCGGTGAAGATCGCGGAGACGAGCAGGTGCACGGCGACCACGCCGATCGGACGGCCGGTGAAGTACTGCAGGTAGCCGATGACGCCCTGGAGCACCGTGACACCGAGGACGGTGTCCCACACCCGGCGGAACGGTGCCGGCACGTCCACCAGTCGCGACGCGACGACCAGGGCGACCGTGAGCCCCAGGAAGAGCATCACCGCGTCGGCGTGCAGCCAGCTGGTGGCGTGCGGGTCGAAGCCGAAGCGGACGTTCTCCCGGCTGTCGCCGGAGTGCGGCCCGGATCCGGTCACCGCGGTGCCGAGGACGCACACGACGGCGCCGACCACCACGGCGGCCCAGGCCAGCCGCTGCACGACGCGCGGCACGAGCGGCGCGGCGGGGGCGTCGCCCTCACGGTAGCGGTAGAGCAGGTAGGTCGCGTTGGCGACGAGGAACAGCGAGATGAGGAAGTGCGGCGACACCGTCTTGGGGTCGAGCCTGGCGAGCACGATGATCCCGCCGACCACGGCCTGCACGAGCACGAAGACCAGGGGCACCAGGCAGTCCCAGACGAACCGGCGCCGGGTGCGCCAGCAGCGCAGGACGGCCAGCACGAACACCGCGAGCGCCACGATCACCAGGAGCGGTGTGATCATCCGGTTGCCGAACTCGATGAACTTGTGGAAGCCCTCGGCCTGCTGCCCGGTGGGCACGAGCGAGTCCGGGGTGCACCGGGGCCAGGTGGGGCAGCCGAGGCCGGACCCGGTGAGCCGCACGAGCCCCCCGGTGAGGATGATGAGCACGTTGCCGACCAGGTTGGCGGTCAGCGCGATCCACAGCCAGTCGCGGGCCCCGCGCGGGGGGCGCACCACGTCGGCGGGGGAGTCGGTCGGGCGGACGGGTGTGGTCGGCGTGCTCACCGCCTCAGCCTAGTCCTCGGTCATGGGCCGGTGGTCGTCGCCCCGCTGCGCAGGGTGAGCGTCGTCGTCGGCGCGCGGTGTCAGTCCGACCAGCGGAAGAGCCGTGCCGCCATACCGCAGAAGACCGCGGCCCACACCAGCAGGACGAGCAGCGGCTGCAGCGGCAGCCCGTGGCTCTCGAAGGCCGCCCGGAAGCCGTCGCCCAGGGCCGCCGACGGCAGGTAGGACACCAGCGTCGACCAGGGGCGGGGCAGGTGCGAGCCGGGGATGAGCACGCCGCCGACGCCGAGCATCAGCACCCACACCAGGTTGGCGAGGGCGAGGGTGGCCTCCGCGCGCAGGGTGCCCGCGAAGAGCAGCGCGAAGCCGACGAAGGCCGTGGTCCCGAGCAGCCAGAACACGAGGAAGGGCAGGACACCGATGACGTCGGGGCGCCAGCCGAGCGCCAGCCCGACGGCGCCGAGCACCGCGAACTGGATGACCTGGACGGCCATCACCGCCAGCACCCGGGAGACGACCAGCCCGGTCTTGCCGAGGGGGGAGGCGCCGAGCAGCCGGAGCACGCCGTACCTGCGGTCGAAGCCGGTCTGGATCGCCTGGCCGGTGAACCCGGAGGACAGGACGGCCAGGGCGAACACCCCCGGGGTGACCACGTCCACGCGTCGCCCGCCCCCGAGGTCGGGCCACGGCGCGAGCACCCCGCCGACGAGCGCCATGGCCGGCAGCACGATGGAGACGAGGGTCTGCTCGCCGTTGCGCAGGAAGGTCCCGATGTCGAAGGCCGTCTGCGCCTTGATCCGAGCGGCTGCGGGGGCGGCGGCACTCATCGGCGGACCTTCCTGGTGAGCTCGAAGTAGACGTCCTCCAGGGGACGGCCGGCGCACAGCTCGGCCGGGGAGCCGGCGCCGACGACGCGGCCGTCGCTGATCACCACCAGGTGGTCGGCGAGGCGGTCGGCCTCCTCGAAGGAGTGGGTGGTCACCACCACGCCGACGCCACGGTCGCGGGTCTCGCGGACCAGGTCGTAGACGTCGAGCCGGGCGTGCGGGTCCAGGCCCGCGGTCGGCTCGTCGAGGAACACGACCTCCGGGTCGCCGATCAGCGCGGCCGCGAGGGCGACCCGTTGCTTCTGGCCGCCGGACAGGCGCCGCACCGTGGTGCCCGCGAAGCGGTCGATGCCGAGCCGGGTGGCGAGGTCGTCCACGGGCAGGGGAGCGGCATACAGCGCGGACAGGTGCCGCAGCAGCCGGACCGGCCTGGCGCCGTTGGGCAGGCCGCCGTCCTGGAGCATGACGCCGACCCGGGCGCGGTGCTCGGCGGAGGCGTCCCAGGGGTCGGTGCCGAGGACCCGGGCCTCGCCCTGGTCGGGGCGCTGGAGGCCCTCCAGGATCTCCATGGTCGTGGTCTTGCCGGCGCCGTTGGGCCCGAGCACGCAGGTGATGGCGCCCTGCTCGGCGCTCCAGGTCAGGTCGTCGACGGCGCGCACCGAGCCGAAGCTCTTGCGCAGCCCCTGGGCGGTCACCACAGTCGTCACGGGACGGCACTCTACGCGCGCGGCGCCCAGCACGGGCTGAGCGACGGCGACCGGCCGGCGATCTGGTGCCCGGCCGGAATTAGGTAACACGGATCTTTCGTTTATCATCGGTGCAGGCCCTGCGCGTCGCCCGGAGCAGCGCAGATCACGGAGAGGAGCAGGCGTATGACGAGACCGTCCGCCCTCACCTCGCCCGTGGAGTCCAGCACCCGGGCCCGCGTCCAGCAGGGCGTCTCCGAGCACGGGCCGGTGACGGCCGCGTCGCTCGCCGACATGCTCGACATCACCCCGACCGCGGTGCGTCGCCACCTGGACGCCCTGGAGGGCGCCGGGCTGATCACCGCCCACGCCGCCGCCGGCGCCACCCGCGGGCGGGGCCGACCTGCTCGGGCCTACGTCCTCACCGACGCCGGGCACCGGGCCCTGGACGCGCGCTACGACGACGTCGCCACGTCGGCGCTGCGGTTCCTGCACGAGCAGGTCGGCGAGCACGCCGTCGAGGCCTTCGCCACCCAGCACGTCGCCGCCCTCGAGGAGCGCTACCGCGACCGGGTGCGGGCCGCCGGCGACGACCCGGGGGCGCGCGCCCGCGTCCTCGCCGAGGTGCTGACCCAGGACGGCTACGCCGCGAGCAGCCGCCCGGTGGTGCTGGCCGACGGCACCACCGCGCCGGGTGTCCAGCTGTGCCAGGGCCACTGCCCGGTGCAGCAGGTCGCGAGCGAGTTCCCGCAGTTCTGCGACGCCGAGCGGGCGGCCTTCGGGCGGCTGCTCGGCGTCCACGTCCAGCGCCTGGCGACCCTGGCCCACGGCGAGCACGTGTGCACGACCTTCGTGCCGGTGGGGGCGATGTCCTCCCGGCAGGCACCTGGCGGGGCCACACCTCCCGACCCACCGCCCGAGGCCGACCCACCACCGGCCCCCGACCACGCACCGCCCCCGCAGACCCCCGACCACGACGAAAGGTCCACCCGATGACCACCAACATCGAGGAGCTCAACCCAGGCCTGAAGGGCCTGGGGCGCTACGAGTACGGCTGGGCCGACAAGGACGACGCCGGCGCCACCGCCCGCCGCGGCCTGTCCACCGACGTCGTCTCGGACATCTCCGCCCGCAAGGGTGAGCCGCAGTGGATGCTCGACGTCCGCCTCAAGGCGCTGCGCCTGTTCGACAAGAAGCCCATGCCGGGCTGGGGCAGCGACCTGACCGGCATCGACTTCCAGAACATCAAGTACTTCGTGAAGTCCACCGAGAAGCAGGCCACCAGCTGGGAGGAGCTGCCCGAGGACATCAAGGCGACGTACGACAAGCTGGGCATCCCGGAGGCCGAGAAGCAGCGCCTCATCGCCGGGGTCGCCGCCCAGTACGAGTCCGAGGTGGTCTACCACCAGATCCGCGAGGACCTGGAGGAGAAGGGCGTCATCTTCGTCGACACCGACACCGGGCTGCGCGAGCACGAGGACCTGTTCAAGGAGTACTTCGCCAGCGTGATCCCCGCGGGCGACAACAAGTTCTCCGCGCTGAACACCGCGGTGTGGTCAGGCGGGTCGTTCATCTACGTCCCGCCGGGCGTGCACGTGGACATCCCGCTGCAGGCCTACTTCCGGATCAACACCGAGAACATGGGCCAGTTCGAGCGGACGCTGATCATCGCCGACGAGGGCTCCTACGTGCACTACGTCGAGGGTTGCACCGCCCCGATCTACAAGTCCGACTCGCTGCACAGCGCCGTCGTGGAGATCGTGGTCAAGAAGAACGCGCGGGTGCGCTACACGACCATCCAGAACTGGTCCAACAACGTCTACAACCTCGTCACCAAGCGCGCGACCTGCGAGGCCGGCGCCACCATGGAGTGGATCGACGGCAACATCGGCTCCAAGGTGACGATGAAGTACCCCGCGGTCTTCCTGCTCGGCGAGCACGCCCGGGGCGAGACCTTGTCGATCGCCTTCGCCGGCGAGGGGCAGCACCAGGACGCCGGGGCCAAGATGGTCCATGCCGCGCCGCGCACCTCCAGCTCGATCGTCTCCAAGTCGGTGGCCCGCGGCGGCGGTCGCACGTCCTACCGGGGTCTGGTGCAGATCGCCGAGGGCGCCCACGGGTCCAGGAGCAACGTCCGCTGCGACGCCCTGCTCGTCGACGACGTCTCGCGCTCGGACACCTATCCCTACGTCGACGTCCGCGAGGACGACGTGCAGATGGGTCACGAGGCCACCGTGTCCAAGGTGAGCGACGACCAGCTGTTCTACCTGATGTCCCGCGGCATGTCCGAGGAGGAGGCCATGGCCATGATCGTGCGCGGGTTCGTCGAGCCCATCGCGCGCGAGCTGCCCATGGAGTACGCCCTCGAGCTCAACCGCCTGATCGAGCTGCAGATGGAAGGAGCCGTCGGCTGATGCCAGTCGAGCTCAAGACCCCCAACACCGCAGGTCGCCCCGACGCCCGTCCGGAGGCCTTTCAGACGCCCTTCGTGCCGGACCAGTCCCGCGCCGAGCGCACGACCTCCTTCGAGGTCGAGGACTTCCCGGTCCCGAACGGCCGCGAGGAGGACTGGCGGTTCACCCCGGTGGACCGCCTGCAGGAGCTCTTCCACGTGGCGCCCTCGGACCTGGGCGGCGTCAAGACCGACATCCAGGTCCCGGCGGGCATCAAGGTGTCCGAGGTCCCGCGCGACGACGCGCGGCTGGGCCAGGTGCTCCGCCCAGGCGACCGCGCCTCCGCGGTCGCCTGGGCGGGCTTCCAGGACGCGCACGTCGTGCACATCCCGCAGGGACGGGAGTTCGGCGAGGCCGCGCGGATCACGGTGACCGCCTCCGGCTCCGCCCGGGTCGACGGGCACCTGCTGATCGACGCGGGCGCCCAGTCCAGGGCCACGGTCCTGCTCAGCCACCAGGGATCCGCCCGTTGCGGCGACAACGTGGAGATCCGGGTCGGCGACGGCGCGCAGCTCACGGTCGTCACCGTGCAGGAGTGGGACGACGACGCGCTGCACCTGGCCCAGCACGACATCCTCGTCGGGCGGGACGCGACCGTGCGGCACATCGCGGTCACCCTCGGCGGCGCGGTCGTCCGCGTCTGCACGACCGTGCGGTATGCCGGTCCGGGTGGCTCCGCGGAGTGCCTCGGCGTCTACTTCACCGACGCCGGGCAGCACCAGGAGCACCGCCTGTTCGTGGACCACGAGGCCCCGCACTGCGCCTCGGACGTGGAGTACCGCGGCGCCCTGCGCGGGGAGACCGCCCACTCGGTGTGGGTCGGTGACGTCCTGATCCGGGCCGCGGCCGAGGGCACCGACACCTACGAGCTCAACCGCAACCTGGTGCTCACCGAGGGCGCCCGCGCCGACTCGGTCCCCAACCTGGAGATCGAGACCGGGCAGATCGTCGGGGCGGGTCACGCCGCCGCGACCGGCCGCTTCGACGACGAGCAGCTGTTCTACCTCCAGGCCCGCGGCATCCCCGAGCGGGAGGCACGTCGCCTGGTGGTGCACGGCTTCTTCGCCGACATCATCAACCGCATCGGGGTCACCGACACCCAGGCCCGGCTCATGGAGATCATCGACCGCGAGCTCGCCGACTCGGTGGACGCGGCCTTCGAGACCGCGCCGCGCGAGGTGAGCGCGTGAGCTTCGAGAAGGTCTGCACCCTGCAGGAGATCCCCGTCGGCCGGGTGGCCGCCGCGGAGGTCGGCGGCGTGACGATCGCGCTGGCCCGCACCGGCGAGCGTGAGCTGCACGCCGTCCACGACACCTGCACCCACGCCAACGTCTCGCTGTCCGAGGGCGAGCTGTCCGGCTGCACGCTCGAGTGCTGGCTGCACGGCGCGACCTTCGACCTGCGCACCGGCGACCCCCTGACCCCGCCGGCCACGGTTCCGGTCGCGGTCTACCCCGTCAAGCTCGAGGGTGACGACGTCCTGGTCGACGTCCCGGCGCCCACCACCAAGGAGAACTGAGCACATATGGCAACGTTGGAGATTCGCGACCTGCACGTCACGGTCGAGACCGAGCAGGGCACCAAGGAGATCCTCAAGGGCGTCGACCTGACGATCCGCTCGGGGGAGACCCACGCGATCATGGGCCCCAACGGCTCGGGCAAGTCCACGCTGGCCTACGCGCTGGCCGGTCACCCCCGCTACACCGTCACCCAGGGCACGGTCACCCTCGACGGCGAGGACGTCCTCGCGATGGGCGTCGACGAGCGCGCCCGCGCCGGCATGTTCCTCGCGATGCAGTACCCCGTCGAGGTGCCCGGCGTCACCGTGTCCAACTTCCTGCGCACCGCCAAGACCGCGGTGCAGGGCGAGGCCCCCAAGCTGCGCACCTGGGTCAAGGACGTCAAGACCGCCATGGGCGAGCTGCGCATGGACCCGGCCTTCGCCGAGCGCAACGTCAACGAGGGCTTCTCCGGCGGTGAGAAGAAGCGCTTCGAGGTGCTCCAGATGGAGCTGCTCAAGCCGTCGCTTGCGATCCTCGACGAGACCGACTCCGGCCTGGACGTCGACGCCCTCAAGATCGTCTCCGAGGGCGTCAACCGGGTCATCGCCGGCGGCGACGTGGGCGTCCTCCTGATCACCCACTACACCCGCATCCTGCGCTACATCCAGCCGCAGTTCGTGCACGTCTTCGTGGCGGGCAAGATCGTCGAGGAGGGGGGCCCGGAGCTCGCCGACCGGCTCGAGGAGGAGGGCTACGACCGCTTCGTCAACGCCCCCGCCCCGGCGGCGTCGCCCGCGGGCGCCCCTGCCTCGCCCGCGCTCCCCGCGGACGCCCCCGTCGAGGTCGCGCAGGCCTGATGGTGGCCGAGCCCTTCACCCCCGAGGAGTCGGCCCGGATCCGGGCCGACTTCCCGATCCTCGCGCGCACCGGCCGGGGGGACCACCCGTTGGTCTACCTCGACTCCGGCGCCACCTCGCAGAAGCCTCGCCAGGTCGTCGACGCCGAGCGGCGGTTCTACGAGACCGTCAACGCCGGCGCCCACCGCGGCGCGCACCTGCTGTCCGAGGAGGCCACCGACGCCTACGAGCAGGCCCGGGCCACCGTGGCCCGCTTCGTCGGGGCGGGCGACCCCGACGAGGTGGTGTTCACCAAGAACGCCACCGAGTCGCTCAACCTCGTCGCCTACGCCTTCAGCAACGCCGGCTTCGCGGGTGCGATGGACGGGGTGGCGCCGCAGGTCGCAGAGCGGTTCACGCTCGGGCCGGGGGACGAGGTGTGCATCACCGAGATGGAGCACCACGCCAACCTCGTGCCCTGGCAGGAGCTGTGCCGCCGCACCGGCGCCACGCTGCGCTGGCTCGGGGTGACCGACGAGGGGCGCCTGGACCTGTCGAACCTCGACGAGGTGGTCACCGAGCGCACCAAGGTGCTGGCCTTCACCCACGTCTCCAACGTGCTCGGCACCGTCAACCCCGTCGGCCGGCTCGTCGCCCGCGCCCGCAAGGTCGGGGCCCTGACCGTGCTCGACGCCTGCCAGAGCGCCCCGCACCAGCGGCTCGACGTGCAAGAGCTGGGCGTCGACCTCGCAGCCCTGTCCGGGCACAAGATGCTCGGCCCCACCGGCGTGGGCGTGCTGTGGGGCCGGGCCGAGCTGCTCGCCGCGATGCCGCCGTTCCTCACCGGCGGGTCGATGATCGCGCTCGTGCGCATGGAGACGACGACGTATGCCGCTCCGCCCGCGCGCTTCGAGGCCGGGTCGATGAACGTCGCCCAGGCCGTCGGGCTGGCCGCCGCCTGCGACTACCTCGACGAGCTGGGCCTGGACCGGGTGCAGGCCCACGAGGAGGCGCTCGCGCAGCGGCTGCTCGACGGCCTCGCCGCGCGGCCCTGGGTGCGGGTGATCGGCCCCACCGAGATGACCGACCGCGGTTCGTCCGTCGCCTTCGTCGTCGACGAGGTGCACGCCCACGACGTCGGTCAGGTCCTCGACGACCAGGGCGTGGAGGTCCGCGTGGGCCACCACTGCGCCTGGCCGCTGCACCGCCGGATGCGCGTCGCGGCGACCACCCGCGCCAGCTTCGCGGCATACAACACCGCCGAGGAGGTGGACGCCCTCCTCGCCGCGCTGGACCGCGTCCCCGAGATCTTCGGCCTGGACACCCACCAGGAGGCGAGCTGATGGACCTCTATCAGGAGCTGATCCTCGACCACTCCAAGCACCCGCACCACGTGGGCCTGCGGGAGCCCTTCGAGGCCGAGGTGCACCACGTCAACCCGACGTGCGGGGACGAGGTGACCCTGCGGGTCCACGTCGACCGCACGGAGGGGGCGCCCGAGCAGATCACGCTGCAGGACGTCTCCTACGACGCGCTCGGCTGCTCGATCTCGATGGCGTCGACGTCCATGCTCGCCGAGGAGTGCATCGGTCGCCCGCTCTCGGAGGTCTTCGAGACCTTCGCCGCGATGCGAACCATGCTCACCAGCAAGGGGACCGACCCTGGCGACGAGGAGGTCGTCGGCGACGGGATCGCCCTGGCCGGCGTCGCGCAGTACCCCGCCCGGGTCAAGTGCGCGCTCCTGGGCTGGACCGCCATGGTCGACGCGCTGGCCCGCGCCGGCGTCGACATCAGCAGCACCTCCCAGACCACCGCCGCACCGACCAGCAAGGAGCAGTGATGAGCGAGACCGCCACCACGGGCGCCACGCCGCCCAACGTCGCCGACGTCGAGGAGGCCATGCGCGACGTCGTCGACCCCGAGCTCGGCATCAACGTCGTCGACCTCGGTCTGGTGTACGGCATCACCGTCGACCCCGCCGCCGGCGCCGTCATCGACATGACCCTCACCTCGGCGGCGTGCCCGCTGACCGACGTGATCGAGGACCAGACCGCGCAGGCGCTCGAAGGCCTGGTGACCTCCCACCGGATCAACTGGGTGTGGATGCCGCCGTGGGGCCCGGACAAGATCACGCCGGACGGGCGCGAGCAGCTGCGAGCCCTCGGCTTCAACGTCTGAGCGGCGCAGCACCTCACGGCAGGGTACCTCGGACCATCCAGGTGCCCCGCCGTCGTCGGACGCGAGCACGCCCGGCCACCGGTGCCCGCGGATCCGCCCCGTCTCCTGCGGTCCGCCGGACCCGGGCGTGCTCGCGTCCGGGAGGACCGTCCGGCGTGGTCGGAGCACTATCATCGACGCCATGACGACGCCGCCCGAGAGGCCATGAGCGAGGGTTCGGGCACCGCCCCGCGCACCGTCGAGCTGCCCCGGGAGCGGCTCACCCGCTGGGTCGGGGACCTGCTGGACCGGCACGGCGCGCCCACCTGGTCCCACGACACCGGCGCGATCGTCATCACCTGCGCCGACGGGACCGTGGCCCGGCTCACCGCCCTGGATCTCGCGGGCGCCCCGCAGGTCTCATCGCTGCGCACCCTCGTGGGCTGGCCCGCGGCGAGCCCCCGTCTCGCGCTCGTCCTGGTCCGGCGGGGCCGGTATGCGCTGGGGCTGGCCGACGGGACGACCTTCGTCGCGCACACCGCCGGGTCCCGCTACGTCCAGTCCCGGACGGCTGCGGGCGGCTGGTCCCAGCAGCGCTACGCCCGACGCCGGGCCAACCAGGCGGACGCCCTGATCGACCACGTGGTCACCTGCCTCCTGCGGATGCACGAGGCGCGGGCGGTGGGCAGCTGCGGTCTCGGGTGGGCGCAGGCGCTGGCCGTCGGGGGCGACCGCGGGCTCGTGGACCGGGTCCTGGCCGACCCCCGGCTCGCGGCGTGGGCGGACCTGCCGCGCTACCAGGCCTTCGACATACCGGACCCGACGCACGAGGTCCTGCGCACCGTGCTGGCTCGCGCCCGGTGCGTGCAGGTGCGCGTGACCGACCCCGTGGGGCGTCCGGCGACCGTCGGTGGCAGAGTAGCCACCATGACGTCGACGGAGATGTCCAGCGCCCGTAGGCTGCTCCCCGCCGCAGCAGCCGCGGTGACGGATCTGGTGCAGCGGCTGCCAGAAGAGGCCTGGTCCCGCCCCAGCCCCTGCGAGGAGTGGACCGTGCGGGACGTGCTGAACCACCTCACCGCGGAGCACCTCTGGGCGCCCAGGCTGCTCGCGGGGGAGACGCTGGCGGACGTGGGCTCGGACCACGACGGCGACGTCCTGGGGTCGGACCCGGTCGGAGCCTGGTGCGCGGCCGTCGAGCGGTCCCTGGCGTCCTGGCAGGCGGTCGAGGACGAGTCCCGGGTGCTGGTGATGTCCTTCGGGCAGTGCCCGATCCGCGAGTATGCCGAGCAGATGCTCGTCGACCTCACCGTGCACGGGTGGGACCTGGCCCGCGGCGCGGGTGAGCGCTGGACGGCCGTGCCGGAGGCCGTCGACGAGTGCCTGCGCTACGAGACGCCGCGGGTGAGCGGGGGCGGTGTCGAGGGCATCTTCGCCCCGCCGATGGCGACCGGTTCCCGCGACCGGCTGGACCAGCTGGTCGCCCTGCTCGGGCGCGAGCCGGGGTGGCGGGCATGATCGCCTGGGTGACGGCCTTCGTCGACGTGCCGTCCGCGAAGGTCCCTGCGGCAGCGGACTTCTGGAGCGCGGTGACCGGGTCCACGATGTCGCCCGTGCGCGGCCACGCGGGTCAGTTCTCGACCTACCTGCCCCGCGACGGGGACCCGCACCTGCGCCTGCAGGACGTGGGCTCCGGCGGGCCCGGCGCGCACGTCGACCTGCACTGCGTCGATCCCGAGGGGGTTGCCACCGTCGGTGAGGCCGCGGGCGGCACGGTCGTGCACCGCGAGCCCGGTTCAGTCGTGCTGCGCTCGCCCGGAGGCTTCGGGGTGTGCTGCGTCGGCCACGAGGGCGAGGGCGCGCTGCCGTCCCCGGTGGCCGACGAGCGGCTCGACCAGATCTGCGTGGACGTCCCCGCCGACCGCTGGGACATCGAGCTGACCTGGTGGAACGCGCTGACCAGCTGGCACGTCCACCAGGTCTCCCGCCGCGCCGACCTGATCGTGCTGCAGCCGCCGCGCCCCAGCGCGATGCACATCCTGCTGCAGCGCCTCGACGACTCCGGCGGGCCGGTCGTCGGGCACCTGGACATCGCGGTCGGGGAGCGGCAGGAGCGCCTCGAGCAGGCGACCGCACGACACACGAGCCTGGGCGCCGACTTCGTCTCCGAGCATCCCTGGTGGCACGTGATGCGGGCGCCCGACGGCTCGACCTACTGCCTGACCAGGCGCGAGATCGAGCCGTCCGGCGGCGTGGCCGCGCGTCCGGTCGCAGCCCGGCCCCGCTGACCAGGGCGACGGGAGAGCGCAGCGCAGGCGCTCTCCCGTCGTCCCGGTCAGGCGCCCGGTCGGCGGACGAGCAGGCCACGCTCCGCAGGGATCTGCTCGACCGGGCGCATCGCCTGCGGGTCCGGGCCCGGCGTCAGGTCAGGCGCGAGCCTCCAGGTCGCGCAGCGTGACCGCCATCGCGATCGCCGCGGTCGCGGCCTCGTGGCCCTTGTCCTCCCGCGACCCGGGCAGCCCCGCGCGGTCGATCGCCTGGGCGTCGTCGTCGCAGGTCAGCACCCCGAATCCCACCGGCACGCCGGTGCGCACAGACACCTCGGTCAGGCCCTGGGTGGCGGCGCTGCAGACGTAGTCGAAGTGCGGGGTGCCGCCCCGGATCACCACGCCGAGGGCGACCAGCGCGTCATACCGCGGCGCCAGCCGGGCGCAGGCCACGGACAGCTCGAAGGTCCCTGGCACGCGGACGACCTCGGGCAGGTCGACGCCGGCGTCGGCGCAGCCGCGGCGCGCCCCGTCGATCAGGCCGTCCATGACCTGGTCGTGCCACGAGGACGCGACGATCGCGACGCGCAGGCCACTGCCGTCGACGGTGAGGGTGGGGGAGCCGTGTCCGGCCATGTCATGCCTCCTGGGCGAGCGTGGGTGCGAGGTGGGCGTCGTCGGGCTCGACGACGGGGAGGTCGGCGGGCAGCAGGTGGCCCATGCGGGTGCGCTTGGTGCGCAGGTAGGCCGCGTTGGCGGGGTTGGGTGGGACCAGCGAGGGCTCCACGGCGGTGATCTCGATGCCGGCCTCGGTCAAGGAGGCGACCTTGTCGGGGTTGTTGGTGATCAGCCGGATCCGGGTGAGGCCGAGGTGGTGCAGGACCGCAGCCGCCCCGGCATACTCCCGCGCGTCGACCGGCAGCCCGAGCCGGGTCTGGGCGTCCACGGTGTCGGCGCCCTCGTCCTGCTGGTGGTAGGCCGCGAGCTTGGCGAGCAGCCCGACGCCGCGCCCCTCGTGCCCGCGGACGTAGACCACGACGCCGCCCTCGGCCGCGACCCGCGCCAGGGCCTGGTCGAGCTGGGGCCCGCAGTCGCACCGCAACGACCCGAAGGCGTCGCCGGTCAGGCACTCGGAGTGCACCCGCACGACCGGCGAGTCTGCCTGCAGGCCGAGGGGACTCACGAGGGCGACGTGCTCGGCGCCGGTCAGCAGGTCCTCGTAGCCGTAGGCCGTGAAAGCGCCGTGGCGGGTGGGCACCGTGGTGCGCGCGGCCAGGCGGACCCGGTCGTGGCGCTCCCGGTGGCGGACCAGCGAGGCGATGGTGACGACGGGCAGGCCGAGCTCGGCGCCCAGCGCGAACACCTCCGGGGTCCGCATCATCTCGCCGCTGTCGTGGACCAGCTCGCCGATCGCGGCGACGGGCTCCAGCCCGGCGAGGCGGCACAGGTCGACCGAGGCCTCGGTGTGACCGCGGCGCACGAGCACCCCGCCGTCGCGGGCGCGCAGCGGCACCACGTGGCCGGGGCGGATCAGGTCGGTGGGCTCGGAGGCCGGGTCGGCGAGCACGTGCAGGGTGCGGGTGCGGTCGGCGGCGCTGATCCCCGTGGTCACGCCCACGGCGGCGTCGACGGTGACGGTGTATGCCGTGCGCAGGCTGTCCTCGTTGCGGGCGACCATGAGCGGCAGCGCCAGTCGGTCGGCGCGCTCCTCGGTCATCGGCGCGCAGACATAGCCCGAGGAGTGCCGGATCGTCCACGCGAGCCACTCGGTGGTGACGGTCTGCGCGCAGACCACGACGTCGCCCTCGTTCTCGCGGTCGACGTCGTCCAGGACGAGCACCGGTCGGCCCTCGCGCAGCGCCTGCAGTGCCTCCTCGATGGGGGACTCGGTGTGCATCAGCACCCTCCGATCGGGTTGGGGGTCATGGTGATCCGCACGTCGCCGTCGAGCACGGTCACGTCGGTGGTGGTCAGGCGCACGGCGTCGGCCATGGTGGCGACGCCGAGGTCGGCGACGGCGGGGGAGCCGGCTCCGAGCAGCACGGGCGCGACGTAGGCGATCACCCGGTTGAGGAGTCCTGCTGCGAGCCAGGCCGATCCGAGGGTGGGCCCGCCCTCGAGCCAGACATGGCGGATGCCGCGGGCGTGCAGCTCGGCCAGGGTCTGCGCCGGATCCTGGTGGGGGAGCAGGAGAGTCGGCGCCGCGTCGTCGAGCACCCGCGCGGTGCGCGGCAGCTCGCGCGAGCCGACGACCACGCGCAGCGGCTGCTGCTCGGCGAGGGCGCCCTCGTGGCGGACCGTCAGGTGCGGGTCGTCGGCCAGGGCGGTGCCGGTCCCGACGACCACGGCACCGGCCGTCGCGCGCAGCCGGTGCACGTCCTCGCGGGCGGCCGGGCCGGTGATCCAGCGACTGGTGCCGTCGGCCGCGGCGCTGCGCCCGTCCAGGGTGGCGGCGAGCTTCCAGGTGACGAAGGGTCGCCCGGTGCGGGCGGCGTGGTCGAACCAGGGGTTGAGGTCCGTCACCTCGGGGACCGGGACCAGGTCGGCGGCGATGCCCGCGGCCCGCAGGGTGTCGGCGCCCCCGGCAGCGGCGGGGGAGGGGTCGGTCGCGGCATACACCACCCGGGCCACACCCGCCTCGACCAGGGCCTCGGCGCACGGGCCGGTGCGGCCGGTGTGGTTGCACGGCTCGAGCGAGACATAGGCGGTGGCGCCGCGGGGCTCGTGGCCCGCCGCGAGCGCGGCAGCCAGGGCGGCGGTCTCGGCGTGCGGCGTGCCCGC
Source organism: Arsenicicoccus dermatophilus (assembly GCF_046267915.1). Taxonomy (GTDB): domain Bacteria; phylum Actinomycetota; class Actinomycetes; order Actinomycetales; family Dermatophilaceae; genus Arsenicicoccus; species Arsenicicoccus dermatophilus_A. The sequence continues at coordinate 1,707,208 of NZ_CP176520.1, forward strand.
GCCGCGGTGCCAGCCCTCGCCGATCACCTCGCCGTCGGCGGCGACGAGGACGCAGCCGACGCGGGGGTTGGGGTCGACGACCGGTCCGCGGGTGGCGAGGCCGACGGCACGCCGCAGGAGCAGCACGTCTCGCTCGGGCGTCTCGTGGTCGGTGGTGCGGTCGTCCATCGTCTCTCTCCGTGCTCGTCGGGCGAGCAGGTGCTCGCCTCGCGAGCTCCGGGGACGACGGCGACGGGCGGCCGGGCGGCACGTGGACGCGCCGCAGGTCACCCTGCGTCGAGGCACCCTGGCGGGACCTCTCGTGCTGCCTCCCATCCGGACTTTCACCGTCGGTCCTGGAGTTCCACCAGGTCAACCGCCCACCTCGAGAGGTGGTCGGGTCGCGGACTGTCACCGCCGGCTCGGAATTGCACCGACCCCGGAGCACGTATCTCGCATGATGCCACAGGCCCGCGGGCTGACCGTCACCGTCCTGCCGGGCGCCACCTGTCTGCGCCACGTGCCCCTGGTGGCGGGGTCAGGACAGGCGGGTGACGACCTCGGGCAGCTCGGCGAGGGTCCGTATGACGGCGGCTGCGCCGGCGTCCCGCAGCGCGTGCTCGTCGTGGCCGCCGGAGACCACGGCGATCCCGACGGCGCCGGCCAGGCTCGCGGCGTGCATGTCGGCGATGTGGTCGCCGACGTAGAACGCCGCCTTCTCCTCCTGGATCGGGATGGCCTTCTGCTCGCCGAAGAGGTCGCCGCGGAAGCCGTCGAGCAGGTGTGCCAGCCCGGCGTCGGCGAGGGAGGCCTCGACGGCGGGGGTGTTCTTCGCCGAGACCACGAAGGACCGGAAGCCGTTGGCGTGCAGCCACTCCAGGGCCTCGACGGCACCCGGCATGGGGGCGATGGCGCCGGGCCGGTCCACGTCGTAGGCCTGGCGGTACAGCGGGGTGAACACCGCCTCGTCGGCGCCCGGGGACACCTGCGCCAGGATCTGGCCGAGCGGGTAGCCGAACCAGGGTCGGAAGGCCTCGGCATCGACGTCGGGCCGCTGCATGGCGCGCAGCGCCGAGCGGAAGGACCCCACGATCCGCTCCTGGGTGTCCACGAGGGTCTGGTCGAGGTCGAAGCCGATGGTGCGGGACGTCATCCGGTCATGATCGCGCACGTCACGGCGCGACGAGGCCCGAGGCCCCCGGACAGGCCGCAGGCCCGAGCCCCGGGACGGGATCGGGCCTGCGCGCGGGCTCTGCGGGGCCGTTGGTCACTCGACCCGGTCGACGGCGAAGGTGTTGCAGGTCTGCAGGCTGCCCTGCTGGTAGCCCTTGAGGAACCAGCGCTGGCGGGCCTCGGAGGAGCCGTGGGTCCAGGACTCGGGGTTGACCTGGCCGGAGCCCATCGTGGACTGGATGTGGTCGTCACCGACGGACTTGGCGGCGGACAGGGCGGAGTGGATGTCCTTCTCGGACAGCGGCTTGATGAAGGTGCGGCCCTGGGCGTCCTGGGTGGTGCTGGCGTCCTTGGCCCACATGCCGGCGAGGCAGTCGGCCATGAGCTCGATGCGGACGCCGCCGGACTGCGGGCCCTGCGGGTCCTGCTGGGCCTTCTGCAGCAGGCCGAGCTGGTTCTCGATGTGGTGGCCGTACTCGTGGGCCACGACGTACTCCTGCGCGAGCGCGCCGTCGTCGGCACCGAACTGGGTGCGCAGCAGCGAGAAGAAGGAGGCGTCGATGTAGACCTTGCGGTCGGTGGGGCAGTAGAACGGGCCGACCTGGTTGGACGCGGTGCCGCACGCGGAGCGCGTCTGGCCCTGGTAGAGGTTCGTCTTGGCCGGGACGTACTGGCGACCGGCCTGCTCGGGCAGCGCCTTCTTCCAGTAGGCCTGGACGGAGTTGACGGTGCCGACCACGCGGCACTCGACGTCGGTGTTGCCCTGGGCGCCGGTCTTGCAACGGTCCAGGTCGGCCGCGCTGCCCGTGCCGGCGCCCTGCTGCTGGCCGGCGCTGCCGGTGGACGGGAGGCTGACGTTGCCGCCACCGCACATGTTGAGCAGCAGCACGACGATCAGACCGAGGAGGCCGAGGCCGCCACCGCCGCCGAGGATCATGCCGCCGGGGCTCATGCCACCGCCGCCACCGCCCCGCTCGACCTGACTGGTGTCGAACTGGGCATCGTCGTTGAAGCTCATCCTTGCTCCTGACTCGTGCGGACGCCTGAATGGTCCGGCAGGCGTGGCCGTAGACTAACTCGGCCGCCTCGCGCGCCGAGGTCGACCTGGGGTGATTGCTCACGACCTGTTACCCACCCTCGGGACCTGCCAGACAAACCCCTCACGAAGGACCCCACACACGTGATCGCCGCGACCGACATCGAGCTGCGCGCCGGCGCCCGGATCCTGATCGACCACGCCTCCTTCCGGGTGGCGGCGGGCGATCGGATCGGGCTGGTGGGCCGCAACGGCGCCGGCAAGACCACCCTCACCAAGGTGCTCGCCGGGGAGGGCCAGCCCGCCGCCGGACAGGTCACCCGCTCCGGCACCGTCGGCTACCTGCCGCAGGACCCGCGCACCGGTGACCTCGCCGTCCTCGCCCGCGACCGGATCCTGTCGGCCCGCGGCCTGGACGTGATCGTGCGCAAGATGCGCGAGACCGAGGGGGCGATGGCGTCCGCCGACGTGGCGACCCACGAGGCGGCCATGGAGCGCTATCCCAAGCTGCAGGCGCGCTTCGACGCGGCGGGCGGGTATGCCGCGGAGTCCGAGGCGGCGACCATCGCGGCGGCGCTCGGCCTGGAGCAGCGCATCCTGGGCCAGCCCCTCTCGACCCTGTCCGGTGGTCAGCGCCGCCGGGTCGAGCTCGCGCGGATCCTGTTCTCCGGCAACGAGACCCTGCTGCTGGACGAGCCTACCAACCACCTGGACGCCGACTCGATCGTCTGGCTGCGGGACTACCTGAAGACCTACAAGGGCGGGCTGATCGTCATCAGCCACGACGTCGACCTGCTCGACCAGGTGGTCAACAAGGTCTTCCACCTGGACGCCAACCGCGCGACCATCGACCAGTACAACCTGGGCTGGAAGGCGTACCTCGCCCAGCGCGAGACCGACGAGAAGCGCCGCAAGCGGGAGCGGGCCAACGCCGAGAAGAAGGCCTCGACCCTGCTCGCCCAGGCCGCCAAGATGGGGGCCAAGGCCACCAAGGCCACCGCCGCCCACAACATGGCCCGCCGCGCGGAGCGGATGCTGGACGGCCTGGAGGGCGAGCGGCAGCAGGACAAGGTGGCGCACCTGCGCTTCCCGGACCCCGCGCCCTGCGGCAAGACGCCGCTCATGGCGCGCGGACTGTCCCGGTCCTACGGCTCGCTGGAGGTCTTCACCGACGTCGACCTGGCCATCGACCGCGGCTCCAAGGTCGTCGTGCTCGGCCTCAACGGCGCCGGAAAGACCACCCTGCTGCGGATGCTCGCGGGCGTGGACACCCCGGACACCGGCGAGATCCTGCCCGGTCACGGCCTCAAGATCGGCTACTACGCCCAGGAGCACGAGAACCTCGACACCGACCGGTCGGTCCTGGACAATATGAAGTCCGCCGCCCCCGACCTCGGCGAGACCGAGGTGCGCAAGGTGCTCGGCTCCTTCCTGTTCAGCGGCGACGACGTGGACAAGCCCGCCGGGGTCCTCTCCGGCGGCGAGAAGACCCGCCTGTCCCTGGCGCTGCTGGTGGTCAGCTCGGCCAACGTGCTGCTGCTCGACGAGCCCACCAACAACCTCGACCCGGCCTCGCGGCAGGAGATCCTCGGCGCGCTGCGGACCTTCACCGGGGCCGTGGTGCTGGTGTCGCACGACGAGGGCGCCGTCGAGGCCCTCGAGCCCGAGCGGGTGCTGGTGCTGCCCGACGGGGTCGAGGACCTGTGGGGCGTCGAGTACCTCGACCTGATCTCGCTGGCCTGACCCGGCGCCGCTGCCTGGCTCGGTGCGGACCCGCGCGGGCGCCCAGGGGGTAGGTCGGCAGGTCGGACTAGGGTGACGCCATGGCCCAGCACCCGCACCTGCGCGTCGACACCGACGGCCCCGTCCTCACGGTGACGCTCGCCAACCCGGCAGAGCGCAATGCCCAGACCCCCTCGCTGTGGGCCGCCCTCGCCGCGGTGGGGGAGCAGCTGCCGGAGGTGGTGCGCGTCGTGGTGCTGCGGGCCGAGGGGGAGAGCTTCTCCGCCGGGCTGCACCGCGGCATGCTGGCGCCAGGGGGTATGCCGGGAGAGCCGGACCTGGTGCGCCTGGCCACGGGTGACCCGACGGGGGCGGCCGAGGCGATCGCAGGCTTCCAGCGGGCCTTCCGGGTGTGGCAGGAGATCCCGCAGACCGTGGTCGCCGCCGTGCAGGGGCACGCGATCGGGGCGGGCTTCCAGCTCGCGCTGGCCGCCGACCTGCGGGTGTGCGCCGACGACGTGGCCTTCGCCATGCGGGAGACCAGCCTGGGGCTGGTGCCCGACCTGGGCGGCACCCGCCCGCTCGTCCGGCTCGTCGGGCACGCCCGGGCGCTGGAGATCTGCGCGACCGGACGCGCCGTGGGCGGCGCCGAGGCCCAGGCGATCGGCCTGGCCACCGTGGTCGTGCCGCGCCCCGAGCTGGACGCCACCACCGACGACCTGGTCTCCGCGCTGCTCGAGGCACCGGCCGGGGCGCTGCGCGAGCTCAAGCCGCTGCTGGCCTGCGCCGTCGACGCCGACCTCGACACCCAGCTGCGCGTCGAGCGGGCGGCCCAGGTCCGGTGCCTCACCGCCCTGGCCCGGGCCCACGTCGGCGCGCAGCCGCAGGTGGGGATGGCCTCACCGGACCGCGGGGAGGGTGGACGCCGTTGACCGGCATACGACGGCTGACCGATCCGGCTGCACCCGTCCCTGAGGTGACGCGATGAGCATGCAGGGCGGCTGGCAGATGATGCGGTCGCTGACCAAGGACGCCTCGGTCAAGGACCGCAAGCTGGCGCCCGGGACGGCGCGGCGGGTCCTGGGCTATGCCAAGCCCTTTCGCACGCCGATCGCGGTGTTCCTGGTCCTAATCCTGCTCGACTCCGCGCTCGTGGTCGCGACCCCGCTGCTGCTGGGCAGGATCGTCGACGAGGGCGTGCTGCCCGGCGACCGCCGGGTCGTGGTCACCCTCGCGTTGGTCGTCGCGGGCATCGCGGTGCTCAACGCCGTCCTCGCCCTGGCGCAGCGGTGGTTCTCGGCGCGGATCGGCGAGGGGCTCATCTACGACCTGCGCACCCAGGTGTTCAGCCACGTCCTGGCCCAGCCGATCGCGTTCTTCACCCGCGCGCAGACCGGGGCGCTGGTCACCCGGCTCAACTCCGACGTCATCGGCGCGCAGCAGGCCTTCACCACGATCCTGTCCTCGACCGTCAGCAACGTCGTGTCGGTCGTGTTCATCCTCGTGGCGATGGCCAGCAAGTCCTGGGTGCTGACGCTGGCGGCGGTCGCGCTGCTGCCGGTCTTCCTGGTGCCGGCCCGGCTCATGGGGCGCCGGCTCGCGGGTCTGTCGCGGGAGTCGATGGGGCTCAACGCCGAGCTCGGGACCCGGATGACCGAGCGGTTCAACGTCGCCGGAGCCCTGCTGGTCAAGCTCTTCGGGCGGCCGGAGGACGAGGCCCGGGAGTATGCCGCGCGCGCCGGCCGGGTCCGCGACATCGGCATCAAGATCGCGCTCAACCGCACCTTCTTCTTCACCGGGCTGACCTTCGTCGCGGCGCTGGCCACCGCGCTGGTCTATGGCCTCGGCGGTCTCATGGCGATCGACCGGTCCCTGTCCGTGGGCGCCTTGCTCGCGCTGGCCGCGCTGCTCGGACGGCTCTACGGACCGCTCACCCAGCTGTCGAACGTCCGGGTCGACGTGATGACGGCGCTGGTGAGCTTCGAGCGGGTCTTCGAGGTGCTCGACCTGCAGCCGCTGGTCCGCGAGGCCGCCCGCCCGGCGGCGATCCCGGACCGCGCCGTGGCCGTGGACTTCGACGACGTCGTGTTCCGCTATCCCGGGGCGGACGAGATCTCCCTGGAGTCCCTGGAGCAGGGCGGGGCGACCGGTGACCGGGCCGCGGGCGGTGAGGTGCTGCGCGGCGTGACCTTCCACGTCGAGCCGGGCCAGCTGGTCGCGCTCGTCGGGCCGAGCGGTGCCGGCAAGACCACGATCACCTCGCTGGTGGCGCGGCTCTACGACCCCACCTCGGGTGTCATCCGGGTGGGTGGCGTGGACCTGCGCGAGGCGTCCTTCGACTCGCTGCACGACGTCGTCGGCATGGTCACCCAGGAGGCGCACCTCTTCCACGACACGATCCGCGCCAACCTCGACTACGCCCGGCCCGGCGTCAAGGAGGCGGACGTGTGGGCCGCCCTGGAGGCGGCGCAGGTCGCCGAGCTGGTGCGCCGGCTGCCGGAGGGCCTGGACACCGTCGTGGGCGACCGGGGGCATCGGCTGTCCGGCGGGGAGAAGCAGCGCCTCGCCATCGCCCGGCTGCTGCTCAAGAGCCCCGGCCTGGTGATCCTCGACGAGGCCACCGCGCACCTGGACAGCGAGTCCGAGGCCGCGGTGCAGCGCGCGCTCGACACGGCCCTGCACGGGCGCACCGCCCTGGTGATCGCCCACCGCCTGTCCACGATCCGCGGCGCCGACGTGATCCTGGTCGTCGAAGGCGGCCGCATCGCCGAGCAGGGCAGCCACGCCGAGCTGCTCGCCCGCGGCGGGCTCTACGCCGAGCTCTACCGCACCCAGTTCGCCGAGTAGCCTGTCGGCCACCCAGCGAGATCGTGGATGCCCACGACCGGCTCGCCGACGTGGCATCCACGATCCTCTGTGCAGGCCCGCCCCCCTAGGCGACGTCGGGCCTCGTGGGATCAGTCCGCCGTCACCTTCGCTCCGGAGTCGGAGACCACGTGCGCGGTCGCCTCGCCGATGTCGAAGTAGAGACCGATGACCCGCAAGCCCTCGGCAGTCTGCACCACCGGGTGCCGGCGCAGGTTGTCCATCTGGATCATCACGTTGTGACGAGCGAGGTCGTCCACCGACATGGTGCCGCTGCGCACGGCCTCCGCCGCGCGGTCGAGGTCTGCGCCCACGGAGTGCAGCCAGTGCTCCAGCGCTCTCAGGCCAGGCGGCAGCTCGGGATAGGCGATGGCCTGCATCGCCCCGCAGGACGAGTGTCCGCAGACGACGACCTCCCGGACCCGCAGGACGGAGACGGCGTACTCGACCGCTGCGGCGACGGAGGATCCGGTGGGCGGGATCACGCCGCCCTCCCATCGGGGGACGATGTTGCCGATGGAGCGCACCACGAACAGATCCCCCGGGCCGCTGGCGGTGATCAGGTGGGGGAGGACCCGGGAGTCGCAGCAGGTGATGAACAGCGTCGTGGGGGATTGCGCCTGGGCGAGCTCGGCCAGCGGCCCCACGGCGTGCGCCCGTTCCGCGTGGAACGCGTCGACCCCGGCGAGGACGGGAGAGTCGGACGCGCGGTGCCCTCGGTGCCACCAGGCGCGGACACGCTCGCGCACCGTCCCGGTGTGGGGCTCACGGTGCACGATCGGCTCACCCGCCTGTGCCTGAGAGAGCCAAGGAGTCCCGACCTCCTCGATCGCGACCTCGCCACCGGAGCCGCGATGTCCGGCGATCCAGTCCTCGAGCACCGTGATGGCGGCGTGGTCGAGGTACTCCACGTCGATGACGACGCGGGCTCGCCCGCCAGGAGGCACCTGCTGGAGGCCGGAGACCAGGGCCGGCACGGTGAGGAAGCCGATGGATCCGCGGATCCGCACCACCCACTCCCCGCCCTTGGTCTGTGTCGTGACACCGTGCCAGCTGGCCCGACGCCGCAACAACCAGAAGGCCACCAGGAGACCCAGGACCACACCCTCGACGAGATTGAGGAGGACCACGCCACCCAGCGTCGCCAGATAGGGCCACAGGTCACGGTGCGCCGACAGCTCTCGCACGTGGGCGAGATTCACGAGCTTGGCGCCCACGTGGATGAGCAGACCGGCAAGCGCCGCCAGGGGGATCTGCTCGACCGCGGAAGCCAGCACGACGGAGCAGACAAGCACCCAGACGCCGTGCAGGACGGCCGAGGCTCGAGTACGGCCACCCGCGAGGGCGTTCGTGGAGCTGCGCACGATCACGCCGGTGACCGGGAGCCCGCCGAGGGCTCCGCACACGGCGTTGGCCGACCCTTGACCCACGAGCTCGCGCCCGAGGTCGACGCGAGGTCCGTCGTGGAGGCGGTCCACGGCCACCGCGGACAGCAGGGACTCGATGCTGGCCAGCAGGGCGACGGTGAAGACGGCCACGACGACCTCGGCCGGGTCCACCCCGCTCAGGCGGGGGACGAAGGCCACGTCCAGGATGTTCTCCGGGAGGGTCGGTCGGGGCACGTCGAGGCCCAGGACCACAGCCATCGCGGTCGTGAGGCCGACCGCGACCAGGGGACCGGGAAGCAGCTTGAGCCGACTGGGCAGTCGGTCCCACAGGACCAGGACGGTGATGGTGGCCACACCCAGAGCCGCGGCCTGTCCATGGGTGCGCGACAGAGCACCCGGGAGCGCAAGGATGTTGTCCAGCGGGGTGGACCGGCCGGTCTGGCCGAGCAGCACGTGACTCTGACTGAGGCAGATGGAGACCCCGATGCCGGCGAGCATGCCGTGGACCACGGCCGGTGGGATGGCCAGCGCGTAGCGCGCCATACCTGTGAGCCCCAGGAGGATCTGCACCACTCCTGCGCCCAGGGTCACCGCGGCGACGACGGGCCATCCGTGCTCGGCCACCAGGCCCGCCACGACCACCACCATCCCCGCGGCCGGCCCGCTGACCTGCAGCTGTGACCCTCCTAGGAGTCCGGCGACGATGCCGCCGACAGCGGCGGACAGGAGACCCGCTGCGATCGGCGCCCCGGAAGCCACCGCGATGCCGAGCGAGAGAGGAACGGCGACGAGGAAGACGACGAAGGAGGCGGGCAGGTCGTACCGCAGCACGGCCCGCCATCCGGCAAAACGGGGAGAGAGAAGAGGGGAGGAGTCCATGGGTCCGTTCTTCGAGACGAGACGAGATGGATCAGATCACCGGCCGCAGCGGCGGGAGGCCAGGGCCACGGTAATGATCTTCTGCCGCAATCACATTCAGAGACCGGCCGATTACTTAGGTGAACCTATGTTCACAGCGGGATCAGCCCTGATGAGAACAGTCACTGATGCCGTCATGTGATTCTCGTCACGTGCCATGCTTGCCATGAGCTGTCCTGGTCAGCCTCGGCACGGGGAGCCGGAATCGTGGCCCGCGCGGGCGACGAGGGTCGCCCGGAGGCGCCGCGTGATGGCCACCCAGCGAGCCGAGGCAGCCACGCCCTGGGCCGGGTCACCTGCGCGTGGGCTCAGGCGAGCGCACGCCGGAGGAACCCGTCGAGGGTGTCGGTCACCTGGGCGGGGTCCTCCTCGGCGAGGTGGTGGCTGCTGTCGATGCGGGCGCCGGTGAGGGACTCCGACACGAACCGTCGCCACAGGAGCGAGGGGTCGCCATACAGCTGCTCCAGGTCGTCGTGGGCGGTCCAGCCGACGAGGGTCGGGCACCCGATGCTGCGTCCCCGCGCGAGCGCCTCCCGATCATGGGCGACGTCGACACCGAGCCCGGACCGGCCGTGCAGCGTGACCCCGGTCGGCAACGCGTGGTCCCACTCGGCGAGCCCTTGGAAGAAGGCCATGCCGTCGTCCAAGCAGCCGGCATGACGTCCGGCCGGGGTCGGTGCGGTTGACTGGGAGCACGCATGGCCCACGACCGAGGGAGATGGTGAGGGTGATGGGGTGGTTCGGCCGCAGGACACGAGGTGACGCGGCGGAGCGGATAGCGGCCTTCTGGCAGTGGTGGTCGACGACGGCTCCCGAGCTCGAGCGAGAACTGCGATGGGGTGGGAATGACGCCTATCAGCTGCTCCACGAGCGGATCTCGCCGCAGATCGACGCCCTCGACCCCGGTCTCGCCTGGGACGTGGGGCCGGGCCGGGTGAGCAGCCACCTGCTCACCGTGAGCGCGGGTGGCGACCCCTCCTTGCTCCGGGTCGCCCGGCAGTGGCTCGCCACCGCGCCACCTGCGGACGAGCAGTGGGAGTATGCCGACCTCGTGCAGCCCTCGTCCCTCGACCTGATGCTCTCGATCGGGGCGGCCACCATCACCCTCGCCGAGCTGCGGGTGGACACGATCCGCCTCGACACCGGGCTGCACGTCGTCGTCCAGCACCCGGTCCTGGCGCCTCTGGCCGACCACGACCGCCTCGAGATCGCTTGTCTCGCCGTGCAGCTCGCGGTCGGTGAGGAGGCGAGCGCGCTGTGGGTCCGCGGCGTCGACGCCGGCGGGGTCGTCACGAGCACGGCCCGGCCCCTTGCGGACCTGCCGGCCGTCGTCGGCGCGTTGGCGGACGAGCTCAGACCCGGTAGCGAGATGGGCTGGACCCGGGTCGAGATGGACACTCCGGGCGGCCCTGTGAAGGTCGCCTTCCTCAACTCCCTCTCCCCGGTCCAGGCGCCGCTGCTCGACGAGCACGTCACCGTAAGGCTGCCCTTGGGCGATAGCGCCTCGGACCGTGGCCCCGGTTCGGCCACCGAGGAGGCGCTCAACGCGATGGAGCTCGGGCTAACAGGCGCCGTCAGGAACGACGGCCTGCTCGTGTCCGCGCAGACCGACAGCTCGTCGAAGACCCTGCACTACTACGTCGACTCGGCCTCCTCGGCGTCGGCGGACCTTGCCCGCCTCGCGACCGGGTGGCCGCTCGGTCCCGCGCGGGTGCATTCGCGACGTGATCCGGCCTGGAGTGATGTCGGCGTCGGGTGACGCTGTCATCGCCGCCTCCTGTGGCACGGTCCGTGCATGAGCAGGTGGGGCCGGGTGGCCACGTCGCACCGGGAGTCGTTCGCGACCCTGTGCGCAGGAACCCTCTCGAGGCGGACGTGGACATGGATGGCGATGACAGCCGTCGCAGCGCCCACACCGGTCGTGCAGTCGGCGCTGCCCTTGCTGCCCTTCCCCGACGGCACGTTCGACGCGGTTGCTGCCGACTTCGTGGTCGACCACCTGTCCGACCCACGGGCCGGGGTGCAGGAGCTCGCCCGGCTCACCCGCCCCGGTGGAACGCTCGTGGCGACCATCTGGCCGGCAGGCGGATTGGACTGGCAACGCCTCGTCAGCGCCTGCTTCGCGGCGGCGGGCGCGACTGCCTCAGCACCTCGACTTCGAGCGCACCTCAGCCGGACTCGCGGACCTGTGCGCGCAGACGGACCTGAGCGTATGCCGCGCCGAGGACCTCACCTGGCAATGGGTCGTCCCCCGAGGCGCTGTGGGCGGGGATCGCCGGCGGGGTGGCTGGTGCCGGACAGACCTATCTGGCGCAGAGCCCCGGTTACGGGCTCGCTTCGAGGAGGAGTTCCGCACCCGGAGCGACGCCGCCGCGGGCGGCGGCGAGCTCCGGCTGGCTGCTCGTGCGGCCTTGGTCGTCGCGACCCGCTGAGGTGCGGCGATTCCCGAGCCGTGAGGCCCACGGCGGGCGCAGGACCGGGGAGGACGCCGGCCGCCCGACGACATCGGTTGCCGCCCAACCCGTCATCCCTATCGTGATGTCCGTGCAGACTCCCGATGCGGCCCTGGTCACGCTCCTCCTGCGCGAGCAGGCCCCGCACCTGGCCGACCTGCCCGTGCGCGCGAGCGACCAGGCGGGCAGCAGCAACTGGGTCTTCCGGGTCGGGGACGGGCACGCGGTGCGGCTGCCCCGGTCGGACGACTACGTGGCGGACCTGCGCACCGAGACGCGGTGGCTGCCCGTGCTCGCCCCGCACCTGTGCGCGCCGGTCCCGGACGTGGTCCTGGCCGGCGAGCCCACGGTCGCCTTCCCCCGGCCGTGGTCGGTGGTGACCTGGGTGCCCGGCACCGTGCCAGGACGGCTGGACGCGGCCCAGCAGGGCGAGCTGGCCCGCACGCTGGGGGAGTTCGTCGCCAGCCTGCACGCCGTCGACACCGCGGACGTCCCCGCCGGCGCGGAGCACTGGGGCTACCGCTGCGGCGAGCCGGTCACCGACCGGATCGACGCCTGGGTGGCCGAGGCGGCCGCCGAGCTCGCGGACCTCCTCGACCCCGGCGCGGTCCGGCGAGCCTGGCAACGCCTGCGGGACGTGCCGCCCGCCACCGCCGGCCCGTGCTGGGTGCACAGCGACCTGTCCGCAGAGAACGTCCTCGTCGACGCCGACGGGCGCCTGGCCGGGGTGATCGACTTCGGCGCCCTCGGCGTCGGTGACCCGTCGGTCGACCTGCTCTATGCCTGGAGCCTGTTCGACGCCCCGGCCCGGGGGCTCCTGCGGGCGGCCGCGGGGGCGGACGAGGCGACCTGGCTGCGGGCCCGGGCCTGGGCCTTCGTCGGGCCGGGGCTGGTGACGATCGCCTCCTACCGGCATACGCATGCCGGACGCACGCAGCGGCTCCTCACGATGGTCGAGGCCGTGGCCGCCGAGGTCGACATCGCCCTGCGCTGAGGGAGACTGGGGAGGTGCCCCACCACGCCGAGGACCTGACCCGCGCCGCCTACGACCTGGTCGCGGACGTCTACGCCGACCACGTCCCGGGCGCCGAGCCGGAGCAGCCGGTCGAGCTGGCCATGATCGAGCACTTCGTCCGTCTGCTCCCCGAGCCCCGGCGGGTCCTGGACGCCGGCTGCGGCGCCGGACGGATGCTGCCCCACTCGCGGCGCTCGGGTGCGCGCCGGAGGGGATGGACCTGTCGCCGCAGATGGTGCGCCGGGCGCGGCAGGACCACCCCGATCATCCGGTGCGCGTCGGCCGTCTCACCGAGCTGCCCTGGGGGGACGAGGAGTTCGACGGCGTCTTCGCGTGGTACTCCACGATCCACAGCCCCGACGAAGACCTGGACATCATCCTGGGCGAGCTGCGGCGGGTCCTGCGCCGCGGAGGATGCCTCCTCCTGGCCTGGCAGGTGGGGACCGGGTTGCGGCAGGTGGGGGAGGGCTTCCGGGCGCTTGGGTATGACGTCACGATGCGCCGCTGTCACCGCACGCTCGCGACGATGGTCGAGCAGGTCACCCGCCACGACCTGGAGGTGGTCGCCCACCTCGAGCGCGGGCCGGTGGCAGGGGAGTCGGACCCGCAGGCCGTGCTCATCACCCGACGCCACACCACCCGCTGACCGGCTCGGGACACCCCCGTCACCTTGTCGGCAACAACGTTACGAGTCGTTGAGTGCGCAGGAGGGTCGGCCCATGACGACGCCTGGGCGGTTCACCTCGATCACCTCCGCCCGTTCAGTCTCCCCAGCAGCGATGACGACGAGCGGTGCAGGCCCGGCGGTCAGGTCGGGGAGCCCCGGCGGCCCAGGCCCATGTCGTCCCGAGGACGGCGGCGAGCAGCTGCAGTCCCCAGACGCCGTCGGGGCGTAGGGGGTGCGGCGCATAAGGGCCGCCGAACACGTTGGCCAGGGAGTTCGTCAGACCCAGGGATGTCCCGAGAACGCAGGCCGCCAGCAGCCGCGGTATCCCCTTCATGCGCGGAGGCTACTTGCTCGTACTGCGCCGGGGGCAGACCCGCCGTCGTCGGTCCCGGCGCGCCAGATCCCTCAGCCGGCCGGGGGAGGGGCGAAGCCCAGGCTGCGGTAGATCGCCATAGCGGCGGGTGAGGTGCCTTCCCCGACGCGCAGGCTGAGCGCAGCGTCGCCCGACCTGGCGCAGGCCTGGATCGCGTGGGCCATCAGGGCCCGCCCGGCACCGAGCCCGCGTGCCTCCGGGGCCACGAAGAGCTCGATCACGAAGGGTCCGTCGAGCCCCGGGTCCCAGATGGAGCGTTCGACGACCATGATCGCGCCGACGGGGTGGTCGGCGGACCAGGCGGTGGCGCCGGCGTCCGACCTCAGCACGCCATACTCGCCGCGGAAGGTGGCCTCGATCTCCGCCACGGCTTCGTCCATGTCGGCGGCGGCGATCCCGGGCGGATAGCTGGCGAGGTAGAGCGCGGCGAGCGCCGTCGTGGTCGCCGCCTCCAGGGGGCGCAGGGCGACGCGGGGCGGGGGACCGTCCCCGGTCGTCGCGGTCTGCGGGTTCACGCCGAGCAGGTCTGAGGTCATGGGTGGTTCCTTTCGCCGGGATGGTGGGACAGGTCCGGCCCGGCCTCCAGCCCGGCGGTCGTCGCGGCATACCCGCCCACGGGCCGCTCGAGCGTGGCGCCGTCCAGGATCAGCGCGGGCGGGGCCGTCACGACCGGGCCGTATGGCGACGGCACGGCGACCGTGCGGGCCGCGAGCGGGGATGTCGCCTCCGGGGCCGGCGGGGGAGCGGCGAGCAGCTCGCGGGCTGCCCCCAGCAGGCTGATCCGCACGACGCCCGCCCGACCCTGGGCGAGCAGCCGCAGCACCTCGGCCGCCATCCGGTGGCCGGTCGCGTGGTCGAGGGCCTGCACCGGCAACGCCCCCGGCCGCCCGTCCGCCGCTGCGCACACCACCGCGATCCCGGACGCCGCCTGCACGATCGAGTCGAATCCCGCTCGGGCGCCCCACGGTCCGTGCTCGCCCCACGCCGACAGCGACGCCACGACCAGGTGCGGGTGGCGTTCCGTGAGCGCGTCCGGGTCCAGCCCGAACCTCGCCAGCGAGCCGGGCCGATAGTCCAGCAGGACGACGTCGGCATCCGGCAGCAGACGATTGAGGACCTCCGGCCGGGCGGCGAGATCCACGGCGGCCGAGCGCTTTCCCATGGCGGACGCGAGATGCTGGTCGAGCAGCTCGGGACGGCCGGGCGGGTCGAGGCGCAGGACGTCGGCGCCGAGGCAGGCCAGCAGCTGCGAGCAGGTGGGCCCGGCGACGACCCGGGTGAGGTCGAGCACCCGCACCCCGTCGAGGATCTCGTCGGGGGAGGGCGGCAGGGCAGGACGGTCGCCGGTGACGCGGACCGTGGACCAGGGATCGGTGGCGGTCGCCGTCCCGTGCGGATGGGCCGACCACTCCCGCGGGGAGCGCACGGCCACGGCGATCCCGCGCTCGGCCGTGACGACCTGCTCGACGTCCAGAGCGGCCCGTCCGGCGATCACCCCGTGCAGGGCAGCCCGGTCCACCGCGGCCCGGTCACCCAGGCCGAGCGCTCGCCGCAGCGCCGCCGCGTGGTGGGGATAGTTGGCGTGCACCCGCACCCAGCCGTCCGCCGCGGCGAAGAAGCCGGACAGCGGCGCCCACGCCTCGGCAGCCCGTCCGCCGACGCGCAGGTGCTCGATGGCCGCGAACGACGCTGCCACCAGGGAAGTTTCGGTGCCGACGGTCACGCGCAGACCGCGGGCGTCCGCCACCGACTGCGCCGCCCGGCGTGCGTCGGACACCGCCGACCAGGCCAGCCGCTCCACGTCGAGCGGCCCGCCCCACCAGCGTCCCGGCGCCGCGTCCATGCCATGACGGTAGGCGACCGCGCATCCTGGGCGCGAGGCCAACGACGAGCTCGTCAACCCGGCCTACGCCTGGCTGATCGCTCAGAGCCGGGTGCAGACCACGGTGAGGTCGTCGTGCACCTTGATCCCGCGCCGGCGCAGGTCCTCGGCAGCGTTGTCCTCGGCGGCCCGGACCTGCGCCACCAGGTCGGGCACCGCGTCGTCCAGGCAGGCCTGGGTCCAGGCCGCCAGGGTGTGCGTCCCCAGCAGCTCGAAGGCCCGCGTCGCCCCGTCCGAGGCCGCGACCACCCCGAGGACCTGCGAGCGCTTGTGCCGGACCGTGCGGGCCTCGTGCGCGGCCAGCGGGTCGTGGTGGGCGCACCAGAAGCCGCCGGGCACGTTGCGGGTGGCCTCCAGCGCCCAGTGGTGCAGCTCCCGGTCGGTCAGGCCCTCGGGCGCGGGGACGCCGCCCACCGCGCGATCGGCCACCGCCCGGGCCATGACCTCGGCGAGACGGTCGTCGGTGAGCTGCCGGGGCCCGGCGGGGGTGAGCACCACGAGGGAGGCGTCACACAGCACCAGGCCCTCGATCTCGGTGCGGTCCGCGGTGGTGCGCCAGGCCGCAACCGTCGCCGACGGGGAGCCCGCCGCCAGGTCGCAGCTGTCCGCATGCCGGTCCCGGACCTGCGTGATGGCGCGAGCGAGCGCCTCCCGCAGGGGAGCTCGCCGGTCCTGCATCGCCGTCCCGAGCGCGGCGGCCAGGTGGGTCGAGTACCACGCCACCGGGTGCGAGCACCCCGCCAGCAGGTGCGGCGGCAGCCCGGCCCCGTCCACGACGACCACGACCTCGTCGCCGTGCCACGCGGCGTCCTCGTTGGCGCGCTCGGGCGAGCCCGGGCAGCTGTGGACGGTCGTCCTCACCGCGTCAGACCCACAGACCTCGTATGCCGGCAGGGGCGGCTCAGCCGGCGAAGGGACGCACCTCGACCTTGCCGCGGCAGGCCTTGGACCCCTCGGCGGCCAGCGCCAGCGCGGTGTCCAGGTCGGGCGCGGTGATCACCCAGAACCCGCTGATCCGCTCCTCGCCGGGCAGGTAGGGGCCGTCGGTGATCACGGGCTCCGCACCCGTGCCGTCGACGACGTGGGCCTGGGAGGCGGGCAGCAGCCCACCGGCATACAGCCAGTGGCCGCCGGCCTGCAGCCGCTCGTTGAAGGCGCCGGTGTCGGCCAGCGCCTGCTCCATCTCCTCGCGCGACGCGTAGGCGCCGAACTGGTCGTGCTCCGTCATCGAACCGTGGACCGCAAGCAGGAACTCCATGGGCCCGATCCTGTCAGGTGGGAGGTCCCCGGGGCCGGGGTGACGCGGTGCGCCGCGACGGGTTCGCACCTCTCGCGGACATCCGACCTGCCCGCCCCGCCGTTCCAGCACCAGATGGCCGGACCGCGCAGCCGGCACAGGCTTTTCGGACGGGACTAGGGTGACCTCATGGGCAGCGCTGACGCACCTGTTCGTCCGGCCCGGGTGGCCTGGCGAGCGGTCCGTGAGGCGGCGGTCGCCGACCCCGTTACCTTGCTGGTGGCCCCGCGGTGCGGGGTCACGGTCGCCGGGCCCGGCATGACTTACCGCCCCTGTCTCTTCCATGATCCGGGGGGTGTTGTCACCGGGCCTGGTGGCGTCGGTCTGACCGCTGATAGGGACACGGCCCAAGATGAGGTCTCTTCGTAACGTGGGTGCCGGCAGCTGACGCTTCACCACAGCCTGGCGACCGGTCCTGCGATGCAAGGATGGTCACCGTCATGAGCGAGGACATCGGCTACGACATCTGGTGCGGGCTGGACGTTGGCAAGCAAGACCACCACGCCTGCGCCCTGGACTGCGCGGGCAACAAGGTCTTCGACAAGGCCCTACCCCAGGACCAGGCACGGCTGGAAGAACTCTTCACGACCTTGACCGCCCGGGGTCGGGTCCTGGTGATCGTTGACCAGCCCAACACCATCGGCGCCCTGCCGATCGCAGTGGCCCGCTCGATGGGGATCGCGGTCGCGTACCTGCCTGGGCTGGCGATGCGCCGCATCGCCGACCTGCACCCGGGCAACGCCAAGACCGACGCCCGCGATGCGTTCATCATCGCCGACGCTGCCCGCACCATGCCCCACACCCTGCGCCGCGTGGACGTCGGCGAAGAGGCCCTGGCCGAGCTGAAGGTCCTGGTCGGATTCGACGACGACCTCGCCGCCGAAGCCACCCGCCTCAGCAACCGGATCCGTGGCCTGCTCACCCAGTTCCACCCCGCCCTCGAACGAGTCCTCGGACCCAAGATCGCCACCAAGGCCGGCCTGGCCGTCCTGGAACACCTCGGCGGCCCACAAGGCATCACCCGCGCCGGGCGCGCACGCCTGGCACGCGTCATCACCAAGGCCAACCCCCGTGGCGCGGGCGAGCTCACCGACGCGATCATGGCGGCCCTGTCCGAGCAGACCGTGGTCGTGGCCGGCACCACCGCCGGTGAGCAGGTCCTGCCACACCTGGCCGCGACGCTGCGCACAACCCTGGCCCAACGAGCCGATCTGGCCACCCAGGTCGAGAAAGTCCTCGATGCCCACCCTCTTGCCGAGGTCCTGACCTCGATGCCCGGCGTCGGAGTCAGGACAGCAGCCCGGATCCTGCTCGACGTCGGTGACGGCTCGGCCTTCCCCACCGCCGGACACCTCGCCGCGTACGCCGGCCTGGCCCCCGTCACGCGACGCTCCGGCACCAGCATCCGCGGGGAGTTCCCCGCCCGATCAGGCAACAAGCACCTCAAGAGAGCCATGTTCCTATCCGCGTTTGCGGCCCTGCGCTTCGACCCCGTCAGCCGCGCCTACTACGACCGCAAACGCGCCCAAGGCAAGAAGCACAACGCCGCACTCATCTGCCTCGCCCGACGACGCTGCGACGTCCTGCACGCCATGCTCCGCAACCACGAGACCTACCGCGCCCCAGCGCCCGCACCCACGCCCCTCGCCGCTTGACGAAGAACATAGGGACACCCCCCGTCGTTCACCCTCTGGATGACCCTGGCGATCCTCCAGGCCGGGGTCCCCGCGGCGCAGGTGCTCGCCATCCGCGCCCTGTCGGACGACGTGCTCGAGTGCCGGCACGTGACGTTCACCTACCCGGGCGCCGACCGGCCCGCGGTGGCCCACGCGTCCTTCGTCGTCCGGTGCGGCCAGATGGTCGCCCTCGTCGGGCTGAACGGCGCGGGGAAGACCACTCTCGCGAACTGCCTGTCCGGCATCGCCGAACCCACCTCCGGCGAGGTGCTCCTCGACGGCGTGCCCGCCTCCCGCCTGTCGGCCGGACAACGCCTCGGTGCCGTGGCGGTGCTGTCCCAGGACTTCGGACGCTACGAGCTGACGGTGCGCGACGCGGTCTGCCTCGGCAGGTGCGGCGCCGTCACGGACGAGGAGGTATGGCGAGCGCTGCGCACCGCCCGCGCCGAGGAGCTGGTGCGCCGACTGCCCGACGGTCTCGACACCCAGCTCGGCCAGCAGTGGGGCGGCGTCGGCCTGTCCGGTGGCCAGTGGCAGCGCATCGCCCTGGCCCGCGTGGCCCTGCGGGACGCGCCCGTCTGGCTGCTCGACGAGCCCACCAGCTCGGTCGACGCCGAGACCGAGGAGCAGATCTTCGTCGATCTCGGTCGGGAGCGGCACGACCGGATCACCGTCGTCGTCTCCCACCGCGCCTGGACCCTGCGCAGCATGGACCAGATCCTCGTGCTCGACGCGGGACGCGTCGTCGAGCACGGAACCTATCCGGAGCTGATCGCCCGGGGCGGGGTGTTCGCCACGATGTTCCGCTACCAGCAGGACGACGAGGAAGAGCCGACCGGGACGTCCGGCCCCGACCCGGACCCGGCCTGAAACCGGTGGCCTCAGATCCGGGCGCCGCGGACCCGGGCGCCGCGCGAGCTGCGTCAGCGGGTGGCGTCGTCCCGCAGCGGGAAGCGGTGCACCTCGGTCACGTGCGGCAGCCGCACCTCGCGGTCGTCGACGCCGCCGCACCAGCCGTCGACATACGTCCGCACGCGCTCGGCCAGCTCCGCGCGCCGGTCGGGCTCCAGCGCGAGGTAGTAGGACCGGGTGGTGACCAGCTCGGCCAGCGCCCGGGCCGTCGTCACCTGCTCCCACCCGAAGGTCTCGCACTCCCCGGGCGCGAACCACGCCGCCGACACGTCGGCGGCCGACTCGCCGCGCGGCTCGTAGCCGCCCTGCATCGAGTGCATCGTCTGGTTGAGCCCGGCCACCCACGGCACCCGCAGGTCCATGACGTTCCAGATCAGCACCAGGCGCCCACCCGGCCGCAGCACCCGCGCCGCCTCCGCCGAGCCGGGCCCGGGATCGACCCAGTGCCAGGCCTGCCCGTAGGTCACGGCGTCACAGCTCGCGTCCGCCAGCCCCGTCGCCTCTCCCGTGCCCTGCCGGGCGACGACCTGGGGGTATGCCGCGCGCAGCTGCGCGAGCATGTCGGCGCTGGGCTCGACGGCGGTCACCCGATGGCCGAGGTCGAGGAGCACGCCGGTGAGCTTGCCGGTGCCGGCGCCCAGGTCAGCGACGTCGCCGGGGCAGTCACCGACACCCCAGGCGACCGCCTCGGGCGGATAGGTGGGGCGCAGCTCGGCATACCGCTGCCCGCCCTCGGCGAAGGCCGCCCCCAGCCGGGCGCGCTCCTCGGACCGGCCTCGCGGGTGCTCGCTCACTCGTCCTCCTCGTCCCAGATGCGGACCTTCTTGTCCTTGACCGGCCGATCGGGCAGCCCGCCCGCGGCGCGCTGCTCCTCCAGGTGCTCGCGGCGCGCGGCATAGAGCACCATCGCGATCGCGACGAGCCCGAAGAGCCACCACTGCCCGAAGTAGGACATGTTGTTCCAGCCCTGGTCGCGGTCCGGGCCGGGCGGCGCGGCGAGCCCGGTCGCGGGGTCGCCGGCCTTGGTGGCGTTCTCGGCCGCGAGGACGAGGTAGGCGTGGTTGACCGGCCCGCTGATCTGCTCCTGGGCGATGGTGTAGTTGATGGAGGCGAGCTGGCCACGAGCCGGGGCCTTGTCCAGGTCGGTCTCGCCCCAGCGCAGCCAGCCGGTCACCGTGACCGGGCCCGTCGGCGCCGGAGTCACGTCGGGCAGCTGGGCGGCCGCGCCCTTGCCGGCCGCGAGCCAGCCGCGGTCGACGAGCAGCACCGACCCGTCGGTGAGCCGCAGCGGCCACACCACCTCATAGCCGCGCTCGCCGTCGCGCGGACGGTTGCGCACGAGCAGGGGGGCGGCGTCATACCGTCCCTCGGCCCGCACCTGCCGCCACAGGGTCTGGTCGTCGACGCCGGTCGTGGTGGTCGGCAGCAGCTCGCGCAGCGGCACCGCGGGGGCGGCGTAGTTGCGGTCGATCGCATGGACCTTGGCCTGCTTGTGCTCGTACCGACCCAGCTGCCACTGACCGAGCCACACGCAGGCGAGCATGAAGACGAAGGCCCCCGCGAGGGCCCGCAGCCAGCGCGGCTTGCGCAGGGTCTGGATCATCGGACCTGGTGACCGGGGACGGGCAAGGTCCGCAGGGTGAGCTCGCGACGCATACTCTGGAGCCTATGTCTGTTCTCCCGGATCCCCGACCCCGCGGCGCCCTCGTCGACGGTTTCGGCCGGGTCGCCCGGGACCTGCGCGTGTCCGTGACCGACCGCTGCAACCTGCGCTGCACCTACTGCATGCCCGCCGAGGGGCTGCCCTGGATGGCCCGCCCGGAGATGCTCATCGACGACGAGCTGGTGCGCCTGGTGCGGCTGTTCGTCGAGCTGGGGGTCACCAAGGTGCGGCTCACCGGGGGCGAGCCGCTGCTGCGCCGCACCCTGCTCGACGTGGTCCGCCGCATCGCCGCGCTCGAGCCGCGGCCCCAGATCGCCCTCACCTCCAACGGCGTCGGCCTGGCCCGGGTGGCCGCCGACCTCGCCGAGGCCGGGCTGGACCGGGTCAACATCAGCCTGGACACCGTGGACCCCGCGACCTTCCGCGAGCTCACCCGACGTGACCGCCTGGCAGACGTCGAGGCCGGTATGGCGGCCGCTGCCGCGGCAGGGCTGACGCCCCTCAAGGTCAACGCCGTGGCCATGCGCGGGATCAACGACGACGGGGTCGCCGACGTCCTCGCGTGGTGCCTGGAGCACGGCTACTCGCTGCGGTTCATCGAGCAGATGCCGCTGGACGCCCAGCACGGGTGGGAGCGGGCCCGCATGGTCACCGCCGACGAGATCCTTGCCCGGCTCACCGAGCGCTTCGAGCTCGCGCCCGTCCCCGCCGCGGAGCGGGGGAGCAGCCCGGCCGAGCTCTTCGAGGTCGTCGGACGCACCGACCTCGCCGGGCAGCCCGCGACGGTGGGGGTGATCGCCAGCGTCACCCGCCCCTTCTGCGGCGACTGCGACCGCACCCGCCTCACCGCCGACGGCCAGGTGCGCAACTGCCTGTTCTCGATGACCGAGACCGACCTGCGCGGCCCGCTGCGCGACGGCGCCACCGACGACGAGCTGAAGGCGCTGATCACCGGGGAGATGCGGGTCAAGCGACGCGGCCACGGGATCGGCGAGCCCGACTTCCACCAGCCCGACCGCCCGATGTCCGCGATCGGCGGCTGACACGCCGCAGCGCACGCCCGCGGTGGCAGGTGCCGCGGTCACGCGCGGTGCGGCTCGGTCTCCCTCAGGAAACCCCGCATCGACAGGAACTGCGACAACGACTGCCGGTGGTCCTCGCACGCCAGCCACACCTTGCGCCGGTCGGGTGCGTGCAGGCTGGGGTTGCGCCAGCGCAGCTCCCAGGTCCCGTCGGCGCGGCAGCCCCGGGCCGAGCAGCGGTGCGGTTCGCCCGGCGGGGGACCACCCAGGCCTTCCGTCATACCCGCTCGTCCTGCCGGGTCGAGCCGCCCTCGGCGTGGTCGTCGACGATCCGGCCCTCCAGGACCCCCTCGGAGCGCACGCCGATGGCCTTGCGCGAGTGGTCGACCGGCTGCAGCTCGCCCTCGCTGCGGTGGTCGACGGCGTTGGCGAGCACGACCGCGAAGTACGGCAGCACCGCCGCCCCGAGCAGGAAGATCCACCGGATGGGGTGGTCGATGACGTACATCAGGACGAAGCACAGGGTGCGGATGCCCATGGAGAGCAGGTAGCGCCTGACCCGCATGTCCTGGTCCTCGGCCAGCGACCGGCGCGCGGTCGTGACGGTGTGGACCGTCGGGGACGAGACATCGGGAGCGGACACCTGACCAGGGTACGACTCCGCGGTGGGGACTACCGACCGGTAGTCCGATAGCGTCCCCGGGCAGCGCGATCCGACCCCGACGAGGAGCACCATGAGCACCGACCGACCCGAGCCCCGCACCGTCCTCGTGACCGGAGGCAACCGGGGCATCGGGCTCGCGATCGCCCGGGCCTTCGTGGCGCAGGGCGACCAGGTGGTGGTGACCAGCCGCAGCGGGGAGGCGCCCGAGGGCCTGCGGGCGGTGGCCTGCGACGTGACGAGCACCGAGTCGGTCGACGCGGCCTTCGCCGCCGCCGAGCAGATCCTGGGCGGCCCGGTCGAGGTGCTCGTCGCCAACGCCGGCATCACCCAGGACACGCTGCTCATGCGGATGAGCGACGAGGACTTCGACGCCGTGGTCGACACCAACCTCACCGGCGCCTTCCGCTGCGCCCGCCGCGCGTCCACGGGCATGATCCGGCTGCGGCGCGGGCGGATCGTCTTCATCTCCAGCGTCGTCGGCCTCCTCGGCGGCCCCGGCCAGGTCAACTACGCGGCGTCCAAGTCCGGTCTGGTCGGTATGGCGCGCAGCATCACCCGTGAGCTCGGCGGCCGCGGCATCACCGCCAACGTGGTCGCCCCCGGGTTCGTCGAGACCGACATGACCGCTGTCCTGCCGCAGGAGACCGTCGCGGGCTACCGCAAGGCCATCCCCGCCGGCCGGCTCGGCCAGGCCGACGAGGTCGCCGCGGCCGTCACCTTCCTCGCCTCGCCCTTGGCGGCCTACGTCAGCGGGGCCGTCGTCCCCGTCGACGGCGGCCTCGGCATGGGGCACTGACCCTCCCGCCATACCTCGAAAGGACGTGTCCCATGGGCATGCTCGACGGAAAGACCCTCCTGGTCACGGGCGTCCTGATGGACTCCTCCATCGCCTTCCACGTGGCCCGCCACGCCCAGGAGCAGGGCGCCACGGTCATCCTCACGTCCTTCGGGCGGACGATGAAGATCACCCAGACCATCGCCAAGCGGCTACCGCAGACCCCGCCCGTCGTCGAGCTCGACGTCGCCGACCAGTCCCACCTGGACTCCCTCGCCGAGCGGCTGGGTGAGCACACCGACCGTCTCGACGGCGTGCTGCACTCCATCGGGTTCGCGCCGCAGGGGGCCTTCTCCTTCCTGGACGCCACGTGGGAGGACGTGTCGACCGCCGTGCACGTCTCGGCCTACTCGCTGAAGGCGCTGGCCGTGGCGACCGCGCCGTTGATGGAGCAGGGCGGCTCGGTCGTCGGCCTGACCTTCGACGCGAGGTTCGCCTGGCCGGTCTACGACTGGATGGGCGTCGCCAAGGCGGCGTTCGAGTCGGTCAACCGCTACTGCGCGCGCGACCTCGGACCGCAGGGGATCCGCTGCAACCTGGTCGCCGCGGGCCCGATCCGCACCACCGCCGCGAAGTCGATCCCCGGCTTCGAGCAGTTCGAGCGGGTGTGGGACGACCGGGCGCCGCTGGGCTGGGACGTCAGCGACCCCGAGCCCGCCGCCCGCGCGTGCGTGGCCCTGCTGTCCGACTGGTTCCCGGCGACGACCGGCGAGATCGTGCACGTCGACGGCGGCGTGCACGCGATGGGGCAGTAGCCCCCACGTCCAGGGCGACGGGGCGGTATGGCGCCATACCGCCTCGTCGTCATCCCCCCGCACCTCGCGCCCGGCCGGTCAGCCACCCACCCATGCCCGCGTCACTCGGCACCACGCGCTCGCGCTCCTCGGGGCCAGGCTGGCCCCGTGGCGCCGAATCGGGCTCACCGGCAGCGGCCGGGTGGGGCGGGATCCGGGCTGCGGCGGGGTGGGCCGGGTCAGCAGAGGTCGAGCTGCTCGCCCGACCACCCCGCCCGCAGCCACCGGTCGTGGCTGGCGACCACCACCGCGCCCGGGTAGTCCGGCAGCGCCCGTTCGAGCTCGGTGACGAGCAGCAGCGACAGGTGGTTGGTGGGCTCGTCGAGCAGCAGGACGTCGGGCGGGTCGGCCACCAGGACGGCGAGGTCGAGCCGCCGACGCTGCCCGACGCTGAGGGCGACCACGGGCCGGTCCAGGTCACGGCCCGCGACGAGGCCGAGCGCCGAGAGAGGGACCTCCGCGGCGAGCCGGGGGCCCACCGCGGCGGCATACGCCTCCCGCACCGTCGCCCCGTCCGCCCACGACCTGCCGCCGGTGGTCGGACTCGCCTGCTCGACCGAGCCCGGCGGATCCGACCGCCCCGGGTAGGTCGGGTCCTGGCGGAGCAGGCCCACCCGCAGGCGCGTCTCGCCGGTCACCGACCCCGACGTGGGCGCGAGCGCCCCGGCCAGGACGGCGAGCAGCGTGGACTTGCCCGACCCGTTGGCCCCGGTGACCAGCAACCGGGTGCGGGCGCCGAGGGCCAGCGAGACGGGGGCCAGGCGCCCGGCCACCGCCACCTGGCTCGCGACCAGCACCGGGCCGTCCTGCGCCGCCGACCCGGCCTCGCGAAACCCGCGGAACGACAGGGCCGCCGGCGGCCGCCGCACCTGCTCGCGCTCCAGCCGCTCCAGCGCGGTGGCCGCGTCGTTGACCCGCCGGGCGACGACCTTGGCGTTGCGGTCGGCATAGAACTTCTTGGCGCCCCGGCCCTCGGTGCGTGGCCCGCGCTCCGGGTTGCCCACCCGCTGGTCCAGCCGCACCCGCTCCCGCAGCCGCCGCAGCTCGGCCTGCTCGTCGCGGTGCCGCAGCACCCAGCGCGCCCGCTCCTCGCGCCGCCACTGCAGATAGTCCGTATAGCTTCCTCCGAATCGCGTGATGCCATAACCGGAT
This sequence comes from Arsenicicoccus dermatophilus, assembly GCF_046267915.1. GTDB lineage: Bacteria > Actinomycetota > Actinomycetes > Actinomycetales > Dermatophilaceae > Arsenicicoccus > Arsenicicoccus dermatophilus_A. The sequence goes on from NZ_CP176520.1 coordinate 1,732,694, forward strand.
CCGGGCGAGTCCGCGTCGCCCGCCACCACCGCGTGGGCCACCGGTGCCGGGTCCAGGTCGACCAGCACCGTCGCGACCTCGTCGATGAACGCCCGGTCGTGACTGGCCATCACCACCGGCCCCGACCACCCGCGCAGCAGCTCGGCGAGGAGCTCGGTGGCCGCCGCGTCCAGGTGGTTGGTGGGCTCGTCCAGCAGCAGCGTGTCGGGCGCGCGCAGCAGCAGCCACGCCAGGCTGAGCCGCGAGACCTGGCCTCCTGACAGCTCGTTCGCGCGGCGGTCCCGGGGGATCGCCCGCAGCCCGAGCCCCTCGACGACCCGGTCGACGCGGTGGTCGAGGTCCCAGGCGTGGTGCCGCTCGGCCGCCACCAGGGCCGCGTCGAGACGAACCGCCGCCTGCGCGTCGCCGTCCGCCAGGGCCTGCCCCTCCCGCTCGACCAGCGCGGCCAGGGCCCGCACCGGGGCGGTGGCGTCCTCGAGCACCTCGGCGACCGACAGGTGCCGGGGATAGGGCGGCTCCTGGTGATACAGGCCCACGCTGCCGGGAGCCGTCACGACCCCGGTGTCGGGGACCAGCAGGCCCGCCCCGATCCGCAGCAACGTGGACTTGCCGGAGCCGTTCTCCCCGATGAGACCGGCGATCTCGCCGGAGCTGACGACGAGGGAGACGTCCGTCAGGACCCGGCGGTCGGGATAGGAGTGCGAGACCCCGTCCAGGCGCAGGTGGTCGGCGCCGGACGCGGCAGAGGTGTGCAGGGGAGCAGGCATGGGAGGTCTCCGAGACGGTGCGGAGCCACGCGGGGCACAGGGCCGCGGCGCGTGGCGAGGCTCGACGTCAGGAGAGGATCACGAGACCGATCGTAGCCCCCGGCGGGCTGCTCGCCGAGGGGATTTCGGGGGCCACCAGTCCGTATGCCGGGAGGCGGCGCCGGGCAGGCGCCGTCGTGCGGGGCAACCCTTATGGTGGGGCGCATGACTCACGACGCGTCGCCGCCGATCACGGTGACCGAGGTCCGCGTGCTCGAGGGCCCCAACCTCTACTTCCCGCGTCCGGCCGTCAAGGTCGTCCTGGAGGTGCCCGGCGTCCTCGAGCTGCACCGGCCCCGGGCGCGCGCGCTGGCCGCCCGCCTCGGCCTGCGCCAGGCCGACCCCGGACGCGCCCACACCCTCGAACGTCAGCAGGTGGCGCAGCGACTCGTCCGGCGGCTGGTGCGGCGCCTCGCCGCAGGCGCCGGCATACGCGGACTGGCCACCAAGACCCGCCCCGGCAACAGCCCCGAGGAGATCGTCGTCGCCTTCCCGTGGCAACGACGCGGGCGGGGACTCGCCCTGGCCGAGGAGCTCGGCCCGGTCCTGCGCTCCCTGCTCGTCGACGACGAGGACACGGCGGCCGAGCTGCTGGAGGAGGCCGTGGACCGGATCGCGGCCGCGGCGCCGGGGGAGCGGCACACCACCCTCACGCCCAAGGTTCCCGTCGCGTCGATCACCGGCACCAACGGCAAGACCTCGACCACGCGCCTGGTCGCGCACATGGCCATGACGGCGGGCATCCGCACCGGATGGTCCAGCACCTCAGGGGTGTTCGTGCAGGGGGAGCTCGTCGAGGCAGGCGACTTCTCCGGCCCGGCCGGCGCCGCCACCGTCCTCGGCAGTCGTGGGCTCGAGCTCGCCGTCCTGGAGACGGCGCGCGGCGGCATGCTGCTCAAGGGCATGGGCGTCACCCACAACGACGTCTCCGTGGTCACCAACGTCACCGCGGACCACCTCGGCATGCAGGGCATCGACACCGTCGACCAGCTCGCCGAGGTCAAGGCCATCGTCACCAAGGTCACCCGTCCCGGTGGCTGGGCCGTCCTGAACGGCGACGACCCGCGGGTGTGGGCCATGCGCACCGGCACCGAGGCCAAGCCCTGGGCGTTCAGCCTCGACCCCTCCTCCCCGGCCCTGCGCGAGGCCGTCGACGACGGCGGACGCGGCATCACCGTGCTCGACGACGGCATCGCCGTCCTGGACCGCGACGGCCACGTCGACCGGCTCGTCGCCCTCACCGACGTGCCCATGACCATCGCCGGGCTGTCCCGGCACAACACCGCCAACGCGCTGGCCGCCACCGCCACCGCCCTCGGTCTCGGGGTGCCGCGCGAGGCCGTCGTCGAGGGCCTGCGCAGCTTCGCCCCCGACGGGGAGCACAATCCCGGCCGACTCAACTGCTACACCGTCAAGGTCGCCTCCGGCGGCACCGCCACCGTCATCCTGGACATGGCCCACAACGAGGACGGGCTGCAGGCCCTCATCGAGGTCGCCCGCGGACTCACCCGCCCCGGCGCCCGCTTCCACCTCGGGCTCGGCACCGGCGGCGACCGCACCGACGAGATCCTGCAGAGCATGGGCGCCATGGCCGGCTCCAGCGCCGACGTCGTCCACGTGGTCCACAAGGAGCACTACCTGCGCGATCGCACCCGCGAGGACCTCGAGGAGCACCTGCGCATCGGGCTGGCCCGCGTCGGCGTCGCCGAGGTCGACTCCTATCCCGAAGAGCTCGACGGGCTGCAGGGGATCCTCCCGCAGGCCGGGCCCGGCGACGTGGTCGCCATCATGACCCACGCCGACTGGACCGGCCTCGACGCCTGGCTGCGCGACCACGGCGGCCGCCCGGACACCCCCGCCGCCACCCGCGCCAAGGTCCGCCGGGCCCGCGGGGAGCACGAGCACGAGGACGCGCTGCGTGCCCTGCGGGTGGACCCCGAGATGGCCCCCGCCGCCAAGGCCCACCGGGTCGAGGAGCTGCTCGCCGCCACGCCCGACGACGGGCGCCTCCTCTTCGAGCTCGGGACCTACCGCGAGAGCGCCGGCGAGCGCGAGGAGGCCATCGACCTGTTCCACCGCGCCCGTGCTGTCGGCCTCGACGAGCCCCAGGCCACCCGCGCCATCATCAACGAGGCCTCCTCGCTGCAACGGCTCGGCCGGCCCCAGGACGCGATCACGCTGCTCGCCACCGTCGACCCCCGACGGCAGGACACAGGCGCCTACGTCGCGCTGCTCGCCCTCGCCCAGCTCCAGGCCGGTATGCCGGAGGCGGCTGTCGGCAACCTGGTCGAGGCGCTGCTGCGGCGGTCGGTGACCGAGGAGGACGAGTTCTACCGCGACGCGCTGCACCACGGCGTCGAGCAGCTCCGCGCGGCCGCCCCCTCTGCCGTCTGACCGCCATCCGGCTCCCGCCGCGTCACCTCCGCGCAAGCCTTCTGCGCTCCCGGCTCAACACGTGCACGTTCTAGGCGTCAGAACGTGGTTCAACCGCGCTCCCGGCTCACGAAGTGCACGTCTTGCACCCCGCAACGTGCCGCCATCGCGCTCCCGGCTCACGAGGTGCACGTCAGCCGGGCCGCCCAGATGCCGGGAGCGGGCCACCCCCGTCGAGGTGACCCGCTCCCACCAGGCGGTATGCCGCTGCTCAGGCGCGTCCGGCGCCCTCCGGTCCGGCCGCCGCGACCTCGTCGTCCCTGCGCACGAAGTCAGGGTCGTAGGCGGGACCGTCCTGCTCGTTGTCGCCGCGGGAGATGGCCTGCTTGGTGTGCTGCTCGAGCCGCTCCATGACGCCGGCGTGCTTGTCGACGCACAGGACGACGAGGTCGCCGGGGCGGGCGAGCTGCATGGCCCGGTCGGTGGCGACCCTCTCGTCCAGGATGATCTCCACCCTCGTGCAGCGGGCGGCGCCCGCCTCCTGGGCCTGCCGGATGCCCTGGGCGACGAGCTCGGCCTGCTCACCAGGCTCACGCCGTCGCAGGTTGTCGTCGTCGCGCACCAGGAGCGTGTCGAAGTACCTCGCGGCGACCTCGCCGAGCTCGCGGATGTCCTCGTCGCGGCGGTCCCCGGCGGTGGCCACCATGCCGATGCGGCGGACCGGTCCGCGGTGGGCGCGCTCCTGCAGCTGGTCGGCGTACCGCTGGGCGAAGTCACCCAGCATCCGCATGCCGGCCGCGTTGTGACAGTAGTCCACGATCACCTGCGCGCCGCGGACGGTCATCAGGTTCATCCGGCCGGGGGAGAGGTAGTAGGAGGTCGTGAACGTGCGCAGGCCCTGGCGGATCTCTTGCAGCGGCGCGCCGAGGGCGAAGGCCGCCCCCGCGGCCGCCAGGGCGTTGGCGACGTTCATCCGGGCGGTGCCCTCGAAGGTCGAGGGCAGCAGGTGGGTGAAGGCGAGCTGCATGGATCGGCGACCCTGGCGGATGACGATCATCTCGCCGCGCTCGGTCTCCTCCAGCACGACGGCGCGACCACCCCGGCGGCAGTGCTCGTCGATCATGGTGCGCTCCGGCGACCCGGGAGCGGCCAGCGAGAACCACACGATCGAGCCGGAGCACCGCCGGCGCATGGCGCGCACGTGCGGGTCGTCGGCGTTGAGGACGGCGAACCCGTCGCGGGGGACCGCCTCGACGACGACCCGCTTGACCGCGGCGAGCTGCTCGAGGGTGTCGATCCCCTTCATGCCGAGGTGGTCGTTGGCGATGTTGGTGACGACCGCGACCTCGTTGCGGTCGTAGCCGAGACCCTCGCGCAGGATGCCGCCGCGCGCGACCTCCATCACGGCCAGGTCGACGCGCGGGTTCTGCAGCACCATCCGCGCCGACCGCGGACCGGACGCGTCCGCCTTGATGACCAGCCGCTCGTCGATGACGACGCCGTCGGTCGAGGTCATCCCGACCTTGCGTCCCAGCCCCTTGAAGATGTGGGCGATCATCCGGCTCGTGGTGGTCTTGCCGTTGGTGCCGGTGACGGCGATGATCGGCACCCGCGACGGCGATCCGGGAGGGAAGAGCAGGTCCACGACGGGCTTGGCGATGAACTGCGGCTCGCCGATCGTCGGGTGCGTGTGCATCCGGAACCCGGGGGCGGCGTTGACCTCGCAGATCGCTCCGCCGGTCTCGCGCACCGGCTCGGTGATGTCCGCGCAGATGAAGTCGATGCCGGCGACGTCGAGCCCGATGACCCGGGCGGCCTCCTCGGCGATGTCGACGTTGTCGGGGTGGGCGTCCCAGGTGCGGTCGATGGAGATGCCACCGGTGGACATGTTCGCGGTGAGCGCGAGCCTGACCGTCTCGTCGCGGGCCGGGACCGAGTCCATCTCGTGGCCCTGGGCGCGCACCAGCGCGACGGCGGCGTCGTCGACCTTGATCTTGGTGAGCACCTTCTCGTGGCCGACGCCGCGGCGGGGGTCGGCGTTGGTGGCCTCCACCAGCTCGGCCACGGTGTGCTCGCCGTCCCCGACGACGTGGGCGGGGACCCGCTCGGCGATGGCCTGCATCCGGCCACCGATGATCAGGCACCGGTAGTCCTTGCCGGTCACGAACGATTCGACGAGGACCTGACCGCGCCGGGACTCGCGCTCGGCGACGGGGTAGGCGTCGCGCACCGCGGCCTCGTCACGCAGGTCCAGGCAGACACCGCGGCCGTGGTTGCCGTCCAGCGGCTTGACGACGACGGGATAGCCGATGCCGCGGGCCGCCTCGACGGCCGCCTCCACGTCGCCGACCAGCTCGGCCTTCGGCACCGGCAGACCGGCCGACGCGAGCAGCTGCCCGGTCAGGTCCTTGTCGGAGGCGATGTCCACGGCCAGGGCGCTGGTGAGTCCGGTCATCGTTGCCCGGAAGCGCTTGGCGTGCACGCCCTGGCCGAGCTGGACCAGCGAGCCGCGGTTGAGCCGCTGCCAGGGGATGTCGCGGGAGACGGCCTCCTCCAGGATCGCCATCGTGGACGGGCCGAAGGCCTGGCGCTGCGCCACGCGCAGGAAGCCTTCCAGCTCCTCGGCGAAGTCGAAGCCCTCCTCCGCCTGGACGAGGTGGTTGACGAGCCGCACGGCCAGGGCGCACGCGGCGAGGGCGACCGTCTCGTCCAGGTAGCCGAGGATGATGTTGTACTGCCCCCGCCTGCCGCGCACCGACCGGGTCTTCCCACGGCGCAGGTCGTGCCCGGCCTCCTGCTGCAGCTGCAGCGCCACGTGCTCGGTGACGTGGCCGAGCCAGGTGCCGTCGGTCATCCGCGTGACGAAGCCGCCGGGCGTGCCGACCGAGCAGGTGTGGTGCTGCAGGCCGGGGAGCAGCTCCACCAGCCGCTCGGTGAAGCCGGGGAGCAGGTCGGTGGGGTACTCCTCCAGGACGCCGAGGTCGACGACGAGGTGCACGGCCTGGTCGTAGGACCAGACGTTGGGCCCGCGATAGACACGCTGCGAGACGACCCGGAGCTCGGGGCGGGCAGGTGCCGAAGGGGTGGGGCGGGCGCGATCCATCGAGGCCTCCGTGTCGGGTGTGGAGGACCACCGTAGCGCCGCCCGGACCACGCGACCGACCCGCCCGGATCCAGGACGGACCCGTGGCCGGCCGGAGGCGTGCCGCCCGACCCACGACGCCTCGGATCTGCTTGCGGCTCAAGCGTGTCCGGACCAGGCCGTATGGCGGGGGAGCCTGTCTCAGGCCACCGGTCGGGTGCCGTCGGGGTGCTCCCGCGCGGAGCGGCGCACGTCGACGTCGGGGTGCATCTCGGAGAAGGACACGAGCGTGGCCGTCTGCAGGTCGAAGGTCGACCCCGCGGGCAGCGTGTGCACGACGGCGCCGCTGACCAGCAAGGGCGCGTCCTCGGCCGCCTCGTAGGCGTCGGTGACGGCCCGACGGGCGTCGGCGATGAAGACCCCGCCGGCCCCGATCACGGTGAGGGTGCGACCGTCGGTGATCTCGGCCGCGGTGTCCTCGTCGATGCCCATGCCGAGCAGCGCGGGGGAGCCCGCGACGAGGGAGAGCAGCCGGCCGTAGCGCGTCCGCTGCGCGAAGTGCTGGTCGACGATGACGTCCGCCAGCAGGTCGAAGCCCGCGGTGAGCTGGCTGGACCGCTGCCGCGGGGTGATGCCCTCGTCGCCCATCGAGATCATGAACCGGCTCATGATCGAGGCGCCCGCCGAGGTGCCGGCGATCACGGCGCCCCGCTCGTAGGCCCGGGTGATGGCCCGGTGCATCTCGGTGCCGCCCACGAGCTGGGCGAGCTTGAGCTGGTTGCCGCCGGTCATGAAGACGCCGGTGGCCCGGTCGATGATCTCGGCGGGTGACCCCTCGCCGGTGCGGTCGGCCTCGGCGCGGGTCTGCACGTCGACGGCGGTGGTGTCACTCGCCCCGAGCCGCCCGAACACGTCGGCATACACCTCGCTGGCCTCGTCGGCGAAGGAGGACGCCGAGGGGATCACCACGATCCGGGCCGCGTCGGCCCCGGCGAGCCGCACGAACCGGCGGAGCACGGTCGCCCGTCCCATCTTGTCCTCGGCCCCGCCGATGACGAGCAGCGAGCGATGGGTGACGGCATCCGGCTGGGCGGACATGCGCAGATCAGCTCCCGGTGTCGGAGGGGACGGGCAGCGTCCACAGTAGGGCGCACGAACGAGGCCCCCGCCCCGCCGCGCCGCGGGATGAGACGACCCTCACCCGCCTGGTCTCACCCGGCGGGCAGCCCGAGGACCGGCAGCAGGTCGTCCAGCCGCGGCCCCGGCAGGCACACGTCGGCGCGCTCGGCGAGGGCCGGCCTGGCAGCGTAGGCCACCCCGAGGCCGGCGGCCGCGAGCAGGTCGAGGTCGTTGGCCCCGTCGCCGACCCCGACCGTCCGCTCCGGCGGTATGCCGTGCCGCTGCGCCCAGGTCCGCAGCATCCGCGCCTTGGCCGCCCGGTCCACCACGTCCCCGAGCACGCGACCGGTGAGCCGCCCGTCCGCCACCTCCAGCCGGTTGGCGTGGGCGTGGTCCAGGCCGAGCGTGTCGGCCAGCGGCTGCACCACCTCCAGGAAGCCCCCGGACACCACCGCGACGACCCCGCCCGCCGCGTGCACCGCGGCGACGAGCTCCCGGGCGCCCGGCGTCACCCGCACCTCGGCCCGCACCTGGTCGACCACCGCCGCCTCCAGCCCCGCCAGCGTCGCGACCCGGGCGTGCAGGCTCGCGGCGAAGTCCAGCTCGCCGCGCATCGCCGCCGCCGTGACCGCGGCCACCTCGGCCTCGGTGCCCGCGTGCCGGGCGACCAGCTCGATGACCTCGTCCTGGACGAGCGTCGAGTCCATGTCGCTGACCAGCAGCATCGGTCCCTCGCGCAGCGCGGCGCGGGTCCGGTCGACGGCGGCGCGGTCGCGCAGCAGCACGCCGGCGGGCAGGTCGGGGGAGGTCACCCGCGTCACGATACGGACAGCCCGCCGCGGGGGCGACGGGCTGTCCGCGATGCGTGCGTCTGCCTGCGGCATACCCGCCGGTCCGACCGGGGCGACCGGCAGGAACGGCAGGCATCAGGTCACTGGGGGACGTGGACCCCCTTGCCCACCACGGTGATCCCGGAGTCCGTGACGTAGAGGCCGCGGCGACGGTCGTGGTCCTTGTCGACGCCGACCATGACTCCCTGCGGGACGACGACCCCCTTGTCCAGGATGGCCCGGTGGACGGTCGCGTTGCGGTTGACGCGCACCCCGTCCAGGAGCACCGAGGCCTCCACGGTGGCGTAGGAGTTCACCCGGACGCCGGGGGACAGCACCGACGTGGACACCTCCGCCCCGGACACGATGCTGCCTGCGCAGACCATGGAGTTGGTGACCTGGGCGGCGCGCGACGCCATACCGGTCACGAACTTGGCCGGCGGCATCGACGGCATGTGCGTGAACAGCGGCCACTCGTTGTTGTAGAGGTTGAAGACCGGATCGAGCGAGCACAGCTCCATGTGCGCGTCGTAGTAGGAGTCCATGGTGCCGACGTCGCGCCAGTAGCCGTGGTCGCGCTCGGTGGTGCCGGGGACGTCGTTGTCCTTGAAGTCGTAGACGCACGCCGAGCCCTGGTCGACGAAGGCCGGGACGATGTCGCCGCCCATGTCGTGCTTGGTGTCCTCGCGCTCGACGTCCGTGTGCAGCGCCTCGACGAGGGCGGCGGTGCTGAACACGTAGTTGCCCATGGAGGCCAGCACCTCGTGCGGGGCGTCGGGCAGGCCGACGGGGTTCTGCGGCTTCTCCAGGAACTCGCGGATGACCCGCGGGTCCTGCGGGTCGACGTCGATGACCCCGAACTGGTCGGCCAGCTCGATCGGCTGCCGGATCGCCGCGACCGTGCACGCCGCGCCGGTGTCGACGTGCTGGGCCACCATCTGCGAGAAGTCCATGCGGTAGACGTGGTCCGCGCCGACCACGACCACGACGTCCGGGTCCTCGTCGCGGATCAGGTTGAGGGACTGGTAGATCGCGTCGGCGCTGCCGCGGTACCACTCCTTGCCGATCCGCTGCTGGGCGGGGACGTTGGTGACGTAATTGCCCAGCATGGTCGACATCGTCCAGGTCTGGGCGACGTGACGGTCCAGGCTGTGCGACTTGTACTGCGTCAGCACGACGACCTTGAGGTAGCCGCTGTTGACGACGTTGGACAGCGCGAAGTCGATGAGGCGGTAGGACCCGCCGAAGGGGACGGCCGGCTTGGCTCGGTCGGCGGTGAGGGGCATCAGGCGCTTGCCCTCACCGCCGGCGAGGACGATGGCAAGGACCTTCTTGTGACCGCGACGGTTGGACATGACGTCAGCCTATTCGGCAGCCCTGGACAGGGCGACGGCTGACCCCCTGGGCGCGCGATCGGACCCGGCTACGGCTAGGTTCGTCCCGTGCGAGTAGACATCGTGAGCAAGGAATATCCCCCGCAGGTCTACGGCGGGGCAGGCGTGCACGTCACCGAGCTGGCCCGCGCCCTGCGGACCCGGGGCGACGTCGACGTGCGGGTCAGGTGCTTCGGCGGGGCCCGCGAGGAGCAGGGCACCACGGGGTATGACGACCTGTCCGAGCTGGCGGGCGCCAACGCGGCCCTGGTGACCATGGGCACCGACCTGCGGATCGCCGCCGACGTGGCGGGCGCCGACCTGGTGCACTCGCACACCTGGTACGCCAACTTCGCCGGGCACGCCGCGGGCCTGCTGCACGGCATACCGCACGTCGTCTCGGCGCACTCCCTCGAGCCGTTGCGGCCGTGGAAGGCCGAACAGCTCGGCGGCGGCTACGCGCTGTCGTCGTTCGTGGAGCGGTCGGCCTACGAGGGCGCCGCGGCGGTGATCGCCGTGTCCGCCGGGATGCGCGCCGACATCCTGCGCTGCTACCCCTCGCTGGACCCCGAGCGGGTCCACGTCGTGCACAACGGGATCGACGCCGGGGACTGGAAGCCCGCCGCCGACCCGGCCGTGCTCGCGAAGTACGGCATCGACCCCGACAAGCCCTTCGTGTGCTTCGTCGGGCGGATCACCCGGCAGAAGGGTCTGCCCTATCTCATCAAGGCCGCCGCGCGGCTGCCCGAGGGCGTGCAGCTGGTGCTGGCCGCCGGCGCGCCGGACACCCCGCAGATCAAGGCCGAGGTCACCGCGCTGATCGACGACCTCAAGACCCGCCGTGACGGCGTCGTGTGGATCGCCGAGCACCTGCCGCGGCACGAGATCGTGGCGCTGGAGACGGCGTGCACGGTGTTCGCGTGCCCGTCGATCTACGAGCCGCTGGGCATCGTCAACCTCGAGGCGATGGCCTGCGAGGCCGCGGTCGTCGCCACCGCCACCGGCGGGATCCCCGAGGTCGTCGTGGACGGCGAGACCGGTTGGCTGGTGCCCGTCGAGCAGGTGCAGGACGGCTCGGGGACGCCGCTCGACGAGGAGACCTTCGTGACCGACCTCGCCGCCGCCCTGACCGAGGCGGTCTCGGACGTGGAGCGCGCCCGTGAGAGGGGGCGCGCGGGTCGGCGCCGGGCCGTCGAGCACTTCTCCTGGCGCGCGATCGGCGACAAGACGATGGCGGTGTACGAGCAGGTCCTCACCCACCACTGACCTACCGCCGGTAGTCGGATCCGCCTGCTCACGTCGCCCAGGCGAATCCGACCGCCCCCGGTAGGTCTCAGGGGAGGGGCTCGTCGACCGCCTCGATCTCCAGGTCGAAGCCGTCGCCCTCCTGCCGTCCGTCCAGGGCCCGCAGCCGCACCACGACCCCCGTGGCGCGGTCGAGCCACACCTCGAAGCGCGTCGCCCCCTGCGGGTCCGGCTCGTCCAGCTCACCGGTGCGCACCATCAGCTCCGCCGCGGCACGCCCGGGCAGGAGCGGGCAGCAGGAGCAGTGCGGGTCGTAGCCGTCGAGCGGGATCACCGTCGCCGCCCAGGTCTCCCGCCCCCGGTGCTCCAGCACGCGGACGTCCTCGACCCGCGTGCCGTGCCGGTCGACCATGTCCTCCGGGTCGCACCCGTCCGTCAGCTCGTGCGGGTCCATGACGGCGACCCAGAGGTATGACGAGATCAGGCAGACGTCCAGGTCGCGGTGGGTGTCCACCCGGTCCGCCACCAGCCCGTCGGGCCGACGCACCACCGCGGCGAGCCGCGACTCCCGCTCCGCCGCCAGCTCGACCTGCTCCCGCTCGTATAGCGCCTGCCGCGCCGCAGTGCGCGGCTGCTCGACGTAGACCCCCGGCAGACATCCCCGCGGCGGCGGACCGTCGAGCACGGGCTCCGTGCTGAATCGAGTGGGCAGGGGGTGCCCGGACCGGCGATTCACCTGGTGCACCCGCCCCTGCAGGGACTCGACCCGCAGCCCGGCCTCACGCCCGGTCCACACCCGGATCGGCTCGGTGTGTCCCTCGAACTCGTCGCCCGGCGCCGGGGTGACCACGCATCGCAGGGTCTGCCACAGCCAGGGGGCGCTGCGGGCGAGGGCGCGCCAGTCGTCCACGGTGATGCTCATGCCCCTCACCGTAGCCACCGAGATCGCGCTCTCCCAGCCAGTATTCGCCGACCTCTATCACTCGGGCGCCCACGCCGCTGGCCCGACCAGAGGTCCGACGGGCCGACGTGAGGTCCGACGGGCGACATGAGGTCCGACGGGCGACGTGATCGGTCAGGGCAGGCGGTCGGCCGGGAGGTAGCCCGCCACCGCGAGGGCGCACACGGTGGTGGCGGTCTCCAGGGCCTCGTCGGCCGCCCGTTGCAGCCCCTGCAGCGCCGAACGTCGCCGCACCGCGTGGTCGTTCACCAGCGAGGGGTCGCTCGCCCCCAGCCCGAGGTCGGCGATCCGCCCCACCGTGGCGGCCAGCGTCATCAGCTGCACGCCGCGCCCGGGCAGCCCGTCGGGCAGACCCCAGCGGGGCGATCCCAGCGCGGCGTCCGCGGCGTCGCGGGCAGCGTCGCCCCACACCGGCCCCAGGTCGGCGAGCACCTCTGCCACCTGGGCGATCTCGCCCTGCAGGGTGCGCTCGGCCTCGCGCACCGACAGCATCTCCAGCCGGTGGGTGGGGATCGGGTCGCAGTCGTATGCCGTGAACGACGCCGCCCAGCCCTGGTCGCCGGGCGGTCCGTAGGGCGCGAGTGTCGGCACCAGCGCGGCCCCGAGGGCGGGGGAGCAGACCAGCTCGCCCGCCTCTGTGGCGGCGCCCACGAGCGTGGGGTTGCCGCGCGGGACCGAGGCGACGGCACCGGCGCGGGGCAACGAGACCACGACGACCCGCTCGCCGAGCTCGCCCCAGTCCCGGACGGCCTCGGCGCCGGTCATCCGGTCCAGGTCGGCCGCCGCCGCGACGATCGCCCGCTCCAGCGAGGTCTTTCCGGCATACGCGCTCGTCACCCACAGGGCGAGGCGACACGACAGGGGCAGCTCGGACATCGGGATCATCCTAGGCACCGGGGCGGGGGATAGGGTCGGGCCATGAGCGATGTCCTCGAGTTCGACGATGTCACGGTCCGACGGGGCGACACCACGCTGGTCGAGGGGATCGACTGGGAGGTCGAGGAGGGGCAGCGCTGGGTCGTGCTGGGCCCCAACGGTGCCGGCAAGTCCACGCTGCTGCAGCTGGCCGCGGCGCGCCTGCACCCGAGCAGCGGGCGGGCCACGGTGCTCGGCGAGACCCTCGGGCGGGTCGACGTCTTCGAGCTGCGCCCCCGCATCGGGCTGGCGAGCGCGCTGACCGCCGAGCAGATCCCCGGCGACGAGCGGGTCCGGGACGTGGTGCTGACCGCGTCCTACGCCATGATCGGTCGCTGGCGGGAGAGCTACGACCAGCTGGACGAGGATCGCGCCGACGAGCTGCTGACCGCCCTGGGGGTGGGGCACCTGGCGTCGCGCACCTTCGGCACCCTGTCCGAGGGGGAGCGCAAGCGCGTGCAGATCGCCCGGGCCCTGATGACCGACCCCGAGCTGATGCTCCTGGACGAGCCGGCGGCCGGGCTCGACCTGGGCGGGCGCGAGGACCTGGTGCGCCGCCTGGGTCGGATCGCGCAGGACGTGACGGCACCCGCGCTGGTCCTGGTCACCCACCACGTGGAGGAGATCCCGCCCGGGTTCACCGACGTCCTGCTGCTCCGGGACGGGACGGTCGTGGCCGCCGGCCCGATCGAGATCACCCTCACCGAGACCGCCCTGTCCGACACCTTCGGGCTGGACCTGGTGCTCGAGCAGCACGGCGACCGCTGGGCGGCGCGCGCGAGGGCATGACGCAGGAAACCTGAGGCGGCCCGGTGACGTCCCAGGTGCGAGACGGGACCCGCTCCCGTCCGCAGAGCAGGAGGGGCAGGCATGGAGTGGTTCGCCGACAACGGATGGCTGGGCTGGGTGGGGCTGGCGCTGATCTGCGGCGCCGTCGAGGCCGCCACCGTCGACTTCTTCTTCTTGATGCTCGCCGGGGGTTCGCTGGCCGGGGCGGTCGCCGCCGCGGCGCACCTGGGGTTCCCGGCCCAGGTGGTGATCGCGGTGGTCGTGGCCATCGTGCTGCTGGCCGCGGTGCGGCCGCTGGTCAAGCGGCACCTGACCGTCACCCCGGACCGGACCATCGGCACCGCCGCCCACATCGGGCGTTCGGCGCTGGTCACCGAGACCGTCACCGCCACCAGCGGGCTGGTCAAGCTCGCCGGCGAGGTGTGGACCGCACGCACGCGGCCCGGCCACCCCGCCATACCGCCCGGCCACGAGGTCCGGGTGGTGTCCATCGAGGGGGCCACCGTCGTCGTCACCGACCCGTCGGCCCCGGAAGGCTCGTGATCCATGGCAACCCTCATCGTCCTGGGGCTCCTGGTGGCGTTCGCGGTGATCCTCATCGCGCGCACCGTCAAGATCGTCCCCCAGCAGACGGCGCTCATCATCGAGCGCCTCGGGTCCTACTCGCGCACCCTCGACGACGGCTTCCACATGCTGGTGCCGTTCTTCGACAAGGTGCGCGCCAACATCGACCTGCGTGAGCAGGTGGTGTCCTTCCCGCCGCAGCCGGTGATCACCAGCGACAACCTGGTGGTGTCCATCGACACGGTCATCTACTACTCCGTGATCGACGCCAAGTCCGCGGTCTACGAGATCGCCAACTTCATCCAGGGCATCGAGCAGCTCACCGTCACGACCCTGCGCAATGTCATCGGTTCGCTCGACCTGGAGCAGACGCTGACCAGCCGCGACCAGATCAACGCCCAGCTGCGCGGGGTGCTGGACGAGGCCACCGGCAAGTGGGGCATCCGCGTCAACCGCGTGGAGCTCAAGGCCATCGACCCGCCGCACTCGGTGCAGGACTCGATGGAGAAGCAGATGCGCGCCGAGCGCGACCGTCGCGCGGCGATCCTCACGGCCGAGGGGGTCAAGCAGTCCCAGATCCTCACCGCCGAGGGTGAGAAGCAGTCCCAGATCCTGCGTGCCGAGGGCTCGGCCCAGGCCCGCATCCTGGAGGCGCAGGGTCAGGCGCGAGCCATCTCCCAGGTCTTCGAGGCGATCCACCGCGGCAAGCCGGACCAGAAGCTCCTGGCCTACCAGTACCTCCAGGTGCTGCCCCAGCTCGCCCGCGGCGATGCCAACAAGCTGTGGGTCATCCCGTCCGAGCTGACCGAGGCCCTCAAGGGGATCGGGTCGGCGCTGGGTGGCAACGACAAGGGCGAGGGTGGCGACTGGACTCCCGACCCCGACCCGTGGACCCCGAGGCCCGGCGGCCCCGACGACGCCTTCCGCGACACCCAGCTGCAGGACCCCGCGGAGGCCCTGCGCGAGGCGCGCAGCCAGGCCGAGGCCACCGAGCGTGAGGTGGAGGGCCACGACCGCACCCGGGGCCTGAGCCGGCGGGTGGCGGCCGGCAGCAGCGCCGCGGACCTCACCTCCGCGGACATGACGGACACCGTCCAGACCCCCGCGCCGGAGCGGGAGCTCCACGGCGGTCAGCCTGTCGACCCCGCCCAGGTGGCGCCGCGGCGCGAGGGCGAGCCCGCTCCCACGCAGTCCCTGCCCGCGGTGCAGCCCACCGGCGACGGGCTGCCGGGCGGCAGCACCGGTCAGGCGCGGCCCGGGATCGAGCCCGGCAGCCGCTGACCCGGCATACGGCACCGAGCGACACCCGGTCACCAGCTGGTGGCCGGGTGTCGTCGTGCGTGGGTATGCCGATGTCCGCACGCCCTGCGCGCTCCGGGCCCGGTCTGCCGTCGACCCTAGGATTGGCGGATGCCGACCTGGATCACCGACCCCGACGACCCCGCCCTCGTCGACTACGTGGGACTCACCGACGTCGCGCTGCGGCGCCGCTCGGAGCCGGAGCGCGGGCTCTACATGGCCGAGTCGGAGAAGGTCATCCGCCGCGCCCTCGCTGCCGGTCACCGGCCGCGGTCCTTCCTCATGGCCGAGCGCTGGCTCACCGACCTCGCCGACCTGGTCCAGGACGCGGAGGCGCAGGGGATCCCGGTCCACGTCGGCGCCCACCCGATCATCCGCGAGCTGACCGGCTTCACGCTCCACCGCGGCGCCCTCGCCGCGATGCAGCGTCCCGAGCTGCCCGCGGTGGCGGACGTGCTCGCCGGCGCCCGACGGGTCGCGGTGCTCGAGGACGTCGTCGACCACACCAACGTGGGGGCGATCTTCCGGTCGGCGGCGGCTCTGGGCGTGGACGCCGTGCTGGTCACCCCGCGGTGCGCCGACCCGCTCTACCGCCGCTCGATCCGGGTGTCGATGGGCACGGTCTTCCAGGTCCCCTGGACCCGGATCGACCCCTGGCCCGGGGGTGTGGACCTGCTGCGGGAGCACGGCTTCCACGTCGCGGCGATGGCGCTGTCCGCGGACTCCGTGAGCCTGGACGAGCTGGCCGCCGACCCGCCCCCGCGGCTCGCGGTGGTGCTCGGCACCGAGGGCGACGGACTGTCGGACCGGACAGTGGCCTCGGTCGACACGGTCGTGCGGATCCCGATGGCCGGGGGAGTGGACTCGCTCAACGTCGCGGCGGCCTCGGCCGTGGCGATGTGGGCCCTGCGCCCCTGAAGCCGTCACGATCCACGGCCCTGGCCGGGGCTCGAGCCGCCTCTCGGCCTACGGCCCGGCAGGTCACGAGAACGCCGAGGCCGTCGTGCCACGACGGTCTCAGGGTGCGGCCCGGCGTCTGACGGCGCAGCCTGGGCAGACGAAGCCTCTCGTGATCCGCAGCCCCCGGTCGCCTCCCTCGGCGGACGCGTCTTCGGCGTCGACACGGTCGTCATCTCGGGCACGACCGACGCCCTCGAGACCCAGCTCGCGCTCTCGGACACCGCGCCCGGGGTAGCGGTGGGCGTGGCGCTGCTGGGCACCATCCTGGGTGCCCTCACCGCGGGCACTCCGGCCGACCGCCACGGTCGCAGGAAGGTGCTCTTCGCGATCGGCGTCCTTGTATGTCGTCGGCGCGCTGGGCTCGGCCCACGTGTCCGGCGTCGTGAGCTTCTCGGTCTTCTGCTTCCTCGGCGGCATCGGCGTGGGCACCGCGTCGGTGTGCGCGCCGATCTGCCCCGCCGGGATCGCCCCGGCCCGGGTGCGAGGCCGCCTCGTCGGGCTGGTGCAGTTCCACATCGTCCTCGGCATCCGGCCTGCCTACCTGTCGAACTACGTCGTCCGCCTCCGGGTCAACGACGAGGCCACCGACTGGCGCTGGATGTTCGGGGTCATGGCGGTGCCGCCGCAGTGTTCCTGCTGATGCCGGCCACCGTCCCGCAGACCCCTCGGTGGCTGATGGCCCACGGGCGAGAGGAGCAGGCGCGGGAGGTCGTCGGCCGACTGACCCGGAGCCCCGAGGAGGCCCACCTGCAGGTGCAGGAGATCCACGACTCTCTCGCCCCGGCGACCAACGACCCCGACGTGCCGTTCTTGCGGCGCCAGCACCGCTCGGTCACCCTGCCGGCTCTGACCATCGCGATGTGCACCCAGATGTCCGGGATCGACGCGATCCTCTGCTACGCCCCCGAGGTGATGAGGAAGGCCGGGGCGAGCACGGACGCGACCCACCTGATGTCGGTCGCCGTGGGCCTCATGAACCTCGTCGCCACGATGGCGGCCCTGACCGTCATCGACCGCTTCGGGCGACGCCGCCTGATGCTCGCGGGGTCGGTCGGCTACCTGATCTCCCTGGGCTTCCTGTCCGGGGTGATGTTCTTCTGCGAGATCTTCCCCAAACGCAACCGCGGGCGGGGCCCGTCGTCGGGTCGTTGACGCACTGGATCTTCGCCTGGCTGACCTCCACCTTCTTCCCGCCGGTCATCGGCGCCCTCGGCGGCGGCGTGGCCTTCGCGATCTTCTTCCTCTGCCTGGTCGGTCAGCTGGCCCGGGTGCTGCGGGCGATGCCCGAGACCAAGGGGGCGGCGCTGGAGCAGATGGAGGTCAGGCCGAGGCTGCCCGGCCCGGCCCGGGCCGACGGGCGCTGCTGAGCGCCCCGCCGTGCCTCGTCACGGATCCAAGTGACGAAGATCACAAGTGAATATTTATCCGCATGGATCGTTCATATATGACGCCTTGTCTAGACATTGACACGGAGAGTTCCTTATCGCCAGGCGGCCGATGCAGGCTGCATACAGTCGAAACCAGAGCGTGACATCGCAGGTCAACGGCGAAGGACCGCGACTACCGGGGGGTAGCGCAGGGCGTGGGGCTTCTGGTGGGGTTCACCCATGCGGGCGCCGTCGTCCGCTGTCGTCGTCCCGACCCTCTAGGAGTCCGACCCATGCGCACCCCCCTGATCGCGGCCGGTGTTGCCACCGCGCTCACCGTCTCGCTCGCCCCCATGTCCGTCGCCTCCGCCGCGCCCGCCGCGGGCGAGCCCACCGCCCCGAAGGCGTCCGGCCTCACCGCTGTCCGTACCTCCGCCTTCGGCGCCGGCCAGCGCGTCACCGGCACCTTCGACGTGGCCAACCTGGACGAGTCCGTCGTCAAGGACTACAACCAGTTCATCAAGCTGCAGCCCGACGGCCACTTCAAGGCCAGCATCCCCGCGGCCCGTTACTTCGACGACGCCAAGCGCGCCTGGGCCGCCACCAACGCCGTCACCAAGGCCAACATCCTCATCGACAAGCAGCGTCGCGAGCTGCAGATGCACGGCTACAACCGCCAGCAGGTCATGGGCACCCAGGCCGTCAAGGACGGCACGGCGAGCAAGGTGCTCCCCATGGGTGAGCACGCCACCTTCCAGGCGTCCTGGTGGGGCATGACCTTCACGCTCGACAAGGTCGCCGCCGACCAGCTGGTCATGGGCCTGGAGAAGACCCAGGACGTCAGCAAGCTCCTGTCCCTGCTCGCCGCCATCGGTGTGGTCATCGCCCCCGAGGCCTCCGCCATCATCGGTGCCGTCCTGGGTGCCATCGCCGTGGCCACCAAGGTCGTCAAGACCTGCCGCACCGACGACGGTCTGGTCATCAAGGCGCTGTGGGTCCCGATCCCCTGGTGCGAGAAGCCCAAGGGCCCCTTCCAGCCGGCCCCCCAGCCCAACCCCACGGGCACCGCCACCCCGGCCCCCCAGCCCACCGACGTCCCGACGGGCCTGCCGACCGAGATCCCCACGGGCCTGCCGACCGAGATCCCGACCAACCTCCCGACGGATCTGCCGACGAGCATCCCGACCGACGTCCCGACCGGTGTGCCCACCCCGGCGCCCACCGACATGCCGACCAGCCTGCCCACCAAGCCGCTCGCTCCCACGGCCCCCTCGGGCATGTCCGCCATCGCCTCCTCGGCGGTCCGCGTCGGCTGACGCCCCTCGGTCGTTCCCTGACGCCCGGCCCCGGTTCGGTGCGCCCCTCGTCCCGCCCCCCTGCGGACGAGGGGCGCACCCGCGTCAGCGACCGGTCCCGGACCGGGCGAGCGCACCGGTGAGCCAGCGGGCACGCGCGCGCCGGGAGCGCAGCCGCACGACCACCAGGTCCGGCCGGTCCCGCCGGGCCTGCGCCACCTGACGAGCGGCCCGGCGGCGGGTGCGCCAGGCCCAGCGCACCACGTGGTCGGGATCGTGGAGCACGCTGCGCAGCGGCGGCTCCACGTTGCCGTTCCACAGCACCTGACGGGTGACGCGGCGCCGCAGCGTGCGCCATACGACCTGGGCCATCGTCACGACGACGGGCGGATCCACCCACACCATCAGGTCCGCACGCGCCAGGATCAGCGGCCGTGCCCTGGCGTACTGCCACTCGCACACCCAGTCCTCGCCCGCCACCAGATCGCGCACGTCGTCGAGGAACTCCGGGCGCGGCACCCAGCCCGGTCCGTGGTGCAGCGCGTCGGTCTCCACGTGCCGTATGCCGAGGACCGCCCCCACCCTCGCGGCCGTGGTGGTCTTGCCGGCGCCGCTCGTCCCGGCCACCGTGATCCGCCGGGGACGCCGCGGGAGCGGGTCGTCCGGGCCGAGCATCACCACGACTGGTGCAGCGGGCGTCCCTCGGCGTAGCCCGAGGAGCTCTGCAGCCCGACGACCGCCCGGTCGTGGAGCTCCGCAAGCGAACGGGCCCCGGCATAGGTGCACGCCGAGCGCACGCCGGAGACGATCTCGTCGACCAGGTCCTCGACGGAGGGGCGCTGGGGGTCGACATACATCCGCGCGGCGGAGATGCCCTCCTCGAAGAGCGCCTTGCGGGCCCGGTCATAGCTCGACTCGGCCGCCGTGCGGTGCGCCACGGCGCGCTTGGACGCCATCCCGAAGGACTCCTTGTAGGCCCGCCCGTCCGCGTCGCGCTGCAGGTCGCCGGGCGACTCCAAGGTCCCGGCGAACCAGCTGCCGATCATCACGTTGGACGCGCCCGCGGCGAGCGCCAGGGCGACGTCACGCGGGTGACGGACGCCGCCGTCGGCCCACACGTGCCGGCCGAGCTCGCGCGCGGCGGCGGCGCACTCGAGCACCGCGCTGAACTGGGGGCGGCCTACGCCGGTCTGCATCCGGGTCGTGCACATGGCGCCCGGCCCGACACCGACCTTGACGATGTCGGCGCCCGCCTCGACCAGGTCGTGAAACCCCTCGGCGGTGACCACGTTGCCGGCCACGACGGGGACCTGCAGGCCGGTGGCGCGAACGGCCCGCAGCGCCTCGATCATCTTGTCCTGGTGGCCGTGCGCGGTGTCGACCACCAGCAGGTCCGTGCCCGCGTCGACGAGCGCAGCGGCCTTGCCCGCGACGTCGCCGTTGATGCCGACGGCGGTGGCGATCCGCAGGTGCCCGTCGGGGTCGGTGGCGGGGGAGTAGAGGCTGGCGCGCAGCGCGCCCTGGCGGGTGAGGATGCCGACGAGGCGGCCGTCGGCCCCGACGACGGGCGCGAGCTTGCGGTGGGCCTCGTGCAGCCGGGCGAAGGCGTCCTGCGGGGTGATCCCCTCGGGCAGGGTGAGCAGCTCGGTGCTCATCACCTCGGACAGCTGGGTGAACCGGTCGACGCCGGTCAGGTCGGCTTCGGTGACCAGTCCCACGGGACGGTCGTCGACGGTCACCACGGCGGCCCCGTGGGCGCGCTTGGGCAGCAGGCCGAGGGCATAGCCGCAGGTGTGGTGCGGCTTGACGGAGATCGGGGTGTCGTAGACGAGGTGGCGGGACTTCACGTCGCGGATCACCTCGGCCACGATGTCCACCGGGATGTCCTGGGGGATGACCACCAGACCGCCGCGGCGGGCGACCGTCTCGGCCATGCGCCGCCCGGCGACGGCCGTCATGTTGGCCACGACCAGCGGGATCGTGGTGCCGCTGCCGTCGTCGGTGGACAGGTCCACGTCCAGGCGGGAGGTCACCGAGGACCTGGCCGGGACCATGAACACGTCGTCGTAGGTCAGGTCGAGGGTCGGCTGCTGGTCGTCGAGGAAGCGCACGCCGGGAGTCTAGGGCGACACACCCGGGCGCACCCGGCGAGTGCGATGCCCGTCCGGATCCCGGTGTCCCTCCCCGGGACGACGACGGAGCCGCACCCTATGGGGCGTGCGGCTCCGTCGTGCGGCTCACCCGTGCGGTGTCCGGGGTCGCGGCGGGAGGTTCAGTCCTGCCCGGCAGGGACGGCATACCTCCCGGTGATCACCGCGCGGGCCAGGGTGTGCGCGCCGATGGTGAAGCCGGTCGCCGCGCCGCTCGCGGTGTCGTCCAGCCCCAGGTCGTCGGTGTCCAGGGCGTGCACGGCGAACAGGTAGCGGTGCGGGCGGTCGCCCGCCGGCGGGGCGGCGCCGCCGAAGGCCTTGAGGCCGTAGTCGTTCGCCATCATGAAGGCGCCCTCGGGCAGGGCGTGGCCGCCCTCGGCGCCGGCGTCCTCGACCAGCTCGGTGCAGTCGGCGGGCAGGCCGACGAGCAGCCAGTGCCAGAACCCGCTGGGGGTGGGCGCGTCGGGGTCGAAGCAGGTCACGGCATACCCGCGCGTCTCGGCGGGGGCGCCGCTCCAGGACAGCTGCGGGGACACGTTGTCGCCGTCCAGGCCCCAGGAGTCGAAGGCCTGCGCGTCGGTCATCGTGGCGCCGTCCTGGAAGGACGCGCTGGTGACGGTGAACGAGCCGACCTGGGGGAGCAGCTCGTAGGGGTCCGGGGCGACGGGTCGGTCGAGGGTGCTCATGGCCCGACCCTATGTCGCCCGACGCGCGACCGCACACCCCTGGTGACGGCGAAAACCGCTGTCGTCGGGGCAGGTCGCCCGCCTAGCATCACCCTTCGTGACCGTGCTCTCCCAGACCGCACCCGCCCCTGACCGACGCACCGTCACCTGGCGCCGGTTGCGCGGGCGGACCGCCCTCGCCGCCCTCGTGGCGCTGGCCCTCGGGTCGGTCGGCACGACCCTGGGGACCGTGGTCGCCGGACGCCTGGCCGACGGGCCGTCCTGGCACCTGGTGTCCCTGCTCGCGTCGTGCGTGGTCGGCGGAGCCGCCCTGGACACGGTGGGGCGCTGGTGGTGGGCCGGGGCCGTGGACCGCGCCGAGGGGCGGCTGCGGGACGACCTGCTGGACGCGGCGCTGGGTCAGCCGCTGCCCGTGCTGTCCGAGCAGGCCGTCGGGGAGATCCTGGACCGGGTCGACGACGACACCCGCGAGGTGGGGTCCCTGATGCGGCTGCAGGCGTGGACGATGATCCGCGCCCTGGTGTCGATCGTCCCGATGCTGCTGGTCGCCGGGTTCACCTGGTGGCCGTCGGTGCTGCTGTTCCCGGTGTTCGCCGGGGCCGCGGTGCTGTCGGTGCGCGGGCTGCTCGGCGAGATCGCCCGTCGCAAGGTCCTCGAGGAGGCCGCGTGGACCGACCACGCCGCCATGCTGGAGGAGGGCATCGCCGGTCAGGACGACCTGCGCACCAGCCTGGGCCAGCCCTTCGCCGTACGCCGCCTGGCCGGGCTCTCCGCCGAGGTGCACCGCAGGTTCCACGAGGTCCTCGTGCTCGAGCGTGCCGTCACCTTGCGCACCGGGCTCGTCCTGCACTCGCTGCTCGCCGTGGTGGCCGTCGTCGGGGTCGTCCTGGTGTCCGGTCACCGGCTGTCGGTCCCCCAGCTGGTGACCCTGTTCATGATCACCGCGACCTTCGTGGGCTACGTCGGGCGGGTCGCCGACCAGCTGCCCGACCTTCAGGCCGGTCTGGGCGCCGTGCTGCGGCTGCGTCAGCTGATGGCCGTCGAGCCGGAGCCGGTCGGCGGCGGCAGCCTGCCCGACGGCCCGGTCGGCCTGGAGTTCCGCCGCGCGAGCTTCGCGTATGCCGAGGGGGCCTTCGCCCTGCGGGACGTGGACCTGACGGTGCCCGCGGGCCAGACCCTGGCGCTGGTGGGTCGCACCGGCTCCGGGAAGTCGACCCTGGCCTCCCTGGTCTCCCGGGCCGCGGAGCCGCGCCCCGGGGAGGTCTTCCTCGGCGGCCTCGACGTGACCGGGCTCGACCTGCAGGGGCTGCGCCGGACGGTCGGGGTGGTCACCCAGCGCACCGAGATCCTGGCCGGGACGCTCGCGGACAACATCACGCTGTTCGCCGACGTCCCGCGCGACCGGGTCCAGGCCGTGATCGCCGAGCTGGGGCTGGGCGACTGGGTCGCGGGCCTGGACGACGGCATGGACACCCTGCTCGGCCCCGGCGGCACGGTGCTGTCCGCGGGGGAGGAGCAGCTGCTGGCCTTCGCGCGGCTGCTGCTGCGCGAGGTGCAGGTCGTGGTGCTCGACGAGGCCACCGCCCGGATGGACCCGCTCACCGAGGCGAGGGTGGTCGCCGCGTCCGAGCGCCTGCTGCAGGGCCGCACCGGCATCCTCATCGCGCATCGCCTGTCGACCATCGCCCGGGCCGACCTCGTGGCGGTGCTCGCGGACGGCCGGGTCGTGCAGGCAGGCGAGCGCGCGGTGCTGGCGGTCGAGCCGGGCCCCTTCCGGTCGCTGCTCGAGGCCGCCCGGGAGCCCGAGCCGGACACCGGGCCGCCGACGACGCCCGAGGACGCGGCCCCGGCCCGAGGCGGTCCGGCCTCGGCCGCCACCGCCCTCGGCGCCGTCCGGCGGCGAGGAGAGCCCCCGCAGTCCGTCGACCCGGGCGACGGCCCCTCCCTGGCCAGGGGGATCCTCAGCGCGATCACCATCCGCCCGGCCTGGGGGCTGCTCGCCGTCGCTCTCTTCCTGGTGCACTCGCTCGGCGGGGCGATGGGTGGGTTGACGGGCTTCGCGTGGGGGCGCGCGGTGGAGGCCCTGCAGCGCGGAACCGCCCCCTGGCCGTGGGTGGCGCTCGTGGTCCTCGTGGTGCTGCTCGGGCCGACGGCGCTGTCCGCGGCGGTGGTGCGCTATCCCCGCTGGTGGGTGGAGGTGCTGCTGCGGATCCGGATGGCCGTGCTCGTGGGGCAGACCGGTCAGCGGCGCCTCGCGCGAATCCCGGCCGGGGAGGTCGTGGCGCGGGCCATGGACGCCGATCGCTACGCGCGGTACGCCGACCGCTGGGTCGATTTCGGCAACGGCCTGCTGATCTGCCTGGTCACGGCCGTGGCGGCCGGCACCTGGCTGGCCGGTCTGGTGCTGCTCGTCGTCATGGTGGCCTCGGCGACCGCCTCCGCCGCGGGCCGGTCGGTGGCGGGACGCTCGGCCGCCACGGCCTCGGCGACCCGGGCGCGCTTCGGCCGGGTCCTGGTGTCGGTGCTGGAGTGCGCCCGCACCGTCAAGCTCGCCGGTCGGATGGGCGAGGTGCGCCGACACCTGCGGCAGGTCGACGCCGGTCGCGTGGCCGCCGCGGTGCGCGAGCACCGGGTCCAGGCCCTCCTGGAGGGGGTCCCCACCGTCATGGTGCAGGTCGGTGCCGTCGCCGCGTGGGTCGGTGTCCTCACCGGTCGTTGGGGCCTGGCCACGGCGCTGCTGGTCGTGAGCGCGGTCAACGGTTTCGACTGGTTCGGGCGCGTCGCGGGGGCCGTCGTGACCGAGGCGCCGGGCACCCGGGCCTGGCAGGTCGCCACCAGCCGGATGGCGGGCGGCACCGACCTGATGGCCCTGCCGGAGGGCGTCGACCTCGTCACCGGTGCCGCCCCCGAGCCCGAGCCGACGCCGCGGGTGCCCCTGCACGAGCTGCGCCTGCGAGACCTCTCGGCGGTGCACGAGGACGGCACCCTCGGCGTCGAGCACGTGGACCTCGACATCCGCCGTGGTGAGCTGGTCCTGCTCGTCGGTCAGGTCGGCGCGGGCAAGTCCAGCCTCCTGCGCGCCATGGCCGGCCTCACGCATCACCGGGGGTCGCTGACCTGGAACGGTCGCGAGGTCACCGACCCCGAGCTGTTCCTGAGACCCGGGCAGGTGGCCTACGTGGGGCAGGTCCCGCGCGTGCTCTCGGGCACCTTCGACGACAACGTGCGGCTGGGCCACGACCGGGCCTTCGACAGCCCCGTCGACGTGGCGCGCCTGGAGCCGGACGTCGACCAGGCCGGCGGGCCGCACTCGCTCGTCGGCCACCGCGGGGTGCGGCTGTCCGGCGGTCAGGTCCAGCGACTGGCCCTGGCCCGCGCCGTGGCGACGGACGCCGAGCTGCTGCTCGCCGACGACGTCTCCTCGGCCCTGGACGCCCGCACCGAGATCGAGCTGTGGCAGGCCCTGCGGGAGCGAGCCACGACGGTGGTCGGCGCGACCTCCAAGCGGTCGGCCCTCGCGCAGGCCGACCGCGTGGTCGTGGTGGCGGACGGGCGCGTGGCCGCCGTCGGGCCGTGGCCGGACCTGGCCGACCGGTGGGGCCACCTCGCCGGCTGACCTCGGTGCGCGAGGTCAGCGGACGAGGCGGTCCAGCAGCCGCGTCAGCTCGGCGGCGGGGTCGCGGGTGACGCCCCCGTGCGGGCGGGAGGTCTGGATCACCGTCGAGCGCGGCGCCTCCAGCCACCCGAACCTGCGCCACGGCCGGGCGTCCTCGGCCAGCCCGGCGACCGCCTCGCCGCGGCACACCGCCTGCACCGTCGCGAGCCCGGCGCGCAGGACGTCCAGGTCCAGGTCGGCGGACAGGGCCCGCACCCGGGTCTCGTCGACGTGGGTGGCGGCGTCGAGGTAGCCGAGGTCCTGGCAGTGCACCACCACCCCGACGTTGACGAACTCCTCCCGGTCCACCCGCGGCACGCACCGCAGCACGAGCCACTGGTAGCCCAGCCACTCCGGGCGCACGCCGCGGGGCGTGACGTTGGTGCGGGGGCGGTGCTCGGTCATCGGGTCCACCGCCGGCGGGCCTCCAACGAACGGGCGAGGTCGGCCGGCCCCTCGGCCTGCGGGCCGGTGGGCGGCTCGGGCAGCCAGCTCCCGCGCGCGTCGAGGCGGGCCTGCAGCAGCCGGACGTATGACGCCCGCACCTCCTCCGGCGTGCGCAGTCCGGCCTGGTCGGCCACCACCGGCAACCACGGGTCCGGCACGAGCCCGGCGGCGGCGGCGAGGATCTCGGGGGTGAGGCGCGCTGCGCACCAGTCGTCCGCGTGGGTCAGGTCACCCGCGGGCAGCCGCAGGACATGGCGGTCGGCGTCGTAGCCGAGCCGGGCGAACCGCTCGACGTCCACCCCACGGGACGCCCAGCCGTGGTGGACGTAGATCGCGGCGCCGTGGTCGATCGCCCACACCCGCCCACCCCACACGAGCAGGTTGGGGTTGCTCCAGGTCCGGTCCACGTTGACGGTCAGGGCGTCCAGCCACAGGATCCGGGCGGCGAGCTCGGGCGTGGGCGGCACGGACCCGTCATACCCGAAGGAGCCAGGCAGGAAGTCGATGCCGAGGTTGAGCCCCGGGCTGGCGGTGAGCAGATCCTGGACCTCCTCGTCCGCCTCGTAGCGCGCGATCGCGTCGGGCAGGGCGACGAGGACGAGCCGGGGCGTCGGGATCTGGAGGACCTGGGCCAGGGCCGAGCAGATCACCTCGGCCGCGAGCACCCGTGGGCCCTGCCCCGCGCCGGTGAGCTTGACGACATAGGTGCCTTCGTCGTCGGCCTCGACGAGCCCGGGCAGCGAGCCGCCCTCGCGCAGGGGCAGGACGTAGCGCGTCGCTGTCACCCGCGCGAGGGCGGTCGGGATGCTCATGGGCGGCTCGCGCCGGCTCGTCAGCTCGCGGGGGCGTCGGCTGTGCGGACGCGACCGGCGGCCTGGGCCACCTCGTAGGTCTGGCGGGCGATCTCGCCCTCCTCGTCGGTGGGGATGACGAAGACCCGCACCCGCGACTCGGGGGTGGCGATGTCACGGGCCTGCTTGGAGCGCACGGCGTTCAGCGCGGGGTCGACGACGATGCCGAGGATCCCCAGGTCGTCCGTGGCCATCTGGCGGGTGAGCGCGGAGTTCTCGCCGATGCCGCCGGTGAAGACGACGGCGTCGAGGGTGCCCAGGACCGCGGCGTAGGCGCCGAGGTACTTCTTGAGGCGGTAGGCCATCACGGCCTGCGCGAGCCGTGCGGCCTCGTCACCCGCCTCGCAGGCGTCCTCGACGTCGCGGCTGTCGCTGCGTCCGGCCAGGCCCTGCAGCCCGGACTTCTTGTAGAGCATCGTGTCGATGTCCTCGAAGCTCATCCCCGACTGGCGGTGGACGTGCATCGGGACGGCCGGGTCGATGTCGCCGCTGCGGGTGCCCATGACCAGGCCCTCCAGCGGCGTGAGCCCCATGGACGTGTCGACCGAGACGCCGTTGCGGACGGCCGTCGCGGAGGCGCCGTTGCCCAGGTGCAGGACGATGACGTTGACGTCCTGCGGCTGCTTGCCGAGCAGCGCCGCGGCCTCGCGGGACACGTAGGCGTGCGAGGTCCCGTGGAAGCCGTAGCGGCGCACGCCGTACCTCTCGCGCCACTCGGCGGGGACGGCGTAGGTGTAGGCGTGCTCGGGCATGGTCTGGTGGAAGGCGGTGTCGAAGACGCCGACCTGCGGCAGCTCGGGGAACATCTCCAGCGCCGCCCGCAGCATGACCAGGTTGGCGGGGTTGTGCAGCGGGGCGAGCGGGGTGAGCTCGTCGAGGGTCTCCAGCAGCTCGTCGGTGACGAGGACCGCGCCGGAGAACTTCTCGCCGCCGTGGACGACCCGGTGCCCGACGGCGACGAGGTCGCTGTCGGCCAGCCGGGGGCCCTCGGTGTCGAACAGGCCCACGACCGCGGCGATGGCGGCCTTGTGATCGGGGCACTCGATCTCGCGGGAGACCTTGTCGCCGGCGGCCTTGTGGGTGATCTTCGCCGAGTCCAGGCCGATGGCCTCCACCAGTCCGGCAGCGAGCACCTCCCGGGTGCCGACCTGGACGAGCTGGTACTTCAGGGACGAGGAACCGGCGTTGAGGACGAGGACAGCAGGCATGGGCGCACCTTTCGTGGGCGGTGAGGTGTCAGGGCTGCTCGGGAGCCGGGGCCGCGGGCGCCGGCGCGAGCGTGGACTGGATCGCCGTGATGGCCACGGTGTTGACGATGTCGCGCAGCGTGGCGCCGCGGGACAGGTCGTTGACGGGCCGGCGCAGACCCTGCAGCACCGGGCCGACGGCCACGGCCCCGGCGGTGCGCTGCACGGCCTTGTAGGTGTTGTTGCCGGTGTTGAGGTCCGGGAAGATCAGGACGGTGGCCTGACCGGCCACGGGGGAGCCCGGGGCCTTCTTCTGCCCCACGGCCGGGTCCACGGCCGCGTCGAACTGGATCGGTCCCTCGACCGCGAGCTCGGGGGCTCGCCGGCGCACGATCGCGGTGGCCTCGCGCACCTTGTCGACGTCGGCGCCCGAGCCGGACGTGCCGGTGGAGTAGGACAGCATCGCCACGCGCGGCTCGATGCCGAAGGCCGCCGCCGTCTGCGCCGACGAGATCGCGATGTCCGCCAGCTGCTCGGCGTTCGGGTCGGGGTTGACTGCGCAGTCGCCATACACCGTCACGTGGTCGCGCAGGCACATCAGGAAGCTCGAGCTCACCACGGAGACACCGGGGTTGGTCTTGACGACCTCCAGCGCCGGCCGGATGGTGTGTGCCGTGGTGTTGACGGCGCCGGAGACCATGCCGTCGGCCTCGCCGAGGAGCACCATCATCGTCCCGAAGTACGACGGGTCGACGACCACCTCGCGGGCGCGCTCCAGGGTCATCCCCTTGTGGGCCCGCAGCTCGGCATACCGCGCCGCGAACCGCTCGACGTGCTCGGGGTCGAGCGGGTCGACCATCCGGACCCCGGTGAGGTCGACGCCGATCTCGCGAGCGCGGGCCTCGAGCTCCTCGGCCGTGCCCAGCAGCGTGATGCGGCAGGTCTTGCGGCGCACCAGGATCTGCGCGGCCTGCAGGATCCGGTCGTCGGTGCCCTCGGGCAGGACGATGTGCCGGTCCGCGGCCTTGGCCTGCTCCAGCAGCCGGTGCTCGAACATCAGCGGTGTCATGATCGACGGGTGCGGCTCGGCGAGGTGCGCGAGCAGCGACTCGTCGTCGACGTGCTCGGCGAACAGGCTCACCGCCTCGGTGATCTTGCGGGTCGCGGTCGGCGTCATCCGCCCACGCACCCCCGACAGCGCCATCACCGTGTCGTGGGTGCCGCCGCGCGTGGAGATGATCGGCAGGGTCGTGCCCAGTCCGTCGATCAGGCGCCGCACCTGGTCCGGCAGCTCGAAGCCGCCGTTGAGCATCACGCCGGCGATGCTCGGGAAGGTGCTCGACTGGTGGGCCAGCAGCACCGCCAGGACCACGTCGGCGCGGTCGCCCGGCGTCAGCACCAGCGACTCGTCCAGCAGCCGGTCCAGCACGTTGGGCATGGTCATCGCCGCGGTGACGAAGCTGAGCGCCTCGCGGTCCAGCAGGCTCTCGTCCCCGGAGACGAGCTCGCCGTCGGTGGCGCGCATCAGGTCGCGCACGGTCGGGGCCGAGAGCACGCGGGAGTCCGGGATGACGTACGTCGCGAGCCCGTCCACGGTCGCCTCCACCGCACGGCGCAGCTCGGCCACCCGCTCGGGGTCCGCACGGTTGACGACCACCGCGATCGGGGTCGCGACGTTGCTGCGCAGCTCGCCCAGGCCGATCTCGACGGCCGTCGCCACGTCGACGCACTCCCGGCCCTTGGCGCCGACGACGAGCAGGACCGGAGCCCCGAGGTTCGCGGCGACGCGCGCGTTGAAAGAGAACTCGGTCGGGCTGGCGACGTCGGTGAAGTCCGAGCCCAGGATCAGCACCACGTCGCAGCGGCGCTGCACCTCGTGGAAGCGCTCGACGATCCGCTCCAGGGAGCCGTCCAGGTCGTGGTGGACGTCGTCGTAGGACACCCCGGTCGCCTCGGCGGCGGAGAGCTCGACACTGGCCCGGGACAGGACCGTCGTGAGGACCGCGTCGTCCTCCGGGTCCCCCTCGGTGACCGGGCGATAGACCCCGACCCGCGCGTAGCGCTTGGTGAGGGACTCGAGCAGCCCGAGGGCCACGGCGGACTTGCCGCTGTGGCCCTCGGCGGACGCGACGTAGACACAGGTCTTCACGCATCGAGCGTAGCCGGGGCCCGGTTCCCTCCGAAGGAGGGGGTCGAGCTCCGGCAGGACCTCAGCGGGACAGGACGAACTCGCGTCCGGACACCTCGTCCAGGTCGATCGTGACGAAGACCTCCTTGCGCGTGTCCACCCACGGGCGCAGGCCGACGTCGTCGAGCGCGTCGGCCTCGTCGGCGTTGTGCACCATGTGGGCGTCGCCCTTGCCGATGACGCTCCAGGCGTGGTCGCCTGCGATCTCGTCGATCTCCACCGCGACCCGCGACTGCACGACGAGGGACGCGAGCTTGCCGCCCTCGGCGGTCCGCAGGACGAGCTGCCGGTCCCGGACGACGTAGTTGACGGGGGTGATCTGCACGTCTCCCATCGCGGCGGTGGCCAGGCGGGCGAAGGACGTCGACTCCAACCGCTCCCAGCACTCGTCCTCGGTCATCTGCTTCACGGGTTCGTTGACATCGCTCATGAGCCCATCCAACGCCCGGTCACGACGGTTGTCGACACGGGGGTCGCCCCCATCGCACGAGGCCCGCCGTCTCGCAGCGCAGGCAGGTGGGTACGGACAGTCACATGAGCTATGACCCGCAGCCTGGAGACGTCCCCTCCTACCCCCAGCGCCCGCAGGGCGGCACGCCCCAGGGCGGACCCGCGCAGGTCTACCCCCAGGGCGGTGACGACCAGGGCGGCTACGGCCAGGGCGGCGCCCAGCAGGGGTGGGGTGCCCCGATGGGCGGCCCCCGCTCCGGCCCGAGCCTGTTCCCCTTCCCCTCCTGGACCACGCGCACCCGCGGCGGCTCCACGGTGACCGTCGGCGGCTGCTGCCTGCCGCTGCCGATCGGGTGCCTGGCCACGACCCTGGCCGTGGGGGCGGTCGCGGGCTCCCGCGTGGTGCGTCACCTGCGCGGCTGACGACCCGGCTCTGCCCGGCGGCGGTATGGCGGAAGGGTCTTTCCGCCATACCGCCGCCGGCGCACCCGCCACCGAGGCGACCCGCCCGACCCGCGTGCGCACGTCCCGCGCTCGCAGCTCATCAACGGCACGTCATCGGCGCCAGAACGTGGCCTACCCGCGCTCCTGGTTCACGAAGTACACGTTCCACGCCTGAGAACGTGCCCCACCTGCGCTCGCGACTCACGAAGGACAGGCCGCGGGGACGGGCCGCGGGCCATCGTGCACCGCTCGGCGCTCTCGATGACGTAGGGTGAGATCAGCGGTCCGCCCAGTCTTGCCTCGGGCCGCAGGTGTCACGACCGGTGTCCGCTCCCGGTCTCGTCCCCCGACCCACGTCACGGGGACCAGGTGCGCCGCGGCGACCGCACAGGTCGCGCGTGCCCGGCGAGACGCATGTTCCGCCATACGGAGATCTGCTTGTCCACCAACGCTTTCGCACGCCTCGGCGTGCCCACCTCGCTCGCCGCCGTCCTGCAGGACCGGGGCATCAGCGAGCCCACCCCCATCCAGGCCGCCACGCTGCCCGACTCGCTCGCCGGCCGCGACGTCCTGGGCCGGGGCCGCACCGGCTCCGGCAAGACCTACGCCTTCCTCCTGCCGATCCTCACCCGCCTGTCCACGTCCGGCACCCGGCGTCGGGCCGGCGCCCCGCGCGCCCTGGTGCTGGCCCCGACCCGCGAGCTGGCCGCCCAGATCGAGACCGCCGCGGCGCCCCTGGCCGAGACGCTTGACCTGCGCACCCTGACCGTCTTCGGCGGGGTGGGGCAGGGCCCGCAGGTGCAGTCGCTCAAGCGCGGCGTCGACCTGCTCATCGCCTGCCCCGGCCGGCTGCAGGACCTCGCCCAGCAGGGCCTGGTCGACCTCGGCTCGGTGGAGATCACCGTCCTCGACGAGGCCGACCACATGGCCGACCTGGGCTTCCTGCCCACCGTGCGCCGGATCCTGGACCGGACCCCGGAGCGGGGTCAGCGGATGCTCTTCTCGGCCACCCTGGACGCCGGCGTCGACGTGATCGCCAAGCGGTACCTGCACGACCCGGTGACCCACCACGCCGACTCCGCGCAGTCGCCGGTGTCGGCGATGGACCACCACGTGCTGCACGTCACCGCCGACGACCACCTGCCCGTGCTGGTCGACCTGACCGCCGGGCCTGGACGCACGGTGGTCTTCACCCGCACGAAGTACCGCGCCAAGAAGCTCGCCAAGCAGCTCAACCGGTCCGGCGTCCCCGCGGTCGAGCTGCACGGCAACCTCGGGCAGGGCGCCCGCACCCGCAACCTCGACGCCTTCCACGACGGCACCGTCGAGACCCTGGTCGCCACGGACATCGCGGCGCGCGGCATCCACGTCGACGACGTCGCCCTGGTCATCCACGCCGACCCGCCGGTCGAGCACAAGGCCTATCTGCACCGCTCCGGACGCACCGCCCGGGCCGGCTCCGCGGGCACGGTCGTCACGATGATGCTCGACGACCAGGTGCAGGACGTCCGCGCCCTGACCAAGGCGGCCGGCATCCGCCCGACGACCACGCGGGTCCACCCCGAGCACGCGCTGCTGCGCGACCTGGTGCCGGGCGAGCGGTCCTTCGCGACCCCGACCGACGCCACCGTCGAGGCTCCCGAGCAGCGAGGCGGCTCCGGCCGGGGTCGCGGTGGCGCGGCCGGCCGCTCGGGCGGCTCCCGCTCGGCGGCAGGCTCGCGCGCAGGCGGCTCCCGTGCCGGCAGCGGTCAGCGATCCGGCGCCGGCTCGGGTGCCGGGTCCGGCTCCGGGCAGGCGCGCTCCGCCGGTGGTGGGCGACGCCGCGGCGAGCAGCAGCGCGCGGCCGGTCAGACGAGCGGCGGCTCCGGCCGGGCCGGCGCGGGTCGCGGCACGTCCGCGTCTCGCAGCACCACGACGCGGGGCGGCTCGACCCCGGTCCACACCACCTCGTCGACCCAGCCGCGTCGCAGCGGCGGGGCCGCGGCCTTCTCCAGCGGCACCTCGGCCGGGCGCCGCTCGCGCTGAGCCCCGCTCGCCAGACATCACCAGAGGAGGGGCCCCAGGACCGACGTCCCGGGGTCCCTCCTCGGTGGGTATGCGAACCGGTGCCTCACCGGGGGCGGGAGGCTGGAGCAGGGCCGACCGGCGTCCCGAGGCCACCGCTCACCACCAGGACCAGGACACCACCGGCCCCGGTCGCGCGGGCCGATGGATTCGGCAAACCGGGGGAGGGCTGCTAAAGTTCAACGTCGTTGCCCGGTGATCCCGAGCACGCACCCTGTCCGGGTGGCGGAATGGCAGACGCGCTAGCTTGAGGTGCTAGTGTCCTTTATCGGACGTGGGGGTTCAAGTCCCCCCTCGGACACACTTTCCAGAGGCCCTGAGTCAGGACGACTCGGGGCCTCTGGCATGTCTGAGAGGGGATCCCCTGGGCGCGAGGGCGGATCCCCTGGGCGCGGAGCCGGTCCGCGGGGAGCAGACGCAGCGTCCCGGGGTGGCGGTGCCGCCACCTGCGTCGCCGCCGACACCCAGGCCGCGACGGCCGCGGGGACCCGATGACCAGGTGCGCACCCGGCATACGGCCGCAGCCCTGGCTAGGGTCGAGCCATGACCGACCACAGCACCCCCGCGATCGATCCCGTCGACGAGGTCGAGCAGATCTGCCGCGACCTGATCCGGATCGACTCCAGCAACTACGGCGACGGGTCGGGGCCCGGGGAGCGAGAGGCCGCCGAGCACGTCATGAGCCTGCTGACCGAGGTGGGGCTGGACCCCTGCTACGCCGAGTCCGAGGACCGGCGCGGCAACGTCGTGGTGCGGCTGGAGGGCGCGGACCCGAGCCGCCCGGCGCTGGTGGTTCACGGCCACACCGACGTGGTGCCGGCCGACGCCGCGGACTGGTCGGTGGACCCCTTCTCCGCCGAGGTGCGCGACGGCTGCATCTGGGGCCGCGGCGCGGTGGACATGAAGGACATGGACGCCATGATCCTGGCGACCCTGCGCCACCTGGCCCGGACCGGGACGAGGCCGCCGCGGGACCTGGTGTTCGCGTTCTTCGCCGACGAGGAGGCGGGCGGCACCAAGGGCTCGCACTGGATGGTCGATCACCACCCGGAGCTCTTCGAGGGCGCGACCGAGGCGATCTCGGAGGTCGGCGGCTACTCGGTGACGATCCCGCGCAAGGACACCGGCGAGCAGGTCCGCGCCTACCTGCTGCAGACCGCGGAGAAGGGCATCGCCTGGCTGCGCCTGACCGCCCACGGCCGGGCCGGTCACGGGTCCGTCCCCAACGACGAGAACGCCGTCGTCCGTCTCGCGCGCGCCATCGAGCGGATCGACGCCCACACGTGGCCCCGCACCTACATCGCGAGCGTCCGGGAGCTGCTGGAGGGTCTGTCGGCGACCACGGGCACGGGCTACACCGACGAGGACGCCACCGCCCTGCTCGAGCACATCGGCGGCGCCCGCGGGTTCGTGCTGGGCACCCTGCAGGACACGAGCAGCTTCACGATGCTGGACAGCGGCTACAAGCACAACGTCATCCCGCAGACCGCCTCGGCCTCGCTGGACTGCCGCTTCCTGCCCGGCCACGAGGAGGAGCTGATGGCGACGATCCGCGAGCTGGCGGGCGAGCACGTGGAGGTGAGCGTGCACCACCGGGACGTGGCGCTGGAGGCGCCCTTCGAGGGGCGGCTGGTCGACCGGATGCGCGACGCCTTGCAGGCCGAGGACCCGGGCTCGCTGCTGCTGCCGTACTGCCTGTCCGGCGGGACCGACAACAAGGCGCTGTCGCGGCTGGGGATCACCGGCTACGGCTTCGCGCCGCTGCGGCTGCCAGGAGAGCTGGACTTCGTGGGGATGTTCCACGGCATCGACGAACGGATCCCGGTGGACTCGCTGCGCTTCGGCACCCGGGTGCTGCAGCGGTTGCTCGCGACCTGCTGAGGCCGGCCGGGCGGGGTCGCCGACCGGTGGCGTCCGGGGCCCCGCGCCATACCTGCCGGGGGTGGTCGGATCCGCCTGTGCGGCGAATCCCGGCGGATCCGACCGCCCCCGGTAGGTCAGGCGGTGCGCTCCACCCGGACCACCCGGCGGCGCACCTCCGCGCGGCGCGCGCCACCCCAGTAGATCGCCATCCGGGTCAGCTCCCAGTGGCCGTACTCGGCCGCGTCGGCGAGCGCCTTGCGGATGTCGCCGCGGGACGCGTCGCGGGTGAAGGTCAAGGTGCGGTACTCGTACTCGGCCATGCGGACTCCTCCGTGCGCGGGGTCGGGCCCACCCTGCCAGAAGATCGGGCATCACCGTGGTCACCGTCCGGCCGGACGGGGTAACGTCTGTGCCATGAGCACCGAGCCGCGCGCCGCCCTGGCCACCTTCATCGCCGCGATCGAGCGTCACTTCGAGGCTGCCGCCTCGCGCCGCGGTGATGACGACCCAGCCGTCGTCAGCGCCTACCAGGAGCTGGCCGACGCGTTCGAGGTCTACGACGAGGCCATCGACGACGCCTTCGGCGAGGTGACCCCGCTCGGGATCTACACCGAGGACGAGGACGACGACGACTACGACGACGAGGACGGCCGTTACGTCGGGCTCGACGACGAGGAGTACGACGAGGACGACGACGAGGACGACACGCCTCGCCGATGACGAAGCCGCTCGGGCGTCCTGCCGACGGCGTCGACGCCGGGGCGGGGCGGGGCCGAGCACACGACGCGCAGCAGGAGGCCGGGTCCCGGACAGGGGACCCGGCCTCCTGGGGTTGAGCAGGGGCACAGAGCCCATGCAGCACAATGGGGCACGGCCATCTCTCGCCGTCTCCCCACGAAAGCGATCCTCGTGTCTTCCCTGAGCTATCCCGACTCGATCATCCTCGGCATCGTCGAGGGAGTCACCGAGTACCTCCCGGTCTCCTCGACGGGTCACCTGACCATCGCCGAGAAGCTGCTCGGTCTGCAGGTCGACGACCCCGCGATCACGTCCTTCACGGCGGTGATCCAGCTGGGAGCGATCCTCGCGACCCTGATCTACTTCTGGGGCAAGATCAAGGGGATGTTCCTCGCCTGGATCGGGGGGCTGCGGGACGCCTCCCAGCGGGACCGTGAGGAGTACTCGCTGGCGTGGGCGGTGATCGTCGGGTCGATCCCCGTGGTCGTGGCGGCGCTGGCGTTCAAGTCGTTCATCAAGGGCCCGCTGCGCTCCCTGTGGGTGGTCGGCGCGGCGCTGATCCTGTGGTCGGTGGTCATCTGGGCGGCGGAGCGCTACTACGCGCGGCTGCACTCGGGGGCCCGGCACCGTCCGGACCGCCCCGCCGTGACCGTCAAGGACGGTCTGTTCATCGGTCTGATGCAGTGCTGCTCGCTGGTGCCCGGCGTCTCCCGGTCCGGCTCGACCATCGCCGCCGGTCTGTTCCGGGGCCTGGACCGGGTGACCGCCACCGAGCTGTCGTTCTTCATGGCGATCCCGGCCCTGGTGGGCGCCGGCGTCTACGAGATGAAGGACGTGGACACCTCCGTCGTGGGCGTGGGCCAGCTGGCGGTCGGGACCCTCGTGTCCTTCGTGGTCGCCTACGCCTCGATCGCGTGGCTGCTGCGATTCGTCCGCAACAACTCGCTGTCCTTCTTCATCGGGTGGCGCGTGCTGGTCGGCGCCGCGGTCCTGGGCGCCCTGGGCACCGGGATGATGTCCGCCACCTGATCCTGCGGCGGTCCGCGATGACCAGCCCGTATGCCGTGAGCCGGCACCTTCTGCGCGAAAGGTGCCGGCTCACGGCATACGGGGGATGTCGTCGCCGGCTCAGAGCCAGCCGGAGCGCTTGAACAGGCGGTAGAGGTAGCCGCTGCCGCCCGCCATCAGGGCGAGGGCGTACCAGTAGCCCCAGTAGACCTCGGTGCCGCCGACGTTGACGCTGGCCTCCAGCTCGGGCATGAACCTGAAGTTCTGGCCGTAGATGCCCGCGATCATGGTGGGCCACACGCCCATCGCCGCCCACGCGGAGATCTTGCGCATGTCCGCGTTCTGCCGGACGCCGATCTGGGCCAGGTGGGCGTTGAGCACGTCGGTGAGCAGCCGGTCGTAGGACTCGACGTGGTCGTTGACGCGCAGCAGGTGGTCCAGGACGTCGCCGAAGAAGGGGCGGGCGGGCTTGTGCACCACCGGCACCGAGCGGTCCTTGGCCAGGCGGCGCACCGGCTCGGCGAGCGGCACCGAGGCGCGCTTGAACTCCAGCACCTCGCGCTTGAGCTCGTAGATCTCCGAGGCGAAGTCACCCTGGGCGCCGCCGAAGACGTTGCGCTCGATGCGGTCCAGGTCCTCCTGCAGCTCGGTGTCGATGAGCACGTAGTTGTCGACGATCGAGTCCAGGACGCTGTAGATCACCGCGGCGGGGCCGTGGACGAGCTGCTCGGGGGCGAGCTCCAGGCGGGCGCGGACACCGGCGAGGGGGTTGGCCTCGCCGTTGCGGACGGTGAGGACGAAACGGTCGCCGGCGAAGAGCATGACCTCGCCGGTCTCCACGTCGCTGGTGCGCTCGACGTAGCGCAGGGTCTTGACGACCATGAACAGCGTGTCGTCGTAGATGTCGAGCTTGGCCCGCTGCTCGCCGGTGAGCGCGTCCTCCACGGCGAGGGGGTGCAGCCCCAGCTCGTCGTTGACCAGCGCGAACTCCTCGTCGGTCGGGTCCTTGAGCCCGATCCACAAGAAGCCGTCGTCCTGCCGGTCGCGCAGCACCGACAGCTCCTGCGAGAGGTCGCCGCACGGCTGGCGGCGGCCTTGGCGATACAGGGCCTGGTCGACGATCACAACCCCCAAGGGTACGCGTCGGGGGCCTGCGGGGTGACCCCGTGGCACAGTGGTGGGGTGCCCACGCTCCTGCTCGTCCGTCACGGACGCACCGCCGCCAACGCCTCCGGGACCCTCGCGGGCTGGACCCCCGGGGTCGGTCTCGACGAGGTCGGCGTCGCCCAGGCGCGCGCCCTGGGCGAGCGCCTCGCCGGGCTGCCGGTGGCGCTCGTCGCCGTGAGCCCGCTGCAGCGCTGCCAGGAGACCGCCGACGAGCTGTCCGCCGCGGCCGGGTGGTCCGGGGTGCGGCGGGTGACCACCGACGAGCTCGGCGAGTGCCGGTACGGCGCCTGGACGGGTCGCCCGCTGGCCGAGCTGGCGGGGGAGGAGCTGTGGCGGACCGTGCAGGACCATCCCTCGCGGGCGCGGTTCCCGCAGGACGAGCGCGACGACGGCGGCGAGGACGCCGTGGCGGGTGCGCCCTTCCCCGCCGAGTCGATCGCGGACATGGCCCACCGCGTCGTCGGCGCCGTCCGCGACCTGGACCGGCTCGTCGAGGTCGAGCACGGTCCCGGGGCGCTGTGGGTCGCGGTGAGCCACGGCGACCCGATCAAGGCGGTGCTCGCCGACGCGGCGGGCGCCCACCTGGACCACTTCCAGCGGATCATGGTCGGCCCGGCGTCGGTGTCCGTGGTGCGGTACACCGCGACCCGGCCCTTCCTGGTGCGGGTCAACGACACCGGCGCGGACCTGGGCTCGCTGGCCCCGACGCCGGCGGCCGGTGGCGCGGGCGGCACCGACGCACCGAGCGGTGACGCCGTGGTCGGCGGCGGGACGGCCTAGGGTCATGGGCATGGTCACGCCGCAGCACGTCTTCGACCCGCCGGAGCGCTTCGTCGCCGGGACCGTCGGGCCTCCCGGTCAGCGCACCTTCTTCCTGCAGGCCGCCGGGGGCGGGCGGCTGGTGAGCATGTCCCTGGAGAAGCAGCAGGTGCAGGTCCTCGCCGACCGCTGCAACGACCTGATCGACAGGTACGCCCCCGTCGAGGGCTCGGAGGCCGCGGCGAGCCGGCTGCAGGACAACGACCCGCTCGGGACGCCCATCGAGGACGAGTTCCGGATCCAGAGCCTGGGTCTGGCCTACGAGCCGGTGCGCGGGGTCGTGGTGATCGACTGCGCCGACGGCGACCTGGACGTGGACACCGACGACCCGCTGGACGAGGCCGCCCGCGACGACGCCCTGGCGGCGATGGGCCTGAGCGCGGAGCAGGCCACGCCGCCGGCCACGGTGGTGCGGGTCGTGCTCGCCCCGGCGCAGGCGCGGGCCTTCGCCCGGCGGTCGTTGGCGCTGGTCGCGGCCGGGCGGGCGCCGTGCCCCTTCTGCGGGGAGCCGCTGGACCCCGAGGGTCACGTCTGCCCGCGCGCCAACGGCTACCGGCGCTGACGTGGTCGAGCTGCCGGAGGAGGAGACGCCGCAGCGGGACCTGCGCGACGACCAGGGCTCCGACGCGACGCGCTCCGACGCGGCGCGCTCCGACGCGGCGCGCTCCGACGCAGAGGGACCCGAGAAGGGCCACGAGGAGGACGTGCCGGACGCGGCGGCCCCCGAAGAGGACGGGCCGGACGAGGAGCTGACCGCGATCCAGGCCGTGCTCGCCCGCCCCAACCCGCTCGTCGACCCCACCGACCGGGACGCCGTGACCGCGGTCCTCGAGCGCCTCGCCCGCGACGAGATCACCCTCGTCGGGCAGCTGCTCGAGGCGTCCAACGGCGTCTTCCTGGGGCTGCTGGGCGACCCCGCCGGCGAGGACACCTGGCGGGTGGTCTACAAGCCCACCCGCGGGGAGCGGCCGCTGCGGGACTTCCCGCCGGCGACGCTCGCCCGGCGCGAGGCCGCGGCGTTCCTGGTGTCCCACGAGGGCGGGTGGCACGTGGTGCCGCCCACCGTGCTGCGCGAGGGTCCCCTCGGCCCGGGCTCGGTGCAGCTGTGGGTGGACCACGACGAGGACGCCACCACCCTGGTCGACGTCGTGGGCCCCGACCAGGTGCCCGAGGGCTGGCTACCGGTCCTCGCGGGCGAGACGCCCGAGGGCGAGGACGTGGTGGTCGTGCACGCGGGCGACGAGGTCGCCCAGCGCTTCTCGGCATACGACTGCGTGGTCAACAACGCCGACCGCAAGGGATCGCACGTCCTGGTCGACCCGGCCGGGCGGGTGTGGGGCATCGACCACGGGCTGACGCTGCACGACGAGCCCAAGCTGCGCACGGTCCTGTGGGGCTGGGTCGGGGACCCGCTGCCCCGCGCCGAGCTGGAGCGGCTGTCGCTGCTGGCGTCGCTGCTCGACGACCCCGCGTCGGTGCTGCTGGCGGGGCAGGGGCCGCAGCGCGGGCTGGTGGAGCTGCTCAGCGGCCGCGAGGTCGACGCCCTGCGCGCGCGGGTGGCGGCGCTGCTGGCGGCGGGCAGCTATCCGCCGCCGGCTCCCGGGCACCACCCGATCCCGTGGCCGCCGCTGTGAGGCGGGGACCCGTCGACCGCACGACGACGCACCGTGACCGGCCGCCGTCGGCGGTGACGGCTAGGCTGCGCGCGTGAAGTCCTGGCCCGCCCCCGCCGTCCCCACCGTCCCCGGCAGCCCGCTGCCCGTCCGGATCCACGACACCGCCCGAGGCGAGGTGGTGGAGCTGACGCCCGGCCCGACCGCGCGGATCTACTGCTGCGGGATCACGCCGTACGACGCGACCCACATGGGTCACGCGGCGACCTACGTCACCTTCGACCTGCTGGGGCGGGCGCTGCGCCAGGCCGGGCACGAGGTGGCCTACACCCAGAACGTCACCGACGTCGACGACCCCCTGCTCGAGCGGGCGGCCCGCGACGGCGTCGACTGGACCGCCCTGGCCACCAAGGAGATCCAGCTCTTCCGCGACGACATGACCGCGCTGCGGGTGCTCCCGCCCACCGACTACGTCGGGGTGGTCGAGTCCGTGGACCGGGTCGCCGACCAGGTGCGGCAGCTGGTCCGGTCCGGCGCGGCATACCCCGTCGAGATCCCCGGCCCCGACGTCGAGCTCGTCGCCGACGGCGCCCGGGACCACTACCTGGACCTGTCCCGCCAGGCGAGCTT
Organism: Arsenicicoccus dermatophilus; assembly: GCF_046267915.1. Taxonomy (GTDB): domain Bacteria; phylum Actinomycetota; class Actinomycetes; order Actinomycetales; family Dermatophilaceae; genus Arsenicicoccus; species Arsenicicoccus dermatophilus_A. Next base: position 1,773,632 of record NZ_CP176520.1, read on the forward strand.
CGGGAAGGTCTGCGGCTGGACCCGCGAGCAGATGCTCGAGGTCTTCGCCGACCGCGGCGGCGACCCGGACCGCCCCGGCAAGCGCGACCCCCTCGACCCGCTCCTGTGGCGCGCCGAGCGCCGCGGCGAGCCCGCCTGGCAGGGCGGCGAGCTCGGGTGCGGCCGACCCGGCTGGCACGTCGAGTGCACCACCATCGCGCTGGACACCCTGGGCATGGGCTTCGACGTGCAGGGCGGCGGCACCGACCTGGTCTTCCCGCACCACGAGATGTCGGCCGTGCAGGCCGTGGGGCTGACCGGGCAGCCGCGGTTCGCGAGCGCCTACCTGCACCAGGCCATGGTGGGCCTGGACGGGGAGAAGATGAGCAAGTCCAAGGGCAACCTGGTGCTCGTCTCCCGGCTGCGCGAGCAGGGCGTCGACCCGATGGCCGTGCGGCTGGTGCTGCTCGACCAGCACTACCGCACCGAGTGGTCGTGGACCGACGCGCTGCTCGCGCGGGCCCAGGAGCGGCTGGCCCGCTGGCGCGAGGGCGTCGCCCGGGCGACGACCCCGCCCGCGGACGAGGTGGTCGGGCAGGTCCGCGCCGCGCTGTGTCAGGACCTGGACACCCCGGCCGCGCTGGCCGCCGTCGACGCCTGGTGCGCGGCCGCGGGAGCGCAGACCGGTCAGGGCGACCTGGTGGGCGACGCGCTCGACGCCTTCCTCGGCATACGGCTCTGATCGTCACGAGGGCAGGGGCCCTCGTGGGCTCAGTCGGTGTCGCCGCGACGGCGCAGGAACTTCTCGAACTCGCGGGCGATGGCCTCGCCGGACGCCTCGGGCAGCTCGGCGGTGTCCTGCGCGGACTCCAGCGACGCGACGTACTCCGCGACGTCGGGGTCGCCCGCGGCCAGCTCGTCCACCCCGCGCTGCCAGGCGGCGGCGTCCTCGACGAACTCCCCACGGGGGATGGTGATGTCGAGCAGCTCCTCCAACCGGTCCAGCAGCGCCAGCGAGGCCTTGGGGGAGGGCACCGACCCGGCGTAGTGCGGGATGCCCGCCCAGGCACTCACCGCGGGCAGCCCGATCTGCTCGGCCGCCAGGTTGATCACCCCGGTGATCCCCGTCGGCCCCTCGTAGCTGGACGCAGACAGGTCAAAGCGGTGCGTCAGCTCCTGGGACTCGCTGGTCACGTCGGTCTGGATCGGCCGGGTGTGCGGCACCGGCGCGAGGTAGGACCCCAGCGTGATGAGCAGCTCCACGCCGGCCTGCTCGGCCAGCTCGAGCAGCTGCTCGGTGAAACCCCGCCACCGCACGGACGGCTCGATACCCTCGACGACGAGCACGTCCCGGTCCTCCCCGGTCAGGGACGCGTGCAGGATCCGGGTGGTCGGCCAGGTCACCAGGCGCTCGCCCGCCTCGTGGACGATCCGTGGCCGGGTGACCTGGAAGTCGTAGAACTCCTCGGGGTCGATCGCGGCGACCGGCTGCGCGCCCCACACCTCGATCAGGTGGGCGATCACGGCGCTGGCCGCCTCGCCGGCGTCGTTCCACCCCTCGAAGGCCGCGATCATCACCGGTCGCTGGAGCTCGGGCAGGTCGTCGAGCTGGATCACGGCGGTCTCCTGGACAGGTCGGGGACGAGAGCCCGTCCAGCCTAGACTTCGCACCGCCCCCGACGACAAAGGCAGGACTCCCGTGAGCGCACGCTCGGACCTCTTCCGCACCCTGTGGACCCGTCAGGTGCTCGTCGCCGACGGCGCGATGGGCACGATGCTCCAGGCGGCGGACCCGTCGCTGGAGGACTTCCAGGGCCACGAGGGGTGCAACGAGATCCTCAACGTCACCCGTCCCGAGGTGGTGCGGTCGGTGCACGACGCCTATCTCGAGGCCGGGTCGGACTGCGTGGAGACCAACACCTTCGGCGCCAACTGGGCCAACCTGGGCGAGTACGACATCGTCGAGCGGGTCTACGAGCTGGCCCGGGCGGGGGCGCAGATCGCCCGCGAGGCGACCGAGGACCGGACGGCGCGGACGCCGGACAAGCCGCGGTTCGTCATCGGATCGATGGGGCCGGGCACCAAGCTGCCCTCGCTCGGGCACATCGACTATGCGACGCTGCGCGACGCCTACCAGGAGTGCGCCCGCGGGCTCGTCGACGGCGGCGCCGACGTGCTGCTCGTGGAGACCGTGCAGGACCTGCTGCAGGCCAAGGCCGCGGTGGTCGGCGCCCGGCGTGCGCTGGCGGCGGCGGGGGAGACCCTGCCGGTCCTGGTGTCGGTGACCGTGGAGACGACCGGCACCATGCTGCTCGGCTCGGAGATCGGTGCCGCGCTGGTGGCCCTGGAGGCGCTCGGCGTCGACGGGATCGGCCTGAACTGCGCCACCGGCCCGGCCGAGATGAGCGAGCACCTGCGGGTGCTGGCCCAGCAGTCGCGGATCCCGATCACGGTGATGCCCAACGCCGGGCTGCCCCAGCTCGGCACGGACGGCGCGGTCTATCCCCTCGGCCCGGACGAGCTGGCCGCCGCCCACCGCGGCTTCGTCGGGACGTACGGCGTCAACCTCGTCGGCGGCTGCTGCGGGACCACCCCCGAGCACCTGCGGGCCGTCGCGGCCGCCGTGGGCGGCGCCCCGGTCACCGCGCGCACCCCACGGCCCGAGCCGGGCGTCGCCTCGCTCTACGCCCCCGTGCCCTTCCGCCAGGACACGTCCTTCCTGTCGATCGGGGAGCGCACCAACGCCAACGGCTCCAAGGCCTTCCGCGAGGCGATGCTCGCCGAGCGCTGGGACGACTGCGTGGAGATCGCCCGCGAGCAGACCCGCGACGGCGCCCACCTGCTGGACGTGTGCGTCGACTACGTCGGGCGCGACGGCGCCGCCGACATGGCCGAGGTGGTCTCCCGGCTGGCCACGGCGTCCACGCTGCCGCTCGTCCTGGACTCCACCGAGCCCGCCGTCGTCGAGGCCGGGCTGGAGCGCCTCGGCGGCCGCGCGGTCATCAACTCGGTCAACTTCGAGGACGGCGACGGCCCCGGCTCCCGCTGGGACCGGATGACCCGCCTGGCCCGCGAGCACGGCGCCGCCGTGGTCGCCCTGACCATCGACGAGCAGGGCCAGGCCCGCACCCGCGAGCACAAGGTCGCGGTCGGCAGTCGCCTGATCGACGCGCTCACCCGCGACCACGGCCTGCACGTCGAGGACATCGTCGTGGACTGCCTCACCTTCCCGATCGCCACCGGGCAGGAGGAGACCCGCCGCGACGCGATCGAGACGATCGAGGCGATCCGCGAGCTGACCACCCGCTACCCCGGCGTGCAGACCACCCTCGGCGTGTCCAACGTGTCCTTCGGGCTCAGGCCCGCCGCCCGCGTGGTCCTCAACTCGGTCTTCCTCGACGAGTGCGTCAAGGCCGGCCTCACCTCCGCCATCGTCAACTCCGCCAAGATCCTGCCCATCTCCCGGATCCCGGCCGAGCAGCTGCAGGTCGCCCTGGACCTGATCCACGACCGCCGCCAGTGGGCGGGCGAGCCCGGCGCCTCCGAGTGCACCTACGACCCGCTGGCCCGGATGCTCGAGCTCTTCGAGGGCGTCGACTCCACCTCCCTGAAGGCCGAGCGCGCCTCCGCCCTCGCCTCCCTGCCGCTGGAGCAGCGCCTCGCCCAGCGCATCGTCGACGGCGAGCGCAACGGACTGGAGGACGACCTGGACCAGGCCCTGGCCTCCGGGCACGACCCTCTCGCGGTCATCAACGACATGCTCCTGGAGGGGATGAAGACCGTCGGCGAGCTCTTCGGCTCCGGCAAGATGCAGCTGCCCTTCGTGCTGCAGTCCGCCGAGACCATGAAGACCGCCGTCGCCCACCTCGAGCCGCACATCGAGGCCGCCGCCGGCGGCACCAAGCGCGAGGCCAAGGCCCGCGTCCTGCTCGCCACCGTCAAGGGCGACGTCCACGACATCGGCAAGAACCTCGTCGACATCATCCTGTCCAACAACGGCTACGACGTCGTCAACATCGGCATCAAGATCCCCGTCAACGAGATCATCGAGCAGGCCGAGCAGCACCAGGTCGACGCCATCGGGATGAGCGGGCTGCTCGTGAAGTCGACCGTGATCATGCGCGACAACCTCCTCGAGCTCAACGACCGCGGCCTGGCCGAGCGCTACCCCGTCCTGCTCGGCGGCGCCGCCCTCACCCGCGCCTACGTCGAGCAGGACCTCGCCGACATGTATGCCGGACAGGTGCGCTACGCCCGGGACGCCTTCGAGGGGCTGCGCCTCATGGACGCCGTCGCCCAGGCCAAGGCCGACCCCGCGATCAGCCTGGCCGACGCGCTGCCGGCGCTGCGGCCCAGGCGCGTGGCGCGGCATACGGAGGAAGAGTCGGTCGAGGAGCTGCCGGTCGACACCCGCCGCTCCGACGCCGTCGCCGCCGACGTCCCCGTGCCCACGCCGCCCTTCTGGGGCACCCGCGTGGTCAAGGGCATCGCCCTCGGCGACGTGGCCGCCTACCTCGACGAGCGGGCGACCTTCCTCGGCCAGTGGGGCCTGAAGCCCTCGCGCGCCGAGAACGGCGCGTCCTACGACGAGCTCGTCGCCACCGAGGGCCGGCCCCGCCTGCGGATGTGGCTCGACCGCATCAAGACCGAGGACCTGCTGCAGCCGGCCGTGGTCTACGGCTACTTCCCCTGCTGGTCCGAGGGCAACGACGTCGTCGTCCTCGACCACACCACCGGCCCCGACGGCACCATCCGGCTCGGGGACGAAATCGCGCGGTTCACCTTCCCGCGCCAGGGACGCGACAAGCGGCTGTGCCTCGCGGACTACTGGCGCTCCCGCGAGCAGGTCCAGGCCGACGGGCGACCCGACGTCATCAGCTTCCAGCTGGTGACCATGGGCGACCGGGTGGCGCAGGCCACCGCCGAGCTCTTCGCGCAGAACGCCTACCGCGACTACCTCGAGCTGCACGGACTGTCCGTGCAGCTGACCGAGGCCCTCGCCGAGCTGTGGCACGCCCGGGTCCGCGCCGAGCTCGGCATCGACCGCGCCGACGCCTCCGACGTCGAGGACATCCTCAAGCAGCGGTATGCCGGCGAGCGCTACTCCTTCGGCTACCCGGCCTGCCCCGACCTGGAGGACCGCACCACCCTCGTGCGGCTCCTGCAGCCCGAGCGGATCGGCGTCACCCTCTCCGAGGAGCTCCAGCTGCACCCCGAGCAGTCCACCGACGCGCTCGTCGCCCACCACCCCGACGCCACCTACTTCAAGGCCTGACATGACCGACCGCGACCACGCCGCCACCCAGCGGGACCTGCCCGCCGCCGTCCTCTTCGACATGGACGGCACCCTCGTCGACTCCGAGCCCTACTGGATCATCGAGGAGACCGCCCTCGTCGAGTCCTACGGCGGCACCTGGAACGACGACCTCGCCCACCGCCTCGTCGGCCAGGCCCTCACCTGGTCCGCCGACTTCATCCGCGCCAACAGCCCGGTCACCATGCCGCGCGACGAGATCGTCCAGCACCTCATGGGCGGCGTCATCCGCCGGTTCCGCGAGCACGTGCCCTGGCGGCCCGGCGCCCAGGACCTGTTGACGCAGACCCGCGAGCTCGGCGTGCCGCGGGCGCTCGTGACCATGTCCTACGAGGCCTTCGCCGCCGAGCTCGTCGCCGCCCTGCCCGAGGGGACCTTCGACGTGGTCGTCACCGGCGACATGGTCGTCGAGGGCAAGCCGCACCCCGAGGCCTACCTCACCGCCGCCGAGCACCTGGGCGTCGACCCCGCGCGGTGCCTGGCGATCGAGGACTCCAACACCGGCATCGCCTCCGCCCTCGCGGCGGGCGTGCCGACCATCGGGATCCCGCACATCGTGCCGATCCCCGAGCAGGAGGGCCTGCGCCTCGTGCCCACCATGCAGGGGCAGTCGGTCGCGGCGCTCTGGCGGCTCTTCCGCTGACGTCCCAGGTCGTGGAGCGCGCCCTGGCGGGTGTCACTCCAGCGTCTCCAGCCACGTCACGGGGACGGGGGAGTGGGCTGCCAGGTCTCGGTCGCAGCACCCGGTCACCCAGCAGGCGGATGCGCAGGACCGACGGTGCCATGAGCTGGTCGTCCGGCCGGTCGGCCGGCTCGCCTCGATCGGCCGGTTCGTTCTAGGCCAGGCTGGCCCCGTGGCACGTTCAAAGAGGCCCCAAGACGTATCTTTCGGGGCCAGCCTGGCCCCCAGAGGTACGGCGGGCCGACGGGCGAGGGGAGGAGGGTGGCCTCGGGAGCGGCGTGCCAGGGGAGGGGCCGGTCACCCGAGCGGCGGGGCGGAGCGGCGTGTGGCACGGCGAGCAGGTCCGCGTCGGGGTGGGACGCCTCGACCGACGGCGCGGTGGCCCGGGGTGAGCTCACGTGCCACGCTGGTGGGCATGGACTTTCACGTGCGGGTCTACGAGCCGGGCGACCGGGACGAGATCGTCGGTATGGCGGACCGGCTGACCGTGGGGGTCGCCCCCTGGCGGGACCGTGAGGCGGTGGTCGCCGCGGTCCGTGGGTGGGTCACCGATGCCGTCGACCGGGCCGGGACGGGCGACGACCGGGTCGTGCTCGTGGCCGAGCAGGCCGGCGTGGTCGTGGGATTCATCTCGACCGAGGAGCAGCGCCACTGGTCGGGGCAGCTCGACGTCTATGTCGGCGAGCTCGTCGTGCGCGAGGACCGCGAGGGCTACGGCATCGGGCGGGCCCTGGTCCGGGCTGTCGAGGAGTGGGCGCGCGGGCGCGGGGTGGCCCGGATCCGGCTGACCACCGGGGCCGCCAACGACGGCGCCCTCGGGCTCTACGAGGCTGTCGGCTACGAGCGCGAGGACATCACCCTCAGCCGCGCGTTGTAGCTCCGCGACGGGGTCCCGCCGGTCCCTCGATCGCGCCGCCGGCCGCCACCCCCGCGCTGCCCGGGCGATCACCACGCGCGCCTGCTCGGTCCCCGCGCTCACGGCGCTCGACGCCGCCCGCTCCCGCGCGCCCCGCGGTCACTCCTCCAGGGGGTCGTCCTCGTCCGCCACGTCCCGCTCGACCGGGGCCGAGGCAGCCGGGTTGAGGGCGCGCTCCACGGCCCCCTCGGGCACCGGCGGGGCAGTGCCGCCCCAGGCGGGGCAGATCGCCTGGTGGGCGCACCAGTCGCACAGTCGCGACCGGTTGGGCCGCCAGTCGCCGGACTCGGCGGCCCGCACGATGGCGTCCCACAGCGCCTTGAGCTTGCGCTCGGTGGCGCGCAGGTCGGCCTCATCGGGCTGGTAGCGCAGGATCGTCCCGTCCCCGAGGTAGACCAGCTGCAGCAGCGCGGGCACCACGCCCCGGGTGCGCCACAGCACCAGGGCGTAGAACTTCATCTGGAACAACGCCTTGCCCTCGAACAGCTCCGAGGGGCTCTTGCCCGTCTTGTAGTCCACGACCCGCACCATCCCGTTGGGCGCGACGTCGAGCCGGTCGACGTAGCCGCGCAGCAGCAGCCCGTCGGCGTCGCACTCGACATACAGCTCACGCTCGGCCGGCTCCAGGTCGCTGGGGTCCTCCAGCGTGAACCACCGCTCCACCAGGCGGGTCGCGTCGGCCAGCCAGCGAGTCAGCTCCACCGCCTCCGCCCCGTCGCCCACCAGCTCGGCCAGCTCGGGCCGCTCCGCGAGCAGCGCCTCCCACTGCGGCTCCACCAGCGTCGCGGCGTGCTCCAGGGTGCGCTCGGGCGCCGGCACGTCGAAGACCCGCTCCAGCACCGCGTGCACCAGCGTCCCGCGCGCCGCCGCGGCCGACGGCGGCTCGGGCAACCGGTCGATCACCCGGAAGCGATAGAGCAGCGGGCACTGCATGAAGTCCGAGGCGCGGCTGGGAGACAGGGCGGCAACCATGGGACGGACCCTACGACGTCCCACCGACAGACCCCCTGCGCACCGTAGGCTCGCCACCATGTCTCACCCCGCCGGTCACCCGCCGCACGACGACGCCGACCATGTCGCCGACGACGCCCCGGCGCCCTCGTCGGGATGGCGCCTGGGCTCCCTGCGCGGAACCCCGATCTACCTCGGGCGCAGCTGGCCGATCCTGGCGATCTTCGTCCTCGCCACCTGGGGCCCGCGCTACCCCGAGCTGGGCGTCGGGTCCTACCTGCTCGCGCTCGCCTATGCCCTGATGCTCCTGGTGTCCGTCCTGGCGCACGAGGCCGGGCACGCCCTGACCGCCCAGGCCTTCGGCCACCGGGTCCACGCGATCGTCGCAGACCTCATGGGCGGCCACACGACCTACCAGGCCGATGCCAACACCCCCGGCCGCAGCGCCCTGGTCGCGCTCGCCGGCCCCTTCGCCAACGTGCTCCTCGCCGTCGTCGCGTGGCTGCTCATGGGGGTCCTCGACCCCGGCGTCCTGCGGCTCCTGGTCGGCTCGGTGTTCTACGCCAACGCCTTCGTGGCGGTCTTCAACCTGCTGCCCGGCCTCCCGCTCGACGGCGGTTTCGTGCTCGACGCGCTCGTATGGCGGATCACCGGCAACCGCACCACCGGGCTGCGGGTCGCCGGCTGGTGCGGGCGGGTCCTGGCGGTGGCGTCGCTGGCGTGGTTCCTCGTCGTACCCCTGCTGGACGGACAGGACCTGGACCTCGTGGGGGTGCTGTGGAGCGCCCTGCTCGGAGGCTTCCTGTGGCAGGGCGCGACCTCGGCGATCCACGCCGCCGGCGTCCGTGGCCTGGTGGACCGGGTGAGCCTGGACGCGCTGGCCCACCCCGCGGCCCTGCTGCCCGCGGACGCACCCCTCTCGGAGGCCATCGCAGCCTTCGCGCAGGGGGCCCAGGCCGTCGCCCTGCACGACGCCGCGGGAACCCCCGTCGCCGTCGTGGACCCGCGCACGCTGCCCGGCGTCCCCGCAGACCGGCACGCCGTCACCCCGCTCACCGCCGTAGCCGCCGTCCAACCGTCGGGATGGGTGATGGAGCACCGCCCGGGCGTGGGGGCAACCGAGGTGCTGGAGCGGATGGCACGCACGGGCGCGCCGGTGGTGCTGCTGCGCGGCCCGGGGGAACGGCTCGCCCTGCTGGACGCCCACGAGATCGAGCAGGCAGCCACCGCCTGAGCCGGGCACGCGACGCGCGCCGGGGTGGGCGGGGACCACCGCCGACGGACCCTGGACGCCACCTGGGCCCGACGCGCGACCGCATCACGTCCCGGACCTGGGTCCTCACCGGATCAGGGAGGCGCAAGGTGATGGCCATTCAGGCGAAAGGCGGACAACCCGACACAACGGTGATCCATCTGATACCTGACTGTCACGTATCGTGCCGCTTTCTCCACATCTGGGCTAAGACCCATTGTCCCGCCCGGTTTGCGCTCCTAGGGTGAACGCGGGTCCGTCCACCCCACGGGTCCGCCCACCAGCCTGGCTCAAGGAGACTCCACCATGCGACGCATCCCCCCGCGCGTCCCCACCCTCGGCGCTGCTACGGCGCTCGCCTTCGGCCTCGGGATGCCCCTGGCCGCCGCCGTCCCGGCCGGACCGGTCGAGGGCCGCACGCCCACCGTGGCCACCACCGCCCAGGAGGTCAGCTACGACGCGCTCGTCGACATCGGCGGCTGCTCGGGCTCCATCGTCCGTTTCCCCGGCACCCCCGACACGGCGCAGGCGCTCGTCCTGACCAACGGGCACTGCACCCCCTCCGAGGCCGGCGGCGACCCGAGCCCTGGCTCGGCGCACGTCGACAAGGCGGTCAAGGTCGACGCCACCGTGCTGGCCGGTCCCCAGGCCACCGAGAAGGGGACCCTGACCCTCGACCGGCTGGTCTACGCGACCACCACGACCACCGACGTCGCCCTGCTGCGCGCCACGAAGACCTACGCCCAGATCAAGAGCGACTACGGCGTCGCCGCCCTGGCCGTCCGGCCCACCAAGGTCGCCGACGGCACCGACGTCCTCGTCCCCTCCGGGTACTGGAAGCACAGCTTCGGCTGCAAGGTCGAGGGCTTCGTCCCCGGCATGGAGGAGGGTCGCTGGCGCTGGACCGACTCGATCCGCCTGGGCACCTCCTGCCAGGGCTACCACGGCATGTCCGGCAGCCCGCTGGTGGACGCCACCAAGGGTGACGTGGTCGGCGTGTTCAACACCGGCAACGACGACGGTCAGATGTGCACGCTCAACAATCCCTGCGAGGTCGACGCCTCCGGCGCCAAGACGGCCAACAAGGGCCGCACCTACGCCCAGCAGGTGGCTCCCCTCGCGGCGTGCGTCGCGGCCACCGGCGCGCTTGACCTGAGCGCCCCTGGCTGCGCGCTGCCCGGCTCCAAGAACGGCCCCACCCCGGCACCGACGACGGCTCCGACGACGGCTCCCACCACGGCGCCCACGACGGCTCCGACCACGGCGCCGACCACGGCGCCCACGACCGCGCCCACGACCGCGCCCACCACGCGCCCGACCACGGCTCCGACGACCGCGCCCACCTCGGCTCCCACGACGGCGCCCACCTCGGCTCCGACGACGGCGCCCACCTCGCGCCCGACCACCCGCCCGACCTGGGCCCCGCCGACCCCGACCGGTCGTCCCACCCGGCCCGCCCCGACGACGGCTCCGACGACGGCGCCCACCTCGCGCCCGACCACCCGCCCGACCTGGGCCCCGCCGACCCCGACCGGTCGTCCCACCCGGCCCGCCCCGACCACGGCCCCCACGGCCGCGCCGGTCACGCTGTCCGGCACCAAGAGCCTGGAGGTGCTGAGCAGCCGCGCCCCCGAGCCGACCGACCGGGGGATCATCAACGGCCGCGCCGCCACCGCCACGAAGGGCACCCTGGCGATCGAGTACAAGGGTGGTCTGGTCTGCACCGGTTCGCTCATCTCGACCGAGTGGGCGCTGACCGCGGCGCACTGCACGACGTTCTCCACCGACCTGCGGATGTACAACGTCAAGATCGGCGCGCTCAACGCGAAGACCCCGGGCTACCGGGTGCCGGTCGTGGCCGCCCCCACCAAGAACGACCTGGTCCTGTTCAAGCTCGCCTGGAAGCCGTTCATCCAGGAGACGCCCATCCCGCTGGTGGACCAGGACCCGGCCGTCGGTGACCCCGCCCTGGTCCGCGGCTACGGTTACACCACCGACGACGCCAACCGGCAGAAGAACTCCATCCTCAACGAGGGCGACCTCGTCGTGGAGGGCCTGAACGCCCGCGACTACCGCGGCGGCCCGGCCGTCACGGTGAAGGCGGGCCCCGGCGGGGCCATGTGGCGCCCCGGCGACTCCGGCGGTCCCGTGACCGACAAGGAGGGGCGTCAGATCGGCGTCGTGTCCACCGTCGAGCCGAAGCTCAACATCGGCTACGCCGGCAGCGTCGCGCGCAACCGCGACTGGATCCGCCAGAGCACCGGCCTGTGACCTGACCGGTCCCGGCCCGCGACGTCGGCCCCGGTGGGTGGTCTCAGACACCCCGCCGGGGCCGACGGCTGCGTCACTAGACTGACCGCACCATGACCGAGCACCCCACCGCCATACCCGCACCCCCGACCCCTGCCGGCGACGCCCCCGAGGTCACCGGCGCCGCCGGCCGACGCGGCCCCTTCCGGGCAGGCGAGCGGGTCCAGCTCACCGACGCCCGCGGCCGTCGGCACACCGTCACCCTGCAGGAGGGCACGGCCTTCGACACCCACCGCGGCCGGATCTGGCACGACGGGCTCATCGGGCTGCCCGACGGGTCGACCGTCAAGAACACCGTGGGCGAGGAGTTCCTGGCGCTGCGGCCGCTGCTGTCCGACCACGTCATGTCCATGCCGCGCGGCGCCGCCGTCGTCTATCCCAAGGACGCCGGGCAGATCGTGCAGTACGGCGACATCTTCCCCGGCGCCACCGTCGTCGAGGCCGGCGTCGGCTCCGGCGCCCTGTCGATGTCCCTGCTGCGTGCGGTCGGTGAGCACGGCCGGCTGCACTCCTTCGAGCGGCGCCCGGACTTCGCCGAGATCGCCAGGGGCAACGCCCGGCAGTTCTTCGGCGCCGACCACCCGGCGTGGACGGTGACCGTCGGCGACCTGGTCGACGTGCTCCCGCAGGTCTGCGCGCCCGGCACCGTGGACCGCGTGGTCCTGGACATGCTCGCCCCCTGGGAGTGCCTGGAGGTCGTCGCCGACGCGCTCACCCCGGGCGGCCTGCTGATCTGCTACGTCGCCACCGCGACCCAGCTGTCACGCGTCGCCGAGGGCTGCAAGGAGCACGGCGGCTTCACCGAGCCGCACGCCTGGGAGACGATCGAGCGCGACTGGCACCTCGAAGGTCTCGCGGTCCGCCCGGTGCACCGGATGCACGGGCACACCGGCTTCCTGATCACCACCCGCCGGCTCGCCCCCGGTGTCACCCCGCCGTTGCGCAAGCGCCGCCCGGCCAAGGGACCGGAGGACCCCGACGAGCAGCCCTTCGGCGTCGAGCGGGATCACGAGTGGACCCCTGAGGAGGTCGGCGAGCGGGTCGTCAGCGACAAGCGGCTGCGACGGGTCCGGCGCTCGGTCACCGGCGAGGCACCGCCGCCGGACATGGCCCCGAAGCCGCGCGACGAGCACGGCCGCGTCCTACCCGATCCGCAGGACCAGCAGGGGACGGAGCCGCGCGATGAGCTATGACCCGATCGGTGAGCAGCACGCCGCCCGCATCCGGGAGCTCACCACCCAGCTGTCGGCGCTGCGCACTGCCAACGGCGCGCTCGGCCAGGCCAACGACCGGCTCACCGCCACGCTCAAGGCGGCCCGCGACCAGATCACCGGGCTGCGCGAGGAGATCGACCGGATCGCGGCTCCGCCGTCGACGTACGGCGTGGTCCTGCGCGCCCATCCCGACGACCGCAGCGTCGACCTGCAGACCGGTGGCCGCAAGATGCGCGTCGCGGTGTCCGGCGAGGTGCCCTTCGCCGCGCTGGCCCCGGGGCGCGAGGTGCGGCTCAACGAGGCCCTCGTCGTGGTCGGGCTCGCGGACTACGAGGAGACCGGGGAGGTCGTCCTGGTCAAGGAGCGGCTCGGCGAGCACCGGGTCGTGGTGCTGCTGCGCAGCGACGAGGAGCGGGTGGTCCGGGTCGCCGGGTCCCTCGCCGACGTCCGGCTGCGCCCCGGGGACGCCGTGCTCCTCGACGGCCGCAGCGGCTTCGTCACCGAGGTGGTGCCGCACGCCGAGGTCTCCGAGCTGCTGCTGGAGGAGGTGCCCGACATCTCCTACGCCGACATCGGGGGCCTGGAGCCGCAGATCGAGCAGATCCGCGACGCCGTCGAGATGCCCTTCCTGCACCCCGAGCTCTATCGCGAGCACCAGCTCAAGCCGCCGAAGGGGGTGCTGCTCTACGGCCCGCCCGGCTGCGGCAAGACGCTCATCGCCAAGGCCGTCGCGGCCTCCCTGGCCCGCCAGGTGGCCGCCCGCGACGGCGCCTCCCCGGGAGCGCAGGACGGGCAGGCGCCCAGGAGCTACTTCCTCAACATCAAGGGTCCCGAGCTGCTCAACAAGTACGTCGGCGAGACCGAGCGGCACATCCGGCTGATCTTCGAGCGGGCCCGGGAGAAGGCCGACGAGGGGACCCCCGTGGTGGTGTTCTTCGACGAGATGGACTCGCTCTTCCGCACGCGGGGGTCGGGAGTCTCCTCCGACGTGGAGACCACGATCGTGCCGCAGCTGCTCGCCGAGATCGACGGGGTCGAGCGCCTCGACAACGTCATCGTCATCGGGGCCTCCAACCGCGAGGACATGATCGACCCCGCGATCCTGCGTCCTGGCCGCCTGGACGTGAAGATCAAGATCGAACGGCCCGACGAACGCGGTGCCCGCGAGATCCTCGCGAAGTACCTCACCACCGACGTGCCCCTGCACGCCGACGAGCTCGCCGAGCACGACGGAGACCCCACCGAGACCGTGGCCGACCTGATCGACGCCGTGCTGGAGCGGATGTTCGCCCGGACCGAGGCCAACCGCTACCTCGAGGCGACCTATGTCTCGGGGACGCGCGAGGTGCTGTACTTCAGCGACTTCGTCAGCGGCGCCATCATCCAGAACGTCGTGGCCCGTGCCAAGACGGCAGCCATCAAGGCGCTGCTCACCACCGGGGAGCGGGGCCTGCGGCTGGAGCACCTCCTGGCGGCGTACGACGACGAGCTGCGCGAGAACGAGGACCTGCCCAACACCACGAATCCCGACGACTGGGCGCGCATCTCGGGTCGGCGAGGGGAACGGATCGTCGAGCTGCGCAGCCTGGTCCGCGGCTGAGGAGACGGGCCCGCAGCCCCGAGGGCCGGGGCTTGGGCCCGGTGGCCCACCGACCGGCCGAGGGTCAGCCCAGCAGACCGGCGACCGTCGCCCGCTCGGCCTGGGACCACCCCGCGCCGGTGAGGACGGCGTACGAATCCCGCCGGGAGCCGACGAGCAGGGCGGGGGCGGCGCACCGGCTCAGCCACGCGGCCAGGGCGGGCGCGCCCTCGGTCCCGCGCTCCAGGCGCACCACCGTGGCGGCTCGGTCCGCCGCGCCCGTGACCACCACCCGACGAGTCTCCAGCGCTCGCACCTGCCACCCGGCGAAGGTGCGTGCCACCTGGCCCCGGTCGCTGCCGGCGGGCCAGCCGCTCGCGTCCGGACAGCTCACGGTCCCGGTGCCGGGTGCGGCGCAGGTCGGCGGGATCGAGGTCCGCTGCGTGCTGCCCGTTCCGGGGCTCGCGGACGGTTGCAGACCGGGCGGGAGCGGACGGTCCGACGTGGTGGGGGAGGACACCTGCAGCGGGCAGGCGAGCACCGCCGCCGGGCCCGAGGTGCTGCGGGTGGGGATCAGCTGGTGCTTCGGCGGCTGGATCCGCTGGCTGGTGCACGAGGCCCCCAGCAGGACGAGCACGGCCACCGTGACCGGCATCGTGATGGCAGCGTGATGGCGCATGTCTCTCCCCGTCTCCCCGGCCCCCTGAGGCCGATCAGAGGCTACGGCCCGCAGGGCGAGAAACTCAACGTGCCAACGGGGTTCAGTGACGGGGACGGGGCGGGACCGGCGGGTGGTGATGGCTGCGCTGGGCGATGAGACGGGGCAGCAGCAGGAAGATCGCGAGGACCGTGAAGGCCACCAAGACGAACGCGAACGCCGTCCCGGCCCCGGTCAGCACGCGCAGCATCATCCCCACGACGACCGTGGTCAGCCAGATCGGGACGCCGCCGCGCAGGGAGGTCGCGGGCAGCCGGGACCCCGCGACCCCGGCCCAGCCCGCGAGCACCCCGACCAGGAAGGGCCAGGCCGTGGTGAGCAGACCGGCGAGGGAGACCGCCTCGGCGTGCGAGCGACGCCCCAGCGCCGAGAAGACCACGACGAGGACCAGGTCGAGCAGCAGGAACAGGGGCAGACGCATGCCCCCGACCTTAACGGGACGGGGGCATGCGTCGGGCGTATGCCGACAGGCGGGTCGACCACGGCTCAGGAGCGGGCGCCCATCTCGGTCAGGAACCGGATCTGGGTGAGCATGATGCGCTCGATCTCGGCCGGGTCGACGGACTCGTCGGGGCCGTGGATCTTGGCCTTCTCCTCGTCCTCGGGGCCCCACAGGATGGCCTCGGAACCGGGGGACGCGTGCAGCAGCTCGGTGACCAGCGGGATGGACCCGCCCGAGCCCACCTGCACCGGGCTGGTGCCGTAGACCTCCTCGAGGGCCTTGAGCGCCGTTGCCGTGATCGGGCCCGAGGAGTCGCCCTGGAAGGGCGAACCCATCTTGTCGTCGCTGAACTCCAGGGTGGCGCCGTAGGGCGCGTGCCTGCGCAGGTGCTCCTTGACGACGTCGAGCTCGTGCTGCATGTCGGCGCCGGGGGCGATGCGCACCGAGATGCGGGCGCGCACCGAGGGGACGAGAGCGTTGGAGCACGTGTCGACCGGGACCATGTCCAGGCCGATGACGGTGGCGGAGGGGCGCGACCACAGGCGGGAGGCGACGGGGCCGGTGCCCTGCAGGCCGACGCCCTCCTTGACGCCGGCGGAGGCGGCGAGATCGGCCTCGGACACCTCGGCGCCCTCCCACTCGAAGGAGTGCAGGCCCTCGATGATCGTGTTGCCGTCCTTGTCGTGCATCGTCGACAGCAGCTGGATCATGGCGACCAGGGCGTCGGGGGCGGCGCCGCCGAACAGGCCGGAGTGGACGGCGTTGTCCAGGGTCGTGAGGGTGACCGTGGTGGCGACGTCGCCGCGCAGGCCCGTGGTGATGGAGGGCACGCCGACCTTGGCGGGGCCGGAGTCGCAGATGACGAAGGCGTCGCTCCGCACCATCTCGGGGTGGGCGGCGACCCACTCCTCGATGTGGCTGGCGGTCTCCTCCTCGCCCTCGACGAGCAGGCGCACGGTCACGGGGGGCTTGCCGGCGAAGGCGCCCATGGTGCCCAGGACGGCGATCACGCCTGCCTTGCAGTCGGCGGTGCCGCGGCCGTAGATGCGGCCGTCGTCCTTGCGCGTCGCGACCCAGGGGTCGGTGTGCCAGTCCTGGGACTCCGGGCAGGGCTGGACGTCGTAGTGGGCGTACATCGTCACGGTCGGGGAGCCCTCGGGGCCGGGCACGACAGCGTGGATCGCAGGGTAGCCGCCGGGGATGTCGAGCAGCTCGACATCCGGCACGCCGTTGCGCCGGAACATCTCCAGCAGGTCCTGGGCGATGGCGTCCATGGGCTCCCGGGGGTAGCCGGGGAAGGCGATGGACGGGTGGGACACGAGGGTGGCGTGGTCCTCGAGCAGGCGGGGCATGGCCTCGCGGGCGTAGTCGCGGGCGGCGGTGAGATCCATCGGGGTTCCTCCAAGGGTGTGGATGGAGCCACGATAGCCACCGGTCCGCCGCCCGGCCCGACCGGGGATCGCGCTGCGCGGGACGCCTCGTGAGCCCGGTCCGCACCTGCGATGATCCGGTCATGAGCGACAGCCACCTGCAGATCATCAGGGCCGCGCGGAGGTTGTTCGCCGAGCGCGGGTACCACTCCGTGTCGGTCCGCGACGTCGCCGCGGAGGCCGGGGTCTCGGCGGCCCTGGTGATGAAGCTCGTCGGCTCCAAGGCCGAGCTGTTCACCTCCTCGGTGACCTTCGCGCCCGAGGAGGTGGACCTGTCGCACCCGCTGCCGGAGCTGGGCCGGGAGCTGGTGCGGGACGTGCTGCGCCGCCGCACCGGGCCGCAGCCGCTCGCCCGCGCCGTGGTGCTCGCCCTCCCGGCGCCCGACCCGGACCAGGTGCGCCGCCGGTTCCACGAGGCCTACGCCGCCCCGCTGGCTGCCCGCCTCGGAGGTGACGAGCGCGCCACCCTGGTCGCCGAGACGGTGGTCTGCGCCCTCGTCGGGCTCGCCGTCGGCACCCGGGTGCTCCGGCTGCTGCCGGACGAGGCCGCGGACGAGGAGGTCGTGGCGACCTACGGCGCCGCGGTGCAGGCCCTCATCGACGCCGCCCGCGCCTGACCGCGGGTGGATCCGGCGCCCAGGCGCAGCGTCTAGGGTGGCGCTCATGAGCGTCCGCCGAGTGATGGGTATCGAGACGGAGTACGGCATCTCCGTGCCGGGGGAGCCGCACGCCAATCCGGTCGTGCTGTCCGGCCTGATCGTCAACGCCTACGCCACCAGGCCCGAGATCACGGTGTCCCGGACCCGCTGGGACTACGAGGCGGAGCGGCCGCTGCTCGACCAGTTCGGTCAGGAGACCCCACGCGCCTGGGCCGACCCCTCGCAGCTCACCGACGAGGACGACGAGATCGCCGCCAACGTCGTGCTGACCAACGGGGCCCGGCTGTACGTCGACCACGCCCATCCCGAGTACTCCTCGCCGGAGGTCACCAATCCCCACGCCGCGGTCGTGTGGGACCGGGCGGGCGAGCAGGTCATGGCCGAGGCCGTCAAGCGCCAGGCCTACTGGTCGGGTCGCCAGATCAACCTCTACAAGAACAACACCGACGGCAAGGGCAGGTCCTACGGCACGCACGAGAACTACCTCGTGGAGCGGGCCATCCCCTTCACCGAGCTCGCCCAGCACGTGCTGCCGTTCTTCGTCGCCCGCCAGGTGCTGTGCGGGGCCGGGCGTGTGGGCATCGGGCCGCAGTCCGAGCAGGCGGGCTTCCAGATCAGCCAGCGCGCGGACTTCTTCGAGCGGGCGATGGGGCTGGAGACGACCGTCCGACGCGGGATCGTCAACACCCGCGACGAGCCGCACGCCGACCCCACCCGGTGGCGGCGCCTGCACGTGATCATCGGCGACGCCAACCAGGCCGAGACCGCCACCCTGCTCAAGATGGGCACCACCAGCCTGGTGCTGTCGCTGATCGAGCAGCGGGACGTCACCCGCAACCTGTCCCTCGCCGACCCGGTGGCGGCGCTGCAGCAGATCTCGCGCGATCCCTCCCTGCGCACCACCGTCGAGCTGCACGACGGACGGCGGATGACCGCGCTGGACATCCTGTGGGCCTACTACGAGATGGTCGACGACCAGCTGTCCCGCGTCTACGGCTCGGACCTGGACCAGGACACCAACGAGATCATGCACCGCTGGGACCACCTGATGGTCCTGCTCGGCAGCGACCTGGAGCAGGCGGCGCCCCAGGTCGACTGGGTGGCCAAGCTCGCGCTGCTGGAGCAGTACCGCTCCCGCGACGGCCTCGCCTGGGACGACGCCAAGCTGCGCGCCATGGACATCCAGTGGAGCGACGTCCGCCCCGACAAGGGCCTGCACCACACGCTGGAGGCCGCCGGGCACGTCGACCGGATCGAACCGCCCCAGCTCGTCGACGCCGCCATGACGATGCCCCCGGAAGACACCCGCGCGTGGCTGCGCGGCACGATGGTGCGCCGCTTCCCGCACCAGGTGATGGCCGCCTCCTGGGACTCGGTCGTGGTGCGCACCCACCCCGAGGCGCCCGCCCGCCGGGTCGACCTGCCCGACCCCTGGCAGCTCACCCGCGAGCAGCTGCAGACCGTGGTCGACGGCTGCCTCACGGCCGGCGAGCTCGTGGACCGCCTCGAGCAGGGCCTCCCGAGCACCGACTGACACCCCCCGACCGACCCAGCCGCGCGGGACGTCATACCCCCGCACCCACCCGAGGAGAGACCATGCCCCAGGAGCAGATCCAGCCGCAGCGCCGTGAGCCGGGCCCTGCGGACCTGCCGGCGCCGGTACCGACCGCCGCCCTCACCACCCACGTCGACGACGCCGGGCTCGACTCGATCCTGGACGAGATCGACTCGGTGCTCGAGTCCAACGCCGAGGAGTTCGTCAGGGGCTTCGTCCAGAAGGGCGGCGAGTAACCACCCGACACAGCGCGCCAGCACGGTCCCCCGTCCGGCCGTCACGAACCGGAACAGTGCGTGACCAGGCGCAGCCGGACCTATCCTTCCGCGGTAGCCCCGTGCACCCCACCAGGAAGGCTTCCGTGACCGTCACCCCTGCCCAGCATCACCTGATGTGGGACTTCCAGGAGCAGTTCCGGCTCTCCCTCGACCGGGCGACGGACCGGGCCACCGACCAGATCGGCGCGATCGTCTCCGCCGACGCCCTCCTGGTCGGCTTCCTGGCCGACGGGGTGCGCACGCCCGGCTCGCCCGACGTGGTCATCGCCCCGGCCGACCGGGGGTTCAGCGAGCAGGACCTGGAGGGCATCCGGCCGGACGCGCTGCGCCGGTTCGAGGCGCACCCGGCCCACGACGAGAGCTACGAGTCGCCCGAGGTGGAGCAGGCCCGGCTCGAGCACTTCGAGGACCTCACCCGGTGCGAGGCGATCTCCTCGGCCCTGGACAGCGCCAAGGCCGGTCGCGGCCGGACCTTCTTCATCGGCTCCTCGGCGCGGGTCGGCGACTACCACGTCCACCCGGCGATCAGCGTGGACAGCAGCGCGTATGCCGAGCTCAACGCCCTGCCCTACGACGAGATCGACGGCGTCCCGCTGACGACCTCGCTCACCCACGGGATCATCGTCGAGCTGCTGCGCATCGCCACCCACGCGCTCCTCGCCGCCCGCCCGCCGCGCTCGATCAGCCCGATCGACGACGACGTGCCCAATGACGCCATCCGCCGCTCGGCCAACCACCTGGTCTACTCCGCCGCCCTGATCGCGGGGGAGCGTCTCGGCCAGGGTCTCTTCGACGCCTTCGAGGGCCTGTCCTCCACGCCGTACGAGGGACGCGTCGGGGCCGGCACCGTCGTCATGGCCCGGGAGGGGCACCCGCGGATCGCGGTCGCGGTCCAGCTGCGCTCGGCGGTCTCGGTGCGCGAGCGCCGCCAGTTCCGCAAGCTGCTGGAGATGACCCGGCCGGGGCTGCACCTGCTCATCGACGGCCAGCGGATCTACGGCCTCGGCTCGGTCGAGCCGCTGGCGCACGACGAGCCGGACGACTCGGACAACGACCTCTTCCGGTTCACGCTGCTGGAGCAGGGCTCCTGGCAGATGTCCTACAACCGCAACCCGCTGCTGCGCGTCTCCAGCGGGCACCCCCAGCTCCCGCGGCCGCGCATGTCCACCAGCCTGTTCATCGACGCCATGCGGCGGGTCTTCGACGACGTCACCGACCACGACATCCGCGGGATCTGGATGCTCGCTCAGAGCGCCGCCCAGCAGGCCCGCGGCGCCCTGCTCGTGGTCACCACGGCCGCCGCGGCCGAGGCCCGCCGGCTCGCCCCGCAGGCCCTGTCGATCCGCCCGCAGTCGCTCAACCCCGACGTCCTGGACGCCGTCACCCGCATCGACGGGGCCGTGCTGCTCACCCCGGACGGGGTGTGCCACGCCGTGGGCGTGATCCTGGACGGTGTGGCGACGGGCGCGGGCGACCCGAGCCGGGGTTCGCGCTACAACTCCGCCGTGCGCTACACCGAGGCGTCGAGCGCACCTTGCCTGACGATCATCGTCTCCGAGGACGGGATGATCGACGTCTATCCCGAGCTCGCGCCCCGGGTGCGCCCGGAGGACGTCGAGCAGGCGCTGGCGGACCTGGAGGCCGCCGGCTCGATGGAGCTGGACGAGGCTCGCGAGGTGGACTTCGAGGCCTTCTACGCCATGCACAAGCGGCTGCGGCGGTTCGCGTTCTACCTCTCCGAGAGCCAGTGCGACCGGGCCAACGCCATCTGCGCGACGGTGGAGGACCTGCGCTGGGTGCGCACCCGCACCCGGGTGCGCACGGTGCCCTTCCGCACCGACCCCCGCATGAACGCCTCCTTCTTCGCCTAGCGCCTAGGGTGGGTCCATGGACCGACGGATCTTCGGGATCGAGACCGAGCTCGGCGTCACCGCGACCTCCGAGGGACAGCGGCGCCTGACGCCCGACGAGGTGTCGCGCTACATGTTCCGCTCGGTCGTCGCCTGGGGGCGGTCCTCGAACGCCTTCCTCGCCAACGGTTCTCGGCTCTATCTCGACGTCGGCTCCCACCCTGAGTACGCCACCGCCGAGTGCGACCGCCTCGTCGACCTGATCGCCCAGGACAAGGCGGGGGAGCGGATCGTCCAGGGGCTCGCCGACGACGCCCAGGCCCGGATGCAGGAGGAGGGGGTCGAGGGCGAGGTCTACGTCTTCAAGAACAACGTCGACTCCTCCGGCACGACCTATGGCTGCCACGAGAACCTCCTCGTCTCCCGGGCCACCGACCTGAGCCGGGTGACCGACACCCTGGTGCCCTTCCTCGTCAGCCGTCAGATCACCTGCGGCGCGGGCAAGCTCGTCGTGGATCCGCAGGGCCGGCCCACCTATGCCGTCAGCCAGCGCGCCGACCACATGTGGGACGCCTACGCCAGCGCCACGACGCGCTCCCGCCCGATCATCAACTCCCGCGACGAGCCCCACGCCGACGCCGAGCGCTTCCGGCGGCTGCACGTCATCGTCGGTGACTCCACCCTCTGCGAGACCACCACCCTGCTCAAGGTCGGCTCGGTGGACCTGGTCCTGCGCATGGTCGAGGCCGGGGTGGCCCTGCCCGACCTGACCCTGGCGAGCACCAGCGCCGCCATACGCACGATGAGCACGGACACCACCGGCCGGGCCGAGGTGCCGCTCGCCGCCGGGGGAGCGACCAGCGCCCTCGCCATGCAGACGGCGTACTACGAGGCGGCCCGGGACTTCGTGACCGACGGCGGGTCGGACGACCCGGTCCACGAGCGCGTCCTCGACCTGTGGGGGCGGGTGCTGACCGCGATCGAGAGCGGGCGCCTGGACGACGTGGCCACCGAGATCGACTGGGTGATCAAGCGGCGGCTGATCGAGCAGTATGCCGTGCGCGGCGGGCTCGGCCTGGAGCACCCACGGCTGCGCCAGATCGACCTGGCCTACCACGACCTGCACCCGACGCGAGGACTGTTCAACCTGCTGCAGGCCAAGGGTCTCGCCGCCCGGGTAGTCACCGACGAGCAGGTCGAGCAGGCGGTGTCGACGCCGCCGCAGACGACGCGGGCCCGGCTGCGCGGGGCCTTCGTGACGGCGGCGCGGGAGGCGCGGCGCGACTACAGCGTCGACTGGGTCCACCTCAAGCTGAACGACGGCCACCAGCGCACCCTGCTGTGCAAGGACCCGCTGACCTACGAGGACCCCCGTGTCGACCGCATGATCGAGCAGATCAGAGGTGGTGTCCAGACCACCGCCAGGACCACGACGTAGGCTTCCCCCAGCCTCACGCACCCATCGAGCGAAGGAATCTTCTCTTGCGCCTGCGCACCAGCACCGCCCTGGCCCTCCTGGCCGTCCCGACGATCGCCCTGAGCGCCTGCGGGAGCAACGACGCCAAGACGACGTCCACCACCTCGGCGACGACCACCGCGGGGGCCTCCGCGAGCGGCAGCACGTCGGGGGCCGCCACCCCGGCCGCCACGACCGCGACCCCGATCACCGCCGCCGCCAAGGGCACTGTCGCCGGCGTCACGGTCGCGGGCACCCCGACCAAGCCGGCCCTCACGATCGCCAAGCCCCCGGTATCCGTCAAGGAGACGACCGTGCAGACCCTCACCGAGGGCACCGGCGCCGTCGTCAAGCCCGGCGACGTCGCGACCATCAACGTCGTCCTCGCGTCGGGCAAGACCGGAAAGACCCTCGACGACACCTTCGCCAAGGGCAAGCCCGAGGAGCTCGCGATGCGCGGCACGCTGCCCGGGCTGGCCCGCGGCATCGTCGGTCAGAAGGCCGGCTCGCGGGTGCTGGTCGCGATCGCCCCCGCCGAGGGCGCGGGGCTCATCGCCTCCCGCAACCCGCAGAGCGGTCTGACCGCGGACGAGACCATGGTCGCCCTCGTGGACATCAAGCAGGTCGGCATGTCCGGCACCCCGTGCAAGGTCGTCACCAGCAAGGACGGACTGCCCGAGGTCACCGCCCCCGCCGACAAGGCCGCCACCATCAAGCCCACCGGCACGCCGGCCCCCACCCAGTCGACGATGTACGTCCTCAAGGAGGGCACCGGCGCCGCCGTCGAGGCCGGTCAGCAGCTGTCCGCGAAGTACACCGGGCTGCTGTGGGCCGACGGCAAGAAGTTCGACTCGAGCTTCGACCGGGGCGCGGCCCCGACCGACTTCCCGATCGGCGTCAAGCAGGTCATCCCGGCCTGGGACAAGTGCCTCACCGGCAGCAAGATCGGCAGCCAGGTCATGATCGTGGCCCCCGCGGCCGAGGCCTACGGCGCCAAGGGCATGCCGCCCACCATCCCGCCGAACTCGCCGCTCGTCTTCGTCGTGGACGTCGTCGGCGCCAAGTGACTCCCGGCGGCGCCCGATCGGTGACCGCCGGGCGCCGCTGCCTTCCCGTCATACGTCCGTCAGACCTCAGGAGCAGCCATGCCTTTCGACCCCAGCACCACCAAGCCCGAGATCGACTTCCCGGGTGACCAGCCGCCGACCGACCTGGTCGTCGAGGACATCTGGGTGGGCGACGGCACCGAGGCCACGCCCGGCTCGACCGTCAGCACCCACTACGTCGGCGTCGCCCACTCCACCGGCGAGGAGTTCGACTCCTCCTGGAACCGCGGAACCCCGCTGGACTTCCAGGTCGGCGTCGGTCAGGTCATCCAGGGCTGGGACCAGGGCCTGCTCGGGATGCGCGAGGGCGGCCGCCGCAAGCTCACCATCCCGGCGCACCTGGCCTACGGCGACCGTGGGGCGGGTGGCCTCATCAAGCCCGGCGAGGCGCTGATCTTCGTCGTCGACCTGGTCGCCGTGCGCTGACGTCCGACCGACGACGCCCGAGGGCCCCGGGAGCGATCTCCCGGGGCCCTCGGCCGTCCGGCGGTGGACCGGCTCACGATCAGGCCGGCGGCGGCACCAGACCCAGCCCGCGGCGCAGGCTGCGGACGATCGCCGGTCGCAGGTCGCGCGCCGCGATCACCTCGTCCACCGACCCGACCTGCACCGCGCGGTGGACGTCGTGCACCCGGTCGAACTCGGTCGCCACCTCCGCGAGCTTCTCGGCGCGCACCTCCCGGCGGGTCGCGGTGAGGCGTGCGGCCAGGTCGGCGCGCTCGGCCCCCGAGGCGGCGGCGACCTGCTCCTCGAGCGCCACCACCCCCGGGTCGGCGGCGGTGCGGGCGTCCACCTCGCGGGGGAACACCACGGCCGCGGCCGGGGCGCCACCGATGACGGAGGCGTAGGAGCCCTCGACGGCGAGCACGGTCATCCGCGGGTTGAGCGCCTTGGAGAACACCACGAAGGCCCCGCCGTGGTAGCGCGAGATCACCACGAAGACGATGGGCCCGTCGAAGTTGACGATGGCCCGGCCGATCTCGGCGCCGTACTCCAGCTGCAGGGTGCGCATCGACTCCGGGGAGCCGTCGAAACCGGACAGGTTGGCGAGGACCACCACCGGCCGGTTGCCGCTGGCGGCGTTGACGGCGCGGGCGACCTTCTTGGACGAGCGGGGGAACAGCGTGCCCGCGGTCCAGGCGTCCGGGCCGTCGGTGGGCGGGAAACCACGCCGCGCGACCTGCTGGGACTCGATGCCCACCATCGTCACGGGCAGCCCGCCGAGGTGGGCGTCCCAGACCACGGCGGTCTCCGCGTCCGCCATACCGGCCCAGCGCTCCAGGGTCTCGTGGTCCTGGTCGGCCACCGCGGCCATGACCGACCGGATGGCGAAGGCCTTCTTGCGGTCCGGGTTGGTGTCCGCCCCGAAGATCTCGCCGACCGTCGCGAAGCCCGAGATCGCCGGGTCGTGGGGGAAGGCGCTGACGTCGCGGTCCACCGGGTCGGCGGTGATCGCGGACCGCGGCCCCCGCTCGCCGGGGGCGACGTAGGCGTGGTCGTAGTGCGTCATCAGGATCCGCAGGGCGCCGGCGAGGTCGGGCGCCCAGTACTGCGCCTGGCCGTTCGGACCCATGATCCGGTCATAGCCGCCGATCCCGACGTTGTCCTCGGCCGAGACGCCGCCGGAGAAGTCCAGCGACTGCTTGCCGGTGAGCACCATGGCGCTGTCCGGGGTCATCACCAGGATGCCCTTGGTGTGCATGAGCATGGTGGCCTCGGCGTTCCAGTAGGGCTGGGCGCCGACGTTGATGCCCGCCACCACGACGTTGATCTCACCGCCGGCCTGGGTGAAGTGCACGATCCGGCGCAGCGCCCGGGCGACCCAGTCGAGGTTCTCGGTGCCGGAGTCCATCGAGATCCGGGCGCCCGCGGACAGCGAGAACCACTCCACCGGCACGCCGAGCTCCTCGGCCAGGTCGAGGGCGGCGATGACGCGGGCGCACTCGGGCTCCCCGAGTGCGCCGAGGGCCCGCAGCGGGTCACCGCAGAGCAGCACCCGCCGCACGCCCTGGGGGTGCCGCGCGGTGGGGGTGGAGATGACGCCGACGATCATCCCCGCCCGGTTGCGGCCGTACGGTCGGTCGACGGGCGCGAGCCGCCCGCTCTCGTCCAGGTCGTGCTCGATCGCCGTGCCCCCGCGTCCCGCGATCAGGTCGACGAGCTCGTAGGGGTAGACCATCCCGCGGCGTCGCGCCCGCTGGACCTTGAGGGCGTAGTCGTCGAGCGGGTGCAGCGGTTCGCTCGGCGGGTTCTCCACGGAGGCGACGACGCCGGCGCCCGGCTGGTAGTAGAACCGCGCGGCCACGGGGATCTCGGTGCCCTCGCCGCCGACGACGGTGCCGTCGAGCAGCACCTCCTCGACGCCCGTGCCTGCGGTCATCGGGGCGATCGTGTCCTTGAGCCCGGTGAGCTCGGTCAGGTCGGCGTCCACGGGCTGCCACACGTGCAGCCACACCTGGTTGCTGTCCAGGTGCCGGGCGCCCGCCCCGGCCGCGGCGCGGGCCCGCCGGATCGCCTCCAGGCAGTCGGCGAGGGCACGCTCGACCTCGGGCAGCCCTGCCACGCGCCCCTGGTCGTCGCGGGCGATGGTCAGATGCCGCACCTGGGCCAGCGCGACGAGCCGCACGTCGGTGTCGTTGTCCGGGGCGGCGCAGCGATAGAGGAGGACGTCCTCGGGTGCGTCGAGCCGGGTGACGGCGTACTCCCGCAGCCGCCACAGGTGCAGTCGTCGCCCGACCATCGGGTGGACGCCATGGACCAGGGTGTCCTCGGCCGGCGCGCCGTCCTCGGTGGGGCGCACGGTGAGGTAGCGCACCGGCTGGCCGGGCGCGGCCAGCCCCACCGTGAGCCGCCGCACCGCGCGGGCGACCGGCAGGTGGGCCAGCCGGTGCACGAGGTTGTCGGCGGCCACCGCGTGCGGGTCCGCGCAGGCGAGATAGAGGTCGACGACGGCCTCGCGGCCCGTGGGGGCCTGGGCGACCTGGGCGGCGAGCGCCCGGGCCAGGGCCGAGCCGGGGGTCAGGTCGGTGAGCCGGCCGGCGGCCGAGACCAGGTATGTCGGCCGTCGGCCGACCTCGCAGGTCCCGGTCACCAGGCCGACCGCCGGGTCCGCGACGCAGGGGCCGCTCGTGACGTCGGCGAGGTCCTGGCCGCGGTAGTGCCGGCGCAGCAGGACCTCCAGCACGACCTCGGGGTGCGGGCCGGGAGCGGCGCAGCGGGCCAGGCGGGCGCCGAGGAGCTGGCCGATCTGCTCCGGCACGGCCACCAGGGTGTCCAGCAGGGCCTCGCGCCGTCCCTGGTCGGCGCCGCCGGGGAGGACGTCGGTGGCGCCGAGCCGGTCCAGCTCGGCGGTCACGCGGTCGAGCAGCGCGCCGCGGCGGGCGGCCGCCTGTGGCTGCTCGAACCACCGGTAGCGCACGCTGCGGGCGAGCTCGCCCACGACAGGGTGGCGCAGCTGGGTGGCGCGGACCAGGTGGTCGAGCGCCTCGCGGGCCCGGGCGTCGACCGGGGGCGCGGGCGCAGGCTCGGTGCTCCACCGCTGGAGCAGGGCGGTGACCGCGGCGACGTCGGGGGCCGAGCGCTGCTGGGCGGTGACGATCCGGAAGACAGCCTGCTCCAGCTCGGGGGTGCGCTCCAGCGTGGTGACCCCGTGGCGCGCGAGCACGGCGGCGAGGCGGGTGCGGAAGGTCTCGGGCAGCTCGGCGCGGTCGGCGTCCAGGCTCTGCAGGTAGGTGTGCAGGTGCTCCCGGGGGCTGTGGACGCGGTTCTCCAGGTGCAGGTCCTCGCCCGCCGGCCGGTTGCGGGACAGCTCGGCCAGGTCGGCGAAGACCTCGAGCAGCTCCAGCTCCTCGGCGACCGGGGCCGAGCCGGTGGCGGCGAGCCGGTCCCGCTCGGCGAGGTAGGCCGTCAGCGCGCGGCGCTCGTCCTGCGGGTCGGCGTCGTAGCCGAGGACCAGGCCGAGCAGGTCCGCGCGACGACGGGCCGCGGGATCGGCAGCAGGCTGCTCGCCCGGCAGGTCCAGGTCGACGTCCGCGGTCGGCCCGGCCGCCGGGGTCGCGGTCGGCTCCTCCTCGATCGGTTCCAGGCGCACCAGGGGCGTGCCCGTCTCGACCTGGCTGCCGGTGGCGACGAGCACCTCGCGCACCCGCGCCGCGAAGGGCGCGGGCAGGACGGTCTCCATCTTCATGGACTCCAGCACCAGCACGGGGGCGCCGGCCGCGACCTCGGCCCCCGCGGCCACCGGGGTGGCGACGACCAGGGCCGGGGTGGGCGAGCGCAGGACGCCGCCCTCGTCGAAGGAGATCCGGTGGGTGACGCCGTCGACCTCGACCAGCTGCACCGGACCGTGGGTGGCGACGACGAGGCGATGGTGACGGCCGCCGAGGGTGAGGCGGGCCTTGTGCTCGTCCAGGTGCTCCAGGTCCGCCTCGACGGTGTGCGCGCCGGTGGGGGAGTCGACGACCACGCGATAGCGGTGGTGGCCGGTGCGGGCGACCCGCAGGCCGTATGTCGTCCCGCGCAGGCTCGTCTCGATCCGTCGGCCCGGCTCGTGCTGCAGCTGAGGGCGGCCGCCGCGGGCGGTCTCGAGCAGCCGGGCGCGGGCGATGGCCTCGTCCGCCTCGTAGGCCCGGATCCCGGCCGCCACCAGCGCGGCGCCGCTGTGCCGGTGGTCGACGAGGCGGCCCTGGGCGCGGACCCGGTCGACCCAGCCGGTGTCGGCGCTGCCGTCGACGACCTCGGGCTGGTCGAGCAGGTCGAGCACGAAGGACTTGTTGGTGGCGCCGCCCTCGACGACGACGGTGGTCTCCTGCAGGGCGCGCCGCAGCCGGGCCAGCGCCTCGGCCCGGTCCCGCCCGCTCGCGATGACCTTGGCGATCATCGAGTCGAAGTCGGCGGGGATCGTGTCGCCCTCGGCCACGCCGGTGTCGACGCGCACGCCGGGGCCGGCAGGCAGCTCGAGCAGGGCGATCCGGCCGGGGGCGGGAGCGAAGTCGCGGTCCGGGTCCTCGGCGTTGAGCCGGGCCTCGATGGCGTGCCCGGTCTCGGTGGGGCGCACCGGCGACAGGTCGTCCAGCCGCCCGCCCGCCGCGACGTGCAGCTGCAGCCGGACCAGGTCGGTGCCGGTGGTGACCTCGGTGATCGAGTGCTCCACCTGCAGGCGGGTGTTGACCTCGAGGAAGGCGAAGAAGCGCTCGGCCGGGTGGTAGAGGAACTCGACCGTGCCCGCGCCGCAGTAGTCCACCGCGAGTGCGAGCCGCTCGGCGCTGGCCTTGAGCTCGGCCACCTGCTCGGGGGCCAGGACGGGGGAGGCGGACTCCTCGACGACCTTCTGGTTGCGGCGCTGGACCGAGCAGTCGCGGACCCCGAGCGCCCAGGCGGTGCCGTGGGCGTCGGCGATGACCTGGACCTCGACGTGGCGGGCGCCGGTGACCATCCGCTCCAGGAAGACGGTGCCGTTGCCGAAGGCCCGGGTGGCCTCGTCGCGGGTGAGCTGGTAGGCCGCGGTGAGCTCCTCGGGGCCGGTGACCGTGCGGATGCCGCGCCCGCCGCCGCCCGCCGTGGCCTTGAGCATGAGCGGGTAGCCGATCCGCTCGGCCTGGGCCAGCGCGTCCTCGACCGTGTCCACGCCGCCGCGGCTCCAGTCGGCGACGGGCACGCCGACCTCCTCGGCGAGGAGCTTGGAGCCGATCTTGTCCCCGAGCCGGCGCATGGCCTGCGGGCTCGGCCCGACGAAGGTCACCCCGAGGCGGCCGCACAGCTCGGCGAAGGCCGGGTCCTCGGCCACGAAGCCCCAGCCCACCCACACGGCGTCGGCGCCGGTCTCGCGCAGGGCGCGCTCCAGCACGGCGTGGTCGAGGTAGGGCCGCGCCGAGGCCGGTCCCAGGTCGTAGGCCTCGTCGGCCTCCCGCACGAACATCGCGCGCCGCTCGCCGTCCGTGTGCAGCGCGATGGTCCGGGCCCGCGGCTCGTCGGCGGCCGTCGACGCGTTCAGGTCGCGGACGGCGTGGATGAGTCGCATGGCGGCCTCACCCCGGTTGACGATCGCGATGCGGGTGAACATCCGGGCGGCTCCTCGGTCTCGGTGTGGCCTGGGCCACGTGACCCGAGGAGGCTAGTCACCCGGTCGGGTTACTCGCGCGTTCGCTCAGGGTGGCCGCGTGCCGCCCGGCCACCGCCGCCGCGACGAACGCGGCCCGGTCCTCCCGCAGGCCCCGGCCCATGGTCCGCAGCGGCACCGGGGAGGCGGTCAGCGCCTGGTCCAGCCCGTCCGTGGGGACCTCGTGCAGGGTGAGCCGGCCGCCGGAGCCGGCGCACAGCTCCTGCGCCTGGCGGCGCACCCGGCGGGCGACGGGGGAGTCCTCGCCCGGCACCGGCACGTCGGCGGGCGCCGTCGCGACCCGGCCGTAGGCCGTCAGCGAGTGGTGGCTCACCCCCTGGTGGCGTTCCCGGGCATCGCCCTCGGACACCCGCAAGGACGCCACGGCCCGCCCGCCGAGCACGTGCGCGGCGTTGACCGCCTCGCCCGCGGCCACCCCCGAGAAGCCCCACCGGGTGCCCGTCCCGAGGTTGCCCGGGCCCTGGGCGACGACCGCGACGTCGGCGTGCTCGACCAGACGCGCCGCGAGCAGCCCGGTGTGCACGGTGACCGCCTCGTGGTCCCCGCCGTAGGCCTGGCCGGTCGTCAGGCAGGCGGTCAGCCACCCGGCCTCGCGCAGCCCCGCGACGGTGCGGCTGAAGGCCGCGGGCAGCGCCCCGCCGTCGGTCATCACGTAGGCCACCCGCGCGTCGGGGCGGGTGGCGCGGATGCCGGCGACGACGGCGGGCAGCGCCGAGTGCAGGTCGGCGACGACCACCGGCATACCGTCGACGGAGTCGGCGTCGGCGAGCAGTGCGTGGTGCGGGCTCTCCTGCTCGTCCACCCCGAGGAGCATCGCCTGGGTGGGGGTGTAGCGGGCCTTGACCACGTGACCCGGACCCGTGGGCGGGTCCGGGGGGAGGCGATCCGGTATGGCGACGACCAGCGCCATCCCCCCCGTCCCGAGTCCGCGCTGCAGCGCCGAGACGTTGAGCAGCACCCGGTCCCCGGGCTCGGCGCGGCCCACCACGGAGGTATAACCCACAGCGACGACCTGACACGCTGCGGCGTCATAACCCGTACGTTCGAACACCGTTACGGCATACTCGACGGCGCCGGGCCACTCGGCCCGGACGGCGTCGACGACAGCGGTGCGCCAGCGGATCACGCGACCACCGTAGCCCGAAGGGAGGCCTCGTGGCCCAGGCCCGGACCCCCGTCAGCGCGGCCAAGACCGAGCGCCTGCTCAACCTCGTCATCTGTCTGCTCTACACCCGCCGCCCGCTGCCCAAGTCCAAGATCCGCGAGGCGGTCCCGCAGTACGGCGAGGCGGCCACCGACGAGGCCTTCGACCGGATGTTCGAGCGGGACAAGGACGAGCTGCGCGCACTGGGGATCCCGCTGGTCACCGAGCAGATCGACCCGTTCTTCGAGGACGAGGAGGGCTACCGGATCGACGACCGGGAGTACGCCCTGCCCGAGCTGAGCCTGGAGGCCGACGAGCTCGCCGTCCTCGGCCTGGCCGCCCGCACCTGGGCCCAGGCCTCCCTCGCCGGACCGGCCGCCCAGGCCCTGCGCAAGCTCGCCGCGGCGGGGGTCGAGCGCGACGACGCCAGCATCATCGGCCTGGAGCCGCGGGTGCGGACGACCGAGCCGTCCTTCGCCCGGGCCAAGGACGCGGTGCTGCAGCGCCGCCCCGTCCGGTTCGCCTATCGCACCGGCCGCACCGGCGAGGTGGCCACCCGCCAGGTCCGGCCCTGGGCCATCGCCGCCTGGCACGGGCGGTGGTACCTCACCGGCTGGGACCTGGACCGTCAGGCCCCAAGGGTCTTCCGACTCGGCCGGGTCGAGGGAGCCATCGCCTGGGCGGGCCGCCCCGGCAGCTACGACGTGCCACCGGACCACGACGCGGTCGCCATGATCTCCGCCCAGTCCGCCGACGCCGCACCCACCACCGGCGTGGTCCGGGTCCGCGCCGGCTGCGGGCACGCGCTGCGCCGACGGGCCACCTCGGTGCGCGCGGGCGGCGACGGGTGGGACGAGCTGGTCCTGGCCGTCGGGGACGTCGCCCGCCTCGCCGACGAGCTGGCCGGGCACGGCGCCTCGGTGGCGGCGGTGAGCCCGCCCGAGCTGCGCGCCGCGGTGGTCGAGCGCCTGCAGGGAGCCCTGGCCGCCGCGGCGGGTCCCGGTGACCCCCCAGATGGCGGACCTGGTGCCGCCGGGTCCCGTGCCGCCGGGCAGGAGGACGCATGAACGTCGACATGAACGAGCCGGCCACCGCCCGCCTCGACCGGCTGCTCACCATGGTCCCCTGGCTGCTGCGCCACCAGGGGGTCGAGATCGACGTCGCCGCAAGGGAGTTCGGCGTCTCCCGGGCCCAGCTCGAGGCCGACCTCGCCCTGCTCTTCCTGTGCGGGACGCCCGGCGGCTACCACGACGACCTCATCGACGCGCAGTGGGAGGACGGGCGCGTCTACCTGTCCAACGCCGACACCATCGCCCGGCCGCTGCGCCTCGGCGTCGACGAGGCGCTGTCCCTGATGGTCGGGCTGCGCGCCCTCGCGGCCGTGCCCGGGCTGGGGGAGCGCGACGCCGTGGAGCGGGCGCTGGCCAAGCTGGAGGCCGCGACCTCGGCCACCTCCCGGATGGCCGGGGCCGCCAACGTCACCGTGGACATCGGGCTGGAGTCGGTGGACCGGGCCGTCGCCGAGGAGCACCTCGTCGCGCTGCGGCAGGCCCTCGCCGACCGCCGGCGCGTGCACCTGTCCTACGACGTGCCCAGCCGGGACGAGACCACCGAGCGGGACGTCGACCCGATGCGCCTGGTCAACGTGGACGGCCCGTGGTACCTCGAGGCCTGGTGCCACCGCGCCCGGGACGTGCGGCTCTTCCGCGTCGACCGGATCGCCGGGCTCCAGGTGCTCGACGTCGACGGCACGCCGCCGGCGTCGGCGCGCCCGCGGGACCTGGACGCCGGGATCTTCCGGCCCGACGAGGACGACCTGCGGGTGGTGCTCGACCTGGCTCCCGACGCGCGCTGGGTGCACGACTACTACCCCTGCGAGGACGTCGCCGAGACCCCGGACGGCGGCCTCGAGGTCACCATCGCGACCGGCGACACCGCCTGGCTGCGGCGGCTGCTGCTGCGCCTCGGCGGGTCGGCGCGGGTCCGCTCCCCGCAGACCCTGCGCGCCGAGGTGGCGGCCGAGGCCCGCGCGGCCCTGGCGCACTACGCCTGAGCCGCTCCGAGGCGTCATACGGCGGTCACCCGGAGTTCACGGGGAACGGTCGCCGCAGGGGTTGACACCCGTAGGATGACGCTCGCAGATCCACCCCACATCGACCGGAAGGCACGACTCATGGGCATCCGTGGCCTGTTCGAGGGCTGGCACCTCGTCATCCTCATCATCGTCATCCTGCTGGTCTTCGGCGCGAACCGGCTCCCCGACGCCGCGCGCAGCCTGGGCCGGTCCCTGCGGATCTTCAAGACCGAGGTCGACGAGATGCACAAGGACGGCAAGTCCGACGCCGCCCGCACGACCGTGGACGGCGACGTGGTGACCGAGCGCACCACGACCACCACCCGCACCGAGACCGCGGGCCCCGGCGGGGCGAGCAAGGCGACCGGCGACGACCACGTCGTGATCGACGGCGTGCGGTACCGCCGCGAGGGCGACGACACCGCTCCCCGCGCCTGATCCCGGCCGTCACCACCATGACGGGGTCCGCCTCCGCCACCCGCCCCGCGCGGCGCCCGGGTCCCCGCCTGCCCCGGCGCCGACCTCGTGACCCCCAGGGTCGGATGTCGCTCGCCGACCACCTGCGCGAGTTCCGCAACCGGGTGGTCGTCGCCGCCGTCGCCATCTGCCTGGCGTCGGTCATCGGCTGGATCTACTACGACCAGCTCGTGCTCCGGCTCACCGAGCCGCTGCGGCTGTCGGCCGCCGCGCGACACGCCAACGTGATCCTGTCCTTCCAGGACGTCACCGGCGCCTTCTCGCTCAAGCTCAAGGTCGCGTTCTTCGTCGGCATCATCCTGGCCAGCCCGGTGTGGCTGTGGCAGATCTGGGCCTTCATCGTGCCAGGGCTGCACAAGCGCGAGCGCAACACCGCCCTGGCCTTCATCCTGGCCGCGGTCCCGCTGTTCCTCCTCGGCTGCTGGGGGGCGCTCTACGCGCTGCCCAAGGCGATCGAGGTGCTGCTGGAGTTCACGCCCATGGGCGCCTCCAACATCCTGCCCGCGGACTACTACCTGACGTGGGTCACCCGTTTCATCCTCAGCTTCGGGCTGGCCTTCCTGCTGCCCGTGCTCCTGGTCGCGCTCAACGTCATCCACGTCCTGCCCGCCTCGGTCATGCTCAAGGGCTGGCGGATCGCGGTGGTGCTCATCTTCACCTTCGCCGCGATGATGACGCCGACGCCGGACCCGTGGACGATGTTCGCGCTGGCGCTGCCGCTGGTCGGCCTCTACTTCGGGGCGTATGCCGTGGCGCGGGTGATCGACGCCCGCCGGGCCCGTCGCCGCCAGAGCTACGACCACCTCGCCGACGACGAGGCCTCCGACATCCGGGCGACCGACCTCTGAGGAATCCGGACGCGGGTCCGGCTCTGGCCGTTGCCCGGGTCCGTCGGTGCCCTCGCGTAGCCTGCAGGCATGCCCCGCCATCCCCACCTGGACGACTTCTGCTCCGGCTTCGCCTTCCCGCTCGACGACTTCCAGCTGGAGGCCTGCGCCGCCGTGGAGGACGGGCACGGGGTGCTGGTCGCCGCCCCGACCGGCGCCGGCAAGACGATCGTGGGGGAGTTCGGCGTCCACCTGGCCCTCGCGACGGGACGCAAGGCGTTCTACACCACGCCCATCAAGGCGCTGTCCAACCAGAAGTTCCACGACCTGGTCGCCCGGCACGGCGCCGACCGGGTCGGGCTGCTCACCGGCGACTCCTCGGTCAACGGCGAGGCCCCGGTCGTGGTGATGACCACCGAGGTCCTGCGCAACATGCTGTATGCCGGGAGCTCGTCCCTGCACGACCTGGGCGTCGTCGTCATGGACGAGGTGCACTACCTCGCCGACCGCTTCCGGGGCGCCGTGTGGGAGGAGGTCATCATCCACCTGCCCGAGGCGGTGCAGGTGATCTCCCTGTCGGCCACCGTGAGCAACGCCGAGGAGTTCGGCGCCTGGCTCGGCGAGGTGCGCGGCGACACCGCGGTCGTCGTGTCCGAGCACCGGCCGGTGCCGCTGTGGCAGCACATGATGGTGGGCCGCGAGCTCTTCGACCTCTTCGTCGACGCCGGCGGCTCGGTCATCGGCAAGGACCGCGACTCGCACCACCGGATCACCGCCGAGATGGCCAAGGTCAACCCCGACCTGGTCCAGCGGCTGCAGTCGCTGGAGCGCGGCGCCTGGGGTGCGGGACGCGGACCCCGGTCGACCAGCCGCGCCAACGACCCGTGGGGGTCCCGGGGCCGCGGTCGCGGGGCCGGCACGGCACCGGCCGGCGGTTCGCCGTACGCCGAGGGCGGGACGCGGGGGAGCCGGCCCGGGGGAGCGGCCTCGCGGGCGGAGGTCATCGCCCGCCTGGAGCGCGACGGGCTGCTGCCGGCCATCACCTTCATCTTCAGCCGGGCCGGGTGCGAGGCCGCGGTCGCCCAGCTGCTGGCCCAGGACGTACGGCTGGTGCCCGCCGACGAGGGCGCCCGGATCCGGCGGCTCGTCGAGGAGCGGGTGGCCGGCGTCGGCGACGGCGACCTGGGGGTGCTCGGCCACCACGACTTCGTCGAGGCGCTGTCGCGGGGCTACGCCGCGCACCACGCAGGGATGCTGCCGACCTTCCGCGAGATCGTCGAGGAGCTGTTCACGGCGGGGCGGATCCGCGCGGTCTTCGCCACCGAGACGCTGGCGCTCGGGATCAACATGCCAGCCCGCACGGTGGTGCTCGAGAAGCTCGTGAAGTTCAACGGCGACGCCCACGTCGAGCTGTCCCCGGCGGAGTACACCCAGCTCACCGGCCGCGCCGGGCGCCGCGGCATCGACGTCGAGGGCCACGCGGTCGTCGTGTGGTCCCGCGGCGTCGACCCGCTCGCCGTCGGCGGGCTGGCCGCCACCCGGACTTATCCGTTGAACTCCTCCTTCCGCCCGACGTACAACATGGCCGTCAACCTGGTCCGGCGGGTGGGTCGTCAGGACGCGCGGGAGATCCTGGAGACCTCCTTCGCGCAGTTCCAGGCCGACCGGGCGGTGGTGGGACTGGCCGCGCAGGTCCGCCGCAACGACGAGGCGCTGGCGGGCTATCGCGAGGCGATGACCTGCCACCTGGGCGACTTCGCGGAGTACTCCGGCTTCCGCGAGCAGATCCGGCACCTGGAGAAGTCCCTGGCCAAGGAGCGCTCGTCCTCGCGGCGGG
Organism: Arsenicicoccus dermatophilus; assembly: GCF_046267915.1. Taxonomy (GTDB): domain Bacteria; phylum Actinomycetota; class Actinomycetes; order Actinomycetales; family Dermatophilaceae; genus Arsenicicoccus; species Arsenicicoccus dermatophilus_A. Next base: position 1,809,800 of record NZ_CP176520.1, read on the forward strand.
CGGCGATCGAGCAGTCGCTGGCGGACCTGCGCGAGGGCGACGTCTTCGCGATGCGGGAGGGACGGCACACCGGTATGGCGATCGTCGTCAACGCCAACACCGCGGCCCGGGGCAACCCGCCCACCCCGCTCGTCGTCAACCCCGACGGGCGGGCGCGGCGCCTCACGGTGCACGACGTCGACCAGCCCATCGAGCCGACGACCAACATCGCGCTCCCGCGCAACTTCAACGCCCGCAACACCAAGATGCGCAAGGACATCGCATCGACGGTCCGGGCCAAGGTGCCCTACGAGGCCCCGCGCAAGGGGAAGGGACGGGCGGGGGCGGACGGCAGCGCGGGGGAGCAGGCGATCGAGTCGCTGCGCCGCCGCATGAAGGCCCACCCCTGCCACCAGTGCCCCGACCGGGAGGACCACGCCCGCTGGGCCGAGCGCTACCACCGCCTGGACCGGGAGACCGCGGGACTGCGCCGCCGGGTGTCCGGGCGCACCAACTCCGTGGCCAAGCAGTTCGACCGGATCTGCGACCTGCTCGCCGAGACCGGCTACCTCGACGCGCGCGGCGAGACCGTGACGCCGAGCGGCGCCATGCTCCGTCGGCTCTACTCCGAGAAGGACCTGCTCGCCGCCGAGTGCCTCTCCCACGGCGTCTGGCAGCGGCTCGACGTGCCCTCCCTCGCGGCCGTGGTGTCGGCGCTGATCTACGAGCCGCGCCAGAGCGAGGCCGACGGCGGTGCCCCGCGGGTGCCCAACCAGGACGTGTCCGACGCCTACCACGAGATGGTGCGGCTGTGGTCGGTGATCAGCGACCACGAGGCCCGGCACCAGCTGCCCGAGACCGGGGCTCCCGACGGCGGCATGATGTGGCCGGTGCACCGCTGGGCAGCCGGGCAGACGCTGGAGGTCTGCCTGCGCGACAGCGACATGGCAGCCGGTGACTTCGTCCGGCGCTGCAAGCAGATCGTGGACCTGCTCGGCCAGATCGCGACGTGCGCGCCGCAGCCGGCGCTGGCAGCCACGGCCCGGCAGGCGATCGACGCGGTCATGCGCGGGGTGGTGGCGGCCGACCGGCTCGACTGAGGCCCCGGGGCCCGGTCAGTCCAGGCCGAGCGCCACCACGACGCGACCCAGGCTGGTGCCGACGCCGAGCTCGTCCGCCACCTGCGACAGCAGCCGCGCGTCGGCCACCTCGCGCGGCAGCGCCAGGGAGTCGAGCGTGAGGCCGGGCAGCGGCACGTCGGTGGCGACCCGCACCACCCGCGGCGCCACGTCCAGGTAGTCCGCCGCCGCCTCGAGCCGGGCACGGCGGGCGCCCTTGAGCGCCGGGTCACCCCCGTCGACGGCGGCCCGCAGGGTGCGCAGGTCGCCATACGTCCCGATGAGCGCGGCGGCGGTCTTCTCCCCGATGCCCGGCACCCCCGGCAGCCCGTCGGAGGGGTCACCGCGCAGCACCGCCAGGTCGGCGTAGGCCGGGCCGGAGGGGATCGCGTACGTCGCCTGAAGGTAGGCCTCGTCCACGACGTCGGCGTCGCGCACCCCGCCGCGAGCGGTGTAGAGCACGCGCACCTGCCGGTGGTCGTCGACGACCTGGAACAGATCCCGGTCGCCCGTCACCACGTCCACCGGCAGCTGCCCGGCGTGCCGGTGGACCAGCGTCCCGATGACGTCGTCGGCCTCGTAGCCTGCCGCGCCGACGCGGGCGATGCCGAGCGCCGCGAGCGCGGCCACGATCGCGGGCACCTGGGGGACCAGGTCCGGCGGGGTGTCCTCGGCGTCGGTCGAGCCGGCGGCCAGACGGTGGCTCTTGTAGGACGCGATCGCCTCGACCCGGAAGGCCGGGCGCCAGTCCTCGTCCCAGCAGGCCGCCAGGTGGGTGGGCCGGTGCGTGGTCACCAGCGAGGCGATCATGTCCAGGAAGCCGCGCAGCGCGTTGGCGGGCGGGGCGTCCGGGGTCTTGCGGCGGTCGGGCACGCCGTAGAACGCGCGGTAGTACAACGAGGCGGCGTCCAGGAGCATCAGGCGCGACATGGGCCCAGGGTAGGGCGCGGCCCCGATATCCTGTGCCGATGGAGTCCGTCGACCAGCAGATCATCGATCACCTGACCCGCGACGGACGGATGTCGTACACCGACCTGGGGCGCGCCACCGGCCTGTCCACCTCGGCGATCCACCAGCGGGTGCGCCGCCTGGAGGAGCGCAAGGTCATCACCGGCTACCACGCCAGCATCGACCAGCAGCAGGCGGGGCTCCCGCTGGCCGCGTTCATCTCGATCGCCCCGCTCGACCCGGCCGAGCCCGACGACATCCCGGACCGGCTGCGGGAGGTCACCGCGATCGAGGCCTGCCACTCGGTCGCGGGAGACATGAGCTATCTGCTGCAGGTGCGGGTGGCGACTCCGCACGCGCTCGAGGAGCTGATCGCCCTGATCCGGGCCCGGGCCAACGTCTCCACCCGCACCACCGTGGTGCTGTCGACGGCCTGGGAGGGGCGGGCCGCGGTGCCGCCCCAGACCCCCGGGGGTGCGGACTGAGCCGGGCCCGCGGGCCGCGTCCGGGCGGGCGTGCGGGCGGTCAGCGGGCGATGGGAGCCGTCCGCGCCCGCGTGACGCTCACCAGGTCGGCGGGGGAGAGCTCCAGGTCCAGGCCACGACGCCCGCCGCTGACCAGGATCGTGCCGTGCTCGTGAGCGCTGGCGTCCAGGACCGTGGGCAACGCCCTGCGCTGCCCGACCGGGCTGATGCCCCCGACGACGTAGCCCGAGCTGCGCTCGGCGACGACGGGGTCGGCCAGCTGCGCGCGCTTGGCGCCCACCGCCGCCGCGAGGGCCTTGGGGTCCAGGCGGCGGGACACCGGGACGACGCCGACCACCAGCCCCGAGCCGGTGTCGGCGACCAGGGTCTTGAAGACCCGGGCCGGGGCCACCCCCAGGAGCTCGGCCGCCTCCAGGCCGTACGACGCGGCGCCGGGGTCGTGGTCGTAGGCGTGCACCTGGTAGGCGATGCCCGCCCGGTCGAGCGCCACCGTGGCGGGCGTCCCCGCGGAGCCGTTCTTCCTCGCCATACCGCCGATGGTAGGCCGCTGCGCCCGGCCGACGGGGTCGACCGGGCGCCGCGCGGTGCGAGGTGGGCGCTCAGACCAGGGAGGCCTCGCGGGAGGCCGCCGCGGCCGCCTCGTTGACCCGGTGGGTGGCGGCGCCGTCGGTGGTGTCGCGCCACCACTGCTGGCCGGCCTCGGGCAGAGTGTAGATCGGGTCGTAGTAGGCGTACTCGGCGCTGGTGACGTCCACGTCCTCGCCCTCGATGGAGGTGCGGTAGTTCTTGCGCCACAGCGAGATCCCGCGCTCGGTGTCGTAGGTGTCCACCTGGTGCACCCAGCGCTTGCCGACGAAGGGGACGTCGCAGACGATGCGCGGCGTCGCGAATCCCGGCAGGTAGCCCATGATCTCGTGCTGCAGCTGCTGGGCCTCGGCGAGCGACATCCGCCAGTGCTCGCTGAACGGGATCATGTCGCACATGTAGAAGTAGTAGGGGTTGATCGCGGCCTCGTCGCGCATCGTGAAGCACAGGTCGAGCAGCGCCTCGGGGCTGTCGTTGATGCCGCGCATCAGCACGCCCTGGTTGCGGATGGACCGGACGCCGGCCTCGTGCATCAGCCGGGTGGCGGTGGCCACGGACGGGGTGAGCGACTGCACGTTGTTGATGTGCGTGTGCATCGCCAGGCCGACGCCGCGACGGGCGGCGGTCCACGCGACGCGGCCGACGCCCTCGACGGTGTCCGGCGCGGACCAGTGCTGCGGCAGACCCATGAGCGCCTTGGTGGCGAGCCGGATGTCGCGGATGTTGTCGATCTCCAGCAGCCGCATCAGGAAGGACTCGACGTTCTTCCACGGCATGTTGGCGATGTCACCGCCGGACACGACCACGTCGCGCACCTGCGGGGTGCCCTTGAGGTAGTCGATCATCGCGTCCAGCCGGTCGACCGGCTTGCCCGCGAGCTTGAGCTTGGTGACCTGTGGCGTGGAGTTGCCGACGAGGTCCATGCGGGTGCAGTGGCCGCAGTACTGCGGGCAGGTCGGCAGCAGCTCGGCGAGCACCTTGGTGGGGTAGCGGTGGGTCAGCCCCTCGGCCACCCACATGTCCGCCTCGTGGAGCGAGTCGCGCGACGCGTGGGGGTGGCTCGGCCAGTCCACCCGCCGGTCGGAGAACACCGGGAGCATGTAGCGCCGGACCGGGTCGGACAGGAAGGCCCGGGTGAACTCCTCGCCCGCGGCGGGCATCTCGCAGTCGGTGGCCGGGACCATGGTGTTGATCATCTGCGGCGGCACGAGCATGGACATGGTCGCCCGCTCGGCCTGGTCCCGCTCGAGGTCGGCGTAGAACTGCTCGGTCAGCAGGTCGCCCATGAGCTCGCGGAGCTGCTTGACGTTCTTGACGCAGCGGGTGCGCTGCCACTGGGCGCTGGCCCAGTCCTGGTCGGTGACGTCCCGCCACCCCGGGAAACGACGCCAGTCGGGCTCGACCAGCTCCCGGCGGCGGTAGACATACGGCTGCTCCATTGCACTCATGGCCCCCACGCTACCGAACGGTTTGCGGCGTGCAACACTGCGGGCAGCACATCTTGTCGTCGAGACCATCTCAGAGCGGAGATTCGACATGAGCGGCACCGTGACGCCCGAGACCACCCAGACCCCGCCGGCGACCCCCTCCTCGCCCTACGGGCTGCACCGCGTCGTCCTGCAGGACGGTGAGCGCCCGGCCCTGCCGCAGGCGGCCCGCCGCCTGGACGCCCGCCCGCAGCTGTGGCCTGACGAGGTCCGGGTCGACGTCGAGACGCTCAACCTCGACGCGGCCAGCTACCGCCAGCTGCGGGAGGCTCATGGCGCGGCCGGGGTGCGCCAGGCCGTGCTCGACATCGTCGCCGAGCGCGGCAAGATGCAGAACCCCGTCACGGGCTCGGGCGGCATGCTCATCGGCACGGTCGCCGAGGTCGGGCCGCGGTCGACGCTCGGCCTGCAGGTGGGCGACCGGATCGCCACGCTGGTGTCGCTGAGCCTGACCCCGCTGCAGATCACCGACGGACTGCGGCGCTGGGACGGCGAGGACGAGCGGGTGCCCGCCCAGGGCCACGCGATCCTGTTCGGCCGGTCCATCGCGGCGGTGCTCCCGGAGGACATGGAGCCCGAGCTCGCCCTCATGGTGATGGACGTGTGCGGCGCCCCGGCGCTGGTCGACCGCGTGGTCCGCGAGCACCACGACCGCACCGGCGAGGCCCCCTCGGTCCTGGTGCTGGGTGGCGCCGGCAAGTCCGGGTCCCTGTCGCTGGCCGCCGCCCGGCGCGCGGGTGCCGGGACGCTGACCGCGGTGGTGCCCTTCGAGGCCGAGGCCGGGCTGCTGCGCGGCACCGACCTGGCCGACCACGTCGTGCTGGCCGACGCCCGGGACCCGCTGGGTCTGCTGGGCGCGGTCGAGGCGGCCGGCGGACCGGCGGACGTGACCGTCGTGTGCGTGGACGTCCCCGGCTGCGAGCACCCCTCGATCCTGGTCACCCGCGAGGGCGGGACCGTGATCTTCTTCTCCATGGCGACGTCCTTCAGCGCCGCCGCGCTGGGCGCGGAGGGCCTGGCCGCCGACGTGCGCATGCTGGTGGGCAACGGCTACACCCCCGGTCACGCCGCGCTGGCGCTGGACCTGGTGCGGTCCGACGCCCAGGTCCGTTCCCTCTTCACCCGGCGGATCGCCCCCACGGCAGACTGAGCGCATGCGAGTCCGCACGCTCTACCGCAACGGACAGGTCTACGTCCCCACCCGGGGCTTCCCCACGGCCCTGCTCGTCGACGGCACCCGGGTGCTGTGGGTGGGCGACGAGGACGAGGCCGACGCCCAGGCCGCCGACGCCGAGGTGGTCGTGGACCTCGGCGGGCGGCTGGTCACCACGCCCTTCGTCGAGCCGGCGCTGCTCTGCGCGCAGGCCGGTGACCTGGTGGGCGCGGTGGACCTCGGCGCCGCCACGTCGCTGGCCGACGCCCTGGACCGGGTCGCGGCGGCGGCGAGCTCCGGCACGGGTCCGCTCCTCGCCCGCGACTACGACGAGAGCCTGTGGCCCGAGCTGCGGGCGCCCACGCCCGAGGAGCTGGCCCGCGCCTCCGGCGACCGCCCGGCCCTGATGATCCGGGCCGGGCTGGGCGCCGGCGTCGCGTGCGGCGCGCTGCGCGCCCTGGCCCAGGAGCACCTGCCGGACAGCGTCACCTGGCCGGACGAGCTCGGGCCCGTGCAGGTGGACGACCTGCGGCAGGTGCTGCCGCGGCTGCGGACCCCTCGGGAGCACCGGCAGCAGACCCTCGGGCTGCTGCGCCTGGCGGCGGCGCAGGGCATCGGCGCGGTGCACCTGCACCACGGCAGCGAGTCCTCGGTCGTGGAGCTGCGCGGGGCGGGGGACGAGTCGATGCCGCTCCCGGTGATCAAGCACTACCTCGACCGTCTGTGCACGTCCGCCGACGAGCCCCTCGCGCTGGTCCGCGACCTAGGGCTGCAGGGCTGCTACGTCCCCGTGGACGGCCTGGTGCGGCTGCGCCGTGCCGCGCTGGTCGAGCCCTATGCCGACGCCCCGGGTTACGCCGGGCCCGACCCGCTCCCCGCCGAGGCCATCGCCGAGCACATGGTGGTGACCTCCCAGGTGGGGGTGCAGAGCAACCTGGTGGCCTTCGGGGACCGGGCGGCCCAGGAGCTTGCGGCCGGGCTGCGGCTGGCGGTCCGCCAGGTGGGCCTGGACCGCTTCCGGGCACTGCGGCACCGCACCCTCACCCAGTCCGTGGCCGACCACATGGTCCTCGGGACCCTCATCGACCTGGCGGTGAGCGTCGCCCGGGTGCCCCAGGTCGACGCCTACCTCGGCGCCCCCGACGGTGTCCTGGCCAGGCGCCTGGGACCCTCCCGCGTCCAGGCCTACGTGCGGCTCGCGTCCCTCGTGACCGACGGCCTGGACCTGCACCTGACCTCGACGGCGCCGGAGACCCCGCTCGACCCCTGGGGCACCGTGCGGGCGGCCCGCTGGCACCGCTCCCCGGAGGAGCGGCTGTCGGTGGGCGAGGCCTTCCGGGCCCACACCCGGGCCGGCTGGTCCGCCATCGCCGAGGACTGGCGGGGCCAGCTCGACGTGGGCCTGCCCGCCGACCTGGTGGTGTGGGACCTGGACCCCGACCAGCTCCTCCAGCACCAGCAGGAGCGGCTGCACACCCCCGGCCTGCCGCTGCTGGCGCCGGGCACCGACAACCCCACGGCGGTGCTCACCGTCGTCGGGGGGCGCATCATCCACTCGACCGAAGGAGCCCTGTCATGACCCGCGCCGCAGCGAGTCCACCGCGCGCGCACCTGGAGCTGGACCCCGACGTCGTCCGGCGGGCGCGCACCCTGGCGCGCAGGGCCGGTGGCCCCGTGGTCCGGCTCGCGCAGCAGCACACCACCGTCTCGGTCGAGCGCGCGACCCTGCGCCTCGCGGGGCTGTCCGGCGCCGACCACGAGCGCGTCCCGTGGGTCAACCACCTCGTCGACACGGTCCGCGAGCAGGTCGGCCTGGAGCACGGGGTCACCACCCCGGCCTACGACGCGATCGCCCGGGGCGTCGCCCCGGACCTGGTCACGCTGGCGCAGAAGGCCGCCGCCGGGGCTGCGGACTTCCGCCTGCCCGAGGGCAAGGAGCTCATCACCGCTCGCACGTTGGCGATGCGCGGCGTCAGGCCCGGGATCACCCAGATCGACAGACAGCGGGCCGCCCGCGAGCGCCTGATCGCGAAGGTCGGCGACGCGCCGTCGCGTCCCTGGGTCTACCTGATCGTCGCCACCGGCGACATCTACGAGGACATCCCGCAGGCCCAGGCTGCTGCGCGCGGGGGAGCGGACATCATCGCGGTGATCCGGTCCACGGGGCAGTCCTTGCTGGACTACGTGCCCGAGGGGGCCACCCGTGAGGGCTACGCCGGCACCTATGCCACGCAGGAGAACTTCCGGCTGATGCGGGCGGCGCTGGACGAGACGAGCAAGGAGCTCGGTCGCTACGTCCGGCTGACCAACTACGCCTCGGGCCTGTGCATGCCGGAGATCGCCGCGCTGGCGGGCCTGGAGCGCCTCGACATGATGCTCAACGACTCGATGTACGGCATCCTCTTCCGCGACATCAACCCGGTCCGCACCTTCGTCGACCAGCGGTTCAGCCGTCAGGTGCACGCCCGGGCCGGGATCATCATCAACACCGGCGAGGACAACTACCTCACGACGGCGGACGCCGTCGAGGCGGCGCACACCGTCACCGTCAGCCAGCTGCTCAACGAGTACTTCGCCAAGGAGGCCGGGCTCGAGGACTGGCAGCTCGGTCTGGGGCATGCCTTCGAGATCGTCCCGGAGCTGCCCGACTCCTTCCGGATGGAGCTGGCGCACGCGATGCTGGCGCGCGACCTGTTCCCCGAGGCCCCGCTGAAGTGGATGCCACCGACCAAGCACATGACCGGCGACGTCTTTCGCGGCTACCTGCTCGACGGCTTCTTCAACTTCGTCGGCGGACTGACCGACCAGGGGATCCTGCTCGTGGGCATGATGACCGAGGCGGTCGTGACGCCGTTCCTGTCCGACCGCGACCTGGCCCTGCAGAACGTGCGCTACGCGCTCGAGGCGGGCCGCGGTCTGCGGGAGGACTTCCGGCCGCCGACGGACGGGTTCATCCAGAACCGCGCCCGGCAGGTCCTGTCCGAGGCGGTCGACCTGCTCGAACGGATCGCCGACGACACCCTGCTCGACGCCATCGCGGACGGCACCTTCGGTCTGATGAAGCGGCCGGCCGACGCGGGCAAGGGCCTGGACGGCGTGGTCCGCAAGGCCGACGACTACGACAACCCGGCGATCACGCTCCTCGACGAGGGCGTCGCCACGACGACGGGAGGCAGCAGGTGAGCGGCGAGGACCGGTCGGGGGAGCGCGCCCTCCCCGACATCATCAGGCCGTATGGCGACACGACCGGCGACGGCATGGTCCAGATGTCGTTCACGCTGCCGATCCCGCACGACAAGCGGGCCGAGGGGGCGGCGCTGCAGCTCGCGGACAAGATGGGCCTGAAGCCGGCGCTCCTGGTACACGCCAAGGCGATCGGCCCCGACTTCACCTTCTTCGTGGTCTACGGCAGCGTCAACCACCTGGTCGACCTGCGCGACGTGGTCGTGGTGGAGCGGGACTACCCGCTGCTGGGTGCCAAGGAGGTCAACGCGGCCATCAAGAAGCAGCTGCGGCGGCCGCTGGTGGTGGTGGGCGCCTGCATCGGCACCGACGCGCACACCGTGGGCATCGACGCGATCCTCAACATCAAGGGCTTCGCGGGGGAGAAGGGCCTGGAGTACTACTCCGAGATCAAGGTCGTCAACCTCGGAGCCCAGGTCCTGGTCCCGGACCTCGTCGAGCGGGCCCGGGCCGAGAAGGCCGACGCCATCCTGGTCTCCCAGGTGGTGACCCAGCGAGACGCGCACATCACCAACACCCAGGAGATGTCCGCCGCCTTCCGGGAGGCCTATCCGGCGGGGACCACCCCGCTGCTCGTGGTGGGCGGCCCGCGGTTCGACGAGTCGGCCACGGCTGAGCTCGGCGTGGACCGGATCTTCGGCAAGGGCACGACGCCCGGCGAGGTGGCGTCCTACCTCGTCCACGCCCTGGCGCAGCGGCAGGGCGCCGACAGCCCTACCACGACCACGACCACGAAGGAGCAGACCCGATGAGCGCAGGCACCGGCCCCGCGGTGGGCACCACCGTCGTCCACCGCCGCTACGTCCCTTACAGCCACGCGCACTATGCCGGCAACCTCGTCGACGGGGCCTACTCCCTGGCGGCGTTCGGCGACGTGGCCACGGAGATGTGCATCCGCACCGACGGCGACGAGGGGCTCTTCGCGTCCTACAGCGACGTCCAGTTCCGGGCGCCGGTCCGGGCGGGGGACTGCCTCGAGATCAGCTGCACGCTGGTGCGGGCGGGTCGCCGGTCTCGGGAGATGGACTTCGAGGTGCGTGTGGTCGCCCGGGGCAACCCTGCGCGCGGCGAGTCGGCGGCCGACCTGCTGGACCCTCCGGTGGTGGCGACGACGGCCCGCGGCGTGGTGGTGGTACCGGCACCCAGCGAGGGCTGACCCTCACCCCGATCACCCTCGGCGAGATGTCGGCCGTCCCGGGGACGACGGGGCACGACCTGGACGGAACGTAACCGTTTCGTCACACGGCGTGTTCTTTGCGACACGCCGCGTATCGGACGATTAAGGGTCATAACACCCCCGGCCCTGACCTGCGGAAACACCCGAAACCGCAGGTCAGGGCGGTGTTGACAGTTACACACGGTCACCTAATAGGTTGACGGTGGTTGCCCGCCATCCTCGGGCAGCAGCGCGGCCCGCATGCCTAGTAGAAAACGTCACGGCCCTGGCACCGGACCTGTCCGGAGACCGGCCCGAGGCGGCCCCAACGGCATGCGGGCCGTGCTGCACCCCGCAAGGCCCTCCGCCCGGCTAGGGTGACGCGGTGTCCCGACTCGCCCTCGCCCTGCTCGGCGGCCTCGCCCTGTGGCTCTCGTGGCCGGCCCACGACCTGTGGTTCCTGGCCCCCGTCGGCATCGGGCTGGTAGCCCTGGCCACCCGGGGAGCGGGGGTGACCCGCGGCCTCGGGCTGGGGGTGCTCGCGGGACTGGCCGCCTACCTGCCCGCCCTGCACTGGTCCGGGATCTACGTCGGCAACCTCCCCTGGGTCGCGCTCGCCCTGCTGGAGGCGTCGTACGTCGGCCTGACCGGTGCCGCGTGCGGCGCCCTCGGCAAGCGGGCCCCGCGGGGGTGGCAGCTGCCCTACGCCGTGGTCGTCGCGGCGGCCTGGTGCACCGGGGAGTGGTTGCGCTCCGTGACCCCGTTCGGGGGCTTCCCCTGGCTCAAGATCGCCTTCGCCATGGCCGACGCCCCGACGCTGCCCCTCGTGCGGTATGTCGCGACACCCGGTCTGACGTTCGCGGTCGCCCTCGCCGGTGGCCTGCTCGCCGCCGGGTTCCTGGGGGTCGGGCGCGCCGCGCGGCACCGGGCCGCCCGCTCGCCCCGGGCCCTGACCCGACCCGCCGGCGCGCTCGCCGGGGCGGGAGTCATCCTGTGGGGGCCAGCCCTGCTCACCGTACCCACCGACGGCACCCCCGTCGACGTCCTCGCCGTCCAGGGCAACGTGCCGCGTGCCGGGCTGGACTTCAACGCCGAGCGTCGCCAGGTGCTGGACAACCACGCCGAGGTCACCCGTCAGGCCGTGGCCGCCCAGGTGACCGCCGGGCGCGGCGAGCCCGCCTTGGTGGTGTGGCCCGAGAACGCCTCGGACATCGACCCGGTCGCCAACGCCGACGCCGGGCAGGTCATCACCGCGGCCTCGGTCGCGGCCAACGCCCCGATCCTGGTGGGGACCCTGCGGTACGGCCCGCACGACCAGATCAGGAACACCACGCTGCTGTGGGAGGGCTCCAAGGGGCCGACCGCGCACTACGCCAAGCGCCACCCGGTCCCGTTCGCCGAGTACATCCCCTACCGTTCGTTCTTCCGGCACTTCAGCGACAAGGTCGACCTGCTCACGCACGACTTCGCAGCAGGGGAGGAGGTCGGCGTGATCACCGCCCCGACCTCCCGGGGGCCGGTGCCCGTCGGCATCGGTATCTGCTTCGAGAGCGCCTACGACGACCTGATGCGCGACGCGGTCACGCACGGCGGGCAGGTCCTGGCGGTCCAGACCAACAACGCGACGTTCGGCTACACCGACGAGTCCTACCAGCAGCTGGCGATCTCCCGGGTGCGCGCGGTCGAGCTGGGCCGCTCCGTGGTGCACGTCTCGACGGTCGGCACCTCTGCCCTGATCACCCCGGACGGGGCGACCCACCAGCAGACGGCGCTCTTCACCCCGGCTGCGCTGCGTGACACCTTGCCGCGTCGGACGGAGATCACCCCCGCCGTGCGGGTGAACGATCTGGCGGTCTGGCTGTCGATGGTGATCATGGCCCTAGGAGCCGTCGCCCGGACGGCCCAGCCACGCACGACCTCCACCTACGCACCCCGACTCCCGTGAACGGTCTGACACCATGCGCACCCTGGTCCTGATCCCGACGTACAACGAGCGTGAGACGCTCCCTCGCTGCCTGGAGCGCCTGCGCGCCGCCGCCCCGGAGGTCGACGTGCTCGTGCTCGACGACGGGTCCCCGGACGGCACCGGCCGGCTGGCCGACGAGATCGCCGCTCGAGACCCGCACGTGCGGGTCATGCACCGGCAGGGCAAGGAGGGCCTCGGCAAGGCCTACCTCGCGGGCTTCGAGCAGGGGCTGCGCGACGGCTACGACGTGCTCGTGGAGATGGACGCCGACCTGTCCCACCGCCCTGAGCAGCTGCCCGACCTGTTGAAGGCGCTGGACGACCCGCAGGTGGGGCTGGTCATCGGCTCGCGGTGGATCCCCGGCGGCGGGATCGTCAACTGGCCCTGGCACCGCAAGTTCCTCAGCGTCGGCGGCAACTACTACATCCGCGCGCTGCTCGGGATGCCGGTTCACGACGCGACGGCCGGTTTCCGGGCCTACCGCGCCGACACGCTGCGCCGCATCGGCCTGGACGGGGTCGAGTCGCACGGCTACTGCTTCCAGACCGACCTGACCTGGCGCACGGTCCGGGCCGGCATCACCATCCGTGAGGTCCCGATCACCTTCGTCGAGCGCGAGACCGGGGTCTCCAAGATGAACGGCGACATCGTCCGCGAGTCCATGCAGCGGATCACGACGTGGGGCCTGAAGCACCGGGGCGAGCAGGCTCGTCGGTTCGTGGAACGCCGACGCGGTCAGGGGCGTTGGAACACCTTGTGAGCGCTCCCGCCGATCGTCGTCCTCGTGGGTCCCGCTGGCCGCTGCTGGCCTTCGTCCTGCTGCTCGTCGTGCCCACGCTCGAGATCGCGGTCATCGTCGCGATCGGGCGGGTGATCGGGGGCTGGCCCACGATCGGCCTGCTGCTGCTCGAGTCGGCGATCGGTGCCTGGCTGGTCAAGCGGGAGGGGCGCGCCGCCTGGACCTCGCTGCGCGGTGCGCTCGCGAGCGGGCGACTGCCCGCCGGAGAGCTTTCCGACGCCGCGCTCGTCCTGGTGAGCGGGACGCTCCTGCTGACGCCCGGTTTCCTCAGCGACGTGCTGGGGTTCGCCTGCATCCTGCCCGGGACCCGTGCCGTCGCCCGGCGGCTGCTGACCCGCGTGGTCACCCGTCAGCTGCTCGCCTCGGCGCCCGGCGTCCGGATCCATCCGTCGTCGACCGCCGGACCCACCCCGTCCTGGGCGACGACAGGCGCGGCGGGATCCACCCCAGGGCCGGGGACCAGCCCGCGCGGCGCCGGGCCGGGGGCCACGCGGGCGACTCGCTCGGACGACGACGTGATCGAGGGAGAGGTGCTCTGACGCCGACCGCCGCACGACGAGGGCCCGGCACCCTGAGGGTGCCGGGCCGTAGGTCGCGTGCGGGTGACCTGCTTCAGGCCGAACGCTTGGGCTTCTCGCCGCGGGAGGCCCGCAGCAGCTCCAGGCGCTCCTCGAGGAGCTCCTCCAGCTCCTTGATGGAGCGGCGCTCCAGGAGCATGTCCCAGTGGGTGCGTGCCGGCTTGGCGGGCTTCTCGACAGGGGCGTCCCCGCCCTGGAGCCGACCGAGCTCGCCGCAGCGGCACTCCCAGGTGCCGGGCACCTCGGCCTCGATGGAGAAGGGAAGCTCCGTGACGTGGCCGTTGGGGCAGGTGTAGGAGACGAGCTGTCGCTCGCTGGGAACGACCCCGTCATCGGTCTCCATGCTGAAGGACCCGAGGCGCGATCCGCGCAGTGACCGCTCGGCCATGTCCGTTCCCCTTTCGATCGGTGACGTGCCTCGTGCTTCGCCCGAGGCCATACCCGCGTGCCCGAACCAGCAAACCGGGCGACCCTAACGCCGGAATCGATGACGTTCAGTAGCGGTCAACCCTCCTATTCTAGACGATCAGCGGCTCCGGATTGCCCGCTGCCCGGATCCCGGCGCGAACGTCCACGCGCGCCAAGAGGATTCCACCGACGACGAAGAACGCCACGAGCGCCAGGATCGAGAGCCGGTAGGAGTGGGTCCACTGCTGCACGAGACCGAACAGCAAGGTGCCGAACCAGCTGGTACCCCGCTCCATGGCCTGGTAGAGGCTGAAGAACTCCGACTCGCGCCCGGCGGGGACGAGCTGGCTGTAGAGCGAGCGGGAGAGGGCCTGGGAACCGCCCATGACGATCCCGATCAGGGCGCCGAGCGCGGCGAAGGCGGGAAACACGCCCGCCGGGACGAAGAACGCGATGGCCACGACCGCGGTCCACACCACGAGCGAGCCGAGGACCGTGCGGCGGGCTCCCGCTCTCCGGGCGATCCGGCCGAAGCCCAGCGCACCGCCCACCGCGACGACCTGCACGAGCAGGAAGGTCATGAGCACCTGGGTGTCGGTCATCCCCAGCTCGCGGGAGCCGTACAGGCTCGACGCCGAGATGACCGTCTGGATGCCGTCGTTGAAGAACAGATAGGCCGCGAGGAAGAGCAGGGTCTGGGGATGACCTCGCAGCTCGCGCAGGGTGTCCCCGAGCTGGGCGAAGGCGCCGGCGCCGACGCCGCGACCACGCGCCTGCGGCGGCAGGTCGGGCACGAGCTCGCGCCCGGGGAGGTCCCGGAGCCCGAGGACCGGGACGAGCGTGAACACCCCCCACCACAGCCCGGCGCTCAGCAGGCTGACCCGCACCGCCGTGCCCGTGTCCAGGCCCAGCCGTCCCTTCAGGGTGAGCAGGGCGAGGTTCAGGGCGAGGAGCAGGCCACCTCCGACATACCCCAGGGCCCAGCCGCGGGACGACACCCGGTCCCGGTCGTCGGGCCCGGCGATCCGGCACAGGATGCCGTCGTAGATCACCAAGGTCGCGCCCAGGCACAGGGAGGCCACCATGATCTGCGCGACGCCGAGCTGCCAGGCCGCGCCCTGGAGGAAGTACATCGACGAGGCCGCCAGGGCGCCGACCCCGGCGACGAGGCCGAGCAACCGCTGCGGGCGCGGGTGCCGGTCGGCGACCGCCCCGACGACGACCAGGAGCACGGCGGACAGCAGCGTGGTCATCGTGGTGACGTAGGGATAGAGGGACCCGGGGGAGACCGGCACGCCCAGGACCCGAGAGGTCGGTCCGGCACACCTGGTCGGTCGGCTGCCCCGGGCAGGCCGCCCGGTTGGCGATGCTCGTGAGGTAAGGACCCATCAGCACGGTCGCCGTGGTCGTGACGTACCCGGAGTTGGCCCAGTCGTACCAGTACCACGCACGTTGGTGGCGTGTGCTGCGTCGTCGGGCGACCGGCGCCTCGGCGTGTGTCATGGGGGTCTCCTTGCAGGTCACGCCCCCGGCGACGGGGCGGCCCGATCGTAACCGGCCGGTCGACCGGGCCGCAGGAGCTGTCCCCAGGCATGATGGGCCCATGCGCATCCTCGGACCATCGGACCTGCTCACCGCCGCCGTCACCGTGAGGGACGGGGTCACGGACGCCGCGGACCTGTGGCCGCGCACCCTCGACCTCGTGGACCGGGTGGAGGCGATGGTCTCTCGCGGCGAGGCGCTGCTCGCCCAGGCCGAGGAGCTCCTCGCCCAGGCGGCGCTGTCCCGGGCCCACGTCGACGCGGTCGCGGACGCGGCCGACGCCACCAACGACCGGGTCGCCGGCATCGTCGCCCGTGCCGAGGCTCTCGTGGCGGTGGGGGAGCAGCTCATGCCGTCCATCACGCCCCTGGCGGACAAGGCCCTGCCCATCGCGGCGGAGGTCGTGGACTCGGTCGACCGTGACGAGGTGCTCGCGGTCGTCGGCCTCATCGACCGGTTGCCGGGCACGCTGCGCCAGCTCGACCAGCTGGCCCCGGACGTGCGCGAGATCCTCACCGCCGTCACCGACCTGTCCCACGCGGCGCAGGGGCTGCCGGGCGTGGGATCGCTGATCCGCCGCGGCGAGCGCAAGGACGACGAGGGCGAGGTCTGACCCGATCGTGGCTGCTGTGCGCGCACCCCACCCCGACGGCGGCGCGCCCGTCCCGGGCGGCCATCTGCGGCGGGCGCGCCGCCGTGCCCCGTGGTGGCTCGGTGCCGGGGTGCTGGTCCTGCTCACGGCCCTGTGGGGGCACCTCAATCCCACCGACTCGCGACTTGTCCACGAGCTGCTCGACCACCCGATCGTCCACGGCGCGGCCGGGTACGCCCTGCTCGGGTGGGGCCTGCGCTCCCTGGTGACCGACGCCCAGCGCCGGCTGGTGGTGACGATCCTGGTGGCCGCCGTCGGCGCCACGGTGCTGGGCCTGGTGGGCATGCTCGCGCAGATCGGGGTGCACCCGGACCGGGACGAGCGGGTGCTGCCGGCGCCGGTCGAGGGCGTGGCCGAGCCCTACGAGGCCGACGTGGTGACCGACGGCGACCCGGTGTCCCCCCGCATGACGGTGGCGGTGCAGCACCGGGCCCTCGACCTCGCGGCCCGGCGCTGGGACGTCGCCTGCGTCAGCACCGAGTACGACCCGCTTGCCGACGCCCGGTGGCAGGCGCCCGGCACGCTGGTCCTCCGGCTGACGTCCGGGCGACAGGTCACGGTGGGCGTTGATCCGGCGACCGGGCAGCCGCGCGAACCGGTCCGGCTGGGGCGCAGGTGCGGCGGACCCGCCGGATCCTGACCGTCGTCCACAGGTCGTCGCGTCCCGGAGCGGTCGTCCACAGGCGTCGTACGACGGCCTGCCGACCCGCCTGCGCCCGTGCCACCGTGGCCGGTGAGCGCGGGTCGAGCGGCGGCCCGGCCGCGGCGAGGTGGACGACGACATGGTGGGCGAGCTGGGGTCCGGCGAGGTGGACGAGGTGACGGTCGACGAGCAGCCGACGGATGCTGCTTCGGTCGAGGAGGGCGCCGACGTCAACGAGGTGCGTCTGCGGGGCCGGGTGGCTGCCGATCCCGTCACGCGCGAGCTGCCCAGCGGCGACCTCCTGGTGAGCCTGCGGATCGTCGTCCGACGCGGCGGTTCACCGTCCGCCGGGACCGCTGCTCCCCCTGGGCGGCGCGCCCCCACGGTCGACGCGATCGACGTGGGCTGCTGGTCGGGGGAGACGGCGGAGCAGGCGGGTTCGTTGGTGCCGGGGCAGGTCGTCGAGGTCGCAGGCTCGCTGCACCGCCGCTTCTGGCGCACCCCCGCCGGGGTGACGTCCCGCTACGAGGTGCGGGCGACCGCGCTGGACGTGCTCCGCGGGACCCCCGTCGAGCCGGACGGACGGGCGCGGCCTACAGTCCAGGCATGACGAATCGACCGAAGACGTTCGACGTCGTGGTGTCCGCCGTGATCCGCAGCGGCCCTCGCGTGCTCCTCAACCGCCGGGAGGGCCAGGACTTCTGGTTCCTGCCCGGCGGCCCCGTCACCCTGGGCGAGTCCGCCAAGTCCGCCCTGCACCGGGACATCCTCGACGAGCTCGGCCTGGAGGCGAAGGTCGCCGACCTGGTCGCGGTGGTGGAGAACGCCTACGAGCTGGACGGCGAGGCCCACCACGAGATCAACCTCGCGTTCGAGGCGCGCGTGGACAAGACGCGCGCCACCGCGCAGGTGCCCGGTCTGGAGTTCCGGTGGTTCGACACCGAGGCGTGCTACGACCTGGACATCCGGCCGCCGAGCCTGGCCCACGTGGTGCGCTACGGCCCCGAGCGCGCCCGCCTGCCGCTGCACTCGCACGGCCTGCAGCGCTGATCGCGGCCGGGCCGACGCGCCGCTCGCTGCGACGCGTCGGCCGTCGTGCGGCAGGATGATGACGCAACCCACCAGGACGGAGCGACCATGTCCCCGCACGCCGCCGACTCCCACGACCTGATCCGCGTCCGGGGTGCGCGGGAGAACAACCTCAAGGACGTCTCGGTCGAGATCCCCAAGCGGCGGCTGACCGTCTTCACCGGGGTGTCCGGGTCGGGCAAGAGCTCGCTGGTCTTCGGCACGATCGCGGCCGAGTCGCAGCGGATGATCAACGAGACCTACTCGTCCTTCGTGCAGGGCTTCATGCCCAGCCTGGCCCGTCCCGACGTGGACCTGCTCGAGGGGCTGACCACGGCGATCCGGGTGGACCAGGAGCGGATGGGCGCCAACCTGCGCTCGACCGTCGGCACCGCCACGGATGCCAACGTGATGCTGCGGATCCTGTTCTCCCGCCTCGGCGACCCGCACGTCGGCTCGCCCCAGGCCTACTCCTTCAACGTGCCGTCGGTCAGCGGTGCGGGGGCGATCACCGTCCAGCGGGGCCCCGACAGGGGCAAGAAGCAGAAGCGCACCTACTCCCTCGTCGGTGGCATGTGCCCGGACTGCGAGGGGACCGGCCAGGTGTCGGACGTCGACCTGACCGCGGTGTACGACGAGAACCTCTCCCTCGCGGGCGGCGCCCTCCTGGTTCCGGGCTACTCGATGGACGGGTGGTACGGCCGGATCTTCTCCGGCTACGGGTTCGACCTGGACAAGCCCGTCAAGGAGTTCACCGCCGCCGAGCTCGCCGACCTGCTCCACAAGGAGCCCACCAAGATCAGGGTCGAGGGCATCAACCTGACCTACGAGGGGATCATCCCGCGGATCCAGAAGTCCATGCTGTCCAAGGATCGTGAGGCCATGCAGCCGCACGTGCGGGCCTTCGTGGACCGGGCCGTGGTCTTCCGGGCCTGCCCGGCCTGCGGTGGCACCCGCCTGGCGCCGCACGCCCTGGCGTCCCGGATCGAGGGGCGCACCATCGCCGACTGCTGCGCGATGCAGATCACCGACCTCGCCGAGTGGGTCCGCGGACTGGACCGCCCCGAGGTGGCGCCGCTGCTCACGGGCCTGACGCACCTGCTGGACGCCTTCGTGGACATCGGGCTGGGCTACCTCTCGCTGGACCGCCCCACCGGCACCCTGTCCGGGGGAGAGTCCCAGCGCACCAAGATGATCCGTCACCTCGGCTCCTCGCTCACCGACGTCACCTATGTCTTCGACGAGCCGTCCGTGGGTCTGCACCCGCACGACATCCGACGGATGAACGAGCTGCTGGTCCGGCTGCGCGACAAGGGCAACACCGTCCTCGTGGTGGAGCACAAGCCGGAGATGATCGAGATCGCCGACCACGTGGTCGATCTCGGCCCGGGGGCGGGATCCGCGGGCGGTCGGATCTGCTTCGAGGGGACCGTCGAGGGGTTGCGGGGGAGCGACACCGTCACCGGGCGGCACCTGGACGACCGGGCCCGGCTCAAGGACGAGGTCCGCGCGGCGACCGGCCGCCTGGAGATCCGCGGGGCGAACGCACACAACCTGCAGGACGTGGACGTCGACGTGCCGCTGGGGGTGCTGTGCGTCGTGACCGGGGTGGCCGGGTCAGGCAAGTCCTCGCTCATCCATGGCTCGCTGGCCGGGCGCGAGGAGGTCGTCGTCATCGACCAGACGCCCATCAAGGGCTCCCGCAGGTCCAACCCCGCGACGTACACCGGTCTGCTGGAGCCGGTCCGCAAGGCCTTCGCCAAGGCCAACGGCGTGAAGCCGGCGCTGTTCTCGGCGAACTCGGAGGGAGCCTGCCCCACCTGCAAGGGCGCGGGCGTGGTCTTCACCGAGCTGGGCTTCATGGACACCGTGTCCGCGCCGTGCGAGGTGTGCGACGCCAAGGGCTTCCAGCCCGAGGTCCTGGAGCACCACCTGGGCGGCAAGGACATCGCCGAGGTCATGGCCCTGTCGGTGACCGAGGCGAGCGCCTTCTTCGCCGCGGGGGAGTCGCGGATCCCCGCCGCGCACAAGATCCTCCAGCGGCTGGATGACGTGGGCCTGGGCTACCTGACCATCGGCCGGCCGCTGACCACCCTGTCCGGTGGTGAGCGGCAGCGACTCAAGCTCGCCTCGCAGATGGGGGAGCAGGCCTCGGTCTACGTGCTGGACGAGCCGACGACCGGTCTGCACCTGGCCGACGTCGAGAACCTGCTCGGGCTGCTCGACCGGCTGGTCGACGACGGGACCTCGGTGGTGGTGATCGAGCACCACCAGGCCGTGATGGCGCACGCGGACCGGATCATCGACCTCGGGCCCGGTGCCGGTCACGACGGCGGGCGTGTCGTCTTCGAGGGGACCCCCGCCGACCTGGTCGCCGGCGCCACCACCCTCACCGGAAGGCACCTGGCGGAGTATGTCGGCGCCTGACGGCGCAGCGCCCCCGGATCCGCCCAGCCTCGTCTTCCCCCGACATTCGCCGACAGTTCACAGGCGCAGCGCCTCTCGCGGGCCGCGGCGCACCACGATGGATGAGCCATGGGCCCCCCGCCGCGGAGCCGTCCGCGACCCCGTGGCACCCGGTCGGGTGGAAGGACACACTCATGCAGGGACGCATCATGGACCCCCAGGGTCGAGGGCTCGGCGGCATCACGGTCACCGACGGGCTGTCGCTGACCCACTCCCGCCCGGACGGGTCCTTCGAGCTCGACGCGCGGGCCGAGGACATCATGCTGATGGGCCTGTCCGGTGCGCACCCGGCTCAGGCCCTGGTGGAGTCGCTCGCGGGCGGCGTGCTGGTCACCGTGACCGGTGAGGCGGGCGAGGACGGCATGCTGATGGACCTGTCGGGCGAACGGTGCCGCTGGTCTCGTGCGCTCATCGCCTGAGGACCGGTTGATAACGCCCGGACAACGCCTGCGGGACCCCCTCCCCAGAGTGGAGATTTCCACCTACAGTGGCATCAAATGACTTTATGGAGTCTTTTCATCACTCTGTGATGGACAGGTGCGACAGGAGGACACCGATGTTCGGACGAGTCACCACTGAGGACGACGAGGGCCTGGGTGGACTGCTGGTCACCGACGGGCACCAGATCACCCACACCCGGGCCGACGGCTCGTTCGAGCTGACCACCCCCGAGGGCGAGCTCATCATGGTGGCCGCGCCAGGCGTCTGTCCGCCGGCGCACCTGCTCGTGGAGGACGCGAACGACGAGCTCGTCGTGGTCCTGCCGGGTCAGCAGGCGCTGCCGGGCATCCTGATGGAGCTGCACC
Source organism: Arsenicicoccus dermatophilus (assembly GCF_046267915.1). Taxonomy (GTDB): domain Bacteria; phylum Actinomycetota; class Actinomycetes; order Actinomycetales; family Dermatophilaceae; genus Arsenicicoccus; species Arsenicicoccus dermatophilus_A. The sequence goes on from NZ_CP176520.1 coordinate 1,830,882, forward strand.
TGGCGACGGCGCTGCCCGGGCGGTCGCAGGAACGGCTGGCGCGCAGGCTCAGCGCCTGAGCGGGTGCGAGGGCCGGCCCGCCGGCCCGATATCGCCGCCCCGGGCGTCACGGGGTGCGCGAGCCCGCCCCGCCGACCGCCGTACCGGTCCGGTTGGCCGCCGCGCCACCGCGGCTTCACCTGCGGCCAGGAGACTGGGAATGCCCGCCGTGAGTCGGTCTTCCTGGTGCGGACGGGCGCCCTCCCATCCCCCGAGGAGCGAGCATGACCGTCACCCGCCGTCAGTTCACGACTGCCATGATCTTCGCCGGAGCCGCGGGTGCCACCGCTCCCGGCTTGTCCGCCCTGGCGACGCCCCGCCCGCAGGACCGCACCGGCCAGCTGGCTCTGCTGTCCGATCCCATGCTGCTCGCCCCACGCCGCACCTCGGTCAGCGTGGTGTGGTTCACCGAGGCCGCAGGCACCCTTGACCTGGTCCTGCTGGGGGAGGGCGTCCGTCGGCTGCGCGCCGCCGACGCCCGTCCCCTCGCCGCCGGGCACCACCGACTGCCGGACATCGCCGTCTTCCCAGCGCGCACGACCGTGCTCAGCCAGACCGCGGAGGACCAGGACTCCGACCTGCCCGCCGACCGCAGGCCGGCCCGCCCCACGCGGCGCGTGGTGCGGCGGCACGAGGCGGTCGTCGGTCCGCTGCGACCCGGGCGCCGCGTGCCCTATCGCGTCGTGTCGATCCGCGGCTCGGAGGTCGCCCTGTCCGCGACATACACCCTCACGCCGGCGCCGGCTCCCGGCGCACCGGTGCGGCTCATGCTCACCAGCGACCACCAGGACAAGGTCAACACCCCGCGCAACCTGGAGACCGCCGCCCGCACCATGGGGGCGCTCGACGCCGTGATCCTCGCCGGGGACCTGGTCAACGTGCCCGACCGGGCGTCGGAGTGGTTCGACTCGCGCAGCGGGAGCGCGTTCTTCCCCGGGCTGCAGGGGCGCGCCCACCGGGCGGACACGTCCGGCCGGGTCAGCACCGGTGCCGCCATCATCCAGAACGTCCCGCTGTGGCCCGCGATCGGCAACCACGAGGTCATGGGCCGCACCGACGGCGCCCCCGGGCTCAACGCGGCCTTCACCGCGGCGGTGCCACGGGCGGTCGCCGATCGCGAGGCACGGACGGTGCCGGCGCGCGGGTCCCGCGAGCGGGCGCGCTGGATCGAGCAGAACTCCTTCAGCTCGCGCACCTACGAGGAGATCTTCGCCTCGCTGCCTGCGTCGCGGACCGGGGGAGTGCGCTACTACGCCACCACGATCGGAGACGTTCGGCTGATCACGCTCTACGTCACGCGGATCTGGCGCGGCACCGAGGCCAGCGCCGATCCGGCCCGGCGCGCGACCAGCAGCCGCTATCACGACGCCACCGCCACCATGGGCAAGCCCCTGGAGCGCGGCTACGGCGAGTTCGTCTTCGAGAGCATCGCGGTGGGCAGCGAGCAGTACCGCTGGCTGGTGCGGGAGCTGGGCAGCCCGGAGCGGGCGGCCTGCCGCTACACGATCGTGCAGCTGCACGAGGGACCGCACGGGCTGGGCGACAACATGATGCCCCACTTCGGCGACCCCGAGCAGATCGAGGAGCGCGACGCGACCGGCGCCGTCGTCGGCATCCGCTACGAGTACCCGGAGCGGGGCAACATGCTCCTGAACGACCTCGCGCCCCTCCTCGAACGCGCCGGCGTGCAGCTCGTCCTCAACGGTCACTCGCACCTGTGGAACCGGTTCGAGGCCCGCAACGGGATCACGCACTACCTCGAGGCGTCCAACACGGGAAACACCTACGGCGCCTACCACGCCACCTCCGGCGCGCGGCGGGCCATGCCTACCGCCCCGTGGGACCTGCGCAGCTACTGGCCGCAGGACGACCCGGGCCGGCTGCAGCCGCAGCGACCCACCAGCGGTGGCGTGGCAGCCGACGACCTCTTCGTGGCGAGCAACGACCACGTGGTCTTCCAGTGCTTCGACTCGGGCACCGGGACGGTCACCTCGTGGATCCACGAGGTCGCCAGGCCGGACGAGGAGCCGCGGGTGCTCGACACCTTCACCCTGCGACCCTCACGGGGCTGACCTGCGACCTCGCGTGACGAGCGCGGGGTGACCACGTCGGCGGGGGAGAAGGACCACCGCCGGGACCATCTGTCCGTATGTCGAGACGCCCGGCGGTCACCGTGACCTGGCGGGGGAGCACCGACCCCGAAGCCGGTCCGCGTCGTCCAGGTCGACGTGGTCGTCGTCCGTGCGCCGTCGGATCAGCCGCGGGATCGGCCTGGCCGCCCAGTGAGGGGCTCGACCAGGACGTCACCGACGAGAGTGGCGCCGGCGGCGTCGTCGACCTCGGCACGGCGGCAGGGATCCAGGGCGGCGACAGGCGGGACGGGGCCGCCGGCTGCACCAGGGTGCACCCGCGTCGCCGAGCCGACAAGGAGGACCATGAACGTCACGGACACCTGAGGCATGCGGCCGCCACGGCCGGACCGACGCGCGCAGCGGCGGTGTCCATGGCACTGGCGTCAAGCGGGGCCGGCGGAGCGGATCGAAGCAGGCGGCACCCCTGACCGCAAACGCCGATAATCTACATTATGTCATTTCGGTGTACGCCAGCCCCGCTCACCGGCGTACACCTATCCCCCTCAGGCCCCCTCGCCATACAGCTTGAGCACCGTGCTGACCGTCGACGCGTGCCACCTGGCGCCGCCCTGCGCCGTCGGGACGCCCTCGGCGTTGAGCTGCTCGGCGATCGCCCGCAGCGACTTGCGCTCGGCGCGCTGGGCCTGGATGCGCTGCACGACCGACTCGTCCACGTTGCGCGGTCGCCCGAGCTGGCCGCCCTGGGCCTTCTTGTGCGCCAGGGCCTCGCGGGTGCGCTGGCCGATGAGGTCGCGCTCGTACTGCGCCGCGCAGGCCAGGATGGAGGTGGTGAACCGACCTGCCGGGTCGGTGGTGTCGATGGCCGGCGAGAGCATCACCAGGTCCCAGCCGTGCTCGCCGGCTCGCGCCAGCACGGCACTGAGACCGGAGACGGATCGCGTCAACCGGTCCAGCCGGGTGACCATCAGGGCGGTGGCTTCCCCGGCATCGAGCCTGGTCAGAGCCTCGCGAAGCCCTGGCCGCTGGTCGTCCGTGCCCGAGATGCCTTCGTCGGCGAGGATCTCCAGGCGCCAGCCGCGACGGGCCGCGTCGGCCTCGAGCAGGGCGCGCTGGGTGTCCAGGCTGAGGCCGTTGACGGCCTGGTCGACGGTGGAGACGCGGACATAACCGAGGGCGAGGCGGGACTCCCCCGCACGAGAGGTGCTCACTCCCCTAGTGTACAACAAACGGTCCTTGGATGTACATCTGAGGGTCTGACTACGCCCTCGGGCCTGCCGCCTGGGTCCGCAAGGTGGCAGAAACCCCTGCCAGGTAGGCACGTTCAGGCGCCGTCGCCTGCACCTCGCGGGTGTCCACCAACTTCACGACCTCGTCCACGAGCTCGGCGACCTGGCCCGCGGCGCGTGCGTCGAGCACCCCCTGCGCAGGGCGGTCCTCGGGCGGGTTGCCGGTCATGGCGCGCAGCCTATCCCCCGTTGTCGCTCCGCAGAGGTGCGACGCGACGACACAGCGTTGCCGGCACGAGGTGTCAGCGCTGCTTCCGCAGCGCCTTCACGACCGCCTTGCCGACGTCCGCCGCGCTCTGCGGGTTCTGCCCCGTGATCAGGAAGCCGTCGCGGACGACCTTGCTGGTGAAGGGGATCCGCGCCTTCACGTACTTCGCGCCCAGGGCCTGCAACTGCTCGTCGAGCCGGAACGGCACGGCGTCCTGACGCCCGGCGAGCTTCTCCTCGGGCCAGGAGAATCCGGTGACCTTGCGCCCGGCGATCATCGGCGTGCCGTCCGCGTCGCGGGCCGCGAGCAACCCTGCAGGGCCGTGGCAGACGGCCGAGACGACCTTGCCGGCCGCCGCCATCGCCACGAGCACCCGGCCGAGCGTCTCGCTGCCCGGGAAGTCGAACATCACGCCGTGGCCACCGGTGAGGTAGACCGCGTCGTAGTCCTCCGGGTCGACCTCGTCGATGCCCGGCGTGTCGTCCAGGAGAGCCATGAAGGACGGATCGGCGTACCGCTCCCCCGTGCCGCCCGAGCGCAGCATCAGGGTGGACAGGCTCTCCGGGTCGAGCGGGACCTGGCCGCCGTCGATGCTGACGACGTCGACCTGGTGCCCGGCCTCGGTGAGCACGTCGTAGAAGTGGGTCAGCTCGCCGAGCCACAGGCCGGTGCGGTAGCCCTTGTCGGCATACCGGGTCGTGCTGGTGACGACGGCGAGGACGCGGCGGGGGGTGGTGCGACGGGCCATGAGGACTCCTGCGGATGACGGGGCCGGTGCGCATACCCGGAAAAGAGGCAGGCATGCCCTGCCCGGCCGTACGAGCCGCGACCCTCGGCCGCCGGTCAGTCGGGGTGGGCGGCGTACTGCTGCTCCAGGACCGGCATGATCACGGCGGTGCGGTAGGCCGTGCCGGCCTCGGAGGGGTGGACCCCGTCTACCAGGTAGGTCGACTCCCCCGCCGCCATCGCGGCGTACCACGGGACGATCGCGTCCGGGATCCGCGAGGCCCGGACCTGCTCGTTGATGGTGCGGGAGTGGGCGAGCTCGACGGCGCGCATCCGTGCCGAGGCCGCTCGGGTGTGGTGCCGGTAGACCTCCACGAACACGAGGGCGGTGGCCGGCCCCGTCACGGCGCGCACCGCGGCCAGGTCCCGCCACACCTGCATCGGCTCGCTGTTGGCGGGCTCGAGCGAGGGGTAGGTGACCGCGGCGTCGTTGGTGCCCAGCGCGAAGAGCAGGACCCGAGGCCGGTTGGCGGTGGAGCGCAGCCGCGCGAGGAGCCGCTCGGTGGCGGGCGTCGTGGGGATGGACGACTGGGCGTCGACCGCCAGCGTGGTGCCGATCCGCGGACCGATCTGCTCGGCGAGGGACCGGGCCGTCCACACCGTGATCGAGTCGCCGTAGGCCCACACCTCGGCGCGCTCGAAGGCCTCGTCGTCGGAGCGGATCCGGACCTGCCGCAGCCAAGGATGGGTGCACCTGGCGCTCAATGGGGCCAGCTCGTCGTCCGTCGTCGGGCCGGCCGGGTCCGCCGAGGGCAGCCCGGCGCACCCCGCGGCCAGGCCGAGCGTCGACCCGGCGACGAGGAGCCTGCGGACGGCGTGTGTGCGGCCTCGGCAGGCGCGGGCCCTGCGGGGGTCTCGGGGTCGGTGCCACACGCCGCTACTCTCCCGCGTCCCGGTCCGTCCGGCGACCCGGATCAACCGGGGTGCGACGCGAACTGCCGCCTGAGGACCGGCCTGATCAGCGCGGTCCGCAGCGCGACCCCCGCCGGGGTGGGGTGGACCCCGTCGGTGAGGTACCTGCGCTCGTCCCTGGCCACGGCGGCGTACCACGGCACGATCGCGTCCGGGATCCGCGACCTGCGGGCCTGGGCGTTGACGAGCCGGGCGTTGGCCATCTCGATCGCTCGAACCCGGTCGGTGGGGGCATGGCGACGGTCGAGATAGACGTCGACGAAGATGATCGCCGTCCGCGGCCCGAGCGCCCGCCGGACCGCGGCCAGGTCCCGCCACACCTCGCCGGGTCGGCTGTTGGGCACGGCGAGAGAGGGGTAGAGCACCGGCGCGTCGTTGGTGCCGAGGGCGAAGACGAGCACCCGGGGGCGGTTCCTGGTGTGCTGCAAGCGGTCCAGCAGCCGCTCCGTGGCGGGGGTGGTGGGGATCGAGTTCTGCGCGTCCACCGCCAGGCTCGTGCGCAGCTGTGGGGCGACCTGGTTGCCGAGGCTCGCCGCCGTCCCGACCGTGATCGAGTCGCCGTAGGCCCAGACCTCCGCGCTCTCGAACCGGGCCTGGTCCGACACCAGGCGCCGCTGGGCCACCCAGTTGTGAGTGGTGTTGCGGCTCAACGGAGCCAGTCCCCCGGCCACGGTGCTCAGGACGGCGATCCGGACCGAGGCGGCAGGTGCGGCGGGCCGGGGCGCGGCCGGGGCGACCGTGGAGGCGGCGGTCAGCAGGGCGGCGGTCAGCAGGGCGGCGGTCAGCAGGGCGACGATACCCATCATGGAGTCCTCTCAGGCCTGGTGCGTGCGGTACTGCCGCGTGAGGACCGGCATCATCACCGAGGCGCGGTAGGCCGCCCCGGCGGTCGTGGTGTGGACCCCGTCGAGGAGGTAGCGCTTCTCGTCGTGTGCCATCGCGTCGTACCAGGGGACGATCGCGTCGGGGATCCGCGACCTGCGGGCCTGGGCGTTGACGAGCCGGGCGTTGGCGAGCTCGACCCGGCGCACGGTGTCGTTCGGCGCCCAACGTCGGTTGGCGTAGACCTCTACGAAGACGATCGAGGTCCGGGCGCCGATCGCCCGGCGCACGGCGGCCAGGTCCTTCCAGACGTCCTGCGGGCGGCTGTTGAACGGTGCCAACCCCGGGTAGGTGACAGGGACGTCGTTGGTGCCCAGGGCGAAGACGAGCACGCGCGGGCGGTTCCTGGTGCGTCGCAGTCGGTCCAGCAGCCGCTCCGTGGCGGGGGTGGTGGGTATGGCCACCTGGGCGTCGACCGCCATGTTGCTGCCCAGCTCGGGGCCGACCCGGGCAGCCAGGTTGCGTGCCGACCGCACGGTGATCGAGTCGCCGTAGACCCAGACCTCGGAGCGCTCGAACCGGGCGTCGTCCGACAGCAGCCGTTCCAGACCGACCCACGACCGGGCGCTGGCGGGCGACAGCGGCGCCAGGACGCCGGTCCCAGTGGTGAGCGCGGCGATCCTCGCGACCGGTGGGGGTGGAGGTGGAGCGGGCAGCGACGGCCCGACCTCCAGGGAAGCCGCCCAGGCGGCAGCGACGACAGCAGCGATCAACCTCATACGACTTCCCCCCGGTCACCTGGTCTGGAACCTCCTGCGAGACTACGGAAAGTGATAGGCTCCTCAGCTTGCTCGTCAAATGATCACCTGAACAGCCCAGCAATCGCCGGCGTGCCAGCACGCCGGCGAGATCCAACGGACGACCCCAGCGGCGACGTCACCACCCTCACGCAGGGGTGTCCCCGACCGGCGGTGGCTACGCTCGCCGGGTGGTGACTCCCGTGATGCAGGGCTGGGCCAGGCGGGTCGCCTCCCGGGAGGGTGGCGGGCTGCGGCGTCCGCTCGGTGCGGACGCGCGAGGGGATCTTGAGGTGACCTGGGTGCGCACCGGGGGACGGTCGCGAACCCCGGTGGTGGTGCTGCCGGGTGGGCCGGGGATGGCGTCCGTGCTGCCCTACGCGACCTTCCGGCGGCGGGCAGCCGGGCAGGGCCTGGACGTGATCATGGTCGAGCATCGAGGTGTGGGCCTGTCCGGGCGGACGACCGAGGGCGCCGCGATCCCCCGCGCGGCGATCACGGTGGAGGCGGCGGCCGACGACACGGCGGCGATCCTCGCCCACCTGGGCGTGCAGCGGGCGGTCGTGGTCGGCTCGTCGTACGGCACCTATCTCGCCCAGGCCGTCGCCGTCCGCCACCCCCACCTGGTCCAGGCCCTGGTGCTCGACTCCCCCATCCTGTCCGTGGTGGACGACCTGGCCGCCACCCGGTCATACCGGCGCGAGCTCTTGTGGGACGGGCGTGTGCCGCAGACCGCAGACGTGGCCGCGCTGGTGCGCCAGGTCGCGGGGGCGGGCGAGCCGATGGCGGCCCTGTCCCACGTCGTCCAGGTGACCTACGAGCTCGCCGGGCCGCAGGCGCTCGCCGCGCTGCTGCGGGGCCGGCTGGACGGGCGCCTGGGGTGGGTCTGGGACCGACTGTCCCGGTTGGGGATCGACGAGATCGACGAGGGTGGACTGCCGTGCTGGATAGAGCCCGCCCCGGTCGCCGGCATCGCCTTCGGACAGCTCGGCTACGGGCTGCCTCCGGACGGCGGACCGCTGGACCCGCAGCTCGCGTTCCAGGAGGCGGCGGCCCGCCAGCCGGTCTTCGCCGGCGAGCCGCTCGACCTGGTCGCCGAGGTCCCGCACTATGCCTGGCCCACCGTCGTGGTCACCGGGGACCGGGACCTGTGCACACCCCCGCCGATCGCCGAGCGCCTCGTCGACCTGGCGCCGGGCGGCGTCCTCGCCCGCCTGACCGACACCGGGCACGGTGCCCTCGACAGCCACCAGCTGGCCCTGATCGACGTGGTCCGCGCGGTCCGAGACGGCCGCACCGAGCACCTGGACGAGACCTCCCGGGCCTGGAACGCGCTGTCGCGCAAGGGGATCTCGGGCCAGGCGGGGTCGCTGGTCGAGCGACTGGTGCGCGAGCTCGGCCGTCCCTGAGGGCCCGCTCAGGGCCAGATGCGCATCGCGGTGACCCACAGCGCGAAGGACATGGTCAGACAGGCCAGGGCCAGCGTGATCCGGACCGGGCGATCCACGCCGGGCCACCGCACCGCGACCCACGCGGCACCGGTGTGCGCCGCTGCCAGCACGTGCACGAATGCCGTCTCGTCCATCGTCAGCCCCCGATCCGGGCCGCCGGTCGGGGCCCGTGACCGTACAACTACTTCACGTAGTTGATGGTGACAACCAGTAAGCGCCGACATCTCGGGCGCAGCGGGACACCGCGGACGCACGTTCGCCCGGGTGGCGGACGCCGCTGCCCACATACGGCCGGAGCCACCTGGTGCCTGCCATGACTCAGAGGCCGGTGTGACGTCAGCAATGGTCGCCATGAGCATGCCCCGCCGCGCACAGCCCACCTGACCGCTCGCGACGCCCCATCATGGGGACATGACCTCGTCCACGAGCGCCCCTGACCTGTCGACCTTCTCCCGAGCCGGGCTGACCTTCGACGTGCAGGACGGCGGTCCGCGGGACGGCGCCGTCGTGGTGCTGCTGCACGGCTTCCCGCAGGACTCCTCCTGCTGGGACCTGGTGGCGCCCCGCCTGCACGACGCCGGTCTGCGCACCCTGGCGCCGGACCAGCGGGGCTACTCCCCCGGCGCGTCCCCCCGGGAGGTGTCGGCCTATCGCGGCACCGAGCTCGTGGCCGACGTCCTCGCCCTCGTGGACGCCGCGGGCGCGCAGCGGGTGCACCTGGTGGGGCACGACTGGGGCGGCGCCGTCGCCTGGCTGGTCGCGCAGCGGGCGCCGCACCGGCTGGCCTCCCTCACCGTCCTGTCCACCCCGCACCCCGCCGCGCTCGCCCTCGCCCTGCGGACGCCGGACCAGCTGCGCAAGAGCTGGTACATCGGCGCCTTCCAGGTGCCGCGCGTGCCCGAGCTCGTGCTGTCCCGGCGGATGACGAGCTTCCTGACGGGTGCCGGACTTCCGGCCGAGGTCGCGCAGCGCTACGCCCGCAGGTTCGCGACCCCGGCGAGCCTGCGCGGCCCGATCGGCTGGTATCGCGCCACCACGCTCGCGCGCCCCGCCCGCCCGCGCTCCGGGGCCGCGGGCGGTGCCGGAGCCGTCGGGGGCGACGGCCGGATCACCGTGCCGACCACCTATGTCTGGGGCTCGCAGGACGTGGCCCTCGGGCGCGGCGCCGCGGAGGCCACCGGGCGGTCCGTCGACGCGCCCTATCTCTTCGTCGAGCTCGACGCCTCCCACTGGCTCCCCGAGAGCGAGCCGCAGGAGGTCGCCGACGCGATCCTGGACCGGGTGGCGCGCAGCCGCGGGAGCATCAGCTGACGGCGACCAGCACGGCCAGCACGGTCCGCGACAGGATCGCGTCGCCCTGCTCGCCCGTCAGCGGTATGCCGGCGAGCAGACGCACCGGGATCTGCACGTCCGCGGCGCTCGCGAGGTGGTGCAGCATCCGGCGCTCCCCCACCACGGTGAGCGGCGTCCCCGGGGCCGGGGTGGCGGCGTGGGCGATCACCGCGACGCCGGTGCTCGTGAGATCCGGCGCGGCCGAGGTCAGCTCGTCATGGAGCCCGGCGCCGTCGAGGGTCACCTGCTCACCGACGGCGGCGGTCGCCATACGGCCGGTCAGCGGGGCATAGGACAGCACGGGCTCACTCATCGCGCAGCCACTCCCGGGCCACGGCGACCGAGCCGATCGCGGCACCCGTCTCGTCGGTGACGACGGCGAAGGTCATCACGACGTACACCGACGAGCCGTCGGGACGGATCGCCTTGGTGCGCCGGGGCGCTCCGTCGCTCGCCAGGCGTCCGGCCGCCATCGCCGCCGCGAACCCACGGTCGTGCAGGGGCCGCAACCGCTCCGGGATCATCGCGGCCACGTCCTGGCCGATCATGTCCGCCGCCCGGTGGCCGAAGAGCCGCTCGCTGGCGGGGTTCCAGGCCCGGACCAGGCCGTCCCGGTCGATCACGATCACGGCGTCGCCCGCGGCCTCGAGGGCGCGGGCGAGCAAGGGGCTGGGCGCGTCAGTCATGCCTCTGACCGTAGTCCCCCTGCTCCGACCGCTCGCCGCGGTGTCGCTCGACGAGCGCCTCCAGCCGCCGCATCTCCGGGGTCATCCCGAAGGGGGCGGAGAGGATCACCTCCCCGTCCGGACAGGTGATGGTGACCAGCCCGCCTCGGCGGGTGACCGAGACCAGGTCGGCGACCGGGACCACCAGCGTGCTGCGCAGGTAGCGGCACCGCAGCTCGCCGTGGGTCACCATCGCCTCCTGCGGACGAAGATCCGCCAGGACCAGGAAGAGTCCCACCAACATGCACGTTCCGAGCAGAAGCACCCCGGCCCCCGGCAGGTTGCCGTGCCGCAGCGCAGCGACCGCGCAGGCGACCCCGGGCACACCCGGCACGGCCGCGATCAGCAGCGGCAGGGCGACGAGGCCGGGCCCGAGGGTCAGGTAGAAGCTCTCCTTGCCCGTGGTCCTGGTCATGCCACCGAGCCTAGGCCGGGGCTCCGCGTCGTCGGCGGGCGACCAGGGCCAGGTCGCGGGTCAGCGGGCCTGCGGGTCAGGCTGGTGGATGCCGAGCACGTTGCCCTCGGTGTCGAGGTAGTAGCCCTGCCAGGCCATCCCGGGCAGCGCGTACTTCGCCAGGGCGACCTGGCCGCCGCCGTCCAGGATGCGCTTCTCGACCGCGTCGAAGTCGTCGACGCCCATCGTCAGGACGGCGCCGCGCACCGGGGAGTCGACGGCAGGAGCGGGACCCTGCCGCTGCATGAGCGCCCCGTTGATCCCCGAGGTCCCCTCCGGACCGGTGGCACACCCGGCGTACGGCGCGCCGGCGAACGCGCTCCAGTCCTGGAACTGCCAGCCGAAGCACTCGCCGTAGAACTTCTTGGCTCGCTCCAGGTCGTCGACGTGGATCTCGAAGTGCACCGGGCGGGAGGGCATCTCGGCCTGCTCTCTGGGCGGGGGTCGGGTCGGCCCCGATCCTGCCGGACACACGCAGTGCTCGCAGCGGGACGCATCGTTACGAGGAGTCCCGCCGCGATCGGCTCAGCCCTCGTCGGGCATCTCGATCTCACCGAGCTCGTCCCAGCCCTCGCCGTCCCTCTCCACGGAGATGATCCTGGGCCGGGAGGCCGCATAGGCCCCCTGCTCCTTCATCGCCTTGGCGAAGTGCTCGGACCGCACGTGCGCGGCGCCCGCCTCGGCGTCGCGGAAGGCCTCGAGGAGGACGTACTCGTTCGGGCGCTCCAGCGAGCGGGACCACTCGAACCACAGGCAGCCCGGCTCGGCGCGGCACGCCTGCGTGAACTCCCGCGTCAGCTCGGGGAACTGGTCGGCGTACTCGGGCTTGACGTCCCACTTGACGGTGATGGCGATCATGGCGGCTCCTTGCTCGGGAAGACAGCGGACGGTCTGAGGTGCGCGAGGCGCCACCCTCGCTCCCTGACTATCACGGCGGGGCGGCGCCGTGCGGCCGAGCGCTGCTCCAGGTGGGTGCAGTCCCACGCGCACCAGTAGCCCATCCGACACGGATGGATACGTTGAGTGACGACAAGCCCTCGACTCCCAACCGCTCCTGGAGCCCCCGTGATCACCCGTCGCACCCTCGTCAGCGGTCTCGCCGCCGGCGCCGCCACCCTCGTCTCCTCCGTCACGGCCCGCGCGGGCGAGGCCCCCTGGCGCCCTGCGGCGCAGTTCCTCCAGCCGGTGACCCGCCTCGTGCCGGCCACGGGCGGGGTCGCGTTGAGCAAGGGCTGGTGCGGGACCAAGGTGTCGCTGGTCCAGCGGGCGGTGGGACTCGCTCCCCGTCACGAGGTGTACGACGACACCACGCGCTGGCGCGTCCTGACCTTCCAGCGCCGCACGGGCCTGCCGGCCACCGGCATCGTCGACGTGCGCACCTGGGCTGCGCTGCGCACCGGCCAGCCGTGGACGATCGACGCCTGGCGTCCGTCGATCGCGGTGCCCGCCAACGCCACGCGCAGCCAGCGCGTCGAGGCCATGATCCGGTATGCCGTCGCCCAGCAGGGATCGCCCTACACCTGGGGCGGCGCCGGGCCCAAGGCCCTCGGGCACGACTGCTCGGGCCTGGTGCTGGCCGCGCTCGCGGCCGCGGGCATCGACCCCCAGCCGATCACGGTGACCAGGCACCAGTCGCCGGGCTACGTCACGACCCAGGCGCTCTACACCGCGCGGTTCGAGCACGTGCCCGTCGCCCGGCGGCAGCGCGGCGACCTCGTCTTCTGGACCGGGCCGGACGGCATCACCAACCACGTCGCGATCTACCTGGGCGCCGGCCGGATGGTCGAGGCGAGCGGCTCCGCGGGCAGGACCCGCGTCGCGAACCTGCGCTTCAGCTCGCCCGGACACCGTCTCGCCCCGGTCGCCGTGCGCCCCTTCACGACCCGGGCCCGGTGACGTCGGGTCGACAAACCCGTTGCCCCACAGCACCTCGGCTGCCAGGGTGAACGCCATGGTCGACGTCTCCACCACCGCACCCGAGCCTGAGCTCCCCTCTCGCGACGAGCTGCTCGCCCGCTACGACGCCCAGCTGCGCGACGAGCTCGCCTCGGCGGACGTGCAGGAGCCGCACGGCCCGGTGACCTGGGGCGTCTACCGCGGCGGGCGCGGGTTCGTGACCTATCGCGATCTCGGCGGTCTGGACGTCGCGGGCATCGAGCAGCTCGTCGAGGAGACCTTCCGGCCGTATGCCGACGATCCGTCGATCTCCCGCGTGGAGTGGAAGACGCGCGGCCACGACCACGCGCCCGGGCTCCACGACGCGCTGGTGGCACGGGGATTCGTGCCGGGCGAGCCGGAATCCGTGATGGTGGGGCCCGCCGCGCCCCTCACGGACGCCCCGGTGCCGGAGGGAATCTCCGTGCGCCGGGTGACCTCGCCGGACGACGTCGAGGCGATGTGCGCGTGCGCCGAGGAGGGCTTCGGCGAGGGCCTGCCCGGGATGGCGCAGGCCCTGCTGCACCGGCTCTGCCTGGACGACGGCATGGAGCTGTGGGTGGCCGAGGCAGACGGACGCATGGTGGGCACGGGCCGGCTGGAGCCCGTCGCGGGGACGGACTTCGCCGGGCTGTGGGGTGGCACGACCGTGCCCGCGTGGCGGGGGCGCGGCGTCTATCGCGCGCTGCTCGCGGCCCGCGCCCGCTCGGCCCTGCAGCGCAGGCACACCCTGCTGCAGAGCGACTCGACGGAGGACTCGCGGCCGATCCTGGAGCGGTCGGGCTTCGTGCGCATCACCACGACGACGCCGTACGAGTGGCACCGACCCTGAGCAGAGCCGGGCCGAGCCGCGAGATGATGGTCTGGTGCCTCCTCGCTCGCCGCTGCCGCCCCGCCACGGGCTCCAGGCGGCGTGGGTGCGCACCCCCGACCGGGACCGGACCCCCGACCCGGCGCCGACGACGATGCGGGAGTGGCTGCGGCACAAGCTCCCTCGCGAGGTCGACGTCGAGCAGATGCTGGCCGCAGGGCGATTCGTCGACGACGACGGACGGCCGTGGACCGGGGACGAGCCCTACCGCCCGCACACCTTCGTGTGGTTCCACCGCGACCTGCGCGAGGAGCCCGAGGTGCCAGGGGAGCTCACGGTCCTGCACCAGGACGAGCGGATCGTCGTCGTGGACAAGCCGCACTTCTTGTCGAGCATCCCGCGCGGCCGGCACGTCACCCAGTCGGTCGTCGTGCGGGCCGGCCGGATGCTGGACCTGCCCGAGCTCGGGCCCGCCCACCGCCTGGACCGGCTCACCGCCGGCGTCCTGCTGCTCACCACCGAGCAGCGCTGGCGAGCGCCCTACCAGCAGATGTTCGAGCGGCGGGTGCCCCGCAAGATCTACGAGGCGATCGCGGCGTACCGCCCGGGCCTGGCGCTGCCCCTCGTCGTGCGCAGCCACCTCGTCAAGGACCGCGGCGTCCTGACCGCCCGGGAGATCCCCGACGCCGAGCCCAACGCCGAGACGCTGGTCGAGATGGTCGAGGTGCGAAGGTCGTTCGCGCGCTACCGCCTGTCCCCGCGCACCGGCCGCACCCACCAGCTGCGCGTGCACCTGCACTCCCTGGGGATCCCGATCGTCGGAGACCCGCTCTATCCGCTGGTGCTCCCGGACGCCGTCGACGACGTCGCCGACCCGCTGCGGCTGCTCGCGCGGCGCCTGGACTTCGTCGACCCGGTCGACGGCACCGAGCGATCCTTCACCAGCAGGCAGCAGCTGGCCTGGCCGGACGCCTAGCCTGACCCCATGCAGTGCGACTACGTCGACGCGGGCCGGTGCCACTCGTGCACCCTCATGGGGGTGCCCTATGCCGACCAGCTCGCCGACCTGCAGCGCGCGGTCGCGAGCATCCTGGGCACGCACGTCGAGGAGGGCGCCTGGCTGCCCCCGATCGCCTCGCCCGAGAGCGGGTTCCGCAACAAGGCCAAGCTCGCTGTCGGCGGCACCACGGCCGCACCGACCTTCGGGATCCTCGACGGCGACCTACGCGGGGTCGACCTGCGCCGCTGCGGTCTGTACGAGCCCGGGCTGCACGACGCGGTGCTGCGGCTGGCCGAGGCGGTCCCCGAGATCGGGTTGCAGCCGTATGACGCCGCCGCGCGGCAGGGCGAGCTCAAGCACCTGCTCGTCACCGCCTCCCCCGCGGGTGAGCTCATGGTCCGCGTCGTCCTGCGCTCGACCAACCAGCTCGGGCGGGTGCGCCGCTCGCTGCCGCTGCTGCAGGAGCGGCTGCCCGGGCTGCGGGTGCTGTCGGTCAACCTGCAGCCCGCCCACGCGGCCGTGCTCGAGGGCGACGAGGAGGTCGTGCTCACGGACGCGGACACCCTGCCGATGCCGGTGGCCGACGTGGTGCTGCACCTGGGCACCCGCAGCTTCTTCCAGACCAGCACGCCGATGGCCGACGCGCTCTACCGCCAGGCCGGCGACTGGATCCAGGCGGCCGCCCCGCGGCGGATGTGGGACCTGTACTGCGGGGTGGGTGGATTCGCGCTGCACGCGGCGCACCGGGCCCGCGCCGCGAGTCGCGAGCTCGACGTCCTCGGCATCGAGGTGTCGCCCGAGGCCATCCGCTCCGCCCGTCGGTCGGCCGCCGAGCTCGGTCTGGGCGCAGCGCGATTCGTGGACGGCGACGCGAGATCCCTCGCCGCGCACGAGGACTCGCGCCCGGACCTGGTCGTCGTCAACCCGCCGCGACGGGGCATCGGTGCCGACCTGGCCCGGCAGCTCGACGCCGGTCCAGCGGGCACGGTGGTCTACTCCAGCTGCAACCCGGTCACCCTCGCCCGGGACCTGGACGCGATGCCTGGGATGCGGGTGACGGCCGCCCGCACGGTGGACATGTTCCCGCAGACCAGGCACGCCGAGGTGCTGGTGCTGCTGACCCGCCGCTGAGGCCCCCCGCCTGCGAGGATGTGGGCGTGCCCGCCCCCGTCATCCGCCCCCTGGCCCTGCCGGACGTCCCGGCGCTGACCCACCTCGCCGTCGCCAACCGGGACTACCTGCGCCCCTGGGAGCCGCGGCGGCCCGAGCGCTTCTGGACCGAGGCCGGGCAGCGCGAGCTGGTGGCGAACGCTCTCGCGGAGCAGGAGGGCGGCCGGATGGCGCCCTACGTGATCCTCGACGACCAGGGCGAGCTCGCGGGGCGGATCAACCTCAACACCATCGTCCGCGGCGCCGCCCAGCACGCGAGCGTGGGCTACTGGGTCGCCGAGGACCGCACGGGCCGTGGCCTGGCCAGCCGCGCCGTGGGGGCGATCTGCGTGCAGGCCTGGGAGGTATGGCGCCTGCACCGCCTGGAGGCCGGGACGCTGCCCCACAACCTCGCGTCGCAGCGGGTGCTTCACCGCAACGGCTTCCGCCACTACGGGCGCGCCACGAAGTACCTGCACATCGACGGCCGTTATCAGGACCACGAGCTCTTCGAGCTGCTCGCGCCCGACCTACGCTGACGCACCCTGCGTCGGCACGCGCCCCACCCCGGTTCTATTCTTTGCGCATGCACGCAAGTCTGCACGAGCCGGTCTGGTCCGACGACGTGGTCTCGCTGGCCGTCGAGGTGCTGCGGGTCCTCGCCGATCCCACCCGGCTGCAGCTGGCCGGTCTCCTGCTCGACGAGGAGCGCTCGGTCTCCGAGCTCGCCGCCCTCACCGGCCGCCCGGTCCCCGGCGTCTCCCAGCACCTGGCCCGGATGCGGATGGCCCGGCTCGTGACCACCCGCAGGCGGGGCTCCTCGGTGCTCTATCGCGTCGAGAACGGCCACGTCCGCCAGCTCGTCGTGGACACCATCGGCCACGTGGAGCACCTGCTGGACGACGTCCCCGCCCACTACCGGCGCCAGGAGAGCTGATGAGCCGCGGCCACCACCCCCACGACGGGCACCCCCACCTCACCCCCGGTGACACCGGGCACGGGGGCCCAGACCACGAGGGTCACCACCACCCTCACGACCATCACCACGATCACCACCATCCCCACGGGGGCGGCCTCGCGGCCCGGCTCCGGCATGCCCTCTCCGACCTCGTCGGCGCCCACTCCCACGATCCCGCCGACCAGGTGGACGACGCCCTCGAGGCCGACGCCCGGGGACGACGTGCCCTGTGGATCAGCCTCGCGGGGCTGGCGGTCACCGCGGTGCTGCAGGGCGTGGTGGTGGCGCTCACCGGATCGGTGGCGCTGCTGGGCGACACCCTGCACAACGTGGCGGACACCGCGACGGCGGTCCCGCTGCTCTTCGCCTTCTGGCTGGGTCGGCGGCCTGCGGACGACCGTTACCCCTACGGCTACGGGCGGGCCGAGGACCTGGCCGGGGTCTTCGTGGTCGTGATGATCGCCCTGTCGAGCCTGCTGGCCGGGTGGGAGGCCGTGGACCGGTTGCTGCACCCGCGCGAGATCACCGGGCTGTGGGCTGTCGCGGGCGCCGGGGTCGTGGGTTTCCTCGGCAACGAGCTGGTGGCACGCTATCGCCTCCGCGTGGGCCGGCAGATCGGCTCGGCCGCCCTGGTGGCGGACGGGCTGCACGCCCGCACCGACGGGTTCACCTCGCTGGCCGTGGTTCTCGGGGCGGCCGGCGTCGCCCTCGGCCTGCCCTGGGCCGACCCGGCGATCGGTCTGCTCATCGCCGTCGCCATCGTCGGCGTGCTCCGACAGGCCGTCGTGCAGGTCGGCCGCCGGCTCATGGACGCCGTGGACCCGCGGCTCGTGCACCTCGCGCGCCAGTCCGCCGCCACCACCCCGGGTGTCCTGGAGGTCACGCGCGTCCAGCTGCGCTGGATCGGGCACACCCTGCACGCGACCGCCCGGGTCAAGGTCGATCCCGACCTGTCGTTCGCCGACGCGCACGAGGTCGCCCACGTAGTCCAGACCCGGATGCGTGCGGCTCTCCCCCGCCTCGGCGACGCCGTGGTGCACCCCAGCCCGGCCGACTCCCCACACGAGGACGCGACCGCCGCGTCCGACGCCACCAGGGCGGGCGCCACCACGCCGGTCGCCTCCCTCGGCCGTGGCGCCCCCACCTGAGACTAGGCTCGGCGCGTGCCCTCCAGCTCTCGTCCGCTGCGCGTCGCCCTGGCCACCCTGGTCACCGGCGCGGCCCTGCTGAGCGCGTGCGCGGCGCCGGTGACCGACGCCGACAAGCGCAACGGCAAGACGCTGGTGACCTACACCGGCGAGGTCCGGGACTGCCCCACCACGCGGGTCACCGGACTGGTGACGCAGAACCCGCGCGGCTGCTTCGAGCTGGACGGCTCACCCCTCGTCCTCCCCACCGGCACGACCTGGGCGGACGACGGGACCACCGTGCGGCTGCCCGGGGGCGCCCAGCTCCGCTCCGGTGCCGTTGTCTCCGGGCAGGTCTGCTCCGAGGCCCCCCTGCCCGAGTGGGCGGGGTTCGACTGCGGGGTGGGCACGTCCGACCCCACCAAGGGTCTCGTGGGGCCGGTCGACGTCCAGCAGTGACCTCAGGCCTGGCCCCGGTGGGTCGTCGTCGCCCACCAGCCGGGCACCGGGGGTCGCCACAGGCGGCAGGGCTGGGTGGAGCCCTTCCTGACACCCAGGCACTGCGGGGCGCCATCGACGAGCCCGTCCCAGGCGACCGAGAGCAGCCGCGGCTCGATCTCGTAGCCGCGCAGGTGGATCTCGCAGTCGCAGCTCGCGCCTCGGGCCGCCATCCGCCCCTCGACCCGACAGGCGCGGGGCGCGCACTGCCCGCGCCAGGTCTGCACCCACCGCCAGGACCCGTCGCACCCGAACCGCTCCACCATGCGGCCCGTGTAGCAGACCACGCACTCCCCCGGCCGGGCGCCCATCAGCTCCCGGACCGCATCCTGCTCGACCGTCGACCCGCTCATCGGTCACCACCTCCTGGCCGTCAGTCTGACGCGCCGCGGCAGGCGGCAGACCGGGCGGCGAGGTGACCTGTGGACGGCTCCCCGGAGCCGCGACACCTGTGGACAACCGGCCGGTCAGGCCATCTCGTTGCCGATCGGCGAGCCCACCTCGACCGTGCGGCCCACCGTGCACAGCCGGTCGTGCGACATCCGGATGGTGTCGTCCAGGACCGCCCGCGCCTGGTCCCCCTCGGGGCCCTCGGGATAGGCCACGTCCCAGGCCACGGTCAGCCCGGTCATCTGCCCGGCCCCGTCGACCGTGACCTTGTCCCCGCTCACCGTGACCCGCAGGTGAGTGGGCTCCGCCCGCCGGGAGGTGATGTGGTCGACGTCGATCATGGTGCACCCGCCGATCGCCGCGAGCAGCAGCTCCACCGGCGTGAAGTCGGCGTCCGCGCCGCTGCCCACCCGCAGGGAGCCACCCCGCACGTTGGTCGCGGTGTAGGACCCGAGCGAGGTCCGCTCCAGGTCGACGGTGCGGCGAGTGTCAGGGCTTCCTGGAGTCGTCATACGGCCTAGCCTGCCACCGTGACCCAGCCCAGCGCACCCGACGCCCCGCCCGGCCGCCCTGTCCCCGAGGGCCGTCTCGTCCTGATGCGCCACGGCGAGACCGAGTGGTCCAAGGCGATGAAGCACACCGGCCTGAGCGACATCCCGCTCACGGCCGCCGGCGAGGAGGCGGCCCGGCGCTCGGCCGTGCTGCTCGAGGAGTTCGACCTCGCGCTGGCCCTGACCTCGCCGCTGGAGCGCGCCCGCCGCACCGCCGAGCTCGTCGGCCTCACCGGCACCGAGATCGACCCGGACCTGGTCGAGTGGGACTACGGCGGCTACGAGGGCCGGACGACCGCCGAGATCCGCGAGGAGCTGGGCCACGACTGGACCGTGTGGCAGGACGGCGTCGTGCCCGGCGACACCCCCGGCGAGTCCATCGAGCAGGTCGCGGCCCGGGTGCGGACCGTCATCGACCGGGTCATGCCGCTGCTCGTCGACGGCAAGGACGTCGCGCTCGTCGGCCACGGCCACACCACGCGGATCCTCACCAGCGTGTGGCTGCGGACCGAGCCCCGCTTCGGTGCCCAGCTCGAGCTCGACGCGGGCTCGATCAGCGTGCTCGGCTACGAGCGGCGGTCCCCGTCGATCCAGCGGTGGAACCAGCCCGCCCCGCGCTGACCGGGTGACCCCGCCAGGTCCTGGCGGTATGTCGGAGACCCCTTCCGGCATACCGCCGCTCAGCGAGGCAGGGACCAGGTGTGGACCGGCTCGCCCTCGTGCATCTGCTCGATGTAGCGCTGCAGCATCCGCCGCAAGGCCTCGTCACGGTTGGCCCCCCGCTCCTCGAGCCGCTCGACGCACGCGATCTGCCAGGAGGCGCCGTTGCGCTCGGCCTTGCACCGGTCCTCGATGATCCCGAGGTAACGGTCGCGCGCCTTGGTGGACACGCCCCAGGCCTCCAGGCCGGCGTCGGCCATCGGCAGCAGCTGTCGCAGGACCAGCTCGTCGACGGGCACGTCGCCCCGGCCGGGCCAGTACAGGTGCGCGTTGAAGCCGCGCCGGGCCCCGGCGAAGAAGTTCTCCTTGGCGGCCGCGAAGCTCATCTTGGACCACAGCGGTCGCTCCTGCCGCACCAGCGCGTTGACCAGGCCGTAGTAGAGCGCCGCGTTGGCGACCGTGTCGGCGACGGTCGGCCCGGCGGGCAGCACGCGGTTCTCGACCCGCAGGTGGGGCTTGCCGGCGACGGTGTCGTAGATCGGCCGGTTCCAGCGGTAGACCGTGCCGTTGTGCAGCGTGAGCTCGGACATCACCGGGGCCGCGCCGGACTCCAGGACCTGCACCGGGTCCTCGTCGCTCATCTCCGGCAGCAGCGCCGGGAAGTAGCGCACGTTCTCCTCGAACAGGTCGAAGATGCTCGTCACCCACCGCTCCCCGAACCACACCCGGGGCCGCACGCCCTGGTTGCGCAGCTCGATCGGCCGGGTGTCGGTGGCCTGGTGGAAGAGCTGGATCCGGGTCTCCGCCCACAGCTGACGGCCGAAGAGGTAGGGCGAGTTGGCACCCACCGCCAGCTGCACCCCCGCGATCGCCTGGGCGGCGTTCCAGGTGTCGGCAAAGTCGACGGGCGCCACCTGCAGGTGACACTGCACCGAGGTGCACGCGGACTCCGCGGCGATGGTGTCGACGAAGGTCGTCAGCCGCTCCCCCGAGCGCCCCTCCATGTCCAGCAGCAGGTCCTCGCCACGCGCCTCCATGATCGCCTCGTCCAGCGCCAGGTAGCGCGGGCTCGGGGTGATCGCGTCGCGGGTGAGCTCCTCGGGCATCAGGGTGGGCAGGATCCCGACGGTCACGATCTCCACGTCGCCGGTGCGCGAGCGGGCGGCGTCCAGGTGCTCGCGCAGGTGGGCCTCCAGGTCGAGCCCGCGGTCACCGGCCAGCGGCTCCGGATCGACGTTGAGCTCGATGTTGTAGCGCGCCAGCTCGGTCTGGAAGATCGGGTCGTCGATCTGGGTCAGGACGAGCTCGTTGGTCATGCTCGCCCGCAGGTCCGGGCCGACGAGGTTGAGCTCGATCTCCAGGCCCGCCTGCGGCTCGCTAGTCTCGAAGTCCTTCAGCCGCAGCATGCGTTCGAGGACGTCGACGCACTGCTGCACCTTCTCGCGATAGCGCTGACGGTGCTCCCGGGCGTTGATGCCGGCGGTGATCTCCTGACCCATGCCGGTCAGGGGACCACACGCTCACGGTTACCGGCGCGTCATGCCCGCATGACAGACGCGCCGGGTCCGCGCGCCGGGTCTGTCGGTGCTCCCTCCTACCGTGGGGACCATGCGGATGCTGCACACCTCCGACTGGCACCTGGGCCGCTCCTTCCACCAGGTGGGCCTGCTCCCCGCCCAGGAGCTCTACCTCGACCACCTCGTGGACGTGGTGCGCTCCGAGGGCGTCGACGTCGTGGCCGTCGCCGGTGACGTCTACGACCGGGCGCTGCCCGCCCCGCAGACCGTGGCGCTGCTGTCCGACGCGCTGGCCCGGATCACCGACGCCGGCGCCCAGGTGGTCCTCGCCAGCGGCAACCACGACTCGGCCGTGCGGCTGGGCTTCGGCGGGCGGCTGCTGGAGCGGGCCGGCGTGCACCTGCGGACCACCGTGGCCGACCTGCACCGCCCGATCGAGGTGGGCGGCACCAGGATCTACGCGCTGCCCTATCTCGAGCCCTCCGTCGTCGCCGCCGAGCTGCAGGGCGACGGCCCGCCGGTCGAGCGCACCCACCACGGGGTGCTGTCGTCGGCGCTCGCGCGGGTGGCCCGTGATGCCGAGCGGCACCCCGGGCCGGTGGTGGTGCTCTCGCACGCCTTCGTCACCGGCGGCGAGAGCAGCGACAGCGAGCGCGACATCGCCGTCGGCGGCGTGGGGGACGTGCCCATGGCTCTGTATGCCGAGGCGGACTACGTCGGGCTGGGCCACCTGCACGGCCGCCAGGCCCTCGCCGACCACGTGAGGTACTCCGGATCGCCGGTGGCCATGAGCTTCTCGGAGGCGCGGCACACCAAGTCCAGCTGGCTGGTCGACCTGGGAGACGCCCGGGGCGGCCA
This sequence comes from Arsenicicoccus dermatophilus, assembly GCF_046267915.1. GTDB lineage: Bacteria > Actinomycetota > Actinomycetes > Actinomycetales > Dermatophilaceae > Arsenicicoccus > Arsenicicoccus dermatophilus_A. Next base: position 1,853,241 of record NZ_CP176520.1, read on the forward strand.
GGTCCGGGTCGAGGCGGTGGAGGCGCCCGTGCACACCCCGTTGGCTGTCCTGCGTGGCACCCTCGAGCAGCTCCTCGCCGATCCTGCTCACCGCGACGCGGAGCGGGCCTACTGCCAGGTGACCCTCACCGACCCGGTGCGGCCCCTGGACGCCATCGACAAGGTGCGGGCCCGCTTCCCCCGCACGCTGTCCCTGCAGTTCGAGCCTGCGGGCGCCGAGCCGCGGGAGCGCCAGAGCTATGCCGCCCGGGTGCGGGTCGCCGACGACCGGGAGCTCGTGGCCGGCTTCCTGGAGCACGTGCGGGCCGGGGCCGCACCCTCCGCCGAGGAGCAGGCGGTGGTCCGCGAGGCCCTGGAGGCGGTGCGCGTCGCGACCAGCGGCGAGGGCGCGCGATGAGGCTCCACCACCTGCGGGCCACGGCCTTCGGTCCCTTCGCCGGCACCGTCGAGGTCGACCTGGACGCGCTCGGGCAGAGCGGGCTGTTCCTGATCAACGGGCCCACGGGGGCGGGCAAGACCTCGCTGCTGGACGCGGTCTGCTTCGCCCTGTATGGCGACGTCCCCGGCGCCCGTCCCAAGGGCGCCCTGCGCTCGGACCACGCCGACCCCCAGGCCACGCCCCTCGTCGAGCTGGAGTGGTCCGCGGCGGGCCGGCGCTTCCGGATCGAGCGATCGCCGGAGTTCGAGCGTCCCAAGAAGCGCGGCTCGGGCACCACCCGGCAGCAGCACAAGGTGGTGCTGACCGAGCTGGTCGAGGGGGCCTGGGCCGACCGCGGATCGGGACGCGCCGACGAGGTGGGTGGCATCGTCCGCGAGGTGCTCGGCCTCGGCCTGGAGCAGTTCGCCACCGTGGTCCTGCTGCCGCAGGGCGACTTCGCGCGGTTCCTGCGGGCCAGCACCGACGACCGCGCGACGATCCTGCAGCGGTTGTTCGACACCGGGCGGTTCGAGGCGCTGCAGCGCTGGCTGGAGGCCCGCCGCCGGGATGCCGAGGCCGACGTCAAGCAGGCGCGGATCACCTTGTCCACCAACCTGACCCGTGTCAACGACGCGGCCGACGCGCTGCTGCAGGTGGCGCCCGCCGGCGCCGGTGACGTCCCGCTCGCCGCCGGCGGTGGGACCGATCCGGAACCGACCGACACCGATCCCGCTCGTTCCGGCGGGGTCGCAGGGGACGACGACGGCGCCGGCCACGTCGAGGCGGGCCAGGACGACGACGTCCACGGCGACGCGGGCCACGACGATCCGGACCGGACAGGCACGGCCGAGCTCGGCGCTCGGCCCGACACAGCTCACGGCCCGGGAACGGAGCCACCCGACCGTCCCGGCACCTCGACCCCCACGCTGCGGCTGCTCGACCCGGAGATGACCGACCCCGCGGCGCTGGAGGAGGGGCTCACCCGGCTGCAGCGGGACGCGGCCGCCCTCGCCGAGGTGCTCACGACGACGGCTGCGCAGACCGACCGCCGGCAGCAGGAGGCTGCCACGGCGGACGAGGCGGGGCGCCGGGCAGCTGCCGCCCGGGCCAAGGGGGCTCGCGCGGCGCAGACCCGCGCCGCGCTGGAGGCGCGGACCGACGAGGTGGCCCGGGACCGCGACCAGGTGACGCTGGCCGCCGCGGCCGCCGAGCTGCTGCCGCACGTGACCGCGGTCTCGCGACGAGAGCAGGACCTGGCCGTCGCCGGGTCTGCCCTGACTCAGGCCGTCACCGACCTCCCGCCCGGGCTGGCCGACCGACTGGGCGTCGCTGCCGCCCCGGACCATGAGGCGGCGATCCCGGATCCGGAGCGCGTGACGGCGGCCCGGCAGGAGCTCGACCGGGCCGCCGAGATCGCCACCCGCCTGGGCGCGCAAGTCACCCGCGCACGCGCGGCGGCCGAGGAGTCCGTCCGGAGCGTCGCTGCCGTCGCTGCCGCCCAGGCAGCGGTGCAGCAGGCGCAGGACTCCCTGACCGCGGCCGAGGACCAGGTGATCGCCCTGGGGGCCACCCTGACCGACCTGACCGACACGGCACGGTCCGAGCCGGTCCGGCGCGCCCGGGTCGACGCCCTGCAGGACGCCGCCGCGCGGATCGCCGCGCTGGCGTCCGATGACGTGCGGGTGGACCAGGCAGAGTCGCGCCTCACGGAGGTCACGCAGGAGCGCGAGACCGCCCAGCAGGCCCTGGTCGACCTGCACACCCGTCGCGCGGCCGGCCTCGCCGCCGAGCTCGCCCGCACCCTGCAGCCCGGGCAGCCCTGCCCGGTGTGCGGCTCGGCGGAGCACCCCGCGCCGGCGGTCGCCGAGGACGGCGACCTCGTCCCGCCCGAGCAGATCGAGGAGGCCGAGCGCAGGCTCGCGTCGCGGCGGACGGCAGAGACTGCCGCGGCCGCGGCTCTGGAGGCTGCTCGCGCCACCCGCCGGACGCGCGCCGAGGAGCTCGCCACCAGGCTGGCCGCGCTCGAGGTCTCCGACGCGGCCGACGTCGGCCGCCGGCTCGACGCCGCCCGCCGGGACCACGACGCCGCGCAGGCCGCAGCCACCGGCCTGGCGCAGGCCACCTCCGCCCTGCGGGCCCAGGAGGCTGCGGTCGCCTGCCACCAGGAGTCGGTCAGCCGGACCACGGCGGCCCTCGCCGCGGCCCGGTCAGGGGTGGACCTGCACCGCGGTCGGGCCGACAGCGAGCGGCTCGACGCCTGGCGGCTGCTCGACGAGCTGACCGAGATACCTGCGCTCGGGCTGGACGTCTCGCCCACCGGGCCGCGTGCCGAGCCCCCCACCGACGACCGGCTGCGCCCGGCCCTCACCGCCGTCGTGACGGCCCAGCGCGCCCTGGACCGGCTGGTCGAGCGCACCGCCGCCGCAGCCCGGGCCGACGCCGAGCTGGCCGAGGCGCGAGCGATCCTGCGGGAGCGGCTGACGGAGAGCGACTTCGCCGACGCCGATGCCGTGCGGGCAGCGGCACTGGCACCTGAGCGGCGACGTGAGCTGCAGGACGAGATCGCCCGTCATGACCGCGCGCTGCACGAGGCCACGCTCGTCCTGGACGACCCGGAGGTCGTCGAGGCGGCCCGGCTCCCGGAGCCCGACCTCGAGGCACAGTCCCGCACCCTCGCCGAGGCGCGGGCGGCTGCCCGGCGGGCGGCGGAGCAGGCCGGCGTTGCCCACCAGGCGGTCGCGGCCCTGGCCGGGCACAGCCGCGCGGTGCGCGCCACCCTCGCCGAGCTGGGCCCCAGGGTGCACCAGGCGGAGGTGATCCGCGAGGTCGCCGACACCGTGGCCGGCAGCGGGAGCAACAACGCCCGACGGATGAGCCTGCCCACCTATGTCCTTGCCGCCCGCCTGGAGGAGGTGGTGGTGCTCGCCAACGAGCGGCTCCGCCACATGACGGACGGGCGCTACGAGCTGCGGCACTCCGACGCGCTGGCCGCGCGGGGTGCGAAGAGCGGCCTCGGGCTGCAGGTCGTCGACGCCTGGAGCGGCAAGGCCCGGGACACCGCCACCCTCTCGGGCGGTGAGACCTTCATGGCCTCCCTGGCCCTGGCGCTCGGCCTCGGGGACGCCGTCCGGGCCGAGGCCGGCGGCATCGACCTGGACACGCTCTTCGTCGACGAGGGTTTCGGCACCCTGGACGAGACCGCCCTGGAGCAGGTCATGGAGGTGCTCGACGGGCTGCGCGAGGGCGGCCGCAGCGTCGGCATCATCAGCCACGTCGCCGAGCTCCGCCAACGCATCCCCGCCCAGGTACGGCTGGCGCGCGGGCAGCGCGGCTCCACCCTCCAGGTGGTGACGATGGCCGACGCCCTCTGAGCTCAGTCAGGCGCGCCACTCCGGCGCGAGGATTGCGTAGGACGCTCCGTCCACCCACCCGTGCCGTGGGTGCCAGGAGTCCAGGACGCCATGCTGCTCCCGGCGCATGCCGATCCCCTCCAGCAGGCGCGCGGAGGCCAGGTTGTCGGCGTACAGACCCGCGCGAACCCGTCGCACCCCGAGCTCACCGATGGCGAGATCAGCTGCGGCGCAAGCAATCTCACGACCCAGACCGATGCCCGTGACCGCCGGGTCGAGGCAGTAGCCGATCTCCGCCTCCGCCCCCTGCACCGGTCCGCCCGGCTGACCCGGGGCGTCCCCACGGATCACGAACCCGAGCCCGACCGCCCGGCCGTCCAGCCTGGCCACGAACCGGTGCTCTGCCGGCCCCTGGTCGAAGAGTCGTCTGCGCAGGACCGACTCGTCGGTCGTCGCCTCCAGCAGCCACTCCCCCACCTGCGGCAGGTTGCGCCAGGCGAGGATCTGCGCGACATCCCGCTCCCGGGCCGGGCCGAGCTCCAGCCGCTGCGTGCGCCACAACCCCAGACCGGCCACAGGTGTCGGCAACGGCCGCCGGGGCGGCACCCTGGCACTCGAGTCGCGCAGCTCCGGCAGACCGGTGACCTCACCACGCCACTCGGTGGCGAGCATCCCGTAGCCGTAGCCGTCGACCCACCCACGCTCCGCGTGCCAGCAGTCGGCAACCGTGTGCTCCTCGCGGCGCAGGCCGGCCTTCTCCAGCACCCGCGCCGACGGCAGGTTGTCCCGGTTGCAGTACGCCCGGACCCGGCGCAGCCCCAGCCGGTCGAACGCCGCCTCGACCAGCCCCGCGGCCAGCTCCGACGCGATGCCCCGACCCTGCCACCGCGGCTCGACCAGGTAGCCCAGCAGGGCCTCCACATCGCGGGGCGTCTGCGGATGCTGCCCGGCCCCGTCGATCTCCAGGAAGCCCATCGCCACCGGCTGCCCGTCGACCTCGACCACGCACGAGTGATCACGGTCGCTGCCCGCCACCGCCGCCCAGTCGCGACGGAACTCCTCCGGATCCACGTGGGTGCGCATCATCCAACGGTTCACGACCGGTTCGTTGCGCCACGTCAGGAGCTGCTCGACGTCCTCGGCGGTGGCATCGCGCAGCAGCAGGTCCCCGCGGCGCATCGGCCAGATCGTCGGCATGCAGGCAGTATGGCGATCGGTCCGGCCGCGCACCAGGGGATTTCACCGCCCGCGGCACTGACCGCGCCACCCTGGGCGACCTCGGAACGACGTCTGGGGCCGGCCACCTCACGGTGGCCGGCCCCAGACCCGCGGCCGTTCCTCCCTCGGATCCTCGCGCTGGTCGTCAGTCCTCGAACCCGACGGTCGGACCTCCTCGGCGCTGCGGGCCTCGGTCGTTCCTCCCTCGGATCCTCGCGCTGGTCGTCAGTCCTCGAAGGCCTCGGGGCTCGGGCAGGTGCAGATCAGGTTGCGGTCGCCGAAAGCACCGTCGATGCGACGCACCACCGGCCAGTACTTCGAGCGCGGGTCGACCCCGGCCGGGAAGGCCGCGGTCTTGCGGTCGAAGGAGTAGTTCCACTCCCCCACCAGCGACTCCGCGGTGTACGGCGCGTGACGCAGCACCGAGTCCTCCGGGCTGACCGCACCGGACGCGACATCGTCGATCTCCTTCCTGATCGCGATCATCGCGTCGCAGAAGCGGTCCAGCTCACCCTTGTCCTCGGACTCCGTCGGCTCGACCATGAGCGTCCCCGCGACCGGGAAGGACATGGTGGGCGCGTGGAAGCCGTAGTCGATGAGGCGCTTGGCCACGTCGTCCACGCTCACACCCGTGTCGTGGGTGATGCCGCGCAGGTCGAGGATGCACTCGTGCGCCACGAGCCCGTCCTGGCTGTAGAGCACCGGGTAGTGCTCGCCGAGGCGAGCGGCGATGTAGTTGGCGTTGAGCACCGCCGCGAGCGTGGCGCGACGCAGCCCCTCACCACCCATGAGCCGGATGTAGGCCCACGAGATCGGCAGGATCGAGGCGGAGCCGTACGGCGCGGACACCGACGGGCCGCTGGACGTCTCCGGGCCGGCCTCGGGGGCGAGCGGGTGGTTGGGCAGGTATGGCGCCAGGTGCGACCGCACACCGATCGGGCCGACGCCGGGGCCGCCGCCGCCGTGCGGGATGCAGAAGGTCTTGTGCAGGTTCAGGTGCGAGACGTCGGCCCCGAACTTGCCCGGACGGGCCACACCGACGAGCGCGTTCATGTTGGCGCCGTCGACGTACACCTGACCGCCGGCCTCGTGGACCAGCTCGCACAGCTCGACGATGGTGTCCTCGTAGACGCCGTGCGTCGACGGGTAGGTCACCATGATCCCGGCGAGCACCTCGCAGTGCTCCTTGACCTTGCCGCGCAGGTCCTCCATGTCGACCGAGCCCTCGGCGGTGGACTTCACCACGACCACCTTGAAGCCGGCCATCACCGCCGAGGCGGCGTTGGTCCCGTGGGCGCTGGAGGGGATCAGCACCACGTCACGCTGGTCCTGTCCGTTGGCCCGGTGGTACGAGCGGATCGCCATCAGGCCGGCGAGCTCACCGGTCGCGCCCGAGTTGGGCTGCACGGACACGGCGTCGTAGCCGGTGATCTCCACGAGCCACTGCTGCAGGTCGGCGACGATCTTGCGCGAGCCCTCGGACTGCGACGAGGGCACGAAGGGGTGCAGCGAGGCGAACTCCGGCCAGGTGATGGGCTCCATCTCCGTGGTGGCGTTGAGCTTCATGGTGCACGAGCCGAGCGGGATCATGCCGCGGTCCAGCGCGTAGTCGCGGTCGGACAGGCGGCGCAGGTAGCGCAGCATCGCCGTCTCGGAGCGGTAGGAGTTGAACACCGGGTGGGTGAGGTAGTCGCTGGTGCGCACCAGGTCCTGGGCCCAGCCGGCCTCGAAGTCGGCGGCCACCGTGCCGGAGAAGTGCGCCCCGAAGGCCTCGACGACGGCCTCGACCTGGTCGCGGTCGGTGGTCTCGTCGAAGGACACCTGGACGGTGTCGGCGTCGACCTGCCACAGGTTGATGCCCTTCGCCAGCGCCGCGGCGAGGACCTCGTCGGCCTTGCCGGGCACCGACACCGTGAGGGTGTCGAAGAAGGACTCGGTGCGGACGTCGACCGAGGCGGCGACGAGAGCCTTGCGGGCCGCGGCGGCGTGCCGGTGCACCCGCTCGGCGATGGCGCGCAGGCCGGCCGGGCCGTGCCAGACGGCATACATGCTCGCCATGACCGCGAGCAGCACCTGGGCGGTGCAGATGTTGGACGTGGCCTTCTCCCGGCGGATGTGCTGCTCGCGCGTCTGCAGGGCCAGGCGGTAGGCCGGGTCGCCCGCCTCGTCGACGGACACGCCGACCAGACGGCCGGGCATGGAGCGCTCGAGGCCCTTCTTGACCGACATGAAGCCGGCGTGCGGACCGCCGAAGCCCATCGGGACACCGAAGCGCTGGGAGTTGCCGACGGCGATGTCCGCCCCCCACTCGCCGGGCGGCGTCAGCAGGGTCAGCGCGAGCAGGTCGGTCGCGGCGGTGACCAGCCCCTTGCCGGCGTGGACCGCCTCGCACAGGGCTCGCCAGTCGCGCACCTCGCCGTCGGCGGCGGGGTACTGCACGACGACGCCGAAGACGGCCTTGTCACCCGCGGCGGCGGTGAGCTCGTCGGCCGTGGTCACGCCGGTGAGGTCGGTGCGGACGACCTCGATGCCGAGCGGCAGCGCCCGGGAGGCGATCACGGCGTAGGACTGGGGGAACACCTGCTGGTCCACCACCAGGACGGCGTCCTTGGGGGCCTTGGACGAGCGCCGCATCAGCGTCATGGCCTCGGCCGCGGCGGTGCCCTCGTCGAGCAGGGAGGAGTTGGCGACGTCCAGGCCGGTCAGGTCGTTGACCATGGTCTGGAAGTTGAGGAGGGCCTCCAGTCGGCCCTGCGAGATCTCCGGCTGGTACGGCGTGTACGCGGTGTACCAGCCCGGGTTCTCCAGCACGTTGCGCTTGACCACCGGCGGGGTGATCGTGCCGTAGTAGCCGAGTCCGATGAGCGAGGTCTTGACCTCGTTGCGGTCGGCGATGGCGCGCAGCTCGGCGATGACCGCCTGCTCGGTGGGCGCGGCCTCCAGCGCGAGCGACGGGCCGCCCAGGATGGCGGCGGGCGCGGTCCTGGCGATCAGCTCCTCGACGCTGGGCTGGCCGATGACCTCAAGCATCCGCGCGACGTCGTCCGCGCGCGGGCCGATGTGGCGGGAGACGAACTCCGGCACGGTGGTGGGGGTGTCAGCGCTCACGGCGAGCTCCTCGTGGCAGACGATGGTGAACGGCCGTCGACGCGACGGACCGCCCCCTCCAGTCGGCACAGGTGGGACCGCGCCTCCAAGATGCCTGCCCACGTGGTCCGGGTGCCTGAGAGGTTACGGGGATCTTGCCCCTTCGGCGTCCTGCCGACGGTCGGTCCCCCGCGGCGCTGCGACCGGGACGACCTCACGTCGCGGGAGCTCTCCCACGTGAGGTGATCAGCAGGCCAACCCTAGCAGGGGCCGCAGCCACCCGGTCCGGCCAGGGGCACGCCGGTCGGGGGTCGTGCCGATGCAGCCCGGATGCCGGTCCGAGGCGACGGTCACGGTGAGCGCGCCGTGCTCGTGGGCGCGGCTCAGCCGGCGTGGCGGGCGCGGCGGCGGGCGCCGAGCTCGTCGCCGGGGAAGGCCTTGACCGCGGCGGTCGCCCCGTCGACGTCCTCGTCCTCGTAGCGCTCCGAGGGCAGCGCCGCGAGCTCGCCCTCGATCTCGCGCCAGACCCGACCCACCGCGATCCCGAAGACGCCCTGCCCGCCCTGGACCAGGTCGATGACCTCGTCCGCCGAGGTGCACTCGTAGACCGAGGCGCCGTCGCTCATCAAGGTGATCTGCGCCAGGTCCTCCACGCCCCGTTCGCGCAGCGTGTCGATGGCGACCCGGATCTGCTGGAGGGAGACCCCGGTGTCGAGCAGCCGCTTGACCACCTTGAGCACGAGGATGTCGCGGAAGCCGTACAGTCGCTGGGTGCCGGAGCCCGTGGCGCCGCGCACGGAGGGCTCGACGAGACCGGTGCGGGCCCAGTAGTCGAGCTGCCGGTAGGTGATGCCTGCGGCCTTGCAGGCGGTGGGCCCGCGATACCCGACGTCGTCGGACAGGTCGGGCAGGTCGTCGTCGAAGAGCAGGCCCTGCGCAGGTCGGGTGCTCGGCAGCACCGGATCGACGAGCCTGTCGATGTGCTCCGGGCCCACGATCCCTCCCTCGCGCTCCGCGGCCCTGGAGCGGCACCGCGAGGATCGCGGGTCCGGGCCGAACGTCGTCTCGACGGTACGGCCCGGTCGGTGGGGCGTCAATCACCACGGCCCCCCTGCCGCAGGCGTGTCGCAGGCACTCTGACCAGCAGGTCCGCGTGGCAACCGGACACCATCGGACGGGGCCGGACAACTCGGACGCCCCGTCGATCCACCCGTTCGGGCGTCCTGGGGCGGCGGTGCACCGCCGGACGGGTCAGAGGGCCTCGCGCGGGCCCTGACCCTCCAAGCCCTCGAAGTCCTCCGCACTTACCTGGTCCAGGAACTCGCGGAAACGTTCCAGCTCGTCCTCGGCGCGGCCGGGTGCTCCCTCGCCGCCCTGGTCGTCGCTGTCCTCCTCCTCGGAGAGCAGCACGCCGGCGTCGGCGAGCAGCGCCTCGGTGGTCACCACCTCGGCGCCGGACCGCAGCGCCAGCGCGATCGCGTCGGAGGACCGGGCGTCGACCTCGGTGCCGTCGTCGAAGACCAGCGTCGCGTGGAAGTAGCTGTCCTGCAGAGAGGCGATCACCACCCGGCTCAAGGTGCGTCCCAGCGCCCCGATGGTGGTGACGAACAGGTCGTGGGTGAGGGGTCGGGGCGGCTCGACCCCCTGCTGGGCGTAGGCGATGGCACTGGCCTCGGCCGCGCCGATCCAGATCGGCAGGTATCGCCTGCCCCCGGTCTCCTTGAGCAGCACGATGGGCTTGTTGGTCGGCATCTCGACCCGGACCCCGAGCACCTCTAGCGGCTTCACCCGGCCACCGTACCGTCCGGACCTCGCCTCAGGGGGTCAAGCCGCCGCGCACCAGCGCGGCGTGCAGGGACAGGCAGGCACCGAGGATCTCCGCGGTGGGATCCTCCTGCGTCCCCCGTCGCGAGGCCGGTCCGCGGACCTGCTCGACGAGGGCGATCTCCCGGTCCGCGGCGGTGCGGAAGGATCTCAGGTGTCGCGCCTCGAGCCCGTAGGTCGCCAGGCGGCTCGCGGCGCGGGCGACGGCGAGGTCGTTCTCGTCGTACCGGCCGGCGGAGGTCGCGCGCACCAACCCGTAGCCGATCAGGTCCTCCAGCGTCGCCTGGGTGATGGCGGCCGCCCGGCACAGCTCGCGTGCGTTGAGCCGCAGACCGGCGCCGCCGGGGACGACCAGCACGTCGAGCCGGTCACCGCCCGCGGGGTCGGGCGCCGTGGTCAGGCCGTCCTCACCCGCCGCGCCCGACGTCTCCCCCCGGTCCATGGCCTCGAGCGCGTCCTTGATGACCTCCAACGGCCAGAAGCGGTCGCGCTGCGCCGCGAGGACGTAGCGCAACCGCTCCACGTCCTGTGACCGGAAGACGCGATAACCCGACGGCCGCCGCTCCGGGGCGACCAGCCCCTTGGACTCCAGGAATCGCACCTTGCTGATGGTCAGGTCCGGGAAGTCGTCCGCCAGCTCGGCGACGACAGCCCCGATGGTGAGCGTCCGTGCAGGCTGGGCGTCCGACCCCATCAGTGGGAGGACGGGGCGTAGAACACCAGGCGGAACTTGCCGATCTGCACCTCGTCGCCAGCCTGGAGACGGCCGGCGTCGCTGCGCTCGCGGTTGACGTAGGTGCCGTTGAGCGAGCCCGCGTCGCGCACCTCGAAGGTGTCACCCACGCGCACGAAGACTGCGTGCCGACGGGAGACGGTGACGTCGTCGAGGAAGATGTCGCTGTCGGGGTGGCGTCCGGCGCTCACCTCGTCGGCGTCGAGCAGGAAGCGGGCACCGGTGTTGGGGCCGCGCAGCACGACGAGCAGCGCCGTGCCGGGCCGGAGGGCGTCGACGGTCGCCTGGTCCTGCGTGGTGAGGCCGCGCTCGACGTCGGGCAGGACGTCGAGCGGCTCAGACCCGACCCTGTGGAACTGCTGGGTGGTCGGCCCCTCGAAGTGGCTCGGGTTGCTCATCAGGGAGTCCCTCCTAGGTCGACGGTGTCACCCGGGTCACCCACGAGGGTGAGGGCAGCCGCGGGTGACACCGTACGAGAATTGCGCCTCGGGCACCAGACTATCGGTCAGCCGAGCTGGGCCTTGTAGGCCTCCACGTCCATCAGCTTGTCGAGCTCGGCGGGGTCGGACACCTTGACGGTGAACATCCAGCCGGCCTCGTAGGGGTCGGAGTTGACGGTCTCGGGGGTGCTGTCCAGCTCCTCGTTGACCGCGACGACCTCGCCGGAGACCGGGGAGTACAGGTCGGAGACCGACTTGGTGGACTCCACCTCGCCGCAGGACTCGCCCGCGGCAACGGTGTCACCCACGGAAGGCAGGCTCACGTAGACGACGTCACCCAGCGCGTCCTGCGCGTAGGCCGTCACACCCACCTTGGCCTGGTCGCCGTCGACGGCGATCCACTCGTGCTCCGGGGTGTAGCGCAGGTTCTCGGGGTAGGTCAGCTCCGACATGTCGCTCCTTGTGTGGGTCGGATGGCGTCCGGCGGCGACGGGTCCTCCCTAGGGAGCACGCCCCGTCGTCGGGGCCGGCACGGGTTGAGCGTGGTGCGGCTGCGTCGGCGTCGCCAACGCGTCCACGGTGATCGTAGCGGCACGGGCGACCGTCGCCACCGCACCCTCCTGCTTCATGCTCTCGACGACCCCGCCGGGGATCCTCATGGCCGCGTCCATCGTCGCCGGGTCCCCGATCGCCTTGATGACGTATGGGGAGGAGAGCTTGGTCCCAGAAGCCTGCACGTCCCCTCCCGACCCGCCGAACCAGGTGCTGGCGACGACGCGGGTGGAGCCGACCTGGATGGCCTCGGCGCCCGCGTCGCGCAGCTCCTGCACGGCATCCATGATCCGGGACCCGTCGACCTTGCCCTTGGGGTCGGTGACCGTCACCGTGACGCCGGGGCCGGTCGCCGCAGCGGTGCCCGCGAGCATGGAGAGGGTGTCGAGGCGTTCCTTGGCGGCCTGGACGGCGGACTCGTCCCGCTGCGAACCGTTGACGAGCTCGTCCCGCGTCGCCTGCAGCTTGCGCGCGTCTGCGTCCAGCCGGTCCGCCCGGGAGTTCTGGTCGTCCAGGATGCGTACGAGGTCGGTGGTGCGCAGGGTCTCCAGCCCACGTCGGCTCTGGGACTGCACCTGGGTCGCCAGCGCGAAGCCGAGGAGCAGGGCCAGTCCGGTGGCTGCGAGGTTGGCCCTGGTGAGGCGCGGACGCCCCATCCGAGCCAGGCGGGACCAGGATCCGCGCTGAGCGGGACGCGACGGCCCGTCAGCCGCCCCTGGAGCGGCGTCCACGGGGGTCCGGGTGTCGGTGAGGGGCACGTCGGACCCCTCCTGCGCAGCGGTCGCTCCTAGGTCCGTCGGGGGCGCCGGGCGCGCGGGCGTCGCCGTTCCAGGGGTGGAGGCCCCAGGGGTGGAGGCCCCAGGGGTGGAGGCCCCAGGGGTGGAGGCCCCAGGGGTGGAGGCCCCAGGGGTGGACACGGCCGGGACCGTCGCCGAGGCAGGGGCCGGGGCCGAGGCGGCCGCCGTGACCGGGGCGGCGGCCGGATCGGGTCGTGCCGGCGCCACCGGAGGCGTCGTCCGGCGAGCCTTCGCCGGGTCGGTCTGCGCGGGACGAGCCTTCGCCGGTCCGGCCGACGCAGCTCCGTCCTTGGCAGGCCCGGCCGACGCAGCTCCGTCCTTGGCAGGCCCGGCCGACGCAGCTCCGTCCTTGGCAGGCCCGGCCGACGCAGCTCCGTCCTTGGCAGGCCCGGCCGACGCGCGCTCCGGCGCCGCAGGACTCGTCCTCCCTCCGACGGCACCCGCTGCGGCACCGGTTCCGGCGTCCGCCGAGACCGAGTGAGCAGGGGCACCCAGGGTCTTGGTCTCCGGCGCCTCGCCGTGAGCGGCAGCGTCCGTCGGGGCCGGGGGCGCCGTGGACCGCGCGGTCGCGTCGTCCTGAGCGGTCTCGACGTCCCGCGGCGCGGCCTGCTCGCGCCGGACCGCGGCGGGCGACGGTTGGGCCGCCCTGACAGCCTGCCCGACCTTGGCGAGCTGGCCAGCGGCACCGTCCCGGGCCCGGTCCCCCGGCCGCGCTGGGGTGGGCTGGGAATCGGCGGGCGGGTGCGCCAGGCCCGTGCCTGCCGCGACGTCACCGGCCGGTGGGGTCGCCCGCCGCGGCGAGGCGTCGTCCTGCGCGGACGCAGCCTCCGCCGGGGTGGACAGAGGTGCTGCTGAGGGCGCAGCCGCGGACGTCACCCGGTGCGCCCGGCTGGTCGCGTGCTGCAGCGCTGCGGCGAGACCCCGCGCGCGCGTCTTCCCGGGCGTGACCTGACGCCCCGGGAGAGGCGTCTCGGCGTTGCCCGCCTCCTCGGCGACCTGGGCGTCGCCAGACTGCCGGGCCTCCCGGTTCGGCCGGGTCTGCCCGGCAGACGGGGCGGCGTCGTGCTGCCCCGCCCGAGCCTGCCCCGCCCGACCTGGTTCCGCCCGAGCCTGCTCCTGCTGGCCCGGCTGGACGGGCAGGGGCTCCGTCGGGGCGGACGACGACGGGACCGGCTGGGTCTCCTCCTCGTGGGCAGCGGTCGAGGCGGGGCGACCAGACGTCGGCATACCGCTGCCGTCCGCCGCCTGCTCCCCCGGGCGGGGCCGCCGCGATGCGGGGTTCTTGCGGCTCCTCATGCGTGGAAGAGGTGTCGGCGGATGGACGCGACGTTGGAGAAGATGCGGACGCCCAGCACCACGACCACGCCGGTGGACAGCTGCGCGCCGACCCCGAGCTGATCACCGAGGAACACGATGAGGGCGGCGACGACCACGTTGGACAGGAAGGAGATCACGAACACGCGGTCGTTGAAGATCCCGTCGAGCACGGCGCGCACCCCGCCGAACACCGCGTCCAGGGCGGCGATCACCGCGATCGGCAGATAGGGCTGGAGCCACGGGGGGACGGCTGGATCGAGGAAGACCCCGACCGCGATGCCGATCAGGAGACCGAGGGCAGGGATCACGGGTGGACCTCCGACGTGCGGGTGGTGGCGGCGGGCGTCCCCGTGCGGGACGTCCTGCCGGGGGCGGGTGTGCTCGTCGGCCGCGCCAGCGGCTGGACGGGGCGCGCATAGCGCAAGGTGATGGAGGAATCGCCGTTCATGCCCAGCGAGCGCTCCTCGACGACCGTGTGCCGGATGCCGACCTGGTCGTCGAGCTGCTTGAGCAGACGGCCGCCCTCCGTCTGGGGGAAGCGGGAGCGCAGCGACTCCGCGTCACCGATGGCGTGGATGAGGTAGGGCCGGGTGAGGGGTCGGTAGTCGACCAGGATCGCCTCCCCGGCGAACCGGACCGCCGAGGTGGCCGTGAGGCGGTTGCCGTTGATGTCGATGGCCTCGGCCCCGGCCTGCCACAACCCGTTGACGACGGCCTGGAGGTCCCCGGACTGCACGCGGCCCTGGTCCGGCTCGTCGGTGTCCGACGGCGTGGCACCGGCGTCCCGGGAGTCGTCGACGGTCACGGTGATGCCGGGTCCGGAGACGGCGGTCGCGGCGGCGGCCATCTCGGCCGCACCGAGCCGGCCGGCCAGGTCGCGCTGCGCCCCGGTGTCGAGGGCACGGCGCTGGGCGGCGGCGATCTCGGCCTCCCAGGCTGCGATCTGCGCCTCCATGGCGTCGCCGTCGCGCTGGCGACGCTCGATCTGCCCGATGAGGGCCGAGCGCTGCTGGACGACGGTGGCCTTGGGCTGCCGCAAGGCCGTGGCCGCCCCGGCCATGAGCAGGCCGATGAGGAACATCACGACCGTCACCCGGGGCGTCACCCCGTGAGGCGTGCGGGACAGGCCGGCGGACTGGCGGCGGTCCGCCTCCGCGGCGTACGCCGGGTCCAGGGGCCGCTTCATCATCTCGGTGAGGAGAGTCATGGACTCGTCCGGGCGACGCGGACGCTGCGACGTGGCCGGCATGTCAGCGCTCCTCCCCGAGTTCGCGCACCACCTGCTGCGCCTGGATGTCATACATGATCGCGGAGAGCCAGTACAGCCCCAGGCCCCACCACGCGAAGGCCCATCCCATCACGAGAGCACCCCGCTGCGGCAGTCCCTCCCCCGCCCCGATCAGGAGCAGCGGGAAGGCCACCAGCAAGGCGCAGGTCGCTGCCTTGCCCAGGAAGGTCACCGGCAAGGAGCTCAGGCCGTGCCGCCGCAGCCGGATCAGCTCTGCGACACCCCACAGGTCTCGTGCCACGAGCGCGGCGACGAGCCACCAGGGCACGAGGTCGCGGAGCAGCAGACCGAGGAGGGTCGAGACGACGAGGAGTCGGTCGGCGATCGGGTCGAGGACCAGCCCCAGCCGCGAGACCTGACCGTAGCGACGAGCGACCACGCCGTCCAGCCAGTCCGTCAGACCGGAGCCCACGAGGACCCAGGACGCCGCGGTGTCGGCGCGCCGGACCAGGAGCAACCACAGGAAGACCGGGACCAGGAGGATGCGCAGTCCGCTCAGCAGGTTGGGCACCGTGAGCACCCGGTCGTCGGGCAGCGGTCCCCGCTCGTCGGCCTGCTCGTGCTCGCTCCGGTCCACCACGGGACCAGGCTAGGGCGCGATGCACCGTCCCCGTGGACCGGCCCGCGGGGGTGGACGCCCCCGGGGTCCTGGAAGTCCGCAGGTCCGGCCATGCCGGGGGCGCTCGTGGCAGGATGCGGCGTATGACGACGTCCGCGCGCCTTGCTGCCCTGTCCGACCGGGGTCGGGTCAGCGACCACAACGAGGACTGCTACGCCACCCACGACGACCTCTGGATCGTGGCCGACGGGATGGGTGGTCACGCCAGCGGCGAGGTCGCCAGCCGGGTGGCGGTGGACTCGGTGGTCCGGTCCCTGACCGAGATGGCGCCGGACCGGGCCCTCGTCGAGCAGCTGCGCGACGCGGTCGTGGGCGCCCGGGGCGCGCTGCTGGACCACGTGCGCGCCTCGCCGCAGGACGCGGGCATGGGGACGACGCTGGTGACGGCCGCGCGCCGGGGCGAGGAGCTGGCGGTGGCCTGGGTGGGCGACAGCCGGGCGTACCTGCTCGACGACGACCGGCTGCAGCTGCTGACCACCGACCACAACGTCGCCGAGGAGATGCTCGCGCTGGGCATGATCGACGCCGAGCAGGCTCGCACCCACCCCGGGCAGTACCGCCTGACGCGCGCCCTCAGCGGGGACAGCGACATCGACGCCACCCCGGACGCCGTCAGCGTCCCGGCGCGGGGTCGGCTGCTCCTGTGCTCGGACGGGCTCAACGGCGAGCTGTCCGCGGACACCATCGGTGGGCTGCTCGGTGAGGCAGACCCCGGGACCGCTGCTCGCGCCCTCGTCCATGCCGCGCTCGACGCGGGGGGCAGGGACAACGTCACCGTGGTGGTCGTGGACCTGTGAGGCGCACGGTCGCCCTGCTCGTGGCGCTCGCCGCCGTGCTGGGCGGGTGCGGCCCGACGCAGCCGGACGTCCGGCCGTCCACGCTGCAGGTGACCCTCCCGGGTGACGTCCCGCCGTCGGCCCGCGACGACCAGCTGCCTCAGGTGCACCAGCCCGACGCCCCGCCTGCGCCCACGGGTGCCGGGGTGGCGAGCTCCTCGGTCGGGCGGGCGGGTCCGCCCCGGTGGCGCTCCGCGTGGTGGCGTGACGAGTGGCCGGTCGTGGCGCGTCACGGGTGCACCGACGTCGGCGGCCGCCCGCACGACCCGCGCTGCCCCGGCACCCAGGGATTCCGGCACGGCACGGAGATCGCGATGGCGTGCGGCACGGTCGTGACGTCCGGCGTGGACGGCGTGGTGCTGGACCCCGCGACGCCGACGACCCCGGGCCCGGCATACGGCCCGAACGCGCTGCGGGTGCGCACCGGCACCCCCGCGGCTGACGTCGTCCTGGGGCACGCGCGCCGGCTGCTCGTGCGGCCGGGGCAGCGGGTGGAGGTCGGCACCCCGTTGCTCGAGGCCGGCGACCCGGCCTCGGAGGGCGGCTGCCGGGTGTCGTTCGAGGTGCGCGCCGTCGGCGGCGACGTGACCACCGCGCAGGACCCGGCCCGGGTCCTCGCCCTCACGGCGGACTGAGCGCGCTCAGCGACCCGCCATCGGCCACCGGGTCAGCCGGTCGCGCAGCTCGGTCGTGGTCCGCAGACCCCGGCGCGAGGCCTGTCCCACGCGCATCAGCACGGCCGCCGCGCTCGACCCGAGGACCAGCCCGATGGCGATGGCGCACAGGACGCTGATCGACAGGCCCAGGGTCGGCCCGGCGAGGTCCGGCTCCAGGCCGAGCTGGGTCACGGACATGACCCCGAGCGAGCCGGGCACCAGCAGCCAGAAGCTCGGCAGGAAGACCACGAGCCTCGGCAGGGCGGGCCGCAGCGCCTCCACCACCTGGGCGCCGAAGCTCGCGGCGATGGCGCCGAGCAGCGCGCCGAACCACGGGCTGGGCACGAGGACCTGGCCCAGCACCTGCCCGCCGAAGGTGATGGACAGGATCGCGAGGACCCACGGCACCAGGTGCGGCGGGATCGACTCCATCAGGCTCATCCCGCTGGTCAGCAGCAGCAGGCCGAGGATCGCGGCCCACCAGCCCAGGTCGTCGGCGCGCACGTTCAGCAGCATCGTGCTGTCGGCGGACAGCAGCACCGCGGCGGCGCCGACGCCGAGGGAGAACAGCAGCACCTGCGTCGCCCCGAAGATCAGGCGTGAGGACCCTGCCACCATCTCCCCCGCCGCGAGCTCGGACAGGCCGGTCACGAGCAGCCCGCCCGGCAGCAGGACCGCGAGCGGCGGCAGCAGGCTGCGCAGGGGACCGGTGAGCAGGCCGTGCTGGGCGGCCCAGAAGGCACCCAGGCTCACGCAGAAAGCCGCGACGCAGGGAAAGATCATCGACGCGAGGCGGTGCCGCGAGCTGAAGCGCATGAGCAGCACCACGAGGGGGCTGCACAGCACCGAGAACACCACGCTGCGCAGGGAGGGCTGCAGGATCATCGCGATGCCGGCGGCGACGAGCGCCCCGCCGACATACATCCCCTGGACGTCGTAGCGGTGCGGCCGGGCCCGCATCGCCACCAGCTGCTCCAGCGCCTGCGTCGCGTCCAGGTCCCCGTCCTCGACCCCGCGCTGGATGGCGTTGACCTCGGCGCTCTGGTCCAGGCGAAGCGGTCCCTCCACCGACTCGAAGGTCGCGGGCGAGCCGTACCCCAGCGACAGGACCACGCCGGTCGGCAGCGCCTGCACCTGGCAGCCGGCGTGGCCGAGGCGGCGGGCGGCACGCCGGACGTCGGCCTCGACCTCATGGACGGGCATGCCCCCGGCGATCAGGGCCACGGCGAGGTAGACGAGCAGGCGTCGGGTCTGGCGCTCGTCCGGGGCGGGGGCGGCGGCGTGGGTCGGCACGAGGCCCCAGGCTACCGTGCGTGACTGGGCGGCGGGGCCACCTGGCTCCCGGCCGGGGGGTTGCCGGAGCAGCTGGTCGGGGCTACCCTGGGCGTGCGGACCCGTCCTGCGCACGCAGGGAAACGGGTCCAGCTTTTTTGCGCGGGTATGCCGACCCCCGACCCCCGCTCAGGTCGGTCGCCCGGGACGCCATCCCTGGAGCCCGATCCAGATCAGGACCGCCGCCGCAGGCAGCTCGACGACGAGCCCCATGACGACGGCGGCCGCGATGTCCTCGGCCGATCCCCGCGAGGTGACGACGTCCTGCAACGCGTCGTAGACGAACAGCGGCGCTCCGGCCACGGCCGCCGTTGCAGCGAGGCGGACGCGATCCACTGCACCCGGCGGGCGTCGCGCCGGATCAGGCCGGGTCGAGGTGGTTGAGGTCGTCCAGGCGGCAGACCTGGTGGGTGTGGCTGTCCGGGTCCCTCCGCAACCAGGTGATGCTCCCCGCGCGGACGGGGAAGTCCGCGCGGCCGGCGGACACGAGGGGTACGCCGATCCAGGCGGCGATCAGGAAGGTGACCGTGCCGCTGTGCGTGACGACGATCTGGTGCTGCGCGTCCGAGCTCAGCAACCGCTCCATGGACCGGTGGGCCCGTTGCGCCAGCTGCCACCTCGTCTCCGCGCCGGCGAGACCCTCGTCGTGGTGGAGCCTTTCCCCGACCCCGGGCAGCGGCCGGGAGCGTTCGCAGAGCCAGGCGTGAGGTCTGCCCTCGGCCTCTCCGTACGACCTCTCCTGCAGGTCGCGGTCGACCGTCACCGGGGAGCCGACCACGCCCGCGATGAGGTCCACCGTCTGCCGCGCCGCCCGGCAGGAGCGTCCGCACGCGCGGGTGGAGCCTGGAGCCGGGGATCCGGTCAGGACCCGGCAAGAGGGTCGGTCACCTCAGGCGGAGCAGGCCGCTCGTGGGGCGGGGTGGCCTCCGGCGAGGCCACCCCGCTCCCGGGAGGGTCAGCGGGCCTTGGCGGCCGCCAGCCGGGCCTCGAGCGCGGCCTGGGCGGCCAGCGCCTTGAGCTCGCGGCGGGTCAGGGTGGCCTGGGTGCGGGCGCGGTGCTTCAGACCGGGCTTGCCCTCGGTGTCGACCATGCCGAGCAGGGCGCCACCGGCCAGGCCGAGGTTCTTGTAGAACTGGATCTGCTGCATCTGGCGGGCCTGCGGGTCGGTCTCCTTCCAGAACGCGTGCCCCGCGAGGGTGGTCGGCACCATGGTGGCGGCGAGCACGGCGCTGGACAGGCGCGGGAGCCGACCGAGGGCGAACAGCGTGCCGGCGCCCACCATCGCGGCGCCGCTGGCCTTGACGAGCAGCTCGTCGGACAGCTCGACGCCGGTGAGGTCCGTGACCGTGGTGCGCACCGGCTCGAGGATCGGCCGGCCGAGCTGGACGTGGTGCTCCAGGCCCTTGAAGTGGCCGATGCCGCCGGTGACGTAGATCGCGGCGAGCATGGGGCGGGCGAGACGACGGACGACAGACATGAGGCTCCTTGCGGCTGCGGGTGACGCCTGGTCGGACTCGAGGGAGGACCAGGCGTGCTGAAGAGGTCACCCTAAGCCACGAGTCGGGGCGGCCCCTCCCCTGCGCCCGCCGCCCGGCCGCGCTGGCGTCATACGGCCAGGGGCCCACCGAGCACGTCGATCTCCCGCAGCCGGGAATACCACCCGTGCGCGAAGGCCTTGGCCGGCTCCTGCAGGATCTCCTGGTAGGCCGAGTAGGCGACCATGTCGGCCATCTGCAACCACTGGCTGCGCGAGCTGTGCTGGAACATCGGGTCCTCCACGATCCGCCGGGTCCGCAGCCGCAGCGCCCGGTGCGCCCCGAGATAGCCCGTGTCGGTGCCGTCGCCGTCCATCACCACGATCCCGAGCTCCCCGGCGCCGGCGAGGTGTCCGTCCAGCACGCTCACGAGCTCGCCGTAGACCCGCAGCCGCTCCGCGCGGTAGTCCCCGCGACGCCCGGTGGTGCGGGCATAGACGGTCCCGACCCGCAGGCAGCCGGCGCCCGCGATCGCGTCCAGGCCCTGGACGAAGACCGCGCGCCGTCGGGCCTTGGAGGCATTCCACTCGTCGTTCAGGCTCGGGCGACCGCGGCCGTTGACGAAGCTCGTCGAGTGGATCTCCACGGCCTTGCCGATCTGGTGCCGCTCCCACAGCAGGTCCCGCCAGTCCAGCCACCGGCCGAGCGCGATCGACCAGTCGCCGTCGACGAGCTCGACCCAGCTGTAGGCCACGATCCCGGAGATCTCGGCCCCCGAGTCGTCGACGTAGACCAGGCGCATGCGCCGCTCCCTTCGATGTGCCTCCATCCAAGCAGGCCCCACCGACACGGGGCCCACCGGCGATCGGCCGCGACCCGGTGACCCCGTGAGAGGGTGGGCCCGCACCACCGGACCCGACCTCGAGGAGCAGCCATGAGCGACCAGGACCAGACCATCGACGAGCGGGACAACGCCGAGTCCCGCGTCGCGGAGGGCGAGGCCAGCCAGACCCGCCAGGGCGCCAGCGAGGGTGGCCCCATCCCCGCGGACGCGCCCGCAGCCGGGCAGACCCCGGCCGAGAAGGACGCCGAGGACGGGATCACCGCCGCCGGCACCGGTGGCGGCAGCCCCCTCGCGGGCGTGCTCATCAGCGAGGAGGACGCGGCTGACGCGGTCCACGGCGACGAGGGCCCCGAGCACCCGGGCCGGCGCTCGCGGTCCTGAGCGCAGGTATGTCGAGACGCCCCGGTCCCCTCGTGACCGAGGCGTCTCGACGTGCAAGCGTGCGGGAGCGCGGAGCGAGCGGGGGTGCGGGGCGGTTCGGCATCCGGCCTGACACCGCCCTCCGTGTCAATCCCCCATCACCCACCGTGACGGGGTAGGAAGGACGGACCACGGCGGGACCACCGAAGGGCCCCGCACCGAGGAGGCCTCATGGCTCAGGTCACGAGTGGCGCCACCCGCTGGACCCGTCCCCCGTCCACCCCGCCCGGACAGGGGGTGTCCGGCAGCGGGCTCGGCCAGGGGCTGGAGCGCCGCCACCTGGACCTGATCGCGCTCGGCGGGGTCATCGGCGCCGGTCTGTTCGTGGGCAGCGGCGTCGTCATCCAGCACGCCGGTCCGGCCGCGATCGTGTCGTTCCTCGTCGCGGGCGTGATCACGGTGCTGATGATGCGGATGCTCGCCGAGATGGCCGTGAGCCGCCCGGTGGTGGGGTCCTTCTACGTCTACGCCCGCGAGGCCCTCGGCGCGCGAGGCGGATTCGTCGTCGGGTGGCTCTACTGGTACTTCTTCGTCATCGTGGTCGCCGTCGAGGCCGTGGCCGGGGCGCGGATCCTCGCCGGCTGGTGGCCCCAGGTGCCGGTCTGGGCCTTCGGGCTGGGGCTGCTGGTGACCCTCACCGCCACCAACCTCGTCTCGGCACGCAGCTACGGCGAGTTCGAGTACTGGTTCAGCTCGATCAAGGTCGTCGCGATCGTGCTCTTCCTGGCCGCCGGTCTGCTGTGGATCACCGGGCTGTGGCCGCGGTCCACGCCGGGGCTGTCGGGGCTGTGGTCGCACGGCGGCTTCGCGCCGCACGGGTGGGTCGCCGTGGTCACCGCGGTGGTGCCCTGCGTCGCGTTCTACACCGGCGCCGAGATCGTCACCATCGCCGCCGCCGAGTCGCAGGACCCGCGCGGCGCCGTCGAGAAGGCCATGCGCACCATCGTGCTGCGGGTCGTCACGTTCTACGTCGGGTCGGTCCTCGTCGTCGTGGCCGTGCGGGCCTGGGACGACCCCGAGATCGCCGTCTCCCCGTACGCCGCCGCGCTGCGCACCCTCGGCATACCCGGCGTGTCGACCCTGATGAACCTGCTCATCCTGACCGCCGTGCTCTCCTGCCTGAACTCCGCGCTGTTCACCGCATCGCGGATGCTCTACGCCCTCACCGGTTTCGGCGATGCCCCGCCGTGGTTCGCGCGGGTGTCGCGCAGCGGCGTCCCCCGACGCGCGATCGTCGCCGGCACCCTCGTCGGCTGGATCTCCGTCCTGGCGGCCGTCGTCTCCCCCGACGTGGTCTTCGCCTTCCTGATCAACTCCTACGGCGCCGTCATCCTGTTCGTCTACGTCGCCATCGCGGTCTCGCAGATCGTGCTGCGACGGCGCGGGCAGGCGGCCGGCGAGCCGCGCCCGGCGGTGCCGATGTGGGGCTTCCCGTGGCTGTCCTACGTCACGCTCGCGCTGCTCGTGCTGGTGGTCGTGGCGATGGGCCTGCTGCCGCAGACCCGCCCCCAGCTGCTCGTCTCCCTGCTGACGCTCGCGGTGGTGCTGGGCCTGTTCGAGCTGCGGGTGCGGCGCGGGCCGGACCCGGCGTCGAACCCCGCGCCCACCCGCGAGCACGCCTGACCCGTCCTGGACGGCCGGCAGGTATGGCGCCGCCCCCGGTCACCTGGCGGAGGTGACCGGGGGCGGCGACATACGGCCTGGTGGACCGGATCAGCGGGCGCTCAGCAGGGGCGCTCCTGCGGGGCCCGCGCCGCGGTCTGGGCGGGGTCGCGCTGGACGACCGAGCCGAGGGCCTCGTCGACGGCCTTCATGACCTCGTCGTCCAGGCGGACGCCCGCGGCCTTGACGTTGTCCTTGATCTGCTCGGGGCGCGAGGCGCCGACCAGGGCGGCGGCGACGTTGGGGTTCTGCAGGACCCAGGCCACGGCGAGCTGCGGCATGGTCAGGCCCGCCTGCTCGGCGACCGGCTTGAGGCCCTGCACCGCGGTGAGCACCTCGTCGCGCATCAGGTCCTTCATCGACTGACCCGCCTGCGCGTGGCCGGCGCGGGTGTCCTCGGCCGGCTGCTGACCGGGGAGGTACTTGCCGGACAGGACGCCCTGGGCCATCGGGCTCCACACGATCTGGGAGATGCCGAGCTCCGCGCACGCCGGGACGACCTCGCCCTCGATGACGCGCCACAGCATGGAGTACTGCGGCTGGCTCGAGATGAGCTGCACGCCCAGCTGCTGGGCGAGCGCGTGGCCCTGGCGGATCTGGTCGGCGGTCCACTCGCTGACGCCGATGTAGAGCGCCTTGCCCTGGCGGACGACGTCGGCGAAGGCCTGCATCGTCTCCTCCAGCGGCGTCTCGGTGTCGAACCGGTGCGCCTGGTAGAGGTCGACGTAGTCGGTCTGCAGTCGCCGCAGCGAGCCGTCGATCGACTCCATGACGTGCTTACGCGACAGACCGCAGTCGTTGTGCCCGCCGGGGCCGGTGGGCCAGTAGACCTTGGTGAAGATCTCCAGGGACTCGCGGCGCTCGCCCTTGAGCGCCTCGCCGAGGACCGTCTCGGCCTTGGTGTTGGCGTAGACGTCGGCGGTGTCGAAGGTGGTGATCCCCTCGTCGAGCGCGGCGCGCACGCAGGCCTTGGCGGTGTCGTTCTCGACCTGCGACCCGTGGGTCAGCCAGTTGCCGTAGGTGATCTCCGAGATCTTCAGTCCGCTGTTGCCGAGGTATCGAAACTCCATGCCCGCGACCTTAGTCCTCGGGCTGCGGCTCCGGGGTGCTGAGCACGAGGAATCCCTGGTGCTCGGAGGGGACCAGGCTCAGCTCGTGGCGGTAGAGCCGGGCGAGGTAGTCCACCGGCTGGTGGTAGACGAACACCGACGGTCCCTCCCCCACGATCGCCGGGGTGTCGACGAAGAACGGCAGCTCGTCCAGGAAGTACTCCACCGCCAGCTCGGCCTGCTCGGCGGTCGGCTCGCCGCCGTCCGGGATCTTGCCCGCAAGCACCCAGCGGGAGGTGTCCAGCGTCGCGGCACGGAAGGCGGCGTCGTCGGCGAAGCGCTCCCGTCCCTCGCGGGCGAGGCGCTGGTACTGCTCGTTGGCGGCCAGCGGCTCGCTCCACTGCAGGTAGGGCTCGGGGTCCTCCACGCCCGCCTTGCCGAGGGCGGTGCGGATCTTGTTGAGGACGTAGGCGCCCTGGCGTCGGGCCTTGGTGCGTGCCTTGCCCTCGGCATACCCGAGCGCGCGGAAGGTGTGCTGGGGGGACAGGTCGGGGACGTAGAAGCTGACCGACGGATAGGTCTCCAGCCCCCAGCGCACGAGCAGGTCGATGCGCGGCTGGGTGTAGTAGCCGTTGAAGGGGCTGATGCCCAGGCACACGTGCCGGGCCAGGTCGGCCACCTGGGCGCAGCGGGGGGTGAGGGGGGTCGCGACGAATCCGTCGAGCGTCGCGGCGGGGGTGACGGGGGTAGCCACGGCGGTCATGGCTCGCTCCTCGGGGTAGGGGCGGGGAGAGGATGAATCGATCGTCACGGGATGGTCACGACCGACTCAACACATTGCGCCCAAAGTGTGACAAATCATCACGGAGAGCGCCAAGGTGTCTGGTGGCGGACCGCCGTTCCGGGCACCGGCGACCGACCGCGGTCACCTGCCGCGAGGGCCCCCTCGCGAGACGGCGCAGGTCCGCGAGGTAGCGCCGGCCGAGCACCGGGCGGCGTCCGCGACGTCGTCGAGGCGGACTGCGACGATGTCGAGGACCCCTGACCTGTCGATCCCCCTCCGAGGAGAACCCACCATGATCCAGCCGCCCAGCCCCCACGTCCGCCACCAGGAGCCGAGCAGCCCGCTGGCACCGGCCCTGCGCGCCCTCGAGGACGCCTCCGCCCTCGACCCCGTCGTCGACCTCGGTGACCGTGTCGCCGAGGCCGTCACCTCCTCCCCCGCCGTCCGCGACGCCCTGCGGGGCGCCTGGCTCGGCCACGCCCTGCACCCGCTGCTGATCGAGGTGCCGATGGGCACCTGGACGAGCGCGGCCGTGCTCGACCTGGCCGGCGGCGAGTCCGCCCGCGACGGCGCCCGGTTGCTCACCGGGGTGGGCCTGCTCGCGGCGGTGCCCGCCGCGCTCAGCGGATGGGCGGAGTATGCCGGGACCGACCAGTCCTCCCGCCGGGTGGGCGTGATCCACGCCGGCGCCAACGCCGTCGGCGCCGGGCTGCAGCTCGCCTCCTGGTCCGCCCGCCGCGACGGCCGCCACCGCCTGGGCGCGGCGCTCGGGATGACGGCCCTCGGGGTCGTCGGCGTCGCGGGCTACCTGGGCGGGCACCTCGCCGTCGCCCGCAAGGTCGGCACCCACGACCCGTCGTTCACGCCGGACGCGGCCCGCAACGCCCGCTGAGGGACCGCTGTTCGCCATACCGACCACGACCGAGGAGCCGCACCCCCGACCCACGGGTGTGCGGCTCCTGCGGCGTCGCGAGCAGATCCCGGGCCACCCCTGGACCGATAGGTTGGCCCCATGTCGCACCAGACCTGGCGCCACCTGTCCGCCGACGAGGTCTCGGCCCTGCTGCCCGACCCCGTCACCGCGACCGACCTGGCCGAGCAGGCCCTGGTCGCCCTCGCCGGGCGACGCGCGGACGTGCCGCCCAAGCCCGCCGTCACGCTGCCCGGCGGCGGCTTCGCCAACGCCATGCCCGCCGGCCTGGCCGACCAGGGCCTGGTCGGGTGCAAGTGGCTGACCGTGCTGCCCGACAACCCCGCCCGCGGGCTCCCCGCCATCCAGGGCCTGATGATCGTCAACGACGCCCGCACCGGCGAGGTCCGCGCGGTCCTGGACGCCGCGGCGCTGACAGCCCTGCGGACCGCCGCGGTGACCGGGGCCTGCGTGCGGCGGCTCGCGGACCTGGATGCCCCGGTCGCCTTCCTGGGGACGGGGGTGCAGGCGCGCTCGCACCTGTCGGTGCTCGCCGCCCTCGGGGTCGCCCGGGTGCGGGTCTACGGCCGGCGGGCGACGGCGCGCGCGGAGCTGGGCCGGTGGTGCGCCGCGAACGTCCCCGACCTGCCGGTGACGCTGGTCGACGACCCCTACGACGCGGTGTCCGACGCGGGCACGGTCGTGAGCGGCCTGCCGATCGGTCTGCGCGGCCAGGAGCTGGACCCGGCCCGGGTGCGCGACGACGTGCTGCTCCTGCCCCTGGACTATGCCAGCACCGTGGGCGCCGACCTCGCCCGCACCGCCACGCTGGTCAGCGACGACGTCGACCAGCTCGCCGCGGTCGCGCCGGACAAGCTCTCGCCGGACTATCCGGCGGCCGTCGGGTGGACGGGCGACGCGCTCCGGGCGCCGCGCCCGGCGGGTCGCCTCGTCTGCCAGAACCTCGGCAGCGGCGCCTGCGACCTGGTCCTCGCCGGCTGGGTGGCCGACGAGGCCGACCGCCGCGGCATCGGGCGGCTGCTCCCCCGCTGATCGCCGGTATGCCGCAGCGCCGGCCGGGACCCTCGGTCCGGTCACCGGGGTGACCGGTCTCAGCCCGCCGCGAGGGTGCGCACCGCCGCGCGATAGACCCACGGCGCCACCTCGGCCGCCTGCACCAGGTGCCCGCGCACCGGCGCGTGCCGGGTGGCCCCGACGAGCCCGGCGGTCAGCAGCCGCGCCGCCCGGCCGATGCGGCGATGGTCGGCGGCATAGGCCTGCGGGTCGTCCGCCACCACCGCCGACACGGCCGCCCGCGCCTGCCGCCAGCCGAGGGTGAGCCCCTCGCCGGTGAGTGCGTCGACATACCCCGCCGCGTCGCCGACGAGCAGCACCCGCCCGGCGACCGGCGCCGCCACCCGCTGCCGCAGCGGACCCGCCCCACGCACCCCGTCCACGGCCTCGGCGCCGGCGAGTCGCGCTGCCAGCAAAGGGAACTCGGCCAGCCGTTGGGCATACCCCTGCCCGCCGGGACCGAGCACCGCCACCCCGACCAGGTCGGTCGCGACCGGCGTGACATAGGCCTCGGCGACCGCTCCCCAGTGGACCTCGACGTCCGCGCTCCACGGCCGCACCCGGACGTGCTGCCGCAGCCCGTGTCGCCGCGGTCCGCGCGCCGGCAGCTCCAGGCCCAGCAGCCGCCGCACCGGCGAGTGCAGCCCGTCGGCGGCGACGACGTGCCCGGCGCGCCGCGAGCCACCCCCTGCCAGCCGCACCGTCACGCCCCGGTCGTCCTGCTCCACGCCGACCACCCGGTCCGCGACGACCGCCACCCCACGCTCGCGGGCCGCCGCATCCAACGAGACGTGCAGCGTGGTCCGGCGCACCCCCAGCCCCGGACGTGGCCCCAGCGAGGCGCGCACCGCCCGCCCGCCCGGGTCGTGATAGCTGATCCCCTGCAGCGCGCAGCCCTCCGGCCGGACCCCGAGCGCCGCGAGCTCGGCCACACCGGCCGGCATGATCCCCTCCCCGCAGGCCTTGTCCACAGGGGTCTCGCGTGGCTCGACGACGACGGTCCGCAGCCCGGCCCGGGCGGCGTGCAGCGCGGCGACCAGACCGACCGGTCCGCCGCCGACGACGACCAGGTCCGCGTCCGGGCCTGCCATCACGGCTCGCCGGTCAGCGCGGCCAGCGCCTGCTCCTCCACCCGCAGCCGGTGGGCGAGCAGAGCGGCGTTGGCGATCGTGAATCCCGTGGCCGTCCAGCGGGCGTCGTGCACCATCGGCAGCGCGATCCCCTCGGCCACGACGGCGACGTAGTTCGGGTGGTCCAGCCAGCGGTAGGGCCCGCCGGTGACCCGCGCGGCGCCGGGGACGACGATCACCCGGGTGTTCCACTGCGGCCCGAGGGTGCGGATGCACCACCAGCGCAGACCCTGCGTCGCGGCGACCGTGGCCAGGGCGGCCCAGCCGGTATGCCGGAAGCGTCGGTCGGCCAGGGGCACCTCGGCCAGGCACGCGGCGAGCAGGCCGGAGTGCAGCGCCACCATCACCGGGTAATGGCCCTGCCCCACCTCGTGGCCGCCGTGGGCGCGCGACCAGGCGGCGTTGCGGCGGGAGACCACCAGCTCGGCGACCCGCTCGGCGGCGACGAGGGCCACGAGCCCGGCATACGCCTGCCGGGACCTCACGACCGCTCCCCCGCGGCCTGCAGCAGCACCATCTCCAGGCAGAAGCCCGGCCCCATCGCCAGCAGCATCCCGAGGCTGCCGGGCTCGGGCGGGCGGGTGCGCAGGGTGTCGGCGAGCACGTGGAGCACCGACGCCGAGGAGAGGTTGCCGATGGCGGCCAGGCTGTCCCAGGTCACCCCGAGGGCCTCGCGGGGCACCTCCAGGGCCTCCTGCATGGCCTCGAGCACCTTGGGGCCGCCGGGGTGGGCGACCCACCAGGCGATGTCGGAGCGATCCAGGCCCCGGGCGGCGAGGAAGCCGTCGACGTCGTCGCGCAGGTGGGTGCGGACCAGCTCAGGCACCTCGACGCCGAGGACGATCCGCAGCCCGGTCTCGCCGACGTCCCAGCCCATGGCGCGCTCGGTGCCGTCGTAGAACCGCGACCGGGTGTCCAGCACCCGCGGCCCGCGCGCGATGTCGGTGTCGGTCGCGTCGCTGGTCCCGCCGCTGGTCCCGCGCAGGGTCGACGCCCGCGCCCCGCCCGCCAGCACGACCGCCGCGGCGCCGTCGCCGAACAGCCCGCTCGCCACCATGTTGGCCGGCGAGGTGTCGTCGCCCTGCACCGTCAGGCTGCACATCTCGGCCGCGACGAGCACGGCGACGTGGCCGGGGTGGCCGAGCAGGTGGTCGTGCACCCGGGCGATGCCCGCCGCGCCGGCGACGCAGCCGAGCCCGACGAGCGGCATCCGGCGCACGTCCGGGCGCATCCCCAGCCGGGCCACGATCCGGGCGTCCAGCGACGGGACCGCCAGCCCGGTCACCGTGGCGACCACCAGCAGGTCGACGTCCTGCACCCCGAGCCCGGCCGCAGCCAGCGCCTCCTGGACCGCCTGGCAGCCCAGGTCCACGGCCGCGGTGATGAACGCGTCGTTCGCCTCTGCGAAGCCGCCCAGCTCGGCATACCGCTCCAGCGGCAGCGCGAGGTGCCGGGTGCTGACGCCCGCGTTGGCATGGACCTGGTCGAGCAGCCGGCGTCGCCCGCCGGTGTCCGCGCCGGTCACCGCCGCGAAGGTCTCGGTGATCTCGGCCTGGGGATAGGCGTGCGGCGGGAGCACGCCCCGGGCCGCCACGATCACCGGCGCGCTGCCCGCGTCCCGCCCGTGCGCCCCGGCCCCTAGCGTGGGGGCATGCCCAGCACGCCGCGTCTGCTCGCCGCCACCTGCCACCTCGGACCCACCGTCCTGGTCACCGGCCTGGCCACGGCGCTCGCCGCCGGCCGGGGTCAGCCGCCGCGTCGCGTCGCCCTGATCTCCGCAGCCGTCCTGGCCGGGCAGCTCACCATCGGCTGGAGCAACGACCTGCTCGACGCCGACCGCGACCGCCGCGCCGGACGGCTCGACAAGCCGCTCGCCCTCGACCCCACGGCCCGGCGCCCGGTGCTGCTCGCCCTCGGTGCCGCCGGCGGCGCCTGCCTCCTGCTGTCGGGTCGGTGCGGTGGTCGCGCTGGTCTGGTCCATGTCGTCCTCGTCGTCGGATCGGGCTGGGCGTACAACGCCGGGCTGAAGCGCTCGACCGCCTCGATCCTGCCGTATGCCGTTGCGTTCGGGGGGCTTCCGCACGTGGTGACCCTCGCGGATCGACGCGACCCGGCCCCCGCCGCCGCCTGGCAGACGGCCGCCGGGGCCCTGCTCGGGAGCGCGGCGCACCTGCTCAACGCCCTGCCCGACCTGCGCGACGACGCCGCCACCGGGGTCCACGGCTACCCCCACCGCTGGTCCGAGCGGGCGCTGCGGGCCCAGTCCGCCGCAGCCCTCGCGGGCGCCCAGCTCGCCGTGCTCCGCGGCGTACGGCTGCCAGTCATCGGCCGGGTCGGGCTCGCCGCGGTGGCGGTCGCCCTGTCGGTGGGCGTCACCCGAGGGTCCGGCGAGGTGCCCTTCTGGTGCGCCGGGCTGATGGCGGCGACCGACGCGGCCGTGTGGGTCGCCGCCCAGCGCACCTCCGACGCCGCGCGCTCCTGACGCACCCCGCCCGCCCCCGCCATACCCCGTCCGCCGCACCGGTCAACGCGACGTCAGGGGCCAGGCTGGCCCCGAAAGGCACGTTCAGCCCCCTCTTGGAACGTGCCACGGGGCCAGCCTGGCCCCAGGAGACGCTCGCGGGGGTCGGCCCCGCAATCACCCAACGCGCCCCCCACCGCCACGGCATACGTGAAAGGGCCGGATCCGTGGTGACGGATCCGGCCCTACGTGCGGTCGGGCTGACAGGATTTGAACCTGCGACCCCTTGACCCCCAGATCGCCCCGAGGCCTTCCGTCGCAGGTCGCGGGGTCGTTGGAGTGCGTCGCAGTGGCTCGGAGACGCCCGTCGTGCACCCTGTGAGGAACATCCGAGGAACACGCTTTGGGGGCCTGACTCCCCCGTTCCGGCGTGATCCGCGCCCTGGTCCCGCCGCCAATCTGGTGCAGCTGCTCGGCGCGGATTGCGGCGGGTCGCGGGCCCGGGCTGCGAAGCCCGGTAGATGGAGGTCGGTCGGCAGCGGCTAGGTCGCGCCCGGCGACTGCGCCGGCCTTTTGCTCACGGTGGGGCGTCTCGGACTTGGTGCCGAGGCGCCCCTTCGTCATGTCCTGGTGCTGGGCGGCGGTGGGGTGCGCGCCGGGTGGGGTGCGCGTAGGGAGCGAAGCGACCGGAGCGCGGGCCCCCGCCCAAGCGCGGGGCCCCGCCGACGACCGGCGCCCGCGCGCCGAAGGCGCGCCTTGAACCAGTACAGAAAGTTCTCATGGTGCGGATCGGCGTCGAGTCGGGGATGCTTGGGCTACAACGCATTCGAGGATCAGGGGCGCTAATGGACATGTCGGGCACAATGAACTTCGACGCAAACCTCGGCGAACTTGGGGTGCGCCTGACAGAACTTGTTGCGAAGAACGCAACTAGCCGGGTGGCAACCCGCATTGAAACCAAGAAGGCTGCTGGGCGATCGGACGAGACGATCACCGAACTCCAAGAGATCATCAGTGAACTGCTCGACGAACGCTCGGAACTGCAATTGATCGCACAGGCGTTCCGGGACCGTGTTCGTGCCGAGACAATAGACGTTGCTGACCTCGCGTACATCACAGAGAACCTGGTCCCCTTGGTCGAACGGTTGATAAGCCTCGGGGCCAAGGATGGTCAGCAGGCTGACACAGAGTCGGACGACGAAACTAGTGGTGAACCTGGAGACATTCCTTCCGAGGTTTTGGACCTTGTCAAGCGCCTTGTAAGCAAAGAGATGCTGACGTTGCTTCAGTTGGTGGGCTTCAACTACAAGCGCGCCATAGGCGAGCCTCTGACGAGCGTGGTGGAGTCGTACATAAGGGTGCTGATTAGGGAGAATGAGGAGCCCGACCAGAGGCTGCAGAGCGAACTTCAGCTGCTGGAGGCGAAGCGCAATGTTCTCGTACTAGAGGTCTGTTCGGACCCTGAAAAATACGCTCGGCTGGCGGGGTTGTCTTAGGCAGATGGAACGTCTAGCCCCTACAAGGCTTGAGTCGCGGCAGCGCCCGGTGCCCGTGGCGGCTTGGCCTTATTTGGACCGAGTCTCCGCAGCGACCCATTCCTGGTAGGCCTGAGCGCCGCTTGTCAAGGGCAGAACGATGACGCATGGCACCTCGTAGGGGTGCAGCTCGACGGCACGGGCGGTGACACGCTCAGCGAGGGCGGCCGTGGTGTGCATGGCGGCGCGAGTCTCGCGGTCGTGTTCGACCTTGCCTTTCCAGCGGTAGACGGACTCGATGGGGGTCAGGTGGGCGCAGGCGATCAGTCGTTCCTCGACGAGCTGCTCGGTGATGCGTGCGATGACGTCGGCGGGGCCGGTGGTGACGATCTCAACGGCATCGGTCATTGTTGAGCCCCTCCCTCGACGGCGGCGCGTAGGTTGTCGACTGCGGCGGTCTCGGTCTTGGCGATAGTGCCCCACCCGGTGAGAACGGGGCCGTCGTGGGACTGGCCGACCCAACGGCCGAGCATGTGCTGTCCGTGGGTGTCGATCCGGAAGAACATGGTGCCCATCGAGCGGACACCTGAGTCGGCGGCGGCGTACCAGCCCATGAGGACGACGTTGTCCCACAGGCGCAGCTCTCCGCGCCACAGGTAGCCACCCTCGTCGAGAGTGACGTTGCCACGGTCCTTGGCGTTGATCTGGATCAGGTCGCCGCGCTGGTGCAGCGCCACGGGCTGGGCGGTGAACGCCGGCTGGCCGTCCTTCCAGGTCTCCCAGGAAGCCCACCACTCGCCCGACAAGCCGACGCGCTGGGTCTGCGCTCCCGCGAGTTCGTCGAGGGTGATGTCGAGGGCCTCGGCGATCTGGCGACCGACAGACAGGCTCGGCTGCGCCTCTCCGGCTTCGTAGCGGCGAATCTGGCGCTTGTCGATGCCGACTCGCTCCGCGAGGTCGGCCTGACTGAGGCCGAGCGCAGCGCGCCGGGCGCGTATGACGTCTGGCATTTCCACTCCTGGATTGTCGCAGGTCAGGGACCGATCTGTCCTCTAGGAGGACTTGCACGGCTCGGCAGGGGCAGCATTTGTCCTTGCAGGGGGCGCCTCCTGCCCCTAGGGTGACTGATACAGCCGATGGGGCAGTAAGAGTCCCAATCAGTCACGGAGGTTCTCCTATGGCCATGCAAAAGCGGTTCTCGGTGCAGCACTCGGACGTGTTCCCTGCGGGGGCGTTCTTGACGGGGGAGGTGGAGGCGGTCCTGGACTTCAACGCCCCCAAGCGGGCGGACGGGTCGCGGGTGCAGCAGACGTGCAAGAACACCGGCCTGCCCCTCTGGTCAGTGCAGGTCGTGGATGCCGACCCCGAGGCGGGCAAGCGGGACAAGACAGTGACGGTGAAGATCGCCGCGAAGGTGCAGCCTGTCCCGCCCGTCAACGACACGCCGTTCCCGTTCACCCCGGTCGAGTTCGTGGGCCTGACCGCGCTGCCGTGGGTGGACGATTCCGGTGGGCGCGCCCGGTTGGCGTGGTCGTTCAAGGCCGCGCACATGACCGCTCCGGGCCAGGCAGGTAAGGCCGGTGCTGGCGACGCTGGCAAGGCGGCCTGACCATGACCACCCTGGACAGCCCTTCGCGGGACGTGTCGGGCCTCGGGTGGGGCGACGTGCGGCGTGCAGCTGCTCGCCTCTGGCACACCCTGGTACTGGCGGCGCGAATCGTCGCGGCCGTTGGCGGCTGGGTGGGCCGGTCGTACGTGTACGGCCTGCTCGTCGTGTTTGCCTGCGTCGTGGTGCGTCTAGGTGTGATGTCCAGACAGGTTGTCCAACCTGGTGATGGGGGCGACCTTGCCGATCGCTGAGTGGGGCCGGTGGTGGTTGTAGTCGTGGAGCCAGGGTGCCAGGGCCGCGATCCGGTCGGCTTCGCTTGGGGTAGAACTTCTTGAAGGCCCACCCGTCGGCCAGGGTCCGGTGGAAGCGCTCGATCTTGCCGTTGGTCTGCGGCCGGTACGGGCGGGTCCTCTTGGGGGTGATGCCGAGCTCGGTGCAGGTGTCGGCCCATAGGTGGGATCGGTACGCGCCGCCGTTGTCGCTGATCACGCGCTTGACGGTGACGCCGCGTTCGGCGAACCACGCGACCGCGTTGCGCAGCACGAGGGCGGCCGTTTCCTTGGTCTCGTCGTCGTGGGCCTCCACGTACGCGACGCGGGAGTGATCGTCGATGACGGTGTGCAGGTAGCAGGTCCCGATCAGGGGCTGGCGGTACTTGCTCTTCGGGACGCCCGTGCGTGCCGACGTGGCGGCGCGGTGACGCTGGCCCGCGGCGCGTCCGACGTACCGCCAGCCGCCGCCGTCGGGGACCTTGCCGAGCTTCTTGACGTCGACGTGCAGCAGGTCGCCCGGGTGGTCGTGCTCGTACCGGCGGATCGGTTCGCCGGTCGCCCGGTCGAGGTAGGACAGCCGGTGCAGCCGGCACCGGGTCAGGACGGCGTGCACGGTGGATGCGGGGACGCCGAGCAGGTCGCCGATCTGGACCGGTCCCATCCGGTGCCGCAGTCGGGCTCGCACGATCCGGCGGACCAGGCGTGGCGGGGTTCGGCGGGGTTGGTGATGGGGGCGGCTGGACCGGTCGAGCATCCCGGCGCTGCCCTCCTCGGCGTAGCGGCGGGCCCACTTCGCTGCCGTCCTCCACGACACGTCGAACCGTTCGGCAGCCCGGGCGACGGGCCACCCCTGGTCGACCACGAGCATCCCCAGGCGCAGGCGCGCGCGTGGGGTCAAAGCAGCGTTGGCATGGGTAGCGTGAGACACGAAGACCTCCTGGTCGCGGAGCGGAACCGTCAGACAGCTCCACTCCACACCGGGAGGTCTTCGCCTGCCACCGGATCAGACCGTCACATCGCAACGACTCGACCAACGTGCCTGGACATCACATCTAGGCAGCGACGACGCCACCGCCCTCGTCCTGACCCTCGGCTACGTCGCCCCCGTCATGGGGCTCGGGTCGTGGCAGGCCCTCGCCCCGGTGTCGTATGAGCGGGTCGTGGGTGGGCCTCTGCGGCGGTTCGGGTGGCGTCGGGTGGTGCGTCGCGACTGGCGACACCTGTGCGAGTCCTCCGGCTGGGCACGCGTCCGCGCGGTCGAGGTGCCCGCTGGCGTGGTCGAGCCTGGCACCCCGGCCCGGATCGTCGCCGTCCCCCGCTTGCGCCGGGTCACCACACGCGGCGCTGTCGTGTCCCTCGTCATCCGTGCCCGTCACGGGCAGACCTTGGACGAGCTAGAGGCCGGCGTCCCGCGCCTCGCCTCGACCCTGGGCGCGGTCACGTATGCGCCCCGGCAGACCGGTGCGTCCTGCTCGGTCCTCGCGGTCGATCTGGTCATGGCCGATCACCTCGACACCCCCACCACGACCCCCGCTCCGACCACGACGCCCATGCCGTACGGGCGCGGCCTGGTCATCGGCCGGACCCAGACCGCCGCCCCGTGGCGCCTGGATGTGCTGGGGCGGCACACCCTCGTCGTCGGCTGCTCCGGGTCCGGCAAGGGGTCGATCTTGTGGGGCATCGTCACCGCCCTCGCCCCGGCAGTCCCGTCCGACTGCGTGCGGCTGTGGGGCATCGACCTCAAGCGCGGCGTCGAGCTGTCGATGGGCGCCGGCTTGTTCTCGGCTCGTGCGTTCACCACCGACGACGCCCTGGCGGTGCTGCGCGACCTCGTGGCCGTGATCGAGGAACGTGGGGACCGCATGGCCGGTGTCTCCCGCCTGCACCAGCCGAAGCCGGGTGACCCGCTGCACGTCCTCGTCATCGACGAACTCGCCGCGCTCCTGGCCTACGCCGACGCCGACACCCGCCGCGACGCCGAACGACTCCTCGCGCTCATCCTGACCCAGGGCCGCGCCCTCGGCGTCTCCGTGGTCGCCTGCGTGCAAGACCCGCGCAAGGAGACCGTCAAGCTGCGGGGCCTGTTCACCCAGACCGTCGCACTCCGGCTGCGGTCCTCGATGGAAACCGTCATGGTCCTCGGTGAAGGTAAGTCCCACCGGGTTCCCGCCCACCGCATCAGCCCGGCCGCGCCGGGCACGTGCTGGGTCATCGACGACGAAGGCAACGCAACCCGAGCCCGCGCCCACTACTGGCCCGACGACGCCATCCGCGCCGCCGCGTCCTGCTACCCGACCCGCGTCCACGCACACCTCGTCCCGGCCCCTGACGCCGCGCCGCAGGACAGCCGCGACGACCAGGGCGATGAGCACGACACCGTGACCGGAACGGTGGTGGATGAAGGCAGCACCTACCGCGTCGAGCCCACTACCTCCGCCCCGTCGTGGGACAACCTCGTGACGTCCTCCCTCAGGCCGATGACCGGGACCGTCACCGCCCTTGGCCCCGGCACCGGCTCGGCGTCTCGGAAGCGCAAGCCCCGCAAGGCTCGCCGCTCCCGCGCTGGCGGTAAAGCCGCATGAGCACGCACACCGCTGCTCCCTCGTGGCAGACCCGCGCCGCCTGCGCGTCCCGCACTGACTTGCCGTGGCTGACCGACGCCGCCGACCTCGACCGGTGGGCCGTGCTGACCATGCGGGCCGTCTGCGACGCCTGCACTGTCCTGCTCGACTGCCTCGCGGTCGTCGACGACCTCGACGTCACCGGTGGCTGGTGGGCGGGCCAGGACCGCGACCCGCATGCGGTGCAGCTGCTCGACGCTGCCCCGTCATGGGTGCCCGTCCGCACCAGCAAGCGCGGACCGATCATCGCCCAGCAGGGCGCGTTCCCCCTCGACCTGACCGGCCTGCCGCTGGGTGGTGCGGCGTGACCGCTCTGGACTCGTGCAGTGGCGCACCCTCCACGTACACCGGGGGCGCCGCCTTCCCCGGCTATGGCGAGGGTGCACCGCTGGACCTGCCCAGCACGGCCACCGGCTCGATCCTGTCCCGCCTCCTGGACGGCACCCACCACGCGCTCGCCGACGCGCTCGTGTCGGTCAACAACTGCGCGCACCCCATCCGCCTCAACGGGTCATCGGTCACGGTGGACACGGCCACGGGCCAGGACGTCTCGTCCTTCTCGTCGGCTGACGCGCCCCTGGGCCAGCTGCTCGTCCCCTGCGGCAACCGCCGCGCCCACGTCTGCCCCGCCTGCAGCCGGGTCTATGCCCGCGACACCTTCGAGGTCATCCGCGCCGGTGTCGCCGGCGGCAAGACCGTCCCCGCCACCGTGGCCGCCTCCCCGCTGCTGTTCGCCACGTTTACCGCGCCGTCGTTCGGGCACGTCCGCGGCACCCGCCCCGACGGGGGACGCTGCCGTCCCAGGGCGTCGGATCACGTCGAGATGTGCCCCCACGGGGTCCGCCTGTCGTGCAACGCGAGGCACGACGAGACAGACCGCCTCGTCGGCTCTCCTTTGTGCTGGGACTGCTACGACTGGACCAGCGCTGTCGTGTGGCAGTGGCACGCCCCCGAACTCTGGCGACGCACCACCATCGCCATACGACGCCGCCTCGCTAAGACCCTCCACGTCCCTGCCTCACGCCTGCGCGACCTGGCATCGGTGCAGTTTGCCAAGGTCGCTGAGTACCAAGCGCGTGGGTTGGTGCACTTCCACGCGATGATCCGCCTCGACGGACCCGACGGACCCGGCAGCCCTGCACCCCTCGGCAGCGAGGTGTTCGCCCAGGCCGTGTGTGAGGCTGCCGCCTCGGTGACCGTCACGGCGCCGCCCGCGCTCGAGGACGACCCCGCCCGCATACTCGCCTGGGGCGTACAGCTCGACGTGCGGGCGGTCACGAACGGCCCCGCCCACCTGCGCACCTCGGACGAGCTGAGCGCCGAGCAGGTCGCGGGCTACCTCGCCAAGTACGCCACCAAGGACGCCGCCGATCTCCGCGCGGACGGCCACCGACCCCACCTCGCCCGCCTCCGCACCGTCTGCCAGAGCGTGGCCTGCGCCGCCTCTCAGCGGGACGAGGACCGCCGCGCTTCGCTCCCCGTGCCCGTCCCCGTCGACCCCGCCACCGGCCGCGACCCCTACACCCTGATCGGCAAGTGGGCACACATGCTCGGCTTCCGAGGACACTTCGCCACCAAAAGCCGGCGTTACAGCGTCACCCTCGCGCGCCTACGCCGCGCACGCCAACGCTTCCAACGACTCGCAGCGCAGGCGCAGCGAGAAGGCCGGCCTTTGGACACCCGCGACCTAGAGGCCCGGCTCCTGGCCGACGACGACACCGAGACCACCCTCGTCATCGGCTCCTGGACCTACGCGGGCACCGGCTGGCCCCGACCCGGAGACGCCGCCCTCGCCACCGCCGCCGCCGCTCGGGCTCGTGAGTACGACCAGTGGAAGGCCCAGCACCGCAAGCACTCCCCCACCACGACGAAGTGAGACCCAAGAGAGAGGAACTGCCGTGAATGAGTTCGAGCTGCTGACCACCCAGGAAGTCGCCCAGCGCCTGCACGTTGACCCATCGACGGTGAGGCGTTGGCGTCTCGATGGCGTCGGTCCGCGCCATATCCGTGTCAACAGGCTGTACCGCTACCCCGTGTTCATGCTCGATGAGTGGGTGCGGGAGCGCTTGGCTGAGAGCATCGCGTCATGAGGGCGCGCAAGTCCCCTCCCCTGGGCGCGCTCGTTGGGGGCTACGTACGGGCGCGGCCGACTCGCTCGGGTGAGGTGCGCTACCTCGCCCGCGCTCGGTAGACGCACCCGACGACGCACCACATCGAGCAGGTGGTGAGCACCTTCGCCACGGAGGCGGAGGCCTGGGCGTGGATCGACGAGCAGCGCCACGTGAGTCGTACCGGCCTCGACAAGGGGCAGACGCTCGCGACCTATGTCGACACGATCGGTCCGCGTTGGGCGCGAGCGATCGACTTCACGTCGACGATCGACCCCTACTCGGCGGGCCTGCGGCTACGGGTGCTGCCCGCCCTGGGGCACCTGCCAGTGTCGATGCTGACGGCCGGGCTGATCGACCGGGCGATCGACCGGTGGCAGGAGGACTATGGCGCCTCGACGGTGAAGAACACCGTGGCCGGGCTTGTCTTGGTGCTCGACGAGGCGGTGCGCGACGGGCTGATCCCCCGCAACCCTGCCAAGGACCGTGCTCGTCGCAAGGCTGCTGGTCGCGGTGCGGCGCAGCTGCAGGACCAGACCAACCCTCGTGACCTCGCCCTGCCCAACGTCGCGACCCTCGACCGGCTCGTCGCGGCTGTCGTCGACGCAGGGCGTCATCAGTGCTGGGGTGACGTAGTCATGGTGCTGGCGACGACAGGGCTTCGGGTCAGCGAGGTCGCCGGGCTCCAGGTCGGTGACGTCGACCTGGCTGGGGGCCTCATCCACGTCGAGCGGCAGACCTACCCCGGCAAGGGCGGTCTGAGCACCAAGGCCACGAAGGGCCGTCGGCGACGGTGGGTGCCGATCATCGACCCGTTGCGTCCGACGGTCGAGCGCCTCACCCAGGGGCGCCGACCGGACGCCCGTCTGATCACCGGCCCTCGCGGCGGCGTCATCACCACCGCCACACTGCGGGACGCGACCGGGTGGGACGACCTCGTGCGCTCGCTCGGCCTCGCCGGTCTTGTGCGACACGGCCTACGGCACACCGCCCTGACGTGGATGGCCGACGCGGGCACGGACCTGTACCTCTTGCAGCGCATCGCGGGGCACCAGGACCCGGCTGTGACCGCTCGCTACCTGCACCCGGATCATGAGGCGATCCGGGCTGCTGGGGAGCGATTCTCGGCCTGGTGGGAACAGTCCGGGAACATGCTGACCGTGCCCGCCGCGTCCGGAAACGTCGTCCCGTTGCACGCAAGAACGGCTGGACCTGCGTTCACAGGTCCAGCCGTTGCTGGTCGGGCTGACAGGATTTGAACCTGCGA
This sequence comes from Arsenicicoccus dermatophilus, assembly GCF_046267915.1. Taxonomy (GTDB): domain Bacteria; phylum Actinomycetota; class Actinomycetes; order Actinomycetales; family Dermatophilaceae; genus Arsenicicoccus; species Arsenicicoccus dermatophilus_A. The sequence continues at coordinate 1,892,869 of NZ_CP176520.1, forward strand.
CCCCTTGACCCCCAGTCAAGTGCGCTACCAAGCTGCGCTACAGCCCGTTGCCCACCGCGGTGAGCGACACGTCACCTTAGCGCACTCGTGACGCGATCTTCCAATCCGTGCCGGCCACCGCGGAACATCCCAGGCCCCAAGCACGTTGCACCAGGTACGAACCCCTACGAGAGGACCCGATGGACACTCGTCGCACAAAGGCCTGGACCGACGCCCGCACCTTGCTGCGCAAGCACCAGCAGACCCACGGAGAGCTGAGGGGCGTCATCGCCCGGCCTCCCCGGCGTGAGTCCTCGGCCGGCGACTGACCGCCACCGCCCCGCAGACCCAGCGCGGAGCCGCACACCCCCCGGTGCGGCTCCGCGCTGTCGTGCGTGGGCCTGTTGCGGTCCCACCCCGCGGCTGCGTCTGCGGCGGTATGCCGGTCCGCGCGACCCCGGTCCGGCATACCGCCACCTCCGGCTGCTGCCGGACAGCCGACTCAGCGGGACTGGCGGCGCCGCTTCTCGCGGACCCGCACGGAGATCTCGATCGGGGTGCCCTCGAAGCCGAACTCCTCGCGCAGCCGCCGCTCCAGGAAGCGCCGGTAGCCCGCCTCGATGAAGCCGCTCGCGAAGATCACGAACCGCGGCGGGCGCGTCGCGGCCTGCGTGGCGAAGAGGATGCGGGGCTGCTTGCCGCCGCGGACGGGGTGCGGGTGCGCCGCGACGATCTCGCCGAAGAAGGAGTTCAGCTTGCCCGTCGGGATGCGGGTGTCCCAGGACTCCAGCGCAGTCTCGAGGTAGGGCACGAGCTTGCCGGTGTTGCGCCCGGTGGTGGCGGAGACGTTGACGCGCGGCGCCCACTGGATCTGCACGAGCTCCCGCTCGATCTCGCGCTCGAGGTAGTAGCGGCGCTCCTCGTCGACCAGGTCCCACTTGTTGTAGGCGACGATCAGGGCGCGGCCGGCGTCGACGACCTGCTGGATGACGCGGATGTCCTGCTCGCTGATGGGCTCGCCCGCGTCGATCAGGACGATCGCGACCTCGGCCTTCTCCAGGGCGGACTGGGTGCGCAGCGAGGCGTAGAAGTCGGCGCCGCGGGTCTGGTGGACGCGCCGCCGGATGCCGGCGGTGTCGACGAAGCGCCAGGTGGTGTCCCCGAGGCGGATCAGCTCGTCGACGGGGTCGCGGGTGGTGCCGGCGACGTTGTCGACGACGACGCGCTCCTCCCCCGCGAGCCGGTTGAGCAGGGAGGACTTGCCGACGTTGGGGCGCCCGAGCAGCGCCACCCGGCGCGGCCCGCCCCGCTCGTAGGCGCCGCCCACCTTGGACACCGCGGGCAGCACCCGCAGCACCTCGTCGAGGACGTCGCCGGAGCCGCGTCCGTGCAGCGCGGACACGGGCCAGGGCTGCCCGAGCCCGAGGCCCCACAGCATCGCCGCGTCGGCCTCGCCGCGCTGGTCGTCGACCTTGTTGGCGACGAGGATGACCGGCTTGCCGGAGCGGCGGAGCATCTTGACGACGGCCTCGTCGGTGTCGGTCGCGCCGACGGTCGCGTCGACGACGAAGAGCACCGCGTCGGCGAGCTCGACGGCCACCTCGGCCTGCTCGGCGACGCGCAGGTGGATGCCGGTCGCGTCGACCTCCCAGCCGCCGGTGTCGACGAGCGTGAACTTGCGGCCCGTCCACTCCGCGGCATACGCCACGCGGTCGCGGGTCACGCCGGGCACGTCCTCGACGACGGCCTCGCGGCGGCCGATGATGCGGTTGACCAGGGTGGACTTGCCGACGTTGGGCCGGCCCACGACGGCGAGGACCGGCAGCGGTGCGGAGCCCTCCTCGTCGGACTGGCTGTCGGGCTCGGCGTCGATGAGGGCGAGGTCCTCGTCGGTCAGCTCGAAGTCCTCGAGCCCGGCGCGCAGCGCCTGCTCCACGCCCTCGTCGAGCTCCAGCGGCGCGTCGGCCGCCGACTGGTCGAGGGGCTGGTTGTCGTGATCGCTCACCTGAGAGGTCCTTCGCTACGCCATCCGGTATGCCGCGGAGCGGGCACACCACCACCCATTGTCCCCCATCGAGCCGCCCTATCCCTCTGCCCGCTCCGAGCCGGGCCTCCGCATCGGCCTCATGACTCCGCTCGGCCCGTTCGCCATGTCCAAGGACGCCGCCGGTCTTGACACGCCGTTTCCCTCTGAAGCGCTCCCGAAGGCCTGTTCCCCGACGCACGCGCCGCCGGCCGACCTCCGGCCCCGTGAACCATGCCGTGACGCAGCCAGACCCAGGCACAGCTCGGCACCACTCACCTCGGACACCACCAGGCTATTCATCATCATCGTTGAGGAGACGCTCCATCATGCGATCAATGGGGCCTCCCTCGACTGGATGCAGCATTCGATATATGAAATATGCCCACCAAGCGGAATATCCGACGATCAAGACGGTCCCGACCAAGAATTGAAGACTCCAGGCAGGGAATCCTCTCACCAGCACCGCGCCTACCATGTAAGGCGAGAATATCAGGACGCCTCCCGTCACGATACTTCCATGACCGTTGTGGTCCTCGTAGATCGCCATAGCGCCTCCGCATTTGTTCACGACAATCGGTCCGTCGGGCCGATTGTTCGATGATCGATAAAAGCGTGATCTCGCACACCGCGCCATGTTGCGGTAAAAAATCAGGACCATGCCCGAACGACGCTGCCTCCCCAGATAGCCCAGACGACGATTGTCACCAAGAAGGCGGTCAGTCCAGCGAGCCGCCGACCTCGTGTCTGCGCCTTGACCTCAGCCGTCAGTAGTTGATCCATGAGCACGGCTGGCCTCCCGAGCGTGGCGACGGTGACAACGATGCAGATGACTGCCCCAGCTCGCAGACAGTCACGAACGGGAATCCCCGCTATATGACCTCGAACCAGCACGAGCAGAGCCGCCGTGATCCATCCCAGACTGGCAAGTGCTCTTTCCGAGAGAGAGAGGGAGGGCAGCCGCGTCAATCATTGTGAGCGCGATCACCATGGAAAGCATGCCGGAAAACGCTATGAGAGTCATGGTCTGCTCCCCATCATCGACGACATGTCCCCTGTCAACGTCAACCCCGTGCAGGCAACGGGAGCTTGCCTGACGCCGGGACGGCACCCTGCCGCCTCGCGCAAAGTCACCAGGGAATAAAACTAATCCCATACAGGGCCCAGGCGAAAAGGAGAGAACCTAGCCCCCATGTCATTCTCGATATGCCACGAGAAGCATGACCCTCCGTGCTGCAACCCTCAGCTGCGACTTCCTCGAGCGTACGCAGAAGATTCTTCATCTCGCCGGAGCCGCCTGCCATCAAGTCCATGGTGGACTGCTGCACACCGAGGAGCTTGATCTTCCTCCCCGAGGCGATCAGGAGCCTTGGCCAATGCTGTTGCTTCCATTGGATCTCGACCACCTGCGAGACGGGTATCGAATACCGATGGACCGGATTGCGAACATCGACCCACCCGGTACGCACTTCGACCCAGGTATCGCACAAAATTCGATAGAGGGATATCGAGCAAAGAAACAAGGCCGATGCCGTACCGAAGACTTCTTGCCCGGTCATGGGGTCAACGTCGGTCAAGGCTCCTCTGTTCAACATCAGCGCCGATCCGAGCAGAAGCATCCAGGACGAGGCTGCACCTCCTAGCACGTTCCCCAGGCTTTGAAACCTCTCGGGGAATCGATCTCCATCCATGATGACGATGATCCTTTTCACTAACACGAAGAGTCACGTCGCGGCGGGTTCAGCAATGATATGAGGTCATGGAGTCAGCGGCCGTCTCGATCCACGTCTCCACGGCGGTAGAACCACCTCAACCCTCTCAGCCCTGCCAACAGGATGATGAGATTCGCAACCCCGGCAAAGAGTCCCCACAGATAGTCTCTCATGTTCCAGTTCTCCCAATCTGGTTCGATGGTCACTCAACGACACGCGTCTCAACGTCGCCTGCACCGTGCGCCACGACCTGACGAGTCTCACCACCCCACTAGGCCGAGAATCCGAGAATGAGGTTTTCTCACCAGGTTTGTCGGTCTGAGGGTGCTGCGGAGCTGGGACCTGCGGGGACGGCGTGTCGGATAGGTGCACGCGGGGCCCGGTGGTCAGGCTCGGTTTCACCTCTGTCCTTCCGCCCGAACCGAGCCCCGCATGCTGTCCTGTCGTGCCACCCTGCCCGTCCCCCTGGCCGTCGTCCGTCGCGTGTCCGCGTGGCTGCAGCATCACCGCGGACTTCACGATGCGCGCCCCTATCAGCGGACCGCGACGTGCTGGACCCAAGCCGTCCTGTTCCTGCGGTGGCTGGTCGACGCCACCGGCGTGCACCGCCTCGCGCGTGATCACGGCCTGTCCCAGGCGACCGCGTACCGATACCTGCACGAGGCCATCACCGTCGTCGCCGACCGCGCCCCGTCCCTGGAAGACGTCCTGGCCGACCAGCTCGACGCGGGCGCCCCGTTCGTGTGCCTGGACGGCACCCTCGTCCGCACCAACCGCTGCTCCGCCCCTTCCACCAGCACGAACGGCTACGACGTGTGGTACTCCGGCAAGCACCACGCTCATGGCGGGAACGTGCAGGTCCTCACCGACTCCACCGGGTTCCCAGAGCCTTTTCCATCTTGGCTGGCAGGGTGTTGGGTGGGCGGCGTGGTGGCGTGGGATGGGGCGAAGCTCCTGGTAGAAGCGGGGTTACCACACCAACCGCTGCGCCAGGAGCTTCGCTGTGCTTGTCTATCCCGTCGGGCTGCCCGTGTCCACCACCGCCCACGATGTCCTGACCCGCGCCCTGGCTCAGGATCGTGCCCGTCGGGGCACCTGGCGGCGGCTGTCACCGGCCCGGCAAGCACTGCTGGTCCTGGCCCACCAGCCACGGCAACCACACGTACACCGCGCTGGCCGCGGGTTTCGGTATCGGCACCGCCACGGTCTACCGGTACGTCGTGGAGGCCTGCGAGGTGCTCGCCGCCATGGCCCCAACCCTCGATCAGGCGCTTGAGCGGGCACGGTCGAAGGCCTACCTGGTCCAGGGGCGGCACCGTGACCGGGAACCGACCGCGTCAAGACCAGACCCAAGGGCGCGGACCGGGCCCACCACGGCGGCAAGACCAGACGGCACGGCATGAACGAGCGCTGGTCATCGCCTCCGGGCGAGGTGACCTCGTGTGGTGCTCCCCAGCCGTCCCCGGGCGCCTGCCACGACGTACGCGCCGCCCGGCAGCACCACATCCCCGACGCCCTGGCAACCCTGACCGCCCAGGGCCTGCTCGTCCTGGCGGACAAGGGATACACCGGCATCGGCGCCAGGGGTCACCACCCCCATCCGCGCCGTCCACCGCCACCACGACACCGGCCACTTCGCACGCCGAGACCTCTCCGTCAACGGGCCGCTTACACCGTTCCTGCGACAGTCCCGCCACGCGCGGCCGGCCCCAGCCCGACGGGAGTGAGGGCCGGCAGGCGGACACGTCCTGACGAGGCCGGGCGGCCCCGCCCACCCGACCTCAGTCGCGGATGCGGCCCATGGCCGAGGCGATCTCGTCGAGCACGGCCTCCACGGACCCCTGCAGGGTCAGGTCGGAGGTGTCGATGGTGATCACGCCGGGCGCCGCGGTCATGAAGCTCGACACCGTGGAGTCGTCCCGGTCGCGGCGCACGATCTGGTCCCGGGTGGCGGCGACGGACTCGGCCGACGCCTGACCGTGCAGCTCGGTGGCGCGCCGGCGCAGCCGCGCCTCCTCCGACGCGACGAGCAGCAGTCGCACGTCGGCGTCGGGGGCGACCACGGTGGTGATGTCACGGCCCTCGGCGATGATCCCGCCGCGCCGGCGACCGACGCGGCCGATGATCTCCCGCTGGCGGCGGCGCAGCTCGGCGCGGACGTCGAGGTTGGTGGCGACCTGGGAGACGACCGAGGCGATCTCGGTGGTGCGGATCGCCTCGGCGACGTCGGTGCCGTCGACGTGCACGGTGGGGGCGACGGGGTCGGTGCCCATCTCCAGCGGGAGGGCGCGCACGGCCTCGGCGACGCGGGCCTGGTCGGCGAGGTCGATGCCCTCGTGCAGGCACCACCAGGTGGCCGCGCGATACATCGCGCCCGTGTCGAGATAGCCGTGACCGAGCCGCTGGGCAGCCATCCGGGAGACCGTGGACTTCCCTGAGCCCGAGGGGCCGTCGATCGCGACGACCACCAGGTCGGGGCCGTTCATCTGGTCCTCGGGCGAGGTCGGCAGCAGGTTGGGCTCGGTCATGGGGCAGACCCTAGTGGATGGTCCAGCCACCGGCTCCGAGGTGGGTGCGCAACCGATCCGCCACCCCCGGGAGCACCGACACCTCGGCGAGGGCGACGGGGTGTCCGACGGCGTGCTCGAGGTGCAGGTCCTCCAGGTTGATGCCCGCCTCACCCATCGCCGCGAACAACCTGCCCAGCGCCCCGGGCTCGTCCGGCACCACCACGGTGACGACGGTGTATGGCGTCGGAGCGCCACCGTGCTTGCCGGGCACGCGGGCGCGACCGTGGTTGCCGTCGTCGAGCAGCCGGGCCAGCACCGCACGCGCGCCGGGGGCGTCGCCGCCCGCGGCCAGCGCCTCCAGCGCGCCCACCGCGTCGTCCAGGTCGGTCCGCACCGCCCGCAGCAGCGCCGCGACGCCCGCCGCGTTGCCGGCGAGGATCTGGGTCCACAGGCCGGGGTCGCTCGCCGCGATCCGGGTGACGTCGCGCACCCCCTGGCCGCACAGGGCGACCGCGTCGTCGGGCTCGTGGCGCAGGCGGGCGGCGGTGAGCGTGGCCATGAGCTGGGGCAGGTGGGAGACGGCGGCGACGGCCGCGTCGTGCTCCTGCGGCCCGAGGGTGACGACCTCGCCGCGGGCCGCCCGCGCGAGGGAGACCACGAGTGCCACCGCCTCGGCGGACGACTCGGGCGAGGGCACCACCACCCAGGGGCGCCCCGTGCACAGGTCCGGGCGGGCCGCGACGGCGCCGGAGCGCTCGCGCCCGGCCATGGGGTGGCTGCCGACATACCGCCGCAGGTCGCCGCCGAGCGACCGCACCGTCGCCAGCACCGTCGACTTGACCGAGGCCACGTCGGTGACGACCGCCGACGGCCAGCGCGCCAGCTGGGTGGCGACGACGGCGCCGGTCACGTCCGGGGGCGCGGCGACCACGACCACGTCGGGTGCGAGCACGTCGGGCGCGAGCTCGTCGATCGTGCCCGCCCCCAGGTCCCGGGCCAGCGCCGCGGCGGTCGGCGAGGGATCCTCCAGCGACACCGGCCAGCCCGCGGCCCGCAGCGCCAGCGCGACCGAGGTGCCGATCAGGCCGGTGCCGACGATCCGGGCGCGCGGCGCACCAGCAGCCTCGCTCACAGCTGGGCGGCCTCGTAGAGCGAGGAGATCTCCTGCCGGGTCAGGGGGCGCATCTTGCCGGCCTTGAGGTGCCCGAGACCGACCTCGCCGACCTTGACCCGCACCAGGTTGATGACCGGGTGGCCGACGGCCTCGAGCATGCGGCGGACCACGTGCTTGCGACCCTCGTGGATGACGATCTCCAGCACGGCCTTGCCCGGCGAGGAGTCGATGACCTTGAACGAGTCGACCCGCACGGGGCCGTCCTCCAGCTCCACGCCCTCGCGCAGCTGGCGGCCGAGGTCGCGGGGCACCGGGCCGGGCACCTGGGCGAGATAGGTCTTGGTCACGCCGTAGGCCGGGTGCTGCAGCCGGTGGGCGAGCTCGCCGTCGTTGGTGAGCAGCAGCAGCCCCTCGGTGTCCTGGTCGAGGCGTCCGACGTGGAAGAGCCGCGTCTTGCGGCCCTCGCCGAGGTAGTCGCCGATGTCGACGCGGCCGAGCTCGTCGTTCATCGAGGTGACCACGTTGAGCGGCTTGTTGAAGGCGTAGTAGACCTTCGTCTCGTCGAAGATCACCCGCACGCCGTCGACGTGCACCTGCGCGGTGGCCGGGTCGACGCGCACGCCCATGTCGGTGACGACCTGGCCGTCGACCTGGACGTGCCCCTCGGCGATGAGGTTCTCGCAGGTGCGGCGGCTGCCGATGCCGGCTGAGGCGAGAAGCTTCTGCAGGCGGGTGCCGTCAGGGTCGTGCACGTCGACGTAGGGCTGGGCCGGACCCCGGCCGCGTCCGCCCGCACCGCCGGGCGCCTGCGCACCCTGGCCGCGCACCGGACGCTGACCGGCGACACGCCGCGCCCCCGGCTTGCGCTGCGGGCCCCCGGTCGGGCCGCCCGCGCGACCGCCCCCGGCGCCGGTGTAGCCCGACCCCCGGCGCGCGCCGCCCTGGCCCCGGCCGGAGCCACCCCTGCTGTTCTGCTGCGGACTCATGTGGTCAGCGCCCCTGTTCTGCGATCTCGTCGAGGATGTCGGTGTCTGGCAGGTACGGCGCCAGGGCCGGCAGCTCGTCCAGGCTCGTGAGGCCCATCCGCTGCAAGAAGTATGGCGTGGTCCCGTAGAGCACCGCACCGGTCGTCTCGTCGTGGCCGATCTCGGTGATCAGGCCACGGGTCATCAGCGTGCGGATCACCCCGTCCACGCTGACCCCGCGCACCGCGCTGACGCGCGCCCGGGAGACCGGTTGACGATAGGCGATGACGGCGAGGGTCTCGAGCGAGGCCTGGGTCAGGCGGGCGCGCTGCCCGTCCAGGAGGAACTTCTCCACGGCCGGGGCGTGCTCGGGCCGGGAGTAGACGCGCCACCCGCCGGCCAGCGCCCGCAGCTGGAAACCCCGTCCCTGCTCGTCGTACTCGCGCGCCAGCTCGGCCAGGGTCACGCGCACCTCGTCGAGGGACACCTCCAGGGCCGCGGCGAGCGTCGGCTCGTCGATCGGCTCCTCGACCACCATGAGGACCGCCTCCAGCGCGGCGCGCAGACCACCGGGCAGGGCGCGCACGTCGACGGCGGCCTCCTCCGGCGGCTGAGGTGCCGCGTCCGGGGCCTCGATCTCGACCTGAGCGTCAGTCATCCCTCGACCTCCTGACCAGGGGGTATGTCGTCCGCCCGCCTCCGCTGCCGGGCGAGGGCCGCGAGCTCCTCGTCGGAGGGGTCACCCTCCCGCTCGGTCACGGGGTCACCCGCGACCACCGGACCGTCGGGGCGCGCGGGCTCGTCGAAGTCGGCGGAGATCTGCACCTCCTGGCCCTCCTCCCCCGTCCACCGCACGGTCAGCTCGCCCAGCGCCTCGGCCTGGTCGAAAGCCACCACCCGCTCCTTGAACAGCTCGAGCAGCGCGAGGAAGCGGGCGACGATCACCAGCGTGGAGTCGGCGTCGGCCACCAGCGCACGGAAGCTCATGGTGCCGCGGGCCCGCAGCCGCGCGGCCACCAGCGCCGCCTGCTCGCGCACCGACACCTGGGGCGCGTGCAGGTGGGTGAGCCCCACCTGCGGGGGCGCCTTCGGGGTGAGGACCCGCGCCGCGATCATCGCCAGCTGCTCCGGCGTCACCGTCATCACCAGCTCGGGCAGCAGCGCCGCGAACCTCGGCTCCAGGCCCGCCTGCCGCGGCCGCGCCCGCCCGTGCACGTCCATCCGCTCGGCGAAGGCGCCGGCGATCTGCTTGTACGCGCGGTACTGCAGCAGCCGGGCGAACAGCAGGTCCCGGGCCTCGATCAGCGCCAGGTCCTCCTCGTCGTCCGGGCCCGCGCTCGGCAGCAGCCGGGCGGCCTTGAGGTCCAGGAGGGTGGCCGCGACCAGCAGGAACTCCGACGCCTGGGACAGGTCCCACTCGGCGCCGCCCTCGTCGGCCGCGCGCTGCGCCGCCCGGATGTGCGCCACGAACTCGTCGGTGACCTGGGCCAGCGCGATCTCGGTGATGTCCAGCTTGTGCTTGCTGATCAGACCCAGGAGCAGGTCGAAGGGGCCGTCGAAGACGTCGAGGTGCACCTCGAAGGGCGTGGGCGCTCCTCGCCGGGTGAGCACCCCTCCCGGGACCGAACCCTCGGGCAGCACGCCCGGGACGTCCGCGGTCATGACGCTCAGGCGGCACCACCGCGGGCGATGAGCTCCCGCGCGAGCTGGCGATAGGCCTCGGCCCCGGAGTGGGCGGAGGCGTAGGACGTGATCGGCTCGGCGGCCAGCGTCGCGTCCGGGAACTTCACGGTGCGGGAGATGACGGTGTGGAAGACCGTGTCGCCGAAGTGGTCCACGACCGAGCGGACGACCTCGCGGGAGTGGAGCGTGCGACCGTCATACATCGTCGCCAGGATGCCGTCGATCTGCAGGCGCGGGTTGAGCCGGTCGACGATCTTCTCGATCGTCTCCACGAGCAGCGCCACGCCGCGCATCGCGAAGAACTCGCACTCCAGCGGGATGATGACGCCGTGCGCCGCGGTGAGCGCGTTGACCGTCAGCAGACCCAGCGAGGGCTGGCAGTCCACGAGGATCACGTCGTAGTCGTCCAGGACCGGGCGCAGCACCCGCGCCAGGATCTGCTCGCGGGCGACCTCGCCGACCAGCTGGACCTCGGCGGCCGACAGGTCGATGTTGGCCGGGACCACGTCGACGTTGTCGGTGCGGGTGGGCTGGATGACGTCGCGGATGTCGATGCGGCGGTCGACGAGCAGGTTGTAGATCGTGGTGTCCAGGTCGTTGGGGCGGATCCCGAAGCCGACGGACAGGGCGCCCTGCGGGTCGAAGTCGACCATCAGCACCTTGCGGCCGAGCTCGGCCAGCGCGGCCCCCAGGTTGATGGTCGTCGTGGTCTTGCCGACGCCACCCTTCTGGTTGCACATGGCGATCACGCGGGCCGGACCGTGGCTGGTCAGCGGCCTGGGCGTCGGAAACTCCGGCATCGGCCGACCCGTCGGTCCCACGTTGCCCTCGAAGGCGCTCGTCGTGCCCGGGAGCACGTCGTGGCGCGGCGACTCGAAGGCGGTCGGCTGCTGCTGGGTCTGCTCCGGGTGACTCATCCGGTCGATCAACTCCCACGCTGGTGCTGCGGTCTGCCTCGCGCAGATCGGTCAACCGTGACCATACCGTCACTACGCACAGTCAGGGCATCACCTCGCCAGGATCGGTGTGTGCGCGTGCCGGTTTCGCGTCAGCGGGCGCGCGGGTGGGCCTCGGCCCAGACCTCGCGCAGCCGTTGCACGGTGACCATGGTGTAGATCTGCGTCGTCGTCACGTCGGCGTGCCCGAGCAGCTCCTGCACGACGCGCACGTCCGCCCCGCCCTCGAGCAGGTGGGTGGCGAAGGAGTGCCGCAGGGTGTGCGGGGAGACGTGCGCGGTCAGCCCGGCCCGCTGCGCGGCTGTCTGGACGACGGCCCACGCGCTCTGGCGGGACAGGCGCCGGCCGCGCTGGTTGAGGAACACCGCCGCGCCGCCCGAGCCCGCCTGCGCGAGGGTGGGCCGGCCGCGGACGACATACGCCGCCAAGGCTTCTCGGGCGAAGGAGCCCAGCGGCACGAGGCGTTCCTTGCCACCCTTGCCGAGCAGCCGGACGACCGCCTGCTCGTCCGGGACGCCCGGCCCGGGCAGGTCGTCCAGGTCCAGCCCGACGGCCTCGCCGATCCGCGCGCCGGTGGCGTAGAGCACCTCGAGCAGGGCCCGGTCCCGCAGCGAGACCGGGGTGTCCCCCAGCGACGCCGCCGCCAGCAGCCGCTCCACCTCGGCGATCCCGATCGCCTTGGGCAGGCGCCGGGCCGGCTGGGGCGGACGCACCTCCCGCGCCGGGTCCTGGGCGGTGATCCCCTCGACCAGGAGCCACCTGTGCAGCCCGCGCACGGCGATCAGGGTGCGGGCCGCGGACGAGACGGACAGCGCCGGTCGCCCCGGCGCGCCGCCGACCCCGGGCTCGGACGTGCGCAGGTGCGCGAGGAAGGACGAGACGTCCTCCTCGCGCACCTGCGCGATGTCGGTGATGCCGCGCCCCGCCAGGAAGTCCTGGTAGCGGCGCAGGTCGCGGGCGTAGGACGCCAGCGTGTTGCGGGAGTGGCCCCGCTCCACGCCGAGGTGGTCCAGCCACCCGCGGGTCGCGCGCTCCGGCGTCAGCGCAGGACCTCGTCCAGGTCGACGCAGGACATGTCGAAGGCGTCGGCGACGCCCTGGAAGGTGACCTCGCCGTCGTAGGTGTTCAGGCCCAGGGCCAGCGCGTGGTCGGCCTTGAGCGCGTCGCGCCAGCCCTTGTCCGCGAGGGCCACGGCATACGGCAGGGTCGCGTTGGTGAGCGCGTAGGTCGACGTCATGGACACCGAGCCCGGCATGTTGGCCACGCAGTACATCGTCGAGCCGTGGACCTGGAAGGTCGGCTCGGCGTGCGTGGTGGGCCGGGAGTCCTCGAAGCACCCGCCCTGGTCGATGGCGATGTCGACGAGCACCGAGCCCGGCTTCATCTGGGAGACCAGCTCGTTGGACACGAGCTTGGGGGCCTTCGCGCCGGGGATCAGCACCGAGCCGATGACCAGGTCGGCCTCGCGGACGGCCTTCGCGACCTCGAAGGAGTTGGACGTGATCGTCTGCATGTGGCCCTGATAGATCGCGTCGAGGTAGCGCAGCCGGGCGATGTTGATGTCCAGCAGGGTGACCCGGGAGTGCATGCCCACGGCGATCTGCGCGGCGTTGAGGCCGGCCACACCGGCACCGAGGATGACGACGTTGGCGCCCTGCACGCCAGGGACGCCGCCCATGAGCACGCCGCGACCGCCGTTGGTCTTCATGAGGTAGTAGGCGCCGACCTGGGTGGCCAGGCGACCCGCGACCTCGGACATCGGGGCGAGCAGCGGCAGCGAGCGGTCGGCGAGCTGCACGGTCTCGTAGGCCACGGCGGTGACCTTGCGCTTCTTGAGCTCCTCGGTCAGCGGGCGGTCGGCGGCGAGGTGCAGGTAGGTGAAGAGGGTCTGGCCCTCCTGCATCCGGTGGTACTCGGCCTCGATCGGCTCCTTGACCTTCAGGACCATGTCGGCCTGGCCCCACACGTCGTCCGCGGAGTCGATGATCGTGGCACCCGCGGAGGTGTACTCCTCGTCGGTGATCGAGGAGCCCGCACCGGCGCCCTTCTCGATGACGACCTCGTGGCCGTGGGTGACGAGCTCGTGGACGCCGGCGGGGGTGATGGCCACCCGGAACTCGTTGTTCTTGATCTCGCGGGGGATGCCAACCTTCATGACTGCTCCTGTCATCGCGGGGACCTCGTCGTCCCCGTCCCGGTGCCGCCAGGGGTGCGGGCGGCGGACGCAGCAGCGAGTCTACGCACGGCCGGGTCGGGCGTCCCGGCGGGGTGGGCAGGGCCAGACTGGTCCCATGAGGTTGTATGCCGCCACCCCCGCCCGCCGCGTCGGCCAGGTCCTCGGCGACCTGGGTCTCCTGCTCTGGATCGCCTTGTGGGTGTGGGCAGGTCGCCTGGTCACCGACACGGTCGCCGCCCTCGCCGAGCCGGTCGTCGGCATCAGCACCCGGGCCCGGGACCTGAGTCGGTCGATGCACGATGCCAGTGCGTCGGTGGGCGACGTGCCCATGGTGGGCGACAAGCTGCGCGTGCCCTTCGACAAGGCGTCCGGCACCGGGGACGGGATCGCCCAGTCCTCGACGGCGCTGGTCGACCAGATCCACCAGGTCGCCACGGTGCTCGGGATCGTGGTCACCGCCATACCCGTGGTCCTCGCCGCGGTCTGGTGGCTCTCCCGGCGGTTCTCGTTCATCCGCCAGGCGACCGTCGCGCAGCGGTTCCTCGACGCGGACGCCGACCTGGACCTGTTCGCGCTGCGGGCCATGGCCGCCCAGCCGCTGCCGGTGCTCGCCCGGGTGTCCGACGACCCCGTCGGGGCGTGGCGGCGGCGGGACCTGGACGTCATCCGGCGGCTGGCGACCCTGGAGCTGCGCGAGCACGGGCTGCGCCCGCCGCGGGCCGCGGGGACGCCGGGAGCGACGCCGACGACGTCGCCCGACCCCGCACCCGCACCCATACCTAGGCGCAGCGTGACAGGTCGTACCCCCGAGTAACGGCACCACCCGCGACCGGGTCACGGGGCGGGCCCCGGCACCGTGCCGCGCACCGCAGGGTTCCAGACTGGACCCGACCAGTCCCTGCCGCCCAGGACGTGATCCGATGCCCCACCAGTCCCACCCCGCCTCCCGCCCTCCCGCCTCACGCCACCCCGTCTCCCGCCGCGCCGTCCTCGGCAGCACCGCCGCCGCGCTCGTGGGCCTGACGGTCACCCCCTCCGCCCGCGCCGCGGCCCTGTCGTTGACGGCCGCCCGCGCGGTCACGACCGCCGGCACCACCCTGGAGGCGGCCGCCGCCCCCGCCGGCGCGACGGGCTACCGCCGCCTCACCGCAGGACCCGGCTACCCGCTCGTCGTGCGCGAGGAGCTCGCCACCGCGCGCCCGGGCCGGGACGAGCGCCGCACCGGGCGCCTCGCCTTCGCCCACCTCACCGACCTGCACATGCTGGACGCCCAGTCGCCGGTCCGCTTCGAGTGGCTCACCCTGGTCAACGGCAGCGCCTTCCGGCCCCACGAGGCGCTGGGCACCCAGGGCGGCGTCAGCCTGGTGCGTCGGCTCAACGCGATCACCGCCGCCCCGTGGACCGGGCTGCCGCTGTCCTGCGCCGTCTCCACCGGCGACAACACCGACAACCACGAGCACGTCGAGCTGGACTGGTTCATCCGGGTGCTGTCCGGGGGCGAGATCACCCCCAACACCGGAGCGGCCACCCGCTGGGAGGGCGTCCAGGCCAGCGGCGACAAGCGCTACTACAACCCCGAGCTGCCCGTCGTCGACCGCTACAAGGCTGCCGGGTTCCCGCAGCTGCCCGGGTTCCTGGACCGGGCCATGGCCACGCACTCCTCCCCCGGCCTGTCGATGCCCTGGTACGCCGTCTTCGGCAACCACGACGACTCCATCTCCGGGGTCCTGCCCAGCGCCTCCCCGCTCGCGGCGGCCTACACCGGCTCCCTCAAGCTCAACGGCTTCCCCGACCCCGAGGCCGCCGCCGCCCTGCAGAAGGCCGTCACCCACCCCGGAGTGGCCGCCCCCGCCGCCGCGGACACCCGGCCCACGAGCAGCTGGCGGGTGACGCCGGACGCGCGTCGGGCGCCGTTCACCCCGCAGCAGTTCATGGCCGCGCACCTGCGGGCCGACGCCACCGGCCCGGGCCCGGTCGGTCACGGCTTCACCCAGGACGCCGTCGACTCCGGTCGCGGCTACTACACCTTCCCGCTCGCGCCGGGCATCACCGGGATCAGCCTGGACTCCACCAACCGCGCCGGCTGGACCGACGGCTCCATCGACGACGTGCAGTGGCGCTGGCTGGCGGACGTGCTCACCCGCGGCAGCTCGCGGTACGACGACTGGGCGGGCGTCGAGCGTCGGCACCAGGTGCAGGACGAGCTGTTCGTGCTCTTCAGCCACCACACGTCCGGGACCATGGGCAACCTCGCGCTGCCCCTCGACGGCACGGGCATCCGGCACGCCGGCGTCGAGCTCGTGGCGATGCTCAAGCACTACCCCAACGTCCTGGCCTGGGTGAACGGCCACACCCACGCCAACAAGATCACCGCGCAGCGGGGTCGCACGCCGGCGCACTCCTTCTGGGAGATCAACACCGCCAGCCACATCGACTTCCCCCAGCACGCACGGTTGATCGAGGTCGCGGACAACGCCGACGGGACCCTGTCGATCTTCACCACGCTGGTGGAGTCGGACGCGCCCTACCAGGCGTCATACACCGACGGCTCGCCGCAGGCGCTCGCCTCGGTCTATCGCGAGATGTCCTTCAACGACCTGCACGCCGACCTCGGCCAGCTGGGGACCCCCGCCGACCGCAACACCGAGCTGCTGCTGGTCAACCCTCTGGCCTGAGCGCCGCCTCCGCCCTCCTCACCCGCCGCCCCACCCCCATCCTCTGCGGATCGGGTGCGTCACCCGCCGGATTCCGGCGGGTGACGCACCCGATCCTGGTGGACTCAGGTCAGGCCGGGTGGGGTGTGGGGCGGTAGCGCGAGCCCCGGACCATCCGTAGCGTCGCCAGACCGATCAGCAGCAGGAAGCCGCCCAGCAGTCCCCAGAACCAGCCCTCCGGGAGGACGGCGTCACCGCGTCGGGCCGACACCACCGTCAGCCCCTCCATCGCGGTCACGAACGCCAGGGTCGACGCCGTCATCAGCCACAGGTCCTCGCGCACCAGCCGCTCGAAGGTCACCAGCCTGCGGGGTTCGTCGAGCCACCACTCCTTGTGCGGCGCGTTGATCCCGTCGGGCCACACGAAGGACAACCGCGACAGGAACGGCATCGAGAGCACCAGCAGCCCGACGGGCAGCGAGGTGATCAGCCACTCGGTGCGGCCGCCCCACCGGTCCGGGTGACCCGACCCGTCACCCCAGTGCAGCGGCACCCGCTCGGGCAGCATCCGCCAGGACCAGACGAGCACCCCGACCCAGGCGCTCACGGCCAGGGCGGCCAGGACCCGCACCAGCGGCTCCATCGGCTCCCGCGGCAGCTCCCGTGCTGTGCGCGCCACCTCGGCGCGGCGTCGCTCGCGCTCCTGCCAGGTCTCGTCCGCCTGCGTCATACGTCCGAGCATATGCCGCCCCCCTCTCACCCTCGCAGGATCGTGTGCGTCCGCAGCCGGATTCCGGCGGGCGACGCACACGATCCTGGACGAGGGGGGTGGGGGTGGGCGTGGTGCGGGGGTCAGGCCTCGACGCGCTGCAGCGTGGGGTGCAGGTCCTCGGCCGGGGGCACCCAGGTGTCCGAGCTCGCCTCGACCTGCTCGCCGGAGCGGATGTCCTTGACCGAGTCGGGCGCGCCGTCGGCCCCGAGGAACCACACGAAGGGGATCGACCGCCGGTCGGCGAACCTGATCTGCTTGCCGAACTTCGCGGCGCTCGGCGCGATCTCGGTGGGTATGCCGCGGGACCGCAGCTCTGCGGCGACGGCCCGGGCCCGGGGCCGGTCCTCCTCCACGCCGAGGGCGACGACCACGCACGTCGGCGTCGGCCGCGTGGCGGTGACCAGGCCACCGGCGACCAGCTTCGCGAGCAGCCGGGACAAGCCGATGGAGATGCCGACGCCGGGATAGGTGGTCCGCCCGTCGGAGGCCAGCGCGTCATACCGCCCGCCGGAGCAGATCGAGCCGTAGGCCTCGTGCCCGACCAGCTGGGTCTCGTAGACCGTGCCGGTGTAGTAGTCCAGACCGCGGGCGACCCGCAGGTCGGCGACGAGGACGCCGGGCCGCTCGGCGATCGCGGCCTCCATGACGGCGGTGAGCTCGGCCAGGCCCTCGTCCAGGGTGGGGTGGCAGACCCCGAGCGCGCGCACCCGGTCGGCGAAGGACGTGTCCTGCGAGGAGATCTCGGCCAGCCGCAGGCACTGCGAGATCTGCTCGTCGGTCGCGCCGGCGGCGGCCAGCAGCTCGGTGACGCCCTCCGGGCCGATCTTGTCGAGCTTGTCCACGATCCGCAGGGTGCCGACGACGTCGGTCAGCCCCAGCCCGAGGTAGAAGCCCTCGGGGATCTTGCGGTTGTTGACCTGGATCCGGTAGTCGCCGATCGGCAGCCGGCTGAAGACGTCGGCGATGACGAGCGGCATCTCCGCCTCGTGGTGCGCAGCCAGCTCGCCCACGTCGACGATGTCGATGTCGCACTGGGTGAACTCGCGGAAGCGACCCTCCTGCGGACGCTCGCCACGCCAGACCTTCTGGATCTGGTAGCGCCGGAAGGGGAAGGTCAGCCTGCCGGCGTTCTCCAGGACGTAGCGGGCGAACGGCACGGTCAGGTCGAAGTGCAGGCCGAGCGCCTTGTCCGGGTCGTCGGCGTCCTTGTCGTCCGCGTCGGCGGCGAGCCGGTGCACGCCGTAGATCTCCTTGTCGGCGTCACCACCCTTGCCGAGCAGGCGCGACACGGGCTCGACCGCGCGGGTCTCGACGCTGACGAAGCCGTGCAGCTCGAAGGTCTCGCGGATCACGTCGAGGAAGGCCTGCTCGACGACACGCTCGGCGGGCAGCCACTCCGGGAAGCCGGACAGCGGGGCGATCTTGGTGCTCACTGGTGGTCAGAGTCCTTTGAGGTAGGGGTTGGTCACGCGCTCACGCGCCATCGTGGAGGCGGGGCCGTGGCCGGGCAGGACGAGGGTGTCGTCGGCCAGGGGCAGCACGACCTCGCGCAGGGAGCGCATCATCGCGTCGTGGCTGCCGCCGGGCAGGTCGGTGCGGCCGATGGAGCCGGCGAAGAGCACGTCCCCCGCGAGCAGGGTCTGCTCGGCCTCGACGGGGACCCCGTCGGGCACGCCGGGGAGCGTGAACATCACCGACCCCTCGGTATGCCCGGGGGCGTGCAGCACGTCCACCCCGAGGCCGGCGAGGTCGAGGTGCTGGCGGTCGGCGACGGTCTGCACCGCGCTCGGCTCCCGCCAGGTCATCGCCGCACCGAACTGCCGCTCGAACATCCGCACCAGCTGCGGCTCCAGGTCCCTGGCCGGGTCCGCGAGACGATAGGCGTCGTCGGCATGGATGTATGCCGTCAGGTCCGCGTCGTCCCCGGTCGTGCAGACCGGCGTCACCGACCACACGTGGTCCAGGTGACCGTGGGTGAGGAGCACCGCGGCGGGCTTGAGCCGGTGCTCGCGCAGCAGCGCCTCCAGCTGGTCGACGACGCCGAAACCGGGGTCGACCACGAGGCACTGCTCCCCCGCCGCCGGGGCGACGACGTAGCAGTTGGTGGCATAGGCCTGCGCCGGGAATCCGAGTACGAGCACCGACCCAGCCTAGTCGGGCGCCCCATCCCGCCGCGAAAACCGGGCCTGTCGCTGCCCTCCTCGCCATACGTCATCCCTAGACTGCACAGCGTGACGAAGGAGCAGGACAAGGCCAGGGCGCGCCGGCGCGCCACCCGGGTCGAGACCAAGCGGGCCCAGCAGTCCGCCCGCACCGCCCACCGACGGCGGCTGCTCGCGGTGCTCGCCACCGTGGCGCTGGTCCTCGCGATGGTGGTCGGGGTGACCATGACCCTGGGCCAGGGCGATCCCTCCGCCACCCCGTCGACCGGCGGCACCCGCACCATCGCCCCCTCGCCGCAGGCCACCGTCGCCCCCACCGCCGCGGGCAGCGGGGCCGCCGCGGCCGGGCTGGACTGCTCCACCCCGCCCTCACCCCAGGCCACCCCCAGCACCTGGCCCTCGGCCCCGGACGCGGCCACCGCCGCGGGCAAGACCTGGGTCGCCACCATCGAGACGAACTGCGGGCCGATCACCGTCGAGCTCGACGGCAAGGCCGCCCCGCAGACCGTGGCGTCCTTCCTCTTCCTCGCGCGGCAGGGCTACTGGGCGCCGAGCCCCTGCCACCGCCTGACCACGTCCGGCATCTACGTCCTGCAGTGCGGTGACCCCACCGGCAGGGGCAACGGCAGCCCGGGCTACGGCTATGGCGTCGAGCATGCGCCGGCCGACGGCACCTATCCCCGCGGCACCCTGGCGATGGCGCGCACCAAGGACCCCAAGAGCAACGGCGGGCAGTTCTTCGTGGTCTACAAGGACACGCAGCTGGCCCCCGCAGGCGGCGGCTACTCCATCTTCGGCAGGGTGACCGCCGGGCTGGATATGGTGGACCGCATCGCCGCAACCGGCGTCGACGACTTCATGGGTCCCGGCGACGGCCATCCGAAGACCGCGATCTCCATCCTCAAGGTCTCCGTCACAGAGAAGAAGGCATGACCGTGTCCAACCAGCCCGAGCAGACCTCCGCCCACCCCGACTCCGAGGTCGACGCCGCCGTGTCGGCCGAGTCGCCCGAGGCCGCACCCGCGGAGGTCGGCGTGGAGCCCGCCACCGCCCCGGGAGGAGGCGCCGGCCAGCCCACCACCGACGCCCGGGCGACCACCCAGGGCGCTCCCGAGACCGAGGTCGCGGCCACGGAGGCCGCGGACTCGAGCCTGCCCGAGACCGATCAGCCTGCCGCCCCCGCGGCCGCCGCCGCGGGGGCCCCCGCCACCGGCGAGGCGGCCGACGCCAGCCAGGGCGCCAAGGCCGGTCCCGTCGAGACGGTCGCCAAGGTCGGCGGAGCGGTCCTGGGGGCGCTCACCGGCGCCCTCGGCGGTCTGGTCTCCGGCGGCGACACGACCAGGGATGCCCCGCAGGCCACGGATGGCACCGACGCCGCCGGGAGCCCCGACGACGACAACGGCATGCAGGCCCCGCCGTCGGCCGCTGGCGAGACCTCCACCCCGGCGCCGGCGACCACCGGCGCGGACGACATCTGCCCCGACACCCAGGAGGAGGCCGAGCGCGTCGCGTCCTCCGAGGGTGCCGAGCCGGTCGTCGTCGCGACCCCGGACGGCACGGTCGGGGCCGCGTCCCAGGACGACACCACGCCCGCCGAGACGTCCAGGCTGGCCACCGGGACGTCCGGCGTGCCAGCCACGTCCGACAGCACGTCCGAGGCGAGGCCCGCGCAGCCGTCGGCCCCGGCCGCCCGCCCGGGGGCCCCCTCGCCCGCCACGGTCAAGCCCAGCCCGGCGGTGATTCCGCGCCCGTCCTCGGCCACCGCGTCGACGGTCGCACCCCCGGCAGCCACGCCGAGCAACGCCGCGACCTTCGGTCGGGTGGCCGAGGACGGCACCGTCTTCGTCCGCACCCCGGACGGTGAGCGCGCTGTGGGCTCCTACCCCGGCGCGTCCGCCGAGGACGCACTCGCCTACTTCGCCCGCAAGTATGACGAGATGTGGGCGGCCGCCGAGCTGCTCTACCACCGCGTCCTGCAGACCGGCCTGTCCGCCAAGGAGGCCACCGACGACCTGGCCAAGCTGCGCGAGCACGTCGGCGAGGCCAACGTCGTGGGCGACCTGCCGCAGCTGGACGCCAAGATCGAGTCGATCGCGACGGCCATCGAGGCCCGCAAGCAGGTCGAGGCGACCGAGCGTGCCGCGGCGCGGGAGCAGGCCCGGACCGAGCGCGAGGCGATCGTCGCCGAGGCCGAGCAGATCGCCGCCCAGGATCCCGCCAAGACCCAGTGGAAGTCCTCGGGCACCCGCATCCGCGAGCTGCTGGACGAGTGGAAGCAGCACCAGCGCACCTCCGCCAAGCTCGACCGCGAGACGGAGAACGCGCTGTGGCAGCGGTTCTCGCACGCCCGCAACTCCTTCGACAAGGCTCGGCGCGTCTACTTCGCCGAGCTGGAGTCCACCCAGACCGAGGCCAAGGCCACCAAGGAGCGCCTCGTCGCGGAGGCGGAGAAGCTGTCCACCTCCACCGAGTGGGGCCAGACGGCGGGCGCCTACAAGCGCCTCATGGACCAGTGGCGCCGGGCCGGTCGGGCAGGCCGCAAGGACGACGACGCGCTCTGGGCCCGGTTCAAGGCCGCGCAGGACGCGTTCTTCGACGCCAAGGACGCCCAGTCGGCTGAGGAGGACAAGGAGTTCCGCGCCAATCTGGAGGTCAAGGAGGCGCTGCTCGTCGAGGCCAGGGCGCTCCTGCCGATCACCGACCTGGCCGCGGCGAAGGGCAGGCTGCGCACGATCCAGGACAAGTGGGACGCGGCCGGCAAGGTGCCCCGCTCGGAGATGGGTCGCATCGAGGGCGAGCTGCGCAAGGTCGAGCAGGCCGTCCGCGACGCCGAGGACGCTCGCTGGAAGACGTCCAACCCGGAGGTCAACCACCGCGCCTCCGCGTTCGCCGAGCAGATCGAGAGGGCCCTGGAGAAGGAGAACAAGGCGCTGGAGCGGGCCAGGGCCACCGGCGACGCCGCCACGATCGCGAAGGCCGAGGAGAACCTCGCCGCGCGCCGTCGGCTCCTCGAGATGGTGCAGCGCGCCCAGTCCTGACCTACCGCCGGTCGTCGGATCCGCCGGGCTTCGTTACCCAGGCGGATCCGACCACCCCCGGCGGTCGGGTGGCTCGGGTCCTTCGACCGACCCCAGGTGTATGCCGAGCCGCGGCGCCTCCTCCCGCAGGGAGGGGGCGCCGCGGCCGTCGTACCCCGGCCGCCCCTCGTGGCCCTCCCGACCGGAGAGAGACGATGACGCAGTCCGAGATCGCGCGCCGCCTGGTGGCCGAGCACGGCCGGACCTTCGCCGAGGACGCCGGGATCGACCTGGCCGACGAGCCGGGCTCGCTGTGGCAGCTGCTGGTGCTCACCCAGCTGCTCTCGACCCGCATCGCCTCGACGGTGGCCGTGCGGACGGCCCGCGAGCTCTACGACGCCGGATGGACCACGCCCCGGAGCCTGCGTGCGAGCACCTGGCGCTCGCGCGTCGACGCGCTGGGGCGCGGTGGCTATCGGCGCTACGACGTCAGCACCGCCACCCGCCTCGACGAGAACGCCGCGCTGCTGCTCGACCGGTGGGGCGGGGACCTGCGGCGGCTGCATGCCGAGGCCGGAGACGACCCTCGCGAGATCACCCGGCTGCTTCAGGAGCTCACCGGCATCGGGCCCACGGCGGCTGCGATCTTCCTGCGCGAGGTTCAGGTGGTGTGGCCGCAGGTCGGCCCCCAGGTGGATGCCTTGGTCCGCCAGGGCGCGGCGGCCGCCGGCCTGCCGACCACGGCGCCCGAGCTCGCGGCACTCGTGCCTGCCCAGGACCTCGCGCGCCTGTGCGCGGCGCTCGTCCGGGTGGCCCGCAAGCCTGCCCTGCTCGACGCCTGAGCGTCGATCCCTTCACCACGCCTGCTCTCCCGCCTCCGACCGTGCGAGCCAGCCACGAAAGTTCACGAACGATCTTGTTCTATTTGCTCTAGAACAAATAAGATTTGTTCCATGCTCATCACCATCGATCCGGAATCCGCCGAGCCGCTGTACGGCCAGCTCGTCGGCGAGATCCGCGGCGCGATCCTGCGCGGCGAGGTCGGCCCCGGCGACAAGCTCCCGGCAGCCCGCGACCTCGCGGCCAGCCTCGGAGTCAACATGCACACCGTCCTGCGGGCCTACAACACCCTGCGCGACGACGGCGCCGTCGAGCTGCGCCGCGGTCGCGGGGCCGTCGTCACCACCAAGGGCCTGGACACCGCCGAGCTCGAGCAGACGGCGCGCACCTTCCTCGAGGCCGGCCGACGACACGGCCTCACCCTCCCCCAGCTGCACGATCTCCTCGACCAGGAGGCCCGGTCATGACCAACCACGACAGCACCCAACCCACCAGCACCCAGCCCACCAACGCTCACCCCGCCGGTGCTGCCCACACCACGGACGCCACCGACGCCGCCGCCCGTCGCCGGCAGCTGCTCGTCGCGGGCCCACCGCTCCTGCTCGCCGTCCTCGGCAGCCTCGGCGCCGTCGCCCTGTGGTGGGGCCGGGTGCCGTCCCGGATGGCCAACCACTTCGACGCCCACGGCGTCCCGAACGGCTTCGAGTCCCGGAGCACCTCCCTCGGCGTCCTCCTGGCCTTCGTCCTCGTCCCCGCGCTCGCGCTGCTGGCCCACCTCACGCGTCGTCGACCGGGCGTGAGCGGCGCCTCCCGCTACCTGGTCGCCGGCGTCGTCGGCCTGACCCTGGTCATGGCCTTGCTGCTCGTGCGCCAGCTCGTCGTCCACCTGGACGTCGCCCGCGCCGAGGACGTCCGCAACCCCGTGCTCGGCGGGCTGCTGTGGACCCTGCCCGCGCTGCTGGTCGCGCTGGTCGTCTGGCGCCTGTGCCCGGACCGCGCGCCGGGTATCCACGCCCTCCAGCCCGCCCGCCCCACCGCGCTGCGTCCGGGCGCCCGGGCCGTGTGGACCTCCCGCGCCGAGGCGCCGCGCTGGTTGCTCGTCGTCCTGGCCGTCGCCTTCGTCATCGGTCTGGTCGCCCCGGTCGTGACCCGCAGCTGGCAGAGCGCGCTGGTGCCCGCCGTCATCCCGCTCGTCGGGGCGATGACCTCCGCGGTCACGGTCACCGTGGACCGGCGCGGGCTCACCTGGCGCACCCCGCTCGGCTGGCCCCGGGGCCGGATGCCCCTCGACCGGATCACGTCGGCGGAGGCGACCCAGGTGACCATCGGGGAGTACGGCGGCTGGGGCTACCGGATGGGCGCGCACGGCCCGGCCGTGGTCATCCGCAACGGCGCGGCCCTGCGCGTCACCGCGACCTCCGGCCGGCACCTCACCATCACGGTCGACGACGCGGCGACCGGCGCCTCGCTCCTGCGGACCCTCACCGCCCGGTCCTGACGCCTGGGCGGATGCCGGCCCCGGCCTCCGGCATACGCCCAGGCCGGCCGGGTGCCGGCTGGGTGCCGGCCGGGGCCGCGCGGGTCGGCCACCCTTGCCCGCCCCCCAGGCACCGCGGACCCCGAGCCGCTCCTTAGGATCGAGCCCGGCCGCCTCGCCCCCGCTCGTCGCCCCCCGTGGGGACCGGCAGCTCGGGCTCCCCACCGACGTGGGCCC
The DNA here is from genome assembly GCF_046267915.1 of Arsenicicoccus dermatophilus. Classification (GTDB taxonomy): domain Bacteria; phylum Actinomycetota; class Actinomycetes; order Actinomycetales; family Dermatophilaceae; genus Arsenicicoccus; species Arsenicicoccus dermatophilus_A. The sequence goes on from NZ_CP176520.1 coordinate 1,917,146, forward strand.
GAGGCCCGGGCGGCCGCCCGCCGCCCGACCGGGCGCGGTGCACGCCACCGAGGAGAGGCAGCCAGCCATGGCCACCGTCCACGACCCATCCCCCATCAGTCCGCCGGCCCGCTCGTCCCGGGAGGACCGAGGCTTCCTCGGTCACCCGGGTGGCCTTGCCTGGATCTTCCAGATCGAGCTGTGGGAGCGCTTCTCCTACTACGGCATGAAGGCGATCCTGCTGTACTTCATCGTCGACACGATCGCCAACGGCGGCCTGGGCATCCCCAAGTCCACCGGTGAGGCCGTGGTGGCGACGTACGGCGCGGCCGTCTACCTGCTCGCCATCCCCGGCGGGCTCGCGGCCGACCGGCTGCTCGGCGCGTGGCGGTCGACGTTCTACGGCGGCATCATCATCATGCTCGGCCACATCTGCCTGGCCCTGCCCGCCGCGGCGACGGCCTGGCTGGGCATCTGCCTGGTGGCCTTCGGCACCGGCTTCATCAAGCCCAACCTGTCGACCATGGTCGGCGAGCTCTACGACCAGGACGACCCCCGGCGCGACGGTGGCTTCCAGATCTTCTACATGGCCGTCAACATCGGCGCGTTCTTCTCCCCCCTGGTCGTGGCCGCTCTCAAGGACCGGTGGGGTTACCACGTGGGCTTCTCCGCCGCCGCCGTCGGCATGGCCTTCGCCCTGGTCACCTTCCTGCTGAGCCGCAAGACCCTCCACGGCATCGGGATGACCGTCCCGAACCCCCTGACGGGCAAGGACCGTTCGCGCCTGGCGCTGGTCACCGTCGCGGTCGTCGTGTGCACCGGGCTGATGTACCTGCTGTTCTCCGCCCTCGAGGGCGGGGAGACCACGTCCGCGATCGTCGACACCGTCGCGGCGCTGTCCATCCTGGCCGGCATCGGCTACTTCTGGATGATGTTCCGCAGCCCGCAGGTCACCGCCAACGAGCGTAGCCACCTGGCGGCCTACCTGCCGATGTGGGTCGGCGGCGTGATGTTCTTCATGATCTTCGAGCAGGCCTCGGTCAAGATGGCGACCTTCGCCTCGGACAACACCCAGCTGTCCCTGGGCGGGGTGAAGATCAACCCCGAGTGGTACCAGTCGGTCAACCCCTTCGCGATCGTCCTGCTGGCGCCCCTCGTCGGCTGGTTCTTCACCCGCCGCGCCGGCCGGTTCCCGCAGACCCCGGCGAAGTTCGCCCTCGCGGTCACCCTCATCGGTCTGAGCGCCCTGCTCATGGGCTGGGCCTACAGCACCTGGCCGGGCGGCGACCGCCTCTCGCCGGCGTACTTCCTCGCCATGGTCTTCGTCGTGCAGACCGTCGCCGAGCTCTTCCTGTCCCCCGTCGGCCTGTCCGCCACGACGATGCTCGCGCCCAAGGCCTTCGCCAGCCAGTCCATGGCGCTGTGGCTGCTGACGTCCGCCGTCGGCCAGGGCGTCGCCGCCCTGCTCATCAAGGGCATGGCCAAGCTCTCCGACGCGACGTTCTACTACACGCTCGGCGCGATGACGCTGGTGTGCTCGCTCATCCTCTTCGCGCTCGTCCCCTGGACCCAGCGCAAGATGAAGGACGTCGAGGACATGCGCCGCGAGGCCGCCGACTCCGCGCGGGCGGCTCGCACCCACTGAGTCGTCAGTCGGTATGGCGGAGGGAGCGGTGCCCAGGCGCCGCTCCCTCCGGCATACGCCCGGGGTCCTCAGCGTCCCAGGGCCGCCGCTGTCAGCTCGGACAGCCGCGTCCGCTGGCGCCCGTGCTCGTCGAAGTTGTCGTCTGCCAGCCACCGCTCGTAGGCCGGCCGCAGGCGACGCCACTCGTCGTCGGTCATGGAGTACCACGCGGTGTCCCGGTTACGGCCCTTGTAGACCATGTGCTTGCGGAAGGTGCCTTCGTAGGTGAAGCCGTACCGCTCCGCCGCGGCCCGGGAACCGGTGTTGAGGTCGTCGCACTTCCACTCGTAGCGCCGGTAGCCGAGCTCGTCGATGGCGTGCCGCGCCATGAGGTACATCGCCTCGGTGCCGCCGCGGTGGTGCTGCATCTCGGGCGAGTAGAGGATGGTCCCGACCTCGATCACCCCGTCGGTCACGTTGGCCCGCAGCCACGACGCGGTGCCGACCACCCGGCCGGTCTCGTTGCCGACGATGGCCAGGGGGATCTGCGTCGGGTTGTCCATCGACTTGCGCAGGTAGGCCGCCAGCTCCGTGGTGGTGCGGAAGGGCCCGGCCGTCATGTAGGTCCACAGCCCCTCGTCGCCCTCTCCGCAGGTCAGCTCGAACAGGTCGGACACGTGGTCCGTCGTCAGGTCCACGAGGGTGACCTCGTGCCCGACGAGCCGGACCCCGCGCGGGAGGACCACCGGGTGCCAGCCCCACACGTCGTCCCCGATGGGCTGGTCACGCTCGTTCCTGCGCACGACGGCTCCTCGTCACGCCACCGGCCTGCGCCGGGGGCGGGTATGGCGGAAGGGTTCCGCGGACTACTGCTGCTCCATCTTGCGGGAACCACCGACGCGGCTCACCTCGAAGACGCCGTCGACCTTGCGCACCGCCCGCATCACGTGCTCCAGGTGAGCGGGATCACCCATCTCGAAGGTGAACTTGAAGATCGCGACCCGGTTGGTCGTGGTCGAGGAGGCGCTCGAGAGCAGGTTGACGTGCAGGTCGGCGAGGACCCGGGTGACGTCGGCCAGCAGCCGGGAGCGATCCAGACCCTCGACCTGCATCTGGACGAGGAACACCGAGGACGCCGTCGGCGACCACTGGACGTCGATGAGACGCTCGGGCTCGCTGAGCAGGTCGGCGGCGTTGGTGCAGTCCCGCAGGTGCACCGACACCCCGTGGCCGCGGGTGACGAAGCCGATGATGTCGTCGCCCGGCACCGGCGTGCAGCACTTGGCGAGCTTGACCCACACGTCGTCGGTGCCGACAACGACCACGCCGGGGTCGGTGGCGCGGACGCGGCGGGTGCGCCTGGACGCGGGCGAGATCGTCTCGGCGGCGTCCTCGGTCAACCCCTCCTCGCCGCCGGCCTGGGCGAGCATGCGCCCGACGACGTGCTGGGCGGAGATGGTGCCGGAGCCGACCGCGGCATACAGCCCCGCGATGTCGGACAGGTGCAGCTCACGGGCCAGCGCGGTCAGCGACTCGACCGAGGTGAGCCGCTGCACGGGCAGCCCCTGCTTGCGCAGCTGCTTGGCGAGGGCGTCCTTGCCCGCCTCGACGGTCTCCTCGCGTCGCTCCTTGGAGAACCAGCCGCGGATCTTGTTGCGCGCCCGAGGGCTCTGTACGAAGTTCAGCCAGTCGTGGCTGGGCCCGGCGTCCGGCGCCTTGGAGGTGAGCACCTCGACGACGTCGCCGTTCTCCAGCCGCGACTCCAGCGGCACGAGCCGGCCGTTGACCCGCCCCCCGATGCAGCGGTGACCCACCTCGGTGTGCACGGCGTACGCGAAGTCGACCGGCGTGGACCCGGCCGGCAGCCCGATCACCTCCCCCTTGGGGGTGAAGACGAACACCTCCTGGGTGTTGATCTCGAAACGCAGCGAGTCCAGGAACTCCCCCGGGTCGCTGGTCTCGGACTGCCAGTCCACGAGGGTGCGCAGCCAGGACATGTCGGTCTGGCCGTCCTCGGTGGGCATCGCCCCGCGCGGCCCGTCCTCCTTGTACTTCCAGTGGGCCGCGACGCCGAACTCCGCGCGCCGGTGCATGGCGTGGGTGCGGATCTGGATCTCCACCGGGTTGCCGCCCGGGCCGATCACCGTGGTGTGCAGCGACTGGTACATGTTGAACTTGGGGGTGGCGATGTAGTCCTTGAACCGCCCGGGCACCGGCGTCCAGCGGGCGTGCATCGCCCCGAGCGCCGCGTAGCAGTCGCGCACCGACTCCACCAGGACCCGGACCCCGACGAGGTCGAAGATCTCGTCGAACTCCTTCCCGCGCACGATCATCTTCTGGTAGACGCTGTAGTAGTGCTTGGGCCGCCCGGTCACGGTGGCCTTGATGCGGGCCGCGTCCAGGTCGTGCAGCACCAGCTCCCGCACGCTGGCGAGGTACTCCTCGCGCGCCGGCGCACGCTCGGCCACGAGGTGCTCGATCTCCTCGTAGACCTTGGGGTACAGCGTCGCGAAGGCGAGGTCCTCCAGCTCCCACTTGATGGTGTTCATGCCCAGGCGGTGCGCCAGCGGCGCGTAGATCTCGAGGGTCTCGCGGGCCTTCTTGGCCGCCGAGGAGGCGGGCACGTAGCGCCAGGTGCGGGCGTTGTGGAGGCGATCGGCGAGCTTGATGACGAGGACCCGGATGTCGCGGGCCATCGCCACGACCATCTTGCGAACCGTCTCGGCCTGGGCGGCGTCGCCGTAGGTCACCTTGTCGAGCTTGGTCACCCCGTCGACGAGCCGGGCGATCTCGTCACCGAACTCGCGCCGCAGCTCGTCCAGGCTGTATGCCGTGTCCTCGACCGTGTCGTGCAGCAGCGCCGCGGCGATGGTGGACGGCGGCATGCCGAGGTCCGCGAGGATGGTGGACACCGCGAGCGGGTGGGTGATGTACGGGTCGCCGGACCTGCGCGTCTGGCCGCGGTGGCAGCGCTCGGCGACGACATAGGCCCGGTCGATGATGCTGGTGTCGGCCTTGGGGTGAGTCAGCCGCACCGACCGCAGGATCGGCTCCAGCACGGGATGCGCCGAGGACCGTCCCCCGAGCCGGGCCAGCCGGGCCCGCATCCGCGCCGGTGCCAGCAGCGGCGCGGGCGGCTCGTTGATCGGGGCGCCCGCCGTCGCCGACGCGACCGGACCACGACCGGCCACCGAGGGGTCAGGCTCGGCACGCAGGGCGGTGGCGTCCTCGGCGGGGCTCGTCATCCCGTCATCCTAGGTGGTGCTCAGGCGTGGACGAGCGAGATCACCCGACGCCCCGCCAGCCGCTCGCGGCCGCCCAGGGCGTCGATCTCCAGCACGAACTCGCACGCGGAGACGATGCCGCCGCACCTGTCCACCAGGGCGCAGGTCGCGGCCGCGGTGCCGCCCGTCGCCAGCACGTCGTCGAGGACCAGGACCCGGCATCCGGGGGCCAGCGCGTCGGCGTGCATCTCCAGGGTCGCCTGACCGTACTCCAGCGTGTAGTCCGCGCTGACCGTCGCGCCGGGGAGCTTGCCCCCCTTGCGCACCGGCACGAAGCCCACGCCCAGGGCGTAGGCGACGGCTGCCCCGAGGATGAACCCCCGGGCCTCCATGCCGACGACGACCTCGCAGTCGCCCCGGTGGCGGCGGGCGATGTCGTCGACCACGGCCCGCAACGCCGGCCCGTCGGCGAGCAGCGGGGTGAAGTCCTTGAACAGCACGCCCTGGGTCGGGAAGTCGGGGATGTCGCGGATGAGCCGCGCGACCAGGGCGGCAGTCTCCTGCAGCTGCTGGTCGCGCGGCTCGGTGTCGGTGTGGGTCACGCGGGAGAACCTATCGCGTCGTGACCCTCGGGTCACCGCTTGGACCGCGGGGTCCGTCGGGGCTGGTTGCGCGGCCCCGTCTGGGTGGCGTTGGGGTGCAGCGGGCGGCGTCCGCCGGAGGCCGCCGGGTGGACCGGCCGCTCGCGCGTGCCCGCCGCCGCCCCGGCCCGGGTGGCCCCGCCGACCGGGCGGGTGGATGTCGTGGCCGAAGTGGCACCGCCGCCCCGCGTGGCCGCACCCGTGGCGACGAGCTCTCCCTCGTCGCGGGTCGTGGAGTGGGTGTCGTGACGGCCGAGGTCGGACGTCAGCACGCCGGAGAAGTTCGCCCCGCCGCGGGACTCCTGGAAGCGGCGGGCACGACGGGCCTGCTCGCGCATCGCCGGCTCCCGCTCACGCAGCAGCGCGAGCACCGGGGTGGCGATGAAGACCGAGGAGTAGGCGCCGACGAGGATGCCGACCAGCAGCACCAGCGCCAGGTCGAGCAGCACGCCCGGGCCGATGATCAGCAGGCCCACGACGAGCACCACCGTGACCGGGAGCACCGACATCATCGAGGTGTTGATCGAGCGCACCAGCGTCTGGTTGACGGCGAGGTTGGCGGCCTGGCTGTACGACTGCCGGCCCGTGTGCTCGGCCGCCCGCACGTTCTCCTTGACCTTGTCGAAGACCACGACGGTGTCGTAGAGCGAGTAGGCCAGGACGGTGAGGAAGCCGATCATCGTCGCCGGGGTGATCTCGAAGCCGAGCAGCGTGTAGAGCCCGACGGTGATGACCATGTCGTGCACCAGGGCGATCAGCGCCGCCAGCGACATCTTCCAGGTGCGGAAGTACAACGCCAGGACGATGGAGACGATCAGGAAGAAGATCAGCAGCGCCCGGAGCGCCTGCTGGCTCACCGTCTGGCCCCAGGACGGACCGACGAAGGTGCTGGAGACGGCGTCGCGACCCACCGAGAACCGGTCGGCGAGGGCGTTGGACACCGCCTGGGTGGGGCCCTCCTCCAGCTTCTCGGTCTGGACCCGGATCGAGCTGCCACCCACCTTGGTCACCGTGACGTTGCCGGCCTGAGAGCCGGCCTTGGCGGCCGCAGCCTCCACGGTGTCCTTGGCGCGGGTCTCGAAGCCGGTGGTGTCGGAGATGCCGGCCACCCGGAACTCCGAGCCGCCGCGGAACTCCAGACCCAGGTTGAGTCCCTTGAGCGCCAGCGCTCCTGCGCACAGGGCCAGGACGAGGCCGGAGATGGCGAACCACAGCCAGCGGCGGCCGACGTAGTCCAGGCCGCGGCGACCGGTGTAGAGGTCGTTGCCGAGATCGGAGATCCTGCTCACAGCACGGCCCCGCCTTCCTTGGAATAGCTCGCGTCGCGCCCGCGGGCCGCTTCACGCTCGGCCTCGAGGGCCGCCAGCTCGGCGTCCGGGTCACGGAACTGACCACGACCGCGGTAGCGAGCGGGCTTGGCCCCCAGCGCCTTCGGGTCGAAGCCGGACATCGGGTGACCCTCGCCGAAGAAGCGGGTGCGGGACAGCAGCGCCAGCATGGGATGGGTGAAGAGGAACACGATGACCACGTCGATGAGCGTGGTCAGACCGAGGGTGTACGCGAAGCCGCGCACGTTGCTCGACGCGAGGAGGTAGAGCACCACCGCGGCGATGAGGTTGACCAGGTCGGAGATGATCACGGTGCCCTTGGCCCGCTGCCACCCCGCCTCGACGGCCGCGGGGATGGAGCGGCCCTCGCGGATCTCGTCGCGCACGCGCTCGAAGTAGATGATGAACGAGTCCGCCGTCATACCGATCGACAGGATCAGACCGGTGACTCCCGCCATCGAGAGGCGGAAGTTCTGGGACCAGCCGAGCAGGGTGATCGAGACGTAGGTCAGCGCCGCAGCCGCGAGCAGGGAGGCGATGGTGACCAGACCCAGCGCGCGGTACTGGAACAGCGCGTAGAGACAGACGAGCAGGAAGCCCGCCAGACCGGCGAGCAGACCCTTCTGGAGCTGGTCCGCACCCAGGGTGGGGCTGACCGTGTCCTGGGTCTCGACCCGGAAGGACATGGGAAGCGCACCGAACTTCAGCTGCTGGGCGAGCGACTGGGACGAGGCGTCCGTGAAGCCACCGGTGATCGAGGACTTGCCGTCGTAGATCGGGACCGTGATGCGGGGGGCGACGATGACCTCTCCGTCGAGCACCGAGGCGAACTGGTTGCGCGGCTGCGGCAGGGTCAGCAGCCGCTTGGACAGGTCCGCGAACTTCTTGCCGCCGTCACCGGTCAGCGTCAGGTTGACGCCGTACTCCGTGCCCGTGCCACCACCCTGGGTGGGCTGCAGGCCGGCGGTCGCGTCGGCGATGTCGGCGCCCTCCAGCTCGGCCGGGCCGAGGATGTACTTGTCCCTGCGGTCGGTGGAGCAGGTGACGATCGGCTTCTTGGGGTCGTCGTCGACCTTCAGGTCGAGGTTCTTGTCGGTGCAGTTCAGCTTCTCGAACTGCGCCTGCAGCTCCGGCGTGATCCAGGCCGGGTCGCTGGCGTCCTTGGGAGCCGCACCGGGGGTGGTGGCGGCCGGCGCGAGGGGGCCGGCCGGGGTGGTGGCGGTCGGGGTCGAGGCCGGGCCGGCGGGCTTCACGGCCGGCGCCGCAGGCTTCACGGACGTGGCGGGCGGCTTCGCGGGCGTCGCCGCGGGCTTCACGGGCGTGGCGGCGGGTGCCGGTGCCGTGGCCGTCGCCGTCGCTCGCGGCGCGAGCTGGGCGGCAGCCGGGGGCACGAGGGCGCCGGCCGAGCTCGGGGTGGCGGTGGCAGCCGGCTTCGCGGGCGAGGCCGGCGGCTTCGCCGGAGTGACCACCGGCTTCGCGGGTGTGCCCGCGGGCTTCGCCGGAGTGACCACCGGCTTGGCCGGAGTGACCACCGGCTTGGTCGGGGTGGCGGTGGGCGTGGCCGGCGTGGCTGCCGGAGCGGTCGCGCCCGGCACCGGCACGCCGCTCGCCGTGGCGGTGGGCTGCGGCGTGGCGGCGCCGACAGCCTCGATCAGGACCGGGCGGAAGCGCATCATCGAGGACTTCTTGAGCGAGTCCACGGTCTCCTGCGGCGTGCCCTTGGGCAGGTTGACCACGATGTTGCGGCCGCCCTGCGTCGACACCTCCGCCTCGGCGACGCCGGAGCCGTCGACACGCTTCTGCATGATGTTGACGGCCTCGTTCATCCGGGACTCGTCGAGGGCCTGCCCACCCTGGACCTGCGGGGCGAGCACGACCTGCGTGCCTCCCGCGAGATCCAGACCGAGCTTGGGGGTCCACTGGGCGGAGCCCCAGGTGGTCACGCCGGCGAGCAGCGCATAGAGGCCGAGGAGGAGCACGAAGAACCAGGTGAGGGTCCGGCGCGCTCCTCTCGTGCGGGGATTGCGGGCCATCAGTCGGCTTCCTTGGGTGATGCGGTCGGGACGGGCAGGACGCCGCCCGTGCGGGGGGCGTTCTCCGGAGCCTCGCCCAGCAGGGCGCGCTCGTCGAAGGTCAGGACGACGCCTGGGGCCACCTCGAGGCGGGCGAACCCGTCCTCGCGTGACCTCAGGGTGCCGACGAGGCCGGAGGTGGTGAGCACCTGACGGCCGGGGCGCACGGAGGCCAGGGTCGCCGCGGACTCGGCCTCGACCGCCCGCCGGCGCCGGCGGGCGGCGAACCACAACCAGGCCAGCGGCAGCAGGGGCAGCAGGACCATCAGCACCGGCAGCACACCACCGTCGTCCGCCGCGGCGGTGGCCACGGCGAGCACAGTCAGTGGGGTCATCGGCTGCTCTCGGTCGGTATGGCGGCCCACCACACCCCCGCGATCACCACGGTGGGTGACGACGGGAGCACCGTGGGCAACGGTGTGTGTTCCTTTTCGGCAGTCTACGGGGCGTGCCGCTCCTGCAGCCAACCACCACGCCCGCCCGCCCCGCCACCGCGTCCACCCCCGAAGCGCTGCCCGGACGCGCGCCCACCGGCTCGGGAGCGGTCGTCGGCACGTCGATCAGGAGAAGCGGCCGTCCCCGCCCTCCAGCGGCAGCGGCGCCATACCGGCTCCCGGAGCCTGCGCGGGCGCCCGCAGGCCCAGGTGCTCCCAGGCCAGGGCCGTCGCGGCCCGCCCGCGGGGCGTGCGCACCATGAAGCCCTCCCTCACGAGATAGGGCTCGGCGACGGTCTCCACGGTGTCCGGCTCCTCCCCCACCGCGACGGCGAGCGTGGACAACCCCACCGGCCCGCCCCCGAAGCGGGTGCACAGCAGCTCCAGGACGCCACGGTCGAGCCGGTCCAGGCCGCGCGGGTCGACGTCGAAGAGCGCCAGCGCCTCCTGGGCGGCCTCCAGGTCGACCACGCCGCGCCCGTGCACCTGGGACCAGTCGCGGACCCGGCGCAGCAGGCGGTTGGCGATGCGCGGGGTCCCCCGCGACCGACCGGCGATCTCGGCGATCCCGTCGTCCTCGGCCTCGACCCCGAGCAGCCGGGCGGACCGTCCCAGGATCGCGGCCAGGTCGGCGGCGCAGTAGTAGTCCAGGTGCCCGGTGAACCCGAAGCGGTCCCGCAGCGGCGCGGGCAGCAGCCCGGCCCGCGTCGTGGCCCCCACGACGGTGAACGGCGGCAGCTCCAGCGGGATCGCCGTCGCCCCGGGCCCCTTCCCGACGATGACGTCGACCCGGAAGTCCTCCATCGCCAGGTAAAGCATCTCCTCGGCCGGGCGCGCCATCCGGTGGATCTCGTCCAGGAAGAGGACCTCGCCCTCGGCGAGGCTGGACAGGATCGCGGCCAGGTCGCCGGCGTGCTGGATCGCGGGCCCGCTGGTCACCCGGATCGGGCGCTCCAGCTCGGCGGCGACGATCATCGCGAGCGTCGTCTTGCCCAGGCCGGGCGGGCCGGACAGCAGGATGTGGTCGGGCACCGCGTCGCGTCGCCGGGCGGCCTCCAGGACGAGGGAGAGCTGGTCGCGCACCCGCGGCTGACCGGGGAACTCGCCCAGCCGCCTGGGTCGCAGCGCCGCCTCGACCCGCTGCTCGTCGTCGGTGCCGCGCGCGTCCACCACCCGGGCGGTCGCGTCGAAGCTCCCGTCGTCGTGGGCCGTCTCGTCGAACGCCGCACCGCCGCGGCCCGGCGCGCCATGCCGGGTCTCGGGCAGCCCGGTCTCGATCTCCACCGGTCAGCGCCCCAGCTCGCGCAGAGCAGCCCGCAGCATCTCGCTGGTGGTGCCCGCTCCCCCGGCCTTCAGCACCCGACCGACCGCGTCCTCGGCCTGCTTGGCCGACCAGCCCAGCCCGACGAGCGCCTCGACGACCTGCGGCTGCGCACCGGCCGGCGCCGCGGCGACGCCCTCGCTCGGCGCGGTGGCTCCCGGCAGCACCCCGACCTTGTCCCGCAGCTCCAGGACGATCCGCTCGGCCCCCTTGCGGCCGATGCCGGGGACCTTGGTCAGGGTCGTGAGGTCGCCGGTGGCGATGGCCTGCCGGGCGACATCGGGCGCGAGGACCGACAAGATCGCCAGCGCAACCTTCGGCCCGACCCCGGACACCGTCTGCACCTGCTCGAAGAGCACCCGCTCGTCCTCGTCGCCAAACCCGTAGAGCGTGAGCGAGTCCTCCCGCACCACCAGGGTCGTCGCCAGCCGGGTCTCCTGCCCGGGGCGCACCGAGGCCGCCGTGGCGGGCGTCGTGTGGACCAGCATCCCGACGCCGCCGACCTCGACGACGACACCGTCCAGGCGGGCGGCCAGGACGGTTCCGGACACCGACGCGATCATGAGCTCTCCTCCACGACGACGCTGCTGGTACGACGGGGCTGCCGCCCCAGGACCGGCGCAGCCACGACGGCACGGACCGCAGGCCCCTCGGTCCTGGTCACCCGGTCCCCCGCGTGACGCGCTGACGCCGGGCTGCGGCCACGACGGCCGCCCGCGCCGCAGCCGACCCGCCCCCGCTCGCACGGTGCTGCGCGACGGCCTGCTGCCACCGGTTCGGAGCCTCGCCCTGGCGTCGGCGGGCGGCGTCCAGGGCCTCGGCCACGCGGGTGCCGGCGACCGCGCTCTCCAGCCGGCTCGCCGCGCCTCCTCGCCATACCTGGCAGATCGCCAGGGCCAGCGCGTCGGCCGCGTCGGCCGGGGTCGGTCGTTCGTCCAGCCCGAGCACCCGCATCACCATGGTGGTGACCTGGGCCTTGTCGGCCCGGCCGTTCCCGGTGACCGCCGCCTTGACCTCGCTGGGGGTGTGCAGGGCGAGCGGCAGTCCCCTCCGCGCCGCGGCGAGCATCGGCACCGCGCTCGCCTGGGCCGTGCCCATGATGTTGGCGACGTCGCCGCGGGCGAACATCCGCTCGACGGCGATCGCATCGGGATCGTGCGCGTGCAGCCACTCGTCCAGCTCCACCTGCAGGGTGAGCAGTCGCTGGTGGACGGGATCGGCGCTCGGGGTGCGGATGACGCCGACGGCGACCATCCGCAACGGTCGGCCCGGCGCCCCCTCGACCACGCCCACGCCGCACCGGGTCAGGCCGGGGTCGACACCGAGGACGCGCATGCCACCCTCTCCTTCCGACCCGACCGACACAGTCGCTGAGGCGAACACACGTTCGCACGCCCACCGTATCAGCGCGGCGGGCCGCCGCGGTCTGCGGCGCGCCGCCGCAGGACGAGGGGCCGGCCACCCCAGGTGGTCGGCCCCTCGTCGCGGTCCGGTGCCGCAGCGGGTCAGTCCTCGTCGTTCAGCCCGAGCTCCTCGGCGACCTCGTCCGAGATGTCGCCGTTGGTCCAGACGTTCTGCACGTCGTCGGAGTCCTCGAGCGCGTCCACGACCTTCATCATCTTGGTCGCGCCGGCGGCGTCCAGGTCGACCTTGAGGTTGGGCACGAAGCTGGCCTCGGCCGACTCGTACTCCAGCCCGGCCTCCTCGATCGCCTTGCGGACGCCGACGAAGTCGGTGGCCTCGGAGATGATCTCGAAGGTGTCGCCCTCGTCGTTGACCTCCTCGGCGCCCGCGTCCAGGACGATCTCGAGCAGCTCGTCCTCGGTGGTCTCCTTGCCCTTCTGCTGCTTGGGGACCACGACGACGCCCTTGCGGGAGAAGTTGTAGGCCACCGAGCCCGGGTCGGCGAGGTTGCCGCCGTTGCGGGTCAGGGCGACGCGCACCTCGGTCGCGGCGCGGTTGCGGTTGTCGGTGAGGCACTCGATCAGCACGGCGACACCGTTGGGGGCGTAGCCCTCGTACATGATCGTCTGCCAGTCGGCGCCGCCGGACTCCGCACCGGAGCCGCGCTTGAGGGCGCGGTCGATGTTGTCGTTGGGGACGGAGTTCTTCTTGGCCTTCTGGACCGCGTCGTACAGCGTCGGGTTGCCCGCGGGGTCGGCCCCACCGTTGCGGCACGCGACCTCGATGTTCTTGATCAGCTTGGCAAAGAGCTTGCCGCGCTTGGCATCGATCGCCGCCTTCTTGTGCTTGGTGGTGGCCCACTTGGAGTGGCCGCTCATGAGAGTCTCCTCGCTGGTTCTGCCCTGGCAACTGCCCTAGTCTATGCGCCCCGCACGAGGTCGACGAAGTACTCGTGGACGCGCAGGTCACCGGTGACCTCGGGGTGGAAGCTCGTGACCAGCAGGTTGTCCTGCCGCGCCATGACGACCTTGCCGCCCCGCTGCCCCGAGGACCCGTCGGCCGGCACCTCGGCGAGCACCTCGACGCCGTCGCCGACCTCCTCGACCCACGGCGCCCGGATGAACACCGCTCGCACCGGCTCGGACTCGCCGTCGCGCACCACCGGGATCGGCAGGTCGACCTCGAAGGAGTCCACCTGACGCCCGAAGGCGTTGCGGCGCACGAGCAGGTCCATCCCGCCCAGGGTCTGCTGGTCGCTCGTCGCGTCGGCCACCCGGTCGGCGAGCATGATCATGCCCGCGCACGAGCCGTAGACCGGCATACCGCCCGCGATCCGCTCGCGCAGCGGGCCCTGCAGGTCGAAGGCCCGCACCAGCTTGTCCATGACGGTCGACTCCCCGCCGGGGATGACCAGACCGTCCAGCCCCTCGAGCTCGACGGCGCGGCGGACGGTGGCGGTGGCCACGCCGAGGGTGTGCAGGGCCTGGACGTGCTCTCGGACGTCGCCCTGGACGGCGAGGACTCCGATGCGGGGGGAGGTGGTCACGGGCGTCCACCCTAGTCCCGCCGACGACGTGGGTATGACGGACGGGCCTCCCCGCCCCCGCCGTCCCCTGCAGGCAGGGCGAGGCGCGGCCGGTCCGGCGGGTCGACCCGCCGTGCCCTGCCGCGCCTCCTCGGTCCTGCGCGCCGCGGCGCCTCAGTCCCGGTGCAGGGCCTCCGCCCGGGTCGCCCGCCGCCGGACCCCCAGCCAGCCGAGCACGAGGGCGATCACGATCACCGGCGTGGCGAGCAGGGTCTTGCGTCCGTCGGCGTCGAACCACATCGTCACGAGCACGAAGGCCAGCGCCGCCAGACCCAGCCAAGAGGTGAACGGCGCGCCCGGCATCGGGAAGCTGGTGGCGGGCAGCGCGCCGCGGTCGATCTTGCGGCGCAACGCGATCTGGCAGGCGAAGATCGTGCCCCAGGTCCAGATGATGCCGATGGCCGCCATGTTGAGCGCGAGCTCGAAGGCCTGGGCGGGGACGAAGTAGTTCAGGACGACGCCGAGGAGATACACCGACGCGGTGAGCAGGATCCCGCCGTACGGCACGTGCTGCCTGCTCATCCGCCCGGTGAAGGCCGGCGCCTCGCCCTCGGCGGCGAGCGACTTGAGCACCCGGCCGGTGGAGTAGAGGCCGGAGTTGCACGAGGACAGCGCCGCGGTGAGGACGATGACGTTCATGGCGTCGCCGATCCAGGGCTGCCCGAGCCGGGAGAAGACCGTCACGAAGGGGCTCTCGCCCGCGTGGTACGTCGTGTAGGGCACCAGGCAGCCGAGCAGCAGCACCGACCCGACGTAGAAGAACGCGATCCGGAAGATCACGGCGCGGATGGCCTTGGGGATGACCTCGCGGGGGTTCTGGGTCTCCCCGGCCGCGGTGCCGACGAGCTCGATGGTGGCATAGGCGAAGATGACGCCCTGCAGCACCATGACCAGCGGCAGGACCCCCTTGGGGAAGAACCCGCCCGGGCCCTGCACCAGGTTGCCGAGCCCGGCGGGGTGGCCGGGGACGACCTCGGTGCGCATGGCGACCAGGCCGATGCCGACGACGATGAAGGTCACCAGCGCGAGCACCTTGAGCAGCGAGGCCCAGAACTCGAACTCGCCGAAGGCCTTCACGCTGGTCAGGTTGATCGCGAGCACCACGGCCAGCGCGACCAGCGCCGGGATCCACTGGGGCAGGTGGGGCAGCCACTTGGTGACGTACTGCGCGATCGCGGTGATCTCCGCGATGCCGGAGGTCATCCAGTTGACCATGTACATCCAGCCGGCGACGAAGGCCCACTTGTTGCCGAAGAACTCGCGCGAGTAGGACACGAACGAGCCGCTGGACGGCCGGTGCATCACCAGCTCGCCGAGGGCCCGCATCAGCAGGTAGGCCACGACGCCGCACAGGGCGTAGGCGAGGACCAGGGAGGGGCCGGCCTTGGCCATCCGGCCGCCGGCGCCCATGAACAGCCCCACACCGATGGCACCGCCGATGGCGATCATCTGGACCTGACGGTTGGACAGGGACTGGTGGTAGCCCTCGTCCCCCGCGTCGGTGAGGGCGAACCCTCCCGGATCGGCCGGGGCGGCGGACACCTCGTCCGCCGGGGTGCTGGAAGGCGTCATCGCGCATCCTTGCTCTGAAGTGGTTGGACCAATGCACTCTACCGGGTGGACATACCGCCCTGACCTGGGGGACCTCCCTCCGCACCGATCGGTACGGCGAAGGCCCCGGGCCGCTCGGTGGGAGCGACCCGGGGCCTTCGGGGTGTCGGCGGACGAGATCCGCCGGTCACCAACCGCGCTCGGCGAGACGGTGCGGGACCGGGATGTCGTCGACGTTGATGCCGACCATGGCCTCGCCCAGGCCGCGGGAGACCTTGGCGACGGTGTCCGGGTCGTCGTAGAAGGTCGTCGCCTTGACGATGGCCTCGGCGCGCTGGGCGGGGTTGCCGGACTTGAAGATCCCGGAGCCGACGAAGACGCCCTCGGCGCCGAGCTGCATCATCATGGCGGCGTCGGCGGGGGTGGCGATGCCGCCCGCGGTGAACAGCACGACGGGCAGCTTGCCGGTCTCGGCGATCTCGGCCACGAGCTCGTAGGGCGCCTGCAGCTCCTTGGCCGCGACGTAGAGCTCGTCGGGGGCCATCGAGCGCAGGCGGTTGATCTCGCCGCGGATCTTGCGCATGTGGGTGGTGGCGTTGGAGACGTCGCCGGTGCCGGCCTCACCCTTGGAGCGGATCATGGCCGCGCCCTCGGTGATGCGGCGCAGGGCCTCGCCCAGGTTGGTGGCACCGCAGACGAAGGGCACCGTGAACTGCCACTTGTCGATGTGGTTGCTGTAGTCCGCGGGGGTCAGCACCTCGGACTCGTCGATGTAGTCGACGCCGAGGGACTGCAGCACCTGGGCCTCGACGAAGTGACCGATGCGGGCCTTGGCCATGACCGGGATGGAGACGGTCTCGATGATCCCCTGGATCATGTCGGGGTCGCTCATCCGGGACACGCCGCCCTGGGCGCGGATATCGGCCGGGACCCGCTCGAGGGCCATGACGGCCACGGCGCCGGCGTCCTCGGCGATCTTGGCCTGCTCGGGGGTGACGACGTCCATGATGACGCCGCCCTTGAGCATCTCGGCCATGCCGCGCTTGACGCGCGAGGTGCCGGTGGTGGACGTGGTGCTGGTGGGCTCGTTGGTGCTCATGTGCGTGCGCGTGCCTGTCGAACGTCGGTGTGGGACCCGACCACTGTAGGACGAGCCCCCCGTCAGATCGTCATCGGCGTCACTCGACCGCGGACGGCAGCCGGTCGTCGAACTCGATCGTGCGGGGCAGCTGCGCGTGCCCGGCGAGGCGGAAGACCCGCACGATCGGCTTGCGCCGCACCCGCTGCACGTCGACCACCGCGTCGTTGTGGAACCGCCGGGCGAGCTGCACGCGCGAGCCCGCCGACCGCACCCGCAGCAGCAGCCCCCGCCCCACCTCGTCGTGCCGCAGGGCCTCGACGGTCTCCGGCGGCAGCGCCAGGTCCAGGGCCTGGGTGAGGTCGGTCTCCACGTCCGCCCGCCCCACGGCGTGCTCGTCCTCGGCCTCCAGCGACTCGGCCGCCGCGGCGGCGAGGAAGAGCGACGTGGCGGGGTCCAGCAGTCCGCTCGCGGCCAGCTCCTGGGCGGCCTCGGCCCGGCGCACGAGCTGGGCGTCGACCGCGACCAGGGCGCCCTCCACCCGGGCGTGCAGCCGGTCCAGGCGCGCCGCCTGGTAGGTGAGCCGCCAGGCCAGCAGCACCAGGGCCAGCCCGACGAGCACGAGCGCCAGCGGCACGTCCGGGCCGGAGCCCGGCAGCACCTGACCGTACGCCGGCACCTGCGCCCTCACCTGGGCCTCCGGCCGGGTCTGCGCGCCCCACCACGACCGGGCAACCGCTCCCCCAGCGCCACCCACCGCCGCGCCATCCGCCCGGCCGGCACCTGCGGCGCGCCGACGACGACGGTCTCGTAGACCGCCAGCACCTGCTCGGCCACCACGGACCAGTCGAAGGCGCCGGCGCGCTCGCGGCCGCGGGCGGCGAGGTCGGCGCGGCGGGACGGGTCGCGCAGCAGCGCCGCGGCGGCGTCGGCGAGGTCCGCCGCGGACCCGTTGGCGAAGGTCGCGCCCGCCTGCCCGCCGTCGAGCACCCGCCGGAAGGCGGGCAGGTCCGAGGCGAGCACGCAGGCGCCCGCAGCCATCGCCTCGACCAGGATGATCCCGAAGCTCTCCCCGCCCGTGTTGGGAGCGACGTAGAGGTCCGCGGACGCGAGCAGCGCGGCCTTGTCCTCGTCCGAGACGACCCCGAGGAGCTCGACCCGACAGTCGGGCGGCACCTGGGCGCGCACCTCGTCCTGGTCGCCGGGGCCGGCGACCAGGAGACGGGCGCCGGGCACGGCGCGGGTGATGGCGGGCAGCGCCGTCAGCAGCAGCGGCAGCCCCTTGCGGGGTTCGCCGAGACGCCCGAGGAAGGCGATGGTGGGCGCCTCGGGGGTGCCCTGCCAGGCGGGTCGCGGCGCGGTGGCCGCGAAACGGTCGACATACACCCCGTTGGGGATGACCACGGCGTCGCCGCCGTAGTGGGTGGTGACGGTGCGGCGGGCGTCCTCGGAGACGGCGATGCGCGCGAGGACCTTCTCCAGAGCGGGGCGGAACGCCGGGTACACCGTCTGCATGGCCCGCGACCGCACCTGGGAGGAGTGGAAGGTCGCGACGATCGGGCACTCGGCCTGCCACAGGGCGAGGGCGCCGATCGAGGGGGTGACCGGCTCGTGGAGGTGCACCAGGTCGAAGTCGCCGTCCTCCAGCCAGCGGGCGACGCGGGCGGCCGTGACGGGGCCGAAGTTCAGGCGGGCGACCGAGCCGTTGTAGCGCACGGGCACGGCCCGCCCGGCGGGCACGACGTAGGGCGGCAGGGCGGTGTCCTCGTCCGCGGGGGCGAGCACCGACACCTCGTGCCCCTGGTCGAGCAGCCACCCGGCGAGGTCGCGCACGTGCAGCTGGACGCCGCCCACCACGTCGAAGGAGTAGGGGCAGACGATCCCGACGCGCAGGCTCACCACAGGTCCTCGGCGAAGACGCGCTGCATCATGTGCCAGTCCTGCGTGTGCTCCCGGATCGCCCCCTCGAGGGCGGTGGCGCACGCCTGGGTCATGGCCTCGGCGCGCTGCCGGGTGGTCCCGGTGGCGGGCACGGGCACCTCGGGGTGGAAGGTGATGACGACGTCATGGCCGCTGCCCGTGCCCCCGGGGCCCGGGCGCGGCGCGTAGTGCACCGAGACCGGGTGCAGCGGCGCCCCGGTGGCGACGGCCAGCGCGGCGGGTCCGGCGGCCATCCGGGCGTCGCGGCCGCAGAAGGTCACGGTGACGCCCTGGTCGGTCAGGTCCCGGTCGGCCAGCAGCGGCACGAAGGCCCCGGCGCGCACCGACCGCACCAGGGCGGGGAAGACCGGACCGCCGCCGGTCAGCGGCAGGACCGTCATCCCCAGCTGCTCGCGGAAACCGACGAAGGCGTTGTACAGCTCCTCGGGACGCAACCGCTCGGCGACGGTGGTGACAGGGGCGAGCTGGTGGGTGGACCAGGCCCCGGCGAGGTCCCAGTTGCCGAGGTGCCCGAGGAAGGCCACGGCCCCGCGCCCCTCGGCGAGCGCGGCCCGGACCGGCCCGTCGCCGACGCAGCGCACGGAGTCGGCCACGGTGTCCGGGGTCAGGTCGGGCAGCCGGAAGGCGTCGCACCAGTACCTCAGGTAGGACCGGCTCCCGGCCTCGACGAGCCGCTCGAGCTGGGTGTCGGTGAGGTCGGGGCGCACCCGGCGGTAGTTGGCGCGCATCCGGTCGATCGAGGCCCCACCCCGGCGGTATGACGCGACCGCTGCGCGGTCGAACAGCGCGTAGGCCACCCGCGCGGGCAGGAGACGGACGACGCGCCACGCGAGCAGGAAGCCCCACAGGGTCAGCCGGTCACCCATGACGGCTCCTTCGGGTCGGGTCAGCCGAGGGACTGGCGACGCACCACGACGATGCGCTGCAGCACGGTGACCGCGGACAGGACGGCGAGCAGCCACAGCGCCCAGGTGACGGCGGCGTCGCCGACCCCGAGCCCGGCCAGGGCCGTCGCCGCGAGGATGAGCACGAGCCGGTCGGCCCGCTCCGCGATGCCCACGTCGGCGCGCATCCCCAGGCCCTCGGCGCGGGCGCGCACGTAGGACACGAGCATGCCGAGGACCAGGACGGCGAGGGCGACGGCGGTCATCGTCTGGCGCCCGTCGCGGGAGTAGTACAGGACCAGGCCGCCGAAGATCGCGGCGTCGCCGACCCGGTCGAGGCTGGAGTCGAGGAAGGCCCCGAAGCTCGAGGTGCGCCCGCTGTGCCGGGCCATCACCCCGTCGATGGTGTCGCTGAACACGAACAGCACGATCGCCAGCGTGCCCCACAGGAACTCGCCGCGGGGGAAGAACCACAGCGCGCTCGTGGCGACGCCGAGGGTGCCCACGACCGTCACGGCGTCCGGGCTGACGCCGAGGCTCAGCAGGACCCGCGCGACGGGGGTGAAGATCCGGGTGGCGAGGGCGCGGAAACGGTTCAGCATGGTGGCTCCACCCTAGTGGTAGGCGCTTCCCGACTCGCAGGTGCGGCACCGGCGGGTCGATGATGTCGAGATCACCGCAACGGCGCGGTGAACGATCCACCAACGATGAGGTCAGGTGAGATGACATGGCCGCCAACACCGCCAACGGTCAGGGAGCCGGTTCCCCCGCCCCGGCCCGCCCCGAGGACATCCGCAACGTGGTCCTCGTCGGTCCTTCGGGGTCGGGCAAGTCGACGATCTTCGAGCACCTGATAGCGGCTCGTGTCCCGGGGCACCGGGCCAAGGAGCAGACCAAGGGGTCCGACACCCGGTCGGTGGGGCTGGAGGCGGCGACCCTCGAGGTCGACGGGACGACGGTCACCCTGCTCGACAGCCCCGGGTATGCCGACTTCGTGGGCGAGGTGCGCGCGGGCCTGCGCGCCGCCGACGCCGCGCTGTTCGTGGTCAGCGCGGCCGACGGGGTGGACGCGGCGACGGCGCTGCTGTGGCACGAGTGCGCCGCGGTGGGCATGCCGCGGGCGCTGGTCGTGACCAAGCTCGAGACCGGTCACGCCTCGTTCGCGGACACCGTGGCCGACTGCCGCCGGGTGTTCGGCTCGGTGCAGCCGCTGTACCTGCCGGTCCTGGAGGGCGAGCGGATCACCGGGACGCTGGCGCTGCTGAGCCGCCGCGTCTACGACCTGGGCACCGGCACGCTCGTGCTGCGGGAGGCCACCGGCGACCAGCTCGCCGAGATCGACGCCGCCCGGCCGGAGCTGGTCGAGACGATCATCACCGAGTCCGAGGACGACACCCTGCTCGACCGCTACCTCGACGGCGAGGACGTGTCCGTGGAGCAGGTGCGTGCGGACCTGCTGGCCGCCATCGCGACCGGCTCCTTCTTCCCCGCCATACCGCTGAGCGCGCTCACCGGAGCCGGCGTCGCCGAGCTCCTCGAGATCGTCAGCGACGCGTTCCCGGACCCGCGGCGCCATCCCCTGCCGATGGTGACGACCGTCGACGGCGACCCGGTCGACCCCCTGGTCGGGGACCCGCACGGCCCGCTGGTCGCGCAGGTCGTGCGGACGTCGACCGATCCCTACGTCGGGCGGATCTCCCTGGTCCGGGTCTTCAACGGCACGCTGCACGCCGACGACCTGGTCCACGTGTCCGGGCACCTGTCGACCTTCGCGGGCAAGGACGTGGAGGGCCACCCGGACCACGACTCCCAGGAGCGCGTGGGGCCGTTGTCCCTGCCCGGCAGCGACGGGGCGCGCACGGCGATCAGGTCCGCCGTGGCCGGTCAGGTCGTCGAGGTGGCCAAGCTGGCGCACGCCGAGACCGGGGACACCCTGTCCGCCAAGGACTCCCCCGTCGTCGTCGAGCCCTGGCTGCTGCCCGAGCCGCTGCTGCCCGTCGCGATCCACCCGGTGGCCAAGGCGGACGAGGACAAGCTCGCGAGCGCCCTGCAGCGGCTGGTCGCCGAGGACGTCACGATGCGGCTGGACCACGACGCCGAGACCCATCAGACGGTGCTGTGGACGATGGGTCAGGCGCACGTCGACCTGCTCCTCGGGCGTCTGGCCGAGCGCTACCAGGTGGCCGTGGAGGCGGAGCCGCTGCGGGTGCGGCTGCGGGAGACCTTCGTGGCTCCGGCCAAGGCCGTCGGTCGGCACGTCAAGCAGTCCGGGGGGCACGGGCAGTTCGCGGTGTGCCACGTGGAGATCGAGCCGCTGGAGCGCGGCGCCGGCTTCGAGTTCGTCGACAGGGTCGTCGGTGGGTCGGTGCCGCGGCAGTTCATCCCCTCGGTGGAGAAGGGCGTCCGCGCCCAGATGGCCAAGGGGACGCTGGCGGGCTATCCGATGGTGGACATCCGGGTCACCCTCACCGACGGCAAGGCCCACTCGGTCGACTCCTCGGACATGGCCTTCCAGACCGCGGGGGCGCTCGCGCTGAAGGAGGCGACGAGCTCGGCGACGGTCACCCTGCTGGAGCCGGTGGACGCCGTGGACGTCACGGTGGCCGACGAGTTCGTGGGCGCCACGATGAGCGACCTGTCCACGCGGCGCGGTCGGGTCGTCGGGACCGAGCCTGCCGAGGAGGGCCGCACGGTCATCCACGCCGAGGTGCCCGCGCTGGAGCTCACGCGCTACGCCATCGACCTGCGGTCGGTGTCCCACGGCACGGGGCGCTTCCACCGCGAGGTGCTGCGCTACGACCCGCTGCCGCAGCACCTGGCCCAGCAGGTCGTCACCGGCTGACCGGCACCCGTGGGGCCTCGCGCGGCGGCCTGGCGAGCAGCGGTCCGCAGGGCCGTCACCGGGGCGGTGGCGGCCCTGCGCAGCGGTGCCCTGGCCCAGTGGTCGGACCGCAGGGATGGCAGACTTGACCCCATGGACCTCTACGTCATCCGTCACGGTCAGTCCGAGAACAACAAGCTGTATGCCGAGACCGGCAGCCGTGTCGGTCGCACCCCCGACTCCGAGCTGTCCGAGACCGGGCACGAGCAGGCCCGCCGCCTGGCCGACGCCGTCCGCAGCGACCGCAGCCACCTCGACGTGGACGTCCTCTACACCGCGCTCACCCACCGCTGCCTGCAGACCGCGGGCCCGCTTGGGCAGGCCCTGGGCCTGACGCCCGTGGGTCGCACCGACCTGGGTGAGGTCGGTGGGCTGTATGCCGCCCACCCCGCCACCGGCGTGCGTCGTCACTACCCCGGCCTGCCCGTGAACGAGATGCGGGAGATGATCCCCGAGCTGCAGATCCCCGCCGAGGTCGAGCAGGCCGGCGAGTGGGACGGCGGCTTCGAGGAGGAGCACGCCGAGGCCCGGCGTCGCGCCGCCGCCGTCCTGGCGGACCTGGCCGCCCAGCACGCCGACGACGCCAAGGTCGGCATCCTCACCCACCAGCACTTCGGCCAGCTGCTCATCGGCGAGGTCGCCGGGATCGGCGAGGCGGGTCGCAAGTTCGAGCTGTCCAACTCCTCGGTGACCGCGCTGCGCCACGAGGACGGGCAGTGGCGGGTCCTGTGGGTCAACCGGGTGCGCCACCTGGACGCCGACCTGATCAACGCCTGACCCGGACGCCCCCGGAACGCTCCAGGGTCGGCCAGATCACCATCAGGACACACGACACAACGATCTGGCAGTCCGACCGGCGCTTCCCTGGGCCGGTCCGACCGTTCTCCCTAGGGTGGCCCCTGGTGTCCCGGACCGTCCGGGGCCTGATCACAAGGGGGGATCCATGTCCTTCGGCGACGCCGTCAAGACCTGCTTCCGCAAGTACGTCGTCTTCTCCGGCCGCGCCCGCCGCCGGGAGTTCTGGTTCTGGGCGCTCTTCACCGTGCTGGTGTCCCTGCTGACCGGGGTCGTCGACTCGCTGCTGGGATTCGGAGCCGCCGGCGTGGACGCCGGTTCGACCTCGAACGGCAGCAGTCTGAGCCTGACCGACTCGGTCGGCCCGGCGCAGACCCTGGCGACGCTGGCGCTCTTCCTGCCGTCGATCGCCGTGACCGCCCGCCGTCTGCACGACACGGGTCGCTCCGGCTGGTGGCAGCTGCTGTCACTCATCCCGATCCTCGGTGGCCTGGTCCTGCTGTTCTGGGAGGTCAAGGACTCCCAGACCGGCACCAACTCGCACGGCCCCAACCCCAAGGGCGTGGGCGACGACGCAGGTCTCGGTGGCTTTCCGGGCGCGGCCTACGGCCAGCCGCAGGGCCAGCCCTACGGCCAGACGCCGCCCGCTCCCCCGGCATACGGTCAGCCGCAGCCGGGCACGAGCGACCAGCCGCCGTCGGGCAGCCCCTACTCCGGCTGACCGCCCGCACGGCAGGAGCCCCGCACCGGGTCGGTGCGGGGCTCCTGCCGTGCGGGCGGGCCGATGGCCGCTCAGGCGAAGGCCTCCCACAGGGTCAGGACGGACAGACCCACCATGACCACGGCGGCGATCCGGGTGATGGCGCGCATCGGGATCACCCGGAGCAGCGCCTGGCCGCCGAGGATGGCCAGCAGCGCCACCGACCCCAGCCCCAGGACGGCGCCGATGCCGACGGACACCGGCGAATGGTACTTCGCGGCGAGGTTGGCGGTCATGATCTGGGTCAGGTCGCCCCACTCCGCGAGGAAGATGATCCCGTAGCCCATGGACGCGACCTTCGCGAAGCCGGCCTTGGCG
This sequence comes from Arsenicicoccus dermatophilus, assembly GCF_046267915.1. Taxonomy (GTDB): domain Bacteria; phylum Actinomycetota; class Actinomycetes; order Actinomycetales; family Dermatophilaceae; genus Arsenicicoccus; species Arsenicicoccus dermatophilus_A. Next base: position 1,940,966 of record NZ_CP176520.1, read on the forward strand.
TCGGTAGCGCCCACGACGGCCTCCTCCTCCGCGAGCTCGGCCGCCTCGTCCTCGCTGCCCTCCCGCCAGATGAGCACGGCCCCGAGCAGGAAGAGCCCGGCCACCAGGAGCTTGAGCAGCGTCTGGGGCAGCAGGGTCATGATCGAGCCCGCGGCCACCGCGATGACCACGTGCGTCGCGAAGGCCGCCGCCACCCCGCTGAAGACCCAGAACCACGGGTAGCGCGTCCCCAGCACGAGGCTGGCGAGGGCGGACTTGTCCGGCAGCTCCCCGACGAAGATCAGGGCGAAGACGGTGGCGATGATGCCGACATCGAGCACGGTTGGGCTCCAGGGGATCTGAGGGGTCGGCGCGCCCGCGCCGACCGATGATCCTATCCGCCCTCAGGACCTACCGGCGGTCGTCGGATCCGCCTGCTCACGTTGCCCAGGCGAGTCCGACCGCCGCCGGTAGGTCTGCAGGCGGGGGTGCCCCCCAGCAGCGCGTCGCGATGCTCGGCGACCCAGCGGTATGCCGCGGCCAGCGGGCCGTCCAGGGCCGGGGCCTGCAGGACCCGGGCGACCGGCCGCAGGAAGGGGTGCCCCAGCTCGACCGCGGCGACGACCGCGCGGTGCCCGCAGATCACCCGCCCCTGCCGGTCGACGAGCTGCACCGCGGCCCGGCAGTCGCGCTCCGTCAGCCCCCAGCGGGCGAGCACCTCCCCGCCGAGCTGCTGCCACGGGCGGATCTCGTAGCGGTCCCGGCACACCCACCGCCAGGTCCAGCGCGCGACGACGGTGCAGCAACCGCGATCGCCGTCGACGATCAGCAGGGGCAGCAGGACGGGTGCGATCCCTGCCTCCGGCATACGGCTCATGCGTGGGGCCAGGCGGCCACGAGCTGCCGGCGGGTGTCCTCGAGCAGGACCGGGAGGGCCTTGGTCTGCCCCACGATGGGCAGGAAGTTCATGTCGCCGCCCCAGCGGGGGACGACGTGCTGGTGCAGGTGGGCGGCGACGCCGGCGCCCGCGACGGCACCCTGGTTCATGCCCAGGTTGAAGCCCATCGGACGGCTGGCCGCCTGCAGCGCGCGGATGGCCTGCTTGGTCAGCGCCGCGAGCTCCGCGGTCTCCTCGTCCGTGAGGTCCAGGTAGAACGGCACATGACGGTACGGGCAGACCAGCAGGTGACCGGGGTTGTAGGGGAACAGGTTGAGCACCACGAAGCACAGCTCACCGCGGTGCACGACCAGGCCCGCCGCGTCGTCCTTGTCCGGGGCCGCGCAGAAGGGGCACCCGTCCCCGGCGTCGGCGCTCGGCCGCTCGGCGTTGATGTAGGCCATCCGGTGCGGGGTCCACAGGCGCTCGAAACCGTCGGACACGCCGACGAGCTCGCCCGCGTCCTCGAAGGTGCCGGACCGGGCGTGATCCGGGCTGGTGCGGTCCTGGTGGTCGGTCACCCGACGATCCTAGACTCGGGGCCATGACGACGCCCGCCACCCCACCTCCCGCCCCCGCCGGCGACGTGTGGGCCGCGCTCCACCAGCCCGCAGCGCCCAACCCGACCGCGTGGGTGCGTCGGCAGCTCGCCGACATCGAGGCCGCCGGCACCACCGCCGCCGCCGAGGTCCAGGGCCGGGCCGTGGTCGTGCTGACCGTGCTGGGCCGTTCCTCCGGCACGGTCCGCCGGGTCCCGCTCATGCGGGTCGAGCACGACGACGTCTACGTCGCGGTCGCCTCCCAGGGCGGTGCCCCCGAGCACCCGGCGTGGTACCACAACCTCCTCGCGCACCCCCAGCTGCTGCTGCAGGACGGCTCCGAGACCACCCGCCGGGTCGCCCGCCTCGCCACGGACGCGGAGCGCGAGCAGTGGTGGCCGCGGTGCGTGGCGGCCTTCCCTCCCTATGCGGAGTATGCCGAGAAGGCCGGGCGCACCATCCCCCTCTTCCTGCTCGAGCGCCCGTGACCCGCCAGGAGCGGCTCCACCGGGTCCGAGCGAAGCTGCAGGACGCGATGGCCGAGCAGGTCTGCCTCGACCTCGACCTGCCCGACGACACCACGAAGGGCTACTGCGTCGGCGTGGGTCGGCGCTGGGCGCTGGTGCGGGTCGCGGCACCCTGGCCCGACGGGCTGGTCGCCGTGCGGCTGCGCCACCTGGAGCGGATCCGGCACGAGGACCACCAGTCCGTCGAGCGGTTCGCCTTCGAGCGCGAGGGAGCCTGGCCGCCCCTGCCGGTCGAGGGCATCGACCTGGACCGCACCGAGGGCCTGGTCACCGACCTCGCCGAGCGCTTCCCCCTGCTGGGGATAGAGGTGGCGGGCGCGACCGACCAGCTCTTCGTCGGCGCGCCGGTGCTCCTCGCCGAGGGCACCTTGATGCTGCAGGAGCTCACCACCGAGCCTGCTTGGGAGGCTCTGTCCACGTGGCGGCTGCGGGACCTGACCCGCCTGACCGTCGGTGACCGCTATCTGTCGCTGATGGACGAGCTGGCGCCGCCGAGGCCGCAGGATCCTTCGCCCTTCGCCGACTAGGTGTCCCACCCGCGCTGGAGTGCCTCAGCCCGCGATGCTCGCCACGCCCGCCGACGTCCGCAGGCTCGCCGTGTAGGTGCCGTCCGGCGCCGGTCGGGCCGCCAGCCGCCGCGCGATCCCCGGCGCCGCCGGACCCAGCGCGCTCAGGTCCGCGCGAAGGTGGGTCAGCCCCTCCGCCGCGGACCAGGCGTGCACCTCACGGGCCAGCCGTCCTCCGATGCCGCACCGGCGGAAGGTGCTGGTCACGTAGATCGTGTCGAGCCAGCCCCACCGAGCCCGGCGCGACCCGCCCAGCACCGGCAGCCCGGCCACCAGCGTCAGCCCGGCGACGCCCAGCGGGCGCCGGTCGACCTCGGCGAGCCAGAAGGGCCGGTCCCCGCTGTCCCGCAGCCAGGCGTCGGCGAAGCCGTCGAGGAACTCCGGGTCCGGCGCCGCGCCCTGCTCGCGGCCCAGCTGCAGCATCATCGCGGCGACGGCGAAGGCGTCGTCCGGTCGTGCTCGACGGACGTGGGCTGCGGCGGACATGGCCACAGTCAACCATCACGTGAGGGTGGAGGCATCTCCTGTGGCTGAACCGTCACCGGACGCCGTATCGGGCAGCCGTTCAGGCCGACCCGCCCCGAGGCCCGAGGCCACCCTGGAGCGGGACTTCCGGCGGTTGTGGGGCGCGTGCGCGACCAGCGACCTGGGCAGCGCCGTCGGCGCGGGGCCCTGCCGCTCGTCGCGCTGGTCGTGCTGCACGTCTCGGCCTGGCAGGTCAGCCTCCTGGCAGCCCTGTCCGGCGCAGCGGCTGCCGCCCTGGCACTCCCCCTCGGGCCCGCGATCGAGCGCCGCCGCAAGCGCCCGGTCCTGGTCACGGCGGACCTGGTGCGCGCGGCCGCCCTGGTCAGCGTCCCCGTGGCGGCCGCCCTGGGGATCCTGACCTATCCGCACCTGTGTCTCGTGGGGATCGCGACGACGGTCGCCACGATCGCCTTCACCACGGCATCCGGCGCCCACCTGAAAGCGCTCGTGCCCGCCGACCAGCGGGTCGCCGCAGCCTCGCGGCTCGACGGGACCTCCTGGGCGGCGACCGTTCTCGGCGCACCGCTGGGGGGCCTGCTGATCGGCTGGCTGGGCGCGACGGCCACCCTGGCGGTCGACGCCGTCAGCTACCTCGTCTCGGCGGCGGGCGTCGGCGCGATCGGTTCCTCCGAGCCGGAGCCACCCGCCCGCGACGCCGGTCGGGGGAGGGCGACCGAGATCCTCGCCGGCTGGCGGCACGTCGGGGAGAACCCTCGCCTGCGGGCGCTGTTCGTCAACGCGATGGTCTTCGGCGGGGCGGTCATGGCGGCCTCGCCCCTGCAGGCGGTCCTGATGCTGCGGGACCTGGGCTTCGCCCCGTGGCAGTACGGCCTGGCCCTGGGGCTGCCCGGGCTCGGCGGGTTGCTCGGCGCCGTGCTCGCGCCCTACCTCGTGGCACGCCTGGGCGAGCATCGCGTCCTCCTGGGCGCCGGCGCGGCCCGCACCCTGTGGCTGGCTCCCGTCGCGCTGGCACCGCCCGGCCCCGCCGGCGTGGTGACCCTGGTGTGCGCCGACACCGCCCTGCTGCTGTGCGCGGGGGTGTTCAACCCGACCTTCGTGAGCTGCCGCCTGCGGGAGACCGGCGACGACCATCTCGCGCGGGTGACGGCCGCCTGGTCGATCACCGCCAAGGTGGTGCAGCCGGCGTTCGTCCTGGCGGGCGGGGTGCTGGCGGCGGTCGTCGGCACCCGGGGCGCGATCGGCGTCGCCGCCGCCCTCCTCCTGGCAAGCGCCCTGGCGCTGCCGTGGCGGTCAGGTCGAGCGCCGCGTCTCGGATGACGGAAGGGCCGGACGAACGGTCCGACCATCGACATACCGTGCGCGGCAGGTCATGAGTGTCAGCTGCACGGCCCCGGCCGGCTGACCGGCAACCCTCCCACGCGGCGGGGTGCCCCGGGTGACGACCAGGCCGCCGGCCGACCGGCTCGCGGCAAGCGCGATCTTCGCAAGGAGCCCTGCCATGAGCGACCCCACCTGGCGTTTCGAGACCCAGCAGATCCACGCCGGCCAGACCCCCGACGCCGAGACCGGCGCCCGGGCGCTGCCGATCTACCAGACGACCAGCTTCGTCTTCGACGACGCGCAGGTCGCGGCCGACCGGTTCGCCCTGTCCGACCTCGGCCCGATCTACTCCCGGCTCGGCAACCCGACCAACACCGTCGTCGAGGAGCGGATCGCGGCCCTGGAGGGCGGGGTCGGCGCCCTCCTGCTCGGATCCGGTATGGCGGCCACGACCTTCGCGATCCTCAACGTCGCTCAGGCCGGTGACCACGTGGTCGCCTCCCCCGCGCTGTACGGCGGCACCTACAACCTGTTGAAGTACACGCTGGCCAAGCTCGGCATCACCACGACCTTCGTCGAGGACCAGGACGACGTGGACCAGTGGCGGGCCGCGGTCCGCCCGGAGACGCGGCTGTTCTTCGCCGAGTCCATCTCCAACCCCGACCAGCGGGTGTTGGACGTCGCAGGTGTCGCCGGGGTGGCCCACGAGGCGGGGGTGCCGCTCGTCGTGGACAACACCGTCGCCACGCCATACCTGCTGCGCCCGATCGAGCACGGCGCCGACGTGGTGATCCACTCCGCGACGAAGTTCCTCGGGGGCCACGGCACCTCGATCGTGGGGGCGCTGGTGGACGCGGGGACCTTCGACTACGCCGCCGACCCCGAGCGGTTCCCGCAGCTCAACACGCCGTCGGAGAGCTATCACGGCCTGGTCTACGCCCGGGACCTCGGCGTCGGCTGCCCGCTCGGCGCCAACCTGGCCTTCATCCTCAAGGCCCGGGTCGAGCTGCTGCGCGACCTCGGGGCCGCCTGCTCGCCGTTCAACGCCTTCCTCGTCGGCCTGGGGCTGGAGACGCTCAGCCTGCGGATCGAGCGACACGGCGCTAACGCCCGCGCGGTCGTCGACCACCTGGTCGGGCACCCGCAGGTGGCCTCGGTCAACCACGCGTCGCTCGACTCCCACCCGAGCAAGGCGAACGCCGACCGCTACTGCCCCGAGGGAACCGGGTCGGTCTTCTCGTTCGAGATCAAGGGCGGCATCGAGGCCGGACGGGCCTTCGTGGACGCGCTCGAGCTGCACTCCCACGTCGCCAACATCGGGGACGTGCGGTCGTTGGTGATCCACCCCGCGGCGACCACCCACTCCCAGGGCTCGGACGAGGACCGCCGCGGCGCCGGCGTCACCCCCGGCCTGATCCGCCTGTCGGTGGGGCTGGAGCACGTCGACGACATCCTCGCGGACCTGGACCGTGGCTTCGCGGCGGCGGCCCGCGTCGGGGCCTGACCTCTCCCCGGCCTCGCCGGTAGGGGCACGTGGCGGGGTTCGCACGGCGGGTCGCGGCCACGTCTGGCGTCTCGACCGCCGGCCGAGGCTGGCCAGGGTGGCGGGGTGAGCTCTCACCCCGCCACCCAGGTCAAGGCCATGCTCGTCACCCTCTCCCCCGACGGCTCCACCCACCTGGTCAGCCACCACCCGCCCACGCAGGAGAACCCGCTCGGGTTCCACCGGCTCGTGGGCGGCAGCGTCGAGCCCGGTGAGACCCACCGGGAGGCCGTAATCCGAGAGGTGCACGAAGAGCTGGGGGCCCGGATCGAAGACCTCACCTCCCTCGACGTGCTGGAGAGCATCTTCATGGTCGACGGCCGACAGGGCCACGAGATCGTCTTGGTGCATGCCGGACGGCTCGACCCCGCTCCGCCGCAGACCGGTGGCCGGCTCACCGAGATCGACGGGTCGGTGCTGCCCGTGGTCTGGCGCCCCGTGGCGGACGCGGACCAACCGATCCCGCTCTACCCCCTCTCGTCGCCGATCTCGCCACGGGAGAGCGGCACCGCGGTCGTGGCCGTGCCTGAGGTGACGTCATGGAATGGCTGACGTGGACCTGCGTCTCGGTCCTGGGGATCGTCGTCGTGGACCGACTGGGCGTCTGGGCCGAGTCGCGCGGATGGAGCTACTGGCGTCGTCGGTCTCGCGGCAGCACGGGCCAGGCGGGGATCGGCCCGCTCCTGGGCGTCTTTCACCCCGCTCACCACCACGTCGTCGAGGAGCGGGAGCGCCGTCGCCTCGAGGTCCGGCAGAGCGGTCGCGCCCAGCCGAGGCCCGACGAGGACCTCCCCGAGCTCTGAGCGGTATGCCGAAAAGCCGAGGGGCGGCGCCCCACCCGTGCGGGTGGGACGCCGCCCTTCTCGGCATACGGCGAACGATCAGGCGTGGCCGAAGTCCTCGGACCCGGCAGGCTCGTCCACACCCGCACCGGGTGCGGTCGTCACCTGGGCGCGAGACTCGATGGCGTGGACGATCTCCTCGATCGCGTCGGCCACGGGCACGCCGTTGCGCTGCGACCCGTCGCGGTAGCGGAAGGACACCGCCCCGGCCTCCTGGTCCTCGCCGCCCGCGATGAGCGTGAACGGGACCTTGGACTTGGAGGCGTTGCGGATCTTCTTGGGGAAGCGGTCGTCGCTGTGGTCGACCTCGACGCGCGCGCCCCGCCTGCGCAGCTGGCGGGCGACGTCCTCGAGGTAGTCCGCGAAGTCCTCGGCCACCGGGATCGCGAGCACCTGCACCGGCGACAGCCACACCGGGAAGGCCCCGGCGTAGTGCTCGACCAGGACGCCCATGAACCGCTCGATGGAGCCGAACTTCGCCGAGTGGATCATCACGGGGCGCTTGCGGCTGCCGTCGCTCGCCTGGTACTCCAGGCCGAAGCGCTCGGGCTGGTTGAAGTCGTACTGGATCGTCGACATCTGCCAGGTGCGGCCGATGGCGTCGCGGGCCTGCACGGACACCTTGGGGCCGTAGTACGCCGCGCCGCCCGGGTCGGGGACGAGCTCGAGCCCGGACTCCAGGCAGACCTCCTCGAGCACGCGGGTCGCGATCTCCCACTGCTCGTCCGACCCGATGAACTTGTCCTTCTTGGAGCCCTCGGTCTCGCGCGTGGACAGCTCGAGGTAGAAGTCGGACAGCCCGAAGTCGCGCAGCAGCCCGAGGACGAAGTCGAGCAGGTGCTTGATCTCGGCGGGCGCCTGCTCCTCGGTGACGTAGGAGTGCGAGTCGTCCTGGGCGAAGCCGCGCACGCGGGTCAGGCCGTGGATGACGCCGGACTTCTCGTAGCGGTAGACCGAGCCGAACTCGAAGAGCCGCAGCGGCAGCTCGCGGTAGGACCGGCCGCGCGAGCGGTAGATGAGGTTGTGCATCGGGCAGTTCATCGCCTTGAGGCGGTAGTCCTGCCCAGGCTTGACGACCTCGCCGTCCTCGCCGAGCACCTCGTCGACGTGCAGCGGCGGGAACATGGTGTCGGCGTAGTACGGCAGGTGGCCCGAGGTGTGGAACAGCCCGTCGCGGGCGATGTGCGGGGTCCCGACGTACTCGAAGCCCTCCTCGATGTGCCGGCGCCGGACGTAGTCCTCCATCTCCCGCTTGACGATCCCGCCCTTGGGGTGGAACACCGGCAGCCCCGAGCCGATCTCGTCGGGGAAGGAGAACAGGTCGAGCTCCACGCCGAGCTTGCGGTGGTCGCGCTTCTCGGCCTCGGCGAGGCGGTCGAGGTAGGCCTTGAGCTCGTCCTTGCTCGGCCAGGCCGTGCCGTAGAGCCGCTGCAGCTGCTCGTTGGCCTGGTCCCCGCGCCAGTAGGCCGCGGCGGAGCGCATCAGCTTGAAGGCGTTGCCGATGATCTTGGTGCTGGGCAGGTGGGGACCGCGGCACAGGTCGCCCCAGGCGACGGTGCCGTCGCGGCGGACGTTGTCGTAGATCGTCAGCTCGCCCGCGCCGACCTCGACCGAGGCGCCGGCCTCCTCGTCGTCGTGCGACATGGTGCCCTTGAGGCCCACGAGCTCGCACTTGAAGGGCTCGCCCGCGAGCTCCTCGAGCGCGTCCGTCTCGGAGACCACGCGGCGCTGGAAGGTCTGGCCCTCGTTGATGATCCGCTGCATGACCTTCTCGAGGGCCTTGAGGTCCTCGGGCGTGAAGGGCTCGGACACCTGGAAGTCGTAGTAGAAGCCGTCGCGCACGGGCGGGCCGATGCCGAGCTTGGCGTCGGGGTTGACCTGCTGGACGGCCTGGGCCATCACGTGGGCGCAGGAGTGGCGCAGGACGTTGAGCCCGTCCTCGCTGCTGACGTGCACGCCCTCGACCTCGTCGCCCTCGCGCAGCTCGTAGGCGAGATCCTTGAGCTCCCCGCCGACGCGGGCCACGACGATGCCCCTGTCGTCGGCGAACAGGTCGGCGGCAGTGGTGCCTGCCGCCACCGATCGCTCGTCCCCGGCGATTCTCACGGTGATGTCGGCTGGCACGATCGTCTCCACTTCGTCTGGGCTCGTGCACCCCGGGCGGTCCGGCGCGAGAGCCGTATGCCGCCGCGCAGGCGCGGGATCCGACCTCGCCACCGGTGGCGAGGTCGGAGCCTAGGCTATCGGTCGCCGCAACCGGGTTGACTCGGGTCCGACCATCACCCGCACCCGGCGGGGCCGCCCGCCCGTCCGGTCAGTAGGAGGCGCAGCAGCGCACCACGTGGGCCCGGTCGCCGACCAGGACGTCCCCGCCGAGCACCGTCTCGGCATACAGCCCGGCGCACGAGCTCGGGCGCTGACCGAGCCGGATCGTGACCTCGCCCACCTGCAGCTCCTGCCCGGTGAGGGCGTCGAGGGTCTCGTCGGGCATGTCCAGCACCAGGTTGGCGCGCAGCTGCCCGTCCGCGCACTGCGCCGTGGTGGCGACCAGCAGCGGGCGGCGCTTGACCCGGTCCCCGACCAGGCCGCTGTCGGTGAGGACGCCCTGGCGCAGGGGGCGTCCCGGCTCACCCTTGACGGGGTAGACCCAGACGGCGGTGAGCGGCCAGGTCGCGGAAGCGGAAGATGCCATGGGACCAGGGTGCCTCGCGCCCCCGCCGACGGACCAATCGCCCTGGCACGGGAGAGGGCCAGGAGGTGAACTCCTGGCCCTCGTCGGTGGACGTGAAGGGACTCGAACCCCTGACCTCTCGCGTGTGAAGCGAACGCTCTAACCAACTGAGCTACACGTCCAGGTGAAGCCGCGCGGCCGGCCGCGGTGGCAACTCGTGAATGATAGCGGCAGCCAGGGCCGGAGGAGAAATCCATCAGTCCCGGGCGGCTCCCGACGGGGGGAGGACCGACCCCCCGAGCCTAGTCACCTTGAGTCATGATCAGTGGCTACATATGTCTGGTTTGGACCCGTTCGCGCCCGTGTCCCCGCTACTCGGGGTTGATTTGGTGAAACCTCAGGAACTCCAGACGGGCGTGAGTAATATCGCCGACATGGGGCCACCCGCAGGGTGGCTGCCCCCTCCACCATGAGGGGCCGCAGGGTCTAGAAGACGGCCTGAGCCACCAACAAGTCTTATGGAGCACTCGTTGAGCGCGTCTTCGCATCACGTGGTCTTCGGCCTGCCGCACGTGCGGCCGACCGAGGACGGAGAGTCCGAGCGACTCCTGGCCGACATCGCGGACGTTCCCGCGGCGGAGCGTCAGGAGGTCTACAACCGCGTCATCGCCATGAACATCGGCCTGGCCAAGCGACTGGCCGCTCGCTACCGCAACCGTGGCGAGCCCCAGGACGACCTGGAGCAGGTCGCCAATCTCGGCCTGGTCATGGCCGTGCTGCGCTACGACCCCTCCCACGGCGTCAGCCTCGTCGACTTCGCCACCCCCACCATCATCGGGGAGCTGCGCAAGCACTTCCGCGACAAGTGCTGGTCCGTCCGTCCGCCGCGCCGCCTGCAGGAGCTGCGACCCCGGGTCCGGGAGGTCCAGCAGGAGCTGGAGCAGGCCCTCGGCCGGGTGCCCACGTCCACCGAGGTGGCCGATGCGCTGGGCCTGACCCCGCGCGAGCTCGCCGACGTCGAGCAGGCCGCCACCGGCTACCAGCCGCTCTCCCTCGAGCACCCGACGGGCGAGGGCGCCAGCTCCACGCTGGGACACCTCATCCCGGACGAGGACCACGACCTCGAGCACCTGCTCGATGCGATGACCGTCCACACGCTCCTCGATTGCCTGACCCCGCGCCAGCGCCGCATCGTGGAGCTGCGCTACTTCTCCGAGATGACCCAGCAGGAGATCGCCGAGGAGATCGGCGTGAGCCAGGTCCAGGTCTCGCGGCTGCTGACCCAGATCCTCGGCACGCTGCGCAACGTGCTGGAAGTCCAGCGTCCGCCGGTCACCCCGATCAAGACCCCGGCCGGGGCCACGCGTGCCCTGCGCATCCCCTCGGAGTCGGTGGCCTGAGGATCGCTCCTCTCCCCCGTCGACGGCGTCGCCGCCCCCGGGCCGCGGCGCCGTCGTCGTACCGCACTCACCCGGTCGTCGTCGCGCCACCGCCGGTCCTGCCGGGAAATGACCGCACCTCGCCCGACCCGAGGTCGATCCTGCGAGAGCAGCAGGGCGGGACGACGAAGGCCCCCGGGGAACCGGGGGCCTTCGTCGGTGGTGGGCGATACTGGGTTTGAACCAGTGACCTCTTCCGTGTCAAGGAAGCGCGCTACCGCTGCGCCAATCGCCCTAGCGCGAGGGGCGCGATCTCTCGCGCCCCTCGTCGGAGCGGACAACCGGGCTCGAACCGGCGACCTCAACCTTGGCAAGGTTGCGCTCTACCAACTGAGCTATGTCCGCCTGCACCGCGTGCGGTGCGCGTGGAAAACAGTATCCGATGGATGACGCCCAGCCCAAATCGAGGTGTCCGGCAGGCGACCCAGGGGCTCAGCGCCGGGGCGGCAGCCGGACCGTGAGGTCCGAACCCGCCGACAGCGTCAGCGTGACGGTCCCCGAGAGCCCTACCGACGACCCGGCCGTCGGACTCTGGGTGACCACGACGTCCTTGCCCAGCAACGGATCGGCGATGGCGGTGGTCGGGGCGAGCCGGACGTCGAAGCCCGACGCCTGGACGACCTGCACCGCCTGGTCCCGGGACAGCCCGCGCACGTCCGGCACGACCGAACGCAACCCCGACAGCTCAGCGGGACCGACCGGTGCGAACCGCTGCACCGGCAGACCCTCGTGCGCCGCCTTCATGGTGGCCTGCCAGATCGGGCCGGCCGCCGTGGCCCCGAAGACCGAGCCGATGCGGCGGCCGTACAGGCGGACCGAGTCGATCGGGTGACGCTGACCGCCGCGCGGGTCCCCCACCCAGACCGCGGTCGCCAGCTGGGGGGTGTAGCCCGCGAACCACACCGCCGCGTTGCCGTCCATGGTTCCCGTCTTGCCGGCGACCGGGCGGCCGATGGAGAGCTTCTTTCCCGTGCGGAAGGGGTCCTTGCCGTCGACCGTCTCCGCCAGGCCCTGGGTGACGGCGTCGGCGACGCCCGGGCGGATCTCCTGGCGGCAGGCGGGGTCCTGCGCCTTGCGCGGCTTGCGGTCCGGCCCGGTGATGCCCACGATCCCGATCGGCCGGCAGACCTTGCCGTGGGCCGCGAAGGCGGCATACACCGAGGCCATCTGCACCGGTGAGGCGTCCCGCGTGCCCAGCGTGGTCGACCACTCGTGCGCTCCGATGCCCGAGGGCAGCGACAGGCCGAGCCGGTTCGCCATCTGGGCGACCTTCTTGACGCCGATCTTCTCCTCGAGCATCACGAACCAGGTGTTCGACGAGCGGGCGAGGGCCTGGCCCGCGGTCAGCCGGCCCGCGTCCTCGGGCATCGAGTTGCGATATCCCCCGGGCGGGTACGGCGGGGCGGAGGGGATGTAGCGCGGGGGCGCGTCCTGCACCCCGTCCACCGGGAAACCGCCCTCCAGCGCCGCTGCGTACGTGATGGGCTTGAAGGTCGAACCGGGCTGGAAGGCGGGGAGCACCGGGTAGATCTGGTTGGTGCGCCCCTCTCCGAGACCGAAGGATCGGTTCTGCGCGAAGGCCACGACCTCGCCGGTGCCCGGCCGCACGACCGCCACGCCGGCGGCGAAGGGATTGTCCCGGCCCAGGGCCTCGTCGGCCGCCCGCTGGGCGGCGTCCGCGATGGAGGGCACCAGCGCGGTGCGGATGGTCAGGCCCGAGTTCATGAACCGGCGACGCTGGTCGGCCGTGGCGCCGAAGGCCGGATCGGTCTCCAAGGTCTGGCGGACCCACTGGCAGTAGAAGGGATACCTGCTCGCCGTGCAGCCGTTGGCCGCCTCCGAGGGCTTCAGCCCCAGGGGCAGGCGCTGGGCCTGCGCCGCCTCGGCCGCCGAGATCGCCCCGGTGTCGCGCATCCGCGCCAGCACGATGTTGCGGCGGGTCAGGGCCTGCTTGGGGTGGCGCATCGGGTTGTAGCCCACGGGATTCTGGACCAGGCCGGCGAGCATGGCGGCCTGCGGCAGCGTCAGCCGGGACGCCGGCACGGAGAAGAAGTGCTGCGCCGCCGTGCCGATGCCGTAGGCCCCGTCGCCGTAGTAGGCGATGTTGAGGTAGCCCTGCAGCACCTGGTCCTTGGTCATCCGCTGCTCGAGAGCGGCGGCGATCTTGGCCTCCTGCGCCTTGCGCGGGATGGTCGAGGCCGTCGCCCGGGCACGCTCCTCGGCGGAGTCTGCGTTGTTGACCAGCACGTTCTTGACGTACTGCTGCGTCAGTGTCGAACCGCCCTGGGTACCGCCCGAGCCGGCGTTGTGCAGGGCGGCGCGCAGGATGCCCCGGGGGTCCACGCCGCCGTGCTGGTAGAACCGGTCGTCCTCCACCGCCACGACCGCCTTGCGGGCGATCGGGGAGACTGCCGCGAGCGGCACCTCGACGCGGTTCTCGGAGAAGAACGTGGCGATGACCGAGCCGTCCGCCGCGAGGATCGTCGAGCGTTGGGGCACCGGCTCGATCGGCATCGCCGAGGGCAGCGAGGCCCAGTAGTCCGCCACCGCGTTGGCGGTGCCACCGGCGACGGCGACGACAGGCATCAGAGCGGCGGCGGCCGTCAGTCCGGCCGTCGCGGCGAGACCGATGACGGCCAGGCCACCGGTGACCGGTGACATGGTGGGCCGGCGGCGGGCACCCCGCCGCCGGGCGCGCGTGGAGCTCCTGCTCATGTCACGGCCTCGGGGTGGGTCGGGGGTCCGGCGGCGGCGTGGGCGACGTCGGTGTGGTCGGCATGGGCTCGTCCAGGATCGGATCCCGCTGGGGCGGGCAGCCCGGGGGCAGCGGAGGTGGCAAGGGACCAGGCGGCCAGGGCTGGTCGGTCGGGGCCTGGTTGCAGCGCAGCACCTCCGCGTCGTACGCCTGCTGCGCGGCGGTCCGCCGCTTGATCTCGTCGTCGTACGCCGTGACGGCCTTCTCGTAGTCCGCGAGGGCCTGCCGGTAGGCCTCCTGCTGGGCCCTGATGGCGGCCCAGGCGGTCTCCACCTGCTGGGCCTGCGTGGCGTAGGTCGTCCACGCCTGGGCCTGAGCCTGGTAGGCCCTCCACGCCTGCTCGTAGGCATGGACGGCGGCGGGATAGGCGGCCACGGCGTCGCGCATGCCGGCGATGGCCGCGTCGCGCCGCTCGGCCACGGTCCGGGCAGCGGCCTGCTCGTCGTAGGTCGGGGGTGTCATCCCGGTGAACGCCCACCCGCACCCCGGGCCGACGCGGTCCGGCGCGGGCGAGGGATAGGTCGTGCGCACCGGGTAGGGCGCGGGCGCAGTGGGTTCGGAGGGGCTCGGCACCGGCGCCGGTGCGGTCTCCGGCCAGTAGGGCGCTGCCGGCGGGGTCGGGGTCACGGGAGCGGGCAGGGGGGTGGCCGCGTGCGCCACCGCGAGCTCCGGCAGAGGCGTGCCCTGACCCGGCAGGTCGACGGACGCGGCCACCTGCAGACCGGTCCACCGCTGCCGCTCCACGAGGGGAGAACGGCTGAAGTCCGCCGTGGTGGCGGCGGGGTCGGCGCAGACGCCACCGAGCAGCTGCTGCAGCCGCCCGTCCAGGTCGGTGGCCACGTCCTCCGGCACGGGCAGGCCGGTCCCGGAGACCGACACGACGACGTCACCCCGCCGGAAGACGATCGAGCGCGTGTCGACCCTGCCCTTGGTCTGCGCGGCGCGAACCGCCTGGACACCGGGGCCCGGTGCCTTGACCACGGTGGCGTCCCCGACGCACTGCTTGCGGGCCAGGAGCATCGCGTCCATCGCGGGGGCGCCCGCGCCGGCGGAGTAGACCGTCGCCGTGACCGTCACACCGCTGCCTGCCCCTGGGGAGCCGGCAGGCCTGGCCCAGGTCCGCGAGCGGGACAGGACGGGTGCCACGGGGGTGTCACAGCTCGGGGCCACGGCGGGCGCGACGGTGCCGGGCACCGAGGCCGAGTCGTCCAGCCCGGAGGGCAGCCCGGAGGGCGCGGACTGCAGCAGCTTGGCGACCACGGCAGCCGCGGGAGCGGCCGGCGCCCGGGCGGCCGTGGGCTGCGGGGCGGTCGTCGCGACCCGGGACGCCACGGTGGTCGTCGGCACGGGGCGCCGGTCGGTCAGACGCAGCACCGGGAAGAACCGGGAGATCAGCAGGACGCACACCAGGGAGCCCGCGACGACGCCCACGACGGAGGCGACGGCGATGGTCCGGGCCGCGAGCGTCGAGCTCGCCCCAGCCGCAGCGCTGCGCCGCCCGCCACGCCGTCGGGCCTCATCCCCGCGCGACGGCGTACCGCGGCGACCGACGGGGCGCCGGGCGTCGTCGGTGGGGCGGGGCCGGTCGGCAGCCAGCGCAGACCTCCAGATGTCGCTCACAGTGTTCCCGGATGTCGCCGAGCCCCGAGTGGCTCGGAGTTCGGCGTGACGTCACGCTATCAATCAGGACGGGAGCGGAGCGTCATCACCGACCGTCACGGTCGGGGCCGCGGTGGCCGTCCAGGCGATGACCTGCGGTGTCCCCGTCGGCAGGCCGTCCCGAGACCGGTCGCGTCCGACGTGCCACCTCGCCCGGAAAGGCTGAAGGGCCCCGACCGGATGGTCGGGGCCCTTCAGGTTGGTGGGCGATACTGGGTTTGAACCAGTGACCTCTTCCGTGTCAAGGAAGCGCGCTACCGCTGCGCCAATCGCCCGAGGTGGAGACGGGATTTGAACCCGTGTACACGGCTTTGCAGGCCGTTGCCTCGCCTCTCGGCCACTCCACCGTGCGCTGCGTCGCCAGGATACCAAACGCATCTGCGCGAGACCCAGCTCCGCCAGGAGCCGTCTCGGAGCGGACAACCGGGCTCGAACCGGCGACCTCAACCTTGGCAAGGTTGCGCTCTACCAACTGAGCTATGTCCGCGTGACACACCGGGCCGAACTGGCCTGGGACCTTGGTGAATCCGTGGGGTGAAGCGGTCCGCCTCAGGCCCCGTGCGTGCTGACCGACACTAACCGATGGCGGCGCGGGGAGTCCAATCCCCCGGGTCCGCGAGTCGCCGCCGGGACCAGGCCGGTGGCGACCGGCCCCCAGGGAGAACGCACCGCCGGTCCGTCCGGCCCTTCCGGCGCGACCGGCACGGTCGTAGGAGCCGGGGTGGGCGACTCGCGTCGCGCCCACGACCCCGTTCGGACGCGGGTGACCGCGCGGTCGCGGGCGCCGAGGGGGTCGGGGACGGGCCGCAGGTGGCGGACGGCGGTGGTCATGGCAGCTCCGATCGGGACGGCGAGCAGAAAGAGCAGGGCGACGGGTGCGGCCAGGCGACCGCGCACCAGCGTGGGGGCACGCCTCCAGGTTCTCGACGGCTGCCGCCGCGACGGCGGGCCGACACGAGGCCGCGCCGGGCTTGTTAGTCACCCGTGACCTGCTCCGCGCGGAGGTCGGACCTCGACCGGTCGCGCCACGAGGTGCGGTCGGCGCGAGCTCCGGTGCCCGTCTACAGTGAGGGCGCGATCCGATCCCCACAGCGAGGACGACAGCCTTCATGGAAATCTGGCCCGGCAAGCCCTATCCCCTGGGTTCCACCTTCGACGGCAGCGGCGTCAACTTCGCCGTGTTCTCGGAGGTGGCGCAGATGGTGGAGCTCTGCCTGATCGACGACGACGGGGGTGAGCGACGCGTCGCCATGACCGAGGTCGACGGCTACGTGTGGCACTGCTACATCCCCCAGCTGCAGCCCGGGCAGCGTTACGGCTTCCGGGTGCACGGCCCCCACGACCCGGCTGCCGGCGACCGCTGCAACCCGGCGAAGCTGCTGCTCGACCCCTACGCCAAGGCCATCGACGGGCAGATCCGCAACGACGAGTCGTTGTTCTCCTACCGCTTCGAGGACCCCTCGACGTTCAACGACGAGGACTCGCTGGGCGCAACGATGCTCTCGGTCGTCATCAACCCCTACTTCGACTGGGGGCACGACCGTCCTCCGCGCCGGGAGTACCACGACACGATCATCTACGAGGCCCACGTCAAGGGTCTGACGATGACGCACCCCGAGGTGCCCGAGGACATCCGCGGGACCTATGCCGGCATCGCCCACCCCGCGGTCCTCGCCCACCTCAAGCAGCTCGGGGTCACCGCCATCGAGCTGCTGCCGGTGCACCAGTTCGTCCAGGACACCTCGCTGCAGGAGAGGGGCCTGAGGAACTACTGGGGCTACAACACCATCGGCTTCCTCGCGCCCCACAACGAGTACTCCGCCTCGGGCACCCGCGGCCAGCAGGTCACGGAGTTCAAGTCCATGGTCAAGGCGCTGCACGAGGCCGACATCGAGGTCATCCTGGACGTGGTCTACAACCACACCGCCGAGGGCAACCACATGGGCCCGACCCTCGCCTTCCGCGGCCTGGACAACAACTCGTACTACCGCCTGGTCAGCAACGACCTGGCGAGCTACTACGACACCACGGGCACGGGCAACTCGCTGCTCATGCGCAACCCGCACGTGCTGCAGCTGATCATGGACTCGTTGCGGTACTGGGTCACCGAGATGCACGTCGACGGCTTCCGCTTCGACCTCGCCGCGACCCTGGCCCGGCAGTTCCACGAGGTCGACAAGCTGTCGGCCTTCTTCGACCTGATCCAGCAGGACCCGATCGTCAGCCAGGTCAAGCTCATCGCCGAGCCCTGGGACGTGGGCGACGGCGGCTACCACGTCGGCAACTTCCCGCCCCTGTGGACCGAGTGGAACGGCAAGTACCGCGACACCGTCCGTGACTTCTGGCGCGGCGAGCCGGCGACCCTCGGCGAGTTCGCCTCCCGCCTGACCGGGTCCAGCGACCTGTACGCCCACTCGGCGCGCAAGCCGATCGCCTCGATCAACTTCGTCGTCGCCCACGACGGGTTCACCCTGCGGGACCTGGTGTCGTACAACGAGAAGCACAACGAGGCCAACGGCGAGGACAACAACGACGGCGAGTCGCACAACCGCTCCTGGAACTGCGGCGTCGAGGGCCCCACCGACGACGAGGAGGTCAACCAGCTGCGGGCCCGGCAGCAGCGCAACCTGCTCACCACGTTGCTGATCTCCCAGGGCGTGCCCATGCTCGCCCACGGCGACGAGCTCGGCCGCACCCAGCTCGGCAACAACAACGGCTACTGCCAGGACAACGAGATCACCTGGGTGAACTGGCAGCTCACGCCGGACCAGCGCGAGCTGCTCGACTTCGCCTCGCGCCTGACCGCCCTGCGCTCGGCCCACCCGGTGTTCCGCCGGCGCCGATTCTTCAAGGGCGACGCCAGCCACGGCGGCACCTCCGACCTCGGCGACATCCAGTGGTTCACCGCCCACGGTTCCGTGATGAGCGACGAGGACTGGGCCTCCGGGTACGCCAAGACCCTCGCGGTCTTCCTCAACGGGCACGCCATCGCCTCCCCCGACCAGCGGGGGCGGATGGTCGTCGACGACGACTTCCTGCTGCTGTTCAACGCCCACCACGACGCCATCGACTTCACGATGCCGCCCGAGGACTACGCGGCCGAGTGGGAGGTCGTCCTGGACACCTCCCGGCCGATCCCGACCGAGCAGCGGGCCTGGGCGGCCACGAGCGTCAACCCGATCCCTGGCCGCACCGTCGTCGTCCTGCGCTCCTCGGCCACCGCCGAGGAGCCCTCCCCCGGCGTCGCCACCCCGCTGACGGCCGCCTCCGGCACGTCCGTCGCCGCCTCCGGTGCGCCCGACCCGGCCACCCACCCGCGCACGCCCGGCGCGCCGGGCGGCGCCCGACCCGACAGCCGCGCCTGAGCGCGGTCGCCCCGGGTTCCGGATCCGGGGTGCCGACCGGCCCGGCCCCGCGGGCGGCAGCAGCCCCGCACCTTCTCGCGAAGGTGCGGGGCTGCGGCCTACGAGCGGTCGAGCGGTCGAGCTCAGCTCTGCGCGAGACGCTGCTTCTCGAGCGCCACGTCGAAGGTCGCCTCCGGCCACCGCAGGTCCAGCCCGCGCAGGTGCTCGAGCAGGATCTGCTGGACGGCGAGCCGGGCATACCACTTGCGGTCGGCGGGGACGACGTGCCAGGGCGCGCCCTTGGTGCTCGTCCGGTCCAGGACCGCCTGGTAGGCCTGCATGTAGTCGTCCCACCGGGCCCGCTCGTCGATGTCGCCCGGGTTGTACTTGTAGTGCTTGTCAGGACGGTCCAGCCGCTCGCCGAGCCGCTCCCGCTGCTCCTCGCAGGAGATGTGCAGCATCACCTTGACGACGGTGATGCCGCGCGCGACCGCCTTGCGCTCGAAGGCGTTGATGAGTGCGTAACGCCTGCTCCACTCCTCGCGCGGCACCAGGTCGTGGACACGCACCACCAGCACGTCCTCGTACTGCG
The DNA here is from genome assembly GCF_046267915.1 of Arsenicicoccus dermatophilus. Lineage (GTDB taxonomy): Bacteria > Actinomycetota > Actinomycetes > Actinomycetales > Dermatophilaceae > Arsenicicoccus > Arsenicicoccus dermatophilus_A. Next base: position 1,960,165 of record NZ_CP176520.1, read on the forward strand.
AGCGGTCGAAGACACCGATCTGACCGGGCTCCGGCAGCGCCCTCTGGACGCGCCAGAGGAAGTCGTGCTGCCGCTCCTCGGCGTTCGGTGCCTTGAAGGCCGTGTACTTCACCCCGCCCGGGTCCGTCGAGCCGACGACGTGGCGCATGATCCCGCCCTTGCCGGAGGTGTCCATGCCCTGGACGATCAGCAGGACCGCCGGACCCCGCCCGTCCTTGCCGTTGGCGAAGAGCCGCTCCTGCAGGTCCGACAGCTCGCTCTGACCGGCGGCCAGGTCCAGGACCGCGGACTTCTTGTCACCTCGGTAGCCCGGGGTGGAGCGTGGATCGATCTGCGTCAGCACGGTGCCCCGCTGGGTCTGCAGCTCGGCGGAGAAGGTGAAGTTCTCGTCCCCGAAGTGCTTGCCGGAGCTCTCGTGGGTCGCGGCGGGGACGTCCGTCCGAGCGGCCTTCGTCCCGTTCTTGCCGGCCTTCGTCCCGTTCTTGCCGGCCTTCGTCCCGTCCTTGCCGGCCTTCGTCCCGTCCTTGTCGGCCTTCGTCCCGTCCTTGTCGGCCTCGGGGCTCGTGACGTCCTCGTCCTTCGCCCGGGCCGCCTTGCCGCGCTTGGCGGCCTTCTTGCCCTGGTCGGTCTCGTCCGTGGACGACGTCTTCGTCTTTCCCATGGCACCATCGTGCCACCACTACGGTGCGGGCCGAGCACCTTCGGTCACGAACTCTGTGACGCAGCGCTCCCATCGCTCCCGATCGACGTTCCACTCCTTGCAGTGTCGAGCGGTGTGCCACCGCTCCAGGCGGACCAGGTCCGGGCGTGCCTCGGCCAGCGCCTCCGATCGTCCCGAGGGCACGAACTCGTCGTCCACCGAGTGGATCAGCAAGATGGGGTGGCGCAGCTCGGCGGCCCGGTGGACCATGTCGGTCGCGCTCAGGTCCAGGGTGTCGGCGTGCCCGACGAGGTGTCGCCCGTGCGGCAGACCCAGCAGCCGCAGGCTCAAGGTGGTGAGCTGACCCGGCACCCGCATCGCGCGAGCGTGATGGTGCAGCACGTCCGGCCAGTCCACCACCGGACCGTCCAGGATCACCTGGGACACGTGATCGGCGTACGGGGAGCAGACCAGCGTCTGCAGCACGATGGCACCGCCCATGGACCAGCCGACGAGCACCACGTCGCTCGCACCCATCGCCACGGCGTGCGCGACGGCGGCGTCGACGTCGCGCCACTCGGACAGGCCGAGTCCGTAGAGTCCGTCGGCGGAGGCGGGGGCCACCGTGTCGTTGCGGTAGGACGGGATCAGGCAGGTCAGGCCAGCGGCGTGCAACGAGGGGACCGCTCGGACGGTCTCCTCGCGGCCGGCCCCTCGGCCATGCACCAGCACCGCCCAGCGCGTGCCGCGCGGCTCCCCCGACGGCGGCGGCACCAGCCAGCTCGGCAGGACCCCGACCTCGCCGGGGACGGACACCTCTCGGGTGGGGATGCCCAGCGCGGTCTGCGGATCCGTCGCGTAGTAGTAGGGGTGGAAACGGGCCGGACCGATCCGCAGCGAGCCGGCGTCCACGCCGTGCAGCCGCCGGGTCACCGTGCCGCGAGCGTGGTCCTCGCGCAGGATCCGCCCGAACCGCACGTGCGTGGCCCCGCCGTCCTGGAACAGCCCGTAGCGCCCCGGGACGACCGTCTCCGCGGTACGCGTCAGGGTGACCGACCGGTCGTCGAAGGCCACGACCTCGGTGTCGTCGGGCCGCCGCCGGTCCGGGGTGAGGACCTTCTTGGCGAGGTACACCGCTGCCCCGAGCCACCCCGTCGCCGCGCCCGCGGCCAGGGCACCCGTCGCGGCGATCACCATCGTGGCGCGGGGGTGGCGGCGGACCGCCGAGAGCGAGGGCGGGACGGGCGTCGGGCTCACCTGCCCATCGTGGCACCGGTTGCTGATGGTTCCCGCGAGCGGACGGCGCGTGGCGCGCCTCCTTGCGGTGAGTGACCGCACAATGACCGTATGACCCTGCCGATCGCCACCCCGGTCTCCCCCATGCTGGCCAAGGCCGTGACCACGGTGCCCGCGGCCGACTCGGTGCCGGGAGGGTTGTCGTACGAGCCGAAGTGGGACGGCTTCCGCTGCCTGGTGGTCTGTGACGGGGATCGAGTCGATCTGGACTCGCGCGGCGCCAAGCCGCTGACCCGCTACTTCCCCGAGCTGGTGGAGCGGGTGCGCGCCCACCTGCCGCAGCGGTGCGTCGTGGACGCGGAGATCGTGGTCCGGGCCGGCGTTGCCGGGGCCGAGCACCTGGACTGGGACCTGCTGTCGCAGCGCATCCACCCGGCCGCCTCGCGGGTCGAGCGGCTGGCCCGGGAGACCCCGGCGGAGATCGTGGCCTTCGACCTGCTGGCCCTGGACGACCGCTCCTTCCTGGACGAGCCCTTCGCGGCGCGGCGGGCGGCGCTGGAGTCGCTGCTGGCCGCGGTGCCCAGCGCCGCCGGGATCCACCTGACCCGGGTGACGCGGGACCCGGCCGAGGCGCAGCGCTGGTTCCAGGACTTCGAGGGGGCCGGTCTGGACGGGGTGGTGGCCAAGCCCCTGACCGCGGCCTACGAGCCCGGTCGGCGCACGATGCTCAAGGTCAAGCACCGGCGCACGGCCGAGGCCGTGGTCATCGGCTATCGAGTGCACAAGTCCGGGCAGGGGGTGGGCTCGCTGCTGCTCGGGCTGTTCACGGACGACGGCCGGCTCGTGGGCGTCGGGGGGATCGCGGCCTTCACGGCGGCCCGCCGGCTCGCGCTGGTCCAGGAGCTGGCCCCGCTGGTCGTCCGGGACGAGGCGGGCGAGGTCGTCGCGGCCAAGTCCGACCGCTCCCGGTTCAGCTCCAGCAGGGACGTGTCCTACGTGCCCCTGCGCCCGGAGCGGGTGGTGGAGGTGGCCTTCGACCAGCTGGAGAAGCACCGCTTCCGGCACGCCGTCACCTTCGTGCGCTGGCGACCGGACCGGGACCCAGCGTCCTGCGCCCTGAGCCAGGTGGACCGAGCCCCGGCCTACGACCTGGCCCGCGTTCTCGTATGACGTGTCACGACAACAGGATTCATGTCATATGACGCGCTTCCCGTCCGGCTCGGATATCGCCACGCTCGATGACACGTCCTCCACCTTTCGTAGTCTGCGACACCGCACTCAGGTGAATACCGCTCGCACCGGGGTGGCGCACCTGCCACCTGTCGGCACCGCGGTGTGAGATGGGGGCCATGCCGACCCGCTCCGACACCTGGCCCACGCGTGACCTCCGGGTCCTGCGCGCCGTCGAGCTGCTGGACCTGGTCCAGGACGGCCCGCACCCCGACGACCTCATCGCCGTACGAGCCGGTCTGCCTGTCGACGACGTCGACGCCGCCCTCCTCGTGCTGGAGCGCGTGCGCGCGGTCCACCTGGCCGGCGCGCCGGGGTCCGACCTGCGGGTGACCCACCTGACGGCCATCGGGGCCACCATGCTCACGATGGAGGCCGAGACCGGGCTCGCGAGCTGACCGCTGCCGGGCGACGCCGGTCAGGGTGCGGCTGGATCTGCCACGCGGGCGCGACTGGGCTGCACCCGCGGCGGCTCCCCCGGCATCTTCGGGTGGTCCGGAGGGAAGCTCAGCTCGCCGAGCCCGTCGGCCAGGTCGCGCTGCCACCACCCCAGCGCGACGTCGACCGATCCCGGCTCGTCGCCGAAGCCCGCCCAGGGATCCGGCCGCCCGGCGAGCAGCCCCGGCACCGTGCGGATGGTGAAGTCCCCGGCCCGGACGTCGCCGAGCTCCTCCCAGGTGACGGGCATGCTCACCGGCGCTCCCGGCAGCGGGCGCGGGCTGTAGGCGCCCGCCAGGGTCCGGTCCCGGCAGGCCTGGTTGAAGTCCGCGAAGATGCGGCTGCCCCGCTGCTCCTTCCACCAGGCCGTGGTGACCAGGTCCGGGACCCGGCGCTCGAGCTCGCGGGCGATCGCGATCACCGCGTGCCGCACGTCGAGGAACTCGTGGGTGGGCCGGATCGGCGCGAAGACGTGCAGGCCCCGGTTGCCGCTGGTCTTGACGTACGCCCTCAGGCCCGCCTGCGCCATCACCTCGCGCAGCACCTCGGCCGCGGCCACCGCCTCGGCGAAGCCGGTCCCGGGCTGCGGGTCCAGGTCCAGGCGCAGCTCGTCCGGGTCGTCGTTGTCCGCGGTCCTGACCGGCCAGGGATGGAACGTCACGGTGTTCATCTGCACCGCCCACACCGCCGTCGCCAGCTCGTCCACGACCAGCTGGGGGTGGGACCGCCCGCTCGGGTAGGTGCATGGCGTGGTCCGCGCGTGGTCGGGCACCCCGCGAGGCGGGTTCTTGGAGTAGAACTCCTCCCCCGTGATGCCGTCGGGGAACCGCTGGAGCGTCACCGGCCGGTCGCGCAGCCGCGCCAGCAGGTGCTCGCCGACCGCGACGACATACTCCGCCAGGTCCTGCTTGGTAAGCCCCTCGTCCGGCCACATCACCCGGTCCGGGCTGGACAGGCGCACCTGCCGGGTCGAGCCGTCCGGTGCCGGCACCTCGATCTGGATCGCCTTGCTCGCCACGTCAGCTCCTGTCGGCGCGGTCGGAATCTCGTGCCGGACCCCGTCGTTGACCAGACTATGACCGAGCAGCAGGGCGCGTCCGCCTATCCCGTCTCCAAGTCCGACGAGCAGTGGCGGGCCGAGCTGAGCCCCCAGGAGTACGCCGTGCTCCGGCAGGCCGGCACCGAGCGGCCCTTCGTCGGGGAGTACACCGACACCACCACCGAGGGCGTCTACTCCTGCCGCGCCTGCGGTGCCGAGCTGTTCACCCACACCGAGAAGTTTCCCTCGCGCTGCGGGTGGCCATCCTTCTACGCCCCCTCCGAGGCCGCGAACGTCGAGCTGCACGAGGACCGTTCGCTGGGCATGACGCGCACCGAGGTGCGGTGTGCCCGGTGCGGCTCCCACCTCGGGCACGTCTTCGAGGGCGAGGGCTATCCCACCCCCACCGACCAGCGGTACTGCATCAACTCGATCTCGATGCGCCTGCGGCCCCGCGCCTGACGACCGGGCTCCGCCGAGCCGGCAGGCGACACCGGGTCAGCAGGATGCGGCCGGACCCACGCAGGCAGCCATCGCCGGCACGGCCGAGGCGTTGAGCCGGCGGATCGCCGCGGTGGTCGCGTCGGCCCCCGGGTCCCCGCCCTCGGCGAGGTCGCTGATCCGGCGACGCAGGTCGCCGCGCGACATGCCGAGCTCGTCGGCGCGGAAGACCTTGCCGTCCAGCCGGAGCCCGTGGACCAGGCCGACGAGGGCGAGGTCCGCAGGCCGCGGCGAACCGCCCCGCAGCACCTCAGCGAGCTGGGCCCGCAGTTGCTGCTCCGGCTGCCGGTCGACCAGGGGGAACCTCGTCGGCACCAGGCCCCACAGGGAGCCCTCCTCCTCGCGGACGACACCCCGCCGCGCGAGGTAGCGGCCGACCACCCGGTCCAGGCCCTTGGCGACCGGGGGAATGGTCGACGCGAGGCGTTTGCCGTCGCGGCCGGCGAACCGCACGAGTCCCTCGTCCAGCAGCTCGTCGCCGGTCGGCGTCTGGTCGACCACGACGAGCCGCTTGCCGTTCGGGCTCACCGCGAGCCGGCCGGCCAGGACCAGGTCGGTCAGCAGCGCGCCGGCGAGGCCGTAGGTCGTCTGCTGGCCCCAGGCCCGGGGGTGGCCGTCGTCCTTGAGGGCCAGGAGGAAGAGTGCGGTGGCGGTCGTGGGCTGCGTCGTCGTCATGACCACGACGCTACGGAGCCAGGGCCGTTCGCGGATCCACCCTGAGGTGGGTCCGGGTCCGGCCCCGGCTCCACCGGCGGTATGACGGCGTGGGCCGTCCCTCCGCCCGTGGTCAGGGCAGGTCGGCTACCAGCTGCTCCAGCTCGACCCGCGGCCCGGTGAAGAAGGGCACCTCCTCGCGGGTGTGCCGACGGGCCGCGGCACCGCGCAGGTGGCGCATCAGGTCCACGATCCGGTGCAGGTCGTCCGCCTCGAAGGCCAGCAGCCACTCGTAGTCGCCCAGTGCGAAGCTGGCGACCGTGTTGGCTCGCACGTCGGGGTAGTCCCGGGCCATCCTGCCATGCTCCACCAGCAGGTCGCGACGCTCCTCGTCGGGCAGGAGGTACCACTCCAGCGACCGGACGAAGGGGTAGACGCAGACGTAGGCGCGCGGGGTCTCGTCAGCCATGAAGGCCGGGATGTGGCTCTTGTTGAACTCCGCCGGGCGGTGGATGGCGACGTTGGACCACACCGGGTCACAGGCCCGCCCGAGCGTCGTGCGCCGGAACCCGTGGTAGGCCCGTTGCACGGCCTCGACCGACTCGCCGTGCCACCACACCATGAAGTCCGCGTCGCCGCGCAGTCCGGCGACGTCGTAGAGCCCGCGCACGGTCACCAGGCCGTCGGCCGCCAGGGCGTCGAAGAAGGCCTGGGTATCGGCCAGGATCTCGGCACGCTCCTCGGGCAGCGGCTCCGTCACCTGGAACACCGACCACATCGTGTAGCGGATCGAGTCGTTGATGGCCCGCACCTCGGCGGGGCTGGGACGGTGGTGCTGCTTCGGCTTCAGGCTCATGGCTCCATCATCCCACCGGTCCACCCGCCCGCACGACGCGCGGGACCGGTCGCCACGAGGGCGACCGGTCCCGCGACCTCGCCGGGGCCGGAGTCCGACCGGGCGGATCAGCCCTGGAAGCGGGCGATCTTGGCGAACTCCTCGGCATCCAGCGAGGCACCGCCGACGAGGGCACCGTCCACGTCGGGCTTGGCCATGATCTCGGCGACGTTGCCCGACTTCACCGAGCCGCCGTAGAGGATGCGGACGCCGTCGGCCAGCTCTGCGGAGTAGAGCTCACCGAGCTTGCGCCGGATGGCCTCGCAGACCTCCTGGGCGTCCTCGGGGGTGGCGACCTCGCCGGTGCCGATGGCCCAGATGGGCTCGTAGGCGATGACGATGCTCCTGGCCTGCTGCTCCGGCAGGCCCCGCAGGTCGGCCTCGATCTGGGCGAGGACGTGCTCGACCTGCGTCCCGGCCTTGCGGACCTCGAGCGGCTCGCCGCAGCACAGGATCGGGGTCAGACCGTGCTTGTAGGCCGCCTTGACCTTGGCGTTGAGCAACTCGTCGCTCTCCTGGTGGTACTCGCGGCGCTCGGAGTGCCCGACGGCGACGTAGGTGCAACCGAGCTTGGCGAGGAAGGCGCCCGAGATCTCGCCGGTGTAGGCGCCGGAGTCGTGCTGGGACAGGTCCTGCGCGCCGTACCGCAGATCGAGCTTGTCACCCTCGACCAGGGTCTGGACCGAGCGGATGTCGGTGAACGGGACGAGCACGGCGACCTCGACGGCCGCGTGGTCGTGCTTGGCGTCACGCAGGGTCCAGTCGAGCTTCTGCACCAGGTGGGTGGCCTGCAGGTGGTCCTGGTTCATCTTCCAGTTGCCGGCCATGAGAGGCGTGCGGTTGGCCATGTGGGGCTCCTTGTCGCTGTGGGGCGTGCCACCGGGTGGCGGGTGGCTGCGGGATGGTCGGTCGTACGTCGAGAAACGGCCCCGCGTCCCAGGCGTGGGTCGCGGGGCCGCTTCTCGTGGTGCTGCGTGGCCGGGGTCAGCCGAGGACGGAGATGCCCGGGAGGTCCTTGCCCTCGAGGTACTCCAGGCTCGCGCCACCACCGGTGGAGATGTGGCCGAACTGGTCGTCGGAGAAGCCGAGCTGACGCACGGCGGCGGCGGAGTCGCCACCACCGACGACGGTCAGCGCGCCCGCGGCGGTGGCGTCGACGAGAGCCTGCGCCACGGCCTTGGTGCCGGCCGCGAAGGGCGCCATCTCGAAGGCACCCATGGGGCCGTTCCAGAAGACGGTCCGGGCGTCGGCGATCTTCGACGCGTAGAGCTCGGCGCTGCGGGGCCCGATGTCCAGGCCCATCTGGTCGGCGGGGATGGCGTCGGCGGCGACGGTCGTGACGTCACCCTCGGCGCTGAACTGCGCGTTGCAGACCACGTCGACGGGCAGGACGATCTCCACGCCCGACTCCTCGGCGCGCCGCAGGTAGCCCTGGCACGCCTCGATCGAGTCCTCGTCGAGCAGGCTCGTGCCCACCTCGTGGCCCTGGGCCTTGAGGAAGGTGAACACCATGCCGCCGCCGATGAGGAGGCGGTCGGCCTTGCCGAGGAGGTTGTCTATCACCGCGAGCTTGTCGGCGACCTTGGCACCGCCGAGGACGACGGCGTAGGGCCGCTCGGGGTCCTCGGTGAGGCGCTCGAGGACGTCGACCTCGGCCTTGACCAGACCGCCCATGGCGGCGGGCAGGAGCTGCGCGACGTCGTAGACGGAGGCCTGCTTGCGGTGCACGACGCCGAAGCCGTCGGACACGTAGGCGTCGGCCAGGGCGGCGAGCTCCTCGGCGAAGGCCTTGCGCTCGCCGTCGTCCTTGCTGGTCTCTCCGGCGTTGAAGCGGAGGTTCTCCAGGAGGGCCACCTGGCCGTCCTGCAGGCCCGCGACCGTGGCCTTCGCCGACTCCCCCACCGTGTCGGTGGCGAAGGCGACGTCCTGGCCGAGCAGCTCGCCGAGGCGACCGACGACCGGCTTGAGGGAGTACTTGTCCTCGGGCGCGCCCTTGGGGCGGCCGAGGTGGGCGCACACGATGACGCGCGCGCCCGCCTCGGCCAGCTCCGTGATGGTGGGCACGGAGGCCCGGACCCGGCCGTCGTCGGTGATCCGGTCACCGTCGAGGGGCACGTTGAGGTCCGAGCGGACGAGGACCCGCTTGCCGCGCAGGTCACCCAGGTCGGCAATGGTCTTCATCAGTGATCTCCGAATCTGTTGGTCAGCAGGCAGGTCAGGCTCAGAGCTTGGAGCCGACCAGGGCGGTCAGGTCCACGAGTCGGTTGGAGTAGCCCCACTCGTTGTCGTACCAGCCGACGACCTTGACCGTGGTGCCGATGACCTTGGTCAGCTGCGCGTCGAAGATGCAGGAGGCCGGGTCGGTCTCGATGTCCTTGGAGACGATCGGGTCCTCGGTGTAGACGAGCTTGCCCTTCATGGCGCCCTCGGCGGCCTTCTTGACGATCTCGTTGACCTCCTCGACGGTGGTCTCGCGGCCGGCCTCGAAGGTCAGGTCGGTGGCGGAGCCGGTCGGGGTCGGGACGCGCATGGCGTAGCCGTCGAGCTTGCCCTTGAGCTCGGGCAGGACGAGGGCCACGGCCTTGGCCGCACCGGTGGTGGTCGGGACCATGTTCAGGGCCGCGGCGCGCGAGCGACGCAGGTCCTTGTGCGGGCCGTCCTGGAGGTTCTGGTCCTGGGTGTAGGCGTGGATGGTGGTCATCAGACCACGCGTGATGCCCAGGCCGTCGTTGAGGGCCTTGGCCATGGGGGCCAGGCAGTTCGTGGTGCAGGAGGCGTTGGAGATGATGTGGTGCGCGGCGGCGTCGTACGTGTCGTCGTTGACGCCCATCACGATGGTGATGTCCTCGTTCTTGGCGGGCGCGGAGATGATGACCTTCTTGGCGCCGGCGTCGAGGTGGGCCTTGGCCTTGGTGGCGTCGGTGAAGAAGCCGGTGGACTCCACGACGATGTCGACGCCGTTGTCCTTCCACGGCAGCGCGGCCGGGTCCTTCTCGGCGAAGGCCATGATCTTCTTGCCGTCGACGGTGATGGACTCCTCGTCGTAGGTCACCTCACCGGGGAAGCGGCCGAGGATCGAGTCGTACTTCAGCAGGTGGGCCAGCGTCTTGTTGTCGGTGAGGTCGTTGACCGCAACGACCTCGATGTCGGCACCGGAAGCCACCACGGCGCGGAAGAAGTTGCGGCCGATGCGGCCGAAGCCATTGATCCCAACGCGAACAGTCACGTCTTGAGCCTTCCTAGAGGGTCTTCAACTTGGCGTTGTCCACCCTAGTGCAGCCCAGCGTGACCCGCGTTACCGGGGCGTGACCCGACCCGCGGTCCGAGCGGGCGTCCCGGCATCCGGAAAGCCGCTGCTCAGAGGTCGAGCATGTCCGGCGTCAGGTTGGCCTCGGTGCCGGGGATCCCCAGGTCCTGGGCCCGCTTGTCCGCCATCGCGAGCAGCCGGCGGATCCGGCCGGCCACGGCGTCCTTGGTCATCGGCGGCTGGGCGAGCTGTCCCAGCTCCTCCAGGCTCGCCTGCTTGTGCTCCAGGCGCAGGGTCCCCGCCTGGCGCAGGTGGTCCGGGACCTCGTCCCCGAGGATCTCCAGCGCCCGCTCCACCCGGGCACCGGCCGCGACCGCGGCCCGGGCGGACCGGCGCAGGTTGGCGTCGTCGAAGTTCGCGAGGCGGTTGGCCGTGGCCCGCACCTCGCGGCGCATCCGGCGCTCCTCCCACGCGAGGACGGCGTCGTGGGCGCCCATCCGCGTCAGCATCGCCCCGATCGCGTCACCGTCGCGGATGACGACCCGGTCGATCCCTCGGACCTCGCGGGCCTTGGCCTGGATCCCGACCCGCCGGGCCGCACCCACCAGCGCGAGCGCGGACTCCGGTCCGGGACACGTGATCTCCAGGGCGCTGGAGCGGCCGGGCTCGGTGAGCGACCCGTGCGCCAGGAAGGCGCCGCGCCAGGCGGCGACCGCGTCCTCGGCGGCCCCCGACACGACCTTCGGCGGCAGTCCGCGGACCGGGCGGCCGCGGCCGTCGATCAGGCCGGTCTGGCGGGCGAGGGCCTCGCCGTCCTTGGCGACGCGGACGAGATAGCGGCTGCCCTTGCGCAGCCCGCCGCCGGACAGCACCCCGATCTCGCTGGTGTAGCCGTAGACGTCGGTGATGTCCTTGACGAGTCGCCGGGCCACGGAGCCGGTGTCGACCTCGGCCTCCACGACGATGCGGCCACCCACGATGTGCAGCCCCCCGGTGAAGCGCAGGATCGCGGAGACCTCCGCCTTGCGGCAGCTCGGCTTGGTGATGGGAAGGCGGCTGAGCTCGTCCTTGACCATGGCCGTCATCGACATGCGCTTCATCCTGACAGTGAGCAGACCAAAGGTGGCCCTAACGGGGTAATGCTGGCAAATGTGCCACAGATCGTGCCGAATGGACAACGTTCGGTAGCCGATCGCGTCAGGTCATGATGTCGCGGTAGACCGCGGCGAGGCGCAGCGAGTCGTGGTGGCCGTGGCTGCCCGGCTCGGCCACGGGCGCGAGCAGCAGCTCGGCCCCCAGGGCGCCCGCGGCGGCCCGCAGCGCGGACTCGTCCCCGACCACCGAGGGATCGGCCAGCACGACGTCCAGCCGCAGCCCCCGGGCGTGGTCGGCGAGCACCTCCAGGTGGCGCTCCGCCGAGAAGCCGTTGGTCTCCCCGGTGTTCAGCACCAGGTTGAGGTTGAGCAGCCGACGCGCAGAGGTCTCCAGCAGCGCCTCGCGCAGCTCGGGCACCAGCAGGTGCGGCATCACCGAGGTGAACCACGAGCCGGGCCCCAGGACCACCCACTCGGCCTCGCGCACGGCCCGCAGGGCCTCGGGGTGCGCGGGCGGCTCCGCCGGGAGCACCGACACGGAGCGGACCTCGCCGGGGGTCGTGGCGACGCGGGCCTGGCCACGGACCACGCTGGACCCTTGCGGGTCCGCGTCGTCCAGGCCCTGGACCACGGCCTCGATGGTGAGCGGGACCGCCGCCATGGGCAGCACCCGGCCGCGGGCGTTGAGCAGCCGCCCCACCATGTCCAGGCCCTGAACCGGCTCGCCGAAGTGCTCCCACAGGGCGAGGATCAGCAGGTTGCCGAGACTGTGGCCCCCGAGCGGCCCCTGCCCGGCGAAGCGGTGCTGCAGGACCGACGCCCAGGTCGTGCCCCACTCGTCGTCGTTGCAGAGGGCGGCCAGCGCCATCCGCAGGTCCCCGGGGGGCAGCACGTCGAACTCCTGCCGCAGCCGACCCGACGACCCGCCGTCGTCGGCCACGGTGACGATCGCGGTGATCCGGTCGGTGACCAGGCGCAGGGCGGCCAGCGAGGCGGCCAGCCCGTGCCCACCTCCCAGCGCGACGACCAGGGGCCCCCTCACTCGCGCCCCAGGTCGCGGTGGACGGTGAGGGTGCCTACCTCCGGCCCCTGCAGCTCTCGCGAGAGCCGCTCGGCGACGGCGACCGAGCGGTGCTTGCCGCCGGTGCACCCCACGGCGAGGGTGACATAGCGGCGCCCCTCGCGGACGTAGCCGGAGATCATCGCGTCCGTCATCGCCACGACCCGGTCGACGAACTCGTCGGCGCCGAGCTGGTCGAAGACGAACCGGGACACCTCGGGGTCGCGCCCGGTCTTGCTGCGCAGCTCGGGCACCCAGAAGGGGTTGGGCAGGAAGCGCATGTCCAGCACGGTGTCGGCGTCCAGCGGTATGCCGTACTTGAACCCGAAGCTCATCACCGCGATCCGCAGGCGGGGGCCTCGCTCGCTGTCGAAGATCTGGGCGATCTTGGCGGAGAACTGGTGGACGTTGAAGCCGCTGGTGTCCACGATGACGTCCGCGACCGAGCGGATGTCGCCGAGCCGCTCGCGCTCGGCCTGGATCGCCTCGAGCAGGCCACCGTCACCCTGCAGCGGGTGAGGTCGCCGGACGCTCTCGAAACGCCGCACCAGCGTCTCGTCGGTGGCGTCGAGGAAGACGATGCGGGGCTTCCAGCCGTGGTCACGCAGCTCCTGGACGGCCTCGGACAGCTGCTCGAACATGTTGCGCGTGCGGACGTCGACGACCGCGGCCACCCGCAGCACCTCGGGCTGCTGCTCACGCAGCAGGGTGGCCATCGGCGCGAGCATCTGCGGGGGGATGTTGTCGGTGACGAACCAGCCGCTGTCCTGCAGGACGTTGGAGGCGGTGGAGCGCCCGGCCCCGGACAGGCCGGTGACCACGACGAACTCGTGGCCGGCGGTCACCACCGGCATGTCGGCGGTCGGCGGCTCGGCGTTCCGGGGCTTGGCGTTCCGGGGCTCGGGGGTCGACGCGGCGCGGGGGGCGGTGGGCTCGGCCACGGTGCAGGCTCCTCGGCAGGGGGACGGGGGCCTCAGTCTAGGCGGGGCCCCGGTGCTGGCCCTGCCGGCCGCGCGGCCGATCGGCAGGTCGCTCAGTCGAGCACCTCGCCCGTGGTCAGGTTGACGGCCGGCTCGGCCGTCCCCTCGCGCAGTCGGTCATGGACGGTCTGCGCCAGCGCCGGACCGACGCCCTTGACGGTCTGCAGCTCGGCCACGTCTGCCTCGCGCAGGCGCCTGACCGAGCCGAAGGCCTGGAGCAGCGCCTTCTGCCGGGCCTGCCCGAGCCCGGGTATGCCGTCCAGGGCGCTCGTGGTCATCGCCTTGGACCGGCGCTGCCGGTGGAAGGTGATCGCGAAGCGGTGGGCCTCGTCACGGACCCGTTGCAGCAGGTAGAGCCCCTCGCTGGAGCGCGGCAGGATCACCGGGAAGTCGTCGCCCGGCAGCCATACCTCCTCCAGCCGCTTGGCCAGCCCGACGAGCGCGACGTCGTCGACGCCCAGCTCCTCCAGCACCGCCTGGGCGGCGTTGACCTGCGGAAGCCCGCCGTCGACCACGACGAGCTGCGGGGCGTAGGCGAAGCGCCGGGGCTTCCCGGTCTCCGGGTCGATGCCCGCGGCCACGGCCGCGACCGCCTCGGCGTCCCCCGACGCGAGCGCCTCCGCGGCGTCGGCCTGCTGGGCGAGGTGTCGCCGGAACCGGCGGGTCAGCACCTCGCGCATGGCGGCGGTGTCGTCGACCTGCGGGTCCTCGCCCTCGGGCGCGTCGCCGCGGACGATGAACCGGCGGTACTCCCCCTTGCGGGGCAGCCCGTCCTCGAAGACCACCATGGACGCGACGACGTTGGTCCCCTGGACGTGCGAGACGTCGTAGCACTCGATTCGCAGGGGTGCCTCGGTGAGGCCGAGGGCGTCCTGCAGCTCCTGGAGGGCTTGGCTGCGGGCGGTGAGGTCCCCGGCGCGGGCGACCTTGTGACGGGCGAGGGCCTGGTCGGCGTTGCGCCGGACGGTGGCCATCAGCTCGCGCTTGTCCCCGCGCTGCGGGACCCGCACCTCCACGCCGGAGCCGCGCAGGTTCGTGAGCCACTCCTGCACCGCGAGGTGGTCGGCCGGCAGCACCGGGACCAGCACCTCGCGAGGGACCCCGTCGCCGCTCTCCCCGCCGTACACCTGCTGCAGGAGCCGGGCGACGAGCAGCGCCGGGGTGGCCGTGTCCTCGGACTCGCGCTCGACGACCCAGCCGCGCTGCCCGCGGATGCGGCCGCCGCGGACGTGGAAGACCTGCACGGCGGCCTCGAGCTCGTCGTCGGCGACGGCGAAGACGTCGGCGTCGGTGGCGTCGCCGAGGACGACCGCGGACTTCTCCAGGGCCTTGCTCATGGCCTGGAGGTCGTCGCGCAGCATCGCCGCCCGCTCGAACTCGAGCGCGTCGGACGCGGCGAGCATCTCCCGCTCAACGCGCTTGACGAACTTCGTCGTCGAACCGGCCATGAAGTCGCAGAAGTCCTCCGCGATCGCCCGGTGCTCCTCGGCGCTCACCGTGCCGACGCAGGGGGCGGAGCACTTGTCGATGTAGCCGAGCAGGCAGGGGCGCCCGACCTGGGCGGCCCGCCGGAAGACCCCCGAGGAGCAGGTGCGGACGGGGAACACCTTGAGCAGCAGGTCCAGCGTCTCGCGGATCGCCCAGGCGTGCCCGTAAGGACCGAAGTAACGGGTGCCCTTGCGCTTGGCGCCTCGCATGACCTGCGCGCGGGGGAACTCCTCCCCCATGGTCACGGCCAGGTAGGGATAGGACTTGTCGTCGCGGTACTTGACGTTGAAGCGGGGGTCGAACTCCTTGATCCAGGAGTACTCCAGCTGCAGGGCCTCGACCTCGGTGCGCACGACGGTCCACTCGACCGAGGCGCCGGTGGTGACCATGCGACGGGTGCGCGGGTGCAGGGCGGAGATGTCCTGGAAGTACGAGCTCAGTCGGCTGCGCAGGGACTTCGCCTTGCCGACGTAGATGACCCGCCCTTCCTGGTCGCGGAAGCGGTAGACACCCGGGTCGACCGGGATCTCCCCGGGTCGCGGTCGGTAGGTCGAGGGATCAGCCACCGGGACAGGGTATGTCCCGGTGCCGACACACCGTGGTCGGCTGCGCACCGTGGCTGCGGGGCGGCCACGGCGCGCGGGACCGTGGGCCTCGTCGAGGTCCCGGCCCGGGTCCAGGACAGGACGTGGGGGGCCTCGCAGATGGGCTCAGCGCAGCGCGGCTGCGCGCCGACGCAGGTGTCGCAGGTCCTCCAGCCGTGCCTCCCAGGTGATCCCGAGGGCCAGGAGCACCGCTCCCCCGGCCCCGAGCGGCAGCCAGGGCGGCAGGTAGCCCACCCACGGGGCCGCCCGGACCAGCGCCAGCACGGCCAGCACCGTCGCCCCCACGCGCAGGTGCGCCGCCGTCCGACGGGCAGCCCCGACCACGACCAGGGCGACCGCGCCGACGACCACCGCGAGCGCCCGACCCGAGGACAGGTCGGCGAGGCACACCAGGGCGCTGGTGCCCAGGGCGATCCCGAGCACCGGGAGCGCGGGCGCGGACGGCACGCGCGACGTCACCAGCTCGCGCCAGGCCCAGGGTGCGAGGGCGGCCGCGGCGGACAGGGAGTAGGCCTCCGGGGTGCTCACCTGCAGGTCGGCGAGGAGCAACCAGGCGGAGCCCACCGCGCAGGCGGTCGCCGGGAGGGCCCAGGTGCGACGCGTCGCGGTCGAGGCGAGCGCGGCCCGGGTCAGGCTGACCAGGGCGGCTCCGGCCAGCACGCCCGAGAGCAGCCGGAGGTCCGGTGCGGCGGCGGACACCGCGGTGGCCCACCAGGGCAGGCTCCACAGAGCCCGTCCCCGGGGCTGCGGGGCGGCTGCGCCGAGCAGGACGATCGCCACGGCGGCGCCGACGCCGACCGCCGTGGCGGTGGTCGGCGCCAGGCCCGACTGGTGGGCGGTCCACGGCACGGCGCAGGCGGCGAGGACGGGTCCGAGACGGTCGGCCCAGGTGGCCCGTCGCCTCCCCACGAGGGCGTTCAGCCCGACGAGCACGAGCACCGCGGCCGGCCAGGTCCAGGCGACGACCGGGCGCGGGGCCCGGGGCCACCCGTGGGCGGGCTGTCCGCCTGTGGTCAGACCGACGGTCTGGGAGAGGGCGGCGCGACCCAGACCGTCGGCGAGGGCTTCGAGCAGCGGTATGGCGAGGACGGCGGTGGCGGGCAGCACCACCGCGGCGGTGGCGAGGACGCGTGGTGCGGGTCCGCCGGCTGCCGTCGTCCGGCGTGACCACAGTCCCAGGCCCCCCGCCAGAGCGCCGGCCAGGCAGCCCGCCAGGACCAGGGAGACCCAGGGCCCGAGGTCGGCAGGGAGCAGTCGCACCGCGCCGACGACCCACTCGGCGGACGAGGCGGCGGCCGCGGCCTGCAGCAGCGTGGGGATGGCCGCGGCAGACGTCGAGGTGCTCGCCCCGTCGGGTCGCTGCTGCGCGGGCCCGGTCCGGTCAGGGCCGGTCCGGTCAGGGCGAGTCTGATCAGGCGATGCCACCTCGGGCCGCGACGGCGCCAGGTCGAGCTCGGGCGGGACCCACCGGACGTCCTGTGGCCAGGAGACGCGGCTGGTGATCACGCCCGCCAGGGCCAGGGCGGCGGCGAGGGCCTGCAGCTGCCAGGCGTCCCGGAGCGCGGCCGTCGCCGTGGCGGCCGTCCCGGCCGCGGCGAGGGCGTCGGCGAGCACGACGAGGACCGAGGCGATCCCGCCGAGAGCCGCCCCGGTCAGGGCCAGCGGGGCGGTGCGCAGCAGCTGCGGGCGCCGTGCGGCGACGAGGGCCACCACCGGGACCGCCAGGAGGGTGAGGGCCCGCCGGTCCCCCAGCTGCGTGCACGTGATCATGAGGGCGGCGCAGGCCCCGAGCCCGGTGGTCGCGTCCGCCGCCAGCCACCGGCGTGCGCTGCGCAGCTGCGTCGCCCCGCCGGCGATCCCCAGCAGGGCCCAGCCGATGGCGTCCTCGCCGGGGAGCTCGACCTCGGCCACCAGGATCCGCCAGGCCACCATGGTCAGCGCTGCTGCCAGTGTCCCGAGGGTCTCCGCCGAGCCCACCAGACGTCGCCGGTCCAGAGCCCGGGCGCCGACGAGCGCCGTGCCGGCGAGGAGCAGCAGCACCGCGGCGCGGCCGACCCAGCCCAGCAACGCCCAGCCCACGAAGGCGAAGACGCTGCCCGCCGCCAGCACGCACAGGGCTCCGACCGTGAGCAGCACCCCGCGCCCCCGGCCCGCGGCTCCGGACCTCGCCTGGGTCCCGCTCCCGGGCCGGGTGGCGTCGGCGTCGTGCGTCGGCACGGAAGACGCCGCGGCACGGGCCGGGTCGACCGGCACGCCGAAGGCCGCCCGGTCGGCGACCAGGGCGGCCTTGGTGCGGTCGGCCTCATGGAGCGCGGCGGCGAGACGGGCGACGAGCGGGTGGCCGAGCTGCACGGTGCAGCCCTCGCAGCGGGGCGCGCCCGCGGCGAGGGGGGACCCGCAGACGGGACAGTGCTCGGGGTCGAAGTACGCCACCGGGGGTGGGACGACGGAGGCCCGGGTGGAGGTGATCGCAGCCATGGCCTCAGCCTGGCGGCCGGGGGGCCGCTCGGGGAGAGCAGGAGTACTCACCCCTGCTGGGGCGGGTGCTACGCGGAGGACCCCTCGGCGGTCGTCGGGGTCGCCGCCTTCGCCGTGACCGCCCGGCCAGCTGTGGACCTGGGGGCGGTCGCCTTCTTCGCAGCCGACTTCTTCGCAGTCGCCTTCTTCGCCGGGCTCTTGGTCGCCGTGGCCTTCTTCGTGGTCGTCCCGCTCGCGGTGGGGTCGGCGTGGGTCGAGCCTCGGGCCGCGGCGGCGGACTTCGTCGCCGCGGCCGCCGCCCGGCGGATGCCCGCGCGCACCGGTCGGTCGATCGGCACGGCCACCTTGGCGTCGAAGGTCTCGGTCGTCTTGGCGATCACCGGGGCGAGGAAGCGGCCGGTGTGGGACGCCTCGCTGGCCGCCACCTCCTCCGGGGTGCCGGTGGCGACGACGGCGCCGCCGCCCGAGCCACCCTCGGGGCCCATGTCCACGATCCAGTCGGCATTCTTGATGACGTCGAGGTTGTGCTCGATGACGAGCACGGTGTTGCCCTTGTCGACCAGGCCCTGCAGGACGAGCAGCAGCTTGCGGATGTCCTCGAAGTGCAGCCCGGTCGTGGGCTCGTCGAGGACGTAGATGGTCCGTCCGGTCGAGCGCTTCTGCAGCTCTGCGGCGAGCTTGACCCGCTGGGCCTCACCGCCCGACAGGGTCGTCGCCGGCTGACCGAGCCGGACGTAGCCCAGGCCCACCTCGACCAGCGTGCTCAGGTGCCGCGAGATGGCGGGGACCGCCTCGAAGAACGCCGCCGCCTCCTCGATGGGCATGTCCAGGACGTCGGCGATGGTCTTGCCCTTGTAGTGCACCTCCAGGGTCTCGCGGTTGTAGCGCGCCCCATGGCACACCTCGCACGGGACGTAGACGTCCGGCAGGAAGTTCATCTCGATCTTGATGGTGCCGTCGCCGTTGCACGCGTCGCAGCGACCGCCCTTGACGTTGAACGAGAACCGACCCGGCTGATAGCCGCGGACCTTGGCCTCCGTGGTCTGTGCGAAGAGCTTGCGCATGTGGTCGAAGACACCGGTGTAGGTCGCCGGGTTGGACCGGGGCGTGCGTCCGATGGGTGACTGGTCGACGTGGACCACCTTGTCCAGGTGCTCCAGCCCGGTGACGGTGCGGTGGCGGCCCGGCACCTGCCGGGCCCCGTTGAGCTTGTTGGCCAGGACGGTGTAGAGGATGTCGTTGACGAGCGTGGACTTCCCGGACCCGGACACCCCCGTGACGGCGACGAGGTTGCCGAGCGGGAAGGTCACGTCCACGCCGGTCAGGTTGTGCTCGGTGGCCCCGACGACGGTCAGCTCCCGGCCGGGCTCCTGAGGGCGCCGCGTCGCCGGCATCGGAATCTCCCGTCGTCCGGCGAGATAGGCCCCGGTGAGGGAGGACTCGCTGGCCAGCAGCTCGGCGACCGGTCCGCTGTGGACGACCTTGCCGCCGTGCTCGCCGGCGCCCGGGCCGATGTCGACCACCCAGTCTGCGGCCGCGATCGTGTCCTCGTCGTGCTCCACGACGATCAGCGTGTTGCCCAGGTCGCGCAGCCGGGTCAGCGTGGCGATGAGCCGGTGGTTGTCCCGCTGGTGCAGGCCGATCGACGGCTCGTCCAGGACGTAGAGCACGCCCACCAGGCCGGACCCGATCTGGGTGGCCAGGCGGATGCGCTGGGCCTCCCCGCCGGACAGGGTGCCCGCCGGACGGTCCAGGGACAGGTAGTCCAGGCCGACGTCCAGCAGGAACCCGAGGCGGGCGTGGATCTCCTTGACCACCCGCTCGGCGATCTGCCGCTCGCGCTCGGTGAACTCCACGCCGCGCAGGAAGGACGCGGCGTCGCCGATCGACAGACTGCAGACCTCGGCGATGTTCTTGCCGCCCAGCAAGACCGACAGGACCTCGGGCTTGAGCCGGGCGCCGGCGCACACCGGGCAGGGGATCTCGCGCATGTAGCCCTCGTAGCGCTCGCGCGACCACTCCGAGTCGGTCTCCGCGTGCCGCCGGCGCACGAACGGCAGGACTCCTTCGAACCCGGTGGAGTAGGACCGCTCCCGCCCCCACCGGTTGCGGTACTTCACGTGCACCTTGTGGTCCTGGCCGTGCAGCAGCGCCTCACGGGCCCGGTCCGGCAGCGAGCGCCACGGCACGTCCAGGCTGAACGACAGGTCCTTGGCCAGCGCCCCGATCACGCGCAGGAAGTAGTCCTGGGAGCCGCTGCCCTGGGCCCAGGGTGCGATCGCCCCGTCGCGGATGCTGAGCTCCTCGTCCGGGATCACCAGGTCGGGGTCGACCTCCAGCTCGGTGCCGATGCCGGAGCAGTGGGGGCAGGCGCCGTAGGGCGCGTTGAACGAGAACGTGCGCGGCTCGATCTCGTCGATGGCCAGCGGGTGGTTGTTGGGGCACCCCATCCGCTCGGAGAAGCGGCGCTCGCGTGCCACGGGACGGCCGTCCTCGTCGGTGTCGCCCCCCTGGACGTCGACGAGCTCGACGGTGAGGATGCCCCCGGTCAGACCCAGCGCGGTCTCCACCGAGTCGGTGAGCCGCTGCTTGCCGGTGGCGTCGCCACCCTTGGCCACGAGCCGGTCCACGACCACCTCGATGGTGTGCTTGCGCTGCTTCTCCAGCGTCGGCGGCTCGGTGAGGGAGATGACCTCGCCGTCCACGCGCGCGCGGGAGAAGCCCTTGGTCTGCAGCTCGGCGAAGAGGTCCACGAACTCGCCCTTGCGGCCCTGCACGACCGGGGCAAGCACCTGGAAGCGGGTGCGGTCCGGGAGGGCGAGGAGCTGGTCCACGATCTGCTGCGGCGTCTGCCGCCCCACCGGCTCCCCGCAGGTCGGGCAGTGCGGCCGGCCGGCGCGGGCGAAGAGCAGCCGCAGGTAGTCGTAGACCTCGGTGATGGTGCCCACCGTCGACCGCGGGTTGCGGTTGGTGGACTTCTGGTCGATCGACACCGCCGGCGACAGGCCCTCGATGAAGTCGACGTCGGGCTTGTCCATCTGCCCGAGGAACTGGCGGGCGTAGGCCGACAGGCTCTCGACATACCGCCGCTGTCCCTCGGCGAAGATCGTGTCGAACGCGAGGGAGGACTTGCCCGAGCCCGACAGCCCGGTGAACACGACCAGCCCGTCGCGCGGCAGGTCCACCGAGACGTTGCGCAGGTTGTGCTCCCGGGCCCCGCCGACCACGAGCCGATCGTGCTGCGCGCGAGGCTGCGGGGTGCGGGCGGACGAGCGGGACGCGAGGGAGGTGTCAGGCACGAGCGTCATCGTAGGTGGGCCCACCGACATACCCCCCTCCTGACACTCTGCGTGCTCGGACGGCTGCCGAGAGGCACGGACCGGTGGTCTCGTCTAGGGTCGTCCGTATGACGGACGCCACCTTCGACGCCGACCTCGGCGAGCTCCGCACCCAGACCGCCCGGCTCCTCGAGACCGCCGCCCGCCTGGACGACGAGGCGCTGCGCGGCCCCTCCCTGTGCACCGGGTGGACCCGGGCCCACGTCCTCGCCCACGTCACCCGCAACGCCCGCGCGATGCGCAACCTCGTCGCCACCGTCCAGGGCACGCCGACACCCATGTACGCCTCCCAGGAAGCCCGGGACGCCGACATCGAGCAGGGTGCCCGCCAGTCGCGCGTCGAGCTGCTCGCCGAGCTGCGGACCTCCGCCGAGGAGCTGGACCGGGCCCTGGCCGGGCTGGACGACACCGCCCGGGCCGCCACCACCCAGGTCGGCGGTGGCCGCACCCTCTCGGGTGCGCAGCTGCCCTGGCACCGGCTGCGCGAGGTCGCCTGGCACCACGTCGACCTCGACGCCGGCTACTCCTTCGCCGACGCCCCCGCCGAGCTCGTCGGGAGGTGGTTCGAGGAGCAGGTCGCCGAGCTGCGCGCCGACGCCGACACCCCCTCGATGTGCCTGCGGACGAACGAGCGCGACGTGGTGTCCTTCGGCGACGGGCAGCCCACGGTCAGCGCCTCCCGTGCCGGGCTGCTCCTGTGGCTCCTGCGCGACCGCGCGGACCAGATCGACGCGCCCGCCCACGACCGGCTGCCCCGGCTCGGCCCCACCACCCCCGACCCCACCCACGAGGAGGACCCTCAGTGACCTACACCGGAGACGTCGCCCCCGACGGCCCGTCCGACGTCCGCGAGCTGCCGCACCTGACGATCCGCAAGTGCGCGGTGTCGGCGATGCACAACAACGTCTACCTGCTCACGGACCGGGCGACCGGCCGACAGCTGCTCGTCGACGCCGCCGACGACGCCGCCCGGATCGGACGGCTGGTCCACGAGGGCACCGGCCGCCTGGACCTGCTGGTGACGACCCACCAGCACTGGGACCACACCCGTGCCCTCAAGGACGTCGTCGAGGACACCGGCGTCCCGACCGCCGCGAGCGCGGTGGACGGCAAGGCCCTGCCGGTCCGCCCCGACCGCGAGCTGGCCCACGGCGACACGATCGAGCTCGGCGAGTCCGTCCTGCGGGTGATCGAGCTGCGCGGCCACACCCCCGGGGGGATCGCGCTGGCCTACGACGACCCCGACGGGGACTCGCACCTGTTCACCGGTGACAGCCTCTTCCCCGGCGGCGTCGGCAACACCAAGAACCCCGGCCAGTCCTTCCCGCAGCTCATCGACGACGTCGAGGAGCGCATCTTCGGAGAGTACGACGACGCCGACTGGGTCTATCCGGGCCACGGCGGCGACACCACCCTCGGCGCCGAGCGACCCAACCTCGACGAGTGGCGCGCCCGCGGCTGGTGAGGAGGGGCGCCTCCGAGCGCCTGCGCCCCGGGGGCTAGGTTGGGTATGAATCGGTTTACCCTCTGCAGTCCCAGGAAGTGGTCTCATGCGCGCCCTCGTCAAGCCTCACGCCGGCCCCGGTCTCGAGCTGAGGGAGGTGCCGGAGCCCCAGGTCGGACCCGGTGAGGTCAAGATCCGGGTGCTGCGGGCCGGGCTGTGCGGCACCGACCTGCACCTGGAGCAGTGGGACGACTGGGCGGCGTCGATGGTGCACCCGCCGATGACGATCGGGCACGAGTTCTACGGTGAGATCGTGGACCTCGCCGACGACGTCGTGTCCGGCACCGGTTCGGCCAACCTCCAGGTGGGACAGCGCTGCTCGGTCGAGGGACACATCGTCTGCGGGATGTGCCGCAACTGCCGCGCCGGCCGCCGCCACATGTGCCCCAACACCAGCTCCATCGGGGTCAACCGCGACGGCGCCTTCGCCGACTACGTCGTCGTGCCGGCGACCAACGTCTGGGTGCAGCCCGACGGCATCGACCCCGAGCTGGGTGCGTTGTTCGACCCCTTCGGCAACGCCACCCACACCGCCCTGCAGTTCCCCATGGTCGGCGAGGACGTCCTGATCACCGGCGCCGGGCCCATCGGGGTCATGGCCGCGGCCATCGCGCGGCACGCCGGGGCCCGCCACGTCGTCGTCACGGACATGAGCGACTTCCGTCTGGGGCTGGCGCAGGGCGCAGGGGCGACCCGGACCGTCAACGTCCAGCAGGAGGACCTGCGAGAGGTCCAGCGCGAGCTCGGTATGACGGAAGGCTTCGACCTCGGCCTGGAGATGTCCGGGGCCCCTGCCGCCATGCGCCAGCTCATCGACAACTGCAACTTCGGCGCCAAGATCTCGATGCTCGGGCTGCCCAAGGAGGGTTTCCCCGTCGACTGGGGCAAGATCATCACCCACATGCTCACCATCAAGGGCATCTACGGCCGCGAGATGTTCGAGACGTGGTACCACATGACCTTCATGCTCCAGTCCAGCCCCCAGCTGCGGGACGCCGTCCGGTCGGTCATCACCCACCGGGTCGGTCTTGACGACTGGCCGCAGGCCTGGGCCGCCGCCCGCTCCGGCGAGTGCGGCAAGGTCATCCTCGAGATCGCCGACTGACTGCCCCTGCCACCCAAGGAGATCCGCATGTACGCTATCAAGGCCGAGCTGGCCACCACGCTGCAGGAGATCAAGGACGCCGGGCTGTGGAAGGCCGAGCGTCAGCTCACCAGCCCCCAGTCCGCGCACGTCACCACCGCCACGGCCGACGCGCTGAACTTCTGCGCCAACAACTACCTCGGCCTCGCCGACCGCCCCGAGGTGGAGGAGGCTGCGGCCGCGGCGCTGCGCGAGTGGGGCTTCGGCATGGCCTCGGTGCGCTTCATCTGCGGCACCCAGACCACCCACAAGCAGCTCGAGAAGGCCCTGTCGGACTTCCTCGGCACCGACGACACGATCCTGTACTCCTCCTGCTTCGACGCCAACGGCGGTGTCTTCGAGGTGCTCTTCGGTGCCGAGGACGCCATCATCAGCGACGAGCTCAACCACGCGTCGCTCATCGACGGGATCCGGCTGTCCAAGGCCAGGCGGTACCGCTACAAGAACGCCGACATGGCCGACCTGCGGGCCCAGCTCGAGGCCATCCGCGAGGCGGGCGCCAAGCGGGTCGTCGTGGTCACCGACGGAGTCTTCTCGATGGACGGCTACCTCGCGCCCCTGCGTGAGATCTGCGACCTGGCCGAGGAGTTCGGCGCGATGGTCATGGTCGACGACTCCCACGCCGTGGGCTTCGTCGGTGACGGCGGCCGCGGCACGCCCGAGCACTTCGGGGTCATGGACCGGGTCGACATCATCTCCGGCACCCTCGGCAAGGCCCTGGGCGGCGCGTCCGGCGGCTACATCAGCGCCCACCAGGAGATCGTCGACCTGCTGCGCCAGCGATCCCGCCCCTACCTGTTCAGCAACGCGGTCGCCCCCTCGGTGGTCGCCGGCTCCCTGAAGGCCCTGGAGATCGCCCGCGACTCCGCCGAACCCCGCCAGGTGCTGCGCCGCAACGCCGAGCTCTTCCGGCGCCTGATGACCGAGGCCGGCTTCGAGCTGCTCCCGGGCGAGCACGCCATCATCCCGGTGATGTTCCCCGGCGAGGACGGCGCCCGTCAGGCCGGTCAGGTCGCCGACGCCATGCTGGAGCGGGGGGTCTACGTCATCCCGTTCAGCTACCCCGTGGTCCCGCAGGGCCGGGCCCGGATCCGGGTCCAGATGTCGGCGGCGCACTCCGAGGACGACGTGCGCGCCTGCGTCGACGCCTTCGTCGCCGCCCGCGAGCAGGTCACCGGCGCCTGACCACCGGCCCGACCGGCCCTCCCGCCGCCTCCGCCGCCGCTCACCGCTGCGGTGGGGGCGGCGGCACGAGCGTGCTCAGCACGGCCTCGCCCACCGCGGCGAGAGCCGGCAGCACGCTGACCGAGTAGTCCTGCTCGTGGCGGCGGTCGTACATGTCGGTCGCCGTGACGGCCACGCAGCGCCAGGACCCGTGCGCCTCGATCAGCGCGACGTCGTGGCGCAGGCCCGGCAGGTCTGCCGGCTTGGAGCCGCGGACGACCTGGTCCGGGAGCAGAGCGGTGACGCCATACGCGTGCCGCTGCTCCCCCAGCAGGGCCCGGGCGAGCCTGGTCGAGGACTCCCCCACGGCGCGCCCCGAACGCAGCATCGCGAGCAGGCCCGCCTGGTCCGCGGCGGTCGTGAGGTTGTCCCGGCCGGCCTCCGCGGCCGCGTGGTCCACCAGGTCGCGCTGCACGACGGTCTGCATCAGCCCGAGATCGGTGGCGCAGCGGGTGACCCGCTCGTGCCCGAGGAGCTGGAGCAGCAGGTTGCCCGCGTCGTCGTCGGCCAGGGTGACCATGAGCCGCAGCAGCTCGATGACGCTCAGCTCGGTGACCGTGGGGAGCAGGCTGAGGGCCCCCGCACCACCGACCCGCCGCTCGGGCACCCGCAGCTGCTGGTCCAGGCTCAGGCGCCCCCGGTCCACCTCGTGCAGCGTCGCCAGGAGCACCAGGATCGTGATCAGGCCGGCGGCCGGCACCCGACGGTCCGCGTCCCGCCCCGCGAGGACCCCCTGCGGACCGACCACCTGGACGGACAACCGACCCGGTGCGTGCCGCACGATGTCCTGGAGATCACGCTCGAGCTGACGGGTGGGGTCCAGGGTCATGTGAGGCAGTATGACCGCCATGAGCCCGCAACGCCGTGCAACACCGCCGCTACTCGTCGTAGCCGCCATCGTCACGGTCCAGCTCGGCGGGGCACTGGCGGCCACCCTGGTGCCCGTCCTTGGCGCGCTCCCCACCGTCGCCCTGCGCCTCGGCCTTGGTGCCACCGTGCTCCTGCTGGCCACCCGACCTGGGGTGCGCGGTCACGGCCGCTCGGGATGGCTGGCCGTCGTGGCTCTCGGGACCACGCTGGCGGTCATGAACTCCACGTTCTACGCCTCCCTGGCCCGCCTGCCCATCGGTGTCGCCGTCACGGTCGAGTTCCTGGGGCCGCTCACCCTCGCCGCCGCGCTGTCGCGGCGACTCGTCGACGCCCTGTCGGTGGCCGCCGCCCTCGCCGGCGTCGCTCTCGTCTCGGGCGCGCTGAGCATCCCCTGGGCCGCGCTGGACCACCTGGGCATCGGGTTGGCCCTCGCGGCGGGGGCCTGCTGGGCGGCCTACATCGTGTGCAGCCAGCGGGTCGGCCGACACTTCCCGGCCGTGGACGGGCTCACCCTCGCGATGCTCGTGGCAGCGGCGCTCGTCGTGCCGCTCGGTCTGGCCCAGGCCGATCCCGCCGCACTGACCCCCGGCCGGTGGGGCGCTGCCTTCGGGGTCGCCTTGCTGTCCAGCGTGATTCCCTACTCGCTCGAGCTCCTTGCCTTGCGCGACCTGGACGCCCGGGTCTTCGGGGTGCTCCTGTCGCTGGAGCCCGCCGCGGCCGCGTCAGCCGGACTGGTCGTCCTCGGGCAGCGGCTCGACCGGCCGCAGGTCGTGGGCATGGCGCTCGTGGTCCTCGCAAGCGTCACCGTGATGCGCGGCAGGTCGGCGCCGCGGCCGACGGCACCGACCTGACCCTCGCCGCGGCGCTCAGTCGTCCAGGCCCAGGCGCTCGTCCCGCCGGGACTTCCACAGGCTCGCCACGGTGGTGATCCCCAGGATGCCGACGATCACGCCGAGCGACACCGTGATCGGGATCTCCGGGGCCCAGCCGATGTGGTGACCACCGTTGACGAACGGCAGCGTGTTCTCGTGCATCGCGTGCAGGATCAGCTTGACGCCGATGAAGGCCAGCAGGATCGACAGGCCGACGCCGAGGTAGACGAGCTTCTTGAGCAGACCGCCGATGAGGAAGTAGAGCTGGCGCAGACCCATCAGCGCGAAGATGTTGGCCATCAGCACCAGGAAGGGCTCCTTGGTGAGCCCGAAGATCGCCGGGATCGAGTCCAGTGCGAAGAGCAGGTCCGTGGTGCCCAGGGCCAGGATCACCAGGAACATCGGGGTGATGACCTTCTTGCCGTCGACGTGGGCGAACATCTTCGGCCCGTGCCACTCCTGGGTGGCGGGGAACCGTGACGCGACCCACCGGGTGAAGGCGTTGTCCTCGTACTCGTCGTCGTCGCTCTCCCCCTCCATCGCCAGCTTCACCGCGGTGTAGATGAGGAAGGCCCCGAAGAGGTAGAAGACCCACGAGAACTGGTTGATCAGGCCCGCCCCCACGGCGATGAAGATGGCGCGGAGCACGAGGGCGATCATGATGCCCACCATCAGTGCCGTCTGCTGGAGCTTCTCCGGCACCGAGAACTTCGCCATGATGATCAGGAACACGAACAGGTTGTCGACCGACAGCGAGTACTCCGTCAACCAGCCCGCGAAGAACTGCAGGCCGTAGGTCGGACCGGCGAAGAACCACACGCCCAGGCCGAAGGTCACCGCCGCACCGACGAAGAAGGCCAGGTGGCGGGTGCACTCGCGCATCGAGGGGGTGTGCGGTGACCGCGCCATGTGCACGACGTCGGCGAGCAGGAAGGCGACGGTGACGCCCAGGGAGGCGATCCAGACCCACAGGGGAACGTTCACGACAGGAGACCTTTCACGGTGCAGGAAGAGACCGGAGCTCGCGGCGGGGCAGGGCTCCGCGCGTGCTGGAGGTCTCTCCCGCCCGAGGCGGACCGGCGCCCCGGGAACGCCGACCAGGTCGGCCCTCCGTGATGACGAGGCCACCGCGTAGGGATACTCCCCTCCGTGACGAGGTCAAGTGTCCCACACGAGAACCGGGATCAGACCCGTGCGGTCCCGGTCACGACTCCCGCCGCGGACCTCGTCAGCGGGTGGCCTCCGTCATCTGCCGCAGCTCCTTCTTGAGGTCGCCGAGCTCGTCCCGCAGCCGAGCCGCCAGCTCGAAGTGCAGCTCGGTCGCCGCCTGGTGCATCTGCTGGGTGACCTCCTGGATGAGCTCGGCCAGCTCGGCGGCCGGCATCGACCGGGCCTGGTCGAGGAGCGCGCCCTTCTCGGCGCCGGCCGCGGCCGCGGCGCCCCGCCCCTTGGCCCTGCCCCGGGACTGACCCCGAGCGCTGCCCAGGAGCGCCTCGGTGTCGGCCTCCTCCTTGGCGATCAGGTCGGTGATGTCGGCGATGCGCTTGCGCAGCGGCTGTGGGTCGATCCCCCGCTCGGTGTTGTAGGCCACCTGGCGCTCCCGACGGCGGTTGGTCTCCTCGATCGCCTCCTGCATGGAGGGGGTGATCGTGTCGGCATACATGTGGACCTGGCCGGAGACGTTGCGCGCCGCCCGTCCGATGGTCTGGATCAGCGAGCGCGTCGACCGCAGGAAGCCCTCCTTGTCGGCGTCCAGGATGCTCACCAGGGAGACCTCCGGCAGGTCGAGGCCCTCGCGCAGCAGGTTGATGCCGACGAGGACGTCGTACTCGCCCATCCGCAGCTCGCGCAGGAGCTCCACCCGGCGCAGGGTGTCGACCTCGGAGTGCAGGTAGCGCACCCGCACGCCCTTGTCGAGGAGGTAGTCGGTGAGGTCCTCCGCCATCTTCTTGGTCAGCGTGGTGACCAGCACGCGCTCGTCCTCGGCGGTGCGCCGGTGGATCTCGTGGAGCAGGTCGTCGATCTGCCCCTTGGTGGGCTTGAGCACGATCTCGGGGTCGATCAGACCGGTCGGGCGGATGATCTGCTCCACCACGCCCTCGGACCTGGCCAGCTCGTAGGCCCCCGGCGTGGCGGACAGGTAGACCGTCTGGCCGATGCGCTCGAGGAACTCCTCCCACTTCAGCGGGCGGTTGTCCATGGCGCTCGGCAGCCGGAAGCCGTGGTCGACCAGCTGCCGCTTGCGCGACATGTCACCTTCGTACATCGCGCCGATCTGCGGGACCGTCACGTGGGACTCGTCGATGACCAGGAGGAAGTCTTCGGGGAAGTAGTCCAGCAGCGTGTTCGGCGCGGTCCCCGGGGCGCGGCCGTCGATGTGCATCGAGTAGTTCTCGATGCCGGCGCAGGTGCCGACCTGACGCATCATCTCGATGTCGTAGGTGGTGCGCATCCGCAGCCGCTGGGCCTCCAGGAGCTTGCCCTGCTGCTCGAAGGTCCGCAGCTGCTCCTCCAGCTCGTGCTCGATCCCGGTGATCGCCCGCTCCATCCGCTCCTCGCCGGCGACGTAGTGCGTGGCCGGGAAGACGTACATCTCCTGCTCCTCGCGCACGACCTCCCCGGTCAGCGGGTGCAGGGTGTAGATCCGCTCGATCTCGTCACCGAAGAGCTCGATGCGGATGGCGAGCTCTTCGTACTGCGGGATGATCTCGACGGTGTCGCCGCGCACCCGGAAGGTGCCGCGGGTGAAGGCCAGGTCGTTGCGGGTGTACTGCATCGTGACGAACCTGCGCAGCAGCTCGTCACGCTCGATCTCCTGACCCACCTTGAGCCGGACCATGCGGTCGACATACTCCTGCGGGGTGCCCAGGCCGTAGATGCAGGACACCGACGCGACCACCACGGTGTCCCGGCGCGTCAGCAGCGAGTTGGTCGCGCTGTGCCGCAGCCGCTCGACCTCCTCGTTGATGGACGAGTCCTTCTCGATGTAGGTGTCCGTCTGGGCGATGTACGCCTCGGGCTGGTAGTAGTCGTAGTAGCTCACGAAGTACTCGACCGCGTTGTCGGGCAGCAGGTCCCGGAACTCGCTCGCCAGCTGCGCCGCCAGCGTCTTGTTGGGCGCCATCAGCAGCGTCGGGCGCTGCACCTGCTCGATCAGCCAGGCCGTGGTCGCCGACTTGCCGGTGCCGGTGGCGCCCAGCAGCACGATGTCCTGCTCCCCCGCCTCGATGCGCCGGGCCAGCTCGGAGATCGCCGTGGGCTGGTCCCCGCTCGGGGAGAACTCGGACACCACGTGGAAGGGCGCCACCCGGCGCTGGATGTCGGTGGTCGGTCGCATGGACCCAGCCTAGGACCGACCACCGACATACCCCTGCTGCCGCAGGGCGGGACTCAGGAGTGCCAGGAGGTGCGCTTGGCCCAGGCCTGCATGCGTGGCCACACGGCGTTGAACCACGGCTCCTTCGCCTCGGCGTAGGCATCGGTGGTCTCGCACGAGCCCACGAGGCGGCGCTTCTCGGCGAGGTAGTCCTCCCGCGCCGACGCGTCGCCACGCAGCCAGTCGCGGTAGAGCAGGGCGTACTGCCAGCCCGCGCCCTCGGTCTCGCGGACGTGGACGTGGACGATGCGGCCAGGGTCACAGGTCCCGTGGAAGCGTTTCACCCACATCGAGGGATCCGGCACCTCGTCCTTGACCTGGTCCATCGTGTTGCCCGTCGACCGGGGGAAGCCCAGGTCCTCCATCCGCTCCAGGAACTGCGGCGCGTCCGCGTCGCGCAGGTCGGCCACCCCGATCTGCAGGTCGACGACGTCCTTGCCGGCCAGGCCGGGCACCGCCGTGGACCCGATGTGCTCGATCTCCGGTGCCAGTGGACCCATCCCCTGGCTGATCCGCTCGATCAGGCGCCGGGCCTGCTCCGGCCAGGTGTCGTCGTAGTCCACGAGCGTCGGCACGTCCGCGCGGCGGGCGCGGGTGCGCGTGCGCAGGTTCTCGGCATACGGCTGGATCCGCTCCCGCCACAGCCGGTCCACCTGGTCGGTCAGCTCCTGCGTCGAGCCCGAGTTGTCCAGGAGCACGTCGGCGGCCACCCGCCGCTGCTCGTCCGTGGCCTGGTGCGCCATCCGGGCCCGGGCCTCGCCCGCGGTCATCCCCCGCTGCTCGACGAGGCGCTGCACCCGGGTCTCGGCGGGGGTGTCCACCACCAGGACCAGGTGGTATGCCGGGCCGAGGTGCTTCTCGACCAGCAGCGGCACGTCGTGCACGACGATCGCGTCGGCACCCGCCTGCCCCATCAGCTCCTCGGTGCGCGCCGCGATCCGGGGGTGGGTGATGGCCTCGAGGTCGCGGCGGGCCCGCTCGTCGTCGAAGACCAGGGCCCCCAGCGCGGCCCGGTCCAGGGTGCCGTCGGCCCGCACCACCGCCGTGCCGAAGCGGTCCGTCACCGCCTGCAGCCCGGGGCTGCCCGGCGCGACCACCTCGCGGGCCACGAGGTCTGCGTCGACCACCGCCGCGCCCAGCTCCGTGAGCCGCCGCGACACGGTGGATTTGCCCGAGCCGATGCCTCCAGTCAGACCGATGCGCAACATGGCCCGAGGCTACCCCCAGGTCGCTCAGCGCGCCTGACGCCCCCGGACCAGGAAGGCCTCGGCGATCTCCTGCCGATCGGCCCCCGTCGCGAGGAGCACCCACAGCAGCAGCCTGGCCTTGAGCGGGTTGAGACTGCCGGCCATGATCGCGCCCCGGCGGATCAGGTCCGACTCCGAGCCGGGGTAGCCGTAGAGCCGCGTGGTCGTCCGTCCCCCGCCGCTGCGGGTGCCCACGACGACGGGGATGTGCGCGGCGGCCCGCGCCACCACGTCGGCGGCCTCCTGGGACACGTGGCCCGAGCCGGCGCCGGCGATCACGACCGCGTCGTAGCCGTCGTCCAGGGCCAGCTGCAGCATCCGGCCGTCGTCGTCGACGAAGGCCTCGAGCAGGGCCACCCGCACGTCCCGACGCCTCGGCATCGGCAGGGCGGGCGGGCGGCTCTCCGCCGGGAGGTAGTCCAGGAGCAACCGCCCCTCCTCGACCCGGCCCACCGGCGCGCCGTACGGGCTGTCGAACGGCGCCAGTGCCGTGGCGTGGGTCTTGGTCACCCGGTCCCCGAGGTGCACCTCGTCGTCCATGACGACGAGGGCGCCCAGCCCGCGGGCAGCCGAGGACGCGGCGACGATGGCGGCGGCCACGATGTTGGCCGGCCCGTCGGCGCCCGGCTCCTGCGCGGACCGCATCGCCCCGGTCAGGACCAGCGGAGCCTCGTGCCGCCACAGCAGGTCCAGGAAGTAGACCGACTCCTCCATGGTGTCGGTGCCGTGGGTCAGGACCACCCCGGTCGCGCCCGCCCGGACCTGCTCGTCGGCCCAGTCCAGCGCCGCCAGCAGGTGGGCGAAGGTGATCGACGGCGACCCCACGTTGCAGATGGTGTGGGTGCGCACCCGGGCGATCTCCTCCAGCCGCGGGACGGCGGTCACGAGGTCGTCCGCGGTCAACCCCGGCGCCACGGGGTCCCCCGGCGCCGGGGGACGCATGGCGATGGTGCCCCCGAGGGCACCGATGGCGACGACGGGCAGCGCGGGCACGACGACCTCCTGATGGACCGGGTGTGGTGCGGGCACGCTATCCGACGGTCAGGTCCAGGCCGAGGGCGCGGTCCGGGTGGTCGGTGACCACGCCGTCCACGCCGGCGGCGACGACGGCACGGAGGTCCTCGGGGTGGTTGACGGTCCAGGACACCACGGCCAGGCCCTGGTCGTGGGCGGCCTGGACCAACTCGCGGGTGACGTAGAGCTCGGTGTCCGGGGTCGGGTCCTCCGTCACGGCGAAGTGCGGCGCCAGCATGTGCGCTCCGGCCTCGCGGGCGGCCGACACCACGTCCTCGCCGTGCGCGGTGGGATCCACCGGACCCGTCCACGGGCTCCCGGGCACGCACGTCACGCCCGGCACCAGCAGGGCCGAGCGGGTCAGGTCGGGGTCGAGGCGGCGGGCGAGGTCCAGCACCGCCCAGTCGAAGGAGTGGATGATGGCGTGCTCCCCCACCCCCGCCCGCCGGATCGCCAGGATCGTCGCCCGGACCAGCTCCTCGCGGCGGGCTGCCATCCGCTCGTCGCGCGCGTCGACCTTGACCTCGACCGTGAACCACAGCCGCGGGTAGGCCCCCCCGACAGTCAGCAGCAGGTCCTCCAGGGTGCTGATCCGGGCTCCCGGGACAGCCTCCTGGTCGGGGAAGCGGGCCAGGGTGCGTGAGCCCACGTCGATGCTCTGCAGCTCCTCGAGGTCCAGCTCGTCGACGCGGCGGCCGACGAGGTCGTCCGAGCCGGTCATCTTGTCGGCGAGGAGCACCGGGTCGTGCCACACGACGGGCACGCCGTCGGCGGTCAGCAGGACGTCGAGCTCGACCGACCGGCAGCCCAGGGAGGCGGCCAGCAGGAACCCGTCGACGACGTTCTCGACCATGCGTCCGCGTGCGCCGCGGTGTCCCTGCACGTCCAGACCTGGTGAGTCCCAGGGGCCCCGGGCGAGCGGCTGCCAGTCGCGGTCGGTCATGGCCGGGTCAACGCTCCCCGAGGGCGAGGCCGGTCTCGGCGTCGAAGAAGTACGCCTCCCCCGGCTGGGCCGTGACGTGCAGGACCTCACCAGGCTGCGCCCGGAGCCCGCGCTCCAGCCGGATGGCGACCCGCGGGGCGTCCTCGTCCGCGTCGGCCCCGATCCGGGGACGGCCGTAGACGAAGGACTCGCTGCCCAGGGCCTCGACGAGCTCGACCGCGACGGGCAGGGCCTGGGTGCGGTCCTCGCCCGCGAGGCGCCAGCCCTCGGGGCGCATCCCCACGGTGACCCGACCCCCGGTGATCCCGGCGGCGGTCTTGCGGGGCAGGGGCACGGGGACGCCGTGCAGGTCGGCCACGCCCTCACGGACGGGAGCGTCGAGCAAGGTGATCGCCGGCGACCCGATGAAGCTGGCGACGAAGGTGTTGACGGGCCTCTCGTACAGGTCCTCGGGGGAGGCCACCTGCTGCAGGATGCCGTCCTTGAGGACCGCGACCCGGTCCCCCATCGTCATGGCCTCGACCTGGTCGTGGGTGACGTACACCGTGGTGACCCCGAGCCGGCGCTGCAACGAGGCGATCTGGGAACGGGTGGACACCCGCAGCTTGGCGTCGAGGTTGGACAGCGGCTCGTCCATGCAGAAGACCTTGGGCCGCCGCACGATCGCGCGGCCCATCGCCACGCGCTGGCGCTGGCCGCCGGACAGCTTGGCGGGCTTGCGGTCGAGGAGCTCCTCGAGCTGGAGGATCCGGGCGGCCTCCGCGACGCGCTCGGCGGTCTCGGCCTTGGAGACGCCGGCGTTGCGCAGGGCGAAGCCCATGTTGTCCGCCACCGTCATGTTGGGGTAGAGCGCGTAGCTCTGGAAGACCATCGCCACGTCGCGGTCGCGGGCTCGGACGCCGGTCATGTCGGCGCCGTCGATGAGGACCCGACCCTCGTCCACCGGTTCCAGGCCGGCCAGCATGCGCAGCGAGGTGGACTTGCCGCACCCGGAGGGGCCGACGAGGACGAGGAACTCGCCGTCGGCGATGTCGAAGGTCAGTGCGTCGACGGCCGGGCGGGCGCCGTCGTCGTAGATCCGGCTCGCGCCGTCGAAAGCCACGGTGGCCACGGGGTTCTCCTGCGGGTTGAGGGTGCGGGACGGGACCGGCGGGCGGACCCGCTGGCCCCGGTCGGTCGCGGCGCGCAGGTCGGTGCCTGCGCGCCGCCTGGGGGTCACAGCTTGGACTTGACCTGGGCGTCGATCACGGACTGGGTCTCCTTCTGGAGACCCTCGAAGACCGACTTCACGTCGCCGCCCTGGGCGATCTGGTCGAGGGCGGTGCCGATGCGCTTGCCCCCGCCCGGCACGCCGACGCGGGCGTTGTCCTGGGAGCGAGTGTGCGGCAGCTGCTCCACCGCGGTCTTGGCGTTGGGGTTGGCCTGCAGGTACGCCTTCTCCTCGGGGACGTCCATGGCGGAGGTACGGACCGGCATGTAGCCCGTGGCCTGGGTGAAGGTGACCGTGCTCTGCGCGTTGGTCATGAACTCCACGAACTTCACCGCGGCCTTCTTGCGCTCGGCGGAGATGCCGACCGGTATGCCGATGCCGGCACCGCCCGTCGGGCAGGCCTTGGTGCCGTCGGGGGCCGGGAGGAAGGCCGTGCCGAGGCTGAACTTGGCGTCCTTGGTGATGCCCTTGAGCGAGCCGGTGGACTCGACCAGCGCGGCGGACATGCCGGAGGCAAAGCTCGTGGCCGGGTCGGCGGAGGCGCGGGCGTACTTCTTGGCGAAGAGCATCTTGAGGTACTCCCCCGCCTTGATGGTGCCGGGGTCGGTGAAGGTGGGGGTCCACTCCTTGGAGTAGCCACCGCCGAATCCCCAGGCCATGGACTGGAAGTACCAGTCGAGGTAGTTCGAGCCGTCGGCCAGGTCGATGGCGACCTTGTCGGACCCGATCACGGGCTGCAGCTTGGCGGCCCAGGTGGCGAACTCGTCCCAGGTCTTGGGACCGCGGTCGGGCAGGCCGGCCTTCGCCCACAGGTCCTTGTTGTAGTAGAACAGCGGGGTCGAGCGGGAGTACGGCAGGGCGTAGTGCTTGCCCATGAGCGTGTAGTCGTTGTAGAGAGACTCGACGTAGTCCGTGGTGGACAGACCGGCCTCCTTGGTCAGGTCGTCCATCGGCGCCAGCTGCTTGTTGAGCGCGAAGGTGAACCAGGTGACGTCGGAGACGACCACGGCGTCCGGCAGGTTGCCTCCGGCGAGGGCGGCATTGAACTTCTGCGCCACCTCCTCGTAGTTCTTGCCGGCGTCGGTCAGCTTGACCTTGATGCCCGGGTTGGCCTTCTCGAACTGCTCGATGAGCTTCTTCTCGGTGTCCTTGGACTTGCCGGGGTGGTTGCTCCAGAAGTCGATGGTGGTGGTGCCACCGGCGCCGCCCGCGGACGAGCTGTCGGTGCCGGCGCTGCCGGTGCCCGCGCAGCCGGCGAGGGCGACGGCCGCCGTCACGGCGGTGGTCAGGCCGAGGAAGCCCCGGCGGGGGAAGGTCGTCATGGGATGGCTCCTTGAGGGATGGGTCGGCGCTGCTGGGTGCTCGTCGACGATGGGGAAAGGAAGGGGGACGGCGGTGGCAGGAGGGTCAGCCCTTGACCGCCCCGGAGGTGAGGCCCTTGATCATGTGCCGCTGCAGGAACAGGAAGAGCACCAGGACGGGCAGGACCGCGAGAACGGTGCCCGCCATCACCGGTCCCCAGTTGTTGAGGCCCTCGTTGTTCTGCAGGAAGGTCAGACCCACCGGCAGCGGTGCTGTGTGCTCGTCGTCCGACATCAGGAAGGGCCACAGGTACTCGTTCCACTCGTTGACCACGGTGATCAGCGAGAAGGCCACGAGGGTGGGCCAGGACAGCGGGAGCACGACGCGCCAGAGGAGCTTCATCGGGCCGGCACCGTCCATGCGGGCCGCCTCGATGATCTCGGAGGGCAGCGACAGGAAGTGATTGCGCATCAGGAAGGTCCCGAACGCGACCCCCGCCAGGGGAACGATGATGCCCAGGTAGGTGTTGCGCCAGCCCAGCTGGCTGACCAGGGCGTAGTTGGAGATGACGGTGATCTGGTTGGGCACCATCAGGGCTGCGACCACGAACAGGAAGACCAGGTTGCGGCCACGGAAGCGCAGCAGCGACAGCGCATAGGCGCTCAGGACACCCAGGACGATCTTGGCGACCGACACCGCCGCCGTGATGATCAGGGAGTTGCGCAGGTAGTCCGTGAAGGGGATCTCGGTCACGGCGGCGTGGTAGCTCTCCCCCGTCGCCGGGCTGGGCCAGTAGATCGCCGGCCGGGTGTAGATGTCGCCGCGCTCCTTCAGGGAGGTGATGACGATCCAGAACAGCGGGACCCCGATGACCAGGAGCACGAGCAGCATGCCGAGGTAGCCCAGGGCCTTCATCGCCGTGCTCGAGGTGTTGACCCCGGCCGCCTGGCGGGGCCGCCGCGGGCCGCGGGCGGGACGGTCGTGGGCCGGGTCCGGCGTACCGGCAGCGTGGTCGGTGGCGGTGGCGGAAGCGGGCATCAGGCGTGCTCCTTGTCCATGACGCGGACCTGCACGATGGTCACGAGCAGCAGCACGAGGAACATGAGCGTGGCGACGGTGGCGCCGTAGCCCGCGCGCTGGTTGACGAAGGTCTCCTGGTAGACCTGGAAGACCAGGGTGGTGGTGCCGGTGCCCACCGGGCCGCCCCGGGTCATCACGTTGATGATGTCGAAGACCTGGACGCTGTTGAGGAGCACCGTGATCGACAGGAAGAAGGTCGTGGGGCGCAGCTGCGGCAGGACCACCTTGGACAGGTGGGTCCAGCGGGAGGCGCCGTCGATCTCCGAGGCCTCGTCCAGGTCCGAGCGCCGCCCCTGGAGCGCGGCGAGGTAGATCACGAAGGTGTAGCCGATGTTCTTCCAGATGTAGGTCACGGTGACCATGAACAGTGCCCACGGGGCGTCCTGGTAGAAGTTCGGCGAGGCCACCCCGATCCGGGCCAGCAGGTCGCGCACCAGGCCGAAGGTCGGGTCGAAGACGAACTGGAAGGCCACCCCGATGGCCGCGCCGGAGATGACGTAGGGCGCGAAGACGAGCGAGCGCACCAGGTTGCGTCCCTTCAGCTGCTGATCCAGGAGCAGGGCCAGGGCGAGGCCGATGAGCAGCGAGCCGACGACGGTGGAGACGGTGAAGATGAGGGTGTTGCCCACGATGGTCCGGGTGTCCTCCCGACCGAACCACTCGCGGTAGTTGGCCAGACCCACGCCATGGGCGACGGGCGAGGAGATGTTCCAGTCCGTGAAGGACAACCTGATGTTGTCGATCAGGGGTCGCCAGGTGAAGATCACCAGCAGGATCAGGTTGGGCAGGAGCAGCAGGGCGGCGAGGAGACCCTCACGGCCGTCGAGCGCCGCGGGGCGGCGCGAGGCCGGGCGACGCCGTCCGCCTGGGCGGGAGGTGGGGGATGCGGGCACGAGGTCCGACCTTTGCCGCTCCTGGTGAACGGGTTGTGAACGTCATGGATATGTCCGGCATCTGCTGCATGGGTTGACGTGAACCTTGACCAGCTCGTCGCCTGTATGGCGCACCCTCATCCCACCGGACAGCCCGAGGCCCCGTCCACCAGCTGGTGGACGGGGCCTCGGGCGTCGGCGAGGACCGGTTCCGGCCCGTCGGATCACCCCTCGCGGGGTGGGCCTCAGCTGGCGCCGGTCAGCTTCTCGCGGAGCGCGGCCAGAGCCTCGTCGGAGGCGAGGGTGCCCTCACCGGTGGACGAGGAGACGCTCTCCGAGACGCCGCCGGAGGAGTAGGTCGTCGGCGCGACGTCGCCGGAGGCAGCGGCCTCGGCGTCGGCCTTCTGGGCCTCCTCGACCTGCGTCTTGTGGGCCTCCCACAGGGCGTGCGCCTCGGCGTACTGCTTCTCCCAGGCCTCACGCTGCTTGTCGTAGCCCTCGAGCCACTCGTTGGTCTCCGGGTCGAAGCCCTCGGGGTACTTGTAGTTGCCGGCCTCGTCGTACTCGGCCGCCATGCCGTACTGCGTGGGGTCGAACTCGTCGGACACGACCGAGGGGTCGTTGGCCTGCTTGAGCGACAGCGAGATGCGGCGACGCTCCAGGTCGATGTCGATGACGCGGACGAAGATGTCGTCGCCCACGTTGACGACCTGCTCGGGCAGCTCCACGTGGCGCTCGGCCAGCTCGGAGATGTGGACCAGACCCTCGATGCCCTCCTCGACGCGCACGAACGCACCGAAGGGAACGAGCTTGGTGACCTTGCCCGGGACGACCTGGCCGATGGCGTGGGTGCGGGCGAAATGCTGCCACGGGTCCTCCTGCGTCGCCTTCAGCGACAGGGAGACACGCTCGCGGTCCATGTCCACGTCGAGCACCTCGACGGTGACCTCCTGGCCCACCTCGACGACCTCGGAGGGGTGGTCGATGTGCTTCCAGGACAGCTCGGAGACGTGCACCAGGCCGTCGACCCCACCGAGGTCGACGAACGCACCGAAGTTGACGATCGACGACACGACACCGGACCGGACCTGGCCCTTGCCGAGCTCCTTGAGGAAGGTGGTGCGGACCTCGGACTGGGTCTGCTCCAGCCAGGCACGGCGCGACAGGACCACGTTGTTGCGGTTCTTGTCGAGCTCGATGATCTTGGCCTCGATCTCCTTGCCGACGTACGGCTGGAGGTCGCGGACACGGCGCATCTCGACGAGGCTGGCGGGCAGGAAGCCGCGCAGACCGATGTCCAGGATGAGTCCACCCTTGACGACCTCGATGACGGTGCCGGTGACGACGCCGTCCTCTTCCTTGACCTTCTCGACCGTGCCCCAGGCGCGCTCGTACTGCGCGCGCTTCTTGGACAGGATCAGCCGACCCTCCTTGTCCTCCTTCTGGAGGACGAGCGCCTCGACCTCGTCGCCCACGGTCACGACCTCGGACGGGTCGACGTCGTGCTTGATCGAGAGCTCGCGGCTCGGGATGACACCCTCGGTCTTGTAACCGATGTCGAGCAGGACCTCGTCCCGGTCGACCTTGACGATGACACCCTCGACGATGTCTCCGTCGTTGAAGTACTTGATGGTCTCGTCGATCGCGGCGAGGAAGTCCTCCTCAGATCCGATGTCGTTGATCGCGACCTGGGGAGCGGTCTTTTCGACCGGGCTGGCAGTCATGTAGTAGGAACTCCGATGATGGACAGGGTGAATAGGTGGGTATGGTGCTGGCCTGCACGTCGGGCGCAGTTCACCCATGGGCAAGCCTGTCCACCCTAACGGTCCGGTCACGGGCCGGTCAAAGCAGGCCAGTGTCAGGAGACGGTATGACAGCGCCGGAGCGCGGCAGCTTCGCGGGGGTGTCCCGGCGCGGCAGCGACCAGGACGAGTCGGCGCGGGCCAACCGGGGGTGGTGGGACGCCGAGGCGAGCGACTACTACGCCGAGCACGGCGACTTCCTCGGCGACGCCGACCTGGTCTGGGGGCCCGAGGGTCTGCGCGAGGCCGACGCCCGCCTGCTCGGGCCGGCCGGGTCGCTTCCCGGGCTGCGGGTGCTCGAGATCGGGGGTGGTGCCGGCCAGGGGGCCCGCTGGCTGCAGGACCAGGGCGCCGTCGTCGTCTCCACCGACCTGTCCACCGGGATGCTGGGGCAGGCCCGCCGGATCGACGTCCGCCGGGGGTCGGCGCCAGGCCTCCCCCTCGCCGCGTGCGACGCGGCGCTGCTGCCCTTCGCGGACGGCTGCTTCGACCTGGTCGTGACGGCGTACGGCGCGCTGCCCTTCGTCGCGGACTCCGCCGCAGTGGTGCGCGAGGCGGCCCGGGTGCTGCGACCGGGCGGACGGTTCGTCTTCTCCTCCACCCACCCGATCCGGTGGGCCTTCCCGGACGTGCCGGGCGAGGCCGGGCTCACCGCCACCAGCTCATACTTCGACCGCTCCCCGTACGTGGAGGAGGACGAGGCCGGGCGGGCGCTGTACGTCGAGCACCACCGCACCCTCGGTGACCGGGTCCGCGAGATCGTCGCCGCAGGCCTGGCCCTGGTGGACCTCGTCGAGCCGGAGTGGCCCGCGGCGAACGACCGGACCTGGGGTGGTTGGAGCCCGCTGCGTGGCCGTCTGCTGCCGGGCACGGCGATCTTCGTCTGCGCGCGCCCGGACCGCTGAGGATCGGCGGACGCACCCCGGTCCGACCCGCTCACCTGGCCCCCCGGAATCGGCCCGAGGGCCGCGGTCCGGCATACTCGCCGCGTGGACACCAAGCCGTTCCCCTCTGACATCGAGATCGCGCGCGACGCCGATCTCGCCCCCATCCCCGACGTCGCCGCGATGGTCGGCATCGACGCCAAGCACCTGATCCCTTACGGCCCGCACGTGGCCAAGGTCGAGCTGGACGTCATCGAGGAGATGAAGGACCGCCCCGACGCCAAGTACGTCGTGGTCACCGCCATCACCCCGACCCCGCTCGGCGAGGGCAAGACCACGACCGCCGTCGGTCTGGCCCAGGGCCTGGCCAAGATCGGCCGCAAGCCCGTGCTCGCGCTGCGTCAGCCCTCCCTCGGCCCCGTCTTCGGCGTCAAGGGTGGCGCCGCGGGCGGCGGCTACAGCCAGATCGTCCCGATGGAGATGCTCAACCTGCACCTCACCGGTGACTTCCACGCGGTCACCGCCGCTCACAACCTGCTCGCCGCCATGGTGGCCAACCACCTGCACTTCGGCAACGAGCTGGGCCTGGACGACATCCAGTGGCGCCGCGTGATGGACATGAACGACCGCTCGCTGCGCAACGTCATCGAGGGTTGCGGGGCCAAGACCGACGGCGTGACCCGGCAGACCGGCTTCGACATCACCGCGGCGTCCGAGGTCATGGTCATCCTGGCCCTCGCGACCTCGCTCAAGGACCTGCGCGAGCGGCTCGGTCGCATCGTGGTGGGCTTCACCAAGGACAAGCAGCCCGTCACCGCCGAGCAGATCGGTGCCGCGGGCGCGATGTGCGTCCTCCTCAAGGACGCCCTGAAGCCCAACCTGATGCAGACGCTGGAGCACACGCCGGCGTTCATCCACACCGGCCCCTTCGGCAACATCGCCACCGGAAACTCCTCGATCATCGCCGACCGCGTGGGCATCAAGGCGGGCGACGTCCTGCTGACCGAGGCAGGCTTCGCCGCGGACATGGGCGCCGAGCGGTTCTTCAACGTCAAGTGCCGCGCGGCGGGCCTGACCCCGCAGGCGGCCGTCCTGGTCGTCACCGTCCGGGCCCTGAAGTCCCACTCGGGTCGCTACGAGGTCAAGGCCGGCAAGCCGCTGCCCGAGGGCATGCTCATGGAGTCCCCCGACGACGTGCGCGCCGGGTGCGACAACCTGCGCAAGCACATCTCGATCATCCGGGACTTCGGCGTGCAGCCGGTCGTGGCGATCAACGCGTTCCCGACCGACCATGCCTGCGAGCACGACGTCATCCGCGAGGTCGCCGAGGAGATGGGCGCCCGCTGCGCCGTCTCCACCCACGTCAAGGACGGCGGCGAGGGTGCCGTCGAGCTCGCCAGGACCCTGATGGAGGCCTGCGAGGACGAGGTGAACTTCACCCCGACCTACGACTTCGAGGACTCCCTGCAGGACAAGATCCGCAAGATCGCCACCAAGGTCTACGGCGCCGACGACATCAAGCTCGAGCCCGCCGCCGCCAAGGCGCTGGCGATGTACACCGACCAGGGTTACGGCCACCTGCCGGTGCTCATCGCCAAGACGCAGATGTCGCTGTCGCACGACGCCGCCCTCAAGGGTGCGCCGACCGGCTGGACCCTTCCGGTGCGCGAGGTCCGCCTCGCGGCCGGTGCCGGCTACGTCTACGCGATCTGCGGGTCGATGATGACGATGCCCGGTCTGTCCAAGTCGCCCGCGGCCATGCGGATCGACATCGACGAGGACGGCAACACGGTCGGCCTGTTCTGACCGGTCGCCGGGCCTGGACCCGACAGGTATGACGGCGTGCCCGTCCGCGGCTCTCCGCGGGCGGGCGCGGTCGTCCCCGGGTGTCCCTCGCCGCGCCCGCGCCCGCCCGCAACCCGCGGCGCCCGCCCGGGTGTGCGAGCCTGGGACCATGGCTGCCCCCCGCTCCCGCCGGCTCTCCTGGACCACGGTCGCGCCTCCCCTGGGCCTGCTGACGTTGGCCGCCGTGTGGGGCCGGGAGCTGACCCCGTCCCTGGTGGCGGTCGTGGGGCTTCTGCTGGGCGCCGCCGTGCTGGCGGCGGTTCACCACGCCGAGGTGGTGGCCCACCGGGTCGGGGAGCCCTTCGGCTCGCTCGTCCTCGCCGTCGCGGTGACCGTGATCGAGGTGGCTCTGATCGTCACCCTGATGGCCTCCGGGGGCAAGGGCACCAGCACGCTCGCCCGGGACACCGTGTTCGCGGCCGTGATGATCTGCACGAACGGCATCCTGGGGCTGTCCTTGCTCATCGCCTCGGTGCGGCACAAGATGGCGACCTTCCACCCCGAGGGCACCGGGGCGGCCCTGGGCACGGTCCTCACCCTGGCCGTGCTCTCGCTGGTGGTGCCGACCTTCACGAGCACCCCCGGCCCGGAGTTCACCGGACCCCAGCTGGCCTTCGCCGCCATCACCTCGCTGGTGCTCTACCTGCTCTTCGTGGCCACCCAGACACGTGGGCACCGCGACTTCTTCCTGCCGGTCGGCGACGACGGCGAGCCGCTGGAGGAGGAGCACGCGGCGCCGCCGTCGACGCGAGCGGCCTGGACCTCGCTGGGGTTGCTGCTCGCCGCTCTGGTCACCGTGGTCGGTCTGGCCAAGGTCGAGTCCCCCGCGCTCGAGGCGGGGATCCGCGCCGCGGGGCTCCCCACGTCGTTCTCCGGCGTGGTGATCGCCCTGCTCGTCCTTGCCCCGGAGACCCTGGCGGCCGCGAACGCCGCCCGCCGCGGACGCACCCAGATCGCCCTCAACCTGGCCCTGGGGTCGGCGGTGGCGAGCATCGGGCTGACGATCCCGGCCATCGCCCTGGTGACGATCTGGACCGGCGGGCCGCTGCACCTCGGTCTCGGGCCGCTGCACCTGGCGCTGCTCGCCGTCACGGCCGTGGTCGCCGTCCTCACCGTGGTGCCCGGGCGAGCCACCCGGCTGCAGGGCGGGGTGCACCTGGCGTTGTTCGCGGCGTACGTCTTCCTCGCCGCCAACCCCTGATCCCCGCCGCTCGCTCGGTCCGAGAGTGGCCCCCGGAGCTGTGCTCAGAACAGCAGGGTCGGCAGCAGTCCTCGCTCGCGCAGCTGCACCACCTGCGGGTCGTCGCACCACGGCTCGGCGGCCGGGTCGACCCACTGGACGGCGCGGCCCTCGGGACTGTCGAGCTGCCGGGTCATGATCGCCGGGAAGCACGACGAGCGGGTGCCGGTGGTGCCGGTGACGGTGACCCCGCGGGAGCCCACCTCGACGACGGCACCCGCCTGCTCGTAGGTCTCCCGGGCGGCGGCGCGCATCCGGCTCTCCCCACGCTGCACGCCCCCGCCGGGCAGGGTCCATCCCCCGCCGCGGCGCTCCACGACCAGCAGCCGTCCGTCCTGCACCACGCAGGCGCACACCCGGTTGGTGCGCGCCGACGGCGGGGACAGCTCGAGCAACGGCCGGGGGCCGGGCGGCTCCTCGGCGACGGGCTCCGGCTCGGAGCAGGTCAGGTCGGCCAGACCGGGCAGGAGCGGCTCCTCCACCCCGCGCATGGCCTCGGGGCGGCGCGAGGTCGGGACATCGGCGCGGTGGTTCACCGGCTCAGTGCTCCGCGTCCTGCCAGGACCGCCCGACACCGACGTGCACGTCGAGGGGGACGTCCATCTGGACGGCCGCACCCATCTCGCGACGGACCAGGGTCTCCAGGGCCTCCCGCTCGCCGGGTGCCACCTCGAGCAGCAGCTCGTCGTGGACCTGCAGCAGCATCCGCGAGCGCAGGCCCTCGCCACGCAGCGCC
The DNA here is from genome assembly GCF_046267915.1 of Arsenicicoccus dermatophilus. Classification (GTDB taxonomy): domain Bacteria; phylum Actinomycetota; class Actinomycetes; order Actinomycetales; family Dermatophilaceae; genus Arsenicicoccus; species Arsenicicoccus dermatophilus_A. Next base: position 2,004,253 of record NZ_CP176520.1, read on the forward strand.
CGGTCGACCCCGAGCATCGCGAGCTTGACGATGTCGGCCGCCGAGCCCTGGATCGGCGCGTTCAGCGCCATCCGCTCGGCCATCTCGCGACGGTTGCGGTTGTCGCTGGTGAGGTCCGGCAGGTAGCGCCGGCGCCCGAGGATGGTGGCGGTGTACCCCGTGGCGCGCGCCTGCGCCACGATCTCCCGCAGGTAGTCCCGGACCCCGCCGAAGCGCTCGAAGTAGCCGTCCATGAGCCCCTGCGCCTCACCGGTGCTGATCCGCAGCTGCTTGGACAGCCCGAAGGCGGACAGCCCGTAGGCCAGGCCGTAGCTCATGGCCTTGACCTTGGCGCGCATCGCCGGCGTCACCTCGTCCGGCTCCACCTGGAAGACCCGCGACCCCACGAAGCGGTGCAGGTCCTCCCCGGACCGGAAGGCCTCGATGAGCCCGATGTCCCCGGACAGGTGCGCCATGATCCGCATCTCGATCTGGCTGTAGTCCGCCGACATGAGGGACTCGAACTCGACGTGCTCCCCACCCTCGCGGCCCCGGCCCACCACGAAGACCGATCGGATCCGGCGGCCCTCCTCGGTGCGGACGGGGACGTTCTGCAGGTTGGGCTCGGTGGAGCTGAGACGGCCGGTCGCCGCGACGGTCTGCAGGTAGGTCGTGTGGATCCGGCCGTCCTCGGCCACCGACTTGCGCAGCCCCTCGATGGTGGAGCGCAGCTTGGCGGCGTCCCGGTGCCGCAGCAACGCCTCGAGGAAGGGGTGCGGCTCGCGCTCGTAGAGGTCCTTGAGGGCCTCGGCGTCGGTGGTGTAGCCGGTCTTCGTCCTCTTGGTGCGCGGCATGCCCAGGGTCTCGAAGAGCACCGTCTGCAGCTGCTTGGGCGAGCCGAGGTTGACGGTGTCGTCCCCGATGGCGTCGTAGGCGTCCTGCTGGGCGGCGCGCACCTGGTCACCGAAGTCGTTCTCGAGCGTCGCCAGCCCCTCCTCGTCCACGCCGATCCCGTCGCGCTCCATCTCGGCGAGGATCTGCAGCAGCGGCAGCTCCACGTCGGCGAGCAGCTCCCGCTGGCCGGTCCGTTCCAGCTCGGTCTCCAGGACCTCGGCGAGGTCGACCACGGCGCGTGCCTGCACCATGGCGGCCTGTGCCTCGGCGTCCTGGTCGGCGGAGAAGTCGAGCATGCCCTGCGCCGTGCCGGTGTCGTCCACGGTGAGCTCGCGGTGCAGGTGGCGCAGCGCCAGGTCGGCCAGGTCGTAGGAACGCTGGTCGGGCCGCACCAGGTAGGCGGCCAGAGCGGTGTCCACGTCGACCCCTGCCACCTCGTGGAAGCCTCTGGCCCACAGGGCCTGCAGCTGGCCCTTGGCCTCGTGCAGGACGAGGGTGGCTGCCGGGTCGGCAAGCCACCGCCCCAGGGCGGTCTCGTCCTCGGGCGTGAGGTCCTGGGCCGCGGCGTAGGCCCCGGCGCCGTCCGGAGCGGCGAGGGCCAGGCCGTCCACGTCGCCGGTCCCCTGCGCCCAGCGCCCCGCGACGACCAGGCCGCAGCGGCCGGCAGGAGCGTGCTCGGCGAGCCAGTCATCCACGGCCCCGGGCGCGAGCGTCGCCCCGTCGATGGCGAAGCCGCTCTCGGCCTCCGGCGCGGCCGACTCCACCGTCGCGAACAGGCGGTCCCGCAGCACCCGGAACTCCAGGCCGTCGAAGACCCGGTGCACCTCGTCGCGCTCCCAGTTGGCGCGGGCGAGGTCGTCGACCGTGACCGGGAGCTCGACGTCACGGACCAGCTGGTTGAGGCGACGGTTGCGCAGCACCTGGTCCAGGTGGGTGCGCAGCGACTCGCCGGCCTTGCCCTTGATCTCGTGCACGTGCTCGACGATGCCCGCCAGGTCGCCGTACGCGGTGAGCCACCTGGCGGCGGTCTTGGGACCGACGCCGGGCACGCCGGGCAGGTTGTCGGAGGTCTCCCCCACCAGGGCGGCCAGGTCGCTGTAGCGCGACGGCGGCACGAGGTACTTCGTCTCCACCGCGGCGGGGTCCATCCGCCAGACCTCCGACACCCCTCGGACGGGGTAGAGCAAGGTCGTCCGCTCGTCCACCAGCTGGAAGGCGTCGCGGTCGCCGGAGCAGATGACCACCTCGTCGATGCCGGCCTCGCGCGCCCGGGTCGTGAGCGTGGCGATGACGTCGTCCGCCTCGAAGCCCTCGACCGACAGGTGCCGGATCCGCAGGGCGTCCAGGACCTCCTGCACCAGCGAGACCTGACCCTTGAACTCGTCCGGCGTCGCGGAGCGCCCGGCCTTGTACTCGGCGTACTCCGCCAGGCGGAAGGTCTGCCTCGACAGGTCGAAGGCCACCGCCACGTGCGTCGGCTGCTCGTCGCGCAGGAGGTTGATGAGCATGGAGGTGAAGCCGTAGACCGCGTTGGTGGTCTGTCCGGTGCTCGTCGAGAAGTTCTCGGCGGGCAGGGCGAAGAACGCGCGGTAGGCCAGGGAGTGTCCGTCGAGGAGCAGAAGTCGGGTCACGCATGGCAGCCTAGGCCGTATGTCTGACACACCCCCCGCCCGGCGCCCCGCCGCCGACGACTCCACCGCCGCGCAGGACCGCCCGGAGCCCGGGAGCGGACCGTCCCTGGGCGCGCGGGAGCTGCGCGCCATGGCCGCCGGCACCCTCATCGAGCGGATGGGCCTGGAGCTCCTCGAGGCCGCACCCGAGCGCTGCGTCGGGTCGATGCCGGTGGCGGGCAACACCCAGCCCTACGGCCTGCTGCACGGCGGGGCGTCGGTCGTCCTCGCCGAGACCCTGGGGAGCGTGGCGGCGATGCTGGCGGCCGGGCCGGGGCGGTATGCCGTGGGCGTGGACGTCAGCGCGACGCACCACCGCGCCACCCGCGAGGGGGTCGTCACCGGCGTGGCCACCGCCGTGCACGTCGGGCGGACCACGGCGTGCTACGAGATCGTCATCACCGACGAGCGCGACCGACGGGTCTGCACCTCACGCCTCACCTGTGCGCTGCGCGACGCCGAGCCCGCCTGAGGCCTGTCCCGCCGGGCCGTCGTGAGCGGGCCCGCCCCGCGGGTCAGGCCGTCAACCGACGTTGGTGTGCGCAGGCAGCACCTCCAGCGGTTGCGTCATGCCGGTGCGGGCGCGCTGGGTGCGGCGCCGGGCCAGCACCCGGTCGAAGGGACGCACGTCCTCGCCCGCCAGCCGGCGCCGCAGCGAGGCGGGGGTGCTGATCCGCCGGGTCACCGTGGCCGTGAAGCCCAGCCGGGCGAAGAACCGGTTGAGGTCCCGGGCCTGGCTCGGGACGTTGGAGACGACCTGGGTGGCGCCCGTCTGCTCGGACAGGGTGGCGGCGCGGGCGAGCAGGGCCCGGGCCATGCCTCGGTTGCGGTAGTCCGGGTGCACGTAGAGCACCTCCACGGTCACCGTGGTGGAGTCCGTCAGCGGGCTGAGGGGGTTGGTCGTCGCGAGCAGGAAACCCACGAGGTGACCGTCCTGGTGGCTGGCGTAGGCATGGACGCAGGAGCGACCCAGCACCTGGGCGAGGCGCTCGCGGGACACGGGGCGCGTGCCGAGCTCGAAACCGGGGCCGCCCTCGGTGATGGCGTCGTTCCACAGGGAGTAGAGCTCGTCGACGTCGTAGCTCTCGACGGGGCGAACCCCGGTCCAGGACCGAGCCATCACTACCTCCAGGGTGATCACACAGCGAACGTCGTCGGCCGTTGGCGAAGCCTCCCCCGAAGCTCTCCGCGCCCCAATATGGCACTTCTCGTCCCGGTTGGGTAGCCCCTCCCCCCGCGGGTCGTCGCCCGACCCGGCCCCCGGCACGGCACCCCGACGGCGCGCCCTAGGCTGCACCTATGCAGGCTGCCTTCCCCGGACTCGGGACGCTCGTCAACGTGCTCACCGTCCTGGTCGGAGGAGGCCTCGGGATGCTCGTGGGGCACCGGCTGCCGGAGCGCACCCGCTCGCTGGTCACCGACTGCCTGGGCCTGACGACGGTGATCATGGCGCTGCTGTCAGCGTGGGAGGTGACCGACCCCCGGCTGCAGTCCGCGGTGGGCGCCGGTGCCCCCATGCTGGTGGTGCTGGGCGCGCTCGTCGGCGGAGCGTTGATCGGCTCGGCCCTGGGGATCGAGCGGCGGCTGGGGGGTCTGGCGGGCTCGGTGCAGAGCCTCGTGGCCCGGCGCACGACCGCCGACGGGGACGCGGGCGCCGAGCGGGAGCGCTTCATCGAGGGGTGGCTGACCGCCTCGCTGCTGTTCTGCGTCGGGCCGCTCACGATCCTGGGCGCGCTCAACGACGGCCTGGGCCGCGGGATCGACCAGCTGGTGCTCAAGTCCACCCTGGACGGCTTCGCGGCGCTCGCCTTCGCCTCGACCTTCGGTGTGGGGGTGCTGGCGTCCGCCGTCTCGATCGCCGTCGTGCAGGGCCTGCTGACGCTGGTCGGGGTGCTGCTCGGATCGGTGCTGCCCGAGGCTCACATCGCCGCGCTCACGGCCACCGGTGGGCTGCTCCTGGTGGGCATCTCGCTGCGGTTGCTGCGGGTCCGGGACATCCCGGTGGGCGACCTGCTGCCGGCGCTGCTGGTCGCCCCCCTCCTGACCCAGCTGGTCGTCGTCCTGCGCTGAGGTCGGCTCGTGCCGACGGCGGGGGTATGTCGGGGAAGGACTACTTCCTGGCCTTGTCGTCGCCCATGCCGGTGATGACGGCGTCGGCCACCTGGCGCATGCCCATCCGGCGGTCCATCGCGGTCTTCTGGATCCAGCGGAAGGCGTCGGCCTCGCTGAGCTTGAGCTTGGCCATCAGGACCCCCTTGGCCCGATCGACGGCCTTGCGGGTCTCGAGGCGGTCGGACAGGTCCGCGATCTCGGCCTCGAGCGCCTGGTACTCCGCCCAGCGGGACACCGCGATGTCGATGGCGGGCGCCAGGTCCGCGGCGGTGAAGGGCTTGACGATGTAGGCCATGACCCCGGCGTCCCGGGCCCGCTCCACGAGCTCGGTCTGGCTGAACGCGGTGAGCATGACGACCGGGCAGATCTTGGCGTTGCCGATCTGCTCGGCCGCCGAGATGCCGTCCAGCACCGGCATCTTCACGTCCATGATGACGACATCGGGGCGGTGCTCCTGGGCGAGGTCCACCGCCTGCTCGCCGTTGCTGGCCTGACCGACGATCTCGTGGCCCGCGTCGCGGAGCATCTCCACGAGGTCCAGGCGGATGAGTGCCTCGTCCTCGGCGACGAGGATGCGGCGGCCGGTCGGTGCAGAGTGGTCAGTCACCCGCCCTACCTTAGACCGCGACGCCGAACGGACGCGAGACGGCACGGCACGGGCCGCGATCCGCCGAGGATCGCGGCCCGTGCCGTCGGTGCCGAGGGCGGGACTCGAACCCGCACGCCCTTGCGGGCGGAGCATTTTGAGTGCTCTGTGTCTGCCGTTCCACCACCCCGGCGGGGTGAGACCCGCCCATGCTAGCGGGAGCACGGGCGGTCTCGTCGGCTCAGCCGAAGGTGTGGTCGGCGGTCCGTCCCAGTCGGTGGTGCACCATGTCGCCCATGCGGTGGACCCGCACGGAGTTGGTCGACCCGGACACGCCCGGCGGGGTGCCCGCGACGATCACGACGTAGTCGCCCTCCTCGACGCGGCCTGCGGCGAGCAGCGCCAGGTCGACCTGGTTGACCATCTCGTCGGTGTGCGTGGCGCCGGGGACCAGGAAGGTCTCCACGCCCCAGGACAGGGACAGCCGCGACCGGGTGGCCTGCTCGGGGCTGAAGGCCAGCACCGGGATGTTGCAGCGCAGCCGCGACAGCAGGCGGGCGGACTTGCCCGACTGGGTGAAGGTGACGAGGTACTTCACGTCCAGGTGGCGGGCGATGTCCACCGCGGCCTGGGTGACGGCGTCACCGATGTGCCAGCGCGGCTCCGGGGTCGGCAGCACCCGCGACAGGCCGTGCTCCTCGGTGGACTCGATGATCCGGGCCATGGCCTGGACGGTCTCGATGGGCCACTTTCCGACCGAGGTCTCGCCGGACAGCATGACCGCGTCGGCGCCGTCGAGGATGGCGTTGGCGCAGTCGGAGGCCTCGGCGCGGGTGGGCCGGGAGTTCTCGATCATCGACTCGAGCACCTGGGTGGCGACGATGACCGGCCGGGCGTACTTGCGGCACAGCTCGATGGCCTGCTTCTGCACGATGGGCACGTCCTCGAAGGGCAGCTCCACGCCGAGGTCGCCGCGGGCGACCATGATGGCGTCGAAGCGCTGGACGATCTCCTCGAGGTTCTCGATCGCCTGGGGCTTCTCGATCTTGGCGATGACCGGGACGCGGCGGTTCTCCTCGTCCATGATCTTGTGCACGTCGTCGATGTCGGCCGCCGAGCGCACGAAGGACAGGGCAACCATGTCGCAGCCCAGACGCAGGGCGAAGCGCAGGTCGTCCTCGTCCTTGGCGGACAGGGCCGGGACGCTCACGGCCACGCCGGGCAGGTTGATGCCCTTGTTGTTGGAGACGAAGCCGCCCTCGACGACCTCGGTGATCACGTCGGTGGCCGTCACCGCGACCGCCCGCAGGGTGACCTTGCCGTCGTCGATCAGCAGCTTGTCGCCGGGCATGACGTCGCCGGGCAGCCCCTTGTAGGTGGTCCCGACGCGCTCCTGGTCGCCCTGGACGTCGTCGGTGGTGATGGTGAAGCGGTCGCCCCTGGTCAGCAGGATCGGGCCGTTGGCGAAGCGGCCGGTGCGGATCTTGGGGCCCTGGAGGTCGACGAGGACACCGACGGCGCGACCCACCTCGTCGGAGGCGGTGCGGACGTTGTCGTAGACCTCCTTCTTGTCGGCGTGATAACCGTGGGAGAAGTTCAGGCGTGCCACGTCCATGCCGGCGGAGACCAGCTTGCGCATCTGCTCGATGGAGGAGGTGGCCGGCCCGATGGTGCAGACGATCTTGGCTCGGCGCATGGCCCCCATCCTATCGGGAGTGGCGCACGCCACAGGCACACCTCGGGGACCCCGAGTCCGTCCCCGGGGTCCCCGCGAGGGTCAGACCGTGAGCGGGCGGTCGGTCGGTCGGATCGGGCGCGGCAGCCGCGAGCCCGCCCGGCTCAGGTAGGCGTCCACCCCGTGGGCGGCGCTGCGCCCCTCCGCGACGGCCCACACGATCAGCGACTGTCCCCGACCGGCGTCGCCGGCGACGAAGACGCCCGGCACCGAGGACATGAAGCTCCCGTCGCGGCGCACGGTGGACCGCTCGTCCAGCTCCACCCCGAGCTGCTCGAGCAGACCCTCCCGGCGAGGACCGAGGAAGCCCATGGCGAGGAGCACCAGCTGGGCGGGTATGACGCGCTCGGTGCCCGCCACCTCCTGGAAGCGGCCCTCGCGCAGCGCCACCTCGGTGATCCGCAGCCCCGAGACCTGCCCGTCCGCGTCGCCGAGGAACTCCTTGGTGGACACGGCATACACCCGGTCGCCGCCCTCCTCGTGCGCGGAGGCGACGCGGAAGAGCAGGGGGTAGGTCGGCCAGGGCTGGTGGGCGGGCCGGTGCTCGCCGGGCTGGGGCATGATCTCCAGGCTGGTGACCGAGCGGGCCCCCTGGCGCAGGCAGGTGCCGATGCAGTCGGCGCCGGTGTCGCCGCCGCCGATGACCACGACGTCCTTGCCCGCGGCGGTGACCTGGTCGGCCACCTGCTCCCCCACGGCCACCCGGTTGGCGGGCGGCAGGAAGTCCATGGCCTGGTGGATGCCGGCCAGCTCGCGGCCGGGCACCTGCAGGTCCCGCGGCACGGTCGCGCCGATCGCCAGCACCACCGCGTCGAAGCGCTCGCGCAGCTGGCCGCCGGTGAGGTCCCGCCCGACGTCCACGCCGGTGCGGAAGATCGTGCCCTCCTGGGTCATCTGGTTCAGCCGGCGGTCGACGACGGACTTCTCCATCTTGAACTCCGGGATGCCGTACCGCAGCAGACCGCCGGGCTTGTCGGCCCGCTCGTAGACCGCGACGGTGTGCCCCGCACGCGTCAGCTGCTGGGCGGCGGCCAGCCCGGCCGGCCCCGAGCCCACGACCGCGACCCGCTTTCCGGTGAGGCGTTCCGGCGGCATCGGGTCGACCCGCTGGGCGTCGAAGGCCCGCTCGACGACGGTGACCTCGACCTGCTTGATGGTCACCGGCTCGGAGTTGATCCCGAGCACGCACGCCGTCTCGCACGGCGCCGGGCACAGCCGCCCCGTGAACTCCGGGAAGTTGTTGGTCGCGTGCAGCCGGTCGACGGCGTCGCGCCAGTCCCCCCGCCAGGCCAGCGTGTTCCACTCGGGGACGAGGTTGCCGAGGGGACAGCCGGAGTGGCAGAAGGGGATGCCGCAGTCCATGCACCGGCTCGCCTGGCGCTGCAGCTGGTCCACGGGCTGGGCCTCGTAGACCTCGCGCCAGTCCTGGATGCGGACGGGGACCGGCCGACGCTGCGGCAGCTCCCGCTCACGATGCCTGAGAAATCCACGAGGGTCAGCCACGAGAAGCCTCCATGATGCGCTCCCAGACCTCGGTGCCGTCGAGGTCCAGTCCGTCGGTCTCGGCCCGGGCCCGGACGTCCAGCACGCGCTGGTAGTCCCGCGGCAGCACCAGGGTGAAGCGGGGGTAGGCGGCGTCGAGGTCCGCGAGCAGCTCGCGGGCGGCGTCGGAGCCGGTCCAGCGCAGGTGGTCGCGCAGCAGTCCCTCGACCACCGGGCGATCCACGTCGCGCAGCGGCGAGACGTCCACGAGCTCGGTGTTGACCCGGTCGGCGCGGGCGTCCAGCAGGTAGGCCACGCCACCGGACATGCCGGCCGCGAAGTTGCGGCCCACCTCGCCGAGGACCAGCACCAGGCCGCCGGTCATGTACTCGCACCCGTGGTCACCCACGCCCTCGACCACGGCGGTGATGCCGGAGTTGCGGACGCAGAAGCGCTCCCCGGCGGTGCCGCGCAGGAAGACCTCGCCCGTCGTGGCGCCATACCCGACGACGTTGCCGGCGATGACGTCGTCCGCCGCGGTCGGCCTGGACCCCTCGCCCGGACGCACGACGACCCGACCGCCGGACAGCCCCTTGGCGACGTAGTCGTTCGCGTCGCCGAAGAGCTGCAGGGTGACCCCCGCCGGGAGGAAGGCGCCGAGCGACTGACCGGCCGAGCCGCGCAGCCGGACCGTGATCGTGCCGTCGGGCAGCCCGTGCGGGTGAGCCCTGGTGACCGCGTGGCCCAGCATGGTGCCGACCGTGCGGTTGACGTTGCGTATGCCGGCCTCGAGGGTCACCCGCTCCCCGCGCTCCAGGGCCGGGGCCGCCTGCTCGACCAGGGTGTTGTCGAGCGCGTGCTCCAGGCCGTGGTCCTGGGCCCGGGTGCAGCGGCGGGCGCCCCCGCCCTCGGGCACGGCCTCGGCGAGGACGGGCGACAGGTCCAGGCCGGACGCCTTCCAGTGGTCGATCGCCTTGCGGGCGTTGACGACCGACGACCGGCCGATCGCCTCGTCGAGGGTGCGGAAGCCCAGCTCGGCGAGCAGCTCGCGCACCTCCTCGGCGATGTACTCGAAGAAGGTCTCCACGAACTCGGGCCGGCCCGAGAAGCGCGCGCGCAGCTCGGGGTTCTGGGTGGCGATGCCCACCGGGCAGGTGTCCAGGTGGCAGACGCGCATCATGATGCAGCCGCTGACCACCAGCGGGGCGGTGGCGAAGCCGAACTCCTCGGCCCCCAGCAGCGCGGCGATGACGACGTCGCGGCCGGTCTTGAGCTGGCCGTCGGTCTGCACCACGATCCGGTCGCGCAGTCCGTTGAGCACCAGGGTCTGCTGGGTCTCGGCCAGGCCCAGCTCCCAGGGCGCGCCGGCGTGCTTGAGGCTCGTCAGCGGCGAGGCTCCCGTGCCACCGTCGTGGCCGGAGACGAGCACCACGTCGGCGTGCGCCTTGGCCACGCCCGCCGCCACCGTGCCCACGCCGATCTCGGAGACCAGCTTGACGTGCACCCGGGCCTGCGGGTTGGCGTTCTTCAGGTCGTGGATCAGCTGGGCGAGGTCCTCGATGGAGTAGATGTCGTGGTGCGGCGGCGGCGAGATGAGCCCGACGCCGGGGGTGGAGTGTCGGGTCCGGGCGACCCACGGGTAGACCTTGTGGCCGGGCAGCTGGCCGCCCTCGCCCGGCTTGGCGCCCTGGGCCATCTTGATCTGGATGTCGTCGGCCTGGGTGAGGTAGAGGCTGGTCACCCCGAACCGGCCGGAGGCCACCTGCTTGATGGCGCTGCGGCGGGCCGGGTCCAGGAGCCGGTCGACGTCCTCGCCGCCCTCGCCGGTGTTGGAGCGGGCACCCAGGTGGTTCATGGCGATCGCCAGCGTCTCGTGGGCCTCCTGGGAGATCGAGCCGTAGCTCATCGCCCCGGTGGAGAAGCGCCTGACGATCTCGCTCACCGGCTCGACCTCGTCCAGCGGGACGGCGGGCCGGTCGGGCGTCAGCTCGAAGAGCCCGCGCAGCGTCATCAGCCGCTCGGCCTGGTCGTCGACGCGGCGGGTGTACTGCTTGAAGATGTCGTAGCGCCGCTGCCGGGTGGAGTGCTGCAGCCGGAAGACCGTCTCCGGGTCGAACAGGTGCGGCTCGCCCTCACGACGCCACTGGTACTCCCCGCCGACCGGAAGGGTGCGGTGGGCGGGCTGCACCCCCGTGACGGGGTAGGCCGTGGCGTGGCGCGCCGCGACCTCGCGGGCCACGACGTCCAGCCCGACGCCGCCGAGCCGGCTGACCGTGCCGGCGAAGTACTCGTCCACCAGGTCCTGGGCGAGCCCGATGGCCTCGAAGACCTGCGCGCCGCGGTAGGACGCGACGGTGGAGATGCCCATCTTGGACATGACCTTCAGGACGCCCTTGCCGAGGGCCTTGATCAGGTTGCGGACGGCCTGCTCGGGGGTGACACCGGTGACGATCCCCTGCCGGACCAGCACCTCGACGGACTCCATCGCCAGGTAGGGGTTGATCGCCGCAGCGCCATACCCGATGAGCAGGGCGACGTGGTGCACCTCGCGGACGTCGCCGGCCTCGACGACCAGACCCACCTCGGTGCGCAGCTTCTCGCGGATCAGGTGGTGGTGGACGGCCGAGGTGAGCAGCAGCGAGGGGATCGGGGCCAGCTCGTGGTCGGAGTCCCGGTCGGACAGCACGACGAACCGCGCTCCCCCGCGGATCGCCCGGGCGACCTCGGCGCAGATCTCGGCCAGGCGCGCCCGCAGCCCCTCGGCGCCCGCGTCGACCGGGTAGAGCCCACTCACCACGTGCGTGGCGTAGCCCGGCAGGTCGCCGTCGGCGTTGATGTGGACGATCTTGGCGAGCTCGTCGTTGTCGATGACCGGGAAGGACAGCTCGACCTGACGAGCCTGGGCCGGGTCGGGCACCAGGGCGTTGCCCTCCGGGCCGACGGCCGTGCCGAGGCTGGTGACCAGCTCCTCGCGGATGGCGTCCAGCGGCGGGTTGGTGACCTGGGCGAAGAGCTGGGTGAAGTAGTCGAAGAGCATCCGCGGCCGGCTGCTCAGCACCGCGATCGGCGTGTCCGTGCCCATCGAGCCGAGCGCCTCGGCGCCGTCGACCGCCATCGGGGTCAGCAGGACCCGCAGCTCCTCCAGGGTGTAGCCGAAGGTCTGCTGGCGACGGGTCACCGACGCCGCGGTGTGCACGATGTGCTCGCGGTCGGGCAGGTCCGCCAGGCGGATCACGCCGGCCTGCAGCCACTGCGCGTAAGGCTGCGCGGCCGCCAGCTCGCCCTTGACCTCCTCGTCCCCCACGAGACGGCCGGCCGCGGTGTCCACCAGGAACATCCGCCCCGGCTGCAGCCGCCCGCGGCGCACCACCCGCTCGTCGGGGATCGGCAGCACGCCCGACTCCGACGCCAGGACGACCAGACCCTCGTCGGTCACCCAGTAGCGCCCGGGACGCAGGCCGTTGCGGTCCAGCACCGCGCCCACGACGGTGCCGTCGGTGAAGGTGACGCACGCCGGCCCGTCCCAGGGCTCCATGAACATCGAGTGGAACTCGTAGAACGCCCGGCGGGCGGGGTCCATCTCGGCGTGGTTCTCCCAGGCCTCGGGGATCATCATCAGCACCGCGTGCGGTAGCGACCGCCCCGCCAGGTGCAGCAGCTCCAGCACCTCGTCGAAGGACGCCGAGTCCGAGCCGTCCTCGGTGCAGATCGGGAAGAGCCGGGAGAGGTCACCCGGGATCAGGTCGCTGGCCAGCATGGACTCGCGGGTGCGCATCCAGTTGCGGTTGCCCTTGACGGTGTTGATCTCGCCGTTGTGCGCGATGTAGCGGTAGGGGTGCGACTTGGGCCAGCTGGGGAAGGTGTTGGTGGAGAAGCGGGAGTGCACGACGGCCAGCTCGGTGGCGAAGCGCTCGTCGGACAGGTCGGGGTAGAACTGCTCGACCTGCGCGGTCGTCAGCATCCCCTTGTAGACCAGCGTCCGCGCGCTCAGCGACGGGAAGTAGACGTGCGCCTCGTGCTCGGCCCGCTTGCGCAGGCAGAAGGCCACCCGGTCCAGCTCGATCCCCGACCGCTCCCCCGCCGCGTCGGCGACGAAGAGCTGCGCGAAGGAGGGCATGCAGTCGCGGGCGACCTGCCCGACGCAGCCCGGCTCCACGGGCACCTCGCGCCACCCCAGGACCTGCAGGTGCTCCTCGGCGGCGATCCGCTCGATGGTGCCGACGGCCTCGGCGCGCTGGTCCTGGTCCATCGGTAGGTAGGCCGTGCCGACGGCGTACCGCCCCGCCGGCGGGAGCTGGAACCCGGCCACGGCCCGCAAGAACTCGTCCGGGACCTGGGTGAGGATGCCCGCCCCGTCCCCGACGAGCGGATCGGCCCCCGTGGCACCTCGGTGCTCGAGGTTGGTGAGGGCGAGCAGGGCCTGGTCCACGATGTCGTGACCGGCATGGCCGCGCAGGGTGGCCACCATGGCCACGCCGCACGCGTCGTGCTGCTGGTCCCCGCGATACAGGCCCTGGTCGGCGGGCTGGGCCCCGAACCGGGCAAAGGTGGGCGGGATCACCGCCGTAGGGTCGGGCGTCGCTGTCATCTGGCACCGTCCTTCGCACGCTGGCCGGACGGCGGTCGCCGTCCGGTCGGGTCACACGCTGCGGGGACGGCGGTGGCCACGCGGCGTGCGTGCGACCAGCGTGGGGGACGGACGGGACTGACTACCTATTCAGTCCGCAGAATGAGATTGCAGACCGCGGGACAGCGGGCGAGGGCGCTCGCGGCGGGCGAGGAGGAACCACGCGACGCCGAAGGCCATCACGATCACCGAGGTCCACACGTTGAGGCGCAGCCCCAAGACGGTGTTGGCGGCGTCGATGCGCAGCAGCTCGATCCAGAGGCGACCCAGGGTGTAGCCCACGACGTAGAGCGCGAACAGCTGGCCCCGGCGGAGCACCACCCGGCGGTCGACGGCCAGGAGCAGCAACCCCAGGCCGAGGCACCACAGCGACTCGTAGAGGAAGGTCGGGTGATAGGTCCCGGCCACCACGGCGTGGCCGCCCGCGTCCCGGACCGCCGCGCCCTGGGCGGCGTCCCAGCGGTGGATCTCCAGGGCCCACGGCAGGTCGGTCGGCCCGCCGTACAGCTCGTTGTTGAACCAGTTGCCCCACCGGCCCATCGCCTGAGCCAGGGCCAGGCCGGGGGCGATCGCGTCGCCCATGTCCAGGAAGCTCACGCCGCAGCGGCGGCAGCCGATCCAGACCCCGACGGCGCCGAGGGCCACTGCCCCCCAGATGCCGAGGCCCCCCTCCCAGATCTTGACCGCGTCGGCGGGGTGGCCGCCGGGCCCGAAGTAGGGCTGCCAGGAGGTGGCCACGTGGTAGAGCCGGCCCCCGACGATGCCGAGGGGGACGGCCCACATGGCGACGTCGACGACGGCGTCCGGGTCGCCGCCGTGCGCGGCCAGCCGACGCTGGGTCAGCCAGACCGCGGTGAGGATGCCCGCCAGGATGCACAAGGCGTAGGCCCGCAGGGGGAAGGGGCCCAGGTGCCAGACCCCCTGCTCGGGACTGGGGATGGTGGTGATCATCCTGGCGGGCATCGTCACGAGGCTCACCTGCCGAGGATCGCCTTGCGGATCACGGCGGGATCCATCTTCTGGGCGGCCTGGGCGGCCTGGATGGCCGGCATGAGCAAGGTGTCCTTGAGGTCCTTGCCGTTCACGAGGAACTGCGGGGTGCCGCTGTTGCCGGCCTTGCCGCCCTCGGTCTCCATCTTGGTCGCGAAGCCCTCCATCTTCTTGTCCTTGACGCAGGACTGGAAGCCGGCGAGCTGGTCCCCGGACAGGCCGGCGCCCTTGGCGAAGGTCTCGGTGAGCTGCTGGTCGGTGTAGCCGTCGCCCTCCTTGGTGGGCTGCGCCTTGAAGACCTGGTCATGGTAGGCCCGGAACACGCCCGCGGCGTCCGCGCAGCTCGCGGCCGCGGCGGCACGCAACGAGGACTTCGGGTGGGGGACCTGGCCGCCCCGCTCCAGGTTGCCGTCCAGGAAGCTGCGGATGCGGTACTCCAGGGTGATCTCGCCCTTGTCCGCCATGTCGTTGATGGTGGGGCCGACCACGTCCTCGACGTGCTTGCAGATCGGGCACTGGAAGTCCTGGTAGACCACCAGGGTCGGGGCGCCCGGCTTGGCCTTGCCGGGGTTGACGACGATCCCGGAGCCGTCCTTGTTGGCGTTGGGCGGGCTGGTCGCGCCGGCGATCTTGGCCTCGGTGTCGCTCTGGTGCGAGCGCTGGGACAGCACCGCCCAGGCGACCGCGGCCAGGACCAGCAGGGCGACCAGGGCGGCGGCGAGGACGACCTTGCCCTTGCCGTCCTTGGGAGCGGCAGCCTGGGCCTGGGCCTTGCGCTCCTCGTAGCTCGTGCTCATCGTTGGGGCTCCTCGTCGGTGGGGGGGTGTGTGGGGGATGAAGCGAGTCGGGTGGGTCAGCGGCGCGGGCCGCCGTGCAGCCAGCGGTCCATGCTGACAGGGCTGTCCGGACGCAGGCCGAGCCACGCGCCGCAGGCGGCGAGGGCCAGGTCGCGGGCGATCTCCCAGGGGTACTTCGCCGTGGCGGAGTCCGGGTCGATGGCGCCGCCGCCGCCGAAGCAGCCGCAGTCGATGGAGATGCCGCGGGCCCAGACGCTGGCGATGCCGCCGACGAAGACGAGCATGAGCAGCGCGCCGGCCAGTCCCGACAGGCGGGTGAACAGGCCGAGCAGCAGAAGCAGACCGAGAGCGAGCTCCAGGACGGGCAGCACGTAGCCGACGACGTTGGCGACGTCGTACGGCAGGATCCGGTAGGCCCGGACGGCCTCGGCGGAGGTCTCCAGCGCGGTGATCTTGCTCAGGCCGGACCACACCAGGACGCCGCCGAGGAGCAGCCGGGCCACGAGGCTCGTCCAGGGCTGCCAGGACCGGCGCGGCGCCGGGTCCTGGCTCGTGCCGGTGGTGGTGGTAATCGTGCTCATCGCCGTCCTTCTCGTACTCCTCGGGCGAGCTCGCCGACGAGCTCGCGCAGCTGGGGCAGGCCCTCGCCGAGCGCCCGGACCAGGGCCGAGCCGACGATCACGCCGTCGGCGTAGCCGGCGACCTGGGCCGCCTGCTCGCGGGTGGACACCCCGAGGCCGACGCACAGGGGCGTGTCGGTCACGGCGCGGGTGCGCTCGATCAGGGCGGCGGCCTCGGGCCCGACGGCGGCGCGGGCGCCGGTGACGCCCATGACGGCGGTGACGTAGACGAAGCCGCGGCAGGCGGCCGTGGTGCTCGTCAGCCGCTCGGTCGTGGACGAGGGGGCGACCAGGAAGATCGGGTCCAGGCCTTGGGCGTCGGCCGCGCGCAGCCAGTCGCCGGCCTCGTCGGGGATCAGGTCGGGGGTGATCAGGCCGGAGCCGCCCGCCCGGGCCAGCTCGGCCGCGAAGCGGTCGACGCCGTACCGCAGCACGGGGTTGTAGTAGGTCATGGCGACGGCCGCGGCCCCCGCGTCGTGCACCGCCTGCACGGCCCGGAAGGCGTCGGCGAGCCGCACGCCGCCCGCCAGCGCGGTCACGGCCGCGTCCTGGATGACCGGGCCGTCCATGACCGGGTCGCTGTAGGGGATGCCGACCTCGACCACGTCGCAGCCGGACTCGACGAGCGCCACCATGGCCTCGATCGATCGTGGCGCGTCCGGGAAGCCCACGGGCAGGTAGCCCACGAGCGCGGCGCGACCCTCGTCGCGGCAGGACCGCAGGACCTGGCCCAGGCGGCTGGTCACTGGCCCACCCCTTCGTTCTCGGTGACGGGCTCGGCGGCCTTGATCTCCTCGGCCCGGGCGAAGTCGTCGCCGTCCATCAGCCCGAACCAGCGCGCGGCGGTGTCCACGTCCTTGTCGCCGCGACCGGACAGGCTGACCAGGACGATCCCCTCAGGTCCGACCTCCCGGCCGAGGCGCATCGCGCCGGCGAGGGCGTGACTGGACTCGATGGCGGGCAGGATGCCCTCGGTGCGCGCGAGCAGCGAGAAGGCCTCCATCGCCTCGTCGTCGGTCACGGGCAGGTAGGTCGCCCGGCCGGAGGCGTGCAGCGCCGCGTGCTCCGGGCCGACGCTGGGGTAGTCCAGGCCCGCGGACACCGAGTGCGACTCGATCGTCTGCCCCTCGTCGTCCTGCAGCAGGTAGGTGAACGCGCCGTGCAGGACACCCGGGGTGCCGGTCGCGAACCGCGAGGAGTGGCGGCCGGACCCGACACCCTCTCCCCCACCCTCCAGGCCGACCAGCCGGACCCCCTCGTCGGGGACGAAGGCGTGGAAGATGCCCATGGCGTTGGACCCGCCGCCGACGCAGGCGCAGACCACGTCGGGCAGGCGGCCGGTGAGCTCGAGCACCTGGGCGCGGGCCTCCTCGCCGATGACCTTGTGGAAGTCGCGCACCATCTCGGGGAAGGGGTGCGGCCCGGTGACGGTGCCCAGGACGTAGTGGGTGCTGTCGACGTTGGCCACCCAGTCGCGGAAGGCCTCGTTGACGGCATCCTTGAGGGTGCGCGAGCCGTGCCTGACCGGTATGACGGTCGCGCCGAGCAGCTTCATCCGAGCGACGTTGAGCGCCTGGCGCTCCGTGTCCCGCTCGCCCATGTAGACCACGCACTCCAGCCCCATGAGCGCGGCTGCCGTGGCGGTGGCGACGCCGTGCTGGCCGGCACCCGTCTCCGCGATGACCCGGGTCTTGCCCATCCGCCGGGTGAGCAGGGCCTGCCCGAGGACGTTGTTGATCTTGTGGGAGCCGGTGTGGTTGAGGTCCTCGCGCTTGAGGAGGACGCGCGCTCCCCCGCAGTGCTCGGCGAAGCGCGGCACCTCGGTGATGATGCTGGGGCGGCCGGTGTAGCTGCGCTGCAGCTGCTGCAGCTCGGCGACGAACCCGGGGTCGGCCCAGGCCTTGCGCCGCTCCTCGTCGAGCTCCTCCAGGGCGGCGATCAACGCCTCGGGGACGTAGCGCCCGCCGAACTCGTCGAAGCGGCCGATCGGTTCGCCGGGGCCGGCGTCGCTCGGGGAGCGGTGGGTGCGCGGCATACGGGGTCCTCCTCGCCGGCTCAGTGACGCAGCGCGGGATGGGCCCCGGCCGCCAGCAGGTTGGCGACGGCCTCGCGGGGCTGGCCGCCGGTGACGAGCGACTCACCGACCAGGACGGCGTCGGCGCCCGCCCGTGCGAAGTCCATCACGTCGTGGGGGCCGCGGACGCCGGACTCGGCGATCCGGACGACGGTGTCGGGCAGCAGGTGCGCGACCCGGCCGAAGGTCGTCCGCTCGACCTGCAGGGTCTTGAGGTTGCGGTTGTTGACCCCGATGACCGAGGCCCCGGCGTCGAGGGCGCGACGGGCCTCCTCCTCGTCGTGCACCTCGACCAGCGCGGTCATGCCGAGGGACTCGGCGCGCTCGCGCAGCGAGATCAGCACCTGCTGCTCCAGGGCGGCGACGATGAGCAGGACGACGTCGGCGCCGTGGGCCCGCGCCTCCCACACCTGGTAGGGGTCGACCATGAAGTCCTTGCGCAGCAGCGGCACGTCGACCCGGGCGCGGACGGCGTCCAGGTCGGCCAGGCTGCCCCCGAAGCGTCGTTCCTCGGTCAGCACCGAGATCACCGTGGCGCCACCGGCCTCGTAGTCCGCCGCGAGACCGGCCGGGTCGGCGATCAGCGCCAGCGCGCCCTTGCTCGGGCTGGACCGCTTGACCTCGGCGATGACGCGCACGCCCTCGGTGCGGCCGACCGCGAGCGCGGCCCGGGCGTCCCGGGCCGCCGGCGTCCCGGCCACGCGCTCCTGGAGGGCGTCGAGCGGGATCCGTTCGCGCCGCTCGGCGAGGTCGGCGCGGACGCCGGCGACGATGTCATCGAGTACGGAGGCCACGGGGTCAGGCTAGCCATGCGCTCGGGTACGCATCCAATCGTTCCACGGACCGGCCCACGACCTGGGTCGATGCGACCGCGGATCGCCGCGTCAGCGGTGGTGCGGGCTGTTGGTGAAGGAGTCCTTGGCACCGCCGGCGCCGTAGCCCGCCTTGGCCATCACGATCCCCACGACCGGCCCCAGGGCCAGCAGCACGACGCCCAGGCCGATCATCCAGAAGTTGAGCAGCACCACGGCGACGGCGAGGATCACGGCGCCGAGCAGGAGGACCCCGACGGCCGCCCAGGACGCCATCGACTGACCGTGGTTGTCGTGGGTGACCCGCTCGTTGGCGGACGGGACGGAATCGGGACGGTCGGGCATCGTGGCTCCTGCTCGTGCGTTCGGGTGCGTGCTGGGTGGTGCGGTCCGGGTGCGCCGGCCGGTGCGTCCTGCTCGGACGGTCCGCGGCTGCGGCGCCGACCGTCATTGTGTCAGGTCGCCGTCGGAGGCGGCTCGTCGTCGTGCTCCTGCGTCACACGATCCCACAGCGACAGCTCCCGGACGGTCGTGGTGCCGGTGGCGTCGCTCACCGGCCGCGCGGTCGGCGCGTCGTAGCGCCGGGAGAGCCCGCGGGTCCGGTCGGCCCGTGCCAGGGCGAGGACACCCGCGACGAGCAGCGGCGCGGTCGCCGCGAGCGCGGCCCAGGCGCCCCAGGTCGGGTGGGCCGCCACCTGGGGCGGGGAGGTGCGGCCGGTGCGGGCCGCGAGGTCGGCGGCCAGGGGTGCGGACGGGTCTCGCAGGAACCACGCCACCGCGACGGCGCAGCCGAGACCGGCCAGCAGCAGGGCGGCGGCGGCCAGCCGGCGCACGATCCGACCGGCGGTGACCGAGACCACCGCGGCGGCCGCGGCGGCGAGCGCCAGGGCCCCGGCGAGCGGGACCAGTGCCGAGCCCGTGGCGCTGATCGCCGACCCGGGCACCAGGGCCTCGGTGGAGCTGCCGGTGGCCCAGGTCTGGGTGATCAGGGCGAGCACCAGGCCCGCGCCGAGGGCGGCGAGCAGCAGGACCGAGCGGGTCGGGTGCCGCCCGGCTGTGCCGGGAGTCGTGGGCGGGGCGTCACCGCCCGCGGCTCGCGGGTCGTCCGGTCGGGGGTCGTCGTGTCGGGGGTCGTCAGGTGTCGGGTCGCCCGGCCGGACGGGGGGCTGGGGGTGGTTCACGGCGCGCGGAGCCCGGTCGCGGCCGCCACCGCGCGCAGCGCCGCCGCGGCCTTGGTGACCGTCTCGCGGCGCTCGGTCTCGGGCACCGAGTCGGCGACGACCCCGGCACCGGCCTGGACGTGGGCGACCCCGTCGCGGACGAGGGCGGTGCGGATCGCGATGGCCATGTCCAGGTCGCCGTGCAGGTCGAGGTAGCCGACGACGCCGCCGTACAGCCCGCGGCGGCTGGGCTCGAGCTCGTCGATGAGGGCGAGCGCCCGCGGCTTCGGTGCGCCGGACAGGGTGCCGGCGGGGAAGGTCGCGGCGAGCGCGTCATAGGCCCCCAGGCCCTCCCGGAGCCGCCCGACGACGGTGGACTCCAGGTGCATGATGTGGCTGTAGCGGCGCACCTGCAGGAACTCCACGGTGTCGACGGAGCCGGCGTCGCAGACCTTCTGGAGGTCGTTGCGGGACAGGTCGACGAGCATGACGTGCTCGGAGCGTTCCTTGGGGTCGGCGAGCAGCTCCTGCTCGAGCCGCACGTCCTCTTCCGGCGTCGCGCCGCGGGGCCGGGAGCCGGCGATGGGGTGGGTGATGACGCGGTCGCCGGTGACCTTGACCAGGGCCTCGGGGCTGGAGCCGACCACGTCGTAGCTGCCGCCGTCGGGGTGGGGGCAGCGCAGGAGGTACATGTAGGGGCTGGGGTTGGAGGCGCGCAGGACGCGGTAGACGTCCAGGGCGTCGGCCGGGCAGGGCACGGTGAACCGCTGGGACAGGACGACCTGGAAGACCTCCCCGGCCCGGATCGCCTCCTGGCCGGCCTCGACCATGGCGCGGAAGTCCGCCTCGGTGACGTTGCTCGTCGCCTCCGGTCGGACCGGCTCGACGACGGCGACCGTGGAGGGTGCCGGCTGCGCCAGGTCGCGGACCATCCGGTCCAGGCGGGCCACGGCCCCGGCGTGCGCCTCGTCGACCCGGTCGTCGGTGCCGTCGACGTCGATCGCGGCGGCCACCAGCAGGACCGAGCCGTCCCCGTGGTCGAAGACCGCCAGGTCGGTCGCGAGCATCATGGCCAGCTCGGGCAGGTGCAGCTCGTCGGGCGCCCGCTCGGGCACCCGCTCCCAGCGGCGGACGGCGTCGTAGCCGATGAACCCGACCAGGCCGCCGGTCAGCGGCGGCAGCCCGGCCAGCGGCTCGGTGCCGAGCAGGGCGAGGGTGTCGCGCAGCACCTCGACGGGGATGCCCTCGGTGGGCAGCCCGGCGGGCACCTGCCCCAGCCACCGGGCATGGCCGTCGTGCTCGGTCAGGGTCGCGAGGGCGCGGGCGCCGACGATGGAGTACCTGCTCCACACGCCGCCGTGCTCGGCCGACTCGAGCAGGAAGGAGCCGGGGTGGTCCCGGGCGAGCTTGCGGTAGACCGACAGCGGGGTCTCGGCGTCGCCGAGCAGCCGGCGCACGACCGGGACGACCCGGCGGTCCTGGGCGAGGTCGCGGAAGGTCGGCAGGTCCGGCCAGGTGACGCCGAAGGACAGGTCGGGGGTGGGCGCGCTCATGCGGTGGTCTCCGGCCGGGTGCCCGGGACCGCGCCCAGGTCGGTGAAGAAGCAGGTCCGGTCCCCCGTGTGACAGGCGGCGCCGACCTGGTCCACGCGGACCAGCAGCGCGTCCCCGTCGCAGTCCACGGCCACCGTCCGCACCCACTGGGAGTGCCCGGAGGTGTCGCCCTTGCGCCAGTGCTCCTGGCGGCTGCGGCTCCAGAAGGTCACGCGGCCCTCGGTCAGGGTCCGGCGCAGCGCCTCGTCGTCCATCCACCCGAGCATCAGCACCTCGCCGGTGTCGTGCTGCTGGACGACGGCGGCGACCAGGCCGTGCTCGTCGCGCTTGAGGCGGGCGGCGAGGTCGGCCGGGAGGACGTCGGGATGTATGCCGGAAGGCTGCGGGTCGGGGTGCACGGGCGTCATTGTGCCAAGTGACCCGCCGCGCGCCGGTGACCGTCTCGTCTCGTCGCCACGTCGCGGTCGCCGTCCGGACCGCCGGGAGGCTGGCCCGGGCTGGCCGGACCGGACGACCCGGTCCGGGTCGGGCGGCCGCCGGGGTGCCGAGGTGGGCCGGCCGGTGCGAGAGTAGACGCATGACCAGACTCGCCCACGCCCAGCGCCAGGCCCTCTGCGACGCCTTCGACCGGCTCGGGCCGGACGCGCCCACCCTCAACGAGGGGTGGACCACGCGCGACCTGGCGGCCCACCTCGCCACCCGCGACCGCCGCCCCGACGCCGCCCCCGGCATCGCTCTGCCCCCGCTCGCCCCCTGGACCCGCAAGGTGCAGGCGGAGTACGCCGCGCGCCCCTGGCCCGAGCTGGTGGACCTGGTGCGGTTCGGGCCGCCGGCCTACGCCGTGACCCGGATCCCCGCGGTGGACGAGCGGGCCAACCTGGTGGAGTACTACATCCACCACGAGGACGTCCTGCGGGCCCAGACCCCGGCGGCGTCCGTGCCGGTGACCCCCGAGCTGGAGCGGGCCCTGTGGGGTCTGCTGACCACGATGGGTCGCCTCCTCCTGCTGCGCGCCAAGGTCGGCGTGCGGGTGACCTGCGAGGGCTTCGGCGAGGGGCTGCTGCACGCGCCGACCGACGCGGGCAGCGTGACCCTCACCGGCCGCCCGGGCGACCTGCTGCTCCACCTGTCGGGGCGAGGCGAGGCGGCCCACGTGGAGGTCACCGGTCCGCCGGCCGCCGTCGCGGCCCACCGCGGCACGCCCCGCGGGCTGTGACCTGACGCGACGAGCGGGTGTGCCGGAAGGTCGGGCGCGGCATACCCGCTCGTCGCGCCGCCGGGCGGAGGTCCTCAGCGGACCTGGTGACCCGCCTCCCGCAGCGACGCCTTGACCTGGCCGATCGTCAGGTCGCCGTCGTGGAAGACGCTCGCAGCCAGCACCGCGTCGGCCCCGGCGTCGACGGCCGGTGCGAAGTGCTCCAGTCGGCCCGCCCCGCCGCTGGCGACCAGCGGCACCGTGACGGCCTCGCGCACCAGCCGCACCAGCTCCAGGTCGAAGCCGTCCCGGGTGCCGTCGGCGTCCATGGAGTTGAGCAGGATCTCCCCGGCCCCCAGCCGCGCGGCACGGGCGCACCACTCGACCGCGTCCAGTCCCGTGCCCTGCCGCCCGCCGTGGGTGGTCACCTCGAACTCCCCCGTCGCCCGACCCTGCTCGTCGCGGCGCCGCCGGACGTCGGCCGACAGGACGATCACCTGGTCGCCGAAGCGGTCGGCGATCTCCGCGATCACCTGGGGGCGAGCGATGGCGGCGGTGTTGATGCCCACCTTGTCCGCGCCGGCCCGCAGCAGCCGGTCCACGTCCTCCACGGTCCGCACTCCCCCGCCGACGGTCAGCGGGATGAAGACCTGCTCGGCGCACCGGCCGACCATGTCGTAGGTCGTCGCCCTGTTCCCGCTGCTCGCCGTCACGTCGAGGAAGGTCAGCTCGTCCGCACCCTGGGCGTCGTAGGCGCGCGCCAGCTCGACCGGGTCCCCCGCATCCCGCAGGTTCGCGAAGTTGACGCCCTTGACGACGCGGCCGGCGTCGACGTCGAGGCAGGGGATGACACGGGTGGCGACGCTCATGGTCCGATGCTAGGTCGTCGTCGACCGGACCCCGCGGTCGTCTCGGCAACGGCTCGGCGAGCGACCACGACGCCGCGTCCTGCCTCCCGGACTACCCTGAAGCCCATGACCAGCACGACCGTCTCCCGGGCGGTCACCGACCTGCTCGCCCTCACCCGGGAGCGGGGCCCACGGTGCGGCGCCGCGACCGTCGTCGCCGTCGACGGCCGCAGCGGGTCCGGCAAGACGACCCTCGCCGCAGCGATCACGGACCGGTTGCGCGTCGACGGGGCGGACCCGGTCGTCCTCCACCTCGACGACGCCTGCCCGGGCTGGGACGGGCTGGTCCGGACGGCACCGGCGCTCGCCGAGAGCGTTCTGGTCCCGCTCGGCCAGGGACGCGCCGGGTGCTACCGGCGGTGGGACTGGCTCGCCGACCGCCCGGGCGGCCTCGTCGAGATCCCCCACGACACCACCTGGCTCGTCCTCGAGGGGGTCGGTGCAGGCACCCGCGCGATCCGGCCCTGGCTGAGCGCGCTCCTCTGGCTCCAGGCCCCCGCGCCGCTGCGGCGGCGCCGAGGCCTGGACCGCGACGGCGAGGCCTACGCCCCGCACTGGGAGCGGTGGGCCCGGCAGGAGGACGCGCTGCTGGCCGACGACCCGGTCCGAGATCACGCCGACGTCCAGGTGGATACGCGAGACTGACGCGGTGGGCAAGGAATCGAAGGACATGATGGACACCGTCGCCCGGTCGACGGCCGGACGCACCGGCCGCACGGCCCGCAAGCAGAGCTGACCGTGCGGCCCGAGCCCGACCTCAGGACCGACTGGGGCGGCCGCGCCGTCCAGGTGGGCCGCTCGTCCGCGCGCGTGACCCGCCGCGGCGTGCTGCGCAGCGGGCGCCGGCTGCGCCAGCGGCTGTTCTTCATCGCCCAGTGCTCGGTCGGCGCTGCCGCGGCATACTCCCTGGCGCACCACGTCTTCCACATCAGGTCACCGCTGTTCGCACCCGTCGCCGCCATCGTCGCCCTGGGGATGACCTACGGCCAGCGGCTGCGGCGCGCGGTGGAGATCACCATCGGGGTGGCGGTGGGGGCCTTCGTGGGCGAGAGCTTCGTGCACCTCTTCGGCATCGGACCGCTGCAGGTCTTCCTGATCGTGGCGACCGGGATGATGACCGCCACGCTGCTCGGCGCGGGTCAGCTCATGGCCAACCAGGCCGGCATCCAGGGCATGATCGTCGCCCTGCTCTCGGCAGCTCCCGGCGGGGCCTTCGGGCGCTGGTTCGAGGCGCTCCTCGGGTCCGTGGTCGCGCTGGTGTTCGCGTCGTTCGTGCCCAGCTCGTCGCTCGTGCGTCCCCGCAGCCAGGCCGGCAAGATCCTGGACGCGCTCGGGGACCTGCTCCACGAGACGTCCACCTCGCTGCGCGACGACGACCTGGACGCGTGCGAGGACGCGCTGGGCGCCGCCCGCTCCACGGAGAAGGACCTCACCGCCCTGCGCGGCTTCTCCGCGGACAGCCTCGAGGTGATGCGGGTCTCTCCCTTCCACCGACGGCACCGGCCGGCCGTGGCGGAGGTCGCCAACCTCATGGAGCCGATGGACCGCGCGATCCGCAACGCGCGGGTGCTGATCCGCCGGGCCACCGTCGCCCTGCAGAACGGCGAGCACGTCCCCGACCGCTACGTGGCCGCCATCGACCGGCTCGCGGACGCCGTGGACCACATGGCCGATGCCCTCAGCGCCGGCCGACTCTCGGACAGCCTGGAGCCGGAGCTGCTCGAGATCGGCCGGCTCACCCGCACGCCCGACCCGGACGCCACCTTGTCGGCCGAGGTGATCCGCGCCCAGCTGCGGTCCATCGTCGTCGACCTGCTGCAGGTGCTGGGGCTGAGCTTCGACGACGCCCAGCACCACGTCCGGCAGGTGCTCGTGACCGATCTCGGCGACGACGCTCCCCGCCCCGCAGCTGGTGAGGTCGCAGGCGGTCAGCGTGCGTCGGGCGCTCCGGTCTCGAGCGACCGGGCCGGCGGCACCGTGGGCCCGGTGGACCCGCCGCCCGCGACGTAGTCCTCGTCGACGTACATGCCGGGGGTGTCCAGGACCAGGTTCGTCCCACCCGCCCGGTCCGCCTCCTCCCGCAGCGCCCTCGGCGCGACGGCGCGGGCCAGGTGGTAGAGGACCACGGTGACGACGGTGCCCAGGGCGATGCCGCCGAGGGTGAGGTCCGGGGTGATCCGCAGCGAGGTGTCCCCGATGCCGATGATGATGCCCGCGGCGACCGGCACGAGGTTGACCGGGTTGCCGAAGTCGACGCCGTTCTCCTTCCAGATCTTGGCGCCGAGCAGGCCGATCATGCCGTACAGCACCACGCAGATCCCGCCGAGCACCCCGCCGGGCGTCGCGGCGATGACGGCGCCGAGCTTCGGGGAGAAGCCGAACCCGATGGCCACCAGCGCGGCCACGACGTAGGCCGCGGTGGAGTAGACGCGGGTCGCGGCCATGACACCGATGTTCTCGGCATAGGTCGTGGTGGGCCCGGCACCCACCCCGGTGGCGAGCATCGAGCCCAGCCCGTCGGCCATGATCGCGCGTCCCATCTCCCGGTCGAGCGGGGTGCCGGTCATCTCGGCGACCGCCTTGACGTGCCCGGTGTTCTCGGCGACGAGGGCGATGACCACGGGCAGCGCGAGCAGCGCGTAGGTCCAGGACAGCTGCGGCAGGTGCCAGCCGACGACCGTGCCGGACGTGTGCGGCGGAAAGCCGAACCACGGCGCCGCCGCCACCGCCGACCAGTCGACGCGCAGGTGCTCGACGACGCCGGTCGGGTTGGCGGGCGACACGGCTCCGGGCTGGAAGCTCATGATCGGCCCGGTCACCCGGTCCAGCACCCACGACAGCAGGTAGCCGATCAGCAGCGACAGGAAGATCGCGATCCGCGACAGGAAGCCCCGCACGCCCACGTTGAGCAGCACCACGACGAGCATGACGACGAGCGCCACCCACTGGTCCTGCGGCCAGTAGGTCCGGGCCACCACGGGCGCCAGGTTGAAGCCGATCAGCATGACCACGGCGCCGGTCACCACGGGCGGCAGGGTGCGGTGGACGACCGAGGCACCGGCCAGGTGGATGACCAGCCCCACGACCAGCAGGGCGACGCCGCACCAGAGCATCGCCCCGGACACGTGCGCCGGCGACCCACCCGCGGCGTGGATCGCCGTCGCGACACCCACGAACGACGCCGACGACCCGAGATAGCTCGGCACCCGGCCCCGCACCAGGGCGAGGAAGACCAGCGTGGCGACGCCGCTCATCAGGACCGCGAGCTGCGGGTCGAGCCCCATGAGGATCGGGAAGACGAAGGTCGCACCGAACATCGCCACGACGTGCTGCGCACCCAGCCCGATGGTCCGGCCCCAGCCGAGTCGCTCGTGCGGTGCGACCACCGCCCCCGGCTCGAGAACCCCGTCGTTGTGCAGCGTCCACAGCGCCATCTGCGTGCTCCTTGCCGGCCGGTCCCTCCGGCCCGCGTCATCCTAGCGACGCAGCGGTCGGCACCCCGGCGCCCGTTCCCCCCCTTGCGGTGGAGCGACAGGGCGTCGAGGCAGCAGGTATGCCGGAGGTCACGCGCCCATCGAGCCGACCACCACGTCGCCGCGGCCACGCAGCCGCAGGCCGCCGTCGCCCGCCCCGGCATACGCGGTGTCCCCGCGGGACAGGTGCAGCTCCGCGCCGTCGCCGTCGACGAGGACCAGGTCGCCCCCGAGGCACAGCAGCAGCCGTGGGCCGCCGTCGCCGGGCACCGCGCACTCGCCGTCGACCAGGCAGCGGTCGAGCTCGAACTCCGGCGCCGGCGTCTCGTAGCGCACCACGTCCGGCGCCACCGGGACCGGCTGCAGCCGGGGCACCACGACCGTAGGGTCAAGGAGGCGCAGCAGCTCGTCGACGTCGATGTGCTTGCTGGTCAGGCCGGCTCGCACCACGTTGTCGGAGTTGGCGAGCAGCTCGACCCCGGTCCCCTGCAGGTAGCAGTGCAGCCCGCCGGCCGCGAGGTAGATCGCCTCCCCCGGCTGCAGGGTGACGTGCTGCAGGAGCAGCGCGCAGACGAGCCCCATGTCCCGGGGGTACTGCCGGGCGATGCGGACCCCGACGCCGAAGGTGGCGCGGTCCTGCGCGTCCAGGCTCTCGTCCTCGGCGAGCTCGCCGCACCGCCACTCGACGTCGGCGGTGAGCCGCTGGCGCTGGGCGGCGGGCCAGTGGAGCAACCGGGTCAGGGCCTCCAGCCGGCCGTCGCGGCCGTCCTGCCCGCCGTCGCGCAGCAGCCGTTCGACCTCGTCGAGCTCGGGCACCTCCAGGAGCGCCAGCAGCCGGGCGCTCTCCTGCGCCGGGCGGAACCCGGCCAGCGCCTCGAACGGCGTGAGCGCCATCAGGATCTCCGGCTTGGGCCAGTCGTCCTTGTAGTTGCGGGTGGGGTCGCGGGGGGCGATCCCGGCGGCCTCCTCCCGGGCGAAGCCCTCGGCGGCCTGCTCACGGGTCGGGTGCACCTGGATGGACAGGGCCTTCTCGACGGCGAGGATCTTGAGCAAGAAGGGCAACCGGTCGCCGAAGCGCTCGTGGCAGCGTGGGCCGAGCTCGCCGGGGGCGTCGGCCGTGATCACCCGGTGGAGGGTGGTGAGCCCTTCCTCGCGCTCCAGCAGCGCCGGCGCGGCCGGGTGCGCGCCCACCCAGAGCTCCGCCTCGGGGCCCGGGGAGGGGGTCTGGCGCCCCTGCAGCTCGGCGATGACGTAGCGGGAGCCCCAGTCGTAGGGCTGGACTACAGCTTCGAGACGATCCACGCGGTCACCCTATCCACGGGCCCGCGGCTCCGGAGGCGACTTGACCAAGGTGCCGAGGGCGCCTACGGGACGTCGCCCCGGCCCTGGTGGGCCTGGACCAGGGCCGTGAGTCGCGCTGCCTCGGAGCGGGATCCGAGTCCGTCGGCGCGCTGGATGGCCATGACGGCGACCTCCTCGGTGTCGTGCAGCAGCACCCGCACCCAGGGGTCCCCGTGCCCGAAGCGCACCTGCTCGATGTCCCCCCAGGGGATGTCCCGGGCGGCGAACAGGTTGCGCACCCGCAGCCCCTCCTCGCTCGGGTCGGCGCGGATCGCGGCGTACCGCGCCAGCAGCAGGGCGATGCCCAGCCCGCAGCCGACGAGCAGCAACCGGTCCATGACGCCGAAGCCTCGGGGCCCTCCCGGCACCAGCGCGGCCAGCACGCAGAACAGCAGCAGCCCGGCGACACCGGCCGCGAGGGCCATCAGGCGCCCGGCGCGGGGGACGAAGGGGTCGTAGGGCGAGGGGGCGGGGTCCTCGAGGCTCGGCACCCCCCGATCCTAGGGCCGCCGGGCGACCTGGAGGTCCTCGGGCCGACGGACCCGAGCCCGCGCCCGGGTCCGTCCGGGTCGCAGGGCCTCCCCTGGGTGCTCAGAGCCGGCAGGCGGCGATGTCGGTCACCAGGATGGCGCGGGCGCCGATGCGATAGAGCTCGTCCATGACGGCGTTGGTGCGCCGGCGCGGGACCATGGACCGCACGGCCACCCAGGCGGGATCGCGCAGCGGGGAGACGGTGGGCGACTCCAGGCCGGGGGTCACCGCGGTCGCGGCGTCGACCAGGTCGGCCGGGCAGTCGTAGTCCACGAGCACGTACTGCCGAGCCACCAGGACCCCCTGCAGCCGTCGGATCATCGTCTCCACGGCGCCGGGGTCCGCGGTCGCCCCCTGGGAGCGGCGCACGAGAACGGCCTCGGAGCGCAGGATCGGCTCGCCGAAGACCTCGAGCCCGGCGTTGCGCAACGTCGTCCCGGTCTCCACGACGTCGGCGATCAGGTCGGCGACGCCGAGGGTGACCGCCGTCTCGACGGCCCCGTCCAGCCGGACCACCGAGGCCTGGACGCCCCGCTCGCGCAGGTGGGACTGCACCAGCCCGGCGTACGACGTCGCGACACGCCGCCCCGCGATGTCCGGCACCGAGCCCATGGTCCCCGCCGGCGCCGCGAACCGGAAGGTCGAGCCCCCGAAGCCGAGCGGGAGCACCTCCTCGGCCGTGGAGCCCGAGTCCAGGAGCAGGTCCCGGCCGGTGATGCCCAGGTCGACGGTGCCCTCCCCGACGTACACGGCGACGTCGCGCGGGCGCAGGTAGAAGAACTCGACACCGTTGTCGGCGTCGGTGAGCACGAGCTCCTTGGCATCGCGCCGCTGGGCATAACCGGCCTCCCGCATCATCGTGGCGGCGGACTCGGACAGGGACCCCTTGTTGGGGATGGCGACGCGCAGCATCAGGACTCCTGCTCAGAGGTGGGCGTAGACGTCGTCGAGGGTGATGCCCCTGGCCACCATCAGCACCTGCAGGTGGTAGAGCAGCTGGCTGATCTCCTCGGCGGCCCGGTCGTCGCCCTCATGCTCGGCGGCCATCCACACCTCGGCGGCCTCCTCGACGATCTTCTTGCCGATGAAGTGGACCCCGCGGTCCAGCTCCGCGACCGTCCCGGAGCCCGGCGGGCGCGTGGTCGCCTTGTCGCAGAGCTCGGCGTACAGCTGGTCGAAGGTCTTCATCCGCTACACCCTACGGCTCACCGTCACGCGGTTGCGGCGTCGTCCAGGACGCGGGACCAGCAGGAACCGCCCCTCCCCCGGCCTGGGGGTGCGCACCGGCGCGGGCAGGCGTCGCCCGTCCTCCTCGCCCTTGCCCACAAGGCCCCCTCGTCGATCGGCTCGATCCGGAGATCGACCCTATATCAACGGATAGTAGGCATACCACTGCAAATCGTGACGTTCGGCCGGAGTGGTCCCCGCGGTCAGTGCCGGTGGCGCGCCACCAGCCCGCGCAGCTCCGCCACCGCCGCCGCGGCGTCCTGCGCGCCGTACACCGCCGAACCCGCCACGAAGACGTCCGCCCCCGCCTCGGCGCACTCCTCGATGGTGCGCGCCGAGACCCCGCCGTCGACCTGGACCCAGACCTCACCGCCGTGGCGCCGGACGGCCTCCCGCACCTGGCGCACCTTGGGCAGCTGGTCGGCCATGAAGGCCTGACCCCCGAAGCCCGGTTCGACGGTCATCACGAGCACCATGTCCAGCTCGGGCAGCAGCTCGGCGTACGGCGCCCACGGGGTGGTCGGCTTGAGCGCCATCCCGGCACGGCCACCCGCGGCCCGCAGCGCCCGGGCCAGCGCCCGCGGGTCGCGCGCCGCCTCCACGTGGAAGGTGGCCGACCGCGCGCCCGCCTCGACGTAGCGCGGACCCCACCGGTCGGGGTCCTCGATCATCAGGTGGCAGTCGACGGGCACCGGGCTGACCCGGCAGATCGCCTCCACGACGGGCAGCCCGAGGGTGAGGTTGGGCACGAAGTGACCGTCCATCACGTCGACGTGGGCCCAGTCCGCGCCGCTGATGCGGTCGAGCTCGGTCTGCAGGTTGGCGAAGTCGGCGGACAGGATGCTGGGCGAGATCTGCACCCGCTCAGCCTACCCAGGAGCCGCTCAGTGCCCCCGCCCCTGGCGGAAGACCACGGCGCCGGGAGCCAGGGGACCCGTCAGCTCGGGAACGGTGACGAGCGTCAGGCCCTTGGCCTGCAACGCCCTCACGATGCCCGGGACGGCCTCCACCGTGCTGGGGTGGATGTCGTGCATCAGCACGATCGACCCCGCCCGGGCGCCGTCGACGGCCCGCCGCGTGGTCTGCGCCACGTCGCGGTTCTTCCAGTCCTCCGTGTCCACGTCCCACAGGACGAGGGGGTGACCCAGCGTCTTCGTGGTGGCGTCGAAGGAGCCGTAGGGCGGGCGGACCAGCGTGGGCCTCTCCGCCCCCAGGATCGGGCCCAGCACCCGGTCGGTGTCCTCGACCTCCCGTCGTTGCTGGGAGGCGTCCAGCCGCCGCAGGTCCCGGTGGTCCCACGTGTGGTTGCCGACGACCATGCCCGCCGAGACGGCCCGACGGACGACGTCGGGCTGCGCCTGCACGTTCTGGCCGAGGGTGAAGAAGGTGGCGCGGACCCCCGCGGCCGACAGCTCGTCCAGCAGCCGGGCGGTGTATGGGCCCGGACCGTCGTCGAAGGTCAGGGCCACGCACGAGAGCCGCCGACAGTCCACCGTGCTCGGGGCGGGCGCCGTCGTCGCGGCGCCCGAGGTCTGCGTCGGGGCGGGAGGAGCCGCCGCGGTGGTCGTCACCGGCGCGGGGGCGGCCCGCACGGCCGCGACGACCTGCCGCCCGCGGTCGGACAGCATCGGGGCCACCTGCGCCGCGGGGACCTCGGTCGCCAGCACCCCGCGGTCCACGGAGGCGACCGCGCCCTCGTCGACCACCACCCGCAGGCCGCCCTGGGGGGTCACGGTCAGGTCGGTGAGCACGTCCTTCGCCGTGGCGTCCTTCAGCTCGTCCGTCAGCCCGAGCCGGTGGCGGACGACGGACACCAGGGCGGCCTGCTGCTCCGGGGCGACGAGGTCCTGGGAGGAGGCCGCCCACGAGCCGTCCCGTCCGCCGTACGTCGTCGTGTGCGTGATCGCCGCCTTAGCGCCCCGGGGCACCAGCGCGGTGAGCCGCACCGCGGCGACCTGCGTCGACCAGGCGACGACGCCGCCGTCGACGTGCAGCTCCGCCTCGCCGTCCTCCAGGTCCAGGTGCTCCTTGCGCAGCGCCTCCACCTGCGCGCGGACGGCCTGGTCCAGGGCCGTCGCCGACGGGACCTGGGGCCACCTCATGGCATAGGGGTGGTCCGTGCTCTCGCTGGAGTCCTGGTGGTGGACGACCCCCGGGACGGCGAGGACGGGGATCCGGGGACCGCGCTCCCAGGTGGCCGTGGTGGCGAGCACCCCCACCGCGTCGCCGGCCCCCGGGGCCTCGGGCCCGGTCGTGGGTGCGGCAGACCCCGTGGTGGTCCGCGCCGGTGCGCTCGCCGGGGACGGCGCGTCGCACGCGGCGGTGACCAGGGTGCCGAGGGAGAGGACCGCAGCCGCGAGGACGGCCGCAGGACGGGGTCGGGACATGGCAGGGGCTCCTGTCGGGGGTGGGGTCGGGCCTGAGGTGCTCAGGCCCGACCGCGAGATCCAGGACCGGATCAGAACAGCGGCTTGGCGGGCTTGCAGACCGTCCCCGCGGCCGGCAGGGCACCGGTGAGCAGGTAGCTCTGCATCGCCTTGGTCGCGCACGGGCTCTGGTCCCCGGCGGCGTGGCCGAAGGTGTCGACGGTCAGCAGGCGCGCCCCGGGCGACATCGCCGCCACCGCCTTGGCGTTGGCGTAGGGCGTCGCGGGGTCGTGGAGGTTGCCCACCACGAGCAGCGGGTGGGCCGGCTTCACGTCGAAGGGGCCCCAGTAGGCGTCCGCGTGCGATCCCGGCCACCCGGCGCACAGCGAGCTCTGCCAGGTCCACAGCGGGGCGAACCACGACGTCTTGGCGGCCGCCGTCGCCGTCGTGTGCCAGACCATCGGGTCCTTGGGGTTGACCGCGTCGGAGCAGATCACCCCGGCCTGCTTGAAGGTGTCCCGCCACACCGAGTCGTCGCTGTTCCCCGTGGTCGGGCTGACCACCGGACCCGGCTTGGCCGGAGCGGGCTTGGCCGGACCCGGCTTCGGCAGGCCCAGAGCAGGCGGCACCAGTCCCTGGACCTGCGGCTTGCTGACCTTGCGCGCCGACTTCTTCACCACGGCGAGGTACTCGTCGTGGATCCAGTCCAGCAGGGCCGGGATGGCGTCGACGTCATACAGGCTCGGCATGACCGAGGCGATCGTGTCGGTCCTGGTGTAGGTCGCTCCCCCGGAGGTCACCGGCCCCTTGGCCAGCGTCGCGAGCAGCTGGTCCCACTCCGCGGCGATGGTCGCCCCGTGGCGGCACCGGGCCTTGCCCGCCGCGGCGCAGGCCGCGAAGGCCGCCTTCAGGGACTCGTCCGCGCCCGCGGCAGAACCGGTGCGCAGGCTGCTCGGGATGCGCGTGCCCTGGTCGCCCCGACCGGTGGTCCAGTCGACCGGGTTGACCACGCCGTCCAGCACCAGGCCACGGACCTTGGTCGGGAACATCGCGGCGTAGGTCGCCCCCAGGACGGTGCCGTACGAGACGCCGTAGTACGACAGCTGCGGGTCACCCACCGCCTGACGCACCAGGTCCATGTCCCGGGCCACGTCACCGGTGGTCATGTGGTCGATGATCGGGTGGCCGACCTTGTCGCACGCCCGACGCTCGAAGGTGTCCCGCGCGATCTGCTTCTTGGCCTCGGCCAGGGTGACCGGGAATCCCGCCGGCTTGTCCGGGGCCTCCTTGTCGCTCCAGCAGGCCGCCAGGCTGTCGACCCCGATGCCCCTGGGGTCCATCCCGATCACGTCGTACTGCGAGGTGACCGGGGTGCCCAGCACCTCCAGGAAGCGACCCATGCTGCCGGTGGCGGCGTTGCCCGGGCCACCGGGATTGACGAAGACCGCGCCCTTGGACTTGGGGGCCGTGGCCTTGTGCCGCACCAGGTCGATCAGGATGCTGGCCTTGCTCGGGTGCGCGTAGTCCAGGGGAACCTTGGCCGTGGCGCACTGCAGCCCCAGCTTGCGCTGGCCGGCCTCGTCGCAGCGCTGCCAGGTGATGGTCGGCACCGCCGGGATCGGCGCACCGGCCTCGGGCCAGACCGGGGGCAGGCCCTTGGCGAGCGGGGAGACCGGCGCAGGAGCCGGCGTGGGAGCGGGCGCGGCCACGGCCCCCGGGAGCAGCCCGAGGCTGACGAGCACGACGCTCGAGACCGCGAGGGTGCGCCCGGGACGGCGGGTGCGTGCCGGGGAGGAAGCAGGTACGGAGGTCATGTGGTCGGAGGATCCTTGCTGTGCGGAGGGACGGGACGAGATGACGGACCGGTCAGGAGCCCGGGCCCGGTGGGTTGCCCCCGGCCACCGTGACGGCGTGCCAGGTGCGTCCCCGATCGGTGCTCAGGTGAAAGGTTCCGGAGTCCGCGGGGACGGCGGTCAGGACGGACCCCTCGGCGCGCAGCGCCTGCCACCCGGTGGCGGACCGAGGCGCCCCGGGGACCTCGGCGGCGCCGGACGGGGCCTGGCGCAGGACCTGCAGCCGGCCGGAGGGACCGGCCGCCACGAGGACCACGCCGTCGTCGAGGGCGGCCATGAGCTGGCGGCGATCACCGGCGACCGACCCCGCAGGCGGGGTGGGGATCCCGCTGAAGTCCCAGGTGCGCCCGCCGTCGGCACTGACCATCAGCGCCACCTGGTCGCTGGGCCGGGCGCCGGCGGGCAGACCGCAGCGGGCGTACACCCTCTGACCGGCAGGCGAGGCCGCCCACAAGGTGGGGCGCTCGCACCCCGTGGCCTGCTCGGAGGGCGCGATGGAGCGATAGCGCCCCTGGGCGTCGACCACGCCCCCGCCCGTGCCGGAGCCGCTCGCGACCGGGGTGGGCAGCACGACGACCTCGTCGCCGCGCCGGGCGATCCGCGCCCAGGCCAGGGGCGAGCCGCTCGCAGCCAGGGGCACCACGACGTCGGAGGTCCTGCGGGAGCCGTCCAGGCCGCCGCGACGCAGCCGGACGACCGACGAGGCAGATCCGGCAGCGGTGTCCACGGAGGCCAGGACCAGCGGGTCGGGCGCCGACGGGGTCACCGCCAGGTCGGTCACCACCCCGTCGGGATGCTCCAGCGACCGCCACGTCCGACCCCCGTCGGTGGTGCCGAGGAGGTCGCCGCCGAAGGCCCAGCCCCGCTCGGCGTCGACGAAGGTGATGGACCAGACGCCGGACCGGTCGGTGCCCGTCGTCGCCGCGGGAGCGGGACGGTCGGCGAGGACGGCCCGCACCCGCCACGGGCTTCCCTCGGAGCCTGCCGCGACCACGGGGCACCGGACGCCGGAGTCGGAGCACACGGCGTGGCCGAGGGCATAGGTCGTGCCGCCGGCCGGACGGCTCACCGAGGTGATGACGAAGTCGCTCGGCGGCGCCTGCCCGACCCGGGCCCGCTCGGCCACGGTCCGGGCGGGGTCCGCGGACTCCCGGTGCAGCAGGCCGCCGCCGGACACCGCGAGCGCCACGGCCGCCGCCGTGGACGCGGCGACAGCCCAGGGGCTCCACCGACCGGTGCGGGCACCGCGACCGGCGGCCACGATCCGTCGCCAGCGCAGGTCGTCGTCCGGCAGCGGGGCGACCTGCTCGCGCTCCGCACGGAAGAACGCCGCGACCGGGTCGTCGTCACGGCGGTCGGGGCCGGTTCCGGCAGGATCAGGCGTCATCGCACACCGTCCAGGAGAGGGGCCAGACGCCCGCGGGCGTCGTAGAGGTCGCGCTTGACGGCGCCGGTGGACTTGCCGAGCTGCTGGGCGACGACGGCCACGGGCAGGTCGGCGAAGTAGTGCAGCAGGACCACCATGCGCAGGCGGTCGGGGAGCGAGAGGACCGCCTCCCGGACCGTGAGCACCGACGCCCCGTCCGGCTGGGGGACCCCGGGGTCGTGGTGGACCTTCTCGTAGGCCTCGGCCTCCCGACCCCGCTTGCGCCAGTGGTCCCGGACCAGGTTGCCGGTGGTGGTGTACAGCCAGGCCCGGGGCTCGGACACCGAGTCGATGTGGTGCAGCAGCCGCACGAAGGCCTCGGTCGCAAGGTCGTGGCCCAGGTCCGGGTCGTTCACCAGCCTGGCCGCCCAGCCGGCGAGCATGCCGTAGTGCGCCCGGTAGGCGTCGTGCACCGCGGCCTCGGCCGTGGTGGCACCGTGGGTCGACACCGTCATCCCCCCCATCCACGTTCGGCGCTCGGGGGCGAGGCTAGCGGCTGTCATACCCCTGATGACGCCGTATGCCGACGATCGGTTGGGGGGTGATCGTGGTGGCCTGGGCGCCGGCCCGCCGGATGGCCCGTCAGCCGCGGCGCCGCAGCAGGGCCAGGAACATCGCGTCGGTGCCGTTGCGGTGCGGCCACAGCTGCACGTGCGGCCCCTCCCCCGCCAGCTCGATCCCGGGCGCCACCTCCTGGACCGCGGCGCGCGCGTCGAGGACCTCGACGTCGTCGCGCCCGTTGAGGACGTCAGCCACGGCATACACCGTCTCGTTGACGTGCGGGCTGCAGGTCGCGTAGCCGACGACCCCGCCCGGTCGGGTGGCCTCGAGCGCGGACGCGAGCAGCTGCCGCTGCAGGACGGCCAGGTCGGCCAGGTCACCGGGAGTGCGTCGCCAGCGCGCGTCCGGGCGCCGCCGCAGCGCCCCTAGGCCGGTGCAGGGGGCGTCGACCAGGACCCGGTCGTAGCGGCCCGGCTCGTCCTCGCCCACGTGCCGGCCGTCGCCGACGCGCACCTCGACCCGGGCGCCGGCGCGCCGCGCGGCTCGCAGCGCCTGGTCCACCAGGTCGGCGCGGTGGGGACTGATCTCGTTGGCGGTGAGGAAGGCCCGGTCGACGGCCAGCGCCGCCAGCAGCCCGGCCTTGCCACCGGGCCCGGCGCACAGGTCGAGCCATTCCTCGTCGTACCCGTCGCCGGCCACCGGGACCGCCGCCAGGGCGAGCGCCAGCAGCTGCGATCCCTCGTCCTGCACGGCGGCCCGGCCGTCCCGCACCGGCGCCAAGGAGCCCGGGTCTCCCGCGGGCAGGACGGCCCCGACAGGTGACCCGGGGGCCGGGCGGGCGCCGAGGTCGACGAGCTCGGCCACCGACACGAGCCCTGGTCGGGCGACGAGGGTGACCTCGGGCGGGTCGTTGTCGGCGCGCAGCAGGGCGCCGAGCTCGGCGGCCACGTCGTCCGGCCCGCAGACGCCGTGGCCGAGGAGCGCGCTGCGCAGCCCACGGACCACCCACTCCGGGTGCGAGTGCGCCACGGCCAGCGCGTCCGGTCCGTCGCCCGGGGGCGCGACCCGGGCGAGCCACTCCTCGCGGGTCCGCTCGCTGATCCGGCGCAGCACGGCGTTGACGAAGCCGGCGGCGCCCGCGCCGTTGACCTCGCGGGCCAGGCCGACGGTCTCCCCCACCGCGGCGTGGGAGGGCACGCGCATGCCGAGGAGCTGGTGGGCGCCCAGGCGCAGCGTGTCCAGGACGGGGGCGTCGATCTCGTCGGTCCCCCGGCCGGAGGCGTCGACCACGATCGCGTCGTACAGCCCGCGCCAGCGCAGCGCGCCGTACGTCAGCTCCGTGGCGAAGGCCGCGTCACGGCCGCCCAGTCCGGTGCCGCGCAGCAGCCTCGGCAGCTCCAGGTTGGCGTAGCCGCCCTCGTCGACCGAGCGCAGGACGGTGTAGGCCGTGAAGCGGGCGGGGTCGCCCGTGCGGGTGCGCTCCGACGGGCGCTGGCCGCTGCGGGCCCGCGGGCCACGCGGCCCGCGCGGCCGGTCCGGGCCCCCGGCCGGCCCCCGGTCGGCACCGCGCTCCGGTGGCCGCCGACCGGGCCGGCTCGCGGCGGGCCCGTCGTCGCGTGCGCCGCTCATCGACCCATCACGTCCTCGTCCGTGATCCGCACGCCGCGCGCCCAGTCGGCGGCGGCCATCTCCTTCTTGCCCTGGGGGCGGACGGTCGACAGGCGCACCGCGGCGGTCGCGGTGCCGACCCACACCTCGCGCTTGCCGGCCTCGAGCTCCCCCGCGCGCAGGTCGGGTCGCCGGTCGACGCAGACGACGCCGAGGCCGAGGCGCTCCCCGCGGAAGGTCGTCCAGGCGCCGGGCGCGGGCGTGCAGCCGCGGACCCGCCGGTCCACGGCGAAGGCCGGTTGCGTCCAGTCCACGCGCGCGTCGTCGACGGTGATCTTCGCAGCGTGGGAGACGCCGTCCTCGGTCTGCGGCACGGCCGTGATGGTGCGCGCCTCGATGGCGTCGAGGGTCTCCACGAGCAGGCCGGAGCCGGCCACGGCCAGCCGCTCCAGCAGCGCCCCGCTGGTGTCGTCGGGGCGCACGGCCTCGGTCATCCGCCCGAGCACGGGCCCGGTGTCCAGCCCCTCCTCGAGCAGGAAGGTCGTGGCTCCGGTGATCTCGTCCCCGGCCATGACGGCCCGTTGCACGGGGGCGGCGCCGCGCCAGGCGGGCAGCAGCGAGAAGTGCAGGTTGACCCACCCCGCGGTCGGTATGCCGAGCGCCTCCGGCGGAACGAGGGTGCCGTAGGCCACGACCGGGCAGCAGTCGGGGGCGAGGTCCCGCAGCGCCTGGTGGGCGTCGGGGTCGTGCAGCGAGGTGGGCGTCAGGACGGGCACGCCCGCCTTCTCGGCGGCCTGCCGCACGGGGGACGAGACGAGGGTGCGGCCGCGCCCGGCGCGCGCGTCGGGACGGGTGAGGACACCCACCACGTCGTGCGAGGAGCCCAGCAGCGCTTCCAGGCTGGGGACGGCGACGGCCGGGGTGCCGGCGAAGACGACGCGCATGGTGGCTCTCCTAGAGTCCGAAGGCCGAGCCCGCGGTGGTCCGCGACGTCGGCGAGGGCTGCTGGTGGGGGCTGACCTTGACGGTGGGCGCGGCCAGTCCGGACCACTCGGCCTCGCGGATCGCCCGCATCGCCAGCCGTCGCTGCTCGGGGTCGAGCCGGTCGATGAAGAGCACGCCGTCGAGGTGGTCGGTCTCGTGCTGGACGCAGCGGGCGAGCAGCTCGCTGCCCTCGAGCCGCACCGGCTCGCCGTGCATGTCCTGACCGGTCGCGACGACGCGCAGCGCGCGGCGGGTGGGCAGCTGCAGCCCGGGCAGCGACAGGCATCCCTCGGGTCCGTCCTGCTGCTCCTGGGACAGCTCCAGGCTGGGGTTGACCAGGTGGCCGACGACCCCGTCGACGGCGTAGGTGAACACCCGCAGGCTCACGCCCAGCTGGGGGGCCGCGAGCCCGGCCCCCGGGGCGTCGAGCATGGTGTCGGTGAGGTCCTGGACCAGGCCGCGCAGCTCGGCGTCGAAGTCGGTGACCGGGGCTGCGGGCGTGCGTAGGACCGGGTCGCCGAACAGGCGGATGTCCATGACTGACACGATGCGGTGGACCTCGCGGTGGGGTGCGGTGGTGCGGTGCTGGCTCGGGTCAGTCTACGCGGGCCGGACGGGCGCGCCGCGGCGGCGCAGGTCCGCGCGCAGCTGCGCCGGCGTGGTGAAGGTGACGGCGTCCAGCCCGCAGGCCCGCCCGACCAGGACGTCGCGCGGGTCGTCGTCGGTGTAGCAGCACTCGGTCAGCGCGATCCCCATCCGCCGCTCCAGCACGGCGAAGATCGCCGGGTCCGGCGTGGCGACCCCCTCGGCCCCCGTCACCACGACGTCGAGGAAGCCCGCCAGGAAGGGGAATCGTGGCCGGGCGTGGGTCTCGAACAGCTCGGCCGACCAGGTGGCGAGGGCGAAGAGCGGCACCCGCGCGTCGTAGAGCTCGCGCAGCAGCTGCACCGTGCCGTTGATCTGGGTCAAGGACCGGTCGAAGTGCGTGACGTAGGCACGGATCTCGTCGGCGTAGCCCGGGTGGGCGGTGATCGCGCGCTCCTGCGCCTGCTCGACGGGCACGCCCAGGTCGAGGTCGCGGTCGTACGTCGCGAAGACCTCGCCGTCCGCCAGGAAGGCCCGGGCGCGGTCCTGTCCCACCCCGGCGGCGATGGCCGGCAGCGGGTCCCGCGCCACCAGGACCTGCCCCAGGTCGAAGACCATCGCGCTCGTGCGCCTGCGACTCACCCGCTCGTCCACCCCTGCACCGTATGCCGGTCCAGAGCTCTCACACGAGACCGTCACGCGGGTCGACCACGACGTGGACCGGCTCCGGCTCCTTGCGCGCGGCCCGGGTGGCCCGCATCGCGCGCAGTGCGTCGGCGAGCCCGAGCGCGTGGTCGGAGGTGGTGCGCAGCAGCATCCGGTGTCGCGGGACGGGCTCGTCCGCGCGGGGCCCGCGGGCGGGTGGCGGCGGGGCGGGAAGCGGGCCGAGCCGCTCGACGACGTCGTCCAGCCCGATCGCGGTCATCGCGTCGGCGAGGGCGTGGCGCTCGGCGTCGACGCGCGCCATCACGGTGGTGGGCGGCAGGGCGAGCTCACGTCGCTCGGCCAGCTCGCGGGCGGCGAGCCAGCCCGGGTCCCAGCGCACCAGGGCCTCGACGGGCGGCAGCGACGCGTCGGTGGGCGCCCCGCACAGCACGACGGCGCCACCCGCACCGGCCCCGCGCACCAGCCCGGCCGCGCCGAGCCATCGGCGCAGCGCCTCCAGCGGGGCGTCCAGGTCGGGGCGGTCCAGGCTGGCCCAGGCGTCGAGGAGCAGCGCCGCGGCATACCCGCCCTCGGCGACGGGCTCGGCCCCCGGGGTGGCGATGACCAGGGCCGGGCCGGCCTCGACGCGCGCCACCACCTCGCCCGCCCCGGACGTGATCACCCGCGTCCCCGGGAAGGCCCGGCCGAGCTCCTCGGCGGTCCGCCGGTCACCGATCACCGAGGCGCGCAGCCGGGTCCCCTCGCAGCGGGGGCACTCGAAGGCCGCCACCGTGGTCCCGCACCAGCGGCAGCGCGGTGGGGTGTCCCGGCCCCCCACCGCGAGGGGTCCGTGGCAGGACGGGCAGCGCGCGGGCGCCCGGCAGGTCTGACAGGCCAGCGTGGGCGCGTAGCCGCGTCGCGGCACCTGCACCAGCACCGGCCCGGTGTCCAGCGCGGTCTTGGCGGTGCGCCAGGCCACGGACGGCAGTCGGGCCACGGCGGCGGCCTGGTCCCGCTCGGGCTCGGGTCCCTCGCCCGCGACCAGCACCCGCGGCGCCGCCCGCCGCAGCGCCGGCCCGTCCCCGGCGACGACCGCCATCACCCCCTCCTCGACGAGCTGCTGCACCTGCGCGGAGCGGGCGTAGGCCCCGGTGAGCAGGGCGGCCCCCTCCCGGCGCGCGCGGCCGAGCAGCACCTCCCGCACGTGCGGATAAGGGGCGCGGGGCTCGACGAGCAGGTCGTCGCCGTCGTCCCACCAGGCCACGAGGCCCAGGTCGTGGACGGGCGCGAACATCGCCGCCCGGGTCCCCACCACGCAGCGCACGTGCCCCCGCAGCACCTTCAGCCACGCGGTGTACCTCGCCTGCGGACCCTGGGCCGCGGTCAGCCGCACGTGAGACCCCTTGCCCAGCAGCGTCGTCAGCGCCGCGTCCACCCGGTCGACGTCCCGGTGGTCGGGGACGACGAGGATCACCCCGCGCCCCGCCGACAGGGTCGTGGCCGCGGCCACGGCCAGCAGCGCCGGCCAGTCCTGCCGCGGGTCGGCCGCCGCCGGGGTGGCCGTCCAGCAGGCGAACGGCGTCCTCCCCTCTGCCAGGTGCCGCAGCAATGCCTCGCCCGCCCGCAGCGCGACCCATCCGCCCGGCTCCGGCCGCGCCGGCCGCGCCGGCTCCACCCCCTCCGGGTGGGCGTTCGTCAGGGCCTTCTCGGCGGCGGCGTGCCGCGGGGGCACCGCCAGCCGCAGCACGTCCGACACCGTCCCGGCATACCGTCGGGCCACGTCCCGGCAGGTCGCCAGCACCGCGTGGGTCAGCACCGGCTCCGGGCTGACCACCCGTCGCAGCGACGCCAGCCGCCCGACGTGCTCGGCCTGGTCCTTGCGCGCGATGACGTACCCGTCGACGTCCTGCCCGGCGAAACGGACCCGCACCCGCGCCCCCGGCACCGCGTCGTCGGCCAGCTCGACGGGCACGGAGTACTCGAAGGGGCGGTCCAGGTGCGCCAGCGGCACGTCGACCAGCACCTCGGCCACCGGGTCCTCCAGGGCCCGCGAGGCGTCCCGCCCGGGCAGGGACCGCTCCCCCCGCACGTGGGCACGCAGCAGGGACAGCTGCTCACCGGTGCTCGCCGCCACCGAGCCCTGCACCGGGATCTGCCCGTCCTGCGCCTCCATGGGGCCCATTCCTACAGCAGGGGCCCGACACACCCCTGGTGGCGCGCCTGGCACACTGGGCGACCGTGGACGTGCTCATCGCCGACCTTCAGCCCCATCAGAACCGTTCGGCCCGGCGGCTGCTCACCGAGGCCTTCGCCGACGATCCCTCGCTGGCCCATCCCCTGCGGCACCGCGCGCGCCGCCTGCGGGGCCTGCCGCACGTCTTCGCCACGGTCCTGGCCAACGGCCGGCGCCACGGCACCGTGCGGGTCGCGCAGCACCCCGGCACGGGCGAGCTGCTGGGGGTCGCGACCTGGGTGCCCGCCCCGCACCACCGGATCACCGTGCCGCTGGCGGTCCGGTCCGGGATGGTCCCGCTGGTCCCGATCGTGGGGTTGCCCGCGATCGTGCGGCTGCATCGGCTGAACGCCCGGCACGAGCAGCTCCACGACGACCTCGCACCGGCACGGCACGTCCACCTGCACGCCCTCGGGGTGGTCCCCGGCATGCAGGGCCGGGGCATCGGCTCGGCCCTGCTCCGGGACGGGCTGACCCGCCTCGACGCGACGGGCACGCC
Organism: Arsenicicoccus dermatophilus; assembly: GCF_046267915.1. GTDB lineage: Bacteria > Actinomycetota > Actinomycetes > Actinomycetales > Dermatophilaceae > Arsenicicoccus > Arsenicicoccus dermatophilus_A. The sequence continues at coordinate 2,046,719 of NZ_CP176520.1, forward strand.
CGGCTACCTGGAGACCCACCGCGAGGAGAACGTCCAGCTCTACGCCCGGCACGGCTTCCAGGTCGTCGGGCACCTGCACGACGGCGACCTGCACGCGCGGTGCATGCTGCGTCAGCCCCGTTGAGCGTCCTCGGTATGCCGGTCGGCGCCCGGGGTCACCCGAGCGCCGACCGCGGCACACGCCGCCCCTCAGCGGTGCGCGGCGCGCTGCAGCCGCTCCACGCGGTCGGTGCGCTCCCAGGGGAAGGTGCCCTCGGCGCCGGAGCGACCGAAGTGACCGTAGGCCGCGGTGGCGGCGTAGATCGGGCGCAGCAGGTCGAGCTCGTCGATGATCGCGGCGGGTCGCAGGTCGAAGGTCTCGTCGATGGCGCGTCGGAGCACGTCCAGCGGCGCCTTCTCGGTGCCGAAGGTCTCCAGGTAGAGCCCGACCGGCTGGGCCTTGCCGATGGCATAGGCCACCTGGATCTCGCAGCGCCCGGCCAGGCCGGCGGCGACGAGGTTCTTCGCGACCCAGCGGGTGGCGTAGGCCGCGGACCGGTCGACCTTGGAGGGGTCCTTGCCGGAGAAGGCGCCGCCGCCGTGGCGGGCCATGCCGCCATAGGTGTCCACGATGATCTTGCGGCCGGTCAGCCCGGCGTCGCCCATGGGGCCGCCGATCTCGAAGCGACCGGTGGGGTTGACCAGCACCCGGAAGTCCGTCGCGTCCAGGCCTGGCGCGTGCTCGGCCAGGACGGGGGTGATCACGTGCTCGATCACGTCGGGCTCCAGCAGCCCGCCGAGGGAGACGTCGCCCGCGTGCTGGCTGGAGACGACCACGGTGTCCAGACGGACCGCACGGTCCCCGTCGTAGCCGATGGTCACCTGGGTCTTGCCGTCGGGGCGCAGGTAGGGCAGCGTCCCGTCCTTGCGGACCGCGGTCAGCCGCTCGGCGAGACGGTGCGCCAGGTGGATCGGCAGGGGCATCAGGTCGGGCGTGTCCTCGCAGGCGTAGCCGAACATCAGGCCCTGGTCGCCCGCACCCTGCTTGTCCATCGCGTCGACGGCGCCGGTGCGCGACTCGACGGCGGTGTCCACGCCCTGGGCGATGTCCGGACTCTGCTGGCCGATCGAGATCTCCACCCCGCACGAGGCGCCGTCGAAGCCCTTGGTGGAGCTGTCGTACCCGATCCCCAGCACCGTCTCGCGCACGATCTGCGGGATGTCGACGTACCCGCTGGTCGTCACCTCGCCCGCGACGTGCACCAGACCGGTCGTCACCATCGTCTCCACGGCCACGCGGGAGTGGGGGTCCTGCGCGAGCATCGCGTCCAGGATCGAGTCGGAGATCTGGTCGCAGATCTTGTCGGGGTGACCCTCGGTCACGGACTCGGACGTGAACAGACGCGACACGGCTGTGCTCCTGTGCTGTGGTGATGGGTCGACCGGCCTGCGGGCCGTCGACCCGGGCCGGGTTGGTCAGTCTATCGCCAGCGCCTCGACCACGGCGTCCAGGACGGCGTGCGAGACGATGACCTTGTCGGCCGGTCCGGCGGTGCGCGGCTCGCCGCCGTCGCGACGCAGGACGGTGACGGTGTTGTCGTCCCGCCCGAAGGTCACACCGACCCCCACCTGGTTGACGACGAGCAGGTCGCAGCCCTTGCGGCGCAGCTTGTCCCGCCCCAGCTCCAGCACGGTGTGCTCGGCGTCGCCGGTCTCGGCGGCGAAGCCCACCAGCAACGGTCGGGCGCCTCCGGCAGCGGCGCGTCGTTCGACCAGATCGCGCAGGATGTCCGGGTTGCGCACCAGCACGATCGTCGGGGTGCTGTCGTCGTCGGTGCCGGCGTGGCCCTTCTTGATCTTGTGCTCGGCCACGCTCGCCGGACGGAAGTCCGCCACCGCGGCGGCCATGATCACCACGTCCGCCTGCGGCACGAGCCCGGCGAGGCGATCCTGCAGCTCCCGGGCGGTCTCGACGCGGTGCACGGCGATCGCCGGGTCGTCCGGGAGCGGCGTCTCCACGGCACCGGCGACCAGGGTCACCCGGGCCCCGCGGTCGACCGCGGCCCGGGCCAGCGCCACGCCCTGCTTGCCGCTGGAGCGGTTTCCCAGATAGCGCACGGGGTCGATCGGCTCCCGGGTGCCACCCGCGGTCACGAGCACGTGCACGCCGGTCAGGTCCTGGCGCGCCGGCACCCCGGCGGCGCTCCCGGTCCCGTCCTGGTCCACGGCCGGCGCGTGGCCGCAGGCCTGCGCCCCCTCAATGGCCCCGTCCGGCACGGATGCCAGCACCGCCAGGCACGCCGCGTGGATCTGGTCGGGCTCGGGCAGCCGACCCGGCCCGGTGTCCTTGCCGGTCAGGCGCCCGTAGGCGGGCTCGAGCACGTGGACGCCGCGTGACCGCAGGGTGGCGACGTTGGCGACGGTGGCCGGGTGCCGCCACATCTCGGTGTGCATGGCGGGAGCCATCACGACCGGGCACCGGGCGGTGAGCAGGACGTTGGTGAGCAGGTCGTCGGCGAGCCCGCAGGCGGCCTTGGCCAGGAGGTTGGCGGTGCACGGCGCGACGACGACCAGGTCGGCCCCCTGCCCGAGGGCGACGTGGCGGACCTGCTCGACCCCGTCGAAGACCTCGGCCGTGACCGGCTTGCCCGAAAGGGCCGACCAGGTGGGCTCGCCCACGAAGCGCAGCGCCGCCTCGGTGGGCACCACCGTGACGTCATCCCCGCTCTCGGTGAACAGGCGGACCAGGGACGCGGCCTTGAACGCGGCGATGCCCCCGCCGACGCCGATGACGACGTGACGGGGGCGGTGCGAGGCCTGCCTGGCCACCAAGGTCAGCCCTCGGTGGGCTCGGAGGTCAGCAGCCCCTCGTTGATCTCGCGGAGCGCGATCGACAGGGGCTTCTCGTGGACCTGCGTCTCGACCAGGGGCCCGACGTACTCCAGGAGGCCCTCGGACAGCTGCGAGTAGTAGGCGTTGATCTGCCGGGCGCGCTTGGCCGAGTAGATGACCAGCGCGTACTTCGAGTCGGCGATCTCCAGGAGGTCGTCGATCGGGGGGTTGGTGATCCCGATGGGGGCAGCAACGGTGCCAGGCACGGTCAGTCTCGCTTCGGTTGGAGGTCAGATCTCATCAATGATACGAGTTCCTCCGCCGCGCGGCGAACGTCGTCGTTGACGATGGTCACGTCGAACTCCTCCTGGGCCGCCAGCTCGGCCCGGGCCGTGGTCAGGCGCCGGGCCCGCTCAGCCTTGTCCTCGGTCCCCCGGCCGACGAGCCGACGGACCAGCTCCTCCCAGCTGGGTGGGGCCAGGAAGACGAACAGCGCCTCGGGCATGGTCCGACGCACCTGTCGCGCGCCCTGCAGGTCGATCTCCAGCAGCGCCGGACGACCGCTCGCGAGCACCTGCTCCACCGGTTCCCGGGGGGTGCCGTAGTCGTGGGTGCCGTGCACCGTGGCCCACTCCAGGAAGTCCCCCGCCTCCCGGCGTCGCCGGAAGTCCTCGCGCGTGGTGAAGTGGTAGTGCACCCCGTCGGTCTCGCCGGGGCGAGGCGGTCGGGTCGTGGCCGATACCGAGAGCCACACCTCGGGGTGGTGCTCGCGGACGCAGGCCGCAACCGTGCCCTTGCCCACCGCGGTGGGCCCGGCGAGGACCACCAGCCGCGGGGCCGCGCCGGCGGGGTGCCCGGAGCCGCCCGCGCCGGTGTCCTGCGCCACGGCGGTCAGCCCTCGAAGCGGGTGAGGAGCGCGGCGATCTGGTTGGCGCCCAGACCGCGGACGCGGCGGGTGCGCGAGATGCCCACCTCCTCCATGATCTGGCGGGCGCGGACCTGGCCCACTCCCGGCAGCGACTCCAGGAGCACGTAGACCTTCATCTTGCCGATCACGTCGTTGGTCTTGCCCTGGTCGAGCACGGAGCGCAGGGAACCCTGCCCGTACTTCAGCTGGTTCTTGACCGCGGCGCGCTCACGGCGTGCGACGGCGGCCTTCTCCAGGGCCTCGGCTCGCTGCTCGGGGGTGAGGGTAGGCAGAGCCACGGGGGTCTCCTTGAGGTAGTGCCGGCACCCAGGAGGGGGCGCCGGACTGGCTAGGCGTGCGGACAACGTATCTGCGGGAACCGGACGAGGGCAACGAGTGATTCGCCGCCCCCGGGCGTCCAGACGACCCTAGTGCGTTGAAGGTTCCAGATGGGACGAATTGGGTCATAACAGACTAGTTACCGCCGCCGTCCGGGTCATAGGAGTCGACGTTCAGTGATGGTTGCTCAGCAGCTCCCGCATACGAGAACCAGTCATCGTCACCGTCCGGCGCAGCTCTCCCGCGTCTGGCCCAGAGGCCAGCACCTCCCGTGAGCTCGAGGGCAGCACCTGGCCCAGCGCCGGGCCGAAGACCTCGCGCAAGGACTGCGCCGTGCCGCCCTGCGCCCCCACCCCCGGGGCGAGCAGCGGTCCGCCCACGGCCGCCAGGTCCAGCTCGAGGTCGGTCACGGCCGAGCCCACCGTGGCGCCGACGACCAGCCCCACCGAGCCCAGCTCGCCGCGGGCCCGGGCCTCGGCGTTGTCCGCGGTGGCCCCGGCCACCATCTCCCCCGCCACCGAGCCGGCGCCCGTGGTCCGGGCGTGCTGGACCGCGGCGCCCTCGGGGTTGGAGGTGAGCGCGAGGACGAAGACCCCGCGCCCGGTCCGGGCGGCCAGGTCCAGGACCGGGCGCAGGGAGCCGTAACCGAGGTAGGGCGAGACGGTGATCGCATCGACCGCCTCGGGCGCGTCGGGGCCGAGGAAGGCCTCCCCGTACGCCGTCATGGTCGAGCCGATGTCTCCGCGCTTGACGTCGAGCAGCGTCAGCGTGCCGGCCTCGCGCAGCCCCGCGCACACCCGCTCGAGCAGGGCTACCCCGCGCGACCCGAACACCTCGAAGAACGCCGACTGCGGCTTGACGGCCGCGACCCGTCCGCCGAAGGCCTCAACGCAGGTCAGCGCGAAATGCTCGACCCCGGCCAGGTCGTAGGTCAGGCCCCAGGACTCGACCAGGGCCCGGTGCGGGTCGATGCCCACGCACAGGGGTCCGTGCTCGTCCATGGCGGCGCGCAGCCGGGCTCCGAAGCTCGTGGTCATCAGGTCTCCTGGGGTGCGGGTGGGGATCGGGCGTCGGTATGCCGTCCGAGGGGGCGGCTCAGTCTGCCGCGTGCGCCCCGTGCTCGGCGAACCGGGCCGCGTGCTCCTGCAGCGAGCGCACCGTCAGCGGGGCCGCCCGCAGCGACTCGATGCCCTGGACCGCCGCGGCCAGCTGCTGCACCGTGGTGATGATCGGCTTGTCCATCCCGGTGGTGGCGGTGCGGATGGCGTAGCCGTCGGCCCGGGCCTCCTGGCTGGAGGGGGTGTTGACGACCATGTCCACCTGCCCGGCGAGGATCAGGTCGACGACCGTCGGCTCGCCCTGCGGCCCCGGCCCCGCGGAGTGCTTGCGCACCGCCACGGCCCGGACTCCGTTGCGCCGCAGCACGTTCGCGGTGCCCTCGGTCGCGAGGATCCGGAAGCCCAGGTCCGACAGCCGCTTGCAGGGGAAGATCATCGCCCGCTTGTGCCGGTCGGCGACGGAGACGAAGACCGTCCCTGCGTCCGGCAGCCCGCCGAAGGCCCCCAGCTGGGCCTTGGCGAAGGCCGTCCCGAAGTCGTCCGCCAGACCCATGACCTCGCCCGTGGAGCGCATCTCGGGCCCGAGGATGGTGTCCACGAACTCGCCCTCGCGGGTCACGAACCGCTTGAACGGCAGCACCGCCTCCTTGACCGCGGTCCCGGCCTCGATCGGCAGCGTCGCCCCGTCGCCCTCGCACGGCAGCAGCCCCTCGGCCCGCAGCTCGGCGATGGTGGCGCCCAGCATGATCCGGGCCGCGGCCTTGGCGATCGGGACGCCCGTCGCCTTGGCGACGAAGGGCACCGTGCGGGACGCCCGCGGGTTGGCCTCCAGGACGTAGAGGATGTCCTGGGCCAGCGCGAACTGCACGTTCATCAGGCCGCGCACGCCGATCCCTTCGGCCAGGCGACGGGTGGACTCGCGGACCCGGTCGATCTCGGCGCGCCCCAGGGTCACCGGGGGCAGCACGCACGCGGAGTCCCCGGAGTGGATGCCCGCCTCCTCGATGTGCTCCATGATCGCGCCGACATACATCTCCTGGCCGTCGTGCAGCACGTCCACGTCGATCTCGACGGCGTCGTCGAGGAAGCGGTCCACCAGGATCGGCCGATCCGGCCCCGCCAGCGCGGCCCGGGTGACGTAGTCCGACAGGGTCCGGTCGTCGTAGACGATCTGCATGCCCCGGCCGCCGAGCACGTACGACGGACGGACCAGCACCGGGTAGCCGATCTCCCGGGCCACGTCGAGCGCCTCCTGCGCGGAGCAGGCCGTCCCGAACCGCGGTGCGGGCAGCCCTGCCTCGTGCATGACCCGCCCGAAGGCGCCGCGGTCCTCGGCCAGGTGGATCGCCTCCGGGGAGGTGCCGACCACCGGGAGCCCCTCGTCCTTGAGCGCCTGTGCCAGGCCGAGCGGCGTCTGCCCGCCGAGCTGCACCACCACGCCCGCGACCGGACCGGCCGCCCGCTCCGCGGCATACACCTCCAGCACGTCCTCGAGGGTGAGCGGCTCGACGTAGAGCCGGCTGCTGGTGTCGTAGTCCGTGGAGACCGTCTCCGGGTTGCAGTTGACCATGACCGTGTCGAAGCCCTGGTCGCGCAGCGCGAAGCTCGCGTGGACGCAGGAGTAGTCGAACTCCACGCCCTGCCCGATCCGGTTGGGCCCCGAGCCCAGGATGAGCACCGCCGGGCGCTCGCGCGGAAGCACCTCGGTCTCCTCGTCGTAGGACGAGTAGTAGTAGGGCGTGCTCGCCGCGAACTCCGCGGCGCAGGTGTCCACGGTCTTGTAGACCGGGCGCACGCCGAGGGCCTGGCGGACCCCCCGCACGACGGGCTCGCTCATGCCGGTCAGCTGCGCCAGCTGGGCGTCGCTGAAGCCGTGCCGCTTCGCCAGGCGCAGCAGCTGCGGGGTGAGCGTCTCCACCCCCTCGACGGCCCGGGCGACCTCGTCGACCAGGGCTATCTGGTCCAGGAACCATGGGTCGATCCGGGTCGCCTCGTGCGCCTCCTCGACGGTCATGCCCGCCCGGATCGCCTGCTGCACCAGCAGGATCCGGCCGTCCGTGGGCGTCCGGGCCTGCTCCAGCCAGGCAGCGCCCTCGGCCCGTCCGGGCCGCTCCCCGCGCCAGTGGAAGGCCGCGTCGGCCCGCTCCAGGGAGCGCAGGGCCTTCTGCAGGGCCTCGGTGAAGCAGCGCCCGATGGCCATGGCCTCCCCCACCGACTTCATCGTCGTGGTGAGGGTCGGGTCGGCCGCGGGGAACTTCTCGAAGGCGAAGCGCGGCACCTTGACGACGACGTAGTCGAGGGTCGGCTCGAAGGCGGCCGGCGTCACCCGGGTGATGTCGTTGGGCACCTCGTCCAGGGTGTAGCCGATCGCCATCCGGGCGGCGATCTTGGCGATCGGGAAGCCGGTGGCCTTGGACGCCAGGGCCGAGGAGCGCGAGACGCGAGGGTTCATCTCGATGACGATGACCCGGCCGTCCTGCGGGTTGACGGCGAACTGGATGTTGCACCCGCCGGTGTCCACGCCGACCTCGCGGATGACGGCGATGCCGATGTCCCGCAGCCGCTGGTACTCCCGGTCGGTCAGCGTCTGCGCCGGCGCCACCGTGATCGAGTCGCCGGTGTGCACGCCCATCGGGTCGAGGTTCTCGATCGAGCAGACGACCACGACGTTGTCGGCGTGGTCGCGCATCACCTCCAGCTCGTACTCCTTCCACCCCAGGATCGACTCCTCCAGGAGCACCTCGCCCGTCGGGGAGGCGAAGAGCCCGGCCCCGGCGATGCGGCGCAGGTCCTGCTCGTCGTACGCGAAGCCGGACCCGAGCCCGCCCATGGTGAACGACGGGCGGACCACGACCGGGTAGCCCAGATCGTCGGCGGCGGCGAGGCACTCGTCCATCGAGGCGCAGATCGTGGAGCGTGCCGACTCCGCGCCACAGCGTTCCACCACGCCCTTGAACCGCTCCCGGTCCTCCCCCAGCCGGATCGCCTCGACGTCGGCGCCGATCAGCGGGCAGCCGTAGCGCTCCAGGACGCCCCGGTCGTGCAGGGCCAGCGCGCAGGTGAGCGCCGTCTGCCCGCCCAGGGTGGCGAGCACCGCGTCGGGCCGCTCCTTGGCGATGATCGCCTCGACCACCTCGGGGGTGATCGGCTCGACATAGGTCGCGTCCGCGAACTCGGGGTCGGTCATGATCGTCGCGGGGTTGGAGTTGACCAGGACGACCCGGATCCCCTCCTCGCGCAGCACCCGGCAGGCCTGGGTGCCCGAGTAGTCGAACTCGCAGGCCTGGCCGATGACGATCGGCCCGGAGCCGATGACCAGCACGCTGGTGATGTCGGGGTTGCGGGGCATCAGCGGGCACCGTCCTCACGGGTCCGGGTGTCACGGATCAGCGCGACGAAGCGGTCGAACAGGTAGGCCGCGTCGTGCGGACCGGCCGCGGCCTCGGGGTGGTACTGCACCGAGAAGGCCGGCACCTCCAGGCACTCCAGCCCCTCGACGACCTGGTCGTTGAGCCCGACGTGGGAGACGCGAGCGCGGCCGTAGGGCGTCCGCAGCTCCTCCCCGATCGGCGCGGCCACCGCGAAGCCGTGGTTCTGCGCGGTGATCTCGACCGTGCGGGTGCGCAGGTCCATGACCGGCTGGTTGATGCCCCGGTGGCCGTAGCGCAGCTTGTAGGTGCCCAGCCCCAGTGCCCGCCCGAGGATCTGGTGGCCGAAGCAGATGCCGAAGAAGGGGATCCGCGCGTCGAGCACCTGGCGCAGGAGCGCCACCTCGTGCTCGGCCGTCGCCGGGTCGCCCGGCCCGTTGGACAGGAACACCGCATCGGGCCGGACCGCCTGCACGTCCGCGAAGGTCGACGAGGCGGGCAGCACGTGCACCTCCAGCCCCCGCTCGGCCAGGCGCTGCGGGGTCATCCCCTTGATGCCCAGGTCGACCGCGGCCACCCGGCCGATCGGATCGCCCTGCGCCGGCACGACGTACGCCTCCCCCGTGGTCACCTCGCCTGCGAGGGCGGAGCCGGCCATCGCCGGGTGGCGCACCACCTCGGCGCGCAGCTCCTCCTCGGGGCGGGCCGCCGCGGCGCCGGCGAAGATCCCCGCCCGCATGGTGCCGCGCTCGCGCAGGTGCCGGGTCAGGGCGCGGGTGTCCAGGTCGCAGATGCCGACGACGCCCTCCCGCTCCAGCCGGTCCTCCAGCTCGCCGGTCGCCCGCCAGCTCGACGACCGCAGCGCGGGATCGCGGACCACGAAGCCCGCCACCCAGATCCGGCCGGACTCGTCGTCCTCGTCGTTGACCCCGGTGTTGCCCATGTGCGGGGCCGTCATCACCACGACCTGGCGGTGGTACGACGGGTCGGTCAGCGTCTCCTGGTAGCCGGTCATACCGGTGGCGAAGACCACCTCGCCCACGGTCCGCCCGACGGCGCCGTAGGACCGCCCGCGGAAGGTGCGACCGTCCTCCAGGACCAGCACGGCCGGGGCCCGGTCGAGGAGGCGGCGCGGGCCGGGCGGGTCGGCCGGACGGGGCTGGCGGGGAGATGACTGGCTCACGGGCGGCTCCGCTCGTCGGCTGCTGGCGGTCAGGCCTGCGGCCGTATGCCGACGGGCCCTCGCTCCCTGGGGAGCGGGGGCCCGTCGTCGGACCGCAGATCAGGCGAGCACGCCGTCGCGCGCGGTCACGCGTCCCCGCAGGAGGGTCGCGCGGACCGCACCGGTGAACGTGCGCCCGTGCCACGGATTGTTGCGCGATTGCGACAGACTCGCAGATCGGTCCACGGTCAGAGACCGGCTGGGGTCGATGAGCACGAGGTTGCCGGGCTCGCCCACCTCGATCGGACGGCCGTGGCCCTCGAGGCGGGCGATCTCGGCCGGGCGGGTGGACATCACCCGGGCGACGTCGGCCCAGGACATCCGGCCCGGCTGCACCATCAGCTCGCTGACGACGCCGAGGGCGGTCTCCAGGCCGAGCATCCCGAAGGCCGCGTCGGCGAAGGCGTGCTCCTTGTCGTGCGAGACGTGCGGCGCGTGGTCGGTGGCCACGACGTCGATCGTCCCGTCGGCGAGGGCCGCGCGCAGCTCCTCGGCATACTCGCTCGGGCGCAGCGGCGGGTTGACCTTGTAGACCGTGTCGTAGCCCTCCAGCAGGTCCGTGGTCAGCGCCAAGTGGTGCGGGGTCACCTCGGCCGTCACGGGCAGGCCCTTGGCCTTGGCCCAGCGGATGACCTCCAGCGAGCCCGGCGTGGAGACGTGCGCCATGTGCACCCGGCCGCCGGTGGCCTTCGCGAGCATGACGTCGCGGGCGACGATCGCCTCCTCCGCCGCGTCCGGCCAGCCGGGCAGCCCCAGGCGGCCGGAGAGCTCGCCCTCGTGGCAGCAGGCCGCCGGACCGGCGAGGGCCGGGTCCTGGCTGTGCTGGGAGATGACGCCGTCGAAGGCCGTGACGTACTCCAGCGCGCGGCGCATCAGCTGGCTGTCGTGGACGCAGCGCCCGTCGTCGGAGAAGACGCGCACGCGCGCCTGGGACCGGGCCATCAGCCCGAGCTCGGAGATCTCCTCGCCCGCCAGGGCCTTGGTGACCGACCCGACCGGCATGACGTCGACCAGGCCGACCTCCTGCCCACGCCGCCAGACCTCGACGGCCTTCTCCGGGGTGTCCGTGACCGGCGTGGTGTTGGCCATCGCGAAGACCGCGGAGTAGCCGCCGACGGCCGCCGCGGCCGAGCCGGTGCGGATCGTCTCGGCGTCCTCGCGACCGGGCTCGCGAAGGTGGGTGTGCAGGTCGACGAAGGCGGGCAGCAGGACCAGCCCGTCGGCGTCGAGGACCTCGCCGTCCTGGGCCGCGCCCCGGTCGATCGAGCCGATCTCCCGGATCACGCCGTCGACGACGAGGACGTCGGCGGAACGCTCGCCGAGCAGGCTGGCACCGGTGATGAGGGTGGTGGACATCAGGCGTCGACTCCTTCGCCGGCGAACAGGTGGTAGAGCACGGCCATGCGGACGGCGACGCCGCCGGAGACCTGGTCGAGGATGACCGAGCGGGCGCCGTCGGCGGCGTCCGAGGAGATCTCCAGACCGCGGTTCATGGGTCCCGGGTGGCAGATCAGTGCGTCGTCGCGCAGCAGCTCCAGCCGGCGCGGGGTCAGTCCGTAGCCGTCGGTGTACTCCCGCGGGGTGGGGAAGAAGCCGCCGCTCATCCGCTCCTTCTGGACGCGCAGCATCATGACCGCGTCCGCCCGGGGGATCTCGGCGTCGAAGTCGTAGGACCAGGCGAAGCCGTCGCGCTCGGCCCAGGTGCGGATGCCGTCCGGCATCAGCGTGGGCGGGGCGACGACGGTGACCGTGGCGCCGAGCTTCTTCAGGCACAGGACGTTGGACCGGAAGACCCGGCTGTGCCGCAGGTCGCCGCAGATGACGACGTGGCGGCCGTCCAGGTCGCCCAGCTCGCGCCGCATGGTGTAGGCGTCCAGGAGTGCCTGGGTGGGGTGCTCGTGGGTGCCGTCGCCGGCGTTGATCACCACGCCCGTCACCCACTCGGAGATGAGCTTCTGCGCACCCGAGGCCATGTGCCGGATGATGAAGCCGTCCACGCCCATGGCCTGGAGGTTCTGCACGGTGTCCTTGAGCGACTCGCCCTTGGACAGCGAGGAGCCCTTGCCGGCCATGTTGAGCGAGTCGGCGGAGAGCCACTTCTCGGCGAGCTCGAAGGACCCGCGGGTGCGGGTCGAGTCCTCGAAGAAGAAGTTGACGATGGTGCGCCCGCGCAGCGTGGGGAGCTTCTTGATGTCGCGGTGCTGGACCTCGTGCATCTGCACGGCCGTGTCGAGGATCTGCACGACGTCCTCGCGGCTGAGGTCGTTGATCGAGAGCAGGTGCTTGTTCACCGGTGTCCTCCGGAGATGACGACCTCGTCGCTGCCGTCCCGCTCGGCGAGCTTCACGCAGACTCGCTCGGCGGCGGAGGTGGGGAGGTTCTTTCCGACGTGGTCGGCGCGGATGGGCAGGTCGCGGTGGCCACGGTCGACGAGGACCGCGAGCCGGACCGCCTGGGGGCGACCGAGGTCGGTGAGCGCGTCGAGAGCCGCGCGGACCGTCCGGCCGGAGCAGAGCACGTCGTCGACCAGGACGACGGTCTTGCCGTCGATGCCGCCGGCGGGGATGTCGAGACGCTCTGCCGCACGGATCGGCTGGCTGCGCAGATCGTCTCGGTACATGGTGATGTCGATCGCCCCGAGCGGGACGTCGACGCCCTCGACGTCGGCCAGGATGGCGGCGAGCCGGCGGGCGAGGGGCACCCCGCGCGTCGGGATGCCGAGGACGACGAGGCCCTCGGCTCCCTTGTTGCGCTCGAGCACCTCGTGGGCCATGCGGCGCAGGGCCCGAGCGATCTCGGTGTCGCTCATGACGACCCGGGCGTCGGCGCCGAGGTCGTCGCTGCCCGAGGAGGGCAGGTCGGTGGGTGGCTGGGAAACTTCCGGGGCAGGCGTCATGACGTCTGACCTCCTTCTCGCCTCACGGGACGGGGTTAAAGGATGCCGATCGGGGTGATCCTAGCCTGTTTCTCACCAGTGGCCGGACCGCGCTAGGGTCCCCCATGTGGTGGTGCGGGCAGGGCGGCTGCGGCCCGTGACACTGACGGACAAAATACGCACTCTGAGTGAATACTTTGCCCATACGAATGAATCCGTACGGTCAATTCGCCATTATGCTTGCCGCCCGCATCACGGTGCGTAACCATTCTCGTGTTACAGACAGTTACGTGGATCGGAGTCAATCGTGGCCAGCGACTACGCGAAGGCCCTCGGCGCCCGACTGCGCAGCATCCGCACCCAGCAGGGCCTGTCCCTGCACGCGGTGGAGGAGCGCTCGCAGGGACGCTGGAAGGCCGTCGTGGTGGGTTCCTACGAGCGAGGGGACCGTGCCGTCACGGTGCAGCGCCTCTCCGAGCTCGCCGACTTCTACGGCGTACCCGTCTCGGCCCTGATGCCCGACTCCGAGGTCGCCCCGGCCACCGAGGCGCCCGCCAAGCTCATCATCGACCTGGAGGCCCTGTCCCAGGTCTCCGCCGAGCGGGCGGGCCCCCTCGCCCGCTACGCCGCCACGATCCAGTCCCAGCGTGGCGACTACAACGGCAAGGTGCTGTCCATCCGCCAGGAGGACCTGCGCACCCTGGCCGTGATCTACGACACCTCGCCGGGCCAGCTCGCCGACGAGCTCGTCGGCTGGGGCGTGCTCGACCCGGCCGCCCGGCGCGGGATCGCCGAGAGCTGAGACCCACGCCCACCCAGGGCACGACGAAGGGGCCACCATCCGCGAGCGGGTGGTGGCCCCCTCGTCGTCGCCTGCCGTCGTCGTCAGGCGGGCCGGGACGTCACCCCCAGACCGGGCACCCGACTCAGACCAGGCTCGCCTTGACCTGCTGCAACCGGCCCAGCAGCCCGTTGACGAAGCCCGGTGACTCGTCCGTCGACAGCTCCTTGGCCAGTCCGACCGCCTCGGCGATGGCGACGCCCTCGGGCACGTCCGCGCCATACACGAGCTCGAAGGCGCCGAGCCGCAGGATCGCGCGGTCCACCGCGGGCATCCGGTCCAGCGTCCAGCCCTGGGCATAGGTCGCGAGGGCGTCGTCGATGGCGGCCCAGTGCTCGACCACTCCGCGCACGAGCACGCGGGTGTAGTCCGGCACCGGGTGGTCCTCCTGCCCCGCCCGCAGCGGCGAGGCGACCCGCTCGGTCAGCAGGTCTGCGGCGTTGACGCCCCGGGACTCCGCCTCGAACAGGATGTCGAGCGCGCGCTTGCGCGCCTTCGCACGAGCGGACACGTCAGTTGACGCGGCCGAGGTAGGAGCCGTCGCGGGTGTCGACCTTGACCTTGGTGCCGGTCTCCAGGAACAACGGGACGGCGATCTGCGCACCGGTCTCCAGCGTCGCCGGCTTGGTGCCACCGGTGGAGCGGTCACCCTGCAGGCCCGGCTCGGTGTAGGTGATCTCCAGGACGACCGACGGGGGCAGCTCGACGTACAGCGGGACACCGTCGTGCGTGGCGACGATGGCCTCCTGGTTCTCCAGCATGTAGTCCGCGGCCTTGCCGACGACGTCCTCGGAGACGCTGGTCTGGTCGAAGGTCTTGCCGTCCATGAAGACGAACTCCGAGCCGTCCTTGTAGAGGTACTGCATCGTGCGCTTGTCGACGTTGGCCGTGTCGACCTTGGTGCCCGCGTTGAAGGTCTTGTCCACGACCTTGCCGCTCAGGACCGACTTGAGCTTGGTCCGCACGAAGGCCGGCCCCTTGCCCGGCTTGACGTGCTGGAACTCCACCACGGACCACAGCTGGCCCTCCAGGTTGAGCACCATGCCGTTCTTGAGGTCGTTCGTCGTTGCCACAGGGCCGTCCGTTCCGGATCGAGGGTCAGAGATTGTCCGGAGCAGTCTATCCGTTCCGCCGACACCGGACCTTCACCCCGGCTTCGCCGCAGGCCAGGCACACCTCACCCCCCCGCCCCGCAGGATGGAGCCATGAAGCTCTCCACTGCAGCCATGGGCGGCCTGGCCGCCGTCGCCGGCATCGCCGCGCACGACCTGACCCAGAGGAAGCACTCCCTGCTGCGTACCTTCCCGGTGCTCGGGCACGGGCGATACCTCGTCGAGGAGATCGGGCCCGAGCTGCGGCAGTACATCGTCGCCAGCAACGACGAGGAGCGCCCCTTCAGCCGGGACCAGCGGCGCTACATCTACGCCTCGGCGAAGGGGCAGAACACCTACTTCGGCTTCGGCAGCGACAACGACTTCGACACCGCCAGCAACTACCCGGTGATCAAGCACCGCACCTTTGCCGACGTCGCCCCGCCACCCACCACGGCGACGGGGACGAGGTCGGCCTGCCGGCCGCCAAGGTCGTGGGCGCGGCGCGCGGACGGACCCACGCCTTCCGGCCGCGGTCGGTGGTCAACGTCTCCGCGATGAGCTTCGGCTCGCTGTCCGGTGCGGCCATCCGCTCGCTCAACCGCGGCTGCGCCGACGCCGAGGCGCTGCACAACACCGGCGAGGGCGGGCTGTCCGACCACCACCGTCAGGGCGCCGACCTGGTCTGGCAGATCGGGACGGGCTACTTCGGGTGCCGCGACGAGCGGGGCGGGTTCTCCCTCGACCGGCTCAAGGAGACCGTCGCCGCGGCGCCGGTGAAGATGCTGGAGATCAAGCTCAGCCAGGGCGCCAAGCCGGGCCTGGGCGCCGGTCCTGCCCGCCGCCAAGGTGACCCCGGAGATCGCCGCGATCCGGGACATCCCGGAGGGCGAGGACTGCATCTCCCCCTCCCGCCACTCGGCCTTCCACGACATCGACTCGATGCTGGACTTCGTGGAGCTGCTCGGCAGCGAGACCGGCCTGCCCGTGGGCATCAAGTCCGCCGTCGGTCACCAGGACTTCTGGCGGGAGCTGGCGGAGCGGATGGCGCAGGGCGGCCGCGGGGTCGACTTCATCACCGTCGACGGCGGCGAGGGCGGCACCGGGGCGGCTCCGCTGGTCTTCTCCGACTCGGTGTCGATGCCCTTCCGGACGGGCTTCGCCCGGGTATATGCCGAGTTCGCGCGCGTCGGGATCACCGACGACGTGGTCTTCGTCGGGTCGGGGCGCCTCGGCCTGCCGGACAACGCAATGGTGGCCTTCGCCCTCGGGGCGGACCTGGTCAACGTGGCGCGCGAGGCGATGCTCGCCGTGGGCTGCATCCAGACCCAGCGCTGCCACACCGGCGTCTGCCCGGTGGGCGTCGCCACGCAGAACCCCTGGCTGGAGCGCGGCGTGAACGTCCCCGTCAAGGCCGACCGGGTGTCGCGCTACCTGTCGACCCTGCGCCGCGACCTGCTCAAGGTCTCCCAGTCCGTGGGCGTGCACCACCCCGGCCTGGTCACCGTCGACGACATCGAGATGCTTGACGGCAACGGTGGCGGCGAGTCGCTGCGGGCGAGCTATGGCTACGAGCCGGGCTGGGGCGAGCTGGGGCCGCAGCTGCGCGAGGAGATCGTGGCGATCATGTCCGGGTCGGCGCCGGAGGGCGGTACCCACCAGGAGCGGGGCCGGGCCGACCTGCCCGACTGATCGCACCGACCGGCCGGCCCGACCGATCGGCCCGGGCAGGCAGCCCGAGGGGGAGCGCCCGCGCGGTGGGCGCTCCCCCTCCCTGCTTCCCTCGCTGCTTGGTCTCGCTGCTCCCCTCCCCCTTCCGCAGGCCACACCGGCACCCCTCCCACCTGCGCGGTCGGCGAGGGTGCCGTCCGAGGGGTGGACGGCGTCTCGTCATACATAACTGATCATTATGGTTTTCCCAACATTCAGACTCCCCCAAGGAGAAGCCATGGCCCTCACCGGCCTTCTGCTCGGTGCCCTGCTCGGACTCGTCCTGCAGCGCGGCCGGTTCTGCGTCACCGGTGCCTTCCGCGACCTGTGGGTCGCTCGCAACAGCCGCTGGTTCACGGCCTTCCTGATCGTGGTGGCGGTCCAGAGCGTCGGCGTGTTCGCGCTCCAGTCGCTCGGCGTCATCACCCTGGCCGCCAAGCCCCTCCCCCTGGTGGCGACCGCCGTCGGTGGCCTGATCTTCGGGTTTGCCATCGTCCTGGCCGGCGGGTGCGCCACCGGCACCTACTACCGCGCCGGCGAGGGCCTGGTCGGCTCCTGGATCGCCCTCGGCATGTACGCCCTGCTCGCAGCCGTCATGAAGTACGGCCCGCTCAAGCCGGTCAACGACACCGTGCGGTCCTGGACCGTCCCGGTCACGACGATCCCCGCCACCCTCGGCGTCTCCCCCTGGGTCCTCGTCCTCGTGCTCGTCGCGGCCGTCGGCGCGCTCGCAGCCCGACACCTCGCCCGGGACGCCCGCCGCCCCGCCCTGGCCACCCTCCCCCCGACGCGTCGGGGCCTGGCCCACCTGCTCCTCGAGAAGCCCTGGCACGCCTTCGCCACCGCCCTCATGATCGGCGTCATCGCCGTCGCGGCCTGGCCGCTGTCCTTCGCCGCCGGCCGCCAGGACGGGCTCGGCATCACGACGCCGTCCGCCACCCTGGTGCGCTACCTCGCCACCGGCCGCGCCGACGCGATCGACTGGGGCGTCTGGCTGGTGCTCGGGATCCTCGTCGGGTCGTATGCCGCCGCCAAGGCATCCGGGGAGTTCCGGGTGCGGGTGCCGGACGCCCGCCAGGCGACCCGCTCGCTCGTCGGCGGGGCGCTCATGGGCGTGGGCGCCTCCCTCGCCGGCGGGTGCACCATCGGCAACGCCATGGTGCAGACCGCGCAGCTGACCTACCAGGGCTGGGTGGCCCTCGCGGCGATGGTGCTCGGCGTCGGTCTGGCCACCCGCGTGTTCGTCACCACGCACCGACGAGAGGGTGCCCTCACCGGCGCGTCCGCCGTCGACGCCGATGCCCTCACCGACGGGTCGCCCGCCGGCGCCGCCGACCCGGCTGCGGCGCGCCCGCTGCGGCTCACCCCGGCGCCCTGACCGGCCTACCCCTGACCACCACCCCACCGACGTCCCGAAGCACGAGGAGAGCCCACCATGAAGTACGTCCTGGAGACCGAGGGCCAGGTCTGCCCCTTCCCGCTGGTCGAGGCCAAGCAGGCGATGCAGCAGATCGAGCCCGGCGACGAGCTGGTCATCCACTTCGACTGCACCCAGGCCACCGACGCCCTCCCCCGGTGGGCCGCCGAGAGCGGCTATCCCGTCACGGCCTTCGACCGGGACGGCGCCGCGGGGTGGTCGATCACCGTGCAGCGGCCGGCCTGACCGACGCCACGGCGTGGCTGCGCCCCACCCGCCCCCCGGGTGGGGCGCAGCCACGCCGGTCCTGGGGCTACGTGATCTCGCGACGCACCAGCAGCCAGGTGCCCACCAGCAGCGGCAGCAGCACCCACAGCCCGTGCGAGACGGCCAGGTGCGCCCAGTCCGTGCCGGTCATGGTGCCCTTGAGCAGCGGACCGGACGCCGCGGCCTGGTCGAACCACGGGGCGACCTTCGCGAGCCAGCTCACGGTGGTGAGGGTGATGGTGAGCACGATCGGCACGATGAAGTAGGCCGCGATCGCCGCACCGGGGCTGGTCAGCACCAGGCCGAAGGCCACCCCCTGCCACACGCTCAGCAGCTCGGCCAGGGCAGTTCCGCCGACCGCGCCCCCTGACCAGGTCCAGACGGCGGGGGCGTCCCGCACCGAGATCGCGATCAGGTTGGCGACCGCGGCGAGGACGATCGCGAGCGCCACGGCGAGCAGCCCCACCAGGCTCGCGGCGAGCAGCTTGGCCAGCACCACGCGCACCCGGCGTGGCTCCTGGACGAAGGTCACGAGCCCGGTCCGCTGGCTGAACTCGCCGGTGACCGTGAGGATCCCGAGGACCGGGAGCAGGAGCATCTGCGGGGTGGCGGTCGCCCCGAGGAAGAGGCCGAAGGACAGGCTGTTCCGGTCGGCGTAGGTGAGGGTGAGGGCGATCACGGCGAGGGTGACCAGGGCGATGGCGACGATGAGCCAGCGGCCGGAGCGGGTGTCGACCAGCTTGCGCAGCTCCACCCGCAGCAGCCGACCGAGCGGTATGCCGGGAGAGCCGGTCATCTCGTCGGGCTCGGTGCGGTCCTGCGGGAGCCGGTCCGGGGCGAGGGTCGCGGTGCTCATGCCGCCACCCCGGTCCCGGTCGTAGGACGGTCGCCGCGGTCCGCGTCGGCCGTCAGCTCCAGGAAGAGCTCCTCCAGACCGGCCCCCTGCGCCGGCCGGAGGGCGACGAGCACGACCCCGCTGTCGAGGGCGACGCGGCCGACCTGCTCCGCCGTCGCGGCGACGAGCAGGTCCTCGCCGGAGCGTCGGACGGACAGCCCGGCCCGGGCCAGGGCCTGCCCCAGGCGGCCGTCGTCGAGGGAGCGGGCGACGACGCCCTGGGCGCCGAGCAGCTCGGCCTTGCTGCCCTGGGCGACGATGCGGCCGCGGCCGATCATGACGATCTCGTCGGCGGTCTGCTCGACCTCGTGGAGCAGGTGGGAGGAGAGCAGCACGGTGCGGCCCTGGGCGGCGTAGCCGCGCAGCAGCTCGCGCATCCAGTGGATCCCCTGCGGGTCCAGGCCGTTCGCGGGCTCGTCGAGGATCAGCACCTGGGGGTCGCCCAGCAGGGCCCCGGCGATGCCGAGGCGCTGACGCATCCCGAGCGAGTAGTTGCGTAGTCGGCGACGGGACTCGTCGGGGCTCAGGCCGACGAGGGACAGCATCTCGTCGACCCGGGAGAGCGGGACGCCGATGGCGATCGCGGCGAGGGTGAGGACCTCGCGGCCGCTGCGGCCGCCGTGCTGCGCGGAGGCGTCCAGCAGGGTGCCGACGCGGGCGGCGGGGTTGGGCAGCTCGGCATACCGCCGGCCGAGGACCCGGGCCTGGCCGGAGGTGGCGGGGGTCAGTCCGCACAGGATGCGCATGGCGGTGGACTTGCCGGCACCGTTGGGCCCGAGGAAGCCGGTGACCACACCGGGCCGGGCGGAGAAGGAGACGTCGTCCAGGGCGGTGAACGCCCCATATCTCTTGGTCAGGTGGTCGATCTCGATCATGGCTCCACCCTGACGCCGGACCCGCCCGCCCGTCATCGTGCGGTCCGCCGGTCCTGGTCCACCCATCGGCCAGGTCGTCGTCGACCAAGGGTGGAGGACGCGGCGCCCCCGGGTCCCTAGGCTGGAGCGGTGAGCAGCACCCAGGTGGATCGCTGGCCCCGGATCACGGTGTGGGGGCACCTGTGGCGTGCCCTGCTGGCGACGGGCACCGGCGTGGTCCTGCTGGGGATGGCCCTCGACCCGACGGTGAGCCTGCCGGTCCGCGAGCAGGTGTACCTCCGTGACCTGCTCGTGGGGGTGCTCGCGCTGCTCCTGCTGCCGCTGCACCGGCGGCACCCGGTGGTGTCCGTGCTGCTGCAGGCGGCGACCGCCGTCTCGGTGTCGGCCCTCGGCCCGGCCGCCGTGGCGCTGGCCTCGGTCGCCACCCGACGCAGGTGGCGGCCGCTCGCGGTCAACCTGGTCGTCGCCGTCGTCGCCTCGTGGCTGTCCCGGGGGCTCTACCCCGCCATCGACCCGCTTCCCCTGGGGGTGGAGGCCGCCGGCGCCCTGCTGATCCTGGCCATCAACGTCGGCTGGGGGATGTACGTCGGGGCCCGTCGCGACCTGTTGGCCACCTGGCGGTGGCGGGCGGAGACCGCGGAGCGGGAGCAGGCCGAGCGGGTGCTGGCCGCCCAGCGGGACGAGCGGGCCCGCATCGCCCGGGAGATGCACGACGTGCTGGCGCACCGCATCTCCCTGATCTCCATGCACGCCGGGGCGCTCGCCTATCGCGAGGACCTGTCGGCCGCGGAGGTGCGCGCCGAGGCCGAGCTCATCCAGCGGACCTCTGCCGAGGCGCTGCAGGAGCTGCGGGGGATCCTGGGGGTGCTGCGCGGGGCCGGTCTGGAAGCCTCCACGGACACGCCGCAGCCGACCCTCGCCGACCTTCCCGGCCTGCTCGAGGACGCCCGCGCCGCCCGGCTGCGCGTGGAGGTGCGCGACGAGCTGAGCGTGGTGCCGGTGCCACCCCAGCTCGGGCGTCATGCCTACCGCATCCTGCAGGAGGCCCTGACCAACGTGCGCAAGCACGCACCCGGCGCCCGCGCCCGCGTCGACCTCACCGGGACCCCCGGCAGCGAGCTGAGGCTCGAGGTCGTCAACTCCTCCGTCCCCGCCTGGCGCCCGCCCGGAGCCCCGCTGCCCGGCGCAGGGCTGGGCCTGGTGGGCGTCGCCGAGCGGGCTCACATCGTGGGCGGATCCATCGAGCACGGCCCCACCCCCGAGGGCGGCTATCGTCTGGTGGCATCGCTCCCCTGGCCCGAGGAGGCCGCGTGACCCCCGACCGTCCTGCACCCCCCGGGCCGCGACCCGCGGACCCGGGCTGCGACGCTCCTCCGCCGCCCGTGCGGCTGCTGCTCGTCGACGACGACGCGCTCGTGCGGGCCGGCCTGCGGCTCATGCTGGGCGGCGACCCCACGCTGGAGGTCGTCGGCGAGGCCGGCGACGGGGTCGAGGCCGAGCACCAGGTGCGGGCGCTGCGCCCCGACGTGGTGCTCATGGACATCCGGATGCCCCGCCAGGACGGCCTGGTCACCACCGAGCACCTGGCGACGCGACCGGACCGCCCGGCGATCATCGTGCTCACGACCTTCCACGCCGACGAGCTGGTGCTGCGGGCCCTGCGCGCCGGCGCCGGTGGCTACCTGCTCAAGGACACGCCACCGGCCCGGATCGTGCAGGCCATCCACCGGGTGCGGGCCGGCGAGCCGATGCTCTCCCCCACCGTCACCCAGCAGCTGATCGCCGCCGTCGCCGACCGGACGACCGACCCGAGAGCGGCCCGGGCCGCGGACCTCGTGCAGACCCTGACCCCGCGCGAGCGCGAGATCGCCCTGGCGGTCGCCCAGGGGCGCACCAACGCCGACATCGCCGCGACGACGTACCTCTCGGTCGCCACCGTGAAGTCCCACGTCACCCACCTGCTGGCCAAGCTCGAGGCCGACAACCGGGTGCAGATCGCGATCCGGATGCACGATGCCGGTCTCGGCTGACCCCGGGACCCGGGCAGCCCCTCAACCGGCGACGGCCTCGAACGCCGCACGCAGCTGCCCCTCGCCGGGCCCTTCCAGCCGGGTCGGACGGGCGACGTCCTGCAGGGCGACGAGGCGCAGGATGGCGCCGCGGGACTTCTTGTCCCGGGCCATCGCCGCGAGCAGCGGCGGCCAGGCCTCGTCGGCGGGGCGACCGTCGAGGGGATAGCTCGTCGGCAGGCCGACCGCCGCCAGGACCCTGCGGTGCCGCGCCACCACCTCCGGGGCGAGGAGACCGGCCGCCCCGGCCAGCTCCGCGGCATACACCATGCCGACGGCCACGGCGTCGCCGTGCCGCCAGGAGTAGCCCGACACCTGCTCGATCGCGTGGCCGAAGGTGTGCCCGTAGTTGAGGATCTCGCGCAGCGAGGACTCCTTCAGGTCCGCGGCGACGACCTGCGCCTTGACCGCGACCTTGCGCTCGACCAGCTCGCGCAGCACCGGCCCGGCCACGTCCAGCGCGGCCTGCGGGTCGGCCTCGACGAGCTCGAGGATGCGGGGGTCGGCGACGAAGCCGCCCTTGATCACCTCGGCCAGACCAGCCACGAGGTCGGCGCGGGGCAGCGTGGCCAGCGTGGCCAGGTCGCACAGCACCCCACGGGGCTCGTGGAAGGCACCGACGAGGTTCTTGCCCTCGGCGGTGTTGATGCCGGTCTTGCCGCCGACCGCCGCGTCCACCATCGCCAGCAGCGTCGTGGGGACGTGCACCACGTCGACCCCCCGCAGCCACGAGGCGGCGGCGAACCCGCCCAGGTCCGTGACGGTCCCGCCGCCCACGCACACCACGGCGTCGGAGCGGGTGAAGCCCGCCCGCCCCAGCTGCGACCACAGACCGACGAGCACGTCGGCGGTCTTGGCGCTCTCCGCGTCGGGCACGTCGGCGCGATGGACCAGCAGGCCTGCCTCGTCGAGCCCGGCGGCGACCCGGTCGGCGTATGCCGCGAGCGCGGGGGTCGAGACGACGAGCACGCGCAGGACTCCCTCGCGCAGCAGCGTGGGCACCCGGTCCAGGACCCCGTGCCCGATGACGACGTCGTAGGCCGTCCCGACGGCGATGGTGGTGGTCGCGGTCATGCGCTGCCTCCCTGCAGCAGCTCGAGGACCTGGTCGGCGATGTCCTGGGCGCTGCGCCCCGCGGTGTCGACGGTCCACGTCGCGGCGTCGGCGTAGAGCGGCCGCCGCGTCTCCATGTGCCTGATCCAGGCCCGGCGCGGGAGCAGGGTGACCATCGCCGGGCTGGCGTCGAAGCCGATCCGCCTCGCGGCCTCCGCGATCCCGACGTCGAGGAAGACCACGACCTGGTCGCGCAGCGCCTCCCGCACGGCGGGGTCGGTGATCGCGCCGCCACCGACGACGACCACCCCCGGAGCCCGCAGCGCGGCGATCGTGGCGGTGCGCTCCAGCTCGCGGAAACGCTCCTCGCCCGCGTCCACGAAGACCTCGCCGGCGGGCGCCCCGGCAAGCCGCTCGACCTCGAGGTCGGTCTGGACGCAGGCGATCCCGAGCCGGTCCGCGAGCAGGGCCCCGACGTCCGCCTTGCCGGCCCCGGGCGGGCCGACGAGCACCACGGCAGGACGTCCCGCCTGCGTGGCCCGCGGCAGGCCGGCCGCGAGCACCGCCTCGGCCACCTCGACCGCGGTGCGCCCCGCCGTCGGCACGTCCAGGTCGGCCACCTCGGCATACACCGGACGGCGCCGCGCGTGCAGCTGGGGCAGGTCGTCGCGCGCCAGCATGGGCCGCACCGTGGGGTCGCCCGCCCGGCCCAGCGCCTCGTCCAGCGTCACGTCGAGGTGGACCACGTCGTGCCCGGCCAGGGCCGCCCGCACCTCCGGGGAGCCGAGGGCGCCGCCGCCGAGGGCCAGCACGCAGTCGGGGCCGCGCAGCAGGCCTACGACGGTGTCCCGCTCTGCCTCCCGGAAGGCCGCCTCCCCCTGCTCGCGGAAGTAGGCCGGGATGTCGCACCCGAGCCGGCGGGTCAGCACCTCGTCGCTGTCGACCAGCGGCAGCCCGGTGCGCTCGGCGATCAGCGCCCCGACCGTGGACTTCCCGGCACCCATGAAACCGACCAGCACCAGCATCAGCGCATCGCCTCCGGGATCGCGTCGAGGTAGGCGCGGTGGTTGCGGGCGGTCTCGGCGATCGAGTCGCCGCCGAACTTCTCCAGGCAGGCCTCGGCGAGGACCAGGGCGACCATCGCCTCGGCGACGACCCCCGCCGCCGGGACGGCGCACACGTCGGAGCGCTGGTGGATGGCCGTGGCCTGCGCCTGCGGGTCGCGCACGTCCACGGTGTCCAGGGCGCGCGGGACCGTGGAGATGGGTTTCATCGCGGCGCGGACCCGCAGGACGTCACCGTTGCTCATGCCGCCCTCGGTGCCGCCGGCACGATTGGTGCGCCGCACGATCCGCCCCGCGGCATCGCGCTCCAGCTCGTCGTGGGCGACGCTGCCGCGGCGGGCCGCCGTCCGGAAGCCGTCCCCGATCTCGACCCCCTTGATCGCCTGGATTCCCATCAGCGCCGCCGCGAGCCGCGCGTCCAGGCGACGGTCCCAGTGCACGTGCGACCCCAGGCCCGGGGGCAGTCCCGTCGCCACGACCTCGACGACCCCACCGAGGGTGTCGCCCTCGCGACGGGCGGCATCGATCTGCGCGA
This sequence comes from Arsenicicoccus dermatophilus, assembly GCF_046267915.1. Lineage (GTDB taxonomy): Bacteria > Actinomycetota > Actinomycetes > Actinomycetales > Dermatophilaceae > Arsenicicoccus > Arsenicicoccus dermatophilus_A. The sequence goes on from NZ_CP176520.1 coordinate 2,071,116, forward strand.
CCATGGCGGCGCTCGCGTCCGGGTCGAGGGCCCGCACCGGGTCGGCGTCCAGCCGGGCCACGTCGTCGGGGGTGGGGACCGGCGCGTCCTCGGGCGCGGCGGCGGCCCCGACGGCGACCGTGTGCGACACCAGGCGGACGCCGTACGCCTGCTCCAGGAAGGCCGCGGCGACCGCGCCGAGGGCCACCCGCGCCGCGGTCTCCCGGGCGCTGGCCCGCTCCAGCACCGGACGGGCGTCGTCGTGGGCGTACTTCTGCATCCCGACCAGGTCGGCGTGCCCGGGACGGGGACGGGTGAGCGGCTTGTTGCGGGCCGGCTCCCGGGGGGCGTTGACGTCGTCGCTGGCGGCGTAGGCGTCCTCGCTCACCGGGTCCGGGCTCATCACGGTCTGCCAGCGCGGCCACTCCGAGTTGCCGATGGTGAGCGCCAGCGGGCTGCCGAGCGTCACCCCGTGGCGCAGGCCGCCGAGGACGGTGACCACGTCTTGCTCGAAGGTCTGGCGGGCGCCGCGGCCGTGCCCGAGCCGGCGGCGTGCGAGCGCGGCGGCGATGTCGTCACGGGTCACCCGCACCCCGGCGGGCAGGCCCTCGAGCGTGGCGGCCAGGGCGGGGCCGTGGGACTCACCGGCGGTCAACCATCGCAGCATGGCGCCGATCCTCCCACGTCAGGCCGGTGCGGCGCGGGCTGCGTCCAGGAGCACGCGCGCCGGGACCTCCCGCCCGGTCATCAGCGTCACCTGCCGGGCCGCCTGGTGCGCGAGCATCTCCAGACCCGACACCACCGGTGCCCCGGCGCCGGCGAAGGCTCGGGCCAGCGCGGTCGGCCACCCCTCGTAGACCACCTCGAGCAGCGGCGGCACCCGCCCGCCCGGCACCTGCGCGAACCTGGCGGCCACCGCGGCGACGACGGGGGCGACGGCGTCGCCCGCCTCACCCGGCAGGGTGTTGACGACCAGGTCGACGCCCGGCACCACCTGCGTCACGTCGGCGGCGTCCAGGGAGGCCGTGGCCCAGCCGAGCCCCAGCGTGCGGGCCAGCTGCTCGGTCTGCGGACGGACGCCGTACCGCACCAGCACCACCACCTCCCGGGCCCCCAGCTCGGCCGCGGCCAGCAGCACCGAGCGCGCGGTCGCCCCGGCGCCCAGGACGGCGACGCGTCCGACCCCGTCGATGCCGTGGTCGCCCAACGCGGCGCGGATCCCGTGGACGTCCGTGTTGTATGCCGACCAGCCGTCGCCTGCGCGCACCAGGGTGTTCGCGGCCCCGGCCACCCGCGCGACCGGGTCGGCGCCCGCCGCCAGCGCCAGGGCCTCCTCCTTGAGCGGCATGGTGATCGACAGCCCTCGCCAGGAGGGGTCCAGCCCGGCGACGAAGGCCGCCAGCCCGCCCTCGGCCACCTCGAGCCGGTCGTAGGACCAGTCGTCGAGCCCGAGACGGGCGTAGGCCGCCCGGTGCATGACCGGCGACAGCGAGTGACCGATCGGGCTGCCCACGACGGCGGCGTGCCGGATCTCGTCCGCGTCCAGGTCACCCGCGTCGGACCCACCCGTGCCGGGCCCGCCCACGCCGCGGGTTCCGTCGCTCAGCACTGGCCCTTGTGCGCCTGGCACCAGGCCTGGAACTTCTGGACGGCCTTGTTGTGGTCCTGCAGGGTGGTGGTGAAGATCGTCTCGCCCGTCGCCGGGTCGACGGTGACGAAGTACAGCCAGGGGCCCGGCGTGGGCTCTGCGGCGGCCTTGAGGGAGGCCTCTCCCGGGTTGCCGATCGGCCCGACGGGCAGCCCGTCGCGGGTGTAGGTGTTGTAGCCGTTGACCTGGGCTCGCTCCGCGTCGGTGGTCGTGATGACCCGCTTGCCCGTCGCGTAGGCCACGGTCGAGTCCAGCTGCAGCCGCATCGGCCGCTTCAGACGGTTCTCCAGCACCTGGGCCACCTTGCCGCGGTCCGCGTCCAGGCGGGCCTCGGACTCGATGATGCTGGCGAGGATCACGGTGCGCTCGGCCTTGTCCTCGGGCACGCCCAGCGTGGCCAGCACGTCCTTGGTCTTGCCCACCATCTGGGCGAGCTGCTCGGCGGGCGTCGTCCTGGGCCCGAACTCGTAGGACGCCGGGAACAGGTAGCCCTCGACGTTGCCCTTGGCGTAGGCGGGCAGCCCGATCGCGGTCGGGTTCTTGGCCGCGGCGGTGTAGTCCGAGACCGGGCGGCCGCTCGCCTTGGCCAGCGCGACGTAGACCTCCGTCGCCCGCATGCCCTCGCGGATGGTCACCCGCTTGACGACCCGGTGCGCGGGGTCCGCGAGGTAGGCCACGGCCTGGGCGGCCGGGATGCGCTCGGGGACGAGGTAGTCACCTGGTTGGATCCCCTGGGCACGGGCGTCCTTCTTGCTCGCCTCCGTGAAAGCCTTCACCGACTTGACCACTCCGGCCTTCAGCAGCACCTTGCCGATGGCCGCACCGTTGGCGGCCTCGGGGACGACGACGGAGACCTTCCTGCCCGTCGCGTCAGCGGTGGCGTAGTCCGAGGCGTCCTCGCCCCGCAGGCCCTTGACCATGGGCATCAGCGCGAAGGCCGCGGCCGCGAGCGCGCCGGTGACCAGCAGCAGGGTGAGCAGGATGAAGATGGGCCCTCGGCGGTTGCGCCGCGGTGGGCGCCGGTGCGCCTTCATCTCCCGGCGGGTGGTGGCTCGGGTCGCGCCGTCGTCCCGGGCGCCTCGCCCCCCGGCGTCGCCACCGAGGATCGCGTCAGTCAGGTGCTGGTCGCTCACGGGGGGGTCCTTCGCGTCGGTGGGGGCTGAAGATCTCGGAGGAGAGACTAGGTGACCTTCCGGTGCCGGGGCTTGCGGCGGGGGGTCGGCTCGCCGTCGGTCACCTGGTCGTCGGCAGCGGTCGGACGCTGCGCCGGTGCGTCGTCGGGCTCCCCCGGCCCGACGACGAGGACGCCGGCACGACGGTCCGTCGCGCTCTCCTGGTCCAGCGCCACCTGCAGGATCAGCACGGCGGCGGCCTGGTCGACGACCTGCCGCTGGGCCTTGGCGCGCCGACCGCTCTCGCGCAGCCGTCGGGTCGCGTCGACCGTGGTGAGTCTCTCGTCCACCACCCGGACCTCGGGACCGCAGGCCCTTGTCGTCCCGGCCAGGGACCGCGCGAACTCTCGCGCCAGGCGCGTGGATGCGCTGTCCCCGCCGGCCAGGGTGCGGGGCAGCCCGACGTAGACCACGGCTGCCTCGAGCTCTCCTGCGAGCCGGGCCACGGCGGCCACGTCGTCGTGCCGGCCGGGGACGTGGGTGACCGTCGTCTCGGGGGTCGCGAGGAGTCCGTCCGGGTCGCTGCGGGCCACCCCCACCCGCACCGTCCCCACGTCGACGCCGAGCCGGACGCCGCGGGGCAGCCGGGCACCGGTCGAGCCCCCGGGGTGGGGGTCGGTCGGGCCTGGCTGCCCCGCGGCGATGTCGGACACGGTATGTCGCAGGGCGGTGTCAGCGGCCCTGCGCGCGGACCGTCGCCTCGACCTGGTCCAGGGCCTCGCCGATCTTGCCGGCGTCCTGGCCGCCGCCCTGGGCGAGGTCGTCCTTGCCGCCACCGCCGCCGCCGAGGGTCTGGGCCGCCACGCGCACCAGGGCGCCGGCCTTGATGCCGAGCTCGCGGGCCCGCTCGTTGGTGGCGATGATGACCACCGGGCGCTCCTTGGCCACGGTCGCCACGGCCACGACGGCCGGACGCTGGTTGCCGAGGCGGCCGCGCAGGTCCAGGACCAGGGCGCGGGCGTCGTCGGCGGTGAGACCCTGCGCGTGGTGGGCCACCAGGCTCACCCCGTCCAGGTCCGTGGCCGCGTCCGCGAGCTGCCCGGCCATGGCGAGGGCCTGCTGCTGGCGCATCTGGGTGATCTCGCGCTCGGCGTCCTTGAGCTTGGTCAGGATCGAGGAGATGCGCTCGGGCAGCTCCTCGGAGCGGACCTTGAGGTCGCCGGTCAGCTGCCCCACGATCGCGGACTCGCGGGCGAGGAAGTCGTAGGCGTCCGAGCCCACCAGCGCCTCGACGCGACGGACCCCGGAGCCGATGGAGGCCTCGCCGAGCAGCTTGACGACGCCGAGCTGGCCGGACCGCTGGGCGTGGGTGCCGCCGCACAGCTCGCGGGCCCAGTCGCCGACGGACACGACGCGCACCTGCTTGCCGTACTTCTCGCCGAAGAGCGCCATGGCGCCGGACGCGACGGCCTCCTCCTGGCTCATCACGTCGGCCCGGACCTCGAGGTCCTCCAGGAGCATGGTGTTGACCTTGGCCTCCACGTCGCGCAGGACCGACAGCGGCACCGCGGAGGTGGCGTTGAAGTCGAAGCGGAAGCGCCCGGGGGCGTTCTCCGAGCCGGCCTGGGTGGCGGTGTCCCCCAGCGCCTCGCGGATCGCCTTGTGCACCATGTGGGTCGCGGTGTGCGCCCGGGAGATCGCCCGTCGGCGCTGCAGGTCGACCAGGGCGTGCGCGGCGGCACCGGGGGTGACCTCGCCGGACACCACGGTCGCCTTGTGCACGATCAGCCCGTTGATGGGCTTCTGCACGTCGCGGACCTCGACGACGGCGCCGTTGTCGAGCTCGATGCGCCCGCCGTCGGCGAGCTGCCCGCCGCCCTCGGGATAGAAGGGCGTGCGGTCGAGCACCAGCTCGACGTCCTCGCCGGCACAGGCCGTCCGGGCGACCTCGCCGCCGACGATCAGCCCCGCGACGCGCGCCTCGGAGGTGACCTCCTCGTAACCCGTGAACTCCACGCCGTGCCCGATCTCGTCGGCCACCTCGCGGTAGGCGTGCGCGTCCCCGTGGCCCTGCTTCTTGGCCTTGGCGTCGGCCTTGGCCCGGGCCCGCTGCTCGCCCATGAGGCGACGGAAGCCCTCCTCGTCGACGGTCAGGCCCTGCTCGGCCGCCATCTCCAGGGTCAGGTCGATCGGGAAGCCGTAGGTGTCGTGGAGCTGGAAGGCCTTGTCGCCACCCAGGATCCCCGTGCCCCCGGACTTCGCGGCGGCCACCGCGGAGTCGAGCATCGTGGTCCCGCTGGACAGCGTGCGCCGGAAGGACTCCTCCTCGGCGTACGCGATCTGGCTGATCCGGGAGAAGCCACGCTCCAGCTCGGGGTAGGACCTGCTCATCTGCGCCATCGACACCGGCAGCAGCGTGGGCAGGGCCGGGTCCTGCACGCCCAGCAGCCGCATCGAGCGGACCGCGCGGCGCAGCAGGCGACGCAGGACGTAGCCGCGTCCCTCGTTGCCCGGGGTGACGCCGTCGCCGATGAGCATCAGCGACGAGCGGACGTGGTCGGCCACCACGCGGAAGCGCACGTCGTCGGCCAGGTCGGCGCCGTAGCTCTTGCCGGACAGCTCCTCGGCGGCCCGGATCACCGGGAAGACCTCGTCGATCTCGTAGAGGTTGTCCACGCCCTGGAGCAGGAAGGCGACGCGCTCCAGCCCCATGCCGGTGTCGATGTTCTTCGCGGGCAGCGGCGTGACGACCCGGAAGTCGTCCTTCGCCTTGACGTCGGCGATCTCCTCGGTCTGGAAGACGAGGTTCCAGATCTCCAGGAAGCGGTCCTCGTCGGCCTCCGGGCCACCGTCGGCGCCGTACTGCGGGCCGCGGTCGATGTAGATCTCCGAGCAGGGACCGCCCGGTCCCTCGACGCCCATGTGCCAGTAGTTGTCCTTGAGGCTGCGGCCCTGGATCCGCTCGGCGGGCATGCCCACCGCCCGCCAGTGCTCCATCGCCTCGACGTCGCCGTCGGGGTAGTCCGGGTGGAAGCCGGGACCCAGCACGGTCACCCAGACCTTCTCCGGGTCGAAGCCGAGGTTGCCCTCCTCGCGCGAGCCGGTGACGAACTCCCAAGCGAACTCGATGGCGCCCTTCTTGAAGTAGTCGCCGAACGAGAAGTTGCCGTTCATCTGGAAGAAGGTGCCGTGACGGGTGGTCTTGCCGACCTCCTCGATGTCCCCGGTGCGCACGCACTTCTGCACGCTGGTGGCGCGGGCGTAGGGCGGGGTCTCCTGGCCGAGGAAGTACGGCTTGAAGGGCACCATGCCCGCGTTGACGAAGAGCAGGTTGGGGTCGTCGTAGAGCAGCGGCGCGCTGGGGACGACGGTGTGGCCGTGACGCTCGAAGAACGCGAGCCAGCGGCGACGGATCTCGGCAGTTTCCATGGTGGGACAGTCCTTTGGTCAGAGGTGGTATGGCGGGAGGGACCGGCCGCGCGCCTGGGCGCGACGCAGCGAGGCGGGGGCGTGCGCCCCTAGATAGCTCGCTCTCGGCCCACCGGCCTGAGGTGGGCCGCCTCGCGGATCGCCACAGCTCCTCCAGGAAGTCGTCTCGTCGGCGTCCCACCCTACCCCCTGGTGCCGGGCGACCGGGAGCACACCGAGGCCCCCGCCGCAGGGTGCGACGGGGGCCTCGGTGACGGTGCTGGTCAGGTCGGCAGGTGGGCGGTCAGCCCTTCTTCATGCCCTTCTGCCAGCCGACGTTCTCCCAGTGCGGGTTCAGCGACTGGAACAGCGACGGGCCGATGTTGGCGATGCCCTTGCGGTAGGCCTCGATCTGCGGGCCGTTGTAGAGCGGCATCATGCCGTAGGTGGCCTTGAACCAGTCCTTCTCGATCGCGTTGATCTCCTTGGCCTGCGCGGCGTGGTCGGCGATCTCGCCGACCTTCTTGATCCGGGCGTCCAGCTCGGGGGTGCCGGAGAAGGAGAGGTTGTTCTCGTTGTCCGAGCACATGAACTGGCAGACCGACACCAGCGGCGAGGAGCTGCCGGACTGGTAGGCCATGGAGACGATGCCGTAGTCCTTCTTGACCATGGCGTCGTTGAACGCGCCGCTCGCCCGCTGGTCGAGCTGGGCGTCGATCCCGGCAGCCTTGATCATCGACTGCAGGGTGCGGGCCAGCGCCACGCGGGTCGGGTCGTCACCGAAGTAGGTGATCTTGACCGTGGCCTTCTGCCCACCCTTGGCGAAGATCCCGTCGGCGCCCTTGGTGTAGCCCGCGTCGGTCAGCGTCTTCTGCGCGTCCTCCTTGGAGTACTTCACCGGGAAGTTGTCCTCGTACTCCTTCTGGAAGGAGTAGAAGAGGTTGGACCCGGCGGCCGGCTCGCTCCAGTTCAGCCCGTCGAACGCGATCTTGCGGTACTGCTCACGGTCGATCGACTGCCAGATCGCCTTGCGCAGGTTGACGTCCTTGAGCGAGGGGTCCTTGCCGTTGAAGATCAGCTCGCGGGTGGAGGTCAGCTGACCGCGCCGGATGTCGAGCTGGTTGGCGCCCTGGATCTGCTGGTAGCGAGCCTTGTTCTGCGTCCGGACCATGTCCAGCTCGCCGTTCTTGAACGCCGGGATGGTGGCCGAGTCCTCCATCTCGCGGAAGATGATCTTGTCCAGCAGCGGCTTCTGACCCCACCACTTCGGGTTGGGCACCAGGGTGGCGGTCTTGCCGGTGGCGTCGACCTTGTCGATGATGAACGCGTTGGCGCGCCACTCGTTGTGGGTCTGGTTGTTCTTGAAGCCGGTGTTGAAGACCTTGGGGTCGTTGCCGACGCTCGGGTGCATCACGCCACCGAAGATCTCGGAGATCGGGTTGTACTTCTTCTTGAAGGTGACGACGACCTCGTTGTCCTTGGCGCCCTTCTCGACCTTCTCCACGTCCTCGTAGCCCGCGGTCGAGACGGTGTTGTAGCCGCCCTTCTGCATGGTCGAGCTCATGGCCTTGCGGGTGGCCTCGAAGGCGCGGTAGTCGATCGGGGTGCCGTCGTTGAACTTGGCCTTGGGGTTGACCGTGTAGGTCGCCACCTGCTTGCCGCCCTTGTCCTCGACCTTGGGCATGGACTCCAGGTAGTCCGGGTTGTTGGTCACCGTGCCGTCGGGGGCGACGTCGTAGAAGTTGGGGTCGACAGCAGAGGACACCGACCTGTTGTCGACGTTGTTGCCGTCGCCGTTCCAGGCGTTCCAGTCGACCGGCAGGGAGTCGAAGAAGGAGGTGAACGAGCCACCCTGCTCCAGGTTGGCCCGGTCCTGCTTGTTGGTGCTGACCATCTTGGCGGCCGAGCCGGAGTCCTGCTTCTCCAGGCCGGCGTCCTTCTTGTCCGAGCTGCCGGAGCAGCCCGACAGCGTGATGGACGCGGTCAGCGCCACGGCCAGTGCGCCGTAGAACGTGCGGTTCTTCATGATGGGATTTCCTTTCGGGTCAGAGCCGGCCGGCGTCGACGGCAGACTCCTGCGTGGTCGCACTGGCGTGCGTGGTGGCGAGCTCCTCGTCGGGGAAGAAGCAGGCCTGGTGGTGATCGGCCGCGCCCACCAGGGTGAGCGGCGGCTCCTCGGTGCGGCATCGCTGCCGCTTGTCCTCGCCCAGCAGCGCGAAGACCGGGCAGCGGGTCTGGAAGTCGCACCCCTGCGGTCGGTCCAGCGGGCTGGGAAGGTCTCCCGTGAGCAGGATCCGCTCCCGGGAGCGCTCGACGTCGGGGTCCGGGATGGGGATCGCGGACAACAACGCGCGCGTGTAAGGATGCGTGGGGTGGTCGAAGACCTCGTCCACGTGACCGATCTCCACGATCTTGCCCAGGTACATCACCGCGACCCGGTCGCTGATGTGACGGACCACGGACAGGTCGTGGGCGACGAAGAGGTAGGAGATGCCCAGCTCGGCCTTGAGCTTGTCGAGCAGGTTGATGACGCCCGCCTGGATGGACACGTCCAGGGCCGAGACCGGCTCGTCGAGGATCAGCACCTTGGGGTTGAGGGCCAGCGCCCGGGCGATGCCGATGCGCTGGCGCTGGCCGCCGGAGAACTGCCCGGGGAAGCGGTTGATGTGGTCGGGCATGAGCCCGACGGTCCGCATCAGCTCGCGCACCCGCGCCTTGGCCTCGTCCTCCTTCATGCCGTGGGTGAGCAGCGGCTCGGCGATGACCTCGTAGACCGTGAACCGCGGGTCCAGGGCGCCCATCGGGTCCTGGAAGACCAGCTGGATGTCCCGCCGCAGGGTCTTGACGTCGGCCTTGGAGCCGCCGTCCTTGGGCGACCGGCCGAAGATCTCCACCCGGCCGTCGGCCTTGGGACTCATCTCCATGATCTCGAGCAGGGTGGTCGTCTTGCCGCACCCGGACTCGCCGACGATCGCCAGGCACTCACCCTCGCGGACGTCGAAGGACAGGCCGTCGACGGCCTTGACGGTGCCGACGCGGCGCTTCATCAGCGCGCCCTTCATCAGCGGGAAGTGCTTCTTGAGGTCGGCGACCCGCAGCACCGTCTGCCGCTCCTCGCGCGGCACCGCGTCGAAGGGGGACACCGGCAGCTCGGGCACCGGGTAGATGTCGGTGACGCTGACGTCGTCCCCGAAGCGGTGCTTCTTGAGGCATGCGGCCTCGTGGGCCGGGCCCACCGGCTCCAGGGCCGGCTCCCCGTCCAGGCACTCCTGGCTCGCCACCGGGCACCGGGGGGCGAAGGCGCACCCGGTCGGCTCGTGCAGCAGGTTGGGCGGGTTGCCCTCGATCGGCACCAGAGCGGTCTTGACCCGGCGGTTGACCCGCGGGATCGAGCCGAGCAGCCCGATGGTGTACGGCATCCGGCTGCGGGCGTAGACCTCGTCCACCGGGCCCTTCTCCACCGGACGTCCGGCATACATGACCATGACCTCGTCGGCGATGCCGGCGACGACACCCAGGTCGTGGGTGATCATGATGACCGCGGCGCCCGTCTCCTGCTGGGCGACCTTGAGCACGTCCAGGATCTGCGCCTGGATGGTGACGTCCAGGGCCGTGGTGGGCTCGTCGGCGATGATCACGCGCGGGTTGTTGGCGATGGCGATCGCGATGACCACCCGCTGGCGCATGCCGCCCGAGAACTCGTGCGGGTAGGAGTCCACGCGCGTCGTGGGGCTGGGGATGCCGACCAGGTCCAGCAGCTCGATGGCCCGCTCGCGGGCGGCCTGGTCGCTGATGTCGCTGTGCGCCTGGAGCGCCTCGACGATCTGGTTGCCGACCGTGAAGACGGGGGTCAGCGAGGACAGCGGGTCCTGGAAGATCATCGCGATGTCCGAGCCGCGGTGCTTGGTCATCTCCGTGTCCGACAGCCCCAGCAGCTCGGCGCCGTTGTACGTGATGGAGCCGTCGATCTTGGCGTACTCCGGGAGCAGCCCCATCACGGCGAGGGAGGTCACGGACTTGCCTGACCCGGACTCGCCGACGATGGCCAGCACCCGACCGGGGTGCAGGTCGAAGCTCACTCCGCGGACCGCGTGCACCGACCCCGCCTCGGAGGGGAAGCGCACGTGGAGGTCGCGCACCGACAGGACGGGCTTGGTCTCGTGCGCCAGGGCGTTGGCGCTGGTTGACGGGCTCATGCCGTGCCACCTGACTTCGAGTTGGGGTCCAGCGCGTCGCGCATGCCATCACCGATGAGCGCGAGCGAGACCGTGATCCACTGCAGGGCGAGCGTCGGGATCCAGAACAGCCACGGGTAGCCGCTGAGCTGGTTGGCCGACTGACCGATGAGCATGCCGAGCGAGACGTCGGGCGCACGCACGCCGACGCCCAGGAAGGACAGCGCGGTCTCGTAGATGATGGCGCCGAAGGTGCCCAGCACGATCTGCAGGATCAGGTAGGACCCGATGTTGGGGATGATGTGCTTGCGGATGATGCCGAGGTCGGACACACCCATGTAGCGCGCGGCCTGGACGTACTCCCGCTCGCGCAGCGACTGCGTGGTGGCCCGGATGACACGGGCCATGCCCATCCACCCGAAGGCCGTCAGCAGCAGCGCCAGGATGAGGGCGTTGCCGCCGAACTGGCCCATGAACACGGCGATGAGCAGGAAGTACGGCATCAGGATCAGCATGTCGAGGAGCCACATGCCGGCCTTCTCCCGCCAGCCGCCCCAGAAGGCGATGGCGGTGCCGTAGATCGCCGCGATGATCGGGGCGACGACACCCACGACCGAGGCGATCATGAGCGACTTGCCGGTGCCGCGCACGATGAGCGCGTAGAGGTCGACGCCGCCGACGTCGGTCCCGAACCAGTGCTCGGCGGAGGGGCCGGAGCCGATGTTCATGAAGTCCTGGTCGGTGTAGGACCACTTGTTGGGCAGGTTGCCGAGCAGCGAGAACAGGAGCGCGATCGCGAGCATCACCAGGCCGATGACGGCACCCTTGTTGCGCAGCAGGCGCTTGACGATCAGCGCGGTCTTCCCGGTGATGGCGACGTCGCCCTCGGTGGCGCCGGCCTCGACCACGGTGGGTGCGGCCGGACCGACGGGGTTGCCGCCGAACTGGCCGGGGTCCCCGCGCAGGACGTCCTCCTTGCCCGCCGCGTCCCGCACCGAGACGGTGGGGTCCGCGTCGAGGCGGCCGTGCGTGGCCGCCGCGGCCTGCTCGGTGGCTGCCGGGTCCTCGCCGCGGGCGTGGGCCCCGCGGTAGTCCTCGCCCACCGGGTCGGTGTGGTCGGTCGCGAGCGTCGGGTCGCGGTGCTGGTCACTCATGTCAGCTCACCCGCACTCGGGGGTCGACCACGGCGATGGACACGTCGGCGATGATCGCGCCGATGGCGAAGAGCAGACCGCCGAAGGCGATCGAGGCGACGGTCACGTTGACGTCCTGGGTGAGGGTGATGGCCTGCAGGGTGTAGCGGCCGAGGCCCGGCCAGGCGAAGACCATCTCGACGATGAAGGTGCCGGCGAAGATGCCGGGCACCGCGAAGGCGATCGTCTGGGCGACCGGGATGAAGGACGTCCGCAGCGCGTGCTTGCGGACCGCCTGGGCCTTGGTCAGGCCCTTGGCCCGCGCGGTCCGGACGTAGTCGGCGTTGATGTTGTCGAGCAGCAGGGTGCGCTGCAGGAGCTGGTAGCCGACGTACCCCAGGATCGTCAGGGCCAGCGTCGGCAGGATGAGGTGCTGCAGCTGGTCGATCAGGTGGGGGAAGAAGCCGTCGGCCACGCCGTCGGCGTTCTCGATGCCGCCGACGAAGAAGATGCGCTGCCCGGCGGTCTCGTTGATCTTGATGCCGGTCAGCTGCACCACCAGGTAGATCACCGGGGCGGGGATCGTCTGGATGAAGTACGACAGGTAGGTGACGACCTTGTCACCCGCCTTGTACTGCCGGGAGGCGGTGTAGATGCCGAGGGCGACGCCCACGATGATCGACAGGATCATCGACAGGAACACGAGCCGGCCGGAGATGAGCGCCCGGTTCATGAACTCCTGGCTGACCGGCTGGCCGTTGGGGCTCTTGCCCCAGTCCCAGTGGAGGACGACGTTCTGCAGCCACTGGAGGTAGCGCCCCAGCGCGCTCATCGTCGGGTCCAGCTGGTTGGCCGTCAGCCGGTCGTAGACCTGCTGGCGGGTGGGCCGGGGGGTGGCCTGCAGCATGAGGACCTCGGGCTTGAGGAAGCTCACCGCCGCGAAGTACGCGATGGTCGTGGCCACGAAGATCTGCACGAGGTAGTTGGCCAGGCGCCGGACGATGTAGATCAGCATGGAGGTTCTCCTCCGCTGGACGCGAGGAACGGGTGAGCAGCCCGGTCCTGCAGGAGTGTCGATGGCATCTCGATCTTCCTTGCTGGGCGCCCTCGACGGTGAGGGCGGTGGTCGGTCGCCGCGTCCGTGGATCACATGGCTTGCCGCGGACGGTCCGGCGTGAGCAGCAGCCTACGCATCCCGCGCCGCGGCGCCGAGCGGCGGGGTGCCCCTGCGCCTGACCGGCTGCAGATCGTGACCTGGCCGAGACAAAACGGTTGCCGTCCGTGGCTGTTCATCACCGTATGCCGACGAAACGCCCGTCCCACGGCCTGCCGCGCCGTAGGACGGGCTGACGCTGCGTGGCGGCCGCGGGCGCGGTCCGGCACCGGGCGGGTCAGTTGCGCAGGTAGATCGAGGAGAAGTCCGGCATCCCGAGGTTGGGGTCGTCCACCACGCCACCGACATCCTTGCTGGACAGGAAGATCGCTCGGTCCACGCCTCCCGGGAGGACGGGGAGGTAGGTGGTGAGCAGGTCCTTGTCCAGCGCCGCCCACTCCGACGCCTGGGCGGCGAGCGGCTTCGCCGCGATGGCCTTCATGCGGGCGTCCAGGTCGGGGTCGGCCAGACCGCCGGCGTTCATGCTGTCCCGCCCTGCGGTGGAGCTGAACAGCGGCAGGTAGATCGCGTCACCGCTCGGCCAGTCGTAGCACCAGCCCGACGGCCCCTGGAGCATGTTCACGGGGGCGTCCAGGTTGCTGGCCATCTCGCGCAGCCGGTCCCTGGGCACACCGTGCGGGCGCACCGTGAAGCCCGCCGCTCGCAGCCCTGCGGCCCGCGCCTCGGAGACCGCACGGGAGGTGGGCATGTCCGTCGCGAAGTACCACGAGAGCTCGAAGCCGACCTTCCCGGCCTGCTCCAGGAGCTTGCGCGCGGCAGCCGGGTCGCCGCGCCCGGACACCGGCAGGTCCGGGATGTCGTGCACGACCGCGCCCGGCAGCTGCGGGGGTGCGATCGACCGCAACGTCTGCACGGTCACCTGGTTGATGCCGGCAGCCTCGCGCACCTGGTCCCACGGATAGGCGCGGGCGATGGCCTTGCGCACCGACAACGGGATCTGCCGGGTGTCCATGGTCACGAGAGAGACGCAGGGCGAGTCGCCGGCGACCAGCTGCCCCTTGGCGGCCGTGGCCTTGAGGACCAGCGTCGAGTCGACGGGGTCGTAGCTCAGCAGCCCGCGGGCGTTGGGGTCGTCCAGGATGGGGCCCTGGGTGTCCTTGGGCTCCCCGCCCCACTCGAAGGTGAACGAGTCCAGCAGGTCTCGTCGGGCGGCGTCCGTCTCCGGCTTCCACTGGGAGTTGCGCACCAGCGTGAGCTTGTTGTCCTTGTAGGTGTCGAACTTGTACGGCCCCGTGGCCAGGGGGTGCAGTCCGTACTTCTCGCGGGTGTCCTTGGCCGCCGGGATCGGCGAGGTCACGGTGAAGGTCCCGAAGTAGGGCAGCGAGGACCACGGTGCGGAGAGATGGAACACCACGTCCTTGTCGCCCTTGGCCTCCACGCCCGGGAAGGACGTCCCGCCCTGGTACGGGCCCTTGTACGACGAGCCGCCCTTGAGGTGGTCGATCTGGTAGGTCGGACCGCCCGGCAGCTCCTGCTGGGCGAACGAGCGTTGGACGGCATACACCACGTCGGCCGCCTTGACCGGGGTCCCGTCCTCGTAGGCGAGTCCGTCCTTGAGGGTGAAGGTCCAGGTCAGACCGTCGGCGGAGACCCGCCCGAGGTCGGTCGCCAGGTCGGGGACCAGGACCGGCTTGCCGTCCCGGATGGCGAAGGTGGTGAGGGTACGGTTGGTGAGCTTGAGGATGGCCTGGGAGTCCACGTAGTACTGACGCGTGGGATCGAGCGTCTCGGGCACCCCCTGGCTGCGGACGGTCAGGTGACCCCCGCGACGGGCGCCCTCGATCGGGGCGGCCGGGCCCGTGGCCTGCGGGTCCAGCTGGGAGGCGCTGGTCTGGGACGAGGTGGGGGCGCCGCTCTCCCCGGAGGACGGCGCGGTCAGGGGCGACGAGCAGGCGACGACGGTCGCCAGGCCTGCGAGCGCGAGGGCAGCGCGGCCGGGACGGCGCAGGGGGACTCGCATGACGAACTCCTGGGAGGACGGGGGGCCATCGGTGAGGGCTCGATGGTGCTGTCACCCTAGTAGCACGCTTCGTGACGGTCACGAACGATGCATGAACGGATCTTCGCATGCATCCATTTGGAGACACGGCCGGGCTACAGAGTCACTCAGTGACGTGAGTGGAGGACCTTGCGCAACCATTCCCAGCGAGGAGCCAGCCGTTCCTCGAAACCGCGGCGCGTGGGGTGGTAGTAGTCGGCGGCCCCGTCGAGGTCGTCCGGGAGGTACTGCTGCGGCGCCACCCCGTCCGGCTGGTCGTGCGCGTAGACATATCCCGCCCCGTGACCGAGGCGGGCCGCCCCGGCATACCCGCTCCCGCGCAGCGCGGCCGGCACCGCACCTCCGCGCCCGGCCCGGACGTCGGCGATCGCGGCGTCGACAGCCAGGTAGGTGGCGTTCGACTTCGGCGCGAGGGCGACGTGGACCACGGCCTGGGCCAGTGTGATCCGCGCCTCCGGCAGGCCGATCTGGGCAACGGCGTGCATCGCCGCCACCGCGGTCTGCAGGGCGGTGGGGTCCGCCATGCCGACCTCCTCGGAGGCCGCGATCACGATGCGCCGGGCGATGAACCTCGGGTCCTCCCCCGCCTCCAGCATCCGGGCGAGGTAGTGCAGGGACGCGTCGACGTCGCTCCCTCGCATCGACTTGATCAGCGCGGACGCGACGTCGTGGTGCTGGTCGCCGGTCTTGTCGTAGCGCACCAGGGCCCGCTCGACCGCCCGCTCCACGTGGGCCGCGGTGATCAGGACCGGGCCCTCGTGGACGGCGCCGGCCGGCTGGTCGCCCAGCGCCACTCCCGCGGCGCCCTCCAGCGCGGTCAGGGCTCGCCGGGCGTCGCCCCCGCTGGTCCGTGCCAGGTGCTGGCGTGCGTCCTCGGTCAGCGCGAACTCCCCATCCAGACCGCGCTCCTCGACCAGCGCGGACTCCAGGACCTCGCCGACCTCCGCGTCCGACAGGGCGGTCAAGGTCACCAGCACCGATCGGGACAGCAGCGGGGCGACGACGGAGAAGGAGGGATTCTCGGTGGTGGCCGCGACCAGGACGACCAGGCGGTTCTCCACCGCCGGGAGCAGCGCGTCCTGCTGGGCCTTGGTGAAGCGGTGGATCTCGTCGAGGAAGAGCACGGTGGTCCGGTCGTAGAGATCGCGCTCGCGCACCGCCTCCTCCACCACGCGCCGGACGTCCTTGACGCCCGCCGTGATCGCCGACAGCTCGACGAACCGGCGACCGGCCGCGGTGGCGACCAGGTGCGCGAGGGTCGTCTTGCCGGTGCCCGGCGGGCCCCACAGGATCGCGGACAGGGGTCCGACCGTGCCGGAGTGCCCCTCGATCAGGCGCCGCAGCGGGCTGCCCGGCCGCAGCGCGGCGCCCTGGCCCCGGACCTCCGCGAGGGAGCGCGGTCGCATCCGCACGGCGAGCGGCGCGAGCGTCGCGGGGTATGCCGGGGAGCGCGCCCCAGGAGCACCGTCGCCCATGACGGTCGGGGCGGACCCGGGGCCGGTCGCCGGAGCGCGGTCACCCGCCTCCCGCGCCGCGCGGGCGCCGCTGAACAGGTCGGGCTCGTCCACCGCGCCATCCTCCCAGACCTGCAGGTCGCCGCGACTCACCACCGGCGCCGAACCTGGGAGAAGTGGTGCATGTGTATCGAGACGTCACGCATGGTCACGAAACGATATCGACACCGTTCCTGATCTGGACCTGAGCACTTCCGGCCCTAGAGTGACGCCCAAGGTCTCGGCCGGTCCCGGGGGCAACGTCGCTCCCGCCGACCGAGATCCGCCTTGGCCGCCATCCGCCAGGGCCAGAGCACGGCCCGTCCCATCACCGGGCCCATCGAGGAGGTCAACCACCATGCGAGCCACCACTCGCCTCACCCTCACCGCGACCCTGTCCGCGACCGCCGTCCTCCTGACGGCGTGCGGCGGTGGCTCCAGCGAGTCCACCACCTCGTCGGCCGGCGGCAGCAGCGCCGCGGCGGGCTCCGGCGCCAAGGGCGGCCAGATCACGGTCCGCGGCTGCAACCCGGAGAACCCGCTCGTCCCCGGCGCCACCACGGAGACCTGCGGCGGCGACGTCATCGACGCCACCACCTCCCGGCTCGTGCACTACAACGTCGACACGGCCAAGCCGGAGAACGACATCGCCGAGTCCATCGAGACCAAGGACAACAAGGTCTTCACGGTCAAGCTGAAGAAGGGCTACAAGTTCTCCGACGGCACCGAGGTCAAGGCCAAGAACTTCGTCGACGCCTGGAACTACACCGCGCTGTCGACCAACGCGCAGGGCGCCGCCTACTTCATGGAGCCGATCGCGGGCTACGCCGACCTGCAGGCCGAGAAGGGCGCGACCCCCAAGGCCAAGACCATGTCGGGCCTGAAGGTCGTGGACGACTACACCTTCACGATCACCACCACCGACCCGATCTCCAACCTCCCCGAGCGCCTCGGCTACTCGGCCTTCGCCCCGCTGCCGGACGCGTTCTTCAAGGACCCCAAGGCCTTCGGCGACAAGCCGATCGGCGCCGGTCCGTTCATGGTCGACAGCTGGACCAAGAACCAGTCGATCGTCCTGAAGAAGAACCCCAGCTACCAGGGTTCGCGCAAGCCCGGCGTGGACCAGATCACCTTCAAGATCTACCAGGACTCGACCGCGGCCTACAACGACGTGGTGGCCGGCAACCTGGACGTCACGGACGAGGTCCCCACCTCGGCCCTGACCGGCGACAAGTACAAGCAGGACCTCCCGGACCGCAACGCGCAGAAGGAGTACGGCGGCTTCTCCTCCGTGACCTTCGCCTCCCCCAAGGCCGACCCCTCGGTCCAGAACCCGAAGGTCCGCCAGGCCATCTCCATGGCCATCGACCGGCAGGCCATCATCGACTCGCAGTTCAACGGCTCGCGTACCGTCGCCACCGGCTGGGTGTCCCCGACCGTCAACGGCTACAAGGCCGGTGCCTGCGGCGAGTACTGCACCTTCGACGCCGCCAAGGCCAAGGCCAAGCTCGCCGAGGCCGGCGGCTTCAAGGGCAAGCTGACCTTGTCCTACAACGCCGACGCCTCGCACAAGGACTGGACCGAGGCGACCTGCCAGTCCATCAAGGACGCCCTGCAGATCGACTGCGTCGCCACTCCGGTCGTCGACTTCAAGACCTTCCGGACCCAGGTCAAGAGCCGCGAGATGAAGGGCATGTTCCGCACCGGCTGGCAGATGGACTACCCGTCGATCGAGAACTTCCTCAGCCCGATCTTCGCCACCGGTGCGTCCTCCAACGACGGCGACTACACCAACCCGGCGTTCGACGCCAAGCTCAAGGAGGCCGCGGCGGCCACCGACCCGGCCAAGGCCAACGAGCTGTACCAGCAGGCCGAGGGCATGCTCAAGGAGGCCATGCCGTCGATCCCGCTGTGGTACCCGAAGGCGACCGTCGGCTGGTCCGACAAGGTCACCAACGTCAAGATCACGGCTTTCGGCAAGCCGGACTACGCGGGCGTCACCCTCAAGTGATCCTCGGCGCCTCGGCGCTGACGTGAGCACCAGACCGTGGGTGCCCGGCTCCTGGGAGCCGGGCACCCACGCCTGTCCCGCGGCCGATGCGTAGGTATGCCAGATTCGGCATACCCCGCTGGTGGGCGTCCTTCCCGGAGGCGCTAGCCTCGGGGCAGCTCAGCTCTCCCATCGGTCCCGTCCGGGACCAGACCCAGCCATCCCGTGCACCGGCGCCCCTGGGGCCAGGCGGCAGCATCCCCTCTCGCCCCGCAGGACGTCGCGGCACGACCGGAGCCCCGCGCTCCGGGCCGTCTGCGGCCCAGCCGCAGGCACGACCACCTGAGGAGGTGTCGTGACCAAATACATCATTCGCCGGATCCTGCAGATGATCCCGGTGATCATCGGAGCGACGTTCCTGATCTTCGCCATGGTGTTCGCCCTCCCGGGCGACCCCACCGCCGGCAAGTGCGGCGAACGCCCCTGCTCCCCCGCCTACATCGAGAAGTTCCGCGCGGAGCACAACCTCGACGACCCGCTCGTCGTCCAGTACGGCAAGTACATGGGCAAGCTCGCCCAGGGCGACCTCGGCACGAACTTCTACAACATCCCCGTGGCCAAGGACCTGTCCACGCGATACGTGGTGACCGCCAAGCTCGCCGGCATCGCCATCGTCTTCGAGATCCTCATCGGTCTGACCGCCGGTGTCCTCGCAGGCATCCGCAAGGGGAGGTTCATCGACCAGCTGGTCATGGTGTCCACCCTCGTGGCGATCTCGATCCCGAGCTTCGTCATCGGCTCGACCCTGCAGTACTTCCTGGGCGTCAAGCTGAAGTGGTTCCCCGTCACGGCGGCCAACGACCCGACGCTGTACGACCTGATCCTGCCGGGCTTCGTGCTCGGGTCGCTGTCGATCGCCTACGTCGCCCGCCTGATGCGCACCAACCTCGTCGAGAACCTCCGCGCCGACTACGTGCGGACGGCCATCGCCAAGGGTCTGACCCGGCAGCGGGCCATCGGCCTGCACGCGATGCGCAACTCGATGATCCCGGTCGTCACCTTCCTGGGCGCCGACTTCGGCGGCCTCCTCGGCGGCGCCATCATCACCGAGCGCATCTTCAACATCCGAGGGGTCGGTGGCTACATCTTCACGGGCATCCACAACCGCGACGGCATCGCCGTGGTCTCCGCCGTGACGATGCTGGTCCTGGTCTTCCTCGTCGTCAACCTGCTCATCGACCTGCTCTACGGTCTGCTCGACCCAAGGATCAGCCATGACTGACGCCAACACCGCCACCGTCGCCGCCGCCGAGGTGGCGCCAGGCCCCCAGCAGGGGTCCGACGGCGAGGCCCGCTCGCTGTGGTCCGACGCCTGGCGCATGCTCCGGCGCAGCCCGGTCTTCTGGATCTCGCTGGTGCTCATCCTCGTGTTTCTGCTCATGGCGATCCTGCCGCAGCTGTTCACCCAGCTCGACCCCCAGTCGGGCTCGCTGCGCCAGGTCCGCAAGCCGCCGAGCGGGGAGCACTGGTTCGGGACCGACAAGCAGGGCCGGGACATCTACGCCCGCACGATCTACGGCGCCCGCGCCTCGATCATCGTGGGCGTGCTGACCACCATCGCCACCACCCTCGTGGGGGCGACCTTCGGCATCCTCGCCGGCTACCTCGGCGGCTGGCTCGACGCCGTCCTCATGCGCGTCACCGACGTGTTCTTCGCCATCCCGATGCTGCTCGGAGGCATCCTGTTCATGGCCTCCTTCCCGTCGGACGCCAACAGCGGCTACTGGACCGTCGTCGGCAAGGTCGTCCTCGTGATGACCGTCTTCGGCTGGCCGAGCATCGCCCGGCTCATGCGGTCGGCGGTGCTGCAGGTGAAGTCCCTGGAGTACGTGCAGGCGGCCCGGGCCCTGGGTGCCCGTCCCGGCCGGATCATCCTGGGGCACATCCTCCCCAACGCCGTCGCACCGGTCATCGTCGTCGCCACGATCAACCTGGGCGCCTACATCGCCACCGAGGCGGCGCTGTCCTTCCTCGGCATCGGGCTCGTGTCGCCCACCATCTCGTGGGGCGTCGCGATCTCCGACGCCCTCGACATGGTCCGGACGGCACCCCACCTCCTGCTCTTCCCCAGCCTGTTCCTGAGCCTCGCGGTCCTGGCCTTCATCCTCCTGGGTGACGCCATCCGTGACGCCCTGGACCCCAAGACGCGATGAGGGGCTGACCTTCCATGACCACCACCTCCCACCGGCGCCCGGCGCCCGCCGAGGGCACCTCCGCCTACCAGCCCCTCGACGGGCGACTCCTCGACGTCGAGGACCTCCACGTCGAGTTCCACACCCCGGACGGCGTCGCCAAGGCCATCAACGGCGTGAACTTCACGCTGGACCAGGGCGAGACCCTCGCCATCCTCGGCGAGTCCGGCTCCGGCAAGTCCGTCACCGCCCAGGCCATCATGGGCATCCTGGACATGCCCCCCGCCAAGATCCCCCAGGGCTCGGTCCGCTACTGCGGGCAGGAGCTGCTGACGATGCCGGAGGACCAGCGCCGGCACGTCCGCGGCCCCGAGATCTCGATGATCTTCCAGGACGCGCTGAGCTCGCTGAACCCCGTGTTCCCCGTGGGCTGGCAGATCGCCGAGATGTTCCGGCAGCACCGGGGCATGAACCGGTCCGACGCGATCGCCAACGCCGTCCGGCTGATGGAGCGGGTGCAGATCCCGGCCGCCAAGGAGCGGGTGAAGTCCTTCCCGCACCAGTTCTCGGGCGGTATGCGCCAGCGCATCATGATCGCCATGGCCATCGCGCTGGACCCGGCGGTGCTGATCGCCGACGAGCCGACCACGGCCCTGGACGTGACCGTGCAGGCGCAGATCATGCACCTGCTCGAGGAGCTGCAGGAGGAGCGCCAGATGGGGCTCATCCTGATCACGCACGACCTCGGTGTCGTGGCCGACGTGGCCGACCGCATCGCGGTGATGTATGCCGGGCGGATCGTCGAGCAGGCGGACGTCTACGAGCTCTACGGCAAGCCCGCCCACCCGTACACCAAGGGACTGCTGGACTCGATCCCGCGCCTGGACCAGAAGGGCGAGACCCTCTCCGCCATCGGCGGTCTGCCGCCCAACCTGATGCGCATCCCCTCCGGCTGCGCTTTCAACCCCCGTTGCCGCTACGCGCAGGACATCTGCCGCCAGGAGCGCCCTCCGCTGCTCGAGGTCGCCCCCGGTCGGCTGTCCGCCTGCCACTTCTCCCAGGAGGTCCTCCATGGCTGAGCCGATCCTCGTCGCCAAGGACCTGGTCAAGCACTACCCCATCCGCGGGGGCCTGCTGCGGACGACCACCGGTCACGTCAAGGCCGTCGACGGAGTCTCCTTCGAGCTGCTCAAGGGCGAGACCCTGGGCATCGTGGGTGAGTCCGGGTGCGGCAAGTCCACCCTGGGCCGGCTCATCATGCGGCTCGAGGAGCCCACCTCCGGCACGCTCGACTTCGACGGCGTCGACGTCTACAAGCAGTCCGGCTCGGCGATGCGCAAGCTGCGTCGCGACATCCAGATCGTGTTCCAGGACCCGTACACCTCGTTGAACCCGCGCAAGACGGTCGGCGACATCGTCGGGGAGCCCTTCGAGATCCACCCCGACGTGGTGCCCAAGGGCGGCCGGCGCAAGGCGGTCCAGGACCTCCTCGACCTGGTGGGGCTCAACCCGGAGCACATCAACCGCTATCCCCACCAGTTCTCCGGAGGGCAGCGGCAGCGGATCGGGATCGCGCGCGGCATCGCGCTCAACCCCAAGGTGCTGATCTGCGACGAGCCGGTCTCGGCCCTGGACGTCTCCGTCCAGGCCCAGGTCGTCAACCTCATGGAGAAGCTCCAGAACGAGCTGGGTCTGTCCTACATCTTCATCGCCCACGACCTGTCGGTCGTGCGTCACATCTCCGACCGGGTCGGCGTGATGTACCTCGGCAAGATGGTCGAGCTGGGGACGGAGGACGAGATCTACGAGCGGACCACGCACCCCTACACGCAGGCGCTGATGTCTGCCGTGCCGGTGCCGGACCCGACGCTGCGCGGCAAGCGGGAGCAGATCGTCCTGCAGGGCGACGTCCCGTCCCCCGCCAACCCGCCGGCGGGGTGCCGGTTCCACACCCGGTGCTGGAAGGCCCAGGAGATCTGCAAGACCGAGTCCCCGGACTTCGTCACCCGGCCCGACGGCTCCGACGGCCACCGCAGCGCCTGCCACTTCCCCGAGGTGCTCGTGGCCACCGGCGCCGAGGTGGCCTCCGAGCTGCCGGGAGGCAGCCCTCTCGTCACCGACGGCGCCACGCGCACCGTGGAGCACCACTCGCGTGTCGGCGACCTGATCCACAAGGTGGCCGAGAAGGTCGGGCTGGGCGACGAGCAGGACGACCCGGACCACCAGGCCGCCCGCTCCTTCCGCCCGGACCGCGGCGAGCCGTCGGACGTGCGCGAGGCCCGGGCCATCGCCGACAATGCCAACAAGCAGCAGGGCTGGTGACCCCACCCCTGCTCGACGCCTGACCGTGAGGGTCCGGACCGCCACGCGCGGCCGGGCCCTCACGTCCGTCGGGGACCGCTGCGTGAGTTCACGGCCGCGCCACGTGATGCAGCCGCCACGGACCCTCAGACCTCCTTCGAGCCCACCCGCCGCCAGCACCAGTCAGGAGCCCAGCAGTGCGCCCTCTCTCCTCCAGGAACGAGCTTCTCGCCGTCGTCGGGCCGGGCGACGTCTTCGCCCGGTTCGCCGTGCCGGAGCAGCCGCACCGAGCCTGGGCGCAGGGCCGCGCGGTGGGCTACCTGCGCGAGAGCCACTCGGGCAAGGCCAATCTCACGGCCTGGGGCCCGGCGCCGGACCTCGCCGACCTGCTCGACGGCCTCGCGGACGCCGGGGAGCTCTCCCCCGCCCTGGACCACGTCACCGTCCCCCGGGAGCACGCCGCCCTGCTGACCGGGAGGCACCTCACGACCGGCGGTGACGGGTGGGACTGGTTCGCGACAGACGTCATACCGCCCCGGACGAGCGCCGAGGACCGCCTGGTGGAGCTGGACGACCAGGCCGACGCCGCCGAGCTCACCGCCCTCGCGGACCGGGAGAACCCGCTGTCCGAGGGCTACCCCGGCACCGGGCGCAGCGAGCGCTGGGTCGGGGTGCGCGACGAGGGTCGGATCGTGGCGTGCGCGGCCCTGCACCGGCTGTCCAGCGGCACCGCGCACCTGTCCGGGATCATCGTCGCGGCCACCCACCGCGGCCAGGGGCTGGGCCGGGCCATGACGGCCGCGCTGACCCGTGACGTCCTCGCGCACGAGCCCGTCTCCACGCTCGGCATGTATGCCGGCAACGACGTCGCCCGCGCGTTGTACACCTCGCTCGGCTACGTCGCGGACAAGCGGTGGCACAGCTGCGCGCTGCTGCCCTCGGGGTGACCGCAGTCACGGGGCTCGGCGGCCGGGTGGCCCCGTCGGACCCGGCCACCCCCAGGTCTTGGGGGTCAGAGGAGGCCGTGCCACCGGAGCACCCGCTCCAGCCCGGCCACCCCCTCGGCATACGGCTTGTGCGCCGCCCGCAGCCCGGCCGCCCGCGCCCCGGCGACGTTGACCGCGGTGTCGTCCACGAAGAGCACCCGGTCCCGAGCCACCCGCAGGTCGCGGACGATGTGGTCGAAGTAGTCCCAGCTCGGCTTGGTCACGCCGAGCTCGAAGGAGTAGTACCCGCCGTCCACGTGGTCGTCGTACAACCGCCGCTCGCGCATCACGGCCGCCCGCATGGCCTGCTGGTTGGTGGCGAGGTAGACCCGCACGCCCCGGGACCGCACCTGGCGCACCAGCTCGAGGGCACGCGGCTCGGCGGTGATGTCCGACCAGGGGGTGAAGAACTCCTCCGGCGTCACCGCGCAGCCGTGCTCGCGCAGCAGCTGCTCGACGGCCTCCGGGAAGCCGTCGTGCCGCTCACCCCGCAGGAACGGCGCCTCCACCTCCTGGAGCGCGTCCAGACCAGGCCAGGCCGGGTCGCCGAGCACCTGCTCGGCCCACGCCGGCGGGAGGTACTGCAGCACCCCGTCGGCGTCCAGCAGCAGGACCTGGAGGGGACTCGTCATGGCAGCTCCTGGACAGGCAGAGGTATGCCGGGCGGGCGGCTCGGACGCACCGGCGGCCGGGCCCGGTCGGACCCGGCCGCCGGGAGGTCACGACGTCGTCGGGGCGACGGCGCTGGTGTCCAGGGTGGCCGGCTCGCCCTGAGGCGCGGCGGGCCTGGCGTCGATGCCCGCCTCCTTGCGCTGCTCGGGCGTGATCGGGGCGGGCGCCTCGGTCAGCGGGTCGTAGCCGCCGCCGGACTTGGGGAAGGCGATGACGTCGCGGATCGAGTCGTAGCCACCGAGGAGCATGACGATCCGGTCCCAGCCGAAGGCGATGCCCCCGTGCGGCGGGGCGCCGAAGGCGAAGGCGTCGAGCAGGAAGCCGAACTTCTCCTGCGCCTCCTCCTGGGACAGGCCCATGACCTGGAACACGCGCTCCTGGACGTCGCGACGGTGGATACGGATCGAGCCGCCGCCGATCTCGTTGCCGTTGCACACCATGTCGTAGGCATAGGCGAGCGCCGGCCCCGGGTCGGTGTCGAAGGTGTCCAGGAATTCCCGCTTGGGTGAGGTGAAGGCGTGGTGCACGGCGGTCCAGGCGCCGCCGCCGACCGCCACGTCACCCGCGGCCTGCGCGTCGGCGGTGGGCTCGAACAGCGGCGCGTCGTTGACCCACAGGAAGGACCAGGCGGACTCGTCGATCAGGTCGCAGCGCCTGCCGATCTCCAGCCGCGCGGCCCCGAGCAGGGCGCGTGCGGCCTTGGTGGCGCCGGCGGCGAAGAAGATGCAGTCGCCAGGCTTGGCGCCCACGTGGTCGGCGAGGCCGGCCTTCTCGGCGTCGGTGAGGTTCTTGGCGACCGGGCCGCCCAGCTCGCCGCCGTCCTGCACCAGGACATAGGCCAGGCCCTTGGCGCCGCGCTGCTTGGCCCACTCCTGCCAGGCGTCCAGCTGCTTGCGCGGCTGCGAGGCGCCGCCGGGCATGACGACGGCCCCGACGTACTCCGCCTGGAAGACGCGGAAGGTGGTGTCCGTGAAGAACTCCGTGCACTCCACCAGCTCGTTGCCGAAGCGCATGTCGGGCTTGTCGGAGCCGAAGCGCCGCATCGCCTCGGCATACGTGAGCCGCGGGAAGGGGGTGGGCAGGTCGACGCCGATCAGCGCCCAGATCTCCTTGGCCAGCGCCTCACCGAGCTCGAGGACGTCGTCCTCCTCGACGAAGCTCATCTCGATGTCGAGCTGGGTGAACTCAGGCTGGCGGTCGGCGCGGAAGTCCTCGTCGCGGTAGCAGCGGGCGATCTGGTAGTAGCGCTCCATGCCGGAGACCATGAGCAGCTGCTTGAACAGCTGCGGCGACTGGGGCAGGGCGTACCACGAGCCAGGGGCGAGGCGCGCGGGCACGAGGAAGTCGCGGGCGCCCTCGGGCGTGGAGCGGGTCAGGGTCGGGGTCTCGATCTCGACGAAGTCGCGCTCGCCGAGGACCTTGCGGGCGGCGGCGCTGACCTGGGAGCGCAGCCGCAGGGCCGCGCCGGCGCTCTTGCCCGGGCGCCGCAGGTCGAGGTAGCGGTGCTTGAGGCGGGCCTCCTCGCCGACGGTCACGCGCTCGTCGATCTGGAAGGGCAGCGGGGCGCTCGGGTTGAGCACCTCGATCTCGCTCGCCACGACCTCGATCTGGCCGGTGGGCAGGTCGGTGTTGGCGTTGCCCTCGGGGCGCTCGCGGACCTCGCCGACGATCTTGACGACGTACTCGTTGCGCAGCTCGTGCGCGTCACCGGCCGCGAGGACCTCGTCGCGGACCACGACCTGGGCGACGCCGCTCGCGTCGCGCAGATCCAGGAAGGCCACCCCGCCGTGATCGCGCCGACGGGCGACCCAGCCCGTGAGCGTGACGGTCTGTCCGGCGTGGGAGGCACGCAGCGTGCCTGCCTCGTGGGTACGAAGCACGATGGATCCTGTTCTCTTGGGTGACGCGGGCGCCGGTCGTGGCGCACCGGACCATCCTACGGACTCCCTGCTGTCCCCCTGCACGACAATTCCGGGTATGCCGACCGTGCCCTGCCCCAGCCCGCCCTCCCCCGCGCCGCCCACCGCCTCGGCCCTGCGCCGGGTGGTGCTCCTCGTCGCCGGCCTCAACCTCGCCTACGTCGTCGTGGAGGCCGCCGTGGCCGTCGCGATCGGTTCGGTCTCGCTGCTCGCGGACTCGGTGGACTTCCTGGAGGACGCCGGCGTCAACCTGCTGATCGCGCTGGCCCTCGGGTGGTCGCTGCGGGCCCGCTCGGTCGCCGGCAAGGTCATGGCGGCGATCATCTGCGTCCCCGCGCTCGCCGCCGGCTGGGAGGCCGTCGACAAGGTCCGCCACCCGGCGGCGCCGGACGTGCCCGCGCTGGTCCTGACCGCCGGCGGCGCGTTGCTGGTCAACGCGGTGTGCACCGTGATCCTGGCCCGCTACCGCGCCCACGGCGGGTCGCTGACCGCCGCCGCCTGGCTGGCCGCGCGCAACGACGTGATCGTCAACGCGGCGATCGTCGTCATGGGCGCGGTCACGGCGTGGACCCGATCGGGCTGGCCGGACCTGGCTCTGGGCGTCCTGGTCATCGCGCTGAACCTCACGGCCGCCCACGAGGTCTGGGAGGTCGCCGAGGACGAGCGGGTGGCCGCCAAGGCGCTGGCGGGCGAGGCCGTCGGCGACTGATCCCCTGCCGCCCGGACGACCCGAGCGGCGCTCAGGCCACGGGCAGGGACCGGCCCAGGTGCGCGAGCGCGTCCCACAGCCCGCCCCAGGAACGGATCCCGCTGACCTGATAGGCCGCCAGCACCACCAGGACGGACAGCACCGGGGCGACCACCCGGCGCTCCACGGGGCTGTTGGTGACGAAGAGCTCCAGGTGGACGCGCTGCTTGCGCCACAGCCAGACGACCGGGACGGGCACCCCCTCCTCGGTGAGCACGTCACCGAGCGCGTGCGCCACGATCCCGACCGCGGCCGCAGCCGGCAGCCAGTCGACGACGGCGCCGTGCCCGTCACGCACCAGGAGCCACGCGCCGCCCCACGACACGGCGGCGGTCATCACCTCGCCGACGCGCCAGAGCCGCTTGGCGATGCACGCCCGGACCGCCAGGCCGATGCACACGGCGATCGCGGCGATCTGGGACAGCGGGTGCCGGGCGGCGAGGGTCAGCAGCGCCGCGCAGGCGATCGGGCACAGGACCACGTCATGGGTGCCCCAGCGGTGCCCGCCGGAGAGCACGTTGATGCCGCGGGCGATCATCCGGCTGGGCCAGCCCCACATCCGGGAGACGTGCGACCCGTCCTTGTCCCAGTCGGGGAACAGCCCCATCCCCGTGCAGCACAGCACCCATGCCACCTGGGAGGTGATGCTGGGCAGCTGCACGGCCGGCAGCGCCAGGATCCCCAGCCCGGTGGCCAGGGTGGCGTGGTTGTAACCCATCACGACGCACCGCTCCTCGTCCGCCGACGACCGGCGGTCTGCTCCCCGCGTGACCCGGCGTCACGCCGCAGCCGATCCTGCCAGATCCGAACACCTTTGCGGTGCACGGGTGCTCACCGGTGGTCGGCGGGCACGGCGCGGGGCCGGGTCAGTCGGGAAAGTCGCCGTCGACGTAGACCCACCGCCCGAGCACCTGCCGGAAGCGGCTCACCTCGTGCAGCTCCTGCCGGCGCCCACCCACGGACGAGCTCGCGACATACTCCACCACGTCGCCGGAGGCGCGGATCACCCGCAGCCCCGACCACTCCCGGCCGTCCAGACGCAGCTCGCCGGGTCGGGTGAGCGGGTCCCAGGTCTGCAGCAGGTAGTCCGCATCACCGACCACGAAGGCCGAGTAGCGCGAGCGCATGAGCTGCTCCGGCGACGCGGCGGCCCGGCGTCCCAGGTGCAGCGGACGGCAGCAGTCGGTGTATGCCGAGCCGCTGCCGCACGGGCACTCCCCCGGCGCCGGCGGCCGGGCGGTCCCGAAGGCCGTCCCGCTCACCGGTGGGCCGGGTGCTCGGGCCAGGGGCTGTCCGCCGGACGCAGGGCCGCCCAGCCACCGGCCCGCGCCGCATGGGCCGCGAGGATCCCCAGGCAGGCCGAGGGATGGTGCAGCCGGCCGGTGAGCACCGCCTGCTGGGCCTCGTCGAGGCCGAGCCAGGCCACGGGCATGCCGAGCTCCTCGTCCTCGCGCTCGTGCCGCTCCTCCTCGGGGACGGGCGACAGGTCACGCGCCAGGAAGATCCGGATCGCCTCGTCGTTGCCGCCCGGCGTGGTCCAGAAGTCCACGAGGACGTCCCAGCGGGCGGCCCGCAGGTCGGCCTCCTCGTGCAGCTCGCGCGCCGCGGCCGCGGCCGGGTCCTCGCCCGCCACGTCGAGCAGGCCCGCGGGGATCTCCCAGTCGAGGGCGCCGACCGGGTGGCGGTACTGCTGGATCAGGCACACCCGCTCGTCGGCGTCGAGCGCCAGGATCGCGACCGCGCCCGGGTGGCGCAGGAACTCGCGCACCACCCGACCGGCCTCGCCGAGGTCGACCTCCTCGGCGACCAGGTCGAAGACCTTGCCCTCGTGGAGGGTCCGGGTGGCGAGCACCGGGCGGGGCTCGATGCGGTCGCGCAGGTCCTCGCCCCGGGCGACCGGCGTGCCCCGGAAGTCGTGGTCCGACATACCGGCTCAGGCCTTGCGCGCGGGCTTGGCGGCGGTGGAGGTCACCCCGCGCCGCTGCAGCGCCGCCTCGACCAGCCCGGCGAAGAGCGGGTGCGCCCGGTGCGGGCGGGACGTGAACTCCGGGTGCGCCTGCGTCGCGACATAGTAGGGGTGCACCTCGCGGGGCAGCTCGACGTGCTCCACGAGGGTCCCGTCCGGGGAGGTCCCGGAGAAGACGAGCCCGGCCTTCTCCAGCTGCTCACGGTAGGCGTTGTTGACCTCGTAGCGGTGACGGTGGCGCTCGCTGACCTTGACCGAGCCGTAGGTCTGGGCGACGACGGAGTCCTTGACCAGCTTGGCGGGGTAGGCACCGAGCCGCATGGTCCCGCCCAGGTCGCCCGCCCCCTCGACGAAGGCCTTCTGCTCGGCCATGGTCGCGATCACCGGGGCCGGGGTGCCAGGGTCGAACTCCGAGGACGACGCGCCCTCGATCCCGGCCACGTCCCGGGCGTACTCGATCACCAGGCACTGCAGGCCCAGGCAGATGCCCAGGGTCGGGACCTTCTGCTCGCGGGCCCAGCGCAGGGCGACGAGCTTGCCCTCGATGCCGCGCACGCCGAAGCCGCCGGGCACCAGCACGGCGTCCACGCCGCGCAGCGCCGCCTCGGCACCGTCGGGGGTCTGGCAGGTGTCCGAGGCCACCCACCGGATCCGGACCTTGGCGTCGTGGTGGAAGCCGCCGGCGCGCATCGCCTCGGTGACGGACAGGTAGGCGTCGGGCAGGTCGATGTACTTGCCCACCAGGGCGATCTCGACCTCGTGAGCCGGGCTGTGCACCCGCTGCAGGAGCTGGTCCCAGTCGCGCCAGTTGACGTCCTTGAACTTCAGCCCCAGTCGGCGGATGACGTAGGCGTCGAGCTGCTCGCGGTGGATGACCTTGGGGATGTCGTAGATCGACGGGGCGTCCACGCAGGCGCACACGCCCTCGCGGTCCACGTCGCACATCATCGAGATCTTGTTCTTGATCCCCTCGGGCAGCTCGCGGTCGGCCCGCAGCACCAGCCCGTCGGGCTGGATGCCGGCCTGGCGCAGCGCGGCCACGGAGTGCTGGGTGGGCTTGGTCTTGAGCTCCCCGCTGGGCGCGAGGTAGGGCACCAGCGAGACGTGGAGGAAGAAGCTGTTGTCCCGGCCGATCTCGTGGCGGATCTGCCGGGCCGCCTCCAGGAAGGGCAGCGACTCGATGTCCCCGACGGTGCCACCGATCTCGGTGATGATGACGTCGGGCGCGTCCTTGCCGAGCGTCGCCGGCTCGCGCATCCGGTCCTTGAGCTCGTTGGTGATGTGCGGGATGACCTGGACGGTGTCGCCGAGGTACTCCCCGCGCCGCTCCTTGGCCAGGACGTTGTTGTAGACCTGCCCGGTCGTGACGTTGGCGCGGCCGACGAGGTTGACGTCCAGGAAGCGCTCGTAGTGGCCGATGTCCAGATCGGTCTCGGCCCCGTCCTCGGTGACGAAGACCTCGCCGTGCTGGAAGGGGTTCATCGTGCCGGGGTCGACGTTGATGTAGGGGTCGAGCTTCTGCATCGTCACGCGCAGTCCTCGTGCGCGGAGCAGGTGTCCGAGGCTGGAGGCCGTAAGGCCCTTGCCGAGCGAAGAGGCAACGCCTCCGGTCACGAAGATGTGCTTGGTGTCCACCACGGAGTTCGATCCTACGTCATGGCGTCGTGACCTCGGTTTTCTCGGCGGTATGCCGCGCCCTGCGGGCGGTTCCCGGACCGCCGCGGCCGGGCGTCACGGCCACCCGCGGACGGCTGGCCCGAGCAGGCCGACGGGGCCTGAGAGACCGACGGGACCAGGCACGTCGACGGGACCGGGACCCGTCATACCGCCGCGGGCCGGGCCGTCACACCTGGGCGCGGTCGCGGTTGCGCACGTCCTCCAGGCACAGGGCGTACTGCCCCAGCGCGGCGTCGACGGCGTCGTCCACCGTGGGCAGGGCCGCGGCGCGCGCCCGGGCCCGAGCCCGCAGGTCGTCGGCGAGCGCCGGGTCGTCCAGGACGCGGCGCACCTCGCGGGCGAGGGCGTCGTCGTCGCCGACGGGCACCAGGATGCCGCCGGAGCCGACGACGGCCGCGGTGCCGCCCGCGTCGGTGGCCACGATGGCGGCGCCGGCCTCCAGTGCCTCCTGCAGCGCGAGGGGCTGACCCTCCCACTGGGCGCTGGAGACGACCACGTCGGCGGCCGCCAGGAGGTCGGGCACGTCCCGTCGGTCGCCGAGGAGCTGGACGGGCAGGGAGCGCTCGGCGATGTCGGTCTCCAGGTCGTGGCGCAGCGGTCCGTCACCCGCGATCATCCAGCGGACGTCGGGGTCGTCCTTGAGGCGGGCCGCGGCGTCGAGGAGGACGGGCAGGTCCTTCTGCCGGGTCAGCCGGGCGACGCACACGGCCAGCCGGGTCTGGTCGGCGACCCCCAGGCGCGCGCGCACCGAGCGGCGGTCGGCGACCTGGTCGGGGAACGGCGGGGCCGGGATGACCGCGTGCTCGACCCGGCGGGCCCCCAGCTGACGCTGGCGCTCCTCCAGGTCGCGGCTGACCGTGAGCACCAGGTCGGCCTTGCTCGCCACCAGCCGGTCCAGGGTGTTGTAGACCCCACCCAGCCAGGAGCTGTCGGGGGTGGCGTTGTGCAAGGTGACGATCAGGGGCGCCTGGTGGCCGACCCGGGACAGGGAGCACAGGGCGCCGGCGCGCAGCCCGTGCGCGTGCACGACCTCGGCACCCTCGATCAGGGTCCGCAGGGTCGCGTGGGCGCGCATGTCGTTGGCCGGGTGGGGGCGGTCGGAGATGGGCAGGTGCACGACGCGGGCGCCGGTCCCTGAGTAGTCGAAGTGCTCGTCCGCGCTCTGCGGGCAGGCCACCAGGACCTCGTGGTCGCGGGCGACGAGGCCCTGCACGAGACCGTGGACGTGACGGCCCATGCCGCCGGAGCTGGTGCCCATGACGAGGAGGATGCGCATGGCGTCATCCCATCACGGGCCGAGGGTCAGCCGCGCGCCCGACTCAGCCGGCGGACGAGGGTCCGGGCGGACTCCCGGTCCACCACCCGGACCACCGGGGCCCAGATGACCGACGCCGCTGCGGCACAGGCGAACCCGGTCGCGACCGCGGCCCAGGCGCCGATCGGGGCAGGGAGCACGGTGCCCAGCGCCCGTCCGGCCAGGCCCCCCAAGGTCACGGCCGGGAGGGCGCCCGCCAGCGCGCGACCGACGCCGCGCACGCCGGCCGCTCCCCAGGTGGCGCGGACGGCGGCGAGCAGGCCCAGGGCGGCCACCGTCATCCCCACCGAGCTGCCGACCCCGAGCGCGACGAGCACCGACGCCGCCCCCACCCCTGGCCTGGTCACGAGCAGCGGTATGACGAGGGCGAGCGTCCACCCCGCCGCGGTCCAGCCCGCCGCCGTCCGCGCCCGCCCCCGGACGTACGTCGCCCGCGTGAGCAGCGCCAGCAGCCCGAGGCCCACGAGCCCGGGCGCGAAGGACGTCAGGCCCGGGCCGATGGTGGCGGCCAGGTCGATGGCGTGATCGGCCGGGTGGGCGGCGCGCGCCTGGTGGCGGCTCGCGTCGAGCGTGGCGAAGAACCGCCCGACGGTCGGACCCGTGCCCACGAGGACCGCCGCCCCGAGCGACCCGGCAGCGACGACGACCCGCAGCGCCCCGGACAGGCGGGCGGCCACGGCGGGGTCCGCCTCGCCCGGTGCCCCCGGTGCGTGCGGGGCGCCCGACAGCGCCGGGAAGACCGCCGTGGCCACGGGCACCGCGAGCACGGCATGAGGCAGGACGTAGACCGCCTGGAGGTACTGGTAGGCGTTCAGCGCGCCGACGCCGCCGCGGTGCTGGGCCAGCCACACGGTGCCGAGGACCGCGGCCTGCTGCGCGAGCAGCGCGACGAGCCCGGCGCCCGCGAGCGCCCGGGCCCGGGCCGCCTCCCCGGCCGGGAGCCGCAGCGTGGGCCGCAGCCGCACCCCGTCACGCACCAGCGGGACGAGCAGCGGCAGGCTCAGGGCGACGACCCCGAGCGTGGTCCCACCGGCCAGGGCGACGAGGGCGCCGGGTGCAGGTGACGGCTCGGACGGTCGCGTCAGCGCGCCGTACGTGAGGTAGGCGGCGATCACGACCAGGCTGGACAGCAGCGGGGCGAGGGCCGGCCAGGTGAAGCGGCGACGGGCCTGCAGCGCCCCGGCCGCGACGACGCCGATGCCGTAGAGCGGGATCTGCGGCGCGAACCACCACAGCATCCGGGTCACCAGCTCGCGCTGCCCCGCGCACCCGCCGGGCCCGGTGAGCGCTCCCGCGACCGGGTCGGCCAGCAGCGCGAGGAGGACGCCCGCGGGGACGAGCACGACGAGGGCCCAGGTCAGCAGCGCCGAGACGACCTGGTCGGCTGACGTGTCGTCCTCGCGGGCCAGGTGACCGGCGACGAGCGGGACCGCCACGGCGGCCAGGGCTCCGCCGGCGGCGACCTCGTAGAGCACGTTGGGGACGGTGTTGGCCGTCGCGTAGGCGCTGCCTACGCACCCGGCCCCCACCTCGTGGGAGAACGCCAGCCACCGACCGAGGCCGACGACCCGGCTCAGGAGGGTCAGGACGGCGACGACGGCCCCGGCGGCCGCGAGGCTGCGGGCGGCCCGGCCCGTCACCTGCTGCGGCCCCACCGGTCCGCCGCGTCCAGCCAGGGGGTCCGGGCGATGACCGCGGTGAAGCTCACCCGCTCGCTCGCCAGGATCAGCCCTGCGAGCACCGCGAGCGTCGTCGCGCGGGCGAGGTGGCCCCGTCCCGCCACGGCGGCGAGCCCGGCGAGGGCTCCCGCGGCGTTGGCGCCGGTGTCCCCGAGCATCGTCCGCCCCGCGAGGTCCTCGGGGAGCAGCGCGCAGCAGGCACCGGCCGTGACCGCGGCGAGGCCGCGGGCCTGGGCGCCCCCGCATGCGGCGAGGGGGGTGGTGAGCAGGACGACCTTCAGCGCGCGGCCGGGACGCAGGTCGAACAGGTTGGCCAGGTCGGCGGCGGCCGCGACCACCGCGCCGCCGAGGAGCGTGCCCGTCCCCGGACCGTGGTCCTCGGCGGCGTCGAGGACCGTGACGGCGGCGAGGCCGGTGGCGGCGAGGCCGACGATCTTGAGGACGCCGGTGGTCACCTGCCCCTGTCGCAGTGCGCCGAGGTGGCCCCGCAGTCCCTTGACCGTCGTGGTCCCGACGTGGTCGTCCAGCGCGCCCACCGCGGCCGCGCCCGCGACCGCGAGGGCCCCGGCCGTCCCGCCGCGTCCCCCGGCGATGAGCAGCCCGCCGAGCGCCCCGAGCGCCCAGGCCGGGCCCTCGAGCAGGCTCACGGTCCGGCCGGCGTGGTTGGTGCGGTCCCAGATCTCCCGGCCGCCGGGCTGGGCGGCGCGCAGCCCAGCCAGCGCAGCCCGGGCGCACCCCGCAGCGATCAGGACGGATGCCGGGGAGGGTGCGGCGCGGGTGGTCATCGGACGGATCTCCTTCGAGGGTTGCTGCGGGTGCGGCGGTGGCCTTGCGGACGGGTCAGGGGCTGCGGGCAGCGGCCTGGTGGTCAGCGGGTCAGCTCGGGCACGACGGCCTCGGCGTCCGGTCCGGTCCCGTACCGCCCGGCGTCGCCGGTGAGCTGGCCCTGGAGCCCGACGACGGTGGCGACCTGACCCATGGCGAGGTCGGCGTCGTCGACGGTCGTGACGGCGGCCGCCACGGCCCGGTTGTTGCGGACCGCGCTGATCACGGCGGCGGCGCTGGTGCTGTCCGGGTCCTCCGCAGGGCGGCTCGGGGAGACGAGCGTCGCCCCCTCCCCCACCAGGTCGAGGGCCTGGACCAGGCCGGCGTAGGCCTGGGCCTGCGGGTCGGTGGGCTGGGTCCCGGCACGGGTCATGGGCGCCGCGACCGCGACCACGAGGGTGGCGGGATCGGCGGCGGTCCCCCGCAGGCTGAGCAGGCCCTTGGAGCGCAGCACCGAGAGCGCGTTCTGCGCGGCCGGCGCGGCCGGGCCCTGCCGGTTCCAGCCGTCCTTGGCGGGGCTCGTGAGCAGCGCCCGGCCGAGCACCGTCCCGGGCAGCTGCTCGGCGGGGACGGCGTCGACCTTGAGCCCGAGGGTGGGCGCGAGGTCCGAGACCGTCGCGGCCAGGTCGCCGGAGGTCTCGGGGTGGGTCCACTGCTCGTCGAGCCGCACCACCGCGGGGACGGTGGCCCCGGCGTCGACGAGAGCGGACTGGACGGCACCGACGGTGGGCTCGTCCGCCCCGGCGGCGACGACGACGTCGACGCGACGGCCGGACAGCCGGTCCTTGAGGACCTCCGACCGGGTGGCCGTGGCATAGGCCTGGCCGGCCGCGACGTTCTTGCGGCTCTGGGTCAGCTGGTCGTTGAGCACCACCTTGTCCTGACGCAGCTTGGTCAGCTCGGCGGTGAGGGTGGCCCCGATGTCCTCCTTGAGGGGGCCGGCGCCCAGGACGATCCCGACGGCCAGCGCCATGAAGATGGCGATGATCGAGACCAGGTGATAGCGGAAGTCGATCATGTCAGCAGCCTCCCGAGCCACGAGACGACGTCGTCCCACCGTGCCCACACGGCCTGGAGCATGGCCTGGCCACCCGGTGTCGCGGCGAGCGCCGCGGTCAGGGCGAGGAGGCCGGCGAGGACGAGGAAGACGAGCGATGCCGCGGAGATCCGCGACCGGTAGAGCCGGGACACGCCCTTGGCGTCGACGAGCTTGCTGCCGACGCGCAGCCGGGTGAGGAAGGTGCTCGCCATGCCGGCTCGCCCCTTGTCCAGGAACTCCACGAGCGTGGCGTGCGTGCCGACCGCGACGATGAGCTCGGCGCCGGCGTCGTCGGCCAGGAGCATGGCGATGTCCTCGCTGGTCCCGGTGGCCGGGAAGACGACCGGCTCCACCCCGAGGGAGCGCACCCGCTCCAGGCCGGGGGCGCGGCCGTCGCGATAGGCATGGACCACGACCTCGGCGCCGCAGCGCAGGGCCTCGTCGCTGACCGAGTCCATGTCGCCCACGATCAGGTCGGGCCGTCGGCCGATCTCGCGCAGCGCGTCGGCCCCGCCGTCCACCCCGATGAGAACCGGCTTGTACTCGCGGATGTAGTGCTGCAGCGTCCGCAGGTCCTCCTTGTAGTGGTAGCCGCGGACCACGACCAGGACGTGCCGGCCCTTGATGGGGGTGTGGATGTCGGGGATGCCGACCCCGTCGAGCAGGAGTGCCCGCTCCTTCTTGAGGTACTCCATGGTGTTGGCCGCGAAGGCCTCCAGCTGGTGGGACAGCCCGATCCGGGCGCGGGTCTGGTCGGCCTCGATGGTGTGCGCGGTCTGCACGGTGCCGGACGCGACCTGACGGCCGTCGACGACGACGGCGCCGCCCACGATCTCGGCCCGGGTCCCCTCGGCCAGAGCCATCACCTCCGGGCCCAGGTCGTCGACGTGCAGGATGCCCGCGTCGTGGAGGATCTGCGGGCCGAGGTTGGGAT
Source organism: Arsenicicoccus dermatophilus (assembly GCF_046267915.1). GTDB lineage: Bacteria > Actinomycetota > Actinomycetes > Actinomycetales > Dermatophilaceae > Arsenicicoccus > Arsenicicoccus dermatophilus_A. The sequence goes on from NZ_CP176520.1 coordinate 2,107,480, forward strand.
AGCGGCCGGTGGTCGAGCGCGCGGCGTTGAGCACGGCGGCGGGCTGGCAGGCGACCAGTGCCTCGGCGCTGACCCGGTCGATGTCGGCGTGGTCGATGACCGCCAGGTCGCCGGGGCGCAGCCGCTTGGTGAGGTCCTTGGTGCGCCGGTCCACCCGGACCGGACGACCCACCGCCGGGGAGTCGTCGTGGGCGGCGCGGCCTCGGGCCTGGTAGGAGGACATCGGCACCCATCGTGCCACGTCGGACCAGGGTGTCCGCCCGACCACGCCGCGGTGCCCGCCCGACAGCCCCCGCCGTCCCGGGCTCGCGGGACCGGCTCCCGCTGCGTCCTGCAGGCCGGGATCGGTTCCTCGGCCAGGTTCCCGGACCGTTGGCGCACCCGGCACGGACCGAGGCCCGCACCGGAGCACCGCACCGGGCGGCAGGGCGGCCTCAGCGTCTCCGCCGGCCTCCCTCGCGCGCCCCGGCTCCCCGGGCGCTGTCCAGCAGCTGCTGCGCGTGCTCGGTCGCGGCGGGACCGTCGTCGCCGCTCATCATCCGGGCCAGCTCGCGGACCCGCTCCTGCCCGGTCACCTCCACGATGCCGCTGGCGGCGACCTGCCCGTCGTCGGCCTTGCGCACCACCAGGTGCCGGTCGGCGTAGGCCGCGACCTGCGCCAGGTGCGTCACCACGATCACCTGGGCGGTGCGCGCCAGCTCGGCCAGGCGGGCCCCCACCTCCACCCCGGCCTTGCCGCCGATGCCGGCGTCGACCTCGTCGAAGACGAACGTCGGCACGGTGGAGCCCCCGTGGGTGGCGACCTCCAGGGCGAGCATGACACGGGAGAGCTCACCGCCGGAGGCCGCCTTGGTGACGCTGCGGGGCGGAGCGCCGGCGTTGGCCGCGAGAGCGATCTCCACCTCGTCGATCCCGTTGCGGGAGTATCTCACCCGTTCTCCTGACGGCAGCTCCAGCCCGTGCTCGTGGGCCTGGGTCGTGACGCCCACGACGAGCCGGGCTCGGGGCATGGCCAGCCGGCCGAGCTCGGTGGTGACCGCCGACCCGAGGCGCTGCGCGGCGTCGCCCCGGGCGTCGTGCAGCGCGGCCCCCTGGGCGCCCAGGCGCGGCGTGAGCTCGGCCAGGCGCGCCTCGATCTCCTCGATCCGGGCGTCGGCTCCCTCGAGGGTGAGCAGCGTGCGACTGGACTCCTGGGCCCAGGCGAGCACGTCCTCGACCGTCTCGCCGTACTTACGCTGCAGCCGCCCGAGCGCCGCGCGGCGCACCTGGACCTGGGCGAGGCGCGCCGGATCGACGTCGACGTCCGCCAGGTAGCCCGCGAGGTCGGTCGTCAGGTCGGACGCGAGATAGCTCAGGTCGGCGAGCCGCTTGTGCAGCTCGGCCAGCGCCGGGTCGTGTGCCGTCCACGGCTCCAGGGCGGTCACGGCCTCCCCGATCGCGGCCAGGGCTCCCTGGGCACCGGCCTCCCAGGCCTGCTCGTCGCCGGACAGGAGGACGTGCGCGCGGGAGGCGCCGTCGCGCAGGGCGTCGGCGTGCGCGAGCCGGTCGCCCTCCAGGCGCAGCTCCTCGTCCTCGCCCGGCTGCGGGTCGACGGCCTCGATCTCCTCCAGCGCGACCCGCAGGGCGTCGGCCTCGCGGGCCCGCTCGCGGGCGGCGGCGCGCAGCTGCTGGAGCTCGGCGACGAGACGGTGGTGCTCGTCATAGGTCTGCTGGTATGCCGCGAGCAGCTCGCCGACGCGGGGCTCGAAGCCGTCCAGCACCACGCGGTGCTCCTCGGCTGAGCGCAGGCGCCATTGATCGGCCTGGCCGTGCACGGCGACGAGCCGTTCCCCCACCTTGGCCAGCACCCCGACGGGGACGGTGCGGCCCCCCAGGTGGGCGCGGGACCGGCCCTGGGCCGCGACCGTCCGGGCGAGGACGAGACCCTCGTCCACCTCGGCGCCCGCCTCGACCGCGCGGACGACGGCCGGGTGGTCGTGGGCGAGCTCGGCGATCCCTTCGACGCTCAGCCGGTCCGACCCGGCGCGCACCAGGTCTGCGTCGGCGCGGCCGCCGAGCAGCAGCCCCAGGCCGGTCACTACCATCGTCTTGCCCGCTCCGGTCTCACCGGTGACGACGTTGAGGCCCGGCGACAGCTCCAGAACGGCCTCGTCGATGATGCCCAGGTCGCGGATCGTGATGTCGCGCAGCATGGTCAGCCTCCTTGTTGGGGACCGCGGCCGCGCCAGCCGGCGACGGACAGGTCGAATTTGCGGACGAGGCGATCGGTGAAGGGCGCCGCCGAGAGCCGCGCCAGCCGCACCGGCGTGGCGCTGCGGTGCACCTCGACGCGCGCCCCCTGCGGCAGGTCCAGCGAGCGTCGGCCGTCGCACCACAGGATCCCGGAGCCCTCCTGGTCGGGCAGCAGCTCCACCGACACCTCGGCGTCGGGCGACAGCACCAGGGGCCGGGCGAACAACGCGTGGGCCGAGAGGGGCACCACGAGCATGGCGGCCAGCGAGGGCCACACGACGGGGCCGCCGGCGGAGAAGGCGTACGCCGTGGAGCCGGTCGGTGTCGCCATCACCACGCCGTCGCAGCCCCACGTCGACAGCGGTCGGCCGTCGATGCCCAGCACGAGCTCGAGCATGCGCTGGCGCGAGGCCTTCTCGACGGCCGCCTCGTTGAGCGCCCAGGTGCGGATCAGCTCCCGATCACCGACGTGCGCCACCACCTCGAGGGTCAGCCGCTCCTCGACGGCGTAGTCGTGGGCGAGGATGCGCTCGACGACGTCGGCGAAGTGCTCCCGCTCCGCCTCCGCCAGGAAGCCTACGTGCCCCAGGTTGACGCCCAGGACGGGCGTCCCCCACGGTCTGGCCAGCTCGGCCCCCCGCAGGATGGTGCCGTCCCCGCCGAGGACGCAGACCAGCTCGCAGTCGCGCATCTGGTCGAGCCTGACCCAGGTGGCCAGACCACCGAGGTCGTGGTCCAGCGCCTCGCGGTCCGCCACGTCGACCGCCGGGGTGATCCCTGCCGCGGCGAGGTGCTCGGCGAGCGTGCGCGCGAGCTGGCGGGCCTCGGCTCGCCGATGGTGGACGACGAGCAGGATCCTGCGGCTCACGGGGTGGCTCCTCGCTGTGCGAGTCGGCGGGCACGCGCGGTCCACGCGGCCGGGTCGTGGCGCGCGCCGGGGGAACGCACGCACCACACAAGGTATTCGCTGTTGCCGTCGGTGCCGAGGACGGGGCTGGCGGCGAGATCACGCACCTGCAGCCCGGCAGCCGCGAGCGACGTCAGCACCGACTCGATCGCCTCCTGCCGGTGCCCGGCGTCGCGGACGACGCCGCCCTTGCCCAGCCGTCCCCGCCCGACCTCGAACTGCGGCTTGATCAGCGCCACCAGGTCCCCGCCCAGGACCACGAGCTCGGCGAGCCGCTCGGCGACCAGGGTCAGGGAGATGAAGCTCAGGTCGGTGACCAGCAGGTGGAAGGGGCCACCGAGCGGCTCCGGCTCCGCATCGCGGACGGACAGCCCGCTCCGCTCGACCACCCGGGGGTCGGCGGCAACCGTCGGGGCGAGCTGACCGTGGCCCACGTCGAGCGCGCACACGCCCGCGGCGCCACGGGCGAGCAGCACCTGGGTGAAGCCGCCGGTGCTGGCACCCACGTCGATGCAGCGACGGCCCTCGACCCGCACCTGGGGGAAGGCCTCGAGCGCCGCGAGCAGCTTGTGGGCGGCCCGGCTCACCCACGGGTCCCGCTCGCCCTCCAAGGCGACGTCGTCGTGCGGCGCCACGGGTGAGGCGGGTCGGGTGCACGTCGCGCCACGCAGCCGCACCCGCCCGGCGTCGACCAGCTCCCGGGCCTGTCCTCGTGAGCGGGCCAGACCGCGGCGGACGAGGGCGACGTCCAGACGCACGGGGGTGCTGGTGGTCGGCCCCTGGTCCGTCATCGCGCGCTCCTGCCTGCTCGTCCTGCCTGCTCGCCCGGTCGCGGCGTCAGGCGCCCGCGACCCCGGAGAGCCGTCCCTGCAGCACCTGGTGGACCCGGGCGGCGGCCTCGATCTGCGCCTGCCCGTCCTCGCCCTCGGCGGCGAGCTCGAGCTCACGCAGGGCACTCTCGACAGCAGGGTCGGGCCCTCCCCCGGACCCGAGGGACGCCGGCGTCGGGACGTCGATCTCACCGGTCATGTCGCTGCCTCTCGCTGCGTGGCCAGGGGTGTGCCTGCTGCCGCCACCCTAGTCGCGGCGACCGACATACCCTGGGTGGACAGGCGCACCGGCCGGCGAGGCCGACCGGCCTCGCCGGCTCGAGCACCGTCGGGCGCCGTTCAGCGCGGGTCGATCCGCTGCAGGGTGGCGCGCACGCCCTCCGGCAACGGCACCGTGAGCCGCTTCGCGTCGGTCGCCGCCCACACGAGCGTCACCGCGGCGCGGACCTGCTCGATCGGCGAACCACCAGACACCTCCAGCGCGTCGCCGTCCAGTCGTGCGGTGGCCTCGCCGCACGTGGCCGTGTCGGTGCCGTCCACCGACGGTGCGACATACGGCTCCTGCAGCGCTCGCAGGTCCAGGCCCAGGTATGTCGGCCGGAGCAGCTGCTCGGCCTCGGCGAGGGCCGGCGGCCCGTCCACCCCCGTGAGCACGTGCAGGCTGGGCATGCCCGTCCGGTTCGCGCCCTCGATGTCCGTGTCCAGGCGGTCGCCGACGGCCAGCATCGTGGTCACGTCCCCGCCGGCGCGGTCCGCGCAGCGGGTGTACAGCGGCGGGTGGGGCTTGCCCGCCACCTGCGGCTCCTGGCCCACGGCGTTGCGCACCGCGGCGACGGCGGAGCCGTTGCCTGGGGCGATACCCCGGTCGGTGGGGATCGTCAAGTCGACGTTGGTCGCCATCCAGACGGCCCCGGCGGTGACGGCGTAGGCCGCCTCCTTGAGGTCCGTCCAGGTCAGCTCGGTCCCGTAGCCCTGCAGCACGGCGGTGATCTGCTCGGCGACGGCGGGGTCGTCGATGCGCTGCTGGGGGGTGACCGGCGCCAGCCCCACCTGGCGCAACGCCAGGGCGACACCCGGCCCGCCCACGGCGAGCACCACCTCGCCGGGCCGCAGCTGCTCGGCGAGCAGGGCCGCCCCGGCCTGGGCGCTGGTGACCACGTGCTCGGCATCCGTGCGGACACCCAGCTCGGTCAGGTGGGACGCGACCTCCGCGGCCGGGCGGCCGGCGTTGTTGGTGGCATACATGACCGGAAGACCTCGGTCGGCGGCGAGGTTGAGCGCGTCGACCGCATGCGGCACGGCCTCCGCCCCGCGGTAGACCACGCCGTCGAGGTCGACGACCAGGCCGGAGCAGGTGTCCAGCAGCGAGCCTTCGCTCATCGGCCATCTCCCCCACGCGGTCCGGTCGCCTCGTCGCCCGGCCCCGGGTCCCGCGTGGCGTGGCCCCGGTCCACCTCCTCGGTCGACCCGGCGCCCGCATCGCTCCGGGCCGGCTCGCGGCCCTGGCTGCCATGGCCGGCCTCGGTGGTCCCGGCGGGCGCGCCGCGGGGATCCTGGGCCTCGGTCTGCGTTCCGCCTCCGGGCGTCTTGCGATGGTCGGCCCCGTCCTCGCGGGCACCCGTGCCGTCCTCCTCCTCGCACTCCTCCTCGCCCTCCAGGAGGTCGGTGAAGGTGAAGCCCTCAAGGTCGGCCAGACGCTCGTCGGCGTCGGTCTTGCCTTCCTGGTCGGTCTGGGCTGCTCGGTGGAACCACTCGACGGCGCCGTCCTCGTCGCCCAGCGCCAGCAGCGCATCCGCGTAGGCATAGGCCAGCCGGGCATACCAGGGTCGGTTCATCCCGTGACGCAGGGCCGGGACCTCGAGCTCGACCTTCGCGGCGTCGAGCTGCCCCAGATCCCGTCGGACCCCGGAGACGACGATCAGCAGCTCGATCCGGTCCTCCTGGGGCAGGCTCTGCGCGTCCGGGGACGTCGCCAGCTCGAGCGCCTTGTCCAGCCGACCCAGTCCCCGCTCGCAGTCGACCATGAAGGGAAGCAGGTGGTGCGAGCCTGACAGTCGGCGGGCGGTCCGGAACTCGGCGAGAGCCTTGGCCCACTCCTGCCGGCGGTAGAGGACCAGGCCGAGGGCCTCACGCACCGCCGGGACCCGCCCGGCTCGCCGGACCGCGGTCTCGGCGTGCTCCAGAGCCTTGTCGTCGTCGACGCCGAGCAGCCGCGCGGCCATCACCAGGTGCTGACCCACCCCTTCGGCGTTCTCCTTGCTCAGGGTGCGCAGCTGGTTCTTGACGGAGCGCTCGAGCTCGAAGCCGGTGACGTCCTCGTCGATCAGCGGTTCGAGCTTGCGGCCCTCCAGGCGCACCAGCCGGGAGCCGGAGTGGCGTTCCTCGTCCTGCGGCCCGGAGCGTCGCCCGTCGCGGTCGGCGAACCGCATCCCCCTCGGTCCCTGTCCGCCACGGGGAGCATGTCCGCGGCGATCCCCGAAGCTCAGGCGATCCCCGCTGCGGGACCGCTCGTCCCGGTCGTACGACGGGCGGCCACCGCGGTCGTCCCGGTCGTTGCGACCTGGGTAGGGGCGGCGTTCGCCACGGTCGTCCCGCGGCTCGTCAGAACGACGACCGTCCCGTCCGTAGGACGGGCGCCCCCGCGGCTCGTCCCGGAACCGGGAGCGGCGCTCGTCCCGGTCATCTCGGCCGTACGCGGGGCGCTCGTCGCGACCCGGGTAGGGGCGGCGTTCGCCACGGTCGTGCCCGTCGTACGACGGGCGGCCCCCGCGCTGGTCCCTGGACTGGTACGGCCGGCGCCCACCCTGATCACCGCCACGGTCCCCCCGGGCCGAGTGCTGGTCGCGGTCCCCCCGGGCCGAGTGCTGGTCGCGGTCGTCAGTTCGTCGCTCTCCGCGCCCTGGTTGGCGACGCGGTCGTCCCGACTCGCTCTCGTGCGCGTCATCGCTCATCGGATTCTCCTCACGTCGCCGGCCCGGAAGGCCGGCCAAGTCTCTATGCAGATGGGTACGGACACGAGTATGCCCCAGCCGTCGGCAACAAGACCGTCGACCGGGGAAAGGTGTAGATATGCGTGTAGCCCCCAACCGGTGGTTGGGGGCTACACGTGAATGGTTGTCCGGCGGCGTCCTACTCTCCCACACCGTCACCAGTGCAGTACCATCGGCGCTGTAAGGCTTAGCTTCCGGGTTCGGAATGGGACCGGGCGTTTCCCTTACGCTATGACCGCCGTAACTCTATCGACATGTCAACAAACCATAGGGTTTGTGTGTCGGGAGCTACACAGTGGACGCGAGCGATCTTCGGGTCAAGTTATCGGCTTATTAGTACCGGTCAGCTCCACACGTTGCCGTGCTTCCACGTCCGGCCTATCAACCCAGTAGTCTAGCTGGGAGCCTCTCACCCTCTAGGGGCATGGAAACCTCATCTTGAAGCGTGCTTCCCGCTTAGATGCTTTCAGCGGTTATCACTCCCGAACGTAGCTAATCAGCGGTGCTCTTGGCAGAACAACTGACACACCAGAGGTTCGTCCATCCCGGTCCTCTCGTACTAGGGACAGCCCTTCTCAAGTTTCCTACGCGCACAGCGGATAGGGACCGAACTGTCTCACGACGTTCTAAACCCAGCTCGCGTACCGCTTTAATGGGCGAACAGCCCAACCCTTGGGACCTACTCCAGCCCCAGGATGCGACGAGCCGACATCGAGGTGCCAAACCATGCCGTCGATATGAACTCTTGGGCAAGATCAGCCTGTTATCCCCGGGGTACCTTTTATCCGTTGAGCGACGGCGCTTCCACAAGCCACCGCCGGGTCACTAGTCCCGACTTTCGTCCCTGCTCGACATGTCTGTCTCACAGTCAAGCTCCCTTGTGCACTTACACTCGAAACCTGATTGCCAACCAGGCTGAGGGAACCTTTGGGCGCCTCCGTTACCCTTTAGGAGGCAACCGCCCCAGTTAAACTACCCACCAGGCACTGTCCCTGATCCGGATCACGGACCGAGGTTAGATATCCAGAACGACCAGAGTGGTATTTCAACGTTGACTCCACACACACTGGCGTGCATGCTTCACAGTCTCCCACCTATCCTACACAAGCCGTACCGAACACCAATACCAAGCTATAGTAAAGGTCCCGGGGTCTTTCCGTCCTGCTGCGCGTAACGAGCATCTTTACTCGTAGTGCAATTTCGCCGAGTTCGCGGTTGAGACAGTAGGGAAGTCGTTACGCCATTCGTGCAGGTCGGAACTTACCCGACAAGGAATTTCGCTACCTTAGGATGGTTATAGTTACCACCGCCGTTTACTGGCGCTTAAGTTCTCAGCTTCGCCGTGAGGCTAACCGGTCCCCTTAACGTTCCAGCACCGGGCAGGCGTCAGTCCGTATACATCGAATTACTTCTTCGCACGGACCTGTGTTTTTAGTAAACAGTCGCTTCCCCCTGGTCTCTGCGGCCACTCACGCTCGACACGCAAGGTGCGTCACGATCATGGCCCCCCTTCTCCCGAAGTTACGGGGGCATTTTGCCGAATTCCTTAACCACGATTCACTCGATCGCCTTGGTATTCTCTACCTAACCACCTGAGTCGGTTTGGGGTACGGGCGGCTCAGTCCCTCGCTAGAAGCTTTTCTAGGCAGCATAGGATCACCCTCTTCCCGCATACGCGGTCACTATCAGATCTCAGCCCCATGGCATGCGGATTTGCCTACATGCCGGCCTACATCCTTAGACGTGGACAACCATCGCCACGCGGAGGCTACCTTCCTGCGTCACTCCATCGCTTAACTACTACTGGCTCAGGTCACCTCATCCGCGACTCACCCACCCGAAGGTGGTTAGAGCCGCTTCACCAGGTTTAGTATCACCAGCCTCGCTAGGGGCGGTACTGCGCCGGTTCCGGAATATCAACCGGATGTCCATCGACTACGCCTGTCGGCCTCGCCTTAGGTCCCGACTTACCCAGGGCAGATTAGCTTGACCCTGGAACCCTTGGTTATTCGGCGGACGGGTTTCTCACCCGTCATTCGCTACTCATGCCTGCATTCTCACTCGTGTGGCGTCCACGGCTGGATCACTCCGCCGCTTCACCCGCCACACGACGCTCCCCTACCCATCAACACGCCTGAACCACAAGGGCTTGGCAATGTGTCAATGCCACAGCTTCGGCGGTGTGCTTGAGCCCCGCTACATTGTCGGCGCAAAATCACTTGACCAGTGAGCTATTACGCACTCTTTAAAGGGTGGCTGCTTCTAAGCCAACCTCCTGGTTGTCACAGCAACTTCACATCCTTTTCCACTTAGCACACGCTTAGGGGCCTTAGCTGGTGATCTGGGCTGTTTCCCTCTCGACTACGGAGCTTATCCCCCGCAGTCTCACTGCCACGCTCTCACTTACCGGCATTCGGAGTTTGGTTGACGTCAGTAACCCGGTGGGGCCCATCAGCCATCCAGTAGCTCTACCTCCGGCAAGAAACACGTGACGCTGCACCTAAATGCATTTCGGGGAGAACCAGCTATCACGAAGTTTGATTGGCCTTTCACCCCTACCCACAGCTCATCCCCCCAGTTTTCAACCTAGGTGGGTTCGGTCCTCCACGCGGTCTTACCCGCGCTTCAACCTGGCCATGGGTAGATCACTTCGCTTCGGGTCTAGACCCAGCGACTCATTCGCCCTGTTCGGACTCGCTTTCGCTACGGCTTCCCCACACGGGTTAACCTCGCCACTGAGCACTAACTCGCAGGCTCATTCTTCAAAAGGCACGCCGTCACCCCACACAGAGGCTCCGACGGATTGTAAGCGCACGGTTTCAGGATCTATTTCACTCCCCTCCCGGGGTACTTTTCACCTTTCCCTCACGGTACTTGTCCGCTATCGGTCACCAGGGAATATTTAGGCTTAGCAGGTGGTCCTGCCAGATTCACACGGGATTTCTCGGGCCCCGTGCTACTTGGGATGCTCTCCAGCAGTCCACGACGTTTCGGCTACGGGGGTAACACCCTCTGTGCCCGGCCTTTCAAGACCGTTCGCCTACATCATGGATTTCTTACTGCTCACCAGCATGTCAGTGCTGGTAGGAAAGTCCCACAACCCCGACCGTGCAACCCCTGACAGGTATCACACACGACCGGTTTAGCCTCTTCCGCGTTCGCTCGCCACTACTGACGGAATCACTGTTGTTTTCTCTTCCTGTGGGTACTGAGATGTTTCACTTCCCCACGTTCCCTCCACACACCCTATATATTCAGGTGCAGGTGACTGGAAATACCTCCAGCCGGGTTTCCCCATTCGGAAATCCTCGGATCACAGTCTGGTTATCGACTCCCCGAGGCTTATCGCAGATTCCTACGTCCTTCATCGGTTCCTGGTGCCAAGGCATCCACCGTGCGCCCTTAAAAACTTGGCCACAAAGATGCTCGCGTCCACTGTGTAGTTCTCAAAACACAAACCCGTGACCACCACCTCACCACACCCGAAAGTGCAGCTTCGACAGTCCAGGAGAAACAACCCGACCTACCCCCGAGCCCCTCTCCCACAAGAGAGGACCCATACCAGGGGCGGCCCGATGTCTCAGGACCCAACAGCGCGCCACGACACCCACCACCACCAGCAGCTTTCCCCACTCACGATCCCCGAAGAGACCACGAGCCGTACTCGCCACCAGCACCAGCCGGCGCCATCCGTTCGATGTTCCACCCTTGAGCACCCCCACCACACGTTCGGTGATGAAGAGGCATATGCTCCTTAGAAAGGAGGTGATCCAGCCGCACCTTCCGGTACGGCTACCTTGTTACGACTTAGTCCCAATCGCCAGTCCCACCTTCGACGGCTCCCCCCACAAGGGTTAGGCCACCGGCTTCGGGTGTTACCGACTTTCGTGACTTGACGGGCGGTGTGTACAAGGCCCGGGAACGTATTCACCGCAGCGTTGCTGATCTGCGATTACTAGCGACTCCGACTTCATGGGGTCGAGTTGCAGACCCCAATCCGAACTGAGACCGGTTTTTTGGGATTCGCTCCACCTCGCGGTATCGCAGCCCTTTGTACCGGCCATTGTAGCATGCGTGAAGCCCAAGACATAAGGGGCATGATGATTTGACGTCGTCCCCACCTTCCTCCGAGTTGACCCCGGCAGTCTCCTATGAGTCCCCACCATCACGTGCTGGCAACATAGAACGAGGGTTGCGCTCGTTGCGGGACTTAACCCAACATCTCACGACACGAGCTGACGACAACCATGCACCACCTGTACACCGACCTTGCGGGGCACCCATCTCTGGATGTTTCCGGTGTATGTCAAGCCTTGGTAAGGTTCTTCGCGTTGCATCGAATTAATCCGCATGCTCCGCCGCTTGTGCGGGCCCCCGTCAATTCCTTTGAGTTTTAGCCTTGCGGCCGTACTCCCCAGGCGGGGCGCTTAATGCGTTAGCTGCGGCACGGAACTCGTGGAATGAGCCCCACACCTAGCGCCCAACGTTTACGGCATGGACTACCAGGGTATCTAATCCTGTTCGCTCCCCATGCTTTCGCTTCTCAGTGTCAGTTATGGCCCAGAGACCTGCCTTCGCCATCGGTGTTCCTCCTGATATCTGCGCATTTCACCGCTACACCAGGAATTCCAGTCTCCCCTACCACACTCTAGTCTGCCCGTACCCACGGCAAGTCCAACGTTAAGCGTTGGATTTTCACCGCAGACGCGACAAACCACCTACAAGCTCTTTACGCCCAATAATTCCGGACAACGCTCGCACCCTACGTATTACCGCGGCTGCTGGCACGTAGTTAGCCGGTGCTTCTTCTGCTCCTACCGTCACTTTCGCTTCTTCAGAGCTGAAAGAGGTTTACAACCCGAAGGCCTTCATCCCTCACGCGGCGTCGCTGCATCAGGCTTTCGCCCATTGTGCAATATTCCCCACTGCTGCCTCCCGTAGGAGTCTGGGCCGTGTCTCAGTCCCAGTGTGGCCGGTCGCCCTCTCAGGCCGGCTACCCGTCGTCGCCTTGGTGAGCCACTACCTCACCAACAAGCTGATAGGCCGCGAGTCCATCCTCCACCACAATGCTTTCCACCCACTGCAGATGCCTGCGTAGGTCGTATCCAGTATTAGCCCCGGTTTCCCGGGGTTATCCCAGAGTGAAGGGCAGGTTACTCACGTGTTACTCACCCGTTCGCCACTAATCCACCCAGCAAGCTGGGCTTCATCGTTCGACTTGCATGTGTTAAGCACGCCGCCAGCGTTCGTCCTGAGCCAGGATCAAACTCTCCGTAGAAAATTTGTACAATCCCAGCAAACAGAACAACAACCTGACGTTGCTGTCCGTCTACCAAAGGAACCTCAAACGAGGTAAAAAATTGGCATCAAACTTAGGCACGCTGTTGAGTTCTCAAACATCGGACGCGCAACATCGTCTTAGTTCTGGTGAACTGTGCCGATGAGGGCTTCGATTGTGAACAAGATCTTGGGCTTCTCGGACCAGAGCGTTTCCACTCTGCGGTGCGCGCTTGGCTTGTTCTTCCTCTACTTTATCAGGGCTTCTTCGTTCTGCCTAATCGAGCGTTTCCGCTTCCATCTGGCATGACGAACCGACCTGATTCAGTCGAGGTGTCGTCGTCCGCGAGACCGGCCTACTTCGCTGCGAGGTTTCCCTGCTAGCAGTGGTGTCCGTTGCTCCCTGTCCGGGCGACATCGAGAACATTACGGGAAGGTGTCCGGTGAGTACAAATCCGCTGGTCAGGACGGGTGCGCCCCTGGTAGCCGCCCGGTGGAGGGCTACCAGGGGCGCACCGACGACACGGGTGGGCTCAGTCCGGCATACGGCCCGCTGCCATCGACTTGCGCCCGCGACGGAGCAGGACCACCCGGCCGTGCAGGAAGTCTCCCGGCGCCAGGGTGGCCTCCGGATCGGAGACCTTGACGCCGTTCACCGAGGCCCCGCCGTCCTTGAGTGCGCGGCGGGCCTCGTTGCGGGAGGCGACCAGCCCGGAGGCGACGAGGGCATCCACCACCGTGTCACCGGGGCGTACCTGCCCCCCGGGCAGCTCCGCGGTCGCGTCCAGCAGGGTCCGCTCGTCCAGCGCGGCGAGGTCCCCCTTGCCGAACAGCGCCTCGGAGGCCGCCTGGACCGACGCCGTCGCCGCGGCCCCGTGCACGAGCGTCGTGACGTCCGCTGCCAGGGTCCGCTGGGCGGTACGCCGGAAGGGCTCCTGCGCCACCTGTCGCTCCAGGTCGGCGATCTCCTCCCTCGTACGGTCGGTGAAGACCTTGAGCAGGGAGACCACCGAGGCGTCCTCGACGTTGAGCCAGTACTGGTAGAAGGCGTACGGGGAGGTCATCGCCGGGTCCAGCCAGACGGCGTTGCCCTCGGACTTGCCGAACTTGTTGCCCGCCGAGTCGGTGATGAGCGGCGTCGTCAGCAGGTGCACCGACGCCCCCTCGACCCGGTGGATCAGGTCGGAGCCGGCGGTGAGGTTGCCCCACTGGTCCTGCCCGCCCGTCTGCAGGGTGCACCCGTGGCGACGGTAGAGCTCGAGGTAGTCCAGCCCCTGGAGCATCTGGTAGCTCAGCTCGGTGAAGCTGATGCCCTCGTCGCTGGCGAGGCGGGCAGCCACCGCGTCCTTCTTGATCATCTGGTTGACCCGGAAGTGCTTGCCCACGTCACGCAGGAAGTCCAGCGCCGTGATCTGCTCGGTCCAGTCCAGGTTGTTGACCAGGAGCGCGGGGTTGTCCCCCTCGAAGGTCAGGAAGGGGCGGACCTGGCGCTGGATGGCGGCGGTCCACTCGGCCGTCTGCTCCTTGGTCTTCAGCACCCGCTCGGAGGTGGGCCGGGGATCACCGATCAACCCGGTCGACCCGCCCACCAGCGCGATGACCCGGTGTCCCGCCCGCTGCAGGTGCCGCAGCATGACCAGCTGGACCAGGTTGCCGAAGTGGAGCGAGGGCGCCGTGGGGTCGAACCCGCAGTAGACCGTGAGCGGTCCGTCCTCGAGGGCCTGACGCAGGGCCGCCTCGTCGGTGGACTGCGCCACCAGGCCTCGCCACTGCAGCTCGTCGAGGATCGTGCTCACAGGTCTCGTCTCCTTGCTCGTCGTCGCACCGGCACACGCCGGGGCGACACCATCGTGCCAGGTGGGTGCGCCGGCCGCGCCGCCCGCTCAGCGCCGCGGCGCCGACGGATCTCCCTCCAGCATGGCGAAGTGGTACTCGTCCACCCAGGTCCCGTCGAGCTGGGTGGCCTTGCGCAGCGCGGCCTCCTGGGTCATGCCCAGCGAGCTCACCAGCCGGCCGGCGGCGGTGTTGCCCTCGAGGGTGATCGCGAACACCCGGTGGGCGCGCAGGTCCCGGAAGGCGTGGTCGAGCAGCGCCCGGCCGATCTCGGACGCGTACCCGCGCCGGTGGTACTTCGCGTGCAGCACACAGCTGATCTCGTAGACGTCCGGGTGCTCGTAGCGGTGGAAGACCACGTGCCCCACCACCCGGTCCTTGGACTTGCGCACGAGGGCGAGGACCGGCGGGTCGTCCCCGACCCAGCGGGACAGGAACCGCCGCACCTGCTTCTCGGAGTACGTGTCGTCGACGAAGCGCATCACCTGCGGATCCGCGAGATAGCTGCGGACCGCCTTGAAGTCGTCCTCCTGGAAAGGCCGCAGCCGCAGCCGTGACGTCTCCACGGCCTCGCTCACGGCCGACACCGGCCTGTCGTTGCTCACCTGCTGTGCTCCCACTCGGCGTCCGATGACCCCGTCGTCGTCTCCCTGCCGACTCAAGAGTAGGTGCCGACGAGCCGTCGACGCGCGGTCACCCACGTGCCACGCGTCGCGACGTCACCCGGTCCGCGAGCCGCGCCGCCGCGGCGTCGCGGGGCGATAGGTCGACACGGAGGGCTCGTCCGCGAGCCAGAAGCGCCAGGGATAGGTCTCGCCGTCCCCGCCAGGGCCGGACACACCCACCCGCGGCCCGGTGCGAATCTCCCCCACCGGGGCCGCTCCTCGCTCCAGGGTGACCTCTCCCCCGGCGACCAGGTCCAGGCCGCCATGCCCGAGGTCCAGCCCGACGGCCCGGGTCAGCCGGCCCGGGCCGCGAGCCCAGTCCCGGGGCCTCGTGCCGGGGCCTCGCCGCACGCGCACGACCTCGTGCCCGCTGACCACCTCACCCGCACGCAGCAGCACTGCAGAGGCCTCGCCCGTCGGACCGGTGACGACGTTGACCGCGTGGTGCATGCCGTACGACAGGTAGACGTAGAGGTGACCGGCCTGCCCGAACATCACCTCGGTGCGGGGCGTCGGTCCCCGGAAGGCGTGCGACCCCGGGTCCTGGGGTCCGGCATACGCCTCGACCTCGGTGAGGCGCAGGGCGACCGGACCGTGCCGCAGCACGCAGCCGAGCAGCTCCGGGGCCACCTCCAGCACCGGGCGGGCGTAGAACGCGCGGTCGGGCACGACCGGCTCAGTCCCGCACGGGCAGTGTGGAGCCGGCGAACTCCCGCAGCCCGCGGGCACGCTCACGGACGAGCTCACGCTGCTCGGTCACCCGGGCGGGAGCCGTACCGCCCTTGGCGTCGCGGGAGGCGAGCGAGCCGGCGACGGAGAGCACCGACCGCACCCCCGGCGTCAGGTGCTCGCTGAGGCCCGCGAGGTCGGCATCGGTGAGGTCCCACAGCTCGCAGCCACGCTCCTCGCAGACCCGCACGCAGGCCCCGGCCACCTCGTGCGCCACCCGGAACGGCACGCCCTCGCGGACCAGCCACTCGGCGACGTCGGTGGCGAGCGAGAAGCCTTGCGGGGCGAGAGACTCCAGCCGGTCCTCGTGGAACACCAGGGTCGCCACCAGGCCGCTGAACGCGGGCAGGAGCAGCTCCAGGGTGTCCACCGCGTCGAAGACCGGCTCCTTGTCCTCCTGCAGGTCGCGGTTGTAGGCGAGCGGAAGGCCCTTGAGGGTGGTGAGCAGGCCGGCGAGGTCACCCACCAGACGACCGGCCTTGCCGCGGGCGAGCTCGGCGACGTCGGGGTTCTTCTTCTGCGGCATGATGCTCGACCCGGTCGAGTAGGCGTCGTCGAGGGTGACGAAGCCGAACTCCTTGGTCGCCCACAGCACGATCTCCTCGGCGAGCCGGGACACGTCCACCGCGGTCATCGCGCAGACGAACGCGAGCTCGGCAACGACGTCCCGGGAGGCGGTGCCGTCGATCGAGTTGTCCACGGCGGCGACGAAACCCAGGTCGGCGGCCACCGCCTCGGGATCCAGACCCAGCGAGGACCCGGCCAGCGCCCCCGACCCGTAGGGGGACACCGCGGCGCGGACGTCCCAGTCGACGAGCCGCTCCACGTCACGCAGCAGCGCCCAGGCGTGGGCGAGCAGGTGGTGGGCGAGCAGGACCGGCTGCGCGTGCTGCAGGTGGGTGCGCCCGGGCATCGCCGTCGTGGGATGCGAGTCAGCCTGGGCGACGAGGGCATCCACGACGTCGAGGACGAGTCCGGCGATGGTGCGGACGTGGTCGCGCAGGTACATGCGCACGAGCGTGGCGACCTGGTCGTTGCGGGAGCGACCGGCACGCAGCCGCCCACCCACGTCGGCGCCGGCCCGCTCGATCAGCCCGCGCTCGAGCGCCGTGTGCACGTCCTCGTCCGCCGGCGCGGGCACGAAGGCCCCGGACGCCACGTCGGCACCGAGCTCCCGCAGCGCCCCGAGCATCGTCTCCAGGTCGGCGTCGCGGAGCAGACCGGCGCGGTGCAGCACCCGCGCATGCGCCCGCGAACCGGCCAGGTCGTACGGTGCCAGCCGCCAGTCGAAGTGCGTGGACGCGGACAGGGCGGACAGCGCGTCGGCGGGGCCGCCGGCGAAGCGGCCGCCCCACAGGCTGGTGCGCTCGGAGCTCATGACGATCCTCAGGGGGGTAGGGCCTGCCCGGGCCTGCCGGGCGTCGGTGAGAAGAGGCTCGGACCGGTCGTCGCCGTCCGGTCGGGACGGCTCAGTCCTCGTGGACGCCGGCGAGCCGCAGGAGCTTGGCCGCCACGGCCTGCCCGCCGTCGGGCTCGGCAGTGATCACCAGGATGGTGTCGTCACCGGCGATGGTGCCCACGATGTCGCCCTCCCGAGCCATGTCGATGGCGCTGGCGAGGAAGTTGGCCGCACCCGGCGGGGTCCGCACGATGACCAGGTTGGCGGAGGGGCGGGCCGAGACCAGGAGCTCCTCGCAGACCTTGCGCAGGCGACCGGACACCTCGGCGTCGTCGGGCGCGATGCGTGGCGTCTGGTCGCCGCCCAGCCCCGGCAGGGCGTAGACGAGGGTGCGGCCCTGACGGACCTTGACGGCGCCGAGGTCCACCAGGTCGCGGGACAGCGTGGCCTGGGTGATCTCGACCCCCTCGGTGGAGAGCAGCTCGAGCAGCTCGTTCTGCGACCGGACGGTGGTCCGGGCGAGGATGTCGGCGATCAGCTGGTGCCGGGCGCCGCGGGTCTGGGCGATCATCGGGGTCCTCCCTGAGAGGCGGTGGTCTGGTCGAGGAGCGGGGGCAGCGCGAGGACGAGCTCGTCGGCCTGGTCGGTGGTCAGGATGAGCGGGGGCGCGAGACGCAAGGCATCCGGCCGCACGGGGTTGACGATAACGCCTGCTTGCTGGAGCCCCGCCGTGACCTCGGCCGACCGCTCGTCCGCCAGGGCCACGGCCCGGAGCAGCCCGACCCCGCGTACCTCGGCGACACCCGGGTGGCCGAGCCCGAGCAGGGCGCGCTCGAGGTGCTGGCCGGTCGCGGTGGCCCGGGCCAGGAGGTCCTCGCCCGCGACGGTGTCGAGGACCGCCAGGGCAGCGGCGCAGGCCAGCGGGTTGCCGCCGAAGGTCGTGCCGTGCTGGCCCGCCTCGAGCAGGCCCGAGACCGCGTCGCCATACGTCAGGACCGCCCCGATCGGCACGCCGGCCGCGAGCCCCTTGGCCAGGGTCATCACGTCCGGTTGCACCCCGTGCGCCTGGTGGGCGAACCACGCGCCGGTGCGACCGATGCCAGTCTGAATCTCATCCATGATCATCAAAGATCCTCTGGCAGAACATATCTCACGGACCGAGCGCAGATAGCCGGGCGGGGCCTCGAAGACCCCGGCCTCGCCCTGGACCGGCTCGACGACGACGGCCGCCACCGTGTCGTCGACCGCCGTCCGCAACGCCACCTCGTCCCCGAAGGGCACGAAGGTGACGTCGACCGCGGCCGGTGCGAAGGGCTCACGATAGGCGGGGCGGTGGGTGAGTGCGAGCGCCCCGAGGGTCCGGCCGTGGAAGGCGCCCTCCATGGCGACGACGCGGCGACGACCGGTCCGCAGGGCCACCTTCAGGGCCGCCTCCACCGCCTCGGTCCCGCTGTTGCACAGGAAGACCCGCGAGCCCGCCGGAGCCTGCGCCAGGGTCAGCAGCCGCTCCCCCAGCCGCACCTGGTCGGGGGTGACGAAGAAGTTCGAGACGTGCACCAGCTCACGCGCCGCACGCTCGATCGCCGCCACCAGCGCCGGGTGCCCGTGGCCCAGGCTGTTGACCGCGATGCCGGCGAGCAGGTCGAGGTAACGCCGCCCATCCGCGTCCCACACGTGGCAGCCTGCCCCCCGCACGAGCGTGAGCCGGGGCCGTCCGAAGACGCCGAGCAGCACCTCCTGGGACCGGTCGAGAGTGGCCTGCGAGGTGGTCATGCCGTCCCCTCCGGCCGGGCCGCCGTGATCATCGTGCCGACGCCCTCGCTGGTGAAGACCTCGAGGAGCAGGCAGTGCGCCACCCGGCCGTCGATCAGGTGCGCCTGGGGCACCCCACCGCGGACCGCCGCCACGCACGCCTCCAGCTTGGGGATCATCCCGGCCTCGACCCTGCGGGCCAGCTCGGCGGCCTGGTCCACGTCCAGGCGGGTGACGAGCGAGTCCGGGTCCGGGTGGTCGAGGTAGACCCCCTCGACGTCGGTGAGCACGACGAGCTTGGTGGCCCCGAGCGCGACCGCCAGCGCGGCGGCAGCGGTGTCGGCGTTGACGTTGAGCACCTGACCGTCGTCGTCCAGGTCCCGGGCCACCGTGGAGACGACGGGGATCCGGCCGGCGTCCAGGATGTCCGCCACCGCGGCCGGGCTCACCGCCACCACCTCGCCCACCAGGCCGAGGTCGACCTCCGTGCCGTCCACGACGGTCCCGCGCCGGCGGGCACCCAGCAGGTGGGCGTCCTCACCCGACAGGCCGACCGCGAGGGGACCGTGCTGGTTGAGCAGGCCTACGAGCTCGCGACCGACCTGACCGGTGAGCACCATGCGCACCACCTCCATGACCTCCGGCGGCGTGACCCGCAGGCCGCCGCGGAACTCACTCGACATCCCCATCCGGGCGAGCATCGCCGCGATCTGGGGGCCACCCCCGTGCACCACCACCGGCCGAAGCCCGGCGTAGCGCAGGAAGGCGACGTCCTGGGCGAAGGCCGCCTTGAGCTCGTGGTCGAGCATGGCGTTGCCGCCGTACTTGACGACGACGAGGGCGCCCTGGAACCGCTCCATCCACGGCAGGGCCTCGGTGAGCACCCGGGCCTTGGCCAGGAGCTCGGGGTGGGAGCGCAGGAGCCGGGGCGTCGCCGTCCGGCGGGGGCCGGGGTGCGCGGTCATGTCCTGCAGGCCGAGTTCTCGTGGACGTAGTCGTGGGTCAGGTCGTTGGTCCAGACGGTGGCTGCGTCGGTGCCGGCGTGCAGGTCGACCAGGAGGTGCACCTCCCGGGCCGTCAGGTCCACCAGCTCGCGCGGGTCGCCCGGCGCGGTGGCACGGCATACCTGGATCCCGTTGACGGACACATCGATCCGCTGCGGGTCGAAGGTCGCCCCCGTGGTGCCGACCGCGGCCACCACCCGCCCCCAGTTGGGGTCCTGGCCGAAGATCGCGCACTTGAGCAGCGCGTTGCGAGCGACGGCCCGGGCCACCTCGAGCGCGTCGTCCTCGTCGGCGGCCCCGACGACCTCCACGGCGATGTCGTGATGGGCGCCCTCGGCGTCGGCCACGAGCTGGCGGGCCAGGTCCAGGCACAGGTCCGTCAGCCGCTCGGTCAGCTCCTCCTCCGAGGGTCGTATGCCGCTCGCTCCGCTCGACATCAGCAGCACCATGTCGTTGGTGGAGCGGCAGCCGTCGGAGTCGACCCGGTCGAAGGACCGCGCCGTCGCCCGCTGCAGCGCCCGGTCGAGGACGTCGGGCTCGGCGACCGCATCGGTGGTCAGCACCACGAGCATCGTCGCGAGGGAGGGCGCGAGCATCCCCGCGCCCTTGGCCATCCCGCCGAGCACCCAGCCCGTCCCCGCCCGCACCGCCCGCTTGGGCCGGGTGTCCGTCGTCATGATCGCGACGGCCGCGTCCTCGCCACCCGCCCGGTCGAGCCGCGCAGCGGCCTCGACCACGCCCGCGCCCAGCCGGTCCATGGGCAGGCGCTCGCCGATGAGGCCCGTGGACGCCACGACGACGTCCCCGGCGCTGATGCCCAGCAGCTGCGCGACCTGCTCGGCGGTGCGATGGGTGTCGAGGAAGCCCTCGGGGCCCGTGCACGCGTTGGCCCCGCCGGAGTTGAGCACCACGGCGTCGACGCGGCCGTCCCGGACGACCTGACGGCTCCAGGTGACCGGCGCCGCCTCGACCCGGTTGGTGGTGAAGACCGCGGCACCGTGGTGGTCCGGGCCGTCGCCGACGACCAGGGCGACGTCGGGTCGCCCGCTCGCCTTGAGGCCCGCGGCGACCCCGCAGGCCCGGAACCCTCGTGCTGCCGTCACGCTCACGGCGCCACCCCCGTCCGCGGCAGACCCAGGGTCTCGTCCAGCCCCAGGGCCAGGTTGAGGCACTGCACGGCCGCGCCGGCGGTGCCCTTGGTGAGGTTGTCGACGGCGGCGACCGCCACCACGCGGCCGACCCGCTCGTCCACGGTCACCTGGACGTGGACGAGGTTGCTGCCCAGCACGTCGGCGGTGCGCGGCCAGCGGCCCTCGCGGAGCAGGTGCACGAAGGGCTCGTCGGCGTAGGTCCGCTCCCAGGCCTCCCGCACCGTGCTCGCCGTCACGCCGGGGCGCAGGCGTGCGGTGGCGGTGGCGGTGGCGAGGATCCCCCGGGCCATGGGTGCGAGGGTGGGCGTGAAGGAGACCGCGACCGGCTCCCCCGCGGCCAGGGCGAGGTTCTGCTCGATCTCGGGAGCATGCCGGTGCACCCCTCCCACGGAGTACGGCGACATCGAGCCCATCACCTCGGCCCCGAGCAGGTGCGCCTCGAGCCCCTTGCCCGCACCGCTGGTGCCGCTCGCCGCCACGACCACCACGTCGGCCGGCTCCAGCAGGCCCGCCGAGAAGCCTGGCGCCAGAGCAAGACTCGTGGCGGTGGGATAGCAGCCCGGCACCGCGACCCGGGACGCTCCCCGCAACGCGTCACGTCCTCGCCCGCCCGTGGCGAGGGGCAGCTCGGGTAGGCCGTAGGGCCAGGTCCCGGCGTGCGTCGAGTCATAGAACTCCTGCCAGGCGCGAGGGTCGACGAGGCGGAAGTCGGCCCCGCAGTCGACGACGACCGTGTCCGTGGGCAGGGCCGCGACCAGCTCGGCGGAGGCGCCGTGCGGGAGGGCCAGGAGGACGACGTCGTGATCGGCGAGGAGCTCGGGGCGGGTGGGCTCCAGGATGCGGTCGGCCAGGGGGCTCAGGTGCGGGTGGACGTCCCCGACCCGAGCACCGGCCTGCGAGCCGGCACACAGGGTGCCGACCTCGAGCCGGGGGTGGGCGAGCAGGAGCCGGAGGAGCTCGCCTCCGGCATACCCGCTCGCTCCTGCCACGGCCACCGACGTCATTGCATGATGATACTACTGCTTGATTCGTTATGCGAGTGTCGATGCGTGGCGGCTCAGCCGGCGACCGGGTCCCCCTCGCCGTAGCCGATCAGGCCGATCGTCCGGGCCCGATCGTCCAGACCACGGGCCGCCCGCTCCGCCAGGGTCTGCGGGGTGTCGGCACCCGCCCGGACCATCCGCCCGGACCAGGCGTCGAGCTCGCCGGACGCCAGCGCGAGAGCCAGCTCCACGACGTGCCGCGGGTCGGTCCATTCCTCGCGCCCCTCGTGCTGGGGCATCGCCGCGGTCATGTCCGTGCGCACCACGCCGGGGGCGAGGTCGAAGGCCCGGACACCGTGCTCCGCGCCCGCCAGGTGGATCGCCCCGGTGATCCGCGCCAGGGCGGTCTTGGAGGCGTGATAGGCGCTCTGCACGTCGTCGGCACGGGTGCCGGACCCGCTGTTGATGTCGATGACCCGGCCACCACCGCCCGCGATCATCACCGGAACCACTGCTCGGGCCATCAGGAAGGGGCCGAGGACATTGGTCTGCTGCACCGCCCACCACTCGTCCACGTCGGCCTCCCAGAGCAGCCGGGGCGGCTCGATGACGCCGGCGTTGTTGACGAGCACGTCGATGCGCCCGTGCCGCTCCACGACCTCGGCGAGCAGCACCTCGACCTGGTCCCGGTGGACCACGTCCAACGGGGACCCGGTGGCATCCAGGCCCTCGGACGACAGCTCATCCGCCACCCGGCGGGCACCGATCCCGTCGCGGGAGGTCAGCTCGACGGCATAGCCGGCCTGGGCGAAGCCCCGGGCCAGATGGGCACCGATCCCGCGGGAGGCCCCGGTCACCAGGGCGACCGGCCGGGCGCCCGGCGCGCCCGCGGGACGGGTCGGGACGGTCACCGCTGCACCGCACCGGTCGCCGTGCGGGCCGCCTCGATGGCCCGGTCGCGCAGCTCGCTCACCTCGGCGGTGGTCAGGGTGCGGTCGGCCGCGCGGACGCTGAGCCGGAAGGCCAGAGACTTGCGCCCCTCACCCAGCTGCTCGCTGCGGAAGACGTCGAACAGCGTCACGGACTCCAGGTCGGCCCCCGCCCCGGTGCGCAGGGCCCGCTCCACCTCGGCGGCGGGCACCGCCTCGGCCACGACCAGGGCGACGTCGGAGTGCGCGACCGGATAGGTCGACAGCTTGTGGGCCTCGGCGATCGTGCCCGCCGCGGCTCGGGTGAGGACGGACAGGTCGAGCTCGGCCGCGCAGGTGCGCTCGGGCAGCTCGAGGGCCGCGACGACCTTCGGGTGCAGCTCGCCGGCGTGCCCGACGACCGAGCCGTCCGCCAGCGTCAGCCGGGCGCAGCGACCGGGGTGCCAGGGGGCGACCTGCGCCTGCTCCACCCGCAGCGGCACCCCCAGGGCGTGCCCCAGCTCGCGGGCCAGTGCGATGGCGTCGCCGGCAGCCACCGGGCGGGCCTGCTCGCCGGGACCGGCCGGCTCGGCGTCCCCGCACAGAGCCAGGCCCACGTGCCAGGGCTGCTCAGGAACCGCCTGATGGATGGCGTCCAGCACCTCCGGCGCCGGTCGGGCGCCGAGGCCAGGCACCGGGGCGCGGGTGGGCTCGGCCGCCGCGCGGGTCACCAGGCCCAACTCGTAGACCCCGACGTCGCGGCGGCCGCGGGAGACGTTGCGGCGCAGGACGTCCAGCAGGGTGTCCAGGACGCCGGTCCGCATCAGCGGCTGCTCGTCGTTGATCGGGTTGGCCAGCCGGACGGTCCGTCGTCGCTCGTCGGCCACGTCGTAGCGCAGCGCGTCGAACCGGGCCTCGGCCACGAAGGGACTGCTCAGCACCTCGACCAGGCCCTGCTGAGCCAGGGTCTGGGCGGCGAGGCGGCGGGCGCGCTGCTCGGGGCCGAGCCCACGGCCGCCGGGGGCCTGCGGGAGCACCGAGGGTATGGCGTCGAAGCCACGCACCCGGGCGACCTCCTCGACCAGGTCCGGGCCGTTGCGCAGGTCCGGTCGCCAGCTGGGCGGCATCACCCGGAGGGTGTCGCCCTCGAGCTGCTCGACCTCGCACCCGATCTCACCGAGCACCCGGACGACCTCGTCGGCCGGGAAGTCCAGGCCCACCAGCCGGGACGGCAGGGTGGCGTCGACGGTGAAGGGCTCGGGCGCGGCCACCAGCCCGACGTCCGTGACGCCCGCGTCCACCGTGCCGCCGCCGAGCTCGACGAGCAGCTGCACCGCCAGCTCGGCGGCTGCCGCAGTCAGCTCCGGGTCGACCCCGCGCTCGAAGCGCTTGGCCGCCTCGCTGGGGATCTTGTGCCGGCGCGCCGACCGGGCCACCGTCACCGGGTCGAAGTGCGCCGCCTCGACCAGGACGTCGGTGGTCCGCTCGTCGACCTCACAGTCCTCGCCGCCCATGACCCCGGCGATGACCAGCGGCCGCGTGCCGCCGTCGGTGATCAGCAGGTCCTCGGCGTCGAGCACGCGGTCCACCCCGTCGAGCGTGGTCAGCCGCTCCCCCGGTCGGGCCCGACGCACCTCGATCGACCCGGACAGCTTGCCGAGGTCGAAGGCGTGCAGCGGCTGCCCCAGGAGCAGCATGACGTAGTTGGTGACGTCGACGGTCAGCGAGATCGGCCGCATGCCGAGCTGGGCGAGCCGGGTCGCCATCCACGACGGGGTGCGCGCCGTGACGTCGATGCCCCGCACCACCCGCGCGACGTAGCGGTCGCAGCCCGGCCGCCCGTCCAGCGGCGCCTCGTCCGCGAGCCGCACGGGGTAGCCCGCGCCGTCAGCCCCGGGGGCCGCCGCCGCGGGCGCCGCCGCCGGATCGACATACGGCACACCAAGACTCAGGGCGAGGTCCCGCGCCACCCCCCGCATGCTGAAGGCATAGCCGCGGTCGGGGGTGACGTTGACCTCGACGACCTCGTCGCCGAGCCCGAGCAGCTCGATCGCATCGGCCCCGGGGACGCAGCGGGCCAGGCGCTCCGGGTCGTCCGCGAGGTGCTCGCGCAGCAGGATGATCCCGCTGTGGTCCTCACCGAGCCCGAGCTCGTCGACCGCGCACATCATCCCGTTCGAGACGTGGCCGTAGGTCTTGCGCGCGGAGATGGTGAAGCCGCCCGGCAGCGTCGCTCCCGGCAGCACCACGACGACCAGGTCGCCGACGGCGAAGTTGTGGGCACCACAGACGATCTCCTGAGGCTTGCCCTCGGTGATGCGCTGGCCGTGCTCGCCGACGTCCACCGAGCACCAACGGATCACCTTGCCGTTGCGCTGCGGCTCCTCGGTGAAGTCGAGGACCTGACCGACCACGAGCGGCCCGGTGATGTCACCACCGTGCAGCCCCTCCTCCTCCAGGCCGACCTTGACCAGGGCGGCCGCGATCTCGGCACCCGTCATGGACGGGGGGACGGCCTGCTCCCCCACGAGCTCCCGCAGCCACGAAACCGGTGCGCGCATCAGATCTCCATCCCGAACTGCTCGCTGAAGCGGACGTCACCCTCGACGATGTCGAACATGTCCGGCACGCCGTGGCGCAGCATGATCGCCCGCTCGATGCCCATGCCGAACGCGAAGCCGGTCCAGCGGTCGGGGTCGATCCCCGCCGCGGCCAGCACGTTGCGGTTGACCATGCCGCAGCCGCCCCACTCGATCCAGCCGGTGCCGCCGCAGACCCGGCAGGCGTCGTCGCGGCCCAGGCAGATCGGGCACTGGAAGTCCATCTCGGCGCTGGGCTCGGTGAAGGGGAAGAACGCCGGGCGCAGCCGGGTCGTCACCTGCGGCCCGAACAGCTCCGCGGCGAAGCGGTCGAGGGTGCCCTTGAGGTGGGTCATCGTCAGCCCCTCGGCGACCGCCAGGCCCTCGATCTGGTGGAAGACCGGGGTGTGCGTGGCGTCCAGGTCGTCGGTCCGGAAGACCTTGCCGGGGCAGACGACGAACAGCGGCAGCTCACGGGTGAGCAGGGCGCGCATCTGCACCGGCGAGGTGTGGGTGCGCAGCACCAGACCCGCGTCGGCCGGCTCCACGAAGAAGGTGTCCTGCATGGCCCGGGCCGGGTGGTCTGGCCCGAAGTTGAGGGCGTCGAAGTTGAACCACTCGGCCTCGATCTCCGGGCCCTCGGCCACCTCCCAGCCCAGGCCGGTGAAGATCTCCGCGATCCGCTCGATGGTCAGCGAGATCGGGTGGCGGGCGCCGACCCGGCGGCGCGCCGGCACGACGGTGACGTCGACCCGCTCCTCGACCAGCATCCGCTCCTCGTGCTGCTCCTCCAGGAGCTGCTGGCGGGCCTTGAGTGCGGCGCCGACGCGACCGCGGGCCTGACCGACCCGCTTGCCCGCGTCGGCCTTGGCCTGCGGTGGCAGCGCGCCGATCTCACGGTTGGCCAGGGCCAGGGGCGAGCGGTCGCCCGCGTGCGCCAGCCGGACGGCCTTGAGCTCGTCCAGGGAGTGCGCCCCCTCGATCGCGGCCAGGGCATCGGCGACGTTCGCCTCGATCACCGCCGGGTCGAGGGCAGACACCTCGACCGGGTCGTACTGGGTGTTGGGTCCGGACATCGCTCCCACTCACGTCGGGTCGTCACGGCGCGCACACCTCGCGCCGGCATCGCGAGCCATCCTAGTGCGGGCGTATGCCGACCCCCGCCGCTCGCCCGCGGACGGGCGATCCGACCCGCAGGTCGCTCACGCGACGTGCTCGGGCACCCCCGCGGGCAGCGTGAACCGGAACTGGGCACCGCCGCAGTCGGCCCGGCCGACCGTGATGCGGCCGCCGTGGGCCTCGACGAGCCCGCGGACGACGTACAGTCCCAGGCCGGTGCCGCCACGCCGGGTGGAGTGCCAGAAGCGCGTGAACACCATCGCGTAGTTCTCCTCCGCGATGCCCTCGCCCTCGTCGGAGACCGAGGCGACCAGGTGCTCGCCCGCGGGGTCGGCCTCCAGGTCGACGAAGACGGTGCCCGCACCGTGGCGCAGGGCGTTCTCCACGAGGTTGGCGAGGACCTGCTCGATGCGGTCCGGGTCGGCCCAGACCTCGGGGAGCTCGCCGCGCACCTGCAGCCGGAAGCGGTCCGGGGTGTGGCCGGAGGCGACCAGGCCCTCGAAGTGACGCTCGACCAGCCGCGGGAGGTCGACCGGCTGGCGGTGGATCTCGAGCCGGCCGCTGTCGATGCGGGAGACGTCCAGGAGCTCGGTGACCAGACGGGTGACGCGGTCCGTGTCCGCCTCGATGGTCTCCAGCATGAGCCGCTTCTGGTCGTCGGTGAAACGATCCCAGCGCCGCAGCAGCGTCGAGGTGAACCCCTTGATGCCCGTCAGCGGAGACCGGAGCTCGTGCGCGACGGTGGAGATCAGAGCGGAGGTCTTCTGCTCGGCCCGGCGCCGGGAGGTGCCGTCACGCAGGCAGATCACCAGCTCCCGCACGGGCCCGCGAGGCCCCTCCCGTCCGATCGTGGCCGTGAGGAACACCTCGTGGCCACCGGGGAGGACCAGGTGCGCCTCGGTCAGGCGGACCCGGGTCGGCAGCCCGCCCAGAGGGTCTGCGCACGCCCACCAGGAGCGTCCTTCCAGGTCCTGCAGGCGCATGACCTGGCGGGCGTCCTGACCGGGGAGCGACCCGACCGGCGCGCCGAGGATCTGCGCCGCGCGACGGTTGGCCCAGGTGATCCGTCCTCCGGCGCCCACCACGACCACGCCGTCCGGGAGGAGATCGAGGTCCGGCCGGGGCGCGGGGTCCTGCGCCATGATCGCGGCCGGGGGCAGGGTGCGCTCTCCGGTCGTCTCCGTCGTCATGGCAGAACCATAGACGGCGGAGTGGACATCGCGTCTGATGAAGGACATTCCGCGCTCACGAGGTGTGGATCCGCCGGGCCGAGGCGTAGAGGCACACCGTGGCCGCCATCGCGAGGTTCAACGACTCCGCGTGACCGTGGATGGGCACCCGCACGACGTCGTCGCACCGCTGCCGGGTCTCCTCGGGCATCCCCCAGGCCTCGTTGCCCATCACCCAGGCGTGCGGCCCGGCGAGCCGGTCCTCCACGACGGGGTCGGTGAGCGAGAGGTCGCCGTGCCCGTCGGCGGCGACCAGTCGGATGCCGGCCGCGCGGAGCCGGTCCAGGATCTCGACGACCGGCAGCCCGGTCACGACCGGCAGGTGGAACAGCGACCCGACGGTGGAGCGGACCACCTTGGGGTTGTAGACGTCCACGCTGGCCTCGCTGACCACGACCGCGTCGGCCCCGACGGCGTCCGCCCCCCGCAGCACGGTCCCGGCGTTGCCCGGGTCCCGGACGTGGGTCAGCACGCACACCAGACGGGGTCGGGCCGCCAGGACCGTCTCCAGGTCGACGTCCAGCTGCCGGCAGACGGCGAGCATGCCCTGCGGGGCCTGGGTGTCCCCCATGGCCGCCAGCACCTCCTCGCTCACCTCGCGGACCACCAGCCCGGCGTCGCGGGCAGCGGTGACGACCGGCTCGTGCCGCTCGTGGGAGGAGGCGGTGACGTAGATCTCTCGCACCAGGTCCGGGCGGAAGGCGACGGCCTCGCGCACCGCCTGGGGGCCCTCGGCCAGGAAGGCCTGCTCGCGCTCCCGGACCGAACGACGGGTGAGGGCGTGCACCGCGCGCACCCGGTCGGCGCGCGGGTTGGTCAACAGGGGGCCGCGGGCATGCGCCGGGGGGCGACCAGCAGTCTGGTCGCCCCCCGAGGGCTGGTGCTCGCGGGAGCCGAGATGCGGCATACGGAGCGTCGTGTCCGGTCGGACGGGTCAGGCGGCGGTGGTCGCCGCCGGGACGTTGGCCCGGGCGATCTCGACCAGCGCGGCGAACGCCGGCGCGTCGTTGACGGCGAGCTCGGCGAGCATGCGGCGGTCGACCTCGACACCCGCGGCCTTGAGGCCCTGGATGAAACGGTTGTAGGTCATACCGTTGGCGCGGGCCGCGGCGTTGATGCGCTGGATCCACAGCCGACGGAAGTCACCCTTGCGGGCGCGACGGTCGCGGTAGGCGTAGACGAGCGAGTGGGTGACCTGCTCCTTGGCCTTGCGGTACAGGCGGGACCGCTGACCGCGGTAGCCGCTGGCGCGCTCCAGGACGACCCGGCGCTTCTTGTGGGCATTGACTGCCCGCTTCACGCGTGCCACGTGATTACTCCTTCAGGGAAAGCTGCAGAAACGGAAAGGGGCTCACTTGCCCAGGAGGCGCTTGATCTTCTTCTCGTCGGCCTTGGCCACGACGACGTCAGGCACCAGGCGGCGCGTCTGACGCTTGGCGCGCTCCTCGAACTTGTGCACGTGGTGCGCACGCTCGCGCATGACCTTGCCGGAGCCGGTCAGGCGGAACCGCTTCTTGGCACCGGAGTGCGTCTTGTTCTTCGGCATGGTGCCGATCTCCTCTTGCTCGTTGACGGGCTCTACAAAGCTGGGGGTGGAGGCGGGGGCCTCACTCGACGACCGCGACCTGCGCAGCCGGGGTCTCGGCGTCGGCGACCACACCGTCAGGGGTCTGCGTCACCGGCATGGCGTCGATCTGGTCCGGGCTGTCCGGACCCGCGTCCTCCAGGCCCGGTCGCGCGGCGTCCTCGCGGCGCTTGCGCTGCTCGGCCTTGGCGTCGGCCTTCTTCTTGACGGGCCCCAGGACCATGACCATGTTGCGTCCGTCCTGCTTGGGCGCGGACTCCACGAAGCCGAGCTCGGACACGTCCTCCGCGAGGCGCTGCAGCAGGCGGAAGCCCAGCTCGGGCTTGGACTGCTCGCGCCCGCGGAACATGATCGTCACCTTGACCTTGTCGCCGCCGTT
Source organism: Arsenicicoccus dermatophilus (assembly GCF_046267915.1). Lineage (GTDB taxonomy): Bacteria > Actinomycetota > Actinomycetes > Actinomycetales > Dermatophilaceae > Arsenicicoccus > Arsenicicoccus dermatophilus_A. Next base: position 2,137,031 of record NZ_CP176520.1, read on the forward strand.
GAGGAAGCGGACGACGTGGCCCTTCTTGGTGCCATAGTCGTGCGGGTCGATCTTGGGGCGGAGCTTGATCTCCTTGATGACCGTGTTGACCTGGTTCTTGCGGGCCTCACGTGCCTTCTGCGCCGCTTCGTACTTGAACTTGCCGAAGTCCATGAGCTTGGCGACGGGAGGCTTGGCCATCGGAGCCACCTCGACCAGGTCGAGATCGGCCTCCGCGGCCAGACGCAGGGCATCCTCCACACGGACGATGCCGACCTGCTCACCGTTAGGTCCAACAAGGCGCACCTCGGGGACCCGGATGCGCTCATTGATACGAGGCTCGCTGATGTGATGCTCCTTCGTCGAACAGGTGGTGGACCGGCCGGAAAAGCGAAGAGGCTCCTCGCAACCTGCGCGAGGAGCCTGCACCACCGGAGGACGTCGCCATCCCGCACAGGGCGGGTGCCGACACCATCGTCCACCATCCGGTCCGGACGGAGACGACGACCGTCGCACGTCGCGACGGGACCTCAGGACCCGACTGCCTGTCGAGCGAGCTCGGTCGGCGGTAGCGGGTGGAAGCAGGGCTTCTCTTGCACGTGACCCCCACGTGGGAGCCACCGGTCAGGGAACGATCCTACCAGCGAAGGGAGCCGGACCCTAATCCCGGTCGGCGACCCCACCTGCCATCCTGGACCGGTGACCCACCTCGTTCCCCTCGGCGCGACCCTCCTGCACGCCGCGACCACGGCTCTGGGCCGGACCTGGGGCGTCCTCGCCTTCCTCACCCTGGTGACCGTGGTCGCCGAGCTGTGCCAGGAGGCCGGGATCTTCGAGCTGGCGGGGCACCACGCGGCCCGCGCCGCCAGAGGCTCGGTGCTCGGGCTGCTCGGCCTGGTCTGCATCCTGGCCGTGGTCACGACCGTCGGCCTGTCCCTGGACACCACGGTGGTGCTGGTGACCCCCGTGGCGCTCGCGCTGGTGGCCGCGCTGGAGCTCCCCCTCGCACCCTTCGCCTACGCCTGCGTCTGGCTGGCCAACAGCGCCAGCCTGCTGCTGCCGATCGCCAACCTCACCGGGCTGCTGGCTCAGGACCGGCTCGGGCTGTCGACCGCCGCCTTCGCCGCCCGGATGTGGGCCCCCCAGCTCGCGGTGCTCGTGATCACCCTCGCGGTCCTGGTGCTGCGTCACCGGGCGTCCCTCACCGGTCGCTACCGGGTGCCGGTGGCGCCCCCGGCCCACGACCGGGTCCTCACCGGCGTCGGAGCCGTCGCCGCAGGCGTCATCGCCGCGGGCACCGTGGCGGGTCTGGCGGCCTGGCAGGCGGCGGCCGTCGCGGCCGGGCTGCTCGTGGTGGCCTTCGGGTGGCGGCGTCCCCACGCCGTGCAGCCGCGCCGGCTCGCGCGGATGGTGCCCTGGGTGACGATCCTGCAGACGACCGCGCTCTTCGTCGCCGTGGAGGCCGCCGGTCCGCTGCTCCGGCCGCTGGTGGCCCCCGCCGTCGGCGGCCACGGCCAGGGACTGCTCCCACTGCTCGGCACGAGCGGTATGGCGGCCCTGGCGGGCAACCTGCTCAACAACCTCCCGGCATACCTGCTGCTCGAGGGTGCGACCCAGGACCGGACGCACCTGCTCGCGGTCCTGGTCGGGGTCGGCGCGGGACCGCAGGTCCTGTTGTGGGGATCGGTCGCCACGCTGCTGTGGCGGGACCGGCTGCGGGCCGCGGGCCATCACGTCGACCCGTGGGAGTTCGCCCGGGAGGGTCTGCTGCTGGTGCCCCTGGCCGTCGGCGCGGGAGCGGCTGCGCTCGCCTGGGCCTGACCCGCGACCGCCGGGCCGCGCCGCAGACCGCCCGGGGACGTGCGCGGGGCGGCCCGCGCCTCGCGGACCGCCCCGGATCACGTCAGCAGCTCACTTGCCCGGGATCGTGAAGACCTGGCCGGGGTAGATCAGGTCGGGGTTGGGGATGTTGTTCGCGCGCGCGATGTCCAGGTAGCTCACGCCATACTTCGCCGCGATGCCGGAGAGGGTGTCGCCGGGCTTCACGGTGTACGTCACGGCGGCGTGCGGCGCCGGTGCGGCCTTGTCAGCAGCAGCCTTGTCGGCGGCGGCCTTCGCGGCGGCGGCCTTGTCAGCAGCAGCCTTGTCGGCGGCGGCCTTCGCGGCGGCGGCCTTGTCAGCAGCAGCCTTGTCGGCGGCAGCCTTGTCCGCCTCGGCCTTGGCGCGGGCGGCCTTCTCCTCGTCGCTCATCGCGGCCTCGGTGGCGGCGGCCTCGTCCTTGCGGGCGGCGTCGAGCTTGGCCTGCGCCTCGGCGGCCTGCTTCTGGGCCTCCTCCGCGTTGTGCTTGGCCTCGGCGGCCTTCTTGTCCGCGCGCTCCTTGTCGTCGGTGGTCAGCGCGTCCTTGATGTTGTCCAGGAAGCCCATGGGCGTCTCCTTCGGGTCTGGTCCCACCACATGGTGGGAGCTGGCGCCCACAGTAGGGAGGCTCTAACCTGATATCGGCACGAAACGGGAGAATTCGGGCACACTGGCCGCGGGTGGACGTGCGGGTGAACTCCACGTGACATCACCGCCACGGATGCCGCGCCGACGCCGACCGCGTGCGCGGGCGCGATGACGCCCGGACCTGCCTCCCCCCGGGAGACCGTGATGACCTCTCGCGCGACCGGATCCCCTTCGTGGCGACGCCCGCAGGCGCCGAAGGCCCCGCTCCTCTCCCCCGCCCACGTCGAGCCGCGGCCGCTCGGACGCCGGCCAGATCCCGTGCAAGGGGGTTCTGGGGATGTCGGCGCGGGTCGCCGCCGGTCTCCGTGACCGGTTGGCTGCGGTCGCGCACCGCCACTGCAGCACCACCCCTGCGACCGGTGGTCATGGCGGTTCGTACGCCCGAAGACCGTCAGGCGATCGACACCAGGCACCGAGCTCGCGATCCCACGGCAAGCACTTGCGCACGCCGGTCGCGGCACGACAGGACGACGCGGACGAGGTGGCGTGCGCTGGAGGCGGGGAAGCCGGGGCGCCCCGATCAGCATCCGCGAAGGGGACGAGCCCGACCACCCCGTCGCCGACGACCAGCGACGCCGGCCTTCCCCGCGATCCGACCCCGTCGGGATCCCCGCGGCGGACCATGTGCCGGCGGCCCAGGCGAAGGTGATCCCCCTGCGGTCAGCGGCAGCGTCGGGCAACCCACCTACCGTTGCGCCGCTGCTGCCTCGGTGTGTCGACGACCGTACTCGACGATCGGGAGCGTCAGCAGGAAACCGCCGAGGAGCAGTGCACCGACCGACCCCACCTGGATGCCGTGCAGTCCGAAGCCCCAGAAGGCCGCCACCATGAGCTGCAGCCCGCAGAACATCGTGAGCGCCCGGGTCACCCGCCCGAAGCAACGCATGCGATTCTCCTCCATGTCTGCGAGCCTCCTCCCCCAGGCCGATGTCCATTCGGCGACCGGTCAGGGCGCTCACGTCCGACCTGAGCGACGGTCCCGGTCAGCACCCCTCATCGCGAGATCCCGGGGACACCGGTCCCCCCCGACGATCGGCGCCCCGGCGTGCTGGTCAGGCCGCCGCCCGCCCGGACGCGGAGCGGGCCCGGCGCCCACGGACCGCCAGCGAGCCCAGCACGGCGACGGCCAGGCTCAGCAGCCCCACCGTCAGGAAGCCTGCCCCCGGACCGGTCCGGTCCATGACCAGCCCGGCGAGCGGGGCACCCAGCGCGGAGCCGAGCGTCATCGCCGAGCCGTGCCAGCCCATCGCCTCACCCAGAGCCTGGCCGGGGACCCCCTCGGCCAGTCCGTGCGAGGACGCCGTGATGGTGGGCGCGCACAGCAGCCCGGCCGCAGTGACCAGGACCGCCAGGGACAGGACCCCCGTCGCCCAGGCGGCCGGGATGGTGACCAGCGCCAGGGCGCCCAGCATCCGCAGCACCGGGACCGTGCGCTGGAGGCCGCCGTACACCAGCCCGCCGACCAGGGACCCCAGCCCCCACGACGCCATCACCCAGCCCGTGGCGGGGGTCTGCCCCCAGGAGCGCAGCATGGCGACGATGGCGACGTCGGTGCCCGACAGGGTCATGGTGGCCGCCGAGGACGCCAGGAGGATCACCACGAACCTCGGGGTGAACCACTGCCGTCGCGGCACGTGTCCCTGCCCGGTCGCCTCCTCGTCCACGAGGGGCGGGTTCCAGACCATCAGGGCCACCACGGCGAGCAGGCAGGACCACTGCAGGCCCAGGACGGTCCACCGGGTCGACCGCGTGGTCGCCAGCCAGGTGCCGACCACCGGGCCCACCATGAAGGCCAGCTCCACCAGCACCGCGTCGAGCGCCAGCGCCGTCTGCCGCAGCTCCCGCGGGGTCGTCGCGACGATGCCCTGGCGCACGATGGAGAAGACGGGCACCTGGAACAACCCGGCGAGCACGGCGAGGACGAGCAGGGCCCAGTACCCCACGAACGGAGCCACGGACCAGCACACGGCGCCCACGGCCACGCACGGCAGCAGGGTGCGGCGCAGACCCCTGGTGTCGAGCATGCGGCCGCGGACCGGCGAGCTCATCGCCCCCGCCAGGGTGGTCGCCGTGGTGAGCAGACCCGCCTGGAACCACGAGACGTGCAGCGTCAGGACGGCGTGGAAGGTCAGCGCCAGACCGGCCGCGAAGATCGGCAGCCGGACGAGGGTGCCGACCACCGTCACGTCACGGGTGGCAGGGATCGCGAGGACCTCGCGATAGCGGTGGACGGCAGCGGAGAGCACCTGACCAGGATGCCAGCCGGGTCCGACATACCCCCGATCGGTCCTCCTCGCCGCGCAGCAGGGCGGGCCGCTCCCGAGGAACGACCCGCCCCGCGGACGTGCTGATCAGCCCAGGGTGATGTCCATGTCGTCGACGACGAAGCTGGTCTGCGCCTTGGCGTCCTCGAAGACGAGCAGCCGCAGCGTGACGGTTTTGCCGGCATAGGCCGACAGGTCCACCGTGCGCTTCACATAGCCCGAGGTCTTGTCGCGGTTGGTCAGGGTGTCGACCGTCTTGGTAGCTCCGCCCGAGACCACCTGGAGTCGCAGGTTGTCATACGCGGCGACCGTGGACCGCTCGGCGGTGTCCACCGCGATCCAGTAGGTCAGCGTCGCCTTCCTGCCGGCGGGAAGCGTGATCTGCTGCTGCACGAACTCGCTGGTGGGGTACCCGTGGCCGCCGAGCCAGAGCTTCCAGCGCCCGCTGCGCGCCGGACGGCCCGCGTTGTCGGTGATCGGACCGCGCGAACCGGTCCACCCCTGACGGCCGGCCTCGAAGCCGCCGTTGACCAGCACGCCACCGGGCCGCGGGGTCGTGGTCGGCGTCGGGGTGGCCGTGGGCGTCGCCGTCGGGGTAGCCGTCGGGGTAGCCGTAGGCGTCGCCGTCGGGGTAGCCGTCGGGGTAGCCGTAGGCGTCGCCGTCGGGGTGGGCGTGGGCGTCGCCGTCGCGGTGGGCGTCGCCGTCGCGGTGGGCGTGGGCGTGGGCGTGGGCGTGGGCGAAACCGTAGGCGTCGGGGCAGCCGTGGCCGTCATCGTCGGTGACGGTGACGGTGACGCCGTCGGGGTAGCGGTCGCCGTGGGCGCGGGGGCGGGACTGGGTGCGCTGGGGGCCGCCGTCACTGCGGTGTCGTCGATCACGAAGGTCGTCGGCAGCGGCTTGTCCTGCGTAGAGGTGAAGCGCAGCGCGACCGACTTGCCCTTCTGGGAGGACAGGTCGGCGGAGACCTGGATCCAGCCCTTCTTCTGGTCGACATTGGACAGGGTTCCCATGGTCGCGACGACCGTGCCGGCGGAGTCGACCACCTCCGCCTTGAGGGTGTCGTACGCCCGCGCCGCGCCATCGGTCGAGGTCACGTCGATCCACGCCCAGGCCTTGGGTGCGGTGGCCGACGCCGGGACGGTGACCGCGGCGGAGGTCAGCGTCTGACCGCCGGCGTTCAGGGTGGCGGCCTTGGTGCCCTCGTGGGTCTTCGCGCCTGCCCCGATCGTGGACGTGCTGCCGGTCCAGCCGGTCACCCCCTGCTCGAAGCCGGGGTTGGTCAGCAGGTTGTCCGCGGTCGCCCAGCCGACGTCGAGGGTGAAGGTCTGGCGTGCCTCACCGCCCTTGCCATCAGCAGCGACGACGGTGACCTGGTAGGACCCCGCGGCCGTCGCCGACCCGCTGATCAGACCGGTGCGCGCGTCGATGGACAGGCCCGCAGGCAGACCGGTCGCGGAGTAGCTGATCGCGTCACCGTCGGCGTCCGTGGCCGTGGCCTGGATCGAGGCCGGGGCGCCCGGGGCGACGGCCTGCCGACCGATCGCCGCCAGCACCGGGTTGTGGTTGGCGGTGCCGCCGTCACCGACGCCACCGCTCATGACCAGGGCGAAGGGCTGGGGACCCTGCGGGACGTTGTGACCGACGGCCTTGACCTTCCAGGTGCCCGCCTCGGGCGCCTGGACGTAGACGTTCTCCACGTTGTTCTTGCGGTCGGCCGAGCCGTCCGCCTGGCTCCACCCACCGGAGAAGACGTTGCCCCGGTAGGTCTTGCCGCTGGGCGAGGTCACCTCGAGGTCGAGGTCGTTGACCAAGGTGGTGGCCGCCGCGGCTGCGGCGGGCGCGTCGGTCCACACCATCGACACCTTGAAGGGTGCGCCGGCGGTTACCGACACGCTCTGCTCGGCAGAGGTCCCGGTGGTCAGGCCCGCCCCCTCGTCGGCGTACCGCGCCGTGCCGGCCGTGGCCGCGTCGAGGTCGACCCGGCCCCAGCCCTCGTGGATGTTGGGGATCGGCAGCTTGTTGTCGTTGCTGCCGTTCTCGTCCTCGTCGAGCATGTCGTGCGCGGAGTTGATCAGCGTGGCCTTGACCAGTGCCGCCGAAGCGTCGATGCCCCACTTCTTGTGGTAGAAGTCGCGCACCACCGCGGCCCCGCTGGCCGCGAGCGGGTTCGACATCGAGGTGCCGGACAGGTACTTGTAGGAGCTGTCGTACGGGAAGCCGTAGCCGTCGTGCTGGTACTCGCCGCCCTTGGGGTTGGGGCCCGAGGAGTAGCCCTGCTGGAACAACGGTGAGTAGCCCGACAGGATCCACGAGCCGGGGGCGACGACGTCCGGCTTGATGCGGCCGTCGTCCGTCGGGCCGCGGCCCGAGAAGGCCCCCATCTGCTCGGCGTTCCCGGCCTGACGCTGGTCCTTGACGGGCGCCGCCGGGTAGGAGTCCGGCCACCAGGCCCCCCAGGTCGGCGGCTTCTGCTCGCCGTTGATGGAGGCGCAGGTGGCGCCGATCGTGGACTTCTCCTTGGTCGACTGGGCGTCGTAGGTCAACGACCGGTCGCAGGGGAAGCTGGTGCGCGAGCTCTCCGAGGCACCGACCGACAGGACGTTCTTGGCGGTGGCGGGTGCGCCCACGGAGTCCGGGTCGATGACCCCGTCCTTGTCGGCGTCCTTGCCGCTGTTGCCCGCGGAGAAGGTCACCAGCATGTCGCGGTGCTTGCTGGTCCAGGTGTCGACCTCGACCGACTGGTCGTTGTACTCCCCCAGCTTGGCCGAGCCCCAGGAGTTGGAGTGGATCCGGGCGCCCTTGTCGTAGGCCGCCTGGAAGAGCTCGCCGATGTCCTCCGGGATGCCGGTGAGCAGGTAGCCGGACTTGGTCACCAGGGCGCAGTTGCCCTCGGTGTTGGTCCAGTTCTCGACGGCCTGGAAGACCAGGTGCACGGCCGGCGCCGGGGCCTTGCCCACGCCGGACGCGTCGCCACCGCCGGAGACCGAGATCGCCGTGTGGGTGCCGTGGCCGGAGGCGACGTCGCGGGGCCCGTCGTTCTCCGGGGTCATGCAGCCGGGACGCGTCGGGCTGGGGTAGTCCAGGATCGCGGTGATCCGCGAGGGGGCCAGGTCCTTGAACGCGGTGGCCGCCTCACCGGTCCCCAGACCGGTGTCGGCGACCGCGGCGGTCTGCGAGGAGCCGTCGTAGCCGCGGCCGTTGGCGACCTTGGCCTTCATGTCATCCCCGCCGCCCTTGTCGTTGGCGACCAGCGCCGAAGAGGTGTGCCGGGACGCCACGCCGGGGGTGCCCGCCGGCTGCTGGGCCAGCACCTGCGACGTCGGCAGCTCCCACACGGTCAGGTCCGCCACCTCGTCGCGCTGGGCGATGGCCCGCAGCTGGGCGGCGGTGGCGGCGACGGTGAGCACCCGGCCCTTGCCGGTGACCACGGCTCCGGTCTTCGCCACGGCGGCGCGACCGGCGGCGGGCGTGATGTCGGGGTCGATCGTCACGGTGTAGAGGGTGGGGCGGCCCGCGTCGAGGGCCGCCCGCACGTCCTTGGCCAGCCGCCACTGCGGCGACATACGCTCGACGCCCACCACACCAGGCAGTCCGCGCACGGTCTCGACCCGGTCGGCCGCCAGACGGACCTTGAAGGCGAAGTCGGGCAGGTAGCCGACCACGCGGGCGCCGGCGGACTCGAGGGCGCCCCGGGCCGCGGGCGTCACCGGGCCGGACAGCTGGACGACGTAGGCGCCCTTCTCCCCTGCGGCGAGCGGGCGCGGGGCGAGACCGGCGGCGACGGACCGCGACTGGCCGACGACGACGTCACCGCCGCGCAGGTGCAGGACCGGGCGGGCGTCCTGGGCGGTCCGGGGCTGGACGGGGGCCGCCGTGGCGGTCGGTGTCACGGCGCCGGCGGGCAGCCCGAAGGCGGCTCCTGCGACGGCGACGGCCGCCGTGCCCACGAGGGCACGGCGAGAGGGGATGGCAGGCATGAGGTCCTCGAGCGGGGGATGGCCGTGGCGACCGGACGATGTCCCCCGGACAGGGGGACGGTCGAAACGTAGGCCGGTGGATCTGCCCTGGTCAAGGCATCCGCGTGTCCCGGCGTGGCGTGAATCGTCATGGCATCGGAGGGTGCTCGCACAGGCACCCAGCGTCCATGCACTATGACTCCGCGTACATCATTTGACACCCTGAGTGTCCCCGCCGAGGCCCGACGCCCCGGTCAACCTCCGAGGTGCCCCACGACGAAGGCGATGCTGCGGGAGCGGGCGTACGGCGTGAGGACCGCGTGGTCGACCAGGTGGTCACGCTCCACGGACATCGTGACCCCTCGGGCCCGCAGCCGGCGCCAGGCCACGTCACCCCCCCGCTCGTCGTACATCGTCGCGTCCACGTCCCCCATCAGCAGGTGCAGCTGCGCGCCGCCCGACGTGGACTGCCGCACCGATTCCTCGACGCTCTGCACGAGCCCTCCGGCGGCGAGCACACGGCGCAGGACCTGCGAGGAGCGCGCCCGCGCCCGCGCCGAGCCGGCGAGCCGGGAGACCAGCGGCCGGCCGGGGTCCTCCGCACCGGTCGCCTCCTCGTCGATCATCGGGCCGGCACCAGGGAGGGTGTCCGGCGCGATCAGGTCGGCATCGTTCGTCCATGCCCCGTGACTGACCGACACGATCGACCGGCAGGGGATTCGGCACGCCACCCCCATGGCGATCCAGGACCCGCTGCACATGCCCCCGACGTCCGGGACCAGACCGAACTGCGCGGCGGCCCACCGCGCCACGGCGGTGTACTGATCCACCGCACGCGGGTCGTGCGGGGACGGGTCCCGAGGATCGTCGACGAGCACCAGCTCGCCATACCCCTTGATGTCGACGCGCACCGTCGTCACGCCCCGCAGGGCCAGCTCCCGGGCCAGTCGCGCCCACACCCCGCCCGCCCCCGAGTGGGGCTCGGTCGAGCTCGTGGCCCAGACCAGGACCCGCCGGGGCTCCCCCACGGCGTGGGTGACGACGGCGGGCAGCCCGCACACGGACACGAGCTCGTCCTCGACGTCGACGCCGTCGGCCGTCATCACCACCGCGCGCCTCCGCAGCTCGGGCGGCACCACCTCCCGCGTCTCGACCGCACGCCCGGCCAGGTGCTCGGCGACGGCGTCGGCGACGTCCAGCCGCGCGACGGTGAACAGGCTCGGGCGATCGAGCTGCACGGTAAGGCCCTCCGCGGACCAGGTGTGCCCATCGGCCGCGGCGAGGAAGGTGCGCGTGGGCCTGTCGGCCGGCGCGTCGGGACCGGCGACGACGACCACGTCCTCGGCCAGCCCGTCGGACCAGCAACGGGCGAGGTCCACGGCGGCCCAGTCCGCCACCTCCGCCGCGTCGAAGGCCACGCCCGGGAGGGCGACCGATCCCGGGGCGCCCAGAGGATCGACCTCCGGCACGCCCTCCGACTGCGCGGACACCCGAAGCAACGCGGCCCGCGACCGCAGGTAGGTGCGTCCGCGACCGACGGGCGCCACGAGGACCAGGCAGGACAGGCTCCGACCCGCCTCCCCCACGGCCTGCGCCACCAGCGCCCCGGAGACGCCGACGGCGACGACGGAGGGAGGACAGCCCGGCACGACCTGCGCCAGCAGGTCGAGGGCGGCCAGGATCTCCTGGCGCCACCGCGTCGGAGCCGGCGGTGCGCCGGCCGCCGGGGTCGCGGAGGCGGACGCCCCCGACCACCCGATGCGGGCCACGACGAAGCCCGCCCGGACGAGCCGGGCGGCCTGGGCCATTGCGAACCGATGGGTGACCAGCTCCTCCATGCCGGCGGGCAGCAGGATCAGGACCGCGCCTCGGGCCCGGCCGTCGGACGGGCGGTGCAGACGCGTGAGGACGGCCCGGCCCCCGACGTCCAGCCAGGTGGCCGAGGTCTCCCCGGGCATACCCTCGCTGCCGTGCACCCACGGGACCGGTGCCGACGTCGACGCGGCGATCGCCGCTGCCATGTCCGCCCCCGGCTCGATGACCTTGTCCACGCCGTCCCTCCTCGTCGGTCCGCGCAACTCTAGCGGGCACGGACCCGCAGCGCGTGCGGACGCCGGAGGGCGCCACCCGCCTGCCCGCCCGGCGTCAGGCCGTGGGCGGGACGTAGGGGACCAGGGTGAAGGTGAGCCCGTCCAGTCGCGTCCGCAGCTCGACGTCCCGCGCCAGGAGCGCACCGAGTCGACCGAGCACCGCGTCGAGCTCCGGCGCGGGCAGCCCCGGGTCCAGGACGACCTCGACACGCAGCGCCCCGGACGGAGCCAGGCCCGCGGCCCGGACCTCGTGCAACCGGGCGGAGCCCACCTCGTCCCGGGCCCGTCCCAGGGCAGCGAGGACCGTCGGGTCCTCGGCCGCGGGCACCCACTCCCGCGACTGCGCGAGCGCATAGACCATGGAGGCCCGCAGCACCCTGCCCCGGTCGTCGCCCAGGTCCAGCAGGATGGCCTCGCACCCCTCCTGGACCGCCGCCTGCGCCAGCGTCACCGCGGTGACCGGGACCGGGCGGGCCGAGGAGTCCCAGGCCGCGAGCGTCCGCAGGCTCGAGAACGCCGGCAACGCCCGCTGTCCGTCCGGTCCGGTCAGCACCACCGTCGCCATCTCCGCGACCGAGTCGGTGCCCACCTCGGCCGACTCCCCGGGCGCGGCAACCACCGGTACGAAGGTCCTGGCCCCCGCGACGGCGCGCACCAGGGCGCGCTCGTGCGTCTCGTCCGTCGCCAGCGCCGCCGCCAGGGCGGGGTCGACGGCCCCGGTGTCCCGGGAGAAGGGATTGGGGGCGAGGTCACGGCCGTGCCAGGGCACGCCGCCGCTGTCGTGGCCGTGGGCGGCGTCGTGGCCTGCCATGCGGCGCTGGATCCGAGGATCGATCGGTCGGTCCGACATGACGGTCAGGCCGGACGGCCCGCGACCTCGAGGGCCTCGGGAAGGGTGAAGGCGCCGCGGTAGAGAGCCGACCCGACGATGGCTCCCTCGACACCCTCGGGCACGAGCCCGCGGATCGCGCGCACGTCCTCCAGGGTCGACACGCCGCCGGAGGCGACCACGGGTCGGTCGGTGCGGGCGCACACCTCGCGCAGGAGGTCGACGTTGGCGCCGGACATCATGCCGTCCCGGTGGACGTCGGTCACGACGTACCGGGCACAGCCCTCGGCGTCCAGGCGGGCCAGCGTCTCCCACAGGTCGCCGCCCTCCTGGGTCCACCCGCGAGCGGCGAGCGTGGTGCCCCGGACGTCGAGCCCCACCGCCACCCGGTCGCCGAGCTCGGCGATGGTCCGGCGAGTCCACCCGGGGTCCTCCAGCGCCGCGGTGCCGATGTTGACGCGTCGACACCCCGTGGCCAGGGCCCGTGCCAGGGACTCCTGGTCCCGGATGCCGCCGCTCAGCTCCACCTTCAGGTCCAGCCGGCCGACGATCTCACGCAGCAGCTCGTGGTTGGAGCCCCGCCCGAAGGCCGCGTCCAGGTCGACCAGGTGCAGCCACTCGGCCCCTTGCTCCTGCCAGGTGCGGGCGGCCTCCCACGGGTCGCCGAACTCACCCCCCGACCCGGCCACCCCCTGCACCAGCTGGACGGCGCGACCGTCCACGACGTCAACGGCGGGCAGGAGCTCGAGGCGCGGTGCGTCAGTCACGCCCCGACGCTATCGCGGCCACGGCCCCGGTATGGCGTCGCGCCCGGCCGCCGGACGCGGACCGCCGCGGCGAGGGCGCGTCCCGGTGCGGGACGGCTCTCGCCGCGGCAGTCGTGGAGCGGAACCGGTCAGCGTCCGACGTTGGCGTCGATCCAGGTGCGCATCTGGGCCTCGTCGGAGTGCCCGGCGAGGGACTCGCCGACGAACTTCCCGTCCTTCAGCACGGTCATGCTGGGCATGCCCTTCATGGGGATGCCCAGCTTGGCGAGACCGGCCGTCCCCAGCTTCTCCAGGTCGACGTTGGCCAGGGTCCACCGGCCCGCGTCCTTGGCCACCATCGCGGCGGCCATCTTGCCGTTCTCACCGGACAGCCGGGGCAGCTGGGCGTCGAGGTGGACCCGGACGACCACCGGGCGCTGCTTGGACAGCTCCAGGACGGCCTTCCACTCCTCCTCGCTGGCCACGGTGACGACTGCGCCGCCCGGAGCCGGGGTGGTGCTCGTCGGCTCGGGAGCCGGCGTGGTGGTTCCCGTCGGCTGCGGGGCCGGGGTGGTGTCCGTCGGCTGCGGCTTCGTGGGCAGGGGACCCGGCGTGGTCTGGGTAGGCACCGGACGCGTCGGCTCGGGGGCCGGGGTGGTGTCCGTCGGCTGCGGCTTCGTGGGCAGGGGACCCGGCGTGGTCTGGGTGGGTGCCGGAGTCTGGGTGGGTGCCGGGGTCGAGGTCGGGGCGCCGGTGGGGGCGGGCGTGACCGGGCCGTAGGCCTTGACCACGCTGTCGATCCAGGTACGGGTGGTGCTCTCGCCGCCCCACCCGATCATGCGCTTCGGGTTGGTCATCTCGGCGCCTCGACCGTACGCGATGGCCGTGGGCAGGCCGGTGATGCCGGTGAACATCTGCTTGCCGGCACCGCCGTCCTTGTCCCGGTCCATGATGGCCAGGACCCAGGAGCCGCCGTCCTTGGCGTTCATGGCCCGGATGACGGGGTCGAGCTGCTTGCAGGCACCGCACCAGGACGGAGCGGTGACCAGGAACACCACAGGGCGGGTGTCGCCCATCTTCTTGACGGCCTCGAGGTTGCTCATGGTGACCTCGACGACGGAGGACTCGGCCGAGACGGTCGCAAAGACCGAGGTCGTGCGGATGGGGGCGGAGGTGGCGGCGGTGGCGACACCGGACAGGCCGGTGCTGCCGAGGCCTGCCACCAGGGCGCCCGCGGTGAGCACACGGGCAGTCGTGCGGGACAGCTTCATGTCGGTTTCCTTCTGGGATCGAGCGGACACCGCGACGAGAGCGGCGTCTTGCCTGGGGGGTAGGGCAAGTAGTCGGGGATGGACGGCTGCCGGTCAGGGGCACATGTGGCGCCGGGAGGCAGCCACGATGCGCGCGGCCACGGCCTCGGCGCCGGGGGTCTTGTCCGCCTCCAGCTCGCCGCGGACGGCGCGGAGCAGGTCGGGCGCAGGCAGCCCCGCCAGGCGGGCCGCACAGGCGGCTTTCAGGCTCTTGGCGACGGACGCGGGCTTGAGCGAGGCCCCGCCCGGGCCCCTGCGCACCTCGGCGACGGCGTCGTCGACGGCGCTGGCCTTGGGCACGAAGGTGTCCGCGGCCGCCGGGGCGGCCGAGGACGGTGCTGCCGGCTGGGTGGCGGACGCGGCGTCCGTGGCCGCCGGGGCAACCGTCGCCTGCGAGGTGCCCGCGGCGCTGCTGGTGGTCGTGCTCGCCTCGCCGCCGGAGCAGCCGGCGAGGAGGATGGCCAGGGTCAGGGGGATGCACCAGCGGATCGGCGCGGTCATGTCCACCTCCGGGAGGGGTCGTCGTCGTGGCCGACCCTAGTCATCCCTCGAACAGCGCAACAGACCTGGGCGAGACGAATTCGTTACCAGCCACGAGGTTCGCCCGTTCGGAAAGCCGAAGACACGAAGGGTCACGGGCCATCCGGCAGTCTGCGACGCCTCGGGGCGGGTCAAGCACGCTCGGTGATGCCCAGTCCTCGGCCTGCCCCGTCGGACCGGGTCCAGGGGGGGGCGGGCCGGTGGCTGAGCCCTGGTGCAGGCCTCCGGGCATCACCGCGGTCAGCGGGAGGCACCGGTCGCGCAGACGCCGACCCAGGCCTCGTCGTCGGGGCCGAGGGGCCGCCGCACGACCGGTCCTCAGCGCAACGAGCGCACCCAGTTCTCCACGAGATGGAGCCCGGCCTCGCCGGACTTCTCCGGGTGGAACTGGGTGGCGGACAGCGGCCCGTTCTCCACCGCGGCGACGAAGGGCACCCCGTGCTCGGCCCAGGTGACCTTGGGGGTCACCACCTCGAAGGGCCCGTGCGGCTGCAGGACCCAGTGGCGGACGGCGTACGAGTGGACGAAGTAGAAGCGCTCGTCCGCCACCCCGGCGAGCAGCGAGGTGTCGGCGGGCGCCTGCACCCGGGACCACCCCATGTGCGGGACGACCGCCGCCGGCAGGCGCTCGACCGTGCCGGGCCACTGGTCGAGCCCAGGGACGGCGCCCTGGGACGACGGCTCCGTCGAGGCCTCGAACATCGCCTGCATGCCGACACAGATGCCCAGCACCGGGCGGGCCCCGGCCAGGCGGATGTCGATCAGCCGGTGCCCGTCCACCGCCCGCAGCCCCCGCAGGCAGGCGTGGAAGTTGCCGACCCCCGGCACGAGCAGTCCGTCCGCCTCGAGCACCCGGCGCTCGTCGGCCGTCAGCGTCACCCGCGCGCCGACCCGCTCCAGGGCTCGCACCGCCGAGCGGACGTTGCCGCTGCCGTGATCGAGCACCACCACGTCCGGCGCCTTCACAGCCCCTCCTCCACCTCGGTGGCGAGCCGCTGCTCGTCCGCCACCAGCTTGTCGAATCCCGCCACGGAGGCGTCCGCGGGGGCCACCAGCTCCGCGTGCGGCAGCGTCGCCCCGGAGGCGCCGCCGAGGACCTCGGCGTGCGGCAGACCGAGGAGCAGGCACAGGTCGCAGAGCATCTCCTCAGCCGTTCCCCCGGGGTCGGCCAGCAGGTCGCGGATCGCGCCGGGGGCTCCCCCGTTGCGCCGGAACCCGGTCACGGCGGCCAGGTCGGACGGGCGAGCCAGCGGTATGCCGGGGACCGCCGCGGCCCCCGAGCCAGGGGTCCACTGCAACCACAGCTCGCCGCCGCGCAGCCGCCGGCGCCAGCAGGTGATGACGGCCCGGCCGTCGTGCAGCCACAGCCCGATCGCCGGGCGCAGGGTGAGTGGCAGGGGGTGGGCGGCCAGCATGGTGACGCCGTCGGTGTAGGGGGCCATGGTCCGGCTGTCCCCCGCCGGGACCAGGGCCGTCCACGGGCGGCCGGGCGCGACGTAGACCGGCAGCGTCCCGCGGCGCACCCAGCGCAGCACCCGGTCGCGGCGACCCCGCACGAGCAGCAGCCCCCGATCCATGGCGGTCAGAGCGCTCCCTTGGCGCTGGGGACGCCCTGGACGCGGGGGTCGATCTTGCAGGCGAGGCGCAGGGCCCGGGCGAAGGCCTTGATCTGCGCCTCGACCAGGTGGTGCGGGTCGCGACCGGACAGGACCCGCACGTGCACGGCGATGTGGGCGTTGTGCGCGATCGACTCGAAGACGTGTCGCGTGAGCGACCCGACGTACTGCCCCCCGATGACGACGTAGGCCTGGCCCTCGGGCTCGCCCTCGTGGACGACGTAGGCCCGGCCCGCGACGTCGACCACGGCCTGGGCGAGGGCCTCGTCGAGCGGGACCAGGGCGTCGCCGAAGCGGGAGATCCCGCGCTTGTCGCCGAGGGCCTGCTCGAGCGCCTGCCCGAGGCAGATGGCGACGTCCTCGACGGTGTGGTGGGCGTCCACGTCGGTGTCGCCGTCCGCCTGGACCGTGAGGTCCATCAGCGCGTGCTTGGCGAAGGACTCGAGCATGTGGTCGTAGAACCGGACGCCCGTGGACACCTGGGCCTGGCCCGTGCCGTCCAGGTCGAGGGTGAGCTCGATGCGGGACTCGGACGTGGCGCGGGAGACCGTGGCGGTGCGGTGGGTCGGCCGGTCGGTCATCGAGGCTCCAGTCGGTGGGTCGGGGCGAGGTCGCGCAGGGCGGCGAGGAAGCGGTCGGTCTCGGCGGGCGTCCCCGCCGTCACCCGAAGATAGTGGGGGATTCCCACGTCACGGACCAGGACACCCTGGTCGAGCAGGGCCTGCCACAACGTGGGCGAGTCGGCGACCCCGCCGAAGAAGACGAAGTTGGCGTCGCTGGCCACCGGGCTCAGGCCGAGGGTCGACAGCTCGGTGACGATGCGGTCGCGCTGGTCCTTGATCGCCTCGACGGTGGCGAGCATGAGGTCGGCGTGGTCGAGCGCGGCGACCGCGACGGCCTGGGTGACCGCTGACAGGTGGTAGGGCATCCGCACCAGCCGCAGCGCGTCCACCAGGGCGGGGTCGGCCGCGAGGTAGCCGAGGCGGCCGCCGGCGAGGGCGAAGGCCTTGCTCAGGGTGCGGGTGACCACGAGCCGGGGGCGCCCGGCGAGCAGCGTGAGCGCGGACGGCGTGCCGGGACGGGCGAACTCGGCATAGGCCTCGTCCACGACCACCACCGCGTGCGGCGCGGCGTCGTGGACCGCCTCCACCAGGTCGAGCGACAGCGCCGTGCCCGTGGGGTTGTTGGGCGAGCAGAGGAACACCAGGTGCGGGTCCTGCTCCTGCACCTGGGCGACCGCGGACTCGACGGACAGGTCGAAGCGGTGCGCCTCGTCGTGGAAGCCCTCGCCGCGGTAGCCGTGCACGAAGGTCGTGCCTGTCGTCTCGGTGATGATCGGGTGCATGGAGTAGGCCGGGGTGAAGCCCAGCGCCCGCCGCGTCACCCCGCCGAAGGCCTGGACCAGGTGCAGCAGCACCTCGTTGGAGCCGTTGCCGGCCCACACCTGATCGGGGGCGATGTCGACCCCGCCGGTGCGGGTGAGATAGCCCGCGAGCCGGTCGCGCAGCTGCGTGAACTCTCGGTCGGGATAGCGGTTGAGGTCGGGGGCGACCGCGGCCACGGCCTCGGTCATCGCCGTCACCACGACCGCCGGCAGCGGGTATGACGACTCGTTGGTGTTGAGCTGGACGGGGACGTCCAGCTGGGGAGCGCCGTAGGCCGTCCGGCCGCGCAGGTCCGGCCGCAGCAGCGCCTCGACCTGGACGGACGCCGGGGTGGTCATGCCCGCTCCCCCGCCGGCGTCGTGGCGGGCTCGGGCACCTCGTCGCCGAAGCGCGCGGTGATCGCCTGGCCGTGGCCGGGCAGGTCCTCGGACTGCGCGAGGGCCACCACGTGGTGGGCGACCTCGCGCAGCGCGTCCTGGGAGTAGTCCACGACGTGGATCCCGCGCAGGAAGGACTGCACCGACAGCCCGCTCGCGTAGGCCGCCGAGCCGCCGGTGGGCAGCACGTGGTTGGACCCGGCGGCGTAGTCGCCCAGCGAGACCGGGGTGTGGGAGCCGACGAAGACGGCCCCGGCGTTGCGGACCCGCGCGGCCACGGCGGCGGCGTCGCGGGTCTGGATCTCCAGGTGCTCGGCGGCGTAGGCGTCCACCACCCGCAGCCCGGTGTCCAGGTCGTCGACGAGCACGATCCCGGACTGGCTGCCGGTGAGGGCCGTGCGGACCCGCTCGGCGTGCTTGGTGGCGGGCACCCGTCGCTCGACGGCCGCGACCACCTGCCGGGCGAGCTCCGGGGAGTCGGTGACCAGCACGGAGCCCGCGAGCGGGTCGTGCTCGGCCTGGCTGATCAGGTCGGCGGCGACGTGCTCGGGGTCGGCGGAGTCGTCGGCGAGGACGGCGATCTCGGTCGGGCCGGCCTCCGCGTCGATGCCGATGACCCCCTGGAGCAGCCGCTTGGCGGACGCGACGTAGACGTTGCCGGGGCCGGTCACCAGGGCGGCGGGCTCGACGGCCTCGGTGCCCAGCTCCTCGTCGGCGGCCGCGCCGTAGGCGAACATCGCGACGGCCTGGGCGCCGCCGACGGCATACACCTCCTGGACGCCGAGCAGGTGGCAGGCCGCGAGGACGGTGGGGTGCGGCAGCCCCGCGAAGGGGCCGATCCCCTCGCGCTGCGGCGGGCTCGCGACGGCGAGGGAGCCGACGCCGGCCTCCTGGGCGGGCACGACGTTCATCACCACGGACGAGGGGTAGACGGCCAGTCCGCCGGGGACGTAGAGCCCCACCCGCTCGACGGGCACCCACCGCTCGGTCACGGTGCCGCCCGGGACGACCTGGACCGTCACGTCCTGCCGCCGCTGGGCCCGGTGGACCAGGCGGGCGCGTTCGATGGCGACCTCCAGGGCGCGGCGCACGTCGGCGTCGAGCTGCTCGGCCGCGAGCGCCAGCAGCTCGGTCGGCACCCGCAGGCTCGGCGGTCGCACCCCGTCGAGGCGTTCCCCCAGCTCCAGCAGCGCCGCAGCACCGCGATGCCGCACGTCCTCGCAGATCGGGCGCACCACGTCCAGGGCAGCCTCCACGTCCAGCGCGGCCCGGGGCAGGGTCTCGCGCAGGGCACGGGCGCTCAGCTCACGCCCCCGCAGGTCCTCGATCGACAGCATGGGCGAAGTCTAGGTCGGACCACCGACAGGCCAGCGGGTCGTCTCAGCGGCGTCCGACGGTCTGTCGGACCCCTCGGTCACAATGGGCCCCATGTCCTGCGTCGCTCCCCCGCCGCCCGGCTGGGCACCCGGCCCCCTGCCGTCCCCGGCCGGCCCTCCCCGGACCCCCGACCTGCCGCCGCGGGCGGTGGACTACCCGCAGGTGCTGCGCGGGCCACGACACCGCTGGTGGCGGCCGCTCGCGTCTTTCGTGGTGATGGTGCTGTCCTTCGTGCTCGTCAGCATCGTGGGCTGGGCCGTGGCCCTCGGGGTGGTGGCCGCGACCGGCGGCGACCCGGAGCACTGGCTGCAGGACGCGGGTTCGATCACCTCCGAGCCGGGGGGCTTCCTGGTCACCAACCTCACGCTGGCGGCGCTGGTGCCGTGCGCCGCGTTCGCCGTCTGGCTGGGCCACGGGGTCCCCGGGCGCTACCTGTCCTCGGTGACCGGGCGCTTCCGCTGGCGGTGGTTCGCGCGCTGCCTGCTGGTGCTCGTGCCGCTCTGGGCGCTGTATGTCGGGCTGGGGACCGCGGCGGACCCGCCGCCCGCCGGACGCCCCCAGCAGTGGGTGGTGCTCCTGCTCGTCATGGTGCTGACCACGCCGCTGCAGTGCGCGGGCGAGGAGTTCGCCTTCCGCGGGTGGATCCTGCAGAGCCTCGGCTCCTGGGCCCGGCACCGCTGGGTCGCCCTGGTCCTGCCGACCGTCGCCTCGTGCCTGCTCTTCGGTCTCGCCCACGGCAGCATGGACCCCTGGGTGATGGCCGACCTGTCGATCTTCGCCGTCACCGCCTGCCTGATGACCTGGCGGACCGGCGGCCTGGAGGCGGCGATCGCGCTGCACTGCGCCAACAACATGCTGGTGATGGGGATCTCGCTGGTGCTCGGCGGCTTCGACGAGGGTTTCATCGACCAGGGCACGACGAGCTCGCCGGCCGCGCTGGTCCCCTCGCTGGTGATGATGCCGATCGCCTACGCCCTCGTCGCCTGGCAGGCGCGGCGGGCGGGCATCCGGCGCCGCACCGAGCCGCAGATCCCTCCCCCGCCCCTCGTCTGGCTGCCGGAGGCCACGCCCGGTCCGGCGACACCTCCCACGACGTCGCCCAAGGTCCTGCCGTCGCAAGAAGCCGTCCCCTCGCAGGAAGCCGTCCCCTCCCAGGGGACGCCGACTCCGCCGCCGTCCGGCCCGCCCGCTCCCCCTGCAGGGCCGGACCGGACGACGGGAACCGGGTGGGACTGAGGCCCACCCGGGTCTAGCGGGTGCCCCCGACCGACCGGAGCACCCCGTCCGAGGCGCGCGACAGCTGCGCGCGGGAGGGTGAGCGACCCCACTCCACGGTGATCGCCGCACCCCGGTGCCGGGCGTTGAACCACTGCGTCATCGTGCCGTGGCAGCCGCCCGAGCAGGCGAAGGACTTCCTGGCCAGCCCCAGCTGACGGGACAGCCGGTCGGCCAGGGCCCGGTCCTTGAGGGCATAGGTGTCCACGCCGTCGAAGGGCTGGTGCAGGCTGACGACGTAGCGCGGGTCGGTGCGGTCCAGGAAGGACATCAAGGCACGGGTCTCCGGCTCGGACGCCGGCCCGCGGCCGGCCCGCAGCACCCGCGAGCTCCAGGCCGTCGGGAAGTTGCGGTTGAGATCCACGCCGACAGCGTTGTAGCGCGAACCCCGGGCCCAGCCATCAGGGTTGACGTACTCCACGACCCACAGGTCCACGCCCCTGACCGGACGACCGGTGCGCAGGCCGTTCACCACCCAGTGGTTCATCCGCTCGTTGCCGTGCATGGTGGCGACCACGGCGACCACGGGCCTGCCGGGCTCCCCCAGCCGGTAGGCGTAGATCGGGCGGCCCTGGCGGGTGCGACCGATGACGCGGGTCTCGCGGACCGGCCCGGCGACCGCCGCGAGAGCGGGCCTGGCCGCGCCCTGCCGCGCGGCGACGGAGGCCATCGACCGGATGGCCGTCTGCTGGGCACCGGCTCGCCGGGCGGGACTGCCGGACGCCTGGGCACCGGCCGCGGCCGGGAGGGCGAGGGCCGCGACGACGGCAGCGGCAACGGTGGTGCGGGCGACGAAGGACATGCATCCCTCCCAGGACGTTCGATGAAGGCAGTCACCTGATGATGACCATGATTGATCTCGGAGTGACCGAAGGGCCGTCCTCACGCCCCCTGCCACCCGAACGCGCCACCGTGGTCTGATGGAGCCCGTGACCACCGGCTCCTCGCTCGTCTCCGTCGCCACGACCGCCGACGTCGTCAGGCTGGTGACGGTCGTCCTGCTCCTCACCCTCGCCGCGGCGGCGGTCCACCGCTGGGGGCACCTCGGCCACACCGGCGCCACCGTCACCGCGGCCGCCCGGGCCACCCTCCAGCTCGCGGCCGTCGGGATGCTGATCGCCGCGGTGCTGCGCTCGTGGTGGTTGACCCTGGCCTTCGTCGCCCTCATGCTCGCCGTGGCCTCGACGACCGCCGGCAGGCGCGTCATACCGCAGGGAGGCACCTGGTGGACCGTGCTCCCGGTCTGCGCGGCAGCCGTCCCGGTCGGCGCGGCGCTCGCGGCGTCCGGCCTGATCCCGCTGCGTCCCGTCGCGATCGTGCCCGTCCTCGGCATCCTCATCGGCAACGCGATGACCGCGACCACCCTGGCCGGCAAGCGCACCCTGGACGCGCTGCGGCAGCGGCACGGCGAGTTCGAGGCGGCCTTGTCGCTGGGGCTGCCCGACCGGGACGCAGCACTGCTCGTGGGCCGCGACGACGCCGCGCTCGCCCTGGTCCCTGGGCTGGACCAGACCCGCACCGTCGGGCTGGTGACGCTGCCGGGCGCCTTCGTCGGCACCCTCCTCGGCGGCGCGTCCCCGCTCGAGGCGGCCGCGGTGCAGCTCGTCGTCCTCGCGGCCCTGCTGCTCGTCCAGGCGCTCGCCGTCGTCGTGACGGTCGAGCTCGTGGCCCGGGGGCGGGTCGGTGCCTACGGCCGACGGACGCGGTGAGCCACCAGGCGATCTCGACCGTCCAGCGCGACCCGGCTCCGGGTCAGCCCTCGGCCGGCGGGCGCCCGCGGCGCGGGAGCGGCCCGGCGTCCTGAGGCATCCGACCCGCCTTGCGCAGGGCCTCCCGCAGCACCATCTCGACCTGCGCGTTGACGCTGCGCAGGTCGTCGGCCGCCCAGCGGGCGAGGGCGTCGTGGACGGCGGGGTCCAGACGCAGGAGCATCTGCCTGCGCCCGGCCCCGCCGCGCCGCTCGCGTGGCGGCGTCACTGGTAGAGCGACCCCGTGTTGACCACGGGCGTCGCCCGCGACTCGCCGCAGAGCACGACGAGCAGGTTGGAGACCATGGCGGCCTTGCGCTCGTCGTCCAGCTCGACGATGTCCTGCTGCTCGAGGCGGGCCAGGGCCATGTCGACCATGCCGACCGCACCCTCGACGATGCGCGCGCGGGCCGCGACGATGGCCGAGGCCTGCTGGCGCTGCAGCATCGCCTGGGCGATCTCGGGGGCATAGGCCAGGTGGGAGATGCGGACCTCGACGATCTCGACGCCGGCGACCGCGACGCGCTCGGCCACCTCGCGGGCCAGCTCGCCGGACACGACGTCGGTGGACCCGCGCAGCGACTCGACCGCGCCCTCGACCTCGTCGGGGGCGTCGTAGGGGTGGGAGATCGCCACGTGCCGCAGCGCCGACTCGGACTGCACCCGGACGAAGTTGTCGTAGGACTCCACCGAGAAGCACGCCCGGGCGGTGTCCGCGACCTGCCAGACGACGATGGCGGCGATCTCGACGGGGTTGCCGTCGGCGTCGTTGACCTTGAGCGTGTTGGTCTCGAAGTTGTTGACCCGCACCGACACCCGCCGCTTGCTGGTGAACGGAAGCACCATGGTCAGGCCGGCGCGGCGGGCGGTGCCGACATACCTGCCGAAGAACTGGATCACCGCGGTCTGGCCGGGCTGGATGACGACCACCGAGCTGGCGACGACCGCCCCGAGGAGCATGAGCAGCACCCCGAGGACGAAGGGGGTCGCCGTGGCGGATCCGACGTCGGCGGCCTGCTTGGCCCCCAGGGCGACGCAGGTCATGCCGCCGACCAGCAGCAGGAGCGCCAGCGCGAGCGCCAGGAACCCGTCCATGGCGAAGGCCGGTCGCTCGTTGACCCCGACCCGTGCGCCCTGGTGTCCGACGGGCCTGGTGGACGGCGGCGCCTGGATCGGGTCCACGGTGTCGTCGCTGCGGTCGACCGGTCCGCCGGGCGTGTGCTGGGTGCTCATGCTCTCCCCCTGGGGTGCGTCAGAATGTGACATCTAAGTGATATCACTTTTCTGACGCGGGCGGGAGCCCACGGGTTCCCTCCGGTATGCCGGCAGGTCCGACCGGCGCGGCGAGCTCTCAGACGCTCCAGGAGATCCGGTCGACCAGCATGGCGATCGGCTCGGGCAGCTCCTCGCGGGTCAGCGCCGCGGCCAGCACCCCCGCCACCCGCTCCTTGCGCGCGGCCGGGGTGCGGGTGAAGCGCCGCACCTGCTCGTCCAGCTCCAGGTCGCGCCACGCCGGCTGGATCTGCAGCGCCTCGAGCTTGCCGCCGAGCGGGGACCGTCGGATCGCCTCGACGGCGCGCGGGGTGCCCAGCGCGCGCAGCAGCTCGTCCTCCAGGTCGGCCTCGCAGACGAAGAAGCCGTAGGCCGGCAGGTCGGTGGCGTCGGCGGCCGGGCAGCCGTCCGCCGCGAGCGCGGCCATCACGTGCCGGACCTCGCCCGCGTCGCACATCCCGACCACCTCCGCCTCCGGGCGCAGCTGGCGGATCTCGGCGAGGACCCGGCCGACGTTGGTGACCCCCTGCAGGTCGACCAGGTCGACCGCGGCGAGGTCGACGCCGGCGGTGGTGAGGGCGGCACGGATGGCGGCGATGTCGGAGACGCCCTCGAGGAGGACGACGAGGGCAGGCTGATCAGGCATGGCGCCACCCTAGGCAGCAGGCAGGCCGGGGGTCACCTCGGACGTCCCGTCGGGTCGCCCCGGCAGCCGGCGACCGGTCGCGCAGGTCAGGCCTCGCGGGAGAACTCCGAGGCCCGGCGCACCTGCTCGGCGGTGGGGCGGACCCCGGTGTAGAGCGCGAACTGCTCGGCCGCCTGCAGGGCGATCACCTCGGCCCCGGTGATCACCTCACGGCCCAGCTCGCGGGCGAGCGTCACCAGCGGCGTCTCGGAGGGGAAGGCCACCACGTCGAAGACCACCTCGGCGGCCTCGACGACCTCCCGGGGAGCGGACAGCTCGCCCTCCCCGGACCCGCCGGCCATGCCCACGGGAGTCGCGTTGAGCACCAGTCCGGGGGCGAGCCCGTCGAGCGACGGCGCCCAGGTGTGGCCGTAGCGGGACGCGAGGGCCGGGCCGGTCCCAGGGTTGCGGGCCACGACGTGCCCCGAGGAGAAGCCCGCGTCGGTGAGCGCGGCGACCGCGGCCTTCGCCATACCGCCCGAGCCGAGCACGGCGAACGGTAGCGACCGCGGCACCTCGTGGGCGTCGAGCAGCGAGCGGATCGCGAGGTAGTCGGTGTTGTAGGCCACCAGGCGTCCGTCGTCGTTGACGATGGTGTTGACCGACTCGATGGCGGCGGCGGACGGGGTCATCTCGTCGACGAGCGCGATCACGTCCTCCTTCCACGGCATCGAGACCGCGCAGCCGCGGATCCCCAGGCCGCGCACCCCGGCGACGGCGTCG
Source organism: Arsenicicoccus dermatophilus (assembly GCF_046267915.1). Taxonomy (GTDB): domain Bacteria; phylum Actinomycetota; class Actinomycetes; order Actinomycetales; family Dermatophilaceae; genus Arsenicicoccus; species Arsenicicoccus dermatophilus_A. Next base: position 2,161,709 of record NZ_CP176520.1, read on the forward strand.
CGGATGTCGGTGGCCGTGAAGGCCTTGTAGACGTAGTCCAGCCCGAGCTCCGCATAGAGGTAGTTGTGAAACCTGGTGCCGATGTTGGACGGTCGCCCGGACAGCGAGATGCACAGCCGGGTGTCGCGGCAGATCCGCACGGCCACCCGCGGGTCGGGCGCCGCGGTCATCGGGTCACCCCCGCCTGGGTCATCAGCCAGGCCCACTCGAAGGCCGCCTGCCGCCAGGCGTCGTAGCGCCCGGAGACGCCGCCGTGGCCGGCCACCATCTCGGTCTGCAGCAGGACGGGCCGCTCGGCCGGGTCGTTGGTGACGGTCTCGCGCAGCCGGGCGACCCACTTGGCGGGCTCGACGTAGAACACCCGGGTGTCGTTGAGCGAGGTGGTCGCCAGGATCGAGGGATAGCGGCGCGGGGCGACGTTCTCGTAGGGCGAGTAGCTGCGCAGGTAGCGGTAGACCTCGGGGTCGTGCAGCGGGTCGCCCCACTCCTCCCACTCGCCCACCGTCAGCGGCAGCGAGGGGTCGAGGATGGTGGTCAGGGCGTCCACGAAGGGCACCTGGGCGTGCAGCGCGCGGAACAGGTCCGGGGCGATGTTGGCGACGGCCCCGATCAGCAGACCGCCGGCCGAGCCGCCCTCGGCGACGAGCCGGTCCGGGGCCACCCACCCGGTCTGCACCAGGTGCTCGCCGCAGGCGACGAAGTCGGTGAAGGTGTTGCGCTTGGTGAGGGTCTTGCCCTGGTCGTACCACGCGCGTCCCATCTCGCCGCCGCCGCGCACGTGCGCCAGGGCCCAGACGAAGCCGCGGTCGAGCAGGCTGAACCGCAGGAAGGAGAACCACGGGTCCGTGCAGGCCTCGTAGGAGCCGTAGGCGTAGAGCATCCCGGGGTGCGTGCCGTCGGGCCGGGTGTCCTTGCGGTAGACCAGCGAGATCGGCACCCGGGTGCCGTCCGGCGCGATCGCCCACTCGCGCCGCTGCTCGTAGGCGTCCAGGTCCACCCCGCCGAGCACCTCGGTGCGCTTGCGCAGGGTCCGCCCGAGGGTGGCCAGGTCCACGTCGTAGACGCACGGCGGGGTGACCAGCGACTGGTAGGAGATCCGCAGCCAGGTCGCGTCGTAGTCGAGGTTGTCGCCGGGGTGCACGGTGTAGATCGGCTCGTCGAACTCCAGCGGCCGCGGTGCGGCCAGCTCGTCGGGCCGGGGGCGGTCCAGCACCGACAGGGCGGTGAGCCCGTCCTTGCGCATCGCGACGACGGCGTATGCCGAGAAGGCCTCCACCCCGACCACCCGCTCCCCCTCGCCCGGGGTGAGGATGGTTCGCCACTGATCCCGGCTCGTGGCGTCGGTGGGTGCCACGGCCAGCTCGAAGTCCTGGTGGGTGGCGTTGTGGGTGATCAGCAGCACCTCGCCGGCGGGCTCGACGTCGTACTCCACGCCCTCCTCGCGGGGGGCGACCAGCCGCGGGGTCGCGTCGGGGTCGGCCGAGTCGATGAGCCAGGTCTCCGAGGTGGTCTTGGACCCGGTGGCGATGACGATCCAGCGGTCGTCGCGGCTGGACCCGACCCCCACCCAGAAGCGCTCGTCGGTCTCGTCGTGGACCAGCACGTCCTGCTCGACGGGGGTCCCGATCTCGTGCCGCCAGACCTGGAACTGGCGCCAGGCGTCGTCGTTGCGGGTGTAGTAGACCTGCCGCCCGTCCAGGGAGAAGACCAGGCCGTAGCCGATCCCGGTCACCTGGTCGTCGATGATCCGCCCGACCACGCCGGTGACCGTGGGATCGGTGGGCACCTCGGTGATGACCAGGTCGTAGCGCTCGTCGCCCGTGGTGTCCACGGCGTACGCGAACCGGGTGCCGTCGTGGCTGACGTCGGTGGACCCGACGCCGAAGAACTCGTGGCCCTGCGCCAGGGCGGGCCCGTCCAGGAGCACCTGCTCCCCCTCGGGCGGGGCGCCGTCGACGAGCTGCGGGGGCGGCCCGGGGACCCCGTCGGGGGTGTCGGCCACGACGACCCGGCACTCGCGCGCGTACTGCTCGCCCTCGGTGGTCCGCGAGTAGTACCACCATCCGCGGTAGGCCACCGGCACCGACAGGTCGGTCTCCTGGACCCGCGCCTTCAGCTCCTCGAAGATCGCCCGGCGCAAGGGCTCCTGGTCGGCGGTCATCGCGGCGGTGTAGGCGTTCTCGGCCTCCAGGTGGGCGATGACCTCCGGCGAGGACTTGTCCCGCAGCCACTCGTAGGGGTCGGACACGCTCTCCCCGTGGTGGGTGCGGGTCGTCTCCACCCGGCGGGCGCGCGGGGGCTCGGGCAAGGATGCGGAGGTCACGGACGAACGCTAGTCGATGGACCAGCCGGACGGCGGCACCGACGTCACGCCGGCCCGCACCCGGCGCAGCAGCCCCTCGCCGGTCGGCTCGCCGCCGCCGCGGAGTCAGCCCGCGTCGAGGCAGGCCGGGCCGAGCAGGGCCTTGAGGTCGCCGAAGAGCGCCGAGGTGGGATCCACGTGCGGCTCCAGCCGCATCACCACCTCGCGGCCGGGCTGGGTGAGCTTGACCTGCACCTCCGTCGTGCCGGGGTGGTTGAGCAGGACGTCCTTGAGGCGCTCGGCGATCCCGGTGGTGGCGCGCACCGTCGGCAGCGTGAGCAGCACCGGCCCGCGCGGCCCCTCGACCAGGTCCGGCAGGTGCAGGTCCTGGGCGTAGATCGAGGTGGACTCGTCCCGCTTGTTGACCCGGCCACGCACCACCACCACCGCGTCCGGTGCCAGCACCGTCGAGACCGTCATGTACGTCGAGGGGAAGAACAGGCACTCGATCGCGCCGTCGAGGTCCTCCACCGTGGCGATCGCCCAGAGGTCACCCTTCTTGGTGCGCTTGAGCTGCAGCCCGGTGATCAGGCCGGCGATGGTGACCGTGGCCCCGTCGGGCTTGCCGTCCTCGGTGTTGAGCGCGGCGATGGAGGTGTCCGCGTGCTGGTGCAGGACGTGCTCGATCCCGAAGAGCGGGTGGTCCGAGACGTACAGCCCGAGCATCTCCCGCTCGTACTGCAGGGTCACCTGCTTGTCCCAGCCGTGGGTCGGCACCGGCGGCAGTCCCGCGAAGGCATCGGCCCCACCGGCGTCCTCCTCCTCGCCGGGCATCCCGAAGGCCGCGAACAGCGAGTCCTGGCCGGCGGCCTCGCGACGCTTGACGTCCACGAGGGCCTCGACATACCTCTCGTGCACCTCGACCAGGCCCCGGCGTGTCTCCCCCAGCGAGTCGAAGGCGCCGGCCTTGATCAGCGACTCGATGGTGCGCTTGTTGCACACGACGGCGGGCACCTTGTTGAGGAAGTCCTTGAAGGACGTGAAGGCGCCCTTCTCCTCGCGGGCCCTGACGATCTCCACCACCACGTTGGCGCCGACGTTGCGGATCGCCTCCAGGCCGAAGCGGATGTCGTCGCCGACGGCGGCGAAGAAGCCGATCGAGTCGTTGACGTCCGGCGGCAGCACCTGGATGCCCATGTGCCGGCACTCGTTGAGGTACAGCGCCGACTTGTCCTTGTCGTCGCGCACGCTCGTCAGCAGGGCCGCCATGTACTCCGCGCGGTAGTTGGCCTTGAGATAGCCGGTCCAGTACGACACCACGCCGTAGGCCGCGGTGTGCGCCTTGTTGAAGGCGTAGTCGGAGAAGGGCAGCAGGATGCTCCAGAGCTTCTCGACCGCCTCCGTGGAGAAGCCGTTGTCGAGCATGCCCTTCTCGAAGTTGACGTACTCGGCGTCCAGCACCTCCTTCTTCTTCTTGCCCATGGCGCGGCGCAGCAGGTCGGCGTTGCCGAGGGTGTAGCCCGCGAGCTTCTGGGCGATCTCCATGACCTGCTCCTGATAGATGATCAGGCCGTAGGTCATCTTGAGGATCGGCTCGAGCGCCTCGGTCAGCTCGGGGTGGATGTAGTCCACCTGTTGCTTGCCGTTCTTGCGCAGCGCGAAGTTGGTGTGCGCGTTGGCGCCCATGGGACCCGGGCGGTAGAGCGCGAGGGCGGCGGAGATGTCCTCGAAGTTGTCCGGCTGCATGAGCCGCAGCAGGGAGCGCATGCCGCCGCCGTCGAGCTGGAAGACCCCGAGGGTGTCACCGCGGGCGAGCAGGTCGTACGTCGCCTTGTCGGTCATGTCCTTGGACAGGGCGTCCAGGTCGAGGGTCTCGCCGCGGTTCATCTCGACGTTCTTGATGGCGTCGTCGAGGATCGTCAGGTTGCGCAGCCCCAGGAAGTCCATCTTGACCAGGCCGAGCGACTCGCAGCTCGGGTAGTCGAACTGGGTGATGATCTGGCCGTCGGCCTCGCGGCGCATGATCGGGATGACGTCGATCAGCGGCTCGCTGGACATGATGACGCCGGCGGCGTGCACACCCCACTGCCGCTTCAGGCCTTCCAGCCCCCGGGCGGTCCCCACCACCTCCTGGGCGACGGGGTCGGAGTCGTGCAGCGCGCGGAAGTCCGCCGCCTCGGCATACCTCTTGTGCTCGGGGTCGAAGATCCCGGACAGCGGGATGCCCTTGCCCATGACGTCCGGGGGCATGGCCTTGGTCAGCCGCTCGCCCACGGCGAAGGGATGACCGAGCACGCGCCCGGCGTCCTTGACGGCCTGCTTGGCCTTGATGGTGCCGTAGGTGACGATCTGCGCGACGCGCTCCGCGCCGTACTTCTCGGTGACGTACTTGATCACCTCGCCACGCCGACGCTCGTCGAAGTCGACGTCGAAGTCGGGCATCGACTTGCGCTCGGGGTTGAGGAAGCGCTCGAAGATCAGACCGTGCGGCACCGGGTCCAGGTCGGTGATCCGCATGGCGTAGGCGCACATCGAGCCGGCGCCGGAGCCACGGCCCGGACCCACCCGGATGCCGTTCTCCTTGGCCCAGTTGATGAAGTCGGCGACGACGAGGAAGTAACCCGGGTAGCCCTTGCCGATGATGACCTCGCACTCGTACTGCGCCTGCTTGCGGGCGTAGTCCGGCACCCCCTCCGGGAAGCGGGCGTGCAGGCCGGTCTCGACCTCCTTGACGAACCAGCTGGTCTCGTCCTCCCCCGGCGGGCAGGGGAAGCGCGGCATGAACTGCCCCTCCCCCTCGTGGAAGGAGATGTCGCACATCTCGGCGATGCGCAGCGTGTTGTCGCAGGCCTCGGGGACCTCGCGCCACAGGTGTCGCATCTCCTCGGGGGACTTGAGGTAGAAGTCGTCGGCGTCGAACTTGAACCGGTTGGGGTCCATCAGCGTCGACCCGGACTGCACACACAGCAGCGCCGCGTGCGCCTTGGCGTCGGCGGCGTCGGTGTAGTGCAGGTCGTTGGTGGCGACGAACGGCAGGTCCAGCTCCTTGGCCAGCCGGAAGAGGTCTTTCTGCACCCGCCGCTCGATGTCGAGCCCGTGGTCCATCAGCTCGCAGTAGAAGCTGTCCCGCCCGAAGATGTCCCGGAAGTCGCTCGCGGCCTGCCTCGCCTCGGCGTACTGGCCCAGACGCAGCCGGGTCTGGATCTCCCCCGACGGGCACCCCGTCGTGGCGATGATCCCCTTGCCGTAGGTCTCCAGCAGCTCGCGGTCCATGCGCGGCTTGAAGTAGTAGCCCTCCAGCGACGCCAGCGAGCACATCCGGAAGAGGTTGTGCATGCCCTCGTTGTCGCGCGCCCACATCGTCATGTGGGTATAGGCGCCGGACCCGGACACGTCGTCGCGGCCGCCGTCGCCGTACTTCACCCGGGTCTTGTCGGTGCGGTGGGTGCCAGGCGTGAGGTAGGCCTCGATCCCGATGACCGGCTTGACGCCGTACCGCGTCGACTTCTTCCAGAACTCGTAGGCCCCGAAGATGAAACCGTGGTCCGTCGTCGCGACGGCGGGCATGCCCATCTCGGAGGCCCGCTGGAAGAGGTCGTCGATCCGCGCCGCACCGTCGAGCATGGAGTACTCGGTGTGGTTGTGCAGGTGGACGAAGGAGCTGCTGGAGGCTGCTGGCGAGGACATCGCGGGCAGTCTACGGCGGCCCGGGGACAGACTTCCCGGCGACGAGCCGGGCAACGCCCGGTGACACCGGCTGCCGTCCGCGGCGAGGAGGGGACCTGCGTCCCGTCCTCTTCCGGCGCGAGGCAGCACGTCGAGCAGGCTGCGCCTCTAGGCTGGAGGGGCGTCACGGGCTGGACCGACGGGGGGAGCACGGACGCAGCCGCGAGAGGACCGCTTGTGACGCCCGACCACATCGACGCACTGCTCGAGCGACGACCCGGCGCGTGGCGCCGACGCCGATCGTGGTGGGTCCTCCTCGTCTTCTTCGGTAGCGGACTCTTCTCGTTCGCCGGGTGGCTGTGGGCCGGCAACATCGCCAGGTCGCGGGACGTCTGGCGCATCGCCAAGGGATGGTCCGCGGCCAGCGCCGCGCTGCTCCTCGTCTCGACGCTCGCCGGCTCCGGCACGGACCGCCACGAGCCGTGGAGCACCCTGCTCTCGATCCTCCTGGTGGCGACCTGGTTCGGCGGGACCGGTCACGCCCTCGTCCTGCGCCACCGGGTGCTCAGGGGCGCAGTGGCGTACGAGGAAGGGCTCCGGACGGCTCTGGGACCAGGCTCCTCGTCCCAGGCACCCCAGGTCACCGCCTCCCCGGCGACCGCCGCACCGTCCGGACCGACGCTGCGGGCCCGGCTGGACCACCTGAGCAGCACCGTCCGCGCCGACACGGCGCGCCTGCCCGAGGACGTGCAGGCGGCGTACGCCCGGGTGCACGCCGGTCTCGCGCCGCTGGCCGAGCGCGTCGAGCGCGACGCGGCCGCCACGGACAGCAGGTTCGTCGTCGGGCGGATCGTCGACGACTACCTCCCGCAGGCGCTGGGGGCGTACGTCGACCTGCCGCCGAGCTTCGCCCGCGCGCACCGGCTGACGAGCGGTCGCACCCCGCACGAGGAGCTGCTCCACCAGCTGCAGCTCGTCGCCACCCAGGTCGACCGGATCGCCGAGTCGGTCTATGCCGGGGACGCCCGCGCCCTGGAGACCCAGACGCGGTTCCTGGAGGACCGGTTCGCCGAGTCCTCCCTGCGGCTGCCCGGGCAGCCGTGAGCGACCGGGCTCAGCCCGCCCGCAGCAGGTCCAGGGAGTGCTGCAGGTCCGGCGGGTACGGCGACTCGAAGCGCACCCACTCACCGCTGCCCGGGTGGGTGAAACCGAGCCGGTGCGCGTGCAGCCACTGCCGGTCCAGGCCGACCTTGCGTGCCAGCACCGGGTCGGCGCCGTAGAGCGGGTCGCCGACGCACGGATGCCGCAGGGCGCTGAAGTGCACCCGGATCTGGTGGGTCCGGCCCGTCTCCAGGTGGACCTCCAGCAGGGACGCGTGCCGCATGGCCTCGAGCACGGCGTAGTGCGTCACCGAGTGACGCCCCTCCTGCCGGACCGCGAACTTCCAGTCGTGGTGGGGGTGTCGACCGATCGGTGCCTCGACGGTGCCCGCCATCGGGTCGGGCAGACCCTGGACCACGGCGTGGTAGACCTTTTCCGGCGTCCGGTCGCGGAAGGCCTGCTTGAGGACGGTGTAGGCCCGCTCGGACTTCGCCACGACCATCAGCCCGGTCGTCCCGACGTCGAGTCGTTGGACGATGCCCTGACGCTCCGCGGCGCCGGAGGTCGTGATGCGGTAGCCCTCGGCCATCAGGCCGGACACCACGTCGGGGCCGTCCCAGCCGACGCTGGGGTGGGCCGCGCAGCCGGCCGGCTTGTCGACCACCACGATCTCGGTGTCGTCGTGGACGATCTGCAGGCCGGGAGCCTCGCGCGGCTCGACGGCCGGGGCGTCCTCGCGCACCGGGTCGGGCAGGGTGACCTCCAGCCACGCACCGGCGGTGACCCGCTCGGACTTGGCGACGGCGGCTCCGTCCACCTGGATCGCACCCTCGCCCGCCAGGTCCGCGGCCTTGGACCGGGACACCCCGAACAGCCGGGCCACGGCGGCGTCGACGCGCTCCCCCTCGAGCCCGTCAGGGACGGGCAGCATGCGGACGTCAGGCACGGGTGGCTCCAGGGCTCGTCGGGGTCGTCGGCCCGCCGTCCGGGCGCGCGGGGGCCGGGTCGGCAGGGTGATCCTGCGGGACAGATCCGTCGTGGCTGATGCCGAGGACGGACAGCAGGGCGATCAGGGCGGCGGCGGCCACGATCGCGATGTCGGCCACGTTGCCGATGAACCAGCCGCCGTAGTCGATGAAGTCGACCACGTGGCCCTGGCCGAAGGACGGTGGGCGGAACAACCTGTCCCACAGGTTGCCGAGAAGACCGCCCAGCACGAGGCCGGCGGCCACCGCCCAGCTCACCGAGACGATGCGGCGGGCGTGCCACCCGACCAGGATCCCGATGGCGACGGCGACCAGCGTGAGCACCCACGTCTGGCCGGAGCCCAGGGAGAAGGCTGCGCCGGAGTTGCGGATCAGCAGCAACCGCAACCACTCACCCACCAGCGGGTGCGGGTCCCCGGGCGTCAGGGTGCGGGTCGCCCACACCTTGCTGCCCTGGTCGGCGGCGAAGGTCAGCACGGAGAGCAGGGCGATGAGGGGCCAGGTGCGGCGCGCCCGGGTCGTCGGGATCAACGCTTCTGCGCGGCCTTGCACGTCACGCACAGGGTGGCCCGCGGGAAGGCCTGGACCCGCAGCTTGGGGATGGTGCCCCCGCATCCCTCGCACACGCCGTGCAGGTCGGACTCGACCCGCTCCAGCGCATGCTCGTACTGCGTCAGGACGTCGCGGGTGTTGGCGGCCATGGCGGCCTCGTGCTCACGCTCGATCGCCTTGGAGCCCACGTCGGCCTGATCGTCGCCGACGATGTCCTGCGTGTCCTGGACCAGGCCGACCAGATCCTCCTGGGCCGCGGCGAGATCGTCGCGCAGCCGGGCGATCTCGGAGCGCAGGGTCTCCTTGAGCTCGGCCACCTCTGCCGGTGACCAGGTGCCGTCGTCACCGGAGACGTCGATGGAACCGGACGTCGTGGACCGCCCTGCGGACTTGCCAGCCATGCTGCCCTCACTGAGATCGAACGGGCCGTCGGGTGCCCCCGCACCGGACGGCTGACGGCGCACAGCCGCGCCGAGGTGTGCACAGGGTAGCCCCTCCGTCACCCGCGGGAAAGCTGGGGCTCCGCCGGTGATGCGCTGAGACGCCCTGGCACGCCGGAGCGGGAGGCACCGTGCGGTGTCCTCCCGCTCCCGGGACGCCGGCAAGACCCGGCGCTGTCGGGCTGTCAGGCGTGGCTCGGGGCCAGGCGCGTGCGCTCGACCTCGTGCAGCTGCGACTTGAGGAAGGTGGAGATGTTGTCGCGATAGGTGGCCTCGAAGGCGCGGAGCGCGGCGACCGCCTGCTCGAGCTGGGCCTTCTCGCCGGCGAGGCCCTGGAGTATCCCCTCGCGCTGCTTGGTCGCCTCGGCGATCAGCGTCTCGTGCTGGGCCGTGCCGTCGGCGATGAGCTTCTTGTGACGCTGCTGGCCCTCGGCGATGAGCTCGTCGTGCCGCAGCTGGGCGGAGCCGACCAGCTCGTCGCGCTTGCGCGAACCCTCGTTGATCATCGCCTCGCGCTGGCTGCGACCCTCGGCCACGAGTCGGTCCTGCTCGGCCTGCCCCTTGGCGACGTGCTCGTCGTGCAGACGCTGGGCCAGCTCGATCAGGCCGGCGGCGCCGGAGGAGTCGTGCGCGGCCGACGGGGCGGCGAGCGGCTGGCGGGGAGCGCTCTGGGCCTTGGTGAGCTCGGAGCGGGTGGCGGCCAGCTCGTTCTCCACCCGCATGAGGCGGTCCCGCAGCTGCCCGGCCTCGGCGCGGGCGGCCGAGGCGTCGTCGCGGGCGGCCACGAGCGCCTGGTCGCTGTGCCCCGCAGCCCCGCGCTCGGCGGCCTCGGCCCGGCGATCGGCGTCGTCGGCGCGCTTGAGCGCGGCCTGGAGCTCGGTCCGGAGCTTGGCGACCTCGGCGCTGCTCTCGCGGCGGCCCTTGGTGGCGACCGGCGCCTGGCCCTTGCTGCGCGCGCACTCCTCGTACTTGCGCTTGTAGTCGTCGCGCTCGGCGATCAGGTCTCGCAGCTCGCTCACGACCTCGTCGAGGAAGTCGTCGACCTCGCGCTCGTCGTAACCCCGACGGAACTGCGTGGCTCCGAAGCTCTTCTTCAGCACGTCATCAGGCGTGAGCGCCATGAGTCTTCCTTTGCGATCGTCCAGGTCGCTTCCGCTTGAGGGCGCGGGCGCGACGGTCGCCCAGCAACCTACACCCTGGCGACAGCCTGCATCAGAGCCACTACCACTAACAGCAGCACCAGGAACGCCAGGTCAAGCGCGATCCCACCTATGCGTAGCGGGGGAATCACTCGGCGTAAGGCCCGCAGCGGAGGGTCGGTGACCGTGCAGATGCCCTCTGCGACCAGCAGGATCACCCCCGTGGGGCGCCAGTCCCGGGCGAGCATCACGACGTATCCGAGCACCATCCGGGCCAGGAGGAGGACCCAGAACAACCACAGGAGGTCGAGGAGCAGGGTCTTGACGACGGCCATCCGGATCCCTTCGGGTGAAACGATTTCGGTCTGGACAACGGGGCAGGCCCGCCGGGTGTTCCCGACGGGCCTGCGTGACGACGCTGGGGCTGCGTGTCAGCTCTGGTTGAAGAAGCCGCGGGTCTCGGTGGGCGTCTCGGACTCCTCGGTGGAGACCTCGACGTCCTGCGGGGTGAGCAGGAAGACCTTGCTCGTGACCCGCTCGATCGAGCCGTTGAGCCCGAACACCAGACCGGCGGCGAAGTCGACGAGCCGCTTGGCGTCGTCGTCGGCCATGTCGCTGAGGTTCATGATGACCGGGATGCCCTCACGGAAGGACTCCCCGATCGTCTTCGCCTCGTTGTAGGTGCGCGGGTGGATGGTGGTGATGCGGTTCATCTGACCGACCTCCGGGTCACGGACGACGCGCGCGACGGGCGTGCGCTGCGGCAGGTGTGCGACGGAGGCATGACGCTCCTCGCGCACGGAGGTGGCACCTCGAGGCTCGTCCTCGGGGCGGGCGGGACCGGTGGGGCTGCGTGACGCGTCGACCAGGTGCGGCTCCGGCCGGGCGGACTCCCGCGGGGCGGCCTCGGAGCCGTGGTCACGCATGGGCTCCCGGTCGTCGTCGTACCTGTCGTCGTACTCGTCGTCCTCGGCCAGCCCGAGGTAGACCATCGCCTGGCGTAGCGCCCCAGCCATCGCGTGCTCCTGATCTGTGGTGGATCGTGGTCAGGAGCGACGCTACCGGGGGACCGGACGGGCCCCCAGGATTGCCGAGCCGACACGCAGGTGTGTCGCTCCGTGACGCACTGCAGCCTCCAGGTCGCCGCTCATCCCCGCCGAGAGCAGGGTCGCCCGAGGGTGTCCGGCACGCAGCCGCTCGGCCGTCAGAGCCAGGCGCGCGAAGGCCTCGTCGGGGTCGGCGCCCAGCGGCGCGACGGCCATCAGACCCCGCAGCTCCAGGTGCGCGGCACCCGACACCAGGTCCGCCAGGGCAGGTATGGCGTCCGGACGAGCGCCACCACGCCCGCTCCTCCCGTCGACGGTGCTCTTCGGGTCCAGGTCGACCTGGAGCAGCACCTCGACGCGACGTCCGGCCTCGGCCGCCGCCCGGTCCAGCGCCGTGACGAGCCGGTCCCGGTCGACGGCGTGGACCAGGTCGGCCAGGCCGACGACCTGGCGGGCCTTGTTGGTCTGCAGCTGCCCGACGAAGTGGACCCGCAACCCGGCCCGCAGCGCCGGGTCCAGCTCGGCGACCTTCGCGGCGGCCTCCTGGGCCTTGTTCTCCCCCACGTCGGTGACCCCCAGGCCGGCGAGCAGCTCGACGTCGGTGGCGGGGAAGAACTTCGTGACCGTGACGAGGGTGACGTCCGCGCGCGGGCGACCCGCGGCGCGGCAGGCCTGCCCGATGCGGTCCTCGACGGCGGCGAGGCGGGCGGCCAGCCCCGTGCGACGGCCCGCCCCGGTGCCCGCAGCGGCGGGCGGCCTCGCCGGCTCGACGTACCGGTCGGGGGTCATGACCGCTCCTCCAGGAGCACGACCCCGCCGAGGCGTCCCGTCGTGCCGGAACGCCGGTAGGAGTAGAACCGGTCGTCCTCGCGGGTGCACCCGGGGACCCAGGTCACCGCGACGTCGAGGGCGGCCAGCTGGGCGACGACGCCCGCGGCGACGTCGATCGCCGGGGTGCCGGTCCAGGTCCGGGCCCCGCTCTCGGGCACCCGGGCGATGGCGTCCTGCTGCATCGGGAGCGGCACCTCGTAGCACCGGCCGCACACGGACGGGCCCACGTGCGCGGTGATCTCGCGGGCCCCCAGCTCCCGCATCGCCTCGACGGTGGCCGGCACCACCCCGGCGAGCATGCCGGGGCGACCGGCGTGGGCGGCGCCGACGACGCCTGCGGACGGGTCGGCCAGCAGCACCGGGGTGCAGTCAGCGACCAGCACGACCAGACCCAGACCAGGGGTGGTGGTGACCAGTCCGTCGGCGCTGCCGGCCGGGCCCCGGCAGGGACCGTCGACGCGAACCACGTCGGCGCCGTGCACCTGGTCGAGCAGGACCAGCCGGTCGACGGGAAGCCCCAGCGCCTCGGCCACCCGGACGCGGTTGGCAGCCACGCGGTCCGGGTCGTCGCCGACGTGGGAGCCCAGGTTGAGACCCGCCCCGCCCGCCGGCGCGGCATACGGACCCTCGCTCACGCCGCCGAGGGCGGCGGTGAAGGCGAGCCGGACGGGACCCTCGTGATGCTGGTGGACGAACACGTCTCCGAGGCTAGCGCGTTCGCCGTGGCCCGCCCGCCCGCACCGCCGGTCGTCCCACTCCCCCGCAGACGACGACGCCCCGACCGGGAGGTCGGGGCGTCGTCACGCTCGGCCGCCGGCGCGCGCCGGCACCGGTCACTTCAGGAAGTCCGGGACGTCCAGGTCGGCGCTGTCGTCGAAGGTCACCTGCCGCGGCGGGCGCTGGGCATGCTCGGTCGGGCGGACCTGCCCCGGGGCGCCGGGCGCCTGCTGGGGCTGCGCGGGCACCTGACCGGGGGCGTGCGGACCCGCCTGGGTCCCCACCGGCTGGGGCAGCTGGCCGGGCTGGACCGGGCGGACGACCGATTGTGCCTGCTGCGGCTCCCCCGCCTGCACCGGGCGCAGCGGCTGCGGCTGCCCCTGGGGCGGGGTCTGCGCCGGGCGCACCGGCTGGGACTGAGCCTGCTGGGGAGCCGCCTGGGCCGGACGAGCGGGCTGGGCGGGAGGCTGGGGGCCACGCTGCTGGGCCGGCGCCGGCTCCTCGCGGCGCGGCTGGGGGTCACCCCCGTCGAAGCCGGCCGCGATGACGGTGACGCGCACCTCGTCGCCGAGGGCGTCGTCGATCACGGAGCCGAAGATGATGTTGGCCTCGGGGTGCGCGGCCTCCTGGACCAGGCGGGCGGCCTCGTTGATCTCGAAGAGCCCGAGGTCCGAACCACCCTGGATGGACAGCAGCACGCCGTAGGCCCCGTCGATGCTCGCCTCGAGCAACGGACTGGAGATCGCGAGCTCGGCGGCCTGGACCGCCCGGTCCTCGCCGCGCGCCGACCCGATGCCCATGAGCGCGGAGCCGGCACCCTGCATGACCGACTTCACGTCGGCGAAGTCGAGGTTGATCAGACCGGGCGTCGTGATCAGGTCGGTGATGCCCTGGACGCCGGACAGGAGGACCTGGTCGGCGCTGCGGAAGGCGTCCAGCATCGAGACGTTGCGGTCGCTGATCGACAGCAGCCGGTCGTTGGGGATGACGATGAGGGTGTCGACCTCCTCGCGCAGGTTGCCGATGCCCGACTCGGCCTGGTTGGCCCGGCGACGACCCTCGAAGGTGAACGGCCGCGTCACCACACCGATGGTCAGGGCGCCGATGCCGCGTGCGATCTTGGCGACCACCGGTGCCCCACCGGTGCCCGTGCCGCCGCCCTCGCCGGCGGTCACGAAGACCATGTCGGCCCCCCGCAGGACCTCCTCGATCTCCTCGGCGTGGTCTTCGGCGGCCCGCTTGCCGACCTCGGGATCGGCGCCGGCGCCGAGTCCGCGGGTGAGCTCACGCCCCACGTCGAGCTTGACGTCGGCGTCGCTCATCAGCAGGGCCTGGGCATCGGTGTTGATCGCGATGAACTCGACCCCCTTGAGGCCGACCTCGATCATCCGGTTGATCGCGTTGACACCGCCGCCGCCGATGCCGACGACCTTGATGACGGCGAGGTAGTTCTGTGGTGCTGCCACGGTGGGGGCCTCTCCTCAGGGGTGCAGCAGGGCTGTCGGGGCCCCCTCCTGGAGGAGGTCAGACCCTCAAGTTAGACTGCAGGGTTATGGTTCTGTTACCGAGCGTTGGGTAAAACGTACGTCGCGCTCCACGGACGGAGCAACCCTTGCCGCGGCGTGTTGCGAGCCGTTCAGAAAGGTGACCTCCGCCCTCAGGTTCAGGTCCACCACGGCGGACTGTACCCAGGTGACGGGGCCGCCGAGCGGCGACACCCCCTATCGCGTGACCGGCAGGTGCGGGGCGCTCACGTCCAGGGTGCCGGGCGCTCGGGGCAGCAGCGCCGCGATGACCTTAACCTTGAGCTGAGGTTCAGATTCGTCTCCCCAGCGGACCCGGGAACGGCCCACCTGGAAGGTCACCATGCTCGGGCCCTCGACCTCCACCGTGCTCACCCGGCCCCGCAGGTCCTCGGGCAGGGCGCGCATCATGGCGACGGCGGCGCGCAGCCCCGGCGCAGGCACCTGCCCCCGGCCGGTCGCCACCGCGACCCCCGAGGGGACCCGGTCGACGGACCGGTAGGCCACACCGTCCTCGTCGACCAGCTGGTAGGACCCGCCGGTCCGCAGGGCCAGGACCGGCCGTCGGGGAGTCACCTTCAGCACCACCGTGGTGGGCCACCGTCGGGCGACCTCGGCCTCGGCGTACAACGGCGAGCTCGTGATCCGGCGGCCGGGACCCTCGAGGTCCAGCCGGGCCAGCGGCACCCCCAGGGGGACGTCCGCCGCCCGCCGCACCTCGTCGGCCTGGGCGCCGGAGACCCCCTGCACCTCGACCTCCTTGACGGTCAGGACCGGGCTGAACCACACGAGGTAGCCGAGCCCACCCAGCAGGGCGAGCGCCAGGAGGACGAGCAGGAGGGTGCGCAGCCGGTCGAGCCGGGCCCGGCGGGCCCGCTCCTCGAAGCGGTTCGCCTCACGGGCCGTCGTCCTGCCCGGTCGCACAGCGGTGCTCCCTCGCCCCCGACCTGCCGGGGTCACCGGTCGCGGTCCCCGGACGCCTCGAGCAGCGCCAGCACCTGCGGACCGAGGTAGGTGACGTCCCCGGCGCCGACGGTGAGCACCAGGTCTCCCGGACACGCCAGGGCGGCGACCGTCGGGGCGGCCTGGTCCCACTCGGGGACGTAGTGCACCTCGCACGTCGGGCCACCGTCCCGGGCGGCCTGCTCGCGGACCGCCTGCGCGACGAGCGCGCCGGAGACCCCGGGCACCGGGTCCTCCCGCGCGGCGTAGACGTCCATGACGACCACCACGTCGGCGGGGCGCAGCCCACGGCCGAGCTCGGTGGCGAAGTCCGCGGTCCGGGAGTACAGGTGCGGCTGGAAGACCACGAGCACCCGGGCAGGCGCCTCGACCAGGGCGGCCGCCGTGCCCACCACCGCCTGCACCTTGCCGGGGTTGTGGGCGTAGTCGTCGACGACGGTCACGCCGCCGCAGATCCCCTTGAGCTCGAAGCGGCGGCGGGTGCCCGTGTAGGCCCCCACGCCCGCGGCGGCCCGGTCCGCGACGACGCCCAACCCGTGGTGGGCGGCGGTGAACGCGGCGGTGGCGTTGAGGACGTTGTGCGGCCCGGGTATGGCGACGCGCAGCTCGCGCTCGGCCCCGTCGACGTCCCGGACGCGGGCCACGGTCCCGAAGCCGGCCGCCGTGTGGCCGAGGACCCGCACGTCGGCGCCCTCGCTCGTGCCGTAGGTCAGGACCCGCATCCCCTCGGCCGCCGCCTGGGCGGCCAGGCGCGCCGAGCCCCCGTCGTCGGCGCACGCCACGAGCAGCCCGCCGGGCCGGATGCTGCGGGCGAAGTCGAGGTAGGCCGCCCGGACCGCGTCGTAGGTGCCGTAGTGGTCGAGGTGGTCGGGCTGCACGTTGGTGACCACCGCCACCTCGGGGTGGTAGACCAGGAAGGAGCCGTCCGACTCGTCGGCCTCGATGACGAACGCCGCACCTGCGGCCGCCCGGGCGTTGGTGCCGAGTCCGGCCAGCTCGCCGCCGATCGCGAAGGAGGGGTCCTCCTCCGCGTCGACCAGCAGGGCCGTCAGCATCGAGGTGGTCGTCGTCTTGCCGTTGGCGCCCGCGACGGCGGCGACCCGGCGGCCGGTGGCCGCGGAGGCCAGGGCCTGCGAGCGGTGCAGCACCCGCAGCCCGAGCTCGCGGGCGCGGGCCAGCTCCGGGTCGCTCTCCCGGGTGGCCGAGGACACCACCACGGTGTCGACGTCCGCCACGGAGTCGGGCCGGGCGCCCGCGTGGACGTCGGCGCCCTGGTCACGCAGCGCCTGCAGGATCGGCAGGTCCTTGGGGTCGGACCCGCTGACGGTGACCCCGCGGTCCAGCAGCACCCGGGCCACCGCGGACATCCCGGCGCCCGCGACGTTGGTGACGTGGACCCGGCCGAGCTCGTCCAGCGGGACGACGGGGGCGCGGAAGTCGAAGCGGTCGGTGGCGCTCATCGGATGACCTCGGTGGCGTCGACCTCGGTGGCGTCGACCTGGGCGGCCCGGGCGGTGTCGACGCCGGCGGAGGGGGCTGCGGGGCTGTCCCCGGCGTCGGCGGCGGTGGGCGCGGTGGTCCGGGTGGTTGCCCCGGCCGCCTCCAGGACCAGGTCGGCGAGCCGGCCGTCGCCGTCCCGGGTGCCGACGGACTGGGCGGCAGCCGCCATCCGGCTCAGCCGGTCCCGGTCACGCACCAGCGGCACCAGCGTCCGGTCGACCCACTCCGGGAGCAGCTGGTCGTCGGGGACGACGAGCCCGCCGCCCGCGGCGACGACCTCGGCGACGTTGAACCGCTGCTCGCCGTTGCCGATGGGCAGCGGCACGTAGACCGCGGGCAGCCCCACGGCCGTCAGCTCGCACACCATGCCGGCCCCGGCCCGGGACACCACCAGGTCGGCGGCGGCGAAGGCGAGGTCCATCCGGTCGCAGTACTCCTGGACGACGTAGGCCGCCCCCTCGTGGGGCGCCGGCTCGAAGCTCTTGCCCCGCCCGGTCACGTGCAGCACCTGCACCCCGGCCGCGGACAGCTCGCGCACCCGCGCGGCGAAGGTGTCGTTGAGCCGCTTGGCGCCGCTCGATCCGCCCGTCACCACGACGACCGGCTGGTCGTCACGCAGCCCGAAGTGACGCAGGGCCTCGGCGCGCAGGGCGGCCCGGTCCAGCCCGGTGATCTCGCGGCGCAGCGGCATCCCCAGGTGGCGTGCCCCGCGCAGGGTGGTGGCGGCGAAGGTGGTGGCGACATATGGCGTGAGCGCGGCGCCCAGGCGGTTGGCCAGCCCTGGGCGGACGTTCTGCTCGTGGACCACGATCGGCAGGCCACGCCGCCGCGCCGCGAGGTAGGCCGGGCTCGAGACATAGCCACCGAAGCCGACCACCAGGTCGGCGCCGACCTCGTCGAGCACCGCTCCGGCCGCGTCGACGGCGCCCTTGAGGGAGGTGGGCAGGCGCAGCAGCGCGGTGGACGGCGTGCGGGGGAAGACGACCTTGGGGATCGTCCGCAGGTCGTAGCCGCGCTGGGGGACGAGCCGGGCCTCGAGGCCGGCCGCGGTGCCGAGGACGGTGATCCGGACCTGGGGGTCGCGCCGGCGCAGCTCGTCGGCGAGGGCGAGCAGCGGCGAGACGTGGCCGGCCGTGCCGCCTCCGGCGAGGACCACCGAGCGCGGACCCCGGGGTCCGGTGGCGGGGGCGGGAGACGGGGGCGTGGTCATCGGGGACTCCTCGGGTCGGTGGTGGTCGCGCGCAGCCGGGACAGCGCCCGGGCCTCGGGGGCGCCGGGCTCCTCGCGGGCGAAGGACATGAGCATGCCCAGCGCGAGCAGGGTGGAGATCATGGCGGTGCCGCCGCCGGAGACCAGCGGCAGCGGGACGCCGATGACCGGGAGCAGACCCGTCACGGCGCCCATGTTGATGAAGGACTGGACCATCAGCCAGGTCATGACGCCGGCGGTCGCCAGGCGGACGAAGAGGTCTTGGGTGCGGAAGACCAGGCGGTAGCAGGCGTAGGCCAGCACGGCGAGCAGGGCCAGAACCATGAAGGTCCCGGCGATGCCCAGCTCCTCGCCGATGATGGCGAAGATGAAGTCGTTGCGGGACTCGGACAGCCAGCCCCACTTCTCGGCGCTCATGCCGGGACCCCGGCCCCACCAGCCGCCGTCCGCCAGGGCGTACTGACCGTTGATGACCTGGCGGCAGACGTCGGTCATGTCGGTGCAGCCACCCATCCAGGTGCTGATCCGACCCATCCGGTTGCGGCTGGTCAGCGTCATCAGCAGGACCGCGACGACCCCGACCCCGCCAGCCATGGCGAAGAGCTGGCTGGGCACCCCGGCGGCGAACAGGATCCCGGCGACGATGGCGAGAAGGACCATGCCGGTGCCCAGGTCCTGGCCGGCCAGCTGCAGACCGAGCAGGAGCACGGTGACCGGGACCAGCGGGATGACCACGTGCCAGATGTTGCCGAGCTGGTGGCGCTTGCGGTCCAGGATGCCTGCGCCGAAGACCACGATCGCGAGCTTGGCGAACTCCGACGGCTGGAGCTGGTATCCCGCCACGAGGATCCAGTTGCGGTTGCCCTGGAAGGTGATGCCGAGCGGGGTGTAGATCAGCCCCTGCAGCACCACGGCCAGCCCGATGCCGGGCCAGGCCAGCCGCTTCCAGGCGCGCACCGGGAGCCGGGCGACCACGGCGCACAGCACGGCACCCACCAGGGCGAAGACGAGTTGCTTGAGGAAGTAGTCGTAGCTGCGGATGCTCGACGCGGAGAGGTACATCACCAGCCCGAAGATCGTCAGGGCCGTGGTGGTGCTGACCAGCAGGTGGAAGGTCGTCAGCGGTGTGTCGATCCGCTCGAGGAAGGCCTCGAGGCGGGCCGGCACGGACTCGGGCGCCCGCTGGCCGGTCCGACCGGAGCGGTCGGCGCCCGACCTGGTGGCTCCGGTGCGGGTGGTCATGCGGTGGACCCTCCGAGCTGGCGCACCGCCTCGACGAAGGCCTCGCCGCGGGCGCCGTAGTTGGCGAACATGTCCATGGACGCGGCCGCCGGGGCGAGGAGGACGACGTCTCCCTGGCGGGCCAGGGTCGTCGCCTCCCGCACGACGCGCGCCATGGCCCCAGTGTCCGTGCCGTCCACGTCCACCACCGGGACGTCGGGCGCGTGTCGGGCCAGCGCCTGGGCGATGCGTTCCCGGTCCCGGCCCATCAGGACCACGCCCCGCAACCGGTCGGCACGGTCCGCGACCAGCTGGTCCACGTCGGCACCCTTGAGCAGGCCGCCGGCGATCCAGACCACGTGCTCGAAGGCCGCGAGCGAGGCCGAGGCGGCGTGCGGGTTGGTGGCTTTGGAGTCGTCGACGTAGCGCACGCCGTCGACCTCTCCGACGTGGGCGATCCGGTGAGCCTCGGGGCGGTAGGCCTTCAGGCCGTCGCGCACCGCGATCGGGCCCACGCCGTAGGCCCGGGCCAGGGCCGCCGCCGCCAGGGCGTTGGCGACGTAGTGCGGAGCGACGTCCGGAGCGTCCCCGCGCAGGTCGGCCAGGGTCCCCAGCTCGACCGCGGAGGTGTGCCGCTGCTCCACGAAGGCCCGGTCGGCGAGGACGTCCTCGACCAGCCCGACCATGGAGACGGCGGGCACGCCGACGGTGAACCCGATCGCCCGGCAGCCCTCGACGACGTCGGCCTCCATGACGAGCAGCTCGGTCTGCGGGTCCTGGACGTTGTAGACGCAGGCGACCTGGGTCTTGTCGTAGACCGCGCCCTTGGCGCGGAGGTACTCCTCGTAGGAGCCGTGCCAGTCGATGTGGTCGGGGGCGACGTTGAGGCAGGCCGACGCCAGCGGGGACACCGAGCGCTGCCAGTGCAGCTGGAAGGAGCTCAGCTCGACGGCGATGACGTCGTAGGGCCTCGGGTCGAGCATCACCTCCATGATCGGGGTGCCGACGTTGCCCGCGGCGATCGCCCGGGCCCCGCCGTGCCGCAGGATCGACTCGAGCATCGTGACGGTCGTGGTCTTGCCGTTGGTGCCGGTGACGACCAGCCAGGGCGCGGCGCCCGTCTCGGGCCGCATCCGCCAGGCCAGCTCCACCTCGCCCCACACCGGGATGCCTGCCTCGGCGGCCCTGACCAGGAGCGGGGCGTGCGGGGGCACGCCGGGCGAGGTCACGACCAGCTCGGTGCCCTCGGGGATCTCGTCCGGGGCGTCCTCGCCGAGCCGGCAGTCGACGCCGAGGATGTCCAGGATCCGTGCGTGCTCGCGGATCTGGTCCGTGACGTCCGGGCTGTATGCCGTGACCTGCGCGCGGCGCTCGTTGAGCGCGTCGGCGGCGGCGAAGCCCGAGCGGCCCAGTCCCACCACGAGGACCCGCAGGCCTGCCCAGTCGGCATCCTTGTGGGTCAGCCCGGGCCGTGGCTCGTAGGCCGGGTCGAAGGCCGGGTCTTCCGTCGTACGGCCGTCACTCATCAGCCCACCACCCACTCCGCGTAGAACAGTCCGATGCCGAAGGCCACGAAGAGCCCGGCGATGATCCAGAACCGGATGACCACCGTGATCTCCTGCCAGCCGAGGAGCTCGAAGTGGTGGTGCAGGGGCGCCATCCGGAAGACGCGCCTGCGGGTCGCCTTGAAGGACCCGACCTGGATGATGACCGACAGGGTCTCCAGGACGAACAGGCCGCCCAGGATGACGACCAGGAGCTCGGTGCGGGTGCAGATGGCCAGGCCGGCCAGCGCCCCGCCCAGGGCCAGGGAGCCGGTGTCCCCCATGAAGATCTTGGCCGGCGAGCCGTTCCACCACAGGAAGCCGAAGCACGCGCCCATCACGCACGCGGCGACCACGGCGAGGTCCCGCGGGTCGCGCACCTCGTAGCACTTGGGGCCGGGGTTGATCGCGCAGCTCTGGTTGGTCTGCCAGGTGCCGATCAGCACGTAGGCCGCCATCACCATGGTGCTCGCCCCCGTCGCCAGGCCGTCCAGGCCGTCGGTGAGGTTCACGCCGTTGCTCGTGCCCGCGATCATCAGGTTGGCCCAGATCACGAAGAGCAGCACGCCGATCCACGGCATGGTCGGGCTGATGTCCAGGTCGAAGCGGGTGTCGCGGACGGTCGAGATGATCGTCGAGGCCGGCGTGACCCCGGCGTCGTTCTGGAAGCGCAGCACGAGCACCGTGAAGATCAGGCCGACGACGCCCTGACCGAGGAGCTTCTGCCAGGACCGCAGGCCCAGGCTGCGCTGCTTGGAGATCTTGATGTAGTCGTCGAGGAAGCCGACCAGGCCCAGGCCGAGCATCAGGAACATCACGAGCAGGCCGGACGCGGTGGGTGGCCACCAGGTGAGCAGGTGGGCCAGCGCGTAGGCGACCGTCGAGGCCAGGATGATCATCACCCCGCCCATCGTGGGCGTGCCGCGCTTGGTGTGGTGCGAGGTCGGCCCGTCGTCGCGGACGAACTGGCCGTAGTGTCGCCGGACCAGGAGCTTGATGTAGCCCGGGGTGCCGAGGAGGGCGACGAGCAGGGCGATCGTGGCGGCGATCAGGACGGCCTTCACGGACGGTCCTCCCCGCGCTCGGTCTGACCGTCCACCTGAGGTGCACCTGCTCTCTCGTCGTTCGTCGTATGCCGGCGGGCCAGCGCGCGCCGCAGCTCGTCCCGGTCGTCGAAGGGATGGACCTCCCCCGCGACCTCCTGCCCCTGCTCGTGGCCCTTGCCGAGGACCACCACGGTGTCCTGCGGACCGGTCGTCAGCGCCACCGCGGCGGCGATGGCCGCCGCCCGACCGGCGACCACCTGCACCCGGTCCCGGTCCCGCTCCCCCACGCCCGAGGCCACGGCCCGCCGGATCGCGGCGGGGTCCTCGTCGCGCGGGTTGTCGTCGGTCACCACCACCAGGTCGGCCCCGGCGGCCGCGGCCGCCCCCATCAGGGGTCGCTTGCCGGCGTCGCGGGACCCGCCCGCGCCCAGCACGGCGACGAGCCGGCCCGCGGTCTGCGACCGGAGCGCGGCCAGGGCCGCCTCGACGGCGTCCGGGGTGTGGGCGAAGTCGACGACCGCCATCGGGTCGTCGCCGCCCGCGTCCACCCGCTCCATCCGGCCGGGCACCCGCGGGTCCGCGCACACGGCCCGGGCCGCGTCCTCCAGGTCGATGCCGCCGAGGTGCAGCACGAGCGCGGCGACGGCGGTGTTGAGCTGGTTGAAGTCGCCGGGCAACGGGCTGCGCAGCCGCAGCGTCCGGCCCTGCCCGACGAGCTCGAAGCGCTGGTCCCCCAGGTCGCGCACCAGCCAGTCGGCGTCGGGCAGCCGGGCCGCGACCGTCACCACCGGCACCGTCGCCTCGGCCGCGAGCCGCACCCCCCACGCGTCGTCCACGACCACGACCCCCTCGCGGCACCGCTCCGGCGTGAACAGCGACGCCTTGGCCAGGAAGTAGTCCTCCATGGAGCCGTGGAAGTCCAGGTGGTCCTGGGAGAGGTTGGTGAACGCCGCCACGTCGTAGACCAGGCCGTCCACCCGGTGCATCACCAGCGCATGGCTGGACACCTCCATCGTGCACCGCTGCACCCCCCGCTCGGCCATGACCGCCAGCAGCGCCTGCAGGTCGCTCGCCTCCGGCGTGGTCCGGGCGCTCTTGATCCGCTCGTCGCCGATCCGGGTCTCCACCGTGCCGATCAGCCCCGTCCGGCACCCCAGGGCCCGCAGCCCGCCGTCGACCAGGTAGGCCGTCGTGGTCTTGCCGTTGGTGCCCGTGATGCCGAACACCCCCGGCGCGGGGTCCGACCCGACGGCAGGTCGGTAGACCCGCGCCGCCGCCCGGCCCAGGGCCGCCCGCGGGTCCGGCACCACGACGACCGGGAGCCCCTCGACCGGGGGGCCGTCGCCCTGACGGACCAGCTCGAGCCCCACCCGGTCGGTGAGCACCGCCACCGCCCCGGCGGCCACGGCCTGCGCCACGAAACGGGCGCCGTGCACGTTCGCTCCCGGCAGGGCGGCATACAGGTCACCGGCCCGGACCTGGCGGGAGTCCAGGGTCACGCCCGCGACGGACCGGTCCCGAGCCTGCGGACTCTCGCCGGACGCCGCCACCACGACGAGCGAGGCCCCCTCCAGGTCGGCGACCAGGTCGCTCAGGGGCACCGGCAGGACGGACTCGGGGCGAGGGAAGGTGACCACGGAGCAGGAACCTATCGCGTCGCGCCCGCAACCGGGGACGCGGTCTGGGTCCGAGCGTCCCGGGTCCGCTGCTTCTGCTCCGGCTTGAGGCTCGATCCGTCCGAGGTGACGGGCAGGTCGGGTGACTCGGTGCCGCTGGGAGCGACCTGGTAGCGCGAGAGCGCGGCCTTCATCACCTCGGCGAAGACCGGGCCGCAGGTCTGGCCGCCGTAGTGGCCGCGGACCGGGTTCTGCAGGGTGCAGGCCACCACGAAGCGCGGGTTGTCCGCCGGGGCGAAGCCGATGAAGGAGGCGGTGTACCCCTTGTAGGTGCCGGCCTTCTCGTCGTACCGGTTGGCCGTACCGGTCTTGCCGGCGACGCGGTAGCCGGGGATCGCGGCGACCTTGCCGGTGCCCTCCTCGGAGACCACGGCCTCCATCATCTCGGTGAGCTGCCGGGCGACGACGGGGCTGATCACCTGCTGGGGCTCGGGCGCCTTGGCCGGGACGAACCTGCCGTCCGCCCCGGTCTGGCCCGCGATCAGCGACGGGGGGATCCGCACGCCCCCGTTGGCGATCGCCTGGTAGACCCCCGCCGACTGGATCAGGTCGAGGTTCATGCCCTGGCCGAACATCACGGTGTAGCGCTGGGACCCGGTCGGGGTGGGCGGCACGATGCCCGGCTGCTCGCCGGGGTAGCCGATGCCGGTCGGGCGCCCCAGGCCGAAGGACCGGAAATAACCCATCAGCCGGTCCACCGGGATCTTCTCGCCCGCGAGGATCGTGCCCATGTTGGAGGAGGTGGCGAGCACCCCGGCGAGGGTGAGCTGCTGGACCCCGTGCTCCTCGGAGTCGTGGAAGACCCGGTCGGCGCGCGGGAGCTCGGAGGGGACGGTCACCGGCGTCGACGGGGTGGCCACGCCCTCCTGCAGCACCGCCGCCATGGTCATCACCTTGGCCGTGGAGCCGGGCTCGAACAGCTCCTGGAAGGCCTTGTTGGACATCGTCCCGCCCTTGCCCAGCGTGGACAGGTCGTTGGGGTCGAAGGTCGGGTAGTTCCCCACGGCCAGCAGCCGGCCCGTCCGGACGTCCATCACCGTCACGTAGCCGTTGGTGGCCTCGCGGGAGATCACCGCCTGCGAGATGGCGTTCTGCGCGACGAACTGCAGGTCGGCGTCGATGGTGAGCTGGACGTTGCGGCCGGGCACCGCCGGGCGCAGGGACTGGATGCCGGTGGGGATCTGCAGGCCGGCCGGGGTGCGCTCGTAGGTCTGCTCGCCCGGCCTGCCCGCCAGGGTGGCGTTCATCAGCTGCTCGACGCCCCCGGCCGGGGCGCCCGCGTCGGTCATGGCCCCGACGAGGGACGCCGCGGAGGTCCCCGCCGGGTAGAACCGCTTGGAGGTCAGCTCGGTCGTGAGCCCGGGGACCCCCAGCGCGCGGATGCGGCGCCAGGCCACGGGGGTGACGTCGGTGGCCACCGGATACCAGCGGCGCTTCCCGGACAGCCGCCCCAGCACGTCGCCGACGGCGAGCCCGAGGAGGGGGGCGATGTCGGAGGCCGCGCCCTGGGCGCCGACCTTGACCCTGGTCCGGCCCTCACGCCTGGTGTACTCCGCCACGGCCACCTGGTCGGCGATCAGGGTGTAGCGCTCCAGGGAGTCCGCGAGCACCCGGCCGTCGACGTCGGTGATCTGCCCGCGGGCGGCGGGCAGCACCCGGACCACGCTGCGCTGCTTGAGCGCCTTGGCGGACATGGCGGCCGCGTCCAGACCCTGCAGCCGCACCAGCTGGGCGGCGAAGATCGTGAGCACCAGCAAGGTGACGAGGAACATCGTCCGCACCCGGCGGGTGGGGTGCATCCCGGCCCGGTTGGCGGCCAGGGGCGAGGCGGCGACCCGGGTGCTGCCACCGGGGCGGCGGCCCCGCGGCGGTCGACGGCCCGGTCGTGCCGGGCGCGGGGGACGGGGCGGGGTCCGGTCACCGGGCTCCCGGGGTCCTCCGGTGGCGGGCATGCGGTCACCTCGCTTCGTGGTGCGCCGGCGGCGCGGTCAGGGCCGGTCCCGGCCGGGGCTGCGGGCGCGGGTGCGGCCGGGCTCCGGCGGTCGTGGCTCCGGGCGGATGGTCAGCGAGCGGCGGGCAGCGCGGCGAGGCCGCCGAGCAGCCCGTTGCCGAGCCCGAGGCCCGCGACCTGCTGGGCCGCGGCGGCCATGGAGCCCTCCGGGCGCAGCTGCGGGGCGACGGCCTGGCTGCCCGACACCACCGTAAGTTCGCCGGTGCGGCTCGCCGCCTCCGCCACGCCGGACACGGTGCCGGTGGCGGGGTCGAGGAAGGCAGGCGCGTTCGCGGGGCCCATCCCGAGCTCCTCGGCCCTGGCCGCCAGGGTGCCCGGCGAGGAGACGGCGTTGAGGTCCTGGCGCAGCGCGATCGAGGTGTCCTTGAGCTCCGCGGAGCGCTCGCGAAGGTCGTGCAACGTGAAGGAGCCCTGGGACAGGGTGAGGTTGAGGACGAGCAGCGCGAGCAGCCCGAGGGTCAGCAAGGTCGCGCCCAGGACCACGAAGGGCACCTGGGTGGCTCGGCGCCGGGCCTGACGCACCACCTCCAGGTGCGGACGCTGGGGGGTGGGCTCGACGACCCGGGCCCCGGTCGGACGGGGGGCGAGAGGCTGCAGGAGGCTCATGAGGGACTTCCGTTCCGGCGGGGCTTCCGAGTCGGGCTGGGCTGATGGGGACGGGTGGCGGGGCTGGTGCGCAGCCGCTCGGCGGCGCGCAGCCTGGCGGAGGCGGCGCGAGGATTGGCGGCGATCTCCGGCGCACCCGGCTCCTCGGCGCCCCGGGTGAGCAGGCGCAGGTATGGCGCGTGCTCCGGCAGCTCCACCGGCAGGCCCGGGGGCGCCGTGCTCCGGGCGCCCGCCGCCAGCACCTGCTTGGTGAGCCGGTCCTCCAGCGAGTGGTAGGACAGGACGCCCAGCCGACCACCGACCGCGAGCGCGTCGACGGCGGCGGGCAGCGCGGCCTCCAACGACTCGAGCTCGCGGTTGACCTCGATCCGCAGCGCCTGGAAGGTCCGCTTGCCGGGGTGACCACCCTGCCGCTGCGAGGCCGTCGGGATGACCCGGCGCAGCAGCTCCACCAGCCGACCGGAGGTGGTGAACGCCTGCTTCTCCCGCTCCCGCACCACGGCGGAGGCGATCTGCTTGGCGAAGCGCTCCTCGCCGTACACCCGCAGGACGCGCGCGAGGTCGCCGTGGGCGTAGGTGTTGAGGATCTCGGCGGCGGTGATGCCCTCCGACTGGTCCATGCGCATGTCCAGGGGGGCGTCGACCCGGTAGGCGAAGCCGCGGTCCTGCTCGTCCAGCTGCAGGGAGGAGACCCCCAGGTCGAGCAGGATCCCCTGGGCACCCGGCAGGCCGAGGTCGGCCAGGGCCACACCCACCTGGTCGTAGGTCGCGTGGACGAGGTGCACGCGGTCGCCGAAGCGGGACAGCCGCTCCCCCGCGAGACGCAGCGCCTCGGTGTCGCGGTCGATGCCGACCAGCACGACGTCGGGGAAGCGCTCCAGGACGGCCTCGGCATGCCCGCCCATCCCCAGGGTCCCGTCCACGTGGACGGGGGCCGGCACGGCGACGGTGGCGGTCAGGGCCGGCTCGAGCAGGTCGAGGATGCGCTCGCGCAGGACCGGGACGTGCCGTCCTTCGGCGCCGGTGCGCTGCTGCTCGGTCATCGGGTGCCTCCTCTCGGGTGGGCGGTGGTGCGGGTGGGCGGTGAGATGGCGGCGAGAGGTGGTCCTCGGGCGTGGACCCTGTGGTCCGGTCCCCAACCGCTCCGCTCGGCGTGTCCCGTTGCCGGGGAAGGTGCCTCGGGGCACGGGGAGCGGGTGGAGGCCGGACCGCAGGGGTCACAGGAGTCCGGGGACCACCTCCTCGGCCTGGTCGCTGAAGGCCTGCTCGGTCGCGGCGAGGTAGCGGTCCCAGGCCGTGGTGTCCCACACCTCGACGCGGTCACCGGCCCCGATGACGGTGCACTCCCGGGTGAGCCCGGCGTACTCGCGCAAGGTGGCGGGGATGGTGATGCGCCCCTGCTTGTCGGGTGTCTCGTCGGACGCCCCGGACAGGAACACGCGCAGGTAGTCGCGGGCCGCCTTGCTCGTCATGGGCGCGGTCCGCAGCTGCTGGGAGACCTTGACGAACTCGTCCATGGGGAAGACGTAGAGGCAGCGCTCCTGCCCTCGGGTGACGACCAACCCGTCGGCCATCCGCTCGCGGAACTTGGCGGGGAGGAAGAGCCGGCCCTTGTCGTCCATCCGAGGGGTGTGCGTCCCGAGGAACATCGGCTCATCTCCCCTCCCTCGTCACGGTCCAGACCCTGGGCGGCGACCATCCACGCGCGGTGGCCGCTCCATCACCCTCTGCTATCCCCCACTTTACTCCACCGTCCACCACGCCGGGGGGAGATTTGTCGGAGAGTTCGGCACCCGTTCGGCATCCTCGCTGGTCAGGGCCGATGGGGTGAAGTGGGGCGGGAGCAGATGCACAGTTTGCTCCCAGGATCGTCACAGACCAGGACAGATGTCCCCGACGAGCCCGGTTGCAGCGCCGCGACCCGGGCCGAGCGCCCCCGACGCCCGCCGTGAGGGCTCGTCGGCGAGCGGGGTGGGGGACGGTGGGGAGACCGGGGCGGCCCCGGTGGTCAAGGGTGGGGCGGCTCTCGGGACCACGGCGCCGGACGGGCCCGGTCCGGCGCGGTCGGGCGGGGCGCGCGGGGCCGGCGACCGCCGCCGGACCGCGCCTGCCCGGTCCGGCCCCTGCCCCTAGAGTGGGGTGTCGCGTCCCGGGGGCTGGGCCCGGGCGCTCGATCGAGGAGGCAGCGTGACCCGTCCGAGCCAGGGGTGGCGACCGGAGCCCGACGACGTCGCGGACGTCGCCCACCGCCTCCACCGGGCGGTCGGCACGGTCATCGAGGGCAAGGACCAGCAGGTGCGCACGGCCGTGACGGTCCTGCTCGCCGGAGGGCACCTGCTGCTGGAGGACGTCCCCGGGGTCGGCAAGACGATGCTGGCCAAATCCCTCGCCGCGGCCATGGACACCGCGGTCCGCCGGGTGCAGTTCACCCCGGACCTGCTCCCCAGCGACATCACCGGCGTCTCGGTGTTCAACCAGGAGACCCGCACCTTCGAGTTCCGCCCGGGGGCGGTCTTCGCCAACGTCGTGATCGGCGACGAGATCAACCGTGCCTCCCCCAAGACCCAGTCCGCGCTCCTGGAGGCCATGGAGGAGACCCAGGTGACGGCGGACGGCGAGACCCTGCCGCTGCCGCGCCCGTTCATGGTCATCGCCACGCAGAACCCCGTCGAGATGGAAGGGACCTATCCCCTCCCCGAGGCGCAGCGCGACCGGTTCCTGGCCCGCCTGTCCATGGGCTACCCCACGGAGGACGCCGAGCTGGCGATGCTGCGGTCCCACGGCGAGCACCTGCCGCTGCGCGACCTGGAGCCGGTCACCGACGCCCGGACCGTGCAGGCCTGCGTCGAGGCCGTGCGGCACCTGCACGCCGCCGAGCCGGTCCAGCAGTATGTCGTGGACCTGGTGCGGGCGACCCGCTCGACCTCCGCCCTGCGGCTCGGCGCCTCGCCCCGGGCCGCCCTGCACCTGCTGCGCGCCGCCCGCGCCAGTGCCGCGATCGACGGGCGCGACCACGTCCTGCCCGACGACGTCCAGGCCCTCGCCATACCCGTGCTGGCCCACCGGGTGATGCCGACCGGGGGCCCGTCCGCCGGGACGGACGCCGCGGCCGACGCCGTCGACCAGCTGCTGCGCTCGGTCCCCGTGGCGGGCGTCGCGAGCCGGCGCCGACGCTGAGCGGACGACGGTGCGCCGGGCCGGGGTGCTGACGACGCGCGGGCAGTCCTTCGTGGCCGCCGGCGCGGTGCTCCTCGCTGCCGGGCTGGTCCTGGGGCTCGGGGACCTGGTGCGCCTGGGAGTGCTGCTCGGGCTGCTCACCCTCGTGGCCTGGCTGCTGGTGCGTCGGCCCGCCGGGTGGGTGCAGGTGGAGCGGACGGTGAATCCCTCGCGGCTCACCGTCGGGGAGCACGGCACGGTCCGGCTGACGGTGCGCCACGGTGGCCGCTGGCGGTCGCCCTTCGTCGTGGCGCAGGAGCAGCTGGGCTACGCGCTCGGGGACCGGCCGCGGTTCGTGCTCCCCCCGATGGCACCCCGGTCCTCGCGGGTCGTCGTCTACCCCGTCCGCGGGTCCGTCCGCGGGGAGCACCAGCTCGGCCCGCTCGCGGTGCGGACCCGCGACCCCTTCGGGCTGACCAGCCGGTTGACCCGGGGCACGGGGACCCACCAGCTGCTCGTCGTCCCGCCGGTGCTGCCCCTCGCCGAGGCAGGCGTCCCCGGGTCCGGTCAGGGCCAGGACGAGGAGGTCGCCGACACCGTGGCCCTGCACGGCGAGGACGACGTGACGATCCGCCCCTACCGCCAGGGTGACGAGCTGCGCCGGATCCACTGGGCGGCGAGCGCCCACACGGGCTCGCTGATGGTGCGGCAGGAGGAGCAGCCCTCGCGGCGCCGCGCCGTCGTGCTGCTCGACCGGCGCGCCTCGGCGCACGCCGGGGAGGGGCCGCAGGCGTCCTTCGAGTGGGCGGTGGTGGCGGCGGCGTCGGTCGTGGCCCACCTCCAGCAGCACGGGTACGACGTCGGCCTGATCACGGATCCTGCCGCCGACCAGGAGCACCCGGTCACGCTGGACACGGCCCTGGACCGTCTGGCCCGGGCGACCACGAGCGACGTGCCGCTCGAGCACGGCGCCCGGGTCGTCGGGCGCGGCACGGCCGGTCTCGTGGTGGCCGTGCTGGGCGCCGACCCCGAGGGGCTGGCCGCCCTCGCCACGGCCCGGCGCCCGGGCACCACCGCCGTGGCCCTGGTCGTGGACGCCGCGGAGCGGGGCGACGAGGTCGTTCGCCGGGGCGGTGGTGCGGCCCCCGGGGCGGGTGGTGCGGCCGAGGTGGCCGCCGGGCTGCGGGCCTGCGGCTGGCGGGCGGCCGTCGCCGGCCTCGGCACGACCCCCGGCGAGTGCTGGCGCGAGGCTGCGTCCCGCGGAGGTCGGCGATGAGACGCGCCCGCCTCCTGGAGACCCTCCTGGCGGTGCTGACGGTGGCCGTCGCCCTGTGGCCCGTCGAGACGCTGCTGCGGGGCACGGCCTGGATCGGCCCCACGCTGGTCGCCCTGGCCGTGGTGGCCGCCACGGGCCTGGCGCTGCGAGCCCTGCGGGCGTCCGCCTGGCTCGTGGTGCCGGCTCAGGTGCTGGCGCTGGTCGTGGCGGTGACGCTGCTGCACGGGCTCGGGTCGGGGCCCTACGGCCTGCCTGGGCCTGACCTGCCCGCCCGGCTCGTCGCGGGCGGCACGCAGGCGGCCACGACGATCCGCAGCTATGCGGCTCCTGCCCCGGCGGTGCCAGGCCTGGTGATGGCGGTGGGCGCCCTGGCGGGCCTGGTCGCCGTGGTCGTCGACCACCTGGTCGTCGCCCGCCGGGCCGCCACGCTGGCCGGTTTCCCCCTCCTGCTCGTCTCCCTCGTCTCCGTCGTCAACACGGCGGGTGCGCTGCCCTTCCGCTACTTCGCCGCGCTCGCGCTGACCTGGCTGCTGCTCCTGGTCGAGCAGCAGCGATCGCGGCTGGAGCGCTGGAGCACGGTGACCCCCAGCCTGCTCGAGGGGCAGGCACCCAGGTCGGTCGGCGCCGGCCGGCCCGAGGCCGGCTTCGCGCGAGCGGGCCGGGTCCTCGCGGTGCTGGCCGTCGCCGCCGCCGTGGCCCTGCAGCTGGCCCTGCCGCCCGTGCCGACCCGCTTCCTGGGGCAGGGGCTCGGACGGCAGGCGCGCGAGTCCGGGCCCACGATCAGCTTCGCCTCGGACGTCGACGTGGCCCGCAGCCTGGGCTCGCGCGATCCACGCCCGATCCTGCGCTACCGGACCACCGGGGCCCAGGACACCCCGCCCCTCGCCGTGGCCGTCGCCGACGAGTACACCGGCGGCCACTGGCGCACCGCCCGGGTCCCGGCGGCGTCGGCAGAGGTCCCGTCCCCGCACGGACTGCTCCCGCTGCCCACCGGCGTCGAGCCGGACCTGCCGCACACCGTCGCCAGGTCCGAGCTGTTCGACAACGGCTCGCTGCACCCCCCGCAGCTGGCGGTCCCGTCGCTGCCGCTGCGCGTCGACACCGACGTCCCCTGGCGCCGGGACGACGCCACCGGCCTGGTCGCCGTCGTGCGCCGACCGGAGCGGTACGTCGTCAGCTATGCGGTCCCGACGCTGACCCCCAAGCAGATCGAGGAGCGCACCCGCCGCGTCGTCGCCTCAGAGACCCAGGTGACCACCATCGACCCGGTCGACCTGACGGTGGACCAGGCGTCGGAGGAGGCAGTCACCGACACCACCCTGCGGGTGCTGGAGTCGGCCCCGGCGGCGTACGGACCGCCCGACAGCGCCTATGCCAAGGCCGTCGCCATCCAGCAGTACCTGCGCTCGCCCGCGTTCACGTACACCCTGACGCTGCCACCGGTCACCCCGCAGGAGCGCGCACAGGGAATCACCCCCGACGCGATCACCCACTTCCTGCGGACCCGCCGCGGCTACTGCGTGCAGTACGCCACGGCCATGGCGCTGATGGCCCGGACCCAAGGCATCCCCTCGCGGCTGGTCCTCGGCTTCCTGCCCGGCAGCCAGCTGCCCGACGGGACGCGTCTCGTGCGCGCGTCCGACGCCCACGCCTGGCCCGAGCTGATGCTGCCGGGCGTGGGCTGGACACGGTTCGAGCCCACGCCGGGCGGGCGTTCGGGGCTGCCTCCGGCGTGGGCCAACCCGCGGCAGCAGGATGCTCCGTCCGCGCCGGCCACGAGGCCGACGACCCGACCGGCCCGACCCGACCGCCGGCCGACCGCCACCCCGACCGTGGCCTCCCGGACGGAGGTGGGCCTGGCCGAGCAGGCTCGAGGGTGGTTCAGCCGTGACCGCCTCGTCGCGCTGGCGCTGCTCGTGCTGGCGGCCGGCGCGCTGCTGACCACCCCGGTACGGGCCGCGGCCTCGCGGCGGCGGCGCCTGCGGTCCGCGGGCCCGGCTCCCGCTGAGGTGGAGGTGCGCTGGACGATCCTGGCCGAGCAGCTCGCGGACCTCGGGATGCCCCCGCCACCGGGGACGACCCCACGGACCTTGGACGCGCACTACGCCTCGCACCCGTTGCTGTCCCCGGAGACCAAGGGTGCGCTGTCCCGGGTCCTCGCTGCGGTGGAACGCGCCCGGTACGCCCCTGCGGGGACGGGCGCGTCCCCGGTCCAGGTGGACGACGACGCCCGGACGGTCCTGCGCGGCGTCCGGGCCACCCGGACCCTCGGCGAACGGATCCGCGCCGTGCTGCTCCCCCGCGCGGGTCGTCTGTGCTGACCCCGGCGCCTGCGAGAGCGCCCCGGTGCGGCCGGTCTGGTGCCCGCCCGGCCCCGTGCGTGACCGGTCCTCGTGCGTGACCGGTCCTCGTGCCAGCTCCAGGTAGGCCGAGAGTCCGACCCGCCCCTGGTGGGGCGACCGGACTCTCGTCGTCGCGGGGATGGCTCAGTCGAGGTAGTCGCGCAGCACCTGGGAGCGGGAAGGGTGGCGCAGCTTGGACATGGTCTTGGACTCGATCTGGCGGATGCGCTCGCGGGTCACGCCATACACCTTGCCGATCTCGTCGAGCGTCTTGGGCTGCCCGTCCGTGAGGCCGAAGCGCATGGACACCACGCCTGCCTCCCGCTCGGAGAGGGTGTCGAGCACCGAGTGCAGTTGCTCCTGCAGCAGCGTGAAGCTCACCGCGTCCGCCGGCACGACGGCCTCGGAGTCCTCGATCAGGTCGCCGAACTCGCTGTCGCCGTCCTCCCCGAGGGGGGTGTGCAGCGAGATGGGCTCGCGGCCGTACTTCTGGACCTCGACGACCTTCTCCGGGGTCATGTCGAGCTCCTTGGCGAGCTCCTCCGGGGTGGGCTCGCGCCCCAGGTCCTGGAGCATCTGCCGCTGGACGCGGGCCAGCTTGTTGATGACCTCGACCATGTGCACCGGGATGCGGATGGTGCGGGCCTGGTCGGCCATGGCGCGGGTGATGGCCTGGCGGATCCACCAGGTGGCGTACGTCGAGAACTTGTAGCCCTTGGTGTAGTCGAACTTCTCGACCGCGCGAATCAGACCCAGGTTGCCCTCCTGGATCAGGTCCAGGAAGAGCATGCCGCGTCCGGTGTAGCGCTTGGCCAGCGACACCACCAGGCGGAGGTTGGCCTCGAGCAGGTGGTTCTTGGCCCGCTTGCCGTCCTGGGCGATCCACCACAGCTCGCGCTTGAGCTTCATGTCGATCTTGTCCCCGGAGCTTAGCCGCTCCTCGGCGAACAGTCCGGCCTCGATCCGCTTGGCGAGCTCGACCTCCTGCTCGGCGTTCAGCAGGGCCACCTTGCCGATCTGCTTGAGGTAGTCCTTGACCGGGTCCGCGGTGGCGCCCGCGGTCACGACCTGCTGCGGCGGGGCGTCGTCCTCGTCGTCCTCGCGGTAGACGAAGCCACCGTCGGTGGTCTCCTCCTCGGCCTCGGCCTTCTTGGCGCCCTTGCCCGCCGCCTTGACGGTCTGGGGATCACCGGCCTTGTCCGCCGCCGGGTCCCCCTCCGGGTCGTCCGCCTCCTCGACGTCCTCGGGCGTCTCGGCGGGCTCCTCGTCGGGACCCTCGGTGGCCACCTCGACCAGCACAGCCTCGAGGTCGACGTCCTCCAGCGCCTCGGGGTCGACGTCCGGCACCTCGTCGTCCCCGGTGGTCACACCGGGCGTGGCCGGGGGGGCGCCGTCCTTGGTGGTGGCCTTCTTGGTGGTCTTCTTGGCTGCGGCCTTCTTGGCGGGAGCGGGCTTCTCGGCCGCGGCGGCGGTCGCCCGGGTGGACGCGGCCTTCTTGGCCGGGGCCTTGCGGGTGGTGGTCCTGGTCGCCGGGGCGGCCTCGTCCGGCGCATCCGCGCCCTGGGCGGGCGTGGCAGCAGCCTTGCGGGCCGGAGACTTCCTGGCGGCAGCCTTGCGGGTGGACGTGGACCGCGCACCGGTGGTCGCCGCCACGGCGCGGGCGTGGTCGGGGTCCAGGGTGACGGTGATGCCGGCGGCGTCGATGGCGCGCAGCACGGCCTTCATCCGCCGTGGCTCGAGGGCCACCTCGCTCAGGGCGGCGCCGAGCTGCTGGGAGTCGATCGACCCCTGGCTCACGCCGATCTCCAGCAGGGCCTGGAGGGCGGGGTGGGCGAACTCAGGAGGCAGAGAGGCTGCGTTGGGAACGGTGGTCACAACAACCTTTCGTCGTATGACGATGACGAGGGGTCCAGGACGACGTCGGACGACGGACGCACGGGATCACAGACGGCTGGTGCGCGATGGGCTGGTGCAGCCTGGCGTGGCAGGGACTGCGAGGGGCTGACCGGAGCCTCCGAGGCGCTGTGCCCGCCATTATAACGTCGCGGAGCCCGCGAGTGGGTCCGCGCGCCGCTCAGCGGATGGGCTTGACGGTCAGGACCGGGCAGGTGGCGTCCAGCAGGATGCGCTGGGCGCTCGACCCCAGGATCAGCTTGCCGACCGGTGAGCGACGGCGCAGGCCGATCACCAGACAGCTGGCCCGGGTGTCCTCGGCCACGCCGACGAGCTGCTCGGCCAGGTCCTTGCCCTCGGGGCGGCGGCGCTCGACGGTGAGCCCGCCGGCCTGAACGGTGGCGGTGAGCTCGGCGACGAGCGACTCCATGGCGGCCCGGCTCTCCTCGTCGGGGGCGGGGCGGGCCGTCTCGACCAGGACGAGGGGCAGGGACCGGACGACGGCCTCGTCCGCGGCGCGCTCCAGCGCGGCCCGCCCCTCGGGCGTGGCCATGAGCCCGACGACGACGGTCATGATGCTCCTCGAAGGCAAGGGTGACGGCGGGAGCCCCCGCGGGACGGCAGCAACCTATCTCATGCGGTGCGAGCTCCCCACCACCTCGTCGAACCTCACCGCTCGGCGCAGCGCGGACATCGTCAGCCGGGCCATGGCGTAGCCCGGGTCGCAGGTCAGTGCCCGCTCGCAGGCCGCGACGGCGATCATGTGGTCGTCCAGGGACCAGGACACCACCGCGGCCGCGGTGAGGGTGGGCGCGGCGTGGCCGTCGGGCAGCACCCGGCCGACCGCGAGGAGCCGTTCCCCCACCGAGCGGCGCACCTCCCGGTGGGTCCGACGGACCGGGGACCCCAGCACCGCCCGAAAGGTCTCGCGCACGCCCGCGCTGACGTCGTCGGGGCAGAACAGGTCAGGCACGACCCAGGCGTAGAGCCCGTCGCGCACGTCGACGTCCTCGATGGCGCGGACCGCTGCGGCCACCAGGGCGGCGACTCGCTCGACGCCCCCCGGGCCGCGGCCGTCGACGGTGACACCGGCGCTCCCGCCCAGCCCGAGCAGCACCCGCCAGGCACGCAGCCCGGCCTCCACCTCTTCGGCGGACGGCGGCCCGCTCTGGGCGACGGGCCCCGCCGTGGAGCCTCGCGTGAGCGCGCGGGCCACCGCACGCGCCACCGGGTGGTCGGGGGTCGGTCGCGTGGCGGCCAGGCGCTCCTCGCGGGTCCCTGCCGGGGCCTCCCCCGCCAGCACCAGCTCGGCGACCGCGGGGACCTGCTCGGGCTGCGGCAGGGCCACCGGGTCGCGCGGGCAGCACACCGGGTCGTCGCAGGTCACCGGCCACCAGGTGCCACCACTGACCACCACCGCGTCGCGGACCCGAGCCCCGGCGGCGCCGGCGAGGGCGACCAGCTCGTCGAGGAGCCGCTCGGCCTCGGCGACGGAGCGCGGGTCCGCCATCGGCACCCCGGGCCGGGGTCCGTCCGGGACCGCGGGCCCATCGACCCCGGGACGGGCACGGTCGGTGAAGGCCACGAGCACCACCTCGTCCACGTGCGGGAGCATCCGGGCGGCCACGGCGTCCCAGGCCGGCCCCGCCGGGAGGGGTCCGGGGTCGCCGTCCGGGTCGTGGAGGTCGATCCGGACGGCGGGGCCGACCGTGGGGCGGTCGGTCCCGGGGCGCGAGCGCAGCCCGAGGACCACGAGGCTGTCGGTGGGGGCGAATCCGAGCACGTAGGGCACCACGGTCACCAGCTGCCCGACGTCGCGGACGACGGCGGTCGGGGTCGGCTGGTCGGCAGGAGGGGCGGAGGTCGTCATACGTCCGACCCTGCCGGGACGGGAACGTGCGGTCGAGGGGGACCTCATGGCCTGTGGACGAGTCCGCGCCGATCCTCCGCGCCGCCTCGGTGGCCCCTGGGGACGCCGACGAACCTGCAGGTCAGCGAACCACGTGGTCCGGCACCGGGCCCCCGGGTCCGTCACCGCGGGACCTCTCCCAGCCGAGGAAGTCCTCGGTGATGGCGACCAGCTGGGCGGCCAGCCAGGCCAGGACCAGGGTGTCGTCCCCGAGCCCCAGCAGCGGTATGACGGCCTCCGGCACCAGGTCGACCGGACTGACGACGTAGGCCACCGCCCCGGCCATCGCCGCCATCGTCCCCATCGAGGTCCCGGCATACTCCCCGCTGCCCATCGCCCGGACCAGGCGAGGCATCGACCCCACCCGCTCGACCCAGCCCGCGCAGCCGGGACGGCGGGCGGCACGGGCGGCCTGGGCGACGTCCCGCAGCGAGGTGACGCGGGTGCGACGACGAGCCATGACGGTCTCCCTGCTCTCGGGCCGCGGGCGCCGGCGCGGTGTCGCCGGGCCCGCCGGTGGCGGGATGTCTGCGGGTGGCGGGGCGTGTGCGGGTGGGGTGCCCGGGCCGGGAGTCGGCGGGCAGGTCCCGCGCGCGGTCGGGACGAGCCGCGGCGCGGCGCCGGAGGATTCCCCTCAGGAGGGGGTCGCTCCGGCGCCGCGCCGGTGGATCGGGCGATCGCCGCTCAGGCGTGCAGCGCGGCCGTGGTGGTGGGCGGGAACTGCTGCTTGGCGTTGTCCGCGATCTTGCCGAGCAGGTAGTAGTCCATGCCCCCGCCGACGAAGCCGCCGACCACGGGCAGACCCTTGCCGACGACCTTGGCCAGACCCTTCTCCCCCAGGGTGGAGATGAGGCGGAAGCCCACGCCCTTGTTGATCATCATGACCGCGGACGCCGGCAGGTGCTGCGACGCCAGGCTGGACATGCGACCGGTGGTCAGGACGCCGGCCTTGCGCAGCAGGTCGTCGCCGGAGTCGGCACCCACCAGGGTCAGCAGGATCGCCGAGCGGGTCTCCGGCTTGTCGATGTCGTAGCCGCGGGCGCGAGCGATGCCGGCGACCATCCGGGTCGCGACGATGTAGAACTCCACGACGTTGGCCGGCAGCGCGACCAGCATGGTGGCAAAGCCGCCGAGGCCGGTGACGAAGCCACCCGCCGCCGCGGTCTTCTTGTGCGCCCGGACGATCTCGTCCACGCTCTGCTCGCCCGAGCGGCCCTTGGCCGCCTTGTCGGCGAACGCCGCGGCACCCTCGAGCGGGCCCAACCCGTCGATGCCGAAGTCCAGCAGCTTCTGCACGAGGTCCTCGACCGGACCGTTGAGGGCAGAGGTGCCGGCCGTCTGGCCGGTACGCGGGTCGACGGCGTTCTTGCCCGCGATCTTGTCGATGGCCATCCCGGCCACCTTGTCCATGAGGCCCATGAGGGGTTCCCTTTCTGGTGTGACGCACACTTGATCCGTGACAGTCCTACCCCACGGGCGCACTCCTGACACCCTCCACGCGCTCGCCGTGGCGGGCGGCGTCGGGACGGTGCTGGCCCAGGACGGGTCGGTGCTCGTGACGCCCCGCCCCGTGGACCGGCTCGTGACCGAGGTCGCCCGGCTGGAGCAGGAGCACCGGCCCCGCTGGGTCTGGTGGCAGACCCGCGAGGACGCCGGTCCGCTCGTCGCCCGGGGCGTGCGGCTGGCCCGGTGCTGGGACCTCGCCGAGGTCCACCGGGTCCTCTGCGGCGGCCACCGGGCCGACCCGGCGACGGTCTGGGCGGTCGCGCACGACCTGGACCCCCGGACCGTCCCCGTCCCGGGACCGCCGGACCTGTTCGCCTTCGCCCACACCCAGGGCGAGGCGGGCGACCCCGAGCCCGACCCGGGGGCGCTCGTCACCAGGGACGGGCACCTGCGGCCCGACGCGGCCGACCGCACCTGGCAGCGGACGCCCGAGCGGCTGGTGACCTGGGCCCGGGCCGCGCTCGACGTTGCCGCGCGGCAGCGCGCCCACGTCGACGCCGCCGCCTCCCCCACGGCCGCGGGCGGCACCCGACGCGCCCCCGAGCGGCTCCTCGTCACGGCGACCTGCGAGTCCGCGGCCGCCCTGCTGTGCGCCGAGCTGGAGGTCACCGGTCTGCCCGTCGACCGGGTGGTCGTCGAGGAGCTGATCACCGCCGCAGCCGGTCCCCGCCCCACGGACGAGGCGCAGGCCGCCGGCCTACGTGCTCGTCGCGACCAGGAGGTGCTGCGCCATGTGCCCGGTCGCGAGCGCACCGACCTGCGCAATCCCCTGCAGGTCAAGGAGCTGCTCGCCGCGGTCGGCGTCATCGTCGACGACACCCGCAAGTGGACCCTCGCCGCGCACCGCAGCTCCCACCCGGTCGTCGAGGCGTTGCTCGCGTGGCGCAAGGCCGAGCGCATCGCCACGACCTACGGCTGGCACTGGCTGGACACCTATGTCGGTCCGGACGACCGGCTCCGTGGCGAGTGGACGGCCTGCGACGGCGGAGCCGGACGGATGACGGCAGCCAACGGCCTGCACAACCTCCCGGCCGAGCTGCGCCCCGCGGTGGCCGCCCACCCGGGCCGGGTCCTGGTGCGCGCCGACCTCGGCCAGATCGAGCCACGCGTCCTCGCCGCCGTGGCCCGGGACGCGGCCTTCGCGCAGGCCACCCAGGCCGACGACCTCTACTCCCCCGTCGGCGCCGAGCTCGGCGTGGAGCGGCCCGTCGCCAAGATCGCGGTGCTCGCCGCGATGTACGGCCAGACCTCGGGGTCGGCCGGCGAGGCGTTGAAGCGGCTGGACGAGGCCTATCCCACGGCGATGGCCTACCTAGCCCGGGCGCACCAGGCCGGGGTCCGTGGCGACCCGGTGATCACCTGGGGCGGACGGCTGGTGCCCATGTGGCAGGGGGAGCTCTCCGAGGCGCAGCGGGCCGGACGGGGGCGCTTCGCCCGCAACGCCGTCATCCAGGGCGCGGCCGCCGAGCTGTTCAAGGCCTGGGCCGCGACCGTCCGGGCGGGCGGGCGCGCCCTCGACGCCGAGATCGTCCTGTGCCTGCACGACGAGCTGCTGGTGCACGTGCCGACCGAGCACGCCGC
The DNA here is from genome assembly GCF_046267915.1 of Arsenicicoccus dermatophilus. Classification (GTDB taxonomy): domain Bacteria; phylum Actinomycetota; class Actinomycetes; order Actinomycetales; family Dermatophilaceae; genus Arsenicicoccus; species Arsenicicoccus dermatophilus_A. The sequence goes on from NZ_CP176520.1 coordinate 2,201,451, forward strand.
CGCCGCCGAGGCCCTGCTGCACCGCAGCCTGGACCAGGCGGCGCGGCGCTGGGCGGGCACCGACCGGGTGCGGTTCGTCGCCGACGTGTCGGTCGTCCACCGCTGGTCCGAGGCCAAGGACTGACGCCCCCCGGCGGCACCGAGCGCCGCGCGCCGCTCGTGCCGGCCCCGAGGCTCGGCACGGGCCTGCTGCCGGGTGGTCCCGGACCGGCGCCGTCAGCCGCGGTCCTCCGGGCGCCCGTCGTGGGTGCGCAGGAACCGCTCGAACTCCGCGCCGATCTCGTCGGCGGTGGGCAGCTCGTCGGGCGAGGGGGCGAGCAAGGTGGGCTTGTCGAGCCCCCGGGTCCACTGGTCGTACTGCGCCTCGAGGGCGCGCACGACCGTGAGGACCTCCTCGTTGTCCCCGATCTCGGCGTCGACGGCCTCGCGGTTGACGCCCGCGACCGCCGCCAGGTCGGCGGTGGGCAGCGCCAGGCCGGTCACCCCGGCGACGGCGCGCAACCCGGTCAGGGCGGCGTCGGCGAAGTCGGTCTGAGCCAGGTAGTGCGGGACGTGGACGCTGAACCCGACCGTGTCGTAGCCCGACTCGCCCAGGCGCAGCTCCAGCAGCGAGGCGAACGACGAGGGCACCTGCACCTCGCCGAAGACCGGGTTGTTGTCCGGGATCAGGGCCGGGCTGGAGGCGTGCTGGGTGAGCCCGATCGGTCGGGTGTGCGGCACTCCCATCGGGATGCCGTGCACGCCGACGGTGAGGGTGACCCCGAAGGCCCGGACCAGCCCGCGGACGGCCTCGACCATCCGCTCCCACTGGTAGTCCGGCTCCGGGCCGGTCAGCATCAGGAAGGGCGTCCCGTCCGCGTCCAGCACCCGGTGGAGCACGATCGTCGGGTCGTCGTAGGCCGTGTAGCGGTCCCGGTCGAAGGTCATCGCCGGACGGCGCCCGCGGTAGTCGAGCATCTGGTCCACGTCGAAGGTCGCCACCACCGAGTGGTCCAGCGTCGCCAGCAGGTGGTCGCCGATCAGCCGGCCGGTGTGACCGGCGTCGATGAAGGCCCCCATGGCGACGACCAGCGAGGAGGCCCGCAGGTGCTGCGGGTCGGTGTCGCTCTCGAAGTGGTAGAGCCCGGTGGGGTCCTGCACGGCTGCCTCCCAGGTCGGACGGAGTGGTCTCCTCAGAGGCAACGCACGAGTAGGCAGGGGCATTCCACCGCGACGGTCCTCGCGGTCCAGCGGGTGCTCCCGCCAGCCGCCGGCACAGCGGCGAGCACGGCGGTGCGCGACGACCAGTCGCGCGGATCCTCCCCCGCGGCCTGGGGACGACCCGCCACGAGGCCCCCGGTCAGCGGTCGAGCTCGTAGATCTCCGCCTGGACCGGTCCGTCGTCGGTGCCGACGGTGCACCCCACCCGCCGGTAGCCGGGGCCCTCGAACTCGTCCAGCCGCGCCCAGTGCCGAGGCAGGGCCTCGCTGGTGAGCACGTGGACCGGCACGGCCGGCGCGTCGTCGGCGAGCTCGATGGCGGGGTAGCCCGACGCCGCTCCCCAGCCCTCGGGGAGCAGGTGCCCGTGGACGACGCCCCGCGTCCACGTGCCGGGGATGTCGGCGACCTCGTGGTGGTTGGACCGGCCCGGGCACAGCGTGCCGTAGACCGCGAGCCGACGGCCGCCGGTGGGCGCCGCCGTCACACGCTCACCCGGTCGCCGTCGCGGGCCCGCCGACGAGCGTCGAGGGAGGCCGCGGCGGCGATGACCACGCCCAGGGCCATCTGCTGCCACATGGCCGGGACGTCCAGGAGGTTGAGGCCGTTGTGCATGACCGCCAGCACCGTGGCGCCGACCACCGTGCCCGCGGCGCTCCCGCGGCCGCCGGCCAGGCTGGCGCCACCGACGACGGCCGCGGCCACCGCGTCGAGCTCCATCCCGGCCCCGGCCCCGGCCTGCACCGACGCCAGCCGCCCGGCGACCAGCAGACCGCCGACGCCGGCGCACAGACCCGACAGCGCGTAGGCCGCCACCCGGGTCCGCTCGACCGGGATGCCCACCAGACGGGCGGCCTCGGGGTTGCCTCCCACGGCATACAGCCACTGGCCCAGGACGGTGCGTCGCAGCAGCGCGTGGGTGAGGACGGCGAGCGCCACCATGACCAGGAAGGTCACCGGTATGCCGGCGACCCGCTCCCCCACCCCGGCCATCGCGGCGGGAGCCGCGAGAGTCTGGGAGTCGCACGAGATCTCGGCGACCGCCCGCCAGATCGCCATGCCCGCGAGGGTGGCGATGAAGGGGGGTATGACGAGCCTGGTGACCGCGAGGCCGGTCACCAGGCCGGCCACCAGGCCGACGAGCGGCGCCGCGACGACGCAGACGGGTGACGGCAGGCCAAGCCCGAGCGCGCACTGGGCCGCGAGGACCCCGGACAGGCCGGCGACCGCCCCGACCGACAGGTCGATGCCGCCCACCACGAGCACGAAGGTCAGACCCAGGGCGAGCGCTGCCGTGGTCGCGGTCTGGTCGGCGACGTTGAGCAGGTTGCCGAGGGTCCGGAAGTCCGGGGACACCACCGCCAGCACCAGGCACAGGGCGAGCAGCCCGGCGGGCGCGGCGAGCACCTGGCTCCCGGCGCCTCGAGCCCAGGCCCCCAGACGCCCGCCCGGCGACGGGGAGGAGGACGCAGCCGTGGCACCACGCTCCGGCGTCGGCGGGACCGCCGCTGGTGGCGGGGTGACCTTCGCGGCCGGCGCCGGAGCAGGCCCCGCAGCCTGCTTCGCCGGCGTGGCAGCGGACTGCGGGACGGACTTCGCGGCCGGGGCCTGCGGGACGCCAGCCGGAGCCGCAGCAGCCTGCGTCGCCGGCGCGGCAACGGCCTGCGGGACGGCAGCCGGAGCCGGAACACCCTTCGCAGCCTGCTTCGCCGGCGCGGCAGCGGACTGCGGGACGGACTTCGCGGCCGGGCCCTGCGGGACACCAGCCGGAGCCGCAGCAGCCTGCGTCGCCGGCGCGGCCGGAGCCGGGGGACGCACGACCGACTGCGGGGTCGACGGGGCCGGGTCCGGACCCGGAGCAGCTGGGGTCGCTGGTGCGGCCGTCGCGGGGGCGGCCGGGGTCGGTCCAGGTGGGACCCCGGGCGTGCGCGCGGCTCGTGGCTGAACCCCCGTGGTGGGCTGCGCGTCGCCGGCAGGCGTCGCCTCCTTCGCGGCCGGCGCCGAGATCGGGGGGCCAGGCAACGGCGGGGCCGTCTCGGGTGCCGTGGTGGCGGCCGGCCGGCCGTCGGTCGCGACGGGTGGCATCCCTGCCGGGCGCGCCGCGACGCCGCGTGCGGCGGACGTGGTGGCGGCCACCTTCTTGGCGGCGGCCTTCCGGGACGCCTTGCTCATCGACTTCTTGACCACGGTCTGGGTCACTCGCTCCTCGGCCGGGACGGCGGGTTCGGGGGCTGCCCCGGTGGCGGCGGTCTCGCCGCGTCCGGTGGCGTCGTCGGTCGCCCTCATGGGCTGCTCCTCGGCTCTGCCCCGGAGCCCACGAGGGCACCGGGCTCCTGGGCGGGCACGCCGATCGTGCGGGTGCACAGGGCGTCCATCTCCTGGCGGTCGCTGCTCGCCAGGACCACCGCTCCGCCCTGGGCGACGATCTCGGTGACGACCTGGTAGATCACCTCGCGCGCGCCGACGTCCACGCCGCGCGTGGGCTCGTCGAGCACGAGGACCTGGGAGTGGGCGGCGACCCACCGGCCGACGACGACCTTCTGCTGGTTGCCACCGGACAGCCGCGCGACCGGGTCGTCCATCGACGGGGCGGCGATCGCGAGCCGCTCGCGGACCGCCGCGATCTGCTCGGCGCGCGACGGACCGTCGGACGTCGACCCGCCCCGGGTGAGGACGCCGTACCAGAGGTTGTCCGCCGCGGAGGCCTGCGGCACCAGCCCCGCGCCCTGGCGGTCGGCCGGCACGTAGCCCACCCCCGCCCGGATGGCCTCGTTCACCTGCCCGGGCCGGATCGTGCGCTCGCCGATCCGGACCTGTCCCCGCGCCTGGGGAATCCCCCCGACGAGGGCCCGCAGCAGGGCGCTGCGCGTCGTCGGGGTTCCGCCCTCGACCCCGACGACCTCCCCCGGGCGCACCTCCACGGTGGTCGGGGCGAGGACGCCCGGCACCGCCAGGTCCTCGGCCACGAGGAGCGGTCGGGTCGCCGCCTGCCCCGTCGGCGCCGGGGGACGGGTGGCGGGGTAGAGGCCGGCGACGGGGCGTCCGGTCACCGCGGCGGCCAGGTCGGTCACCGGGGCGTCTCCCGGGAGGGTGGTCACCATCCGCCCGGACCGCAGCACGCTGACCCGGTCGCACAGCTGGGCGATCTCCTCCAACCGGTGCGTCACGTAGAGCAGCGAGACTCCCTGCCGGGTGACCTCGCGCAAGGTCTGCAGGAGGGCGGCGGTCTCCTCGTCGGACAGGACCGCGGTCGGCTCGTCGAGGATCAGCAGCCCCGCACCCCGGGCGAGGGCGCGGGCGATCTCCACCCGCTGTCGCAGGTCTACGCGCAGCCGGGCCACGGGGGTGGTCGGGTCGAGGTCCAGGCCCAGGATCGCCAGGGCCGCCTCGGCCTGCCGGCGCACCGCGGCTCGGTCGATCAGTCCCCGTCGCACGGGGGGGCGGGGCAGCGCGAGGTTGTCCTCGACGCTGAGCTGCTCGATCAGGGTCGGGTGCTGGTGGATGGTGCGTATGCCGCGCCGCACGGCGTCGGAAGGCCCCGCCAGCACCGCCTCCTGTCCGTCGATCCGCACGACGCCCCCGGTCGGCCGTTCGGCGCCGGAGACGATCCGGATGAGCGTGGACTTGCCGGCGCCGTTCTCGCCGAGCAGGGCGTGCGCCTCACCGGGCGCGATGGCCAGGTCGACGTGCTGGAGGGCGCGCAGCGTGCCGAAGGTCCGGGTCAGGCCGGCGACCTCGAGCCGGGGCGGGGCGCCGGTGGGCGGGTGAGGGAGGGTCGGGGACACCACGTCAGGCGTGGGCGAGCAGCGAGCGGGCGTTGGCCCGGGTGATGGCCACCACGGCCTGGTCGACGATGCTGCCGGGGGCGGGGGCACCCTTGGCGTCCACGACGGCGCGCAGGGCCAGCGTCCCCATGGCGGCGACGTCCTGACCGATGGTGGCGGTCATCCGACCGAGGGCCACGGCCTCGATGGCCTCACGGGTCCCGTCGAAGCCGACGACCTTGACGCCCAGGCCGGCACGGCCGCCCAGGGCCTGCAGCGCCCCGAGGGCCATCTCGTCGTTCTCGGCGAAGATCCCGTTGAGGTGAGGGTGGGCCTGCAGCACGTTGGTGGCCACGTCCAGGCCCTCCACCCGGCGGAACCCGGCGGGCTGGGTGGCCACGACCCGCATGCCGGGGTGCTTGGCGAGCTCCTCGACGAAACCCTTGTGCCGCTCCCGCGAGCTGGAGGTCGCGACGACGCCCTGCAGGACCGCGACCTCACCCTTGCCCCCGAGCGCCTTGGCGAGCGCCTGGGCCGCGATGGCCCCGCCGCGCACGTTGTCGCTCGCGATGCAGGTGACGCCCTGGGCGTCGGTGATCCGCCGGTCGATGGCGACGACCTTGGTCCCGCGCTCGCGCAGGCGCTTGACCGGGGTCGCGAGCGCGTCGGAGTCGACCGGGTTGACGACCAGCTGGCCGATGCCCTTGACCGCGAGGTCCTGGAGCTGGGAGGCCTGCCGGGAGGCGTCGTCCTGGGCGTCGGTGATCTTGAGCCGGATCCCGAGGCGGGCGGCCTCGTCCTGGGCCCGGTCGACCAGGGTCATGAAGAACGGGTTGGCGAGGCTGGAGACGGCGAGGCCGACCACGCCCTTGGCAGCCTTGGCGGACGCGGCGCCCTCGTCGTCGCCGGAGGCGCAGCCCGTCAGGAGTCCGGCGCCGGCAAGGCCCAGCAGGAAGGTGCGCCGGGACAGCTCCGGCACTGTGGCTGCGGTCATCGATCGATCACTTCGTCCCATCGGTCAGCTGCAGGGTGAGGGCCTTGGGCAGGATCTGTCCCAGTGCCTCTACCGTCTCGCTGGTGTAGGACAGCCCCCCGACGCTCGCCGCCAGTCGGTCGAGCGTGGCCTTGTCAGGCTCTTCCCCGACGCCCACGAGGACCAGGCGCACGGGACGTGCGGGGTCCTGCAGGCGGCCGAGGTCGGCAATCGCCTGCTCAATGGTACGACCACCGCTGTCGTCGTCGTTCTTGCCGTCGGTGAGCACGAGAGCGATGCCCTCGTGGCGGGCGTCGGAGCGGTCCCGGACCGCCTGGTAGGCGGCGACGGTGGTGTCGTACAGGCCCGTCCCGCCACGCGGCGGGGTGGCCGGGTCGACCAGACCCGCACCGGCCTTGGCGAGCGCGTCCCGGGTGGCCGGGAGCTGGAGGGACCCCATGGGCACGAGCTCGGCCCAGTCCTGCCCGCCCTGCGCCCTGGCGGCGGAGAACGACCACAGGCCCACCTCGCTGGTCACGGGGACCGAGCGCAGCGCGACGGCGAGCGCTCCCGTGGCCAGCTCGATGCGACGCTTGCCCCCCTTGGCGGCGGAGTCCATCGATCCGGAGGTGTCGACGGCGATGATGTAGCGGCCGTCCCGGCGGGCACCGGCCCAGGCGTCCATCGTCCCGGCGACCTTGCCCGGGTCGACGGGGGCGGGCGGCGCGAGCGAGGCGGGCACCCCGGTGACGGGCGCTGCTCCGGCCGGCGCGGCCTGCGGGGAGGTCCGGAAGCCCTGGTCGACCAGCGACTTGCGCACCGTGTCCCCGGCGAAGGCCTCGACGAGGGCGTCGAGGGCCGCGACACGGGCGGGGTCCTGGGTGCGGGTCACGAGCGAGTAGCTCTCCATGGGAACCGCCCCGGGCAGCCAGGCCGCGGTGAGGGGCCGCCCGGTCTGCTTGGCGAGCTGGGCGATGCGCTGCTCGGTGCTGGGGAAGACCAGCGCCTGCGTCGGCGGGGCCGACAGGGAGGCCTCGAGCTCGGACTCCGAGACGGTCCGGCGGCTGAGTGCGCGCACCGCCTCGCCGACCGCGGGGTCGCTGCTCTGGCGCAACGTCAGCAGGGACAGCAGGGCGGGCGTGCTCTCGGCGGGCTCGGAGAAGCGCATCGGCCCCTGGGCGAGCATCCCCACCTGCTGCGGGGTGAGCTGACCGGACGCGCCCACGCCCGCCGGGACGGCGAGGACCACGGGTGAGTAGGCGACGGGTCGGGAGACCCGGCCGCGCTCGGCGGCGGGCACCCAGGCCTCGGAGTCGGTGAACCACCCGTCGACGGCACCGACCACGGGCTCCTGGGCCGCGGGAGCCGAGCCGGGCGCGGCAGCCGAGCCGGGCGCGGGAGCAGGACCGCCGGCAGGCACCCCCGAGGACGGGGCCGCGGAGGAGGCGCCGGCGGGCTGCGCCGGCGTGCCGGCGACGGGCGGCTGACCGGCGGAGGTGACCGCGCCGGCGGGCTGGGCCGGGGTGGCACCGGGCTGAGCAGGCGCGCCGCCCGCGCCGCCGCCGCGCTGGGCGGCCAGCGCCGCCGTGACCGGACGGAGGCGATAGGTGACGCAGCCGCCCTTGCGGTCCGATGCCTCGTCGGCGGCCTCCTGGGTGGCGGCGAAGAGGGCCGGGGGCACGGCCACGTCGAGGGAGGTCATGGTGGCGCAGGTCGTCTGGGCGCTGGCGACCCGGCTGGTCCCCGGCCCGTCGTCGGACTTCGCCAGGTGCATCAGGTGAGGCGCCGCGGCTGCGGCGCCTCCGGCCAGCGCGATGCTCAGGGCGGCCATCCCGGCCACCTTGCGCTGACGGTCACGGCGGCGGCCGCGCTCGGCGCGACGTCCCGCGCGGGTCGCGGGCTGTGCCTGCGAGGTTCGGCGCTGCGTCACATCTCCACCTTCCGAGGTCAGGTCCCAGGGCGATGGACGCACTGGTGCCACTGCCGGACCGCAAGGTACTGGGTGGGCAGGCCCTCGCGCACGGGCCGCTGCGGAGCGCGACGACAGCGGACGGTGCCCGTCAGCGCGCCGCGGGTGAGGACCTGAGGAGGAGCGCCCTGGACGGCCGCGCAGACGCGCCCCGAATGCCATACCCCCATCACGTGGCGACGCCTCATGGGCACTGTGGGTACAGGCGGTCTCGGGCCGGCGCTGAACCGGGGGTCGACCGGGATGCAGATTTCCTCGCGAGAGCCATACCTTCGGAGCAATCGCAGCACCCTGCGTCACTCACCCGGGTGGCGGGCCTCCGCGGCGTCCATGGCCTTGTAGATGCGCTGTTCGCTGACCGGGTGCGCCGTCCCCAGGGGCTGGGCGAACAGCGACACCCGCAGCTCCTCGACCATCCACCGGATCTCCTGCACGTCGGGGTCGTCCACACGGGACGGGCGCAGCCCCTCGAGGAAGGTCCGCCGCTCCCGCTCCACCGTGGCCACGACGGCCTGACGCTCGGCGTCCCGACGCATGTCGTCCGGGCCCTTCTGCGCGCGCCAGCAGATCGCCCGGACGTAGCGGGCGACGTGGCGCAGGCGGGCATGACCCACCTCGGCCACGAACCCCGGATGGACCAGCGCGTCGAGCTGGGCGGCCATGTCGTCCCGCATCGGCCGGGCCGCCGGCGACAGCCGGTCCAGGGCGAGCCGCGCCTCCCGGGCGGCCACCAGGACCGGCTCGACCAGCTCGATCACCTCGATCACCCGGGCCGACGCGAGCTGGCGCACCCGGCGCAGGACCTCGTCGTACGCCGCCTTGTCCCGGACGATGCCGGTCGCCTGGTCCCGCAGCTCGGGGGACTGCGCGACGATCGAGTCGATCGCGGCCGCGAGGCAGTCGTCGAGCAGCGCCGGGACCGAGCCGTGCGGGTTGTGCCCGAGGGCGATCTTCTGCTGGTTGGTGAGGACCGCGAGCACGCGCTTCCACGGCGGGGTGATGTCGAGCAGGAGCAGTCGGCGCAGCCCCAGCCGGGAGGCCACCGCGGCCTCGCGCTCGGTGGCGAGCACCTGCACCGAGACCGAGGTGCCGCGGTCGACCAGAGCCGGATAGCCGTGCAGCGTGCGCCCGCCCGGGACCCGCTGCTCGAAGGTCGCGGGCAGGGACTCGAAGTCCCAGGTGGTCAGCCCGGTCCGCTCGATCGAGGCGGCCGCCGACGCCATGGTCTGACGGACCTGGGGCGCGAGCCGGCGGCGCAGGCCCTCCAACGACGTGGACTCGCCCAGCGTTCGGCCGCGGCGGTCCTCCACGCGGAAGGTCATCCGCAGGTGGTCCGGCACCTTGTCCCAGTCCCACTCCCCCGGCGGTATGACGACCCCCACCCGCCCGCGCAGCACCCGGGCCAGCTCGTCGGTCAGGTCCCCGGCCGCGGGGTCGGCCGCGGCCAGGGCGGCGCGGGCGTGGTCAGGGGCGGGGACCAGGTGCTTGCGGGTGGCCTTGGGCAGCGCCCGGATCAGGGCGGTCGCGAGTTCCTCGCGCATCCCGGGCACCAGCCAGTCGAAGCCCTCGTCGCGGACCCGGTTGAGCACCTCCACCGGGATGTGGCAGGTCACGCCGTCGGCGTCGGCGCCCGGCTCGAACTGGTAGGTCAGCCGCAGCGTCAGGTCGCCCTGCACCCACTGCTGCGGGAAACCCGCGGAGACGCTCGTGTCGGCGCCCTCGGCGACGACCACGTCCTCGGTGAAGGTGAGCAGCTCGGGCTGCTCGCGACGAGCCTGCTTCCACCACGAGTCGAAGTGCCGCCCGGAGACGACGGTCTGCGGGATCCGGGCGTCGTAGAAGTCGAACAGCTCGTCGTCGTCGACCAGGATGTCGCGGCGGCGGGCCCGCTCCTCCAGCTCGGCCACCTCGGCGAGCAACGCACGGTTGGCGTGGAAGAACTCGTGGTGGGTGTCCCAGTCGCCCTCCACCAGCGCGTGCCGGATGAACAGCTCGCGCGCGAGCTCGGGGTCAACGTGGCCCAGCCCGACGGTGCGCCCGGCGACCAGGGGAACGCCGTAGAGCGTCACCCGCTCCAGGGCGACCCCGGAGGCGCGCTTGCGGGACCAGTGGGGCTCGGCATACGAGCGCCGGACCAGGTGGGAGCCGAGGCGCTCGGCCCAGGCGGGGTCGATGCGCGCGTTGGTGCGGGCCCACAGCCGGGTGGTCTCGACCAGCTCGGCCGACATCACCCAGTCCGGCTGCCGGCGGTGCAGCACCGACCCGGGCTGGATGGCGAAGCGGGCGCCGCGGGCGCCGGCGTACTCGCGCTTCTCGGCGTCGCGCAGGCCGATGTGCGACAGCAGCCCGGACAGCAGGGCCTGGTGGATCGCGTCGGCGGAGGCGGGGCCGGTGTTGGGCTCCAGGCGCAGGGTCTTGCAGGCCTGCCGCAGCTGCGCGTGCAGGTCCTGCCACTCCCGGATCCGCAGGTAGTGCAGGTACTCCTGCTTGCAGGTGCGGCGGAAGGCCGAGCCGGACAGCTCGCGTTGCCGGTCCTGGAGGTAGCCCCACAGGTTGAGCCAGGTGATGAAGTCGCTGTGCTCGTCCGTGAACCGCGCATGCTGCTGGTCGGCCTGGGCCTGCTTGTCGGCCGGTCGCTCGCGGGGGTCCTGGATGGACAGGGCGGCGGTGATGACGAGCACCTCGGCGAGACAGCCGTTCTCGTGGGCCTCGAGGATCATCCGGGCCAGCCGCGGGTCCACCGGGAGGGCGGCGATCTGGCGGCCGTATGCCGTGAGCCGGCGCCCGCCGCGCCCCTCGGCCCCGGCCGACGCGGCGTCGATCGCGCCGATCTCGAGCAGCAGGTTGAGCCCGTCGGCGACCTGGCGGGAGTCCGGTGGGTCGACGAAGGGGAACCGCGCGACGTCGCCCAGGCCGAGGGAGATCATCTGCAGGATGACGCTGGCGAGGTTGGTGCGCAGGATCTCCGGGTCGGTGAACTCCGGCCGCGCGGCGAAGTCCTCCTCGGAGTAGAGCCGGATGCAGATGCCGTCGCTCACGCGGCCGCAGCGGCCGGCCCGCTGGGCGGCGCTGGCCCGGGAGACCGGCTCGATCGGCAGCCGCTGGACCTTGGTGCGCTGGCTGTAGCGCGAGATGCGGGCGACCCCGGTGTCCACGACGTACCGGATCCCGGGAACCGTCAGGGAGGTCTCGGCGACGTTGGTGGCGAGGACCACGCGGCGGCCCGTGTGCCGGGAGAAGACGCGGTGCTGCTCGGCGCTGGACAGGCGGGCGTACAACGGCAGGATCTCGGTGCCCGGCAGCCGCAGACCCTCCAGCGCCTCGGCGGCGTCGCGGATCTCGCGCTCCCCGGAGCAGAAGACGAGGACGTCCTGGTCGGAGCCGTCGCCGGCGCCCGCCTCGGTCCACAGCTCGGTGACCGCGTCGACGATGCCGGTGACCTGGTCGACGGACTCGCTCCGGCCCGTGGGCAGCTCACGCTCCAGCGGGCGGTAGCGCACCTCGACGGGATAGGTGCGGCCGGAGACCTCGATGATCGGGGCCGGGGTGCCGTCGGCGGCGGCGAAGTGCGCGGCGAACCGCTCCGGGTCGATGGTCGCCGACGTGACGATCACCTTCAGGTCCGGGCGGCGCGGTAGCAGCTGCTTGAGGTAGCCCAGGATGAAGTCGATGTTGAGGGACCGCTCGTGGGCCTCGTCGATGATGATCGTGTCGTAGCGCCGCAGGTCGCGGTCGTGCTGCATCTCCGCGAGCAGGATGCCGTCGGTCATCACCTTGACCAGGGTGTCCCGCGTCGCGTGGTCGCCGAAGCGCACCTGGTAGCCGATCGGCCGCTCCTGCCCGTCGACCCGGTCACCGGTGATCGGGTGGCCCAGCTCCTCCGCGATGCGCTCGGCGACGCTGCGCGCGGCGATCCGCCGGGGCTGGGTGTGGCCGATCGTGCCGTGGATCCCGCGGCCGAGCTCCAGGCAGATCTTGGGGATCTGGGTGGTCTTGCCGGACCCGGTCTCGCCGGCGATGACGACGACCTGGTGGTCGCGGATCGCGGCGGCGATGTCGTCCTTGCGCGCGACGACGGGCAGGTGCTCGGGATAGGTGATCTCGGGGACCAGCGCCCGGCGGCGGGCGTGCCGCTCCAGCCTGCGGGCCCGCGACGCCTCGCGCTCCTCGGGGGTCTGCGGGGGGCGTCCGCTGCCACGACGGGGGCGACGACGGTGGGGGGTCTGCTCGGGCACGCCCTCCAGGATAGGTCGCCCGCGGTCAGCAGCCGGTGAGCGCGTAGACCGAGACGGTGCCCGTACCACCGATGCGGGTGAGCCCGGGAACCCCGGCCAGCCCGTGCAGCCCGGCGAACAGGACGCGGCGCGGGTCGTCGGCCCAGACCAGGTCGGTGTCCTCGACGACGTAGCCCACGTCCAGGCGGCGGGCCGCCGCGCAGACCTGCGGCGTCAGCTCCCGCAGGTGCATCCGCAGCACCCCGTGGTCGCCGTCGTACCTCCCGCCGAAGTGCGCGAAGGTCGCCGGGTGCCCGGACAGCACCCCGGCCCACTGCCCGCCGCCGAAGGGATCGCCCGCGACCGCCCGCCCGTCGGTCCGCGGCCCCAGCACCTCGGCATAGGTCTGCGCCTCCCGCCGGGAGACGACCGTCCGCCACCACTGCTGGTCGCCGTAGTTGTGGCCGATCAGCCGCTGGGCCGAGGCGACGCCGGAGGGCCAGCCCAGCAGGACCGGGGTGGCGACGAGCACGGCGGCGACAGTCTGCCCGACGACGGGGCGGCCGCCCAGGCCCGGCAGGCGCCGCCCGAGGTCGACCAGCCCGGCGGCCCCCTGGCCCGCGAGCAGCAGGGCCGGTATGGCGATCGCGGCGGCCACCCGGTAGGGCTCGCGGTCCCACAGCGCGGTGACCAGCGTCCCCCAGCCGGTGTCGATCGACGCCGCGCAGACGTAGCAGGTCGCGACCAGGACGAGACCCACGGGCACCCAGGGCCGGCCCCGCCACAGGCTGACGACGACGCCCGCGAGCACCAACAGTGCGAGCACCAGCCAGCCGGGGGTCAGGTGGGTCCCGAGGGTGAGGATCTCGGCCACGGCCACGTCCGCGGTGGTCACCGTGCGCGAGCGGCTGTGCACCAGGGAGCGCACCGTCGGGGTCCGGGCCACCAGCACGGCCCCGACGACCAGCCCGACGGAGGCGACGGCGAGCGCCTGCAGCACCCGGCGCCGCCGCAAGGGGTGCCCGACGAAGGAGCGCACGGTGCCGGTCCACAGGGTGCCGACGACGAGCGGGGCGACGAGGAGCAGGGCGCTGAGCAGGGCGGCGGGGTGGACGACGCCGACGCCGAGCCCGCAGACGACCACGACCAGCGCGAGGACGGCCCGGGGGCGCAGGTAGCCCGGGCGGCAGGTGCGCACCGCCAGGGCCATCAGGGCGGGGGCCAGGGCCAGGCCGGCCAGGTTGGACCACAGCACGCCGAAGTTCATCAGCAGCGTGGGGAACACCAGCGTAACGGGGAGCAGCGCGGCGACCGCCACCGCCGACCGCGGGTCCCGGCTGGTGGTGCGCAGCAGGGTGAGCATCCCGACCGGCCACACGATCGCGGCGAGCACGACGACGAGGGTGTTCAGCACGACCACGGGGTGCGCGCCGGTGAGCTGGGCGAGGAGCGCGCCGAGGGCGTGCAGCCCGCTGGGATAGAAGGTGCGGGTCGACCCGGGCGCGGCAGTCGCCCCGACGGTGAACCAGCCGGCGTCACCCGTGGCCAGCACCCGGGCGAGGGCGTTGACGTGGAAGCCCGCGTCGTGGGACTGCTGCAGCGCGTCGGGTCGCCCGACCGCGCCGGCGAGGACCACCCAGGAGGCGGCGACCGTGCCCGTCGTGGCCAGGGCGTATGTCGCGACCCGGCCGGCGTCGGCCGGGGCCGGTCGGGCCAGCCGGGTCCAGTGGCGCCCGAGGACCCACAGGGCCCCTCCCCCGACCAGCGCGGTGAGCGCGAGCGGCCCGGCGCCCCAGCCGATCCCGAGGCACGTGGTCCAGGTGATCGCCAGGGCGGCCACCCCGGCCGACGCGGCGGGAGCGGCCCCGACGGCGAGCCAGGGCGGGACCCGGGCGGGGATCAGCAGGGCCAGGCCGGGCAGGACCAGCAGGGCCAGCGAGGCCAGGACGACCGGCGCCGCGGCCCACCAGGTGGCGAGGGGATGGAACAGGATCAGTCGACCTTGGTCACCGTGACGGCGGCCTTGTCCGCGGCCCGCCGCTCCTCGGTGCGACCGTCGTCGGCGGAGCCGCAGCCCCCGCCGCCGGAGCCGCACCCGCAGCCGCCGCACCCGCCGCCGCCGGAGCCGCAGCTGCTCGGCCGGGCGTGGGCGGCCTCGACGTCGGCGGCCACGTTCGCCGCGTAGTCCTGGGCGAGCCGGTCGGCGGCGCGCCGCATCTCGGCATACGCCTCGGGGAAGTCGGGGCGGGCCTGCAGGACGGGCAGCAGCAGCTGGTCCTCCTTGGCCAGGTGGGCGCGCAGCAGGACGGCGAGCGCCTGGGCGTCGCCCGCGAGCCGGGCCGCGTCCTGGGCGGCGTTGATCGCGTCGACCAGACCGGCGATGACCCGGTGGTCGGCGACGAGCGCCTGCACCAGCAGCGCCGCCTCGGGGGCCTGCGCCGCGAGGGGATAGAGCACCTGCTCCTTGGCGACCGCGGCGGTGATCAGCTCGAACTGGCACCAGGTGGCCAGGTCGGCGTGGGCCTGCCCGAAGGCCTGGGCGTCCGCCTCGCCGATCGCGCCGATGAGCTCCGCCACGATCGTGCCGGCGCTGCGGGCGAGGGCGAGGTTGTCCTCGCGGGGCGTCGCGGTGGTGGGGGTGCTGTCGGCAGCCATGGGTCATCCTTCGAGGTCGCTACGGGGGCGCGCAGGTGCCCAGCCTAGTGGGGACCTGGCGCGGACCGGTCCGGACCGCTCCCCTGGTCGCCGGTAGTGTTCCCTCCCGTGATGGACGCCTACCGCTCGCCCGCCGGACGCGAGGCCGTGACCCGGTGGTGCGTCGAGGCTCTGGCGCAGTGGCAGCACCCCCACCGAACCCTCGTCGTCGAGCCGCTCGTCGCGGACACGCCGGTGCCCACGCACGTCACGGTGCTGGGCGAGGGGCCGCCGCGGTTCGTGTGGCTGCCCGGCACGGGCGCGTGCGCCGCGGTCACCCGCGGCCCGCTCGAGGCGCTCGCCCGGCACGGCACGGTGTGGGCCCTGGACCTGCCCGGGCAGCCCGGCCTGTCCCATCCGTGCCGTCCGCACCGCGACAGCACGGGGTGGTACTCCGCCTGGCTCGACGCGGTGCTCGACCTGACCGAGGGCGACGACGAGGTGGTGCTGGTCGGCACCTCGCTCGGCGCCCGCGTCGCGCTGACCACGGCCCACCCGCGGGTGCGGTCCCGGCTGCTGGTCTCCCCCGGCGGCCTGCTGGCACCCACCGCCTCCCCCGCGCTGGCCCGGGACCACACCCGCTGGTCGCTGCACGCCTCGGACGCCGCCGCGCAGGCCCTGCTGCGGCAGCTCCACGCGCCCGGCGAGCCCGTCACCGAGCGGGCCGTCGCGTGGACCACCCTGGTCGGTCGCGGGTGCAAGACGATCCGCACGCCCCGCCCGCTTCCCCAGCACTACCTCGACCGGATCGACGCCACGCCCCTGGCCGTGGCCGTCGGCGAGGACGACGTCCTCGCGCCCCCGGCCGCCCTCACCGCCGCCGTGGCCCGGCGGGCCAGCGCCCGGGTCGTGGTGGTGGACGGCTGCGGCCACCTGCTCCCGGCAGGCGCCTGGGAGCAGGTGCTCCGGGTCCTGCCCGCGTGACCAGGCCGGACGCACTACGCTGCGGCACCGTGACCCCAGCAGGCCCGGCCGCGGCATGATCGACCACCTCGCCGCGCACGTGTTCGCCCGCGCCGCCGAGCACCCGGACGCGGTGGCGGTGCGGTCGCGCGTGGCCGACGGGTGGGTCGAGCTGACGTATGCCGACCTCGCGGCGCAGGTCCGTCACGTCTGTCACGGGCTCATCGCGGCGGGGCTGCACCCCGGGGACTCCGCGGTCATCGTGTCCGACAACCGCGCCGAGTGGCTCGTCGCCGAGCTCGCGGTCATGGCCGCCTCGGGGGTGGCGCTGCACCTCGGGCCGAGCACCCCCGTGGAGGAGCTCGCCGCCATCCTGCGGGCCACCGAGACCCGGGCGGCCTTCGTGTCCGGCGAGGTGCTCGTCGACCATCTCGCCCAGCTGACCGAGCGGCTGCCGTCGCTGCGCGTCGTGGTCTGCTTCGACGAGAACCCCTCGGTGGTGCCGCTGCTCGACGACCTGAGCGTGCTGTCCATGGGGACCGCCGTCGACGAGCTGGGGGCGGAGGTGGGCGCGCAGGGCACCTTCTCCTGGGCCCGGCTCATGGCCGCGCCCTTCGACGTCGCGACGGCGGCCGAGGCCCAGCGACGACGGGACACCTGGAGCCCGGAGGACATCGCCGTCATCGACTACACCGTCGGCGGGGCGGGCGAGCTGCGCGGCGTGGTCCTCAGCCACCGGTCCACGCTGGCGACGGTCAAGGCGATCGCCGCGGCCTTCGCGGTGGTCGACCCCCTGCACGAGGTGGCGACCCTGCCCCTGCACCACAGCCTCCAGCACGGCAGCAGCCTGCTCGCCCTGCTGTCGGGCGG
Source organism: Arsenicicoccus dermatophilus (assembly GCF_046267915.1). Classification (GTDB taxonomy): domain Bacteria; phylum Actinomycetota; class Actinomycetes; order Actinomycetales; family Dermatophilaceae; genus Arsenicicoccus; species Arsenicicoccus dermatophilus_A. The sequence continues at coordinate 2,218,035 of NZ_CP176520.1, forward strand.
CTCCACCACCCTGGTCCCCCGCCTCGAGGACGTGCCGCAGGTGCTGCGGACCACCCGGCCGACCATGCTGATGACCACCATGCCGGTGCTGCGCTCCCTGGTGCTGGGGGCGCTGGAGGACCAGGCGCGGTCCGTGACCTTCGGTCGCGGCTGGGTGGGCTGGGCGCGCGAGGTCGCCACCGTCGAGGGGCAGCGCATCAACGCCGGCCGGGCCCGCTCGACCATCGAGCACCTGCGGGTCCCGGTGGCGCGCGCCCTGGTGGCGCGACGGGTGCGCCGCGCGCTCGGCGGACCCAAGGACCTGTTCGTCGTGGGCGGCACCGGCGCCCCGCCGGACCTGATGCACCTGCTGGAGCTGGCCGGCATCCCCGCGCACCGGGGCTGGACCACGCTGGAGGCCGGGGTCCTCGCGACCGTCAACGTCCCTGGCGGCACCCGGGCAGGCTCGGTGGGCCGCCCGCTGCCGTGCGTGGAGCTGCGCCTGGACGACGAGGGCGAGGTGCTGCTGCGCGGGCCGGGACTGATGCGGGGCTACTTCGGCATGCCGACCGAGACCCAGCGCGCCCTGGAGGACGGGTGGCTGCACACCGGTCAGATCGGGCGGGTGGACGCCGAGGGCTACCTGCACCTGACCAGCCGCCTGGACGACATGATCGTCACCGAGTCCCTGCACTACGTCGCGCCGCACCTGGTGGAGTCCCGGCTGCGTGCCCACCCCGTGGTCGCCGACGTGATCGTGGTCGGCGACGGGCGTCCGTGCATCGCGGCGGTCGTCCAGCCGAACCTGGACGTCGCCCGGTCCCTCCGGGCGGCGGGCGGGCTGCCCGACGACCCCGACGACGCCGTGATCCTCGGCGACCCGCTCGTCGTGCGCGCCGTCGGTGACGCCATCCGCAGCGCCAACGCGAGCCTGGCCCACGACCAGCAGGTCCGCGCCTTCCGGCTCACCCCCACCTCGTTGCGCACGCTCGGGCAGCGGACCGCCTCGCCGTTCGTGCGCCGCCAGCGGCTGGAGCGGGAGTTCGCCGACGTCGTCGACGCGATCTACGCCAGCGTCACGATCGACCCGTCTCGCCCGTGAGAACGGCCCCGCGTCCGATAGCGTGACCGTGCCGACCCCGACCCTGCAGGGAGCCTGAGCCGCCATGACACCGCCGCGCCTGTCCGAGGATCATCTGGCTCGCGTCTTCGCCCGGGTCGTGCACGACCATGCCGACCGGCCCGCGGCGCGGGTCCTCGGCGAGGGCGCGACGACGTGGACCTACGCCGAGCTCGGCCACCGGGTCCGCGCACTCGCCCAGGCCCTCGTGGCCCGGGAGGTGCAGGTCGGCGACCGGGTGGCCCTGTGGGCGCCCAACTGCCCGCAGTGGACCGTGGTCGACCTCGCCTGCCAGGCGGTGGGCGCGGTGCCCGTCCCGGTCTATCCCACCGCCACCGCCGACGAGGCACGCCACGTCGTGCGGCACAGCGGAGCCGTCGCGATCGTCGTGGGCGGCGGTGAGCGGGCCCGGTCCACCGCGCTGGCCCTGGCCACCGAGCTCGCCGACGTGCGGCTGGTCTGCGACCTCGAGGCGGCCGACGACCCGGCCGACGACCTGGCGGGGGACGCAGCCCGGCAGGACCGGGCAGGCACGGCGTACGTCGCGTGGAGCTCGCTGCTGGCCACCGAGGACGAGGCGCTGGCCGCCGAGGTCGAGCGGCGCACCGCGGCCGGTCGCCCCGAGGACCTGGCGACGATCATCTACACCTCCGGGACCACCGGCACCCCCAAGGGCGTGGCCCTCAGCCACCGCGCGATGATCCACCAGATCCACGCCGTGGACGCCTTCTTCGACTTCGGCCCCGACGACAGCAGCCTGGCCTTCCTGCCGTTGTCGCACGCGCTGGAGCGGGCGTGGACCTACTTCGTGCTCTCCCACGGCGCGCTCAACACCTACGTCCGCGACCCCAAGACCGTCGCCGCCCAGCTCGTCGAGGCACGCCCGACCGGGCTGGTGGCCGTTCCCAAGCTGTACGAGACGGTCTACGCCACGGCGCAGGCCATGGCCTCGCGCACCCCGGTGCGGCGTCACCTGTTCGACTGGGCCGTGGGCGTGGGCGCCGAGGTCGGCCGGCGGCGGATGGCACGCGAGCCTCTCCCCCGCGGCCTGCGGGCTCGGCTCGCCGTCGCGGACCGTCTGGTGCTGCACAACATCCGGGACGCGGTGGGGGGCACCAAGTCCGTCCTCGCCGCGGGTGGTGCCCCGCTGCGGCGGGAGGTCGAGGAGTTCTTCTGGGCCGGGGGGCTGCTCGTGTCCCAGGGCTACGGCATGACCGAGACCGGTCCGCTGATGACGTTCAACTGCCCCGGGGCGACGCGCTTCGGGACGGTGGGCCGGGTGATCGAGGGCGGTGAGATGCGGGTGGGCGACGAGGGCGAGCTGCTGTATCGCGGGCCCAACGTCATGGACGGCTACTGGCGCGACGAGGAGGCGACGCGCGAGGCCGTCGTCGACGGATGGCTGCGCACCGGCGACGTCGGCGAGATCGACGAGGACGGCTTCGTCACCATCACCGACCGGCTCAAGGACCTGGTGGTCACCCAGCAGGGCAAGAACGTCGCCCCGGCGCCGATCGAGGCTCGCATCGCCGAGCACCCCGCCGTGGAGCACGCCGTGGTCATCGGCGATCGCCGCCCCTGCCTGGTGGCGATGGTGCAGCTGGCCGACGGAGCCGGCGACGACGCCCTGGCGCAGGTGCGCGCCCACGTCGACCGGATCAACGCCGACCTGCCCGGTCAGGAGCAGATCCGCGCGGTCGAGCCCCTCGGCCTGCGGCTCACCACCGAGGACGGGTTGCTCACGCCGACGCTGAAGGTCCGGCGTCGGGCGGTGCAGGAGCGGTGCGCCGAGCAGCTCGACCGGATGTATGCCGAGGTCCAGCGCGCCCGACGCCGCTGACCGTCCGCCCCCGGGCCTCGGCCGTTCAGGACCACCAGGCGCGGATCGTCTCGGTGGGCCCGTCGAGCTCGGTGAGACCGGCGTCGGTCACGCTCACCGGCGCCCCTGCGAGCCGGGCCCACCCGGCCTCGTCGGGGTGGGTCACCCGCACCCGATGGCCGTCCGCCGCCCAGGCCTGCAGCACGCCCGCCAGCTCCGGGGCGGAGCGCAACGTCTCGTGCGCGAGCTGGGCGCCGTGGCCGCACTGGGCCGCGGCCTTGCCCGTCGTCATGTCGGCGTAGGGGCTGGTCGCCAGGGTGACCACGGGTGCCGACGGCCCTGCGATCCCGGCGTCGCCCTCCCGCGGCTTCTGCGGCGGAAAGCTCGTCCCGCTCACCTGCAGGGCGTCCAGCTCGGGCGGCAAGGGGCGGGCGGGGCCGGGCACGCAGGCACGGACGGCGGCGCGTCCCTCCTCGACGGTGACGCCCGGCACGGCCTGGACCCGGTCCCACCGGGTGCCGCGGGCCCGGCGCACCAGCTTGCGGATCCGCCCCGCCTGCCAGCGGGTCACGGGCGCCGCCCACTCCCCGCTGCTCGAGCGCGGGTCGGCGAGCAGGGTCACGACGGCCCGGGCGGCGGTGGCGCACACCAGATCCGCGTCCGGCAGCGCCTGCTTGTCGTGACGCACCACGAGCTGCATCGCCCAGGGCACGTCGGGGGCCGGCTCGCCGGAGTCCGTTGCGGCCGTCACCCGGACGTCACCGCCGCGTCCGGCCGGCCGGAGGGCTCGCGGCCGGGCGGGTGGCTCCGGCCTTGCGCCGGTCCCCGTCCTTGGCCGGGGCCGAGCGGGGGCGCGCGGCGGTGGTGGGCCGCGGGGTGTGGCGCGGACGGGAGGACACCGGCCCGGTGAGGGCGATCACGGGCGGACCGTCGGTCTCGCCCGACGGGTCCGTGGCGGCGGAGGGTCTGGGCCGAGGGGCCTTGCTGCCCGACGTCGCAGGGCGGCGTCCGGCGTGGTCGGAGGTCCGGGGGCCGGGCGCCGGGCGGGCCCCCACCGGGCGGGACGGAGCGACGACCACGGTGGACCGCGGGGCGGCGACATGGGGGAGGTCGGCCGGGGCAGGGTCGGCCGGGGCGGAGGTGAGCTCCCGCCCCCCGGCGAGCGCGGCGGTCGGCTCCCCGCCGAGATCGGTCGGTGGGACGGCAGCGATGCTGCGGGCCGGTGCGCCGGCCGCCTGCAGCTGAGACATCTGGTCCCGGGCCGTGACGGTGCCGAGGATCCCGGTCAGCAGCACGGCCGTGGTCAGGACACCGGCACCGACGACGACGCCGCGCGTGGTGCCGCCCTCGGGCTCTGCCTCCGGCACGTGCAGCTCCACATGGGGCCGGAGCACCTCCACGTGGCGGCCGGGTGACGCCGCGTCGGCGTCGTCGGCCCACCAGGGTGCGCTGCTCATCGTCTCTCCTCGGGGCCGGAGCCCCCCTTCGCCGCGGCCCTCGCGCAGCCGCTGCCGGGTCCCGGACGGGTCCGGGGGTCGACCTGTAGGCCGGCCGGAGCGGTGTCGCCCACCGCGCCACAGGTCATCTTCGCGAACCCCGCGGACCGGGACGGCAGTGCGACGGACCGGTTCATCCTGTCGGGGGTGTCAGGTCAGGACGTCTGGGACATCCGTCACGCGGCGCAGCGGGGGCGACTGCGGACAGTCTCTTGCGGCTGCGCTGCGTCGCCGCTCAGGCGGCGCTGCGGCGGGCTCGCAGGATGGCCCGGACGGCTGCACCGACCACCCGGTCGTCGTCCTCCAGCCCCCCGGGCAGGTGGTCCGGCACCAGGTCGTCCCCCTCGGCCAGATAGCTCATCGCGGCCACGAGCACCGCCCTGGCATCCCGGTCGAGGTGAGGCCAGCCGGCCATCAGGGCCATCAGGTCCGCGGCGAGCTCTCCGACCCGGTCCTGGCAGGCGGGGTGGGCCAGCATGTGCTGCTCGAGCCGCCGGGACAAGGTGACGACCCCGTCGTCGTCCAGCGTGCGGCACAGCGGCCGCACCGTCGGCCACATGTCCCCCAGCTCCTCACGGAAGGTGCCCAGCGCGCCCTCGCGCGAAGGATGTCCGCTCGTCGCCGCGAGCGCGTCCGTCCGGCCTCGGCCGGTTCCCCTGGTGCTCACGGGTCAGACCTTAGACCGGGCTGTGAGGGGCTGTCGCCCCGGACCACAGGACGCACCCGCTCGGGCGTATCGAGTGCGTCCTGTGGCGCTTGGTCACCCCACGTGCAGGTGCTCCGCGACCAGGGCGGAGAGGGCCTCGGCGTTGCCGAACAGACGCTCGGACAGCCTGTCGTCGCCATACCCGCGCAGCATCTCGGCCTGGGCGTCGATCAGCCCGGCCGGGAAGACCCCGCCCTCCTCGTAGACCGCGCGGTCCGCCAGCAGCGCCTCGGCCGACGCGGTGCACGACGCCGGCAGCTGGGCCAGGTCGTCCCGCCGGGAGGCGTCCTCGGCGACGTAGAGGCGCTCGGCGACCTCCAGGGAGTCCTGCCCGAGCAGGCCGGTGCGCGCCGCGACCGCGAGCCCGGCCAGCAGCAGGTGCACCTGCGCCGAGCCGTCGGGCGAGCGGACCTCGACGGTCTGGGCGGCCGTGGCGTCGACCTCCTGGCGCGGCTCGAGCGGGTTGGCGTCGTGGACCATCCGGTCGCCCACGCCGCGCCAGCCGAGGGGCACGCGCACGAGCACCGAGCGGTTGCGGTCGCCCCAGCAGATCGACGTGGGGGCCTCCTGGTGCGGGACCAGCCGCAGGTAGGACGTGGGGACGGTGTTGCCCCAGGCCGTCAGCGACGCAGCCCGCTGCAGGTAGCCGGCGATGACCTTGCGGGCGTCGTCGGTCAGGCCCTGCCCGTCGCTGAAGGTGTAGCGCCCGTCCCGGGACAGCCGGGTGTGGAAGTGCATGCCCGAGCCGGCCTGGCCCACGATGATCTTGGGCGCGTAGGACACCTGCAGGCCGTGGCGGTAGGCCACCTCGCGCAGCACCCACTTGGCGAGCACCATCTGGTCCGCGGCCTCCTCGATCGGGACCGGCAGGAACTCGATCTCGTGCTGCACCATCTCCTGGTTGTCGCTGATGATGTTGCCGACCTCGGCGTGGCCGTACTTGATCTGCGCGCCCATCTCGGCGAGCCGCATCATCGTCTCCCGGCGCACCGAGCCCCACTTAGAGTAGGGGTGCGCCTCGTGGTAGCCGCGCTGCTCGACGATCGGGTAGATCGAGTCGACCTCGCTGAACAGGTAGTACTCCAGCTCGCCGAGTGCCTCCAGGCGGGCCCCCGTGGTCTCCTCCAGGTAGGCCTGGGCCCGGCGCAGCACCTGCTCCGGCGCGGACGCCAGCGGGTTGCCGTCGACGTCGTAGAAGGAGCACATCAGGTCCAGCGTCGGCTCCTCGGCGAAGGGGTTGAGGAAGGCCGTGCGGTAGCGCGGGACGACGTACAGGTCGCTGGCGCTGGCCGCCACGAAGGGGAACAGGCTCGACCCGTCGACGCGCTCGCCGAGGGTGAGGACCCGGTCCAGGTGCTCGCGGGAGTTGATGGTGAAGTTGAGCTTCTTGAGTCGCCCGTCACCGGCGACGTAGCGGAAGTTGAGCATCCGGATCCCCCGGCGCTCCACGAGCTCGACGAGGTCGGCCTTGGTGAACTCCGCCGCCGGCTTGCCGATCTCCCGGACGAGGAGGTGAGGGGTGAGCGAGATGTCGGGCATGGTGTGCTCCTGATGGCTGTCCACGACGTTGTGCGACTGCTGACAGGAGCCATCGTGCTAGGTGGCCGGGTCCGGCCTGCGGCCGGGGTGGGGGTATGCCGCCGCGACCGGGCACCGGCACCTGCGGGGCACCGGGCGCCGCGGGGTCGGTCAGGGCGCGGCGGGCAGGTGGCCCTGCAGCACCTCGCGGGCAAAGGCGCGGGCCCGCTCCCGCAGGACGCCGATGCGTCGCTCCACGACGGCGGCGCGATCGGCCGGGTCGTCGCTGCCGGCCTCCTCCACGGTGGGGACGCGCCGGACGTTGCGCGAGCAGGACAGGTCGGCGCAGATCAGGGTGCCGACGGTGTCGCCCCGCCGCCCGGCGGCCCCGCCCCGGCGGGCCACCCACAGCAGGGCCGGGTCGGAGACGGTGATGTCCTGGCACCAGGCGCACATCGCCTTGCGGCGTCCCTGGGCGGGCGTGGTCTGCAGCCGCACCCCGACGGGGCCGTCCTCGGTCTCCAGCACGACGTAGGCACCCGGACGCCTCTCGTCACGCCAGCCGAGGTAGTCCAGCCGGTCCCAGGCCAGGGTCGTCAGGTCGGGGATCGTCGCCTGGTTCACCTCGCGGCGGGTGGCGTTGACGAAGGAGTCCCGGATCTGCTGCTCGGTCAGTGGCTGCACCACGGCATCCTCGCACCTGGTGCCCGCTGCCGGACGGCGGCGTCCGCGACGCGGCGCAGGCGTGCGGTGCCGCCGGTCGCGTCCCGGAGGACACGGCCGGCGGCGATCGGTGACGGGCGGGGTGTCCCGGCCGGGGACGCCTGCGGTCAGCGGACGGTCACGGCGCCGCTGGCGGCCGCGACGAGCTGGGTGACCCCGCCGGAGACGTACGGCGCGGACCGCACCCGGTAGGAGCCCGGGTAGAGCCCGGTCACCGTGGCCGCGCCGGTCGACGTGGTGGAGGCCGTGCGGGTGGCGACCCACGAGGAGCCGTTCCAGCGGTCGATCGTCACCGACGCCTGACGCGGGGCGATCGTGAGGCTGAGCGCGCGGGTGCCCCCGGTGGCCGTCAGGCGCGACGCGACCGGGATGGTCCGCGAGGCCAGGGCCGCGGGCTTGAGGCGCGTGCTCCCGGCATACGACCAGGAGAAGGCCGTGGTCCGCCACAGGGCGCCGGACCAGACGGCGCGCCCGGTGGCGTCGGTGGTGCGGGTGGCGCAGGAGCGGCCCAGCCCGACGCCCTGGGCGCACACGGTGACGGGCACGCCCGCGACCGGGGTGGTGCCGGTCTTGAGGGTGGCCGACAGGGTCGTGGAGACGCCGTAGACCCGCGTCGAGGTGGTGGACGACCAGGTGAGGCTGGTCGTCGGGCGCAGCTGGTCGGAGGCCTTGAGCGGGTTGATCAGGCCGTGGCCGAACTCTGGGTCCAGGCCCGGCGTGCCGAGGTCGGTGGCGGTGCTCTCCAGGGCCTGGACCACCTGGTCGGAGGTGGCGGCGGGGAAGGCGGCGCGCAGCGACGCGACGGCGGCCGCGACGTAGGGCGTGGCCATGGAGGTGCCCGAGAGGTAGACGTAGTCGTCGACCAGGGAGCCGGTGGACCAGTCGGCGTAGGTCGAGGCGATCCGCTCCCCCGGCGCCGCGAGCGCGACGTAGTCGTTGACGTTGGAGAAGCTCGCCGAGGTGTTCGTGGAGGTGGTGGCGGCGACGGCGACCACGCCGGGGTAGGCACCGGGGTACTCCACCGGGCTGCCGGAGGCGCGCGCGTTGCCCGCGGCCGCGACCACGGTGGCGCCCTTCGACCGGGCGTAGGCCACGGCGGACCTCATGGTGGGGTCGTCGTACTCCCCCCCGAGGGACAGGTTGATCACCTTGGCGCCGCGGTCGGTCGCCTGGACGATGCCGCCGGCGATGTCGCTGGTCCAGCCGCTGCCGTCGGCGTCGAGCACCCGGATCGGCAGGATCGACGCGTCCGGGGCCAGACCGGCGACGCCGGTGGCGTTGCCCGCGTCCGCGGCGATGATGCCGGCGACGTGGGTGCCGTGACCGTTGGCATCGACCCGGCCGTCGTTGGCCGGGTCCACCAGGTCCAGCCCGGGCAGCAGGCGACCGGCCAGGTCCGGGTGGGTGCCCGACACCCCGGTGTCGACGACGGCGACGGTGATGCCGCGGGCGGGGTCCTGGGCCCGCAGCTGCTCGCCGTGCAGGGTGTCCAGCGGCCACTGGGCCGAGCGCAGCGGGTCGTCGTACGTCGCGGCGAGGTGCACCGGGGTGGCGATGCCGACCGCCACCGCGGCCGGGTCGGCCTGGGCCTTGCGGATCAGCGCGGCGGCACGGCCCTGCGGGACGCGGCGGGCGGACACCACGGGCCGTCCGGCCACGTCGGTGGTGACCGTGACCCGCACGGTGCCGTCCTGGGCCACGGCCGAGCGGGGCGCCCGCCGCACCAGGGTGTCCGCGTCGGTGGTGAGGCTGGCGTCCTTGGCGTGCCAGGGGCGGGCGGTCTGGGCGGCGGAGGACGCGGCGCCGGCCGGTGCCGGAGCCGGCATCGCGTGGGCGCTGGTGGTCGCGCCGGTCCCCAGGGTGGCGGCGGCCAGGCAGACGGCGGCGGCGCGGGTCCGGACGGTGGGGCGGGCGGCGTTCACGGGAAGTCCTCCTCGGTGTGGTCGACGATCGACCGACAGTCACGAGGTACAACCCGTTGAACGGGCAACTAGTTACGGCCGGGCGGCGTCCTTCACGCGAATGTCCGTCACCCTGAGGGGTGATGATCCGGGATCCTTCCCGCCATACCGCCCGACCGTCATCACCCACCGTGAGCCCCATCCGGTTGGGCCGTCCAGGGGTCCGGTGAGGCCGCGGCGTCGCTGCGGCAGGGCACCAGCCGCGGGGTCCACCAGGCCATCCAGGCGGTGCCGAGGCAGCCGAGCAGCCCGACCGCACCCATCGCCCCGCCGAGGGAGCCGGCTGCGATCAGGGCGCCCGACAGGGCCGGGGCCGCGAGACTGCCGCCGGACGCGATCGACTGCCACCACCCGAGGAAGCGCGCCCGCCCGTGCGTCGGGGCCACGTCGACCCCGAGCGTCTTGATGATGCCGGACCCGGTGCCGTCCCCCAGCCCGATCAGCATGGCCGCGGCGAACAGCCAGGCCGGGGTGGCCTGCCACGGGGCCAGGCACAGGCCGAGGCTCATCAGGCCCATGGCCGTGACCACGACGGGGGTGCGGCCCCACCGGTCGAGCGCCACACCCGAGGGCCACAGCAGCACCAGCTCCATCGAGGAGGTGACGGCCATCAGCAGGGCGACCTGCTCGGACGGCAGGTGCACCCCCTCGGCCGCCCACAGCGGGACGAGCGTCTCCTTGGCGGTGCGCAGCGCGGACAGGATCAGCACCCCGGCCCCCAGCAGCACCATTGTCCTTCGGGCCGCGCGGCCCGGATCGGCTTGCGGCATCACGTCGTTCGCCGCCACCGACGTCGGGGCCTCGTCCGCGGACGAGGTATGCCGAGCCGGGCGGTGCCGCAGCAGGATTCCCGTCGCCACGAGGACCAGGGCCGCCGCGACGGGCAGCACCGCGGCCGGGCCGGTGACCAGCAGCACCCCGGCGGCCACGGCCGGACCTGCCACCCGGCCGAGCCGCTGGCAGCCGCCGTAGAGATTCATCGCCCGGCCCCGCACCTGCGCCGACGCCAGGTCCGCGACCAGGCCCTGGCGGGCGATCGACCACACGGCGTCGACCAGGCCGAAGGCCGTCAGCGCCGCCACGAGGATCCACCCGGCACCCCGGACCCCGGCGATCGCCGCAGCCGCCGCCCCCACCAGCCCGGCCGTCCCCACCGCGGTGGTCAGCGCCACGGCCCGGGTGTCCCCCAGCCGGTCGACCAGATGGCCCGCCGCCAGGGAGGACACGATCGCGAAGGCCCCGATCCAGGTCAGGATCGCGGTGACCTCGGCAGGGCTGAAGCCGAGCTCGAGGGCGAGCAGGACCTGGACGGGCAGCAGGGCCGCGGCGCCCGCGGCGTAGACGAACGAGGGCAGGTAGACCGGGAGCACCAAGGCCCGGAGCGGGTGGGGTGCGGGGTGCGTCGCCGTCGGCATACGGCCATCGTCACCGCCCGACCGCCCCGACGCACCCAGCCACCCCGACCGCCGCTGCGCTCGGAGCTCAGCTCCGGCACGTTTTGGGCGCCAGAACGTGCGCTAGCTCAGCTGCGGGCGCAGGGAGAGACGCGGGTGGGCGCGGGAAGAGACGCGGGCACGCGCAGTGCGGCGCAGGTATGGCGGGGGCGGGCGCAGGGCGGGGGGATGGCGCGGCGGCGTCGGTCAGTCGACCACGCGCAGCCGCACCGTCTCCGGGAGCGCCCGCAGCTCGGCGAGCGCCCGCTCGTCCAGCTCGGACTGGACGTCGGTCACGACATACCCGATCTCGCCCTGGGTGCCGAGGAGCTGGCCGCCGATGTTGACCCCGTGCGTCGCCAGGATCTGGTTGACCTTGGCCAGCACGCCAGGGGTGTTGCGGTGGAAGTGCGTGAGCCGGTGGTCGCCGGGGACGTGCTGGAGGGTGAGCTGCGGCAGGTTGACCGCGAGGGTGGTGGTCCCGAGCTCGACGAAGTCCCGCAGCTTGCCCGCGACGAACCGGCCGATGTCCTCCTGGGCCTCCTCGGTGGAGCCGCCCACGTGCGGGGTGAGGACGACGTTGGGCAGACCCTGCAGCGGCGAGGCGAAGGGGTCGCCGGAGGCCTTGGGCTCGGTGGGGAACACGTCGACCGCCGCGCCCGCCACGTGGCCGGTCTCCAGGGCCTCGCGCAGCGCCGCCTCGTCGACCAGGAAGCCGCGGGCGAGGTTGAGGAACAACGACCTCGGTCGCATCCGCGCGAACTGCTCCCGCCCGAAGAACCCCGCGTTGCTCTCCCGCCCGTCGACGTGCAGGGTGACGCACTCGGCGATGTCGAGCAGCTCCTCCAGGCTGTCGCAGCGGCGGGCGTTGCCGAGGGCGAGCCGGTCCTGGATGTCGTGGTAGTAGACCTCCATCCCCAGCATCTCGGCGACGACGGACAGCTGCGAGCCGATGTTGCCGTAGCCCACGATGCCGAGACGCCGGCCGCGGATCTCGTGCGAGCCCCGGGCCTCCTTGAGCCAGGTGCCGTCGTGCAGGGCGCGGTCCTTCTCGGTCAGTCGGCGGGCCATCACGATGATCTCAGCGAGGGCGAGCTCGACCACCGAGCGGGTGTTGGAGTAGGGCGCGTTGAAGGCCGGTACCGCCCGGCGCTCGCAGGCCGCGAGGTCGATCTGGTTGGTGCCGATGCAGAAGGCCCCGACGGCGAGCAGGTCGTCGGCCTGCGCCAGGACGTGCTCGGTGACCTCGGTCTTGGACCGTATGCCGAGAAGCTGCACCCCCCGCAGCGCCGCGGCCAGCTCGTCCTCGTCCAGGGCGCCCCGCCGGTGGTCGACCTCGATCCCGGCCTCGCGCAGGAGCGAGACGGCGATCGGGTGGACGTTCTCCAGCAGCAGAGCCCTCATGGGCTCATCGTGACAGGGGTGGGACCGTGGGTGACCGGGCCGTCCGCCATCCGACCGAGCCGGCGCGCGGAGGTGGGGGCGCCCTGCCGGGGCGCCGGGTCTCCCGGTCACCAGGGAGAGCCGGCGGCCCCGGCGTACCGCAGGGCGGGTCAGGGGCGGGCCAGCACCGCCCGGGCCGCGTCGACGATACCCTCGCCGTAGAACGAGTTCCGCCGGGTGGTGCCCGTGCAGGTGGCGGTGTACTTCGGGTCCACGCCCGGGTAGACCACCGTGGCCGGGTCGGGGCAGGCGTGGTCGGTGGCCGAGCGCACGAGGATCTGCTCGGTCAGCGCCGGCAGGAGCACCTTGCCCTGGCGACCGAGGGTGGCGCCGTACCGCTCGACGATCAGGGTGGCGACGCCGGTGGCGTGCGGCGCGGCCATCGAGGTGCCCTGCAGGTAGCGGTAGTACGCGTCGCCCTGCTTGATGACGTTGGGCGTGGTGGGGATCCCGGTGACCGGGTCGATGAGCTTGTCCTCGATGGCGACGCCCTTGGGCAGCGCCGCCAGGATCAGGTTGGCGGGCTTGGCGTTGCGGTCGGTGCCCGGGAAGTCGCGGTAGTCCCCGCCGGGGGCGGCCACGTCGACGCTGTTCAGGCCGTAGGAGGAGTAGTAGGCCTTGCGGGTGGACGGGCCGACGGAGGTGATCGTCAGCACGTGGTCGCCCTCGGTGGGCATGTCCAGGCAGGAGTTGTCGATGGTGCGCTTCTTGGCCTGGCCCGCGGGGTAGTTCGGTGACGAGCTGTCCACCGTGGGGTTGTCCAGGTCGGTGGCGGAGTTGCCGGCCGCGGCGATCAGGGTGACGCCGTGGCTGCGGGCGTAGCGCAGGGCGCGGTTGGTGGCCTCGATGGTCAGGCGCTGCTGGGCCTGCTGCTCGGGGGTGTCGGCCGGGTTGTCGGCGCAGTTGAAGGCCCACGGGTCGATGTAGTAGCTCATGTTGACCACGTCGATGCCGTTCCGGCCGGCGTAGGTCAGGGCCTTGACGGTCGGCTCGAGGAAGAAGAAGCCCGAGTCCTGGCCCACCCGCAGGTTGACGATGTCCGCCTGGGGGGCGACACCCGCGATCCCCAGGCCGTTGACCGGGGAGGCGATGGTGGAGGCGACGTGGGTGCCGTGGCCGCCCTCGTCGACGGTGGCCGGGTCCTCGCAGGAGCCGTCCGGGTCCTCGGCGCAGGGACCGTCGATCTCCGGGATGTCCTTGGTGAAGTTGCGGGACAGCGCGATGTCGAAGTTGGGCCCGATGTCCGGGTGCGACGCGTCGACGCCGGTGTCCATGACCCCGACCCGGACACCCTTGCCGGTCGCGACCCTGAGCGCGGCGGGGGTGTGGATCAGCTGCATGTCCCACTGGTAGCCCCACAGCGGCTCGCCGGTGGGGTCGACGCCCTTGCCCTGGTGGCCGCGGCCGCGCCCGTGGCCGAGGACCGGGCCGCGGCCCTGCAGACCCCGCTCGCCGACGAGCGTCTCGATCTGGGCCCGGTCGGGCTCGCGCTCCTTGATGGCGTGGCCGACGACGCGGTCGGGGGCCGCGGTGTCGACCGCGGGGCTGCTGCGCACCTGGGCGGCGAAGCCGGGACGCGACGTGGCGACGGTGTACAGACCGATGGCGGAGTCGGTGGCGGTGACGGTGCCGCCGGCGGCCGCGATGGCGGCGCGCACGGAGGCGTCCTGGGCGCCGGCCTTGGCGAGGACCAGGATGGTGCCGCTCCTGGCGGCCCCCTGGTCGGTGGTGGCGGCGCCGGCCGGGGTGGCGGCGACGAGGCCTGCGAGGAGCGCGGAGGCGCTCAGCGTGACGGCGGTGGCACGACGGTGTGTGGTCACGGGTGTGGCTCCTAGGTCGGGAGTTTCGCGGCCTGAGGCAGCGAGCAGGTCACCGCCGTCCGACGACGACGGTGACCCGATCGTGTCCTGTGACCCCACTGTGTCATAGCACCAAACGGGTGATTGTCTGACAATTCGCTCATAACCGTGTACGTCACGGAAACTCCAGCGGAGCGGAACCTTATCGATTCGTCACGAGGCACCCTGACCGGCGTAGCGGTCGGGGTGCCTCGTCATCGTGCCCCAGCGGTGTGGTCGCCCCTCAGCCCCGGTGGGACACGGCCCGGGCCGCGTCCACGATGCCGTCGCCGTAGAACGAGTTGTGCTCCGTGCTGCCGGTGCACGTCGCGGTGTAGGCCGGGTCCACCCCGGGGTAGACCACGGTCGCCGGGGTCGGGCACGGGTGGGGGGTGGCCGAGCCGAGCACGATCCGCTCGACCACGGCCGGGCTCAGGGACGGCCCCTGCCTGCCCTGGCCGCCCCGGGCGCCGATGACCAGGGCCGCCACCCCGGCGACGTGCGGGGCCGCCATGGACGTGCCCTGGTTGTACTCGTAGTAGGCCTCGCCCTGCCGGATCACGGTGGGGCTCGTGGGAGCACCGGTGGCCGGGTCGATGCTCCCCTGCTCGATGCCGACCTGCTTGGGCAGCGCGCCGAGGACGGTGTTGGCGAACTGCGCGTTCCGCTCGGTCCCCGGGAAGTCGCGGTAGTCCCCGCCGGGGGCGGCGAGGTCCGCAGCCTTCAGCCCGTACGACGAGTAGTACGCCTTGCGGGTGGACGGGCCGACGGCCGTCACCGTCAGCACGTGGTCACCCTCGGCGGGCAGCGCCAGGCAGGAGTTGTCGACCCGGCGCGGGTGGGCCGCGCCCTCGGGGTAGTCCGGGGAGCTGTCGTCGACGGTGGGGTGGTCCAGGTCCGTCGCCGTGTTGCCTGCGGTCCCGACCAGCGTCACGCCCTGGTCGCGGGCGTAGCGCAGGGCGCGGTTGGTGGCCTCGATGGTCAGGCGCTGCTGGGCCTGCTGCTCGGGGGTGTCCGCGGGGTTGTCGGCGCAGTTGAAGGCCCACGGGTCGATGCCGAAGCTCATGTTGACCACGTCGAGATGGGCGGAGCCGGCATGCACCAGGGCGGAGACGACCGGCCCCAGGAAGACGTAGCCCGAGTCCTGCCCCACGCGCAGGTTGACCAGGTCTGCCTGGGGGGCCACGCCCGCGATGCCGATCCCGTTGACGGCGGCCCCGATCGTGGAGGCGACGTGGGTGCCGTGGCCGTTCTCGTCGACGGTGACCGGGTCCTCGCAGGAGCCGTCCGGGTCCTCGGCGCAGGGACCGTCGATCTCCGGGATGTCCTTGGTGAAGTTGCGGGACAGCGCGGCGTCGACGTTCGCGGCGAGGTCGGGGTGGGCGGCGTCGATGCCGGTGTCCATCACGCCGACCTGGACGCCGCGTCCCGTCGAGGCCCGCAGCGCAGCCGGCGTGTGGATCATCGCCAGGTCCCACTGCAGCTTCCACAGCGGCTCGCCGGTCGGGTCGACCTTGCCCCCCTCGACCGGGGTGGCGGCCTCGCCGACGACCCGGCCGGGGCCGGGGTGGGCGGCCCGCTCGCGCTGCATCCGCTCGATCTCGTCGCGACCGGGCTTGCGGCGCTGCGGGACCCGGCCGACGACTCGGTCCGGCGCAGCCGTGTCCACGTCCGCCGACCGGCGGACGTCGGCCGCGAAACCGGGTCGGGCGGTGCTGACCGTGTACAGCCCGACGGCCGCCTCGGCGCGGGTCACCGTCCCGCCCGCGGCGGTGATGGCCGCCCGGACGGCCGGGTCCTGGGCGCCCGGACGGGCCAGCACCAGCACGGCGTGCTGGGCGCCGGGCTCGGCCTCCGCGGCGCCGGCCGCAGGCGTGACGGCCCCGCCGGCGAGGAGCGTGGCGACGCTCAGGGTGAGGGCTAGGGCGTGACGACGTCTGGCCACGGATTCGGCTCCTAGGTCGAGGAGTTCGCCGCACAGGGGCGGCGACGGGACGCCCGCCGGTGCGGACGATGGTGCCCGTGCGGAGCCTCGGTGGTGGGGGCTCCGAGCCGACAGGCTAGTGCTGCCAAGGCATCTGGCGACCGACGGACGCGGTCCGTGCACGAAGTCGCTTGACCTCCAAGGATGCTCGCGCACCCCAGCCGGGCGGTCAGCCCCGCCCGGCCCGGCGCGCCGACTCGGACCGGGAGGCGTTGGCCACGGCGGGATCCGCCATGATCCAGCGGGCCCCGGAGGTCGCCGCGCGCCCGATCCCCCGCCCGAGGGTCGTGGTCGCCGTGGACGCCGGAGCCGGCAGCGGTGCCCGCAGCCCCAGCTCGCAGCGTGCCCATGGGGGCAGGGTGGCCACCGCGCCGACCGCCAGCGCGGTGTAGCCCGCCCGCGCGGACGGTGGCAGCGGCGGGGTGAGCAGCAGGAAACGGGCAGCCTCGCGGGCCGCGGGCGTCGCGTGCAGCTGGGGACGGAAGCCCTCGAGGGCGGACTGCAGCTCGGCGTGGGTCTGCGGCAGGTCCGTCGCGCCGAGGAGCAGGGAGGCGGTGGTGGTCTGCCGGACGTACTCGTCCCGGTCGGTGTCGCTCAGCCGCCCCGGCCCGAGCACCTCGTACGCCGTGAGGAAGCTGTCGGCCTCGGCCACGTGCACCCACCGCAGGAGCTCGGGATCGCCGGCGGCGTAGGGACGACCGTCGTCCGCGGTGCCGACGACCGTCTCGTGGACCCGGCGCACGGCCCGGATCATCCGCTCGGCGTGCTCGACGGTGCCGTAGGTCGTGGTGGCGATGTAGCTGCTGGTCCGCTGCAGCCGGCCCCAGGGATCGCTGCGGTAACCGCTGTGCCGGGCGACGCCCGCCATGGCCAGCGGGTGGAGCGACTGGAGCAGCAGCGCGCGGATGCCCCCGGCGAACATCGCCGCGTCGGCGTGCACCCGCCAGATCACGTCGTCGGGGCCGAACCACCGCTCCCCCGGCGTCCCCCAGATCCGGTCGGCGCTGCGGTCGGCGTCGTCGCCGGCCACCTTGGCGCGCAGCGCGAGCGCCGCCCGGGTACGCCCGCGGGCCACCGCCCGGCTCGTCAGGTCCTGCAGGAGTCTGGTCGCGTCGCCCGCCCGATCACGCATGCTGCCAGGGTCCCACGATCGAGAGCCCGGCAACAGGTCGGGCGGTGCGGACGACTCGGTCGTCCTCCTTCCGGCGGGACGGTCGAGCCGGCGGCGTCGACCAGGGGCGACCCCGGCCGGATGCCGGACGGGCCGGTCGCCGGTCCGCAGGCCGTGCCACCGTGGAGCGCCCGTCCAGGAGGTCCCGCCCGTGCCCGTCACCGTCCCCCGCGCCCTGCCCGCCCGCCGCACCCTCGAGGACGAGAACGTCTTCGTCATGTCGAGCGAGCGGGCCGGTCGCCAGGACGTCCGGGCGCTGCGCATCGCGATCCTCAACCTGATGCCGACCAAGGTGGTCACCGAGACCCAGCTGCTGCGCCTGCTCGGCGCCACGCCGTTGCAGGTCGAGGTGACGCTGCTGCGCATGGCGAGCCACGCCGCCCGGCACACCGGCGCGGACCACCTGGACGCGTTCTACCGCACCTGGGACGACGTGCGCGAGGAGCACTTCGACGGTCTGGTCGTCACCGGGGCGCCGGTGGAGCTGCTTCCCTTCGAGGAGGTCGACTACTGGCCGGAGCTGGGCGCCCTGCTGGACTGGTCCCGCACCCACGTCTGGTCGACCCTGCACGTGTGCTGGGGTGCGCAGGCCGGTCTCTACCACCGTCACGGGATCGACAAGGTCGCGCTGCCCGCCAAGGCGTTCGGCGTCTTCACGCACCGGGTGCTCGATCCTCGGGCGCGGCTGCTCAGCGGGTATGACGAGAGCTTCACCGCGCCGCACTCCCGGCACACGGGGACGCCGCTGGACCAGGTCGCGTCCTGCCCGGCGCTGCGGGTGCTCGCGACGTCGGACCGGGCCGGGCTCTACCTCGCGGTGTCGCGGGACGGGCGTGAGGTCTACGTCACCGGGCACCCGGAGTACGACGCGGACACCCTGGCGCTGGAGTACGCCAGGGACCTGCGACGCGGGCTGCGGGTCGAGGTGCCGGTGGGCTACTACCCGGACGACGACCCCGCTCGCGAGCCGCGGGTGACGTGGCGCAGCCACGCCTTCCTGCTCTACGCGAACTGGCTCAACCATCACGTCTACCAACGCACGCCGTACGACCTGCGGCTGCTGCGCCCCGCCTCGGGGGCGTCCCGCTGAGCCGTCGACCGGTCGATGACCCTGAGTCGCATGGGGATGCGCTCTCCGACACGTCGATGCCCCGAGCGGTCGAAGACCGGGCCGAGACCTCCCCGTGACTCTTCCCCCTGATCACTCGATTGCCCTAGCGTCGGCAGCGACCTACCGCACAGTCCGTGAATCCGCCACCTCGACCGGCGGCGGCGCTCACGCACGCACCCTGGGTGGTCACGGCCTCGTGGCTACCCAGGGTGTCGGTCTGCTACCTCGACCGCGGTGGGCCCCGCTTCCCGATCCGTGAACGAGGACCCACATGAACCGTCGTCATACGCACCGCAGCGTCCTGGCCGCCTCCGCGCTGGCCGCGGCCCTGACCGCCACCCCCCTCGCGACCGCTGTCGCCGCCACCCCTGCCGTCCCGGGCACGGCCGCCCAGGCCGTCACCGCGGCGGACTCGGTCGTGGACGTCACGTCGGCCAACCTCGAGTCGGTCAAGAAGATGTCCGACACGAAGCCGGTCGTCTTCGTGGTCACCGCCCCGGCGTGGTGCCAGTACTGCCAGAAGCTCGACCCGGTGATCCGCAAGCTCAACGCCGACGGCCAGGGCAAGTGGGTCCTGGCCATCATCGACGTGGACAAGGCCGGTGGCGCCGAGAAGGAGTTCGCCACCAAGGGCTACCCGACGATGATCGCCTGGTCCAAGGGCCAGGAGATGCGCGAGGTGAAGCGGTACGAGGGCTTCGCCGGCGAGGACGGCACCCGCACCTGGGTCGACGCGGTGGTCAAGGCCGCGCCGGCGCCCGGCCCCACGGGCTCGCCCACGACCAAGCCGACCGACGGGCCGACCACCAAGCCCACCGACGGGCCGACCACCAGGCCGACCAACGGCCCCACCACCAAGCCGACGAACGTGCCCACCGACGGGCCGAACCCTGGCCCGAACCCCGGCCCGAACCCCGGCCCGACCGACGCGCCGCCGGCGCCCCCGACCGGCGAGCCCACGGACTACCCGACCGACTACCCGACGGACGCGCCCACCGACGAGCCGACGGACGTCCCCACCGACGAGCCCACCTGGGACCCGGGTGACGACGGCGACTGGGGCGACTGGGGCGACGAGGGTGGCTGGCTCACCAAGTCGCAGTTCCTGCCGATGAACCAGGCTCCGAAGGCGAAGGCGCTGGCTCAGGCCAAGGCCCCCTCGTGAGTGCGCCCTGCGCGTGATCATGCCTCGCACGTGAGCCCGATCCGTCGGTGAGCAGCGACGGTCGGTGATCCGGGTGCCGAGCTCGCTCGACACCCGGTGGCCGCGAGCCCGGCCGTCCCTCGGGGGGACGGCCGGGCTCGGCCCGTGTCAGGGGCCGTCGGCCTCCTGCGCCGTCCCGGTCCGGTCTGCGTGCACGTCCTGGCCACGGCCTGTCGTCTCGCCGTAGGTGCTCAGGCCGGTGGTCCCGGCCCCGCCCTCTCACGCTCGCGGGACGAGGACGCGCAGAGCGCCGGGACGGATCGTCACCGTGGCCGGGAGGACACCCAGGGGCTCGCCGTCGGCATGCAGCGCGAGGGGCGGGCCCTCGACCCGGACCACGCGGCCGCGGCCCGTGCTCACCCAGGGGTCGCGCACGTGGCCGCCCCCGAAGGCCCGCAGCAGGAGAGCGACGAGCCGAGGCAGCGAGCAGGCGTGCAGCGCGGTCACGTCCAGCAGCCCGTCGTCGAGCACCGCGTCCGGGCAGGCGCGGATCCCGCCGCCGTGACGACCGGACTGGCCGACGGACAGTCCGTGCAGGAGCAGATCGGCGCCGACGCCGTCGACCGTGACCCGCAGCGGGACCGGTCGGTGCTCGACCAGCGCGCGGACCGCGCCCCAGACGTAGACCGACGAGCCGCGCAGCAGGCGAGCGGAGTTCGCGTGCCGCCCGGCCGCCCCCTCGATCCCCACGGTCGCCACCCCCAGGAAGGGCCGGCCGTCCACCTCCCCGACGTCGAGGCGCCGCTCGTCCGTCCGCCCCAGGGCCCGCGCGGCGACGAGCGGGTCGGTGGGCAGCCCGAGCGCCCGCACGAGGTCGTTGCCGCGGCCTCCGGGCAGCGGGGCGAGCGGGGCTCCCCCGGCCAGGCAGCCGAGGGCGAGCAGCCGGTGCAGCCCGTCCCCGCCCAGCGACACGACGACCTCGTCGGCTCGGGCCGCGGTCGCCGTGGCGGTGGCGTGGTCCTCGTCGCGGGAGACCACGACCTGCACCGACCAGCCGTGCCGGCCCAGCACGTCCGCGACGGGGCCGCTCAGGCGCAGAGCCCGCCCCCGGCCCGCGACGGGGTTGACGACCAGCACGGCGCGGCGCGTGGCGCTGGGATCCTCGATCATGCCCGCACCCTGTCACACGCCCGGCGCACGCGACGCCGGTCAGGTGCGCAGGTAGCGCAGCAGCGGTATGACGTCCCCCTCGGCCCGCTCCCCCTCCCCGTCGAGCAGCGCCCGCACCTCCCGCTCCACGGCCGCCGCGTCCAGGTCCGTGCCGACGGCGACCAGCCGGGTGCCGCGCTCCTGGCCCCGGGGCCACGGGCCGCGCTCGAAGGCCACCCAGCCGCCCACGGCCTGCACGACCCAGCGCCCTCGGTGCCCCGGGGCGTCGATCCACGTGGTGCCCTTGACGCGGTAGACCCCGGCGGGTCGCGCCTCCAGCCAGGCCAGGAGCCGGCGGGGGTCCACCGGGCGCGGGTCGTCGACGGCGATCGCGGTCGCGTGCGCGTGGTGCGGGTCGTGGACCTCGGCGAGGACCTCGGCGAAGCTCAGCTGCCCGACCTGCCGTCCGCGAGCACCCCTGTCGTACAACAGCTCCGGGTCCACCTGTCCGTGCTGGGCGCGGACGAGCGGGAGCCGTGGCGCCAGCCGGGCGAGGAGCTCCTCGAGCCGGTCCACCTGGTCGGGGGCGACCCGGTCGGTCTTGTGGACGACGCCCAGCGATGCCACCCGCAGGTGGTCGAGAGCCACGGGCGGTTCGTCGTACCGGCCCTCCTCGGCCCAGGCCGCCGTGTCGATCACCTCGACGACGCCGCCGAACCGCACGCCGCGCACGGTGCTGCTGATGACCAGGCGGGCGAGCTCGCGCGGCTCGGCGAGGCCGCTCGCCTCCACCACGATCGCGTCCAGGTCGAGGGCGGCCAGACCGCGCAGCGCCCGGTCGAGCTCGCTGGTGTCGGACAGGCAGCACAGGCAGCCGCCGGCGATGGAGCGGGCCGCGTCGACGTGCCCGGCCACGAGCAGCGCGTCGACGTTGATCGCACCGAAATCGTTGATGATCACGCCGATCCGACCGGCTCCGGCGCGCAGGATGTGGTTGAGCAGGGTGGTCTTGCCGCTGCCGAGGCGTCCGGACAGGACGACCACGGGGGTGCGGGGGCGGGCCACCCGGGTCAGGCGGCGGCCAGGGCCCGGCGGTGGAGCAGCAGCATGGTCAGCGACGTCGCGCCACCGAGGAGCATCAGCGTGATCCCGGCCCAGGTGAGCAGCGGCACGTGGCTGGGCAGCGGGAGGAACTCCTCGTCCAGGGTGGCGGTCAGCGCGAGCGCGTAGAGCCAGCCGACCAGACCGACCACGGCGGCGACGACGGCGGCCAGGACCGCCAGGGTCCAGACGAGGGTGGGGCGAGCAGTCTGCGTCATGGGGGCTCCTCGGCGCGGCGGATAGACATGACCAGGATCAGTGAAGCACCTGGACGGCGGCCCGCGCGCACCGGGCCGCCGTCCGGGCTCCGCCCGCGCAGGATCACCCGGCCGCGGCGTCCCCCTGCAGGTGGGCGAGGGTGTGCACCAGGTCCCGCGTGGCCGGGTACAGCTCGCGGTAGACGTCGTACAGGCGGTCGTAGGTGGCGCGCACCGCGGGGTCGGGGCGGACGACCCGGTCGGCCCGGGCCCAGGAGGTGCCGACGGGCACCAGCCCCACGCCGGTGGCGGCCAGCAGCGCGTCGCCGTAGCTCGCCCCCACGGTCACCCGGGGCACCTGCTGCTCGATCCCGCAGATGTCGCTGACGACCTGGGTCCACAGCCCGCCCTGGGTGCCGCCGCCGACGGCCACGACCCGGGCCGGCGGTCCGGTGACCTCCGAGAGCACGTCCACCACCTGCCGTATGCCGTAGCCGATCCCCTCGTAGCCCGCCCGGAAGAGGTGGCCGCGGGTGTGCCGCAGGGTCAGGCCGCCGATCACCCCGCGCGCGTCGGGGTCGTAGTGCGGGCTGCGCTCGCCCGCGAGGTAGGGCAGCAGCACCAGCCCGTCGCTGCCGGCGGGCACGGCGCGGGCCTCGTCGACGAGGTCCTCGAAGGAGGGGTCACCCATCAGGCCGCGCAGCCAGGTGGTCAGGCTCCCCGACGTGGACATGCCGGCGGCGAGGGTGTGCGACCCGGGCACGACCCCGGAGGTGGTCCACAGGCGGGCGTCGACCGTCGGGGCGGGCAGCACCTGCACGAGGAACATCGTGGAGCCGTACATGAGCATCAGGTCACCGGGCCGCCGCACGCCCACGCTGAAGGCCTCCGCCCACGCGTCGACCGTCCCCGCCATGACGGGCAGGCCCTCGGGGAGCCCGGTCGCCGCGGCGGCCTCGGCGGTGACCCGTCCGGCCTCCTCGCCCGGCCACAGCAGCTCGGGCAGCGGCGTCCCGGGCAGCACCTCCTCGGCCCAGTCCCGCGCCCAGTCCTGCCGCGCGACGTCGTACAACGGGTCGCACTGGCTGGCGGTGTGGTGGTCCAGGACCCAGCGCCCGGTGAGGTGGGCGACGACGTAGCTGTGCGTGGAGTACCACCGCATGGCCGGGTCGTGGTCCGGGACGTGGCGGCGCACCCAGGCGAGCTTGGGGCCGACGGCCTGGCTGGACAGGTGCTTGCCGCAGCGGGCGAGGACGGCGTCGGCGCCGAGCCGGGCGGTCTGCTCCTGGATCTCGACCTCGGCGCGGGCGTCGATGCCGTAGAGGATCCCCGGGTGCACGGGGGTCAGGTCGTCGGTGCAGGCGACGAGCGCCGGTCCGAGCCCGGACACGCACATCGCGACGAGCTCGTGCCCGCCCAGCTCGGCGAGCCGGTCGGTGAGCCGGCAGGCGATGGTGACCACGCTCCCCCACCAGTCGTCGACGGCGTCCATCTCGGCCCGGCCGGGCCGCGGCAGCCGCATCGCCAGGTCGACGCGCGCGTCGGCCAGGATCTCGCCGTCGGCGGTGGCCAGCACGCCCTTGGCGCTGCCCGTCCCGATGTCGATGCCGAGGGTGACGGGGGTGCGGGCGGTCATGCCGCCACCTCCTCGCGGCGCCCGGCGCGCGAGCGCCACCAGTGCCCGAGGCCCGCGCCCCAGGTGTTCCACAGCACCATGACGATCAGCAGCACGCCCTGGGCGATGGTCACGACGTGCGGGCTGTCCTGCATCGAGAGCAGGCCGGTGGCGAGCATCTGCAGCGCGAGCACCGAGATGACCACGCCGGCGACGGTCAGGTAGCCGCCGTCGGGGTTGACCCCGGCGAGCACCGCCACCACGATCGCGAGCAGGACGTACGACGTGCCGTACTGCGAGTTGGCGCCGCTGGCGCGCGAGCTGATGATCAGTCCGGCCACGCCCGCAAGGGTGCCGGACAGCAGGTAGGTCATCGTGAGGACCCGGCCTCGCCGGATACCGCTGTAGTCCGCCGCCCGCGGGTTGGCCCCCACCAGGCGCATCCGCAGGCCGAGCGTGGTCCGGCCGACGACGACGGCCACGAGCACCGCGATGACCAGCATGATCTCGAAGATCAGCGGGATGCCCGCGACGGTCGTCAGCGCCACGTCCGTGAAGGACCGCGGCAGGCCCATGAGCACGGTGCCGCCGGACAGGACCAGCGCCATACCGCTGAAGAGCTGCTGGGTGCCGAGCGTGGCGAGGATCGGGGGCACCCCCAGACCCGCCACGAGCGCGGCGTTGACCAGGCCGCACAGCGCCCCGACGGCGAGCGCCGCGAGGACCGCGACGCCGACGGGCCGGCCGCCGAGCATCAGCTGCGCGGCGACGATCGCCGAGACGTTGGAGATGCCGACGACGGACAGGTCGATGCCCGCGGTGAGCATGGCCAGGGACATGGCCAGGCTCAGCAGGGTGAGCTCGGGGGCGGACAGGAAGATGTACTGGAAGTTGGCGCCCGAGAGGAAGACTCCCGGGTTGACCAGGCTGAAGGTCACGAAGATCGCCAGGGTGACCAGGACGAGGCGGGTGAAGCTGGCGCGGGTCCCCATGGCGCGCAACAGGTCTCGGGGGGACGTCAGGGTCGCCATGTCAGTGCGCGCCTTCCGTGGTGGGCTCGGTGGTCGCGACGGGACCGTGGTCGAGGATCGGGCGGGCGGGACGGGTGCGGGCCGACAGGGCCTGCAGCGTGACGCCGAGGAGCAGGAGCAGCCCGACGACGGCCTGCTGCCAGATGCTGGGGACGCCGAGGGGCACCAGCGAGGTCTGGATCAGCGAGATCAGCACGACGCCGAGGACGGTCCCGCGGACGGTGCCCTTGCCCCCGGTGATCGCGGCCCCGCCGAGGACGACGGCGGCGATGACGTTGAGCTCCTGGCCGATGAAGGTCGTCGGGTCGGCCCGCTCGGCGAGGGTGACGTGCATGATCCCGGCCAGGCCGGCAAGGGCACCGGCCAGGCAGAAGACGAGCACGCGGATCCGCTTGACGGGCACGGCCGCCCGGGCGGCAGCCTCCTCGCCGCCACCGAGGGCCAGGACGCTGCGTCCGGCGACGGTCCAGCGCAGGAAGGCCCACACGAGCAGCGCCACCAGCAGCACCAGCAGGACGAGCACGTTGAGCCGGGTGGTCCCGCGCACGGCGCCCTTGGCGGTGATCAGGTTGGTGGTCGCCAGCTGCTGCAGCGGCTCGGGGAGGGTGTTGATGATGTCGCCGCCGCCGAGGGCGAACAACGCCCCGGTGAAGATCGCCGAGGTCGCCAGCGTGGCGATCAGGGTGATGACGCGGGCACTGATGACGACGGCGGCGTTGACCAGCCCGAGGACGACGCCGATGGCGATCGCGACGGCGAAGGGGATGACGGCCATCCCCAGCGACCCCGTCTGCGGGGTCACCCGGCAGGCGACGTAGGCCGCGACGATGCCGATGGCGAGGAAGGACACGTCGATCCCGCCCGCCACCAGGACGAGCAGCACGCCGAGGGCGAAGACGACGTTGACCATCGAGGCGCGCAGGATGTTGAACAGGGTCTCGACGTTGAGGAAGTCGGGGACCTTGACGATGACGGCGGCCAGGATCGCGAGGATCAGGACGACGAGGAGCAGCTCGGAGTTGGCGAGCAGCCGGTGCGACAGGCTCGCGCGGGCGGCCGTCGGGGCGGTGGTGGCGGGGCCGGCCGAGGGGCTGGTCGGCGCGGTGGGCCTGGTGGCGCTCATGCGGAGATGGCCTTCACGATGGCGGGCTCGCTGAGCGCCTCGCCGGCGAGCTCGCCGACGATGCGCCCGCTGCGGACCACGAGGACGCGGTGGCAGGTCGAGACGAGCTCGGGGACGTCGTCGGAGATGACGACGACGCCGAGGCCCTTGAGCGACTGCACCCGCAGGACGGACAGGATGTCGAACTTCGAGCCGACGTCGACACCGACGGTGGGCCCGTTGAGGATGAGGACCTTGGGCTCGCCGAGCAGCCACTTGGCGAGCAGCACCCGCTGGGCGTTGCCGCCGGACAGGCTGCGCACCGGGTCGTCGACCGACCCGACCTTGATCCGCAGGTCGCGCACCGAGTCCGCGACCATCTGGCGCAGGGCGCCCCGCTCGAGCAGGCCGCGCCGCGAGCCGCGGTCCAGGTGCGCGGCGACGAGGTTGTCGGCGATCGGCTGGTCCAGGAAGAGCCCCTGGGTGAGCCGGTCCTCGGGGACATAGCCGATGCCGGCGCGCACGGCGTCCGGCATCGATCGCACCTGGACCGGGGTGCCGTGCACGAGCACCTCGCCGGTGGGGGCGGGGTCGATCCCGGCGACGGCCTCGGCGATCTCGGTGCGACCGGAGCCGAGCAGGCCGGACAGCCCGACGATCTCGCCCTGGCGCACGGTGAAGGAGATGTCGGCGAACAACGGCTCGTGGGTGAGACCGCGCACCTCCAGGGCCGGGGGCCCGGTGACCTCGACCGGGGTGGTGCGCTCGGTCTCGGTGGAGCTGCGGCCGGTCATCCGCTCCGCCAGCGAGGCGTGGGTGAGCTCGGCGGGGCGACCGGTGGACACGACCTCGCCGTTGCGCATCACGCTCACCCGGTCGGAGATCGCGAAGACCTCCTGCATCTTGTGGCTGATGAAGGCCAGGGCCACGCCGTCGGCGCGCAGGGTCCGCACCGCGTCGAAGAGCGCGTCGACCTCGCGCCAGGTGAGCGCGGTCGTCGGCTCGTCCATGGCGATGAACCGGGCGCTGTGCGCCAGCGCCCGGGCCACGGCGGTGAGCTGGCGCTCGGCGACGGTGAGCTCGCCGACGGGGGTGCGCAGGTCCAGGTCGACCCCGAGCCGGGCGACGGCGGCCTCCGCCGTCGCCATGACCTCCTTGCGGCGGATCAGCCGGCGGCCGGCGACGAGATGTCCCGGCAGCGCGATGTTCTCCGCGGCCGAGAGGTTGGGGAGCAGGGAGAAGTCCTGATAGATCACCTCCAGGCCCAGGCCGTATGCCGTGCGCGGGGTGAGGTGGTCGTAGGTCCGGCCCTCCACCACGATCTGTCCCGACGTGGGGGCGTGCGCCCCGCTGATGACCTTCATCAGCGTGGACTTGCCGCAGCCGTTCTCCCCTGCCAGGCAGTGGACCTCGCCGGGGTAGAAGTCGATCGACGCCCCGCGCAGGGCCTGGACCCCGCCGAAGGACTTGGTGACCTCGCGGGCGGACACGAGGGGCACGGCGTCGGGGACGTCCGCCGTGGGTGGATGCGTGGTGGAGGGCATGGGACCTACTCGTTCGGCAGCGTCGGACGGATCAGAAGGGGAACGTGTCGACGGTGTCCTTGGTCGCCGTCAGCATCGCGTCGGCCGTGAACATCCTGGGGTTGGTGGGCGACTGGGTGAGCTTGGTGTAGCCCGCCACCCCCAGGTCCGTGCCGGTCGCGATCTTCTTGCCCTCGACGAGCAGCTGGCCCGCCTTGAGCATCGCCTTGCCGGCGGTCGAGGGGTCCCAGAAGTAGATCTCGTCGATCGACCCGTCCTTGAGGTACTGCTTGGCCTGCGAGGGGACGCCCGTGCCGTAGACGCAGGTGTCGTTCTGCAGGCCGGCCTCGCGGATGGCGCGGGCGATGCCGATGACGTCCTCGGAGCTGGCGCCCTCGAAGCCCGTGAGCTTGGGGTTGGCCTGCAGCAGCTGCTTGGTCTTCTGGTAGGCCACGTCCGCGTTGTTGTTGGACTCGACCTCGGTGCCGACGCGGCTCATGCCGGCGAAGGACTTCTTCTGCTCCTCCAGGGCGGCCTTGGACCACTCCATGTGGGTCGCCGCGGTGAGCGAGCCGACGAACTGCACGTACTGGCCTTGGCCCTTCATGCAGCCGCCGAGGCCCTTCATGATCGCCTGGCCGTACTTCGCGTTCTCGAAGGCCTCGATGTCGGCGTCGGGGCTGGTCAGCGCCGGGGCCTCCTGGGTGACGACCTTGACGCCCGCGCCGGTGGCCTGCTTGATGACCGCGTCCAGCGAGCCGGGGTCGGAGGGGATGATCGCCAGCACGGACGGCTTCTTGGCGATCAGGCCCTGGATGATGCCGACCTGCAGCTCGGGGCTGTTGGTGGCGGGACCGGTCTGGGTCGCGGGCTTGCCCGACTCCTTGGCGAACTCCTCGACGCCGGTCTTCATCCGGTCGAACCACGCGATGCCGGTGAGCTTGACGACGTTGACGTAGGCGCCCTGGGCGACGGCGGCGCTGGTCGCGCCCGCGGCCGAGCTGCCGGCCGCGGACGCCCCGGCCGAGCCGGCCCCTCCGGGGGCCGCGGTGTTGTCGACCGTCCCGCAGGCGCTGAGGGCGAGGACGCTCAGCCCGGCCGCCATGGTGATCGTGCGACGAGCGCGCATCTGATCCACTCTCCTTCGAGTTACCGGTGGCGACTGCTGCGCACGAGACCACGTCGACTCGTGCACGAATTCGTGCAACGCCTGCTCGGCAGCCTGACCCCGCTCTTCCTGCGGTGTCAACCGTTCTGCACGCATTCACCCGAGAGGGTGCACGAATTCGTGCACGGATGTGACGGGGGTCGCCCTAGGGTGGAGGAGCCCCCTGCCGGACCGTGGACGGCGGGCCCGCGGGGGCGGCATACGATCGGGCCGACGGGCGCGAGGCAGGAGGTGCGATGGGGCTCACCAGCCGCCAGCAGCTCATCCTGTCCACCCTCGGCGGGGGCAGCTACGTCGAGGTCAAGGACCTGGCCTCCCAGCTCGACGTGGACGTCTCCACCATCCGCCGCGACCTGCAGACCCTCACCCGCCAGGGCCTGGTCGAGCGGCTGCACGGCGGGGTGCGGCTGCACCGGGTCTCCGTGCCGCGCTCGGTCCGCGCCCAGGAGTACCTCGCGATCGCCGGGGCGGCCCGACGGATGCTGCGCGGCGGCGAGCGCGTCCTGATCGGCGGCGGTCCGATCACCGACCAGCTGGTGCCGCTGCTCTACGACGTCCCCTCGCTCACCGTCGTGACCAACGACCTGCGCGCCGCCGACCAGCTCGCCCAGCACCCGACGATCACGGTCCTCGCGGCCGGCGGCGAGCTGCGCGACGCCCCCGCCCGCGCCACCACGTCCGGGCCGGTCACCGCCGCCTGTCTCGCCGAGCAGCAGGCGGACTGGTCCTTCGTCGAGGTGGAGGGCATCCACCCCTTCGGCGGGTTCACCACCTCCACGCCGTGGTCGGTCGCGACCTGCCGGGCCATGCTCGCGGCCGGGCAGCGACGCTGCGTGCTCGCCCTGTCCTCCGCCTTCGGCGTGCGCTGCGTGGGCTTCATCAGCGAGGTCGCCGGCGCCGACCTCATCATCACCGACGAGCAGCTGGACGACTACGACCTGCCTGCCTTCGGCGGCAAGGTGGTGCGCGCCGCGCTCGACCCCGACCACGGCTGGCGCGGCCGACGCTGACGCAGGCCCCGGCACCCTAGGCTCCAGGCATGGCCGACCTGGTGCTGAACCTTCGAATTCCCCTGCCGCGCGAGCTCGTCCGAGAGCGACTGTGGTGCGCCGACCGGCACACCGAGGAGATCCCCCTCACCACGGTGTCGACCTCCGGGAACGGGCGCCTGGACCAGGTGGGGGCCGAGATCCTCGCCCGCACCGGGTGGTGGCCCCTTGCCGTCGACGACCGGATGCTCGTCCTGGACGTGTCCTGCCCCGAGGACGGGCCGTGGCGCTACCGGATCGTCAAGATCGGCACCGTGGTCCGTGGGTCGGTCGACGCCACGCTCGTCCCCGCCGAGGCGGGCGCCGCCACGGATCTGGTGTGGCGCCAACGCGTCTCGGTGATCGGCGTCCCCCGCTGGGCCGACCCGCTCACGGCCGCCGTGGCCCGCATGGCCTACGCGTCCGCCATCCGCCGGATCTGCCTGCGGCCCGACCGCGCCCTACGGTGAGGCCATGACCTCCGACGAGCTGCGCACCCGCTTCGAGGTGCTCACCGCCGCCCTCGCCCAGCTGCCCCCCACCCCCGCGATCACCTGGCGGGGGTATGACGGCTCCACCGCTTTCGGCACCGAGCTCGCGGCGCTGCGCACGGCCGGACTGACCGCCACCACCCGCGACCTGGCCCTGGCCGTGCAGCCCGGCGCGATCGGCGTCTTCCTCGTCGTCGGCGAGAGCGGCCGCGACCTGACCGCCGTGTCCACGGCCCCGCAGGAGCAGGAGGTCGTCTACCTGCCCGGGACGGTGCTCGCGGTCCGAGGGCAGCTCGAGGGTCCCGGCATGCCGATCGTCGTGGTGCACGAGCTGGTCAGGCAGGACGACGGGTGGCGCGGGCCGGCGCTCGCCGGGACCGACCTGATCACCCTGGCCCGCGACGCCGTCCGGGACCTGCGCAGCGGGGCGCCACGGCGCTCGCTGCCGGAGAAGTTCTGCGGCGAGATCGTCTGAGGCGCCAGGCCTCACCAGACCCAGCGAGGTCGGCGAGCACGGACCGGCCGGGTGGAGTTCACCTGCTGGACGCGAGCGTGTCGGGCCCTGGTGGATCAGCGCTGCTGGGGTCGGGCCATGGACTCCCTCACCCGTCGTTCCCTGCTGACCGGCGTCGGCGCGCTCACCCTCACCGCTGCCACCCCCTGCGCCGAGGCGGCGACGCCGGCGGTCACGCTGCCGCTGGTCGGCCCCGCCACCGCGCCCGACGTCCACGTCATGACCTGCAACGTGCGCTACGACAAGGCCGGCACGCGGCGCACCAGCCCGGACCACTGGCCCCGCCGCGCCCCGGTGCTGCAGGACCTGCTGCGCGCCGAGCAGCCCGGTCTGCTGGGGACCCAGGAGGCGCTGGACCACCAGCTGCCCCCGATCCGGGAGGCCCTGCCCGACGGCTACCAGATGCTCGGGTCGGGCCGCGACGGCGGCACCCGGGGCGAGTACTGCGCGATGTTCTACGACGCGGGGCGCTTCACCGTCGGTGAGTGGCGTCAGCGGTGGATCAGCGACACGCCCGACATGCCGTCGCCGACCTACGGCAACACCCTGCCCCGCATCATCGTCTGGGCCGCCATGACCGACACCGCGACGGGCCGCGACTTCCTGTGGCTCAACACGCACCTGGACAACGTCTCGGACGAGTCCCGGCGCCGGGGGTCGGAGATGATGCTGCAGGTCATCACCGAGCACCCCGGCCTGCCGGTCGTCGTCACCGGCGACTTCAACTCGGCCGCAGGCGATTCGGTGGCGTGGACCACCCTGGTGACCGAGGGCGGGCTCGCCGACTCGTGGGCGGCCGCGCAGCAGCGCCTGACCCCGGCGTACGGCACGTTCACCGACTACCGTGCGCCGCGGGTCGGAGGCGAGCGCATCGACTGGATCCTGCTCCGCGGCTCGACGGTGCGTGCGGCCGCCGTCAACACGTGGACGCGCAACGGGCAGGCGCCCAGCGACCACGCCCCCGTGCAGGCCCTGATCCGCATGCCCTGACGACACTTTCGCGGACCTGGAGATCCCCAAACCCCCAGGTCCGCGAAAGCGGTCGGTGTGCCGGCGTCAGATCAGCGCGGCGAGAAGAAGAAGACCTTGGCCGCCGGGTCGCGGAGCATGATCAGGTTGAGCGACTCGTTGAGCTTGTCCGCGGTGTGGTAGGTCAGGTGCAGCCCCCAGGGCATCACCCCGGTGACGACGGCGCTGTGGCTGATCCGGTGCTGCCCGCCCCACTGGAACTGCACGATGTCACCCACCTTCGCGTTGGCGGGGTTCCGGTACTCCACGACACGCTGGGGATTGGCCCGGAAGAAGTCGGCGAGCTTCTGGGCGTTGATCCAGCTGATGCTCGTCGCGGCGGTGCGCGTGTCGGGGTAGGCGCCCGCGGCGTAGTACCAGGCGCGGCGGTCGCCGGGCTTCATCGTGCCCTTGCCGACGTTGGTCCAGCCGCCGGCGGCGAGCACCTGGGAGACGAAGTTGGTGCAGTCGGCGCCGCCCCACGTCGGGTACTTCTGGTCGTTGTGGAAGAACACGTGGCGCCAGGCGTAGGCCGAGGCCTTGTCCCGGTCGTAGGGGGCGGTGAGGGTGTTGGCGCTCGACCGCGCCTTGAGCTGGGCGATGACCTCCGGCGAGTCGGTCACCCCGGCGAAGGGGCCCGTGCCGCCGGCCTTGACGCCCGCCAGCGGGGCGAGGATGTCGGCGGCCGCGGCACCGGCGTCGCGGCGCTGCTGGGGGGTGAGCTCCTGAAGGTCCTTGACCCCCTGCACCTGCCACCGGCCGCCGACCAGACGGAAGGTGTAGGAACGCGGGGCCACGTCGGTGGCGTAGTCCGACAGCCCGATGCCCGCGCCCCGCAGGTGCAGCCGGGTGGAGTCCTTGGTGGTCACCGTCGCCGTGTCGCCGTTGCGGGTCACCGTGTCGACCGCGACGAAGACGAGGCCACGGTCGTAGGCGCGAGGGGAACCGGCCCGGCGGTGCGTCTCGGCGATCGTGGCCTTCTCCGCGGCCAGGGACTTCAGCAGCGTCGGGGCGAAACGCTCCGTGGACAGAGGGAGCCCGACGCGCGGGAGGCCGACGGCGCCGGCGACACGCTCCTGCTGGTAGCTCGTGATGACCGAGGCGGCCAGGGTCCGGCTGAGCAGCTCACCGTCCAGGACCGACGCGGCCTGGGACGTAGGGGCAAGGACAGGCACCGAGCAGGCGACGAGCCCACCGGCGAGAGCGAATGACACACGACGACGCACGAGATCTCCTCGATCACGAGACAACGGTGGGCGGCTGCCGACCCCCGGCAGCACGCACGACAGCCCACGCCACGGGTCGGCCGTCAGCCGAATGCTACTGCTAAGTAGGCCATCGTGGTGACCGGGCTCCCGCACCCGGCGTCGCGCGACGGACGAGGGGCCCCACCGGGACGAATCCCGGCGGGCCCCTCGGCACCCGGACCGCTCAGCTGCAGCCGCTGGTGGAGCCGCAGCCCTCGCAGACGTAGCACGACCCGGCAGGTCGCATCTTGGTGCCGCAGGTCAGGCAGATCGGCGCGTCCGAGGCCATGCCCTGCAACTTTTCCATCAGCTCGGCGGAGGAGTGGATCTCCCGCGAGACCTCCCGGGCGTCGGCCGCCCCGGCACCGGACCTCACGGCGTCCGGGCGGATGGCCGGGGCGCGCGAGCCGAACTTCTCCCCCGCCTCGCGGGCCTTCTCCTGCGGCGTCTTGGACGTGGCGACGTCCTGCTGGATCTCGTCGTCGTACTCCCCCTCGTCGTCGTCGGACACGGGTTCGTAGGAACCGGTCTCGAGCTGACGGGCGCGCTCCTCGGCGGAGTAGATCCCCAGCATGGAGCGGGTCTCGAAGTCGAGGTAGTCCAGCGCCAGGCGGCGGAAGACGTAGTCCATCATCGACTGCGCTATCCGGATGTCCGGGTCGTCGGTCAGCCCGGCCGGCTCGAAGCGCTGGTTGGTGAACTTGTCGACATACGTGGACAGCGGCACGCCGTACTGCAGGCCGACGGAGATCGCCATGGAAAAGGCGTCCATCATCCCGGCGAGGGTCGAGCCCTGCTTGCCGAACTTCAGGAAGACCTCGCCGAGCCCGCCGTCGGGGTAGGCGCCGGCGGTGAGGTAGCCCTCGGCGCCGCCCACGGTGAACGACGTGGTCTGGGACTGACGGCGCTTGGGCAGTCGGCGGCGGGTCGGGCGGTAGACGACCTTCTCCACGACCGTGGCCTCGCCCGCGTCCGTCGCGGCCTCGGCCGTGACGGCCACCCGGTCCTCGGCCTGCTTCTTGGTCTCCTGCACCGACAGCGGCTGGCCGACCTTGCAGTTGTCGCGGTAGACCGCGAGCGCCTTGAGGCCGAGCTTCCAGCCCTGCAGGTAGACGTCCTCGATCTCCTCGACGGTGGCGGTCTCGGGGAGGTTGACGGTCTTGGAGATCGCCCCGGACAGGAAGGGCTGGCAGGCGGCCATCATCCGCACGTGACCCATCGGGGAGATGGCGCGGGCGCCCATGGCGCAGTCGAAGACCTCGTAGTGCTCGGGCTTGAGGCCGGGGGCGTCGACGACGTGACCGTGCTCGGCGATGTACTCCACGATCGCCTCGATCGACTCGGCCTGGTAGCCCAGCTTCTTCAGGGCACGCGGGATGGTGAGGTTGACGATCTGCATGGAGCCGCCGCCGACGAGCTTCTTGAACTTCACCAGGGAGAAGTCCGGCTCGATGCCGGTGGTGTCGCAGTCCATCATGAAGCCGATGGTGCCGGTGGGGGCGAGCACCGAGGCCTGGGCGTTGCGGAAGCCGTTGGCGTCGCCGAGGGAGATGACCTGGTCCCAGGCCTGGGTGGCGAGGGCGTGGATCGAGCCGTCCATCTCGTCGAGGGTGCGGATCGCGGCGTTGGCGTCGCGGTGCTGGCGCATCACCCGGTTGTGGGCCTCGGCGTTGCGGGCGTAGCCGGCATACGGCCCGACGACGGCGGCCAGCTCCGCGGAGCGCTTGTATGCCGCGCCGGTGAGCAGCGAGGTGATCGTGGCGGCGAGTGCCCGGCCACCCTCGGAGTCGTAGCCGTGGCCGGTGGCCATGAGCAGGGCGCCCAGGTTGGCGTAGCCGATGCCGAGCTGGCGGTAGCTGCGCGTCGTCTCGCCGATCGGGTCGGTCGGGAAGTCCGCGAAGCAGATGGAGATGTCCATCGCGGTGATGACCAGCTCGACGACCTTGCGGAAGGTCTCGGCGTCGAAGGTGTCGTCGTCGCGCAGGAACTTCAGCAGGTTGAGCGAGGCGAGGTTGCAGGAGGAGTTGTCCAGCGACATGTACTCCGAGCAGGGGTTGGACGCGGTGATCCGGCCGGTCTCGGGGTTGGTGTGCCAGTGGTTGATCGTGTCGTCGTACTGGATGCCCGGGTCGGCGCACTCCCAGGCGGCCTTGGCGACCTTCTTCATCAGGTCGCGGGCGTCGACGTGCTCGATGACCTCGCCGGTCATGCGGGCGCGCAGGCCGAACTCGGCGCCCTCCTCGACGGCGCGCATGAACTCGTCGGAGACGCGCACGGAGTTGTTGGCGTTCTGGTACTGCACCGACACGATGTCGCGGCCGCCGAGGTCCATGTCGAAGCCCGCGTCGCGCAGGGCCCGGATCTTGTCCTCCTCGCGGGCCTTGGTCTCGACGAACTCCTCGATGTCGGGGTGGTCGATGTCCAGGACGACCATCTTGGCCGCGCGGCGGGTGGCGCCGCCGGACTTGATGGTGCCGGCGGAGGCGTCGGCGCCGCGCATGAACGACACCGGGCCGGACGCGGTGCCGCCGGAGGACAGCAGCTCCTTGGACGAGCGGATGCGGGAGAGGTTGAGGCCGGCGCCGGAGCCGCCCTTGAAGATGAAGCCCTCTTCCTTGTACCAGTTCAGGATCGAGTCCATCGAGTCGTCGACGGACAGGATGAAGCAGGCGCTGACCTGCTGCGGGCTGGCCGTCCCGACGTTGAACCACACCGGGGAGTTGAAGCTGAAGACCTGGTGGACCAGCGCGTGGGTGAGCTCGTGCTCGAAGATCTCGGCGTCCTCGGGCGTCGCGAAGTAGCCGTGGTCCTTGCCCGCCTTGACGTAGGTCAGGACCACCCGGTCGACGAGCTGCTTGAGCCCGGTCTCGCGCTTGTCGGTGCCCACCGCGCCGCGGAAGTACTTGGTGGTCACGATGGTGGAGGCGTTGACCGACCAGAAGTCGGGGAACTCCACGCCGCGCTGCTCGAAGATCGTCTCGCCGGTCTTCCAGTTGGTCTGGACGACGTCGCGCTTCTCCCAGGTCACCTGCTCGTAGGGGTGAACCCCGGCAGTGGTGAAGATGCGCTCGATCGTGAGGCCCTTCTTGGCCGACTTGCGCGAACCGGAGCGGGCGCCGACGGTCTCGGTCATGGTCCTGCCTTCCCTGGGGAGTCTTCTGCCGTATGGCGGGGGTGGGTCCCCGGCACACGGGCGTGCGGGGGTGATGGAGTTGGGGTGGGGCGCGGCGCGTCGTCGTCCGGCCGTCGGGCAGACGGCCACCGACGGACGCGCCGGCCCGTCAGTGCGTGGTGGGCGGGCCGTCGCAGCCCGCACGCGCAGGCTCGGCGCCCGTGGGCTCGCGCTCGGCGCGCAGCACGGCGATGGCGGCCTCGAAGTCCTCGAGGGAGTCGAAGGCCTGGTAGACGCTGGCGAACCGGAGGTAGGCGACCTCGTCGAGCTCGCGCAGCGGGCCGAGGATGGCCAGCCCCACCTCGTGGGCCTCGATCTCGGCGTGGCCCTGGGAGCGGATGTGCTCCTCGACCTTCTGCGCGAGCCGGGCCAGGTCGTCCTCGCCGACCGGGCGACCCTGGCAGGCCTTGGACACGCCCTCCTGGATCTTGGCCCGGCTGAACGGCTCGCTCGCGCCGGAGCGCTTGATGACCGTCAGGCTGGTGGACTCCACGGTCGTGAAGCGGCGCTGGCAGGCGGGGCACTGGCGGCGGCGCCGGATCGCGGAGCCGTCGTCGGCGGTACGGCTGTCGATCACCCGGGAGTCGGTGTTGCGGCAGAACGGGCAGTGCATGGCGACTCCTCCTCCCGGGGCTGTGGACGACCCTGTTGACGACCTGTGGTCGAGCGGGCCGCCCCTGTTGACAAAGACGTCCGGCCTGTGGACTACATGTGGATGACTTACAGCGGTGCAACCACTAGATGTAGTGATCCTAGGGCCATAACGCCCCAATGATCCAAAACGTTCACCCCAGTGACGTGTCACTGCAGGTCACACGGCGTGTTGACCCGAGCGTGTCTTAAGTGTCACGCAGGGTTACTAGTGGGTCGGGGTGCGGGGCCGACCCGGGAGCCCGGTCGAGCCCTTGCCGTTGCCCCCAGGGATCGCCGAGCCCTCACCCCGCTCATGGTCGGCCTGCTCCCGCTCGTGGTCGCACTGAGCGTCAGAGCCACCACGGTGCGCGGCGTGCTGATGTTCCTGGCCGCGGCCTCGCTGGTCTACGGCGTCAGCGTGCTCGGCCGCCACCGCCGCTGACCGAGCACACCTACCGGGTCGCCAGGCGGGCGTGTCCACAGCCACTCGTATGACGCCCCGCGCGTGACCCCACGCGGTGGCTAGCGTCGAAGGATGCGTGGACACCGACCCGCCGTACCGCTCCTGCTGACCCTTGCCGTCGCCGGCTGCTCGGCCTCCCCGGTCGCCGCCCCCACCGCCACCCGAGAGCTGCCGCCACCCCTGCGCAGCGGCGCCCCGAGCGCACCCGCCTCCACCGTCCCGCCAGCACCCACCAGCACGGCACCCGCTTCCGCTGCGTCCCCCGCCCGCGGGGACGCCACCGCCGGCATCCCGGCCGCTGCCCGGGCGCACACCCCCGAGGGGGCGGAGGCCTTCGTGCGGTACTTCGTGGACCAGATCAACGTCGCCTGGACCACCCCCCGCACCGGGCTGATCTCCTCCCTGAGCCTCTCCACCTGCAAGAGCTGCGCCAACCTCGAAAAGAGCGCCGCCGACATGGCCGCTACCAGCTCCCACTATGCCGAGCCCACGCTCACCCTGAAGAACGTTGAATACGGCATGGACGAGTTGACCCGTCAGGAGCTCGTGACCGCAGACGTTACTGACACGCCTCAGCCATATGTGACCAAGGGAGGATCGACGCAGTTGGCGAGGCGTAAGGAGATCGCTGCAAGGTCATTCGACGTCGCATGGAGCAGGAACTCGTGGCGCATCAGCGAGATTAAGGTCCTTAAGTGATGACCACCCCTCCTGGGCCACCTCCAGTCATCTCGGCTTCGGCGAATGCGACTGGCCTTCAGATACAAGCACGAATCCGACGCCCAGCCGCAAGGCCCGTCCGATCAGTCCCGCTCTTGCGCGTGCCCCAAACCCACACCGGCCGGTCGGTGGACATCGCTGGGCGCACATATAAGAAAGTCCCCGCTCCGTTCACCACGCCCGAAGCACCCCTCTTCCATCCCGCGACGGGGCACGGCTACTACGGCCCCTACCGGGGCATGGGTTCTTCGGCGGACGTGGCAGACGCGCTCATGAGGACGACCTTCGTGCCGCCCTCGCTCGCCGATCCTTCGCCTCCGGCCGCGACCACTCCCGCCGCACCGGCCGCCCCTGGCGCTCCCCCACCGCCACCGCAGCCGCAGCTGACCTTGCCGATGATCGCCGACGCGTTCGTCAACACGCCCTTCGCCAAGCCCACGGCCCAGATCCAACCGGTCGGCGGGCGCACGCTGGTCACGCTGCCGACCTTCGTGTCCCTGGGGTGGGAGGCCGCGGGCTACGAGCCGGGCGAGACCAGGACCGTGCAGCTGCTCGGGCACGCCGTCGCCATCAGACCCCTCGCGGCGAACTATCTCTACGACTTCGGCGACGGGGCCGTCGGCCCGACGACGCGTCGAGGCGGGCCCTACCCGACCGGGGACGTCAGCTTTGCCTACCGGCACGCCGGCACCTACCAGATCAAGGTCACGGCCACCTACACCGGCGAATTCTCCGTCGACGGCGGACCGTGGACGCCGATCGCCACCACCGTGCCGATCCCAGGGCCGGCGACACCGCTGGACGTTCGGACCAGCCGCAACGAGCTGATCGAGGGTGGCTGACCGTGGCGTCCCGGCCCGGACCGCTCGCCGCGCTGCGCGTCGTGGCGGCCCTGGCCCCCTGACCCGGGCCGCCACGACGCCGTCACCGGCCCCGCCGTCTGCTGCGACCGGCGAGAGGCACGCCCCGCGGTCGTGCGGCGACGCGCGACGAGCACGCCCGCACACCTCGAGGACCCGCACCGCGGGATGATGGAGGAACCCCACGCGGGTGGCCGGCCCGTGGGCAGGAGCTCGCGGCTCAGCGGCCGGGGATGACGAGCTCCTGGCCGGCCATGACCTGGTCCGTGGGCAGGGAGTTGGCGCGCACGATCTCCAGGACCGCCAGGTCGTTGCGCATCCCGGGCAGCTCGCGGGCGGCGACGGAGGACAGGGAGTCACCCGCGACGACCTGCACGGTGCGCCGATGGGGGTCGGCCGGTGCCGCGTGGGCCACGGCGCTCCACGTGGAGAACGCGGCAGCGGCGAGCAGCAGCGTCAGCACGGCCAGCCGCACGAGCCGTCCCCGGCGCGTCAGCCGGAGCCGGCGCCGCGGGGGGTAGACGGCGGCGCCCGTCGGCACGAGACGCAGCTGGGGGCGCGTCGGCGAGTCGGTCGGGTCGGCCGCTCCACCGCGCACGGGTGCTGCACTCATCGTCATCTCCTTGTCCGGCGAGAACGCCGACTCGCTCATGTGTTCGATAGAACGTGTGTACGAAGTTACCGCATCTGCGAGGCCGTTGGGAACGGCTCACGTCGAATCCGTGTTTGAAACACCCGATCGACCCCGGTAGCCTCGTGGCCACGGGAGAGACTCAACCAGGGACCACCGACACACCCTTGGACCGGGCCGCGATCACCCGCCGTCCACGCAGGTCACGACCCGCGACAGAGCAGAGGAAGACCACCATGGCCAAGGTCACGAGCCTGCCCGAGCGGGACGACCGCCCGGCCCTGACGATGCGCCAGCGCAAGATCCTGGAGCACATCCGCAACACCGTGGAGACCAGGGGTTATCCGCCGAGCATCCGTGAGATCGGCGACGCCGTCGGCCTGGCCAGCGTCAGCAGCGTGTCCCACCAGCTGCTCACCCTGGAGCGCAAGGGCTACCTGCGCCGGGACCCCAACCGCCCCCGCGCCATCGAGGTCGTCGCCCCTGAGTGGACCCCGGAGACCTTCTACGCCGAGGCGCTGGGCTCCGTCGACGCGGGTGAGGACACCCAGGCTCGCCCGTCGGCGTCCTACGTGCCCGTCCTGGGCCGCATCGCCGCCGGCACACCCATCACCGCCGAGGAGGCCGTGGAGGACGTGTTCCCCCTCCCCCGGCAGATCGTCGGCGAGGGTCAGCTCTTCCTGCTCAAGGTGGTCGGCGACTCGATGATCGAGGCGGCGATTTGCGACGGCGACTGGGTGGTCGTGCGCCAGCAGCCGGACGCGGACAACGGCGACATCGTCGCGGCCATGCTCGACGGCGAGGCCACCGTCAAGACCTTCCGGCGCCAGGACGGGCACGTGTGGCTGCTCCCTCACAACCCCGCGTTCGAGCCCATCGACGGCGACCACGCCACCGTTCTGGGCAAGGTCACCGCGGTCCTGCGCTCCGTCTGAGCCGCGCGCCGGACCAGGACGCACGGGCCACCCCCTGGGTCGCTCAGGTCAGTCCGAGAGGCAGGCCGGTGGCGTACTCCCCGTCCAGGACCGGCCCCAGGTCCTCCTCGATCCCGAGCCGGTCGGCGAGCGCGGTCAACGAGGCCCCGAGCGGGGCGTCGAGCTGCCAGGTGGCCTCGTCGTCGCCGCGCGTGCGTCCCCGGGTGATGATCGCGACGGGTATGCCGAGCGCGTGGGCCCGGCGGACGAAGCGATAGCCGCTCATCACCTTCAGGCTGGACCCCAGCACCAGCAGCACGGACGCGGACTCGACCAGGCGGTAGGCCTCGTCGACGCGCTCGCGGGGCACCGACTCGCCGAAGTAGACGACGTCGGGCTTGAGGGTGTCGGCTCCGCAGACCAGGCACCGCGCGAGGTGGAAGCCCGCGACCACCTCGTCCGGCAACGCCACGTCGCCGTCCGGGCGGACCTCGTGCGTCGTCGCGCCGAAACCGGGGTTCGCCTCGGCCAGCCGACGCTGGACCGCCTCTCGCGAGGTCCGGTCCTCACAGGTCAGGCAGCGGACGACGGACAGGGTGCCGTGCAGCTCGAGCACGCCGGTCGACCCGGCCTGCTGGTGCAGCCCGTCCACGTTCTGGGTCACCAGTCCGGTGATCATGCCGTGCCCCTGGAGAGCGGCGACGGCGCGGTGGCCGGCGTTGGGCCGGGCGGCGGCGAACCGCTCCCACCCGACGTAGGCGCGCGCCCAGTACCGCCGGCGGGCGTCAGGGGTGGCCGTGAACTCGGCATAGGTCATGGGCTGGACGCGGCGTCGACCGTCCGGGCCGCGGTAGTCGGGGATGCCGGACTCGGTGCTCATGCCCGCGCCGGTGAGGGCGAGGACACCGCCGTCGTGCACGGCACGGGCGATCTGGTCGAGGATCATCGGCTCCACCGCTCCAGTATGCGGTCGTCGAGCGCGCGGACCACCGGTCCCGACATCGCGTCACCCATAGGCTCGCGTAGGTCAGAAGGGACGTTCGATAACCTCTCGTTATAGCATCGGCGTCATGATCGACGCCGCGGGTCTGCGAGTCATGAAGGCCATCGCCGACGAGGGCAGCTTCACCGGAGCCGCGTCGTCGCTGGGGTTCACCCAGCCGGCGATCTCCCAGATGGTCCGGCGGCTGGAGCAGCGCACGGGCACCGCCCTGGTCGAGCGGATCGGCCGGCAGGTGCGGCTGACCGAGGCCGGCGAGGTGCTGGCACGCCACGCCCACGGGGTGCTGGCGGCCCTGGACGCCGCGGAGGAGGAGGTCGCCGCCATCGCAGGCCTGCGGGCCGGGCGGGTGCGGATCCGGTCGTTCCCGTCCGCGACCGCCACGATCGTGCCGGGCGCGCTGGCCCAGGTGCACCGGCAGCACCCCGGCCTGACGGTGACCTTCGGCGAGGATGAGCCGCCCGAGGCCGTCGCGGCGCTGCGCCGGGGCGACTGCGACCTGGTCGTCGGCTTCACCTACGAGGGCACGCGGACGCCCACGGAGGACCCCGACCTGGAGCAGCTGGGCATCACGGCCCTGCTGGTGGACGAGGTGCGACTCGCCCTCCCGGCCGATCACCCGCTCGCCGGCGAGGAGGTCGTCCGGCTGGCCGACCTGGCCGAGGACGACTGGATCGCGGGCTGCCCCCGGTGCCGGGTGCACATGCTGGGGATGGCGGCGGACGCGGGCTTCACGCCGCGCCTGTCCTACGAGACCGAGGACTACGTGGCCCAGCTCGGGCTCGTGGGTGCCGGCCTCGGCGTCGCCCTGATCCCCGACCTGATGCTGCGCCGGGCGAGCAACCCGGGCGTGGCGATCCGACCCCTGGACCCCCCGTCCCGCCGTCACGTCCAGGCGGTCACGACCCCTGACCTGCACAAGGTCCCCGCGGTCGCGGCCACCATCGCCGCCCTGCGCAGCAGCGCCGCGGAGTTCGCGCACGGCCCGGGCGTGACGCCCCGCTGACGCCCGCGGGGCGCCGGGGCACGGGCCTCGTCATCGCCCGCGCCGGGCCAGGCGCAGGTCGGCCCCGTGGCCGAGCACGGCCAGGTCGCCGTCCTGGTCGGTGCGCGCCACGGTGCTTCCCGCCTCCCGCAGCATGGTGAGGGCCGACGGCGCAGGCTGGCCGTAGTCGTTGTCCTTCCCCACGCTGATGAGCGCCAGCGGCGCGTGCACGGAGCGCAGCAGCGCCGGGTCCTGCTTGGCCGAGCCGTGATGGGCGACCTTGAGCACGTCGACGTCGGGCCAGCGACCGCCCGCGGCGCGGCGCACGTCGGCCGCGGCGGCCGGCTCGATGTCGCCGGTGAGCAGCAGACGGGTGCCCCGCACCTCGACGAGCAGCACCAGGCTGGCGTTGTTGGGCACGGATCCGTCGTGGATCTCCCGCCGCGGCCCGAGGACCTGGGCGTGGACGTCGCCCACGTCGAGTCGGTCGCCGGCGCGGGCGACCTGGGCGGTCAGGTGGTGAGCCGCCGCCGAGCGCTCGACCCGGCGGGCCTCACCCTCGGGGTCCCGGGTGCCGGTGACCACCAGCCGGGCGGTCGGGAAGGCCTCGAGGACCTCGTCCAGGCCCCCGCTGTGGTCGTTGTGGAAGTGGCTGACCACGACGGCGTCCAGCTGGTGGATCCCCAGGCGGGACAGGCAGTCCCGGGCCGCCGGACCCGGTGGCCCGACGTCGACGAGCACGCCGCGACCGGGCCCGGAGGACAGCACGATCCCGTCGCCCTGACCCACGTCGCAGACGACGGCCGACCACCCCGTCACCGGCCAGGAGGCGCCGGTCGTCGGCAGGCACCACGCCAGGATCACCACCACGACGGCAGCGGCGAGGACCGGCCGCAGGCGGGCCCACCAGGCCAGGCGCCTGCCGGTGAGGACGAGCAGCACGGTCAGGACCGCCAGCAGGCCGGCCCCGACGGCGCCCTCCGCCCAGGGGATCGAGCCGTAGGGCACGTCCGCCGCCACGCGCGCCACCCGGGCCACGAGCCATGCCGGCACGACGGCCGGCCATGCCAGCAGGTGCGCGAGCGGCACCGACACCGCGGCGACCAGCGCCGTGGCGATCCCCAGCACCGTCGTCGGCCCCACGAAGGGGGCGGCCAGCAGGTTCGCCGGGACGCCCACGAGCGAGACGGCGGGCTGCAGGAGCACCGTCACCGGCCCGCACATCACCTGCGCGGCGACCGGTATGGCGAGCGCCGGCCCCCAGCCTCGGACCCGGGCGGGCAGCCGTCGCCCGACGGCCTCCCCCCAAGGCGTCGCGAAGACCAGCAGCCCGAGCGTCGCGAGCGTCGACAGCACGAACCCGTAGGACCGCGCCAGCCAGGGATCCCACACGAGCAGACCGGCGACGGCCGCTCCCAGGGCCGGGAACGCCGCCCGCTCCCGGTCCGCGGAGATGCCCACGAGGCCGACACCGCCCATCACCGCCGCGCGCAGGACGCTCGGCTCCGGACGGGCCAGGACCACGAAGCCGGCGAGCCCCACGAGCGCGATCGCGGGTCGCAGGCGCCGAGGCAGGCCCACGAGTCCGCACAGGCCCACGACGGCGGCCAGCACCACGCTGACGTTGGACCCCGACACGGCGGACAGGTGGCTCATCTGGACCGTGGTCATGTCGCGGGTCAGGTCCGGCGGGGTGAGGCTGG
Source organism: Arsenicicoccus dermatophilus (assembly GCF_046267915.1). Classification (GTDB taxonomy): domain Bacteria; phylum Actinomycetota; class Actinomycetes; order Actinomycetales; family Dermatophilaceae; genus Arsenicicoccus; species Arsenicicoccus dermatophilus_A. Next base: position 2,261,736 of record NZ_CP176520.1, read on the forward strand.
TGTCGCCGACGACCAGGGCCGGCACCAGCCCGGCGCCGTCGGCCGGCAGCCCCTGGACCGACGCCCGCAGCGCCGCGCGGACGTGCTCGGCGGCTCGCGCCACCGGACCTGGCTCGCGGATCGGCCGGGGCGGACCCCGCACCTGCACCACGGCGACGACCTCGTCCTCGGGCGCGGCGGGAGTCAGCCGCCCGGCAAGGGCGACCGTCTGGCCCCAGCGCATCCGCTGCCAGGCCGGGTCCCGAGCGAAGGCCAGCACCGGGGTGGTCACCCGGCTGACCTGGCCACGCCCCTCCACGGACCGCACCTGCAACCGCACCATGATCGACGGGACACGCTCGTTGCCGCCGTCGAGCGCCCTGGGGTCCGAGGCCACGTCGGCGACGAGGCGGACCACGGCGCGTTGACCGGCGAGCTCGTCCACGGTGCCGGCGGCGCGCACCGCGCGGTGGCCCGCGAGGGCCGTGGTCGTCAGCGCGGTGATCACGCCGCACAGCGCCAGGCTCGGCGCCCACCGTCGCACCCACGCCGGGCGCCGCGGGCGTCGACCCCACCTCGCCGCCGCCAGGGCCCAGGCGAGCGAGCCCACGACGAGCAGCGTCAGCACCCGTCCCGGCTGGGGCAGGGCCCACGCCAGCACCGCCCAGGCGACGCAGGCAGGCAGGAGCAGCCGTACGTCGGCACGGTGGGTCGGCCGCACGTCGTGCAACCAGCGGGAGGGGCGACGCCCGCCGCCGCCACCGCCCAGGCCGACCGCCCGTCTCACCCGCGTCACCCGCTCCCGGCGTACGACCTCGTCGAGCTCGGCCGCGCCGAGGGCCAGGTCGCGGCCGCCCCGTGGACCGGACAGATCCGCGGGGACGCCGTCAGGGAGCCCGGGCCGACTCACGCCCGCACCAGCGGCCGCAGCCGCTCGAGCAGCTTGGGACCGATGCCCTGGACCTCGCCGAGCTCGTCGACGGTGCTGAACCTTCCGTGCTGCGAACGCCACTCGAGGATCCGGCCGCTGATGGCCGGACCGACGCCGGGCAAGGCGTCGAGCTGCTCGGCCGTGGCGCGGTTGAGGTCGACGACGGCACCGACGCCCCCGCCACCCGGGGCGGTCCCGGTGGAGCCGGGTGGGGCCGCACCCCCTGCCACCGCGGTGCCGCCCGCGGCGGCAGGGGGGACGGTCTCACCCGGCCGGGGGACGTAGACCAGCTCCCCGTCCGTCAGCACCCGCGCCTGGTTCAGGGTCGACAGGTCGGCCCCGGGCAGGGCGCCGCCTGCCGCGGTGAGCGCGTCGATCACCCGGGATCCCGGGCCCAGCCGGGCCACCCCACGGCGGCGCACCTGGCCCTGGACGTCCACGACGACACCGGCGGTGCCCGCCCCGGACGAGACACCCGCCACGCCGGGCACCGCAGCCCCAGGGCTCGCCACCGCCGAGGAGCCGGAGCCCGGGGCACTGCCCCGTGTCAGCCCACCGCCCGGGTCCCGCTGGGAACCGGATCCGCTCGCACCCTCCCGGTCGGGACCGCTCACCCGCTCCACGGGCCGTGGCTCGGCCTCCCCGCGGGCGAGAGCGACCCGCACCCCGAAGGTCGCTCCCGCCACGAGCAAGAGCAGGAGCACGGCGAGCACGGCGGTCCAACGCGGTTGCCAGCGGGCGTCGACGAGACGCTCCGGCAGGCTGAGCACCGGGGGCGGCTGCGGCGTCGACCGGAGTCCGGACTCACCGGGTCCCCCGTCCCCGTGATGCTCCGCGGCAGCGGTCGTCGACGGGGGCACGCGCCCCGGGGCCGCACGGCGCCACGCGGAGGGGCCCCGACCGGGGGCAGCGTCGCGTCCGGGGGCTGTCCCGCGAGTCCAGGCATGTCCGCCTCCCGGCGCAGGTGGGTGCCCCGGCTGAGGCTCAGGGGGCTGCGGGGACAGCAGGCCGCGGGCCTCCAGCGCCTCGGGACCGTCGGCCCACCGGACCTCGTTGTCGGGGCGGGTGTCTACGCCGGGGGCCGGCTCGGGCAGGGTCAGCCGCCATCCGGGCTGGTCCTCGGGGGGAGCGGGTCGACGGGCCATGCCGCCACGCTAGGAAGCCCGTCACCCTGGCTCCGACGACGACCATCGGCCTGTGGACGACGTCGTCGGGACCGCGACGCGCTGTGGACAAGCCCAGCCCCGGACGAGGTCCGGCCCCCACCCAGGGAGGGTGAGGGCCGGAGCCGGGAACCCGGCGCGCGGACGCGGGACGGGTCGCGGGCGGGTCAGATCAGCCCGGAGTCCCGCAGCAGCCCGCCCACCACGGTCGAGTCCAGGCGGCGCCGGATCGCCCCGCGCACCCGGGCCGGGCCGGGCAGATCGACCTTCTCCCCTTCGCGCAGGGCCGCCGACGCCTTGAGCAGGGTGCGCACGTCGTACGTGCTGTTGAAGACCTCGGGGACGCCACGCTCGACGCCGAGCAACCGGTAGGCCGCCTCCATGCCGGTCCGCACGGAGTACTCGGTGGTGAAGATGCAGTCCCGCCCGGTCTCGGCGAACTGCCCGATGAACGCGAAGTTCTCGGCGCCCTCGGGCACGACCTGCGGCCGGTCGCCGGCCTTGCGGGGCATGAAGAAGCTCGTGACGTAGGGCATCATGCACGGCACCGTCCTGGCACCGGTCGCCGCCAGCTCGGGGATCTGCTCCTCCGGGACACCCATGTGGTAGAGCCACTCGGCGGTGATCTCCTCACCGGTGCACTCGGACATCGGCTTCTTGACGTAGTCGCCCGGCGTGTCGACGAACAGGGAGTACACCCAGACGACGACCTGACCGGGCTTCTGCGCCTTGAAGTGCGGCTGCCGGTTGACGGTCCAGGACAGCAGCCAGGACGAGTCCTTGCAGGTGACGATGCCGCCGGTGACGACCCGGCCGCTCAGCGGGTCGCGCCGGCAGATGCGCCGGATGTGCTCGGGGATCCGCTCGTCGAGGGTGGTGACGGTGGCCGACTCCCACTTGGTCTCGTCGATGGAGGAGCAGAAGACCTCGGGCCGGCCGAAGCTCGGGTCCTTGCGGGCGATCTTCTTCCACAGGTCCCACGCGGACGCCGGTCCCCGGTCGAGCCGGGCCGGGGTGTGGTGGTCGCCGTTGTCGGAGTTGTCGACCAGGGAGCCGATCGTGGTGACGACCAGGTCGTCCTGCCCCAGGTCGACGCCGCCGGGCTCCCCGCGCCGCACCCACTCGATCCGGGTGGCGCGCTTGCGCTGGGCGGTGATGTCGAAGGCGATGTCGGTGACGTCGGTCTGGAAGGCGAAGGTCACACCCTGGTCCATGAGCCACCGCGTCATCGGCAGCACCAGGGACTCGTACTGGTTGTACTTGGTGAACTTCAGCGCGGTGAAGTCCGGCAGGCCGCCGATGTGGTGGATGAAGCGGTGCAGGTAGAGCTTCATCTCCAGGGCCGAGTGCCAGGTCTCGAAGGCGAACATGGTGCGCCAGTAGAGCCAGAAGTTGGAGGCGAAGAACTCCTGGGAGAAGACCTCGTCGATCCGCTTGCCCTCCATCTTCTCCCGAGGCGCCAGGAAGACCTTGAGCAGTTCCTTCTGGGCCTTCGTGGACAGCGTGAACCTCCCCTCGGTGCCGGTGTCCTGACCGCGCCGCTCGGTCACCCGCTGCAGCGAGTAGTTGGGGTCGTCCTTGTTGAGCCAGTAGAACTCGTCCAGCACCGAGGCGCCCTCGATCTCCAGCGAGGGGATCGACCGGAAGCAGTCCCACAGGCACTCGAAGTGGTCCTCCATCTCGCGGCCACCGCGGATGACGAAACCCCGCTCGGGCTCCTTGATCCCGTCGAGAGCGCCTCCGGGCAGGGTGAGCTTCTCCAGGATGGTGATGTTGCTGCCGGGCACCCCCGCGTCACGGATCATGAACACCGCGGAGGACAACGACGCCAGACCGGCCCCCACGAACCACACGTGCCTGAGCTCCGCGCCCGGCACCGGCCTGGGACGGGCGAACGCCTCGTAGTTACCGCTGCTGTAGTACATCTCACGCCTCTCGTCGATGGGGGCCGGCGTCTCGACCCCGCCTCGCCTCCAAGGTTACTCGCCGGTAGTCACGGACCCTCACCCAGAGCCCTCGTTCGCACGTCCCACCCGTCCAGGTTGCGCCGGACGGGTGGCGCGGTCGCCGCGGGGTCTTGTCCGGTGCTCCCGGAGCCGCAGCACCTCACCCGGAGGTATGCCGGTGCGAACCGGGTCCCCGATCCCCCGCCCGGCCGGTCACCGCCCGGCTGCTCGGGCCCCCCGAGGCGCCACGACCACCGCGGTCGTGCCCGGTCCGACGTGGCAGGCCGTCACCGCGCCGAGCTCGACCACCTGGACGGTGGTGCCCTCGGGGCAGCGCGCCCGCAGCGCCTCCACCACCTGGTCGGCGCGCAGCTCGGCGTCGAGCTGGTGCACGGTCACGTCGGCGCCGGCGGGTGCGGCCTGCACGGCCCGCACCGACCGGTCCACCATCTGCGTGACCGCGCGGGTGGCGGTGCGCACCTTGGCGACCGCCTCGATCCGCCCGTCCTCCAGGGCCAGCAGCGGCTTGATGGCCAGCGCGGTGCCGAGCAGGGCCGCGGCGCCACCGACCCGCCCGCCCTTGCGCAGGTAGTCCAGCGACTGCACGCAGAAGGTCAGCGTGGTGTCCTGCGCCCGGGCGCGGGCGGCCGCCCCCGCCTCGGCGGCGCCGCCGCCCGCGTCGACGACCTCGGCGGCCGTCTCCACGGCATACCCCAGGCCCATGCCGATGGACCGGCTGTCGACCACCTCCACCGGGATCGGGGAGCGGGTGGCCGCGAGCACCGCGGCCTCCGTGGTCCCGGACAGGTCGGCGGACAGGTGGATCGACAGGACCTCCTCGCAGCCCCGCGCCGCCGCCCGGCGATAGGCCTCGAGGAAGGCCGCCGGCGACGGGCGGGAGGTGCCGAGCTTCTTGGCGCGGGTGAGGACCTCGGTGAGCTCCTCCCCCGCGATCTCGCCCTCGGCACGTTCGACCCCGTCGGCGACGAGGACCAGCGGCACCACGTCGACGCCGTGCGCGGTCACCGACGCGGCGGGCAGGCAGCCCGTCGAGTCGGTGACCAGGCCCACGCGGGGCAGGAGCAGAGGCATCGTCAGCCGGTCACCACGTTGACCAGCCTGGGCGCCCGGACGATCACCCGGCGGACGGTCTTGCCGGCCAGCAGCTCCTGGATGCGGGGCAGCGCGAGGGCCGCGGCCTCCAGGTCGGCCTCGCCGATGTCCGCGGCGACCTCGAGCCGGTCGCGCACCTTGCCCAGGACCTGCACCACGCAGGTGACCGTGTCCTCGACCAGCAGGGCCGGGTCGGCCTGCGGGAAGCGCTGGTGCACCACGGAGTCCGCGTGCCCGAGACGGTGCCACAGCTCCTCGGCCAGGTGCGGGGCGACCGGCGCGATCATCAGGACCAGCGGCTCGGCGGCGGCACGGGGCACGACGTCGAGCTTGGTCAGCGCGTTGTTGAGCTCGATCAGCCGGGCGATCGCGGTGTTGAACCGCAGCGCGTCGTAGTCGCGGCCCACCTGGTCGATCGTCCGGTGCAGGAGACGCTCGACGTCGGCGGGGACCGGGTCCTCGGACACCCGGCAGGCGCCGGTCTCCTCGTCCACGACGATCCGCCACAGCCGCTGCAGGAAGCGCTGCGAGCCCACGACGGCGCGGGTCTCCCAGGGCTTGCTGAGCTCCAGCGGGCCCATGGCCATCTCGTAGACGCGGAAGGTGTCCGCGCCGTACTCGTCGCACATCTCGTCCGGGGAGATGACGTTCTTGAGCGACTTGCCGATCTTGCCGTACTCGCGGTGGACGACCCTGCCCTGCCAGGTGAAGACGCCGTCGGCGCTCTCCTCCACCTCGGCCGCGGGGACCGGCTGACCGCGGTCGTCCCGGTAGGCGTAGGCCTGGATGTAGCCCTGCGAGAAGTACTTGCGGAAGGGCTCGTCCGAGCTCAGGTGGCCCAGGTCGTGCAGCACCTTGACCCAGAAGCGGGCATAGAGCAGGTGCAGCACGGCGTGCTCGACGCCGCCGACGTACAGGTCGACGCCGCCGGGGTCCGCGGCTCCCTCGGGCGCTCCTGCGACGGGGGTGGTCTGCGGCCCCATCCAGTAGCGCTCGACCGAGGGGTCCACCAGGGCCTGGTCGTTGGCCGGGTCCAGGTACCGCAGGAAGTACCAGCACGAGCCCGCCCAGTTGGGCATGGTGTTGGTCTCGCGGCGGAAGCGGCGCAGGCCGCGCCCGTCACCCAGGTCCAGCTCGACGTCGACCCACTCCGTGGCGCGCGACAGCGGCGGCTCCGGCTCGGACGAGTCGTCCTCGGGGTCGAAGGTCTTGGGCGAGTAGTCCGGCACGTCCGGCAGCTCGAGCGGCAGCATCGACTCGGGCAGGGCGTGCGCGACGCCGTCCTCGTCGAAGACGATCGGGAAGGGCTCGCCCCAGTAGCGCTGCCGGCTGAACAGCCAGTCGCGCAGCCGGTAGGACACCGTCCCCTGCCCCTTGCCGGTCCGCTCGAGGTAGGCGATCATCGCGGCCTTGGCCTCGTCCAGGCGCAGCCCGTCGAGGGAGATCTCGTCGTTGCTCGACGCGACCGCCACGCCCGGCGCGGTGTAGGCCTCGCCCGTGGTGACCGATCCCGGCCAGGAGCCGTCGCCCTCGGGCGCGACCACGTCGATGATCGGGATCCGCAGCTCGGTGGCGAACTCGAAGTCGCGGGTGTCGTGGGCGGGCACGGCCATGATGGCGCCGGTCCCGTAGCCCATCAGCACGTAGTCCGCGACGAACACCGGGACCTGGCGCCCGTCCACGGGATTCGTGGCGTAGGAGCCCGTGAAGACGCCCGTCTTGGCCCGGTCGTCCATCTGCCGCTCGACGTCGGACCTGCGGGAGGCGGCGTGCCGGTATGCCGAGACGGCGGCCCGGGGGGACTCGGCCCCACCGGTCCACTGCAGCGGGATGCCCTGCGGCCACTCGTCGGTGGTGAGCGTCTCGACCAGCGGGTGCTCGGGCGCCAGGACCATGAAGGTGGCCCCGAAGAGCGTGTCGGGTCGCGTGGTGAACACGTCGATGGCCTCGCCGCCCGGCCCGGTGAAGGTCACCCGCGCGCCGTGCGAGCGGCCCACCCAGTTGCGCTGCATGGCCTTGACCTTGTCCGGCCAGTCCACGCGGTCCAGGTCGTCGGCCAGCCGGTCGGCGTACGCCGTGATCCGCATCTTCCACTGGCGCAGGCTCTTGCGGAACACCGGGTAGTTGCCGCGCTCGGAGCGGCCGTCGTTGGTGACCTCCTCGTTGGACAGGACCGTGCCCAGGCCGGGTGCCCAGTTGACGGGAGCCTCGTCGGCGTAGGCCAGGCGGTAGCCGTCGACCACGGTGGCCTGCTCGGCCGCGGTCAGCTGGTCCCAGGTGCGCCCGGCGAAGGCCTCGGGCAGCGCGCGGGACCCGTCCTGCAGCTGCGGCAGCAGGTCGGCGATCGGGCGGGCCCGGCCCAGGCCGCCGTCGGGGCGCACGGCGGACTGGTCGTACCAGCTGTTGAAGATCTGCAGGAAGATCCACTGGGTCCAGCGGTAGTAGTCCGGGTCGATGGTGCGGATCGCGCGCCGGTCGTCGTGCCCGAGCCCCAGGCGCCGCAGCTGGCGGGCCATGATCTCGATGTTGGCCTCGGTGGTGGTGCGCGGGTGCTGCCCGGTCTGGACGGCGTACTGCTCGGCCGGCAGGCCGAAGGCGTCGTAGCCCAGGCAGTGCAGCACGTTCTTGCCGGTCATCCGGTGGTAGCGCGCGTAGACGTCGGTCGCGATGTAGCCCAGCGGGTGCCCGACGTGCAGGCCCGCCCCGCTCGGGTAGGGGAACATGTCCAGGACCAGAAGCTTGCGGGCCGCGGTCAGCGGGTTGTCCGGCTCCGCCCACGGGCCCGCGGGGTTGGGTGCGTGGTAGGTGCCCTCGGTCTGCCAGCGGTCCTGCCAGGCGCTCTCGATCTGCCCGGCCAGCGTGGCGGTGTAGCGGTGGGGGTGCTCGTCTGGGGTGGCCTCGGCCGCGTCGCTCATGTCTCTCCTCGTCCTCGTGTGGTCTCGCAGCGTGCCCGGACACACAAAGGCCCCTCACAGGGAGGGGCAGCCGCGCCGATGTCCGACTGGTTCAGCGCGGCCCGGCAAGGAGCTGCTGCTGGGGAGCCACCCACCCAGGTTACCGCAGCACGGGCTGGCTCCTCCGCCGTGCGCCCGTCCAGTCTGCTCGCACCCGTAGCATCGAGCCCTGCCCACCCCCACCCGAGAGGTGTCTCATGCCCGCCCAGCCCTGGACCACCGTCGGCGACGGCCCGCACGACGTCCGGCTCGTCGTCGCCGACATGGACGGCACCCTGCTCACCGCGTGCGGCGAGGTGCCCGAGGGCTTCTGGCCGCTCCTGGACGAGATGGGTCGCCGGGGCGTGACCTTCGTCCCCGCGAGCGGGCGGCAGCTGGCCACGCTGCAGCGGGTCTTCGAGCGGGCGCCGGTGCGGCTGTCGTACGTCGCGGAGAACGGCACCCTGGTCGTGCACGAGGACGAGGTGGTGTCCACGACGACCGTCGCGGCCGACGTCGTCCGCGAGGTGATCGCCACCGTGCGCGACGCCGCGGCCGAGGGCGCCGATCTGGGGCTGGTGCTGTGCGGGGTCCGTAGCGCGTACGTCGAGCGGGCGGACGAGGTCTTCCTCGCCGAGGCGCGCAGGTACTACGCCCGTCTGGAGATCGTCGAGGACCTGACGACCGTGGACGACGGGGTGCTCAAGCTCGCGGCTTACGACGTCGAGGACGCCGAGCGGCACGTCGAGCCGGTCTTCGGTGCGGTCGCGCAGACCCACCAGGTGGTCGTGTCCGGCAAGCACTGGATCGACGTCATGGAGCGCGGCGTGGACAAGGGCCAGGGGGTGCGGGCGTTGCAGGAGCGGCTGGGCGTGACGCCCGCGCAGACCGCGATCTTCGGGGACTACCTCAACGACCTGCAGATGCTGGAGGCCGGCGACTACTCCTTCGCGATGGCCGACGCCCACCCCGACCTGATCGCGGCCGCCCGCTACCTCGCCCCGGCGTACGACGCGGACGGCGTGGTGCAGGTGCTCACCCACCTGCTCGCCCGCCCCTGACCGCGGCACCCCGCCCCCCGAGCCTCCCCGCGCCCGCCACCCGCCCACCCCTGCCCGCCCCGGTGCCCACCACCAGGGACACGTGGCGGGGATCGAGCGGCGTGTCGTGCCCTCGTGCGGCATCTCGAAGGCGTCCCGCCCGCGTCCCGCGCATACCAAAGGGGGCCAGACACCCAGTGCCTGGCCCATCTTGTGGAGCTGAGGGGATTCGAACCCCTGACCCCCTCCATGCCATGGAGGTGCGCTACCAACTGCGCTACAGCCCCTCACGGAACACGTCCCGTGCGGTGTCTCCGAGGCGTTTCCGCGCCGTTCGACTGGATTACTTTAGCCAGAGTTCACCGCGGCGACCAAATCGACCGGCTCGCCCGTCCCCGGCGCCGACCGATGTCACCGTTCGGTCGGCCAGGGCGCACCCTCGACGGCGTCCGGCGCCCCGACGTTCCAGGTGTCGATCCGCCAGGAGCCCGACCGCGCCTGCCCCAGCTCGGTCCAGTGGCAGTTGCGCAGCCCCGAGAGTGTGAGCCAGGCCTGCTGCTGCGGTATGCCGACCAGCTCGGCCGCCAGGGCGCGCGCCGCGACGCCGTGCGACACGACCACCGCGAGCCCGTCGTCGCCGAGCCGGTCGATGACGTCATGGGCGCCCTGCAGGGCGCGCGCGGCCACGTCGGCCACGGACTCGCCAGACCCGCCCCGGCGGAAGTCCTCGCCGGTCAGCAGCTTGTCCGCGTCCTCGGGATGCTCGGCCCGGATCTGCGCGCCCGAGCAGCCCTGCCACTCCCCCACGTGGATCTCGCGGAAGCGGTCGTCCCGCTCGACCTGGACGCCGAGCAGCTCACCGATCAGGTCGGCGGTGGCGGCGGCACGGGCCAGGTCGGAGGAGACGATCAGGTCCGGGCGTCGGTCGGCGAGGACGGGTGCGGCCGCGCGGGCCTGCGCCATACCGACCTCGGACAGCTCGACGTCCAGCTGTCCCTGCCAGATCCCGGCCGCATTGTGCCCGGTCTCGCCGTGACGCAGCACGATGATCCTCTTGCCCATGTCCTACTCCTGCGGTCGCACCACCACGGGCTCCCGACGTCGCGCCCGCCGGCTCAGTCTCGCAGGCCCGGCCAGCCGGTGACGCGGGCGGGGGCGTCGGCGTAGGCGTCGTCCTCACCCTCCCGGCCGGCGGGGTCGGGCAGCTCCAGGTCGATCTCGGGACAGTCCTTCCAGAGCCGCTCCAGGCCGTAGAACTCGCGCTCCTGCGTGTGCTGCACGTGCACGACGATGTCGACGAAGTCGATGAGCACCCAGCGGCCATCCTTCTCGCCCTCGCGGCGGACGGGCTTGGCGCCGAGGGGGCGCAGCGCGTCCTCGATCTCGTCGACGATGGCCCGGACCTGGCGGTCGTTGGGCGCGGACGCGAGCAGGAAGACGTCGGTCAGGGCCAGCTGGTCGCTGACGTCGAGCGCGACGACGTCGCGGGCGCGCTTGTCGTCGGCGGCGAGAGCGGCGGCCTTGGCCAGCTCGATGGCGCGCGGGGTGGCGGTCACGCAGGGTCCTCCAGGTGGGTGAGGTGAGGCTGGGCCTCGGACGAGGCGGCAGAGCGGGTCGGGTGGTCGGGCACGGTCTCGACGGGATCGAGCACCACGGGCTCGGGCTCGGTCACCACGGCGGTGAGGCCGAGGTCGCCGGACACGGCGGGAGCCGCCGCGGCGTACAGGGTGTACTTGTTGATGTGCTGCACGACCCCGTCAGGCACGAGGTACCACACCGGCTTGCCCGCGGCCACGCGGTCGCGACAGTCGGTGGAGCTGATGGCCATGGCCGGCACCTCGGTGAGGGTGACCCGCTCGGGGGGCAGGCCGGACTCGCTGAGGACGTAGCCGGGCCGGGTGACGCCGATGAAGTGCGCGAGCCCCCAGAGCTCGTCGACGTCCTTCCAGGACAGGATCTTGGACAGCGCGTCCGCTCCCGTGATGAAGAACAGCTCGGCGTCCGGGTTGAGCCGGCGCAGGTCCCGCAGGGTGTCGATGGTGTAGGTCGGGCCCTCGCGGTCGACGTCGACGCGGGACACGGAGAAGCGGGGGTTGGACGCGGTCGCGATCACCGTCATGAGGTAGCGATGCTCGGCCGGCGACACCTCGTCGGCGTCCTTCTGCCAGGGACGCCCGGTGGGCACGAACACGACCTCGTCCAGGTCGAAGAGGGACTGGACCTCGCTTGCCGCGACGAGGTGCCCGTGATGGATGGGGTCGAAGGTCCCACCCATCACCCCGATCCGCAGGCTCAGTGCGCGGTCCCGGGGCTCGTGCCCTGCGCGCCGGGAGCGGCGTGGCTACCGTGCGTGGCGTCGGTGGCGATGCCGGGGGCGAGCTTGGCCGCGGTGTTGCGGAAGGCATAGGTGATGCCCAGCAGGGCGAGGAAGAGCACGAGCGCAAGGACGCCGAACCAGAAGTCGGCGAAGGGCAGCGTCAAGGCGTGCTCGGAGTGGTGGGACTCACCCTCGGCGAGGAGCGCGGCAGAGATCATGCGGGCATGGTACCCGCTCGGGCGGGGGGTGCGCGGGCGCGGACGCGCCCGGGCCTAGGCTGGGCCCATGGTGCCCGAGCTGTCCGTCGTCATCCCCATGTACAACGAGGAGCAGGTGCTGCCCCTGCTGGTGCAGCGGCTCCGTCCGGTGCTCGACGGCCTCGGCGCGAGCTACGAGGTGGTCGCGGTCGACGACGGCTCCCGCGACCAGACCGCGGTGCTGCTGCAGCGCTACCGCCGCGAGTGGCCGCAGCTGCGGGTCGTGCGGCTGCGCGCGAACTCCGGCCACCAGGCGGCGATCTCGGCGGGGCTGGAGTCGGCCGCCGGGGACTACGTGGTGACCCTCGACGCCGACCTGCAGGACCCGCCCGAGACCATCGCGGACATGCTGCACGCGGCCCGCGACGAGGGCGTGGACGTGGTCTACGGCGTGCGTGCCGACCGCTCCACCGACACGGTGTTCAAGCGGGAGACGGCCAAGGCGTTCTACTCCGTGCACTCCCGCCTCACCGGCATGCAGACGGCGGGCAACGCCGGCGACTTCCGGATGATGTCGCGCGCCACGGTGGAGGCCATCAAGGCGCTGCCCGAGCACGGGCGGGTGCTGCGGTTTGTGGTGCCGGCGCTGAACTTCCCGTCCACGACGGTGTCCTACCGCCGCGAGGAGCGGGCGGCCGGCGAGTCGAAGTACCCCTTGATGAAGATGGTGATGCTGTCGATCGACTCGATCATCGGCTTCAGCCTCAAGCCCCTGCGCCTCGCGACGTGGTTCGGCTTCGGCGGCTTCGTGCTCTCGCTGTTCTTCATCCTGTATGCCGTGATCGGCCGGCTCAGCGGCCACGCGATCGCGGGCTGGGCCTCCACGCTGGCCCTCATCGCCCTCGTCGGCGGGCTGCAGCTGCTCTGCCTGGGCATCCTCGGGGAGTACCTCGGTCGGATGTACCAACAGATGCAGGACCGCCCGACCTACTTCATCGCCTACGACTCCGGTCACGACCCGGACGACCACCGGTTCGCGCTGCCCCGGTCGGCCAAGATGGCGACCGGGAGCGTGCCCTCCCCCGCGCCGGCGACCGGCGGGGCCACCCGCGTCCAGCGCACGGCCGTCGAGGACGCCCGTCTCCCCGGTCAGGTGCCCACCGACGCCGTCTCCTGAGGTCCCGTTCTCCTGAGCCGCGGGGCCGCCGTCGCCTCGCGACCGACGCGACCCGCCCTCAGCCGCGCCGGGCGACCAGGAACTCGGTGACCCCCGGCAGGTCCTGCACCGGCAGGTGTCGCTCGACGGTGACCACCGCCCGCAGCACCAGGTTGACCAGGGGGTGCAGCTGCTCCAGGTCGCTGCCCCGGCTGGACCGCCGCCGGATCGCCACCACGGGGCGCAGCAGGACGTTCCAGGCGAACCGTCGCTCGACGTGGAATCCCCCGGCCAGCAGCAGGTCCCGGATCTCGTCGCGGCGGTAACGGCGCACGTGGCCCACGGCGACGTCGTGCTCGGACCACAGCGCCATGTCGACGGGCACCGCCACCAGGAAGGTCCCTCCCGGCCGCAGCAGCCGGTGCACCTCGCGCACGCACGCGGCGTCGTCCTGCAGGTGCTCCAGCAGGTCCAGAGCCACGACCAGGTCCAGCGACCCGGTCGCGAAGGGCAACGACGTGGCGTCGGCGCGGGTCACCGCCAGCCCCCGGGTCGCCGCCTCCGCGGCGCCCTCACGCGTGTGCTCCACAGCCACCGCCTGCCAGCCGCGATCACGCAGCACGCGGGTGTTGCCACCGCCGGCGGCCCCGATGTCCAGGGCCCGGCCCGGTGCGAGGCCCTCGATCAACCGCGCCAGGATGTGCCGTCGCTCGGCATACCACCAGTGACGCTCCTCCAGCCGGGTGAGCTTGCTGACCTCGGACTCGTCCACGCTGGTTACTCCTCGTTCGTCGATGGTCCCAACCTAGAGCGTGCCAGGAGCGGGGCGCCTGCGCCGACGCTCGGTCGGCCGGTGGACAAGAGGTGACGTCCTGACGAACCATGGTGAAGAGTCTCGTTATTCGCACCTCCTCTCGTGCGCTGGCTATGACCTTGGGACCTAGGGTGGAGCTGCCCGCGGCCCATCGCCGCGGCTCGATGAAGGACAGTCCTGTGTCCCTGCTGCCCACCATGTCTCCAGCCATCGCCATCGTGCTCCTCACCCCCGCCGTCCAGGCCGACGCACGCCAGACGCCTCCCAGCGGTACCACTCACCTCGGCGGGCTGGTCCTGCCATCAGCACAGGTGGAATCGTCACTCAGCGACGGTGCAGTGGTACACCAAGCCCAAGGAGGGCAATCCCCAGGCGTACGGCAAGCCGGTCAAGGTGGTCCGTGACGCAGGCACCCGAGCAGATGCGGAGTACAACCCGGTCGACGACAACTCGACCTTGCCGTGTCGGGCGTTCTGGAACGACAAGGCCTGATGCCGGAGATGCACGAGGCTGATCGTGCGGGGCGCCGCCTCAGAGGTGGCGCCCCGCACCGCACCGCGCGAGGCAAGCTGGCCGGCGTCCTGGCTGCGCTGGGGCGCGCGATGCTCCTGGCCCTGGCGGTCGGTGGGCTGAACGCCCTAGGCGATGCCCTCGGCGGGGTGGCGGACTCCAGCTGGGGCATTGTCCCGGGTCAGTTCTTCCTCCCGGCCCTGGTCCTGGGGGCGGTGCTGGGCACGATGTGGGCATGGGCCCTGACCGCGTTCGCCGCGGGTTACCTCGCCCGCCGGCCTGTGCTCGGGATGGCGTGTGGGGTCGTAGCCCTCCTGACCGCGACAAGCATCTACTACGCCGTGGAGGCCTCGCGCTCGGGTCGGGCATTCGATCTAGGCACAGCGGTCTACTGGTGGCAGGTTGCCATTCCGGGCGGCGCCGGGCTTGGTCTGCTGGGCGCCGCCTACTCCCGCCCGGGACGGTGGTGGGCGACGGCTGCGGCACCGGTCCTGTGGTATCTCCTCCCGCCCGGCGAGCCTGCCTCGAGCATCACGGGTGCCTGGGTCACCGGGGCGGCCTGGGTCGTGGGAGCCGCCCTGGCTGGTCACGCCCTGGCCCGGTTGCTCCTGCCGCAGCGCTGGGTGTTCCCGGCACGCCTCCGTGGCACCGCCGAGAAGCCCGCACAGGTTCAGGCGCGGACCTGACCGTCGCCCTCGACGACCCACTTGGTGCTCGTGAGCTCCTCGAGCGCCATCGGGCCGCGGGCGTGGAGCTTCTGGGTGGAGATGCCGATCTCGGCGCCGAAGCCGAGCTCGCCCCCGTCGGTGAACCGCGTGGACGCGTTGACCATCACCGCCGCCGAGTCCACCTCCTGGACCCAGCGGCGCGCGGCGGCGCGGTCGTCGGTGACGATGGCGTCGGTGTGCCCGCTCGACCACCGCCGCACGTGCTCCAGCGCCGCGTCCAGCGAGGGGACGACCCGCACGGCGAGGTCGAGGGAGAGGTACTCGGTGGCCCAGTCCTCGTCGGTCGCCTCGACCCAGGGGGCGCCGGCGGCCTCGGTGGCCTCGCGCAGCTCGGCGGGCGCGTGGATGGTGACGCCCTCGCGGGCGAGCATTGCCAACAGCCGCGGCAGGGCCTGCGGCGCCACGGCCTCGTGGACCAGGAGCGACTCGGCGGCGTTGCACACGCTGGTGCGGTGGGTCTTGGAGTTGCGGACGATCCGCTCGGCCATCTCCAGGTCGGCGCCGGCATCGACATACACGTGGCAGTTGCCCACGCCCGTCTCGATCGTCGGTACGGTGGACTCGGTGACCACGGTCTGGATGAGCCCGGCCCCGCCGCGCGGGATGAGCAGGTCCACCTCCCCGCGGGCCGTCATCAGCGCCCGCACCGGGTCGTGACCGGGCGCGTCGAGCAGCTGCACCGCGTCCTCGGCGATCCCCTGGTCCCGCAGAGCGGCTCGCAGGACCTGGACGAGGATCCGGTTGCTGTGCTCGGCGGCGCTGCCACCACGCAGGATCGCGGCGTTGCCGGACTTGAGCGCCAGGCCGGCCGCGTCGACGGTGACGTTGGGGCGGGCCTCGTAGATCATGCCCACCACCCCCATCGGCACCCGCACCTGGCGGACCTGCAGGCCGGTCGGCGTCGTGGACCCGCGGACCACGTCCCCCACCGGGTCGGGCAGGCCGGCGACGTCGCGCAGGCCCTGGGCGCACGCCGCCACGCGCTCCGGCGTGAGCGTGAGCCGGTCGACGAGGTTGGCGCGCATCCCGGCGGCGGACTCGCGCTGCACGTCCTGGGCGTTGGCGGCGACGATCTCGTCGGTCGCGGCCACCAGCGCGTCGGCCATGGCGCGCAGCGCGGCGTCCTTGCGGCCCCGTGGCAGCAGGGCCAGCTCGCGGGCGGCGGTGCGGGCACGGGCGGCCAGCCCGGAGACGAGCTCGCGGGCCGCTGGGTCGAGGGGCGTCGTCATGGGGGACATCCAACCGTATGCCGCGCCCGATCGCCCGCGCTGCTCACGGCCGGGGCAGCCCGTCGGGGGCGACTGGTGATCTCCTGTGGGTCGCATCGACCACCCTGCCGCCCCACGACGTCCGCGGTCGGCGTCAGAGCAGGGCGAGGTCGTCGCGGTGGATCACCACGCGGCGGTAGTGCTCGCCGAGGGCCTCCCCCAGCTGCTGGGTGCTCTTGCCGAGCATCGCCGGCAGCTCGGCCGAGGCGTAGTTGACCAGGCCACGACCCACGACGCGCCCCGCCTCGTCGGCCACGTCCACGGCGTCGCCCGCGTCGAAGGAACCGGTCACGGCGACGATCCCGGCCGGCAGCAGGGAGGTGCGACGCTGCACGACGGCCGTCACGGCCCCCGCGTCCAGGACCAGCTGACCCTTGGCGTCGGACGCGTGCTGCAGCCACAGCAACCGCCCCCGCGGGCGCACCGGGGCCGCGGTGAACAGCGTCCCGACCTCCTCGCCCGCCAGGACCTCGCCCGCGAGGGCTGCCGAGGTGACGACGGCGGGTATGCCGGCGCCTGCGGCGATGCGGGCGGCCTCGAGCTTGGTGGTCATCCCGCCCGTGCCGACCGAGCTGCCGGAACCGGCGACCACGATCCCCTCCAGGTCGGCGGGTGACGCCACCACGGGGATGCGGCGGGCGCCCGGCCGCGTCGGCGGTCCGTCATACACCGCGTCGACGTCGGAGAGCAGCACCAGGGCATCGGCCTTGACCAGGTGCGCCACCAGCGCGGCGAGCCGGTCGTTGTCGCCGAACCGGATCTCCTGGGTGGCCACCGAGTCGTTCTCGTTGACGACGGGGACCACCCTGAGGTGGAGGAGCCGCACCAGGGTCCGCCGGGCGTTGACGTAGTGCGAGCGCCGGGTGACGTCCATCTCGGTGAGCAGGACCTGCCCGACCCGTGCCCCGTGGGCGGCGAAGGCCGCGGTGTAGGCCGCGACCAGCGCGCCCTGGCCCACGGCGGCGGCCGCCTGCTGGGTCGCCAGGTCGCGCGGGCGCCGGGTCAGCCCGAGCGGGTTGATCCCGGCGGCGATGGCGCCCGAGGAGACCAGCACCACCTGGGCGCCGGCGGCCCGGCGCGCGGCGATGGCCTCGACCAGGCGGTCGATCGCCGCCAGGTCGAGGTCGCCGTCCGCCCCGGTGAGCGAGGACGACCCCACCTTGACGACGATCCGGCCCGCCCGCGTGATCAGCTCCCGCGGCATCGGATCAGTCGTCCTCGTCGTCCCGGACCGTGGCCCAGTGACCGGCGCGCCGCTCGGCGGCCAGCTCGGCGGCCGTGGCGCGGCGGGCGGCCTTGAGGTCGGCGAGCTCCTCGCGCTTCTCGGCACGGGTGGGCCGGTGGGCCCCCTCGGCCTGCTCGAGGCGCAGGTCGGTGCCGCGGCGGCCGAGCAGCTCGGCGCCGGACGCCACGGTGGGCTCCCAGTCGAAGACGACGGCGTCGTCCTGCGCACCGATGAGCACCGTGTCCCCGGCGACCGCGCCGACCTTGTAGAGCTCCTCCTCGACGCCGAGGCGCCCGAGCCGGTCCGCGAGATAGCCGACGGCCTCGTCGTTGCTGAAGTCCGTCTGGCGCACCCAGCGGGTGGGTCGCTCGCCGACGATGCGGTAGACCACGCCCTCGGAGGTGTGCTCCTTGCGGATGGTGAAGCCCTGGTCGTCGACGGCCTTGGGGCGCAGCACGACCCGCTGCGGGACGACCGCCGCGACCGCCCGCCGGCTCGCCTCGACGTGGCGGGCGAGGGAGTAGGTCAGGTCCTTGAGCCCGGTGCGGGCGACCGCCGAGACGACGTGCACCTCCAGGCCACGGGCCTCCAGGTCCGGGCGCACGAACTCCGCGAGCTCCTCGGCCTCGGGGACGTCGGCCTTGTTGAGCACGACGATGCGGGTCCGCTCGGTCAGCGGGCGGCCGCCCAGCGTCTCGTCGGGGACGTAGAGCGACAGCTCGCGCTCGATGGCCTCGAGGTCGCTCATCGGGTCGCGGTCCGGCTCCAGGGTGGCGCAGTCCACGACGTGCACGAGCACCGAGCACCGCTCCACGTGCCGCAGGAACTCCAGGCCGAGGCCCTTGCCCTCGTGGGCGCCGGGGATCAGGCCGGGCACGTCGGCGACGGTGTAGCGCGCCGACCCCGCCGTGACGACGCCGAGGTTGGGCACGAGGGTGGTGAAGGGATAGTCGGCGATCTTGGGCCGGGCGCTGGACAGGACGGACACGAGGGAGGACTTGCCCGCGGAGGGGAAGCCGATGAGGGCCACGTCGGCGAGCGTCTTCAGCTCCAGCACGACGTCGAGCTCGTCGCCCGGCTCCCCCAGCAGCGCGAAGCCGGGGGCCTTGCGTCGGGTCGAGGCCAGGGCCTTGTTGCCGAGGCCACCGCGCCCGCCGCGGGCGAGCACGAACTCTTCGCCCATGGTGACCAGGTCGGCGATCAGTCGGCCGTCCTTGTCCTTGACGACGGTGCCGGCGGGGATGCCCAGCACCAGGTCCTCGCCGTCGGCACCGTTGCGCTCGTCGCCCTCGCCGGGCTTGCCGTTGCCGGCCTTGCGGTGCGGGCTGTGGTGGTAGTCGAGCAGCGTGGTCTTCTGCGGGTCGACGCGCAGGACGACCGAGCCGCCCCGACCGCCGTTGCCCCCGTCGGGTCCCCCGAGCGGCTTGAACTTCTCACGGTGCACGGACGCGACGCCGTGCCCACCGTTGCCGGCCTGCACGTGCAGGGTCACGCGATCGACGAAGCTCGCCATGAGGTGTGTCCTTCCAGGTGGCAGCCGGTCCGGCTCCCAGGGTAACGACGGACGCTTCTCGCCCGTGACAGACCGCGAGGGTGCAGGCACGTGGCCTGCACCCTCGCGTGGGTGTGCGCTGCGGGCCTCAGCCCGGGATCGTCACGCTCCGGCGACGATGTTGACGACCTTGCGGCCGCGCTTGGTGCCGAACTCGACCGCACCCGGGGTGAGGGCGAACAGCGTGTCGTCCTTGCCGCGGCCGACGTTGGCGCCGGGGTGGAAGTGCGTGCCGCGCTGACGGACGATGATCTCGCCGGCGTTGACGAGCTGGCCGCCGAAGCGCTTGACGCCGAGGCGCTGCGCGTTGGAGTCGCGACCGTTCTTGGAGCTGGAAGCACCCTTCTTGTGTGCCATGACTAAGCCTGCCTTCGAATCCGAGTGAGCTGGGGTGGGCGAGGAGGCTCAGGCCTCGATCGCGGTGACCTTGATCTGGGTCGTCGGCTGACGGTGACCCTGACGCTTCTTGTAGCCGGTCTTGTTCTTGTACTTCTGGATGACGATCTTGGGGCCCTTGGTCGCCTTGACGACCTCGGCCTTGACCGTGACCTTGGCCAGCGCGTCGGCGTCGCTGGTGACGGTGGCACCGTCGACGACGAGGAGGGGCTGGAGCTCGATGGACTCGCCGGGCTTGGTGGTCACCTTGTCGACGATGAGGACGTCGCCCACGGAGACCTTCTCCTGGCGCCCGCCTGCGCGAACAATCGCATACATGTTGCAGACTCGCTTCTGTTGAGGATGTGCACGGCAGCCACTTCGTGGACCGGCCCCCGGTCGCAGGGCCGAGCGGGCTCGGCCGGGACCTGACACCGTGTCGAGGTCGCGCGGGGGACGGTGGACGCACCGAGGGTCCAGCCTACCCGCGCCTTGGGGCCCCGGCCAAATCTCCGGCCGGAGCCCCACGGGTGGTCGATCGTGCTCAGTCGTCGGACGCGAGCGGCCTGGGGGGCCCGGCCGGGGCGACCACGCGGCCGCGCTTGCGACGGCGCGGCTTCTCCGGGGCGGGCTCGACGGCGGGGAGCGGGACCGCGGGTACGGCGACCACCTCGTCCCCGGCCGCGTCCGGCCCGGGCACCTCGGCCGCGTCGACGGGGGACGCGTCGGGACGCGCGCCCTCAGGGGCGCCCAGGGCGGTGGCCATGGCCTCGTCGATCGCGCGGGCGACCTCGTCGGCGCTGGCCGGCGCGTCGTCGTCCGCGCCCGGCTGGGCCGCCGCCATCGCCGCGGCGTGGGCCGCCGCCGCGATCTGCGCGGGCGTCGGGCCCGCGTCCTCCACCCGGCCGCGCGACTCGGCCCGCGGCTCGGACCGGGCGGGCTGGGCGGCCGGGGCGGACTGGCCCCTGCCCTTGCGCCCGCGGCGGCCACCGCGCTCCTCGGTGTGGTCCACACCGGACTCGGTGCCGGGTGCGACCGGGGTCGAGGAGACGAGGATGCCGCGACCGTTGCAGTGCTCGCAGGTCGTGGAGAAGGACTCGATGAGCCCCGTGCCGACCCGCTTGCGGGTCATCTGCACCAAGCCGAGGGAGGTGACCTCTGCGACCTGGTGCTTGGTGCGGTCGCGGCCGAGGCACTCGACCAGGCGGCGCACCACGAGATCGCGGTTGGACTCCAGGACCATGTCGATGAAGTCGACGACGATGATGCCGCCGATGTCGCGCAGCCGCAGCTGACGGACGATCTCCTCGGCCGCCTCGATGTTGTTCTTGGTGACGGTCTCCTCGAGGTTGCCGCCCTGGCCGACGAACTTGCCGGTGTTGACGTCGATGACCGTCATGGCCTCGGTGCGGTCGATGACCAGCGAGCCGCCCGAGGGCAGCCAGACCTTGCGGTCCATGGCCTTGGCCAGCTGCTCGTCGATGCGGTGCCCGGCGAAGACGTCCTTCTCCCCCGTCCAGCGCTCCAGGCGCGGCGCGAGGTCGGGCGCCACAGACTCGACATATGACGAGACCGTCCGCCATACCTGCTCGCCGGAGACGACCAGGGAGGAGAAGTCCTCGTTGAACACGTCCCGGACGACCCGGACGGTCAGGTCCGGCTCGCCGTGCAGCAGCGACGGGGTGCTGGTGCGCGGCGCCCTGGCCTTGGCCTGGATCTCGTCCCAGGTGCGGGTGAGGCGGGCGACGTCGGCGCGCAGCTCCTCCTCGCTGGCCCCCTCGGCCGCGGTGCGGACGATCACGCCGGCATCGGCGGGCATGACCTCCTTGAGGATCTTCTTGAGCCGGGCGCGCTCGTTGTCGGGCAGCTTGCGGCTGATCCCGGTCATCGAGCTGCCGGGGACGAAGACGAGGTAGCGGCCGGGCAGCGAGATCTGCGACGTCAGGCGGGCACCCTTGTGACCCATCGGGTCCTTGGTGGCCTGGACGAGCACGGTGTCGCCGGAGCGCAGTGCGTTCTCGATCCGGCGAGCCTGACCGTTCTCCAGGCCTGCGGCGTCCCAGTTGACCTCGCCGGCGTACAGGACCGCGTTGCGCCCCTTGCCGATGTCGACGAAGGCCGCCTCCATGGAGGGCAGGACGTTCTGCACCCGGCCGAGGTAGATGTTGCCCGCGATGGAGGTCGAGCTCGCCGACTGCTCGCGGGAGACGTAGTGCTCGACGAGGACGCCGTCCTCCAGCACCGCGATCTGGGTGCGGTCACCCGCGTCCCGGACCACCATGGTGCGCTCCACGCTCTCGCGGCGCGCCAGGAACTCCGCCTCGGTGATGATCGTGCGGCGACGGCCCGCCTCGCGGCCCTCGCGGCGGCGCTGCTTCTTGGCCTCCAGGCGGGTCGAGCCCTTGATGCCCGTGGCCTCCCCGCGACGCGGGTCGCGCACCTTGGTGACCGTGCCGGGCGGGTCATCCTCGCCGCCACCGGCCCCGGAGCGGCGACGACGGCGCCGACGCCGGCTCGAGCTGCTGCCCTCGCCGTCCTCGTCGTCCTCGTCCCCGTCGGACGTCTCGGCCTCGTCGGTGTCGGTCTCCGCGGACCGGTCGCCGCGGCCCTTGCGGCCCCGGCGCCGACGGGCCCGGCGGGTCCCGCCCGCCGTGTCGTCGTCCCCCTCGTCGGTCGTCTCGGGCTCGGTGGCGTCCCCGACCGGCTCGTCGTCACCGGCCTCCTCGGTCCCCGCTCCGTCGAGCTCGTCCTCGACGCCACGGCGACGGCCCTTGCCACCGCGACGGCGGCGCCGGGGGGTCGACGCGTCGTCGCCGTCCTCGACCGCCGGCTCGGTCCCGATCTGCGGCGCCTCGTCGCGGGACGCCTCCTGGTCGGCACGCTCGTCGACCTCGGGGCGCTGGACGGTCGAGGGGTCGACGCTCGGGGAGGTCGCGCGGCGGTGGCGGCGCACCGCGGTGGTGTCGGGGGCCTGGAAGAGCAGCCCGAACGGTGAGGACGGTGCGGGGGCCTCCTCCTCGGGCGGGGTGACCGGGATCGTGGCGATCAGGTCGTCGAGCTCGTCGTCGTCCAGGACCGTCAGGGCCAGGTCGGCGATCTCGTCGTCGGACTCCTGCGCGTCGATCTCGGCGGCGAGCTGCGTGACGCGGCCGGCCTCGTCGGGCTCCGAGGAGGGGGCGGGGCGGGCCTCGTCCGCAGCGGCCGCAGGCTGGTCACCGGTCGCGTTCCCGGAGGTCAGCCCGGGCACCGCCGTCTCGGGGGCGTCCGCCCCGGCGAGCGAGTCGGTCATCGTGCTCTCGACCGCGGCGGCCTTCTTGGTCGCGCGGCGGGCGCGCTTGCGGGCGGGCGGCTGCTCGGCCGGGAGGGTGGCGGCGGCCGCTCGGGCGTCGCCACCGTCGACCTCGGTGCCCGGCGTGCCGAGGGAGTCCTCGGCGGCGTCCGGCTCGACCGGGACGGGGGCCGCTGCGGCCTTCTTGGCCGCGGTCTTGCGCGGGGCGCGCTTGGTGGCGGTGGTCTTGCGGGCGCGGGTGGCGCGCTTGACCGGGGCGGGCTCGGCGGCGGGAGCCTCGCCGGCGCCCGCCTCCGCGGCGCCGGTCTCATCGGCATCGGCCGGGGTGGCGCCGGCCGGGTCGGCGACGGCGTCGGCGACGTCCTGCGTCTCGACGACCGGGCTGGTGCCGGTGTCGGCGATCTGGCCGGGCTGCCGGTCCACGGGCAGTCCCTCGTGCACCTCGGTGGTGGTCTCGGGTGCGTCCTGCTGGTCGGGTGCCATGCGGCGATCCCTTCTCGACCACGGATGACGTCCACCCGTGGCGCGGAATGCGCCTCGCCACCGCGTGGTGCGCGGTCGTCGTCGTCGACGAGGCGGCTGCCCCGACGACGGAAGTCGTCTGCTACACCGGAATGGCTCGCGCCAGGCGCGTCACCTCCGGTGCCGGCGATCCGCAACGGGCCTCACGAGACCGCCACGTGGCTGGGTCTCGGCGGGACGGGCGACCGGTGGCCGCATCACCGCATCGTCCGTTGTGATGTCGTCGGGTCGGCGATGCGGGGTGAACGCATCGTGACCGCGGTCAGTATCGCACAACGGTCTCCGTCCGGCCCGCCGGTGACCACGCAGGGTCACCTCCGGCGTGGCGGCCGGCGGCGTCAGACGAGGGGATCGCCGATCGCCAGGTCGGCCTCGTCGAGGGGCCCTTGCACCAGCCGGGTCATGAGCGGGGTCACGTCGGGCAGCCCCTCCCCCGTCGCCCGCAGCGCCGTGACGAGATCGTCGGGTCGCACCGCGGGCGTGGTGTGCCGGACCAGCGCCCGCAGCAGGACCGCACCCTCGCTCGTGGCGACCCCGGCGCTGCGGGCGCGGCCGGCGGCGGTGTCCAGGTCCAGGTCGAGGACCGCCGAGCGCACGTCGAAGGTCCGCAGCCCGGACTTCGTCATACGGCTGATCTCGACCCGCTCGGCCGACCGGAAGGCCGCCACGGTGCGCTCGACCTGCCCGTGCTGCTCCTCGGACAGGCCACGCAGCTCCACGATCCACTCCGAGGCCTGCAGCCGGTCGGCGAGCGATCCGGGCAGCGCGTCGGCCGCCTCGAGGACGTCGATCCCCTCGGGCAGCGCCAGGTCGAGGGCAGCGCGGACCCGTTCCGGATCAACACGCTCCGTCACGGCGATTTCGAAGTACTCGGCCTCGGACGCGGTTCCGGTGGGTGCGGCGTTGGCATAGCTGATCTTGGGGTGCGGGTGGAAGCCCGCGGAGTAGGCCATCGGCACCCCCGCCCGGCGCAGGGCCCGCTCCAGGGCCCGCTGGAAGTCCCGGGTCGAGCTGAACCGCAGCCGACCACGCTTGGCGTAGCGCAGCCGGATCTTCTGGACCGCGGGCGGCGGAGGGGGTCCTTCAGGGGTGCGCTGACGAGCCATGAGGCCCAAGGGTACGGGAGGGAACCCGTGCCGCCGGGGGTCCTGGCGCGGGGCGCGGTCAGGCGCCGGGCAGGTGCGCCGCGAGCAGGGTCGCCAGGTGCACCCCCTCGCGTCCGGCGAGGTCCGCGGCCTGGGTGCGGCAGGAGAAGCCGTCGGCGAGCAGGATCGCCTCCGGGGAGGCAGCGCGTAGGGCGGGAAGCAGCTGCTGCTCGGCCACCGCCACGGAGACCTCGTAGTGCCCCTGCTCGACCCCGAAGTTGCCCGCCAGCCCGCAGCAGCCCCCGAGCCGGGTCACCTGCGCGCCCGAGCTGCGCAGGACCTCGGCGTCCGGCGACCACCCGAGCACCGTGGCGTGGTGGCAGTGCGGCTGGGCGACGACCTCCAGGCCGGACAGGTCCGGCGCGACCCACCCCTCGGTGCGCTGCAGCAGCTCGGCCAGGGTGAGCACTCCCCCGGCGACGCGGGCGGCCGCCTCCGTGCCCAGCAGCTCGACGGCGTCGTGGCGCAGGGCGGCGGTACACGACGGCTCCAGACCCACGACGGGCACCCCGCGCGCCACCCACGGCGCCAGCTCGGCCACGGAGCCCCCCAGGATCCGGCGCGCCGCGTCGAGCTGGCCCGTCGAGATCCAGGTCAGCCCGCAGCACACCTGACGGCCGGTCACCACCGGCTCGTAGCCTGCCGCCCGCAGCACCGCCACGGCGTCCCGCCCGACCTGCGGCGCGAAGTGCTCCACGAAGGAGTCCACGAAGACGACGACCTGCCCGTGCGGCGCCGGACCGGCGGGCGGCTCCTGCGCGGCGAACCACGCCCGGAAGGTCCGGGTCGCGAAGCGCGGCAAGGACCGGCGCGGGTCCACGCCCGCGGCCCGCATGCCGAGGCGGGCGACCCCGGGCGCAGCCAGGAGGGCATTGGCCAGCCGCGGCGCACGCGCCGCCGTCCGGCTCCAGGCCGGCAGCCACCCGAGGGCGTAGTGCGCGCGGGGCCGCAGGCGACCGCGATAGGTCTGGTGCAGGACCTCGGCCTTGTAGGTCGCCATGTCGATCCCGGTCGGGCAGTCCGAGGCGCAGCCCTTGCAGGACAGGCACAGGTCGAGCGCCTCGTGCAGCGCCGGCGAGCGCCAGTCCTCGATCTGGGAGAAGGGACTCAGCATCTCCTGCAGCGCCCGCGCCCGCCCGCGGGTGGAGTCCTTCTCCTCCCGGGTCGCCAGGTATGACGGGCACATCACCGACGCCGACCCGGCGGGGTGCTCGGCCCGGCACCGCCCCACGCCGGTGCAGCGGTGCACCGCCTGGGTCAGGTCCCCCTCGTCCGCGGGGTAGCCGAAGGCCAGCCGGGCGGTCCGGGTGGAGATCGCCTGGGCAGCCGGGACTCTCAGGTGCGCGTCGACCGGGTCGGGGTCGACGAGCACGCCCGGGTTGAGCAGCCCCGCGGGGTCCATCGCGGCCTTGACGCCGCGGAAGAGGTCGATGGCCTGCGGGGAGTACATCCGCGGCAGCAGCTCGGAGCGGGCCCGCCCGTCGCCGTGCTCGCCGGACACCGAGCCGCCGTACCGCGCGACGAGGTCCGCGGAGGCCAGGAGGAACTCGCGGAACACCCTCGTCCCGCCCGGACGGTCCAGCGGGAAGTCGAGCCGGACGTGCAGGCAGCCGTCGCCGAAGTGGCCGTAGGGCAGCCCGGTTAGGTCGTGCTCGGCGAGCAGCGCGTCGACGTCGCGCAGGTAGGCCCCGAAGGACTGCGGCGGCACGGCCGCGTCCTCCCACCCGGCGTGGCCCGGGCGGTCGCGCGGGGTGCGGCCCGCCAGCCCGGCGCCGTCCTCGCGGATCCGCCACAGGGCGGCGGCCTCTCGTGGGTCGTCGACGATCCGGTGGGACCGCGCCCCCACCCGGGCGACCAGGGCCAGGGCGCGCTCGCGGACCTCCTCGGCGCTGTCGCCCACGGGCTCCACGAAGAGCCAGGCGTCGCCGTCGGGCAGGTCGGGCACGGCCTGGTCGCCGATCCGGGCACGCACCACGTCCACGATCCGCCGGTCGATCCCCTCCGCGGCGACGGCCCCCAGCTCGCCGATCAGCGGGGCCACGTCGCCCGCGCCGTAGATGTCGTCGAAGCCCAGCACGACCAGGGTCCTCGCCGCGGGGTCGGTCACCAGCCGCACGGTCGCCTCGGTGACCACGGCGAGGGTGCCCTCCGAGCCTACGAGCATCCGCCCGACGTCGAGTCCCCGCTCGGGGAGCAGGTGCTCGCAGGCGTAGCCGGACACCTGGCGGCCGAAGCGGCCCAGCTCGGTGCGGATCGTCGCCAGGTGCCGCCCGGTGACCTGCCGCAGGGCGGCGACCACGTCGGGCGCGCCCGCGACCGTGGGCGGGTCGCCGAGCACCCCGGTGGTGCAGCGGATCTCGTCACCGGAGGCGAGCAGCGCCCGGAGCCCGACGACGTTGTCCGAGGTGCGGCCGTAGCCCAGCGCCCGGTTGCCGCAGGCGTTGTTGCCGATCATCCCGCCGACCGTGCACCGGGTGTGGCTGGACGGGTCCGGCCCGAACCTCACCCCGTGCGGCAGCCCCGCCCGCTGGAGGGTGGCGTGCACGGCGCCCGGCTCCACCACCGCGGTGCGGGCCTGCGGGTCGATCGACCGGACCCGCCCCATGTGGCGCGAGAAGTCCAGCACCACACCAGGGCCCACGGCGTTGCCCGCACAGGAGGTTCCTGCCCCGCGGCTGGTGACCGGGGTCGCCGTGCGCCGGCACACGTCCAGGACGGCCGCGACCTCCGCGGCGTCGTGCGGCAGGACGACCACCTGCGGTGCGACCCGGTAGAGGGATGCGTCGGTGGCGTAGATCCCCCGGGTCAGGTCGTCGGCCCGGACGTCCCGCACCCCCGCCCGGGCGAGGTCCTGCAACAGCTCGGCGGTGGGCGCGGCGGTCATGTCCTCATCCTCGTGGATCGGTCCGGGCGAGGGGAGCCCGCACCCGGGCGACGGACCGGTCCGGCGGGTGGCTCGCCCGTCCTGGACGGCTCGTCCGTCGGGGACTGCTCAGCCGTCGTCACGGGCCAGCACCGAGTGGGTGCGGCCGTAGGCCAGGTAGATCGCCATGCCGACCAGGAACCACACGCCGAAGCGCACCCAGGTCTGCCACTGCAGGTAGGTGATCAACCACAGGCTGAAGGCCATGCCCACGAGCGGCACCACGGGCACCCACGGGCAGCGGAAGGTACGGGGCAGGTCGGGCCGGGTGCGCCGCAGCCGGACGACCGCGAAGCAGACCACCACGAAGGCCAGCAGGATGCCGATGTTGGTGAGCTCGGCCGCCTCGGCGATCGGCATGAGCCCGGCGATGAGGGCGGAGGCGACGCCGACGATCCAGGTGACCCGGGTGGGGACGTGACGCACCGGGTCGGTCTTGGCGAACCACGCCGGCAGGAGCCCGTCACGGCTCATGGCGAACCACACCCGGGTGACGCCGAGCATGAAGGTGAACAGCACGCTGAGGATGCCGACGACGGCGCCGATCGCGATGACGGTGCCGAGCCCGCTCATCCCGGCATGGGCGAAGGCCGCGGAGAAGCCCGCCGTGGGGTCGATCTCGGTGTAGCTCTGGATGCCGGTGAGCACCAGGCAGGCCAGGACGTAGAGCACCATCGAGATGGCGAGCGAGTAGATGATCGCCCTGGGCAGGTGGCGCCGGGCGTCGACCGACTCCTCCGCGGCCGTGGACATCGCGTCGTAGCCGAAGACCGCGAAGAAGACCGTGGCGGCGCCGGTCATCGCGCCGCCCAGACCGGCGGGCGCGAAGGGCGTGTAGTTGGCGGTCCGGATCCGGAACGCACCCACGACCACCACCAGCAGCACGATCGCGACCTTGAGGGCGACGACGAGGGTCTCGAAGCGGGCGGCGTTCTTCATGCCGCGGGTCAGCAGGTATGCCGTGAACAGGCACAGGAGCATCGCGAACAGGTCCACCCGGTGGCCGGGTCCGGTGCCGGGGGCGCCCATCATCCACGCGGGCGGCGTGAGGTGGAGCTGGGCGAGCAGGTAGGTGAAGTAGCCCGAGATGCCGATGGCGACGACCGCCACGATCGCGGTGTACTCGAGCAGCAGGTCCCACCCGATCGCCCAGCCGACCACCTCCCCCAGCACCGCGTAGCCGTAGGTGTAGGCGGAGCCGGCCTGGGGGATCAGGCCGGCGAACTCGGCGTACGACAGCGCGGCGGCGGCCGAGGCGATCCCGGCGATCAGGAAGGAGATCAGCACCGCGGGGCCGACCCCGAGTCCACCTTCGGCCCCGCTGGCGACGGTGCCGGCGAGGGTGAAGATGCCGGCCCCGATGATGCCCCCGACCCCGATGGCCGTGAGCTGCCAGAGCCCGATCGAGCGGCGCAGGCCGCCGGCCTCGGTGCCCTCGGTGAGCTGGTCGACCGGCTTGCGGCGCCAGATGCCCTGCCCGTTCGAGATGTTCGTGGTCATGTCCCGTGCTCCGTCCGGTCGCCGTGAGGTGACCGCAGGTTATGTCGGGCCGTTCTCGGCTGCAGGGCGACACGACCGGCGCGTCCCGGTGCGCGGTGACGCCCGCGACGGGGCGACCGCGGCGCCGGATCGCGCCAGGTCGGGCGGGGCGCCCGCTCAGGGCTGGGGCTCGCGGACGGTGACCCCCTCGCGGACGGCCCGCCCGGTGACCTCCGCGCCGCTGACCAGCGCGCGCTTCCACGGCGGGACCCCGTCGATCTCGATCTCCAGGGAGAACGACAAGAAGGTGCGGATCAGCACGATCAGCCCCAGGGTGGCCACGGATCGCAGCGTCGGCTCCACGGCGACCGTGCGGACCAGGTCGGCGGCCACGAGGATCTCCAGCCCGAGCAGGATCCCCCCGCCGAAGGCCTCGCGGAACAGCCGGTAGGCCCGGCGACCGTCCCGGGTGACGAGCAGGACGCGGACGGCGATGAGGGTGGCGAGGACCAGCCCCGCGACCAGCACGCCGGATCCGGCGATCTCGAATCCGGTGGCGATGGGCTCCAGCACGGGTGCTCCTCGGGGACGGCCCGGCCGTGGTCTCCCGGGTGACGGTGGCCCCGTCACGATAGGCCCCCGGGGTCCCGGACGGGGCTGTGACCTGCGGCGGGTCGTCGAAGGCGAGGCTCGTGCCCCGGGGGCGCGAGCGCCGCCTCGGGCCAGCGCCGCCTCAGACCAGTGGGAGCAGCAGCAGCTCGTCGGCCCGCCGGAAGCCCAGCGATGCGTACAGCTCGCGGGAGATCTCGCTGGGATTCAGGACCAGCCGGACCATCCCCCGCTCGCGGGCGTGGTCGATGAGGGCGCCCATCAGTGCGGTCGCGACGCCGCGCCGACGCGCCTGCGGCCGGACGTAGAGCTGCGCCACGTAGCCCCACCGGCCCGGCGGCCGACCGAGGTCCGGCATCCGGGTGTACTCGAGCAGGCAGACGAGGCCGACCGCCCCCTCCTCGGCATACGCCCCCCACAGGACGCGCGAGTCACCCTCGGCCCGCAGCCAGTCCCGGATCCGGCGCCGCAGCTCGTCCAGGTCGCCGTCGCCTGCGCGGTCGTGCGCCCAGGAGGCTCGCAGCGCGACCACGTCGTCCAGGTCGGCGGGGTCGTCGAGCGGGATCAGCCGACGGATCTGCATGGCCCGACCCTAGGGCCTGCCGCCGCATGCCGCCGCGCGGCGCGGGCACGAAGAGGGGCTCCCACCCGTCCGGCGCGGACGGGTGAGAGCCCCTCGGCCGTGCTCAGGCCGTGGCGGACCGACCCAGCTGGATCGTGTGCTCGCCGACACGGCCGTCGACGACCTCCACCTCGCAGCTGACCGGGGCATGGCCCGAGGCGGTCAGCAGATAGCGACCGGCCGGGACGTCGGCCAGCCGGTATCCCCCGTCCGGCGCGGTCCGGGCGCGGGCGGCGACCACGCCGGACCCGTCGGTGAGCGTCACGACCGCCCGGTCGACGGGACGCTCGTCGGTGGCGTCGACGACGCGGCCCTCGAGGGTCCCGCGGGGCGCCAGGACCACGTCGTGGACCGTGCTCCGGGAGCCCGCGACCGGGACCGCGTGCGCGGCCGGCCGGTGGGTCCCGGCGAGGACGGTGAGGACGTAGGAACCACCGTCGAGCTCACCGAAGGCGTACTCCCCCTGGCTCGTCGTGACCTGGCGCTCGACGACCTCGCCGGTGGCGTCGGCGAGCACGACCTGGGCGTCGGGGACCGCCCAGGTGTGGTCGCCCTCGGTTCCCCGCTGCAGGACGCGGCCGGTCAGGCGAGCCGTCCCCCGCAGCAGGACGTCGTGGCGCACCGGGCGCGACCCGACCTCGCGCAGCGAGGCGCTGGGGGTTATGCCGTCGGCGGACGTGATCACCAGGTAGGAGCCGCCCGACCCGAGCGCCAGGTGGAAGGATCCGTCGTCGGCGGTGCGGGTGCGTCCGACCTGGCGGCCGGAGGCGTCCGTGACCGTCACCCAGGCGGCAGGGACGGGGGGACCGCTCGTCCGCCGGACGACCCCCTCCAGGGCAGGTCCGAGCGCCGCGACGGGGTCCGCCGCGGCGGAACCGGCCGTGGTCAGGTCCGTGGGCGGCAGCGCATCGGTGGCGTCGGCGGGCGCCACCGCGACGAGGGTCCGCGTGGCACCACC
The DNA here is from genome assembly GCF_046267915.1 of Arsenicicoccus dermatophilus. Taxonomy (GTDB): domain Bacteria; phylum Actinomycetota; class Actinomycetes; order Actinomycetales; family Dermatophilaceae; genus Arsenicicoccus; species Arsenicicoccus dermatophilus_A. The sequence goes on from NZ_CP176520.1 coordinate 2,292,530, forward strand.
GGTGCGGGACTGCACCACGCCCTCGCGCTCGCGCCACTCGGCACGGGTCAGCCGCTCCTCGTGGTCGTGGTCGGCCGGTGCGTTCCACACCTGCTCCACCCCGGTCTCCTCGGGCCGGCCGACCTCGGGCAGCGGGGTGCGCCGCAGCTCGGTCTCCCGGATGAACAGCGTGATCAGGAAGGCCACGAGGGCGAACGGCGCCGCCGCGAGGAAGACCTCGGACAGCCCCTGACCGTAGGCCACCTGCACGATCGACCGGATGGGGGTGGGGAGCGCGGTGACGTGCGGCAGGCCGCCCCCGAGCGCCGAGCCCGGGTCGATCCGGGCCGCGGTGAAGCCCTCGACGAGGTGGTCCTTGACGCGGGTGCCCAGCAGGGCCCCCAGCGCCGACACCCCGATGGCACCGCCCATGGACCGGGCGAAGGCCACGAAGGAGGAAGCGGCGCCCAGGTCGCTCGGGGGGACCTCGTTCTGCACGGCGAGGACGAGGTTCTGCATCATCATGCCCAGACCGGTGCCGAGCAGGAACATCCACACGGCGACGATCCAGTACGTCGTGTCGTGCGCCAGCAGGCCGAGCAGGCCCAGGCCGACGGTCATCAGCAGACCGCCCGTGCACAGCCAGGCCTTCCACCGACCGGTCCGGGTGATGACCTGTCCGGAGATCGTGGACGACACGAACAGCCCGAGGATCATGGGCATGGTGGCGATACCGGCCTCCATGGGCGACTGCGCCCGGGCGAGCTGGAAGTACTGCCCCAGGAACACCGTGCCCGCGAACATGCCGATGCCGACGAACAGGCTGGCGAGGGAGGACAGGACGATCGTCGGCTTGCGGAAGAGCCGCAGCGGGATCATCGGCTCGGGGGCGACCTGCTCGGCCATGACGGTCAGTGCAAGGAGCACGATGCCCCCGCCGACCATGGCGCCCGTCTGCCAGGACCACCAGTCGAAGCTGTCCCCGGCGAGGGTGACCCACACGAGCAGCGACGAGACTGCGCCGGCGAGCAGGATGGCCCCCAGGTAGTCGATGTGCACCCGACGCCGGACGGTGGGCAGATGCAGCGTCCGCTGCAGCACGACGATCGCGAGCACGGCGAAGGGCACCCCGACGTAGAAGCACCAGCGCCAGGACAGGTGCTCGGTGATCGCACCGCCGATCAGCGGGCCGGCCACCGTGCCGAGGGCGAAGGTCGCGCCGAGGTAGCCGGAGTACCGACCGCGCTCGCGCGGCGACACGATCGTGGCGAGGATGACCTGGCTGAGCGCGGTGAGGCCGCCGGCCCCCAGGCCCTGGAAGACGCGCATCGCGATCAGGGTGCCCATGTTCTGCGAGAGGCCGGCGGCCATCGAGGCCGCCGCGAACAGGACGAGGGCGAGCTGCACCAGCAGCTTCTTGCTGACCAGGTCGGACAGCTTGCCCCAGATCGGGGTGGAGATGGTGGTCGCGAGCAGGGTGGCGGTCACGACCCAGGTGTAGCCGGACTGGGAGCCGTGGAGCTCGGTGACGATGGTGGGCAGCGCGTTGGAGACGACCGTGGAGGACAGGATCGCGACGAACATGCCGAGCATCAGTCCGCTCAGCGCCTCCAGGACCTCCTTGTGGGTCATGCCCGGCTCGAGGGTGGTCGGGGAGGGGGTCTCCCGGTGGGCGGCCGGGGGCGGCACCGTCGGCGGGGCCGCCGACGGGGAGGGGATCTGGGACCGGGTGGTCTGGGTCACGGGGCCTGCGCTTCCTGCTGCGTGGCGGGGGTGGGGCCCGCGTCGTCGAGGGCTGCCCGGATGGCGTGAACAACCGTACACCCCCCGGAAGAAATCCTTCCACTTCTCAAGCGAGGGATCACCCGGTCCGCCTAGGCTGATGGGGTCGTCCGACCGGGACGGCCCGAGCCGACCAGGGAGGACGTCATCACCGAGGACCGTCTGCCGGACCACCCGCTGCGCGCCGACGCCGAGCGGCGCCGCCGAGCCATCCTCGAGGCGGCCTACGAGGCCTTCACCGAGCAGGGCCTGGACGTCCCCATGGACCGGATCGCCCGGGCCGCCGGCGTCGGCGTCGGCACGCTCTATCGGCGCTTCCCGGACCGCACCTGCCTCGTCGTGGCCGTGACGGAGCACCACCTCGGCGCCGTCGTCGCGACCGCGCGCACCGCGGTGGCCGAGGCGCCGTCCGCCTGGGAGGCCCTGGTGGCGCTCCTGGGTGGACCCGCCCACATCCTCACCCTGCGACGGCAGCTCGCGCGGCACCCCGTCCTCGCCGAGGCGGTGCGCGCGGACGCCCGCATCCGCGCGCTGCAGGCAGACCTCGTCGTGCTGCTGGGCCGCGTCGTCACGGCCGCCCAGGCGGAGGGAACCCTGCGGCCCGACGTCGACGTCGCGGACGTGTCCCTGCTGATCGGCTCGGTCCGTCGCGGGGTCCTGCCCCCGGGGCCGGACGCGGACCGGGCGCGCGAGCGGCTGGACGGGCTCGTGCTCGACGCCCTCGCCACCGGTCCTCGGGCGCCGATGCCCGGGGCGCCGCTGGGCGCCCAGGTGCTCGGGGTCGTCCCGGGCGGGTGACCGCCCGCGCACGCCGGCCGCCCGGCCCCGCGTCCGGTGCCCGCGAGCCCCTGCCCCCGGGCGCGGACCCTGCTCAGCGGGTGGGCGACTCGCGATCGGGGTCGTTGAGGTCGCCCGGCCCGGTCGTCGCCGACACCGCGTCCGCCTCGACCGTCGCCGGAGCGCCCGAGGCCGCCGCCGCGAGCGGGTCGCCGCAGCCGCGCAGCGCCTGGGTCGCCGGGTTGGCCACCGTCAGCGGCAGCAGCGTGCGCCCGGTCGGCCCGGTCTCGATCGTCGTGCCCATCGTCATGCAGACCCCGCACTCGAAGCACGGCGTCCACCGGCAGTCCTCGACCTCGGTGAGGCTGAGTGCGTCCTGCCAGTCGTCCCAGAGCCACTGCTTGTCCAGCCCGGAGTCGATGTGGTCCCAGGGCAGGACCTCGTCCTCGTCCCGCTCGCGCTGGGTGTACCACTCCATGTCCACGCCGGTGCCGGCCAGCGCCTCGGCGGCACAGCGCAGCCACCGCTCGTAGGAGAAGTGCTCGCTCCAGCCGTCCATCCGGCCGCCGTCGCGGTAGACCGCCTCGATCACCGCGCCGACGCGCCGGTCGCCGCGGGACAGCAGGCCCTCGACCTGGCCGGGCTGGCCGTCGTGGTAGCGGAACCCGATCGACGAGCCGTAGCGCCGGTCGGAGCGGATCGCGTCGCGCAGCTTGGCCAGCCGGTCGTCGATGGCCTCCGGCGACAGCTGGGAGGCCCACTGGAAGGGCGTGTGCGCCTTCGGCACGAAGCCGCCGATCGACACGGTGCAGCGGATGTCCTTGCGGCCGCTGACCTCTCGCCCGGTCGCGATGACCCGCCTGGCGAGCTCGGCGATCTGCAGGACGTCCTCGTCGGTCTCGGTGGGCAGACCGCACATGAAGTACAGCTTGACGTTGCGCCAGCCCGCGCCGTACGCCGCGGACACGGTCGAGATGAGGTCCTCCTCGGACACCATCTTGTTGATGACCTTGCGGATCCGCTCCGAGCCGCCCTCGGGGGCGAAGGTCAGGCCCGAGCGGCGACCGTTGCGGGTCAGCTCGTTGGCGAGGTCGATGTTGAAGGCGTCGACGCGCGTCGACGGCAGCGACAGCGAGGTGTTGGTGCCCTCGTAGCGGTCCGCCAGCCCCCGCGTGATGTCCCCGATCTCGGTGTGGTCGGCCGAGGAGAGCGACAGCAGCCCGACCTCCTCGAAGCCCGTCGCCGCCAGGCCCCGCTCGACCATCTCGCCGATGCCCGTGATGGACCGCTCGCGCACCGGGCGGGTGATCATCCCCGCCTGGCAGAAGCGGCACCCGCGCGTGCACCCGCGGAAGATCTCCACGCTCATCCGCTCGTGCACCGACTCGGCCAGCGGGACGAGCGGCTTCCTCGGATAGGGCCACGCGTCCAGGTCCATGACGGTGTGCTTGGCGACCCGCTCGGGCACCCCCGGCGCGGTGGGCGTGACCGCCGCGATGCGGCCGTCCGGCAGGTAGCTCACGGCATACAGGCCGGGCACGTAGACCCCACCGGTGCGGGCCAGCTCCAGGAGGATCCCCTCGCGCCCGCCCGGGCGGCCGGCGGACTTCCACGCCGACACCAGGTCCGTGACCCGCAGGACCGCCTCCTCGCCGTCGCCGACGATCGCGCAGTCCACGAAGTCCGCCATCGGCTCGGGGTTGAAGGACGCGTGCCCGCCCATGACCACGATCGGGTCGTCGACCGTGCGGTCCGCCGCGTGCAGCGGGATGCCCGCGAGCTCCAGCGCCGCCAGCAGGTTGGTGTAGCCCAGCTCGGTGGCGAAGGAGATGCCGAACAGGTCGAAGTCGCGGACCGCGCGGTGCCCGTCGACGGTCAGCTGCGGTATGCCGGCCTCGCGCAGCCGCTCCTCCATGTCGCGCCACACCGAGTAGGTGCGCTCGGCGAGGGCGTCGGGACGCTCGTTGAGGACCTCGTAGAGGATCATCATCCCCTGGTTGGGCACGCCCACCTCGTAGGCGTCGGGATACATCAGCGCCCACCGGACGGTCAGCTCGGCGCCGTCGGGGCCGTGGCCGCCGCAGTGCCAGTCCTTGACCTCGGAGTTGAGCTCGCCGCCGACATACTGGATCGGCTTGCTGACCTGCTCCAGCAGCGGCTCGAGGGCCTCGTAGTGCGAGGCGCCGGGGGCGGTGGGGGTCACGGTCATGCCTCCAGGGTAAGGGCGGCCTACCCCTGGACACCGCCCGGAAGCCGCACGAGTCTGACAAGGTGGGAGCCGACGGGGCGAGGGGGACGTCACAGGCCCGAGCCCGACCGCAACCGCCATGCACGCGAGGAGACCCCGATGACCGAGCCGCTCACCCCGCCGCCCGCCGCCGCCGAGCCGGCCCTGCGTCTGGAGGCACCCCCGGCCCCCGCCCCCGTCCAGGCCACCCAGGCCCCCAAGATGGCGCCCGCCGTCCCGCAGGAGGCCATGCCCGGCCTCGACGCCAAGGTCGAGGACTACCTCACCGCCCTGACGAGCGCCCAGGCCAAGAGCCCGGAGTTCGAGGCCAGGGCCGCCGACGTGCGCACCATGGGGGACGCCGAGATCCGCCAGGCCGCCGAGTCCTCCAACCGCCTGCTCAAGACGCCCGTCAAGGCCCTGCAGGAGGGCGGTCTGTCCGCCGAGTCCGGCGTCGGCAAGACCTTGCTCGACCTGCGCCGCACCGTGGAGGACCTGGACCCCAGCCAGGCCAAGGGCCCCAGGAAGATCCTCGGGATGATCCCCTTCGGCGACAAGGTCACCGACTACTTCCGCAAGTACGAGTCCGCCCAGGGCCACCTCGACGGCATCCTGCAGTCGCTCAAGAACGGCCAGGCCGAGCTGCAGCAGGACAACGCCGCGCTCAACCAGGAGAAGCAGCAGCTCTGGGCCACCATGGGCATGCTCAACCAGTACGTCTACGTCGCCGAGCGCCTGGACGCCAAGGTCTGCGCCCAGATCGCCGAGCTGGACCTGTCCGACCCGGACAAGGCCAAGGCGCTGCGCGAGGACGTGCTGTTCTACGTCCGGCAGAAGCACCAGGACCTGCTCACCCAGCTCGCGGTGTCGATCCAGAACTACCTGGCCATCGACATCGTCATCAAGAACAACATCGAGCTCATCAAGGGTGTCGACCGGGCGTCCACCACCACGGTCAGCGCCCTGCGCACCGCCGTGATCGTCGCCCAGGCGCTCAACAACCAGAAGCTCGTCCTGGAGCAGATCACCGCGCTCAACCAGACCACCTCGACGATGATCGAGCGCACCTCAGAGCTGCTGCGCGACAACTCCGTGGAGATCCAGAAGCAGGCGGCCTCGGCCACCATCGGGCTCCCCCAGCTGCAGGCGGCCTTCCAGAACATCTACGCCACCATGGACTCCATCGACACCTTCCGCAGCCAGGCGCTGGACACCATGGCCACCACCATCGGCACCCTGGAGGGCGAGGTCGCCAAGTCCCAGGAGTACCTCGCCCGCGTGAAGCAGACCGACGAGCGCCGCGCCGCGGGCTCCCTCGAGCTGGGCCGGTGACCGGCTCCACCCTCGCCGCCGCGGTCGACGCCCTCGCCGGCGTCGGCCGCGCGGCCGGTCTGGACGAGGGACAGGTCCGCGCAGAGGCGCTGGCCCTGTCCGCCGCCGTCCTGCAGACCGCCTCCCCCAGCCAGGTCCACGCCGCGTGGGCGAGCAGCACCGGCCGCACCACCACCGACTTCTTCGACCTCGCGCCCCGCGGGCGGCGGTATGCCGTCAGCCCCACCCCGCTGCTCGACCGGCTGGCTCGGGAGGGCCACCCGCAGGCGGGCGCCTACGCCCGGGCGCTCGCCGAGGTCGCGGCGGCGGCGTGCACGGTGCCGGGCGCCGACGCCGCCGCGGTCGGCCGGGCCACGACGAGCGGGCAGGCGCAGCTCGCCGCTGCGGCGTCCCCTGCCGGAGCCCCCGGCGCCGGACCAGCTCCTGCCGGCCCCACCTCCGACGCGCTGCGCGAGCAGCTGCGCTCGCTGGAGAACGCCACCCTGGAGGCCCTGCGGCGGCTGCCGGCCGGGCTGCGGCCGGGCGCTCCCGGCTCCCCCACCACCCACCTCGGCGAGCCCGTCGGCCCCGGACCCCTGCCCCCGGGCGGCGACCCCGGTTCGTCCGGGCCCCCGGGTGGACCTGCCGGACCCGGCGCCCCGTCCGCGGACCAGGGTGCCGCTCCAGCCACGCCCGGGACCGAACCGGCCGCCGCCGCCGGCATACCCCCTGCCCCGGCGGAGCCGGAGAAGTCCCTGGACGAGCTCCTCGCCGACCTCGACGCCCTCGTCGGCCTGGCCGCCGTCAAGCGCGAGGTCCACCGTCAGGTCGCGATCCTGCAGATGGAGGCCAAGCGCGAGAAGGCCGGGCTGCGCAGCGCCACGATCACCCGTCACCTGGTCTTCACGGGCAACCCGGGGACGGGCAAGACCACGGTCGCCCGCCTCGTCGGGGGGATCTATCGCGCCCTCGGCCTGCTGAGCACGGGCCAGCTGGTGGAGGTGGACCGCTCCGAGCTCGTCGCGGGCTACCTCGGCCAGACGGCCACCAAGACCGCGGAGGTGGTGCGCAGCGCCCTCGGTGGCGTCCTGTTCATCGACGAGGCCTACTCCCTCGGGGGCGACCGGTACGGCACCGAGGCCGTAGACACGCTCGTCAAGGAGATGGAGGACCATCGGGGAGACCTCGTCGTCATCGTCGCGGGCTACCCCGAACCGATGCGCGGGTTCATCGCCACCAATCCCGGTCTGGCGAGCCGGTTCTCGACCACCGTAGAGTTCGAGGACTACACCGACGACGAGCTCGTCGGCATCCTGCAGGAGCTGGCGTGCAAGAACGACTACGACCTGGGCGAGGCGGCCGTGACGAGGTTCCGGGAGATCCTCGCCGCGACCCCGAGGGGCGAGGCCTTCGGCAACGGGAGGTTCGTCCGGAACGCCCTGGAGGCGGCGATCGGCAGGCACGCGTGGCGCCTGCGCGACGAGGAGGAGCCCACCGTCGAGCAGCTGCGGACCCTGGAGCCGCAGGACCTCGAGGACCGCGACGGCGTGGACCTGGGCGTGGACTGAGCCGCCCCGGGACCACCGGGTCGCGGGCCGGGCTGGTCCTCGTCCTGGACGGGATGCGTCGCCGTCGGACCCCCCTGCTCGCGGGAGCGGGGCTGCTCGCGGTGGGTGCGTGGGTGGTGCCCGCGCACCTGCCCGCCGGGGCCGTGACCGGGGCCCTGTCGCTCCCCTTCCAGCCCCCGACGACCCCGGTCACGACCACGGCGACCGACCGCACGGTGGTGGCCCTCGGCGACTCGGTCGCCGTCGGCGAAGGTCAGGAGAGCCCGGCCTTTCCCCAGCGCCTGGCCGACCGGCTCTCCCGCAACGGCCCGCCGGTGACGGCCCTCAACCTGGGCGTGGACGGGCAGACCGCGGCAGACCTCCTCCAGGCGGTCCGCCGCGACCCTGCGATCCGCCGAGCGATCACGACCTCCGACCTGGTGGTGATCACCTCGGGGGCCAACGACGTGCTCGACCTGTTCGGCGAGACGGCGGACCAGGACTGCGGCGCCGCGTGCATCGATCGCGCGGCCCAGGGCGTGCAGCAGCGCATCACCGCGGTGCTGCACGAGGTGCGCTCGCTCCAGGGTCGTCACGGTGCCCGGGTCATGGTGACGACCTACTGGAACGTCGGCCTCGACGGGCAGGTCGCCCGCCAGGCCGAGACCCCGCAGATGTACGCCTGGACCGACCGGCTCACCCGCGCCGTCGACCGGCGCCTGTGCCAGGCCGCGGCCGACGAGGGCGCCACCTGCGTCGACCTCTACGCGCCGTTCAAGGCCGCGGGGGACCCGACGCCCCTGCTCGCCGAGGACGGCGACCACCCGAGCCCGGCCGGGCAGCAGCTCATCGCCGACCAGATCGCCCGCGCCCTGTCCTGAGACCAGGCCGGGGCCCCTGCGGGGGCCGCCGTCAGCGCCCGGGCTTGCGACGGACGTGGACCTGCGGGCAGACCAGGCCACGACGGTGCCGTCCGAAGCCACGACGTCGTTGTCGAACCACACCAGCCCTTGCACCCACCCTCGGTCGCCCGGCGGAGCTCGGCGAGGTGCCCGTCGGTGAGCGTGCTCGTGCTTCCTGGCACGACGCCACCATCCCCGACGACCGCAGCCCCCGGACACGCCGGGGCGGTTCACTCCCCTGCGAAGGGGATGTCGTCGGACGGAGAGTGCCAACTCGGTCGCACCAGGGCGCAACCGGACGTCGACCGCACAGCGCGTGGCCGGGCGCTCAGCCGGGGACGATCGAGGACAGCACCGCGCGGCAGCGGGCGACGTCGTCGGCCATCACCGCGAGCAGCTCGTCGACCGACCCGAAACGCAGCGTGGGCCGCAGGTGCTCGACGAGCTCGACGGCCACGCGCTCGCCGTAGAGGTCCAGGTCGGTGCGGTCCAGGACGTAGGCCTCGACGCGGCGCTCGGTGCCGTCGAAGGTCGGGTTGGTGCCCACGGACACGGCTGCCGGCAGCGCCCGGTCGGCGTCGCCCGCGCCCCGGTCCAGACGCACCAGCCATCCGGCATAGACCCCGTCGGCGGGCACCAGGCCGTAGGCGTCCGGGCTGAGGTTGGCCGTGGGATAGCCGAGCTCGCGCCCTCGGTGGTCGCCGTGGACGACGGTGCCGACCACCCGGTGGGGCCTGCCGAGCACCGCGGCGGCGCCCGCCACGTCCCCGGCGAGCAGCTGCTCCCGGACCATGCTGGAGGACCAGCGGCGGTCGTCGCCCCGGTCGGACAGGGTGACCACCTCGAAGCCGTGCCGCTCCCCCAGCTCGCGCAGGGTCCCGGCGTCGCCGCAGTTGCGGCGGCCGAAGCGCACGTCCTCGCCCACGACCACGGCGCAGGCGTGCAGGGCGTCGACGAACACCGTCTCGACATACTCCTCGGGGGTCATCGCCGCCAGCTCGCGGGTGAACTCCTGCACGAGCACCGCGTCCAGGCCGACCTCCTCGAGCAGGTCGAGACGGTGCTCCAGGGAGGTGACGGCCACGGGGGCCCGGTCCGGGTGCAGGACGGCGACGGGGTGCGGGTCGAAGGTCACGGCGACGGTCTGCGCGTCCCGCCCGGCGGCGAGCTCCAAGGCGGCCTGCAGGACGGCCCGGTGGCCGCGGTGGACCCCGTCGAAGTTGCCCAGGGTGACCACGGTGGGGCCGAGGTCAGCGGGGATCTGGGACAGGGAGCTCCATCGATGCACGGGCCAACTCTAGTCGCCGTCGCGGTGCCGCCGACCCAGGTCGGCGAGCACCTGTGCCCGGCGGGTGGCGGCGGGCAGCGACAGCTCTCGCAGGAGGTCCACGGAGTCCGCATGACCCAGCTCCGTCAGCGCCGCGATCTCGGCCTCGACATCGGCGGGCGACTTGTTCTGCGAGAGCTTGGCCTTGGCGACCCACCGGGTGAGCCGGACCTCCATGCCGACGACGGCGCGCAGCTGCCCGTCGAACCACCGCTGCGGCGCCCGGTCCGTGGTCCACGGCCGCTCCTGGCCGCCCTCGTGGCGCCGGGTGAGTCGCTCGACGGCGTCGCGCAGCCAGGCGGGGTCCTCGTGGGCGACCAGCTCGCCGTACGCATGGACCGTGAGGTAGTCCCAGGTCGGGACCACCCGCCCGTGCTCGGTCGTGGACGGCAGCCAGCCGGGCGAGACGTAGTGGTCCGGGCCGCGGAGCAGCACCAGCGCCTCCCCCGCACCCGTGTGCCGCCACTGCGCGTTGGTGCGCGCGACGTGGGCGACCAGCGAGCCGCGCTCCCCCGCGTCGGGGTCGTAGAGCCACGGCAGCGGCGTCGCCTCCAGGCCCTGGTCGCCCTGCGTCACGAGCTCGCCGAAGCTGAGCCGGTGGAGCAGCGCGCGGACCTGGTCGTCGGAGAGGGCGAAGTGGGCGGGGACGTACATGCCGACCATCGTGGCAGCCCGGCCGCACGCCGACGCACCCGGCCCACCGCCACGCCCGCCCCCCACCTCAGGTGCGATAGTTGGCCTCGATCTCCTCGGCGAACCGCTCGGCGACGACCGTGCGCCTGAGCTTCATGCTCGGCGTCAGGTCACCCTCCTCGACGGACAGGTCCCGCGGCAGGATCGTGAACCGTTTGATCGTCTCCCAGCGGTTGAGCCCGGCGTTGAGCTGGTCGACGTAGCCCTGGACGAGCTCGCGGACCTCGGGCGCGGCGACCACCTCGGCGTAGCTGCGTCCGGCGAGCCCGTGTCGCTGCGCCCAGGACAGGATCGCGGTCGGGTCCAGGGCGACCAGCGCGGTGGCATAGCTGCGCCCGGCACCCTGCACGATGAACTGGCTCGCGTAGGGGCACAGCCCCGTGAAGTGGGTCTCGATGATGGCCGGCGCGACGTACTTGCCCCCGGAGGTCTTGAAGACGTCCTTCTTGCGATCGGTGATGCGCACGAAGCCGCGCTCGTCGATCTCGCCGATGTCCCCGGTGTGGAACCACCCGTCGACGAGCACCTCGGCGGTCAGCTCGGGTGCGTTGTGGTAGCCGCGCATCACCCCTGGCCCCCTGACCAGCAGCTCGCCGTCCTCGGCGGTCCGGATCTCGGTGCCGGGCAGCGGCCACCCGACGGTGCCGAAACGGTAGGACCCGGGCGTCGGGCGGTTGACGCAGGTGGAGGCGGCGGTCTCGGACAGCCCGTAGCCCTCCACGACCAGCAGGCCCACCGCCGCGAACCAGCGCGCGATCTCCGGTTCCAGCCGCGCCGACCCGGACACCATGACCCGCACCCGGCCCCCGAAGCGGGCCCGCACCTTGGCCAGGACCAGCCGGTCGGCGAGCTGGTGCTGCAGCTGCAGCGCCGCGGGGAGCGCCTCACCGCGCTCCTGGAGCTCGGCCACCCGTCGGCCCACCCCCAGGGCCCAGGCGGCGATCCTGACCTTGTGCGGTGAGCCGTCCTGCAGCACGGCGGAGATCGCGGCGTGGGCCTTCTCGAAGATCCGCGGTGCCGCTGCCATGAAGGTCGGCCGGACGACCTCCATGGTGGCGACGATCCGGTCCACCCGACCGTCGATGGCGGTGACGAAGCCGACCTGGTAGGCCAGGGACAGCATGAGCTTGCCGAAGACGTGCGACAGCGGCAGCCACAGGAGCTGTACGTCCTCGCGGCCGAGCAGGTGCACCGCGTCGACGCAGGCCCCCTCGTAGACCAGGGAGTCGTGGGTGAGCATCGCTCCCTTGGGCCGGCCGGTGGTGCCGGACGTGTAGATCAGGGTGGCCAGGTGCTCGCGTCGGGTCTCGTCGACGGCCCGGTCGACGAGCTGCGGGTCGCGGGCGAGGGCCTGGCGTCCGCGGGCGGCGAGCTGGTCCAGGGTGAGCACCCAGTCCCCGTCCGCCTCGCCCTCGAAGGTCACCACCTGCCGCACGTCCGGCAGGTCGGCGCGGTGCTCCCGCAGCTTGGCGACCTGGGTGTCGTCCTCGGCGAAGACGACCGTGCTGCCCGAGTCGGCGAGGATGAAGGCCACGTCGGCCGCCGACGTGGTCGGGTAGACCGTCGTCGTGGCCGTGCCGGAGCACATGACCGCCAGGTCGGCCAGAGCCCACTCCAGCCGGGTCGTCGAGGCGATCGCCACCCGGTCCTCGTGCTCCAGCCCGAGGTCGAGCAGGCCGGCCGCGAGCTCCCAGGCGCGGTTCTTGACCTCCTGCCAGGTGAGGGTGATCAGCTCGTCCCCCCGGAGGTGCTGGAAGGCGGGGCGGGTGGCGTCGCTCGCCACGCGCTCCCGGAAGAGGTGGCCGATGCTCTCGGCACGACCCTCGATGACCGGCCAGTCGACGGCCTCGTCCCGGGCGGAGTTCAACGGCATGGGCTCTCCTCGACGGTGAGGGGCGGTCGGGCGCCGCCGCAGCGGTCTCGGGATCCTGCCTGGTGGCCGCCGTCGGCGCAGCCCGGGCCCCCGGCGAGTCGTGTCAGCGGGCGCAGATCCACCCGTATGCCGAATCGCGTCGGCCCACGGCGCCTGCTCGGGGCTGTCGGCGCCGCCGCCCGCACCCGGGACGTTGGCCGAAGCACGTTGCCGCCTGCGAGAATCCACCCATGACCGACATGGATAGCAGCGCTCCCTCCTTGGCCGAGCGGTTGCGGGGGGAGCTGCGGTCACGGATCGTCGACACCCGGTTGCGCCCGGGGGCCGTCCTGCTGGAGAAGGCCCTCGCCGAGGAGCATGCCGTCTCCAAGACGCCGGTGCGCGAGGCCCTGCAGATGCTCGCCGTCGAGGGCTGGGTGCAGGTCATCCCCCGTCGCGGCTACACCGTCAGCAGCATGGGCTTCCACGACATCCGCGAGGTGATGGAGCTGCGCCGCGCCATCGAGCCGACGGTGGCCGCCAGCGCCGCCGCGACCGTCACCCGTGACCTCGTCGACGACCTGGAGCGGTTGCTGGACGGTCAGCGCTCCGCCACCAGCCACGCGCGCGCGGTCAGCGCTGCCGCGGCGTTCCACCGCCGGATCGCCCAGGCCGCCCGCAACCACCGGGCCCAGACGACGCTGGACCGCCTGTTCGCCGAGAGCGAGCGGGCGCACGCCCTGCTGCCGCCCCTGGCCGCCGCCATCGCCGACACCGAGGTGGCGGCCCACCAGGACGTGGTCGACGCGATCCGCTCGGCCGACCCCCGGCGCGCCGAGACCGTCATGCGCCAGCACCTGGTGCAGGCCGAGAGCGCGATCGTGGCGGCGCACTACCACTGAGCACGCCCTGTCCCTCGGGCACGGGCATGCCGGGCAGGACCGCCGTGCGGGCCGGCCCGCGCGGCGACGAGGACCAGGCCGGACCCGGACGGCCCGGAGCCGCCGAGGACGCAGGTCAGGCAGGGGCCAGCACCACGTGGCTGCGCGCCTGCGTCTGCGTCTCGTCCAGGATCGCCACGAGACGCCCGTCCGGCGCCAGGGCCGCCACGACCGGGGTCCCCACCAGCGCCGACGGCACCCGCCGGCCGTGGCCCACCGCGCGCACCTCGTCCGCGGTCAGCTCGTGGACCGGGAACTGGGCCCGGGCCGCGGTGGCCAGGTCCAGCAGCGGCAACGGCGGGAGCAGCTCCCGGGGCAGACGCCGGGTCTCGGGGTCGGTCTCGCGCACCCGGGCCAGGGCGGCGTCGTGCTCGAGCAGCACCGCAGCCGGCGACAGCGCGCGGGTGAGGTCGTAGCCGCCGACCCGGGTGCGCCGCAGCGCCGTCAGGTGACCCCCGACGCCGAGGGCGGCGCCGAGGTCGCGGGCGAGCGCCCGGACATAGGTGCCGGACGACACGTCGACGGAGACATCCAGGTCATAGGCCACCTCGCCCGCGACCCGCTGGTCGTGGATCTCGAAGCGGGAGACGGTCACCGGCCGGGCCGCGAGCTCGACGGCCTCGCCGGCCCGGACCCGGGCGTAGGACCGCTGCCCGTCCACCTTGATCGCCGACACGGCGCTCGGCACCTGCTGGATCTGGCCGGTGAGCCGGGCCGCGGCCGCCGAGACGATCTCGGGAGTGAGCTGCGCGACCGGGGCCGTGGAGATCACCTCGCCCTGCGCGTCGTCGGTCACCGTGGCCTGCCCGAGCCGGATGGTGGCGTCGTAGGTCTTGTCGCAGCCCACCAGGAAGGTCAGCAGCTTGGTCCCCCGTCCCAGCCCGAGCAGCAGCACCCCGGTGGCCATCGGGTCGAGGGTGCCCGCGTGGCCGACCTTGCGGGTGCCGGCCAGCCGGCGCACCTGGGCGACCACGTCGTGCGACGTGACGCCGGCAGGCTTGTCGACGACCAGCAGCCCGTCCGGTCCGTCCTCGCGAGCACCCTTGGCCATCAGGCGCGCTCGCCCTCTTCGCCGTCGATCTCCGCCACCCGGCCGACCTGCTCGGCGCCGGGCTCGACCGGCTCCTCGTCCGAGACGGGCTTGCGGTAGGGGTCGGCGTCGCCGGCAGGGGTGGCGCCCTCGCGGGCCCGGGCGAGCTCGGCGTCCCGCTCGCGGGCCTTGCGCAGGGCCTCCTCGAGCTGGGAGGAGGTCTCGGGCAGGGCGTCGGCGATGAACTCCAGGGTCGGCGTCAGCCGGATGCCGAGCGCCTTGCCCACGTGGGAGCGGATCCGGCCGAGGTTCTCCTGGAGCACCTCGGCGGTGGCCTCACGCTCCTCGTCGCTGCCGAACACGGTGTAGAACACCGAGGCGTGCTGGAGGTCACCGGTGACGCGGACGTCGGTGAGCGTGACGAAACCGAGGCGCTCGTCCTTGAGCCGGTGCTCGAGGTACTCGGCAGCGACCACCTTGATGCGGTCGGCGATCTTGCGTGCGCGTGCCGGGTCGGCCATGGCGATGCCCCTTCGTTGTCGGGTCGGTCCCGGAGGCGGGTGCCTCCGGGCAGAGGTGTGTCAGCCCTTGCGGGCGACCACGATGTCGCGGTCGATGGACGCGTCCACGCGGTGTCGCAGACCACCGTAGCCATCCTGGTCGACCACGGTCAGACCGTGGCGCTCCAGCAGCGCGTGGGTGTCCTCGACCGGGGCGACGTGCCGGTTGACGGCCAGCCCGATCGCGCCGCCGGTGCGCAGGGCGCGCAGCCACCCGGGCAGAGCCAGGTCGAGCAGCTCCAGCGGGCTGCGGTCGAGCCGCGCGCCGTGGGACCCGTGCTGGACGCCGTACGGCGTGTCCGCCACGATCACGTTGGTCTGCGCCGCGGGCAGCAGTCCCTCCAGGCGGGTCGTGTCCACGCCCAGGTAGGTCACCCGCTGGGTGCGTCCGGCCTGGTGGTCGTCCTTGCTGGCGGCGAGCTCCACGTCCAGGCGGCGGCCGAGCGTCCTGCCGTGGCGGCGCACCTGCCCGGCCGTGGCCTTGTGCTTGAGCCGGTGCTGGCGCAGGTAGGTCGTGAGGAAGGC
Source organism: Arsenicicoccus dermatophilus (assembly GCF_046267915.1). Taxonomy (GTDB): domain Bacteria; phylum Actinomycetota; class Actinomycetes; order Actinomycetales; family Dermatophilaceae; genus Arsenicicoccus; species Arsenicicoccus dermatophilus_A. Next base: position 2,307,983 of record NZ_CP176520.1, read on the forward strand.
CTGGTAGGCCTCCAGATCCTTGACGTCCAGGTCGATGCCGGTGACGTCGAGCCCCAGGGTGATGGCGGTGTTGAGGGTGGTGCCTCGCCCGCACATCGGGTCCAGGACGGTCAGGGTGCCGTCGAGGAGACGCTCGGGCCAGGCGGTGGCCATGGCGGTGACCGTCAGCAGGGTCCGGGTGAACTGCTCGTTGGTCTTGCCCTGGTACTTCTGGATGGTCACCAGGTCGGAGGGGAAGCGGTCGGGCCGGTCCAGGGCCACGGGACGCAGCAGCGGCATCGCGCCGGCGGGGTCCGTGTCGGCCCCGGCGGGCGGGCCCGGCTCGGCTTCTTCCACGGCATACAGCGCCTGTATGCCGGACAGCACGCCGACCGCCCGCAGCGCGACGCCGGCGAGGGGCTCGGCGGTGCGGAAGCCGAGGTAGTCGACCCCCGCAAGGGTGCGGACCGCCACGTCGTCGATCCCGGGCACGAGCGCCCCGGCCACGCAGGTCAGCTCGGCCGCCATGATGCGCGGGGCGTCCGCGGCGTAGACCCGGTTGTGCGACGGCGACACGAGGGCGAGGTAGGACGTCATGCTGATCCTTCTGGCTCGCCCGGGCAGGCCTCGGGCTCGCGGGTCAGGGTGGGGATGGCCGAGGGGCCCGGGCCGTCACAGGTCCGGGCCCCTCGATCACCTGGCGCGGTGCGCGTCAGTCGCGCGGCTTCTCGCGCATCTCGTAGGTGGCGATCAGGTCGCCGAGCTGGAGGTCGTTGTACGACCCCAGGTTGATGCCGCACTCGAAGCCCTCGCGGACCTCGGTGACGTCGTCCTTGAACCGTCGCAGACCGGCGACCTCGACGTTCTCGGCGACGACCACGCCGTTGCGGGTGATGCGGGCCTTGGCACCACGCTTGATCTCGCCGCTGCGGACGATGGACCCGGCGATGTTGCCGAACTTGCTGGAGCGGAAGATCTCGCGGATCTCGGCGGTACCGAGCTCCACCTCCTCGAACTCCGGCTTCAGCATGCCCTTGAGCGCGGCCTCGATCTCCTCGATGGCCTGGTAGATCACCGAGTAGTAGCGGATCTCCACGCCCTCGCGGTCGGCGTACTCGGCGTTCTGCCCCTCGGCGCGCACGTTGAAGCCGATGATCACGGCGTTCGAGGCGACGGCGAGGTTGATGTTGTTCATCGTGATCGCGCCGACGCCGCGGTCGATGATGCGCAGGTCGACCTCCTCGCCCACGTCGATCTGCAGCAGGGCGTCCTCCAGGGCCTCGACCGAGCCGCTCGCATCACCCTTGAGGATGAGGTTGAGGGTCTCGACCTTGCCCGCCGCGAGAGCCTCGTTGAGGTCCTCGAGGGAGATCCGCTTGCGCGACTTGGCCAGGCTGGCCTGGCGGTCCGCGGCCTCCCGCTTCTCGGCGATCTGGCGGGCGGTGCGGTCGTCGGGGGCGACGACGAAGGTGTCGCCGGCCCGCGGCACGGAGGCCAGTCCGAGCACCTGGACGGGCCGGGAGGGAGTGGCCTCCTTGACCTGCTTGCCGTGCTCGTCGAGCATCGCGCGGACCCGGCCGTGGGCGGAGCCCGCCACGATCGCGTCGCCGACGCGCAGGGTGCCCTGCTGGACCAGGACCGTCGCGGTGGCACCGCGACCACGGTCCAGGTTGGCCTCGATGGCGACGCCACGGGCGTCGGTCTCGGGGTTGGCCCGCAGGTCGAGCGCGGCGTCGGCCGTCAGCAGCACGGCTTCGAGCAGCGCGTCGATGTTCTGCCCCTGCTTGGCCGAGATGTCGACGAACATCGTCTCGCCGCCGTACTCCTCGGCGATCAGGTTGTACTCGGTCAGCTGCTGGCGGACCTTGGCCGGGTTGGCGCCGTCGACGTCGATCTTGTTGACGGCCACCACGATCGGGACGTCTGCCGCCTGGGCGTGGTTGAGCGCCTCGATCGTCTGGGGCATGACGCCGTCGTCGGCCGCCACCACGAGGATCGCGATGTCGGTGACCTTGGCACCACGGGCACGCATGGCCGTGAAGGCCTCGTGACCGGGGGTGTCGATGACGGTGAGCTTGCGGTCCACGCCCTCGTGCTCGACGGCCACCTGGTAGGCGCCGATGTGCTGGGTGATGCCGCCGGCCTCGGTCGCGATGACGTTGGCGTTGCGGATGGCGTCCAGCAGGCGGGTCTTTCCGTGGTCGACGTGACCCATGACCGTGACCACCGGGGGCCGGGCCTGCAGGTCGTCCTCGTCCTCCTCGTGCTCGAGGTCGATGTTGAACGACGCGAAGAGCTCCTGCTCCTCCTCCTCGGGGGAGACGACCTGGATGTCGTAGCCGAGCTCGGCGCCGAGCACCTTGAAGGTGTCCTCGTCGAGGGACTGGGTGGCCGTGGCCATCTCACCGAGGTGGAACAGCACCGTGACCAGCGAGGCCGGGTTGGCGTTGATCTTGTCGGCGAAGTCGGTCAGCGACGAGCCGCGACGGACCCGGACCACCGTCGTGCCGTTGCCGCGGGGGACGGAGACGCCACCCAGCGACGGGGCCTGCATCTGCTCGAACTCCTGGCGCTTCGCACGCTTGCTCTTGCGACCGCGGGCCGGCTTGCCTCCACGACCGAAGGCACCCTGCGTTCCGCCGCGACCGGCGCCACCACCGGGACGACCGCCACCGGGGCGCGGGCCGAAGCCACCGCCACCGCCAGGAGCGCCGCCACCACCGGGGCGGAAGCCGCCACCGCCAGGGCCGCCACCGGGACGACCGCCGCCGCCACCGCGGGCGGGACGCTCGCCGGGACGGGGGACGGACGACCGGCTCGGCATCGCGCCGGGCGTCGGGCGGGGACCGCCGGGACGCGGTGCGGCTGGACGGGGTCCGCCCGGACGCGGGCCACCCGGGGCTGCGGCGGCGCCGGCAGCGCCACCCGCACCGGCAGCGCCCCCGGGACGCGGCGCCTGCGGGCGGGGCATCCCCTGGGAGGGGGCGAAGGGGTTGTTCCCTGGGCGGGTGTTGCCTTGCACACCGGCCGGACGCGGGGCACCCGGACGGGGGGCGTCGCTCCCCTCGCGGGCGGGACGCTCACCCCGCTCGGGACGCTTCCCCATGCCCTGGGAGGGGGCGAAGGGATTGTTGCCGGGGCGCGGGGACCCGCCCTGACCACCGGGACGCGCGCCGGGGCGCGGGGTACCGGCCTGGGGACGAGCCCCAGGAGCGGCCGGCGTGCTCTTGGCCGCGGGCCGCGGGCCGGGGGTGGCGCCGGGACGCGGGGTGACCCCAGGAGCAGCAGGAGCGGCCGGCGCCGCGGCCTTCGGTGCCGGAGCGGCGTTCTGGGGCGTGGAGCTCTCGGGCGTGGGCGCAGCCTCGGCAGCCGGGGTCGCCGGGGCCGGGGCGACCGGGGTCGCCCGCGGACCGGGAGTCGGACGCTGCGTAGAGGTCGACGCCGCTGCGGGAGCAGCGGCAGGGGTGCTCGGGCGCTGGGTCGGCGCCTCGACGGCCGCGGCGGCGGCCGGCTTGCGGGCCGGCCCGGGGGTGGGACGCGCCGAGGAGCTGCTCGGCGCGGGGGCGGGCTTGCCGCCGGAGGGGGCTGACGCGGACGGCTTCGTGCCACCGGCCAGCTCTGCCGGGAAGGACTCCCGGATGCGGCGCACGACCGGCGCCTCGATCGTCGAGGACGCCGCGCGGACGAACTCTCCTTGGTTCTTGAGGTGCTCGAGCAGAACCTTGCTCTCGACTCCGAGCTCCTTCGCGAGCTCGTAGACCCGGACCTTAGCCACAATTCTCCTTGATCTCGGTCCGGGCGGGCGCGGAGGTGATCCTCCGCCGGTCGCGGACCGCCGTTACTGCTGGGGGCTGTTCATCGCTGAGTACTCATCGGGTGCTCATAGCGTCAAACCCGCTTTCGGTTCTTGGACGGTGCTGTCGCGCGCCGGTGGTCACCGACCCGCCTCCTGCTGGTCGTGGGCGCCCCGGACCCAGGTCCGCAGCAGCTCGACGTCCACGTGCACCTCGGCTCGGAGGGCACGTGCGAACGCCTTGCGTCGCAGGGCGAGGTCCAGGCAGGCGACGTCGGGGTGGAGCCAGGCACCACGTCCCGGCAGTCGCTTGCGCGGGTCGGGAGTGACGAGCAACCGCCCGTCGCCGCCGACCACGGCGACCGCTCTCAGGAGAGCTGCCCGGTCAGCCACCTGCCGACAGCCCACACAGGTGCGCGGATTCGGCGCGGTCGCAGGACCGGACCGAGACAGTCTACCGCGCTCCCGGGCGTGTCGTCGCACCGCCTCGGCCTCAGGCACCCTGCCCCTGCGTGTCGTCGCCGGCGGCGGGCGCCGCGGCCGTGTCCGGATGGATGTCGATGCGCCATCCGGTGAGCTTGGCTGCCAGTCGGGCGTTCTGCCCCTCCTTGCCGATGGCCAGGGACAGCTGGTAGTCGGGCACCACGACCCGGGCCGCCCGGGCCTTGGGGTCCACGACCTCCACGGAGACCACCCGCGACGGCGACAGGGCCGCGGCCACGAAGTCCTGCGGGATGTCGGAGTAGTCGACGATGTCGATCTTCTCCCCGTGCAGCTCGGCCATGACCGCACGCACCCGCGCCCCCATCGGCCCGATGCAGGCGCCCTTGGCGTTGACGCCGGCGGCCTTGGCCGCGACCGCGATCTTGGTGCGGTGCCCGGCCTCGCGGGCCAGGGCGGCGATCTCGACCGTCCCGTCCGCGATCTCGGGGACCTCCAGGGCGAACAGCTTGCGCACGAGGTTGGGATGGGTGCGCGACAGCATGATCTGCGGACCGCGGGGGCCACGCTTGACCGAGACGCAGTAGCACCGGATCCGCTCGCCGTGGACGTAACGCTCACCGGGCACCTGCTCCGAGACGTGCAGCTCACCCTCGACCCCACCGGTCAGCAGCACCTTGACCACGCGCGGGTTGGCGTCCTGCTGGATCACGCCCGAGAGGATGTCGCCCTCCTTGCCGGCGAAGTCGCCGAGGACGCTCTCGTCCTCCAGGTCCCGCATCCGCTGGGTGATCACCTGGCGGGCCGTCGCCGCCGCGACCCGCCCGAAGTCGGCCGGGGTGTCGTCATACTCCCTGGGCTCGGGGCGGGGCTCCCCCTCGACGACGGGGCCGAGGTCCTCGGTGGCCCAGACGGTGACCTTGCCGGTCTTGCGGTCCAGCTCGACGCGAGCCCGGCGCGCGGCGCCCTCGGTCTTGGAGTAGGCCAGCAGCATCGCGTCCTCGAGGGTCCGGAACAGGACGTCGATGGGGATCTCGCGCTCGCTGGCGAGCATGCGCAGCACGGCGATGTCGATGTCCATCAGTTCTTCTCCTCGGTGGCGCGGGCGAACTCGACCTGCACCTGGGCGCGGGTGACGTCGGCGTAGGACAGCTGCTCGGTGGTGGTCGTGCCCTTGGTGGTGACCTCCAGGGTGACCGTGTCGGGGCCGGCTGCGACGATGCGACCGGTCACCGAGCCCTCGGCCGTGGTGGCCTTGAGCAGACGACCGACGTTGCGCCGGTAGTGCCGCGGCTCGGTGAGCTGGCGGTCGACGCCCGGCGAGCCCACCTCCAGCACGTAGGGCTGCTCCCCCATCACCTCGGACTCGTCCAGCACGTCGCCCACGACGCGCGTCGCGTCCGCCACGAGGTCGAGGTTGAGCGGCTCGATCGGGGTGGTCTCGTCGGCCGGTGGGGCGGTGACCAGGTCGGTGTCGACCGTCAGTCGCACGAGACGCCGACGGCCCACCTGCTGGACCGTCAGCTGCTCGACCATGAGACCCAGACCGGCGAGCGCGGGTGCGAGCAGCTCCCGCAGGGACTGCTCGGTGCCCTTGGTGACCATGGGATTGCCTCCGCCTCGTGATGTGTCGTTGACCAGGTGCCCGGCAGCCGGTCGCGCCAGGTCACCCGTGCCGGATCGGGCGCCGAGACCTGGTCCTCAGGTGTCGCCGCCGGAATGCCCTGGGCTCCCGGCAAAGTCCACACCCTATGTCATCTCGGCGCCACCACAGTAACGGCTGGATCCAGGCACCTGGGCGCCACGGCGCGGCCGACCCACCGAACCACGACGTCGGGGTGGGAGGATCGCCGCATGGCCGACCTTGATCCCGCGACGCAGCCACAGCCCGGTCGTCAGGCCCCACGCCCGGCGACCGAGCCCGTTGCCGGGGTCGAAGGCAGGGACCAGACCGCATCACCCACGGACGGCGAGGCGATCCCCGACACACCGGCCGCCGACGCGACGGCCCAGCCCGCGGGTGGCCCCGCTGCCCGACCGACGGCCGAGGCGACACCCCCGGCCACGGCCACTCCTCAGACCCGCCCGGACACCGACCCCGCACCTGAGCCGAAGGCCGCAGCGGACCCCGCACGACCGGCAGCCAGCCCACCGGCCGAGGAACCGGCCAAGGAGACCGGGAAGCCCACCACCGACACGAGCAGCGCCGCACCCCGACCCACCCCGGACACCGACCCCGCACCTGAGCCGAAGGCCGCAGCGGACCCCGCACGACCGGCAGCCAGCCCACCGGCCGAGGAACCGGCCAAGGAGACCGGGAGGCCCACCACCGACACGAGCAGCGCCGCACCCCGACCCACCCCGGACACGGACACCGCGCTCCGGCCTCAGGCGGCCGCCACCCCCCAGGCCGCACCGCAGGAGGCCGGTCGGGCTGTCTCAGGCACGGATGGCGGGACACCCCCCGCGACGCCGCCCGGTGTCGCAGCTCCCGCCTCGGGGGCCGACCCGGTGGGGCCGCAGGCGCCGGAGAAGCGGATTCCTCGACGAGGGGCGCTGGGCCTGGGCGCGCTGGCGCTCGGGGCCGTCCTGCTCACCGGGACGCTGCGCAGCTGTCGGGTGCGGCTCGAGGACGACGCCCCGCACGTGCCGCTGGTGCCGACCCGTGAGCCGACGCCGGACGAGGGGTTGCTGGTGCAGGCCTGGGCGGACGCGGTGCGACTGGGCCGTATGGCGTCCGCGGCCGGCGCCTCCGGCGCAGCGGCGGCGAGGCTGCACACCGCCCAGGCCGCGACCCTGGACCAGGTGCTGCGTGATCGCCGGGTGCCGCGGGAGATTCGTTCCAGGGGGACGGCCGCCGCGTCGACGGTCCCGAGCGCGGCCCCCGCGACGGGCGGCGCCGCCACCTCGGCGCCGGGCACCGCGGCGCCCGGGCTTGCGGCTGCCGAGGCAGCCGCGTGGGCCGCCGCGGCCGTGGACGCGCTCGCCCATGCCCAGGCGCCGCAGCTGCCCCTGCTCGCGTCCGTCGCGGTCTGCCGGGCCCGGCTCGCCGACCTGGGGGGCGCCCGGGTGCCCTGGCCGGCCTGGGACGACGCCCCCTCCCCCGTGGACGCGACGCTGGTCGCCGCCCTGCGGGAGGCGAGGTTCTACCTGGAGGTGGCGGCGGCCCGGACGCCAGGGGCCTCCCGCGCACCGGTGCAGCGCGAGCTGGCCCGGGTGACGGCCCTGGTCGTGCTGCTCCAGAGCCGGGCCGGAGGTGCGGGACCGGCCTCGGCAGGAGACGGGGGACCCGGTCGCGCGGTGCGCGTGGACCCGACACCGACATCGTCCGCGGACGCCGGGACGACGCCGGCTCCCGAGGCCCGTGCCGCCTGGCCGCTCCCCTTCCCCGTCTCCGACGCGACGGCCGCGCGCCGGCTGGTCGCGCACGCGCTGCGCACCCTGGAGCTGCGTCTGGGCGCCGCCTGGCCCGCCGCGGCGGGTTCGCGCGAGGCCGTGGTGTCGGTGAGCCGGCTGGTCCACGCCACGGTGGCCGCGGGCGAGGCCTGGGGCGTGCCGTTGCGCGCCTTCCCGGGGCTCGCGCCGTGACCTCCCCCGGGGCGCCAGGCCCGCTCGTGCTTCCCCCAGGGCTGGTCGCTGCGGTGCGCGGCCGACCGGCCGACGACGTCGGCGAGAGCGACCGTGACGGGCGATCCCTGCCGGACGGGGACACCTGGCTGTCGCAGCTGCCCGCCCTGGTGGCGGGGCTGCTCGCGGACTGGCGGCTGCGGATCGACGGGCCGATCCTGCACGGCGCGTGCGCGCTCGTGCTGCCCGTCAGCCGCCCCGGCACCCGAGCGGTCCTGAAGGTGTCCTGGCCCCACGAGGAGGCGCGACACGAGCACCTGGCCCTGCGGGCCTGGGACGGGCGGGGCGCGGTGCGGCTGCTCGCGGCGGACCCTGCGCGCTGGGCCCTGCTGCTGGAGCGCCTCGACCACGAGCGCGACCTGACCACGGAGCCGGTGCTGGACGCCTGCGAGGCGATCGGGGCGCTGCACGCCGCCCTCGACCGTCCGGCGCTCGCCCGGACCGGCACCGCGTCCGCCTGGTGCGGGCGGATCGCCGCCCGGCTGCAGGACGCGCCCCCCTGCCTCCCCCGCCGGCTGGTCGACCAGGGGCGGCACCTCGCGCGGGAGCTGGCGGCCGACCCGCAGGTGGACGCCCGTCTCGTCCACGCCGACCTGCACTACGAGAACGTGCTGGCCGGGCACCGACCCGGCGCGGTCGGCGGCTGGCTGGCCGTCGACCCCAAGCCGCTCGCGGGAGAGCCCGCGCTCGCCGTCGCCCCCCTGCTGTGGAACCGGTGGCAGGAGGCGACCGGGGCGCACAGCCTGCGCAACCACCTGCGGTTCCGCGTCGACCACGCCTGCGAGCCCATGGGCGTCGACCCGGAGCGCGCCCGCCGCTGGGTGGTGCTGCGCGAGCTGGACAACGCCTGGCATGCCGCCCGTGCGGCGACCGGGCAGCAGCGGGTCACCCAGGCGATCACCGTCATCAAGGCGATGACCGGCTGACGGCTCAGGCACCCTGCCGGGCCGCAGCCAGGGCGGATACCAGCTCCTGGACGGTCCGGACCCGGACGCCGGGGGCGAGCATCCCTGCGCGGGCGAGCAGCTCGGTCGCCTGCACCTGCCAGGGATGCCGCAGCCGGGCCCGGGCCACCAGCTCCCGGTCGGCGAGCACCTCGGCCACCGGCCCCTGGACGACCGTGCCGTCGGCGACGACCGCCGCCTCGTCGGCCCACGCCAGCGCCGCGTCCACCTCGTGGGTCGACAGCACCACGGTGGTGCCGTGCTCCTCCAACCGCCCGAGCGCGTCGAGCATCTCGTCGACCCCGCGCGGATCCAGACCGGCAGTGGGCTCGTCCAGCAGGAGCAGGTGGGGACGCATGGCCACGGCTCCGGCGGTGGCAGCCCGCTTGCGCTCGCCGTACGACAGCTGGTGGGTCGGTCGGTCGGCGAGATGCTCGATGCCCAGGAGCGCCAGCGCCTCCCCCACCCGCTCGCGGACCTGCTCGACGGGCAGCCCGAGGTTCATCGGCCCGAAGGACACGTCCTGGCGCACGTCGGCGCTGAACAGCTGGGCGTCCGGGTCCTGGAGCACCAGCTGCACGCGCTGCCGGTGCGCCCGCAGCCCCTTGCGCGAGTGGTCGACCGCCTCGCCGTCGACATACACCTGACCGGCCGCAGGCCGATGGCTTCCTGCGAGGCAGCGCAGCAGGGTGGTCTTGCCGGACCCGTTGGCGCCGAGGATCGCCAGCCGCCGTCCTCCCGTGACCTGCAGGTCCGCGCCGTGCAGGACCTCCGGGCCGCCGGGATAGCCCGCCCGCAGCCCGCGGGCGACGAGCCGGTAGACCTCGGGGTCGAGCCGGCCGTGGTGGCAGCCGGGTCCGCGATGGCTCATCGTGACCCCAGCGCCCAGGACGAGGCCGGGACGACGGCGATCAGCAGCAGCGTCGCGACGACGAAGACCGGGGAGTGCCGCTCGGTGCGGGGCAGGGTGAGCAGCGCCGTCTCGTAGCCGCGGCCCGCGAGCCCCTCCTCCAGCCGCCGGGCCCGGTCCCACGACCGGGTGAGGACCGCTGCGGCGAGCATCCCCGCCGAGCGCAGGGAGGTCCGCCACCCGTGGTAGCCCAGGCGTCCCGCCTGCGCCTCGCGGATCTGCCCCTGGGCGTCCAGGAGGACGAAGAGCAGGCGGTAGGTCAACGAGGCCACCTCCACGCAGGCGTCGGGCACCCGCAGCCGCCGCAGCGCCGTCAGCAGGTCCACGATCGGGGTCGTGGCCGCGAGCACCAGCACGGCCAGGGTCCCGGCCAAGGCGTGCGCGGTCAGCCCGGCGGCCTCGAGGACCCCGCGGTGCGTGACGGCCAGCCAGCCCAGGCGCAGGTACGCCGGCTCCGCCCGCGGCGCACCGAGGCTCACCGCCACCGAGACTGCGCTGAGCACGATGAAGGCGAGCGGCGCCCGGACCGCCCGGGCGACCAGACCCGGCGGGACCCGCGCCCCCAGCAGGAGCACCAGCAGGCTGGCGACGGCGACGATCACGGACCCGGGCCAGGGCGGGAGCACCAGCGCCACGGCCATCAGGCCCAGGCCGAGCAGCGCCTTGTCCGCCACCGCGCGGGAGCGCCAGGCCCCCGCCCACGCCGCGTCGTCGATCGCCAGGCCGCCGGCCACGTCAGCTCCGGCCGCCGGTCTCGGAGCTCGTCGGTCGTGATCCGGCGAGGGCGCCGCCCGTCGGGAGCGACGAGGCCGACCCCGACCCTGCGTCGTGCCGAGAGCGGTCGCGGCGGCCGTGCAGGCGGCCGACGACGTAGCCGAGCGCACCGGCCCCGATCGCCGCCTGCATCGCGAACAGCCCCGACTCCACCTCGCTGCTCGACGGCTCGAAGACGCTGTGGAACCACGGCCGGTAGCCGGGGTCGGCCGCGTCGATCGCGGCCGTGGCGGCCGAGTCGGTCCCGCCGAAGCGCTCGCCGTCCGGGGCGCCGCCACGGGCGACGGCGAAGGGCAGCGCGAAGAGCACGACCAGGGCCAGGACGCAGCCGAGCGTGATCCACCGGGCCCGGGTCATGCGAGCACCTCCGGGCGCTGGACGACCGGGCGCTCCTGGTCGGCGGCGAGGACCCCGAGACGGACGAGCTCGGGACGGGCGGCGTCGGCCAGGACCCGGAACACCAGGACCCCGAGGAAGCCCTCGGCCAGGGCCAGCGGGATCTGGGTGACGGCGAAGATCGAGAGGAACTTGCCCAGGGCGCCGAGCACCCCCGTGGCGTGGTCCGGGTGCGCGAGCGCCAGCTGCAGCGAGGTGGTGCAGTAGGTCGACAGGTCGGCCAGGGCCATGGCGAGGAAGACCCCCACCAGCTGGGGAGCGCCGAGTCGGCGGGCCGCGGCATACGCCCCGTAGCCCACCCAGGGGCCGACGACCGCCATGCTCATGACGTTGGCACCCCAGGTGGTGATCCCGCCGTGGGCGAGCAGGAGGGCCTGGAAGATCAGCACGATCCCGCCGAGGAAGGCCATGACGGGCGGGCGGAACAGCACGGCCCCGAGGCCGGTGCCGGTGGGATGGCTGGACGAGCCGGTGATCGAGGGGAGCTTGATCGCCGACAGCACGAAGGTGAAAGCACCCGCGGCCCCGAGCAGGAGGCGGTTCTCGGGGGTCTCGCGGATCTCGCGGACGACCTGACGGCCGCCGTGGACGACGAAGGGGGCGGCGAGCGCGGTCCAGGCCGCGGCCTGCAGCGGGGGCAGATAGCCCTCGGTGATGTGCATGGACACTCCTTCTGGGGGGATGACGCGTCCCGGTGGAGGTGGCCGAGGGGGCAGTCTCTGGCTCGCGCGGGCACCGGCCCGCGCTCACAGTGGCGCGACCGCGCCGGGCTCTCACCGGCTTCCTGCGCACCCTCGGGATGACCCTCGGAGTATGCCACAGCGGCAATTGATGATAATGCTTCTCAAATCTTCCGCGGTGTCGCGCCTGTTGCCGACCGACGCCCGGGCTCTACGCTCGTCCCATGTCCGCCACGGATGCCACGGCCCTGCCCTCCCTGCTGCACCCCCCGCTGGAGCTCCGCACCGAGCGACTCCTCCTACGACCCTGGCGCCCCGAGGACCGGGCACCGTTCGCGACCCTCAACGCCGATCCCGAGGTGATGGCCTACTTCCCCACCCTCCTGTCCCAGGAGGAGAGCGACGACCTCGCGAACCGGTTCGACAAGCACGTCCGCGCGCGGGGCTGGGGCATGTGGGCGGTCGAGGTGGTCGGTGGGGAGCCCTTCGTCGGCTTCGTGGGGCTCGACCGGCCCCGATTCGCCGCACCATTCATGCCCTGCATCGAGATCGGCTGGCGGCTGGCCCGGTCGGCGTGGGGGCAGGGCTATGCCACCGAGGCGGCGACCGAGGTGCTCCGCGTCGCCTTCGAGGTCCTGGGGCTCGAGGAGGTGGTCGCCCTCACCTCCTCGATCAACCTGCGCTCCCGCGCCGTGATGCAGCGACTGGGCATGACGCACGACCTCGCCGACGACTTCGAGCACCCGCTCGTCGCGGCCGACGACGTCCTGCGCCACCACGTGCTGTACCGCGCCCGCCGGGGCGTCACCACCACCGCCGGGTCCGACCTGGGCACCCCGGCGGCCGAGGGCCGGGCCTGACCGGATCGTCCCGACCCGGTCGCCGCCCCGGCCTGCCCGACCTCGACCGCCGGACCTAGCCCCCGGGAAGCCGGGTGACCTGCGAGCGCTGGGGCGCGGCGATCCCGACACGCTCGTCCCAACGGTCGAACTCGATGCTCCCCGCGTCCGGTCCCGCCGTCGTCTGCACCTTGAGCAGCCGGCCGCTGCCGTCCGCCGCCACCACGAGGGTGGTGACACGCCCGAGCGCGAGTTCCCGGGCGCGCCGGCCGGCATAGGACACCGAGGTCATCCGCATCGGCGCGCGGTGCCCGGTCAGTCGCTGGACCGCGTCGACGAAACTGCCCACCCCGAGGATGCCGAGCTGGGTCGCGGAACCGCTGGACAGCCGCACGAACCGGCCACGGGCCGCCGTGGTGGTGCGCGGCGACCGGACGTACGTCACGCCGTCGACGCGGCGGATCTCGACGGGCGGCTGGGTGCCGACCGACACCGTGCCCTGCAGCATCAGCCCGTCGCGCGTGCCCGCGAGGTCGAAGGTCATCGGGAGCCCGCCGTGGTTGAGCGTCCCGACCGCGTGCAGGCTGGAGGCCGCGGCGAGGAAGCGAGACACCTGGTCGAGCACGGCTTCGGCCTCGCCCGGCCCGGCCTGCGGGCCGTCGCCCCCCGGCATCGTGGGGACCGGGAAAGGACCTCCCGGCGGGACGGTGGGCGCGGGCGAGGGCGTCGATGGACGCCCCGACGGCGCGGGGGTGGACGGTGCGGCGCCGGACGGGGTCGGTGGGAGCTCGAGCGGCTCGCCCGTGCAACCCCCCAGCAGGAGCGCGCAGGTCACGGCGAGCGCGCCGACCGTCGTGGCGGTGACGCGTCGTGCACCCCTCATGCTCGGCTCCCTCTGCGCCCGGCAGCCCGGGGCCGCCGTCGGTCAGGCGTCGTAGTCCAGGCTGACGGTCTCGGTGAGCGGGTGGGCCTGGCAGGCCAGCACGATGCCGGCGGCGACCTCGTCAGGCTCGAGGGCGTAGTTGCGGTCCATCCGCACCTGCCCCTCGACGACCCGCGCGCGGCAGGTTCCGCAGACCCCACCCGTGCAGGAGTACGGCGCGTCCGGCCGGGCCCGCAGCGTCGCGTCCAGGATCGTCTCCGCGGCGTCCGTCATCACCACGTCGGTGGTGCGGCCGTCGAGGTTGACGGTGACGCGCGCCAGGACGCCCGCCGCCGCGGGCTCGGCGCCCTCGCCCGGGTCCTGGGCGGCGCGGGGCTCGTCGTCCACGTGGAAGACCTCGTAGTGCACGTGGTCCGTGACGACGCCCTCGGCGGCCAGCACCTCGCGGGCGTTCTCGACCATGGAGAAGGGACCGCAGAGATACCACTCGTCGACCGAGTCGACCGGCACGAGCGTGTCCAGGATGCGACGTAGCCGCGGCTCGTCCAGCCGCCCGCTGAACAGCTCCACGTCGCGGGCCTCGCGGGACAGCAGGTGCATCAGCTGGAACCGCTCGCGGTAGCGGTTCTTGAGGTCCTCGAGCTCCTCGAGGAACATGATCGTGCTGGTGGAGCGGTTGCCGAACATCAGGGTGACCCGGCTGTCCGGCTCCTCCTCGAGCGCGGTGGTCAGCAGCGACAGGATCGGGGTGATCCCGGACCCGGCAGCGATCGCGCAGTGGTGTCGGCCGCGGGTCGGGTCGGTGGGGACCACGAAGGACCCGGTCGGCGGCATGACGTCCAGCACGTCGCCCGCCGCGACCTCGTCGATCAGCCAGGGTGAGAGGGCACCCCCGGGGACCCGGCCCACGGCCACGCGCAGCCGGCCCGCCGCGGCCGCGGTGCCGCGCGACAGACAGATCGAGTAGGACCGGCGCTGCTCGCCGCCGCCGACCTCGCGGCGCACGGTGAGGTGCTGCCCCGGCTCGAAGGCGAAGGTCTCCCGCAGCTCCTCGGGCACGGCGAGGCTGATCGCCGCGGCGTCGTCGGTGAGCCGCTCCACGTGAGCCACCGTGAGCGGGTGGAACTGCGGGCGCGGGCGGGCGGGCTTGCTCAGCAGAGCCATCTGTCAGATCACCTTGAACTCGTCGAAGGGCTCGCGGCAGGCGTCGCACCGTCGCAACGCCTTGCACGCGGTGGACCCGAAGCGGGCCACCTCGGTCGTCCGGTCGCTGCCGCAGTGCGGGCAGGACACCTGGTGGCGGGACAGCGTCACCGGCACCGGGCCGGCCGCCGCCTCGGCGGCCCCGGCGGTGGGCGGGGCGATCCCGAACTCGCGCAGCCGCTCCCGACCGCGCTCGCTCATCCAGTCCGTCGTCCAGGCGGGCGACAGCTGGGTGGTGACCTCCGCGACGAGCCCGCCCTTGCGGGCCTCGTGGCGCACGAGGTCCTCGATCAGCCCCATGGCCGGGCAGCCGCTGTAGGTCGGGCTGATGACGACCCGCACGACGCCGGCGGCCTCGTCCACGTCGACCGACCGGACGATCCCGAGGTCGTCGATGGTGATGACGGGGATCTCCGGGTCGGGGATGGCGCGGATGGCATCGGCCACCGCCGCCACCGTGGTCACCAGGTGGCGCCGGGGTGCGAGCGCGCGATGTGCTGCATCTCGGCGAGCAGGTAACCCATGGGCCGGGCGTGGATGCCGCGGCGCCCGTCGCGCGAGCGCCAGCGCGAGGGCTCGGCGGGGGTCAGGGTGGCCTCGGCGAGCACGTCCTCGACATACGCCCGGACCTCGTCCTCGACCTCGCCGGGCCGCACCCCGACCCCGGCCTCGGCCGCCGCGGTCTCGGCCGCGGAGTCGTCGAACAGCTCGGCGACGTAGGGTTCCACGGCCTGCAGACCGGCCTGCATGCGGCGGTGGGACTCCTCGGTCCCGTCACCGAGGCGGACCACCCAGGTGCGGGCGTGGTCGCGGTGGTAGGCCAGCTCCTTGACGGCCTTCTCCGCGACGCCGCGCAGCGTCTCGTCCGCCGAGGTGGTCAACCGCTGCATGACCGCCAGACGGGCCGTGGCGAACCACAGCAGCCGGGCCATCTCCACGGCGAAGTCGCCACGCTCGATCTCGACCAGGTGGACCGAGCGGAACTCGCGCTCGTCGCGCAGGTAGGCCAGGTCGTCCTCGGTGCGTCCGGTGCCGTCGGCCTGACCGGCGTAGGTCAGCAGCGCACGGGCCTGGCCGAGCAGGTCGAGGGCGATGTTGCCGAAGGCCATGTCCTCCTCGATGGCAGGGGCACGGGACACCCACTCCCCCAGGCGCTGGGTGTAGACGAGGGCGTCGTCGGCGAGGCCGAGGACGTAGGTCGCGAGGTCGACAGGCTCGGCGACGGTGCGCGAGGGGCCGGCGATGGTGGTGTCGCTCACAGGTATTCCACGTCCTCGGGGACGTCGTAGAACGTCGGGTGGCGGTAGACCTTGTCGGCGCTGGGGTCGAAGAAGGACCCGCGCTCGTCCGGGCTGGACGCGGTGATCCGCTCGGCCTCGACCACCCAGATCGACACGCCCTCCTGGCGTCGGGTGTAGAGGTCTCGCGCATTGTGCAGGGCCAAGGTGGCGTCGGGAGCGTGCAGCGAACCCACGTGGACGTGGGACAGGCCTCGCTTGGCGCGGACGAACACCTCGAACAGGGGCCAGGAGGCCTCGCTCATGCTGCATTCTCCTTCGAGCGCGAGGCCTGCTTGGCGGCGTACGCGTTGGCGGCCTCACGCACCCACGCACCGTCCTCGTGAGCCGCGATGCGGTGGCTCATCCGCTCGGCGTTGCACGGGCCGTCACCCTTGAGCACCCGCCAGAACTCCTCCCAGTCGATCCGGCCGAAGTCCCAGTGGCCCCGCTCCTCGTTCCAGCGCAGGTCCGGGTCGGGCAGGGTGATGCCGAGCTTCTGGGCCTGGGGGACGGTCATGTCCACGAACTTCTGACGCAGGTCGTCGTTGCTGAACCGCTTGATCCCCCACGCCATGCTCTGCGCGGTGTGCCCCTGCTGGGCGGCCTGCCCGGAGTCCTCGGGGCCGAACATCATCAGCGCGGGCCACCACCACCGGTCGGCGGCGTCCTGCGCCATGGCCCGCTGCTCCTCGGTGCCACGGGCGAGGACCCACAGGATCTCGAAACCCTGGCGCTGGTGGAAGGACTCCTCCTTGCACACCCGGATCATCGCGCGGCTGTAGGGGCCGTAGGAGCAGCGGCACAGTGGCACCTGGTTCATGATCGCGGCGCCGTCGACGAGCCAGCCGATCGCGCCCACGTCGGCCCAGGTCAGCGTGGGGTAGTTGAAGATCGAGGAGTACTTCTGCCGGCCGGCGTGGAGCCTGTCGAGCAGCTCGGCCTTGTCGACGCCGAGGGTCTCGGCCGCGGAGTAGAGGTAGAGCCCGTGGCCGGCCTCGTCCTGCACCTTGGCGATGAGGATGGCCTTGCGCCGCAGGCTGGGGGCACGGGTGATCCAGTTGCCCTCGGGCTGCATGCCGATGATCTCGGAGTGCGCGTGCTGGGCGATCTGGCGGATCAGCGTCTGGCGATAGCCGTCCGGCATGTCGTCACGCGGCTCGATCCGCAGGTCCCGGCGGATCAGGTCGTCGAACGACGCACCGTCACCCGGGACGCGGTCCGCCTCGGCAGCGGCCCCGCGGGCCTTCGCGTAGTCGTCGGTCTCCGCCGCGTTGAGCGGCTCGTCCGGGTCGATAGCGTCCGGGTCGATGACGTCGTTGCCATACATGTCCAGAAGTATCCCTGGCCCGGCCCCGCCCTGCAAAAGGATCGTCGGCGCGCCCCGGTCTGCGAGGATCACCCAGGTGAGCGACCACCAGCACGAGCACCCCTCCCCCCTCGGCCCGCAGGCCGACGCGAGCGTCCGCGAGGCGCGGGTCAACGACGCACCTGCGGTGGGCACGGTCCAGTCGGCCGTATGGCGGGAGGGCTTCGCCGGGCTGGTCCCGGCCGAGGTCCTCGCGGGGTTCGAGCCCCTGCCCTTCGCCCGCGCCTGGCGCGCGTCGCTGGAGCGGCCGCCGTCGCCGCGGCACCGACTCGTGGTGGCGTGCGCGGGCGACCAGGTGGTGGGCTACGCCGCGATCGGCCCGTGCGAGGACCCCGACGCCGAGCCCGGGGACGGAGAGCTGCTGGAGCTCGGGATCCACCCCGACGCCCGGCACCAGGGCCACGGCAGCCGCCTGCTCAACGCGGCCGTGGACCTGCTGCGTGAGGCGAGCTTCCTGCATGTCTATGCCTGGGTGCCCGCCGGGCTCCCAGGGTCGCGGGCCTTCCTCGAGGCGGCGGGCCTGCGGCCGGACAGCGCGCGCCGGGAGCGGGTGGTCGGCCCGGACGAGCGGGACCTGCTGCGCGAGGTGCGGCTCACCTGCGCACTGGGCTGACCCCCGCCGTGCCCGGCTGTCCCGTGGCGAAGGTGATCTCGCCGAGGGTGATGGGCAGGATCGTGTAGGTCGCCCGGATGTGCTGCTCCACGAGCTCGGCCGCCCGCTCCCCGTCGCCCGCGGACACGGCGTGGTAGATCGCCTCGTGGTGCTCCTGCAGCGAGCTGCGGAAGCTCTCCCAGTCGGCGAGCGAGCGCTCGGCGTCCAGGATCGGTCGCCGCAGGGACTCGCGCACCGCGACCGTCATGTCGGTGACGAGCCGGTTGTGTCCGCTCTCGGCCAGGACCACGTGGAACTCCGTGTCGAGCGCGTTGAACTCGTCCTGGTGGACGGCGGGGTCTGCCATCCGGTCGAGCAGGGCGCGCAGGCGGTCCCGGCCGGCGTCGTCCAGGCGCCGGGCGGCGAGGGCGACGCTGGAGCGCTCCAGCGCGACCCGCGCCTCGACCACCTCGTCCACGGGATACTTCGCCAGGGCGACGTGGAGCTTGAGCAGCCGGGACAGGGCAGCGCTGCGCATGTCGGTGATCCGGGTGCCGGCGTCCTTGCCCGCCCCGACCGCCGACGTCACCACACCCTGGGCCTCCAGCGCCCGGATCGCCTCGCGCACCGCGGACCGGCTCACCCCCAGCTCGGCCGCCAGGTCCCGCTCCGGAAGCAGGTGCGTGCCCACCCGCAGGCTCCCGTCGAGGATCCCCGTCTCGACGTGGTGGATGACCGTCTCGTAGGCCTTCATGTCCCGCATTGTGTCAGTTTCCGGAGCCCCGACAGGACCCTGGGCCCTTGAGGTGGTCATACCGATTCATGCATAGTAGTCCCTAAAGGTCTGACCATCCAGAAAAGGTCTGATCTTTTGCCGAGAACGATGGAGTTCCCATGATCTTTCGACCCGACCCGGCCCCGGTGGGAGGCAGCCTTGCACTCTCGGCGCTGGTCGCCTGCCTCCCGCTGGCGACGATCTTCGTCGCCCTCGGTGCCCTGCGGTGGCGGGCGTGGACCTCCGGCCTGGCCGCGCTCGCCGTGTCGCTCCTGGTCGCCGTGCTGGCCTACCGCATGCCTGCCCCCCTCGCCCTGCTCTCGGCGTCCGAGGGCGCGGTCTACGGCCTGTTCCCCATCGTGTGGATCGTCTTCACGGCCATCCTGCTCCATCAGGTCACGGTCGCCAGCGGCCGGTTCGAGGACCTGCGCGGGGTGTTCGACCTGATCAGCGACGACCCGCGCGTGCAGGCGATGCTGATCGCCTTCTGCTTCGGTGGTCTGCTGGAGGCCCTGGCCGGCTTCGGCGCGCCGGTCGCCATCACCGGTGTGATGCTGATGGCGGTGGGCTTCTCGGCCCTGCGCGCCGCGACCGTGGTGCTGCTCGCCAACACCGCCCCCGTCGCCTTCGGCGCCATCGCCATCCCGATCATCACCGCGGGCGACCTCACCACGATCCCCTACACCCAGATCGGCGCGTATGTCGGACGCCAGACCCCGATCCTCGCGGCCTTCGTCCCGGTGTTCCTCTGCCTGCTCGCCGACGGCCGCCGCGGGGTCCGCGACCTGTGGCCGGTCGCCCTCGTCACCGGGCTGTCCTTCGCGGCGGCCCAGTGGGTCTCGGCGACCTGGCTGTCCGTCGAGCTCACCGACGTCATCGCCTCGCTCGTCGGTCTGGGCGCCGCCGTGCTCCTGCTGCGCGTCTGGCACCCGCCGGGCGGCGCCGACGCCCTCGCCCGGCTGCACGCCGACCGGGACGCGCAGCGGGCCGTCGTGACCGAGGAGGAGCGCCGCGGGCCGGCCGCGGACACCGAGGGGCGCACCCTCCTGCCGGCCGCGCGCGTCGGGATGGCGCTGTTCCCCTACCTGCTCGTCATCGTGGTGTTCTCGCTGTCCAAGCTGGTCATCCCCATCAAGGACCTCCTGACCGGCACCGACCTCAAGATCCACTGGCCCGGCCTGGACGGGCACGTGCTCACCGCCGCCGGCAAGCCGTCGACCTCGACGGTCTACACCCTGCAGTGGCTGTCGAGCCCCGGGACGATGCTGCTGCTGTGCGCCCTCGTCGTCGCACTCGTCGACCGGGTGCCCGCGGCCGCCCTCGGCCGGGAGGTCACCCGGACCCTGCGCACGCTGCGCTGCTCCGCGCCGACGATCGCCTCGGTGCTGTCCCTCGCCTACGTCATGAACCAGTCCGGGCAGACCATCACCATCGGCACCTGGATCGCGGGCACGGGCGCGGCGTTCGCCTTCCTGTCGCCGGTGCTCGGCTGGCTCGGCACCGCCGTCACCGGCTCGGACACCTCGGCCAACGCGCTGTTCGCGACGCTGCAGCAGACGGCCGGCAAGAAGGCCGGCATCGACCCCACCCTGCTCGTCGCCGCCAACACCTCCGGCGGCGTCGTGGGCAAGATGGTCTCCCCCCAGTCCCTCACCATCGCCGCCACCGCCGTCGACCTGCTCGGGCGCGAGTCCGAGATCCTGCGCCGGGTGCTGTGGTGGAGCCTCGGCCTGCTGGCGGTCCTGTGCCTGATCGTCGGGCTGCAGTCGACGCCGGTGCTGTCCTGGATGCTGCCGTGACCGACCCCGGAGGACTCCCCATGACCCAGCACGACCCCTCCCCCCGGGCGGATGCCCGCCCTGGCGAGGGACTGACCGTGGCGCTGTTCGCCACCTGCATCAACGACACGATGTTCCCCTCGACCCCGCGGGCCGTGGTCACCCTGCTCGAGCGGCTCGGCTGCCGGGTGGAGTTCCCGCCCGAGCAGACCTGCTGCGGGCAGGTGTTCACCAACACCGGCTATCTCGACGAGGCCATGCCGTCGGTGCGCACCTACCTGCGGGCCTTCGAGGGCTACGACTACGTCGTCGGCCCCTCCGGCTCCTGCGTCGGGTCGGTGCGGGACCAGCACCCGATGCTGGCCCGCCGCGACGGCAGCAGCGAGCTCCAGCGACGCGTCGCCGGCGTGGTGACCCGCACCTACGAGCTGTCCGAGCTGCTCGTCGACGTCCTCGGTGTCACCGACGTCGGGGCCTACTTCCCGCACCGGGTGACCTACCACCCGACCTGCCACTCGATGCGGGTGACCAAGGTCGGCGACCGGCCCCTGCAGCTGCTGCGCGCGGTCAAGGGCATCGAGGTCGTGGACCTGCCCGACGCCGACCGCTGCTGCGGCTTCGGCGGGACCTTCTCGATGAAGAATCCCGACGTGTCCGTGGCCATGGCGGGCGACAAGGCCCAGCACGTGCGCGAGACCGGTGCGGAGTACGTCGTCGCGGGCGACAACTCCTGCCTGATGAACATCGGCGGTGTGCTCGGTCGGCAGCGTTCCGGCATAAGCCCCATCCACCTGGCCGAGATCCTCGCGAGCACCGAGGACGAGCCGACGGGAGACCCACGATGACGACCCCACCCCCGCGCCGCACCCCGGCGCCGCCGCCCGGGGAGCTGGTCGACAGCCCGGCCTTCCCGCACGCCGCACGCCGCGAGCTCGCCGACCCGGTGCAGCGCAAGAACCTCCACCACGCGATGACCACGATCCGCACCAAGCGCGAGCACGTGGTGGCCGAGCACGCCGAGTGGGAGGAGCTGCGGCTCGCGGGCGAGGCGATCAAGAACCGCACCCTGCGCCACCTGGACCACTACTTGCTGCAGCTGGAGGAGTCGCTGACCCGGGCGGGCGCCACCGTGCACTGGGCGAGCGACGCCGAGGAGGCCAACCGGATCGTCGTGGACCTCGTGCGCGCCAAGGTCGGCGACCAAGCCGTCGCCGAGCGCACCGCCGAGGTGGTCAAGGTCAAGTCCATGGCCACCCAGGAGATCGAGATGAACGAGGCCCTCGAGGCCGCGGGCATCGCCGCCTGGGAGACCGACCTGGCCGAGCTCATCGTCCAGCTGGGTCACGACCGCTCCTCGCACTTCCTGGTCCCCGCGATCCACCGCAACCGCGCCGAGGTCCGCGAGATCTTCCGCGACGAGATGGGCCGCTACGGCCGCCCCGCGCCGCAGGACCTGGACACCGACCCCGCCCACCTCGCGGGCACGGCCCGGCTGCACCTGCGGGAGAAGTTCCTGCGGGCCAAGGTCGCCGTCTCCGGGGCGAACTTCGCCGTGGCCGAGACCGGCACGCTGGCCGTCGTCGAGTCCGAGGGCAACGGGCGCATGTGCCTGACCCTGCCCGAGACCCTGATCTCGGTGGTGGGCATCGAGAAGGTCGTGCCCACCCTCGAGGACCTCGAGGTCTTCCTGCAGCTGCTCCCCCGATCCTCCACCGCCGAGCGGATGAATCCCTACACCTCGCTGTGGACCGGACCCGCGGCGGGCGACGGACCGCAGGAGATGCACGTGGTGCTGCTGGACAACGGACGCACCAAGGTCCTCGCCGACGACGTCGGACGCCAGGCGCTGCGCTGCATCCGCTGCACGGCCTGCCTCAACGTGTGCCCGGTCTACGAGAAGGTCGGCGGGCATGCCTACGGCTCGGTCTATCCCGGACCGATCGGGGCCGTGCTCACCCCGCAGCTGCGCGGCACCGCGTCGGGCGTGGACCGCTCGCTGCCCTTCGCTTCCACGCTGTGCGGCGCGTGCTTCGACGTGTGCCCGGTGCGCATCCCGATCCCCGAGCTGCTCGTCCACATGCGCGCCAAGGTCGTCGAGGCCACGAAGGCCGACCAGGTGCCCCACTCCGAGCCCGCCGTCGTGGCCAGCGCCTCCTGGGTGATGGGCGACCACCGTCGCTGGGGGGCGGTCATGAAGGCCTCGGGCCTGACCGGGCGCGTCCTCGGCCGTCGCTTCGACCACTTCGGGACGCTGCCCTGGCCGCTCTCCCGTTGGACGGGGGCTCGCGACGTCCAGATGCTCCCGACCGAGTCCTTCCGCGACTGGTGGGCCCGGGAGCGTGGCGACGACCCGCACCGGCAGGCAGGAGCGGAGCGATGAGCCGCGATGCCATCCTCGGCCGCATCCGCACGGCCCTCGCCGACGTCCCCCGGTCGACCCCGGAGGCCGACGTCGAGGTCGCGTGGCGGTACGGCCGACCCACCGAGATGCCCGACGTAGTCGGGCGATTCGCCGAGCGGGTCGAGGACTACCGCGCCGTCGTCGAGCGCTGCCCGGCCGACCAGGTGCCGACCCGCGTGGCATCCGCCCTCACCGCCCACCGGGTGCAGACGGTGGTGCTGCCGGACGGGCTGGACCCCGCCTGGCGGGGCGCCGTCGAGCAGGCCGGGGTGCGGACCCTGCGGGACGACCGGCTCACGTCCGCCGCCCTCGACGGCGTCGACGCGGTCGTCACCGGCTGCGCCGTCGGGGTCGCCGAGACCGGCACGATCATCCTCGACCACGGACCGGACCAAGGGCGGCGGGCGCTGTCCCTCGTGCCCGACGTGCACGTCTGCGTGGTCCGCGCCGACCAGGTCGTCTCCGACGTGCCCGAGGCGGTGGCGCGCCTCGCGCCCTCGCTGCGGGCGGGTCGCCCGGCCACCTGGATCAGCGGCCCGAGCGCGACCAGCGACATCGAGCTCTCCCGCGTCGAGGGGGTCCACGGCCCTCGCACGCTGCACGTGATCGTCGCGCAATGACCTGCGCCTGCGCAGGCGGCATACCGTCTCCGGGCCCTATCGTCAGGTCCATGGACCGTATGCCGATCCGGATCCGCGTCGGAGACACGACGCTCACCGGCACCTTGGACGACTCCCCCGCCGGCCGCGTGCTGGCCGCCCGGCTGCCGCTGACCGGACGTTTCCGGGACTACCAGGGGGTCGAGGTGATGACCACCCTCGCCGAGCCGCTCACCGGGCTCGACCTGGCCGGGGAGCACGAGCCGGCGCCGGGCGAGATCGCGTGGTACGAACCGCTCGGGGTGCTCGCGATCTATCACGCCCCCGTCGGCCCCTGGTCGCAGCTGGTCCGCCTCGGGCAGGTCGACGACCATGCCGCCCTGCCGGGGCTGGGTCGGCGGTTCACCGCCACCCTCGAGCAGGCCTGATCCTCAGGCGGTTTCGCTTGGCGCGGCCCACGAGGCGACGCAGGCGGACGCCGGGCGCCACCGTCGATGGTTGGATGCCGAGGTGACCGCGACGGACCCCACCCCCGAGCCCGGAGGCGGCACGTCCCGAGCCGCGTTCGCGCGCTACTGGGCGGGGGCTGCCATCAGCTCGGCGGGGACAGCGGTCACGGCCGTGGCGATGCCGGTGCTGGTCGTCCAGCACCTCGCGGCGTCGCCCACCGAGGTGGGCCTGGTCAACGCGGCCCAGCTCGTGCCGTATGCCGCGCTCGGCCTCGTGGCCGGCGCCTACGTCGACCGGTGGCCGCGCAAGCCGGTGCTCGTGTGGTCCAGCGTGGGGCGGGCCGTCTCGTTGGCCGCCATACCTGCGCTCGGGCTGACGGGGTTGCTCGACGCATGGATGCTGGTCGTCGCGCTCCTGGCCTTGGGCAGCTTCTCGGTGTTCGGGTTCGCGGCGACGCAGTCGCTGCTGCCGCTCCTGGTGCCGCGCGGGCAGCTCGTGACGGCGAATGCCCGCCTGGACCAGACGGACTCGGCTGCGCAGACGCTGGGGCCGGCTGCTGGCGGGGCGCTGGTCGCCGCGATCGGTGCACCTCTGGCCGTGGCCCTCGATGCCGTCAGCTACGCGGTCGAGGCCCTGCTCGTGGCCGGCATGGAGGTCGTCGAGCCTGCGCGCCACGACACGCGGCGGCGCCTGCACGAGGAGGTCCGTGAGGGGCTCTCCTGGACCTATCGGCACCCGTCGCTGGGACCGCTCGCCCTGTCGACGCACACCTGGTTCCTCGCCAACGGCATCGCGATGACGACCTTGGCCCTGCTCGTGCTGCGGACGATGAGCTTCAGCCCGGCGGCCTACGGGGCGCTGCTCACCTGCTCCGGGCTGGCCGGCCTCGCCGGCACCTTCGCCGCAGCTCGGCTCGGGCGCAGGCACGGGTCCGGACCGGTGGTGGTGGCCGCGCGGGCGGCGTACCCCCTCGCCTGGGGCCTCGTGGCGGCGAGCACGCTCGTGCCGCACGCCGACGTCGTGGTCTTCGTCGCGCTGGCGATCCTGGGCGCCGCCATGGGCGTCAGCAACGCCAACGAGATGGGGCTGTGGCAGTCCCAGACCCCTGATGTCCTGATGGGTCGCGTCAACGGCGCCCGCCGCTCGGTCAACCGGACCCTCGCCGCTGCCGGGTCGGCGGCCGCGGGCATCCTCATCACCCTGACCGGTGTCCACCTCACCCTCGTCGTCGCCGTCATCGGCTTCGGCATCGCCGCCTGGCTCACCGCGCGCGGCATCGCCCGCTCCACGGAGGATGTGGCGGCCGGCACCGGGCGCTGAACGCCCCCCCGCGAGCCCGGGCAGCCACCTGGGGCGGGCAGCACGGGCGGCCCGGGGGTCAGCGGGGCAGGTCGTCAGCCCACTGGCGCAGGAGAGCGTGCACGGCGTGAGGGCGGTCGAGATGGACGTTGTGGCTGGCGCCGTCGAGAGCGGCGTACGTGGCGTGGGGATACCAGGCCCGGACGAGATCGTGCTGATCCTCGTAGCCGACGACGTGATCCTGCCGGCCCGTGACGACCAGCGTCGGGCCGGCGAACACTCCTGCGTTGGAGTCCAGGTGCGGGTCGAGGAAGTAGCGGTCTCCCAGGCGGTTCATCGCGTCCTGACGGGCCGCTCGGATCCCTGGCAGGGCGAAGGCCGAGAACAGGTCCCACGTCGCCCGCGTCTGGCGGGCCGTCATGGCGGTGAAGTCGGCTCGGTCTGCTGCCGCGAGTGAGGCGAGGAGCCCTTCGTCGCGTTCGACGACCTCGAAGGCGGGCAGGGTGCGGCGGGAGGGGTCGGGGTCGACGACGGGAGCGATGAGGGCGAGCCCGAGCACCTGACCGGGCAGGACGGCGCGCACGTGGCGTGCGAGGAGCCCGCCGAGCGAGTTCCCCAGGAGCGCGAAGGGTTCGACGCCCACGAGCTCTCGGATCTGGCCGACGAGCCAGTCCGCGAGCTCAGGCAGCCCACCCGGGGCGGGCAGAGCCGGCGTCTGCCCGAAGCCCGCCAGATCGAGGTAGAGCCGTTCCAGACCGCCGGAGCCGGCGAGGGCCGGGTCCACGGCGAGGAGCAGACGGTGATCGACCCCGTTCCCGTGCAGGGCTACCACGGGCACACCGGATCCGCGCCGCTCGACGAAGGCTCTGGGCCAGCGTGCAGGGGACGGTGCAGCAGCCATGCGCGAGACCCTAGCCAGCCGCCTTCGCCCGCCGCGACCCGAGACACGAGCGGGCGAGCGTGGCGGCCCGTCGACCTGGTGCGCGGGCTAGGAGACCGGCACCCGGAAGAGGCCATCGCGCGGCCAGGGGTCCGTGCGGAGGCGACCGTAGGTCAGGACGTCGATGCGCTGCCCGTCCACGAGGAACTTGGCGCGCTCCGTCCCCTCGTGCACGAATCCCGCGGCCAGGGCGACCCGCGCCGACGCCGGGTTGTTGACCCGGTGTCCCAGCTCGAGCCGCTCGAGACCGCCCTCGCCGAGCGCCCAGTTCGCCACGGCAACGGCCGCGGCCGACGTCCAGCCACGACCACGGTAGGAGGCATTCATCCAGTACCAGAACCAGCCGCTCCGGTTCTCGTGGTCGACGTTCACCGCCACGAGCCCGACCAGCTCGTCATCCACGACGGCCCAGGGCCGGCACCCCGACCCGGAGGCCAGCAGGCGCCCGACATACGCCCGGGCCTCGCCCAGGTCTCGCACGGTCCCCTGTCGGGCCATGGCGGCATCGCTCGCGAAGGCCCGCAGCACGGCCTCGGCGTCGCCGGCCTCCAGCGCCCTCAACCCACCGCGGCTCATGCCCCGAACCCTAGCCAGGGGCGCGCCACCTCGACACCTGGACTCGACGATCGGCTCGGTGGGCGCGGGATCGTCGCAGGCGCCGCTCGCCGGCCCCGACAGCAGGGAGACTGACGGCCATGAGTCTGGACAGGCAGCCGACCCTCACCGGGCCGACCCTGCGACTGCGCCCCCTGACCGACGCCGACCGCGAGGCGCTCTACGCAGTCGCCGGCGATCCCCTGATCTGGGAGCAGCATCCGTCCGACCGCTACCGGCGTGTCGAGTTCGACGAGTTCTTCGACGATGCCCTGAGGTCGGGCGGCGCGCTGGTCGTCGAGACGCTCGACGGCGACGTGATCGGCACCTCCCGGTTTCACGTCCCGGGCGCGCCGGGGCCCCTTGAGATCGGGTGGACCTTCCTGGCGCGGTCCCACTGGGGCGGCAGCACGAACCAGGAGCTGAAGCGCCTGATGCTGGACCACGCCTTCGGCGCCGTCGGTCGCGTGCACTTCTCCGTCGCGCCCCACAACTACCGCTCGCGACGTGCTGTGGAGAAGCTCGGCGCGACCTGCCTGCCGGATCTGCGCCCCGATGGACATGTCGTCTACGAGCTGCGGCGGAGCGACTGGCACGCCGTATGACGGCTCGTGGCGACCACCTCGACCGATCCGCGCCCAGCCCTCCACGTCCCCGGAAAGGGGTGAGGCAGGCCCCGTACGGGGATGAGTCAGTCCGCGTTGACGGAGACCGCTTGGACGACCTGGATGGGGTGACCCTCGGGGTCCTCGGCCCAGGCGATGACGAGTCTGTCGAGGAATGGGTGAGGTGGGTGCACGGGCGTGGCCCCGAGGTCGGCGAGCCGAGCGTAGGCGGCGCCGGCGTCGTGGGTCCACAGGATGACCGCGGCCCGCTGTCCCGTGGTGACCGGATCGAGGCCGTGGTCGAGCCGTGTCGTCTCCTCGGTGGCGAGGCCGAGGCGGTAGCCGTCAAGCTCGAGGTCCACGTGCACGGGCTCCTGGCCTGGGACGTCAGGAACGCGATAGACCTCGGTGAAGCCGATGACCGAGTAGAAGGCGAGGGCCCGCTCGATGTCGCGCACGAACAGGACGATCTGCGGGTTCGAGAACAGGGTCATGGGGCCACCTGGAGGTCCTCGCCGGCATCGGGTGCGACCGCGGTGGCCTTGGCCACGAGCTCGACGAGGTTGCGGTCCGGGTCGCGCAGCAGGGCGTTTCGGTTGTTGTTCCCGGCGGCGTGAGGCGCTGTGACCACAACGGCCCCGGCCCTGGTCGCGGCCTCGAACGCAGCGTCGAGGTCGTGGACCCACAGCACCAGGCAACCGGACGGGCACCGGGGGTGGGGTCGATGCCTTGGTGATCCCGAGCGGCCTGGCTGGTGGACAACGCGATCTGCATGGTGCCGGAGGCCAGCTCGACGTGGGCGGGGTCGTCCGTGGGGGACGCGGAAGGTCTCGCGGAAGCCGAGGGCTTCGGCGTAGAAGCGCAGGGCCCGGGGCATGTCGTCGGTGTAGAGGTTGATGAAGCCGCTCTGGATCATCGTGGTCCTCCTTCGCCGGAGCCGGCTGGGTGGTCGGTGGTCCCGCGGTGCGGGTCGGTGGGGGTCTCGCCCGATCCGGCGATCACGCCACGGCAGGTTCGAGCGCCTAGGCGAGGGCCCTCTCGGCGCCGCGCGCACGCGCGGATGGTCGTCGTTCGCCAGCAGGAGTATGGCGGTCTCAGCCTCCGAGGTGCCGAGCCGGCCAGGATGGCGGTGCACCGGCGGATCGTCTCGTCGGGCCCCACCGTTCGGCAGCGGCAGCCACCCACCGTCGTGGCGTCGTCTCCTGGGCCACGGTCAGCGGATCAGGCAGAAGGGATGCCCCGCGGGGTCGAGGTAGACGCGGAAAGCGCCGTCCTTCGAGGGCTGGTGCGGGTGCCGCGTGGCGCCCAGGGCGAGCACCTCGGGCTCGGCGGCGTCGATGTCCGCCACGCAGAAGTCGAGGTGGAGCTGCTGGGGGTGCGTGCTGCCCGGCCAGGTCGGAGCTGTGTAGTCGTCGACGCGTTGGAAGGCCAGCGAGGTTCGACCGTCGGGGTTGTTCGGCGACACCCCGCCACCCGGCGGGACCAGGGTGGTGAAATCCTCGTCGGAGCCGTCCTGGGCGGGCCAGCCGAGCAGCTGGGAGTAGAACGTGCTCAGCGCCGTGACGTCGGGGCAGTCCAGGACGATCAGGTCCAGCCTCGCTGACAGAGTCATCAGGCCATGCAACCATCCGCCCGGCGCCCGGTCCACAGGTGGACGGGGCGCCGCGTCATCGGCAGGAGCGCGGACTCGGCCACTTCCCCTGGCGTCGCCGGCCCCGTCGGTCACAGGCCGAGGTAGTGCTCCAGACCCACGGTCACGCCGGGGTGCTCCGCCACGCGACGCACGCCCTCGACCACGCCAGGCATGAAGGACACCCGGTCGAAGGAGTCGTGCCGGATCGTCAGCATCTCCCCCTCGCCGCCGAGCAGCACCTCCTGGTGCGCCACCAGCCCGCGCAGTCGGACCGAGTGCACCGGCACCCCGTGCACCCGCGCGCCGCGGGCCCCATCCGGGTCGTGCTCGGTCGCGTCGGGGATCGGCGCGAGGCCGGCCTCCTCGCGGGCGGCGCCGATCAGGTCGGCGGTGCGGGCGGCCGTGCCGGAGGGGGCGTCCACCTTGCGCGGGTGGTGCAGCTCGACGACCTCGACCGACTCGTAGAACCGCGCCGCCCGGGCGGCGAAGCTCATCATCAGGATCGCACCGATGGCGAAGTTGGGGGCGATGAGCACCCCGGTGCCCTCGGGCGCCGCCTCGACCTGCTCGCGCAGCGTCGCGAGGCGCTCCTCGCTCCAGCCGGTGGTCCCGACCACGCAGTGCACCCCCCGCTCGACGCAGTGGGCGACGTTGGCGGGCGAGGCATCCGGGATCGAGAACTCCACGACCACGTCGGCACCGCCAAGGTCGCCGAGGTCGTCGCCCTGGTCGAACCGGCCCACCAGCTCCAGACCCGTCGCGGCCTCGACCGCGTCGCACACCGTGGAGCCCATGCGCCCGGAGGCGCCGATGACGGAGACCTTGATCGTGTCGCTCATGCGGCCAGCCTAGGCCCGCGAGTCACCCGCTCGGCGCGGGCGACGGCATCCGGTCGACGGACGGGTGCGCGACGCCCCCGCTCCCCCGCCCCTCGGGGTCGAGACATCCCTCGACCCCGAGGTGACGGTTCAGATCCCCTGGAAGGTCGCGTCCAGGGTCACGCCCTCGACCGGGCGGTAGCGCAGGGGGAGGCCGGCGGCCTGGGTCGGGGTGGCGCCGACCTTGCGCAGGAAGGGAGCCAGGGCGGGCCGACCGGACGCCGTGAGTCCGACCCGCCCGACCTTGACGGCGTGGCTGCGAGTCGCGGACAGCCGGTAGACGTCGTAGCCCGTGACCTTTCCTCCGGCGTTCCACGCCGCCACCGGCAGGTAGGCGTCGGCGCCGCGGATCCCCACCACCTCGGTGACGGGGTCGGGGCCGGTGACGGACGCCGTGGTCCGCCCGGACCGTGCGGACACCAGGTCCACGTTGCCCGTGCGGTTGTGCCAGGTGGTGACCGCCAGGTGGTCGTTGCCCAGCCAGGCCTGCACCGCGGAGGTGTCCGAGAGCGCCGTGGGCGCTCGGTCGTCCGAGCCGGCATCGACCTCGACGGGAGCCTGGCTCAGGACCTTCAGCGCGGTCAGGGTGCTGGTGACCGGCCCCACGCGCACGGAGGAGGTGGCGAACCCGTCCCGGTCGAAGTCCGGCTCCTGCACGGTGACGGCGATCCGTCGGCCGTCGGGCGAGACCCGTGCCGTCGTGACATACGGCATGACCTCGGTCACCGCGCCGTTCTTGATGCGCAGCAGCGTGGTGTCGTAGTACTTCGCCCCGTGCTCGACGACCCACACCGAGCCGTCCCCGGCGATGGTGGCGTCGGCGAAGTGGCCGAAGCCTGCGAGCGGTCGGGTCACCAGCGTCGCCGTGGTCACGCCGGTCGCCCGGTCGACCAGCTGCAACCGGGCCGTCCCCCGGGAGCGGGTGGCGACCAGGTATGACGTCTTGACGCTGGGGGTCACTGCGCGAGCCGTCGCCACGGTCGTGGTCGTGGCGGGCGCTGCCACAGCGGTCGGCCCGGTCGGTGTGCCCCCCATGGGCAGGGTCACGGCGGCGGCGGTGGCGACGATGGTGGTGATGATGCGAGGCATGATGGCTCCTGATGGTCGGCGCCCTCCCCCCTGGTGGGCGTCCATCGCCAGGATGGGGCTCGGATCCCCAGATGCACCAGGCCCATTCGACAAATGACGCGAGCGGGTCAGGCAGGAGATGCCCCGCCGTGACCAGGACGGCGCCCGACACGCCACCGCGGTGACCACCCGCTCGTCACCGACCGGGTGAGCCTCGGCGCGGGCGTCGCCGCGGCACCGGCCGGGTCTCCGCCTCCAGGTCCTCCAGCGTCCGCTCGAAGGACACGTCGACCTGCTGGAAGCCCTTGAGCCGGTTGGCGTTGACCAGACCCTCGTAGTACTTCTTGTCGGCGTCGGTCAGGTCGACGTTGTCGGTGAACACCGTGAGCAGGGCCCGCGGGTACAGGTGCTTGGCGAGCACGACGTTGAGCTCGATCGCCAGCACCACCCCGCACGACGCCAGGAAGCCCCAACCGAGCAGACCGAGGACGAGCGCGAAGACGCCGTACGCGTCGCTGGATCCCTTGACGACGAAGCTCACGTAGGCCGTCCCGATGCTCTGCAGCACCTGCCACCACAGGGCCGACAGCAGCGCGCCCGGGATCGACCGCCGCCAGCGCATCGGGTGCGCCGTCGCGATCCGGAAGATCAGCAGGAAGATCCCGGCGTTGAGCAGCACGGTGAGCGCGGTGAGCGCCCAGCCACCTCCGGACCCCAGGTCCAGGCCGTAGGCCGAGGCCGAGCTGGCGATCCCGGACAGCACGGTCGTCACCAGCAGGAAGAGCCCCGCCGTGACGATCAGCAGCAGCGACCGGCCCCGCGAGACGACGGGATTGGGTCGCCGATTGCGTGGCACCGCCCAGCAGACGTTGAGGGCATTCTGCAGGGCCTGCCCCACCCCGAGCGCACCGTAGAGCGCGATCGTCAGACCGATCGCGATGGCCTTGCCGTCACCGTGCAGGCTCTGGGCGGTCAGCTGGGTCCCGATGACCGGGAACTGGCTCAGCGCCGACTCCATGATCCGGTGCTCGATCGTGGGATGTCCCTGCAGGACGAAGCCGAGGATCGACGACAGCAGCAGGAGCAGCGGGAAGGCCGACAGGAAGCCGTAGTACGTCAGCAGGGCCGCCAGGTAGGGCCCCTGGTCGTCGAAGAACTTGTAGACGACCGCGAGCGGGAACCCCACCGATCGGTGTCGACGCTGGAAGCGGTCCACCTTGTCCACGATCGCCACGGACGCTCCCTTCTCCCGGCGTCATTGTGCCCGACTCAGCGTGAAGCCCGGTGCACCCGTCGCGACGGCCGGTCGAGGGAGCCCGCCCGCGGTCCTCGTCGCCGGCTCAGCCCTGGAGGTCCGGCCCCGGCTGCGCCCGCCCCTGCTGCGGGCCTCGACCGGTCACCTGCTGCAGGCGGTCGATGTGCTCGGACGCCTCGGCCTTGGTGAGGTCGGCCGGGATCTGCTCGCCGGCCTCGCGGGCGAGGGAGTCCAGGAAGGCCTTCTGCGCCTCGGTGGCCGGCTGGTCACCGGTCACCCAGGTCTCAGGGTCCTTGATCGGCGCCCCGGCGGGGCCGCTGCCCGCGCCGAGCATCTCCTGCCGGCCGCCCTGGCCCTGGCCGCCCTGGGGAGCGGCCTGCTGCTCGGCCTGCCGCTGCACGTCCGGGCGGCGTGCGGCCGCCTGCTGGTTGCCCTGGGCCGCGAAGCCCTCCTGGGTGAGGCTCGGACCGCCCACGGGCGGGGCCGCGTCGTCGACCCCGGTCTGCTCGGCGCCCGTCTGGGAGCTCGCCGGGCCACGCTGGCCGCGCTCGGCGTCGTCCGGCAGGACCTGCTCGGCGGGCGGCGGCACCTCCTCGTAGGGCGGCTCGTCCATCGGGGGGATCTGGGGCTGCTGGTCGCTCATGACCCACGCCATACCCACTCCTGCCGCGGTCATCACCCTCGGCGGCAGCACGCCGTATGCCGGATCTGGCCGGCCCCCACCAGGAACCGGCCAGATCGGTGCAGCCCTCGGTCAGCGCAGCGCGAGCGTCGGGTAGTGCGTGCTCAGCATCGTGTCGACCCAGGAGCGCAGCTGCTCCTTGGTCGAGGGGCCCTCCAGGGCGGCGAGGTCCTGGATCTTGCCGTTGTAGAAGACCACCATCTTCGGCGCGTCGGTCACCTCCACGCCGTGCTCCTCGAGCAGCGACGCGGCGTCCTCGTCCTCCAGGTCGACGTTGGCCAGCGTCCACTTGCCTCCGTCACCGTTCACCATCTCGGCCGCGACCTTGCCCTGCTCGGCAGACGCCTGGTCAGAGCCGTCCCGATGCGCCCGGACGGCGACCGGGTGGCGCTTGGAGATGGCGGTGATCTGGTCCCACGCAGCGGCGTCCTTGAGCTCGACGACCGCCGGGTCGCTGGCCGGGGCCTCGCCCTGCGCGACCTTGTCCAGCCAGTCCGTCACCTGCTGGGTGTCACCCTCGAAGCCCGAGCGTCGCGCCAGCTCCTTGCCGTCCTTGACGGCGACGAGGGTCGGGAACCAGGGGTTGTCGTACTTCTTCCACAGCTGCGGGAACTGGGTGCCGTCGAGACGGGTGTACTGCCACTTCCCGGCGTCCTTGCGGTACTTCTCGTCCAGGACCGGCGCGATCTTGAGGCACGGATCGCACTTGTCCTTGGAGAAGTCGATGACGACCGTGCGCTTCTTCGACTCGGCCATCACGGCCTCCTCGAAGTTCTGGTCGGTCAGCTGGACGGCGCCGGGGGGCAGCGCGGGCAGGGTGCCGTCGGAGGGGCTGTCGGTCGGTGCCGCGGTCGGCCCGTCCGTGGGGGCGGAGGTCGGCTCGTCGGACGGGGCGGAGGTCGGCTCGTCGGTCGGCCCGTCCGTAGGTGCCGCAGTCGGCTCCGCCGTCGGGTCGTCGCCCGGACCGTAGGCCTTCGTCACGGACGAGACCCACTCGCGGGTGCCGCTCTCGCCGGCCCAGCCCGCCATCCGGCCCGGGTCCTGCATCTCGCCGGACCGCCCGAAGGGCACCATGGTCGGGTAGCCGTCGACGCCGAACTCCTTCTCGGCCCCGCCTGCCTTGTCGACGTCGATGATCGCGAGGATCCAGGCGCCCTTGTCGTCGGCGTTGTACCTGCGGATGACGGGGTCGAGCTTCTTGCAGTAGCCGCACCAGGAGGGAGCGGTGACGACGAAGACGACCGGCTTGGTGCGGGCCATCTCCTTGACCTGGGCCAGGTTGCTCGCGTCGACGTCGATGACCGACTGGTCGGCGCGCAGCGCCGTGGCCGGCCGGTGAGCCGCGCCCGCCTGCACGGCGAGGGCCGAGGGGCGGGCCGATGCGGGACACGTGGTGTCGTGAGGGGCGGCGACCGCGGTCGGGACGAGACCAGCACTGACGGCGACCGCCAGTACGCCCCCGGCGAGAGCACGGCTCGTCGACG
Organism: Arsenicicoccus dermatophilus; assembly: GCF_046267915.1. Classification (GTDB taxonomy): domain Bacteria; phylum Actinomycetota; class Actinomycetes; order Actinomycetales; family Dermatophilaceae; genus Arsenicicoccus; species Arsenicicoccus dermatophilus_A. Next base: position 2,342,131 of record NZ_CP176520.1, read on the forward strand.
GGCGAGGGCAGGGTGTGCGCACAAGAACTCCTGTGTCGGTGCCGCGCCGGGTGCGCGGCAGGGGATCGGGCGGCAGCGGCGCGCACGCGAGGTGCGGGGCGGCGCCGAACGGTCGTCAAGGTAGCCCTGCCGCCAGCCGATTACCAGGCTCCAGAGGAGATTTCGTGCGACACCCTGACCTGTCCGGGTCTCCTGGCACGCAGCGTGGACCAGACCTCTACGAGGGGCAGACCACCCTGTCCATGCACCATCACGGCCAGTCATCCTCGAGGCGGTGGCAGGCGCACGACCGTCCGGGTATGCCGGCAGGGCCGGCCACCCGTGGGGTGACCGGCCCTGCCGTTCGGGCAACGCCGCGGCTCAGGCGTCCTCGGAGGTCGCCGTCGCCTCGTTGCCGTCCGCCACGGCCTCGACGACCTGGTCGGCCGCCGGGGTGCCCGCGCCCTCCTCGGTGGCCTCCGGACGACGACGGCGGCTGCGGGAGCGCGAGCGACGCTCACCCTCCCCGTCCTCGTCGTCACGACGCTCACGACGGGGGCGCTCACGCCGCTCGCCGCGGTCCTCGCGGTCCCCGCGCTCGGTGCGCTCGCCGCGGTCGGTGCGCTCACCGCGGTCGGAGGAGCCCTGCTCGGAAGCAGCGGCAGCCGCAGCCGCCGCCTGCTCCTCGGTCAGGACCGCCGCCAGGGAGAGCTTGCCGCGCGGGTCGATCTCCTTGAGCTCGACCTGGACCTTCTGGCCCACGCCGAGGACGTCCTCGACCGCGTCGATGCGCTTGCCACCGACGAGCTTGCGCACCTCGGAGATGTGCAGCAGACCGTCCTTGCCCGGCAGCAGGGAGACGAAGGCGCCGAAGGTGGTGGTCTTGACGACGGTGCCCAGGAACCGCTCCCCGATCTCCGGCATCTGCGGGTTGGCGATGGCGTTGACCGCAGCCCGGGCCGCCTCGGCGGAGGGGCCGTCGGTGGCGCCGATGTAGACCGTGCCGTCGTCCTCGATGGAGATGTCGGCGCCGGTCTCCTCCTGGATCTGGTTGATCATCTTGCCCTTGGGCCCGATGACCTCGCCGATCTTGTCGACGGGCACCTGCACCGCGATGACGCGCGGGGCGTAGGGGCTCATCTCGTCCGGCACGTCGATGGCCTCGGCCATGACGTCCAGGATGTGCAGGCGCGCGTCGCGGGCCTGGGTCAGCGCGCCGGCCAGCACGGAGGCCGGGATGCCGTCGAGCTTGGTGTCGAGCTGGATGGCGGTGACGAACTCCTTGGTGCCGGCGACCTTGAAGTCCATGTCGCCGAAGGCGTCCTCGGCCCCGAGGATGTCGGTGAGCGCGGCGTACTGCGTCTCGCCGTCGATCTCCGCCGAGACCAGACCCATGGCGATGCCGGCGACGGGTGCACGCAGCGGCACACCGGCGTTGAGCAGCGACAGGGTGGACGCGCAGACCGAGCCCATCGAGGTGGAGCCGTTGGAGCCCAGCGCCTCGGAGACCTGACGGATCGCGTAGGGGAACTCCTCGCGCGTCGGGAGCACCGGCATCAGCGCACGCTCGGCGAGGGCGCCGTGGCCGATCTCGCGACGCTTCGGCGAGCCGACGCGCCCGGTCTCACCGGTGGAGAACGGCGGGAAGTTGTAGTTGTGCATGTAGCGCCGACGCGTGACCGGGCTGAGCGAGTCGATCTGCTGCTCCATGCGCAGCATGTTGAGCGTGGTGACACCCATGATCTGGGTCTCGCCGCGCTCGAAGATCGCCGAGCCGTGGACGCGCGGCAGCACCTCGACCTCGGCCGACAGGGCCCGGATGTCCGCCAGACCGCGCCCGTCGATGCGGACCTTGTCGCGCAGGATGCGCTCGCGGACGAGCTTCTTCTGCACGGAGCGGTAGGCCGCGGAGATCTCCTTCTCCCGGCCCTCGAAGGGCTTGCCTTCGCCGGCCAGGTCCGCCTTGAGGCGGTCCTTGAGCTCGTCGAGCTTGTCCTCGCGCTCCTGCTTGCCCGCGATGGCGAGCAGCGGCTTGAGCTCGCCCTCGGCGGCCTGCTCCACCGCGGTGTAGGCGTCGTCCTGGTAGTCCAGGAAGATCGGGAAGTCCTGCACCGGCTTGGCGGCCTGCGCGGCCAGCTCCTCCTGCGCGGTGCACAGGACGGCGATGAACTTCTTGGCGGCCTCCAGGCCCTGGGCGACGATCTCCTCGGTCGGGGCCTGCTTGCCCTCGGTCCGGATCAGGTCCCAGGTGAACTCGGTAGACTCGGCCTCGACCATCATGATCGCGACGTCGTCGCCGTCCTTGGTGGTCACCTTGCGCCCGGCGACGACCATGTCGAAGACGGAGCGCTCGATGTCGGAGAAGTTGGGGAACGCGACCCACTCGCCGTCGATCAGGGAGACGCGGACGCCACCGACCGGGCCGGAGAACGGCAGCCCGGAGATCTGGGTGGACGCGGAGGCGGCGTTGATGGCCAGCACGTCGTACTGGTGGTCCGGGTGGATCGACAGCACCGTGATGACGACCTGGACCTCGTTGCGCAGCCCCTTCGTGAAGGTCGGGCGCAGCGGGCGGTCGATCAGTCGGCAGGTGAGGATGGCGTCCGTGCCCGGACGGCCCTCGCGACGGAAGAACGAGCCGGGGATGCGACCCGCGGCATACATCCGCTCCTCGACGTCGACGGTGAGGGGGAAGAAGTCGAACTGGTCCTTGGGGGACTTGCCGGCCACGGTGGTGGACAGCAGGGTGGTCTCGTCGTCCAGGTAGGCGACGACGGCGCCGCCGGCCTGCTTGGCCAGTCGGCCGGTCTCGAAGCGGACCGTGCGGGTGCCGAAGCGGCCGTTGTCGATGACGGCTTCGGCGAACGTGATGTCTGGACCCTCCATGGGTCCTCCTATCTCTTGCTCTGCGCGCACCACATCGTCGTTGTGCGGGCGCGGTCTTCCTCATGGCGACCTGGTCGCCTCGCCCAGGATAGGGCTTGCCGACGTCGTGACCCTCCAGGCAGGCCGAAGGGAGCGGCCCGCAGCGGGCCGCTCCCTTCATGCCAGGTCACGGACTAGCGACGCAGACCCAGACGCTTGATCAGCGCGCGGTAGCGCTCGATGTCGGTCGCCTCGAGGTAGCGCAGCATGCGCTTGCGGCGGCCGACGAGCAGGAGCAGACCACGACGGGAGTGGTGGTCGTGCTTGTGCGCCCGCGCGTGCTCGGTGAGGTCCTTGATGCGCTGCGTGAGCATCGCGATCTGGACCTCGGGGGAACCGGTGTCGCCCTCGTGGGTGGCGTACTCGGTCATGATCTTCTGCTTGACGTCAGCATCCAGGGGCACTGAGCGACTCCTTGTCCTAACAGCGCGGTGCCTCGGGGCTCGTCCCCGAGGCGCTCTCCATCCGCGGCCGGTCCACGGCAAGGATCCACGGTAGCAGCGCCGGGCTTCCCCTCCCTAATCCTCCCCGGGCGCCCGGCGGCGAGGGCGCCGCGGTCCCGCCGGGGACCCGCCGGGCCGAGCGCCCGGCCACCTGGTCGCTGCGGCTTCGGACATCGCCCGCCGCTCCGACCTGCCGCTCTATAGTGCTGATGTCCGTCATCACCCGCTCGCGGGATCACTCCTACCCAAGGTGACGGTCGGACACATCACCGGCACCGGCACCCAGGGGTTTCATGAGCGGCAGCACGTCCGACCTCGCGGCGCGCGACCACGTCGTGGCCCCGGTCGTCCTGGCCCGCTCCCCCGAGCCGCAGGCGCCCGCACCGCCACGCGCGGCCTACCTCGCCCTGACCACCGTGCTCGCCGTGGGGGCCGCGGCCGCCCTGGTGGTCCTCCCCCACGGGTCCCCGCTGGAGACCTCGCGCACCTACCTCGCCGGGCTGGTGCTCGTCGCCGCCGTGGCGCCGGTCCTGCACAGCCGTGTCGTCCGTCTCGCCGGCAGCGGGGTCACCGACCCTCCAGAGTCGCTCGTCACCCTGCCCCTGCTGCTCGTGGCCCCGCTGCCCGGCTACGTGCTCGCGATGGCCTGGGTCTGTCTGTGCACCTGCGTGCGGCTGCGGGTCCGGCCCATCCACACGACCTTCAACCTGGCGGGCACGGCCGCGACCTCCGTGCTCACCGCGGTGACCTACCACGACCTCGTCGCCCCCGGCGGCGGGCTGACGCCCCGCACGGTGGCCGCCACCCTGCTCGCGGTCGGCATCGGTGCCCTCACCATGGAGCTGCTGGTCTGGCTCGCGTTCCGCCTCGACGGCGTACGGACCGGGGCCCCGAGCCTGGCCACCGCCCCGCTGCGCACCCTCCCGGTCCTCGTCGGCGTGGGCCTGGCGCTGTGCTCCGTGGCGCTGGCGAGCAGCACCTCGACCCTCGGGGCCGTCCTCGGGGTCGCCCTGCTGGGCATCGTGGTGAGCCACCTGGCCGTGAGCGCGCGCGCCGCGCACCAGCGCTGGCTGACCGAGCAGCTCTACCAGGCCAGCGAGCGGCTGCGTGCCCTGGCGCACCGCGAGGAGGTCCCGGAGGCGCTCGCCAAGGAGCTGGCCACCTTGTGGCACGCCGGCACCTGGTCGGTGACCGATCGTCCCCCCCACGACGGGGAGTCCTACCGTGTCGTCCCCGGGGTGTATGCCGCCGTGACCCCCGGCCGCGGCACGGTGGCGGGCCTGACCCGACCGACGGCGACCTCCCTGGTCGACACCGCGGCCGAGGTGATGAGGTCCCTGGACATCGAGCAGGAGCTGCGGCTGCAGGCCACCCGCGACGCGCTCACCGGGCTGGGCTCCCGGCACCGGCTCTGGGAGGCGCTGGACCAGCGGCTGCCCGAGGCGGACGTGGCCTCACCCCTGGTCCTGATGTCCGTCGACGTGGACAGCTTCAAGGCCATCAACGACACCTACGGGCACGTCATCGGCGACCAGCTCCTCGTCGCGGTGGCGGCGCGGCTCGACCGGTGGGCAGGCGCGGACGACGTCGTGGCCCGGATGGCCGGGGACGAGTTCCTGGTGCTCGGCGCCTCCGACGGCACCACCGCGGACCTGCGCCGCGCGCACACCCTGCAGCAGGCCCTGTCCGAGCCGTTCACGCTGGGACACAACGTGCTGCAGATCACCTGCTCCATCGGCGTGCACCACGTCGACCGGAGCGTGGACCGCGGCGACGCGCTGTCGGCGGCCGACGCAGCCCTGGTCCGGGCCAAGCGCTCGGGCCGGGGCACGGTCGCGCTCGCCACCGAGGAGGTCGTCGGCGACGCCCGGCGGCTGCTGCGCCTGAACGCCGAGCTGCGGGCCGCCATGCACCAGGGCGAGTTCACGCTGCACTACCAACCGATGGTGGACGCGGTCAGCGGACGGCCGACGGCCGTGGAGGCGCTGCTGCGCTGGGAACGCGACGGGGTGCCGCTGATGGGGCCCGCCGAGTTCATCCCGTACGCCGAGGAGAGCGGCCTCATCTCCGCGATCGGGCGCTGGGTGCTGCACCGTGCCTGTCAGGACGTCCACGTCTGGAACCAGACCCATCGCCCGGCGGACCCGCTGCGGGTGAGCGTCAACATCTCGACCGTGCACATCGCCCAGCCCGACTTCGTCGCCGAGGTGGCGGCGATCCTGGACGAGACCCGCCTGCCTGCCGAGCTGCTCATCCTCGAGGTCACCGAGACCTTCGCCATGCTCGACCTGGCGGCCTCGGTCGACACCGTGGCCGCGCTCCGACGGCTCGGGGTCGCGCTGTGGCTCGACGACTTCGGGACCGGCTACTCCTCCCTGGAGTACCTGCGCCAGCTGCCCGTCGAGGTCGTCAAGCTCGACCGGTCCTTCCTCACCGACATCGGCAGCGACTCGGGTGCGCGGGGGTTCCTGGAGGCGATCGTCCACCTGTGCCGGTCCATCGGCCGCGAGCCGCTCGCCGAGGGCGTGGAGCTGCCGGAGCAACGGACGATCCTCGCGGACCTGGGCTGCACCGCCATGCAGGGCTATCTCTTCGCGCGGCCGACGACGCTGGACCGGCTCACCCCGCGGCTGCTGGAGCCGGGGGGCGCGGACGGCCGGTCGGCCTGAGCGGGGCACGAGGCCCATCGCCCCCGGGCCGGTCGACCACAGGACGCTCGGGTGCGCCAGGTCGAGCGGTCAGGCCCGGCCGGGCATGCCGGCGCCGGCGGGGGTCCAGGACGGACGACGGCGGCCGCACCCGGGTGGGTGCGGCCGCCGTCGGCGTACGGCCCGGGTCGTCAGAGGTTGATCATGTGACCCGCGATGCCGTGCAAGGCCTCCTTGACGGCCTCGCCGAGGGTCGGGTGCGCGAAGACGACGCGCGAGACCTCGTCGGCCGTGAGGTCCCAGGTCTGCGCGACGTTGAGCGCCGGGAGGAGCTCGGTGACGTCCGGGCCGATCATGTGCGCGCCGAGGATCTCGTTGTACCTCGCGTCGGCGACGATCTTGACGAAGCCCACCCCCTCGCCCAGGCCCATGGCCTTGCCGTTGGCGGAGAAGGGGAACGACGCGGTCTTGACCTCGTGGCCGGCGTCCCTGGCCTGCTGCTCGGTCAGACCCATCGAGCCGATCTGCGGGTGGCAGTAGGTCGCCCGTGGCACGAAGCGGTAGTCGATCGGCATGGTCTCGGCGCCGGCGATGGTCTCGGCGGCGACGATGCCCTGGGCCTCGGCGACGTGGGCCAGCATCATCTTGGCCGTGACGTCGCCGATGGCGTAGACGCCGTCCACGTTGGTGCGCATGTAGTCGTCGATCTCGATGGCGCCGCGCTCGGTGAGCTTGACGCCGATGGCCTCCAGGCCGTAGCCCTCGGTGCGCGGCGCGAAGCCGATGGCCGACAGGAGCTTGTCGGCCTCGAGGACCTGGGCGTCGCCGCCCTTGGCTGGGGTGACGGTGACCTTGACGCCGGAGCCGGTGTCCTCGACGGACTCGACCTTGGTGCCGGTCATGACCTTGACGCCGAGCTTCTTGTAGTGCTTGAGGAGCTCCTTGGAGACGTCGGCGTCCTCGGTCGGGACCATCCGGTCCAGGAACTCCACGATGGTCACGTCGACCCCGAAGTTCTTCATGACGTAGGCGAACTCGACGCCGATGGCGCCGGAGCCCGCGATGATGATCGAGCCGGGCAGCTCCTCGGAGAGGATCTGCTCCTCGTAGGTCACGACGTTCGTGGAGACCTGGACGCCGGGCAGCATCCGGGTGACCGCACCCGCCGCGATGATCAGGTTGTCGAAGGTGATGCTGCGGGTGGAGCCGTCCTCGGCCTTGACGTCCATCGACTTCGGGCCGGTGAGCGTGCCCCAGCCGTCGATCTCGGTGATCTTGTTCTTCTTCATCAGGAAGTGGACGCCCTTGACGATCCCGGCCGAGACCTGACGGCTGCGGGCGTGCGTCGGGCCGTAGGACATCGTCGCGTCGCCCTCGATGCCGTACTTCTTCTTCTCGTGCGTGAGCGTGTGCGCGAGCTCGGCGTTCTTGAGCAGCGCCTTGGACGGGATGCAGCCGACGTTGAGGCACACCCCGCCCCAGTACTTCTTCTCCACGACCGCGACCTTCTTGCCGAGCTGGGAGGCCCGGATCGCCGCGACATACCCGCCCGGGCCTGCACCCAGGACCACAACATCGAAGTCAGCCATGGCTCCTACCCTACCCATCCCCCGCGCCGGTTCCCCGCTCACCGTCCTTCGTGCATAACGATCCTTCCTCGATCGAGTCCATGCACGGGAATGGTCCGACACCACCTGGACCTGCGGCTCTACCCTCGCGAGCACAGCACCCTCCCGCGCGAGACAGGAAGCCTCCTCATGAGCCTGACCGACGACCGGGTCCGTGCCCTGCGCACAGACCCCGACCGACCCCCGGTGGCGGTCGAGGAACCCGCCACCCTCACCCCCGCCCGCAAGGGCATCTTCGCGCTGATCGCCGTCGTCGCCGCCGTGGCCTGGACGATGCTCGCCGTGGTCCGCGGCGAGCACGTCAACGCCGTGTGGGTCGTCCTCGCGGCCGTCGGCAGCTACGTCATCGCGTTCAGCTTCTACGCCCGACTGATCGAGTACCGCGTCGTACGTCCCCGGGACACCCGGGCGACCCCCGCCGAGGAGCTCGACAACGGCAAGGACTTCATGCCGACCGACCGGCGGGTGCTGTACGGCCACCACTTCGCGGCCATCGCCGGCGCGGGCCCGCTCGTGGGCCCGGTGCTCGCCTCCCAGATGGGTTACCTGCCCGGCACGCTGTGGATCATCCTCGGCGTGATCTTCGCGGGCGCGGTGCAGGACTACCTCGTGCTGCACCTGTCGATCCGTCGTCGCGGCCGCTCGCTCGGTCAGATGGCCCGCGACGAGCTGGGCTTCGTCGGTGGCTGGGCGGCCATCCTGGGCGTGCTGTCGATCATGATCATCCTGATCGCGGTGCTCGGGATCGTGGTCATCGGCGCGCTCGCCGAGTCCCCCTGGGGCGTCTTCTCGATCGCGATGACGATCCCGATCGCCCTGCTCATGGGCGTCTACCTGCGCTACCTGCGCCCCGGCGCGGTCAACGAGGTCTCGCTGATCGGCGTCATACTCCTGCTCGCAGCCGTCATCGGCGGCCGCTGGGTGGCCGAGTCCTCCTGGGGTGCGGAGTTGTTCACCCTCTCCCCCAAGGCCCTGGCGCTGTGGCTGTGCGGCTACGGCTTCGCCGCCTCGGTGCTGCCGGTGTGGCTGCTGCTCGCGCCGCGCGACTACCTGTCGACCTTCATGAAGGTCGGCACCATCGTGGTCCTGGCCCTCGGCATCGTCCTCACGGCCCCGACCCTGCAGATGCCGGCCGTCACCGGCTTCGCGCACACCGGCAAGGGCCCGGCCTTCGCCGGCTCGCTGTTCCCCTTCCTGTTCATCACCATCGCCTGCGGGGCGATCTCCGGCTTCCACGCGCTGATCAGCTCGGGCACCACCCCCAAGCTGATCGAGAAGGAGTCGCAGGCCCGGATGATCGGGTACGGCGGCATGCTTACGGAGTCCTTCGTCGCGATCATGGCGCTGATCACCGCGTGCATCCTGGACCAGCACCTGTACTTCGCCATGAACGCGCCCAAGGGCCTGACCGGCGGCACCGCCGAGAAGGCCGCCGCGTGGGTCAACACGCTGCCGCTCACCGCCCCGGGCGGTGGTCGGCTGGAGCCCGCGACCGCGGCCAAGCTGACCCAGGCGGCCGCCGACGTCCACGAGAAGTCGATCGTGTCCCGCACCGGTGGTGCCCCCACCCTGGCCCTGGGGATGTCCCAGGTGATGTCCTTCTTCGGCGGCGCGGGGATGAAGGCCTTCTGGTACCACTTCGCCGTGATGTTCGAGGCGCTGTTCATCCTCACCACGATCGACGCGGGGACCCGGGTCGCGCGCTTCATGTTCTCCGACGCCATCGGCAACATCCCCGGCCTGCACCGATTCAAGGACCCCTCGTGGGTGGCCGGAGCCTGGATCTGCTCGGCCGTCGTCGTGCTCGGCTGGGGCTCGATCCTGGTCATGGGCGTGACCGACCCGCTGGGTGGCATCAACACGCTGTTCCCGCTGTTCGGGATCGCCAACCAGCTGCTCGCCTGCATCGCGCTGTCGGTGGTGTTCGCGGTGGTGGTCAAGCAGGGCCTGGTGCGTTGGTCCTGGGTCCCCGGCATACCTCTCGCCTGGCTGCTGGTGGTCACCATGACCGCGTCGTTCCACAAGATCTTCAGCAGCAACCCCGCCATCGGGTACCGGGCCAACCACGACAAGTTCGTCGCGGCCAAGGCCGCGGGCAAGGTCGTGGCGCCGGCCACCTCGGCCGCCGACATGGACTCGGTCATCCGCAACACGACCATCCAGACCGGACTGTCGGTGCTCTTCGCCCTGCTCGTGATCATGGTCGTCGTGGCCACCGTGCTGACCGCGCTCAGGGCCGGGCGCGCCGGGGGCCTGCCCACCTCGGAGGAGCCGGACGTCCCGTCGCGGATCTTCGCTCCTCGGTCCTTCCTGCCCACCCCCGCCGAGAAGGCCGTCCTGCAGGAGTGGAAGGCCGCCGGCCTGGACCCCTCCCCGCAGGGCGTACACCACTGAGCCGGGACCGCCCGTGAGAACGCCGAGCCTGGCCTCCGCGCTGCGCACCGCCCGGTGGTACTGGCGCGGGGTGACCGGGGCGGATGCCTACGAGCGCTACGTCGCCCACCTGGCCCGGGAGCATCCGGACGCCCCCCTGCCGAGCGAGCGGGAGTTCTGGCGGCAGAAGTACGCCGACCAGGAGCGCAACCCCGCCTCGCGCTGCTGCTGATCCGTCGCGAACCGATGACGGCCCGCCCCTGGGGGCGGGCCGTCATTCGTTGCGTCCGGCAACGCTGCGTGTCGGGTGTGCGACACTGCGCCCATGTCGGACCGCCCCACTCCCTCGCCGAGCGCCCGGCGGCGGTCCGAGCGACGCCGGCAGAGCATCGCCGAGGAGTACGCCAAGGACGTGGAGACCTACGTCGCGGCGGGCGCCGACAAGCAGGTCCAGCGGGTCATGACCGCGGTCAACCGGGTCTCCAAGCAGCTCGAGCGGTGGTACGCCGCGCAGCTCGCCGACGTGGACCTCACGTCCGGCGAGTGGGCCGTCCTCGCCCGGCTCGCCACCGCCGGCGGCCGCACCCACACCCCCAGCGAGCTCGCCGACCTCACCGGGGTCGTGCCGTCCTCGATGACCCACCGGCTCGACAAGATGGTGGACAAGGGCCTGGTCGACCGCGCACCGGACCCGGACCACCGCTCACGGGTGCTCATCTCCCTGTCGCGAGGCGGCTGGGAGCGGTTCCGGGAGATCGTGCGCGCCGCCGACCTCGTCGACGCGGAGGTCCTCGCCGTCCTCAGCACCGAGGAGCAGGAGCAGCTGGCCGGTCTGCTGGACACCGTGATGCGGGGTCTGGACGACCTGGTGGAGCCGGCGGCGCCGCCCCCCCGCCCCTAGCGACCTGCCGGGGGCGGTCGGATCCGCCGGGCGTCGTCGCCCAGGCGAGTCCGACCGCCCCCGGCAGGTGTGCGCTCAGGCCTGGGGGAACCAGATCCCGATCTCGCGCTCGGCCGACTCCGGCGAGTCCGAGCCGTGGACGACATTCCGCTGCACGCCCGGTCCCCAGTCGCGGCCGAGGTCACCGCGGATCGTGCCGGGGGCGGCCTTGGTCGGGTCCGTCGCGCCGGCCAACGAGCGGAAGCCCTCGACGCAGCGGTCTCCCTCGACGACGGCGGCGCAGACCGGGCCGGAGCTCATGAACTCGAGCAGCGGCCGGTAGAACGGCTTGCCCTCGTGCTCGGCGTAGTGCCGGGCCAGCCGGTCGACGTCCGGGGTGAGGATCTGCAGCTGGGCCAGGCGGTAGCCCTTGGCCTCGATGCGGCGCAGGACCTCGCCGGTCAGTCCGCGCTCGACGCCGTCCGGCTTGACGAGGACGAGGGTGCGCTCGGTGGTGGTCTCAGTCATGGTCCCACCCTAGCGATCACGACCCCGAGGCGAACCCGCCTGGACTGGTGATGGCGGGTGCACCCTCGGGAACCGGACGTCGCCGGGACGGCGCAACCTGCGCCCTCGCTCTTTACGCCCGCCGGGCGGTGGTGCCAAGGTCCAACCGGCCCGTCTGCGCTCTCGCTGTCGACCCGACACCCGCGCCGGGCCTGGGGAGGAGCACCACATGTCGCGCGTCGTCGCGAGGAGCACGCTCGCGCTGGCCTGCGCGGTCGGCGTCGCAGGGATCGGGGTCGGCACGCCCGCGAGCGCGGTCGAGGGGCCCGGTGCGCCCGCCACCCCGCATGCGGCCGCCGCGCTGACCCCGGCGGAGCACGCCTTCCTGATGGCCGGTCACCAGCTGCTCGTCCCGGACCTGCGCAGCGTCCTGAAGATGTCGATCCTGGACACCTTCCAGGTCCGCAGCGCGGTCAAGGACCAGGACGGCACCACGCACAGCCGCGTCGACCGGTACTACCGCGGCCACCTCGTCGTCGGCGGCGACATCGTCATCACCCGGGACCGGTGGGGCAAGCTCCTGGGCTACCACGCGGTGTTCACGGGCCCGGTCACGGTCGATCTCACGCCGAAGCTCTCCTCCGCCCAGGCGCGGGGCAAGGCCCTCGCCGTCGCCAAGGCGCGCCAGGGCTTCCTGAACGGTCTGGCGCTGACCTTCGACCAGGTGGTCGTGTACGTCGACCGGGCGGGCTCGCAGCGCCTCGCCTACCAGACCAAGGCGGTCGGGCTGGACCCGCAGGGCACGCCGGCGCGGGTGAACGTCCTCATCGACGCCACCACCGGGGCGACCCTGCGCGCCTACGACGAGATCCGCGGCGCCCGCCACGGGGCGGCGCGGGCAGGTGGCGCGAACTCCGTCACCCCGCCCCGCTCGCCTGCCTCGATCTCCTCTCCCCTGCTGTCGGTGTGGGGCGAGGCCAGCGGCATCGGCAAGGGGGTCCGCACCGGAACCTCCACCCTGACCACCACGCGCCGGATCGACGGGAGCTACGAGCTGCGCAACCCGCGGACCGGGAACTGGACCACGGACTCCCGAGGGACCACCTCGACCGGGGAGGTCGTCACCAGCCCCGGCAACGTGTGGGGCGACGGGACGCCCGCGTCGGCCGCGAGCGCCGCCGTCGACGCGCAGATCGGCGCCGACCGGACCTTCGCCTACTTCAAGGACGTCCTGGCGCGCAACGGGATCTGGGACAGTGGCAAGGGCGTCCGGTCGCGGGTGCACTACGACCAGAGCTACGACAACGCCTTCTGGGACGGCGAGCAGATGTCGTACGGCGACGGCGCGGGCAACGCTCGTCCGCTCACCGAGATCGACGTCGCGGGGCACGAGATGACGCACGGGGTCACCGAGCAGAGCGCGGGGCTCGTCTACGAGGGCGAGGCGGGCGGTCTGGACGAGGCGACCTCCGACATCTTCGGCACCGCGGTGGAGAGGCACGCGGCTCTGCCCTCGGACCCGCCGGACTACGTCATCGGGGAGGTCATCGACCTCAACGGTGACGGGACGCCGCTGCGCTACCTCGACAAGCCGTCGCGAGACGGGGTGAGCCCTGACTGCTGGTCCCCCACGCTCGGCACCCTCGATCCGCACCTGTCCTCAGGACCGCTGAACCACTGGTACTACCTGGTGTCGGAGGGCTCGGGGGCCAAGCGGATCGGCGCCAACCGGTACGACAGCCCCACCTGCGGCGCTGGCCGGGTCACAGGTGCCGGTCCCGAGGTGGCCGAGCGGGTCTGGTATCGCACGTTGACGACCAAGCTGACCTCCACCGCGACCTACGCCGAGGCCCGGGAGGGCGCGATCCGGTCGGCGGTCGAGCTCTACGGCACCAACAGCCCGCAGTGTCGGTCGGTCGCGCAGGCCTTCGACGCCATCGCGGTCAAGCCCGGCAAGGCCACCTGCGCCGAGTGGGTTCGCCCCTGACCTACCGGGGGCGGTCGGATCTGCCGGGCCTCGTCGCCCAGGCGAGTCCGACCGCCCCCGGTAGGTCCGACGACACCGGGCGAGTGCGACCACCCTCGGCGGATCAGGCGTTCAAGAACTCCCGCGGCGCGAGCGGACGGGCGACCACGCGCAGGTCCCCGAGGCCGCCGCGGAACACCTTGTCGAGGACGTCGGCGTACTCGTAGGCGCCGACCAGCCAGCGCTTTCCCAGGGTGGCGAGGCCGCGGTTGGCGGTGGCGGGATTGCGGACGACCGGGCAGCCCTCGACATACATCGTGGTGTGCCTGGTGTCGTTGACGACCGCGACGTGCCACCACCGGTCCAGGCGCAGCTCGTGTCCCCAGCTCGTGAGCGAGGTGTCCAGGCTGCGGGGATAGACGCACCACTGCAGCTCGCGGGCGCCGGACAGGCTCAGCGTCGCAAGCGGCTCGTCGGGGTCGCCCGGCTTCTTGCCGGCCGCCTTTGCGGTGCCCTGCCGTGACAGGAGCGCGGTCCAGGCGTCGCGCCCGGTCCAGGCATCGGGCAGGCGGAAGAACGCCTCGACGGTGTAGCCACGTTCGAAGGTCTCCGCGTTGAGGGGCGCCCCGTCGACGGTGCGCAGGTGGTCGCCGTCCTTGGCGTCGGCGCCGCCGAGCCGGATGCTGGCGTGCCCGGGCTGGTCGGGGTGGAAACCCGGGTCGACCCGCACGGGCGTCGAGCCCTGGGCGACCACCTCGAGGTCGTTGCCGTGGCCGGACAGGTCCCGGACCCGGGAGCCGCGGGCGAGCGTGCCGCTGCCGGAACCGTCCCAGCGCCAGTAGGCCAGCGTGCCGGGCACGAGGAGCTGCGCGGCGGGGCGGGCGGGCCGCACGGGCGCCGGCGCGAATCCCCTGAAGCGCTCGGCGAAGTCGATCTCGACGGTGAACCGGTCCAGCGGCCCGGTGACGACGAGCTCCTCCTGCATGAGCTCGTTGCGGCGGGCGGGGTCGAGCTGCTGGACCCAGGGGGCCAGGGTCTCCACGTCGATGACGCCGCGGGCCAGGTCGAAGCGGTAGAGCCGCATCATGGCCGCGCCGCCGTAGTACCGCTCCTGGTAGTTGGCCAGGTGGCAGTGGACCTCGTGCCCGGCGGCGTTGCGCCGCACGAGCCTGCCCGAGGGCCAGAAGTGCCCGTTGACGGTGAGGATGACCTGGTCGTGGTCCTTGACGAGCCGGTCCCACAGGGTGCGGCCGTAGTCCGAGAGGACGCCGACCCCGTCTCCGGTGTCCGCACTGACCATCTCGTGGGTGGTGAGGATGGTCGGCAGGTGGCGGTATGCCGCGAGGACGCCTGCCGCCCAGGCGAATCCCTGCGCCGACAGCCGCCAGTCGAGGGACAGCAGCAACCACTGCCGGCCGGCGCCGGTAAAGGTGTGCGCGCTGTTGTAGCCGTCCGGGCTGACCGCCACCACCCCCGGCTGCCCCACCCGGGGGCGGAACCGCGACAGATAGGGCGAGGGTCCGCGCTGGTCGTCCGTGCGGCTGCCCACGTCGTGGTTGCCCGCGAGCGTGGCGAAGGGGATCCGGCTGGCGCGCAGGCGATCCCAGGCCCGGGAGATGGCGTCGACCTCCCGCTGGGCGCCGTTCTGGGTGAGGTCGCCGAGGTGGGCGAGGAAGGCGATGCCCTGGCGGTCGCGCTCGGCGTGCAGGTAGGCCAGGGAGGAGACGACCGGCTCGGGGTGGATCGCGTCGTCGTCGAAGAGGTACTGCGTGTCCGGCATGACCGCGAGCGTGAACTGCTGGGCGCCGACCTGCGGTCGTCGGTGCGTGGCCTGCGTCGCCAGGACCTCGATGTCCTTGCCGGTGCCCGCGGCGCCCGCAGGGGTGGCGGTGTTGAGGACGAGCCCGCCGAGGCCGGCTGCCGCACCCCCGGTCAGGACGGCGCGGCGGGAGGGGGACGAGGTGATGTCGCGGCACATGGCTCGCACGCTAGGCGGCACGGATGGCGGTCCGGTCGCCCGAGGGCGACGGCCAGGTGAACGCGGGCGGGCCCTGCGGCCCTGCGGCCGAGCAGACCTGCCGGGGGCGGTCGGACCCGCCTGGGCGACCAGGCCCGGCGAGTCCGACCGCCGCCGGTAGGTCAGACGGGGGGGTGGTCGGCGTCGTAGCGGCGCTGCGCGTCGTCGGCGAGGTCGTCGATCTTGTGGCCCTGCACCAGGGAGATCACCCACAGCCCGCCGAAGATCACGAACACCCAGAACATCATCGGCACCCACCAGGTCGCGACGAGCGTGGCCAGGTGGATCAGCCAGCCCAGGGTCACCCCCCAGGGGCGGCGCAGCAGCCCGGCGGCGAGCACGCACAGCACCGCCGTCACCGCCCCGGCCGTGAGCGCGGCGGTGCCGCTGCCCCCGTGCGCCTTGTCCAGCGCCATGGCGACCAGCCCTCCGAAGAGCACGACGCAGGCCTCGGAGCCGATGACCGTGCCGAGCAGCCGACGGGTGAGCTTGCGGGGAACGCCGTACAGCATCAGGCCGTTCACGCCGTCGTCACCCCCAGCAGCATCCGGGCCTCGGCGGCCGTCGTGATGGAGCCGGTCGCGACCACGCCGGCCCCGGCGCCGCCCGCCATGGCGTCGGCCTCGGCGATCTCGGCGGCGCGCTCGAGGGCGTCGGGCAGGGCGTCGACCACGGTGACCCGGTCGTCGCCGAAGACCTCGCGGGCCAGCCGCCCGAGGGCCTGCGGCGCGAGCGAGCGCGGGGACGTCGACCGGGTAACCACCACCTCGTCGAAGGCCGGCTCGAGCTCCTCGAGGATCCCCATCACGTCCTTGTCCTCCAGGATCGCGAGCACGCCGACCAGGCGGGTGAAGGTGAACGCGTCGCTGAGCGCGCGCCGCAGCGACCGGGCGCCGTGCGGGTTGTGCGCCGCGTCGACGATCACCGTTGGGCTGCGCCGGACGACCTCCAGCCGGCCGGGCGAGGTGGCGGCGGCGAGGCCGGCGCGCACGACGTCCGGGTCGAGCGGCTGCTGCCCCCCGCCGAGGAAGGCCTCGACGGCGGCGACGGCCAGGGCCGCGTTGGCGCCCTGGTGCTCGCCGTACAGCGGCACCAGCAGGTCGTCGTACTGCCCGGCGAGGCCACGGATCGTCAGGAGCTGTCCGCCGACCGCCTGCTCGCGGGTGAGGACCTCGAAGTTCGCTCCGGCCCAGGCGATCTGGGCGCCCACCTCCTCGGCGCGGGCGACCAGGATCTCGACGACCTCCGGCTCCTGGGCGGCGCTGACGGTGATGGCGCCCGCCTTGATGATCCCGGACTTCTCCTGCGCGATCTGCTCGATGGTGTCCCCGAGCAGCCGCTGGTGGTCGATGCCGATCGGGGTGATCACGCTGACCTGGCCGTCGGCGACGTTGGTGGCGTCCCAGCGTCCGCCGAGGCCGACCTCGACCACGGCGACGTCGACCGGGGCGTCCGCGAACGCGGCATAGGCGACGCACACGATGACCTCGAAGTAGCCCATCGGACGGCGGCCCTCGGCGGCGAGCCGGGCGTCGACGAGCTCCACGAAGGGCAGCACGTCGTCGTACGCCGCGACGAAGCGCTCGGCGCTGATCGGCTCGCCGCCGATCGCGATCCGCTCGCGGATGTCGTGCAGGTGCGGCGAGGTGAATCGCCCTGTCGTCAGGCCGTGCTCGCGCAGCAGGGCCTCGACGAGCCGGGTGGTGGAGGTCTTCCCGTTCGTCCCGGTCAGGTGTATGACGGGGAAGGCGCGTTGCGGGTCGCCCAGCAGCTCCATCACCGACTGCACCCGCTCGAGCGAGGGATTGGCGTCGTTCTCGGGGATGCGGGCGAGGATGTCCCGCTCGATCTCGCGCATGCGGCGCATCGTGTCGAGCCGCTCGGCGGCCTCCCGCTGCGCGTCGGGCCGTCTGCCGTGGCCGGGGCCGCGGGGGGTGGGCACGACGCCGGTGCCGAGGAGCTCGTCGAGCTCGGCGCTGCCGAGGGTCTCTCCCAGAGTCTGGTCGTCGGCACCGCCGACGTGACGGCCGGGCCCGTCCGTGGTGCCGTCGGCGTGACCGCCGGCGCCGCGCTCGCTGCCGCTGCTGCCGTCGTCGGTGGGCCGGTCGAGGTCGGTCATGCGAGCTTCCTCACCAGGAGGCGGGCGGTGTGGCCGTCGCCCACCTCGACGTCGGTCGTGCCCTCGCCGCTGATCGCGTCCAGGGTCGGCGCCGAGCCGAACTGCGCGCAGAGGGTCTCCTCCACGAGCAGGTCCTGGTGGTGGACGGTGGCGTCGTAGACCTCCTGAGATCCGGTGACGGTCAGGGAGATCCGGTCGGAGATGTCCAGGCCGGCGTCGCGGCGGGCCTGCTGGACGGCGCGGACCAGGTCGCGGGCCAGACCCTCGCGGGCGAGCTCGGGGGTGACCTCGGTGTCCAGCACGAGGAAGCCGCCGCCGGGCAGCATGGCGGTGGCGTGGGAGCCCTGTTCGCCGCCGGCGACCACGGTCTCCAGGGTGTACTCCCCCTCGACCAGGGCGATGCCGCCAGCAGTCACCACACCCTCGGGCGAGAGCGACCAGTCGCCGGACTTGGCGCCCTTGATCGCGGCCTGCACGTCCTTGCCGATGCGCGGGCCGGCGGCGCGGGCGTTGACCGAGAGGCGCTGGCTGATGCCGAAGTCCGCCGCGGACACCTCGGACACGTCGCGCAGCGTCACGGTGCGCACGTTGACCTCGTCCTTGACGATGTCGGCGAAGGGCGCGAGCTCGGCGGCGCCGTCCGTCACGACGGTCAGGTCGGCGAGCGGCAGTCGCACGCGCAGGTTCTCGGCCTTGCGCAGCGAGGACGCGACCGAGCAGATCTCGCGGGCACGGTCCATGCGGGCGACCAGCGCGTGGTCGCTCGGCAGGGACTCGACGTCGACCCAGTCCTGCAGGTGCACCGAGCGACCGCCGGTCAGGCCCCGCCAGATCTCCTCGGTCACCAGCGGCAGCAGCGGCGCGCAGGTGCGGGTGACGACCTCCAGGCAGGTGTACAGCGTGTCGAAGGCCTGCGTGGCGACGGTCCTGTCGGCGGACCCGGTGTCCCAGAAGCGCTCCCGCGAGCGCCGGACGTACCAGTTGGTCAGCACGTCCAGGAAGCCGCGCATGGTCTCGCACGCCGACGCGACGTCATACCCGTCGAGCTGGGACTGCATCTGCTCGACGAACTCGCGCAGCTTCGCCAGCAGATAGCGGTCGAGCACGTCCTCGGAGTCCGTCGACCACCGCGCCTGGTAGCCCGCGCCGCCGTCGACGGCGTTGGCGTAGAGCGAGAAGAAGTACCACGTGTTCCACAGCGGGATGAGCACCTGGCGCACCCCGTCGCGGATGCCCCGCTCGGTCACGACCAGGTTGCCGCCGCGCAGGATCGGGCTGGACATGAGGAACCAGCGCATCGCGTCGGCCCCGTCCCGCTCGAAGACCTCGCGCACGTCGGGGTAGTTGCGCAGCGACTTGGACATCTTCTGCCCGTCGCTGCCGAGGACGATGCCGTGGCTCAGGCAGGTCTTGAACGCCGGCCGGTCGAACAGCGCGGTGGCCATGACGTGCATGGTGTAGAACCACCCCCGCGTCTGCCCGATGTACTCCACGATGAAGTCGCCGGGGAAGTGGTGCTCGAACCACTCGCGGTTCTCGAAGGGATAGTGCACCTGGGCGAAGCTCATCGACCCGGACTCGAACCAGCAGTCCAGGACGTCGGTGACGCGGCGCATGGTGGACCGGCCGGTCGGGTCGTCCGGGTTGGGCCGGGTCAGCTGGTCGACGAAGGGACGGTGCAGGTCGGTGACCGTGACCCCGAAGTCGCGCTCCAGCTCGGCGAAGGAGCCGTAGACGTCCACCCGCGGGTAGGCCGGGTCGTCGGACTTCCACACCGGGATCGGGCTGCCCCAGAAGCGGTTTCGCGAGATCGACCAGTCGCGGGTGTTCTCCAGCCACTTGCCGAACTGGCCGTGCTTGATGTGCTCGGGGGTCCAGCCGATCTGCTCGTTGAGCTCGAGCATGCGGTCCCGGATCTTGGTCGTGGCCACGAACCAGCTGGAGACGCCCTTGTAGATCAGCGGCTGCCGGCAGCGCCAGCAGTGCGGGTAGGAGTGCTCGTAGGTCTCCTGGCGCAGCAGCACCGTGCCCTCGGTGACCGAGCCGGTCTCGCCCTCGCCGCGGGTGACGGCCTTGAGGTGCTTGATGATCGGGGCGTTGGCCTCGAAGACGTGCTGTCCCTGGTACTCCTCGACGGGTGCGGTGAACCGGCCGTCGCCGCCGACCGGCATGACCGCCTCGATGCCCTCGCGGTCGGTGACGACCTTGTCGTCCTCGCCGAAGGCCCCGGCGGTGTGGACCAGCCCGGTGCCGTCCGTGGTGGTGACGAACTCCGCCGGCACCAGGCGGAAGGCGCGGTCGTGGCCGCGGTAGTAGGAGAACGGCGGGTCATAGGTCAGCCCCACGAGGTCGGCGCCCTGGTGGCGCTCCAGCACCCGCTCGGCCACGTCGGCCTTGGCGTCGCCGAAGAGCTCGCGGGCGTAGGCCTGCAGCCGCGGCTCGGCGAGCAGGTAGCGCTCGGGTCGGCCGGTGGGCAGGTCGGACTCCACCACGACATACGTGATGTCCTCCCCCACCATCACGGCGAGGTTGCTCGGCAGGGTCCACGGCGTGGTCGTCCAGATCAGCGCCTTGACGCCCTCGAAGGGCCCGGGCGAGGTGATGCGGTAGCCCACGGTGACGGCCGGGTCCTGGCGCTGCTGGTAGACGTCGTCGTCCATGCGCAGCTCGTGGTTGGACAGCGGCGTCTCGTCGTTCCAGCAGTACGGCAGGACCCGGAAGCCCTCGTAGGCCAGCCCCTTGTCGTGCAGCTGCTTGAACGCCCAGATGACGCTCTCCATGTACTCCGGCTCGAGCGTCTTGTAGTCGTCGTCGAAGTCGACCCAGCGCGCCTGCCGGGTGACGTAGTCCTGCCACTCGTCGGTGTAGCGCAGCACCGACTCGCGGCACTCCTTGTTGAAGGTCTCCACGCCCAGCTCGTGGATCTCCTCGGTGGTCCTGATGCCGAGCTGGCGCATGGCCTCGAGCTCGGCGGGCAGGCCGTGGGTGTCCCAGCCGAAGCGGCGCTCCACGTGCTTGCCGCGCATCGTCTGGTAACGCGGGACGATGTCCTTGACGTAGCCGGTCAGCAGGTGGCCGTAGTGCGGCAGGCCGTTGGCGAAGGGCGGGCCGTCGTAGAACACGAACTCGTTGGCGCCGTCCGCACCGGCCGGGCGCTGGTCCACCGACGCCTGGAAGGTGCCGTCCTGGTCCCAGTAGCGCAGGATGCGCTCCTCGATCTCCGGGAAGCGCGGGCTTGGCTGCACGCCGGCGGGGGCGTCGGGCTGCTGCGGGTCGGTGGAGACCTGGGGATAGGTCATGGGGCGGGCTCCCTGGTGGTCGCTGAGATCATCTCTGCACGAGGACGAGATCCGGTCGTATGCCGGAAGACCCGCGGTACCACCTCGCTTGCCGGCACGCCTGGGGCGCACCGGCCGCTCTGGCCGAAGGCTGTGACGGGCCCACCCGTCCGGGTCTAGTGAGCCCCCTGCCGCTGTCGTGCGTGCTGGGCGCCGTTCTTCCGGAGACTCGCCGGTGATAGCGGCTCGGACGTCTGTGCCCCATCGTATCCGAGCGGCAGGGTCGCCAGCCACCGTCCCGGTCCACGGCGGGCGCGCCTCAGGGCCGTGATCCCTGCCCCTGTCGTGACGGGCCCGAGGACGCCCTGCGTAGCATCGACGAGGTGATCGGCTCCCGACCGGACGACGTCTCCGCCCTGCTCGACCGGTCCGCAGGATCGTGATGGGGCAGCGACGCAGGGGACGCGTGGCCGACCTGGTCCGGCGCCGTCGGACCGCCGTACCCCCTGGCGCGATGGCCCTGACCGTACGGCTGCTCCGGGCGGCACCTGGGCCCACGGTCGGGCTGGTCCTCACCGAGACCGCGCGGTCGGCGACGGCCGCCTGGCAGGCGGTCCTCGCCGGGTCCCTGGTCGGGGCCCTGTCCTCCGGCGGCGGCTGGGGCGCCCCGTTGCTCCTGCTCGGGGCGACCGTGCTGGCGCTGCCGGCCCTGCAGCAGCTCTCCCGGGTGCTGACGACCATGGCCGAGGGCGGTCTCCTGCTGGCCCTGCGGCGGGACGTCGCCGTCGGCTCGCTGTCGGCGCCGACGCTGGACCACCTCGACGACGAGGTGGCCATGCGTCGGCTGCGCTCGACGGTCCGCGACGTCGACAGCTGGGTGGTCCGTGAGTCCGTCGACATGCTGCGGTCCCTGCTGGGCGCCCGGCTGGCCGGCATCGCGTTCTTCGTGGTCGCGGCCCGGTGGAACCTGCTGGTGGCGACGTCGGTCGCGATCTGCGCGTGGTGGCTCGGCCGGGCGAGCCGGCCCTTCGTCACCTCCGTCCTGGGCGGCTGGCAGGACGAGGGTCACGGCGACGAGGACCGCGCGCACTACCTGACCCGGCTGGCGGTCGACCCCCTGAGCGCACCTGAGGTGCGCGTCTTCGGTTGGAGCGGGTGGCTGGACGAGTCGGCTCGCGCCCTGCGGCGGCGAGCGCGGGAGTCCTCGGCCTCGGCGCGGGCGAGGTCGATGAGGCCCCTGGGACGGGCCTTCCTCCTCTCGCTCGTGGTGATGGGCCTCGGGGTGCGGGCCCTGGTCCTGGACGGGCTGAGCGGCGGCATACCGCCCGGTGACGTCGTCACGGTCACCCTCGCGCTGGTCGGCATCGCCGCCAGCCTCGGCCCGCAGGGGGATCCTGAGTACTTCGTGCGCAAGGCCGCGGCGGTGGTGGCCGAGGCGCAGCGCCTCCCCCAGGTGCTGGCCGGAGACCGGCCGGTCGTCGCCGATCGACCGCGCAGCGCCGCGGACCGGCCCGTGCCCCGGGGTGAGGGAGTGCGACTGGTCGACGTGACCTACACCTACCCCGGCGCCTCGGCGCCAGCCCTGGACCACGTCACCGTGCTGCTCCCGCCCGGGCAGCGCGTCGCCCTCGTCGGCGCCAACGGCGCGGGCAAGTCCACCGCGCTCTCGCTCGTCGCCGGGCTGCGCCGCCCCTCGACGGGGCAGATCGTGGGCCTGCCCCCGGCACCGGGCACCGACCTGGTCGCCGCCGTCTGGCAGGACCCGCCACGCTATCGCCTCACGGTCCGGGAGAACCTCACGCTCGGCCTCGCCGCCGAGGACTCCCAGCTGCGGGACGTGCTCCGCGGCGTGGGGCTCGACGCGCACGTCGCCGGTCTCCCCCGAGGCCTGGACACCGTCCTGGAGCCGGGCGAGGCGGAGGGGGTCGACCTCTCCGGAGGACAGTGGCAGCGGCTCGCCCTGGCGCGGGCGCTCCTGCGGGTGCGTCGCGGGGCGCAGGTCCTGCTCCTGGACGAGCCGACGTCCGCCTTGGACGCCCACGCCGAGCTCGGCGTCTTCGCCACGGTGCTCCAGGAAGCCGGAGCCGCCACGATCGTCCTGGTGTCCCACCGGATGGCAGCGGTGCACCAGATGGATCGGGTGCTGGTCCTGGAGCACGGGAGGATCGTGGAGGACGGCCACCCGCACGAGCTGCTGGCCGAGGGCGGTCGCTATGCCGAGATGTTCCGCACCCAGGCCGCCCGCTATGCCTCCCAGGACCGGACGACGGAGGTGTCCCGTGCGTGAGTCCCTGCGTGCCCTGACCTTCCTCGTCGCCGTCTCGTGGCGGGTCTCTCCGCGAGCGCTGATGGTCGTGGTCGTCCAGTCCCTGCTGAGCCTGGCCCAGGCGGCCATGCCGATGCTGCTCGGCCTGCTGGTCGCGGGCCTCGCGGCACGCCACGGCGGCCAGGTCGCGCTGGCCGCCGCCCTGATCGTGCTCCTGGGGGCCGCTCCGCTGGCCGTCCAGATGGCAGGCATCAGCGCCCGGATCGCCCTCGTCGACGCGGTCGGGGACGAGCTGCTCGCCAGAGCCACCCGGGCCGTCGCGGACACGCCCACGCTGGACCTCTACCAGGACGGACGAGTCACCCACGCCATCCGCCTCCTGCACGAGCAGAAAGGAGTCCTCGGTGGCGCGGTGAACAGCAGCCTGCACTCCGTGCTGGCCATCGTCTCGCCAGTCGCCGTCGCCACGGTGGCCCTGACGGCCGACCTGCGCCTCGGCCTGCTGCTCCTCGTGTCGGCGCTCCAGGTCACCCTGACCGGTGCCGTGGTGCGGATGGACGAGCGGGCCGAGCAGGCGAGCGCTCCCCCAGGAGCCTGCGCGGAATACCTGCTGTCCCTCCTGGCCGAGCCAGGCCCCGGGGCCGAGCTGCGCGTCGTGGGCGGGCAGGCCTTCCTCACCGAGGCGATCCTGGAGCGGACCCGGCAGTGGCAACGTCCGCGGCTTCACCGCGACGTCACGGCCGGCCTGGTGATGATCGCCTCGTCCGCGGTCTATGCGGCGGTCGCGCTGGGCGTCCTCGCGTGGATCATGACCGACCTGTCCCGGGGACACGTCACCCTGTATGCCGCCACGGTCGCCGTGTCCACCGCGACCACCACCCACGGCACCTTCCGGGGGATCCAGGCCGGGCTGCGCGAGCTGGCAACGGTGGGGCGGACGGTCGGCCATCTGCGCGCCGTGCTCGCCGCGGCCGACCAGGAGAGCTCGAGGCGCGACACGAGCGACGTCCCGCCCGGCGACCGCACCCGGGGGCTCACCCTCGACCGGGTCCGGGTGCGTTATCCCGGCGCCCAGACGGACGCCCTCGCGGAGGTCAGCCTGACCATCCCACCCGGCAGCGTCGTCGCGCTGGTCGGCAGGAACGGCGCCGGCAAGAGCACCCTGGCCCAGGTGATCCTGGGGCTGCTCACCCCGACGGAGGGGCAGGTCGCCATGGACGGCGTTCCCCTCGCCGCGCTCCCGTTGACGGCCTGGCACGCCCGCTGCACCGTCGTCGTCCAGCAGCACGCGCGGCCCGAGCTCACCGCCCGGGAGGCCGTCGCCGCCGGGGACCTCCGGGCCCCCGACCGTGAGGAGGCCGTCCGGGGCGCGCTCGACCGCGCCCACGCCCACGAGGTGATCGAGAGGCTGCCGGCCGGGCTCGACACCCAGCTCGGCAGTCGCTGGCCCGAGGGCGTCGGTCTCTCCGGCGGGCAGTGGCAGCGCCTCGCCACCGCCCGCGGGATGATGCGCCCCCACTCGTCGCTGACCGTCCTCGACGAGCCGACCTCCGCGCTCGACCCGCACGTGGAGGATCGGTTGCTGGCGGCCTACCTCGACACCGCCCGCACGCGCGCCCGGGACGGCGGCATCACCGTCGTCGTGACCCACCGGCTCGGCACGGCTGCGGCGGCGGACCTCGTGGTGGTCCTGGACGAGGGTCGGCTCGTCGAGTGCGGGACGCACGCGGAGCTCATGCGGCAACCTGCCCGCTACGCCGCGATGTTCACGACCCAGGCCCGCGGCTTCGCCGCCGGCAGCCCGCCGGAGGGGCGCTGAGCGGTCGCCATACGGCGTGAGGGGAAGGCCGGGTGCGCGACGATGACATGTCGTGCACCGGGCCTTCCCCTCGTGGGGGCGACGATCGGCTCAGGCCAGGCCGAGCTCGCGCGCGCCCTCCCACAGCGACTCGCGCACGTCGGGGTGCGCGGCGTTCTCGATGATGTTGCGCGCCTGGACCTTCTCCTCGTGGCCGAAGACCTCGGCGACGCCGTGCTCGGTGATCACGGCGGAGTGCTGGAAGGACGTGGTCGGCTCGGTGAGCATCGGCACGATGGTGGAGACATTGGCCTTGGGGTGCCAGGAGCGCAGCGCCATCATGGCCTGCCCGCCGCGCGAGTGCAGGGCGCCGACGATGAAGTCGGTCTGCCCGCCGAAGCCGGAGTGGATGCGCGCCTTGATCCGCGAGGCGTTGGCCTGGGAGAGCAGGTCGACCTGCAGCGCGGTGTTGATGGAGGTCATCTGCGGCTGCTTGGCGATCTGACCGGGGTCGTTGGTGATCTCGGTGCGGCGCATGATGACGCGCGAGTTCAGGTGGCACCAGTCATAGAGCTCCTGGGAGCCGAAGGCGAAGGACGCGACGATCGGGCGGGTGTCGTCCAGGGCGCCCGCGCGGTCCAGGGTGAGCACGCCGTCGGAGAACATCTCGGTCCAGATGCCGAGGTCGTGCCGTCGGGCCAGACCGGGCAGCGTCGCGTCGGGGACGGCGCCGATGCCGAGCTGGAGGGTGGCACCGTTGCCGACGCGGCCGGCGACGAGCTCGCCGATGTGGGCCGTGGCGGCGTCCGGGGCGGCCGGGCCGTGCTCGGAGGCGATCGACTCGTCGGCCTCGAGGAAGGCGTCGAAGATCTCGACCGGGAACTCGCCGTCGCCGTAGGTGTAGGGCATGTGCTTGTTGACCTGGGCGACGAGCAGTCCGCCGCGCTCCTTGACCGCCTCGATGGCGGCGACCATGACGTTGATCTCCACACCGAGGGAGACCTTGCCGTTGATCGGCTCGGAGACGTGGACGGCGGTGATGTCGGGGGCCATCGTCGAGCGGAAGAGCGCGGGCACCAGGGACAGTCGTGCCGGGGTGTAGTGCAGGGTCGGCAGCTTGCGCATGCCGACGCCGACGAAGCAGGACTCGTGGCTCACGCCCTCGCGGGTCGAGATGCCCGCCGGCGCGTTGAGCATGTTGAGGCGGTACTCCGGCAGCGCCTCGTCGATGACCTTGAGCAGCGCCCACGGCGGGACGTGGTTGCCGGTCGCGACGACGCGGGGGTTGGCAGGGGCCTGGGCCAGCAGGGTCTTCATCTGCTCGCTCGTGACGATGTTCATGGCACATACCTTGCCCGACGCCTTCCCGCGCGCCGGAACCGCCCCCTGACTAGGCTTTCTCCATGAGCCAATGGTCAGACCCCACCCCGCCCGAGGCGCTCGCCGCCGCGTGCACGCGCGATCCCGCCGAGCTCGCCCGGCACGCCCAGGACGCCGCGCTCGGCATCCCGGCGCCGGAGGACTTCACGCTGGTCCGGGCCCGGGACCTGGACGACGTGGTGGCGGCGCTGGAGTGGGCCGCGGCCGAGCGGCTGCCGGTCGTCCCGCAGGGCGCGCGCACCGGCCTCGCCGGGGGCGCGGTCCCCCTGGAGGGCGGGATCGCGCTCAACCTCGAGGCGATGAACGCCATCGAGGACGTGGACCCGATCGAGGCCCTGGCGGTGGTCCAGGCGGGCGTCATCACCTCCGAGCTCAAGTCCGCGGCGAGCGACGCCGGCCTGCACTACGGACCCGACCCGGCGTCCGTGGCCATCTCCACGGTGGGCGGCAACGTCGCGACCAACGCGGGCGGCCTGTGCTGCCTGAAGTACGGCGACACCGCGGCGTCGGTCCGGGCCCTGGAGGTCGTGCTGCCCGGGGGCGAGGTCATGCGCACCGGGCACCGCACCGCCAAGGGCGTCGCCGGGCTCGACCTCGCCGGCCTGTTCGTGGGCTCGGAGGGCCAGCTCGGCGTCGTGACCCGCGTCTGGGCGAGCCTGGGGCCCCGGCCCGAACAGCCGGCGACCGTCCTCGCGACCTTCCCCACGCTGCGGGCGGGCTGCGACGCCATCGTCGCCCTGCGTCGCGAGCGCCACCGCCCCAGCCTGCTCGAGCTGATGGACGGGCCCACCGTGGCGGCCGTCCAGGCGTATGGCGACTACGGCTACCCGCAAGGGGTGCAGGCCGCCCTGCTCGTGCAGTCCGACCGTCCGGGGCACACCGCCGAGGACGTCGCCCGCTACGCCGAGGTGTGCTCGGCGGCGGGGGCGGCGACGGTCGAGGTGGCGACCACGCCCGAGGCGTCGCACACCCTGATGGCCGGGCGCCGGGCGATCTCGCACGCCCTGGACCGGCTCGGGCACAACCTCACCGAGGACATGTGCGTGCCGGTGCAGGCGCTGGCGGAGTTCATCGAGCGCGGCTACGAGATCGGCGAGCAGCACGGCACCCGGATCGTCACGGCCGGGCACGGCGGCGACGGCAACATGCACCCGACGGTCTACTTCGACCCGGCCGACCCGGACCAGACCCGGCGGGCGCACGACGCCATCACCGCGCTGGTGGCGGTCACCCTGGAGCTCGGCGGCACCATCACCGGTGAGCACGGGGTGGGGATCCTCAAGAGCGACTGGCTCGCCACCGAGCTCGGCGCGGCGGAGATCGAGCGGCAGCGCGGGCTCAAGCACTTCTTCGACCCGCTCGGGATCATGAACCCCGGACGGGTCCTCTGGCCGACCGCCTGATCAGGGCGCCCCTGGGCCGACCCGAGTGCGAGCCGACCGAGCGGGGGCCGACCGAGCGGGGGCCGGCCCGGTCGCCAGACCGGAGCCCGGCGCCGGAGGCCGGCATGCACCCCGGGGCCGGACGAGAGTCGGGACCCGCGCGGCTCACCCGGCGACACGCCCCGCCGCGTGGTGCAATGAGCCCATGAACCCGACGGACGTCGACCCCTCCGCCGCCTGGCTCAGCCACGAGAGCCTGGAGCAGGCTCGGGAACGCCTGCCGATCCTCTACGTCGACGTGGTGCCGGTGCGGGTCGACGACCGGGGTGAGGTCACCCACCTGGGCACGCTGCTGCGGGTCAGCGGCGACGGCACGGTCGCCCGCGAGCTGGTGAGCGGCCGGGTGCTCTACCACGAGCGGCTGCGGGACGCCCTGCTGCGCCACGTCGAGAAGGACCTCGGTCCGCTGGCGATGCCCCGGATCCCCTTGTCCCCGCAGCCGTTCACGGTGTCGGAGTACTTCCCCACCCCGGGGGTGACCCCCTTTCACGACCCACGCCAGCACGCGGTCGCGCTCGGCTACGTCGTGCCGGTCGCCGGGGACTGCACGCCCTCCCAGGACGCGCTCGACCTGGCCTGGCTCACCCCCGACGAGGCGCGCAGCCGAGGGGTCGCCGAGGAGATGGGGCGCGGCCACGGCACCCTGCTGCGCCAGGCGCTCGCCCACCTGGGCTTCGCCGTCTGAGCGGCGCGCCGGCGACCGCCGGCCCGGGCCTGCTTGGGCCGGCCGGCCGACCGGGGGGAGACTGAGGGGTGCTCGCCAAGCTCCGCCCCGACCCCTTCCTGCTCGCGATCGTCGTCGCCGCCCTCGTGGCGAGCGTCCTGCCGGCCCGCGGCGGCGCGGTCCCGGTCCTCGACACCGTGGTCGCGGTCGCGATCTTCGCGCTGTTCTTCCTGTACGGCGCCCGGCTGTCCCCGCAGGAGGCGCTCGCGGGGCTGCGGCACTGGCGCCTGCACGCGGTGATCCTCGGGTTCACCTTCGCGGCCTTCCCGCTGCTCGGGATCGCGCTGACGCCGGTGCTGCGGCCGCTGCTGGGGGACCCGCTGGCGGCGGGTCTGCTCTACGTCACGCTGGTGCCGTCGACCGTGCAGTCGTCCATCGCCTTCACCTCGGTGGCCCGCGGCAACGTCGCCGGGGCCATCGTCAGCGCCTCGGCGTCCAACCTCCTCGGCGTGGTGCTCACGCCCCTGCTCGTCATGGCCCTGATGACCACGACCGGCACGGTCTCCGTCTCGCCGAAGGCCTTCGGGGACATCGGCGTCCAGCTGCTCCTGCCCTTCGTCCTCGGTCAGGTCGCGGGCCGGTGGATCCGGCCCTGGGTCACGGCCCACGCCGCCCCGCTCAAGCTCGTCGACCGCGGATCGATCGTGCTGGTGGTCTACTCGGCCTTCTCCGCGGGGATGCGCGAGGGCATCTGGTCCCGGGTGACCGGGCCGGCGCTGCTGGGCGTGCTCGTGATCTGCCTGGCGATCCTGGCGTGCATGCTCTGGCTGACCCGGTGGGTGGCCGAGCGGCTGGGCTTCGACCGCGGAGACCAGATCGCGATCCAGTTCTGCGGCACCAAGAAGTCGCTGGCGTCCGGCCTGCCGATGGCGCTCGTGCTCTTCGCCGGTCAGCCGGTGGGCCTGATGGTGCTGCCGCTCATGGTCTTCCATCAGGCACAGCTCATGTGGTGCTCGGCGCTCGCGGCGCGCTACGCGACCGCGCCGGGCCAGGCGGACTGAGCCGGTCCGACAGGTCACGCCGGGCCCGGGTGGTCGCTCGCGCGGCGACCACCCGGACGAGCCCTCAGGAGCGGTGGCGGCCGCCGGTGCCGGCGGGCCTGGTGCCGCGCGGGTCGCCCACCGCGGGTGCGCCCGGCACCGGGTCGACGGCCACCGGGTCCGTCGTCACGACGCCCTTGGCCCGCAGCTCGGCCTCCAGGCGCGCGGCCTCCTCAGGGGAGGGTGCCGTGCCGCCGAGCCGCCGCGGCAGCAGCCGCCGCTCCTCGTCCGGCCAGGCCGGGTAGGCCTCCTGCAGCTCGTGCAGCATGGCGATCATCGTCTCGCGGATCCGCGCGGTCACCTCGACCACGTCGTCCTGCGGGCCGACGTGCACGGGCGGGCCCACCGTGATGCCCACCGGGACGTGGTGGCGACCCAGCCGCCTCGGCAGGGCCTTGGTCCACACGCGCTGCGAGCCCCAGATCGCGACGGGCAGGATCGGCGCGCCCGTCTCCTGGGCCATGCGCACCGCGCCCGACTTGAAGGCCTTGGGCTCGAAGGACATCGAGATCGTCGCCTCGGGGAAGATGCCGATGATCTCGCCGGCCCGCAGCGCGCGCAGGGCGTCGGCATAGGCCCCGGCCCCCGCGGAGCGGTCCACCGAGATGTGCCGCATGCCGCGCATGAGCGGCCCCGCCACCGCGTTGCCGAAGATGCTCTCCTTGGCCATGAACCGCACCAGACGGCCGGCGGGCAGCGCCGCGTAGCCAGCATACATGAAGTCGAAGTAGCCGGTGTGGTTGATCATCATCACCGCCGACCCCTGCCGCGGGACGTGGTGCGCCCCGGTGATCTTGAACCTCGTCCCCTGCGCCTTGAAGAGGGCACGCACCGCCCCGATCACGGGGGTGTAGACCGGGTCCCTCTGCAGCATCTCCCACACACTCGCCATGGTTCGCAGCCTACCCACGGGTCGCCCCGCCCACACCCACCCGAGGAGCCCCGCCCACACCCACCCGAGGATTCGCCCGCCGCGGCGCCCGGATGGGACAATCGCGCGCATGACCACCGACCTGCCCAGCTCCCGCGTCCCCGACAAGCCGTCCCTCGACGGTCTGGAGGACAAGTGGGCGGCCGTATGGGGCGACCAGGGCACCTACCGCTTCGACCGGGCGCGCGCGATGGAGCTGCCCCGGGAGCAGGTCTGGGCGATCGACACCCCACCCCCCACCGCGTCCGGCTCGCTGCACATCGGTCACGTCTTCGGCTACACCCAGGCCGACTGCCTCGCGCGCTACAAGCGCATGACCGGGCACGAGGTGTTCTACCCGATCGGCTGGGACGACAACGGCCTGCCCACCGAGCGGCGCGTGCAGAACTACTACGGCGTCCGCGGCGACGCGACGCTGCCCTACGACCCGGACTTCCGGCCGCCGCTGCAGGGCGCGGAGGGCAGGTCGGTCAAGGCCGCCGACCAGGTGCCCATCAGCCGCCGGAACTTCATCGAGCTGTGCGACGTACTGACCGTCGAGGACGAGAAGACCTTCGAGGACACCTTCCGGATGCTGGGCCTGAGCCTGGACTGGGACGTGCAGTACCGCACCATCGACACCCACTCGCGGGCCACCGCCCAGCAGGCCTTCCTGCGCAACCTGGAGCGGGGTGAGGCCTACCAGGCCGAGGCGCCGGGCCTGTGGGACGTGACCTTCCAGTCGGCGGTGGCGCAGGCCGAGCTCGAGGCGCGCGACTACCCGGGCGCCTACCACCGGGTGTCCTTCCACGCCGCGGACGGCGAGCCGGTCTTCATCGAGACCACCCGCCCCGAGCTGCTCCCCGCGTGCGTCGCCCTCATCGCCCACCCCGACGACGAGCGCTACCAGGGGCTGTTCGGCAGCACGGTGCGCTCGCCGCTGTTCGACGTCGAGGTGCCCGTGCTCGCGCACGCCGCCGCCGAGATGGACAAGGGCGCCGGCATCGCCATGTGCTGCACCTTCGGCGACCTCACCGACGTGCAGTGGTGGCGCGAGCTGCAGCTGCCGATGCGCTCGATCATCACCCGCAACGGGCGGATCCAGGCCGAGACGCCCGACTGGCTGACCTCCGAGGGCGGCCGGGCGGTGTATGCCGAGATGGCCACCAGGACCACCCACTCGGCGCGCGAGGCCGTCGTGGCCGCGCTGCGCGAGTCCGGGGACCTGGACGGCGAGCCCAGGAAGACCCAGCGCAAGGCCAACTTCTTCGAGAAGGGCGACAAGCCGCTGGAGATCGTCACCTCCCGGCAGTGGTACATCCGCAACGGCGGGCGCGACGAGGACCTGCGCGAGGCGATGCGCGCCCGCGGCCGCGAGCTGGACTTCCACCCGGCCTACATGCGCTCCCGCTACGACAACTGGGTCGGCGGGCTCAACGGCGACTGGCTGGTCTCCCGCCAGCGCTTCTTCGGCGTGCCGATCCCGGTGTGGTATCGCGTGGACGAGCACGGCGAGGTGCTCTGGGACGAGCGGATCGTGCCGGCCGAGGACCAGCTGCCCGTCGACCCCGCGTCCGAGCCGGCCCCGGGGTATGCCGAGTCCCAGCGCGGCCAGGCCGGCGGCTTCGTGGGCGACACCGACGTCATGGACACCTGGGCGACGTCCTCGCTGACCCCGCAGATCGCGGCGGGCTGGCGCGCCGGCGGGCAGGGCTCCGACCCCGAGCTGTTCGCCAAGCTCTTCCCCTTCGACATGCGCCCGCAGGGCCACGACATCATCCGCACCTGGCTGTTCGCGACCATGGTCCGCGCCCACCTGGAGCACGGCTCGCTGCCGTGGACCGACGCCACCGTCAACGGCTGGATCCTGGACCCCGACCGCAAGAAGATGAGCAAGTCCAAGGGCAACGCCAGCACGCCCGTCGACATGCTCCGCCAGCACGGCACCGACGCGATCCGCTACTGGGCCGGGGCCGCCCGCCTGGGCACCGACACCGCCCTCGACGAGGCGCAGATGAAGGTCGGCCGCCGCCTGGCGATCAAGCTGCTCAACGCCAGCAGGTTCGCGCTGTCCTTCGGCGAGGTCGACGGTGTGCTCGACGAGCAGGTCACCGAGCCGCTGGACCAGGCCATGCTGGCCGCGCTCGCCGACGTGGTCCGGACGGCCACGGGGGCCTACGAGTCGATGGACTACACCCGGGCGCTCGAGGTGACCGAGACCTTCTTCTGGACCTTCTGCGACGACTACATCGAGCTGGTCAAGGACCGGGCCCACGGCGGCCGCGGCGAGGTCGGCGCCGCGTCCGCGCGTGCGGCGCTGCGGATCGCCCTCGACGTGCTGCTGCGCCTGTTCGCGCCCGTCCTGGTCTATGCCACCGAGGAGGTGTGGAGCTGGTTCCGCGAGGGCACGGTCCACCGGCAGCCCTGGCCCACCCAGGAGGAGCTCAGCGGCGTCGCGGCCGCTGGGGACGCGAGCCTGCTGACCACGGTGTCGGCGGCGCTGATCGGGGTGCGCAAGGCCAAGTCCGAGGCCAAGGTCGGCATGCGCTCGCAGATCACGGCGATGACGCTCACCGCGCCGGCCGACCAGGTCGCCCAGCTCCGTCTGGCCGAAGCCGACCTGCGCGCCACGGGCAACATCAGCGGTATGACGCTCGCCGAGGGCGAGACCCTCACGGTCGGCGACGTCGAGCTGATCCCGGCGGAGAAGAAGCCCAGGGCCTGACGACCGGGCGCCTCGGTGGAGGGCGGCGACCGCACCGGCGGTGGCCGCTCTCCACCGGTCCGGCTGGGCGTCGTGCCGGCCTGGACGAGGCACCGTAACGGGCGAGTAGCATCGCCGTGCCGTCCCGGGGGTCGGGCCCGACCCGGCGTGACATCAGCTCGCTGCCGCCTGCCGGGAAGGTGGCAGCACATCTCTTGGGAGGCCCTCATGACCATCACCGCACGCCGATCCGCGACCTTCGTGACGGCGGCGATCCTCGCCGCCACGGTCGGGACGGCCGCCCCCGGCGCCGCCGTCGCCGACGACGCCCACCCCTACCAGCGCGGCCCCGCCCCCACGGCGACCTCCGCCCAGGTGGACGGCCCCTTCGAGATCTCCAAGACCGTCATCCCGGCAGCGTCCACCCCCCGTTTCGGCGGCGGTGACCTCTTCCTGCCCAAGGACACCTCGCAGGGGACCTTCGGCGGGGTCGTGCTCATCCCGGGCTGGAGCGGCACGCGCAGCACCGTGGCCTGGCTGGCACCGCGCCTGGCGTCCCAGGGCTTCGTGGTCCTGCTGATCGACGCCAAGGGCACCCTGGACGGCACCCCCCGCCGGGCCGAGGCGCTCCAGGGCGGTCTGGCCTGGCTCAAGGACACCCCCCTGGCCGAGGGCGTCCTGGACCGTACCCGCCTCGGTGTGTGGGGCTACTCCATGGGCGGGGGCGGGTCCTTGCGGGTGGGCGAGTCGCGGCCTGACCTCAAGGCGGTCGTCAACGTCTTCCCGTGGGACAGCATCCGGTCGTTCCCGGCCACGACGTCCCCGTCGCTGGTGCTCGCCGCTCAGAAGGACACCACGGCCCCCAACTCCATGCACTCGATCCCCATGTACGCCTCGCTGACCAAGGCCGACCAGCGTGCCTGGGTCGAGCTGACCGGCGCCCAGCACCTGCTGCCCCTCAAGCCCGACGCCCGGCTCGCCGAGATGACCACGGCCTGGTTCAAGCGGTATGTCGACGACGACACCCGCTACGCCGACCTGCTGTGCAGCGCGACGAAGGACCCCAAGGCCTACTCCGCCATGAAGTCCACGATCTGCCCCGGCCGCTGACGGATCGGCTCCCCCGCCGTCCCCCCGGGTGCAGGTCGGAGCCTGGCTGTCGTGGTCGACAGCCAGGCTCCGACCGTGCGGGGCGCAGGACCGACCCTGCGCCCCGTCGAGAGCGCGAGACGCCCGGCTCAGCGGTCGCCGCGGTGGACGGTGCGGAAGGCAAGGGCCGCGGCCACGGCCGCCAGCAGCTGGACCACCACGAAGACGGCAGCCGGGACGACCCCCAGCAAGCCCATCAGCACCAGCGCGACCGCGACGGCCGGGTTGAACGCCGCCCCGGAGACGGACCCCACCGAGACCGCGCCGGCGAGGACGGTGAAACCGATGGCCACGCCGTAGAAGTGGTTTCCGGGGTGGTTGCGGCTGGTGGCGACGCCGAGTACGAGCCCGCACAGCGCGAAGGTGAACAGGAGCTCCACGGTCGCCGCGGCGACCAGGTCCAGGGGGCCGCAGCGCCGGTGCGGTGGGTCACGAAGGTCGCCACCAGGGCACCGAGGAGGCCGCCGGCCAGCTGGGCGAGCCAGTACTGCCCCATCAGGGCAGGGGTGAGGCGCCCGCGGACCATGGCGGCGAGGCTGACCGCCGGGTTGACGTGGGCCCCCGACACGTGGCCGCCGGCGAAGACCACGCACATGAGCATGGCGCCGATGCCGAGGGGGGCCAGCGGCGAGATCGGGTCCACCAACGCGGTCAGCGCGAAGGAACGGCCTTGGGGACCAGGTGCGCTGTCGACGGAGTTCGAGCTGATGACGGGCACCTGGCCGACAGCTCCCGGGCAGGTCGCCCTCGCTGAGGGCCTGGACCGGGACCTCGGTGGCCCTTCCATCCTGTCCGTGGCCACCGGCGCCTCCCGCCTGCAGGTGACGGGCGTGGTCAGGAGTCGTCTCTACCCGGGCAGCAGCGCCATCCTGACGGCACCCGGGACCATCGCCAAGGTCATCCACGACACCGGACGACAGGCGATCGCCAGGCCCGTCGAGACCGATGCCTTCGTCCTGGGGAGCGGCCCGCCCGACGAGCGGGCCATGGCCGAGATCGCCGCCGTGGCCGTGGCTGCCCCCTTCCGGGAAGCAGCGGCCGCCGGCTTGGCCGCCGACGTCGAGACCCGGAACCAGCTGGTGGGCAAAGAGACCCGGGCCATCGCCGACCGAAACGTCTCCATGGCGCTCGGCCCGGTGCTCGGCGTCTCGGGCGTCCTGGGGCTCCTGCTGGGCATCGGCTCCGCCCGCGCGGCACGTCGTGGTCTGCGGACCGTCGCCGACGTCGGGTTCTCCCGCCGCCCGCTCGTGCTGTCGGCCTCGGCCACCCTCGGCGCCGCCTGCGCAGGCAGCGCACTGATGGGCACCGCGCTGTCCTGGCTCCTCGTGCTGCCTGCCCGCGCCCTCTTGGCGGGCCGTGTCCCGCACACGCTGCCGCCGACGCCCGGTCCTCGGGCTGCTGACCTCCTCCCCACGGTCCTGGCCGCGACGTGCGCGACGGCAGCGGCCGCCGGGGCGCTGCGCCTCACGTGGCGTGCGGACAGTCAGCGCACGCGACGGCGGCGGGCGCGTCGCCTGTGGCCGGCACTGGCCCGCCGGACCGGTGCCGCGCTCTGCCTGGGGGTGGCGCTCGTGTGCTCCACGGAGCCGTCGGCCGTCTTCTCCCAGGGTTTCCTGGGGCTCGCCGCGGCCGTGCTCGCTGCTCTGCTGGCGCCTGACCTGGTCGCGCTGGCGGCCCGGTGGCTCCGCAGGGACGACCTGCGCCAGCACCTGGTCAAGGTGCACCTGGCCGCAGGTATGGCGCGGGCAGGGCTGGCGACAGCCATCCTCACCCTGGCCGTGGGTCTGCCTCTGGGCCTCGGGATCCTGTTGCAGAGCTCCGCTCGGACCAACGAGGTGAACTACGCGCCGCCGGCTCCTCCTGGACAGCTCCTCGTGGTCAACGGGGAAGGCCGGACATCCGATCCGCCGGACCCCCGCGCCCTGGCTGCCGTTCGGCGAGCCCTTCCGGGTCAGCGCGCTGTGCCGGTGTCCGACGCGGTTCTGCCGAACGGTCGCCCGGCCATGGTTCCGCATCTCACCGGGAGTCCGACACCGGTGGCTGTCGTGTCGTCGGCGGCAGACCTCGCGCGTCTCGGTGGGCAGGCGCTGCCCCCTGCGGTCGCAGCAGCCTTCGAGCGCGGCGATCCGGTCCGTCTGAACCGGCCGGACCACACCGAGACCAGCTATGCGTTGCGCCTGCCGCTGATGGACCCGCTTCAGGACCTGGCGCAGCGGCCGGCCGCAGAGATTCGGCAGATCCCTGCCATGGCGTTCACCGCGGCGTACGCCAACCGACTCTTCGGGCTGGCGGTGACCCCCGCGGGCGCGGCTCGACTCGGCCTCGCGGTCGCTCCCCCGCGCATGTTCGTGTTCTCCGCCGACGAGCGTTCCCAGCGGACCGCGTTCGACGCCCTGCGCGCTGCCGGCCTCTCGCGCGATCACCTGCAGGTCTACGAGCCCAGAGCGGACCGAGGGCTGGATCCGCGGGTGCTGCTCAGCGTCGTCTTCGGCATGGGCCTGGCTCTGGTCGTGTCGATCGCCATCCTGCAGGAGAACGTCAAGACCTGGGCGGCCTCGTGGCGCGCCTACCTCACCCTCGGTCTCACCTCTCACCAGATCCGCCGCGTCATGCTCCTGGAGAACCTCCTGCTCACCGGGTGCGCGATCGCGCTGGGCCTGCTGTCGGCCGCCGCTCCTGCCGCCTGGTTCGCGGCGCAGCCAGGATTCGTCCTCGCGGCGCCGTGGCCCTTCCTCGCCGGAATCCTCCTGGTGCCGGCGGTCCACGTGGTGGCGATCTACCGCTACTCCACCAGGGTGGGCACGACCTCACCGACCTCCTGACCCGACCTGACATCGCTTGACCACACCCGAATCGAGAGATCCGTGAAGAACCAGCTGCCCCTCATCGCCATCGCCGTCCTCCTCACCGCCTCCGCCTGCTCGGGCGGCACGTCAGGCACCGTCACGACCTCCGCCAACCCCTCGCCGGAGCCGACGATCCTCGCCGGCGCCACCGACTTCGCCGCCAAGAACGGGATCCGTCTGGCTCCGGGCACCCAGCCGAAGGTGGTGGGTCTGGAGGGCGACCAGGCCACCGTCGCAGCCTGCGTGATGAAGGGCACCGCCAAGGACGCCCAGCAGTTCGACCTGCGCAACGTCGGCGGCCAGTGGAAGGTGTCCGGGCAGAGCCCGCTCCCCGAGGAGCAGAAGAAGGCCGACGACCCCTGCGCCTGACCGCTCCGCCGTGGCGGGCCGCTCCCGGCGGCCGGGAGCGGCCCACCACGCCATGGTCCGCACCGTGCCTGGTCAGGCCAGAGCGGCGATCTCGTCCTGATCCGTCGTATGCCGCAGCGTGCGCCGCCCCTTCTCGTCGCGCGCGACCACGGTGGCCCGCCGCGCGCCGTCACGGTCGTGGGTGATCGTCCACGTCTCGGGACCCGCAGGGGTGGGCGGGAGCTCGCGTGGTGCCGCGTCCAGCGCCGCCTGCACCGCTGCGGACTCCCCCGGCTGCCAGGGCCGCGGCACGGTGCCCCACACGCCGACCGAGTACTTCGAGAGCACACCGCCGTTCGCCGTGGTCAGGGCGAGCTCGCCGGGGGTCTCGCGCAGCCGGTGCACGGCCGCGGCGATGGCGTGCATGGTGTAGTCGTTGCCGGGCCCGCCGAAGTAGGGCAGTCCCCCGGTCAGCGTCAGCCCGCGCGGGTCGTCGGGCGCCAGGCCGAGTCCGTCGCACACAGCGGACACCGCGATCGGGAAGCAGGAGTAGAGGTCCAGGTGCCGCACCTCGTCCAGGCCCACCCCGGCGAGACCGAGCGCGGACCCGATCGCCGCGACGGCGGCGGGACAGGCCCCCAGGTCGGGTCGCTCCAGCAGCGGTCGCTCGACGGTGTCGCAGTGACCGTGCAGGGACACCCAGCGGTCCTGCGGCACACCGAGACTCGTCGCCCGCTCCACGGAGGTGACGACCACCGCGGCGCCCTGGTTGACCAGGTCCCGGGCGACCAGGAGCTTGCGATAGGGCTGCGCCACCAGCCGATTGCGGTCGCTGACCGCGAGCAGCTGTGCGGGCGTGAAGGACTCGCGCAGGGCCGAGTGCGGGTGGGTCGCCGCCACCTGCGAGAACGGCGCGAACAGCTCGGCCATCGTCTGGTCGTACTCCTCTGCGGGGAGCCCGGTCTCGCGCTCCAGACGCCGCTGCCGGGCCCGCTCGAAGAGCGCATACGTCGAGGGCGCGTCGATGTGCCCCACGTCGTCGAAGTCGACGAGCCCCTCGAGGCCGTAGCCACGCCACTCGCGGTGACCACCCACGGACTCCGACCAGCACGGCCGCTCGGTCGGCGGCCGACTCAGCAGGTGGCGGGTCGTCGACAGGGCCTCCGCGCCGCACGCCACCGCCAGGTCGCACTCGCCCCGCGCCACCATGCCCATCAGCTCGGTGACCAGGTGCTGGGGACCCTGGCCGCCGGCGTCGGCGGTGATCGCGTGCCGCGGCGCCAGCCCGGCCCGGGCGGCGACGGCTCGGGGCATGTTGTCCGGATGCCCCAGCGGCGCAACGGCATCGGGTGTCGACACGGCGAACTGCGGGATGTCCGCGACCACGTCCACGACTCGGCGCAGCGCCCCGAGACCCACCCGGGGTGTGGCGTCCACGAGCGCCGCCGACACCGCCCGGGCGGCCAGCTCGGCGGGCGGGAGCGCGGCGTAGCCCGGGTCGGCGAGGCGCTCGCTGCACTCCCCCACCCCGACGACGACGGGGGTGCGCGGGTCCAGCCTCACGGCAGGTCCTCGGCGGCGGCCACCACGAGCCAGACCCGCGTCCATCCGGCGAGCGTCGTCAGCCCGCGCCGGAAGTCGTCGGTGTCCAGGGGCAGCACCTGACCGGCCGAGGGCTCGTAGACGTCCACCCCCATCCCGTCGGCGGGCGGCACCAGCAGCACGACATGCCGGGGCAGCCAGCGGCTTCCGACATACACCAGCGTGCTGCGCCCGGACCTGACCCCCGACGACAGGCCGTCGAGCAGAGCCGTCCGCGACGCCGGGGAGGACCACCGCACCAGCCGCCGCCGCACCTCGCGCCGCCCGAGCCCGAGCACCCTGGCGAGCACCGCCGCGGCCCCCCACGGCGGTGTGCCCAGCGAGCGCGGCCACGGCAGCTGCAGCATCCGCCCCCACGGCCGGAGCCGGTTGGTCAACAGCGGCATCCGGCGCTCCTCGGCCGCGAAGCCCGCGCTGCCCACCCCCGCGGCGTACTCCGGGTCGGCGAGCATCCGGGCCACGACCAGGCAGGCGGACCCGCAGGTCGTGGGGGTGGACTGCCGGGGGGCCGGGGCGCCCCGGCGCAGCACGAGACTCATGCCCCCACCTCACCACGCCGGGGAGGGCGCGGCCACCCCCGAGGTGGTGAGGGCGGCGGTCCGATCCAGGGGGCCGTATGACGAGGCGAAGCGTCGCGTGGTCCGCCTGGTCGCCGCGAGCCATGAGTCCGTCTCGCCGGAGCGAACATGTCTGTCCCGGCGGCGGGCGCGGGCGCACGCCCCCCAGCACGAGGGGCGGGAGACCGGCAGACGCGACGAGCCCGCTGATGGTCTGCGGGCCCGTCGCGTCCGTCGACGGGATCGGTGACTCAGGCGGAGCGGCGGGTCTGCCCCTCGCTGGCTCGGATCACCTCGGGCTGGGCGCCCGAGGTGACGGTCTCCTCGGTCACCAGCACCTCGACGATGGCGTCGTCGGACGGCACGTCGAACATCACGGGCAGGAGGATCTCCTCCATGATGGCGCGCAGGCCTCGGGCACCGATGCCACGGGCGATCGCCCGGTCGGCGATGGCCTCGACCGCGTCCTCGGTGAAGGTCAGCCGGACCCCGTCGAGGTCGAACATCTTGGTGTACTGCTTCACCAGGGCGTTGCGCGGCTCGGTGAGGATCTGCACCAGGGCGGCACGGTCGAGCTCGTCCACGGTGGCCACGACGGGCAGCCGGCCGATGAACTCGGGGATGAGCCCGAACTTCATCAGGTCGTCGGGCTGCAGCTCGGCGAACCGCGGCGCACCTGCCTCCCGGGCGACGTCCAGCTCGGACCCGAAGCCGAGACCTCGCTTGCCCGCCCGTGCCTGGATGATCTGCTCCAGCCCGGCGAAGGCCCCACCCACGATGAACAGCACGTTGGTGGTGTCGATCTGGATGAACTCCTGGTGCGGGTGCTTGCGTCCGCCCTGCGGGGGCACCGACGCCGTCGTCCCCTCCAGGATCTTGAGCAGCGCCTGCTGGACGCCCTCGCCGGACACGTCGCGGGTGATCGAGGGGTTCTCCGACTTGCGGGCGATCTTGTCGATCTCGTCGATGTAGATGATGCCCGTCTCGGCCTTCTTGACGTCGTAGTCGGCGGCCTGGATGAGCTTGAGCAGGATGTTCTCGACGTCCTCGCCGACGTACCCCGCCTCGGTCAGCGCGGTGGCGTCCGCGATGGCGAAGGGCACGTTGAGCATCCGGGCGAGGGTCTGCGCGAGGTAGGTCTTGCCGCAGCCGGTCGGACCGATCATCAAGATGTTGGACTTGGCGATGTCGACGTGCTCGTCGGACCGTTTGCCCGGCGCACCACCGGCGGCACCGGCGTTGATGCGCTTGTAGTGGTTGTAGACCGCCA
Source organism: Arsenicicoccus dermatophilus (assembly GCF_046267915.1). Classification (GTDB taxonomy): domain Bacteria; phylum Actinomycetota; class Actinomycetes; order Actinomycetales; family Dermatophilaceae; genus Arsenicicoccus; species Arsenicicoccus dermatophilus_A. Next base: position 2,382,930 of record NZ_CP176520.1, read on the forward strand.
CGGCCAGCGCCTTCTTGGCACCGTCCTGCCCGATGACGTAGGACTCGAGAAAGGCGAAGATGTCCCGCGGCTTGGGCAGCTCGTGCAGGCTCGTCTCAGGGGCCTCGGAGAGCTCCTCCTCGATGATCTCGTTGCACAGGTCGATGCACTCGTCGCAGATGTAGACGCCGGGACCCGCGATGAGCTTCTTGACCTGCTTCTGCGACTTGCCGCAGAAGGAGCACTTGAGCAGATCCCCACCGTCTCCGATGCGAGCCATCCGCAACCTCCTGTGCCGAGCGGGCCGGGCGGGCCGCTGCCGTGTCGACGGGCTGGCAACCGCCCGTTCCCTCCAGTGAAGGTACCCGGCCCGAAGGTCCAGGACACCTGGATGTGCGACCGCTCACCGGCGTGCCGCACGAGTTCAGCCGACAGCGAAATCGCCGCGACGGAACGGTCGAGGCCCGACCCGCTCGGGGGCCGGGCCTCGACCGGACGATCACTGCCCCGAGGCCTTGCGGCTCGCCACCACCGTGTCGATCAGGCCGTAGTCCTTGGAGGCCTCGGCCGACAGGATCTTGTCGCGCTCGATGTCCTCGCGGACCTGCTCGGGGGTGCGCCCCGAGTGCCTGGCCAGGGTGTCCTCCAACCAGGTGCGCATCCGGAAGATCTCGTTGGCCTGGATCTCGATGTCGGACGCCTGGCCGCCCCCGCCCTCGACCGCGGGCTGGTGGATCAGCACGCGCGAGTTGGGCAGGGCATAACGCTTGCCGGGGGCGCCGGCCGCGAGCAGCACGGCGGCGGCGGAGGCGGCCTGCCCGATGCAGAAGGTCTGCACGTCCGGACGGATGAACTGCATGGTGTCGTAGATCGCCGTCATGGCGGTGAACGAGCCACCGGGCGAGTTGATGTACATCAGGATGTCGCGGTCCGGGTCCTGCGACTCCAGCACGAGCAGCTGGGCGATGATGTCGTCCGCGGAGGCGTCGTCCACCTGCACGCCGAGGAAGATGATCCGGTCCTCGAAGAGCTTGGTGTAGGGGTCGGTGCGCTTCATCCCGTAGGACGTGCGCTCCTCGAACTGCGGCAGGATGTAGCGGCTCGTCGGCATGACGAGGCCGCCCTGGGCGCCATACATGGGCTGGGTCTGGTTCATCGGGTCTCTCCGGGAGTCTCTAGGGGCCGTATGGCGGGTCAGGCGTCCGTGCCGCCGCTGCCCGGCGTCTGGGTCGCGCGCTCGAAGACGTGGTCGACGAAGCCGTACTCCTTGGCCTCGGCGGCGGTGAACCAGCGGTCGCGGTCGGAGTCGGCCGTGATCTTGTCCACGGGCTGACCGGTGTGCTCGGCGATCAGCTCGGCCATCTCCTTCTTCATCGCCAGGAGCAGCTCGGCCTGGATCTTGACGTCCGTCGCCGTGCCGCCGATGCCGCCGAGCGGCTGGTGCATCAGGATGCGGGCGTGCGGGGTGGCGTAGCGCTTGCCGCGGGTGCCCGCGGAGAGCAGGAACTGTCCCATCGAGGCGGCCATGCCCATGGCGACCGTGCACACGTCGTTGGGGATCCACTGCATGGTGTCGTAGATCGCCATGCCGGCCGTCACCGAGCCGCCAGGGCTGTTGATGTAGAGCCAGATGTCCTTGTCCGGGTCCTCCGCGGACAGGAGCAGCAGCTGGGCGCAGATCGCGTTGGCGTTGTCGTCGCGCACGTCGGAGCCGAGGAAGACGATGCGGTCGCGCAGGAGCCGCTGGTAGATGTGGTCGTCGAGGCCGACCGCAGGTGCGGTCGCCGCGACCGGGGTGGCAGGGGTGCTCAGGCTCACCGTGGGTCTCATCTCTGTCTAGTCGCTTCGGTGCGGGCCGCCGTGGGCGGCCCAGGGACGTGCTAGAGACAGTAACGCCCGGCACCGACCTGCCCTTCCCGGCCGTGGGTGTGTTCGCCCTGGGCGCAAGGCGGCGGCCCGCCCACCCCCGCAGGGGCGGACGGGCCGGAGCACGTCGCGCGGCGTTCGGCCGCGTGCGGCGGATCAGACCTCGTCTGCCTTGGCGGCCGTGGCCTTCTTCGTGGCCTTCTTGGCGGGCCGGGCCTCCGCGGCCTCGTCCTCGGCCTCGGGCGTGGTCTCGGCCGCCGGGGCGGGAGCCGCGTCCTCGTCCGTGGCGGCGGCCTTGGCGGCCGCGGCCTTCTTCGCGGCCTTGTCGGCCGGCTCGGCGTCCTCGTCCTTGGCCTGGTCGCCGGACTCGTCCTCGGAGTCGGTCCCGTCGGCCTCGTCGTCGATCTCGACGTCCAGGTCGGACAGGTTGACCACGCGACCGGACGCGTCCTTGATCGTGATCTCCTCGAGCACGGTGGCCAGGCCCTTGCGGCGGCCGACCTCGCCGACCATGGCGCCGACCTGACCGTTGGCGTCCATGATCTGGGCGAACTGGTTGGGGTCCATCCCGTACTGCTGGGCCTGCATCACGAGGTACTCGATGAGCTCCTGCTGGCCGACCTGGATCTCGCGGTCCTCGGCGATGGCGTCCAGGAGCAGCTGGGCCTTGAGCGACTCGCGCACGTTGCCCTCGACCTCGGCGCGGTGCTCCGCGTTGTCATGGCCCTCCTCGCCGCCCTCGGCGAAGTGCGCGGCGACCTGCTCGGCGACCAGGCTGTCCGGCAGCGGGATGTCGACGGTCTCGATCAGGTGCGCGAGGACCTTGTCACGGGCCTGGGCGCCCTGCTCGAACTTCTTCGCACGCTCGGTCTGGGAGGTCACGTCGGCGCGCAGCTCGTCCATGGTGTCGAACTCGGACGCCAGCTGGGCGAACTCGTCGTCCAGCTCGGGCAGCTGACGCTCCTTGACCGACAGCACCTTGAGGGTGATCTCGGCGTCCTGGCCGGCCTTGTCGCCGCCGGCGAGAGGGGCGGTGAAGGTCTTGGTCTCGTCGGCCCTGGCGCCCACGAGCTGCTCGTCCATGCCCTGGAGCATGTTGCCGGAGCCGATCTCGTAGGAGATGCCGGAGACCGAGTCGATCTCCTCGCCGTCGATGGTGGCGGTGAGGTCGATGGACACGAAGTCACCGGTCTCGGCGGCCCGCTCGACGCCCACGAGGGTCCCGAAGCGCTCGCGCAGCTGCTCGAGGTTGGCGGCCACGTCCTCGTCGGAGACGACCACGTCGTCCACGTCGACGGTGATGGCGGAGAAGTCGGGGAGCTCGATGGTGGGGACCACGTCGATCTCGGCGCTGAAGGCCAGGGGCTGGCCGTCCTCCAGCGGGATCGCGGTGACGTCGACCTCGGGCTGGGTGACCGGGCGGACCCCGGACTCCTCGACGGCCTGGCCGTAGAACTTCGGGAGCGCCTCGTTGACGGCCTCCTGCAGCACCGCGCCCTTGCCGAAGCGCTGGTCGATGAGGCGGGCGGGGACCTTGCCGCGACGGAAGCCGGGGATCTGGACCTGGTTGCCGATGGTCTGGTAAGCCGCATCGATGCTCGGCTTGAGCTCCTCGAAGGGGACCTCGACGGTCAGCTTGACCCGGGTCGGGCTGAGGTTCTCGACGGCACTCTTCACTGCGGTTGCTCCAACGTCTGAGTAGAGAATCTGTGGACCCGCCGGCGCGGACCGCCACGCCATCGCGTCACCCGGGCCGTGGGACCCGGACGGTGCGTCGGCAGCCGGCGGCATCGACGAGGCGCCCCGTGAGAACAGGGCTCAGGTCATGCTATCGGGTGGCCTGGCGTGGGCCCTAACCGCGTCCCGTGCCCCGGCCTGCGACGCCCGGTGCGGGGAGCGGGGAGGTGGGTGGCGTGACGGGTGGCCCCCGGGACGGGCACCACCAGGGGGTATGCCGGACGACCGCTGCGACATACCCCCTGACGGACCCGGGCTCAGGCCGGCGGATCCTGCAGCTCGACCGTGAAGCCGCAGCCGGTCTTGGCACGCACCTCGTCCTCGGTGACGCCCTCGGCCAGCTCGCGCAGCACCAGGCCGTCCGCGGTGACGTCGAAGACGCACAGGTCGGTGATGATCCGCTGCACCACGCCCCTGCCGGTGTAGGGCAGGGTGCACTCGGTCAGGATCTTGTGGGCGTCGCCCTTGGCGACGTGCTCCATCAGGACGATGACCTTCTTGGCGCCGTGGACCAGGTCCATGGCGCCACCCATCCCCTTGACCATCTTGCCGGGGATCATCCAGTTGGCGATGTCGCCGTGCTCGGAGACCTGCATGGCGCCGAGGATCGCGGCGTCGACCTTGCCGCACCGGATCATCCCGAAGGACAGGGCGGAGTCGAAGAAGCTCGCTCCCTTGCGGACGGTGACGGTCTCCTTGCCGGCGTTGATCAGGTCGGGGTCGACCTGCTCCTCGGTCGGGTAGGCGCCGGTGCCGAGGATGCCGTTCTCGGACTGCAGCACCAGCTCGACGTCGTCCGGCACGTAGTTGGGGACCAGGGTGGGCAGGCCGATGCCGAGGTTGACGTAGTCGCCGTCCTGGAGCTCCTTGGCGGCCCGGGCGGCCATCTGCTCGCGGGTGAGGGCCATGGCTCAGGACTCCTTGTGCTCGGTGGGGCGGACGGTGCGGCGCTCGATGCGCTTCTCCTGGACCTGCTCCGGCGTCAGCGCGACGACCCGCTGCACGAAGATGCCGGGCAACTGCACGTCGTTGGGGTCGATCTCGCCGGGCTCGACGAGCTCCTCGACCTCGGCGACGGTGATCCGGCCGGCCATCGCGGCGGGCGGGTTGAAGTTGCGGGCGGCCTCGCGGAAGACGAGGTTGCCGTGCCGGTCGCCGCGCCAGGCGCGCACCAGCGCGAAGTCGCAGCGGATGGCCTCCTCCAGGACGTAGGTGCGCTCCTCGCCGTCGACGGTGAAGACGCGGGTGTCCTTGGGGGCGGAGGTCTTGACCACCCTGCCGTCGGCGTCGTGCCGGAGCGGCAGGCCGCCCTCGGCGACCTGGGTGCCGGCCCCGGTGAGGGTGTAGAACCCGGCGATGCCGGCGCCGCCGCAGCGGAGCTTCTCGGCCAGGGTGCCCTGCGGCGTGAGCTCGACCTCCAGCTCGCCGTGCAGGTACTGCCGCTCGAACTCCTTGTTCTCCCCGACGTACGACGCCTGGATGCGGCGGATCTTCTTGTCCTGCAGGAGTATGCCGAGACCCCAGTCGTCGACGCCGCAGTTGTTGGAGACGACCTCGAGGTCGGTGACCCCGGAGTCGTCGAGGGCCTGGATCAGCACGCTCGGGATGCCGCAGAGGCCGAAGCCGCCGACGGCGAGGGAGGCCCCGTCGGTGATGTCGGCGATGGCCTCGGCGGCCGAGCGGACGACCTTGTCCATGGAGTTGCCTTTCGGGTTGAGGGCGCGGGTCAGGGCTGGGAGAGCAGCATCGCGACGCCCTGCCCGACGCCGACGCACATGGTGGCGAGGGCGTGCTCGTGGCCCTCGTCGTGCAGGGTGATCGCGGCGGTGAGGGCCAGGCGGGCGCCGCTCATGCCGAGCGGGTGCCCGAGAGCGATGGCGCCGCCGTGCGGGTTGACGCGCGGGTCGTCGTCGGCGAGACCGAGGTCGCGCAGGACGGCGAGCCCCTGGGAGGCGAAGGCCTCGTTGAGCTCGATCGTGCCGACGTCGGCGAGGTCGACGCCCTTGCGCCCCAGCAGCCTCCGCACGGCCGGGACCGGGCCGTAGCCCATGACGCGCGGCTCCAGACCGGCCGCGGCGGCGCCGTCGACGCGGGCCAGCGGCGTCAGTCCGTGACGCTCGAGGGCCTCCCCGCTGACGACGAGCAGGGCCGCGGCGCCGTCGTTGACGCCCGACGCGTTGCCCGCGGTCACCGAGCCGTCCGGGAAGAGCGGCCTGAGGGAGGCGAGCGTGTCGAGGGAGGTCAGGCGCGGGTGCTCGTCGGTGTCGACGACGACCGGGTCACCCTTGCGCTGCGGGATGGTGACCGGCGCGATCTCGCGGGCCAGCCGGCCGCTCGCGATCGCCGCCGCGGCCCGCTCCTGCGAGCGCATCGCGAAGGCGTCCTGGTCCTCGCGCGAGACCTGCCAGTCGTCGGCGACGTGCTGGGCGGTCTCGGGCATGCTGTCGGAGCCGTAGGCCGCCTGCAGCGCCTCGTTGACGAAGCGCCAGCCGATGGTGGTGTCGTAGACCGCGTTGCTGCGGCTGTAGGCCGACTCCGCCTTGGGCATCACGAACGGCGCACGGCTCATGGACTCCACGCCGCCCGCGACGTAGACGTCCCCGTCGCCCGCCATGATCGCGCGGGCCGCCATGGCCACGGCGTCCAGGCCGGAGGCGCACAGCCGGTTGACGGTGATGCCAGGCACCTGCACCGGCAGCTCGGCCAGGAGGGCGGCCATGCGGGCGACGTTGCGGTTGTCCTCGCCGGCCTGGTTGGCGCAGCCGAGGATGACGTCGTCGACCTGCTCCCAGTCGAGCGATCCCTGACGCGCGCGCAGCTCACGGATCACGTGGGCCGCCAGGTCGTCCGGCCGGACCGGCGCCAGGGCCCCGCCGTAGCGCCCGACGGGCGTGCGCACGCCGTCGACGATGTATGCCGTCCTCGTTGCCGTCATGCCCCATACCTACCATGGGGGCGGGGTGCCTGCGCAGGCGGCGCCGGCACGGGCGACGTCTTGGACGCCGTCTCGGCGCACCGGCCCGTGTCGCTGCACGTCGCCCACCGGGGTCGGGCCCCAGGATGGGCCCGACCAACCATCACGAGAGGGAACCGACATGGTTCGACAGGTCTGCGCGACAGGGGCCCTCGCGGTCGCCATGGTGCTGGCGGGCTGCACCGCCGGAAGCGTCCCCGACCGGGCGGCAGGCAGCACCTCCGGCGGGACCGCCTCCGGCAGCACCTCCGGCTCCGCCCCTGGGGCACGACCCGGCGCCCCCTCACCCGGTCCCTCGGGGAGCGCCGCCGCCAGCCCGACCACCGCGCCCGGCCCCACGGCTCCCGGCATACCGGTGGACACCCCGGCCTCCCCCGCGGTGCTGGCGCGGCGCACGCTCTTCCCCGGGCACCGGCTCGTGGGCTTCGCGGGGCGGGAGGGCACCGGTCCGCTGCTCGGCAAGCTGGGCGTCGGCGGCCTGGACGAGCGGATGCGCGAGATCGTCGGGCGCAGCAAGCCGTATGCCGTCGGCGCGACGACCATCCCGGTCGCCGAGCTCATCGCCACCGTCGTCAAACCCGCCCCGGGAGAAGGCGGCCGGTGGAACGCGCGGGTCGACGACGAGATCATCGCCCGCCACCTGGAGGCGGTCCGCAAGGTCGACGGGATGCTGCTGCTGGCGATCCAGCCGGGACGCAGCGACTTCGTGACCGAGACGAAGGTCTACGAGAAGTGGCTGGCGCAGCCCGACGTCGGCGTCGCCCTCGACCCGGAGTGGCGGATGGGCCCCGGCCAGGTGCCGATGAAGCAGTTCGGGTCGGTCACCGGCGCCGAGCTGGACGACACCGCGCGGTATCTCGCCGAGCTGGTCGCCACGTACAAGCTGCCCGAGAAGGTCATGCTCTATCACCAGCTCAACCCGCGGATCGTGCGGGACGCCGCCGGCCTGCACCCGCACCCGGGCGTCGCCCAGATCGTCTCGGTCGACGGCATCGGCTCGGCCACGATGAAGCGCCAGACCTGGCAGGCCGTGCTGAAGCGCAAGCCCGCCCACGTGCGTGCCGGGTTCAAGCTGTTCTTCACCGAGGACACCGAGGGCGCATGGAAGCTGATGACGCCCGACCAGGTGCTGGCGCTCACCCCGGCACCGGACTACGTGCTCTACGAGTGACGCTCCCCGACGGGGCCCGCGCTGACCTGCCCGAGAGCGACGTGCCCGAGGGCCCTGCCGGTCGACCGGCAGGGCCCTCGCCGCTGTCGGGCTGACAGGATTTGAACCTGCGACATCGTGCTCCCAAAGCACGCGCGCTACCAAGCTGCGCCACAGCCCGCGGAGCACCAAGAGTACCGGGCCGACCGTGGTGCCCCGACCCGTCGCGCGCCGGACCTCGGGTGTCGGATTTCTCGCGGGGGCGCCGCCCGCCTATCCTGGGGGACGCAGCACCACTGCGGGTGTAGCTCAATGGTAGAGCCCTAGTCTTCCAAACTAGCTACGCGAGTTCGATTCTCGTCACCCGCTCCACCACGAGGCAGCAGGTCGGAAGGCACCACGGGCACCCCGCCTCCGGCCTGCTGCTTCCGTCTGCAGGCAGCGCACCGGCGCCGGTCCGCGCGCCAGGAGCCCGCGCGTCGAGGCCTCGACCCCTGACGTCGCGCCTGCGCGGTGAGGCGGTGGAGTCCCCGTCGCGCCGCACAGCCGGCCAAGGGTCACCTCGTATCGGCGGGACCTGCCCCGTCCGGCCCTGCCACCACGGCGCCGTCGGCGCGCAGGCCCGCGAGGAGCGAGGGTCGCGAGGGGCCCGGGGACCTGGTGGATCGCCATACGGGAGTGCGACTCTCGTCACCTGCTCCCCCGCGGCGGTCGTCACGATCCCGTGGCGCGTCGCCTCGCTGCGTGACCGGGGCCTGCCCCCCGCCTGAACCTCCCCCAGGCCAGGAGGGCTTTCGCTGCTGAGGTGGGTAGTCTGCGCGGGCGGAGGCCAGCAGGCATCCCACCCGGGGGCGGGTTCGGCAAGCGCCCCCGGCACGCGCCCGCGCCGAGGAGACGTCCATGGACTACCGACTGGTCGACGCCGAGGCACTGGCGGAGGCCGAGCCGGAGAGCCTGTCCATCCCCGCCCGTGACGTGCGCGAGGGCCTGTGGGCCGGAGACCTGGTCAAGCTGGGCTTCGACCTCGTCGACCCGCCCGAGTGCGGCCCCTTCGGGGAGCGCATGTGGGTGCAGGTGACGTCCGCGGACGCCGAGGGCCGGTATGTCGGCCAGCTCGACAACACCCCCTCCGCCCTCGGCAGCCTGCGCCGCGGGGACCCGGTGGCGTTCGGGCCCGAGCACGTCATGGCGGTCTGGGACGAGAGCCCGCAGGCCGCGCAGGTCGTCTGGGTCAGCCGGCGCCTGCACGAGCAGAACCTGCGGCCGGGATTCGTGGCGCGCACCGAGACCTCCGACGAGGCCGACTCGGGGTGGAGCCTCCTGGTCAGCGACGAGACCGACGCCGAGCTGGACGACCCGGAGAACGTGCTCCTGCAGCCGTGGGGCTACGTCGTGTCCCGATGGCCGGTACTGGCCCCGGTGCTCAGCACCGGCGAGCCGGGCGGCGGCTGGGTGTGGGACGACGAGCAGGGTGCCTATCGGGCGCTGACCCCGCCGGAGGGTGGCCACCGCGCCTCCTGACGGCAGCGCCGTAGGCCGTCTCGGCCGAGCCCCGCGCTGCCACCACCAGGCGCCGGGCACGGCGAAGGCCCCGCCGCACGACGGGGCCTTCGACATACGAACGAGTCCGGCCGAGCCGGAGCGGCGGTCAGGCGCCAGGACGGTCCAGGACCACCCAGAAGGCGGCCACCGAGGCGACCAGGGCGATGCTCGCCGCCACCGCGAAGGGGGCCATGCCCATCGCGACGGTGACCACCGTGGCGAAGGCGAGGACGACGCCCAGAGCGACCAGCAGCGGGGCGATGAACCAGGTCACGACAGGGGCGCTCGGACGCAGGTGAGGTCCGGTGTGGACAGCCATGGATTGAGGCTTCTTCCGTGAGGATCCGGTGGGGTGGGATGCACCCCTACTCAACCATGTGGGTGGCACTCTTCGTGGTCGAATGGCCCGCGCGCGCTGGGCCATCGAGGGGACATTCACTCGGACGGGTCGGAGCAATTCGGGCAGTTGCGACATCGGACGCTCACGCAGGGTGAAAGTCACGGGCGGCCGCGGGTCGTCCACCCACCACCCGCCCGGGACGGACTCAGGACCGGTGGCCGCGCGCGCTCAGCGGCAGCTCGGGCAGCTCGCCCGTCCGCTCGTAGTGGTCGAGCATCGCGATCCGGCGGGCGTGACGCTCCTCGTGGGTGTAGGGCGTCGCGACGAAGGCGTCGGCGATCGCCAGCGCGTCCTCGGGCGTGGTGAAGCGACCGCCGATCGACAGGACCCGCGCGTCGTTGTGCTCCCGCGCCAGCCGGGCGAGCTCGACGCTGGACGCGAGGGCGGCGCGGACGCCCTTGACCTTGTTGGCCGCGATCTGCTCGCCGTTGCCGGACCCGCCGAGGACGAAGCCGAGCGAGTCGGGGTCGGCCGCGACGGCCTCGGCCGCCCGCAGGCAGAAGACCGGGTAGTCGTCGAGGGCGTCGTAGGTGAAGGGGCCGTGGTCGACGACGTCGTGACCGGCGGCGCGCAGGTGCTCGATCATCGCGGTCTTGGCCTCGAGGGCGGCGTGGTCGGCGCCGATGTGGATGCGCATGGTTCTCCTCAGGTGGGGGGGTGATCGGAAACCTACCGGGGGCGGTCGGATCCGCCTGCTCGACGAGGCCCGGCCGATCCGACCGCCCCCGGTAGGTCGTCAGAGCTGGGGGCCGACGTCGCGGGTGCGCTTGAGCTCGAAGAAGCCCGGCGTCCCGGCGACGAGCACGCACCCGTCGAAGAGGTCGAGCGCGTCCTGGCCCTGGGGGGCGGGCGACACGACGGGGCCGAAGAACGCCACCTCGCCGACCCGCACGACGGGGGTGCCCACCTCGTCGCCCACCAGGTCCATGGCCCGCTGGTGCGAGGCACGCAGCGCGGTGTCCACGTCGTCGCCGGCGACCGGGGTGGCGGCGTCGGCGAGCGACGCGGTCAGGCCTGCGGCGTCGAGGGACTCGCGGATCACCGCGGCACAGTCCTTGTTGCCGCCCGGGTGGAGGCGGGTGCCCATCTCGTCGTACAGCCGCTTGACGACCTCCTCGCCGTGCGCGGCGCGGGCCGCCGTGATCACCCGGACCGGACCCCACGACTGGTCCATCAGCGCGCGGTAGTCCTCGGGCAGGTCGCGGCCCTCGTTGAGCACGGCCAGGCTCATGACCGACCAGGTGACCGACAGGTCGCGCAGCCGCTCCACCTCCGTCAGCCAGCGTGAGGTCAGCCACGCCCAGGGGCACAGGGGGTCGAAGAACATCTCCACGGACGGAGCGGTCGCGGCGGTGCTGGTGTCCTGAGTCACAGTGACCATCCTGCCAGCAACACCGTGCCACCGTCCGTCCGCGCAGCGCGACCTGCGAGGATGGACAGGCCATCTCGCCCGGCTCGCTCAGCCGGGCGCATCACCACCGAAAGGCCCCGCTGTGCCTGGCACCAACCTCACGCGCGACGAGGCGCGTGCCCGGTCCCAGGTCGTCCGCGACGTGTCCTACGACGTCGCCCTCGACCTGATGACCGGTCCCACCACCTTCGCCACCACGACCACCATCCGCTTCGCGGCCGACGAGGGCGCCGAGACCTTCGTCGACTTCGTCGGCGACTCGGTCCAGGAGGTCGTGCTCAACGGCACGTCCCTGGACCCCTCCGAGGTGTATGCCGACAGCCGGATCCGCCTCTCGCACCTGGCCGCCCGCAACGAGCTGCTCGTCCGGGCCACCGGAACCTACATGAACACCGGCGAAGGCCTGCACCGCTTCGTCGACCCCGCCGACGGCGAGGTCTACCTCTACACGCAGTTCGAGGTGCCCGACTCGCGGCGCATGTTCGCGGTCTTCGAGCAGCCCGACCTCAAGGCCGAGTTCACCTTCATCGTGACCGCCCCGGCCCACTGGCAGGTCATCTCCTGCTCCCCCACCCCCGAGCCCACGCCTGCGGGCGAGCGGGACGGGGTCGCCGCCGCCACCTGGGCCTTCGCGCCCAGCCCGCGCATCTCGTCCTACATCACCGCCCTCATCGCCGGCCCCTACGACAAGGTGACCAGCTCGGTGCGGACGCGCGCGGGGGAGATCCCCCTCGGGATCTTCAGCCGCAGGTCGCTGACCCCGCACGTCGACCACGACGAGCTGTTCGACATCACCCGGCGCGGGTTCGCGTTCTTCGAGGAGGAGTTCGACCAGCCCTTCCCGTTCCCGAAGTACGACCAGATCTTCACGCCGGAGTACAACATGGGCGCGATGGAGAACGTCGGGGCGGTGACCTTCCACGAGATGTACGTCTTCCGCGCGAAGGTCTCCGAGGCCACCGTCGAGCGCCGCGCCCTGACGATCCTGCACGAGCTGGCGCACATGTGGTTCGGCAACCTGGTCACGATGACCTGGTGGGACGACCTGTGGCTCAACGAGTCCTTCGCCGAGTGGGCGTCCACGACCGCGCAGGCCGAGGCCACCCGCTGGGAGTCCGCGTGGACGACCTTCGGCACCGCCGAGAAGGCCTGGGCCTACCGCCAGGACCAGCTCTCCTCGACCCACCCGATCGCCGCCGACATCCGCGACCTGCACGACGTGGAGACCAACTTCGACGGGATCACCTATGCCAAGGGCGCGTCGGTGCTCAAGCAGCTGGTGGCGTACGTCGGGCGTGAGGCCTTCCGCGACGGGATCCGCGCGTACTTCGCCAAGCACAGGTGGGGCAACACCACCATCGGCGACCTGATGACCGAGCTCGAGGCGACCTCCGGGCGCGACCTCGGCCGCTGGCAGGCGCTGTGGCTGCAGGAGTCCGGCGTCAACACGCTGCGCCCGGTCGTCACCGTGACCGACGGCATCATCGCGTCGTGCGCCGTCGAGCAGACCGCGCCGGAGCAGTTCCCGGTGCTGCGGCCGCACCGCCTGGCCGTGGGCGGCTACGAGCTGCAGGGCGACGCGCTGGTCCGTGTGTGGCGCGAGGAGATCGACCTGGACGGCGAGCGAACCGAGCTGCCGATGCTCGCCGGGCGCCGGATGCCCGACCTGCTGCTGGTCAACGACGACGACCTGGCCTACGCCAAGCTCCGCCTCGACGAGGCCTCGCTGCGGACCGTGATCGAGCACCCGCGCGCCTTCACCGACTCGCTGCCGCGCTCCCTGGCGCTGGCCGCGGCGTGGGACATGACGCGCGACGCCGAGATGCGGGCGCAGGACTACGTCGCCCTGGCCCTGCGGGCCATCGACGGCGAGACCGACTCCACGTTGCTGCGGGTGCTGCTGGCCCAGCTGGCCACGACGGTCACGGCGTATGTCGACCCGGCCGCGCGCGCCTGCGTGCGCACGTCCGTCGCCTCGACCCTGCGCGGGCTCGCCGAGGCGGCCCGGCCGGGGTCGGACGCCCAGCTGCAGCTGGTCTCGGCGCTGATGTCGCTCTCCGACCGCCCCGAGGAGCTCGACCTGGCGGGCGGTCTGCTCGACGGGTCCACCACCCTGACGGGTCTGGCCGTCGACACCGACATGCGCTGGACGCTGCTGACCGCGCTCGCCGCGGGTGGGCGCGCCGACGCCGCCGCCGTCGAGGCCGAGCGGGAGCGGGACAACACCGCGTCCGGTCACGAGCACGCGGCGCTGGCCCTGGCCGCCATCCCGACCGCGCAGGCCAAGGCCGCGGCGTGGAAGCGTGGGGTCGAGGACGGCTCGGAGTCCAACACGATCCTCGGCGCGACGGGCGCGGGCTTCACCCGGGTGCGTGACGTCGAGCTCGTGCGGCCCTACGTGGCGCGGTACTTCGACATGCTGCGCGGGATGTGGGACCGCCACTCCTTCGCCCTCGGCGAGGTCGTCGCGTCGTCCTTCTATCCCTTCGTGCTCGCCGACCGGGCGCTGCTCGACGCGACCGAGGCGTGGCTGGCGGCCAACGCGGACGCCCCCGCCGGGCTGGTCCGCATCGTCGCCGAGCAGCGGGACACCGTGGCCCGGGCGCTGCGGGTCCAGGCCCGCGACCGCGCCTGACCTACCGGCGGTGGTCGGGTCCGCCGGGCTTCGTGGCCCAGGCGGATCCGACCACCGGGGGCAGGTCTCGACCTCAGCGCCGGCGGGCGTCCGAGGCGGGGTTCGCCAGCCGGCCGGCATACATCAGCGATCCCGACTGATCGGCCAGGTCCACCATCTGCAGGGTGTTGCGCAGCTGCAGCCGGTTGAGGCAGGAGTGCGCGAAGTCCTCGGCGAACAGGTCCACCCGACGGTGCAGCTGCGGATGGTCACGCCGGTGCCGGTCCAGGCAGGCGTGCACCAGGCCCCAGAGGTCGTCGGCAGGGAGCACCCCGTCGACGTGGAGGATCTCCGCGACGTGACGCAGAACTCCGTCATACACGTCGGTGAAGATCGCGAGCGCCGCCTCCTGGGCGGGCACCACGGACCGGATCCGCTCGACCTCGGGCGGGAGGGTCCGGTCGGTCAGCACCGCGCACTCCTCGCCGACGTCCTTCATCACCACCCTTTCGACCACGTGGTCGCGCACCACGAGGATCACGTTCTCGCCGTGGGGCATGAAGGCCAGGTCGTGCGCGAGCAGGCAGTGGGCGACGGGGCGCAGGTAGGCATCGAGCCACCGGGACACCCAGTCGGCCGGTGACAGCCCGGAGGCCCGGACCATCGCCGTCACGAGCGCCTCGCCCTGCCCGTCCCGGTGCAGCAGCGAGGCCATCGTGCGCAGCGACTCGCCCCGGGCTCGGTCGGCGAGGCCCTCGGGGCTCTCCCGCCACAGCGCGGCGACCATCTTCTGCTGAGGCAGGGCGGGCGACACCGCCGCCCGGTGGTAGGCGTCACCGGTGTAGCCCACCGTGGCGACCTCGCGCAGCACCGTGAACCCGCGACCGGTCAGCTCCGCGTCGTCGGCTACCACCGCCGCGACCCAGTCGTTGATCCTGGGGGTAGCCCTCATGTAGGCCGGGGAGAGGCCTCGAAGGAAGCCCATGTTCTGGATCGCGAGGGCCGTCTTGACGTAGCGGCGCGACGGGTGCTCGACGGCGAGGAAGGTCCGGATCGACTGCTGGGCGCGGTAGCGGTCGCCGGGGCCCAGGTGGACCAGGTCGCCGCGGGCCACGTCCGGGGCGAAGGTCACCAGGTGCTTGTGCTGCCACTGCCAGGGGTGCACGGGCAGGTAGAGGTAGTCCTGCGGGCGGTGCCCCAGGGCGGCCAGTCGCGCGTCGAACCACGCTCGCCGCGGGCCCAGCTCGCTGCGCCAGAGCTCGTCCTCGTCCAGGTCCTGGGCCAGGGCGAGGTGGGCGAGGGAGCGCCGCACGGCGAGCCACTCCAGAGTGACGTCGGCGCCCGCCTCCGGGGCGTAGCGCTCGTGGTCGTCGAGGCCGAACCCGAGGCGCCCGTTGTTGGCGAGGAAGCAGGGGTGCCCCTCGGTCATGGCGGCCTCCACGGTGGCGAGGTCCGCGTGGAGCAGCTCCGGGCTGGTCCGCCGGTGGTGGGTGGACTTCCAGGCATGACCGGCGAGGGTGGCGGCGATCTCCTCAAGGTAGGTGCCGAGCAGCTGGTCCGGCAGGCCGATCCGCTCCTGGAGCTCGGTGACCAGGTCCTGGGCGTCCAGCGGCGCCGGGGCACCGCCCACGTGCCGGACCAGGCTCTGCGCCACCACCACCGGGTGCTCCAGCGGGAGCGTCGTCCCCGTCCAGGTGTATGTCGTGAGCGGGTCCTGGCGGGTCGTGAGCTGCCAGGTGCCCGGCTGCCCACCCGGCTCGGGGGTGATCAGCCGCTCGTGGCCGAGCTCACGGATCGCCTTGGCGCACAGGTGGCGCTGCGCCCGCTCCATCGCGTGTGGGGTGAGGTGGGCGGGCACGGGGGCGAGCGTGGCCCGCCCGATCTCGCTGCTCGCGAAGTCCGCCGGCGCGACCACGCCCAGCAACGCCGTCTTGCCGGGCAGCCGCACCGGCTCCAGGACGGTGAACCCGGCCCGGGCGTTGAGCGCGTGGATGGCGGTGTTCCGCTCGTCGGGCTCGACCACGACCCGGCGGGGTGCGTGGGCCCCGGGCCGCTGCTGGGCGAGCCGGACGCCCACGCCCAGCAGCGCCGCGGTGAGCCCTGGGGTGCGCTCCCCCGCCGCGGGCGGGGCGACGAGCAGGTGCATCCCGGCGTCGCCGGGCTCCAGGAGGGGGTGGCCCGCCAGGGGGCTGTGCCGCGGGTCGTAGGTCTCGACCAGCGCGGTCGGTCGCCCGGCGTGCAGCACGACGAAGGCGTCGTGGTGCGGGTCGGCCGCGATGGCGGCATAGGCGCCGGTCACCTCGGCCTCGGTGGCGGTGCCCATGCCCCAGAACACCGATCGTGGGTGGGTCACCCAGGCGTGCAGCAGCGGGGTCCACGCGCTGACGGACTCGGGGAGCAGCCGGTGGGCGAGCACCGGCCCCACCGGGGTCGTCAGGGTCGTCGGGTCGGGCGCGGCCGGGCTCACGACGCCACCTGCGGGCCGAAGGTCTGGAAGGCGATCCGGTCCTCCACCGGGTAGACCTCCCGCCCGGTCACCTGGTTGATGATCTGGGCGCTGCGCCAGGGCCCCATGCCCAGGTCGGGGGCCGAGAGCCCGTGGGTGTGCTCCTCGGCGTTCTGCACCAGGACCAGGCCCGCGTCGTCGACGGTGAAGTCCCGCGCCACGTCGAGCCGACCGCGGTCGTCGAGGCGCAGGTGCCCGGCCAGGCCCTCGAGGAAGGACGGCCGCCGCGGGGCGTATCCCGTGGCGAGCACCACGTGGTCGGTCTCCGACGCGAAGCCCTGACCGGTCTCGGTGTGCCGCCAGCTGAGCCGGAGCCGGCCGGAGACCTCCGTCACGGACTCCAGGGAGGAGGCGGGGCGCAGGAGGGTCGGCACGGTGGCGGGCAGGCCGGCGTCGTGCTCCCGGGCGAGCTCCAGCTCGACCCGGCGCTGGTAGAGCAGGTCGAAGATCTCGTCGACCGCCCGGGAGCTGATGCCCTTGTACAGGAGCCGGTTCTGGCCGCCGAGCCGGTCCCGCTCGCCCTGCGGCAGGGTGTGGAAGTAGGAGGTGTAGTCCGGCGAGGTCAGCTCCAGCGTGAGCTTGGCGTACTCCATCGGCGCGAAGCGCGGGGACCGGGTGAGCCAGTCCAGGCGCTGGGTCGCGAGGTCCAGCCCGCCGAGCAGGTCCCGGTAGATCTCCGCGGCGCTCTGCCCGGAGCCGACGACCGTGACGGCCGCCGAGGAGCGCAGGGCCTCGCGATGGGTGAGGTAGTCGGCGGAGTGCAGCACCCGTCCCGGCAGCGCGGCCAGGGCCCCGACGAGGGCCGGGGGCACGACCGGCTCGGTGCCCACCCCCAGGACGAGGTGCCGACCGCGCACCACGACCTGCTCGCCGCCCGGGCGCCGGGCGACGATCTCGTGGACGGCGTCGGCACCGTGACCCCGCCGGGTGACGTCCACCACCTCGTGGCCGAACCGCAGGCCCGGCAACCGGGCCGCCACCCACCGGCAGTAGGCGTCGTACTCGGCGCGCAGCGGGACGAAGGTCTCCCGGATGTAGAAGGGATAGAGCCGGCCCACCGCCTTGAGGTGGTTGAGGAAGGACCAGCGGGAGGTCGGGTCCGCGAGGGTGACCAGGTCGGCCAGGAAGGGCACCTGCAAGGTGGTGCCCTCGATCATCAGCCCGGGGTGCCACCGGAACTCCTCGGCTCGCTCCAGCACGACCAGGTCGAGCCCGTCGACCGGCTCGGCGAGCGCCGCCAGACCCAGGTTGAAGGGGCCGAGCCCGATCGCCACGACGTCGTGGACCACGGGATCGACGGTGGGAGCCGGTGCCGGGTGCGGCCGAGCCGCCGTGGTGCAGGTCATGCCCGAGCCCCCGCCAGGACGACCGGACGGGAGCCCCGCTCCAGCAGGACCTGGTCGCAGGCCCTGCGGGCGGCCCGACGTACGTCGTCCAGGACCTCGGCCAGGTCGTCGTCGGTGGCCGCCGGGTTGAGCAGCGTCAGCTTGAGGTAGGCACGACCGGCCAGGGTGGTGCCCGCCACGATCGAGCGTCCCTGCGCCAGCAGCAACCGACGGGTGCACCGGGTCACGTCGTCCGCCAGCTGCGGGTCCCGCAAGAACCTCGCCCGGTCGTCGGGGTCGGGCGGCAGGGCCCGCAGCACCACGGTGGACAGGGTTGGCCGGGAGTGCAGCTCGAGGTCGTCGGCCGCCTCGACCCGGTCGGCGACCCGGTGCGCCAGGTCGATCACCTCGTCGATCATCCGCCCGATGGCGTCGGCCCCGACCGCCCGCAGGGTGAGCCACACCTTGAGCGCGTCGAACCTGCGCGTCGTCTGCATCGACCGGTCCACGAGGTTGGGCAGCCCGCACCCGGCCGGGTTGAGGTAGTCCGCGTGGTGGGTGACGTGACCGAGGGTCCGGGGCCGCGCCACGACCAGGGCGCTCGCTCCGATCGGCACGAAGAAGGTCTTGTGGAAGTCCACGGTGACCGAGTCGGCGAGGTCCACCCCGTCGAGCAGGCAGCGATGACGGGTGGACGTGACCAGGCCCCCGCCATACGCCGCGTCGACGTGCAGCCAGGCGCCGGCGCGGGCGCACACCTCGCCGATCGGGCGCAGCGGGTCGACGATGCCGAGGTCGGTGGTGCCGGCCGTGGCCACCACGGCCATGACCTCGCGCCCGGACCACCTCGTGTGGTCGATGGTGCGCGCCAGCTCGTCCGGTGACATCCGGCCGTCCGTGTCGACCGGGACCGGGACCACCGCGTCGTGCGCCAGCCCGAGAGCCCGGCAGGCCTTGGCGACGCTGAAGTGCCCGTGCTCGGTGGCCAGGACCGTCAGCTGCTCCAGCCGGGCGCCGGCGGCGCGGGCCTCGCTGCGGGCCAGCAGGAGGGCCTGGAGGTTGGAGGTCGTCCCGCCCGGCGTGAAGACCCCGGAGCCCCCGGTCAGACCGAGGCGCGAGCAGGTCCAGTCGACGACGGCCTGCTCGATGTGGGTGGCCCCGCCGGACTGGTCCCAGGTGTCCATGCTCGAGTTGAGGGTGGCGGCCACGAGCTCGGCGGCCAGTCCGGCGATGGTGACCGGACAGTTCAGGTGGGCGGCGTAGCGCGGGTGGTGGAAGTGCATCGCCGAGTCGAGGTAGGTCGGGCCCAGCTCGTCGAGCGCCAGGTCCAGCCCCACGGCCGGCGCGTCCAGGTCGATGGCGGCCACCGCGCCTCTCGTGCGGTCGACGCACGGCCCCGCGGAGGGGTGGGACACCGCGCGCAGGTGGCGGCCGAGCCGTCCGACGGTGTCCTGCAGGGCCGCTTCGTAGGCCTCGACGGTCTGGGGAACCAACAGGTCTGTGGTGGTTTCGACGTGAGTCACGACGTCGGACGATAGCGGAGTTAGGTGAGGCTTACCTAACTTAGGGGCGCTGCCACGGTGCCGAGCCCGGTGAGCGGAGGCCCTGGTGGACCACGGCCGACTGCCCACGCCAGACCTGCCGGGGGCGGTCGGATCCGCCTGCGCTACGAACCTCGGCGGATCCGACCACCGGCGGTAGGTCAGGTGAGGGTGCGGGCCAGGCGGCGGGGCCACTCGGACCGCATCAGGTCCTCCAGCAGCATCGGGCGACCGTCCGGGCCCGCGAGCGGCATCCGCCAGTTCGGGTACTCCTCGTCGGTGCCCGGCTGGTTGATGATCCGCCTGTCCTGAGCCAGGTCGCTCACCGAGATCCCGCGCAGCAGCGCCGGGGTCCAGGACAGCAGCTTGTGCAGCGCCTCCACGGTCTCCTCGTCCGAGGCGCCCTCGCGCAGCAGCCCGCGCGAGCGCAGCAGGGCGAGCACCTCCTCCTGGTCGCGGGCCTCGGCGGCTCGCTCCTCCTCGGCGGACCGGGTGAGCAGGCCGAGCTCCTCGCGCAGGTCGATGTGGACCTTCTGGAGGTAGCCCGCGGTCGGGGGCAGGTCGTGGGTGGTCACCGTGGCCAGGCACAGGCGACGGTAGGTCTCGGGCTGGAAGGGCGCCCCGCCCCCGGCGTAGTCGCGCTCGAACCACAGGATCGAGGTCCCCAGGACCCCGCGCTCGGCGAGGTACTCGCGCACCCACGGCTCCACGGTCCCCAGGTCCTCGCCCACGACCAGGGCGCCCGCCCGGTGCGCCTCCAGCGCGAGGATGCCGACCAGCGCGTCGTGGTCGTAGCGTACATAGGTGCCCTCGAAGGGCTTGCAGCCCTGCGGGATCCACCACAGGCGGAAGAGCCCGATGACGTGGTCGACGCGCAGCCCGCCGGCCGAGCGCAGCACCGTGCGGAGCATGTCGCGGTAGGGCGCGTAGCCCAGCTCGGCGAGCCGGTCGGGGCGCCACGGCGGCTGGGACCAGTCCTGGCCGAGCTGGTTGTACTGGTCCGCAGGGGCGCCGACGGTGACCCCGCGGGCGAGCGCGTCGCGCAGCCCCCAGGCGTCTGCCCCGCACGGGTGGACCCCCACCGCCAGGTCGTGGACCAGACCGACGCGCATGCCGGCGTCCAGGGCGGCCCGCTGCGCGGCGGCGAGCTGCTCCTCGACGACCCACTGCAGCCAGCAGTAGAACCGCACGTCGTCGGCGAGCTCCTCCCGGGCGGCGGCCACGGCCGGGGACGAGGAGTCGTCCAGCCCCTCGGGCCAGCCACCGGCGTCCTCGCCATACCGCGCGGACAGGGCGCACCAGGTGGCGAAGTCGACCAGCCCCTGGCCCTCCCGCTCGCAGTAGGCCTGGAAGGCCCGCTCGCGTCGCGGCGAGCGCTCCTGCAGGTGCACGAGTCGCAGCGCCGCCTCCTTGAGCCGCCAGGAGGCGTCCCGGTCGACGACGTCGGCGTCGTTGAGTCGTATGGCGTCGTCGGCCTGCCACTGCATGAGCGAACGCTGCTGCGCGGTGAGGTAGGCCGTCTCGGGGATGTCCTCGACCCGGATGTAGAGCGGCGACACGAACCGTCGCGTGGTCGGCAGGTAGGGCGAGGGCTCGACGGGCGGGGCCGCCTCCGCGGCGTGCAGCGGATTGACGAGCACGAAGTCGCAGCCCAGGTCCTCGCCGGCCCAGCAGGCCAGCTCGGCCAGGTCGGCCGCGTCGCCCATCCCCCAGGAGCGGGACGAGCGCGTGGCGTAGAGCTGGGTCATGAGCCCGGCGGCGGGGCGCGCCACCAGCGAGGGGTCGACCAGCAGCCGGTCCGGGGTGACCACCAGCGGGCAGGTGACCGGCTCGCCGGCGTCACCCACCGTCGCGCGGATCTCGTGCCACCCGAGAGGAAGTCGCTGCGGCAGACGGAAGGTCGCCTCCCCCACCTCAGCCCCGTCGACGTGGCGCGGGTCGACCCACTTGTCGAGCTGCTCCAGGTCCTCGCTGATGCCGTCCTCCAGGTGCGCCGCAACGGTGACCGCGGTGCCGTGCGGCACGTGGACGGCGAGCTCGCGGGACTCGCCCGTACGCATCACCACGACGGGCGGCAGGGTGCGTCGCCACTCGCGGTCCCGCACCTGCTCCAGCGACCGGCGCACGGCGTCCGGGTCGTCGGCCCCGACGTCGAGGGCGGCCAGCACCGCGACGACCGTGCGGGTGGGGACCACGGTGTGCTCGCCCTGCCAGCCCCAGTACTCGGTCGCCACGCCGTGCGCCCGGGCCAGCTCCAGCAGCTCCGCGGACGCCGACTCGCCGTGCCGGGAGAGGTCCTGGACGGGGGCCTGCGCGGGGGCCCGGACGGGAGAGACGGTGGGTTCGTCGGCAGGCGGCGTCACGGCGGCGTCGGTCACGGGCAGCAGTCTGTCACGGCGCACCGGCCCTGCGGCGCTGACAGCCCGCCCCAAGGTGGACCGGCCATGATGGAGTCATGCGCGCCGCCGTACCCCTGCTCCTCCTGCCCCGTCCGGCCGGTTCGTCCGTGGTCGCCGCTCCCTCCGGGATCGCTGCCGGCGTCCCGGGCGAGGTCCCGGTCAGGTCCCCCGGCCTCGCGGCCGCCCTGGACCCCCTGGCGATCAGCTGGGACCGGGCCTGGACCTGGGCCCAGGGTGCCCCGCTGCGCGTCCTGCTCGTCGTCCTCGGGGCCATCGCCACCCGGTGGTTGGTCCACCGCGCCATCAACGGCTTCGTGCACGGGCTGCTGCTCAGCTCGCGGGCCGCCGAGGAGCGGGCCGCGGGCACCCAGCGGGTGCAGACCTCGGAGCTGCCCATCCTGTCCCGCCAGATGCGTCGGGCGTCCAAGATCTTCGGCGACCCGGCCTTCATCAGCGCGACCCGCCAGGAGCAGCGGGTGCGCACCCTGGGCGCGGTGCTGCGGTCGGTGACGACGGTGGTCGTGGCCTTCGTCGCCGCCCTGATGATCGGCGACGCGCTCGGCTTCAACATGGCCCCGCTGCTCGCCTCGGCGTCCGTGGGTGGGGTGGCGCTGGGTTTCGGCGCGCAGAGCCTGGTCAAGGACTACCTGTCCGGGATGTTCATGATCGTGGAGGACCAGTACGGCGTGGGTGACGTCGTGGACACCGGCGACGTGATCGGCACGGTCGAGAACGTCTCCTTGCGCCTGACCACCATCCGCGACTTCAACGGCGTCATCTGGTACATCCGCAACGGTGAGATCCTGCGCGTCGCCAACCGCTCCCAGGGCTGGTCCACGGCCCTGGTGGACATCCCCGTGCCGGTCACGGAGCCGATGGAGCGGGTCCTGCCGATCATCTCCCGGGCCGTGCGCGGCATGGACACCGACCCGGACCTGGACGGCAAGATCACCGAGGAGCCGGAGGTCGGCGGGGTCGAGTCGATCAGCGCGGGCGTGGCGACGGTCCGCATCATCGTCAAGTGCGCCCCCAACGAGTCGATCGTGGTGGCCCGCCAGGTGCGCTCGCGCGTGATGGCGACCCTGAGCGCCGAGGGCATCTCCCTGCCGACCGTGCCCGTCGTCCCGAGCTTCGGCCCGGGTGTGCTGCCGTATGCCGGATCGGAGGCCCCCAAGTGACGCCCGCCGACGCGCCGCAGCCCACTCCCCCGCAGCCGGAGGCCGTCCAGCCGCACCGGCTCCCGCAGCCCGGCCCCCGCCGCGGGGACGCCACCACCTTCTACGACGCCATGGGCGGGGCCGCGGCCTTCGAGCAGCTCACCCGCGAGTTCTACCTGCGGGTGGCGCAGGACCCCGAGCTGCGTGCCATGTATCCCGAGGAAGACCTCGCCCCGGCCGAGCGGCGCCTGCGGATGTTCCTGGAGCAGTACTGGGGTGGCCCGACGACCTACTCCCAGGAGCGCGGGCACCCACGGCTGCGGATGCGCCACGTGGACTTCGCCGTGACCCCGCGGATGCGCGACCACTGGCTGCAGCACATGATGGCGGCCGCCGACACGCTGCACCTGGACCCCCCGCTGGACGAGGCGCTGCGACACTACCTCACCAACGCCGCGAACTTCCTGGTCAACAGCCCGGACGACTGAGGCGCTCGCCGGCACCGCTCATGGAGCGCCGGCATACGGCAGGCAACGCGCGAGCGCCGGTCGACCGGGCGCCCGACTGGCGGGTCGCGCTCGCAGGCGCAGGACGCGAGGCGCGAGGATGGCTGACCGTGACCGACGCCACCGTCAGCCCTGGCCGACTCGTCCACCCCGCCGACTCCCCCGACGCCGCCTGGTGGCGCGACGCGGTGATCTACCAGGTCTATCCGCGCTCCTTCGCCGACTCCGACGGCGACGGGATGGGCGACCTGCCCGGCGTCACCGCCCGGCTGCCCTACCTGCGCGACCTGGGCGTGGACGCGCTGTGGCTGTCGCCGTTCTACACCAGCCCGCAGGCCGACGCCGGCTACGACGTCGCGGACTACCGCCAGGTCGACCCCACCTTCGGGACGCTCGCGGACGCCGAGGCGATGATCGAGCGGGCCCACGAGCTGGGGCTGCGGGTGATCGTCGACCTGGTGCCCAACCACACGAGCGCCCGGCACCCGTGGTTCCAGGCCGCGCTGGCCGCGGCGCCCGGCAGCCCCGAGCGCGAGCGCTATCTCTTCCGCGACGGCCGGGGCCCGGGTGGGCAGGAGCCGCCGACCGACTGGCGCTCGGTCTTCGGCGGGCCCGCGTGGACCCGCACCCCCGAGCAGCCCGCCCCCGGTCGGCCCGCGCAGTGGTACCTCAACCTCTTCGACTCCGCCCAGCCGGACCTCGACTGGGAGCACCCCGACGTGCGAGCGGAGTTCGCGGCGATCCTCGCGTACTGGCTGGACCGCGGGGTCGACGGCTTCCGGGTGGACGTGGCGCACGGGCTGGTCAAGGACCCGACATACCGCGACTGGGACCAGCGCACCGACATGATCGCCGGGGACGGCTCGACGCTGCCGACCTGCGCGTCGCCGTACTGGGACCAGGACGGGGTGCACGAGATCTATCGCGCGTGGCGACGGGTGCTGGACTCCTACAACCCCCAAGGGGATCCGCAGCGGGACCGGATCCTGTGCGCCGAGGCCTGGGTGGAGCCGGTCGAGCGGCTGGCCCGCTACACCCGCCCCGACGAGATGCACCAGGCCTTCAACTTCGCCTTCCTGGAGTCGCCGTGGGTGGCCGGCGAGCTTCGCGGCTGGATCGAGCACTCGCTCACCGCCGCCGACGCGGTGGGCGCGCCGACCACCTGGGTGCTGTCCAACCACGACGTCGTCCGGCACGCCACCCGGCTCGGGTATCCGGCGGACACCCCGCGCAGCAACGGGATCCGCGCCACCGACCCGCAGCCCGACGCCGCGCTGGGGCTGCGCCGGGCCCGCGCCGCCACCGCCCTGATGCTCGCGCTGCCCGGCTCGGCCTATCTCTACCAGGGCGAGGAGCTCGGGCTCCCCGAGCACACGACGCTGCCGGACGAGCTGCGCCAGGACCCGACCTACCTGCGCACCAAGGGAACTCCCGAGGAGGAGGCCGGCCGGGACGGCTGCCGGATCCCGCTGCCGTGGGCGGGCGGCGAGCCGGGGTGCGGCTTCGGGCCGGGCGGACGCACCTGGCTGCCGCAGCCAGAGTCCTACGCCCAGCTCGCCGCCGACCGGCAGGCCGGGGTCGAGGGGTCCACGCTGGAGCTCTACCGCACGCTGCTGCGCGAGCGCCGGGCCCGGCGGGTCGGTCGCGGCTCCCTCACCTGGCTGCAGGGGTATGCCGAGGAGGTGGTCGCCCTCGCCGTGACCGCGGAGGGCGTCGCGGGACGGCTGCTGGTCGTGACCAACCTCGGCTCCACGCCCGTCGGCCTCCCCGCGGGGGCCGGGCTGCTGGTCGCGAGCGGGCCGCTCACGGCGGACGGGCTGGTGCCCACCGACACCACGGTGTGGCTCGTCGGCTGAGCCCGCTGGTCGACTCGCCGGCGCGTCGGCCGCCCCCGGGCTGATCTGCGGGAAGACCCGACGGGGACGTCCTCAGGTGCGAGGATGTCCGTTCGTGAGGGCCTCGGACTTCCCGTACTTCGACTCCCCCGTGCCGATCGCGCTCGCCCACCGGGGCGGCGCCCGCTATGCCCCCAACGTGGGGCGGGAGAACACGCTGGCGGCCTTCCGGGCGGCCTACGACCTGGGCTATCGCTATCTGGAGACCGACGTCCACGCCACCGTCGACGGCCACCTCGTAGCGCTGCACGACACCCGGCTGGACCGGGTGAGCGACCAGGTCGGCGTCATCACCGACCTCACCTGGGAGCAGGTGCGGCAGGCGCGGGTGGGCGGCGAGCCGATCCCGCTGCTGTCCGACCTGCTGGAGGCCTTCCCGGACGCCCGGTTCAACATCGACCTCAAGTCCCCCGGCGCGGTCGTGCCGGCGGCCCAGGCGATCCTGGCGGCCGGCGCCCTGGACCGGGTCTGCCTGGGGTCCTTCTCGCAGCGGCGCCTCAGCCACGCCCGCGAGCTCCTCGGTCCCCGCGTCGCCACGGCTGCGGGCGGCCCCGGCGTGGCGACGCTGCGGTTCCTGCCCCGGCTGGTGAGCCAGTGGCTGCGCACGCCCGCGCCGGTGCTGCAGATCCCCCGGCGGCACACCCTCGCCGGACGCGAGATCGAGCTCGTGACCCCGGACTTCGTCGCTGCCGTGCACCGTCGCGGCAAGCAGGTCCACGTCTGGACCATCGACCACCCCGCCGAGATGCACGAGCTGCTCGACCTCGGGGTCGACGGCCTGGTCAGCGACGCCATCGACGTGCTGCGCGACGTGCTCGTCGAGCGCGGCCAGTGGCACGAGCCGGACGAGACGGCCGCTAGCGTGGCCGGGTGAGCACCCACCCCCGGACCGACGCGCACCCTCACGACGACCCGGCCTCAGGACCGTCGGCGCCGGCATACCGGCTGGTCACCCTGATCATGCTCGCCCAGGTGACACTGGTGGCCTTCGAGTCGATGGCGGTCACGACGGCGATGCCGGCCGTGGCGCGCGAGCTGGACGCGGTGCGGTCCTACGGCCTGGTGTTCTCGCTGTTCCTGTCCGCGCAGCTGCTCGGGACCGTGCTCGCCGGCACCTGGTGCGACCTGCACGGGCCCCTGCCGGTCACCCTCGTCGGGCAGGCCGGTCTCGCGCTCGGGTCGGCGCTGGCCGGCGTGGCCACGAGCTTCCCGATGCTGCTGGCCGGGCGCGTCGTGGCCGGCTTCGGCGGCGGGCTGCTCGTCGTCGCGCTGTATGTCGTGATCGGGCGCGCCTATCCGGAGTCCTTGCGGCCCAAGGTGTTCGGCTGGGTCAGCGCCGCGTGGGTGCTGCCGTCGATCATCGGTCCGCTGCTGGCCGCCTGGCTGACCGAGTCGCTGTCCTGGCGCTGGGTCTTCCTGGTGTGCGTGCCGCCCGTGCTGGTCACCGCCGTGCTGACCTGGGCGCGACGACGGGTGGTCGCCCCGCCCGGGCACGTCGGCTCCGCACGCGACCGCTCGGAGCACCGTCGCAGCGCCGTCGCCGGGATGCTCGTGGCCCTGGGAGCCGGTGCGCTGCAGTGGGGCTCCCAGCACGTCGAGCCGCTCGAGGTCCTGCCGCTGGTCGTCGGTGCGGTGGGGCTGCTGGTCGTCACGGGCTTCGCGCCGCGCCTGGTGCCGCCCGGCACGCTGCGACTCGCACGCGGGCTGCCGTCGGTGACGATGGCGAGGTTCCTGCTGACCGCGGGGTTCAACGGAGCGATCACCTTCGTGCCGCTCATGCTCGTCGCCGAGCGCGGCGCCTCGGCCACCCTGGCCGGCGTGATGATGACGCTCGGCTCGCTCGGGTGGTCGCTGGGGGCGGCGCTGCAGGGGCGGGAGGGCTTCGTGCGCGACCGCTATCGTCTGCTCGGGCTCGGCGGGATCGCCCTGGCCGCAGGGCTCGTCGGGCTCGCGCTGGTCGCCGGGCTCGGACTGACGCCGTGGCTCGTCCCGGTCGCGGTCACCGGCATGGGGCTGGGGATGGGGTTGGCCATGTCCACGATCTCGGTGCTCGGGCTCGACCTGACCCCGGTGGCCGACCACGGACGGACCTCCGCGTCGCTGCAGCTCGCCGACACCCTCGGGTCCGCGCTCGGGGTGGCCGTGACGGGTGCGGTGTTCGCGGGGCTGCACCGCGGGGCCGGGCTCGACGCGCGGGCCTACGTGCTGCTGTGGTCGGTGTGCGCGGTGTCCGGGCTGCTGGTGGTGGCGGCGGGTCGGCGCGCCCGCCCCGGCGTCTGACCCGCCCCGGCCACCCGACGACGGGCCGCCCTCGGGGCGGGCTCGGATCGGGAGGGCGGGTGACCGGGATGCGGCAGGGTGCCGGTCAACGGGTGAGCACGTGCCCGGTGGGCGTCGACAGCCGCAACCACGGCCCGCTGCGATGGACCGCCGCCGGCGCTGCACCCAGGAAGCCCAGCACGTGGGCCGCGAAGGCCACCCCCGACGGCAGGTCCACCGCGGGGGCGGTGGCAGCCGGGGCAGGCCGCGGGGCGGCCGTCACCGGGCGCGCCCACACCCGCCGGCGCAGCTCGGCCACGGCCAGCGCTGCGGCGGAAGAGCCCGCAGCCGAGGCGATCTCGGCGATCCCGGCCTCGGCGGTGCGGGTCAGGTCGGAGCCTGGCACCTCGCCCACGAGCGCCCACCCGGACCGCGGCGGCGACTGTCCCGCCCACGGTGCGGCCACCTGGGTCGGTGGCACCGGCAGCGTGGTCCCCGTCTCCCGGGCGAAGCGGTCGAGCAGCCCGGCCACCGGCACGGTCACGTCCAGGTCCGCCGGCTGCGCCATACCGCAGGTGCGCAGGCCCAGCACCAGCCCCCGGGACAGCAGCCCGCTCCCCGGCAGCACGGCGACGTAGGCCGCCAGCACGGTCCCGACGGCCTGCAGCCGGATCGCCGCCGAGCGGTCGAGGGACGCCGCCCGCCCGGCATAGGTGCGCAGGTCGGACGCCGTCTGCTCGTCGGCCAGGTGCAGCTCGACGCCGTCGGTCATCGCCGCCGCCGCAGGGCCACCGGGTCGCCGAGCAGCTGGTCCAGCACGGCGCGCTCGTGGTCGTCGATGCGCCGCGGCCGCCCGCCCGCGAGGTCGAAGCTCACCATCGTCGAGGTCGCGACGGCATAAGTCCGCTCCCCCACGCGCTCGGGGTCGCGGATGACGTAGTCCAGGTCGTAGGACGCTCCCCCGACGTGGCTGACCCACATGTCGACGGCGACCGGGGCGTGGCGGTACTCCAGGGGCAGGTGGTACTCGATCTCGCTGCGCGCCACCAGGACTCCGCGCCCGAGCACCGGGTCGTGCTCGCCGAACCACGCGTGGAAGCCCTCGACGCGCGCCTCCTCGAGCAGGCGGAGGTACTGCACGTTGTTGACGTGACCGTAGGCGTCCATGTCGCTCCAGCGGAGCGGGATCTCGACGGAGTACGGGCGTGGGGCGTGATCAGGCATGGGACCCATCATCACGCATGGTCGCGGGGGTATGTCGGTGCGCGGTCCTAGGGTTGGCGCCATGACGGACGACGAGGGTGTGGTCGGGGTGGGTGACGCGGTGACGGCGGCGGGTGGTGCGGCTGCGAGGGTCGAGGTGGCCGGTGCCGGCAGCGGGGTCACCGGCGCGGTCGACCCGCAGCTGCGCGAGCAGGCGGTGGCGGCGCTGCGGCGGCTCGTCGGGCGGCCCGACGTGGACTTCCGCGACGGTCAGCTGGAGGCGGTCGCGGCGCTGGTCTCGGCGCGGCAGCGGGTGCTCGTCGTGCAGCGGACGGGGTGGGGCAAGTCGGCGGTCTACTTCGTGGCCACGGCGCTGCGGCGGGCGGCCGGGGCCGGGCCGACGATCATCGTGTCGCCGCTGCTGGCGCTGATGCGCGACCAGATCGCGGCGGCCGGGCGGGCGGGCGTCCGTGCGGTGTCGATGAACTCGGCCAACGCGGACGCCTGGGGCGAGGTGGCGGCCGCGCTGACCGCCGACGAGGTGGACGTCCTCCTGGTCAGTCCGGAGCGCCTCAACAACCCGCGCTTCCGCGACGAGCAGCTGCCCGGGCTGGCCGCGCGCTGCGGCCTGCTCGTGGTCGACGAGGCGCACTGCGTCAGCGACTGGGGGCACGACTTCCGGCCGGACTACCGCCGGATCCGGGACCTGCTCGGCGAGCTGCCCGCCGACGTCCCGGTGCTCGCGACCACCGCGACGGCCAACGCCCGGGTGGTCGACGACGTCGCCGAGCAGCTCGAGACCGGCGGCCACGAGGTCCTCACGGTGCGGGGCTCGCTGGCCCGCGACTCGCTGCGGCTGGGGGTGCTGCGGCTGCGCTCCGCGGAGCAGCAGCTCGGGTGGCTCACCGCGCACCTGGCCTCGCTGCCGGGCAGCGGGATCATCTACTCCCTCACCGTCTCCGGGGCCGAGGACGTCGCCGAGGCGCTGCGCCAGGCCGGGCACGAGGTGCGGGCCTACACCGGGCGCACCGACCCCGCCGACCGCGAGCAGCTGGAGGCCATGCTGCGCGACAACCAGGTCAAGGCCCTGGTGGCGACCAGCGCGCTGGGGATGGGCTTCGACAAGCCCGACCTGGGGTTCGTGGTGCACCTGGGGTCGCCGAGCTCCCCGGTGGCGTACTACCAGCAGGTCGGTCGTGCCGGCCGCGGCGTCGACCGCGCCGACGTGCTGCTGCTGCCGTCGCCCGCCGACCGGGACGTCTGGTCCTACTTCGCGTCCGCCTCCATGCCGCGCCCCGAGCAGGCCGAGGCGGTCCTCGCGGCCCTCGGCGCGTCGGGCAAGCCGCTGTCCACGGCCGCCCTGGAGACCATCGTCGACGTCCGCCGCACCCGGCTCGAGCTGCTGCTCAAGGTCCTCGACGTCGACGGCGCCGTCCGCCGCGTGCAGGGCGGCTGGACGGGGACGGGCCGGCCCTGGGTGTATGACGCCGAGCGCTACGCCCGGGTCGCGCAGGCCCGGGACCGCGAGGCCGAGCTGATGCTGATCTATCAGCGCGGCGAGGAGTGCCGGATGGCCTTCCTGCAGCGGGTGCTCGACGACCCCAGCGCCGAGCCGTGCGGCCGGTGCGACGTCTGCGCCGGGCCGTGGTTCCCCACCGATGTGCCCGAGGGTGCGGTGGTCGAGGCACGCACCCGGCTCGACAAGCCCGGCGTGCTCCTCGAGCCGCGTGCCCAGTGGCCGACGGGGATGGCGCGCCTCGGGGTGGAGGTCAAGGGCAAGATCGCCGCGACCGAGCAGGCCGACCCGGGCCGCGCGCTGGCCCGCCTCACCGACCTCGGCTGGGGCCAGCGGGTGCGCGCGCTGGTGTCGGGTCCGGACGCGCCGGTCGACGAGGCGCTGCTGCGGGCCTGCGTGCCGGTCCTGCGCGACTGGGGCTGGGACGAGCGGCCGTTCGCGGTGACCTGGGTGCCGTCACGGACCCGGCCGCAGCTGGTGGCGTCGCTCGGGCAGGGGCTCGCCGCCATGGGCCGGATGGTCGACCTGGGGCCGCTCGAGCTGGTCGACGGCGGACCGACCGGCGAGCGCGGCGGCAACAGCGCCTTCCGGCTGGCCGGGGTCTGGGACCGGGTCGCCGTGCCGCCGATCGTCCTGGACAACCTCGCCCTCAGCCCCGGCGCCGTCCTGCTCGTGGACGACCTGGTCGACTCCCGCTGGACCATGACCGTGGCGGCCCGGGCGCTGCGGCGGGCCGGGGCGACCAGGGTGCTCCCCTTCGCGCTGGCCGTGGCCGGCTGACAGGTCGACACGCGGCAGGGCCGCCCGACCCCGGTGGGGTGGGCGGCCCGGGCGCTGCCGCGGACGCCTGCTGCTGCGGGCCGGCGCGGACGACAGGTGGCGGTCGAGCGACGCGCAGATCACCAACGGTGGGCGACGTCCACGACGACGCGGTTGTGCGAGCCGGGGCCCTTGACCACGAAGAGGCGGTAGGGCAGGCGGGCGCGGGTCACGATGGCCACGGCCTCGTAGCCCTCGGTGGGACCGGCATACACCACCCCGCGCACGGTGCGGAAGGTCGTCGGCAGCACCTGACCGGGCTTGACGCCCACGGGCACCAGCTTGGTCCTGGCCCCCACGACGAGGTATTGCGGGGTCGCGGCGCTGCCGCCATACCCGGCGACGGTCTGACCGGTGCGCCCCGCGAGCTCGAAGACCACCCGGTCGTAGCACGTGTGGTGGCCGGTGCGGACGTCCGTCGCGAGCGTGCCCGTGACCGTGCTGCTGAGGTTGATGACCTTGTCCGTCGAGCCCCAGCTCACCCGGCAGGACGTGGTGGCCGCCTGAGCCGTGGGAACGGCGGCGACGGACATGGCGCCCGCGGCGGCGAGCGCGGTGAGCGAGGCGGTGATGCGGGTACGAGACATGGCTTCCCCCAGGTGACGGCGTCGTCGACCCCGGACGGACGTCCGGATGGGGCTCACGCTAGAGCCGCTCCGGACGCCGGGTGGGCAACACCTGAGCACCAGGTGGGAGAGATCATCCGGACGGGCTAGGGAGGCTACCCTGGCGCCGTGACCTCCCCCTCCCACGACCCCTTCCCCGAGCTGCTCCAGCTCCTGGACCTGCGACACCTCGGCACGGCCCGCACGACCATCTCGCCCCGCTCGGACGCCGGGCCGGAGTCCTTCCTCACCGAGCAGATCCTCGGCGACCCCGATCGGGAGATCTTCGAGGGGCAGAGCCAGTGGCAGCCGCACGGGCGCGTCTTCGGCGGGCAGGTGCTGGCCCAGACGATCATCGCGGCGGGGCGCACCATCCAGACCGCGACCGGCGAGCCCGCCCGGCCCATCCACTCGTTGCACGCCTACTTCGTGCGCCCTGGGGCCGTGGACAAGCCGATCCGCTTCTCCGTCGAGCGCGTTCGCGACGGGCGGTCTTTCTCGACCCGGCGGGTGCACGCCCTGCAGGACGGGCACGCCATCCTCGCGATGACCGCGTCGTTCCAGGAGCCGGCGGACGGCCTGGACCACCAGGACCCGATGCCCCAGGTGCCCGCCCCCGAGGAGCTGCCGAGCGTCGAGGACAAGTACGGCGCCGTCGACCACCCGGCCGCCCGCCACCTGGCCTACGGCCGCCCCATCGACCTGCGCCACGTGGACGGCGACCTGTGGTCCGTGCCCGCCGCCGAGCAGGTCGCCCACCAGGAGCTGTGGCTGCGGGCGATCGGCACGCTGCCGGACGACCCGCTGGTGCACGCGGCGGTGATGGCCTACGCCAGCGACTACGCCCTGCTGGAGCCGGTCATCCGCCGTCACGGCGTGGCCTGGATCGACCGGCGGCTGCGGGCGGCGAGCCTGGACCACGCCATGTGGTTCCACCGCCCTGCCCGCGTCGACGAGTGGATGCTCTACACGCAGTACTCCCCCAGCGCGCAGGGCGGCCGCGGTCTCGGCATGGGGCGCATGTTCACCCGCGAGGGCGCCCTGGCCGCCTCGGTGGCCCAGGAGGGGATGCTGCGGCTGAAGGAGCTCGGCGCCTGATCCCGTCCCGCGGCATACCGGCCCGGTCGCACCGCGACGCCCCTCCCGGGTCGGGAGGGGCGTCGCGGTGCGACCGGGGTCGGCGGGTCAGCGAGGGATGTTGCGCAGGTTGGCCCGGGCCAAGTCGATCATCTTGCCGACGCCCCCGTCGAGCACGGTGCGGGTCGCCGCCGCCGCGAAGCCGGTGACCTGCTCGAGGGTGATCTCCGGCGGGATCGAGAGCGCGTTGGGGTCGGTCACGACGTCCACGAGCACCGGGCCGGCGGTGGCGAGCGCCTCCTGCAGCGCCTTACGCACCCGGGTCGGGTCCGTCACCCGCACGCTGGGGATCCCGCAGGCCGCGGCGACGGCGGCGTAGTCGACAGGCGTCCGGTCGGTGCCGTGGTCGGGCATGCCGTCGACGAGCATCTCGAGCTTGACCATGCCCAGCGCGGAGTTGTCGAAGACCACGACGGTGACGTCGAGGCGGTGCTCGGCGATCGTGAGGAGCTCGCCCATGAGCATGGACAGACCCCCGTCTCCCGACATCGAGATCACCTGGCGCCCGGGCTGGCTGGCCGCCGCGCCGATGGCGTGGGGCAGGGCGTTGGCCATCGTCCCGTGATGCCACGAGCCCAGCAGTCGGCGGCGTCCGTTGGGCGTGAGGTACCTGGCCGCCCAGACGTTGCACATGCCCGTGTCCACGGTGAAGACCGCGTCGTCCGCGGCCAGGTCGTCCAGGACCGACGCGACGTACTCCGGGTGGATCGGCACCAGCGTCTCCACCCCGTGCGTGTAGGCCTCCACCACCGTGGTCAAGGCGGTGTGGTGAGCCTCGAGCATGGCGTCGAGGAAGTCGCTCGTGCGCCGGCGGTGCAGCTGCGGGAGCAGCGCGTCGATCGTGGGCGCCACGTCTCCCTCCACCGCCAGGGCCAGCCGCGCGCGGCGTCCGAGGCGTTCGCCGTACCGATCGACCTGGACGATGGTTGTCCCCTCGGGGAGGAACTGGTCGTAGGGGAAGTCGGTGCCCAGCAGGAGGAGCAGGTCCGCCTCGCCCATCGCCTCCGCACAGGCGCCGTACCCGAGCAGCCCGGACATGCCCACGTCGAAGGGGTTGTCGTACTGGATCCACTCCTTGCCGCCGAGAGCGTGGCCGACGGGGGCCTTGAGCGCCCCGGCCAGCGCCATGACCTGGTCGTGGGCGCCGCGGACGCCGGCTCCGACGAAGAGCATCGGCTTGTCGGCACGCTCCAGGAGCTGCGCCAGATCGGCCACGGCCTCGGGCTGCGGCACGTGGATCGGGGGCCGTTGCGACACGTGGCCCAGGGCGGGCGCGTCCACGGCATCCTGCTCGGCGACGTCCCCCGGCAGGATCAGGACGGCCACGCCGTTGCGGGCGATCGCGGTCTGCGTGGCGATGTGGAGGACGCGCGCAGCCTGCCCCGGCGCGTTGGCCATCTCGGCGTAGCAGCTGCACTCGGCGAAGAGATGCTCCGGGTGGGTGGCCTGGAAGTAGTGGGTGCCGATCTGCGGCGAGGGGATGTGGCTGGCGATGGCGAGCACCTTGGCGCCCGTGCGGTGGGCGTCGTACAGACCTTGGACCAGGTGGGTGTTGCCGGGTCCGCAGGAGGCGGCGCACACGGCCAGCCGACCCGTGAGCCGGGACTCCGCGGCGGCGGCGAACGCTGCGGCCTCCTCGTTGTGGACCGCGAAGAACTCGATCTGGCCGTCACGACGGATCGCGTCGGTCACGGGG
Source organism: Arsenicicoccus dermatophilus (assembly GCF_046267915.1). Classification (GTDB taxonomy): domain Bacteria; phylum Actinomycetota; class Actinomycetes; order Actinomycetales; family Dermatophilaceae; genus Arsenicicoccus; species Arsenicicoccus dermatophilus_A. Next base: position 2,417,167 of record NZ_CP176520.1, read on the forward strand.
TTGAGGCTGTCCCCCACGAGTCCGTAGACGCGTTGCACGCCGAGGGACTTCAGGTGGGCGATCAGCTGGTCGGCGACAGTGGGACTCGCCATGGTTGCTCCTGGGGGCTCGGGGGGCGCCGCCCGTGCGGCGTCCTGTGCCACCTACCCCGGCGGCCTGGGCCTCAACAGGGTGGGGACGGACCATCTCGTATGCCGGGAGACCGCCACCCGCAGGCGACGGTCTCCCGAGACGGTACGGCGCGACGGATCGTGATCAGTCGCGGGTCAGCTTGCGGTAGGTCACCCGGTGCGGGCGGGTGGCGTCCTCGCCGAGGCGCTCGATCTTGTTCTTCTCGTACGACTCGAAGTTGCCCTCGAACCAGTACCAGCGCGAGGGGTCCTCCTCGGTGCCCTCGTAGGCCAGGATGTGCGTCGCGACGCGGTCGAGGAACCACCGGTCGTGGCTGATGACCACGGCGCAGCCGGGGAACTCGAGCAGCGCGTTCTCCAGCGAGCCGAGGGTCTCGACGTCGAGGTCGTTGGTGGGCTCGTCGAGGAGCAGCAGGTTGCCGCCCTGCTTGAGGGTGAGCGCCAGGTTGAGGCGGTTGCGCTCGCCACCAGAGAGGATGCCGGCCTTCTTCTGCTGGTCGGGCCCCTTGAAGCCGAACTGTGAGACGTAGGCGCGGGAGGGGATCTCGACCTTGCCGACCTGGATGTAGTCGAGCCCGTCGGACACGACCTCCCAGAGGTTCTTCTCGGGGTCGATGCCGCCGCGGTTCTGGTCGACGTAGGAGATGTCGACCGTCTCGCCGACGCGCACGTCACCGGCGTCCGGCTGCTCCAGACCCACGATGGTCTTGAACAGCGTGGTCTTGCCGACGCCGTTGGGGCCGATGACGCCGACGATGCCGTTGCGCGGCAGCGAGAACGACAGGCCGTCGATGAGGACCCGGTCGCCGAAGCCCTTCGTGAGCTCCTTGACCTCGATGACCGTGCTGCCCAGGCGCGGGCCCGGCGGGATGGTGATCTCCTCGAAGTCGAGCTTGCGGGTGCGCTCGGCCTCCGCCGCCATCTCCTCGTAGCGGGCCAGTCGCGCCTTGGACTTGGCCTGACGGCCCTTGGCGTTGGACCGCACCCACTCCAGCTCGTCCTTCAGCCGCTTCTGGAGCTTCTGGTCCTTCTTGCCCTGCACCTCGAGGCGCTCGGCCTTCTTCTGCAGGTAGGTGGAGTAGTTGCCCTCGTAGGGGTAGAGGCGACCGCGGTCGACCTCGCAGATCCACTCGGCCACGTTGTCCAGGAAGTACCGGTCGTGGGTGACGGCCAGGACGGCGCCGGGGTAGCTGGCGAGGTGCTGCTCGAGCCACAGCACCGACTCGGCGTCGAGGTGGTTGGTGGGCTCGTCGAGCAGCAGCAGGTCGGGCTTGCTCAGCAGCAGCTTGCACAGCGCGACGCGGCGACGCTCACCACCGGACAGGACGGTGACGTCGGCGTCCGGCGGGGGGCAGCGCAGGGCGTCCATCGCCTGCTCCAGCTGGGAGTCCAGGTCCCACGCGTCGGCGTGGTCGATCTCCTCCTGGAGCTTGCCCATCTCCTCCATGAGCGCGTCGAAGTCGGCGCCCTCCTCGGCCATCTCGACCGAGATCTGGTTGAACCGGTCGACCTTGGCCTTGATCTCGCCGAGGCCCTCCTCGACGTTGCCGAGGACGGTCTTCTCCTCGTTGAGCGGGGGCTCCTGCATGAGGATCCCGACGGAGTAGCCCGGCGACAGCCGCGCCTCGCCGTTGGACGGCTGGTCCAGCCCCGCCATGATCTTCAGGATCGTCGACTTGCCGGCGCCGTTGGGGCCGACGACGCCGATCTTCGCCCCGGGGAAGAAGGACATGGTCACGTCGTCGAGGATGACCTTGTCACCGACCGCCTTGCGGGCCTTGGTCATGGTGTAGATGAACTCCGCCATGCAGGTCAGGCTATCGGTCCGCGCTCACCTCACCCAATCCGCGACCTGGCGGGGCGTCGCCGGTCGGCGCCGCCCCGCCAGGGGCCGCTCCCGCGCCGCCACGCCCGGTCACACCAGGGCGGGTTCGCGGTCCGCGGCGTCCTCCGTGGCGTCCTCGTCCTCGCCCGTCGGCGTGAACCCCGCCAGCGCCAGCTCCTCGTCGGTCAGGGTGTCCAGGTCGTCCCGCTCCGCCGTGGTCGCCGTCCCTGCGTCGTGCACCTCGCCGGTCCGCGCGTCGTACGTCGGGACGAGGGGTCCGGTGCTCCCGCCATACCCCTGGGTCGCCGGACGCCCCGGGGAGGTCTCGCCGTCGTCGCTCTGCCGCAGCCGCTGGAGCTCGGCGTCGTCCATCCGGTCGGCCACCGACGACCACACGCCGCGGGTGAGCCGGCCGTGGGCGAAGGTCAGCTCGGCGCCGATCGCGTGGGCGTCGATCTCGACGCTGGTGCCGCGGCGCTCCTCGGTCTCCCAGGTGGCGATGCGCAGGCGGCCGGTGACGACGACGCGGCTGCCGGACCCGAGGCTGCCCATGACGTTCTGCGCGAGGGTGCGGAAGCAGGTGACCCGGACGATGTTGGTGTGGCCGTCGCCCCACACGCCGTTGCGGTCGCGGCGACGCTCGGTGCACGCCAGGCGGAACGACGCGAACTGGTCGCCGGTCTTGGTGATCCGCAGCTCGGGGTCGGCGAGCAGGTTTCCGGTGACGGTCACGATGGACTCGTGCATGACTTTCTCCAGGTGTGAGGGTGGATACCCCGCGATGGGGTCGTCCGCCCAGCCTCACCGCCCCGGGACGCCAGGGGCAGAGCCGTCATGCCGCCTGTGGATCTCACGCAGAATGCCGCGCCGACCCCTCCCCCTTGTGGACAACCCGGCCGGGCTCAGTCGCCCCGGCTGCGGCGACGCCGGAGCCCCACGTCGACGAGCCACTGGATGATGCCCAGGCCAACCATCATCACCGCGGCAAAGACCACGGCCTCCCCCCACGTGGTGCCCATCAGGAATCTCTCCACCAGCAGCCACATGATCCACACCGTGACGGCCCAGAACGCCCACGCGCACCTGCTCGGTCTGTCCCCCATGTGGCCACCCTAGCGATCAGCCGTACTCGCACGCCGTGGGCAACCCGCGCCGACGCGCCGCCTCGCCACAACCGGTCCGTATGCCGCCGCGAGGGGCCGCCCGGGCGCCACAGCGCCCACCTTGCCTCCCTCCACCAGGGTGATGAGCGTGGACAGCACCACCGCGGCACATCACCATCCCGCCGCGGTGGATCACCTGACCGAGCCCTCCGGGTAACCGAGTCCAGGTCACACCCCACCAACCCCTACGTGGGCCCGGCCGGCCTCAGCCCCGCCGGTCGCGGCGACGCCGGAGCCACCAGACATAGACCGCTCCGACCGCACAGGTCGTGGCCGTCATCAGGAGACCGTCGGCGACCGCATCACCCCACGACCACCCGCGCAGCACGCGGGCCATGAGCGTGAAGACCACGAAGATGCCCACGACCGCGGCCACCACCCGCAGGACGAACCGATCGTTCCGCTCGCTCCCCATGGGGGCAGCCTAGCGATCGGCCCTGCTCCCACGCCGTGGGCGGCCCGCACCGACGCCCCGCGTCGCCAAGGCCAGTCCGTATGCCTCCGCGAGGGGCCGCCCGGGCGCCACAGCACCCGCACGACCCCTCGCGGAGAGGACAGCCTTACGGCCGCGCGGCCCGGTCGAGCAGCTCGCGGGTGCGGGCGTGACGCTCGAGCACGGCGCGGACCGGGTCGACGAGCCGCTCCTGGGCGACGTCGTAGATCGCGGCGTCGAAGCGCCGCCCGATGCCCTCGCGGCGCCGCTTGGCCCCGGACGCGGCGATCGCCCGGCTCAGCGCGGCGAGGAGCAGCCCGAGCAGGAGCCCGGCGACCAGCATGATCAGCGGGTAGGGCAGGATCCCGACGCGCGGCGGCTCGGGCACGGGCAGCTGGGCCCAGCCGAGACCGCCGAGGACCAGCAGCCAGCCGAGACCGACGACGGCGCAGCCGGCGAAGAGCCACTGCAGCGCGTTGACGACGCCCCACCACATCGGGCGGCGAGCCCGCAGCGGCACGTCGAGCACGGTCTGGTCCAGCGAGTCGACCAGGTCGGAGTCGCCGGGGGCGGCGGCGCGATGGACCGCGTCGGACCAGCGGGCCGGCAGCCCCTGGCAGGAGGCGTCGGCGAGCTGGCGCGTGGCGAGGTCCACGGCCGAGCGGGCGGCCGGGGTCGGCGGCGGCAGGGACGAGCGCCCGATGGTGCGGCGGACGTCGGTGGCCTGGATGCCGAGGGAGTTGTCCTCCTTGAGCCGCAGGCGCTTCAGCGGGTCGGGGCGAAGCGCGTGCCCCCAGCGGGTGAAGGGCCAGCCGGTCGTCTGGGCGGCCTCGCGGCGGTAGTCGCGCTCCACGGCCTCCAGGACGACGGGCACGCCGGCGGCGCGGCCGAGCGCGTTGACCAGGTCCTGGCTCGGCCCCTCGGGGACCTCCGGCTCGCTCGACCCCACGTCCTCGCGCAGCAGCTCGGCGGCGGCCCGCAGGTCCCCGGTGAGGCGGCGCTCGGCGGCGGTGCGGGAGGAGACGGCCTCGGCGAGCCGCTGCTGCAGCAGGTCGTGCCCCAGGCCCGTCTGGGCGGAGGCGGCGATGACCTCGGCGTCGGGCAGGCCGTCGTCGGCGAGGAGCCGGCGCAGGTCGCCGACGCACTGCTCGCGCCCGGCCTCGCCGAGCCGGTCCGCGTGGTTGAGCACGACCAGCGTGACGGCGTCGTGCTCGCTGAGCACCCGGATGTAGTCGTCGTGCAGGCGCGCGTCGGCATACTTCTGTGGATCGGTGACCCACACGAAGACGTCGACGAGCTGCAGCACCCGGTCCGCCTCGTCCCGGTGGGCCTGGGCGCGCGAGTCGAAGTCGGGCAAGTCGAGCAGCACCAGCCCGTCCAGGTCGGCGGCCCGCCCGTGGGTCGGGTCCGTCGCCACGCGATGCCGTGCCCCGACACCGAGCCAGTCGAGCAGCGGCGTCGCCGGGTCGCCGCCCCAGATCGCGGCGCTCGCGGTGGAGGTGGTGGGCCGGCGGGCACCGACGCGGGAGACGTCGGCGCCGACGATGGCGTTGAAGGTCGAGGACTTGCCCGAGCCCGTCGCGCCGGCCAGGGCCACCACGGTGTGGCGCCCCACGAGGGCGGTGCGCTCCCGGGTGACGTTGATGGAGCGACGCGCGAGGGCCACGCCCTGCTCGCCGAGCTCGTCACCACCGGTCTGCAGCGCCTCCGCGAGCACCTGGGAGCGCTCGACCGCGGGCATCGTCCCGGCGTCGTCCTTGCGGCCGCGGCCGTCGCGGTGCAGGAAGCTCATCGGGCCGACCTCACGTGCACGGCGGCCTGGGCCAGCTCGGCCGCCTGGCTGCTGCTCACGGCCACCTCGTCCACGGCTGACACGTAGCGCGCCTCCTCGTCGTCATACAGCTCCTGCACCCGCTCCATCAGGTTGCGGCGGGCCTTGCGGGCGAGGTCGCGCACGGCCTGGTCGCCGAACACCGCCTCGAGGATGCGCTGGGCCAGGATCGCCGAGCCCGCCGCGATGCCGCCCTCGGCCCCGGTGAGCCCGCCGGTCTGGGTGAACACCACGAGCATCAGGACCACCGACAGGGCGTTGACGCCGTAGGCCATGACCCGGGCCGTGGTGCGTCGGTCCTGACCCTCGCTGCGGATCAGGTCGAGCAGGTCGGACTGCCAGTCGCGGATCATCCGGTCCACCCGGTCGGGCAGCTCGGCCGAGGAGGTGCCCAGACCCGTGTGCCGGGCGAGGAGCGCCTCGCCGCCGGGGGTGTTGCGCCACTGGCGACGCACGTCGGACGCGGCCCGGTCGGCCTGGGAGAGCACGAGGGAGGCGACGCCGGACTGCAGCACCTCGCCGAGCTGCTCGGTCGGCTGGGGCGTGCCCTTGATGGCCGCGGTGAGCCGGTCGCGCAGTCGCCCGATGCCCGACTCGATGGTGCGCAGGAACTCCCCGGTGCCCACGAACTCCTGCCAGCGGGCGAGCACCTCGCCGCGCAGCAGGGTCCCGTCGCTGACGCCGACCTCGACGCCCTCGAGGGCATCGACGTACGCCGTCGTGGCCTCCCGGCGCAGGTCGTCCGCGGCGCCGCGCTGGTCGTCGCTGGCGTCCACCAGCGTGGTGACCCGCTCGCTCAACGAGTCGAGGGCACCGGCCAGGGTGCGGCGCACCACGGTCTGGCGGGCGACGGCGTCCTGGGCGAGCGTGATCAGCCAGCGCCGCAGCGGCTCCACCTCGACCTCCGGGAGCAGCCCCGCCTCGGTCAGCTCGGTCTCGCGGACCGGGAAGATCGGCGCGCCCGCCAGGTCCTGCTCGGCGAGCATCCGGGTCAGGTCGTCACGGATCTCCGCGAGCGCCTCGTCGGGGACGCGGTCCAGGACGATGGCGACGGACGTGCCGCGCTCCCCCGCCTGCCGCAGCAGCTCCCAGGGCACGGCGTCGGCGTACCGCGCCGCCGTGGTCACGAAGAGCCACAGGTCGGCAGCGTTGAGCAGCTGGCGGGACAGCTCCCGGTTGGCCGCGACGACCGAGTCGATGTCGGGCGCGTCGAGCAGGGCCAGTCCCGCGGGCAGCGTCTCGGAGGTGACCAGGCGCACGGAATTCATGTCGTCGTCGGGGGTGCCCTGGCGGTCGCTGCGCCCGGTGAGCCGGCCGAACCGCGGCAGCACCTTGCCGGTGAACCACTCTTTGTCCTCGGCGTGGTGGACCAGGACGGGGGCGCGGGTCGTCGGCCGGAGCACGCCGGAGCGGGTGACCGACTCGCGGACGATCGAGTTGACCAGCGTGGACTTGCCCGAGCCGGTCGAGCCGCCGACCACGACGAGCAGCGGCGCGTCCAGCGCAGCGAGCCGGGGAAGGATGTAGTCGTCCAGCTGGGTGACCAGGCTGGTGCGTCCCGCCCGCGCCTGCTCGGCCGAGACCAGGTCGATGGGGAACCGCGCCTGCTCGGTCACGGTCCGCAGCTGGGCCACGGCGTCGGCGAGCCGGTCCCCTCGGGCCTGCGCAACCGCCTCGGCTTCCTGCCTGTTGTCCATCTGCACCTCGGTCTCGGCGGTCGGGGAGCCGTCTCACGGGCCCGCCAACCGCTCACGGATGGTCACGACTGCCAGGCAGCCGCGCCGGGGGTCGCTCCGGGGTCATTGTGTCAGGAAGCCCCCGGCCCGCTCGGGATTGGTGAGCGAGCCACCTCACCCATTTCCCGCGGAGACGTCGCTAGACTCCCCAGGACGGTCCAGCGATGATCACTTTCCGTGCTCGCCGGCGTGGAGCTGCTGGACGCGCCATACGACCCCACCGCCAGGAGAGACCGTGGCTGCGAAGAGGAACCTGCAGAAGGAAGCCGCCCGGCAGCGCACCGCCGCCCTGCGCGCCCAGCAGGAGGCCGCCGACCGCAAGCGGCGCCTGCAGGTCGCCGCCGTCACCTCCGCCGTGGTGCTGCTCGTCATCGCCGGTGTCGTCTGGGCGGCCGTTGCGAGCAAGAACAAGCCGGTCGAGGTCGCCAAGGGCACCCAGATGCTCTCCGCCGACTCGCTCAGGGCGATCAACTCGGTCCCGGCCTCGGCGTACGACGCCGCCGGCGTCGGCGACCTGCAGGCCGGGCCCAAGCGGGTCAAGGACGCCCCGGCCTCGGTGCAGGACGGCAAGCCGCGCATCATCTACGTCGGGGCGGAGTTCTGCCCCTTCTGCGCCGGGCTGCGCTGGTCGGTCGCCACCGCGATGGCGCGCTTCGGGCAGTGGCAGGCCCTGGCCGAGAGCACCTCCATGCAGGAGCCGGGTCTGGCACCGATCTCCACGGTGTCGTTCAGCCAGCGGCACCACGGCGCGTCCTACCAGAGCTCGCTGCTCAGCTTCACGGGCTACGAGACCTCCACCAACGAGATCAAGAACGGCGCCCGGGTCAAGCTGGACGAGCTCTCCGGCGAGGACAAGGCCTTCTTCGAGAAGTACGACGCGAAGCCCTACACCGAGTCCGAGGGCGCCATCCCCTTCCTGTCCATCGGCGGCAAGGTGCTGCAGCACGGCGGACTCAGCGACCTCAAGGCCTTCGAGGGCAAGACCACCGCCCAGATCGCCGCGGCGCTGAAGGACCCCAAGGACCCCGCCGCCAAGGCCGCGCTCACCGGCGCCAACGTGATCACGGCGGCCATCTGCGAGACCACCGGCAACAAGCCCGCCGAGGTCTGCTCGTCCGCCGCGGTCAAGGCCGCCGCCACCAAGATCCAGAACCCATGACCCGCACCACGCGCAAGGGCGGGCAGCCCGTCGGGGACCGGCACGCGGCCCGGGCGGGCCGGGCGGGCTCGTCCGCAACGCTCTCCGGCGCGGGCGCCTCGACGGGAGCCACCTCGGTGCGCGCCGCCTCCGGGCCCGACGCTGGCTCGTCCCCCAAGCCGGCTCGGGGCCGGGACCGTGGGCTGCCCCGCTGGCTCGCCCCCCTGTCGCTCGCCCTGTCGGTGATTGGGCTGCTCGCCTCGCTCTACCTCACCTACGAGCACCTCACGGGCGGCAAGGCCCTCGCCTGCCCCGAGGGCCAGGTCGTCAGCTGCGCCAAGGTCACCGGCTCGACATACTCCTCGCTCCTGGGGATCCCGGTCGTCTATCCCGGGCTGGCGTTCTTCGTGGCGCTGGTGGCGCTCTGCCTGCCCGCGCTGTGGCGGCGGGCTGCGCTGGACCTGCCCCGGATCGCGCTGGTCGCGGTGGGCGTGGCGATGGTGGCCTATCTCGTGTGGGCGGAGGTGCAGCTCGGCGCGATCTGCCTGTGGTGCACCGTGGTCCACGTGGTGACGCTGGCGCTCTTCTTCGCCCTCGTCTTCGGCAAGGCGCTCACCCCCTCCCGGCGCTGACGCGCTTGCGGCCGCGCGCCGCAGGCTCGGACAGCGATGTCGGCGGTTGCGGGTGCATGTCGGAAGGCCCCCTCCCCCGCGCGCGGCGGGCGAGGGGGCCTTCTCGTCATACGGCCTGGTGGTGGCTCGGCCTCACCTGAGGACGATGCGGTCCAGCGGGGCCGGGGTATAGGGCGAGTGGCTGCTCAGGTAGGCCGCGAAGGCGTCGATGTCCAGGCCGCCGATGAGCTTATTGGTGCCCTCCTTGAAGACCGGGAAGCCGTCGCCGCCGTCGGACAGGAAGTTGTTGGTGACGATGCGGTAGGTCGTGCTCGAGTCGTTCGCGATGGGCTTGCCGTCGAGCGTCACGTTGCTGATCGCGCCGGCCGCGGTGTGCTCGTAGCGGAATCCCTTGCTGACCTGCAGCACCTTGACGAAGGACGCGTTCGCGCCGGTGAACTGCTGGCCGAGCAGGGTGTGGATCTGCGCGCCGGTCAGGTCCATGGACACGAGGTAGTTGTTGAACGGCTGGACCTGGAAGGCCTCCTCGTAGGTCACCACGCCGTCCCCCTCGGCACCGGATGCCTTGTAGGTCAGGTCGGTCCGGATGCCGCCGGGGTTCAGGAACGCGATGACCGGCTTGACGCCGCCGCGGACGACCGAGGGGTCGGCGAGCTGGGCGTCGGCGATCAGGTCACCGAGGGCGGACTCGCCGGCGGCGTTCGGCGTCTTGGTGACGTCGGTGGTGATCTGGCCGAGCACCTTGCCGGCGATCGCCTTGACGTGCTCCTTGTCCTTCGCGATCAGCGCGCTGACGGCCGGGTCCGGCGTCTGGGTGCGGGAGACGATGACGTTGTTGACCGTCACCGAGCTGCGCACGACGTCACCGGCCTTGGTGTCGAACTTCATCCGCGCGTCGGTGACCAGGCGGCCGAAGGACAGCGCCGAGGTGACGTAGCGCGGCTGACCGGCGGGGTCCGGCACGTCGCAGACGTAGGACTGGTGGGTGTGGCCGGTCATCACCAGGTCGAACTGCGGGGACAGCCCCCGCGCGATCGGGAGGATGTCGGACTTCGGGTCCAGCTCGCCGCCCTTGGCGCAGGTGACGTCGTACGCCGGGTTGACCGGGTAGGTCTTGCCGTCCGGCGCCGTCCACTGCTGCTGCTTGAGCGAGCCGCCCTGGTGGACCATGGCGACGACGGCCTTGACGCCCCGCAGCTGCAGCTCCTTGGCGGCGGCGTTCATGGTGGTGACCTCGTCGCGGAACTCCAGGCCGGCCACCCCGGCCTGGGTGACGATGTCGGGGGTGTCCTTCAGGACGGCCCCCACGAAGCCGACCGGCACTCCCCCGACCATCTTGATGGTGTATGCCGGAAGGACCGTGCGGTTGGTGCCCTGGTAGAACACGTTGGCGGCGACCATCGGGTAGGCCGCACCGTCGAACGAACCGTCCGGGCAGGAGTTCTGGTTGTCCTTGCCGTCGCCGTCGGGCAGGCAGCCGCCCTTGATCAGGCGCAGCATCTCCTGGTAGCCCTCGTCGAACTCGTGGTTGCCGATGGTGCCGACGCCGACGCGCAGGAGGTTCATCGCCTCGATGGTGGGCTCGTCGTGGAAGGCCGCGGACAGCAGCGGCGACGCGCCGACCTGGTCGCCCATGGCGGCGGTGACGGTGTGGGCCTGGCCCTGGCGCAGCGTCTTGAGGGTGGTGGCGAGGTAGGCCGCGCCGCCCGCGTCGACGGTGACGTCGACGGCCTTGCCCGTGGTGGGGTCGATCCTGTGGTCGACGACGACGCGTCCGGAGGAGCCTGCGGGCGCCTCGAGGTTGCCGTGGAAGTCGTTGAAGCCCAGCACCTGCAGGTCGACGAGCGTGCCCTTGCCGGGCGGGATCTTGCCGGGGTGCGGGTGGCCGGGCCTGCCGGGGGCGGGGTGGCCGGGCCTGCCCGGGGCCGGCGCGGGCGTGGGGCAGCTCGGGTCGGCGACGGCCGGGGCGGCGGCCGTGACGGTGACCAGACCGGCGATGACGGCGGCCGCGCGCATGGAGCGGAAACGAGACATGACTCTCCCTCGGACGGTTGCGCACCCGCGTCGTCGGGTGGCGGGCGACGACCGGACCGCGGGGCGGGGCCGGTCGGGGTGGCCATGCCCGGCGCGTCCCTGCGCGCCGGGTCTGGCCGCCTCGGGTGCCCAGCGTGCGGCACGACGGCACCCCTCGACCCATCCTGCGGTGACCGTCGGGTGAGCGCCAGGCGACATCTTCGCGACGCCACCACCGTGCGTGAAGCGCTCTGCGATGACCTGTGACGCAAAGTCATGTGGTCGCCCTGTCCGAGCGGAGTTGCCCGGACATAACGCCCACCTTCGCCGACGGCCCCGAGCAGGCGCTTCGTCGCGCCATACCGTCGTGCCAGACGTCGCTCCGGACACCCCGTCCGAGGCCAGGACCACGAAGGAGGCGCCATGTCGGGCACCCCCCTCAGCGACCGCGACCGTCGCCGCTCGACCAGCCACCCCGAGCACCTGGCGGAGATCGGATGGATGCGCGAGCACCACCGGCCGACCGCCTGGATCGACGCCGCCCTCGACGAGGACCTGGCACGCCACGGCGAGGTCGGCGCCGCCCTGTGCCACGTCATCGGCGCGCACCTCGAGCCCGAGCCGGAGAGCCCGCTCGGGGAGTTCGTCGTCTACGACATCCTGCGCCCCGCCGCCGTTCTCGCCCAGCTCGACGACATCGAGCGCCACCTGTCCGTCCGGGTCCGCGGCGGCGACCTGCCCGAGCCGCCCGCCCGCCGCAGCGCCTGGCTGGAGGCGCTGCGCGGCTTCTGCGAGCTGGCCGACACCCTCGGCTCGGCGGGGCGCGAGCGCGACGACGAGCCCCGGCCGATGCTCTACGTCGCCCGCGGGACCTGCCGCGTCGGCGCCTGGATCGACATGACCCGCCCCGAGCGGGCCGTCGAGGAGGCGCTCGCCGCACTGCCCGGCGACCCCACCGACACCGACTGGACGGTGCAGGGACGGCTCGGGTTCTACGGCGTCTATCCCCTCGCCCAGCCCGAGCTGTGGACCATGCACGCGCTCGGTCAGGGCATCGACCGGCACGGCGAGGCCTATGCGGCGTATGCCGAGTTCACCTTCCAGCAGGGCATGAGCGAGCACGACTTCGAGGCGCGCTACCGCGGGCACGTCCGGCTGCTCGAGGAGTTCGTGCACGCCCAGGCCGCCGAGCGCGGGTGGCTCGCGGCGATCGCCCGCCTCAACGCCGTCGAGGGTCTCGCGGGTGCCGTCCAGCTGGACCTGGACCTGCTGACGCGCCAGGTGTTCTCGACCGGGTACTCCTACGAGCCCGGGAGGGTCGGCTACCACATCTTCGGGCCGCCGACGCTCTGACCGGCGGGCCCTGGTCCGGACGCCTCCGCCGGTGCGCCTGCGCTCCGGCCCCCGCTGACGCGCCGCACTCGCCCCCGCCGGGTTCCCTCCCCACGCCTGCGCCCCGGCGCGGCGCGCTTCACGATCTGTCTCGGGTCGTAGCCCCAGACAGATCCTCCCGGCGCGAGACACCTCCCCAGGGCGAGACCCCCGCCCACCCCCGACCGAGCCGAGGCCCCTCCACCTGCACCAGGTGGAGGGGCCTCGGCCTTCAGCCCTCTCGCCAACCGCTCCGACCGGCCCCAATCCCTGTCACGGATCCGACCGCCGACGTAATGTCGTTGCCTCACCGCATAATTCGTGGAGGGGATGGCAGTCATGGGGATACGAGAGCTCGTCGGGACCACGCGCGGGAAGGTCGCGGTGGGGGTGGGAGTGCTGGCACTGGTCGGCCTGGCCCTGCCCTCCTCCCCCGACCCGGCACCGACCGCGGCGCCACGGCCGTCGGCAACCACCTCGTCCCCTGCCCCGTCCACGGGCGCTCCTGCAGACTCGCCCACGCCCGCCCGCACCGTGGTTCCTGCCCGGCCCGACCGCCCGGTCGCCACCACCACCGCGGGATCCGTGCCCGAGAGCCACCGAGCCGCCCCCGCGGCGATCTCACCGACCCGGGCCCGGGCCACGGGTGCGCCCACGGTCAGCGCCTCCGCCGTCGCGTTCGCGGGCGCACCTCGTACGACCACCACCGCTGCGGCGCCGGCATCGAGCCGAGCCACCGCCCACCCGACGACTCGGCCGTCGTCCCGGGCCCCGCAGCCCCGTCCGACGTCCCGGCCCACGGCAGCTCGCCCGTCCGCTCCCACCCCGCGGACCGATCCCACGCCCTCCTCACCCCCCGCCGAGTCGACGACCTACTCCTCGTGTGCGGCAGCCCGGGCGGCGGGCGCGGCGCCGCTGCACCGGGGCGAGCCGGGATACTCGCGCAAGCTGGACCGGGACGGCGACGGCGTGGCCTGCGAGAACTGAGCCGACATGTCGAGACCCCCTGACCTGCAGCAGGTCAGGGGGTCTCGGCGCGTGCGCGCCCCCAGCAGGACTCGAACCTGCAACCGTCGGATTAGAAGGCCGATGCTCTATCCGTTGAGCTATGGAGGCCGGGAGCACGAGTCTAGTCGCGTGTCGGACCCCTGCCGACGAGCGCGTACGCCGCGGCAGGGAGAGCATGGCGCCATGAAGACCGCCGACGTCGAGGTCCACGTCGCCCGCGTCGTCGACACCCCGGCGCTGCGCGGGCTGCTCGACGACGGCGAGCTCGCCCGGCTGGACACCCTCGTGCGGGCGCAGGACCGGGCCCGGCTGGTCGCCTCGCACGTGCTGCTGCGGCGGGCGCTCGCGGTGCGCTGCGGCGTCGACGCCACCGAGGTCGTGCTCGAGCGCCGCTGCCCCACCTGCGGATCCGCCGAGCACGGCCGGCTGGAGGTCCCCGACCTGGGGGTGCACGTCTCCCTCGGTCACGCCGGCGACCTCGTCGCCGTCGCCCTCTCCCCCGACGGCCCGGTCGGCGTGGACGTGGAGGTCGAGTCTGCCTGCGACTTCGAGGGATTCGAGGAGGTGTCGCTGCACCCGGTGGAGCTGGCCCGGCTGGCGGCCCTGCCCGACGACGAGCGCACCTGGGCCCGGGCGACCTGGTGGGTGCGCAAGGAGGCCGCCCTCAAGGCCACCGGCCACGGCCTGACCGTCGATCCCGCCAGCGTGCGGGTGACCCCGCCGGACGAGGAGCCCGCCGTCGTCGGGTGGCCCGAAGAGCCTTGTCCCGTCATACATCTGGAGGACCTGCGGGTGCCGGACGGACATGTGGCGGCGGTGGCCCTGCACGACGCCGACGACCGGGTGGCCGCGATCGAGGTCACCCGCCTCGACGGGGACGAGCTGCTCGACCTCGGGTGAGCCTGCCGCAGCACGTGCCCTCGGTCGCCGGGTCGGACAGGCTGGACGTATGGCGACGGACGACGCCCTCATCACCGGCTGGTCCGCCCGGTGGAACGGCGATCTCGCCCAGGCCGAGCGGATCTGCGCGCCCACCGTCACGATTCGCTTCGGGGGCCGGGCGATCGGCGAGATCGGGGATCGCATCGTCACACTGGGCGACCTCGCTCGGCTGGTCGGGGACTTCCGCGAACCCCGTGCCGGACTGGCGTATTCGGTGATCGAGGCCCGCGTCGACGGTGAATCTGCCTGGTGCGTCTGGGATGCCGCGACGGGCGATGCGGGTCGGCGGGATCGACGCCTTCGTGCTGGACGGCGGCCGGATCGCACAGGTCTGGTCGGTGACCGGCGAGCGACCCCTCAGCCGCTAGCAGCGCGACGACCGGCCCGCGCTCGTCCGCGGCCGCCCTCAGCGGGTGGGCAGCCGGGGCAGGGTGGGCTGCAGCAGCCAGCTGTGCAGGAGCGTGCGAACTGCTTCTCCGCCGTACGACGCGGCGTGGTCCAGGAACTCCTGCGTCGTCGCGGTGCCGTGCAGGTGGTCGGCGACCCAGGTCCGCACCAGCGAGCCGAAGGCCTCCTCCCCCAGAGTCATCCGCAGCGCGTGCAGCGTGAGGGCGCCGCGCTTGTAGACCCGGTCGTCGAACATGTCCTCCGCGCCGGGGTCGGCAAGCACCAGGTCCTGCGGCTGGGTCGAGAGCGTCCGGTGCCAGCGGCGCGCGTGGGCGTCCGTGGACTGGCCGCCGCCGACGGGCGCCCACAGCCACTCGGCGTAGCACGCGAAACCTTCGTTGAGCCAGATGTGCTGCCAGCTCGCAACACCCACGGCGTTGCCGAACCACTGGTGCGCGAGCTCGTGGGCGACCAGCCGCTCCTCGTGCCGCCGCCCGTGGCAGTGGTTGGCCCCGAAGGTGCTGAAACCCTGCGACTCGAGCGGGATCTCGAGGGGGTCGTCGGTGACCACCACGTCATAGGCCCCGAAGGGATAGGGCCCGAAGAGGTCGGCGAACAGCGCCACCATCTGCGGCTGCCGCCCGAAGTCGTGCAGGGCCTGGGCGCGCAGCCGCGCCGGCGCGTGGATCCGTTGCGGCACGGGCGCGTCCGCGAGCGGGATCGTGGCATAGGGGCCGATTTGGAGGCTGGCGAGATAGCTCGCCATCGGCTCGCGCTGCTCGTAGGTCCAGGTAGTCCGGGACCCGCGGGTGACCCGTCCGACGAGCTCGCCGTTGGTGACGACGGCGTAGGGCGAGTCGCAGGTCACCTCGACGGAGTACGTCGCCTTCAACCCCGGCACGTCGTTGCAGGGGAACCACGTGGGCGCGCCGTC
Organism: Arsenicicoccus dermatophilus; assembly: GCF_046267915.1. Lineage (GTDB taxonomy): Bacteria > Actinomycetota > Actinomycetes > Actinomycetales > Dermatophilaceae > Arsenicicoccus > Arsenicicoccus dermatophilus_A. The sequence continues at coordinate 2,432,711 of NZ_CP176520.1, forward strand.
GGGCTGCCCGGCCACGAGGACGCCGTCGGTGAGCTCCTCCCAGCCGACCTCGCCCCAGGGGCCGCGGGAGGGGGCGGGGTTGCCGTTCCACTGGATCTCCACGGCGGCGCTGGTGCCCGGCCCGATCTCTCGGGGCAGGGTCACGGTGAGCCGAGCGCCCTTGTGGGCGTAGCGCGCCCGCCCGCCGTCGACGAGCACCTTGACGACCGCGAGCCGCGGCGCCAGGTCGAAGGTCACCTTGCGGACGCGGGTCACCGGCTCGACGACGACACGGACCCGCCCCGAGAGCCGGTTGCTGGCGACGCGGTAGTCCAGCACCAGGTCGTGGTGCACGGGCCGCCAGGTGGGGTCGCCGTGGGTCGGGACATAGGGATCGGCGGGAGCGGACGCGGGGCTCATGCGCCCACCTGCCAGGGCGCGACGGGGTTGCCGATCCAGCGGGTGCCGCCGGGGACGTGCTCGCCGCGCAGCACCAGGGAGGAGGGGCCGACGGTGGTGGCCGCGCCCAGGCTCGCCGCGGGCAGGATGACGCCGTGGGGGCCCATGGTGGAGCCGGCGTCGAGGGTGACGGTGTCCATCTGCATGATCCGATCATGGAAGAGGTGCGTCTGCAGCACGCAGCCGCGGTTGACGCTCACCCCGTCGCCGAGGGTGACCAGGTCGGCCTCGGGCAGCCAGTAGGTCTCGCACCACACGCCGTGCCCGATCCTGGCGCCCAGCAGCCGCAGCCACAGGTTGAGCACCGGCGTGCCGGTCGCCGTCCAGGCGAACCACGGCGCCGCGAGGATCTCCACGAAGGTGTCGACCACCTCGTTGCGCCAGACGAAGGTGCTCCACAGCGGGTGCTCCACGACGCGCAGGCGACCCACGAGCAGCCACTTGACGGCGACGGTGACCAGGCCGGCGACGACGCCCGCGAGCAGCAGCACCACTCCCCCGGCGAGGGCAGCGGCCCACGGACCGACGCGCGCCCAGGCGAGCTCGAGCGCACCCACGACGCAGACGGCGAGCGCCACGGTGCACACGACCGGCACGAGGCGGCACAGCTCGACGAGGGCGCGGGCGACCTTGAGCCGGCGGCTGGGGTGATAGGTGCGGGAGACGTCGTGGTCGGTGGCCTGGCGCTGCAGCCGCACCGGCGGGGAGCCGAGCCAGGAGGAGCCGGACTTGGACTTGCGAGGGGCGGCGGACAGCACGGCGACCAGGCCGTTCTTGGGCACCGAGCGTCCGGGCGCGGTCATCCCGGAGTTGCCGAGGAAGGCCCGCTTGCCGACCTTGGCGCGCTCGATGTGCACCCAGCCGCCGCCGAGCTCGTACGACGCGATCATGGTGTCGTCGGCGAGGAAGGAGCCCTCCCCGATCCGGGTCATCGCGGGCAGCAGCAGCACCGTGGAGGCCTCGACGTCGCGACCGACCTTGGCGCCGAGCAGGCGCAGCCACACCGGCGTGAACAGGCTGGCGTAGATCGGGAACAGCAGCGTCCGGGCGCTGTCGAGCAGTCGCTCGGTGGCCCAGGCCTGCCAGCCGATCCGGCTGCGGACGGGGTGGTAGCCAGGTCGCAGCCCGAGGCCGAGGAGGCGGACGCAGACCAGGGTGAGCAGCATCAGGGCGAGCAGGGAGACGACGGTGGCGACCGGGGTCCAGGCGAGGGCCGCGAGCAGCGCCTGCCGTATGCCGGAGGTGCCGTCGACCGCCCGCAGCAGCAGTGCCGCACCGGGCACGGCCGCGACGGTGGGGACGAGCCCGACGAGGACGGCGCTGACGGCATACAGCCACAGCCAGGCGCGGGAGCGGACGGGCCGCTCGGCGGGCCAGGTGGGGCGGGCGCGACCGACGCGGGTGGCGGGCGAGCCCGCCCACAGCTGGCCGTCGGGGACCTCCCCGGTGACGTAGGAGCCGGGCATGACCTCGGCCTCGCGCCCGACCTCGGCGCCGGGGCCCAGGGTGGAGCGGCCGCCGACGACGGCGCCGGGCCGCACGGTCACCCGCCCGACGTGGAGCAGGTCGCCGTCGAGCCAGTGGCCGGCGAGGTCGACCTCCGGCTCGATCGAGCAGCCGCGGCCGAGGGTCAGCAGCCCGGTGACCGGCGGGAGGGTGTGCAGGTCGACGTCGGGCCCGACGGTCGCGCCGAGGGCCTTGGCGTAGTACACGATCCACGGCGCACCCGCCATGGTCACGGCGCCCACGGACTCGGCGAGCCGCTCCACGGCCCAGATCCGCAGGTGCACCGAGCCGCCGCGCGGATAGGTGCCGGGCTGCAGCCCGCGCAGCAGCAGACGCGCGCCGAGGACGGTGATGCCCATCCGCCCGACGGGGGTGAGCAGCAGCACCCACGCGAGCGCGATCGCCCACCACGGCGCGGTCGGGGCCCACGGCAGGTCCACGAGCAGGTGGGCGAGGTTGTTGACCAGGGCGACGCCGACGAGCCACTGCAGCCCGGTGAGCGTCGACAGCGGTATGCCGAGAAGCAGCTGGGCCAGCTGGGCGCGTCGCGGCACCGGACGCACCGCGCGCGGCGGGGTGCGGTCGGTGCGCAGTCGCGCCGCCATGCCGTCGAGGTGGTCCGCCTGGTCGGCCAGCCGCGGGTGGGCGTAGGCGTCGGCGACGGTGACCTCGGGGTGGGTGCGCCGTAGCACCGAGACGAGCTGGGCCGTGGTGAGGGAGGACCCGCCCAGGCCGAAGAAGTCGTCGTCGGGGCTGGTGACCGGGGTGCCGAGGACGGCGGACCACTGCTCGGCGAGCCAGGCCGCGGTGCCGGTGAGCTCGACCCCGCCGGCGTCGCCGCGGGTGGGCGCCAGGTCGGGCAGCGGCCAGGGCAGGGCGGCGCGGTCGACCTTGCCGGAGGTCTTGGTGGGCAGGGTGTCGGTGACGGCGATGAGGGGCACCAGCGCGGCGGGCAGGACGCCTGCGAGCTCTTGGCGGGCCGCGGCGCGGTCGAAGGTCGCCGGGTCGGCGGGCACGACGTAGCCCACGAGCACCTGGTTGCCGGCGTCGGTGGTCCTGACCGCGGCGGCGGCGCCGGCGACCTCGGGCAGCGCCTGCAGCGCGGCGTCCACCTCGCCGAGCTCGATCCGCCGGCCGCCGAGCTTGATCTGCTCGTCCGCGCGGCCCAGGAAGATCAGCCCGGTGGGCTCGTAGCGCACCAGGTCGCCGGAGCGGTAGGCCCGCTCCCAGCCGAGGAGCGGGAGCGGGGCGTACTTCTCGGCGTCCTTGGCCGGATCGAGGTAGCGCGCGAGGCCGACGCCGCCGATGATCAGCTCGCCCACCTCGCCCTCGGCGACGAGCTCGCCGTCCTTGACCACCGCGAGCTCCCAGCCGTCGAGGGGCAGGCCGATCGACACGGCCCCCTCCCCCGTCATCCGGGCGCCGCAGGCGACGACGGTGGCCTCGGTGGGGCCGTAGGTGTTCCACACCTCCCGGCCGGGGCGCACGAGTCGCTCGGCGAGCTCGGGCGGGCAGGCCTCGCCGCCGAAGATCAGCAGCCGCACCGCGTCCAGGCTCTGCGCCGGCCACAGCGACGCCAGCGTCGGCACCGTCGAGACGATCGTGATGCCCCGCTCGACCAGCCAGGGCCCGAGGTCCATGCCGGTGCGCACCAGCGCGCGGGGCGCGGGGACCAGGCAGGCGCCGTGACCCCACGCCAGCCACATCTCCTCGCAGCTCGCGTCGAAGGCCACCGACAGCCCGGCCAGCACCCGGTCGCCCGGGCCCTGCGGCGCCTCCTGCAGGAACATCCGCGCCTCGGCGTCCACGAAGGCCGCGGCGCTGCGGTGGGTGACGGCGACGCCCTTGGGGGTGCCCGTCGAGCCGGAGGTGAAGATCACCCAGGCGTCGTCGTCCAGGCCGGGGCGCGGGTCGGCGTCCGGCTCCCGGTCGGCGTCCAGGTCCAGACGCAGCAGCCGCAGGCCCGCGGTCACCACGACGGCGGCGCGGGCCTCGGAGAAGACGAGCTCGGCCCGCTCGCTGGGGTCGTCGGCGTCGACCGGGACGTAGGCCGCGCCCGCGAGGAGGGTGGCCACGATCGCGACGTATAGCTCGCAGGTCCCGGAGGGGACCCGGATGCCGACCTTGTCGCCGCGTCGGATCCCCTCGCCGCGCAACCGCTCGGCGAAGGTGCGGGCCTCGGCCAGCAGCTCGGTGTAGGTGAGGACCCGGGTGCCGTCGTCCAGCGCCGGGGCGCCGGGGTGCTCCCGGGCGACCTGCTCGAGGACGTCGACGAGGGTGCGCGGGTCAGGCGTGCGGGCGCCGATCAGCTGGGCTCGTGCCACGTGGTTCGTCATCCCTGTCCGTCGGAACGCCCCGGCCAGGCCGGGCCTGTGGATCAGGCCGGCGCGGCCGTGGGGCCGGGGCGCGGGGCGTGCGAGTAGTTAACCTGCCGTTAACCTTACCGCGTCGCTCCGGGGGTGAGCTCCCTGCGACGGCTGACCACCAGGTCGAGCAGGCGACGCTCCTCCGCCAGCACCGCGTCGTCGACGTTCCCGAGCTGCATGCGGTGCCGCAGCATCGCCAGGTCGCTGGCCGCGTCCAGGAACCCGGTCATCGCCACCTTGCCGGGTCGACCGTGCACGGCGCTCGCCCAGGCCAGGGCCTGGCGGCGGGCCGCCACCGAGCCGAGCATCGAGACCTCGGCGTCGGTGAACCAGCCGGCCCGGGCGTAACGGCCCAGCTCGGTGACCACGGTGCGGGCCTCGCGGCGTCGCGCCCACAGGGCGAGCAGCACGAAGACGACGAAGACCGGCGCCTGCATGAACAGGTAGCCGGTGAGGAAGCCGTCGAGCCCCGCGACCGCCGAGAGGTTCCACGCCGCGTGCAGGGTGACGGCGACCACCCAGCCGAGCAACGGCGCGACCACGCGCACCACCCCGGGCCGACGGTAGGTCGCCAGGCCCACCCCCAGACCCGTGCAGCAGGTGAAGATCGGATGGGCGAAGGGGCCCACGACGCCACGCAGCAGGAAGGTGGCGAACAAGCCCTCGGTGCCCGCCTCGTTGAAAGCACGCCCCAGGTAGAGGATGTTCTCGCCGAACGCGAAACCGGCCGCGATGATCCCGGCATACACCAGACCGTCGACCACGCCGTCGAGCTCCCAGCGCTGCAGGCGCAGCACGAGCAGCAGCCCCAGGCCCTTGGCGGTCTCCTCGACCACGGGGGCCACGAGCACGGCGCCGACGCTGGTGGGGCTCTGCCCGGTGGCCCCGGCGATGATCGCCATGGTGCCGGTGTTGGCGACGAGCGCGACGGCGGTGGCCACGAGCGCGCCCCAGGCCAGGGCAACGAGCAGCAGCCAGCGGGGCTCGGCCTCGAGCCGGTCGACCCACAGGAAGGACGGGACGACGATCCCGAGCGGCAGGGCGGCGAAGATCAGGCCGAGCAGCCCCGCACCGAGACCGGTCGAGCCACCCACGGCAGCGAGGAAGACCAGCCCGCACAGGCCGAAGCCGATCACGAGCAGCGCGGTGACGAGCAGCCGGCGGAGCACGCCGCGGGGGGCGAGGAGGGCGCGTCCCGCCCCCGCCCCGCTCTCCCCCCGGTCACGGCTCATGCCTTGCAGGGTAGCCGCTGGCCACGCCCGCCCACCGAGGCGTCTGCGGAGGTCCGGGCCGGGCTCGCTATGGTGATCAGGTGACTTCGACCCCCACCGACAAGGCCCTGACCGACCGCATCGTCTGGATCGACTGCGAGATGACCGGTCTGTCGCTGACCGACGACGCGCTCATCGAGGTCGCGGCCCTGGTCACCGACTTCGAGCTCAACCAGCTCGGTGACGGGATCGACGTGATCGTCCGCCCGCCCGCCGAAGCGCTGGCGCAGATGAACGACTTCGTCCGCGAGATGCACACCACGAGCGGGCTGCTCGCCGAGCTCGAGGGCGGTATGTCGTTGGCCGACGCCGAGGCCGCCGTCCTGGCCTACGTCCGCGAGTGGGTGCCCGAGCCGGGCAAGGCGCCGCTGGGGGGCAACACCGTCGCCACCGACCGCGGCTTCCTCGCCCGGGACATGCCCGAGCTGGAGGCTCACCTGCACTACCGCATCATCGACGTCTCCTCGATCAAGGAGCTGTCGCGCCGGTGGTACCCGCGCGCCTACTTCAACTCCCCCAAGAAGTTCGGCGGCCACCGGGCGCTGGCCGACATCACCGAGTCGATCGCCGAGCTGCGCTACTACCGCGAGGCGGTCTTCGTGCCGCAGCCGGGCCCGACCAGCGACCAGGCCAAGGCCATCGCGAGCAAGTACGGCTCGCCCGCCCCGGCCGCCTCCTGACCGACCCGGCCGGCTCCCGGCGGGGTGCGGGCGGCCCCACGGCCCCCGTGGTCACGGGCACCCGAATTTCGCGCTAGTATTGTTCGCGCTGCTCGTCACGGTCTACGTGGCAGCTCGCATGGTGGGTGTAGCTCAGCTGGTAGAGCACCTGGTTGTGGTCCAGGTGGCCGCGGGTTCAAGTCCCGTCACTCACCCCGGCAACGGCCCTGATCCGGACACAAGTCCTGGTCAGGGCCGTTTCGTATGCCGGGAGTCCTCCCCCTGCGACGGCGCGGCCCCGCCCGCCGCCTGGTCCCCCGACGAGCGGAGGATCCCGGCAGCCGGCTGCTCACCCGCCGCCGGGAGATCCGCGCCGGCCGCACCGTCCAGGCGCCGCCGCACGTAGACCCGCCGCACCGAGGTCGTCGCCTCCCCCTGCGGCAGCACCCCCTCCTCACGCAGCTGCGCCACCACGGGCCGCAGCGAGGGATCGGCGGGCGCCGCCCGGGCCACCTCGCGGGCGGCCTGCACGTAGGTCGTCAGGGCGTGGTTGCCCGCGGGATCGGGCAGCCCGCTCGCGAACCGCACCGTCACCCGGCGGACCTGGTCGCGGTTGGCCCGCCCGTCGAGCTTGGTCACCACGTCCTGGTCGCCGTCGAGCGCGAGCGTGGTGACGCCGTCGGGCTGCCGCAGCCCACCGATCGGCGCCCCGGCGGTGACGACGTGGGTGACCCGGTAGCCCCGGCGGCGCAGCTCGGTGGCGGCGAGCAGGGCCGCCATACCGCCCTGGGAGTGCCCGGCGAGGGTGATCGGGACGTCCTGCGGCACCCCGGAGTCCACGACCGCCGCCACCACCCCGCGGGAGTAGGCCGAGTCCTCGCCGCCGAGGAGTCGCACGTTGCCGCCCAGGTCGCGCACCCGGTCGTCGACGGCGCCGGGAGCGCTCCACGCGTCGGTGCCGGGCACGTCCACCACGAGGGTGCGGCGGGCCGTCCCGTCGGGCGCCGTGGAGGTGATGGTCCGCAGGGCGACGGCGCCGTCCGGGGCGTCGTTGGTCTCGGCGACGCCGGTGAGCAGGTCGGCCACTGCGCGCGGGGTCGGGGCGGAGGTGCAGGCGAGCAGCGGCGAGTCCGCCGCGGGGTCGAGGCGGGGTGGGGCGGGCTGGTCGGTGACCACGGGCTCGCCGTCGGCCCACCGGTCCGCCAGGGCGTGGGCGTCGACCCCGACGGCGGTCACCTCGGCACCGGGCCCGCTGGGGGCCCGGCCACGAAGTGCCTGGTCCTGGGCCGCGAAGGACGCGGCCAGCACCGCGGCGCCGTTGACGTCGTGCTCCAGCGCCGGACCCCGCCCGACCGCCCAGCGGCCAAGCGCGTCCTGGGGGTCCAGCAGCTCGCCCGCCTCGGCCGACTCGGCGACGTAGCCGTCGAGCAGGCCTGCGGCGACGAGCTCCGGCTGCCCGATCGTCATCGCGGTCCGCACCGCCACCCGGCTCGCGTCGACGCCGTCCCACAGCGTGGTGGCCGTCCGCTCCGCCAGGTCGTAGGCCGCGGCGGCGGTCACCAGGTCGCGCCCGAGGGCGCTCGCTCCGAGGCCCACGACCAGCGGCGAGGTCGGTCCGAGCGCCACCGGGGCCAGGGCCGCCTGGGCGACGGCGGCCGTGGCCGGGGACAGCCCCGCCGTGGCCGCCACGGCCCCCGCGGCCCGGGCCACGGCCAGCGCCACCGCGCCCTCGGACAGCTCGTCGTCCACCTGACGGCACAGCAGGCCGAGGCGCTGCACGTCGTCGACCACGACGCGGACGCCCCCCGCACCACCGACGACCCCGGTGATCCGCACGCCTTCTCCGGCATACGCCTCGTCGCTCACCGGGCCACCCCCTCGACGCAGGCCCTGGCGGCCCGCTCCACCGACGCCAGGGCGGCCGTCACCGCCTCGCCGTGAGTCCGGACCGCCGCGGCCGCCAGCTGGGTCTGCCGGCTGCTCGCCCGCAGCAGCAGGAGGAGCCCGCGGACCTGCTGCTGGGCGAGGTCCGCGGCAGCAGACTCCCAGTCCACCGCCGCGGCCTCGGCCGCCACCCGGGCCGCCGCCACGGCCAACCACTCGGCCCGCTCGTCCAGCTCCCGCGCGCACCCGGCCAGCACCACCGCGTCCATCCACACCCTCCTCGGCCACGTCGCCGCACCCGACGACCGCGTTCGACACTAGGGACGCCGCGGCCGCACCGGCCGGCGGACGTGACACCCTGGGGACGAACGACCACCGGACCGCGTCGCGCTGTGGACAACCTGCCCCGCAGACGCGGTCCCGACCCGGAGGACCGCGTGACCACCCCGACCCGTGCCCGTATGCCGCTCGCTGCGCTCGTCAGCGTCCTCGCCCTGGTCTGGGGACTGCTGGCCGCACCCACCGCGTCGGCCCACTCCGCCCTCGTGGGGTCCGATCCCGCCGACGGCGCCACGCTGGCGGCTGCGCCGCGGGCGGTGTCGCTGACCTTCAACGAGACGGTCAAGGGGCAGTACAGCAAGATCCTGGTGACCGGGCCGGACGGGGCCCAGCTGCCGGTGACGACGAGCAGCGCCGGGCCGACGGTCACTGCGTCGCTGCCGGCCGGGCTGGGCGGCGGGGCCTACCGCGTGGTCTACAGCGTGGTGAGCGCCGACACCCACCGGATCTCGGGGCAGATCACCTTCACGGTCAAGGGCGCCCCCGCCGCATCCACGGTCTCCGCAACCACCCCGAGCGCCACCAGCTCGAGCGCGCCGTCCGCCGCCCCGACGACATCGGCTGTGCCCCGCCGCAGCTCGGGGGGCGCGTGGGGCTGGATCTTCCCCCTGGTCTCGCTTGGTCTGGTGATCCCGCTCGTGTGGGCCGGGCGGCGCCAGGCCCGCCGCAAGAGCCGCGCCACCCGCGCCGAGGAGCTCGACGAGCACCTGCGCTGACACCTCACGGCGTCACTCCCCCGGACTTTCCACCACGAGGCCCCTGGTCGAGGACCAGGGGCCTCGCCGTGTGCTGGCTCACATCACGTGTGAGGCATGGCGGTGCAGTTGTTCTTGCTGAGGTTACCGCGCGGTCAGATGGAGATGTTCTCGGCCGCCCGGCGTTTTTGCGAATTTAACCATTACCCCCCGTTAACAAAGCGCGCGCCGCAAGTTATACCGGCTGGTAAGACCATCATTGATTCATTCTGTCTTGCCAATGTGCTGGACAGGGTGGATGGTCGAGCTGCGCACCAGGAGTAGGCGATTCACTATTCAATGACATTCGTGCGCGAGACCAAGAGGGGTTCGTTATGACGACTCATTCGTCATGGAAGCGCAGTGCTGGCCGGTCGACACTTGTTGCTGTTTCTACTATCTCGTTGGCGCTGAGCGCGCTGGGCGGCACGGCATCTGCTGATCCCGGCCCGACGCCGCCTCCGCCGGGGCACACGAAGGCCAAGCAGCGGCCCAAGGCGCCGGCGAAGCCGCCGGCCAATCGCAAGAAGGTCCAGCAGCGTGCGGAGCCGCCGGCGTGGGTGAAGGACAAGGTGGCGAAGAGCACGTGGGTCGCTCCGGGGCAGGTGAACCGCAAGGTGGTCGGGTCGGTGCCGGCCCCGTCGCAGGTGTGGACCTACGAGGGCAGTGGACCCGGTGAGGGTGGCCCGTCGGCGACGGCGGCTCCCACCACCGCCGCCCCGACGTCCACGGTTACGGCGGGTACGGCGTCGGGGAAGGTGACGGCGACCGGAACGGCCACGGGAGCGGCGTCGAGGTCTGCGGCGGCGCGGGGTTCGGCGTCGTTGGCGGCGGATCCGGACCAGGCGGTCGCGGCGCCGGGGCTGGGGGTTCAGGGGCACTACGGGATGGAGGAGTTCGCGGTCCGTGAGGGCTTGTCGGCGGCGGTGAACGTCGCGAACGGGAACCTGGTGGTGCGGGACACGGACCTGAAGTTCAACGCGCTGGGGATGGCGACCCGCTGGGACCGGTTCTACAACGGTCTGGCGACGCGGACGGGAGCGTTCTCCGGGAAGTGGAGCCTGGGCGGTGGGCAGGACGTGGGACTGGAGATCGCGACCAGCAGTGTCGTGTTCCGTGGGCCGTCGGGGTTCCGGGCGACGTTCACCGGGTCCGGCAGCACGTGGACCGCGCCGGCGGGCATGAACGCGAAGCTGACCAAGAACGGTGACGGGACCTGGAAGCTGCGCACGAACGGGTCCGGGGAGACGATGACGTTCACCGCGGGCGGGTTCCTGACCACGCACACCGACCGCAACGGGGTGGGCCTGTCCTACTTCTACGACGCGAGCAACCGGGTGACCAGCGTGAAGGACGCCGCGGGGCGGGTGTCGACGTTCACCTACGACGCGAGCAGCCGCATCACGAAGATCGCCGACTCGGCGAACCGGTCCATCACCTACACCTATGACGGTGCGGGTCGTCTGGCGTCCAGCATCAACGCCGCCGGGGACAAGACCAGCTACTCCTACGACGCCAACGGGCGCCTGTCGCGGATCGCGACCGCCCGCGGGGTAACCCTGGGCATCGAGTACGCCACCGGCGGGCGGGTGTCCAAGGTGATCCGGTACACCGGCCTGAACGCCGGTGGTGACGCGCAGGCCACCGAGTTCGCCTACCCCTCGGCAACGACGACGACCGAGAAGAACCCCAAGGGCGCCACCACGACGTACACCCTGGACTCGTCCGGGCGCGTCACCAAGGTCGCCGATCCCCTCGGGCACGCCCGGTCGGCGACGTGGACCGCGAACTCGACGGTCGCGACGACCACCGACGCCATGGGGACCGGCGGCACCGGCGGGAACGTCACCTCCTACACCTGGGACAGTGCGAACAACCCCACCTAGGTGAAGATCCCGACCGGGGCGATGACGTCGGCGGTGTACACCACCGGCGGGGACTGCGGGTCGACCGACTCGGTCAACCCCGACCGCCCCAAGTGCTTGACGGACGACGCCGGCAACAAGTCCTCCATGACCTACGACGCGGTCGGCAACCTCACCTCCAAGACCGACACCACCGCCACCGGCGGCGCCGCGGTCAAGTACACGTGGAGCAAGCCCGGGTCGACCGACAGCGCCACCAGCTGCTCCCCGATCGCCGGGCAGCTGTGCTCGATCACCAAGGGCAACGGCAACGTCACCCGCTACACCTACGACAAGGACGGCAACCTCACCAAGGTCACCCCGCCGGCTCCGCTGGGCGCGCAGACCTTCGAGTACGACGCCCTCGGGCGGATGATCGCCGCGGTCGACGGCCGCGGCCAGCACACCGTCTACGCCTACGACAACCAGGACCGTCAGGTCCGCAAGGACATCCCCGCCTCGGGGAACTACCCCGCCTGGAGCGACTGGTTCACCTACGACGCCGACGGCAACCGCACCTACGACCCCGCCACCCACGAGTACGACGCCCAGAACCGCGAGACCAAGGTCACCACCGACGTCAACACCGGCGGCTTCACCGTCGCCTACGACCCCGCCGGGAACGTCACCTCGGCCACCGACGGCTCCGGGCAGACCACCACCTACACCTACGACGCCGCGAACCAGCTCACCACCGCCGGGTTCCCCGGCGCCACCTGCACCACCGACCTGGGCAGCCAGACCGACTGCGTGAAGTTCGGGTACGACGCCAACGGCCGAGAGACCAAGCGCGTCCTGCCCGCCGACACCGTCCAGGACGTCACCTACGACGCGTCCGGGCGCATCACCCGCATCAAGGCCGCCTCCCCCAACGAGGCCCACCTCAACGACTTCCAGTACACCTACACCACCAGCGGCGGCGCGGACCGCACCCAGGTGCAGACCATGACCGACAACGTCGGCTACACCTACGACGGCAAGACCGTCGTCCCCGCCGGCGCCGTCACCAGCTACACCTACGACTCCCTCAAGCGCCTGACCGCCGCGACCGAGAAGACCTCCACCGGTGGCCCGTCCGCGGCGTTCGCCTACGCGTACGACAAGAACGGCAACCGCACCAGCGCCAAGCGCGAAGGCAACCTCGGCTGGTCCATGACCGCCGGGACCACCACCTACGGGTACGACGCCGCCGACCAGCTCACCACCATCAACAGCGACACCAAGCAGTTCGCCTACGACGCCGACGGCAACGAGCTCACCGCCCCCGGCGACCCCAGCGTCGGGATCCCCGGACGTGCCATGGCCTGGACCGCCGACGGCGCCGACGGCGCCGTCGCCTGGGCCTACAAGTACACCAACAACAACGATCACACCGGCGTGATGTGGTGGAACCACGGCAACACCCACCACCGTTCCATGATCGGCCTGGACACCACCACCACCGACACCAACGGCACCACCAAATACCTCCTCGCGCCCTCCGGGAAGCCCCTCGGCTACAAGTGGGCCAAGGACGGCAACTGGAAGAACGCCGAAGCCGCCTACTACCTCACCGACCGGCAGGGCAGCATCACCAGCATCGCCGGCGGCCAGTACGGCAACGAAGCCGCCATCTACCGCTACACCCCCTACGGCGAGCACCGCGTCACCGACGAGCACTACGACGGCACCCAGGCCAACCGCCTCGGTTACCACGGCCTTCTTTACGACGACGCAACCGGCCTGTGGCGCACCACAACCCGCTGGTACGATTCCACCCTCGGACGCTTCACCCAACCCGACACCAGCGCAGAGGAAACCAACCCCTACCTCTACGCAGCGGGAGCACCAAATGCTATGAGCGACCCCAGTGGTGAAGGACCCGGTGGGTGCACCGAGATGGGCTCCAACATGGACGGGTACTGCGGGAGGGCAGCGGGGACTCACAATGGCCCCAAGCGACGGACCATGACTACAAAAGAGAAGTCGGCCCGTGATCAATGCGTCATTTGGGGGGCCGGCGGCGCGGTGGCTGGCCTCTCGGGCGGCCCAGTGGGAGTACTAGCCGGTTTTGTTGGAGGGTGCGGAGCAGGAACCGTCTCTGGATTCCATGGATAAAAACAACTCTCCTTAACAATCCGCGAGAAGAGCGCTTCATGAAACGAATTCTGCATTATATCTTCATGGTTGTCGTTATTGCAATTACAGCACTTCTGGCTCATACGTGGGTCGGACAAAGCTGGCCAAGCACAGCCGTGACCGCCGGGGTTGTAGCAGCACTTCTCCTTTTGACAACCTATTTCCTTAGGAAGTCAGGAGCCACGCACGACTCTGACTAAATTCCCACCAAAGCTAGACATGTAGGTTCGAGCTTCCCACCCATACGTCTCTTCCAGGCTCCTCATTCCAGATAGTCCCGGTGCGGACCGCACCGGGACTATCTGGAATCACTTATATGAATGCCTGACTCTTCCTACCTCTACGCGGGTTAAGTGGCTCTTCACAATCCGGTGTAGTCGGGGGGCTGCTGTCGTTCTGGTTGACGGTGGTGGTGTGGTGTTTCAGGCCGGGTGAGCGGTCTGGTTGATGGTCTAAAACTGGATCGGGGTCAGCTTGCTCAGGGCGGGTTGTCGGCGCCAACGGTGATAGGTGGCCTTGATCCAGGTGACGATGGCCAGGCGCAGCTCGTCACGGGTGGCCCAGCGGCGCCGGTCGAGGACGTTCTTGTGCAGCAGCGCGAAGAAGGATTCCGTCGCCGCGTTGTCCGCGCTCGTTCCGACCTGCCCCATCGACCCGGTCATCGCGAGGGTGGCGACGTAGTTGCGCGAACGGAATTGGGCGGGTTCAACCGGTCGAGGCAACACCGGCTCGATTCAACGATCGTAGGTGTTCGTCGAAGACTTCGGCGGGCGTCTTCCATCCGAGGACTTTCCGGGGCCGGTTGTTCAGGGCATAGGCGACTGCCTGCAGGTCTGCTGCTGACCATCGGGACAGGTCTGTGCCCTTGGGGAAGTACTGCCGCAGTAGCCCGTTGGTGTTCTCGTTCGTGGGCCGCTGCCACGGCGAGTGCGGGTCGGCGAAGTACACCTTGGTGCCGGTCGCGATGGCGAACGCGGCGTGGCCTGACAGCTCCTTGCCGCGGTCCCAGGTGATCGTCTTGCGCAGCTGTTGGGGCAGGCTCGTGCTGGACGCGGCCAGCGCCTGGCTCATCGCGACGGCGCCATACCCGCCCGAGGAGGTGCTGTTCTTGACGGGGAGCTGCTCACCCCATCCCTCCAGGCGGGGAAGGTTGATCAGGACCGTTGCGCGGCTATGGCGTTCGACGAGGGTGCCGATGGCTGAGCGACCCGTCCCGATGATCAGGTCACCCTCCCAGTGCCCTGGCACGGCCCGGTCGATGGCCTCGGCGGGACGCTGGCTGAGGACGACGTCCGCGGTGACGTGTCCCTGGGCCTTGTTCCGCGACCGTTCCCGCGGTTGGCGCAGCGCCCGCCCTGTGCGCCGACAGGTCACGAGCCCACGCTTCAACGCACCGCGGCCCTCGATGCACAAGGACTGGTAGATCGCCTCGTGGCTGATGCGCATGCCCTCATCGTGCGGGAAGTCGATCCTTAACCGTTGGCTGATCTGCTCGGGACTCCAGGCAGTGGACCAGCGCCGATCAGTGCGTTGGGGCTTGTTCAAGCCCTTCCACTGCGGTGGCACGGGCCCATCCACGGGTGTGCCGTCGGGATGGGTGATGTGCCCTGCGAGGCGGTCTTGGACGTAGTCGCGCAGGCGCGGGTTGGCGACCATCTTCGCGACCTTCGGTCGCTTCGCAGCCTCCTGCGCCTTCCACTGAGCGACGCCCGCCCGGTACTCCAACCGATGACCACGGGTGGCGGCGTTACGGCGCAGTTCACGGCTGATCGTCCCCGGGTCACGCTGCAGCCGACGTCCGATCGCCCGAACCCCGGCGCCCTGGGCGTGCAGGATCGCGATCTCTTCGCGCTCCGCGAATGACAGGTACCGCGCCGACGCTTCGGCAAGGATGAGCAGTGGCATCCCACCAGCGTGACGAAACCACCGCGCCCCTACAGGCACAGACACGCCCACTGCCAGCGCGGCCTCGGCCGTGCTCACGCCCGTCGCGATCGCTCGCCAGAACTCACGCTGCACTGCCCGCGAGGGCTGCGGACGACCCGGCGAACGCATCGGGGGACGCAACGCCCGATCAGCACGCCACTGCCGACGAGCCGGCTCGGGCACATCGCTGATCCTCGTACTCCAATGCCCGGTCGCCACGACCCACACCACCCTCCTCGTCAAGGTGTTGCGGCGACCAGTTGAATCCGCCTGTGGTGCCGGCCACGCGCCGGAAACCCCGGCTGGACGCGGTCATGGACAGGTGTCCCACGAGGCTGGGTCCGATGCCCTGGCGGCCCCAGGCGGGCTCGATCGACAGCTGGTCCACGAGGATTCGATCGAGGTCAGCAGTGGCGCGGACCAGCCCGACGAGATCACCGCCTACTTCCGCGACCATCGCCAGGTCCCAGCCCAGGTCTTCCTGGAACCCACCGACGTCCACACCGGCCAGGTTGACACCGACCGAGGCGAGCTGGCGGCGCGCGGCTGCCTCGACCCGCGCCATACCGGCCGCGTCGCCGGACGTTGCCTCCGTGAGGTGCGCGATCTCGCCGATGCTCGACATGTGGGCCACACTGTCAGGACACGACGAAGGCCCTGGTCGGATGACCAGGGCCTTCGTAAAGTCTGGTGCGCCGCCAGGGATTCGAACCCCGAACCCAGTGATTAAGAGTCACTTGCTCTGCCATTGAGCTAGCGGCGCAACGAGGTGAAACTTTAGCAGCAACCCGCCCGACAGTGAAATCGAGGGTCTGACCACTCCTGCGGCGGCCCACTCCCAGCGCACCGCACACGTCGGACGCGCGTCCAGGCATGCCGCCGCCCCGGCCGCACGACGCGACCGGGGCGGAGGCAGAGACGTCAGTCCTCGTCGCCGTTGCGCTTGGCGACGCCCATCGCGACCAGCGCCGCGCCGAGGACGGCAAGGCCCGTGGCGACGCGGTCGGTGCGCAGCTCGCCGTCACTGTCGTGGGTGACCTCGTCGAGCTTGAGGCGGGCCTGGTCGGCGACGACCTGGGCGCGCGTCTTGAGGTCGGTGCTGCCCGCACCCTCCGTGACGTAGGTCGTGGTGCCGTCGGCGTTGGTGGTGGTGCTGGTGAAGCCCGGGCCCGAGGTGCCGGAGGCGGTCGAGGGGCGCGAGGACTTCAGGTCCTGGACCTTGGAGGTCGCCTGCGTCCTGAGGCTGCTGGCCTTGGCGGTCGCCTGCGCCTTGAGCTCGTCCGCCTTGACCTTGGCCTGCAGCTTGAGGTCCTCGGCCTTGGCCTTGGCGATGTCCGCCGCGGACGCGTCCTCGTCGTAGGCGATGCCGTAGCCGTCGTCCGTGGTGGTGCCCATGAACGAGCGGTACTTGCTCATCAGCGTCGAGCGGAGCGCACGCTTCTGCTCCTCGACGATGTTCTTGGGCTGGGCGCGGAAGGCCAGCTCGTCGATGGTGGCGGCCAGCCGCTCGCGGCTCTTGGCGATGTCGGACTCGAGCTCGGACACGGACTTGTTCTGGTCGGTCACGATGATCTCCTCGTGCGGTCGTTAGGCGTGCTGGACGCAGGTCCTCGATGTGACGATAACGCAGGCGGGTGGCCCTGGTCGGGATCCCGCGCAGACGCGGCTCGACCTCGTCATACCCCCTAGGCTCGGGCGGCAACCACCCGCCGCCGACACCCCTGGGAGGCACCCTGTGACCCGTCTCGAGACCGGCGACCTCGCGCCCGACTTCACGCTCCCCTCCGACACCGGCGAGCAGGTCTCGCTGCGGGACTTCCGCGGGTGCAAGGTGATCCTGTTCTTCTACCCCGCGGCGATGACGCCCGGCTGCACCACCCAGGCCTGCGACTTCCGGGACTCGCTGGAGCGGTTGCGGGCGGCGGGCTACGAGGTGGTCGGCATCAGCAAGGACGCCCCCGAGCGGCTGGCGCGCTTCCGCGAGACGGAGTCCCTCACCTATGCCCTGCTCGGCGACCCCGAGCTGGCGGTGCTGCAGGCGTACGGCGCGTACGGCGAGAAGAAGAGCTACGGCAAGACCGTCACCGGGGTCATCCGCTCCACCGTGGTCGTCGACGAGGAGGGCCGGGTCGAGCTCGCGCGCTACAACGTGCGCGCCAAGGGTCATGTCGCCATGCTGGGCGGGCTGCTCGGGCTGGACTGAGGTCCCGCTAACCTGGACGCACGCCCGGCGGTGCATGCCGACCGGGTCCGCGCACGTGGTGGAACTGGCAGACACGCAGGATTTAGGTTCCTGTGCTCCGGCGTGCGGGTTCGAGTCCCGCCGTGCGCACCCCGTCACCCGCGCCCCTTGCGATCATGGGCGTATGACGACCGACCTCACCGTGCCGCCGGGTCCGGGGATCCCGCGCGGGCTGGTGGTGCCCGCGGCCGAGCTGGTGGAGCGGTTCTCGCGCAGCTCGGGGCCGGGCGGGCAGGGGGTCAACACCACCGACTCGCGCGTCCAGCTGTCGTGGGCGCCGGCGTCGTCGGCCGCGCTCACCGAGTCCCAGCGCACCCGCGTCGTGGCGCACCTGGGTGGCCGCCTGGTCGACGGCGTGGTCACCGTGGACGCCTCCGAGCACCGGTCGCAGCGCCGCAACCGGGTGGCTGCGCGCGAGCGCCTCGCCGCGGACCTCCGGGCCGCCCTGGCCCCGCCGCCGCCCGCCCGGCGAGCGACCAAGCCCACCAAGGGCTCTCAGCGTCGGCGTCTCGCGGCCAAGGCGCGTCGCTCCGACGTGAAGTCAGGCCGGGCGCGCCCCGCCCGCGACGACTGAGCCCGGCGTCGAGCCGCCGCGGCGGACGGCCCTGACCGGCCCGGGACCCGGCGGACGACCCGGCCCGCCTCGGCACGACCGTGCGGACAGCCCGCCGCGGCCCGGCCTAGGACCCGGCGGACTGCTCGCTCGTGCCCTGACCGATCAGCCGGACGATCTCGGGGGCAAGCGCCCGGAAGGCCTTGCCCCGGTGGGAGATCGCGTTCTTCTCGGCCGGGCCGAGCTCGGCGGCGGTGCGGGTGTCGCCCTCGACCTGCAGGATCGGGTCGTAGCCGAAACCGTTGGCCCCGCGCGGCTCCCGGGTCAGCGTCCCCGGGAAGTCGCCCTCCCGGCAGACGACCGTGCCGTCCGGCAGCGCGACCACGGCGGCGCAGCGGAAGCGCGCTCCCCGGTGCTCGTCCGGCACGTCGGCGAGCTGGGCGAGCAGCAGGTCGAGATTGGCCCGGTCGTCGCCGTGGCGTCCCGCCCAGCGTGCGGAGAAGACCCCGGGGGCGCCGCCGAGCACGTCTACGGACAGCCCCGAGTCGTCCGCGACGGCAGGCAGGTTCGTCACCCGGGCGGCATAGGTGGCCTTGAGCGCGGCGTTGGCCTCGAAGGTCACGCCCGACTCGACGACGTCCTCCAGCTCGGGGAAGGCGTCGAGCCCGACGACCTCGACGTCCGGCAGCGTCTCGGCGAGGATCGCCTGCAGCTCGCGGACCTTGCCGGCGTTGCGGGTGGCGAGGACCAGTCGGCTCATCGCACCCGCTCCCGCGGCGTCTGCTCCAGCGCCGCGGTCTGCAACCGGGTGAGCTCGGCGCAGCCGTCGGTCGCGAGGGCCAGCAGCGCGTCCAGCGTGGCCTTGTCGAAGGGCTCGGCCTCGGCGGTGCCCTGCACCTCGACGAACCGGCCGTCGCCGGTCATCACGACGTTCATGTCGGTGTCGGCGGTGGAGTCCTCGGGGTAGTCCAGGTCGAGGACCGGCTGCCCCTGCACCACGCCGACGGAGACGGCGGCGACCGAGCCCCGCAGCGGCTGCGTGGTCCGGGCGATCGCGCCCTGCGCCCGTCCGGTGGCGATGGCGTCCGCGAGCGCGACATACGCGCCGGTGATGGCGGCGGTGCGGGTGCCGCCGTCGGCCTGCAGCACGTCGCAGTCGATGACGATCGTGTTCTCCCCCAGCGCCTTCGTGTCGACGACGGCGCGCAGGGAGCGGCCGACCAGCCGGGAGATCTCGTGGGTGCGGCCACCGATCCTGCCCTTGACCGACTCGCGGTCCGAGCGGGTGTCGGTCGAGCGCGGGAGCATGGCGTACTCCGCCGTCACCCACCCCTTGCCCTGCCCCTTGAGCCAGCGCGGCACACCCTCGGTGAAGCTCGCCGCGCACAGCACCCGGGTGCGCCCGAACTCGACGAGCACCGAGCCCTCGGCGTGGTCGAGCCAGTTGCGGGTGATCCGGATCTCGCGGAGCTGGTCGGGGGCGCGGCCGTCGTGGCGATCAGTCATGTCCCCCAGCCTAGTCAGGGCGTATGCCGACCGGCGGCGTCCGACTCCTCCAGCCGGCGACGCTGCGCCGCACCCACGGCCAGGACGATCGCCACCCACAGGCAGGTGGTGCCCACCACGGCGGCGTAGTGCGCGACCCACTCCCCCGGCACGCCCTGGAAGCTGGTCAACCCGTCGCGGAAGGCCAGCACGTCCTCGTAGACCCCGAAGCTCTGGTGCGCGCCGGACGAGCGAGCGCCGACCTCCACGTCCATCACCCGCGCCCAGCCGTAGGCCCACACCGGCCACAGCACCCAGCGCAGCCGACGGTCGACGCCGGTGGCCCGCAGCACCCGGAGCATCACCCAGGGGCCGTAGAACCAGCGCACCCCCGGCACCACCCACCCCAGCAGGCTGGCGAAGTCACCGCTCGGCCGGGCGGACGGGTCGAGCCGCTGCGCCAGGCTCTCGGCGCAGCGCACCCAGGTGTAGCCCGTCAGCAGCATCGCGACGCCGACGATGCCCGCCACGTTGCTCCACCCCTCCAGCGAGCGCTCCAGCTCCCACCAGTGCTCGTTGCCGACCGGCGGGGCCGCGTGGGCCGCGACGAGCCGGCGCAGCAGGACCGCGTTGAGCACCAGCCAGGCCAGAGCCAGCCCGATCGCCACCCACCCCACCCGACGCTGCCGGACCACGGCGCGCGCCAGCCCCTCCGACTGCGACGTCCCCACCCGCGCCGTGCCCCCGCCCACCACCGCACACCCCTTCGTCATGGCCCCACGCTAGCCAACGGTGCCTGCCTGCCGGACACCCGCCCCGGGGCCCACCGAGCCTGCGGGCAGGTCACCCGCTCCCGTGGTGAGATGACCGTATGACGGCCTCGCACCCCGCCCCGACCGCCCGGCGCCGACCCCGCTGGCTCGCGGTCGCCCTGCTGGTCCTTGTCGGGTGGCTGGCCGTCGGGGGGCTCGGTGGCCCCATGGTGGGCAGGCTGTCGTCGGTGCAGAAGAACGACCAGGCGTCCTTCCTGCCCGCCGGCGCCGAGTCGACCAAGGCCAGGCAGGTGGCGGCCCGCTTCCAGCCGCAGACCACGCTGCCGTACTTCGTGGTGGTGACGCGGGACTCGGGGCTCACCCCGGCCGACCTCGCCGCGGTGCGGCGCTACGCCGACTCGGTGCCGGGTCTGCGGCTGCCGGGCTCCTCGACCCGGACGGTCAAGGACTTCCTGGCCGGCCCGGTCGTCGCCATACCGTCCCAGGACCGCAAGGCGCTCCTGGTGCCGGTCACCGTGGACAACACCCGCACCGCCACCGAGGTGGACGGGATCAAGCCGGTCGGAGCCATCGCCGAGGCCCTGCGCACGGCGCGGGACGGCAACCTGCGGGCAGACGGGCTGCAGGCCTACGTCGCCGGGCCGGGCGGCTTCACGGCGGACCTCACCACGGCCTTCGCCGGCATCGACGGCATCCTGCTGCTCGTCGCCCTCGGGGTGGTGCTGATGATCCTGCTCGTCGTCTATCGCAGCCCGGTCCTGCCGATCGCGGTGCTGGCGACGGCGGTCCTCGGGCTCGCCGCGGCCGGTGTGGTGCTCTACCCGCTCGCCGAGAGCGGCCAACTGAGCCTGTCCGGCCAGAGCCAGGGCATCCTGTCGATCCTCGTCGTGGGTGCGGCCACGGACTACGCGCTGCTGCTCGTCGCCCGCTACAAGGAGGAGCTCCACGACCACGAGGACCACTGGACCGCGCTCGCCCGGGCCTGGCGCGGGTCGGTCGAGCCGATCGTGGCCAGCGGCGGCACCGTGATCCTGGGCCTGCTCTGCCTGCTGCTGTCCGACCTCGGAAACAACCGCAGCCTGGGGCCGATCGGCGCGCTCGGCATCGCGGGGGCGATCCTGACGGCGCTCACCTTCCTGCCCGCCGTGCTCGGCCTGGCGGGACGCCGGATCTTCTGGCCCGCCATCCCGCGGGTGGACCACGTGCACGCCGAGGACGCCCTGGCCGACACCTCCCGACGCGCCGTGTGGGGCCGCGTCGCCCGGCTCGTCGGTGACCACCCGCGCCGGGCCTGGGTCGTCTCCGTCCTGCTGCTGGCCGCCTGCGCCGCCTGCGTCCCGGTGATCAAGGCCGACGGCGCCCCGCAGTCCTCGTTCTTCACCACCCAGGTGGAGTCCGTGACCGGCGGCACGGCGCTCGCCGCGCACTTCCCCGGCGGCTCGGGCGCACCCGTGCAGGTGATCGTCGCGCAGGACCGGCTCGCCCGGGCGACCGCCGCCGTCAAGGGGATCGACGGGGTCGCCTCGGCCGTCCCCCTCGGCGGCCGGCCCGGCGGCGCCGGTGGCCGTCCGGGCGCGGGCGAGCCGCCGGAGGTCGTCGACGGTCGGGTGCTGCTGCAGGCGACCACCACGGCCGCCGCCGACACCCCCGCCGCCCAGGACGTGGTGCGACGGATCCGCGCGGCGGTCCGCCCCATCGACGGGTCCGCCCTGGTCGGGGGCACGGCCGCGCAAGGGCTGGACTCGCGTGACGCCGGCGTTCACGACCTGCGGATCGTCGGCCCGGCCATCCTGGTCGTGGTCTTCCTGGTGCTCGTGCTGCTGCTGCGCTCCCTCGTCGCCCCGATCCTGCTCACGCTCGCCAACGTGCTCAGCTTCGCAGCCACCATGGGCGTCTTCGGAGTGCTGTTCTTCCAGGTGCTGGACTACCCCGGCGTCGACCCGACCGTGCCGCTCTACGGCTTCGTCTTCCTCGTCGCGCTGGGCATCGACTACTCGATCTTCCTGATGACCCGGGTCCGCGAGGAGTCCCGGCGCCGAGGCACCCGTGAGGGGGTGCTCCTCGGCCTCGCCGTCACCGGCGGAGTCATCACCAGCGCGGGCGTGGTCCTCGCCGCGACCTTCTCCGCCCTCGGGGTGCTGCCCCTCAGCTTCCTCGTGCAGGTCGCCTTCATCGTGGCCTTCGGGGTGCTGCTCGACACCCTCGTCGTGCGCTCCCTGCTCGTGCCCGCCCTCGTCCGCGAGCTCGGACCGCGCACCTGGTGGCCGTCCGCCCTGTCCCGCGACGTCCGTTAGGCCCCGTCCGGCACCCCGCGGCGTCCGGCGGCACCCCGCGTCACCCGCGGCATCCGCGTCATCGCGGGGTAGCAGGTTGCGAACCCCCCTGGTGCCGCGCAGCATCGATCCATGCCTCTCCTCGAGACCGGGCCCGTGTCGGGTGGCGTCCGGATCGGCTGGGTGCTCACCGTGGACCGGCACGGCGTGTGGGAGCACCTGGTCCGCGCGGAGACCCTCCCGCAGTGGCTCGGGCGGCTGGTGAGCGGATCGTTCGACCCCGGCGCCGAGCTCGTCGTCGAGCACGACCCCGGCCATCCCTGCCGCAGCCGGGTCCTGGACCGCTCCCCCGGCGAGTTCCTGCACCTGACCTGGCAGCTCCCGGGCGAGCCGGTCTCCCAGCTCGACCTGTCCCTGGAGGACCGCGCGGACGGCTGCCTGCTGGTGCTTCGCCACGAGGACCTGGGCGACCTGGCGGCGTCCTACCTGCCCGGCTGGATCACCCACCTGAGCTACTTCGAGGGCTCGCTGACGGGCGCACCGCTCCCCGGCGAGCACTTCTGGCTGCTCTACGCGACCTTCCAGGAGCTCACCGCCTGCTAGCGGTGATGCCCCGGCACGGTGGTCGACCGAGCCCGGCTCCCGGTCACAGGGGGTATGTGGCCTCCGGCTGCGCCAGCTCCACCTCGCCCGGCCACACCTGGGCGGCCTGGGCGCGGCACAGCTGCGGGTCGTTCCACGGCGGGAGGTGCGTGAGCATCAGCCGCTGCACCCCCGCCCGGACGGCGGCCTGCGCGCACCGGCGCCCGGTCATGTGGATGCCCCGGGCCGCGTCCCGGCCCTCGACGAAGGCCGAGTCGGCCAGCAGCAGGGTCGCCCCCGACGCCAGCGTCACGAGCCCCTCGCACAGGTCGGTGTCGCCGGAGTAGACGAGCGCCGCACCGTCGGCCTCGACCCGCACGGCATACGCCGGCACCGGGTGCCACACCTCGGCCGCGGTGATCGTGAACGGCCCCAGGGTCACGGGCGATCCGACCACCCAGTCGTGGAAGTCGAAGGCGGCGTACAGGTCCGAGCCCTCGCCGCCGCCGTACGCCTGCGCCAGCCGTTCGCCGGTGCCCTCCGGACCCCACACCGGGATCGGCGCGGCAGCCCCGTCCGGGCGGTACTTCTGGGTGACGTAGAGCCCGCACACGTCCAGGCAGTGGTCGGGGTGCAGGTGCGACAGGAGCACCGCGTCGAGAGCGCCCAGGCGCAGGTGCCGCTGCAGCACGCCGAGCGCGCCGTTGCCCAGGTCCAGCAGCACCGACCAGGTGCGCCCGGCGGCGTCCTCGGCCTGCACCAGATAGCTGGACGCCGGCGAGTCCGGACCCGGGAAGGACCCCGAGCACCCGATCACGGTCATCCTCACGGCGCCCCCCTGTCGTCGGCGAAGACGGTGTCCACCTCAGGCCCGAGGAAGCGCCGCGCCAGGCGCCGGAACTCGGCCGGGTCCCCCGTGGTGGTGAAGCCGTGGCTGGGGGGCCCCTGGTCGGCCGGGCGCAGCGCGTCGGCGTCCGCCAGCACGCGGTAGACGTCCTTGGCAGTCTCGTCCGCGGAGGACACCAGTGTCACCGTGTCTCCCATCACATAGGACAGGACACCGGTCAGCAGGGGATAGTGGGTGCACCCGAGGATCAGGGTGTCGACCCCCTGCGCGATCACCGGCTCGAGGTACTCCCGAGCGACCTCGACGACCTCCCGGCCGCCGGTCACCCCCGACTCGACGAACTCCACGAAGCGCGGGCACGGCTGGCTGACGACGCGGATCTGCGGAGCGGCCGCGAAGGCGTCCGGGTAGGCCCGCGACTGGTGCGTCCCGCGGGTGGAGATCACCCCGACGACGTCGTTGCGGGTGGCTGCCGCCGCCCGACGCACGGCCGGGCGGATCACCTCGACCACGGGCACGGCATACCGCTCGCGCGCGTCGTGCAGCACCGCCGCCGACGCGGTGTTGCAGGCGATCACCAGGCACTTGACCCCGTGGTCGACCAACCGGTCGAGACACTCCAGGGCAAGGCGGCGGGTCTCGGCGATGGGCCTGGGGCCGTATGGCGCCCGCGCGGTGTCCCCGAGATAGGCGATGGACTCGCTGGGCATCTGGTCCAGCACCGCCCGCGCCACCGTCAGCCCGCCGTACCCGCTGTCGAAGATGCCGATGGGTGCGTCGCTCACCCGAGGAGGATAGTGCCGCCCGACCTGCGACCCGTGAAGCCCTACCGGGGGCGGTCGGATCCGCCTGGGCTACCAAGCCCGGCGGATCCGACCGCCCCCGGTAGGTCACTCGTGGTGCGTGCGGGACAGGAAGGCGCGGGTGCGCTCGTGACGCGGCGCCCCGATCACCTCCGCGGGCGTGCCCTCCTCGACCACGACCCCGCCGTCCATGAAGACGACCCGGTCGGCCACGTCCCGGGCGAAGGCCATCTCGTGGGTCACCACGATCATCGTCATGCCCGACGCGGCGAGCTCGCGCATCACCGACAGCACCTCACCCACCAGCTCCGGGTCGAGCGCCGACGTGGGCTCGTCGAAGAGCATCAGCTTGGGCTGCATGGCCAACGCCCGGGCGATCGCGACCCGCTGCTGCTGGCCGCCGGACAACTGGGCGGGATAGGCCGCGGCCTTCTCCGCCAGCCCCACCCGGTCGAGCAGCCCGAGCGCCCGCTCGCGCACCACGTCCTTGGCCTCGCGCCTGACCTGCACCGGCGCCTCCATGACATTGGCGAGCACCGTCATGTGCGGGAACAGGTTGAACCGCTGGAAGACCATCCCGATCTCTCGACGCTGGGCCGCGACCTGGGCGTCGGTGAGGTGGTGCAGCCGGCCGCCGACCTCGCGATAGCCGACCAGCTGCCCGTCGACCCAGATCCGGCCGCCGTCGATCGACTCCAGCTGGTTGATGCACCGCAGGAAGGTCGTCTTGCCCGAGCCCGAGGGCCCGAGCAGGCACACGACCTGACCCTCGTGCACGTCCACGTCGATGCCCTTGAGCACCTCGTTGCCGTGGAAGGCCTTGTGCACGTTGCGCGCCCGCACGAGAGGCTGGTCCGTCGAGGCGGTCGCGCGAGAGGTCCCCCGCAGGGTGGCCCCGGCGTCGTCCGTCATACCGCCGTCCGTCATCAGTGGCTCCCGGTGGTGCCGAGCAGGTGCTCGACCTGCTGCTGTCGCCTGGACGGCTTGCTGCCGAAGCCGCGCCCGAAGTGCCGCTCCAGGAAGTACTGACCCACCATCAGGACCGAGCAGATCACGACGTACCAGCACACGGCGGCCATCATCGTCGGCATGATCTTGAGCGTCCGGTTGCCGATGACCTGGGTCTGGTAGAAGAGCTCCCAGCTGATGGGGACCGCGGACAGCAGCGAGGTGTCCTTGACCATGGCGAGGGTCTCGTTGCCGGTCGGCGGCACGATCACCCGCATGGCCTGTGGCAGCACGATGCGGCGCATCGTCTGGCCGGACGACAGGCCCAGCGCCTGCGCCGCCTCACGCTGGCCCGGGTCGACCGACAGGATGCCGGCGCGGGCGATCTCGGCCATGTACGCAGCCTCGGAGATGCCCAGGCCGATCGCCCCGGCCCAGATGGTGCTGGACCAGGCGTTGATGTCCACCGTCGCGAAGGTCGCGTCCCAGTCCAGGCCGAGCGCCCCGGCGAGCTGCTGCCCGAAGGGCACCCCGATCGACAGCTGCGGGTAGAGATAGCCGATGCCGGTGCCGAGCATGGTGAGCAGCACCAGACGAGGGATCGACCGGAAGAACCACGTGTAGACCGCGGCGGTGCCGCTGAGCACGGGGTTGGCCGAGAGCCGCATCACGGCGAGGACCACCCCGAGGACGACGCCGATCACCATGGCGATGACCGTGCCGAGGAGGGTTCCGAGCATGAGCCCCTTGAGGACGGGCTTGTAGTTCATCACCCGCAGCATGTAGGGGATGTCCCAGCGCGGGTTGGTCACGAAGGAGCTGACCAGCATGGCGGCCAGGACGGCGATGACCGCGACGGCGACCCAGCGCCAGGGGTGACGCACCGGTCGCGCGTCGACGGGGCCGGGACGGTCTGCGGCAGGGTCGGGTCGGTCGGCGGCGGGGCCGCCCGGGAGCACCGGCTCGGTGGCGGAGGTGGCCATGGGTCAGGGGTTGACGGTGAAGGAGGAGACGCCGCCGTCGGCGTTGTTCCACCGGTCGAGGATCTTCTTGTAGTCCCCGGACCTCTCCAGGGCGGCATAGGCCCCGGAGATCGCCTGCGCGAAGTCGGCCTGGGCCTTGGGGACGACGATGCCGTACGGCGCGGAGTCGTACATCGTGCCGACGACCTCGAGCTGGTCGCTGGTCTGCTTGATGGCGTAGTTGGTCACCGGGGAGTCGGCGGCCATGGCCTCGACCTTGCCGGAGACCAGGTCGGCGGTGACCTTGGACTGCTCGGTCTCGACGACCGTGGTGATGGCGGGCTTGCCGCCGTCGGTGCACTTCTTGGAGCGGGCGGCGAGGTCGTCGACCTGGACGGTGCCCTTCTGCACGCCGACCTTCAGCCCGCAGGCCTTGTCCGGGTCCACCTGCCGGGGGTTGCCCTTCTTCACCGCCCACAGGGTGCCGGCGTTGAAGTACTGCACCATGGTGACCTGCTTCTTGCGCTCGTCGTTGATGGTGAAGGACGAGACGCCCACGTCGTACTTCCCGCTGGTGACCCCCAGGATGATCGACGGGAACTCGGCGTTGGTGAACTCCGCCTTGAGGCCGAGCTTCTGCATCGCCGCGGTGAACAGGTCGACGTCCATGCCCGTCACCGTCTGGCCGTCGGCACCCATGAACTCGTTGGGGGCGTATGACGCGTCTGAGCCCACCTTGACCGCGCCCCTGGCCTTGATCGCGGCCGGGACCTTGGCGGCCAGAGCCGCATCGACGGCCTGGGTGGCCGGGGCGGAGTCCTTGCCGGCCGCCTTGCTGGCCGTCGAGGTCGAGTCGAGGGAGTCCGACCCGCAGGCCGTCAGCGCGAGGGACGTGGTGGCGGCGAGGGCGATGGCGGTGGCCGTGGACAGGGCGGAGCGACGAAGCACGGGGACCTCCTGTGGGGTGCGGTGCCCGTACCTTGTCATGCATCACTATGCAGCACAACGCGAAGTTCACCCAGCGGTGTCCCCCGCATCCGAATCGTGACCAAGCCCCTGCCGGCCTGGGCTGCGGCCCCCCTGGGCCGCCGTGCGCCTCAGTGGATCAGGGACTCGGCGAGCGTCTCCTGCAGCCAGGTGAGGAACTCGTACAGCGCCGCGGTCTGCACGTGCGGGTCGTCCTCGCCATACCGCTCCACGAGCCGCTCCAGCTCCTCGACCTGCTCGTCGGTGCGCAGCCCGAGGCGCTCCCCCAGCACCAGCCGGACGTCGGTGAGCGCCACCGTCAGCTGCCCGGCCTCCTTGGGCGTGAGGGTGACCACCTCGGGGTCGCGGGCCTGGGTGAGCAGGCCGATGGCGGCGTGGATCGTCTCGACCTTGCGCTGGCGCAGCCCCATCTCGGTGAGCCGCCGGAAGTCCTCGCCCTCCACGGACGCCCGCTCGCCGTCGTCCCGCCGCGCGTCGGGGAAGAGCCGGCGCAGCGCCGGGTCGGCCTGGGGCCGGGGGGCGTGGTCGAGCCCGGCCATCGCGTCGGTCAGGGGGTCACCCGTCAGCTCCGGCATCGGCGGGTCCATGTCCCGCACCAGACGGGCGACCTGGTCCAGGAGGCTGGTGACGAGATCCCGCTCGTCCTCGTCCAGGTGACCGACGACCTTGTCGCCGTGCCGGCGAAATGCCTGAGCCATCAGGAGTCCTGCTGATAGGTCGCCCACAGGCCGTAGCCCTGCAGCGCCTCGGTGTCGCGCTCCATCCGGTCCCGGCTGCCGCTGCTGACGACGGCCCGGCCCTCCAGGTGGACGTCCATCATGAGCCTCTCCGCGTGGATCCGGTCGTAGCCGAAGTACTCCTGGAAGACGAAGGTCACGTAGGACATGAGGTTGACCGGGTCGTTCCACACCAGGGTCACCCAGGGCAGGTCGGGGGCGTGGGCCTCCTGCGACCTCGGCTGGTCAAGCTCCACAGGTGCGACGGACATGGCGTCAGTGTAGGTCCCGCGACCGCGCCCTCCGGAGGTCGCCGGAGCTGACGAGCTGCCTCCGGGACCCGCTCGACCGGGTCGTCCTGCCCCGGCGTCGCGCCTCCGAGGCCGGTCACTGCGCGTCAGGAGCAACCGGCTGCCTCGTGCACGACCCCGGCGGCGGTGCCAGGCCATTGGTGCTGCGCCTGCTCACTGTGCGCACCGTCGGCGGGTCCGAAAGGATGATCCTGGGCGGGCCGCGCCGCCGCAGCCTTGGCACAGCCTGGGAGAGGGTCGTAGGACTGGCATCGCACCCCTACGCCTGCGAACGATCCCTCCCCCGCTCTAGGAGCATCCATGCGTCATCTCCTGCGTGCGTCGGCCCAGCTGACCCTCGCGACCGCCACCATCGCCGCCACCGTCCTGGCCCCGACCACCGCGTCCGCCGACGAGTCCGCCCCGGCGCCGGTCTA
This sequence comes from Arsenicicoccus dermatophilus, assembly GCF_046267915.1. Lineage (GTDB taxonomy): Bacteria > Actinomycetota > Actinomycetes > Actinomycetales > Dermatophilaceae > Arsenicicoccus > Arsenicicoccus dermatophilus_A. The sequence goes on from NZ_CP176520.1 coordinate 2,461,754, forward strand.
CCTGGCCAAGGGTCACTCGGCCGTCGCCACGGGCGACAAGGGCTACCTGGTCGTCCTCAAGGACAAGCCCGCCGCCGACCGTTCGAGCACCCAGGGCCTGGCCGTCGTGGCCCAGACCGCCACGCTGGCCGCCCAGCGTGGCGCCTCCGCCGGGGCCAAGGACGTCAAGCCGCTGACGGGCATCGGCGCGTATGCCGCGACGATGGACGCCGCCACCGTGGAGAAGGTCCGCCGCGACCCCGACGTGCTCATGATCTCCGAGCAGCGGGCCAAGAAGATCTCCGAGACCTGGGGCCTGGACCGTGTGGACCAGCGGGCGCTCCCCCTGGACAACACCTACGCCCCCAAGGGTGACGGCTCCGGTGTCACGGCCTACGTCATCGACACGGGCGTCAACGCCAAGCACACCGAGTTCACCGGTCGACTCGAGCAGGGCTTCACCGCGCTCGGCGGCACGAGCGACGACTGCAACGGCCACGGCAGCCACGTCGCCGGCACCATCGGCGGCACGAGGTACGGCATCGCCAAGAAGGCCACGATCGTCCCCGTCCGGGTCATGACCTGCGAGGGCTCCTCGGAGGGCACCTCGGTCGAGGACGGCATCGACTGGGTCGTCAAGAACGCCAAGAAGCCCGCGGTCGCGAACCTCTCCCTCGGCGGCGAGGCCGACCCGGCCTTCGACCAGGCCGTCAAGCGGCTCGTGGACGCCGGCGTCCTGACCGCCGTCGCGGCCGGCAACGACTCCACCGACGCCTGCAACAACTCCCCGGCGCGTGAGCCCTCCATGATCACGGTGGCCGCCACCTCGCGGTCCGACAAGCTCGCGTCCTTCTCCAACTACGGCAAGTGCGTCGACATCGCCGCGCCCGGCCAGGACATCACCTCCGCGTGGAAGGACGGCGCGTCGGCCACGTCCATCATCTCCGGCACCTCGATGGCGTCCCCCCACGTCGCCGGCGGTCTGGTGCTCTTCGCCCAGGCCAACCCGAGCGCCACCCAGGACCAGGCGGCGCAGGCGCTGACCGAGACGGCCACCAAGGACGCCCTGAAGGGTTCGCTCAACGGCACCCCCAACCGGCTGCTGTACGTGAACGACTTCAAGCAGGGCCCCACGCCGGCCCCCACCTCGACGCCCGCCCCGGTCCCCACCGAGACCAGCACTCCCGCCCCGGTCCCCACCGAGACGGCCACCACCGCCCCCGCCCCGGTCCCCACCGAGACCACCACTCCCGCCCCGGTCCCCACCGAGACCACCACTCCCGCCCCGGTCCCCACCGAGACCAGCACTCCCGCCCCGGTCCCCACCGAGACGGCCACCACCGCCCCCGCCCCGGTCCCCACCGAGACGGCCACCACCGCCCCCGCCCCGGTCCCCACCGAGACCAGCGCCCCGGCCCCGGCCCCGGGCACCAACGCCGTCAAGAACGGCGACTTCGAGTCCGCCCAGACCGGCTGGAGCGCCACCCCCGGCGTCATCAACACCAACCCCGCCCGCCCCGCCCACTCCGGCTCCGGCAAGCTCTGGCTCGCCGGCACCGGCCACATGAACTGGCAGCGCGCCCAGCAGACCGTCAAGGTCCCCGCCGGCAACCCCAAGCTCACCTACTGGGTCGCCATCGACACCGCCGAGACCAGCTCCTACGCCCGCTTCGACAACGCCCGCGTCCTGATCAACGGCACCACCGTCGCCACCTACACCCCCCAGGACAAGACCAGCGGCTACGTCAGCAAGACCGTCGACCTGACCAAGTACGCCGGCCAGACCGTCACCCTGCGCCTCGAGGCCACCGAGGACTACACCCGCCAGACCTCCTTCGTCTTCGACGACATCACCATCGGCTGACCCACCCCCGCCACCACCTCAGGGCGTCCCAGGCCACCGGCCCGGGACGCCCTGATCGGCATACGCAGGACGGACCACGCCCTGACGCGGGCGCCCCTACCACCTGACACCTCGGCCCGGTCCCGTGACGAAGACATCGAAGACATCACGGAGAGAAAAATGCCCACAGGTCTGGACAGGCATCTGTGTCGGGGCTGAGGATGATCACCCGTACGGGCGCACCCGCCCGAATATCGCTTCACCCGTCAGGAGACCCCATGTCCGTCCACACCGCCCGACGTCGCGCGGTGGGCCTCGGCGCCGCCGCCCTGGTCCTCGCCGGATTCGCCCCGCTCGCCGCCCACGCCGACGAGTCCTCCGCCCCGGCGCCGGTCTACCTGGCCAAGGGTCACTCGGCCGTCGCCACGGGCGACAAGGGCTACCTGGTCGTCCTCAAGGACAAGCCCGCCGCCGACCGTTCGAGCACCCAGGGCCTGGCCGTCGTGGCCCAGACCGCCACGCTGGCCGCCCAGCGTGGCGCCTCCGCCGGGGCCAAGGACGTCAAGCCGCTGACGGGCATCGGCGCGTATGCCGCGACGATGGACGCCGCCACCGTGGAGAAGGTCCGCCGCGACCCCGACGTGCTCATGATCTCCGAGCAGCGGGCCAAGAAGATCTCCGAAACCTGGGGCCTGGACCGCATCGACCAGCGCAAGCTCCCCCTCGACAACCTCTACTCCCCCAAGGCCACCGGCCAGGGCGTCACGGCCTACGTCATCGACACCGGGATCAACAGCTCGCACACCGAGTTCACCGGCCGCCTCCTGACCGGGTTCAGCGCCCTCAGCGGCGGCACCAACGACTGCAACGGCCACGGCAGCCACGTCGCCGGCACCATCGGCGGCACGAAGTACGGCGTGGCCAAGAAGGTCTCGCTCGTGCCGGTCCGGGTCATGACCTGCGAGGGCTCCTCGGAGGGCACCTCGGTCGAGGACGGCATCGACTGGGTCGTCAAGAACGCCAAGAAGCCCGCGGTCGCGAACCTCTCCCTCGGTGGCGACGCCGACCCGGCCTTCGACACCGCGGTACGTCGCCTGACCGACGCCGGCATCCTCACCGCCGTCGCGGCCGGCAACGACTCCACCGACGCCTGCAACAACTCCCCGGCGCGCGAGCCCGCGATGATCACCGTCGCGGCGACCAACAAGTCCGACAAGCTCGCCTACTTCTCCAACTACGGCAAGTGCGTCGACATCGCCGCGCCCGGCGAGGACATCACCTCCGCGTGGAAGGGCGGATCCACGGCGACCGACACCATCTCCGGCACCTCGATGGCGTCCCCCCACGTCGCCGGCGGTCTGGCGCTGTACGCCCAGGGCAACCCGAGCGCCACCCAGACCCAGGCGGCGCAGGCGATCGTCGACAGCTCCACCAAGAACGTCCTCACGGGAACCTTGTCGGGCACGCCCAACCGCCTGCTGTACGTCAACGACTTCACCGGCGGTGGTAACGGCCCCACGCCGACGCCGACGCCGACGCCGACCAGCTCGCCGACCGGCACCCCCACGGCCACGCCCACCTCGACCCCCCAGCCCGGCGGCAACGCCGTGGTCAACGGCGGCTTCGAGTCCGGACAGACCGGCTGGACCGGCTCCACCGGACCCATCACCGACAACACCGGCCGCAAGGCCCGCACCGGCACCTGGAAGCTGTGGCTCGGCGGCAACGGCACCACCACCAGCGAGTACGCCCAGCAGACCATCACCGTCCCCACCGGCACCCCCACGCTGACCTACTGGATCGCCATCGACACCGCCGAGACCAGCTCCTACAGCAAGTACGACAAGGCCACCGTCTCCATCGACGGCACCACCGTCGCGTCCTACTCCAACCTGGACAAGACCAACGGCTACGTCACCAAGACCGTCGACCTGACCGCCTACGCCGGCAAGACCGTCACCCTGAAGTTCGCCGCCACCGAGGACTCCGTCAACCAGACCTCCTTCGTCATCGACGACGTCACGGTCCAGTGACCCCGCCCTGACAGCACCCGCGCCAGGGGCGCCCCGGACCCGGCACAGGTCCGGGGCGCCCCGGCATACCACCGCCTGGCGCCGCCTTCCTGGGAGATCGGCCGGAGAAACGGGCGGGGGTGGACAGCCGTTCACGTGGTGTGCTCTGATCCTGTGCCATGCGGGCGGCTCAGCGGCCCGTGCGGGGGACCTTGGGCGCCGCATATGATTACTATGAGTGAATGGGTGTGCGCTGAACGTATGAAGTCGCGGCGGGCCACGCCGAGGCAACCTTCCGCTGGGTTCTGCCAGAACGTATGACAGGGAGTGCCCCGGTCCCCATCCCGCCCAGGAGCCCCCCATGCGCCACCGCCTCGCGGCGTCGTTCGCCCTCACCACCCTCATGGCCGCCTCGGCCGCGGCCGCCCCCGTCGCCGCAGCCGTCCCCGGCGACACCACCACCCCTCTCGCCCCCGTCCAGCTCGCCGCCGGCCACAGCGTCACCGACGCCGGCGAGCGCACCTATGTCGTCATGCTCAAGGACACCCAGGCCGGCCAGCGGGCCACCCTCGCCGGGCGGCAGACCATCGCCGAGGTCGCCACCGCCGCCGCCGCCCGCGGCAAGGGCAAGGGCGCCAAGGTCCACAAGACCCTCACCGGTCTGGGCGCCTACACCGCCGCGATGGACGCGGCAGCGCTCGCCGCCGTGCGTCAGGACCCCGCCGTGCAGCTGGTCACCGAGCCCACGATCAAGCGCGCCTCCGTGACGTGGGGCCTGGACCGCGTCGACCAGCGAGCGCTGCCGCTCGACAACAGCTACGCCCCGCAGGGCGACGGCTCGGGCGTGCACGCCTACGTCATCGACACCGGCATGAACATGTCCCACCAGGAGTACGCCGGTCGCACCGAGACCGGGTACAACGCCATGGGTGACGGCCGCAGCCCCGAGGACTGCAACGGCCACGGCACCCACGTCGCCGGCACCATCGGCGGCACGACCTACGGCGTCGCCAAGAAGACCACGCTCGTCCCCGTCCGGGTGCTTGGGTGCAACGGCTCGTCCGCCGGGTCCTCCGTCGAGGACGGCATCGACTGGGTGATCAGGAACGCCAAGAAGCCCGCCGTCGCCAACATGAGCCTGGGTGGCGGGGCCGACTCCGGCCTGGATGCGGCGGTCAAGCGCCTCGGAGAGTCGGGGGTGATCATCGCCGTCGCCGCCGGCAACGACAGCCGGGACGCGTGCGGCACCTCCCCCGCCCGCGAGGCCAGCGCGATCACCGTCGGCGCCACCACCAGCACCGACGCGGCCTCCAGCTTCTCCAACTACGGCCGCTGCGTGGACCTGTACGCCCCCGGCTCCAACATCACCTCGAGCTGGACCGGCAGCAGCTCGGCCACCAACACCATCTCGGGCACCTCCATGGCGACCCCGCACGTCGTCGGTGGTCTGGCGTTGTACGTGCAGAAGAACCCCAACGCGACCCAGGCCCAGGCCCAGCAGGCGCTGATCGACACCGCCACCAAGGACGTCGTCAAGGGCACCAACGGGTCGCCCAACAGGCTGCTCTACGTCAACGGCTTCGGCGGGACGCCGACCCCGGCGCCCACGACCCCGGCCCCGACGCCCACCACCCCGGCCCCGACGCCGACGCCGACGGCGACCACCACCTCGCCGGCCCCCACGCCTGCCCCCACCCCGGCGCCGGGCGGCGACTGCGGCAGCTACCCCACCGTGTGGCGGGGCTCCCTGAGGACCGGCGGCGACAGCCGGGAGCCCAACAACTCCTACTACTCCCTCTCGTGGGAGGGCAACCAGGACATCTGCCTGGCCGGGCCCACCAACGCCGACTTCGACATGTACCTGCAGAGGTGGACGGGCTCCGGCTGGTCCACGGTGGCCCGGTCGGCCGGCCCCACCAGCAAGGAGCGGATCACCTACACGGGTCCCGCCGGGTCCTACCGCATCTGGGTGGACGCGGCGAGCGGCTCGGGCGCCTACACCCTGGGCATCGGCATCAGCTGATCCGACCGACCCGGGTCGGTCGCTCCCGGCCCACCGTCGGGATCCGTCAGCCGATCCTCCCCGCAGCGGGGGTGGACCGCTCGTCGTCCGAGCGGTCCACCCCCGCTGCGCCGTCGGGCCCGGTTAGAGTGCGTCGCGTGACTAGCGACGTGGCCGGCACGGCCCTTCTCACCGACCACTACGAGCTGACGATGCTCCAGGCGGCCCTGCACTCGGGTGCGGCCCACCGGGACTGCGTCTTCGAGGTCTTCGCCCGGCGACTGCCGGACGGGCGGCGGTACGGCGTCGTCGCGGGCACCGGCCGGGTGATCGAGGCGATCCGGCGCTTCCGGTTCGGCGACGACGAGATCGCCTTCCTGCGCGAGCACCAGGTCGTCGACGAGACCACCCTGGAGTTCCTCGCGGGCTATCGGTTCAGGGGTGACGTCTGGGGCTACCCGGAGGGCGAGGTCTACTTCCCCGGCTCGCCGATCCTCGTCGTCGAGGGCACCTTCGCCGAGGCGTGCATCCTGGAGACGCTGGTGCTGTCGATCATGAACCACGACTCCGCCATCGCCGGCGCGGGCTCGCGGATGGTCACCGCGGCCGAGGAGCGCCCGCTGATCGAGATGGGTTCGCGGCGCACCCATGAGGAGGCGGCCGTGGCGGCCGCGCGCGCGGCCTACATCGTGGGCTTCGACAAGACGTCCAACCTCGAGGCGGGGCGGCGGTACGGCGTGCCCACGACGGGCACCTCCGCGCACTCGTTCACCCTGCTGCACGACACCGAGCACGACGCCTTCCAGGCGCAGGTGGAGTCGCTGGGGACGGGGACGACGCTGCTGGTGGACACCTATGACGTGAAGGCCGCCGTGGCCCAGGCCGTCGCCGTCGCCGGCCCCGAGCTGGGCGGCGTCCGGCTGGACTCGGGCGACCTGGTGGCCCAGGCCCGTGAGGTGCGCGTCCAGCTCGACGAGCTCGGGGCGACGAGGACCCGGATCACCGTGACCAGCGACTTGGACGAGTACGCCATCGCCGCGCTGGCGGCCGCGCCGGTGGACGGTTACGGCGTGGGCACCTCCCTGGTGACCGGATCGGGCGCCCCGACGGCGGGCATGGTCTACAAGCTCGTCTCGCGCAAGGGCGAGGACGGGCAGTGGGTCTCGGTGGCCAAGGCCTCCACGTCCAAGGCCTCCGTGGGTGGTCGCAAGTACGCCCTGCGCCGTCTCGACGAGCGCGGGGCCGCCGAGGCCGAGGTGATCGGCATCGGCGAGCGACCGGTCGACGACGGCAACGACCGGGAGCTGCTCGTGCAGCTGATGGCGGGCGGCGAGGCGTGCGGCGACCAGTCGCTGGCGGCCGCCCGGGCGCGGCACGAGGCGTCGGTCGCCGAGCTGCCGGCCCGCGCCCGCCGGCTGTCCCGCGGCGAGCCCGCGATCCCGACGATCTACGAGGACGACGAGCGATGAACGACGTCGAGCACCTCTCCGACGAGCAGCGGTCCGGACGGGCCCGGGCGCTGGTGGTGGTGGACGTGCAGCAGGACTTCTGCGAGGGCGGGTCGCTGGCCGTCGCCGGTGGCGCGGCCGTGGCGTCCGACGTCGCCGACCTGGTCCTGTCGCCCGCGGTGCGGGACTACGCCCACGTCGTCGCCACCGCGGACTGGCACGTCGACCCCGGCGCCCACTGGTCCGACACCCCCGACTACGTCGACTCCTGGCCGGTGCACTGCCAGGTCGGCACGCCGGGGGCCGAGGTCCACCCGCGCCTGGAGCCGGCCCTCGGCCACGTCGAGGAGACCTTCCGCAAGGGTGAGCGTTCCGCCGCCTACTCGGGATTCGAGGGCCGCTCGGTCGCGGGCGAGACGCTCGCCGACTGGCTCCGGGCCCGAGGAGTCGTCGCGGTGGACGTCGTGGGCATCGCCACCGACCACTGCGTGCGGGCGACCGCGCTCGACGCGGCCCGCGAGGGCTTCGCCACGCGCGTCCTGCTCGACCTCACCGCCGGTGTCGCCGCCGACAGCACCGCCCGGGCGCTGACCGAGCTGCGGGCGGCGGGCGTGGAGCTCGACGGCACCCCCCGCGTGGGCTGACCGGCATACTCCCTCTCCCTGACCCACGAAACGTGCCTCGACCGAGCTGCGAGCGCGCCAACCACACGCCCCGGGTCCCACAACGTGCCTCAACTGAGCTGCGAGCGCGCCAACCACACGCCCCGGGTCCCACAACGTGCCTCGACTGAGCTGCGAGCGCAGGAGTGCGCGGGCTCAGCGGTGGGCGGGAAGCACCATCGCGACGACGTCAGGTGCGTCCGGCGCGAGCCAGTCGGGACGCGCCGACCCGGCCGGCACCCACCCATGACGCGGGTAGAACGCGAACGCCCGCTCGTGCGTAGGAAGCACGTCCAGGCAGGGTGCAAGCCCGCGCTCCCGCAGCGCGGCGACGGCGGTGTCGAGCAGCAGCGCGCCGACCCCGGTCCCGCGACCGGCGAGGGCCGTGAACAGCACCTGGACCACGCCGAGCTGCTGCCACGGCCGGCCGTGCGCGCGCTCCCAGAGCCTCTCGACCGACGCAGCGTCGTCGCCCTGGCCGGGCTCGGTGCACCGCCCGACGGCGACGTGCCCGAGGAGCTCGCCGTCGCGCTCGGCGACCCAGGCCGCCAGCTCGTTGCGCCGCCGCACGAACTCCTCGACCGGGAAGGGCAGCGGGTCCCGGTAGGGGTAGCGGGAGTCGGGCCGCTGCTCCAGGAGCAGCCGGCCGAGCGTGACGACCTCGTCGTCCCGGCGCGGGCGCACGCAGATCTCGGGGGCCGTCACCGGGGGGTGATCGGTCCGTCGTCACCGGGGGACGCACCGTCGACGCCCGCCCCGCCACGAGCGAGGTCCCCCCGGGCGACACGTCCCCGCACCACGAGGGTGCGGCCGGCCTTGTCGTGCAGGGCCTGACGCTGCCCGTCCCCGAGCGGCCAGAGCACGTCCACGAGGCTGAACAGCATGCCCAGCAACGGGATGGGCACGAGGTCGCCGAGCCGCTTGACGACGGTGCGCGCGGCGAGCCGGCCGAAGGGCACGGTCAGCGGCGCCTCGACCCGGCGGACGCTGATGCCGGTGGCGGCGCGCCCGAGGGTGCGACCCCAGCGGGACAGGCAGCCGATCTCGTAGACGAAGAACACCGCCAGGGTGACCGCGCCGACCTGCAGGAGGGTCGTGGTGTCCGGCTGCGGGACGGCGGGCATGGTGGTGGTCGTCTCCGGCTGGGCGGCGACCTGGTCCATCCACGCCTGCACCTCGGGGATCCAGTCGCGCAGCAGGCCGAGCGCGAGCGGGACCGTCAGCAGGGAGAGCAGGAGACTGTCCAGGAGGTTGGCCCCGACGCGTCGCCACCACCCCGCCAGCGGCTGGCCGTCCGGGGCCACCGGGCTTGCGGCATACGCCTGCCCGTAGCCCGCAGGGACCTGGCTCTGCTGGGGGGATGATCCGTATGCCGACTGCCCGTGGCTGTCCGTCCCGTAGCTGCCCTGGGCCGACGGCACGACGTACGGGCTCGCCCCGGCCGGTCCCTGGCCGACGGGCCGGTGGAAGTCCTCGGCCCGCTGCCCTTCACCGATGGTGGACCGCTGCACCTGCGGCGCGACCTTGGGGGCGCGGTGGTCGGTCCACGTCACCCCGTCGAAGTAGCGCAGGAAAGCGGGGTCCTGAGGATCGTCGTACCACCCTGAAGGCTGCGTCATGCCCCTAGGGTGCCACGTCAGCAGGTCCTCACCACCCGACCCGGCGAGGCCCGGAGAGATGTCGCACCGGGGGGATAGCGTGGGCCTCGTGCTCTCTGCGATCCTGCGCCGCCACCTGTCCCGTCACCGGGGCGCCCTCCTGATCGTCGCCGTCTTCCAGATCCTCCAGGTCCTGTGCAACCTCTACCTGCCCACCCTCAACGCCGACGTCATCGACAAGGGCGTCGCGACCGGGGACACGGGCTACATCCTGCGCGTCGGCGCGGGCATGCTGGGCGTCACCGTCCTGCAGATCGTCACCAACCTCACCGCCATCTACTTCGGAGCCCGCACCGCGATGCGTCTCGGGCGCGACCTGCGCGCGGAGGTCTTCGAGCACGTCGAGACGTTCGCGGCGCAGGAGCTCGCCCGCTTCGGTGCCCCGTCGCTGATCACCCGCACCACCAACGACGTCCAGCAGGTCCAGACGTTCACCTTCCTGACGCTGGTCCTGGTGTCGTCGGCGCCGGTGACGATCATCGGCTCGGTCGTCCTGGCCCTGCACCACGACCGGGCGCTGTCCGCGCTGCTGCTGGTCGTGGTGCCGGTGCTGCTGGTGCCGCTGGGCCTGCTCATCTGGCGGCTCCACCCGCTGTTCCGCCGGATGCAGGCCCAGGTCGACACCGTCAACCAGATCCTGCGCGAGCAGGTCACCGGCGTCCGCGTCATCCGGGCCTTCGTCAAGGACCGGGCCGAGCAGGAGCGCTTCGCGGTCGCCAACGAGGACCTGCGGGACGTCTCCATCCGGGCGGGTCGGCTGATGACCTCGATGTTCCCGCTGATCATGCTGGTCATGAATGCCTCGACCGTGGCGCTGGTGTGGTTCGGCGGGCTGCGGATCGACGGCGGCGACATGCAGGTGGGTGACCTGGTCGCGATGATGACCTACCTGATGAACATCCTCATGTCGGTGCTGACGGCGGCGATGATGTTCATGGTCCTGCCCCGGGCCCAGGTGTCGGCCGGACGCATCGGGGAGGTGCTGGCCACCAGCCCGACGATCCTGCCGCCCGCGGACCCGGTGCGCGGCGCGATCCGGCAGGGCGTGGTGCGGCTGGAGGACGTGTCCTTCACCTATCCCGGTGCCGACGACCCGGTGCTGCGCGGGATCACCTTGGAGGCCCGGCCCGGTCGCACGCTGGCGATCATCGGCTCGACGGGTGCCGGCAAGACCACGGTGCTCAACCTCGTGCCCCGGCTGATGGACGTGACCACGGGCCGGGTGACCATCGACGGGGTGGACGTGCGCCTGCTGGACCCGGCCGAGCTGTGGGGCTGCTTCGGGCTCGTGCCGCAGCGGCCCTACCTGTTCTCCGGGACGGTCGCCGGCAACCTGCGGCTCGGGCGCGAGGACGCCACCGACGAAGAGCTCTGGGCAGCGCTGGAGATCGCCCAGGCCCGCGACTTCGTCGAGGCCATGGAGGGGCAGCTGGACGCCCCGATCAGCCAGGGCGGGACCACGGTGTCCGGCGGGCAGCGGCAGCGCCTCGCCATGGCCCGGGCGATCGTGCGCCGGCCGCTGGTCTACCTCTTCGACGACTCCTTCTCCGCGCTCGACTACGCCACCGATGCGGCCCTGCGCCACGCGCTGACCCCCGTGGTCCGCGACGCCACCGTCATCGTGGTCGCCCAGCGGGTGAGCACGATCCGCGACGCGGACGAGATCGTCGTCCTCGACGAGGGCGAGATCGTCGGCCGGGGCCGGCACGCCGAGCTCATGGCCGGCTGCGAGACCTACCGCGAGATCGTTCTGTCCCAGCTGAGCCAGGAGGAGGCGGCGTGAGCCCGGCCAGCACCGAGCGCCCCCGGTCCGAGGACGTCGGCCCCGCCCCCCAGCGCCGACGCGCCGGCCACCTGGGTGCCGGCGGCCCCGTCGTGCGGCCCGACGACTTCCGCGCCTCCGGACGGCGGCTCCTGCGCGAGCTGATGAGCCACCGGGGGCACGTCCTCGCCATACTCCTGCTCGGCGTCGTCGGGGTGACGCTGGGCGTCGCGGGCCCCAAGATCCTCGGACGCGCCACCGACCTCGTCTTCGCCGGCTCCGTGGGTCGCACCCTGCCTGCCGGGATCACCCGCGACCAGCTCGCCGCGTCCCTGCGCTCCCAGGGCCGTGGCCGGCTGGCCGACCTCGTGTCCGGCATGCCGGACCTGGTGCCCGGGCACGGCATCGACACCGACGCGGTCGCCCGCCTGCTGCTGCTCGCCCTGGGGCTGTTCGTCCTGTCGTCCCTGCTCACCTGGGTGCAGGTCTGGCTGACGACCACCGTCGTCCAGCAGACGGTCTACCGGATGCGGCGGGACGTCGAGCTCAAGCTGGAGCGGCTGCCCCTGCGCTACTTCGACACCGAGGCCCGCGGGGAGATCCTGTCCAAGGCCACCAACGACGTCGACAACGTCGGGCAGTCCGTGCAGCAGACGATGACCCAGCTGCTCAACTCGGCCCTGACGGTGGCGGGCGTCATCGCCATGATGCTGACGATCTCCCCGCTGCTCACGATGATCGCGATCGTCAGCGTGCCCGTGGCGGCCTGGCTGACGATGATCATCGCCAAGCGGGCGCAGCCGCAGTTCCGCGAGCAGTGGGCCGCGACCGGGCGGCTCAACGGCCACGTCGAGGAGGCCTACACCGGTCAGCTGCTCGTCAAGGTCTTCGGCCAGCAGGCCGAGTCGCAGCGGGAGTTCGCCCGGCACAACGACGCGTTGTACGACGCGGGCTTCCGCGCGCAGTTCGTCTCCTCGATCATCCAGCCGGCGATGTGGTTCGTCTCCAACGTCACCTTCGTGCTCATCGCCGTGCTGGGTGGCCTGCGGGTGGCCTCGGGCGCCATGTCGATCGGTGGGGTCCAGGCCTTCATCCAGTACACCCGCCAGCTCAGCCAGCCCCTGGGCCAGATGGCCGCCATGGCCAACATGCTGCAGTCGGGCGTGGCGTCCGCGGAGCGGGTCTACAGCCTGCTGGACGCCCCGGAGGAGTCGGCGGACCCAGTCACGGCGACGACGGCCGCCACCGACCCGGCGTCCGAGGCGTCCGCCTCGAGCACGTCAGGCACCTCGGGTGCCGGTCGGGAGCGGACCCGACAGGTCGCCGGGCGGGTGGCCTTCGAGGACGTGTCCTTCGCCTACTCCCCCGACCGGCCGCTCATCCAGCACCTGGACCTGGTGGCCGAGCCCGGCCAGACCATCGCGATCGTCGGCCCCACCGGCGCCGGCAAGACCACCCTGGCCAACCTCCTGCTGCGGTTCTACGACGTGGACGGAGGTCGGATCACGTTGGACGGCAGCGATGTCCGCGACCTGCCCCGAGGCGAGCTGAGGTCGGCCTTCGGCGTGGTGCTGCAGGACACCTGGCTGTTCAGCGGCACCATCCGGGACAACATCGCGTACGGCGCGCGGCGGCCCACCGAGGCCGAGGTGGTGGCCGCCTCCCGGGCCGCCCACGCCGACCACTTCGTCCGCACCCTGCCAGACGGTTACGACACCGTCCTGGACGACGAGGGCTCGGCGCTGTCCGCCGGTCAGCGTCAGCTGCTCACCATCGCTCGCGCCTTCCTCGCCGATCCGGCGATCCTGCTGCTCGACGAGGCCACCAGCTCGGTCGACACCCGCACCGAGGCCCTGGTCCAGGAGGCGATGGACCGGCTGCGTCAGGATCGCACCAGCTTCGTCATCGCCCACCGGCTGTCGACCATCCGGCACGCCGACCGGATCGTGGTGATGGAGCACGGGGAGATCGTCGAGCAGGGCTCGCACGAGGCCCTGCTCGCGCAGCAAGGTGCCTACGCCCGGCTCTACCGCGCGCAGTTCCGCGGCGCGCTCGCCGAGGACCTGCAGGTGCCGACCCCGACGGAGGTCACGACCACCGCGCGGCGCTAGGGTGCCGCCATGATCTACCAGCTGGAGTCATGGGGCCGCACGGTCCTTCCGTGCCCCTGTCCCCTGGCCGACCGTCGGGTGCTCTACACCGGGAGGATCACCGAGGACCGCGAGACCTGTGCCGTCTACTGGCTCTTCCTGTACGACCACGACGGCTATCGGGAGGTCTTCGTGGAGATCGCCATGGGCTCCTTCGAGGAAGGCTACGCGGACCACGTGACCTTCGCCGCGCGGACCGGGCGGGTCGCGCCGCGACCGGGCTCCCCGATCGGGTCGACCTTCGTGGACAGCCAGGCCGCGGCCTCACCGCTGCCGCTCAACGGTGAGTTCCTCTCTCCCGCCCAGGCTCGTCACCACCAGTGGGCCGACACCTTCTGGGCCCTGGACGACCACCTGCTGACGATCTTCCCCGAGGTGGGTGCCCACCTCGCGGGAGAGCCGTCGATGGGTGACGAGTACCCGCACGAGGCGGGCGACTTCGTCGTCGACCTGCCCGACCTCACCCCCGCCTGACCTGGCCGGCGCCGCTGCCCGGCCGTCCCGGTCTAGGCCGCACGCCGTGACCTCAGCGCACAGCTCACGGACCCCGACGTGGGAGCGGCCGCCGACCCCACGCCGTTGTGGGGTCGGCGGCCGCCGTCCTGGGGCGCCGATCAGAAGTTGCCGCGCCGCTCCTGCTCGCGCTCGATCGCCTCGAAGAGCGCCTTGAAGTTGCCCTTGCCGAAGCCCAGCGACCCGTGCCGCTCGATCAGCTCGAAGAACACCGTCGGGCGGTCGCCCAGCGGCTTGGTGAAGATCTGCAGCAGGTAGCCGTCCTCGTCGCGGTCGACCAGGATGCCGCGCGACTGCAGCTCCTCGATCGGCACGCGCACCTCACCGATGCGGGCGCGCAGCTCCGGGTCCTCGTAGTACGTGTCCGGGGTGGCCAGGAACTCCACGCCGTTGGCGCGCAGCTCGTCGACGGTGCGGATGATGTCCCCGGTCGCGAGGGCCAGGTGCTGGGCGCCCGCGCCCTGGTAGAACTCGATGAACTCGTCGATCTGCGACTTCTTCTTGCCGACCGCGGGCTCGTTGAGCGGGAACTTCACCCGGTGGTTGCCGTTGGCGACGACCTTGGACATCAGTGCGGAGTAGTCCGTCGCGATGTCGTCACCGATGAACTCGGCCATGTTGACGAAGCCCATGACGCGGTTGTAGAAGTCGACCCACTCGTCCATCTTGCCCATCTCGACGTTGCCGACGATGTGGTCCAGGGCCTGGAACAGACGCTTGGGCGCACCCTCGCGGCGGACGAAGGAGGAGGACATCTGCGTGTAGCCGGGCCAGTACAGGCCGGTGTAGCGGGAGCGGTCCACCAGGGTGTGACGGGTCTCGCCGTACGTCGCGATCGAGGCGTAGCGGATGGTCCCGAACTCGTCGGAGACCTCCTGGGGCTCCTCGATCACGGTGGCGCCGGCGGCCTTGGCCTGGGCCACGCACCTGTCCACGTCCGGGACCTCCAGCGCGATGTCGACGACGCCGTCGCCGTGCCGGCCGTGGTGCGCGACGAGGGGGCTCTGGGGGTCGACCGCGCCCTTGAGGACGAAGCGGATGGAGCCCGAGCGCAGCACGAAGGACTTGTGGTCGCGGTTGCCGTTCTCGGGGCCGGAGTAGGCCTCGAGCGTCATGCCCCAGGCAGACTGGTAGTAGTGCGCGGCCTGGGAGGCGTTGCCGACGACGAACACGATGGCGTCCCAGCCGGTCACCGGGAACGAGTCCTTCGCCTCGTCGTACTCCACGAGGCCCACCAGCTGCTTGAGCTGGTTGAGGTCGAGGTCGGCCTGGCGCTCCTGCGCCGTGAGGTCAAGCGTGGTGTCGGTCATGGTGCCTAACTGTGTGGGTCCCCTGACACTCCGGCAACCTTGTCCCTGTTCACTGGTCAACCTGCCCAGCCGTATGCCGCTGCTCCCGCACAGGGTGGACAATGTGCACCATGGGCATCGACGACCTGGACCGCCGGATCCTGCACGCCTTCACCGCGGACCCGCACCTGGGGGTGCTGGGCGCGGCCCGCCAGCTCGGGGTGGCCCGCGGCACCGTCCAGTCCCGGCTGGACCGGCTGCAGGAGCGCGGTGTCATCCGGTCGCTCGCCCCCACCGTCGACCCGGCCGCGCTCGGCTATCCGGTGATGGCCTTCGTCACCCTCGAGATCCGTCAGGACCACGGCCACGAGAGGGTCGTCGCCGAGCTGGAGCGCATCCCCGAGGTCCTCGAGGCGCACACCATCACCGGCAGCGGCGACATCTGGATCCGGCTGGTGGGGCGGGACAACGCCGACGTCCAGCGGGTGCTCGACGACGCGGTCGCGGGCGGGTCGGTGATCCGGACGACCACCGTGATCTCCTTGGCGACCCGCCTCGCGACCCGCACCACGCCCCTGGTGGACGCAGCGGTCGACCACGCGCCCTGAGCGGCGCACCGCGTCCTTGCCCACCCCGCACGCGTTCGCCACGAGGGCCGGTGGAGACGGCTCGGCGGCAGGGTCCACCAGGAACGGGCGCCCGGGGATCCGCGCGACTCAGCGGCCGGTGAACGTGCGGTCGACGACGACGCCCGTGGTGGCGCGGTACCGCAGCCGCGCGTAGGTCGCGTCGACGGGCGCGGCCCCGACCTTGCGCAGGTAGTTCTTCACGGGGGTCACCGCGTCCCGCGTGAACCTCAGGTGCGCGACCTTGACGCCGCGCGGGCGCGTGGGCGACACGTGGACCATGTCATAGCCGTTCTTGGCGTAGACCGGCACGACGGCGGTGCTGCCGACCACGCCGGCGACGTCGGTGCTGGAGTCGCCGCTGACCCGGGGCCAGGACTGCCTGCTCGATGGGCGGTCGGCGGGGACGACGGCGACGTTCCCGTCGTCCCCGCCGCCCCACGCGACGGCCACGTGATGGTTGCCGAGCCAGGTCCGCACCATGGGGCTCGCCTGGTCGTCGGTCGGCAGACCGCCGCGGCCGACCGGGAAGGGTTCCTCGGCGATGGTCCGCATGCCCGTCCCGCTCAGCGGTCCGACCTGCAGCGACGCCGTGCCGCGGCCGTCCCGGTCGGTGTCGGGCGACAGGAGCGTGACGGCCAGGCGCCGGCCGTCGGGCGAGACCTTGGCGGCCTGGACGCGCGACATGAGGGTCGTGACCTGGGCACCGCGGATGCGCAGGAGCTTCCCGTCGTACGGCGTGCGTCCCTCCTTGACGACCAGGACCGACCCGTCCGGCGCGATCGACGCTCCTTGGAAGGGGTTGGGGCCGCCGGTCATCGGAGTGGTGGCGAGGGTCGCGGTGACGGCCCCGGTGGCCCGGCTGACCAGCTGCAGGCGAGCGGTCCTGCCCACGTGGGTGGCGACGAGGTAGGACGTCTTGACGGTGGGCGTGGCGGCGGCGGCCCGGGCGGTCGCCGTGGTCGGGCGGGCGTGGACGGCCGTCGTCACGGGTGCGGCCGCCGTGGCGGTGGCCGTCGACAGGGCCGCGAGCGCGGCGGCGGTGCAGATGGTGAGCGTGGTGCGGCTCATGACCTCTCCCTCGGTGCGGCGCCCTCCCCCCTGGCGGGCGTCCGTCCCCATCATGCTCCCCGCGAGCGGAGATGACCAGGACCAGATCCGACATGGTCAGGGCAGGCTATCGGACACCCCCAGCCGGGTGGTGACCCGGTGGTGCCCTGCGGCGGCCGGCGCCGTCACCGCCGGCCGACGAACCAGTTGCGGATCTTGTCGATCCGGGCGGCGACCTGCTCGCTCGACGCTTGATCCAGGGCCGGGCCGCCGCACACCTGCCGCAGCTCCGCGTGCACGATCGCGTGCTTGGTGCCGCTCTTGCGGGCATAGGCCGACACCAGCTTGTTGAGCTCCTTGCGCTGGGCCTGCAGCGCGCGATGCGTGGACACCTCCTCGTGATGCTCCTGGGCCCGGGCGTTGGGCTGCTGCCGACGCTGACGCTCGCGCAGCAGGTGCGCCATCTGGTCGGGCTCGAGCAGCCCCGGCAGCCCGAGGTAGCCGTCCTCCTCCGCAGACCCGACGTCCGCGACGAGCCCGAACTGCTGGGCGTCGAAGAGCACGTGGTCGAACTCCGCGTCGGACTCCAGCGCCTCGAAAGAGCCCTGCAGCTCGTCGCTGGCGCCCTCCGCGCGGTTGGCCTCCTCGAGCAGGCCGTCCTCCTCGGCCCACAGGGGCTCCTCCTCGCCGGGCTTCCTCGGCCGGTCGAGGGCGTGGTCGCGCTCCTCTTCGAGGCGGGCGGCGTGCTCGAGCAGGGTGGGCACCGAGGGGAGGAAGACCGACGCGACCTCGCCGCGTTTGCGGGCTCGCACGAAGCGTCCGACGGCCTGGGCGAAGAACAGCGGCGTCGACGTCGACGTGGCGTAGACCCCGACGGCGAGGCGCGGCACGTCGACCCCCTCGGACACCATTCGCACCGCGACCATCCAGCGGTCGGTCGACGACGCGAACGACTCGATCCGCCTGGAGGCGCCCGCGTCGTCGGACAGGACCACGGTGGGCCTCTCGCCGGTCAGCTCGTGCAGCAGCCGGGCGTAGGCGCGCGCGTTGGTCTGGTTGGTGGCGATGACCAAGGCCCCTGCGTCGGGGACGTGCCGGCGCACCTCGGTGAGGCGCTTGTCCGCCGCGCGCAGCACCGAGGGGATCCATTCCCCCTGCGGCGACAGGGCGGTGCGCCAGGCGTGAGCGGTCAGGTCCTTGGTGAGCGGCTCCCCGAGGCGGGCGGCCAGCTCGTCGCCTGCCCGGGTGCGCCAGCGCATCGCGCCGCCGTACGCCATGAAGAGCACGGGGCGCACCACTCCGTCGCGCAACGCCTCGGCATAGCCGTAGGAGTAGTCCGACGCCGAGCGGCGGATCCCGTCGGGTCCCTCCTCGTAGCGGACGAAGGGGATGGGATTGGTGTCGGAGCGAAAGGGCGTGCCCGTCAGGGCCAGTCGCCGCGCCGCGGGCTCGAAGGCCTCACGGATGGCCTCGCCCCATGACTTGTTGTCGCCGCCGTGGTGGATCTCGTCGAGGATCACCAGGGTGGGCGCGGCCTCCGTGCGGGCCTTGTGCAGCTGCGGCTTGGTGGCGACCTGCGCATAGGTGAGCGCGACCCCGTCGAAGGCCTTGTTGTGCGTCCCGGCGGCGTTGGTGAACGTCGGGTCCAGCTGGATCCCCACGCGCGCGGCGGCCTCGGCCCACTGGACCTTGAGGTGCTCGGTGGGGGCGACCACGGTGACCCGGCGCACGACCCCGCGCCGCAGCAGCTCGGTGGCGACGCGCAGGGCGTACGTCGTCTTGCCGGCGCCGGGCGTGGCCACGGCCAGGAAGTCGCGCGGCCGTTCGGTGAGGTAGCGCTCCAGCGCCTCCGCCTGCCAGGCTCGCAGCTTGCCCGCCGTCCCCCAGGCCGCTCGTTCGGGAAAGGCTGGGGACAGGTGCTCGGCGGCAGAGGTACTCATGGCGTCCTGCAGGCTAGACGGTTTCCCCGATCAACATGCCGGGCGGGGGTCCTTGACAGCCCTGCCCCGGACCGGCGCCGGCCCGCCCCGGGCTGGGGCGGGCCGGCGCCGACGATCGGGGACCCCCGCCCCGCCGGGTGTGGCGTCGCCCCGACGAGGTGAGGCGGGTAACCCGAGGTCGGAGGGTCAGTCGAGGCGGATCAGCGTGTCCGGCGCCTGCTCGATCCGGATGACCGTGTCGGCCTGACGCTCGATGCGGATGACCGTGTCGGGGGTGGTGTCGAGACGGATCAGCGTGTCGGGCGCCTGCTCGATCCGGATGAGGGTGTCGGTGCCGCGGGCGGCCTGGGCGCAGGCCCCGCCGGCGACGAGGGTCGTCGCGGCCACGGCAAGAGCGGTGACGATGCGGGTGACGAGACGCATGACGGTGTCCTTCGGTCGCGGTGCCGGTGCGATGTGCACCTGTCACTCAGCGTAGATCAAATCCGCGACTATCGTCACTCATAGTCACGCCTTGACCGGGCCCCTCAGTCCTCGCCGTCCTGCGGCGCCCGCAAACCGTCGTAGATCTCCTGGCAGACGGGGCACACCGGGAACCTCTTGGGGTCCCGGCCGGGCACCCAGATCTTGCCGCACAGCGCCACCACCGGCTCGCCGCTCATCGCCGACTCGAGGATCTTCTCCTTGCGCACGTAGTGCGCGAAGCGCTCGTGGTCACCGGGCTCCTGGAGCTGCTCCGCGACCTCCTCGCGCTCGAGGACGGCGGTGGAGGTGCTCGGCCCACCCGGCTCGGCGAAGGGGTCCGGCGGCATCTCGGGGTATCCCTGACTCATACGGGCCAGTGTAGGCAGCGCCGCGCTCGTCGGCCCGCTCAGTTGTAGTCCTCGTCGTCGGGGAAGTACGCCGCCAGCGCCACCCGGCCCGGCTGGCGACGCATCACCCGGTGCCACAAGGTCGCCGGGTCCTCGGTGAGGATGTCGCCGGGCTCCCGGTCCACGACGTACCACGACCGCTCGTGCACCTCGGCCTCCAGCTGCCCCGCGGTCCACCCGGCATAGCCGGCGTAGACGCGCACCCCGCTCGCGACGGCCATCACCGGCGCGGCGTCGCAGTCCAGGTCCACCACGCCCACGCCCCCGAACAACCGCTGCACACCGGGGATCTCCCGCTGCGCGAGCCCCGGGACGACCGCCACGCCCAGGGCCGAGTCCAGCCCGACGGGGCCGCCCTGGAAGAGCACCTCCGGGGCCGCGACGTGCTCCTGCCAGCCGTCCAGGACGGCGTCCACCGGGGCGTCGACGGGCTTGTTGAGGACCACCCCCTGGGCGCCGTCGTCGCCGTGGTGCAGCACGAGCACCACCGCGCGGGCGAAGACCCCCTCATCGATGGCGGGCATCGCGACCAGCAGTCGTCCGGTGAGGTCGGGGGTCAGCACAAGGCCATTGTGCACACGAGGTGGTCCTGCCGGCCTGCGACGACGGCCCGTATGACGACCGGCGCCGCTCCCCCGTGCGGGGAGCGGCGCCGGACGGCGCGCCGGTGCCGGGCGATCAGCCCTCGGTGCGCCGGTTGCCGCGGTAGTCACCCCGGTCCCGGTCGTTGCCGCGACCGCGGTCCCGGTCGTTGCCGCGACCGCGGTCCCGGTCGTTGCTGCGGAAGGCGCGGTCGTTGCGGCGCCCCACCGGCTGGTAGCGCGACCCGCTGCGCCGGAAGCCGCCGCGCGACGGCCGCGGCTCGCCCTCGATCAGGCGGCGGTAGCGCCCCTCGTCGACGGCCTCGCCGGACGGGGTCCGCGCACCAACCCCGTCGTACAGCCGCTGGTCGCCGGGGGCCATCCTGACCGGGGTGACGTCCACGCCCGCCTGCTCCACCAGACGCTCCATCTGCCGACGCTGGTGCGGCAGCGCGAGGGTCACCACGGTGCCGCGCTCGCCGGCGCGGGCGGTGCGGCCCGAGCGGTGCAGGTAGTCCTTGTGGTCGGCCGGCGGGTCGACCTGCAGGACCACGGACACGTCGTCGACGTGGATGCCGCGGGCCGCGACGTCGGTGGCGACGAGGACCGGTAGCGTGCCGTCCTTGAAGCCGGTGAGGACGCGGTTGCGCTGCACCTGGGAGAGCCCGCCGTGCAGCGCCGCCGCGAAGACGCCCTGCTCGCGCAGCTGCAGCGCGACGCGGTCGGCGCCCAGCTTGGTGCGCACGAAGACGACGGTGCGGCCGGTGCGGTTGGCGACCTCGGCGGTGATGACCTTCTTGTGCATCGGGTCGATCAGCAGGATGTGGTGGTCCATCGTGTCGACGCTGGCGGTGCCGGGGTCGGTCTCGTGGGTCACCGGGTCGACGAGGTAGCGCTCGACCACCGTGTCGATGCCGCGGTCCAGGGTCGCGGAGAACAGCAGCCGCTGACCGCCGGCCGGGATGAGGTCGAGGACCTCGCTGATGGCCTCCAGGAAGCCCATCTCGGCCATGTGGTCGGCCTCGTCCAGGACGGCGACCTCGACGTGGGACAGGTCGGCCGCGCCGCGGTCGATGAGGTCCTTGAGCCGGCCGGGGGTGGCGACGAGGACGTCGAGGCCCTTCTCCAGCGCGGCGATCTGCGGCGGGTAGGGCATGCCGCCCGCGACGAGCTTGTGACGCAGGCCCATGACGTGGACCAGCGGCTGGAGCGCGTCGCTCACCTGCTGGGCGAGCTCGCGGGTCGGCACGAGGATGATCGAGCGGACCTGGCCGGGCCGGGCGTGACCGCCCGCCGCGAGGCGGGTGATGAGGGGCAGCCCGAAGGACAAGGTCTTGCCGGAGCCGGTCTGGCCGCGGCCGAGGACGTCCCGGCCCGCGAGCGCGTCGGGGATCGTGGCGACCTGGATCGGGAAGGGCGTGGTGATGCCGTCGCGGGCGAGGCGCTCGACGAGCGCATCGGGCAGGCCGAGCGCCTGGAAGCCGTTGTCCTCGGTCACCTCGGCGGCCGCGTGCTCGGCCGGGAGGTCGACGGCCAGGCCCATGGCCTGACGCTCCTCCTTGTCGCTCCAGGAGCGGGAGCGCTCGTCGTGCAGGGCACCTGGCTGCTCGGCGTCGAAGCGATTGCGGCGCGGCCGGTCGTCGCGGTCGAAGCGCGGCTTGCGGTCGTAGCCGCCCTCACGGCGGGGACGGTCGTCGCGGTCGAAGCGCGGCTTGCGGTCATAGCCGCCCTCACGGCGGGGACGGTCGTCGCGGTCGAAGCGCGGCTTGCGGTCGAACCCACCGCCATGCTGCGGACGGTCGTAGCCACCCTCACGGCGCGGGCGGTCGTCGCGGTCGAAGCGCGGCTTGCGGTCGAACCCTCCGTCACGCTGCGGACGGTCGTAGCCACCCTCACGGCGCGGGCGGTCGTCGCGGTCGAAGCGCGGCTTGCGGTCGAACCCGCCGTCACGCTGCGGACGGTCGTAACCACCCTCACGGCGCGGGCGGTCGTCCCGCTCGAAGCGCGGCTTGCGATCGAACCCACCATCACGCTGCGGACGGTCGTACCCACCCTCACGACGCGGACGGTCGGAGAACTCGCGGCGCGGCCCGGCATACCCGCCGTCACGGCGCGGGCGGTCGTCCCGCTCGAAGCGCGGCTTGCGATCGAACCCACCATCACGCTGCGGACGGTCGTACCCACCCTCACGACGCGGACGGTCGTCACGCTCGAAGCGCGGCCTGCGATCGAACCCGCCATCGCGCTGCGGACGGTCGTAGCCACCCTCACGACGGGGACGGTCGGAGAACTCGCGGCGCGGGCCCTCGTAGCCACCCTCACGACGCGGCCGGTCGTCCCGGTCGAAGCGCGGCTTGCGGACGACGCCCTCACGCTGGGGGCGGTCGTCGCGGTCGCCCTGACCACGGTGGGTGGAGGAGGCGCGGCGGGCGTCGACCTTCTTGGCGGTGCTCCAGCGGGCCTTCTTGGGCGCGCCGGAACGATTCATGTTGCTCATGTGCGGATTTCCCTGTTCGCAAAGGTAGGCACGCCTCGGGCCACCTGGCGAGGGCAACGGTGAAGACGAGCCTCAGGCTCCAGCTGCGGGAGCCCGGTCGGGCCGGTCGGAGGATTGCCGCCGGCGTCGTCTCGCTTCTCGTGGGCCGCCGTCGAGCAGCGGCCAGTGGGGCTGAGGAGCCCGGCCCCGGTCGGGGCGATCGCCGTGGAGTGAACGAGCGCCGTGAGCCGGGCTCGGTCTCCGCACCTGCACCGGCGATCCGTCGTACGTCGGACGGAGCCGACGCACACCGATCCCAGGGCAGGACAAGCGAGACTGTGCCCTCATCGTAGCAGCCGCCGGACCCGACCCGGCCGCCCGGCGGGGAATCCCCCGGCGGTCCCGCTCGTTGGCAGGGGCATGAGCACCCGCGAGATCACCGAGGCGACCTTCGAGTCGACCATCCAGGACAACGACATCGTCCTCTTCGACTTCTGGGCCGCCTGGTGCGGGCCGTGCCGCCAGTTCGCCCCGGTCTTCGAGGCCGCGTCGGACAAGCACGAGGACGTGGTCTTCGGCAAGATCGACACCGAGGCCGAGCAGGGTCTGGCGTCCATGCTGCAGATCACCTCGATCCCCACGATCATGGCCTTCCGGGAGGGTGTGCCGCTGGTCATGCAGCCCGGCGCGCTGCCGCCCGCCGCCCTCGAGGACCTCATCTCCCAGATCAAGGCGCTCGACATGGAGACCGTCAAGCGCGAGTACGCCGAGCAGCTCGCCGCGCACCAGGCCCAGCAGGGACCGTCCGTGGGCACCTCCCCCACCGACATCCCCGGGCTGTGAGCGCCCGCCCGGGACACTCGGTCCCGAGCGGGCGACCGGCAGGCAGGACGAGCACGCAGGTATGACGAGAGCCCCACCCGGCGAGCGGGTGGGGCTCTCGTCATACCTGCTGACGGTCCACGGCGTGACGTGCCTGACTTCTGGTGGTGGAGGTGGCGGGAATCGAACCCGCGTCCGCTGACGACGCACCAGGGCTTCTCCGGGCGCAGTGCGCTGAGGATTTTCTCGGCCCCAGGGCTCGCGCGCACACGTCCCCTGACAGGCCCAGTCGAGAAGGAGTCCCGCGCGCCGTCCCGACACCGGCGCGCAGCGAGATCTCTAGCTGATGCCGAGCACTAGGACGAGATCAGGCCTAGGTCGACAGACTTCGGGCTCGCTCAGGCGGCGAGGGCGAAGTCGGTGCGCTTGGAATTGGCACCTATTGGTTTGCTGAGGGCGTTAACGAGACAACTCAGCATCCTCGGCCCGCTTCCCCTGGCAGATCGACCAACGTCGAAACCGATCACCCCCATGGGACGGGCACGTCACGCTGTGGAGTTGTCAAGCAACGCCGGGCGGACCCGGCACGACCGGTGAGTCTACCCGGCACAACGAGGCGGGCACGACCGAGATTCCCGGCCGCGCCCTCCTCGTCGGCTCAGCGCGCGCGCAGATAGCTCTCCAGCACGGCGAGGTTGTCGGAGTTGAGCCAGTGCACGCCGGCGGCCTTCTCGGCGTCCCAGACGTTGCGGCGCTTGGCGGCGGTCGCCGGGTCGTCCAGGTCGGGGGTGCCGTAGAACCGCAGCGTGTAGCCGTGCTTGCGGGCGGTGGCGGCATAGCCCTCGAGGCGGGCCTTCTGGTCCGCGGGAAGGGGATAGCCCCCACGCCAGGTGAAGGTCTCCCACCAGTCCCCGCTGACCATGGGCATCAGCTCGGGCGAGAGCCCCCGGTCCAGGTCCCCGAGCCCGCCGTCGTAGGCTGACCAGCGGGTCTTCGCTGACGCGATCTGGTAGAGGCTGCGCTTGCCGGAGATGACGGCCATCACCGGCGCCGGGGTGCGGACCCCGTCCTCCCAGTGGGTGATCAGCTCGGGGTGGGCGGCGAGCGCCTTCTCGATGACCGGCCAGGTGGTGGGCCCGTCGGACTTGACGTCGATCAGCAGCTGGAAGGTGCCCGCCCAGCCGGCGTAGACCGAGCCTGCACGTCCGGCGACGCGCTCGGCGAGGGGCTCGAGGTAGTTGCCCTCCAAGGTCTTGCGACAGTCGGGCGCGGCGTGGCCCAGGCACAGCTGCCCGTCGGCCAGCCAGACGTCGGCCTCGACGCTGGTGAAGCCGTGGTCCAGGGCGTCGTGGAGGGGGCGGGCGTGGAGGTAGTCGTTGTGGGCGTGGGCGCCCTCCACCGGTGACACGTCGTCGGCGGCGGGGGCGGCGACGGCCGTGGGAGCGGCGGGGACGATCAGCGTGGCGGCGGCGAAGGACGCGAGGACGAGACCGCGGATGCGGCTGAGGGTGCGCATGGCTCACAGGCTAGGGGCGCCGGGTGAACGCCGTGCGACCGGAGGGCGGACCGGCATACGACAATGGCCGTATGACGTCCCTGCCGCCTGTCGTGCTCACCCACCTGCCTGCCGGGGACGCCCCGGCGATCGCCCTGCACGGGGGTGCGGGCGTGGACCCGGCCACGCTGTCCCCCGCCCAGGAGCGGGCCGCCACGTCTGCGCTGGCCGGGGCCGTGGCCGCCGGGCGGGCGGTGCTCGACGCCGGCGGGTCGGCGCTGGACGCGGTGTGCGCGAGCGTCGTGGTGCTGGAGGACAGCGAGTGCTTCAACGCCGGTCGCGGGGCCGCCCTGACGACGGAGGGGACCGCCGAGCTGGACGCCGCGGTGATGCTGGGCGACTCCCGGGCCGGGGCGGTGACCTGCACCGCCGGTCCGCGGAACCCCGTCATGGCGGCCCGTGCCGTGATGGAGCAGACCGACCACGTGCTGATGGCGATGCCGCGCCGTGCCCTGCTCGAGGAGTGGGGGCTGGAGGTGGTCGACCCGTCGTACCACGTGACCGAGGCGCGGCTGCGGCAGCTGCGCGAGGCGGGCCACTTCCGCGAGTACCGGCACGGCACGGTGGGCGCGGTCGCCCGGGACCGCGCCGGTCACGTGGCTGCCGCGACCTCGACCGGTGGGATCACCGCGCAGCTGCCGGGGCGGGTGGGTGACACCCCCCTGATCGGGTGCGGCACCTGGGCGTCGGACGAGACGGTCGCGGTGTCGTGCACCGGGCAGGGCGAGCTCTTCGTCCGCGGGGCGGTGGCGCACGAGGTCCACGCCCGGCTGCGCTGGGGCGGGCAGCCTCTGGCGCAGGCGGTGCGCGAGACGATCGACGAGCTCGTGGGGGCCCGCGGGGCGGACGGGGGCCTGGTGGCGGTGACGCCGGCGGGCGAGGTGGTGCTGGCCTTCGACTCCCCCGGGATGTATCGCGCGCACGACGTGGGCGAGGGCCCGGTCGTCGCCATCGCCTGACGGGCGACCTCCCCCCTCTCCCGTGCTCCCCCCCTCCCGTGCTCCCCGGGATCGTGTGCGTTGTCCGCCGGAATCCGGCGGACAACGCACACGATCCCGGGGGCCGGCCGGTCAGGGGCGGACGAACATGCCCGCCACGACGTCGTGGGGCACGTCCTCGACCCGGTCGTAGAGCCAGCGCGGCGGCTTGCCCTGACCCTTGTCGACGAGCACGTGCCGCACCCCCTCGGGCATGTCCGAGCGCTCCCAGAAACGGTGCCCGAGCACCAGGTCCTGCGTGAGCACCTCCTCGACCGAGCTCATCCGCGCCGCGCGCCGCACCGCCGCGAGCGCCACGCACACCGACAGCGGCGACTTCGTGCGGATGACCGCCGCGCACTCGCGCGCCGCCTCGACCGGGCTCGCCTCGAGCCGCGCCAGGATCGCCGCGGCGTCGTCCCCGGCGAAGGCGTTGTCGATCCAGTCCCGCTGCGCCAGCAGGGGGCTTGCCATGATCTCCTCGTCGGGGTCCACCTCGCCGCAGTCGGCGGTGAGCCGCTCCCCCGCCTCCAGACGGTCGAGCAGGCCGGGGATCTGGTCGGTGAGCACCAGCGCGTCGGCGAACCCGGTGGCGACGGCGTCGGCCCCGGTCATCGAGGAACCGGTCATGGCGAGATAGGCCCCGAGCTCGCCGGGAGCCTTCGCCAGCCACCAGCAGCCCGCCACGTCGGGGAAGAAGCCGATCGCGGTCTCCGGCATCGCCAGTCGGGTTCGCTCGGTCACGAGCCGCAGCGACCCGTGCGCGGAGACGCCGACGCCGCCGCCCATGACGATGCCGTCCATGAAGGCGACGTAGGGCTTGGGGTAGGAGGCGATCTGGGCGTTGAGGGCGTACTCCCGCTCCCAGAAGTCCACCGCGTCGCGTCGTCCGGCCAGGGTGGCCTCGCGCGCGGCCCGCATGTCGCCGCCGGCACACAGGCCCTTGGGACCGACACCCTCGATGCCGACACTGACGACGCCGTCGTCGACCGCCCACTCGGTGAGCTGCTCGCGCATCGAGTCGATCATGAGCGTGGTGAGCGAGTTGATGGCCCGCGGGCGGTTGAGCAGGATCCGGCCGAGGGCGCCGCGGCGCTCGTAGACCACGTCCTCGGTGTGCCCGGGGCGGGCCAGGGCGGCGATGGGCAGGCTCTCCGGCATACGACTGTCTCCTCCGTGGGCTGCGGTCGCCCCGAACCTATCGCGGCGACCCGGCACCGGACCGGTCAGGCCCGCCGAGGTGGCGCACCCGCAGCGCGCAGGCAGCGACGACCAGGCAGGCGGGCAGGCAGGAGAGCGCGAGCACCGGGTAGCCGAGCGAGCCGACGATGACGCCGGCAAGGGCCCCGCCGACGGCGGCCGTCAGCCCCATGCACAGGTCGGACAGGCCCTGGACCGGGGCGCGCGCGAGCAGCGGGGTGGCGCCCACGAGCGAGCTCGACGCGCCGATCATCGCAAGGGCCCAGCCGATCCCCAGCCCGAACAGCGCCAGCGACAGCAACCATGACGCCCCGGCGTGGGTGATCGCGGCCAGCGCGACCGACGCCGCCTCCACCGCGGCGCCGAGGAGCATGACCCGCCAGGCGCCCCACCGGTCGACCAGGCGTCCCACGAGGGGCGAGAAGGCGTACATGCCGAGGATGTGGCCGCTGATGGTCAGCCCGATGACCTGCACCGACGCAGCGCCGTGGCGCATGTGGATGGGGGTCATGATCATCACGCCGACCATGACGGCCTGGGCGAGGGCGATGGCGACCACGCACGCGGCGACCGTCGGCCGGGTGCGCACGACCTCCCACGCCGAGACCTCCGGTGCGAGGCGGTCGGGGTCCCGGCGGGCCGCGGCGCGGGCGGCGAGCAGCGGGTCCGGCCGCAGCAGCAGGTGCACCAGTGCGATGGTGACGAGCAGCGCCAGGGCGGTGAGCAGGAAGGCACCGGTGAGCGGGGGCAGGCCCAGCCGTATGGCGAGCGAACCGCCGAGGCCTGCCAGGTTGGGGCCGGTCACCGCCCCGACGGTGGTTGCCCACACCACGAGGGACAGGTCCCGGCCGCGGTGCTCCTCGGTCGCGAGATCCGTGGCGGCGAACCGGGACTGGGAGTTGGCGGCACCTGCCGCCCCGACGAGCAGGGCCGCTGCGAGCAGCAGCGGGAAGGACCGCAGGACACCCGCGAGGACGCAGAGCAGGGCTCCCGTCGTCCCGATCGCGTAGCCGATGACGAGACCGACCCGGCGCCCGCGGGCGGTCATCACGCGGGACAGGACGAAGGCCCACAGCGCGGCGCCCGCCACCTGGGCGGTCTGCGACAGGCCGGCGAGCGACTCGCGGCCGGACACGTCGGCGGCCAGCAGGGTGGCGACGGTGATGCCGGTGGTCACGCCGACGCCCCCGACGGCGTTGGTGACCGCGAGGGCGCGGACGGTGTGGCGCTGGGCCGCGGCGCGCTCGGGGGTGTCGGGCGGGAGCACGTCGCTGGTCACCCCGGCAACCTACCGCCGGTGGTCGGGTCCGCCGGGCTTCGTGGCGCAGGCGGGTCCGACGACCGGCGGCAGGTCTGGCCACGCCTTCGCACGCCGCTCCCGGATCCAGGACTGGGCGCGACCTCGCCTGGGCCAGGCCGCGCTCCACCGGAGAGGACCCCGAGCGAGGCTTGGATGAAGTTGGGGCGCAATGACATTGGCTCGACCCAGCCCCGCCTGGCCGCTAAGGTCGACGGGTCACGCGACCACCGTCCGCAGGAGGAGCTCATGTCGCCGGTCACCGGCACCCGATCGCTCCTCGTCGGGGCACTGGTGGGGCTCGTGCGGTCCGGCCGGACCCGCGTCGGATCGGCCCGGACGCTGCGCCGCAGCACGCAGACGCCGCGCCGCACGACGCGGCCCGCCCGCCCCACCCCTGGACGGGCGGCATCTCGACGCACGTCGCCGGACGGTGACGCGCCCCTCGCCGCCACCCTCCGGGTCGGCGAGCAGGAGCAGCGAACGCCCGGCACCTGCGAGCTCACCGTCGCCTGCCCCGACCGGGCAGCCCTCGAGGTGCGGGTCAGCGTCGGTGGGCGGGCCGCCACCTCGCCCGCGCCGACTGCGGGCAGACCCGCCGGAGCCACGGTCACCGTCCGGGTCGCCGCCCCGCGCGGCGGGCACCGCCGCACCGTGCAGATCACGCCGGCCGGGACCCCCCGGGCGTATGTCGCGTACGACATCGCCCAGGTCGCCTGATCCTTCGCGACGCACCCCGTGGCACCGTCGGCCGTCCCGCCGGGCAGCGCGGGCAAGGCCCTGCCGGACACCGGGAGCAGAGCACCGGTCGGGCCGTGCCATGATGGACGCGCCAGGATCCCCCTGGCCGGTCGTGTCCCAGCGAAGCCGGTGTGATCCCGGCGCTGTCCCGCAACGGTGATGCCCCCTCCGGGGGACGAGCCCGGTCGCCTGCCACGACTGCCGTGCCAGCCCCGGCCGAGGGCAGGACGCGATGAGTGCCGGGGCCACCCCCAGCCTTGCGCCGATCCTCCCGCGCCGTTGCCCAGGGAGGTGTCGATGAGACCGATGGGCGAGCCCCATGACGTGATCTCGGCGGATCCGCAGGTCGGCCGCACCCGGCTGGGCGACGACGTGCGCGTGATCCTGCGCCTCGGCGGACACCTGGCAGCCGCGGGCACCGGCTCCTACCGGGTGCGGCAGGCCATGCGCACGGTCGCCGCCGCCCGTTCCATCGATGCCCTGGACGCGACCGTGACCATGACCTCCATCGCGGTCACCGCTCGCCGGGGCGAGGAGTTCCGGACGATAGTGCGCGAGGTCGCCGGCCCCCACGTCGATGCGGGGCGCATCGCCCGTCTGGAGGGCCTGGCGGCCACGGTCCGCAGCGACGAGGCGGCGTCGTCCATCGACGCGCGCCTCTCGCGGGTGCTGGAGGTCCCGGGGCGCTGGGGGCCTGCCACCAGAGCCTTCGCCGCCGGTGTGGGATGCGCAGCCTTCGCCCTGTCGTCCGGGTTGGGGATCGCGGACGCCCTGGCCGTCTGCCTGGCTGCAGGCCTGGGCCAGCGGGCCCGCACGGAACTCGTCGGACGACACCTCGCGGACCTCGCCGCCGTCGCCGCAGCAGCGCTGGTCTCCTGCCTGACCCATGTCCTGCTGGCGAGCCTGGTCGGCCTGCTGCACCAGCCTGCGCCGGTCCACCAGGCAGGACAGGTCGCAGCTCTGCTCTACCTGGTGCCCGGGTTCCCGCTCTACACGGCTCTCCTGGACCTGGCCCACCTGGACGTGATGGCGGCCCAGGGTCGGCTGGTCCACGTCACGAGCGTCCTCGGAGTCTCCGGTGGCGTCGCCTGGTCGGTCTCCTCGCTCACGGGCGCCTCGGCCATGCTCCCCGCCCCGTCGGGCGGGTCGCCCCTGAGCCTGCCCGTCGCCGCGGTCGTAGGCGTGGTGGCCGTCGGGGCCTTCGCCGTCCTCTTCAACTCCCACCTGCGGATGGTGGTCCTCGCCGCCCTGGTCGGCGGCGGTGCCAACCTGGTGCGGATCTGCCTCGCCCGCCTCGGCCAGCCTCCGCAGAACGCCTGCCTCGCCGCCGGGCTCGTGCTCGGTCTCCTGGCGGCCGGATGCGCCGCCTGGGCACAGCTGCCCCGCATCACCGTCTCGGTGCCGGCAGCCGTGGTGATGCTGCCCGGCACGACGATGCACCAGGCGCTCCACCATCTGAACGCCGGGTCCATGCCGGACTTCCTCGCCGAGACCTGCTCGGCGATGCTCCTCGTCGCCGCCGTCAGCTCCGGGCTGGCCCTGGCCCGCATCCTGACCGATCCCGGTTGGGCCTACGACCCGCGGCGTGGTGCCCTCGGCGAGCTCCCCGGCAGGACCACACCGTGACCACCCCCACGATCGGGCACGTGATCTGCGTCAGGATCGGGGCACACCGGGCTAGCCTCCTCCCTCCCACCTCGAACCCTCGAAGGAGAACCATGTTCCGCAAGGTCCTGGTCGCCAACCGCGGCGAGATCGCCGTCCGCGCCTTCCGCGCCGCCACCGAGCTCGGTGCCACCACCGTCGCGGTGTTCCCCTACGAGGACCGCAACGCGGAGTACCGGCTCAAGGCCGACGAGTCCTACCAGATCGGCGAGCAGGGCCACCCGGTCCGCGCCTACCTCGACGTGGCGGGGATGGTCCACGCCGCCCAGGAGGCGGGGGCCGACGCGATCTACCCCGGCTACGGCTTCCTCTCGGAGAACCCCGACCTCGCCCAGCGGTGCGAGGAGGAGGGCATCACCTTCGTGGGGCCTCCGCACACCGTGCTGGAGCTGACCGGCAACAAGGCCCGTGCCATCCAGGCCGCCCAGGAGGCGGGCCTGCCCACCCTCAAGGACTCCGAGCCGAGCGCGGACGTCGACGAGCTGCTGCGCGCCGCGGAGGGATTCACCTATCCGCTCTTCGTCAAGGCGGTCTCCGGCGGCGGCGGACGCGGGATGCGACGGGTCGCCGAGCCCGCGCTGCTGCGCGCCGCGATCGAGGAGGCGCAGCGCGAGGCCGCGAGCGCCTTCGGCGACGACCGCATGTACCTCGAGGAGGCCGTGGTCGACCCGCGGCACATCGAGGTGCAGGTCCTGGCCGACGGCACCGGCGAGGTCGTCCACCTCTTCGAGCGGGACTGCTCGGTGCAGCGCCGCCACCAGAAGGTCGTCGAGATCGCCCCGGCGCCTGACCTGGACCCGGCGCTGCGGGAGCGGATGTGCGCCGACGCGGTGCGCTTCGCCCGGCACATCGGCTACGTCAACGCCGGCACCGTGGAGTTCCTGCTCGGCCCGGACGGGCGGCACGTCTTCATCGAGATGAACCCGCGCATCCAGGTCGAGCACACCGTGACCGAGGAGGTCACCGACGTCGACCTGGTCAGCGCCCAGCTGCGCATCGCCGCGGGCGAGACCCTGGCCGACCTGGGTCTGACGCAGGACGCGATCCGGCTGCGCGGTGCCGCGCTGCAGTGCCGGATCACCACCGAGGACCCGGCCAACGGCTTCCGCCCCGACACCGGCCGGATCATGGTCTACCGCTCCCCCGGCGGCGCGGGCGTGCGCCTGGACGGCGGCACGGTCTTCGACGGCGCCGAGGTGGGTGCTCACTTCGACTCGATGCTCGTCAAGCTCACCTGCCGCGGGCGGGACTTCGCGACGGCGGTGCGCCGGACCCAACGAGCGTTGCAGGAGTTCCGGATCCGCGGGATCTCCACCAACATCGCCTTCCTCGAGCAGCTCGTCGGCGACCCGCAGTTCATCGCCGGGCACGTGACCACGAGCTTCATCGACGAGCGGCCCGAGCTGCTGCAGGGGCGCATCCCCGCCGACCGCGGCACCAAGCTGCTCACCTACCTCGCCGAGGTCACCGTCAACCAGCCCCACGGCCCGCAGCGCACCCAGCGCTCGGCCCGGGACAAGCTGCCCGTCCTGGACCCGCAGGTATGGCGCCAGGCCCCGCCCGCGGGCTCCCGCCAGCGGCTCCTGGACCTCGGCCCGGCGGGCTGGGCCCGGGCACTGCGCGAGCAGACCCCGGTGGCCGTCACCGACACGACCTTCCGTGACGCCCACCAGTCCCTGCTCGCCACCCGGGTGCGGACCCGCGACATGCTGCACGTCGCGCCCTACGTCGCCCGCATGCTCCCCGGTCTGCTCTCGGTCGAGGCCTGGGGCGGCGCGACCTACGACGTGGCGCTGCGCTTCCTGCACGAGGACCCCTGGGAGCGGCTGGCGCTGCTGCACGAGGCCCTGCCCAACCTCCCGATCCAGATGCTCCTGCGGGGGCGCAACACGGTTGGGTACACGCCCTACCCCCTGGCCGTCACCGAGGCCTTCGTGGCCGAGGCCGCCCGCACCGGCGTCGACCTCTTCCGGGTCTTCGACGCGCTCAACGACGTGTCGCAGATGCGGCCCGCGATCGAGGCGGTGCTCGCGACCGACCACGCCGTCGCCGAGGCGGCGCTGTGCTACACGGGCAACATGCTCGACCCCGGCGAGCGGACGTACACGCTGGACTACTACCTGCGGCTCGCCGAGCAGCTCGTCGACGCGGGCGCCCACGTGCTCGCGATCAAGGACATGGCCGGTCTGCTGCGCGCCCCTGCGGCCGCGCGCCTGGTCACCGAGCTGCGCCGGTCCTTCGACCTGCCGGTGCACCTGCACACCCACGACACCGCGGGCGGCCAGCTCGCGACGCTGCTCGTCGCGATCGGCGCCGGCGTCGACGCGGTCGACGTCGCCAGCGCCGCCATGGCCGGGACCACCTCCCAGGTCTCCATGTCCGCCCTGGTCGCCGCCACCGACGGCACCGAGCGGGCCACCGGCCTGGACCTCGACGCGGTCTGCGACCTGGAGCCCTACTGGGAGGCCATCCGCCGGCTCTACGCCCCCTTCGAGTCCGGGCTGCCCGGTCCCACCGGGCGCGTCTACCACCACGAGATCCCCGGCGGCCAGCTGTCCAACCTGCGCCAGCAGGCGATCGCGCTCGGGCTGGGCGACCGCTTCGAGGAGATCGAGGACATGTATGCCGCGGCCAACCGGATCCTCGGCAACATCGTCAAGGTGACCCCCTCGTCCAAGGTCGTGGGTGACCTGGCGCTCGCGCTGGTGGGCGCCGGCGCAGATCCTGCTGCGTTCGAGCAGGACCCGCAGCGCTTCGACATCCCCGACTCGGTGATCGGCTTCCTCGCCGGTGACCTCGGCACCCCGCCCGCCGGCTGGCCCGAGCCCTTCCGGACCAAGGCGCTGGCGGGCCGGCGTGCCCGCCCGGTCGTCACCGAGCTCTCCGCGGAGGACGAGCAGGCGCTGCGGACCGAGCCGCGGCGCACCCTGAACCGGCTGCTGTTCCCCGGGCCGACCGCGGACCTGGAGCGGGCGCTGGAGACCTACTCCGACCTGTCCGTGCTCAGCACCCGCGAGTTCCTCCACGGCATGGCGGTCGGCGAGGAGCACGAGGTCCAGCTCGAGCGGGGCAAGACGCTGCTCCTGGGGCTGACCGCCATCGGCGAGCCCGACGCCCGCGGCATGCGCAACGTCCTGTGCACCATCAACGGCCAGCTGCGCACCATCTCGGTCCGCGACGAGTCGGTGACCTCCTCGGTGGCCACCGCCGAACGGGCCGACCCGGGCGTCCCGGGCCAGGTGGCGGCGCCCTTCGCCGGGGTCGTGACGCTCGCGGTCGCGGTCGGGGACGAGGTCGCCGCGGGCACCCAGGTCGCCACCATTGAGGCCATGAAGATGGAGGCCGCGATCACCACCCCCGTGGCTGGAACGATCCAGCGCGTGGCCATCGGTCCGACGCAAGCCGTCGAGGGAGGGGACCTCCTCGTCGTGGTGGCCTGACCTCGTGGTGCAATGACCGCGTGGACACGCACGGGATCCAGGACGCCCTCGTCGAGCGCTTTCTCCGCTACTGCGCCATCACCAGCCAGGGCGACGCCGCCGCGGTCGTCGTGCCGTCGACGCCCGGGCAGCGCGAGCTGGCCGAGCTCCTGCGCGACGAGCTGGTGGCGATGGGCGCCGCGGACGTCCACCTGTCCGACACCGCGGTCCTGACCGCCCGGATCCCCTCGACCCTGCCCGACGGCCACCCCCCGGTGCCCGCCGTGGGCTTCTGCGCCCACCTGGACACCGTCGACGTCGACCTGTCCCCCGAGATCCACGCACGCGTCGTCGAGCACGACGGCGGCGACGTGTGCCTGGACCGGCGGTGGGACCGCTGGATCCGGGTCACGGAGCACCCCGAGCTGGCGCGGTATGCCGGTGACCGGCTTCTCGTCACCGACGGCACCAGCGTCCTGGGCGCTGACGACAAGGCCGCGATCAGCGTGCTCATGGAGGCCGCCGCCGGGCTGCTGGACGCGGGCGCCGACGAGGTGCACGGCGACGTCCACCTGGCCTTCGTCCCCGACGAGGAGATCGGGCTGCGCGGCGTCCGCACCCTGGACCTCGACCGCTTCCCGGTGCGCCACGCCTGGACCATCGACTGCTGCGAGCTCGGCGAGGTGGTCACCGAGACCTTCAACGCCGCGACCGCGACGATCCGCGTCGAGGGGGTCACCGCTCACCCGATGGCCGCCAAGGGGGTGCTGGTCAACCCGATCCTGGTGGCCACCGACGTGATCGGCCGGCTCGACCGCGCGCAGACCCCCGAGCGCACCGAGGGGCGGGAGGGCTACCTGTGGGTCGACGGGATCACCGGCGGCCAGGCCGAGGCGGTCCTCACCGTCAGCATCCGCGACCACGACCGGGCGCGGTTCGCCGCCCGCAAGACCGAGCTGCGCGACGCCGTCGAGGCCGTGCGCGCGATGCACCCGCGGGCCGTGATCGAGCTGGCCGTTGAGGACGTCTACAGCAACATCGCCGACTCCCTGGCCCCGGACGACCCGGCGGTGGCGCACCTGCTGCGGGCGATGGGCGACCTCGGGATCGAGCCGCTCCCCCTCCCGATGCGCGGCGGGACCGACGGGTCCTGGCTGTCCCGGCAGGGCATCCCGACGCCGAACTTCTTCACCGGCGCGCACAACTTCCACAGCACGGCGGAGTTCCTGCCGCTGTCGTCGTTCGAGCGCAGCCATGCCCTGGTCCGCCAGCTCGTGCGGGTCACCGCCGGGGCCTGAGCGGCCGCGTCGCCCCGGCATACCGCCCGCCGGACGGGGCGTCCCTCGTCCGTCTGGCCTGAGCGCCCCGCCTCCCGCTCTGCACCCGTCTCGCGTCGCGGCGTCCGGCTCCGGCCGGAGGCCGAGACGAGAGCACCGGCACCGGCGAGCCCGCCCCCCGGCCCGGGGGGCGGGGGCGGGCCGACCTCACAGGTCGCAGCCGTCCAGGTCGCAACCGTCCAGACCGTCCACGAGGTCCGCCGACGACGCCACGAAGTCGCCCACCCCCGACGCCAGCTCGCCCAGCCCGTTGGACAGCGTCTCGACCAGGTCGCCGTCGACGAGGTCACCGAGCCCCGCACCCACGTCGACCAGCCCCGGCCCGTCGAAGGCGTCGACCACGCGGACCACGTCGATCCCCAGGTGGGCGACGTCCGCGAGCAGGTCGACGCCCTGGATCCAGTCCAGGTCGAAGGCCACGTCGGCGACCCCGGCCAGGTGGGCCCGGGCCGCGACCTCGCCGAAGATCCGCGACCACCGGTCGGCGCAGCCGAAGACGATGGCATAGGGCAGGTAGCGGCTGAAGACGTCGCGCGCCTCCTCGACGCGGATCTGGTCGGCCTCGGCGGTCGTGAGGTACTCCCGGAAGCCCAGCGTCTGCACCCGCACCGCGGTGCCCTCGGCCGTGCGCGGGGTCCGCCCCCGCCCGCCCCGCACCAGCAGCAGCCCCGAGACCAGCAGGCCGAGACCCGGCAGCAGCTCGAGCGGCCCGTAGCGCCGGTGGGTGACCAGGTCGACCGCGAGCAGCCCCAGCAGCGCCAGACCGGCGAGCAGGATCGGCCAGCCGAGACAGCCGAGCCGCCGGTTGCGCAGCTGCGGGTGGTCGACGTACCACCCGTGGTCCACCACCTCGCGGTAGAGCCCGATCTGGGTCTTGCGCAAGGTCATCCCGAAGCTCCCCCGCAGCGCCGAGAGCCGCACCCGGTCACCGCCGGCGAAGAGCTCGCCCAGCAGCTCGGCCTCGAAGGGCCGCAGCCCGTCGCGCACCTCCCGGTGCCGCTCCAGCTCCCAGTCGACGGCGCGCGAGGGCCCGTCGGGATCCTCGGCCCGGGTCGAGCCGTCCCCGGGCACCGCGGTGAGCGTGAGGTGGCCCCGCACCGCGAGGTCGATGATGGTCGCGCTGAGGTCGACCTGGTCGGCGCGTCCGTCGACGACCGTGCCCGCGATCCCGGGGGTCACCCCGTCCGGGGGCGTGAACCGCACCGCCACCGCCCCGGTCCACTCCCCCGTGCCTCCCAGACGACGGGTGCGTATGCCGGTGCCCGGTGCGGGCCTCTCCCCGGGCGTCACCCCGACGTACATCTCGTCCCGGCGTCGCCGCCGGAACCACCACAGCACCACGGCCACCAGCAGCACCGGCAGCACGCCGAGCACCACGAAACCCAGATCCGTCCTCGTCATCGTGTCCCCCTGGACCTTCCCCCGGTGGGTCGGACCGCCCGGCGCACGGTGCGCGGGCGGCCCGACCCACGTCGATCTCCACGCGTCCCCCGACGCGTCCTGTCCTCAGCCCGGCCCGTCAGCTCGCCCGGTCGGCGCCCGGCGGCCGGTCACCTCACCAGGAGTCGCCGCCGCCCCCGCCGAAGCCGTCGCCGGAGAAGCCGCCGAAGTCCCCGAACCCGCCGTCGCCGAACCCGCTGCCGCCCGAGGAGCCCGGCGTCGAGGTGAACGCGCCGGCCGCCGTCGTGGAGAACGAGTCCACGGCGTTGCCGAAGTCGGAGAAGTCCCCGAAGCCGCCGCCGTACCAGACGTAGAAGGTCGGCATGCCCACGTCGTAGCCCTGAGCCTGGGCCATCTCCGCGACCTGGGCGAAGATCTTGGCCCACCGGTCCGCCACGCCGAACACCACGGCGTAGGGCAGGTAGCGGCTGAAGATGTCCAGCGCCTCGTCGTACTTGATCTGCTCGGCCTCGGCGGTCAGGAGGTACTCCCGGAACCCGCGGGCCTGGTAGAGCACCGCGGACCCGTCGGCGGTCCGCGCGGGCATCCGCTTGGCCAGGGCCCGCACGATGAAGGGCACCGCGAACAGCCCGGCGCCCGCGAGCAGCAGCGACGGCACGGGAAGCCCGATCCCGGCGATCTGGTCGGACTCCAGCGCGCCCACGAAGGACCCGCTGCCGAAGAAGAACCAGCCGCCGAGGAGCAGGAAGGGCAGCCAGGTCAGGCAGCCGAAGGCATTGCGCACCTGCTCCGGCGAGCTGCGGAACCAGCCGCGCTGCACGGTCTCGGCATACATCTCCTGCTTGGCCGCGGCCAGCGTCGGGGCGAAGCGGTTCTTGAGCTCGGACATCATCACCGGCGTGCCGTAGGTGAAGATCCCGTCCAGGATCGTCCGCTCGTAGCGCAGCAGCCCACGGTCACCCGGCTTGGGCGTGCCGAGGTACTCCAGCTTCCAGTCGTTGGTCTGGAAGACGCCGCCGTCCTGGGTCTGCTCGATCCGCAGGTAGCCCCGGACCGCGAGGTCGATGACGGTGGCGGACACGTCGATGGTGTCGGCCGACTCGTCGTAGATCGTCCCGATGAGGCCCGGCGTCGCGTCGTCCGGCGGGGTGAACCGCACGGCCACCGGCAGGGCCTTGCCGCCGCGGGTGGTCGCGACCTGCTGACCGGGCGCCGGCACGGTGTCCGGCGCGAGCCCGACATACCGCTCGTCCCGGCCGCGGCGCCACACCAGGGCTCCCATGCCGAGCGCGGCGAGCAGCGGCGCCCCGAGCCCCACACCGAGCTGGCCGAGGGTGCGGGCCTTGGCCTCGGACGGCGACATGGACACGCGGCCGTCAGCGGTCTCCGGGCCGCCCTGCTCGATCTGCTTGCTGACGTCGGTGAAGGCCGAGCGCGGGAACATCACGCTGACGGTCATGTCCTCGCGCGGGGCCAGGTCGGTGGCGGAGAACCGTGCCGGCGTGCCGTTGGTGGCCGTCGCGCAGGCCTTCTTGGTGCCCGCGGGGCCGTAGGTGCAGCCCACCTTGATCGGCGCCGCCGGACCGGTCACCGAGACGTCGACCTCGTCGATCGGGCGCTGCCACCGGCTGCCGAGGACGTTCGGGAAGAACGCGACCCCGGCCTCCTGCTCGTTGACGACGTGGTCCAGGTGATAGCTGATGACGTAGTGCTTGGTGCCGCTGACGGTCTGGTCGACGCTGCCCACCCGGATGACGGTGTCGTTGCCAAGGGTGCTGACCGCGGCGTCGTCAGGTGCGTCCGGGCTCGTCACCCGGATGTCGCTGATCGCGTAGACCCGGTGCTGGGTGCTGTCCGCGCTGCCGCCCTTGGGGTCATAGCCCTCGACCGTGGGGACATAGCGGGTGAACCCGTGCCGGCCCGGGTCGTTGAACTCGTACTGGTAGGACTCGGTCACGTCGACGCCGCCACGCGCGTCCACGCGGTAGTCCACGGTCAGGTTGCGGATCCGGTCGGTGCCCTCGGCCCGAGCGGTCACGGCCGACGCGGGCACCGCCCCCATGAGCAGCAGCCACAGGGACACCACCGTGGCGGCCAGCGCCGCCGGCAGCCGCCCGGTCCCACCCGGTCGAGCGGTCGTGGTCAGGCTCATGGAGTTCCCCCTGCTCGTCGGCTGCACAGCCCTACGACGGCGGATCGGACCGACCGGCTCCCTGCCTCCGGCCGCCGATCAGCCACGGGCCCGCTTGAACGCGTCGGACACCGCGCGGGCGGCCTCCCGGCCGTCCTGACGCTCGCGCAGCGTCTGCCGCTTGTCGTAGAGCTTCTTGCCCTTGGCGAGAGCGATCTCGACCTTGGCCTTGCCGTCCTTGAAGTACAGCTCCAGCGGCACGATGGTGTGCCCGCTCTCCTGCGACTTCGCGACGATGGTCCGCAGCTCGTCGCGGTGCAGCAGCAGCTTGCGACGGCGGCGGGCGGCGTGGTTGGTCCAGGTGCCCTGGGAGTACTCCGGGATGTGCACGCCCTCGAGGTAGAGCTCCCCGGCATACTCCTGGGCGAAGCCGTCGACCAGGCTCGCGCGTCCCTGCCGCAACGACTTGACCTCGGTGCCGGACAGCACGAGTCCCGCCTCCCACGTGTCGAGGATGTGGTAGTCGTGGCGCGCCTTCTTGTTGCGCGCGATCACCTTCGTGCCCTGCTCCTTGGCCATGACGGTCCAGTCTAGGGCCGCCGGGCGGTGGGATTCGAGCGAGTACGCCGGGAGGACGTCGTCACAGCCACAGCGTCGGGTTCTGGAAGACCCCGTCGACGATGGTCTCGAAGTGCAGGTGGCATCCGGTGGAGTAGCCCGTCGTGCCGGAGTAGCCGAGGAGCTGACCGCGACGCACCCGCCCGCCGTACACCGTGATGCTCGTGAGGTGGTTGTAGGTCGTGACCAGGTCGTGGCCGCGCAGGATGCCGTTGTCCAGGACCACGCGGTTGCCGTAGGCCCGGTTGAACCCGGCGCTCACGATCTGCCCGTCCGCGGCGGCGTGGACCGGCGCCCCGCAGCCCGTTCCGAAGTCCGTGCCGGTGTGCAGCTTCACGTACTTCAGCACCGGGTGGAAGCGCATGCCGAAGGGTGAGGTGATCCGGCCGGCGGCCGGTGCGGAGAGGACGGCGCCGCCGTGGGGCGAGGTGGCGACGCGAGGGACCGTGCGCGGGCGAGGGACGGCCTGGGAGTCCCTCGCCCTGGGCGCTCGCGGCGCGGTCGTCGCTCTCGTGTCAGCCGGGGGCGTGGCCGTGCGGGTCGCCGTCGGGGTCTCCTGCGCCGCCTGCGCCGCTGCCGCCTCCCGAGCCCGCTGCACGGCGGCCGCGGCGGCCGCCTCCTTGCGCCGACGGGTGCGGTCGGCGAGCTCGGCGGTCAGCGCTCGGGCCTGCACGTCGAGGTCGGCGACCCGGGCCTCCTCCTCGGACCGGCGCGACTCGATCTCGGCCGTGGCCCGGCCTGCCTGGGCGACCAGCTGCTCGACGCGGGTGCGGGCCGTGGCCGCCCGGGCCTGTGCCTGCGCGGTCGACCGGACCCGCTTCTCGGACTGCTTCTTGAGGCGGGCGACCTCGTCCTGGACGGCGTCGAGGCGGGCCTGCTTGGCGGTCTCCTCGGCGCGGGCGGTCGCCAGGTCGCGGGCGTCCTGGGCCTGCACGCTGCCCACGGCCTCCAGACCCTGGTACCGCGTGTAGAGCTCGTCCGGGGTCTGGGCCTGCACGAGGACGCTCAGCGGGTCCAGGTTCCCGGAGCCGCCGGCCTGCATCTCGGCGGCGACCCGTCCGAGCCGACCGGTCACCGTGGCCAGGGCCGTGCGGGTGGCGGCCAGCTCCGCAGCGGCCTGCTGCTCCTGGACCGTCGCCTCCGCCAGCCGGTCGGCCAGCTCCTGGTCGGTGCGACGCGCCTCCTGCCACGCTCGGGTCGCCGCGGCCTCCTGCTCCTGGGCGCGCGGGAGCTGTCCCTGGGCCTGGACGAGGGCGTCGTACGCGGCGGCCAGCTCCGCCGTGGTGATCTCCAGCCGGCCCTGCGCCCCCTCCAGGGACTCCTGCACCTGGGCCTGGCGCCCACGCAGCTGATCGTCCGTTCCCGACTCCTGCGCCCAGGCCGGCGCCGGCAGCCCCAGGGCCAGGACGCAGCAGAGCGCCGACGAGCCGCGCGAGGTCGTGCGGGGCGTAGGTGCAGGCATGAGGGATCCTGAGGTCGGGGACGCGGGCGGCGGAGCGCCGCAGCAACCCCGCACTCCCCGTTGGTACCACCTATCACTTCAGTCACACCACCGGTGACGAACAACTTCGTTCCGTTGTGACTTGTTCGTCACCCGTTCGCCATCTACGGTAGCCCGGATGGCCCTATCTGCAGCCGGCGTCCAGGGGGTCGACGCGTCAGACCCGCAGGTGTCGACGCAGTGCCGACCAGGACGTCACCAGGGCCACCAGGACGGCGACGAGCACCAGCCACGGAGCCACCCGCCACAGGTCACCCGGGCCCACCAGGGGCACCCCGCCGAAGACGACCGACCGGCCCCCCTGCCGCGAGGACAGCCACCCGAGCAGCCCGCCGAGCAACCCGACGGCGAGCGCCGCCCCGGCCAGCGCGGCCACGACGGTCTCGATCACGAAGGGTGCGCGGATCGTCATCGAGCCGGCCCCCACCAGGCGCATGATGCCGGTCTCGCGCCGGCGGGTGTAGGCCGAGCTGCGGACCGTGGTCGCCACCAGCAGCACGGCGCACAGCAGCATCACCGCGGCCATGGAGATCGTGGCCAGGGTCAGGCTGGACAGCAGGTCGATCAGCGGCTCGACGACCTTGCGCTGGTCCTCGACCTTCTCCACCCCCGGCGAGCCCTGGAAGGTGCTGGTGAGCTGCGGGTACTCCTGCGGGTCGGTCAGCCTGATCCGGTAGGACGCCTTGAGCTGCTCCGGTCTGGTGCCCGCGACGATCGGGTTGTCCCGGAACTGCTGCTGGAAGTTCTGGTACGCCTCCTGCTGGCTCTCGTAGTGCCAGGACTGCACCACGGGCATGGCCCCCAGCTGCCGCTCGACCGCCGCCCGGTCGGCCGCCGTCGCCGCGCCTCGCGAGCAGGCCGCCTCCCCGGAGGTGGCGTTGCACAGCACCACGGAGACCTGGATCTTGTCGTACCAGTAGCCCTTCATGGACTGGACCTGGTGATAGCTGAGCATCCCGATGCCGAGGAAGAGCAGGCTCACCATGGTCACCAGCGCCACCGACACGGCCATGGACAGGTTGCGGCGCAGCCCGGTCATCGCCTCGCGCAGGACGAAACCTGCCCTCATCGGTCCTCCCCCGCCTGGACGCGGGTCGCGCCCGCCAGGGTCCCCGTGGGTCCGGCGGCGCGCACGTCGCCGACCGGCGCGTGCCCCGTCGGCGGTGGTGCGCAGGTCTGGTCGCCCCAGGCGTCCCGGGGCCCGGCGGCGGCCCGCAGCGCGGCCTGACGCTGGAGGGCGTAGGTACCCACCGCGTCGTCGCGCACCAGCCGGCCGTCGTGCAGCTCGATCACCCGCTTGCCCATGGCGTCCACGATCTCGTCGTCGTGGGTCGCCATCACCACCGTGGTGCCGCGCTGGTTGATCTCGTCCAGGAGGCCGACGATGTCCAGGCTGGTCGCCGGGTCCAGGTTGCCCGTCGGCTCGTCGCACAGCAGCACCGCCGGCCCGACGGCGATGGCCCGGGCGATGGCCACGCGCTGCTGCTCCCCGCCGGAGAGCTCGTGCGGGTAGCGGCCACCCAGACCGCCCAGCCCCACGAGCTCGAGCGTGTCGTCCACGTGGCGGGCCAGGTTCTTGGTGCGCCCGACGACCTCCAGGGCGAACCCGACGTTCTCCGCCGTGGTCTTGCCGGGCAGCAGCCGGAAGTCCTGGAAGACGCTGCCGATCTCGCGGCGCAGCCTGGGCACCTCACGGCGCGGCAGCCGCTCCAGCTCTCGCCCGGCCACGGTGACCCGGCCCGCGGTGGCCGTCTCCTCGCACACGACGAGCCGGAGCAGGGTCGACTTCCCCGACCCCGACGACCCGACGACGAAGACGAACTGGCCGCGCTCGATGCTGGTGGTCACGTCGTCCAGGGCGGGACGGGACGCGCGGGGGTACACCATCGAGACGTGGTCGAACCTGATCATCTGAGCGCGCCTCACCCTCGATCCGCGGAACGCGGGGGGTACGCCCCCGCCGAGGCCGAGCCTAGGCGCCGGCGGGCGGTGCGGGCGGGACCTGACGGTGATGTCGTGCGCACGTCATCACCGCAGGCACCGCGCCCGGTGATGGGTCGAGGCGGGAGCCGGCGCCGTCACACCCGTTCGTGCTGGGCGAGGAAGGTCTCCACGTCCTGCACGGCGGTCTTGAGGTCGACGTGCTCGGCCTTGCGGTGCGCGCGGACCGCTGCGACCTTGTGCCCGCCGAGGGCCAGCCGGGCCGCCTCCTCGCCGAGGACCTCTCGCTCCTGCGGAAGGTGGTGCGGGTCGATACCGGTGAAGCGCGCCAGCAGGCGGACCTGCTCCTCCAGGAGCTCCACGCGCCGGCGCAGCAGCAGGACCTGTCGGTCGGCGCGGGTCTCGCCCCAGAGCAGTGCCATGGGACCCAGCGTAGGTCACGGCGTGGTCACGGACGGGTGAACAGCCAGACCCAGAGTCCGGTTGCGACCGAACGGAGCAGACCACTCACCCGGTGCGTCAAGGTGGGGGGTCTGCGTCACAGGAGGTGCGCCGGACGGGTCAGTCCTTGGCGTTGGCCTGATGACGACGCCACCGGACCCCCGCCTCAAGGAAGCCGTCGATGTCCCCGTCGAGCACCGCCGAGGTGTTGCCCACCTCGTACTCCGTCCGCAGGTCCTTGACCATCTGGTACGGGTGCAGCACGTAGGACCGCATCTGGTCCCCCCAGCTCGCCTTCACGTCGCCGGCGAGCTCCTTCTTCTTGGCGTCCTCCTCCTGCTTCTTGACCAGCAGCAGTCGGGACTGCAGGACGCGCAGGGCGGCGGCGCGGTTCTGGATCTGGGACTTCTCGTTCTGCATCGACACGACGATCCCGGTCGGGAGGTGCGTCATGCGCACCGCCGAGTCGGTCGTGTTGACGCTCTGACCGCCGGGGCCCGAGGAGCGGAAGACGTCGATCTTGAGCTCGTTCTCCGGGATCTCGATCGTGTCGGTGGTCTCGATGAGCGGGATCACCTCGACGGCGGCGAAGCTCGTCTGGCGACGGCCCTGGTTGTCGAAGGGGCTGATGCGCACCAGACGGTGGGTGCCGGCCTCGACGGACAGGTTGCCGAAGGCGTAGGGCACGTTGACCTCGAAGGTCGCGGACTTCAGCCCGGCCTCCTCGGCGTAGGAGGTGTCCATGACCTTGGTCGGGTAGTCGTGCCGCTCGGCCCAGCGCAGGTACATCCGCATCAGCATCTCGGCGAAGTCGGCCGCGTCCACGCCACCGGCACCGGCGCGGATGGTGACCACCGCCTCACGCTCGTCGTACTCCCCCGACAGCAGGGTGCGCACCTCCAACTCGCCGACGGCCTTGCGGATGGACACCAGCTCGGCCTCGGCCTCGCGCATCGTCTCGGCGTCGCCGCCCTCCTCGGTGCCCATCTCCACGAGGACCTCGAGGTCGTCGATCCGGCTGTCCATCCCCATGAC
This sequence comes from Arsenicicoccus dermatophilus, assembly GCF_046267915.1. Lineage (GTDB taxonomy): Bacteria > Actinomycetota > Actinomycetes > Actinomycetales > Dermatophilaceae > Arsenicicoccus > Arsenicicoccus dermatophilus_A. The sequence goes on from NZ_CP176520.1 coordinate 2,506,698, forward strand.
CCGGTCCCGCTCGGAGTTGGCGCGGGAGAGCGCGGAGGTGATCTTCTGCGCCTCGTCCGGGTCGTCCCACAGGTCAGGGGCGCTGGCCTTGGCCTCCAGGTCCGTGATCTGCTCGGCGAGCGCGTCGAGGTTGGTCACCTGGCGCACCGAGTCCATCGTCGCGCGCAGGGTCTTGATCTCTTCAGGGAAGTCGACAGCCACGAGGAGACAGCCTACCGGCCCGCCGCAACCCGACTCAGCGGCACGGGGGGATCTGACCGTCGTGGTGGAAGGCGTGGAGATAGCGGCCCTCGACGTAGTACTCCCCCTCCGCCGCGTCCTGCAGGGACTGGATGCGGTACCACGCGTCCGAGCCGGTGGTCGAGCGGCAGTAGGCGTAGACCAGACGGTGCCGCAGGGCCGTCCCCTCCTCCGCCACGACGGGGGCGTCGGGCGCGGGGCGGGAGCGCACGGGCAGGCCCGCCTCCGGCGCGTCCAGGACCACGAAGGGCCAGGGCGCCTCGCCCGGAGGTGCGGTGGTGGCCCCGGACAGGCCCTTGAGCATGGTGGCGAGCTCGCTCTCGGAGAGCTTCTTGGGGTTGCTGAGGAAGCAGTTCGCCGGCCCCATGCAGTGCGCCTCGGGTCCGAACAACCGTCCGGAGATCTTGGGCGAGGGGCGGGCGGACGGCTCGGTGGCGCCGCCGGCCGGTGCGGTGCCGCTGCCGGTGGCCGGACCGGGGCTCGACGACGAGGAGCCCGTCGTCGAGGGCGCGGGACCACCACCACCCGAGCAGGCGGCCAGCGCCGCGACGAGCGGGATCAGGACGGACAGACGGATCGACGTGCGGTTCACGGGCGCTCCTGCGGTCGGGTATGGCGATCGGGTCCCTCGCGACGCGAGGGACCCGATCCGGTCACCATGGGCGTCGAGGACGCCCAGGATCAGTCACCGCAGATGGTCACTTCTTGGCGCCGAAGAAGTCGTCCCACCAGTCGCCGCCGTCCTCGGGGTCGTCAGAGGGGTCGGTGGGCTCGTCGGTGGGCTCGTCCGTCGGACCGTCGGTCGGCTCGTCCGTCGGGCCGTCCGTGGGACGGTCGGTCGGGCCGTCGGTCGGCTGGTCGGTCGGGCCGTCCGTGGGCGCGGGGCCGGGAGCCCCACCCTGGACACCGTCCATCGTGTGGGCCTCCATCAGGTCACCGCTGAACAGCGCGTCCCAGGAGAGGGTGAAGAAGCCACGGTCGCCCCAGCTCGGGCCCCAGGAGTTCTGGATCTTCACACCCTTGGAGTTGTAGCCGATGATCGTGATCTCGTGACCACCGATCGTGCGGCCCTCGGGACGGTAGCTGTAGTTGGCCGCCGTCTGCGCGTCCATGTCATTGAAGTTCTCGCGCAGCTGCATGCCGATCGGCACCGGGTGACCGGCGTTGATGGCAGCCTCGATCGCCGGACGGGCGGTCCCCGCGTCGGTGGAGATCTCCTTGAAGCCGCTCAGCTTGTACTTGGCGGCGTTCTGGCGCTCCTCCTGGGTCGGCTGGTTGACGTAGTCCTCCGGGCCGTGCTTGTAGTGCGACTGGGTGTCGATGCCCTGCTCCTGCTCCATGGGCAGCGCGACGCTCGCCGTGGTGCCACGGTCGTTGCCCCGGGAGACCTGGGAGTAGATGTACATCGGCGCCATCGGGCCACCGCTGATCTTCTGCTGGTTCATCAGGATGCCGTAGCCGGCGTAGCCGGTGGCCCAGGTCACGCAGGAGCCGATGTTGCCCTGGTTGCCGGGGGTGAGGGCGTACTGGCTCAGGTCACCCTCGCCGGACTTGATCCCGGCAGGACGCAGCGTCTGGGCGGTGCCGAAGGCGCGCACGCCCTTGGCCAGCTTGGCCTTGCGGGCCTTGGCGACGTTGAGGTCGAGGCCCATGCCGTGGTTGCCGGAGGCGGCCGCCTTGGCGGGCGCGGGGGGCGGGGTGGTGGCGGCGACCGCGCTGGAGGCGGTACCGAAGGTGGCGACGAGGGCGGCGCCGGACAGGGCGATCAGTCGGGAGGTACGCATAAAGGTCCTTACTCTGCGTGAGGTTCGCTCACCTAGGAGGACGCCTGAGCAGGCCGACGCACCGAGTCGGGCCCGTGGCGGTGAGCGGTACGTGTCCGAATGTGCCCCTGTACGGACGTATGCACCAGTCCCCCATGACGATTTGGCAACAGACTCAGCCATTCGGACGCCATGCGCCTACTCATTGGTACGACCGGTGTCACCGGCCCTCACGTACCCGGGGCACAGGGCTACCGAGCGCGGCGACCCGACCGAGGGCTGATGACGACCGGCATACCGCTGGACGATCACTCTCAGGCAGCGCCGCCGGCGCGGGGCACGGCGCGGTGCCCGCCCCCGCGAGCTCGGGGGGACGGGCGCCGGACGAGCAGCCGTCAGACGACGACGGACAGCAGCAGGACGGTCAGCAGACCGGTGACGGAGATGATCGTCTCCATGATCGACCAGGTCTTGATGGTCTCGGAGACCTTGAGACCGAAGTACTCCTTGACCAGCCAGAAGCCCGCGTCGTTGACGTGCGAGAAGAACACCGAGCCGGCGCCGATGGCGAGGACCAGCAGCGACATGTGGCTCTGGCTCATGCCCACGGTGAGCGGGGCGACGATGCCGGCGGTGGTGACCGTGGCGACGGTCGCCGAGCCGGTGGCCAGCCGGATGAGCACGGCGACCAGCCAGGCGACGAGCAGCACCGAGATGCCCGAGCTGTCGACCCAGGTGGCGACCAGCTTGCCGACACCGGTGTCGATGAGGACCTGCTTGAAGCCGCCACCGGCCGCCACGATCAGGATGATGCCGGCGATGCCGGGCAGGGAGGACTCGACCGACCTGGCGGTCTCCCGCATGCTCCAGCCGGCGCCGCGACCGAAGGTGAGCATCCCCACGAGGGCGGCGATCAGCAGCGCGACGAGCGGCGTGCCCAGGAAGTCCAGGGAGGCGCGCAGCGGGTCCTTCTTGCTGCTGACGAAGATGTCGGCGAGCGCCTTGCCCATCATCAGGGCGACGGGGAGCAGGACGGTGGCCAGGGTGATGCCGAAGGCGGGGCGACGACCGGTGCTCGACGCGCGCGTCTCGAACATCTCCGGCGGCGGGGCGTCGACCCAGCGGCCGGCTACGTCGCCGAAGATCGGGCCGGCGAGGACCACGGCCACCAGGGCGACGACGACGCCGAGGGCCAGGGTGAGGCCGAGGTTGGCCTTGACGGCGTCGATGGCGGCCAGCGGGCCGGGGTGCGGCGGCACGAAGCCGTGCATGGCGGACAGGCCCGCGAGGGTCGGGATGCCGATGCGGACGACGGACTGCCCGGAGCGGCGGGACACGAGGTAGATCACCGGGATCAGCAGCACGAGGCCGATCTCGAAGAACATCGGCAGGCCGATGAGCGCGCCGACGGCGGCCATGGCCCACGGCAGGGTCGCCGGGGTCGAGCGGCCGACGATGGTGTCGACGATCTCGTCGGCGGCGCCGGAGTCCGCCATCAGCTTGCCGAAGATCGCCCCGAGGGCGATCAGGGTGCCCACGCTCGCGGCGGTGGAGCCGAATCCCTTGGTGAAGGACTCGACGGCCTTGTTCAGGTCGAAGCCCGCGACGGCGGCGACGGTCAGCGACCCGAGGATCAGGCCGAGGAAGGGGTGGAAGCGCAGCTTGGTGATCAGCAGGACGATCAGCGCCATACCGAGAAGCACGGCCGGCACGAGCCGTGCCGCCGGGATCGCGGCCGCCGCGTCGCCCGCCGCGAACAACGGGTGCAGGGTGGTGGTCATGGGTCTTTCCTTGTTCAGCGGATGGGGAGGGCGGGATCGCCGCAGAGCGCCTGCTCCGGGAAGGAGCGGACGTAGGTGTCGACGATCTCGTCGACGCTGAGGGAGAAGTCGATCGCCACCCCGCGCTCGGTGCCGTCGAGCGGCTCGAGCGTGGCGTACTGCGAGTCGACCAGTGACGCGGGCATGAAGTGGCCCGGTCGTCCTGCCACGCGGGCGGTGACGACCTCGCGGTCGCCGGCCAGGTGGAGGAAGGTCAGGTCGGGCGCTCCGCCGCGCAGGACGTCGCGGTAGCGCACCTTGAGGGCGGAGCAGCCGAGGACGGCGCCGGTGGCGGCGTGCTCGCGCAGCCAGCCGGCGAGGGTGAGCAGCCAGGGGGCGCGGTCGTCGTCGTCCAGGGGGATGCCGGCAGACATCTTGTCGATGTTGGCCGGCGGGTGGAAGTCGTCGGCATCCGCGAAGGGCACGCGCAGCCGCTGTGCCAGGGCCGCTCCCACCGTGGTCTTGCCGCAGCCGGTGACGCCCATGACGACCACCCGCGGCGGGTGGGGGCGCAGCTCGGAGCTCATCGTCGTGCCTCCAAGGTCGGTGCACGCAGCGTTGCGTGTCGGATTCGCTCAGGATGCGCTCAGAGAGCGGACGTTTTCAAGAAAACCCCCATGATTCGTATGACGTAATACCCGGATGGCTCAACTTTTCCCGACTGTGGCACGATCAGGGCATGACGCCTGGACGCAGCGCCACCGCCCGCAGCGTCGGCGGGACGGGTGACGGAGGCCGCCCGATCCCCCGCACGGCGAGCCGCCTGAGCCTGCACGACACCGTGGTCGCCCAGGTCGGGCGGGCGATCGTGTCCGGCGAGCACCCCGCGGGCACCGTGCTGCGCGCCGAGCAGATCGAGTCCGCCACCGGCGCCTCGCGCTCGGTGGTCCGCGAGGCCGCCCGGGTGCTCGAGGCCATGGGCCTGATCGCGACCCGCCGCCGCGTGGGCATCACCGTGCAGCCCCGGTCGGCGTGGCAGGTGTACGACCCCCGCGTCATCCGCTGGCGCCTGGACGGCACCGAGGCCGAGCGCAGCGAGCAGCTGCGCACGCTCAACCAGCTGCGCGCCGGGGTCGAGCCGGTCGCCGCCGGGCTGGCCGCCCAGCACGCGACGCCCGAGCAGGCCGCCACCCTCGTCGGGGCCGTCATGGAGATGGCGCGCTGGGCCAAGGCCCAGGACCTGGAGGCCTACCTGGACGCGGACGTGGTCTTCCACACCACCGTGCTGCAGGCCTCCGGCAACGAGATGCTCGCCGCCCTCGACCAGGTCGTGGCCGAGGTGCTGGCCGGACGCACCCACCACGACCTGATGCCGAGCAACCCCAACCCGGACGCGATCCGGCTGCACGGCGACGTGGCCCAGGCGATCCAGTCCGGCGACGCGGCCGGGGCCACCCGGGCGATGCAGGGCATCATCGACGAGGCCACCCAGGCCGTGGCCGCCGTCGTCGGCTCCTGACCGCAGCCGCGATCGGGGCTACGCACACCACGCGCCGTCAGCGCACGCGCGACCGGGCCCGCGACTCCACGGTGACGGTCACTCCCCCGCCGAAGGCGTCCACCACGCTGCCCACCACCGGCAGCCGGACGTGCCCCACCACCTGCACGACCGCCGTCCGGCCGTCCGGGGTGCCGGTGGCACCGCCGAGCGACCAGCGGTCCACGTCGGCGGGCCGGCCCTGGGCGCCGAGGTGCTGCTGGGCCGTGGCCTCGACGCCGGCAGCGGTGATCGGGAGCTCCCGGCCGAGGCCGCCGGCATACACCTGGGCCTCGTCGACCCGGTCGGCCGCGTCCAGGGCGGCCGCGTCCGCCACGTCCCACAGCTGGGTGCGCGCGAGCTGCACGGCGGTGACGTCGATGCCGACCACGATCAGCAGGGCCGCGACGAGGGTGAAGCCCAAGGACAGCAACGAGATCGAGCCCCGCTCGCCCTCGCCAGCAGGTGTGCCGGCAGTCATCGCACCTCCCCGCGGAAGCGGTCGACGGTGTCGAGGTGCTCGCCGCGCACGGTGATCTCGGTGGGCACGACGGCGCGCACCAGGTCCGGGACCAGCGGCAGCGGCACCCTCAGTGAGGTGGTGGCCCGCACCCGGGCGTCCGGTGAGAGGCAGGGGTCGTCCAGGCAGGTGACCTGCACGTCGCCCGCGGCGAAGCCGTAGTTCCGGAAGATGATCCGCGCCGCGGTGGCGGCCCGCCCGTGCGCGATCGTCTCGTCCTGGGCCGCGGCGAAGACCCGGCCGGCGTCCCGGGCGGCACCGGACACGGCATACGCCCCGGCCTGGAGCCGGGACAGGGTCATCACCAGATAGACGAGCGGCACGAGCAGCACCAGCGAGACACCGACGAGCTCCAGGCTCGCCGAGCCCCGCTCGCCCTCCTGGCACCGAGCGAGCAGTCGGCGCAGCCGCGCCCGCACGACGGTCACGAGGTCTGCCCCTCGCGGTAGGCCCGTCCGGAGACGGTGAGCAGGCCGCCGGGACCGAGGGTGCCGATGACGGGCAACGGGGCGCGGACCGTGACCTGGACGACCTGGACCCCGCCATCGCTGGTGAGGGTGGCCGAGACGTCCTGGGCATACCGTGCGGAGGCGAACCCGGTGATCAGGGCGCGGGTCCGGGGCACGGCGGCCCCCGGGTCCACGTCGGCGCGGGCGCCGTAGCGGGCGCCCTCGACGGCGCTCTGCACCAGCGAGTTGCGGACGTGGAGCGCGAGCGCCACCTGCAGCACGCCGACGACGAGCACCATCAGCAGCGCCGTGACCATCGTGAACTCCGCGACGGCCGAGCCGCGCTCGGCCTCACGGGCGGGCACGTCAGCCGCCGATCGTCTGCATGGCCTTCTGGAACAGGCCGGTGAGGGCAGGCTTGGCCACCATGGCGAGGGCCGCGACCAGCCCGGCGGTCATCAGGGTGATCATCACCCAGCCGGGCACGTCGCCGCGCTCGAGGTCGTCGCCGCCCGCGCGCTCGCGCAGCCGCACGCCGAGGACGTGCAGGGTCGCCGCGGTGCGGGCGGCCACGGCATGGGTGAGGTGGTCGAGGTGAGTCATGGTGTCCTCCAAGGGATCCGGTGGTGCTAGACGGTCAGGGTCAAGAGCTGGAGCCCGGGGAACACCGCGAACACGACCGTCACCGGCAGGATCAGGAAGACGACGGGCACCATCATCGCGATCTCGCGGCGGCCGCCCTCCTCCATCACCGCCCGTCGGCCCTGCTCACGGACGTCCTGGGCCTGGGCGCGCATCACGTCGGCGAGCGGGGTGCCGCGCTCGAGCGCGATCACGATCCCGTCGACGAAGCGGGCGAGGCTGGGCAGGCCGGTGCGGTCGGCGAGGGTCTGCAGCGCGGCGGGCAGCGAAGACCCGGCGCGCGCCTCCGCCAGGCAGATCCGCAGCTCCTGCGCCAGGTCTCCGCCGGACAGTCGGCACACCCGCTCGAGGGCTCCGGCCGCGCCCTCCCCCGCGGTGACCGACAGCGCGAGCAGCTCGGCGACGGTGGGGAACTCGGTGAGGATCCGCTGCTCCCGGCCCGCCACGGCCCGGGAGAGCAGGTGGTCGCGGACGGTGACCCCGGCCGCGGCGCCCGCGAGCACCAGGACCAGGCCGGGCAGGATGGCGGCGGGGTCGTGCGCGACGGCCGCCGCGGCTGCGAGCCCGCCGAGTGCGGCTCCTACCGCTGCCCACACGACCTGCCGGGCCCGGAAGCCGTCGACGTCGGGCGTCTGGCCGGCCCGCACGAGCCGCCGGGCCACCGACTCGCGGCCCCCGAGTAGCCGGTCGAGACGCGCGGCGAGGCCGGTCAGCAGCGGCTGGAGCACAGCGGTGAGCCCGCGGTCGGCGGGTCGGACGCCCGTCCCCGAGGGCAGCGCCAGGTCCTGCAGGTATGGCGCCACGCGGTCCTCCAGCGAGGGGCGACGGCGCGCGGGCAGGCGGGTCCAGACGAGGAGCACGCCGCCGGCCCAGGCGAGCCCCAGCAGGGCGCCCGGCCAGGACCATCCGGTGGCCGCGCTCATCGCAGCACCCGCTGCTCCTCGGGCAGCCGCCCGACGCGAGTCATCAGCCAGTAGGCGAACCCGGACACGGCGGCGCCGCAGCCCAGGACCACGGCCCCGAGCGGGGTGGCGTAGGCCTGCAGGGACGCCGGCCGGGTGACCATCGACGCGAGCACCAGCCAGGGGGCGGCCAGCGCCAGGCGGGCGGCGTTGACGGTCCAAGACTGCCGGGCCTCCATCTCGGCGCGGGTGCGGGCGTCCTCGCGCAGGAAGCTCGACAGGGTGCGCAGCAGCCGGCCCAGGTCGCTGCCGCCCACCTCGCGCGCGATGCGCATGGACTCCACGAGACGGTCACCGACCGGGTCCGCCAGGTCGGCCTTGAGGGTGTCCAGGCAGTCCCCGAAGCGACCGGTCACGCGGTAGCCGTCGGCGAACCTCGCGAACGCCGGTCGCAGCGGCTCGGGGCCGCGGACCGCGAGCTGGCCGAGCGCCTCGGGCAGCGCCAGCCCGGCCCGCACGCCGGAGGCGACGTTGTCGACGGCGTCCGGCCACAGGTCCCGCAGCAGCAGCCGGCGACGACGGGCGCGGGCCCGGACCAGAGCCAGCGGGAGGTAGGCCGCCAGCCCGGCGAAGCAGACGGCGACGGTCGGGACGTCCGTCATTCCCCAGACGAGGAGCAGGGTGAGCAGACCCAGCCCGCCGCAGGCCCCCAGGAGCTGCCAGACGGTCACCGCGCGCAGGTCGGCCTGCAGCAGCTCGTCGGACAGGCGGGCGAGCCGGCCCTCCCGCTCGGCCGGGCGCTCGGCGTCCTCCGGCACCCAGCAGGACCACCAGACGCAGAAGAGCCCGAGCCCGAGGAGCAGCCCGACGGCGAGGCCGCTCATGGTCGGGGCCTCAGCAGCGCGGCCAGGTCGTGGCCTGCCCGTTCGAAACGGTCGGCGTGCGGAGGGAACCCGTCGGCGCGCACCAGCTCGCCCCCGTGGCGCACGAAGAGATCGGCCACCTCGACGACGTCGTCCTCGACGCGGCCCGGGACCCCGACGATCTCGCGGACCCGGCGTCGCCCGTCCGCCTCCAGGGCGATCTGGACGACGACGTCGATGCTCGACGCCACGGTGGGGACCACGAAGCGGGAGCCGACGTTCTCCCCCGCAAGGAGCGGCAGGGTGCACATCTTGGTGATCGCCTCGCGGGCGGAGTTGGCATGGATGGTCGCCATCCCGGGCAGGCCGGAGTTGAGGGCGATGAGCAGGTCCAGGCTCTCGGCCTGGCGGACCTCGCCGACGATGATCCGCGAGGGGCGCATCCGCAGCGCTTCCTTGACGAGGGCCCGCAGCGGGATCTCCCCGGTGCCCTCGAGGCTGGCCTGACGGCACTGCATCGCCGCGACGTCGCGCAGCGGCAGCTTCATCTCGAAGACCTCCTCGCAGGTCACCACCCGCTCGCGCGGGGGGATCGCGGCCGCGAGGCAGTTGAGCGTGGTCGTCTTGCCGGCCTGGGTTCCCCCGCTGACCAGCACGTTCAGCCCGGACGCGACGGCGGCCGCGAGGAAGTCCGCCGCGTGCTGGGTCAGCGCGCCGAGACGCACCAGGTCGTCCAGGTGGTCGGCGCGGGCGACGAACTTGCGCACGTTGACCAGCCAGTGGCGCCGGGAGACGTCGGGGATGACGACGTGCAGCCGGCTGCCGTCCGCGAGGGCCGCGTCCACGAAAGGGGTGCTCAGGTCGACCCGGCGGCCGCTCGTCTTGAGCATGCGCTCGACCAGGTCCCGCACGGTGTCGGCGGTGAGGATGACGGGTGTGAGCTCGCTGACCCCGTCCCTGGCCACGAACACCTTGCCCGGCTCGTTGATCCACAGCTCCTCCACGCGCGGGTCGTCGAGATAGGGCTGCAGCGGCCCGAAGCCCGCCATCTCGTCGACGATCTCGCGTGCGGTGCCCGCGGGGTCGTCCAGCGGCGGCAGCCCGGCGGCGACCGCGCGCTCGTCGTAGTCCTCGACGGCTCGCGCCACCAGCGCCGTGACCCGCGGTCGGTCGACGACGGGGTCCACGCCGTCGCGCCGGATCAGCTCGGTGATCTCGGCGTGCAGGGTGGCGGGGGTCATGGCGGCTCCTTCGTCGGTCACCCCACGGTAGGAACCTCTCGGACTCCCCCGCTGAGCTGACGTCCAATGGGTGTGGACAACACGGTGCGTGCCTGCCGTGCGCGGATCGCCTGTGGACGACGGGCACGCCGTCGACCCGCCGCCCGGCAGCCTGGTCCGGTCGAGACAGCAGGAGGACCGATGGTGCGCGTGGAGCTCGAGGTGGTGACACCGACGGGCGGGTCCGTGGTGACTCTCGTCGCGCCCGCAGGGACGACCTGGGCCGAGCTCCGCCCGCACCTGTGCGAGCGTCTGGGCCTGGACGACGCCGCGGTATGGCGGGTCGCCGGGCTCCCCCTGCCCGACGACGCCGTCCTCGGCCGGGCGCCCCTGCTGCGCGGAGCCCACCTGGAGCCCGGTGCCGCGCCACCGCCCGCCGCCCCCCGAGGGCATCGTCTGCTCCTGTGCGCCGTCGGCGGACCGGTCGCCGGGCTGGTCCTCGCGCTGCCCTACGGCGACCACGTCGTCGGCCGCGATCACGGCTGCGACCTGGTCGTCCCCGACCCCGCCCTGTCCCGCCACCACGCCGTCCTGGCCGTGCGCGAGGACGGCGTCCGGCTGCTGGACGTCGGCTCGACGAACGGCTCGCGCGTCGACGGGGTCACGGCGACCGGCAGCACCCCGGTGGCGCCCGGGGTGAGGTTCCGGCTGGGCGACTCGACGCTCGTGGTCACCCGCCCCCCACGTCCCGGGCGGGTCCAAGCCGACGGCGAGGGTCACCTGGTCGTGCACCCCGGCCCGACTCCCGCCGCCACGCCGCGGGAGGTGACGGTGGAGCTGCCCCGACCTCCGGCACCACCGGACCCGCCGACCTTCCCCTGGGTGACGCTGCTGCTGCCGCTCGTCGGGGCCGTGGTCCTGGCGGCGGTGGTCCGGGCGCCATACCTGCTGGTCCTCGGCCTGCTCGGGCCGCTCGTCGTGCTCGCCACGCACCTGACCGAGAGCCGCCGGCGACGCCTGCGCGAGACCGCGGAGCGGGCACGGCACGAGGAGGCCACCCGGGCCTGCGAGCGCCAGGTCGCCGAGGCGCTCGCCGCGGAGGCCGAGCTGCGGGAGGGGCGCACCGCGGACCCCGCCCGGGCCCTGCTGGCGGTCACCGCGCGCGGCGCGGGGCTGTGGCGGGACCCGGCGCCGGGCGCCTGGCTGGTGCGGCTCGGCCGGGCGCCGCAGCCGTCCCGGGTGACCGTGCGCGCCGGCGACCGCCCGCCCACGACCCCGGTCCTCGACGACGCGCCCCTGGAGGTCGACCTGCGCGCGGCCGGGTGCACGGCGATCGCCGGACCGGGCGCTCACGACGTGCTGGCCGCCGCCCTCGGCGGGGGTATGACGCGCTGGGGCGGCCCGGCGCAGGTGCACCTCGTGGCGCCCACCGCCCGCGCCGCGCGGCGGTGGGAGTGGGTCCGGTGGCTCCCGGGCGGGTCGCCTCCGGTCCCGGCCGACGAGACGGCGGCCCTCGTGGCGTCGCTGGAGGCAGACCCCGACGACGATCACCTGGTGGTGGTGGTGCAGGCCGAGCACCCCGCGTGCGTGGCGCTGCTCGACCGGCTGGGGTCCGGCGTCGTGCTCGCCGCGACCGAGGAGGCCGACCGCCTGCCGGGCACGGCCCGCGCGTGGCTCACCCTCGACGGTCGGGGCCGCGGCGGCGCGGGGCTGCCCGACGGGACCCTCGTGCCCGCCGTGGTGCCGGACCGCGCGGCGGCAGGATGGACCCAGGCGCTCGCGGCGGCTCTCGCACCCCTGGCCACCGGGTCCGGCCCCAGCCGGCGTCAGGCGCCTCCGGACCGGCTGCCGCTCTCCGAGGCGCTCGGCCTCGTGGTCCACGACCCGGACGCCGTCAGTGCGCGGTGGTCCTCGCCACGGCGGGGACCAGCCACCGTCATCGGCCACGACGGGGCGGCGCCGGTGGTGCTCGACCTGGTCGCCGACGGGCCGCACGTGCTGGTCGGGGGCACCACGGGCTCCGGGAAGTCCGAGCTGCTCCAGACCCTCGTCGTCGGGCTCGCGACCACGCTGTCGCCCCAGGAGCTGACCTTCCTGCTCGTGGACTACAAGGGCGGCGCGGCCTTCGACCGCTGCGCCGACCTGCCCCACACCAGCGGGCTGCTCACCGACCTGGACGAGCACCTCGCCGACCGCGCACTGGTCAGCCTGCGCGCCGAGCTGACCCGCCGCGAGCGCCTGCTGCGCGACGCGGGGGCGGCGGACCTGGACGCCTACCTCGCCCGGCATCGATCCCACGACGAACCGCTGCCCCGGCTCGTCGTCGTGGTCGACGAGTTCCGGCTGCTCGCGCAGGAGGTACCCGGCTTCGTCGACGGCCTGCTGGCCGTCGCCACCGTCGGCCGCTCCCTCGGGGTCCACCTGGTGCTGGCCACCCAGCGGCCGGCGGGCGTGGTCACCCCGGACATCCGCGCCAACGTCAACGCCCGGATCGCGCTACGCATGCGCGACGCCGCCGACTCCCAGGACGTGCTGGAGGCCCCTGACGCGGCTCGGCTCGGCGACCGGCACCCCGGCCGGGCGTGGTGGCGCACCGGTGGCGGACCGCCCCGGCTGCTCCAGGTGGCCTGGGCGGGCGCACCCGCTGTGGCGCCCGGGACGTCGCGGATCGAGGTGCACGTGGCCGGTGGGCCGACACCCCCTCCAGGGGGCGGGCGGACCGAGCTGGACGTCCTCGTGGACACGGTGACCGCGGCCGCCCAGGGGCGCCCCGCGGTGCGCCCACCCTGGCTGCCGCCGCTGCCCGACGTGGTCGGGCCCGACGAGCTGCCGTGCGGCGCCGTCGGGCTCGCCGACCTGCCCCACGAGCAGCAGCAGGTGCCGCACCTGCTGGACCTGGCGGGCGGTCGTCATCTCGCCGTCGTCGGCACGCACCGCACCGGCCGCACCACGGCGCTGCGGGCCGTCGCCGCGGCGGCCCTCGCCGGGTCGGAGGTGCACCTGCACGCCGTCGACGGCGGCGGGCAGCTGGGTGATCTCGCCCGGATCCCCCGCTGCGGGACGGTGGTCGGTCCCGAAGACCCCCTGCAGGTCCTGCGGCTGCTGCAGCTGCTCGCAGCGGGGTGCCGGGAGACGCCTGCCCGGCGCACCCTCCTGCTGGTGGACCGGTGGGACGCCGTCGGCGGTGCCGTGGACCCGGTCCTGGCCGCGACCTTGCAGGACGCCCTCGTGGCGCTGCTGCGCGACGGCCCCGGCGGCGGCCTGCTCGTCGCCATGGCGGGCGACCGGTCGCTGCTCACCTCCTCCCTCGCCACGCACCTCGGCGACCGGCTCCTGCTGCGGATGCCGGATCCCACCGACCTCGCCCTGGCCGGGGTGCCCGGCGCGGCCCGCCCCCACCACCAGCCACCTGGCCGGGCCCTGCGCACACCCGACCACGTCGAGGTGCAGCTCGCCCAGGTCACCGCGGAGGACCTGCAGCGGGTCGGCGCTCGGGCGGGTGCCCCGAGCGGACCGGTGCTGCGGCTGCGCAGCCTGCCCACCGACGTGTCCCTCGACGCCTTGGCCGCCACGCGCCCCGGCGCCCAGGGCGGTCCCACCGTCCCGGGCGGCGCCGCGACGTTCGCCCTGGGCGGGGACACCGCGCAGGCCGTCCCCACGCCGCTGGCGACCGCACCGGTGGTCGCCGTCCTGGGACCACCGGGCAGTGGCCGCTCGACCACGCTCGCCGCCCTGGGTGCCGCGGCCCTCGTGGACGTGGCCGGGCGGGCTGCGCCCCCAGGGGCTGCGGCGGCCCACCGTGCTGCGGTGGCCCGGGCGACGCCGACCCCGTCGGGGCCCCCACCCGTGGTGATCGTCGCCACCCGCCGGTCCCCGCTCACCACCTGGGCCGCGGCCCACGGCCTCCCGGTGCACGGTCGCGACGACGCCGACGCTCTCGTCCAGGCTCTGCACGCCCCCGGCACCGTCCTGCTCGTGGACGACGCCGAGCTGCTCCTGGACTCCCCCGCCGAGGCCGTCTGCGTGGCCGCCGCCCAGCGGGCTACCCGCCACGAGCCCGGCGCCCCCACGGTCGCCGTCGCCGGGTCGGGCAGCCAGCTCACCGCGACCTTCCGGGGCCTGGCTGCAGAGCTGCGCCGCTGCGGCACCGGGATCGTCCTGCAGCCGCACCACCCCACCGATGGCGAGCTCATCGGCACGCGCGTGCCCCGCCTGCATGCGCCTCCGCCCGGACGCGCGATTCTCGTCGACCACGGGCGGTGTCTCGCCATCCAGGTCGCCCGGCCATCCAGCCGTTGAGCGAACCGGCGCGTCCCGGCAGCCCAGGGGGCACAATCGGGACATGTCCTCCGCTCCCACCACCGGCACGCGCTTCCTCGCCGTCGGGGCGGGGGGCCTCGGCGGGGCGCTGGCCCGCGCGGCGCTCAGCCAGACCTTCCCCCCCAGCGAGTTCCCGGCCGGGCTGCTGCTCACCCAGACCCTCGGCTGCCTGCTGGCCGGCCTGCTCACACCCTGGCTGCTGCGCCGCGGGCCGCTGTGGTCGCTGACCGTCCTGACCGGCGGCCTGGCATCGTTCACCACCTTCGGCCTGTTCACCGGCGAGGTGCTCGCGCTCGCGCCCCACCACCTGCTCAGCGCGGCGCTCTACCTCGCCTCCGGGACCGTCCTCGGCGTGGGTGCCGCGGTGGTGGGCCTGCAGGTCTCCATGGGCGAGATCACGTCGTTGTCGGTCCTGGCGGTGCCGCACCGGCGCGGACCTGCGGTCCACGAGGCCTCCGTCGGGCCCACGAGCACCGGGCCGATCGACGGCGGGACGGAGCACGGCGACGGCCCTGTCCGGCACCACCGCGGCTGGCGCTCGTGAACCTCCTCGACACCCTCGGGCTCGCGATCGGCGCCGCCCTGGGCTCGATGCTGCGGTATGCCGTCGCCCTCAAGGCCCCCTCCAGGGAGGACCTGCCGCGCGGCGCCGTCGCGACGACGACCACCAACCTGGCGGCGTCGGCCGTCATCGGTCTGGCGCTGCAGTGGTGGGCCTCCGGGACGCTGGCCGAGCCGCTCTACGCCCTGATCGGCATGGGGTTCGCCGGCAGCCTCGGCAGCTGGTCCGCCCTGGCCGTGGGCTGCGCCGAGCTCCTGCACCGCAAGCAGTGGCCGATGCTCAGCGCCTATCTCGCCACCAACGTCTTGGGCGGGGTCATCGCCGCCTCCCTGGGCTGGTCCGTCGCGGCGAGCTGACCGCCCGGCGTGATCACCGCTCGGTCATCGGCCGGGAGAGCAGGATGCCGAGCACGGCGACGGTGAGGCCGAGGGTGACCAGTGCGGCGGTGAGCGTCTCCCCGCTCTGCCAGAGGCTTATCGCGACCGGGACGAGCAACCCGTGCCACACCACGGTGGGGGTCCGCGGCCAGCGGTCCCCGCGCGCCAGGCCACGCGCCAGAGCGGCGAAGAAGACCGCTCCGAGCAGGAAGATCACCAGCTCGACGAGGACCCGCGCCACCTCCGGGGAGGCCCCCCGGGCCAGCTGCCAACCCCACCAGAGAGCCGCGGCGAGCGCGACCAGCGCCTCGATCGCGAGGACCCCGGCGGACCAGAGCTGGGACCCGGTCGAAAAGTATGACGTTCGACTACTCACAGTAAATACTCCCAGACTACCGTGACGCAACGGTGATGGCGTTACCACATCTGGCCCTTATCTTCGGCATACGTCTAGGCAAGTGATCCTGTCAAACCTAGACTTGCCTGTCGGTGTGCTACTCGTTTCGCTCGATCAAAGGGCGTCCCGTTTCCGGGGGAGCAGCGGCAGCATGCCGTCCGACGTCCCGTGCGACCGCACAAGGGGCACGGTCTGGTAACGCGCGGAACACGGCGCACCGGACCGTCGTTGGATCGACGTACGACACCCGTCCCTGGACCAGGGTACGGGACCTGGGCGCTCCCCTCGCACCCAGGCCGCATCGCCATGGCAAGGAGCACAACGATGGACTGGCGCGACCGCGCAGCCTGCCTCGAGGAAGACCCCGAGCTCTTCTTCCCGATCGGCAACACCGGCCCGGCGATCATGCAGATCGAGGAGGCCAAGGCCGTCTGCCGCCGATGCTCGGTGATGGACACCTGCCTCAAGTGGGCGATCGAGTCCGGACAGGACGCCGGCGTGTGGGGCGGCATGTCCGAGGACGAGCGCCGCGCCCTCAAGCGGCGCAACGCCCGCGCTCGCCGAGCCAGCTGATCCCCGGCTGCGGCCCCGTTTCCAGGAGGCTGCAGCCACCCAGGTCGACCCTCCCGGCGCCGCCGTCCTCCGGGGCAGCGGCGCCGTGGTCGTCCCCGATCGGCTACGACCAGGTGCGACGCGGCCGGTGACGCAGCCAACCAGGGCCTGCCAGGGTCACAGCCCCTCATCGGTCGCCGGGTTGCGCAGCTTCGCCGTGAACGACACCAGCGTGCCCCGCGGCTGCCGCGGCGCCCAGCTGATGTGGCCGCGCAGGTCCTGCACCAGGCTGGACACGATCTGGGTCCCCAGGCTCTCCCCCTGAGGCGTGAAGCCCGCCGGCAGACCGACGCCGTCGTCGGCCACCGTCACGGTGAGCAGCTCACCCCGGTCCTCCTCGCTGCCACGCGGGTCCGGCCCCCGGCGGGCATCGATGACCAGCTCGCCGCCGGCCGGTGCCAGCCCGTGCTCCACCGCGTTGGACACCAGCTCCGCCACCACCATCGACAGCGACGTGGCGTCCTCGGCTCGCAGCCGCCCGAAGGACCCTCGCAGCTCGGCACGGACCGGCTCCTCGGTGCGCGCCACCTCCACGACGTTGTTGATGGACCGTCTGACGACGTCGTCGAAGTCGACCATCTCGTCGAAACCCTTGCTCAGCGTCTCGTGGACCATGGCGATGGTGCCCACCCGCCGGACCGCCTCGTCCAGCGCGACCCGGGCCTCACCCGGCGGCAGCCGCCGGGCCTGCAGGCGCAGCACCGCGGCCACCGTCTGCAGGTTGTTCTTGACCCGGTGGTGGATCTCCCGGATCGTCGCGTCCTTGGTCATCAGCTCGCGCTCGCGTCGACGCAGCTCGCTGACGTCCCGCATGACGATGACGGCGCCCACCCGGTCCTGCCGCTCGACGAGAGGGATCGCGCGCATGGTCACGTGCCCGGCCCGCGTCTCCACCTCGGTGCGCCACGGCGCCCGCCCGGTCACCACGAGGGCAAGGGTCTCGTCCACGGGCGCGTGATCGCGCAGCACCTCCGTGGTGATCTCGGCGAGGGTCACGCCGATGACCGGGCCGACGTGCCCGATCCGGTGCAGGGCCGAGATGGCGTTGGGGCTGGCGTAGGTGATCACCCCGTCCACGTCCAGACGCACCATGCCGTCCCCGATGCGCGGAGCACCCCGGCGCTGACCGGTCGGCACCTCGCTGCTCGGGAACGACCCGGCCGCGGTCATCCGGCACAAGGCGTCGCCGGCCGACATGTACGACAGCTCCAGGCGGCTGGGAACCCGCAGGTAGGCCGGGTTGGTGCACCGGCTCATCACGGCGATCGCCCGGCCCTCGTGCACGACGGGTATGGCGTCCACCCGGACCCCCTCGTCGTCCAGCCACCCCGGGTCCTGGTCCCGCACGATGCGGCGCGACGCGTAGGCCTCGTTGAGCGCCGGCCTGCGGCGTCGCACCCGCCGGGTGCCCACGATGTCCTCCACGAAGACCATCCGCCCCGTGGTCGGGCGGGCGTGCGCGACCACCAACCACTCCCCCGACGGCGTCGGAACCCACAGCACCATGTCGGCGAAGGTCAGGTCGGACAGGAGCTGCCAGTCGCCCACGAGCAGCCGAAGCCAGTTGATGTCCGCGGCGTCGAGCGTGGTCTCGGAGCGCAGGGTGTCGGTGAGGGTCGCCACGGGAGCCACCCTAGGTGACGGCGCCGTGCCGCTGACGACGACCCGGCCCGGCAGCCACCTCGCGAGAGGCGGTGCCGGGCCGGGGGCGACGGGACCGAGGCGTCAGCCGATCACTCGGCGCCACCCGAGCGGATCACGCTGCGCAGGGTCCGCAGGGCCACCGACAGCGGCGCGATGCCCGGGCGCTCCAGCCGCGTGATGCCCGACAGAGCCGTCTGCGCCCGACCGAGCTGGTCGGCGTTGAGCTCCTCCCACCGCTCGATCTGCGCGGCCGGGTCGGACAGGTCGCCCGCCGTAGCCAGCACCGCGAGGGTGAGCGAGCTCAGCGCGGCATACAGGTCGTCCCGCATCGAGCCCCGAGCCAGGGCGTCCCAGCGGTCGTCGCGGGGCAGGGCCGAGACCCGGGTGAGCAGCGTGTCGATGCCGAAGTGCTCCGACAGCTGGAAGTACAGCCGGGCCACCTGGTCGATCTCTCGGCCCGTGCTGCGCGCGATGTCCACGATGTCCAGGACCGAGTAGAGGTCCAGGATGCCGGCTGCGCCGACCGCGAGGTCGGCGGGCACGCCCTCGGCCTCCAGCTGGCGAGCCTGGCCCAGCAGCCGCTCGTGCTCGCTGCCCTTGAGCAGGTCGGCGATCTGCGGCTGCAGACGCGCCGCCGCGTCCCGGAAGCGCTCGATCTCCGACTCCACGTCCAGGGTCACCGGGCGGTTCTGCAGGAACCACCGGGTGGCGCGGTCCATCAGGCGCCGGAACTCGAGGTACATCCAGGTCTGGGTGTCGGTCGGGACCTTGTTGTCCAGCTCCTCGACCCGGGCGACGAAGCCCTTGAGGTCGAACACCTCGCGCGCCACCACGAAGGCCTTGGCGATCTGCTCGGGGCGAGCCGCCGTCTCCTCCATGGCGCGGAACGCGAACGTCATCCCGCCGCGGTTGACCAGGGAGTTGACCACCGAGTTGACGATGATCTCGTTGCGCAGCGGGTGCTGCTGCAGCTGCTCGGCATACCGCTCCCGCACCGGCTCGGGGAAGTACTCCGCCAGGGTCCGACGGAAGTACGGCTCGTCGGCCAGGCCGCTGGACGCCAGGTCGGTCTTGAGGGCCAGCTTGGCGTAGGCCAGCAGGACCGAGGCCTCGGGCGAGGTGAGCCCGTGGCCCGCCGCCACCCGGTCCGCGATCTCGGTGTCGGTCGGCAGGAACTCCAGGGCGCGGTCGAGCTCACCGCGCTCCTCCAGCCACACGATCAGGCGCTGGTGGACCGGCGCCATGACCTGGTCCTGGTAGCGCGCGTTGCCGAGCAGGACGTTCTGCTCGTAGTTGTCCCGCAGGACCTGGTAGGCCACCGCGTCGGTCATGGAGGCGAGCAGCTCGTTGCGCTGCTTGAGCGTGAGGTCGCCCTCCTTCATCAGACCCGTCAGCAGGATCTTGATGTTGACCTCGTGGTCGGAGGTGTCCACCCCGGCGGAGTTGTCGATCGCGTCGGTGTTGACGTGGATGCCGCTGTGGGCGGCCTCGATCCGGCCCAGCTGGGTCGCGCCCAGGTTGCCGCCCTCCCCGACCACCTTGACGCGCAGGTCCCGCCCGTCGACCCGGATGGCGTCGTTGGCCCGGTCGCCGACCTGGGCGTTGGACTCCGTGGACGCCTTGACGTAGGTGCCGATGCCGCCGTTCCACAGCAGATCCACCGGAGCGAGCAGGATGGCCTTCATCAGCTCGGCGGGAGTCATCGACGTCGGGGCGCCCTCGACGCCCAGGGCCGCGGCCATCTGCGGGGACACCGGGATCGACTTCGCGCTGCGGGAGAAGACCCCCCCGCCCTCGCTGATCAGCGAGGTGTCGTAGTCCGCCCACGAGGAGCGCGGCAGGTCGAACAGTCGGCGCCGCTCGACGTACGACGTCGCCGCCACGGGCTGCGGGTCGACGAAGATGTGCCGGTGGTCGAAGGCCGCGACGAGGCGGATGTGCTCGGACAGCAGCATGCCGTTGCCGAAGACGTCGCCGCTCATGTCACCCACGCCGACGACCGTGAAGTCCTCGGTCTGGGTGTCGTGCCCCAGCTCTCGGAAGTGCCGCTTGACGGACTCCCACGCGCCCCGGGCGGTGATGCCCATGCCCTTGTGGTCGTAGCCCGCCGAGCCGCCGGACGCGAAGGCGTCGTCGAGCCAGAAGCCGTAGGACTGCGCCACGCCGTTGGCGATGTCGCTGAAGCTCGCCGTGCCCTTGTCGGCCGCCACCACGAGGTAGGGGTCGTCGGGGTCGTGCCGCACCACGTCGAGGGGGTGCACGATGTCCTGCCCGACACGGTTGTCCGTGAGGTCCAGCAGACCGGAGATGAACAGCTTGTAGGACTCGATGCCCTCGGCCAGCCAGGCGTCGCGGTCCACGGCCGGGTCCGGCAGCTGCTTGGCGAAGAAGCCGCCCTTGGAGCCGGTCGGCACGATGACGGCGTTCTTGACCATCTGCGCCTTGACCAGGCCCAGGATCTCGGTGCGGAAGTCCTCGCGACGGTCGCTCCAGCGCAGACCACCACGGGCCACGTTGCCGAAGCGCAGGTGCACGCCCTCGACCCGCGGGCTGTAGACCCAGATCTCGAACTTCGGCTTCGGGGCCGGCAGGCCGGGCACCGCGTGCGGGTCCAGCTTCATCGACAGGTAGGGCTTGGGCGCCCCGTCCTGCGTGCGCTGGTAGTAGTTCGTGCGCAGCACCGCCTGGATGGTGCCGAGGAAGGACCGCAGGATCCGGTCGGCGTCCAGTGAGGCGACCTGCTCCAGGGCGTCGGTGATGCGGGCGACCACGGCCTCCTCGGCGGCGCGCCGCTGCGTCATACCCTCCTCGTCGTCGGGGAAGGCCTCGATGCCGAAACGGGTCTCGAACAGCTCGACCAGCATCCGGCTGATCTCGGGGTTGCCGACCAGCACGTCCTCGATGTAGGCCGCGGTGAAGGTCGTCCCCGCCTGCCGGAGGTACTTGGCGATGGAGCGCAGGATGACGACCTGACGCGAGGTCAGGCCGGCGGCGAGCACCAGGGAGTTGAGTCGGTCCGACTCGATCTCCCCGGTCCAGGCCTGTGCGAAGGACTCCTGGACGTGGGCCCGGACGTCGCCGCCATGGTCCTCCCAGTCGCCGTCGCGGGCCGCGCGCAGTCCGAAGTCGTAGACGTGCGCCGGCTCACGCCCCGCCCGGTCCACGACATAGGGCCGTTCGTCGGTCACCTCGACCCCGAGGTCGGTGAAGATCGGCAGCACCCGGGAGAGGGACAGCTCGTGGTCGGTGTAGACCTTCATGCGCCGCTCGCGGGCGTCGGAGCCGAGCGGCTGGTACAGGCTCAGCCCGAGCTCGCCGGGGGTCAACGCCTCCAGGTGCGCCATGTCCACGACGGCGACGCGCGCGCCGAACTCCTCCTTGTAGGACTCCGAGAAGGCCTGCCCGTAGGTCTTGAGCAGAGCGGCGGCCGCCTCCTCACCATGCTCGCTGGTGACCGCCTCGCCGAGGTCGTCGGCCCAGGCACGGGTAACTTCGATCATCTTGCTCTCCAAGGCTGCTCGGTCGACGTCGGGCAGGGTGGCGCCCTGCTCGCCGCGCACCACGAAGTGCAGCCGGGCGAGCGTCGACTCGTTGACACGGGTGGTGTAGTCGATCTGGTCGCTGCCGAAGGTGGCGCGCAGCAGGCCCTCGATCCGCAACCGGGTCTCGGTGTTGTAGCGGTCGCGAGGGAGGTAGACCAGGACGGAGGTGAAGCGGCCGTAGACGTCCTCGCGAAGGAAGACGCGCAGCTGCCGTCGTACCTTGGCGTGGATGATCGAGGTCGCGACCTCGGCCAGGGTGGCCGGGTCGGACTGGAAGATCTCGTCACGGGGGAACGTCTGCAGGACGCCCACGAGGTCGCGACCGTCGTGGCTGTCAGGACCGTAGCCGGACAGGCGCAGCGCCTCGGCGACCTTGTCCGACACCACCGGGATGCGCAGCACGGACTCGGTGTACGCCCCGGAGGTGAACAGGCCCAGGAAGCGCCGCTCCCCGGTCACCCGACCCTCGGCGTCGAAGGTCTTGACGCCGATGTAGTCGAGGTAGACCGAGCGGTGCACCGTGGACCGGGAGTTGGCCTTGGTGATGACCAGCAGGTGGGGCTCGAGCGCCTTGGCCCGCACCGCCCCCTCCAGGTGGGCGATCGAGGCCTGACGCTCGTCGTAGCGCAGGATCCCCAGACCCGTGCCCGGCACCGCACGCAGGGTCAGGTCCTCATCCTCTCCGGCCAGGACGTAGTCGCGGGAACCGATGAAGGTGAAGCTCCCCGCCGCGAGCCAGTCGAGCAGCCGGACGGCCTGGTCGATCTCCTCGCCGGGCACGTCGGCCGGCGGGCGCTCGCGCAGGACGGCGGCCGTGGACTCGGCCCGCTCGCGCATCTTGGGCCAGTCCTCGACGGCCTCGCGGACGTCGCCCAGCACCTGCACCAGGTGCTGCTCCAGGGCACGCAGGTCGGCGCTGTCGGACTCCCGGTCGATCTCGACGTGCATCCAGGACTCGACGTGCACGTCGAAGGCCCCGCGCGGGGCGTCCTCGGGGTCGACGTCGAGGATCTCCACCAGCTGGCCGGTCACGTCGCGGCGCACCACGAGCCGGGGGTGGACCAGGTCGTGGATCGTGCGTCCGTCACGCATGATCGCCGCGGTGACCGAGTCGACCAGGAACGACATGTCGTCGGTGACGACCTGGACCACCGTGTGCCCCGAGGACCACTTGTTCTCCGCCACCGTGGGCGTGAACGCCCGCACCAGGGCCGTGCCCGGCTCGCGGCGACGCGCCAGGTCCCGGTGGGCCAGGGCCGCGCCCAGCAGGTCCTCCGGCGGTCTGGCGCGCAGATCCTCGGTGGCGGTGTGGCGGTAGTAACGGTGGAGGAGCTGGACGGTGGTGCCGTCCCGGGAGCGCCCTGCCACCTCCGCAGCTGCGGTGAGCAGCTCCTCGCGGGACTGGTCGAAGGATGCAGACATGGCCTGTGAGTACCTCATCGATCTCGACGGGTGCACGACTTTGTGCACTGGGGCCGAGACTAGCCGTATGCCGTGCGGACCGACAGGCCACCCCACGCCTATCCGGACCGGCGCCCGACGTCCCCTCTCATGTCGAGCCACCGGGTCGTCGCGCGCCCGCGAGGGCCATGCGAGGACCCGGTTCGCCATACAACCCTGTGGGTGGTGGCCGTCCCGGTTCGCCCCGGCTGGCTAGAGTGCCGACGTGCCCGTCCTGCCGCCCACCTCCGCCGCGCTGGCCCGTGCCGTCGACGAGCTGGACTGGACGACGGCGACCATGGCTGCCTCCCCCGTCGTGCAGCACGAGCTCGTGTCCTGCCTCCAGCTGCTGGCGGACCGGCTGGAGGCGCTGGGTCAGGACCCGACCGGCCAGGACCCTGGGCCGGGTGGGTCGGCCGTCTGGTGGTCGACGGCGGCCCCCGTCGACCTGCAGCGCGCCGGGCCCGCCCGGTGAGCGTCGGGCCTGCCGACCCGGACCCGGCCTCGGTCTGCGCTGCCGCGGCGACCCTCGCGCGGCTGCACCGGGAGCTGCCGGCCCCCACGGGGTCCGAGGCCGCCCGGGTGCTCCGGACCCTCGTTCCCCTGGCCGAGGCCCTGGCACGTCACGGCACCGTGCTGTCCGACACCTGGGAGGGTGCGGCCGCGGCGCGATCCGGCCGGGACGCCTCGCCCGAGAGCCTGCTCGCCGATGCCCGGCTCCGGGCTGACGAACAGGCCCTCCTCGACGTCGTGCGTCGGGTGCGGTCCGAGCTCGGCCCGACGACGCCCTGACCCCGGATCAGTCCTGCTCGACGAGCCGCAGGACCTCGGCCAGCTCGCTGACGTCGTACCACAGCAGGTCCTCGTCCTCGTGGGCCGTCGTCTCGTCGACGTGGAAGGACACCAGCTGCCCGAGCCGGACGGGCGAGGTCACCCGCACGAAGGCGTAGCCGTCCGGGACGTCGGCCACGCCGGCAGGTGCCAGGTCCGCGGCGGCGATCACCCGGCGGCGCGCACCCGCCCGCTCCGCGGCGACCGCCGCGCACTCCCGCAGGGCGTCGTACTCGCGCTCCTCCTCGTCGTCGTCGGGCAGCTCGCGAGCCACCGCCGCCGTCACCGCGCAGGCACCCTCCAGGGCCGCGGCGGTCACCTCGCCGCGGTCGTGCAGGGCCCTCAGGTCGTCGAGGTCGAGGGGCAGGTAGGTGCGGCGCACGGCCATGGGATCAGCTCCTGGAGGTCAGGCCAGCTCGACCAGCTCGACCAGCTCGGCGAGCGAGTCGGAGATCGCCTGGGCGAGGACGGCGAGGTCGGGGACGAGGTCACGATCGGCGTTGATGCCGTAGTAGACCCGTCCGTCGTAGGACGTCACGCCGAGGGCGAGCGCCTGCCCGTCGGCGACCGGCATCACAGGATAGGTCTCCGTCATCGTGGTCGTGCCCAGGTAGCGCGGCTCCTGGGGGCCGGGGACGTTGGTGACGACCAGGTTGAAGAAGGCGCGGGAGGCGAGCCCACCCATCCGCGCGGCCAGGGCGTGCAGGGTCGGCGACGCGAATCCCGCGAGCCCCGCCAGGGTGTCTGCCCCCATCGCCCGGCCCCGGTCCACCTGCCGCCACATGGCGAAGGCGATCTGGTGCAGCCGGACCACCGGGCTGGGCTCTCCCACCGGCAGGTCGACGAAGCAGGCCGTCACGCGGCTCGACCCGGCCTGGTCCACCCCCTCGGGACGGATGCCGACCGGGACCAGCGCCCGGACCGAGGTGGCGCGGTCGACGACCTCACCGCGGCTCTCCAGCCAGGACCGTATGGCGCCGGTCACGACGGTCAGGACGACGTCGTTGATGCTGGGCGTCAGGCCCACGTCGCCGCGGTCGACCCCCTCCCGGACGACGCGGTAGTCCTCGAGGTCGGTCGCCACGGTGACATAGCGGCGGGCCTGGCCGGTGGGGCCGTTCAGGGCGTTGCGGTGGGCGGGACGGGACGCGGTGGTGGCGACCGCGGAGAGCACCTGCCCCGCCCCGGCCAGGACGCCCTCGGCAGCCCGGCGCAGCTCGCCCACGCCGGCGTCGACCGCCTCCAGCACCCGACCCGGCCTCCGGATCGCCCCGAGGACCGAGCCCACGACCAGCTGCAGATCGCTGGGCTCGCGCCCGGGAGCCCACGGCGCCGGGGGCGGGACGTCCGCGACCGGGGTGTCGTCGAGCACGACCTGGGCGATGTCGACCGTCTCGATGCCGTCCACCAGTGCCTGGTGGGTCTTGGTGACCACCGCGAAGCCCCCGTCCTCCAGGCCCTCCACGAGGTAGAGCTCCCACAGCGGGCGGCTCCGGTCCAGGGGCCGGGCGAGGACCCGGGCCACGAACTCGTCGAGCTGTTCCCTGGTGCTCGGCCGCGGCAGGGCTGCGGCGCGGACGTGGTAGGTCACGTCGAAGGACTGGTCGGGCACCCAGACCGGGTTGGCGATCCCCCCGGGGACGGTGCGCACGCGCTGGCGGTAGCGAGGCACCCGCGGCAGGCGAGTCCCCACCCGCTCGAGCAGCTCCGCGTGGTCGGGTGCCTGGGCGTCCGGCGCGAACACCATCACCGCGCCCACGTGCATCGCCGCGTTGGGGCGCTCGAGGTAGAGGAAGGACGCGTCCAGGGGGGTCAGCCGTTCGCTCACCGGGCCATCGTCCCAGATGCGTCGACCGGGCGCCCCTCCTCGGAGCGCCCGGTCGACGGTGGCTGTGCGGCGGCTCTCAGTAGGCGCCGTCACCCTTGAGGACCGCTCGGGCCGTCTTCAGCAGGATCTGCATGTCCATCCCCAGGGACCAGTTGTCGACGTAGCGCAGGTCGAGGTTGACCGACTGGTCCCAGTCCAGGTTGGAGCGTCCGCTGACCTGCCACAGACCGGTCAGCCCCGGCTTGACGCGGAGCCTGCGGTTGTCCTTGTCGTGGTACTTCTCGGCCTCCTCGGCCAGGGGAGGCCGAGGACCGATGAGGGCCATGTCGCCGCGAAGCACGTTGAACAGCTGCGGCAGCTCGTCGATGCTGTAGCGGCGGATGATCTTGCCCACCCTGGTGATGCGGGGGTCGTCCGCCATCTTGAACAGGACCTTGTTGCCCTGTCCCGTCTGGGACTGGTGCTGCTTGACGAGCTGGGCTCGCAGCGCGTCCGAGTCGGTGACCATGCTGCGGAACTTGATCATGGTGAACGGCTGCGCGTCCTGCCCGAGTCGCTGCTGGGTGTAGAAGATCGGACCCTTGCTCGTGAGCTTGACGGCCGCGGCCGTGATCAGCAGGATCGGCGACACCCCGATGATCGCGAGCAGGGCGATGGTCCGGTCCTGGATGTTCTTGAGGATGCCGCGGCCCAGCTTGTCGGAGGGGCGCTCCCAGTGCAGCAGCTGCAGGCCGGCGGTCGGCTGCATGGTCACCAGCGAGGGGGTCGTGTCGACCATCCCCGGGGCGACGACGAGGTCGGCCCCCACGCGCTCCAGCGCCCAGGAGAGCCGGCGCAGAGAGGTGCCGGAGAGACCGCCCCCGGTCACCACGACGACATCGATGTCGTGGTCCACGACCAGCTGCGGGATCTCGGACAGCACGCCCCACACCGGGACCTGCGAGGCGCCGGGAGTCATGGGCACCACGTCCAGGCTGGCCAGGGCCATGCCCATGACCTGCATGCCGTGGTCCTTGGTGGTGGCGAGCTCGTGCGCGAACGCCCCTGCGGTCGAGCCGTCACCGGCGACCAGCGTGCGGAGCATCGCGTCGCCGCAGGTGCGGCGACGCTTGAGCGTGTGGCGCACCATCAGTCGGTGGACGATCGTCAGGAAGGCGATCGCCGGGACGCCCACGAGGACATAGCGTCGTGGCAGCTCCACCTTCATGGCGTAGGACAGGAAGCCCAGGACCGCCATCGCGCCGAAGGCGGCCCCCGCGACGGCCTGGACCGCGGCGGTCACCTCGCTCATCCGCCGCAGGTCGTAACCGCGGCGGATGAGCAGCAACACGCACCACAGCACGCCGGTGCCCACGGCACCGCCGATCGACTGATGCAGGGTCCGCTGGTCGTTGACCATGAGGACGAACGTCAGGCAGATGGCGATCAGGACGTCGCCGACGACCGCCTGGACCATGGTCGGTCGCTCCCACCGGGCGCGGCGCGTCCGGGCTCGCGCGACGGGGTCGAAACGCTCGACCTCCTCGGGCGTCCGCTCCCGTCCTGCGACGGCTGCCGGCACGACGTACGGCCGGTCGCAGGTCCAGGAGATCCTGGGTCGGGTCGTGGGCTGGCGGCGCTCCTCGCTCTGGGGCTCGGCTGCTCCCCGGAGCTCCTGCTGGACCGTCATCTGCCCCCTACCTCTTCCTGTCGTCCTGTCGTTCCGTGTCGGCTCGACCACCCTACGGGCGCCTGCGAGCAGCGCGCACTGCCTTCCCTCATTCCTGCGCGGCAGGCGCAAGGTGGCAACTGTGAGTCAGGACTTTGAACTATATGCGCATGCCTTCGCACAGGGGCACGAATCGGGCAGATGCGTCCATATGGGTAGCGGCGTCCGGGGCGCTCCCGTGCCTCAACCCTCGCCGGGCCCGTCCCCCAGGTGGCGCCGCGCGTCCAGCAGCCTGGCCACGTCGGCCACGGCCAGCGCGAGCGGGGAGCCGGGGGCCGCCTCCCCCAGGCCGACACCTGCCAGCAACGCACGGTCGGCCGCGTCGGGGTCGAAGGGCAGCAGCCGGAGCTGACCGACCCCGGCGAACCGCTCCAGCAGCCCGCCGACCCGCTCCCCCGCCCGTGGTCCCACCGCGGCCGATCTCAGCTTGTTCACGACGACCGTCCCCGGCTCCACGGCCCTGCTCCTCAGCTCGTGCAGCCCGCGGACCAGGCGCTGCAGTCCCACCGGGTCCGCCGCCCCTACCGCCAGGACCTCGTCCGCCACCTCCAGCGCCGTGAGCGTGGCCATGTTGCGGCGAGGCGCGAGAGTGTCATAGCTCAGCTCCTCGTCGTCGTCCAGCGAGGCGGCGCAGTCGACCAGGACCAGGTCGTGCTCGAGCCTGGCGACGTCCAGGATCCGCTCGACGGCCGCGGACCGGACCTCCGGCCAGCGGTCGGCCGCAGGGATCCCGGTCAGCACCCGCACGCCGGTGGCGACCTCGGGTGCCAGCCGGGCCAGGGACAGCCGGTCGAGGGTGCCGTGCTCGGCGGCCCGGCAGGCGGCAGCCAGGCCCGGTGCCTCGTCCAGCACGGCCAGGTGCTGAGCGACCGAGGCGGCGTGGGTGTCCAGGTCGACGAGCAACGTCCGCACCTCGGCCCGCCCCAGCTCGATCGCGAGGTTGACGGCGAGGGTGGTCCGACCGGGCGCCCCGTGGGGTCCCCACACCGTGACCACCCGCCCACGGCCCTCCGGCTCGGGAGCCCTCGACGCCGCGTCCGCGAGATCGGCCGCGCCCACCGGGTGGTCCGCCGGTGGCGCCGCCGCGGTGCGCGCCAGGGCGGCCACCACCGCGGCGTACAGATCGGCCGGAGCCGCGTCGGCCGGGACCAGGGTGCTCACGCCCAGCTGACGCAGGCCGGCCTCGTCAGCCTCCTCCCCCGGAGAGACCACCCCCACGACACCGACGGACCGCAGCCGCAGGTCCCGGACGGCGCTCAGGTCGAGCCCGCGCAAGCGCGCCGCGAGCAGGACCACGTCGCCCAGGCCGGCCTCGGCGGCCGCCAGCAGGTCAGGCAGGTCGACGCACCGGCGACCCACGGCCACCCTCGCGCCCAGCGCGGCGACGACGTCGGCGTCCCACCCGTCCGGGAGCGCGGTCAGGACGGACGGACGAGGTCCCCCGCTCATGAGCCGCTGCGCAGGACCGCGCCGGGCAGGGGGACGGCCGTCACCCGGTCCTTGGCGTCCACGGCCGCCAGCAGGGCCGGGACGGTGGCGGTGGGCACCCACACCTGCAGGGCGACGGTGCTGCCACCCCCGGTGAGGCTGGTCGACTGCTCCGGCTCGCGTGCGACCGAGGCGTTGCCGACCACCAGCCGGGGTGCGGCATAGACGTCGGCGCCACCCTCCGAGCTGTGCCGACTCACCCAGACCTCCACGGCGGTGCCGCGCACGAGCGGGCCGGTCGATCCCGCCGGGACGGGGACGGACACCTGCCGCTGGGCGACCTGGTCCCGCGAGCCCAGCGCCGAGAGCGGCACCAGCTCACCGCGCGCGACGGACCGCACCACGTGCGAACGGTCGCCCGGGAGTCCACCGGCCGGGAGGTAGTCGCCTTGCAGGGAGCCCAGACGGACCTGCACCGGACGCAGGTCCGCGGCGGAGAGGGCCTCGCCGGCCCCGAGGTCGCGGGTGGCGACGTAGACCGCCGTGGTGTCCTGGGCCGCGGCGACGAGCCGAGACCCCAGCGCCACGCTGGCCAGCACCAGGAGCAGCCCGACGAGGAGCCGACCGTCCCGCCACGAGGGCTGACGCAGACGACGGGCGCTGCGGGCCTGCTCGCCGGCGGCCGGCGCGCCGGCCCGTCCTGTCCACGGTCGCCACGGTGCCACGGGGTCCTCCTCACCGGCCGCGGGCGCGGCCACTCCTGCGCTCCATGGTGGCGCCCCGGCGCCGGAGAGGGCGGCCGTCATCCACAGGGCCGGCCTCGTCACCGCCGCTGTCCACAGGCGCTCGTCCGAGGGCCGGACGGCAGTCCTACACTCGGGTCGAGCCGGAGCGCCCGGCAGCCGATCGCACGAGGAGAGCTGCGCATGCCCAAGCGCTTCATCCAGCTGGCCGAGGTGGCCGAGGTGCTGGACATCTCGTCCGCCCAGGCCTATGCGCTGGTGCGGTCGGGAGAGCTGCCGGCGATCAAGGTCGGCGGCCGGGGGCAGTGGCGCGTGGAGAGCAGCGTCCTCGAGGACTACATCCAGCGGATGTACTCCGAGACCAGGGCCTTCGTGGCTGCGCACCCCTTCGGTCAGAGCGAGTCCGAGGCCTGACCTCGGGCAAGCGCCCTCACACCTGACGGATCGCGGCGATCCCGTCCAGGGGGACGGTGACCAGACGGGCGGCCACGCCACGTCGAGCGGGGACGTCCGCGGGCACCAGCGCCAGGTCGACATGGTCATGACCGACGGCCTGCACCATGCCCTCCAGGACCTCACCCGCCGTGAGGTGCACGCGGACCGCACGCCGGTCCCGCGCCAGGTCGCGCACGGCAGCCCCCACCGGGCGGTCCGCCACCCGACCACCCGGCCGAGCCGCACGGGGCAGCCCCGCCAGGTGCCGGACCGCATCCGTGCGCACCACCTGCGCCCGGTCGTCGGCCTCCAGCCGCAGCCAGCCGGCCCCGGCGTCGGTGAGCACGCCGTGGAGCATCTCGCCCCCGGGGAGCACCGCCTGCAGCGAACGCCCCTCGGCGGCCAGTGCCCGGCCCAGGATCGTGGTGCTGCCCCGGTCGCGGCGCACCCGGTCGGGGACGGAACCCAGCTCCTGCGCCCGCTCCTCCTCCGCCCAGCGCCCCTCCAGGTCGTCGAAGAGCTCGTCCCAGCGCCCCATGGTCCCCTCTCGGTGCCTGGCTGCGCGTCGGTCGGCAGCGCTCCCTGGACCCCAGCGTACGAGTCCGTCGGTCCCCAGGGTCGCGGTAGGCACAATGGCCCACCCCCCGGACACCTCGGGTGGTTGGTTACTCACCGTAAGTACCAGGTCGCGCTCTTTCGGCATCATTCATAGGCAAACGCAGGCAAACTGCCTAAGTTGACTTCATGCCCGTCACTTCTCACCACCCCCGCGCCGCCGCGTTCCGCGTCTGGTCGACCGCTGCGGTCCTGGGCCTGCTGGCCGCGGCGGTCGCCGTGGCCACCCTCGCGGCCGTGCGTACGTGGCCGTCGGGAGACCTCCCCTCCCTGCTCGGCAGGACCGCACTGGCGGCCTCGGGGGCCCTCGCCACCTGCTGGCTCGGACGCACCGCGACCGATCTCCTGCTGCTCGCCCGCGACCTGCGGCGCGGCGCTCCTAGCCGGCTCGCGGTGGCGGGGCGGGACCGTCGCCTACGACTTGCCGCGGCCCTCCTCGGCGTCGGCACGGCGACGGCCACCTCCCCGGCCCAGGCCGCGCCCCGTCCCGCACCCGTGGCCGCAGCCGCCGCCCTGGAGGCGGCCACCACGGTGGTGCCCGACCTGGCCGGGGCGGACGCGCTCCGCGCACCGACCGACCGCGCGCCCGTCCAGCCGGACCTGCTGCCCGAGCCGCCTAGCCCGACGGAGGGCGGCCCCGACGTCGGAGCCCGGCCCCGCCCGGCGACGCACCGGACCCCGGGACGTCCACGACCGGACGAGGTCGTGGTGCTCCGCGGCGACACCTTGTGGGCCCTGGCTGCGGCGCACCTGCCGCCGCACTCCTCGGACGCCGAGATCGCTGCCGCCTGCCACGCGTGGCACCTGGCGAACCGCGAGACCATCGGCCCGGACCCCGATCTGCTCCTGCCCGGTCAGGTGCTGCACGTCCCCGCCTTCGAGCGCGCCGGCAGCCTCCGATGAGCCTCGCAGCAGCCCCCAGGCCCTACGTACGGCCCGCGCCCCGGATCGTTCCCGAGCCGGTCGGCCACCCGTCCTCCCCCGACGACGGTCACCACGGCTGGACCGTCGGCCAGGGGACCCTCGACCTCGACTTCCGGCACCGGGACGCGGCCTTCGGCCCCCAGCCCACCGCGAGCGCCGACCTGCCGCCCGCCTCCGCCTGGGCCCAGCAGGTGAGCCAGGCCGTGGTCGAGGTCCTGGCCGCCCACCGCCCGATCAGCCAGCTGGTCCGGTGGACCACGACGGAGGTCTACGCCCGGCTGGCCCGCGGCGCGCAGCTGGCGCCCACCCGTCATCCCGGTCGCGGCCGACGCCCGGTGGTGCGGCGGGTACGCGTCGCCGAGCCCCGCGACGGGGTGGCCGAGGTCGCCGCCGTGGTGATGATCGGAGACCGCGCTCGCGCGCTCGCCTTCCGGATGGTGGGTCGGGACGGGCGGTGGGTCATCGACGCGATGACTGTCGGTTGACCGCTGCTCGCGGGCGCGCCGGCCAGGGCGCCGCTCCCGCGTTCTGGTCGACGTACTCCGGGGACGGACCGGGCCCGGCAGGACGTGATGTCCTGCCGGGCCCGTCGGTGTCGTACGCGATTCAGCGACGACGACCCTTGCGGCCCCCACGACGCGCGCGCCGCGAGGCGGGCTGGGCGCCCTCGTCGTGCTCCTCGACCGAGCCGTCCTCGCTCGGGGCGGAGTAGTGCAGCTGCTGGCGCTCACGCGCCGCCTCGGCCAACCGCGCCGCCTCCTCCTCGCCGATCTCGACGTCGAGGTTGAACAGGTAGGCGACGGACTCCTCCTTGATGCCGTCCATCATCGCCTCGAAGAGCAGGTAGCCCTCGCGCTGGTACTCCACCAGCGGGTCGCGCTGGGCCATGGCCCGCAGGCCGATGCCCTCCTGCAGGTAGTCCATCTCGTACAGGTGCTCACGCCACTTGCGGTCCAGCACCGACAGGACCACCCGCCGCTCCACCTCGCGCATGACGTGCTCACCGAGCTCGGCCTCGCGGCGGTCGTACGCGTGCTGCGCGTCGGACTTGAGCTCCAGGGCCAGGTCCTCGGGGCGCATGGCGGCACGGCCGCCGGCCTCGTCCTCCAGCTCCTGCCAAGACACGCTCACCGGCCAGATCAGCCGCAGCGCGGTCCACAGCCGCTCCAGGTCCCACTGCTCGGGGAAGCCCTCGCCGGTCTCGGCGGTGACGTAGGCGTCGACGACGTCGTTGAGGAAGATCCGGATCTGCTCCTGCAGGTCCTGGCCCTCGAGGACCTTGCGGCGCTCGTCGTAGATCACGGTGCGCTGGCGGTTGAGGACGTCGTCGTACTTGAGGACGTTCTTGCGGATCTCGAAGTTGCGGCCCTCGACCTGGGTCTGGGCGCTGGCGATCGAACGGCTCACCATCTTGGACTCGATCGGCACGGACTCCTCGATGTTGGCCCGGGCCATGAAGGTCTCGACCATCTGCCCGTTGAACATCCGCATGAGCTCGTCCTGCAGCGAGAGGTAGAACCGGCTCTCGCCGGGGTCGCCCTGACGCCCGGACCGGCCACGCAGCTGGTTGTCGATGCGCCGCGACTCGTGGCGCTCGGTGCCCAGGACGTACAGTCCGCCGAGCGCGACGACCTCCTCGTGGGCGTCCTTGGCGCCGGCCTCCGCCTCGGCCAGCGCCACGTCCCAGGCGGCTTCGTACTCCTCCGGCGTCTCGTCGGGGTCCAGACCCTGGGCCTTCAACGCCTGCATCGCCCGGAACTCGGGGTTGCCGCCCAGGATGATGTCCGTGCCTCGACCGGCCATGTTGGTGGCCACGGTGACCGCGCCCTTGCGGCCGGCCTCCGCGACGATCGCCGCCTCGGACGCGTGATGCTTGGCGTTGAGGACGTGGTGCGGGACGCCACGGCGGCGCAACAGCTCGGAGAGGTATTCCGACTTCTCCACGGACGTGGTGCCGACCAGGACCGGCTGGCCCTTGGCGTGGCGCTCGACCAGGTCGTCGGCCACGGCCTCGAACTTCGCGGTCTCGGTGCGGTAGACCAGGTCGGGCAGGTCCTTGCGGATCATCGGCCGGTTGGTGGGGATCGGGACCACGCCCACCTTGTAGATCTGGTGCAGCTCGGCGGCCTCGGTCTGGGCGGTGCCCGTCATGCCTGAGAGCTTGGTGTAGAGCCGGAAGTAGTTCTGCAGCGTGATCGTCGCGAGGGTCTGGTTCTCGTTCTGGATCTCGACGCCTTCCTTGGCCTCGATCGCCTGGTGCATGCCCTCGTTGTAGCGCCGGCCCGGCAGCATGCGACCGGTGTGCTCGTCGACGATCAGGACCTCGCCGTCGATGACGACGTAGTCCTTGTCCCGCTTGAACAGCTCCTTGGCCTTGATCGCGTTGTTGACGTAGCCGATGAGCGGGGTGTTGACCGACTCGTAGAGGTTGTCGATCCCGAGGTAGTCCTCGACCTTGTTGATGCCCGCCTCCAAGATGCCGACGGTCTTCTTCTTCTCGTCGACCTCGTAGTCGCCGCGGCCGTCCTCGCCGCGCTCCAGCCGCATCACCAGCTTGGCGAACTCGGTATACCACCGGGTCGCCTGGTCCGCGGGACCGGAGATGATCAGCGGGGTGCGGGCCTCGTCGATGAGGATCGAGTCGACCTCGTCCACGATGGCGAAGTTGTGCGGCCGCTGCACCATCTCCTGCGGCGTCCACGCCATGTTGTCGCGCAGGTAGTCGAAGCCGAACTCGTTGTTGGTGCCGTAGGTGATGTCCTTGGCGTACTCCACCCGGCGCTGCTCGGGGGTCATCGACGCCAGGATGCAGCCGGTCTCCAGGCCCAGGAAGCGGTGGACGCGCCCCATCTGCTCGGCCTGGGTGGAGGCGAGGTAGTCGTTGGTGGTGACGACGTGGACGCCCTTGCCCTCCAGGGCGTTCAGGTATGACGGCAGCGTGGCCACCAGGGTCTTGCCCTCACCGGTCTTCATCTCGGCGACGTTGCCCTGGTGCAGGGCCGCACCACCCATGACCTGCACGTCGAAGTGCCGCTTGCCCAGGGTGCGTCGGGAGGCCTCGCGGACCACGCCGAAGGCCTCGGGCAGGATGCCGTCCAGCGTCTCGCCGTCGCGCAGCCGCCTGCGGAAGATGTCGGTCTCGGCGCGCAGCTCGGCGTCGGTCATCGCCTCGTAGCTCGCCTCGATGGCGTTGACCTGGACAGCGATGCCCTGCAGGCGGCGGAGGGTCTTGCCCTCGCCGGCGCGCAGCAGACGGTCGATGACGGACACGTGGTGCTCCCTCGCGGTGATCGGTGGCTCACGGGGCCGGTCGCCCGGCCCTCGCTCCGCTCAGACTAGTGCGTATGCCGGAGGTCGGCAGTCACCTCCGTCCCACCGTCGGCTGACCCCGGGCCGCCCCCGTCTCGGGCCAGGGGTCACCGCGGGCTCAGCCCCAGGGTCACCTCGGGACAGTCGAGCCAGGCGCCGAGGGCCGCCAGCTCCTCGTCGAGGGCGGCCACGGCGTCCGGCCCGGCATGCTCCTCCTGGTGCCGCGCCTGGACGAGCAGCCGCCCGGTCGCGCGGTCCGCCTTGAGGTCGACGCGGGCCACGAGCCGCTCGTCGTGCAGGAAGGGCAGCACGTAGTAGCCGTGGACGCGCAGGTGCGCCGGCACGTAGATCTCGAGCCGGTAGTCGAAGCCGAACAGCGCCCGGGTCCGGTCCCGCTGCCAGACCAGCGAGTCGAAGGGGCTGAGCAGCGCGCTCGCCGTGACCCGGCGCGGCACCCGGGCGTCGCGGTGGACGTAGGCCGGACGGCGCCAGCCCTCGACCTCGGCCGGGACGAGCACGCCCTCCTCGACCAGCGCGTCGACGGCCGGTGCCACCCGCGGCGCGGGCAGCCGGAAGTAGTCGCGCAGGCACTGGACGGTGCCGACGCCGAGGGCGCGGGCCGACAGCTCGACCAGGGCCCGCACCCGGTCGCCGTCGCGCTCCGGGGTGCGGGCGGCCGCGAGGGCGTCCGCCAGCAGGGCCTGCGGGAGCACCCGGTCGAGCGGGGCGTAGCGTCGCTCGAAGCTCGTCGTCCGCCCGGCGCTGGTGATCTCCCCCGCCCAGAACAGGTGCTCCAGGGCGGACTTGACCAGCGACCAGTTCCATCCCCACCGGTCCCGCGGCCGCGCCGGGTCGTGCGCCAGCCGCGCCACCAGCCGGGCCTCGACCTGGCGGGACGTGAGCGGGCCATGCTCGCAGACCTCGGCACGCACCGCGGCCACCAGCTCCGGGTGCTCGCGGGCGACCCGGCGCATCCCGCCCCAGGCGTCGTCGTGCGCCCGGGCCATCCGCCACCCCAGCAACGGCCAGGTCGACGGCGGCACCAGCGAGGCCTCGTGGGCCCAGTACTCCACCATCCGGCGCGGGGCCCGGTCCCGCAGCCCGTCCAGGGCGGCCCGGTCGTAGCCGCCGAGGCGCGACCAGAAGGGCAGGTAGTGCGAGCGCGCCAGCACGTTGACCGAGTCGATCTGCACGACCTGCACGGTCTGCAGGACGCGCGTCAGGTCGCGGGCGGTGGGGTGCTCCGGGCGCGCCCGGGCGAAGCCCTGCGCCGCCAGCGCCATACGCCGGGCCTGGGGCAGGGTGAGCCGCCGCTGCGGCGGATGCCCGGCCACCGGGTCACTCGGGCAGGTCGAGGATCTTCTCGCGGACCGCGAACATCACGGCCTCCATCCGCGAGTGCAGCTGGAGCTTCTCCAGGATGTTGCGCACGTGGTTCTTGACCGTGTTCTCGGAGATGAACAGCTCGGTCGCGATGTCCTTGTTGGCCAGGCCGCGGGCGACGAGCTTGAGGACCTGCAGCTCCCGGTCGGTGAGCCGCGGGACCGGCATCGCGGGCCGCTCGTCCTCGCGCTTGATCAGGTGCGCGAACTCCTGCAGGAGCTTGGACGCCATGGGCGGGGAGATGAGCGACTGGCCGGCGGCGGCCTGCCGGATGCCGTCGGCGATCTCCTCGCCGGGAACGTCCTTGAGCAGGTAGCCCGTCGCGCCCGCACGCACCGACTCGTACAGGTCCTGGTGCTCGTCGGACATGGTCAGCATCACGACCTTGACCGACGGCACCGACGCCCGCACCCGAGCGGTCGCCTCGGAACCCGACAGGCGGGGCATGCGCACGTCCATCAGCACGATGTCGGGCACCAGCTCCTCGGCGAGCTGCACCGCCTCTGCGCCGTCGCCGGCCTCGCCCACGATCTCGATGTCCGGCTCCTGGGCCAGCACCATCTCCAGCCCGCGTCGGTACAGCACGTGGTCGTCGGCCACCAGGACCCGGATGCGCTCCTGGGACACGCCGTCGTTGTTCCCCGTCATACCGGCATCCTGGCACGGGCGAGCCGCACCCGCGCCGTGTGCCCCGGACGACTCGCCGGGCCGGGCCGTCTCCCCCGGCGCGGGGCGGGCTGGGCCGACCGGGTGAACCAGGCGATGCCCGGCCCATCCGGTCGGCCCGTGCCCTCAGGCGGTGGCGGCCTCCGCCTCGGCGGCGGGCTCCCCGTCGACGCCCGTCGCGGGCTCGGTGTCCAGGTGCAGGACGCCGTACGACCAGCCGCGACGGCGGTAGAGCACGCTGGGCGCACCGGTGTCCGCGTCGGCGTAG
This sequence comes from Arsenicicoccus dermatophilus, assembly GCF_046267915.1. Classification (GTDB taxonomy): domain Bacteria; phylum Actinomycetota; class Actinomycetes; order Actinomycetales; family Dermatophilaceae; genus Arsenicicoccus; species Arsenicicoccus dermatophilus_A. The sequence goes on from NZ_CP176520.1 coordinate 2,543,626, forward strand.
AGGTAGAAGTCGTGGCCGACGAGCTCCATCTGGTCCAGCGCCTGCTCCAGGGTCATCGGCGCGGACCGGTGGTGCTTGACGCGCACCTCGATCGGGGTGTCGGGCAGCTCGACGACCTCGGGGCCGGCGTCCTGGTCCGGCTCCGCGGGCGTCGCCGGAGCAGGTGCGGCGGTCTCGGGAGCGGGAGCGCGCACCTCCGTCAGCACGGAGTCGGCGAAAGGCCCGACGGCGAGGTCGGGGGCCGTGGAGGTGGTGACCCGGCGGCGCTGGCCGCGGCGCCGGTCGGCGGCCTTCTTGAGCCGGTCCAGGAGCTTGGTGGCAGCGACGTCGAAGGCCGCCTCCTTGTCGTCCCCCGTCGCCTCGGCCCGCACGACCGGGCCCTTGGTGCGGCAGGTGATCTCCACGGTGATCGCGTCCGGGGCCGCGGCGCTGGCCTGCTTGGCCACGATCACGTCCAGGCGGGGATCGCGGCTGACGAAGGGCTCGAGCCTGCTGAGCCTGTCGTGCACGCGCTCGCGGAACGCGTCGGTGACGGGAAGGTGGCGACCGGTGATCTGGATGTCCATGGAATCTCCTCCTGGAAGGGGCGTGGACCGCTGGGATGGTCAGGCCTGCCTGGCCTGCTGAGAGCTGCTCCTCACCTCCTTCGCGCGACGGGAGGACCCGACTCGTCGTCGAGCCGTTGTCTGACGCTAGCGCAACGTTCGAACGGGGCCCACGGGTTCCCGACAGGTCCCGCCGTCCGGACGTCGCCGGGTCGCCGCCACGACCACGGCGGCCAGCACGGGCATCCCACCCGCCTCCACCGCCCGGGTGGCCTCCACCAGGGTGGCGCCCGTGGTCAGCAGGTCGTCCACCAGCACGACCGGACCGGCACACCCGGCGCGAGCGAGCACCATGGTGGCGTGCAGGTTCGCCGCCCGCGCCCGATGGCCGAGGACCGCCTGGTCGGCACGGGGACCCCGGGTGACCAGCAGCCGGGCGACCGGGAGGCCCGCCCGGTCCGCGGCGGCGGCGGCGAGCGCCTCCAGCGGCCGGTCGCCCCGGCGTCGCCGCGCAGCCGGGGCGGTGGGGACCGGCACGACGACCGGACGGGCAAGGGCGGGCATGCCCTGCGCTCCCGCACCCGCCCGGGTGGTCACCAGGTCCAGGGCCGGGGCGAGCAGCTCGGCCAGGTGCGGGCGCAGGTCCCGCCGCTGCTCGTCCTTGTAGGCGTGCAGCGCACGCCGCAGCGAGCCGTCGTTGACACCTGCCGCGACCACCGGAGGCAGTCCGGCCGGCTCGGGATCGGGACGAACCCGCCGCGGACCGCCGGCGTGGCACCAGCCCCACAGGTCGGCCCGGCAGGGCTCACACAGCGATCCCGCGGGGCGGCCGCAGACCGCGCAGGTGCGCGGCAGCGCCAGGTCGGCGAGGGCGGTGGTGAGGTCACGGACCCGCATGGCTCCTCCCTGCCAGGTGTCTGCCGGAGGTCCCACCCTCCCACCCGCTCTCCGGCGGCCCGGCCCGTTCACCCCGCCCTGTGGACGACCGGACCCGGAACCCGCCACCGTCCCCAGGGCAGGTGTCCGGACCGATGCGCCGGGTCAGTGCCCGGGCACCACGAAGTCCCCGGTCGCCACGAGCGGCTGGAAGCCGTTGCCGGACCGCACCAGGGCCTGTCCGCGGTCGGTCTGCACGACGATGGTGCGCGCGCCGCCGACGCTGGTGATCGCCGTGCCGCCGGGGACCGGTCCGAGGATCTGGCTGGGACCGCTGATCGGGGCCACGACCACGTGGGGCGCCGGGTGGTCGCGGTTCCGGCCGAGGACGCCGAGCGTGTCGGCGTCGAGCCAGGTGGCGTCCACCACGGACACCAGGGCGCCCGCGACGGCGATCGGCTGGGCGAGGCCCACCGGGCGCCCGTCCTTGCGCAGGACGCCGCTGACGCCGACGGTGGCCGGGCCCCCGCCGGTGGGCTGGGAGACGACGAGGACACGCTGCCCTTCCGGGGAGGGACGCAGCGCGAGGACCGTCCGGTCTGCCAGCCAGGGCACGTTGACCGCCGTCGGGGGCATGGCGGAGGTGTCCGAGCGGGCCAGGGCGAACAGGCGTGTGCCGGCGTCGGTGCGGCCCGCCGCCCAGAGGTACCCGCGGGTGTCGTAGGCCGGGCGGGTCAGGTCCTGGGCCAACCTGTCGTGCCGCACCAGCTGGGTGCCGTGCCACCGCGCGAGGTCCGTGCGGTCGTTGCTCAGACCCGCGAGCTCCTCCCCGTCGGGGGACAGCGCCAGCCGGGACCACTGAGGTCCCACGGGCGGCAGCGGCGGCCCCGCGAGGGGTCGCCGGGTGGCGCGCTGACCGCCCTGCTCGCTCAGCGAGGCCGGGTCCGCGCGCTCCAGCGTGCCCCGGCGGCGGAGCAGCACCGGGGCCGTCGGCAGGGCGGTTTCGGCGAGGGACACGTCGGTCGCGCCGAGGGGTCCGTCGGGCAGACCCGGGGCCGTCAGGGTGCTCCCGTCGGCCTCCAGCTGCACCCGGTCCACGCCGGTCACCGAGGTGAGGGTCGCGGTGAGCTGCTGCCACATCAGGCGCCGGCCCCGGTCGTCGGCGTTGAGCGCCCGGCCGGTGAGCGCCACCCGGGCCAGGCCCCGGTCCAGGGCCACGGCGCCGAGCGAGAGGTCGGTGTACTCCGGGACGCCGGTCTCGACCGCGCCCTGCAGGTAGGCCGGCGGCGCCGCCAGCTGGGCCCGCGCCACCCGGGTGAGCAGCCCCGAGCCCTCGAGGAACCAGCGGCGGTCCAGGATCAGGGTGTGCTGGCCGGGTGCGACGTACGCGACCGGCGAGGAGGCGTAGAGACCCAGGTCCGAGCGGCTGATCCAGGCTGAGGCCAACGCCCCCAGCCCGCCGTCGATCCGCCACTCGTCCCCCTGCCTGACCAGGGTGAGCGTCGCGGTGCGGACCTGTCCGGGGGGCAGCTCGACGTAGTGCCCCTCGCGGTCCAGCTGGGCGGACACCACGCCGCTGACGGTCACGGTGCCGGGCCTGACCTGGGTGACCGTGGGGCGGCGGGCGTCGTCGTAGATCCAGGCCGAGCCGTCGGGGTGCCACTGCTCGGAGCCGTGGCCGGTGAGGTAGTCCCGGGCCACGCCGCTGTCCTCGGACGCCACCCCGGCCCGCAGGAAGTCCGTCACCAGCGCCTCGGGGGTCGAGCCGGGCACCGGTCCGCGGGGGATCACCCGCACCCCCTCCGCGGGTCCCCGCCCCACCACCTGGCCCTGCTGCACCGGGCTCGACCCGGGCAGGCCCTGGCAGCCACCGATCGCCAGCGCGGCGGCCAGCGTCCACGGTATGCCGAGGAGATGGCGCCTCATGGCTGGTTGGCCCAGGTCGGGTCCTTGGCGGCCGCCGGGGAGCGGTCCTCCAGACCCAGGAAGCCGACGTCGAGGGCGGTGCCCGGCACCGTGTCGGCCGTCCCGCGGGCGCCCCCGGGAGCAGCGGACCGGGCGAGGACCGGCGGGTTGACCCGGACCCCGCGCGGCTGCATCGGCAGCGGCGACTCGCCGAAGGGCTCGCCGAAGGTCACCGGCAGGGTGAGCCGGAAGCAGGACCCGACCCCGGGCTGACCCCAGGCCTCCAACCAGCCGTGGTGCAGGTGTGCGTCCTCCATCGAGATCGACAGTCCCAGGCCGGTGCCTCCGGTGGTGCGGGCCCGGGCCGGGTCGGCGCGCCAGAAGCGGGTGAAGACCTTGGCCGCCTCCCCGGGCTTGAGGCCGACGCCGTTGTCCCGGACGGCCACGGCCGCGGCGTCCACGTTGCGGGCGATCTCCACGGTGATCGGCTCGCCCTCGCCGTGCTCGATGGCGTTGACGACCAGGTTGCGCAGGATCCGGGTGATCCGGCGGCGGTCGCCCTCGGCGAGGACCGGCACCTCGGGAGCCACCACGCGCACCTCGCTGCCGCGGTGCGCGGCGAGCGCCGCGGAGTCGTCCACGACCTCCTGCGCGAGCCGTCGCAGGTCCAGGGGCTCGGGGTCCAGGCTGGCGGCGCCCGCGTCGATCCGGCTGATCTCCAGCAGGTCGGTGAGCAGGTTCTCGAACCTCTCCAGCTGGCCGGTGAGGAGCTCGGCGCTGCGGGCGGCCGCCGGGGAGTCGAAGCCCTCACGGGCGTCGTAGAGCAGGTCCGCAGCCATGCGCACCGTGGTGAGCGGGGTGCGCAGCTCGTGGGACACGTCGGACACGAACTGCTGCTGCACCTTGGACAGGCCCTCAAGCTGGACGATCTGGGTCTGCAGGCTGGACGCCATCCGGTTGAACGAGCGGCCGAGCACCGCCAGGTCGTCGGTCCCCCGCACCGCCATCCGCTGGTCGAGCCTGCCCGACGCGAGTCGCTCGGCCACCTGCGCCGCCCGTCGGACGGGGTCGACGACGAGCCGGGTCACGACATACGCCACGCCGCCGATGAGGACGACGAGCAGCCCGCCCGCGAGGAGCAGGTTGCGGGTGACGATCTCCAGCGCCCGCGCCTCCGCGCGCATGGGATAGGCGTAGTAGAGGTCGTAGCTGCCGGCCCCGGGGGGCAGCTGCACCTGGGCGCCCACCAGGACGACGGGGACGCTGGTGCCGTCCCGGCGCAGGGTGACGATCTGCAGCTGCTGGTGGGTGCGGTCCGCCCGCACCTGGGTGCGCAGCGTCCCCGGCACCTCGGCCAGGGAGATGTCGCCCGCCGCCACGGTGGGCAGCGGCGCCCGGGTGTTGCCCACGGTGGGGGTGATGAGCACGTCCCGGGAGCGGTCCGGGGCGTGGTCCTGCTGGACGATGTCGGTGGCCATCTGCCGCAGGTTGGACTCGTCGGTCTTGTCGGCGTGGTCGAACTGCGCCTGTGCCGACCGCAGCCGGGCGGCGGCGTCGTTGCTGGCCGTCGCGCGCTTCTCGTCGGTCAGGCCCTCCGCGACCCGCCCGTGCAGGTAGGAGCCCACGATCAACAGCATGGCCGTGCTCAGCAGCATGGTGCTGGCGACGGTGCGCATCATCAGCGAGCGCCGCCAGAGCTCGATCAGGCGGGTGAGCGACGTCCGCAGCCAGGGCCAGGTGCGGGACAGCCCGTCGGACGCCGTGCGCGTGACCTGGTCCCGCAGCGAGGCGAGGTCGGAGCGCAGGGTGCGGGCCATGGACTGCCGCCGGTCAGGAGCCGGTGCCGGCCTTGTAGCCGACGCCGCGCACGGTCACCACAATCTCGGGGTGCTCGGGGTCGTGCTCGATCTTGGAGCGCAGCCGCTGGACGTGCACGTTGACCAGACGGGTGTCGCCGGCGTGGCGGTAGCCCCAGACCTGTTCCAGCAGCACCTCGCGGGTGAAGACCTGCCAGGGCTTGCGGGCCAGCGCGACCAGCAGGTCGAACTCCAGCGGGGTGAGCGAGAGCGTCTCGTCCCCGCGGCGCACCGCGTGTCCGGCCACGTCGATGGTCAGGTCGCCGATGGTCAGGTGCTCCTGCTCGACCTCCTCGCCGCGGCGCAGCCGGACCCGCATGCGGGCGAGCAGCTCGGCGGGCTTGAAGGGCTTGACGATGTAGTCGTCGGCGCCGGACTCCAGCCCCACGACGACGTCGGTGGTGTCGGTGCGGGCGGACAGCATGACGATGGGCACGCCCGACTCGGTGCGCAGCCGTCGGCAGACCTCGATCCCGTCCATGCCGGGGAGCATCACGTCGAGGAGCACCAGGTCCGGCTTGACCTCGCGGAAGGCCGGCAGCGCCGCCGTGCCCGTCGCCACGTGCGTGACGTCGAACCCCTCGCTGGTCAGCACGATGCCGAGCATCTCGGCGAGCGCGAGGTCGTCGTCGACGACCAGGATCCGGTGCTTCACGGGGCTGCTCCTCACTGCACGACGTCGTCCGTCATCTTCACACACCGGCCCGCCACCATCACGGAGGGGTCATGGCCGTCCCCGCGTGTTCGCCCTCGCTCACCCGTGCGGCGCAGCAGGACGACGGACGGCGACGCCCTCACCCCGGATGAGGGCGGGCGCCGCCGACTCGCGGCCGGTCAGTAGCGGTAGTGCTCGGGCTTGTAGGGGCCGGCGACGTCGACGCCGAGGTACTCCGCCTGCGGCTTGGACAGCTCGGTCAGCCGCACGCCGAGCGCGTCCAGGTGCAGGCGGGCGACCTTTTCGTCCAGGTGCTTGGGCAGGACGTAGACGTCCTTGGCGTACTCCCCCGGCTTGGTGAACAGCTCGATCTGCGCGATCGTCTGGTTGGCGAAGGAGTTGGACATCACGAAGGACGGGTGACCGGTGGCGTTGCCGAGGTTGAGCAGGCGCCCCTCGGACAGCACGATGATCGACCGGCCAGCGGGCTGCCCGTCGGGGCCCTCCTGGGTGAAGGTCCACTCGTGGACCTGCGGCTTGATCTCGGTCTTGGTGACCCCAGAGACCTTGGCCAGCCCGGCCATGTCGATCTCGTTGTCGAAGTGGCCGATGTTGCCGACGATCGCCTTGTCCTTCATGGCCACCATGTGCTCGGTGCGGATCACGTCGAAGCAGCCGGTCGTGGTGACGAAGATGTCCCCCTGGCCGACGACGTCCTCCAGGCGCGCGACCTGGTAGCCCTCCATCGCGGCCTGCAGCGCGCAGATCGGGTCGATCTCGGTGACGATCACGCGCGCGCCCTGGCCACGCAGCGACTCCGCGCAGCCCTTGCCGACGTCGCCGTAGCCGCACACCACGGCGACCTTGCCCCCGATGAGCGTGTCGGTGGCGCGGTTGATCCCATCGATCAGCGAGTGGCGGCAGCCGTACTTGTTGTCGAACTTGGACTTGGTGACCGAGTCGTTGACGTTGATCGCCGGGAACAGCAGCTCACCGGCGCGGGCCAGCTCGTAGAGCCGGTGCACACCCGTGGTGGTCTCCTCGGTGACACCCTTGATCTCCGCGGCGACCGTCGTCCACCTCTGCGGGTCCTCGGCCATCGTGCGACGCACCAGGGCCTTGAACACGGAGAACTCCTCCGAGTCCTCGTCGGTGGTGGGGGGCACCTGCCCGGCGGCCTCCCACTCGACGCCCTTGTGCACCAGCATCGTCGCGTCGCCGCCGTCGTCCAGGATCATGTTGGCGTGCTGCCCCTGGGGCCAGGTGAGGATCTGGTCGGTGCAGTCCCAGTACTCCTCCAGCGTCTCGCCCTTCCAGGCGAAGACCGGCACGCCCTGCGGGTCCTCGGGCGTCCCCGGACCGACGACGACCGCCGCCGCCGCCTCGTCCTGCGTGGAGTAGATGTTGCAGCTCGCCCACCGCACCTGCGCGCCGAGGGCGGTGAGCGTCTCGATGAGCACGGCGGTCTGCACGGTCATGTGCAGGGAGCCGGCGATCCGCGCGCCAGCCAGCGGCTGGGCCTCGGCATACTCCTCGCGCAGCGCCATCAGGCCCGGCATCTCGTGCTCGGCGAGGCGGATCTGGTGCCGCCCGGCCTCGGCCAGGGAGAGGTCGCGGACCTTGTGGTCGATCGTCACGTGACGAGCCTTTCGATCGGTATGGCGAAGGTACGGCCCACCCACCCGCAGGCTGCGGGCGGCAAGGGCCGACCGCCCGAGTCTAGGTGATCCGCGGGGTCGCCGACCGGGCGCGCGTCAGCGGATCGTCGCGGTGCGCAGGGCGGCCACGTGCGGGTTCGTGGAGGGGTCCAGCCCCAGGCCGAGCGCGGCGTAGGCCGCCGTGAAGTCGGTGAGCGCCAGGACGGTGGCGAGCCGGACCACCCGGCGGCCCCCGCTGCCGGTGATCTCGTGGACCCGTACCCCGGTGTCCCGCGCCTCCTGCAGGACCGCCTCGGCCAGCGCGGTCTGGGCCGGCGGGACGTCGGGTCCCTCCTCGCGCAGCAGCAGCAGCCCCAGCGGCGGGGTCTGGGCGGCGTCGAGGAAGGGGTCGGCGAAGATATCCCGCGCCGGGCCGGTGGCGTGACCGCCGACGCCCTGGCCGCCCGCAGCCGTGAACGGCCCGCCAAAGGTCGCGACCACCTGGGAGGCGTCGTCGGGCAGCCAGCCGGACATCGCCGGGATGCGCGCGGTGCGGGCGAGCCCCGCGACCGCGCGGCGGGCGGCGACCCCCATGGCGGCGCCGTCCCCGAGCACCACGGGGACGGTCTCGGCGAGCTGGACGGCGGCGACCTTGGCGGGGTTGACGAAGCTTTCGGAGCCGGGGCGGCAGGCCTCGGCCTGGGCGTCGAGCTCGTCGGCCACCGTGGCCAGGAGGTCCGGGCCGCAGTCCACGACCCCGAGGGCGTCGCAGGCCACGAGCACCGGGGTGAGCAGGGCCCACAGCGAGGTGCGGGACGCGACGACCTCCGGCGGCACGGGGACGTGGACGCCCCGCGCCTGACGGCACACGTCCGCCAGGGGCGACTCTGCGGCCCCGACGGTGAGCAGCTGGGCGCCGCGGCGGGCCGCCTCGGCGGCGAGGGTCAGCGGGCCGGGGGCCCGGCCGGACAACGAGACCGCGACGACCACGTCGAGAGGACCCACCCAGCTGGGCAGCGGCGCGGTCGACCGGCGCCCCACCGGCACCGGGCCGTGGTCCTCGGCGAGCACCCCCAGCGCCTCGGCCACCACGGCCGAGCCGCCCAGCGCGCACACCAGCACGGCGCGGGGTCGGTCGTCCAGCGACAGCCGTGCGGCACCGGCCTCCTGCGCCAGCGTCGTTCCGGCCCGCACCTGCGCCCCGGCCGTGGCCAGGGCCCGGACGTGGTCGCGGGAGTCGAGCCGGCGCAGCTCGTCGAGGTCGTCGAGCAGTCGCTCGTCCAGCTGGGGCACGGGAGCCTCCTCGGCAGGGGTCAGAGCTGTCGGGCCTCGTCCATGAGCAGCACCGGGATGCCGTCCACGACGGGGAAGGCGACGCCGAGCCCGGGGCAGCGCAGCTCCGGGCTGCCGTCGGGAGCGGTGCCGTCGACGAGCTGGTGCTCGCCTCCGGGGGACCGCAGGATCTCGCGCAGCCAGGGCTGGATGGTGGTGTCGCTCATGGGTCAGGCCTCTCCTCGGATGATCGCGAGGACCTCGTCGCGCACCTGCTCCATGGTGGCGCGGTCGGAGGCCTCGACGTTGAGCCGCAGCAGCGGCTCGGTGTTGCTGGGACGGACGTTGACCCACCACAGGCCGCCGTCCGCCCCCGGCTCGTGGGTGGCGGTCAGCCCGTCGAGCTCGTCGACGGCGAGCCCCCGCGCGACCGCCCACTCGCGCACGAGGGCGCTGCGGGCGGACTGGTCGGCCACCGTCGAGTTGATCTCGCCGCTGGCGACGTAGCGGTCGAAGCGCGCGACGAGCCGCGAGGCGGGGTCGTCGGTCTCGGCGAGGGCCGCGAGCAGGTGCATCGCGGCGAGCATGCCGGTGTCGGCGAACCAGAAGTCCTTGAAGTAGTAGTGCGCCGAGTGCTCGCCGCCGAAGACCGCGTCGTGCTCGGCCATCGTGGCCTTGATGAACGAGTGCCCGACCCGGGTGCGGACCGCCCGGGCGCCCGCCTCGGCGATGACCTCGGGCACCGCCCGGGACGTGATGACGTTGTGGACGAAGGCCAGCTCGCCCGGGTTCGCTCCGCCTGCCACCGCCCGCGCGGCCTCCCGCTGGACGATCAGGCCGGTCACCGCGGACGGGCTGATCGCCGCGCCGCGCTCGTCCACCGCGAAGCAGCGGTCCGCGTCGCCGTCGAAGGCCAGCCCGAGGTCGGCCCCCTGCTCGACGACCGCGCGCTGCAGGTCGACCAGGTTGGCGGGCTCCAGCGGGTTGGCCTCGTGGTGGGGGAAGGACCCGTCCAGCTCGAAGTACATCGGCACGACCTCGATCGGCAGCGCGTCCAGGTCGGCCGCGTCGCCGAGCACGGCGGGGACGGTCAGCCCGCCCATGCCGTTGCCGGCGTCCACGACGACCCGCAGCGGGGTGCGGCGTCGCGGCGTCGACAGGTCGACCAGCCCGCGCAGGAACTCGGCATACGCCCGGAGCAGGTCCTGCTCCCGGATCTCGCCGGGGGTCGCGGCCGGAGCCTGGTCCGGCTCGCCGTCCAGGAGCTCCTGCGCCAGGTCGCGGATGGCCGCGAGGCCCGAGTCCTGACCCACCGGGCGAGCCCCGGAGCGGCACATCTTGATGCCGTTGTAGGCCGCGGGGTTGTGGCTGGCGGTGAACATCGCGCCGGGCAGACCCAGGTGGCCGGAGGCGAAGTAGAGCCCGTCGGTGGAGCACAGCCCGATCAGGGTGACGTCGACCCCGTGCTGCCTGGCCCCCTCGGCGAACGCCCGGGACAGCTCCGGGGAGGAAGGACGCATGTCGTGTCCGATGACGACGCCCTCAGCGCCGTCGGGCAGGGCCACCACGCGGGCGAAGGCGGACCCGAGGGCGTGCGCCACCCTGGCGTCCAGCTGGTCGGGCACGAGGCCGCGCACGTCGTAGGCCTTCACGAAGGTGGTGAGATCGGTGCGGGAGGTCACGCCGTCACCCTACCGGGCGAGCCTGGGCCGGGGAGCCGGTCAGCGTGGGCCGTCAGGACCGGGATCGGTGACGACCTCGCCGTCCTCGGCCCGACCCGGCCCGCCCTGCGGAGCGCCGTCCACCTCCTCGCGCAGGACGCGCAGGTGGGCGCGACGCCCCACCTCGACGGTGGTCACCTGCCCGATCGGACGATCACCCTGGGTCGGGACGCCGGTCGCGGCGACGATGGTCCGCCGGGTGGACGTGGTGGCGCGCTGCGGGGAGGCCTGCCGGTCACCCTGGGGCGGGTCCTGCTCCCGGCGGTCGCGGACCGCGTCGGCGATGGCCACCAGCTCGTCCGGCGCGGGCGCCGGGTCCGCGAAGGTCGGGACGAGGCGCACCACGTCCCAGCCGCGTGGAGCGGTCAGCCGACGCGCGTGGTCCGCGCACAGGTCGTAGGAGTGCGGCTCCGCGAAGGTCGCCAGGGTGCCCACCACGACCTGCGACTCGGCATAGACATAGGTGAGGGTCGCCACGGCGGGACGACCGCACGGGGTCTTGGAGCACAGGCGCGGAGCGGTCACGGGAGTGCACCCTAGCCCGCGCGCGGGTCCGCGGCCATCGGCACGCCGTAGGATGCCCGACGTGAGCACGCCCCCCGCCGAGAGCCCCTGCGCAGGCCCGGCTCGCCGACTGTCCCGAGACCGACGCGGCCGGGGGCGACGCGGCCCGCTCGCCTGGCCCCCCGTGCCGGAGATGCTCACCCGAGCGGACCGCTTCGACCAGTTCGTCCTCGAGGCCGTCGACCGGATCGCACCGCGCGCGGACGGCCGGCTGGACGGGGTGGAGGTGGCGGTCGAGCTCGTGCCCACCGACGACGTGCTGCGGACCTGCGAGCAGGAGGGCACGGTCCCCCTCGGGAACGCCCGGCCCGGCGACGGTTCCCGCCGCCCGCGGATCGTGGTCTACCGACGCCCGGTGGAAAGCCGGGCCTGCGGGAGCACCGAGCTCGAGCAGCTGGTGGACCTGGTCGTGGTGGAGCAGGCCGCGGCGCTGCTCATGGTGTCGCCGGAGGACCTCGACCCCGGCTACGACCCCGACCTGGGCTGACGGTGAGGGTGTGAGAGCAGTCCATCGGTGGTGGGCTGTGGTCCCGCCCCCCGGGACGAGTGCGCGCCCACCCGCCCACCGGCAGGCACCTCCGTCAGCCCTGGCGGGACACCACGAACGGCACGGTCGTCTGGGGCCGGGCCGTCAGCGGGCTGGAGGTGATCAGCCCGCCCTCGGCCTCGGTGACCAGGGCGGCCCGCACCCCGGGGACGTCGGGGCGCAGCCAGACCGATGCCGAGCCGCCCACCGCCACGCTGACCGCGGACGCCGCCGGGACCGTCAGCAGCCGAGGGCTCGGCAGCCCCGCCGGGTCCACCAGGGTGAGCGTGGCCGTCGCGGGTCGTGAGGTGGGGTTGGCCACGGACAGGCGTTCGTCGAGGGCGACGCCGGCCTGCACGCCCAGCGGCACGCCCGCGAGGTCGTGCAGGGGGGACGCGGCCACGGCCCACGCCAGGTCGCGCACCGGCGCAGCCACGGTGGCGGGGCCGGCCGGTCGGGCCCCGTCCGCCCGGCCCACCGACGCGGCGGCCACGACCGGGGTCGAGCCCTGCACCTGGACGGCATACACCCCGGACGGCAGCGACGGCAGCCCGAGGTCCGCGGTGGCCCGGCCCGCGACCCGGCGGGTCACGATGGCACCGGGCACCGGTCCTGACGGGCCGAGGACGGAGACCCGTACGTCGGAGGGTGCCGTGCCCGGCACGGCGACACGCACCACGACGGGATCGGCCGGCCCGCTGACGGAGACCCCGGGCAGGACCTGCAGGGTCTCCGGCGGGGCCGAGGCCGCCGCGTCGTCCCCGCCCCGGGGCACGATCCCGTCGAGCCACCCGTCGTGGAGCGTCGCGTGGACGGTGCCTGCCCGCACCTGCACGTGCGCGGCCGGGCTGACCTCGGCACCGTCCAGCGCGTCGAGCAGCACCACGGTGCGCCCACGCGCGGGCACGACGACACCGCGGCCCGCGACGCCGATGATGGGACCCCTGGTCCCGAGGACCGTGACATCCACCGTCGCCGCGGTGCCGTGCGGGTTGACCAGCACCAGGTGCTCCTGACGCCCGGCCTGGCCCGAGCCCGCCAGCAGCCAGGCGTCCGCCTGGGGGACCGAGCACGGCGCCGACGTGAGGGCGCGGCGCTCCCCCGCCGGAACCAGCGAGCGCTGCAGCCCGGCCAGGGTCGGCGCGAGCCCCCCCGAGGCCGCCACGAGCCCACCGCGCGCGCCCGTGACCGGTGCGGCCGGCACGGACGTCCCCACCGTGGTGCGGCGCAGCTCCACGTCGCCGGGCAGCGCCACCAGCCTGATGGAGCCGTCCGGCAGCTCGGCGCCCAGCGCGCCGGGCACCCCCGCGGGAGCCGCCGCGGCGATCAGGTCGACCGCGGCGCCCGGCCCCCCGGCCCTCGGCCGGGGTAGCCCGGGCACGCCCGTCGTCTCCGGGCCCGGGCACAGCAGGGACACGGCCGTCAGCGGCCGTCCCGGCTGACCGGCCGCAGGCGCCGTGCGGTGCGGCGCACCGTCGACGAGATAGGTGCGGTCCATGGCGGTGGCGCCTGCCACCGCGGCGGCACCCGCCACGACGACCGCCAGCACCCGCAGCACACCTGCACCCCTCATCGGTTCTCCTGCTCCTGCGGACGGGCCCCGAGGGGCAGTGCCAGCACCACCACGACGGCGAGCAGCCCCAGCTGGGCCCACCGCCACCAGCTCCACGAGGTCGTGGGACCGATCTCCACGTGGTGCGCGCCCGGGGGCAGGGGATAGGCCGCCAGCCCCTGGCGGTCGACGGCGCGGACCACGACGCCGTCCACGCTGACCTCGGCGGTCCGGGCCCAGGACGAGGGACGGGCCACCGCGAGGGTCGCGGCTCCCGCGGGCAGGTCCCCCGAGGCGCGCGGTCCGGCGCCCCGCACCGGCACCGACCCCACGAGCTCCCCGTCGGGGCCCAGGACCTGCACCGCCGAGACCGCGAGCGGAGCCGACGCACCCGGACCGGCGCCCTGCGGCGAGACGCGCCACAGGCTGACCTCGCCCGGGTCGGTCAACCGCGCCAGCCCGGCCGTGGTGTCCAGGGTGGTGGCGACCTCCGGGACGGCGGGCTGCAGCCCGACGAAGGCCACGCCCAGGGCAGCCAGCCGCCGGGCTGCGGTCGGGCTCGTGCCACCCGCCGGGGCGCCGCCGAGCAGGTCTGCCACCGGGGCGGCGCAGGGATCCTCGGCGTCCGCGCGCGGCAGGGAGCGCACCACCTCCACCGGGTCGCCCGGCAGCAGCTCGTAGCCGAGCGACCGGCCCTGCGGGTGCAGGGCGAGGTAGCGCGTGCGCAGCGCGCTCCCCGCCCCGTCTGCGGCGATCCCGGGCAGACGCTGCGGGCCCACCCGCAGCTGGCCGTCCAGGCGCACCACGGACAGCCAGCAGGCCTGCGCGACCACGGTGAGCGTCAGCAGCCCGACGAGCGTCCATCCCAGCACGCGCACGACCCGCCCGGGCGAGGTGGCGGGGAGGGCCGCGCCGCTGTGCCAAACCGCGTCGGCACCGACGAGCGCCGCGGCGAGGAGCGCGAGCGTGAGGAGCAGGACCGGGGCACCCGTCCAGGCCGTGACCCGGTGGGCGCCTGCCTGGTCGACGACCCGGGCCAGCGTGAGGGAGGGCGCGAAGCACGCGAGCGCCAGCGCCAGGACGGCCAGTCCCGCCAGAGGCCCGGCGAGGCGCCCGCGCCGCCCGGACACGAGCATCCCGGCCAGGCCCGCGAGCAGCACCGGCGCCATCAGGACCGGCCATCCCTGCTGCAGCCACGTCGGTCCGGGCAGGGCCAGGGAGGGATCGAGGGCCGGTTCGGTCGGCCACAGGAGCGCGGCGGTCCAGGGCCGGGGAGCGGTCCCCCACCGCGCGAGGCCCGGCCCGGTCAGCAGGAGCTCGGGCCCGTGCCACCACGCCCGCACGTCCGGTCCGAGCAGCGCCCCGGGGACCAGCACGAGCAGCAGCCCGGCGACGCGGGAGCGGCCGGCGCCCAGCCCCCCGACGAGGATGCCGGCGACGGCCACGACGACCAGCAGGAGGGGCGCCACCGAGGCCGCGGCCGCGGCGACCAGGAGGGTGGCGCCGACGGCGGGCCACCACGGCCGACGCCTGCTGCAGGCGGCCAGGCCGGCGAGCAGGGGTGGGAGGAGCAGCCCGAGGGCGGCCGCGCCCACCCGCCCCTCCCGCAGCCCGACCAGGAGGGCCGGGGACAGACCCCACGCCAGGGCCACCAGCGCGCGGGGCCACGACCGACGCGTCACCACCCGCCCCGAGAGGTATGCCGACAGCACCGCCAGCGGCAGCGCCACCAGCAGCAGCAGGGCCACGGTGGTGCCGGTGGGCGCGCTCGGGGTGCGTCCGGGCAGCAGCTCCACCAGCGCGGCCGGGCCCGCCAGCAGCGGTGTCCACAGAGGAGCCGGCAGGGCCGTACCCGCACCGTCCTCGCTCCAGCTGGTGAGGTAGCGCGTCCAGGCTGCCGCTGCGTCGCCCGAGGCCGGGAGCAGCTCCCCGCCGACCAGTCCGCGGTCGCGCAGGCCCCCCAGGTCCTGGCTCAGCACCCCCCACCAGCCGACGACGGTGAGGAGCACCGCGGCGAGGAGGGCGAGCAGCACGGGGTGTCGGGTGACCCCGGCGCCCCGCGCCTCCCCCGGCAGGTCCTCGGCCTCGTCGCTGACCGGACCCGGCTCCACGAGGTCCGGCCGGTCGTCCTCGACCCCGTCCGCCGCGGTGGGGTGACGCGCCCCGGGCAGCGCCCGGGACAGCTCGTCGGTGACGCCGCGCAGGGCCTCGTGCTGCGGCGACAGCAGGTCGCCCACCCGCGATCGGCCCCCTCGGGGCGGACTCGTGCGGGCGGGCAACCAGCGGTGCAGGGCGAGCACGGACAGGGCGTCGGAGAGCTCGGCACGCGCCGCCCGCGGGCGCTTGGCCACGAGCAGGAGCAGGGCGAGGCCCAGCCCGCAGCCGAGGACCTGAGCGATCACCAGGGGCACCTGCCACCAGGGGTGACGCGCGAGGACGACCTGGCGGGACGCCCGTCGGCGACGACGCACGTGCGCGGCCGAGGCGGCACGCCGTTCCCGCTCCCAGTCGGCCCGCTCGGCCAGGACCCGCGCGCGCACGACCCCCCGGGCCTCGAGGTCGGCCCAGGGCACTCCCGCGAACGGCAACCGCTCCCGGGACCTCAGGCCCCGCTCGCTCGCCCGCGCGGTCCGGGCCCGGGCCTGCGGCACCACGAGCACCTCGTGGCCGGCGTCCCGCACGCGCCAGCCCAGGTCGAGGTCCCAGGCGGCGGACAGCCGAGGGTCGGGGCCCCCGAGGTCCTCCAGCACATCGGCCCGCACGAGCAGCGCCCCGGCTGCGGCGGCGAGGACCTGGGACCGGTCGTCGTGCTGACCCTGGTCCAGCTCGGGGGCGCGCGGGACCGCGACGCGACGGCCCGTGCGGGACACGGCCAGACCCACCGCGACGAGACGGTCAGGCTGCTGCTCGTCCACGTGCTTGGGGCCGAGGACGGCCGCCGTCGGATGCTCGGCGGCGGACTGGAGGAGGTGAGCGAGACAGCCGGCCTCGGGACGGCAGTCGTCCTGGACCACCCACACCCAACCGGTCGGTGCCGCCGCCGGCTCGGGGCGCGGCGACGGCGTGGGAGCGACGGCGGAGGTGGGCGGGCGCTCGGGCGGGGTCGATCCCGCGGGCTCCGGCACGGCTGCCGCCCGCAGGGCCGCCATACCGGCTCGGACCGCACGGGCGTCGCAGCAGCCACGGGCCACCACCACGATCGGCTCGGGGAGGCCCTCCGGGGCGTGACAGGGATCGTCGGAGTCGCCGGCGAGGACGATCGCCAGTCGTCGCAGGGGCGCGGTCTGACCCGACAGCGCCCGGAGGCAGTCCGCCACCCAGGGCGCGCCGTCGCGGACGAGGACGATCGCGTCGACGGGGCTCGGCTCCCTCGCGGGGCCTGCCGCGCCGCTGAGAGCTGAGGGCACCTGTTCTCCGTGGTCTGGGGCTCGGGGCGCCGGGGCGCCTGACTACCTGGGGTGTACTACCTGGGGTGTGCCGGCGACGCGGCGCCGGTCAGGTCCTGGACGGACCGGTTCCGGTCAGACCGCGCGCTTCTTGAGCTTGCGGCGCTCGCGCTCGGACAGCCCGCCCCAGATGCCGAAGCGCTCGTCGTTGGCGAGCGCGTACTCCAGGCACTCGGCCCGGACCTCGCACCCGGTGCAGACCTTCTTGGCCTCCCGGGTGGAGCCACCCTTCTCCGGGAAGAAGGCCTCCGGGTCGGTCTGGGCGCACAGTGCTCGCTCCTGCCAGGACAGCACGCCCTCCTCGGCGTCGTCGACACCCGACACGTCCAGCCCGCCGACCAGCTGCAGTTCCATCACGGCCCCTCCTGCCTCCGCACCGCGACCGCGGTCTCGATGCTCTGGGTGATTACTGCGTTACACGTAGTAGCGGGGTAGGGGCACAACGATCTGTCCCCACCCGGGTGCAACAGCGAAATTACATGCGTGTCATACGCCGACAGTCAAGCGCCCCAGTGCTAGGAGATGCCGGGAAGATGGCGGTTTCGCCACCCTTTCGGCCCATCTGGCACCGCCCCGGCCAGTCCATCGGTGCACGTCAGCCCGGCGATTCGCCTTCGTGACAGATCATGACGAAGAAGTAAGGATATTGACCCGAAAGAGTGTATGCAAGGATCTTGGCATGCGGATAGTCACTCTCGCCGGAGGGGTCGGCGGCGCTCGCTTCCTGCGCGGCCTCCTCGAGCTCACCACCTCGACCGACGCGGCCGGGATCGCCCCGTCCCCACTGCCGGGCGGCCCGCACGCGGTCACCGTCGTCGGCAACACCGGCGACGACATCACCCTCTTCGGGCTCCGGGTCTGCCCGGACCTGGACACGATGATGTACACCCTCGGCGGCGGGATCCACGAGGGTCAGGGCTGGGGTCGGTCGGACGAGTCGCACGTGGTCCAGTCCGAGCTCGCGGCCTACGGCGCCGAGCCGCAGTGGTTCGGGCTGGGGGACAAGGACGTCGCGACCCACGTCGCCCGCTCCCAGTGGCTCGCCCAGGGGGCTCCCCTGTCCCAGGTCACCGCTCGCCTGGCCGACCGGTGGGGACTGCCCGAGCGCGGCGTCCGGCTGCTTCCGATGACGGACACCCCCGTCGAGACGCACGTGGTCGTCGACGACCCGGACCGCGAGGGCGGGCAGAGCGCCATCCACTTCCAGGAGTGGTGGGTGCGGCACCAGGCCGCCCTGCCCGCCCACCGCTTCGTCGTGGCCGGGCTGGACCGGGCCGCTCCCGCTCCCGGGGTCCTGGACGCCATCCGCGGCGCCGACCTGATCCTGCTGCCGCCGTCCAACCCGGTCGTGTCCATCGGCATCATCCTGTCCGTGCCCGGGGTGCGCGATGCCGTGCGGGGCTGCCGCGCACCCGTGGTGGGCGTCTCCCCCGTGATCGGTGGCCGTCCGGTGCGCGGGCACGCCGACGCCTGCCTCGCCGCGCTGGGGCTGCCCACCACGACCGAGGCGGTGGCCGGGCTGTATGCCGACTTCCTCGACGGTTGGCTGGTGGACGAGTCCGACGCCGCTGCCGGGGCGACCCTGGCCCGCACCCGGCGCGACCTCAGGGTGGTCGCGCGGCCCCTGCTGATGACCGACGTGCCCGCCACCGCGGCCATCGCCGCCGAGGCGCTGCGTCTGGGCCTGGAACTGGCGGCGGGCGACGGCCACGCGGCGGCCCCGGTCACGGACCGGTGAGCGCCGCACCCGACCCCGTCGAGATCCACCCCGTGCTCGGCCTGCCCGAGGTCACCGACACCACGGACCTGGCGGCGGTGCTGGCCCACGCCGTCGTACGGTCCGTGCCGGGGGGCCTGCAGGACGGCGACGTCCTGGCGGTCTCCAGCAAGCTGGTCTCCAAGGCCGAGGGGCTGCGGCGCCCCTGGGCCGGGGAGCGAGGTGCCAAGGACGCGCTCGTCCGTTCCCAGTCGGTTCGCGTCGTCGCCGAGCGCGCGACCCCTGCGGGAGTCACCCGCATCGTCGAGGCCGTCGCCGGACCCGTCATGGCGGCGGCGGGGGTCGATGCCTCCAACACCGGCGACCAGGGCGGGCTGCTCGTCCTGCCCGAGGATCCCGACGCCGCGGCGGAACGGCTGAGGCGGCAGCTCCGGGCCGAGGTCGGGGCCCGGGTCGGGGTGCTGCTCACGGACACCGCGGGCCGGCCCTGGCGCGGCGGCCAGGCCGACCTCGCCCTGGGGTGCGCCGGGCTCAGCCCCGCCGACGACCTGCGGGGTGGGGTCGACCACGACGGCCGCTCGCTGGTGGTCACCTCCCGCGCGGTCGCCGACGAGGTCGCCTCGGCCGCCGACCTGGTCAAGGGCAAGGCATCCGGCGTCGGGGCCGCGGTCGTGCGCGGACTGGCGCACCTGGTCGGTCCTGACCGTGGGCCGGGGGCCCGCTCCCTGGTCCGGACGGGCCCCGGGGACTGGTTCGCGCTCGGCCACGTCGAGGCCGTCCGCGCTGCGCTGGGTGCCCCGCCGGGGAGCCCGTCCAGCGAGCGCGTGGGAGTCCGCCCGCTGGTCGCCGAGGAGCTCGGCGCGCGCTGCGACCGGGCCGTCCGACTGGCCTTGCTGACGCTCCCCCAGGTGGCCGTCGCGGCTGCCGAGGAGGATCGGATCCGGCTCGACGCGACCGACGCGACGAGCCTCGGCCGCGCTCTGGCCCGGCTCGAGGTGGCCTGTGCGGCCGAGGATCTTGTCGTGGCCCAGGAGGATGTGTGCGGTACCGCGGCGGAGGTGCTGCTCAGCGATCGGTGAGCGGCCCCGCCGTGGACCGCCCATGACGCACGGGGTCGACCACGGTCTCCTCCCCCCCGACCGAGCTGGCCGCGGCCCGCACCCGGGCGACCCGCTCGACGGCCTTCTGGGACTGGTCGCTCACCTCGCCGACGAGCTCCTCCAGGACGTCCTCGAGGAAGACCACACCGGTGACCTCGCGGTCGTCGTGCGCGGCGAGCACCTGGGCGAGGTGCCGCCCGGTCCGCTGCATCGCGGCGAGCACGTCCTCGACCTCGTCGTCGGCGTGGACCGTCGCGAGGCGACGCAGCCGCTTCGGGGGGATGGGCTCGTCCACGTCCTCGTCGCGGGCGTACAGGATGTCCTTGAGGTGCAGGTAGCCCACGATGTCGCCGTCCTCGGAGCGCACCAGGTAGCGCGAGTAGCCGTGCCTGGCGACCAGCCGCTCGAGGTCCTGCGGGGTGGCGCCCTGGGTGAGCGACACGACCCGCTCCAGGGGCACGGCCACCTCGTGCGCGAGCCGGTCGCTGAACTCCAGCGCACCCTGCACCAGCCCGTGCTGCTCGGCCTCCAGCAGCCCCTCGCGGTGGCTCTCGGCGACGATCTCCCCGACCTCCTCGGTCGTGAAGGTGGAGGCGAGCTCGTCCTTGGGCTCGATCCCCACGGCGCGCACGATGGACTTGGCCAGCCGCTCCATCACCCAGATGATCGGCCGCAGGACGCGGGTGACGGTGAGGAGCGCCGGGACGAGCACGAGGGCGGCTCGCTCGGGTCCGGCGATGGCGAGGTTCTTGGGGATCATCTCCCCCACGACGACGTGCAGGTAGACCACGAGCAGCAGCGCGAGCACCAGCGCGAGCGGGCCGGCGAGGGCGGCGGACAGGTGGGCGGCCTCCAGCCAGCCCTCGAAGAGGTGGTGCAGCGCGACCTCGGCGAGCGCGCCGATCCCCAGCGAGCAGACGGTGATCCCGAGCTGGCAGCAGACGAGCAGGGTGGAGACCTGCTCCAGTGCGTCGAGGCAGCGCCGGGCCGCGGTGGAGCCCTCCGCGGCGAGCGGCTCGAGAGCGGACCGGCGGGCCGCCATCGCGGCGAACGACGCGCCCACGAAGAACGCGTTGCCCAGCAGCAGGATGATCGAGATCCACAGTGCGGCGGCGGTGCTCATCGGGTCTCCCCCTGCTGTCGTATGCCGGAGGAGGCGTCGGGCGAGCCCGCCTGGGCGTGCCCCTGTCCGTCGCCGGGCGGGTCGTGTCGTGCCTCGAGCCGGAGCCGGTCGACCCGGCGGCCGTCCATGCCCTCGACCGTGAGGTGCCAGCCCTCGATCTCGACCTCGTCGCCGACCTCGGGCACCCGGCCGAGCCGGGCCATGACGAACCCGCCCAGCGTCTCGTAGGTGGGCGCCTCGGGGATGGCCGCGCCCACGCGGTCGCGGACCTCGTCGGTGCGCCACAGCCCGGGGACCGTCCAGGTCCCGTCGCGGCGGGCGTGGGCCTGGGGTCCGCGGCGGTCGTGCTCGTCGGCGACCTCCCCGACGATCTCCTCGATCACGTCCTCCAGGGTGACCACGCCGGAGGTGCCGCCGTACTCGTCGAGGACGACGGCCATCTGGAAGCTGTGCCGGCGCAGCAGCAGCAGGAGGGGGTCGAGCCGGATCGTCTCGGGCACGTGCAGGGCGTCGACCATGAGGGCGGACACCGGCACCTCCTGGCGGCGCTCGTGGGGCACGGCGAGGGCACGCTTGACGTGGACGACGCCGTCGACGTCGTCCAGGTCCTCCCCGATCACCGGGAAGCGCGAGTGCCCGGTCCGCCGGGCGAGGGTCAGGACGTCCGCGGCCGACGCGGACCGCTCGACCGTCTCGCAGCGGACCCGGGGGGTCATCACGTCGTCGGCGGTCCGCTCGCCGAAGCCCAGGGACCGGGTGAGCAGCCGGGCCGTGTCCTCGTCGATGGTCCCGGCCTCGGCGGAGCGGCGCACCATGGAGGCCAGCTCCTGCGGGGTGCGGGCCGCCGAGAGCTCTTCCTGCGGCTCGATGCCGAGCCGGCGCAGGAAGGCGTTGGCCGACCCGTTGAGCACGACGATGAGGGGCCTGGCCAGGAGGCTGAAGATCCGGACCGGGCGGGTGACGACCTTGGCGGTGGGCAGCGGGGCGGACAGGCCGAGGAACTGCGGGACGAGCTCGCCGCCGATCATCGAGGCCACGGTGGCCAGGAGCATCGCGACCGTGGTCGAGACGGCAGGGACCGCGGACGCCGGCACCCCGAGGCCGAGCAGGGGTCCCCGGATCAGGCCGCCGATGGCGGGCTCGGCGATGAAGCCGGTGAGCAGCGTGGTGAGGGTGATGCCCACCTGGGCGGCGGACAGCTGCGTCGAGAGGGTGCGCAGGGACGTGAGCACCGGGCGCGCCGCCGTGTCCCCCGCGTCCACGGCCCGCTGGACGGTCGGTCGGTCGAGCGCCACCAGCGAGAACTCCGCCGCGACGAAGAAGGCCGCGCAGCCGGTGAGGAGCACCGCTGCCAGCAGGAGCAACCATTCGGTCATAGTGGGCCCGATCCTACGGTCGACAGGGCGGTCACCGTGGTTCCGCTCCCCGGCAGGTCGAAGGCTTGGGGGTTACTCTGACCCCGTAGGCACTCTCGGTCGACGTCGACGCGAATCCATGAAAGAGGCGATCCCAGCCGTGACCACGCCCCCCAGCGGCCCCACCCCCTCGACCTCCTTCGGAGCCAACCAATGGCTCGTCGACGAGCTGTACGAGCAGTACAAGCAGGACAAGAGCTCGGTGGACCGGGCCTGGTGGTCGTTCTTCGAGGACTACACCCCCGGGTCCGGGCACGGCGATGGCCAGGGCGGTACGGCTGCCGCACCGGCCCGGGGCTCGCAGGCGGGCGCCTCCGCACCTCGGCCGGGCCGGGTCGACGCCGCGCCCGCGTCGCCCTCGACCGGCGCGGCCAAGCCCGAGTCGGCCTCCCCCGAGCAGGCCACCGACCGCGCGATCGATCCTGGCAAGGCGGGCGCGGCCGGCCAGGACCGCGCGGCCGCGCGGCCCGGGGCGTCCGGACCCACCCAGGCCGCGCCGGGTGACCCGGCCACGCCGAGGTCCGCCATGGGCGCGCGCCCCGGCGACGCGCAGGCCAAGCCCACGCCCCGGGACATCCCCGCGGTCAGGCAGCCCGGCCCGCAGACCGAGGACGAGGTCGTCGTGCTCAAGGGCCCGGCCGCCCGGGTGGTCACCAACATGGACGCGAGCCTGCAGGTGCCCACCGCCACGAGCCTGCGTGCGGTCCCGGCCAAGGCCCTGATCGACAACCGCATCGTCATCAACAACCACCTGCGCCGCTCGCGCGGCGGCAAGGTGTCCTTCACCCACATCATCGGCTTCGCCATGGTCAAGGCGCTGCAGACGATGCCGGAGATGAACCACTCCTTCCGGATCGAGGACGGCAAGCCGGCGCTGGTCAAGCCCGCCCACGTCAACCTCGGCATCGCGATCGACCTCCCCAAGCCGGACGGAACCCGCTCGCTGGTGGTGCCCTCGATCAAGTCCGCGGAGACGATGGACTTCGTCCACTTCTGGACGGCGTACGAGGAGCTGATCCGCAAGGCCCGCGGCGGCAAGCTGACCGTCGACGACTTCGCCGGCACCACGATCTCGCTGACCAACCCCGGCGGCATCGGCACCAACTCGTCCACCCCCCGGCTCATGCAGGGCCAGGGCGCCATCATCGGCGTCGGCTCGCTGGAGTACCCCGCCGAGTGGCAGGGCGCCGCGCAGGAGACCCTCAACCGGCACGCGGTGAGCAAGATCCTGACGCTGACCAGCACCTACGACCACCGGATCATCCAGGGCGCCGGCTCCGGCGAGTTCCTCAAGGTCATCCACGAGCTGCTGCTCGGCCGGCACGGCTTCTACGACGAGGTCTTCGCCTCGCTGCGCATCCCCTACGAGCCGGTGCGCTGGGTCCAGGACATCTCGGCCGGGCACGAGGACGACGTCAACAAGACGGCCCGCGTCCAGCAGCTGATCCACGCCTACCGCGTCCGGGGCCACCTGATGGCCGACATCGACCCGCTGGAGTACGTCCAGCGCCGCCACCCGGACCTGGACATCGAGCGCCACGGCCTGACCCTGTGGGACCTGGAGCGGGAGTTTGCGACGGGTGGCTTCGGCGGCAAGCCGCTGATGCACCTGCGCGACATCCTCGGCATCCTGCGGGACTCCTACTGCCGCACCGTCGGCGTGGAGTACATGCACATCCAGGACCCGGACCAGCGCCAGTGGATCCAGGACCGGGTGGAGGTCCACCACGACCGGCAGACGGCCGAGGAGCAGCTGCGGATCCTGCGCCGGCTCAACGCCGCCGAGGCCTTCGAGACCTTCCTGCAGACCAAGTTCGTCGGCCAGAAGCGGTTCTCGCTGGAGGGCGGCGAGTCCGCCATCGCCCTGCTCGACCGCATCCTGACCCGGGCCGCCGAGGACTCGATGGACGAGGTGTGCATCGGCATGCCCCACCGTGGTCGCCTCAACGTCCTGGCCAACATCGCGGGCAAGTCCTACGGCCAGATCTTCAAGGAGTTCGAGGGCGTCCAGGACCCCTCCTCGGTTCAGGGCTCGGGCGACGTGAAGTACCACCTGGGCACCGAGGGCACCTTCACCTCCGACGACGGCCGGCAGACCAAGGTCTACCTCGCCGCCAACCCCTCGCACCTGGAGGCCGTCAACCCGGTGCTCGAGGGCATCGTCCGGGCCAAGCAGGACCGCCTCGGGCACGCCGGGGAGGCCTTCACCGTCCTTCCCGTGCTCATGCACGGCGACGCGGCCTTCGCCGGCCAGGGCGTGGTCGCGGAGACCCTGCACCTGTCCCAGCTGCGTGGCTACCGCACCGGGGGCACGATCCACATCGTCGTGAACAACCAGGTGGGCTTCACCACCGCGCCGTCGAGCTCGCGGTCGAGCGTCTACTCCACGGACGTGGCCCGGATGATCCAGGCCCCGATCTTCCACGTCAACGGCGACGACCCCGAGGCCTGCGTCCGGGTGGCCGAGCTGGCCTACGAGTTCCGCCAGCGGTTCGCCAAGGACGTCGTCATCGACATGGTGTGCTACCGCCGACGCGGGCACAACGAGGGCGACGACCCCTCGATGACCCAGCCGCTGATGTACAACCTCATCGAGGCCAAGCGCAGCGTCCGCAAGCTCTACACCGAGGCCCTCATCGGCCGTGGCGACATCACGGTCGAGCAGGCCGAGGAGGCGCTGCAGGACTACCAGCAGCAGCTGGAGCGGGTCTTCGTGGAGACCCGCGAGGCGGTCAAGGCCGCCAAGGCCGGGCGCGACTCGGGCCCCGCCGGCCTGGAGCGACCGCAGGCGCAGGAGGCGGACGACAAGGCCCCGGCCAAGGTCGTGGAGACGGCCATCACCGCGGACACGCTCCAGCACCTCGGCAAGGCCTTCGTCGCCACTCCCGAGGGTTTCACCGTGCACCCCAAGCTGCGCCAGATGCTGGAGAAGCGTGCGGACTCCGTCGCCAACGGCGGCATCGACTGGGGAACGGGCGAGCTCATCGCGTTCGGCTCGCTGCTGATGGAGGGCACGCCGGTCCGCCTGGCCGGCCAGGACTCCCGCCGCGGAACCTTCGTCCAGCGCCACTCGGTGCTGATCGACAAGGAGACGGCGGAGGAGTGGACCCCGCTGCTCTACCTGGGCAAGGGTCAGGCCCGCTTCTGGGTCTACGACTCGCTGTTGAGCGAGTTCGCCGCGATGGGCTTCGAGTACGGCTACTCCGTCGAGCGCCCGGACGCCCTCGTGCTGTGGGAGGCGCAGTTCGGCGACTTCGCCAACGGCGCCCAGAGCATCGTCGACGAGTTCATCTCCTCCTCGGAGCAGAAGTGGGGCCAGCGGTCCTCCGTCGTCCTGCTCCTCCCCCACGGCTACGAGGGCCAGGGGCCGGACCACTCCTCGGCCCGGATCGAGCGCTACCTGCAGCTGTGCGCGCAGGACAACATGACGGTCGCCTTCCCGAGCACCCCGGCTTCCTACTTCCACCTGCTGCGCCGGCAGGCCTACGCCCGGCCGCGCCGCCCGCTGATCGTGGCGACCCCGAAGTCCATGCTGCGGCTCAAGGCCGCGGCGAGCTCGCCGGAGGACTTCACCACCGGCACCTTCCGGCCGGTCATCCCGGAGCGCACCGGCATCGACGCCGCCACGGTCGACCGGGTGCTGCTCTGCTCCGGCAAGGTCTACTACGAGCTCGACGCCCACCGGCAGAAGCTCGGCGACGACCGCACGGCGATCATGACCGTGGAGCAGATCGCCCCGTTCCCGGCCAAGGAACTCGCCCAGGCGCTGGCGGACTACCCCGAGGCCGAGATCGTCTGGGTCCAGGACGAGCCCGCCAACCAGGGCACCTGGCCGTACGTCGCGCTCACGGCGCCGGAGCTGCTCGCCCGCCACGGCGAGAAGCGCTCCTTCCGTCTGGTCTCCCGCCCCGCCTCGGCCGCTCCGTCGACGGGCTCCTCCAAGGCGCACGCGGTCGAGCAGGCCTCGCTCATGGAGCGCGCCCTCGAGCGCTGATCCCCTCCTCCCTGACGGGCCCGTCCACCCTGGTGGGCGGGCCCGCCGCCGTGCCGGGCAAATCTGTGTCCACGTCGGCACGCCCCGCTGGCCGGTGCGTCCGGATGGGGCACAATGACGACCGTGTACTTCACCGACCGCGGCCTGGAAGAGCTCGAACAGCGCAGGGGTGACGAGGAGTTCAGCTTCGGCTGGCTGGCGGAGCAGATGAGGACCTTCGTCGACCTCAACCCCGAGTTCGAGGTGCCGGTCGAGCGGCTCGCCACCTGGCTGGCCCGTCTCGACGACGACGAGTGACAGCTCTCGGCCACCGCAGCTCTCGGTCCGTCCGACGCCCGACAGACAAGGATCCACCCGTGGTGTTCCGCGACCCGCAGGACTACAACCCCTCCCCCCACAACGTCGCCCCGGTGGACGACGAGCACGGTCCCCGGGACGTGGGGCTGGTGTTCATCGGTGATTCCTTCGTGGCGGGCTACGGCGACCCCAAGGGCCTGGGCTGGGTGTCCCGGGTCGTCTCGCGGACCCAGCACCCGGACGTCCAGCTCTCGGCCTACAACCTGGGCATCCGCGGCGACTCGTCGGCGGACGTCCTGGCCCGGTGGCGCAGCGAGTGCCCGCCCCGGTGGCGGGGCCGCTCGGAGCGTCGGCTCGTGATCAGCGTCGGTCACGCCGACGTCCTCACCGGGATCACCACCGCCCGGTCCCGGCTCAACCTCGCCAACGTGCTCGACGACGCGCAGGCCCAGGGCATCGCGGCCTTCGTGGTGGGGTCGACGCCGACCAACGACCCGACCTTCAACTCCACGCTGGAGATCGTCACCGAGGCCCAGGCCGACGTGTGCGCCCGCCGCGGGGTGCCCTTCGTGGACTGCTTCCGCCCGCTGCAGGGGCACGACCAGTGGGTGAGCGACCTGGACGCCACCGGCGACGGCTTCCACCCCGGTCAGGCGGGGTACGGGCTGATCGCCTGGCTGGTCCTGCACGGCGGATGGGACGGCTGGATGCGGCTGTCGCGCTGAGTGTCCGCCAAGGCGCGTATCACGACTCGGGAACGGCTCCGGCGATGACCCTGCGTGAGACCAGGCACCCTTTAAGGTGGAGCCGCGTCCGCACCTCGCGGCCGCCGGAAGGAGACTGACATGCCCCGCGCCCTGCGCACCTCTGTCGCCATCGCCGCCGGCCTCGTCGCCGCGTCGTCGCTGTCTGCCTGCGGCTCGGACGCCGCCAAGAGCGCCGGCGACGCCGCGTCGTCGGTCGGCGCCGCCGCCAGCACCGCCGGCGCCGCCGCTGCCACCGCCGCCTCGACGGCGGCCTCCCAGGCCGCCACGGCTGCGTCGAAGGGCGCCTCCGAGGCCGCCACGGCCGCGACGAACGGCGCCTCCCAAGCCGCCACGGCGATCGACAACGCCGCCTCTGCCACGGTGACCAGCACGGTCGCCACCACGGTCGGCACCCCGTCGTCCTCCGCGGCCACCCCTGCCGCCGGTGGCAAGTCCTACACCATCGCCGTGGTCAACGACCACGACAACGCCACCTCCTGCTGGGCCGCCATCGACGGCAAGGTCTACGACCTCACCAAGTGGATCAGCCGCCACCCGGGCGGCCCGAAGCGCATCGAGGGCATCTGCGGTCAGGACGCCACCGCGCAGTTCACCGCCCAGCACGCCACCAACGCCGAGGCCAAGGCGCGTCTGGCGACCTTCCAGATCGGCACCCTCACCAAGTGACCTGAGCGCGAGGAGGGCGTGATCGCGGTCACGCCCTCCTCGTCGTCCCGCGAGCGGTGAGCGCCACGACGGGTCAGTGCGTGACGATCACCTTGCCGAACAGGTCCGATCCGGCCAGCCGCTCGAAACCTCGCCGGGCCCCCGGCAGCGAGGTGGTGCTGTCCACGGCCGGTTCGATGCGCCGGTCGACGACGAGGTGCGCGAGGCGCTCCAGCTCCCCCCGGTTGCCCATCGTGGAGCCGACGACCCGCAGCTGCCGGAAGAAGATGTCCGGCAGCTCCGTGCGCTGGGGGTCACCGGTGGTCGCGCCCGCGGTGACCAGGGTGCCACCCGCCTCCAGTGACTTGATCGAGTGCCGCCAGACCGCCGCGCCCACGGTGTCCAGCACGGCGTCCACGCGTCGGGGCAGCCGCGCGCCCGGCTCGAAGACCTCGGTAGCCCCCAGCTCCAGGGCCTTGCGTCGCTTGGTCTCGTCCCGCGAGGTCGCCCACACGCGCAGACCGGCCGCGGCCCCGAGCTGCACGAGCGCCGTGGCGACTCCGCCCCCCGCCCCCTGCACCAGGACGGTCGCGCCCGGCTGGACCGCGGCGTGGGTGAACAGCATCCGGTATGCCGTGAGCCACGCGGTGGACAGGCAGGCCGCGTGCTCCCAGGACAGCGCGGCGGGCTTGGGGACGAGGTTGTGGGTGGGGACGGCCACCCGCTCGGCGATGGTGCCGGGGTGCAGCTCGGACAGCAGCGTCCGGCGCGGGTCGAGGGTCTCGTCGCCACGCCAGCCCTCGCTCGCCACGACGGCGTGGACGATGACCTCGTCCCCGTCGGGGGTCACGCCGGCCCCGTCGCACCCCAGGATCATGGGGAGCCGATCGGGGAGCAGCCCGACCCCCTTGAGGGACCACAGGTCGTGGTGGTTGAGCCCGGACGCCCGCAGGGTCACGGTGACCCACCCGGGGCGCGCCTGCGGCTCCGGCTGCTCCCCCACCTCCAGCGCGGAGAGCGGGTCGTCGGCGGACTGACGGGCGGCGTAGGCGGCGAGCATGGGCCGAACCTATGCCAGCCCGGGAGTGCTCGCAGCCGGTGCGGCGGAGGCGGGGGCCCGGAGCCGGGCCGCACGGCATAGGCTGGACCGGCACGCAGCACCCGACTCGTCAGATAGGTCCCTGGATGCCTCGCCCCCGCCTTGGTTTCGCCGTCGTCCGCGGTCGTTCGATGGAGCCGACCCTGCACGAGGGCGACTGGCTGCTCGTGGCCTTCGGGGCTCGTCCGCGGATCGGCCGGCTGGCCGTCGTCCGGCTGCCCGACGGCGAGCAGGGGCCCCGTCCGCTGTCCGTCAAGCGCGTCACGGGTCGTGATCCCAAGACCCGCGAGGGCTGGTGGGTCGAGCGGGACAACCCGCGCGAGGGGATCGACTCCTGGCACGTCGGCGCCCTGCGGGACGAGGACATCGAGGGCCTGGTGGTCAAGCGCGTCCCCACACCGCTGCTGCGACTGCCGCGATTCTCCCGCCCCGAGGGGTGACGGCCCGCTCCGGCGGGCCCGGCAAGATCGCCAGCCCCCCGCCGGTCGGGTTAGGTTGGTGCCCAGACGTGGCGTCCCGCCACGCACAGTCTTCGCGAAAGGAACTGACGATGTTCACGTTCGCCCCCGTCGAGGTCCACGCCCACTGCGACCTGCCCTGCGGTGTCTACGACCCCGCCCAGGCCCGGATCGAGGCCCAGTCCGTCAAGGCCATCATGGAGAAGGTCCGGGACAACCAGGACCCCGAGTTCAGGATGCGCGCCACCCTCATCAAGGAGCAGCGCTCCCAGCTGGTCAAGGAGCACCTGTGGGTGCTGTGGACCGACTACTTCAAGGCCCCGCACTTCGAGAAGTTCCCGCAGCTGCACACCCTCGTCAACGAGGCCACCAAGCTCGCGGGCGCCTCCGGCACCAAGGGCGAGTGGGACATCGCCAAGGCCGACGAGCTCCTGGCCAAGATCGACGAGATCGCCACCATCTTCGCGGAGACCAAGAAGGCCTGACCCCGGCCGTCGTCGAGGGTGCGGCCACCCGCAGGACGCCGTCGTCCCTGCCCCGGTCCGCACCCGAGGCGCCCGCGGGGCTCGCAGCGTCCCGGGTCCCCCGCCCGCGACGCGGACCGGTTTCGGGGCGGCCGCGCTCCTGTGCGACACTTGCTGTTTGAGGCCCGTCCTGGGCCAACGCGCTGCCCCGGTCTCCGGGGCGGCCGCGATACCCGATCCGAGGAGTCCTCATGAGCAAGCGCGCCCGCAAGCGTCGTGCCCGTAAGAAGAACGGCGCCAACCACGGCCGCAAGCCCAACGCCTGATCGTTCGATCACGCGTCCGGCGACGCACGTAGGCCCCTGACCGCTGGTGCGGCAGGGGCCTTCGGCATACCGGCTCGGTGCGGGCCCGTCGGCGTCAGTGCGCCGCGGGCCGGGCACCGGGAGGCGTCGGACCGGCGGCCGGCTTGTCGAGCTGCTGGGTGAGCCAGGCGAACAGCTCGGGCAGCATCGTCCGGAAGGACTTCCAGTTGTGGCCGCCCCGGCCCTGCGCCAGGCTCACCTTGGTAGGTGGTTTCACCACGGCCGCGAACGAGCGGTAGACCTTTGCCGAGAACTGCTCCTCGGCGTTGCTCCCGACCCAGTTCCGCAACGTGACCGGGGGCGGGTTGGGGCCCGAGGCGAGAGCCTTGGGGCTGGTGGCGAGGGCCGCGGCGGTCTTTCCGGACGGCACGTTGCTGTCGATGACGAAGTAGCCCGACAGCGAGGCGACCGTCGAGAACGTCGTGGGGTGGGCGAAGGCGAGACGGGCCCCGCAGTAGGCCCCGCTGGAGTCGCCCCCTGCGGCCCAGGCGGTCGCCTGCGGCAGCACGCGGAAGTTCTGCTTGACCATCCCGACCACGTCCTGGACGAAGAAGGTCTCCACCCTCGGCTGGCCGGGCAGGTCGGTGCACTCGGTGTCGAGGTTCTTGGCGACCTGCATGGAGGGCATGACCATCACGAAGTCCGAGAACGTCCCCGCCTGGGCGCCGTCGGCGAGCAGCTGGGGCTGGCCGAACTGGTACCACTGGGTGTACCCCGCACCGTCACCGCCCGGAAACATCATCAGCACCGGGAAGCGGGTGCCGGCCTTGGCCGGGTCGTCGTAGGCCGGGGGCAGCCACACCCAGACGGGCATGGTGACGCCGGAGGCCTTCCCGGCGAGGACGGTCTTCATCAGTCGACCCTTGGCCACCGGCAGCGGGGCGAACCCGGGGGGCAGGGTCGGCGCGGCTGCCACGGCAGGGGTGGCCGGCGTGGCGGGGCCGGCCGTCGGCGTCGCGACGGCCGCCTTGACCGAGAAGCCGGGGACGGTGGCGCCGAGCCACTGGAGGGCGGCGGGCAGGTGCGCCGCCCAGACCGCCGTGCGGTGCCCGGTGCCGTGGTCGAGCAGGGTGGTCACCGAGGTGGGGGCCGTGGCCGCGGCGGCGAGCGCCTTGGTCGAGCCGTAGGACAGCTGGTCCACGTCGGAGGTCTGCGCCCAGACGGCGACCGGCGGACGGTGGCTCGCCACCAGGGCCGGCAGGTCGTACGCTGCCCGCTGCTGCGGGGTCGTCAGGGGTGACTTCCCGCTGAACGCGGGCTTGGTGTAGCCGCCCAGCATGATCGCGCCGCCATAGGTGTCGGGGTGCTTCACCGCCATCATCGCGGCGCAGTAGGCGCCGGTGGAAAAGCCGGTCGCCGCCCAGGAGGCACGGTCGGTGCGGACGCGCAAGGTGCTGCGCGCCCAGGCCGGCAGGTCGGCAGCGAGCCAGGTCTCGACCTGGGCACCGCCGGGGGCGTCCACGCACTCCGAGTCGGTGCCTCCGGGAAACTCCAGCTGGGGTGCCACGAGCACCACGGGGCCGGTCTTGCCGCCGGTCCGGGCCGCGTCGAGAGACTTCTGCGCGGACATGGCGTCGAGCCACTGCTCAGGGGTTCCGGGGTAGCCGTGCATCGCCACCAGCACCGGGTAGTCCCGCATCGCCTGGGCGGGGTCGGTGTACCCCTCGGGGAGCAGGACGACGACCTTGCCGCTGAGACGGCTGCGCGGCCCGGACACGGTGTAGGTCTGGACCCGCGACCCGGGCTGGGGCAGCGCAGGCAGCGTACGCCGGGTGGCCGTGGCGGTCGGGGTGGGGCGGTCCGAGGCGAAGGCCGCAGCGCCTTGGGCTCCGCTGGTGGTCGCCTGCTCCGCGCCGGCCGACCCGTGGAGCAGGTCGGACCAGCTGGCGTACCACTTGTTGTCCCGGTTGAGGACGACCGCCATGGCGGTGACCCCGAGCGCCACGACGACGAGCTGGACGAGCAGGCGCTGGGCCAGCCCCACCCGGCTGCGAGCGGTCCGCCCGCTCAGCACCGCGCCACCGATCAGCGCGGCCACCGCCACGGCCACCGCGACGATCACGAAGGCATTTCCCGTCAGCTCCATGCCTGGCCCCTCCATCGACGTCGATCCCCCGGTCCGGGCGTGCTCGCAGGATGGCACGGGTACCTGAGACGGGACCATGGGCGACGCGCTCGGTCGGGAATCACGGCATCCGGTCGACCGATCGTGATGACGGGCAGCCGGCCCCGGCACCTGGCGTCGGGGGCGGGCTCGCCCGGGCGGTCAGCGACCGTACTCGATGGTGACGCTGGTGAAGCTCGCGATGATCTGGGTGCGCAGCTGGGTGGGGGCCTGCTCGCAGGCGCAGCTGCGTCGGACCAGTGCCTTCAGCGCCTGGTCCCGCTGGTACTCGTCCAGGCAGGGGGGACACTCGCGCAGGTGCCGGGCGAACTCCTCGCACTGCGTCTCGTCGAGCTCGCCGTCGAGGAACTCGAAGACGTGGTCCATGAAGCTGGAGCAGTCGAGGTGCTCACCCATCACGCGTCCGCCCCCTCGGCCTCGGTGGTGGAGGCGCCGGGGACGAACCCGCGCTCCACGGCGTAGTCGGTGAGCAAGTCGCGCAGCTGGCGCCGGCCGCGGTGCAGGCGGGACATCACCGTGCCGATGGGCGTGCCCATGATCTCGGCGATCTCCTTGTAGGCGAAGCCCTCCACGTCCGCGAGGTAGACCGCGAGGCGGAAGTCCTCCGGGATCTCCTGCAGCGCCCGCTTGACGTCGCTGTCGGGCAGGTGGTCGAGCGCCTCCATCTCCGCGGACCGGTTGCCGGTGGAGGAGTGCGAGCCGGCGCGGGCCAGCTGGTAGTCCTCGATCTCGGCGGCGTCGGACTGCAGCGGCTCCCGCTGCTTCCTGCGGTAGGTGTTGATGTAGGCGTTCGTCATGATGCGGTACAGCCAGGCCTTGAGGTTGGTGCCGGGCCGGTACTGGTGGAAGGCGCC
This sequence comes from Arsenicicoccus dermatophilus, assembly GCF_046267915.1. Taxonomy (GTDB): domain Bacteria; phylum Actinomycetota; class Actinomycetes; order Actinomycetales; family Dermatophilaceae; genus Arsenicicoccus; species Arsenicicoccus dermatophilus_A. Next base: position 2,576,604 of record NZ_CP176520.1, read on the forward strand.
GTAGGCCTTGGCGTAGGTCTCCTGGACCAGGTCCTCCGCGTCCGCCGGGTTGCGGGTCATCCGCAGGGCCGCGCTGTAGAGCTGGTCGAGGAAGGGCAGCGCCTCGGTCTCGAAGCGGGCCTGGCGCTCGGCCGGGCTCTCGGTCGCCACGTCGATGTCAGTCATCGTGGGCAAGCCTAGTCCGGCGAGCCGGGGCTGCGGCGCGATGTCCAGGGACGGGTGCTCGGCCGTCGGGAGGACGGGGGTGACTAGCACGGGCTGCTCCTCGGGTCGGCGGTCCTCCCCGTCAACGTCCCTCCTTCCCCGGCTATTTCCGGCGGACGGGACGCCTGCTCGGCCCCTGGCGGGACGTCCTCCCTGCGGCCTGGTCCCCTCACCGCACCTCGCCCGTGGCGGGGTCGACCACACCGACGAGCTGGTCGGCCGGGGCGGGGTCGAGCAGCTGCGGGCCGTTGTTGCGGACGTCGTTGACCGCGGTGCTCACGGGGTAGGCCTCGAACCGCCCGGGCCGGTAGCCCTCGAGCAGGCCTCGCACGTGCTCGTCGTCCGTCCGCGCAGGGTCGAGCCAGGTGGCCCACCGCTCGGGATCCAGGACGAACGGCTGGCGGTCGTGGATGGTGTCCAGCCCGGGCTCGGCGGCGGTGGTGATGACGGCGTATGTCGCCAGCCACGACGCGGGGTCGCCCTCGGGCAAGGTCCGGTCGCGCCACAGCTCGTACACCCCCGCCATGACGAGGGGCTGCCCGTCGGCGCGGTGGATGAAGAAGGGCTGCTTGCGCGGCTTGCCCTTCGCGTCCCGCGCGGTCGGGCTCTGCTGCCACTCGTAGTACCCGTCCGCGGGGACCAGGCACCGCTGCGCGCGGGCCGCCCGCGCGTAGGCCGGCTTGTCGAGGAGGGTCTCGGCGCGGGCGTTGATCATCCGGACCCCGACCTTGACCTCCTTGGCCCAGGAGGGCACGAGCCCCCAGGTGAGCAGGCGCAGCTGTCGGACCGGGTCGGCGTCGTCCCCGGCGGAGGCGCCGCGCGGCCGCCTGGTGAGCACGACGGGGGCGGCCTTGGTGGGGGCCATGTTGTGGTCGGGCACCACCCCCGACCCCGACCCTGCCGGCGCGATCCCCAGGGTCGGCTCGCTCGTGGCGTCCTGCTCCACGTCGAGGACCGCCACGAGGTCGGCGACGTCCCTGGTGGCTGCGTAGCGTCCGCACATGTGGTTCATCATGGCCGGTCACGCGCTGTCATGGGGTCCAGTGGCTAGTGTTGTCGCAGCATCCTCTCCTCGACCAAGGACCTTCGTTGACGCGCCCCGCGGACCCCGACCATCGCTCCTCCCCTTTCCTCGCCGCATCGTCGTCGTCCGGCGACTGGGCCGCGCCCACGGCCGACGGGCCGGTGGACGCCGTGGCCGTCCTGCCGGGGAGCAAGTCGATCACCAACCGCTTCCTGGTCCTGGCGGCCCTGGCCAACGACGCCTCGCGGATCCGCCGCCCTCTGCGCTCTCGGGACACCCTGCTCATGGCGCAGGCCCTGCGTCGCCTCGGGGCGCAGGTGGAGGACCACGACGGCGAGGACCCGGGGTGTCCGGACTGGCTGGTCCGGCCCGCCCGGTTGCGCGGCCCGGCCCTCGTGGACGTCGGGCTCGCCGGGACGGTGATGCGCTTCCTGCCGCCGGTGGCCGCCCTCGCCGACGGCCCGGTGACCTTCGACGGGGACCCCCAGGCCCGCACCCGCCCGGTCGGCCCGGTCCTGCAGGCCCTGCGCGGCCTCGGCGCGGTGGTCGACGACGGTGGCCGGGGCGCGATGCCCTTCACCGTGCACGGCCGCGGCGCACTCCCCGGCGGCGAGGTCACCGTCGATGCCTCCGGCAGCAGCCAGTTCATCTCCGCGCTGCTCCTGTCGGGCGCCCGCTTCGACCAGGGGGTCACGGTGCGGCACGTGGGGCCGGCGCTGCCCAGCCTGCCGCACATCGGGATGACCGTGGAGACCCTGCGGGACGTCGGGGTGATGGTCGACGACGGCGACCCGGACACCTGGCGGGTGGAGCCCAGCGAGATCAACGCGCTGGACGTGACCGTGGAGCCGGACCTGTCCAACGCGGCGGTGTTCCTCGCGGCCGCGCTGGTGACCGGCGGTCGGGTGCACGTCCCGGCCTGGCCGCAGTTCACCACGCAGGCCGGGGACCTCGTCCGCGGGGTCTTCGAGGCGATGGGCGCTGACGTCGTCCTGGACCGCGGGGGGCTCACCGTGGTGGGGCGGGCGCTGCACGGCGTCGACGTCGACCTGCGGGACGCGAGCGAGCTGACCCCGGTGGTGGCCGCCGTCGCGGCCCTGGCCGACTCCCCCACGCGGATCCGGGGCGTGGCGCACATCCGGCACCACGAGACCGATCGGCTCGCGGCTCTCGCCCGGGAGCTGAGTCGTCTGGGCGGGGACGTCGTCGAGACCGAGGACGGGCTGCTGGTCCGCCCTCGCCCCCTGCGCGGGGAGCTCGTCCGCACCTACGCCGACCACCGCATGGCCATGGCGGCCGCCGTCGTGGGCCTGCGCGTCCCGGGCGTGGTCGTCGAGGACGTCGCCACGACCGGCAAGACCCTGCCGGACTTCGCGGGCCGGTGGGGCGACCTGCTCGCCGCGGCGCCCGGGGCCGAGGCGGGCCGGGGTGACCAGGAGCGCACCGAGCGGGGCCGGCGGCTCGGGGGGAGGCGGCGGTGACCCGGCGGACGTATGACGAGAGCGACGTGCGGATCCGCCCCAGCCGCAAGGGGTCCCGGCCGCGCACCAAGGAGCGCCCGAGTCACGACGACGCCGTCGAGGCGCTGGTCACGGCGGTCGACCGCGGTCGGTACACCACCCTGGTCGACGAGGGCGGGCCGCAGGAGCGGGTCGTCACCGCCATGAAGGCGCGCGAGCTCGGTCGCAAGGGCATCGTGGTCGGCGACCGCGTCGGGCTGGTCGGGGACCTGCAGGGCGGCCCGGACCACCTCGCCCGCATCGTGCGGCAGCACGAACGTTCGTCGGTGCTGCGGCGCACGGCCGACGACACGGACCCGGTCGAGCGGGTCATCGTCGCCAACGTGGACCAGCTGGTCATCGTCACCGCCCTGGCCAACCCCGAGCCGCGTCCCCGGATGATCGACCGCTGCCTGGTGGCGGCCTACGACGCGGGCCTGGAGCCGGTCCTGGTGCTGACCAAGGCCGACCTGGTCGACCCGGCGCCGTGGGTCCAGGCCTACTCGGCCCTCGACGTCCGCTGCATCGCGACCTCGACGATCCCGGACACCGAGGACCTCGCGTCGCGGCCCGACGCCCCAGAGCTGCTAGCCCGGACGCGGGGGCTGGAGGAGCTGCGGGACGCGCTCTGCGGTCAGGTCAGCGTGCTGGTGGGCCACAGCGGCGTCGGCAAGTCCACGCTGGTCAACCTGCTCGTCCCCGCGGCCCGGCGCACGACCGGGCACGTCAACGACGTGACCGGCCGCGGGCGGCACACGTCCACCTCCGCGATCGCGCTGCGGCTGCCTGACGACGACGGCTGGGTCGTGGACACGCCCGGCGTGCGCAGCTTCGGGCTGGCGCACGTGGACCTGGACCGGGTGATCCAGCACTTCCCGGACCTCGCGGTGGGCGCCGAGGAGTGTCCCCGTGGGTGCAGCCACGACGAGCGGGAGTGCGCGCTCGACGAGTGGGTGGTGGCAGGTCACGCCGGCGTCGGCGGCGCCGCACGTCTGGACTCGCTGCGACGCCTGCTGCGGGCCCGAGCGGGTGGCGAGGACCGCCCCGACGAGCGGGGCGCCGGCGAGCTCGGGCGCTGAGTCGCCGCACAACGCGTTCCGCCGATCCGGTCGTGTCGCCGACCACAGCCGCCCGCCGACGCCGGCCCGCCCTGCGAGCCCTCGTCATCTTTCGCCTCCAGGCACCCTTCGGCACCACGGCGATCGTCGGGCCGCTGACCTGCCTGCTGCTCGCGCACCCGTACCACGGGTCGCTCGCGCACGCCGGGCGCGGTGTCGGGGGTCGTCGTGATGGGGCCCTCGCCGGTCCTCCTGGCGCACCACCGGTCGACCGACGTGATCATCGGGTGGCTGCTCGGCCTGGCGGTCTGCCGTCGCCTCGGGCTCGCCCTGGTGCGTGACCGCTCTCGACGCACGGAGGCCAACTACGCCTGATCGGGTGATGACCTTTGGCGCGTCGCGGACAAATGGGGCGACATTTCGTGACGCACGGTTACCTTACGACGGTGATCACCTATGACGACGACGTCCGACTCGCTCATGTCCTCGCCGACTCCGTCGAGCGCGTGACGATGACGCGCTTCCGGTCGGAATCGCTCGTGGTGGACACCAAGCCCGACCTCACCCCGGTCACCGACGCGGACCGGGACGCGGAGGAGCTCATGCGCGGCCAACTCAAGCGCACGCGCCCCCGGGACGCCGTGCAGGGCGAGGAGTTCGGCACCACCGGGCACGGCGCCCGTCGCTGGATCATCGACCCCATCGACGGCACCAAGAACTACGTCCGGGGCCTGCCCGTGTGGGCGACCCTCATCGGCCTGGTCGACGGGGACGAGCCGGTGATGGGCCTGGTGTCCGCCCCGGCGCTCGGCCGTCGCTGGTGGGCCGCCCGGGGCACCGGGGCGTGGACGGGCCGCAACCTGTTCTCCGCCAAGCGCATCCAGGTGTCCCAGGTCTCCCGGATCGAGGACGCGTCGATGTCCTACGCGAGTTTGGGTGGCTGGCGGGAGCGCGACCGACTGGAGGCCTTCCTGCAGCTGATGGACGACTGCTGGCGCACCCGGGCGTATGGCGACTTCTGGTCGTACATGCTCGTGGCCGAAGGTGCCGTGGACCTGGCGGCCGAGCCCTCTCTCGCGGAGTACGACATGGCCGCCCTGGTCCCCATCGTCACCGAGGCCGGCGGGCGGTTCACCTCGCTCGACGGTTCCGCCGCACCGTGGGGCGGCAACGCCGTGGCCACCAACGGGCTGCTGCACGACGAGGTCCTGCGCCGCCTGGGCTGAGCGTTCGGCACCGCCTGCCCCCGATCTCGCACACGGTCGGCCGGGGGTCGGCGGGCGTGACGGCCTGACGGCCTTCCCCCCGACCTGGCCCCGCGCCTCGGGCGTCGGGGCCCAGGCACGTGGTCCGGGCTCAGGCACGTGGTCCGGGCTCAGGCACGTGGTCCGGGCTCAGCGCTCGCGGACCTCGACCTCGCCGCGGCCGAGCGCGCTGAGCTGGGGGACCACCTGCGCGGCGTCGCCCACGACGACGACGGTCCAGACACCCACCTGGGCCCGTTCGTAGGCCCGCAGGAGCGCCTGGGGGTCCAGCCCTCGGGTCTGGGCGAACATCTCGGTCACCCAGGTCGTGGGCAGCCCCTCGAGGGCCAGTCCGGCGGCCTCGTCCGCGATGGCGTCGGCGGTGGCGTACCGCCCCGGAGCGGTCATGCTCACGAAGGCGACACCGTCGCGCGTCTCGTCGACCTCGAAGCCCGTGCGGGCGTCCTCCAGGATCGAGAGCAGCAGCTGGACGGACTCTCCCGTGACGTCGCCGCGCACCGAGCCGGACGCGAGGAGCAGACCGTCCTGGGCGCGCGGCACGAAGGACGTACGCATCCCGTAGGTGTAGCCCTTGTCCTCGCGCAGGACCGCGTCGATCCGGGCCTGCGGCGCCCCGCCCAGGAGGAAGGACAGCACCGGGTAGGCCCCCCAGCCATGGCGGCGGTCCGGCCCGAGGCAACCGACGTACAGCTCGGACTGCACCGACCCCGGCCGGTCGACGACCACGATGCGCGCTGCGTCGTCCCGGCGCACGGGCGCCTGCGGAGCGATGGGGGCGATCCGCTGCGCCGCCCAGTCCCCGAACGAGCGCGCCACGAGGTCCCGCACGACGCTGGTCGCGTCCGGGCCGAGCGGGGACAGGTCGCCGGCCACGACGAGAGTGGTGCCCAGGGGGCCGACGTGGTCGGCGTGGAAGGCGCGCACGGCCTCGGCCGTGATGGCGCGCACGGTGTCCGGGGTGCCTGCGGAGGGACGGGAGGCGCGCACGTCCGGGGTGTAGAAGGTCCGGGCGAACTCCCGGGCGGCCCTCGAGCGCGGGTCGGCCGTCTCCTGCTCGATGTCCGCGAGGCGCCGACGTCGGGCGCGCTCGATCTCGTCCTCGGGGAACGCCGGTCGCCGGACGCACTCCGCGAACAGCTCTATCCCCCGCTCCAGACGGGCGACCGCGACGTCGAGGTCGAGCACCATCCCGAACTCGCTGGTCGAGGAGCCGAGCGCGATGCCGCCGTGCTCCAGCAGCTGCGCGAACTCCTCGGCCGGGTGGTCCTGGGTGCCCTCGTCGAAGGTGCGGCCGAGGATCGCCAGCAGACCCTCCTGCTCGCGGGGCTCCAGCGCCGGGAAGGCGGGCACCGCGAGCCGCACGCTGGCGACGTACTGGCCGGGCGTGTGGAAGACCTGCAGCCGCAGGCCGTTGTCGAGGACGTGCTCGCTCGGCTCCGGGAACGCCCAGGCTGCCGGTTCGGCGACCTGCGGCCGCGGCGGGATGGTGGTCTGGCTCATCTCAGGCCTCCTGGCTGGTGGTCGGGTCCGGGTTGGGCTCGTCGTCCTGCGGGCGTATGCCGTCCTGCCTACGCAGATAGGCGACCACCGCACGGTTGCACGGCTGGACGTAGGCCCGCGCCGACTGCCGGACCTGCTCGGGCGTGACCGCGGCGATCCGCTCGAGGAAGGTGTTGATGAAGGTCGCATCACCGTGCAGCGCGGCGTGCCCGCAGATGGCGTCCGCACGCTCGGCCTGGGACGCGAGAGCGCTCAACCATGACCGTTCGCTCTGGGCCAGGACGGACTCGAGCTCGACGCCGGTGGGGCCCTCTTCACCCAGTCGCTCCAGCTCCTCGCACAGAGCCTGCTCGGCCACGGCGGGATCGACCCCGTCCGCGACGTCCATGGTGATCAGGCCGAGGCTCACGCCGTCGATCAGGCCCCACGCGAAGCCCTGGACGGAGGTGGCCAGCTGCTCACGACGGACCAATCGGGTGTAGGCGCGCGAGGTGGACAGACCCGCCAGGACGTCGAGGGCCGCGCTCGCGGCGTAGAACTCGTCGGTGTCGTCGACCGGCAGCCGGAAACCGATGAACAGGCGGTCGCTGGGCACGTCCTCGCGCCGCTCGAGTCGCGCCGGCTCGGTCAGCGGTGGGAGCGGGGACACCGGCCCGCGGGGCGGCTCCGTGGACGCGGGAAGTCCCCCGAAGTACTTCTCCACAGCGGCGAAGCCGTCTGCGGCGGTGACGTCTCCCGACAGCGTGAGAGTGGTGTTGTCGGGGCCGTAGTACCGATGGAAGAACGCATGCACGTCCTCGAGGCTCGCCGCGTCGAGATCGGCCATCGAGCCGATGGTGCTGTGGTGGTAGGGATGCCCCTCCGGGAACACGGTGGCGTAGACGTCGGCGAGGGCGAAGCCGTACGGCTGGTTGTCGTAGCGCTGCCGCTTCTCTTCCTTGACGACGTCGCGCTGGTTGTCCAGGTTCTCTTGCGTCACGGCATCCAGGAGCCGGCCGTGTCGGTCCGCCTCCAGCCACAGCGCCAGCTCGAGGGCGCCGCTGGGCACCGTCTCGAAATAGTTGGTCCGGTCGAACCACGTGGTCGCGTTGAGGCGGGCACCATGCGCCATCAGGGCCGCAAAGTGCTCGCCACTGGCCACGTTGGCCGAGCCCTGGAACATCAGGTGCTCGAAGAGGTGGGCGAATCCGGTGCGGCCGGCCACCTCGTGACGGGAGCCGACACCGACCCACAGGTTCACGGTGACCGTCGGCACGCTGTGGTCCTCGTTGACGATGATCCGCAGGCCGTTGGCCAAGGTCCGCTCGGCGATCTGGTAGCTCAAGGGCATAGGAGCACCCTAGGCCACGCGGCTGCGGCGGGAAGAAGAGTCCGGATATGCGTGTAGCCCCCAACCGGTGGTTGGGGGCTACACGTGAATGGTTGTCCGGCGGCGTCCTACTCTCCCACACCGTCACCAGTGCAGTACCATCGGCGCTGTAAGGCTTAGCTTCCGGGTTCGGAATGGGACCGGGCGTTTCCCTTACGCTATGACCGCCGTAACTCTATCGACATGTCAACAAACCATAGGGTTTGTGTGTCGGGAGCTACACAGTGGACGCGAGCGATCTTCGGGTCAAGTTATCGGCTTATTAGTACCGGTCAGCTCCACACGTTGCCGTGCTTCCACGTCCGGCCTATCAACCCAGTAGTCTAGCTGGGAGCCTCTCACCCTCTAGGGGCATGGAAACCTCATCTTGAAGCGTGCTTCCCGCTTAGATGCTTTCAGCGGTTATCACTCCCGAACGTAGCTAATCAGCGGTGCTCTTGGCAGAACAACTGACACACCAGAGGTTCGTCCATCCCGGTCCTCTCGTACTAGGGACAGCCCTTCTCAAGTTTCCTACGCGCACAGCGGATAGGGACCGAACTGTCTCACGACGTTCTAAACCCAGCTCGCGTACCGCTTTAATGGGCGAACAGCCCAACCCTTGGGACCTACTCCAGCCCCAGGATGCGACGAGCCGACATCGAGGTGCCAAACCATGCCGTCGATATGAACTCTTGGGCAAGATCAGCCTGTTATCCCCGGGGTACCTTTTATCCGTTGAGCGACGGCGCTTCCACAAGCCACCGCCGGGTCACTAGTCCCGACTTTCGTCCCTGCTCGACATGTCTGTCTCACAGTCAAGCTCCCTTGTGCACTTACACTCGAAACCTGATTGCCAACCAGGCTGAGGGAACCTTTGGGCGCCTCCGTTACCCTTTAGGAGGCAACCGCCCCAGTTAAACTACCCACCAGGCACTGTCCCTGATCCGGATCACGGACCGAGGTTAGATATCCAGAACGACCAGAGTGGTATTTCAACGTTGACTCCACACACACTGGCGTGCATGCTTCACAGTCTCCCACCTATCCTACACAAGCCGTACCGAACACCAATACCAAGCTATAGTAAAGGTCCCGGGGTCTTTCCGTCCTGCTGCGCGTAACGAGCATCTTTACTCGTAGTGCAATTTCGCCGAGTTCGCGGTTGAGACAGTAGGGAAGTCGTTACGCCATTCGTGCAGGTCGGAACTTACCCGACAAGGAATTTCGCTACCTTAGGATGGTTATAGTTACCACCGCCGTTTACTGGCGCTTAAGTTCTCAGCTTCGCCGTGAGGCTAACCGGTCCCCTTAACGTTCCAGCACCGGGCAGGCGTCAGTCCGTATACATCGAATTACTTCTTCGCACGGACCTGTGTTTTTAGTAAACAGTCGCTTCCCCCTGGTCTCTGCGGCCACTCACGCTCGACACGCAAGGTGCGTCACGATCATGGCCCCCCTTCTCCCGAAGTTACGGGGGCATTTTGCCGAATTCCTTAACCACGATTCACTCGATCGCCTTGGTATTCTCTACCTAACCACCTGAGTCGGTTTGGGGTACGGGCGGCTCAGTCCCTCGCTAGAAGCTTTTCTAGGCAGCATAGGATCACCCTCTTCCCGCATACGCGGTCACTATCAGATCTCAGCCCCATGGCATGCGGATTTGCCTACATGCCGGCCTACATCCTTAGACGTGGACAACCATCGCCACGCGGAGGCTACCTTCCTGCGTCACTCCATCGCTTAACTACTACTGGCTCAGGTCACCTCATCCGCGACTCACCCACCCGAAGGTGGTTAGAGCCGCTTCACCAGGTTTAGTATCACCAGCCTCGCTAGGGGCGGTACTGCGCCGGTTCCGGAATATCAACCGGATGTCCATCGACTACGCCTGTCGGCCTCGCCTTAGGTCCCGACTTACCCAGGGCAGATTAGCTTGACCCTGGAACCCTTGGTTATTCGGCGGACGGGTTTCTCACCCGTCATTCGCTACTCATGCCTGCATTCTCACTCGTGTGGCGTCCACGGCTGGATCACTCCGCCGCTTCACCCGCCACACGACGCTCCCCTACCCATCAACACGCCTGAACCACAAGGGCTTGGCAATGTGTCAATGCCACAGCTTCGGCGGTGTGCTTGAGCCCCGCTACATTGTCGGCGCAAAATCACTTGACCAGTGAGCTATTACGCACTCTTTAAAGGGTGGCTGCTTCTAAGCCAACCTCCTGGTTGTCACAGCAACTTCACATCCTTTTCCACTTAGCACACGCTTAGGGGCCTTAGCTGGTGATCTGGGCTGTTTCCCTCTCGACTACGGAGCTTATCCCCCGCAGTCTCACTGCCACGCTCTCACTTACCGGCATTCGGAGTTTGGTTGACGTCAGTAACCCGGTGGGGCCCATCAGCCATCCAGTAGCTCTACCTCCGGCAAGAAACACGTGACGCTGCACCTAAATGCATTTCGGGGAGAACCAGCTATCACGAAGTTTGATTGGCCTTTCACCCCTACCCACAGCTCATCCCCCCAGTTTTCAACCTAGGTGGGTTCGGTCCTCCACGCGGTCTTACCCGCGCTTCAACCTGGCCATGGGTAGATCACTTCGCTTCGGGTCTAGACCCAGCGACTCATTCGCCCTGTTCGGACTCGCTTTCGCTACGGCTTCCCCACACGGGTTAACCTCGCCACTGAGCACTAACTCGCAGGCTCATTCTTCAAAAGGCACGCCGTCACCCCACACAGAGGCTCCGACGGATTGTAAGCGCACGGTTTCAGGATCTATTTCACTCCCCTCCCGGGGTACTTTTCACCTTTCCCTCACGGTACTTGTCCGCTATCGGTCACCAGGGAATATTTAGGCTTAGCAGGTGGTCCTGCCAGATTCACACGGGATTTCTCGGGCCCCGTGCTACTTGGGATGCTCTCCAGCAGTCCACGACGTTTCGGCTACGGGGGTAACACCCTCTGTGCCCGGCCTTTCAAGACCGTTCGCCTACATCATGGATTTCTTACTGCTCACCAGCATGTCAGTGCTGGTAGGAAAGTCCCACAACCCCGACCGTGCAACCCCTGACAGGTATCACACACGACCGGTTTAGCCTCTTCCGCGTTCGCTCGCCACTACTGACGGAATCACTGTTGTTTTCTCTTCCTGTGGGTACTGAGATGTTTCACTTCCCCACGTTCCCTCCACACACCCTATATATTCAGGTGCAGGTGACTGGACATACCTCCAGCCGGGTTTCCCCATTCGGAAATCCTCGGATCACAGTCTGGTTATCGACTCCCCGAGGCTTATCGCAGATTCCTACGTCCTTCATCGGTTCCTGGTGCCAAGGCATCCACCGTGCGCCCTTAAAAACTTGGCCACAAAGATGCTCGCGTCCACTGTGTAGTTCTCAAAACACAAACCCGTGACCACCACCTCACCACACCCGAAAGTGCAGCTTCGACAGTCCAGGAGAAACAACCCGACCTACCCCCGAGCCCCTCTCCCACAAGAGAGGACCCATACCAGGGGCGGCCCGATGTCTCAGGACCCAACAGCGCGCCACGACACCCACCACCACCAGCAGCTTTCCCCACCCACGATCCCCGAAGAGACCACGAGCCGTACTCGCCACCAGCACCAGCCGGCGCCATCCGTTCGATGTTCCACCCTTGAGCACCCCCACCACACGTTCGGTGATGAAGAGGCATATGCTCCTTAGAAAGGAGGTGATCCAGCCGCACCTTCCGGTACGGCTACCTTGTTACGACTTAGTCCCAATCGCCAGTCCCACCTTCGACGGCTCCCCCCACAAGGGTTAGGCCACCGGCTTCGGGTGTTACCGACTTTCGTGACTTGACGGGCGGTGTGTACAAGGCCCGGGAACGTATTCACCGCAGCGTTGCTGATCTGCGATTACTAGCGACTCCGACTTCATGGGGTCGAGTTGCAGACCCCAATCCGAACTGAGACCGGTTTTTTGGGATTCGCTCCACCTCGCGGTATCGCAGCCCTTTGTACCGGCCATTGTAGCATGCGTGAAGCCCAAGACATAAGGGGCATGATGATTTGACGTCGTCCCCACCTTCCTCCGAGTTGACCCCGGCAGTCTCCTATGAGTCCCCACCATCACGTGCTGGCAACATAGAACGAGGGTTGCGCTCGTTGCGGGACTTAACCCAACATCTCACGACACGAGCTGACGACAACCATGCACCACCTGTACACCGACCTTGCGGGGCACCCATCTCTGGATGTTTCCGGTGTATGTCAAGCCTTGGTAAGGTTCTTCGCGTTGCATCGAATTAATCCGCATGCTCCGCCGCTTGTGCGGGCCCCCGTCAATTCCTTTGAGTTTTAGCCTTGCGGCCGTACTCCCCAGGCGGGGCGCTTAATGCGTTAGCTGCGGCACGGAACTCGTGGAATGAGCCCCACACCTAGCGCCCAACGTTTACGGCATGGACTACCAGGGTATCTAATCCTGTTCGCTCCCCATGCTTTCGCTTCTCAGTGTCAGTTATGGCCCAGAGACCTGCCTTCGCCATCGGTGTTCCTCCTGATATCTGCGCATTTCACCGCTACACCAGGAATTCCAGTCTCCCCTACCACACTCTAGTCTGCCCGTACCCACGGCAAGTCCAACGTTAAGCGTTGGATTTTCACCGCAGACGCGACAAACCACCTACAAGCTCTTTACGCCCAATAATTCCGGACAACGCTCGCACCCTACGTATTACCGCGGCTGCTGGCACGTAGTTAGCCGGTGCTTCTTCTGCTCCTACCGTCACTTTCGCTTCTTCAGAGCTGAAAGAGGTTTACAACCCGAAGGCCTTCATCCCTCACGCGGCGTCGCTGCATCAGGCTTTCGCCCATTGTGCAATATTCCCCACTGCTGCCTCCCGTAGGAGTCTGGGCCGTGTCTCAGTCCCAGTGTGGCCGGTCGCCCTCTCAGGCCGGCTACCCGTCGTCGCCTTGGTGAGCCACTACCTCACCAACAAGCTGATAGGCCGCGAGTCCATCCTCCACCACAATGCTTTCCACCCACTGCAGATGCCTGCGTAGGTCGTATCCAGTATTAGCCCCGGTTTCCCGGGGTTATCCCAGAGTGAAGGGCAGGTTACTCACGTGTTACTCACCCGTTCGCCACTAATCCACCCAGCAAGCTGGGCTTCATCGTTCGACTTGCATGTGTTAAGCACGCCGCCAGCGTTCGTCCTGAGCCAGGATCAAACTCTCCGTAGAAAATTTGTACAATCCCAGCAAACAGAACAACAACCTGACGTTGCTGTCCGTCTACCAAAGGAACCTCAAACGAGGTAAAAAATTGGCATCAAACTTAGGCACGCTGTTGAGTTCTCAAACATCGGACGCTTGCAGTGCTAGCGACGCTCTCCGCGCCGTTTGCTCTGCAGCAACTCGTTAAACTTACTTCGTTTCGCCTTGGCGTGTCAACTTGCCGTCCAGGCGTTTATGGCCTAGCCGAACCAGTGACCCGCTTTGGGCAACTCGACTAACTTAACTCATGCTCGGCTCGGTGTCAACCCGCTCGCTGCGCGTCCTGGTGGACGACGAGATGAGGGGTTGCGCTCCGTGGCCGGGGCACGAGGAGAGACAGTACACATCACGTGGCGCCGGGGCAAAATCGGGATGAATCGGGCGGCAAGGCACCGCGGTGGTGGGCTGACCGATAGGCGCTCGCCGGCAGCAACCCTCATGGTCCGCACACCCCCACGGACACCGGCGTCCCGGCACCCACGACGGGGAGCCATCGACGACGAAGGCCCGGACCATCTGGTCCGGGCCTTCGTCGGGCTGCTGCCTGTCGTAGCGGGGGCAGGATTTGAACCTGCGACCTCCGGGTTATGAGCCCGGCGAGCTACCGAGCTGCTCCACCCCGCGTCGGTATGGTCTGAGGTTACGGGACGGTGGATGCCTCATGCAAATCCGTCACCCCGGAAGCGAGCTCGCGGTGGTGGCGGGCGACGACGCCGAGGCGCTGGGCATGGCGGGTGACGGTGCTGGTGCGGGGGCGGTCGCCTGCGGCGACGGGGTCGCCGGCACCACCGTCGTCTGCCCCGGTCGCTGGGCCGCGGCGGCACTCTCGATCGCCACCCGCAACCGCCGCTGGGCCTCGCCGTACGCGGTGAAGTCACGGGCCGCGAGCGCCTTGTCGGCATCGGCCATCGCCCGCTGGGCGAGCGCGAGCTGGCGGGCGACCTCCGCCGACCCGGTGGCCGGCGCCTTCGGTGTCTCACCCCCGGGCGAGGCCGTCGCCCCCGAGCTGCCGCCGAAGAGCCCGTCGAGCGCCCCGTCCAGGGTGTCGGACCAGGCCAGCTTGTCGCCGAAGCTCGCCACGATGGCCTTGGACTGCGGGTAGGCCGAGGTGCTGGTCGACGCCTGCACGTAGATCGGCTGCACGTACAGCAGTCCCCCGCCGACGGGGAGGGTGAGCAGGTTGCCCTTGGTGACCTTGGACCCTCCGGAGGACCCGCTGTTGAGGAACTGTCCCAGCGTCAGGGCGAACCGTGGCGACGACGCGGCGCTCGAGGAGATCTCGTTCGCCACCTGCTGCGGGCCCTGCACCTGGGCGTCCTTGGGCAGCTCGAGCAGCCGCAGCGTGCCGTAGCCCGCCCTGGGTCGGCCCGGCTGGTTCCCCGCGTCCGCGTCGGCGGACAGGAAGGCCGACAGGACCATGCGGTTCTCCGGCGTGAAGGTGGAGGTGAGCGAGTACGTCGGTGCGCCCTGACCCGGCACCTGCACCGAGAGGTAGTACGGCGGCTGGCTCGGGGTGTCCACGGTCGCCCGCTGGGCGGGGTCACCGGGAACCTTCCAGAAGTCCTGACCACCGAAGAAGCTGGCCGGATCGGTCACGTGGTAACGAGCGAGCATGGAGCGCTGCACCTTGAACAGGTCCTGCGGGTAGCGCAAGTGCGACATCAGGGCTCCGCTGATCGCCGACCGCGGCTCGACCACCCCGGGGAAGGCGCGCATCCACGCCCGCAGGATCGGGTCCTGCTCGTCCCAGGCGTACAGGTGCACGGTCCCGTCGTACGCGTCCACCGTCGCCTTGACCGAGTTGCGGACGTAGTTGACCCGCGCCGGGGCCTGAGCCGTGCGGCTGCGGGAGGTCTGCGTCAAGGCGTCCGTCGTCACGTCCTGCAGCTCGGTGAGCTTGGAGCCCGGGTAGCTCGAGCTCGTCGTGTACCCGTCGACGATCCACTGGATCCGTCCGGAGACGACGGCCGGGTAGGGGTCGCCGTCCAGCGTGAGCCAGGGCGCCACCTTGCCGATCCGCTCCCGCGGGGACCGGACGTCCAACAGGCGCGACTCGTCGTTGACGGTGCTGGACAGCAGGATGTTGGGCTCGCGGTACGCGATGGCGTAGGCAAGCCGACGCGGCAAAGACCCGATGGGAACCCCGCCAGATCCCCGGTAGGTGGTGCGCCGCTCGCCCCCCGCTGACCCGTCGGGGTGGTCGAGCTCGGCATCCCCGCTGCCGGGCGGGGCGCCCACGATCGAGTAGGTCGGCGACTCCTCGCCGAAGTAGATGCGCGGCTCGTAGGGTCCGAGCCGTCCGGTGGTGGGGATGTTCTGCTCGAAGAACACCGGCTGGCCGTCAGGCCCGCGCCGGTTGCCGTAGGCAGCGACCAGCCCGTAGCCGTGGGTGTAGAAGGTGTGGTCGTTGACCCAGTTGCGCCGGGCGGGATCCAGGTCGGCCAGCCGCAGCTCCCGAGCCCCCACGACCGCGTCCACCGACCGGCCGTCGACGGCGTACCGGTCGACGTCCAAGGTGGTCGGGAAGGAGTAGAAGGCCTTGACCGACTGGAGCGCCTCGAACGTCTTGCCCACGACGGCAGGGTCGACGATCCGGATGCCCGGGATGGTCTGAGCGTCCCCCCGCAGCTGCCCGGGCGCCGCCGTCGCCTCCGCGGCATACGGCGTCTGCACGATCCTGTCCAGGCCGAAGGCCGCTCGCGTCGCCTCGATGTTGCGCTGGATGTAGGGCTGCTCCAGGGTCCGCTCGCTCGGCCGCACCTTGAGGCTCTGCACGAGCATCGGGTAGATCGTGCCCACCACGAGACCGGTCACGGCGAGCAGGGCCACCCCCACGACCGGCAACCGCCACGATCCCGTCCGGATCGACGCCAGGAAGAACAGCGCGCACAGCACCGCCGCGGCGGCGAGGATCGAGCGCCCCGGCAGGACCGCGTGATCGGCGGCATAGGTGATGCCCGTGATCCGGGCCCCGTCCGCGAGCGCGAGGTCGTACCGCCCCAGCCAGTAGCTCAGCCCCTGCACCAGCGCGAGAGCGGCGAACAGGCAGGACAGATGGACGACGGCGGCGCGGCTCGACCGCCCCCCCGCGCCCGGGGGGCGCAGACCGCCGTACACGTAGTGGGTCAGGCCGGCCACGATCGCGGCCAGCACCAGGGACATCAGCGTGAAGTCCACCAGGAAGCGCAGCCACGGCAGCGTGAACACGAAGAAGCCGACGTCCATCCCGAACTGCGCGTCCTTGCGCCCGAAGGGGACCTGGTGACGCCACAGGAGGAAGGTCTGCCACTGGCTCGCGAGCGCCGTGCCCGAGAGGATCCCCAGCATGCCGGGGACCACCCAGGTCGCCAGGCGACGCAAGGGGTCCAGGACGGTGCGGTAGCGGTCCAGCGCCACCTGCTCCTCGGTGACCGGCGCGTAGACCGGACGCAGCCGGTGGCCCAGCACGACGCTCGACAGGGTCAGCCCACCCACCGTCACCGCACCGACCAGGAACAGCACGGTCCGGGTCGTCAGCTCGGTGGTGAGCACCCCCTGCCGGCCGAGAGAGCCGAACCACAGCACCTCGGTCCACAGACCCGCCAGGGCGCCCAGTGCCAGGGCCACCATCGCCAGGATCGTGACGAGCGGCCCCATCACCCCACGACGGCGACGGCGGCTGCCCGGTGGCGTCACGCGCCGCGCGCCGGTCGGCTCCCCGTCCTGGGGGCGCGGGGCCTCGTCGTCGCTCACGCTCGGGTCCTCCTGCACAGGTCCTCGCCGGCCGGACAGCCAGGGACGGTCTTCGCGGACAACCTACCCCGCGGGGCTGGAAGAATGGCGACCGTGACCGAGACGCCCCGCATCGTGCCCACCCCGCTCATCACCTGCGCCGTCGACACGGAGCGGCACGTGTCCCGCTCCGGCTGGGACCAGCCCACGCGGCTGTTCGCGCTCGTGCGCACCGGCGACCTGCTCGCCGCCGAACCGCAGCTGAGCCGGCGGCTCGCCGAGGAGGACCCCGACGGCCTCACCGCCGTCGAGCAGGAGGACCTGCCCGACGCGGCCGGGCTCGAGGAGCTGCTCGCCCAGATCGTGTGGCCCGAGGAGGTCGCCGGGACCGCGATCAGCGTCGAGCGGATCGTGGTGCCCCCGGCGGCAGAGAGCGGTATGCCGCAGGACCCCGAGGCCGCGACGGCCTACCTCGCCGCCCATCCCGACCGCCAGGACGTGCGGCTGCTCGTGGCCGTGGAGCGCGGCGGCGAGCAGGTCACCCTCCTGCGCCAGCGCGCCCACGACAACGACGACGCCGTCGCGATGGGGGCGGACATCGCGCCAGGCCTGGTCGAGGCGCTGCGCGGAACCCTCACCGACTGACCGCCCCGTCCGCGGGGCGGCGACCGGGACCGGGCCGTCGGGTGCGGCGAGCGGGACCGGGCCGTCGGGTGCGGCGACCGGTCAGCCGCAGCCAGGCAGGCCGTCGCCGCGCCCGGCCGCGATGGCCTGCACGCCGGCGAGGGCCTGCGTGAAGGTCTCCACCTTGACGACGCGGATGCCGTCGGGCACGTCGTGACTGACCTCCGAGCAGTTCGCGGCGGGGGCCAGGAACCACTGCGCACCGGCTCCCCGGGCCCCCACGACCTTCTGGTGGATGCCACCGATCGGGCCGACCTGCCCACCCGGCGAGATGGTCCCGGTGCCCGCGATCCGGCGTCCTCCAGTGAGGTCGCCGGGCGTGAGCCGGTCGTAGACGCCCAGCGAGAACATGAGCCCGCCGGAGGGACCCCCGACCTGCCCGGGGTCGATGGTCACCGGCACGGGCAGGGTGTAGTCGACGGCGAGGCCGACCCCCACCACCTTGCGGCCGTCCTTCAGGCGCACCGGCAGCGTCACCGTGCGCTCCACGCCCTTGCGCAGCACCCGGACCGCCACGGTGGAGCCGTCGGCATACCCCTGGATCTGCTGCCGCAGCTGCTCACCGGTGCTCACCGGGCGACCCCCGACCGCCAGGATCCGGTCGCCCACCTCGAGGCGCCCCGCCGCGGTCGAGCCCTCGGGGATCTGACCGACCGCGACCTTCTCCCCGACCTGCAGACCGAGGGCACGCTCGGCGACGACCACGGCGTCCTCCTGCGAGTGGGACATCTCCGCCTGGCCGGCCCTCTTGACCTGCTCGCCCGTCGCGCCCCTGGGGTAGACCGCCTCCTCGGGCAGGATCTCGCGGTCGCCCGCCACCCAGGCGGCGGCCAGGTCGTAGGCGTTGAGCAGCCGGCCCGGACCGCCGCGCACCGACACGGCCGTCAGGCTGAGCGCGCCGCCCGCCGGATGGTCCTTGTCCTTGGGGACGGTGATGAGGGGCCGACCGTCCTCGTTGGTGCCCAGGGTGTTGATGGCAGGCCCCGGCGAGAGGATGACGTAGGGCAGCCGGACGAACGCGAGCGCCACGGCGACCAGGGACGCCACCGCGAGCGCCACCAGCGGTCCCCGGGAGGAGCGACGGGGCCGACCGTCGGCCGCGCGGACCCGGGAGGCACCTGTCCCACGCCTCACGGCAGCCCCACCCACTCGTCGGAGCCGTCCGCGAAGACCTGGTGCTTCCAGATCGGCACGGTGGACTTCAGGGTGTCGATCAGGTCGCGGCAGGCGTCGAAGGCCGCTTCCCGGTGCGCGGCCGCGGCGGCGCAGACCACCGCGAGCTCGCCGACCGCCAGCTCGCCGACCCGGTGCACCGCGGCCACGGCGAGGACCTCGTGGCGGGCGGCGACGTCCCGCGCGACCTCCTGCAGGCGCTCGGCCGCCGACGGGTGGGCGGAGTAGCCCAGCCGGCTCACCTGGTTGCCCCCGTCGTGGTCGCGCACCACGCCCACGAAGGGGACGACCCCTCCGGCGCGCGGGTCCGACACCGCGTCGAGCACCTCGGCGACGGACAGGGCCGAGTCACGGATCGCGGTGAGCCGGACCGGTGGAGGGGACTGGGACACGGGGGGCCTTCCGGAGCGCTGATGTCTCGCCGAAGACTAGCCGGGGTGACGAGAAGGTGACGGAACGTCCACGTGCCTCCTAGCGTTGGACGAAGAACCAGGACCCCCACCGCGAGGAGCGAGCCGTGAGCACCCCCCCGAACCCCGGCGCCGGCAAGGACCCCGACGAGGACGACCTCGCCCGCATGCTCGGCGAGATGCTCGGCGATCCCTCGCTGGCCGCCGACCCGCGGCTGCGCGAGATGCTTGCGCGGCTCGGCGCCCAGGGACTCGAACCGGCCCAGCTGGCGATGGTGCAGCAGCAGGTCCGGGCGATGTTCACCGGTCCGGCGCCCGACGGTCCCGTCGACGGGGCGCTGGCCCTCGACCTGGCCCGCAAGCGCGCCGCCAGCACGGGCGACCAGGTCGTCTGCGAGAACGAGCGGCGGGACTGCGGCGACGCGATCCGGGTCGCCCAGATGTGGCTGGACCAGGTCACCGACCTCGAGGCCCCTGCCACGGCGGACGCCGTGTGGAGCCGGGCCGAGTGGGTGGAGGCGACCCTACCCACCTGGGTGCGCCTGGTCGGACCCGTCGCCGACGGGGTCACCGGGGCCATGACCGGGGCCATGCGCTCCCAGCTGGACGAGCTCGGTCGGCACGGCGGCCTGGAGACGTTCGGCACCCTGCCCGGGATGCCAGCCCTGCCGGCGGGGATGGATGCCACCGCCCTGATGGCCCAGATGGGTCCGATGGTGCAGCGGATGGGAGCCACGATGTTCGCCGCCCAGATCGGCGAGGCGGTCGGCGGGCTCGCCGGCGAGGTCGTGTCGGGCACCGAGGTCGGACTGCCCCTGGTCCCCGACCACGCCGTCGCACTGCTGCCCGCCGGGGTCGCGGCCTTCGGCGAGGGTCTGCAGATCGACCCCGCACAGGTGCGGCTCTACCTCGCCGCCCGGGAGTCGGCCCGGTCGCGGCTGTTCGCCGGGCGCCCCTGGCTCGGCGCCGCGCTCACGTCCGCCGTGACGGCCTACGCCCGCGACATCAGCATCGACGTCGAGGGCATCCAGACGCGGATGGCGACCATCGACCCCACCGACCCGGAGGCGCTGCAGGCCGCGGTCGGACAGGACCTGTTCACCCCCGAGCCGTCCGCGGCCCAGCGCCGGGCCCTCGCCTCTCTGGAGACCCTCCTCGCCCTGGTCGAGGGCTGGGTCGACGTCGTCACCGACCGCGCCACCCGGGGCCACCTGCCGGAGGCCGCCGCCCTGGGTGAGGCCGTGCGGCGGCGCCGCGCCACCGGGGGACCCGCCGAGCGGACCCTCGCCCAGCTGGTCGGCCTGGAGCTGCGTCCCCGGCGGCTGCGGGACGCCGCCAACCTCTTCGCGGCGCTCGAGGAGGCCGGGGGGTCGCAGCTGCGCGACGGCGCCTGGGCCCACCCCGACCTCTCCCCCACCGGCGCTGACCTGGACGACGTGCTGGGGTACGTCGAGCGGGTGCGGGCCGGGGGCGGCGACGACCTGGACGCCGAGCTCGACCGGCTGCTGGCCAGCGGCGGCGCGGGTGACGGCTCCGGCGACGGGACGGGCGGCGGCACCGGGCCCACCCCGCCCGGGTCGCCGGCGTGAGGGACCTGGCCGCAGGACCCCCGGACGGGACCTGGCTCGACGCGCTGCACGCGGACGCCGTACGGCTGCTGACGGGCCTGGAGCCGGTCGACGACCGGGAGGCGCAGGTGCGCGCGCGGATGCTCGCCCACCTCGCGGAGCACCCGGACGCGTGGTCCCGGCAGGGACCACCCGAGCACTTCACGGCCAGCGTGCTGGTGGTGACCGAGGACTGGCACCAGGTGCTGCTGACGCACCACCGCAAGGCCCGGACCTGGCTGCAGCTCGGCGGTCATGCCGACCCCGGCGACGACAGCGTGCTCGCGGCCGCCCGGCGCGAGGGGCGGGAGGAGTCGGGTCTCGCCGACCTCCAGGTGCGGCCGGTGCTCGTCGACCTGGACCGGCACGGGCTGGTCGGGAGCTTCGGACGCTGCCGGGAGCACCTGGACCTGCGCTGCGTCGCCGTGGTCCCACCGGCGGCCCCCACCGTCAGCGCGGAGTCCCTCGACGTGGCCTGGTGGCCGGTCGACGCCCTGCCCCGGCCGCACGGGCAGGACCTGCCGCGCCTGCTCGCCAACGCCCGACGCCGGGCCGGCTGACGTTCAGGCGCCCAGGCAGTCCTCGTCGAGCGAGCCGGGCTCCCCGTCCGGCACCGGCTCGGCCTGACGGGCGTGGGCATAGCCCTCGAGATAACCCTTGGCCCGCTCCAGCTTGGGGTAGGAGCGCAGCAGGGTCCAGAAGTCCGGTCCGTGGCCGGGCTGCAGGAGGTGGGCGAGCTCGTGCAGGATCACGTAGTCCTGCACCCACAGCGGCAGCGCCGCCACCCGGTCGGAGATCCGGATCGTACCGTCCGCCGGGGTGCACGATCCCCAGCGGCGGCGCTGGTTGGTGACCCACACGATGCTGGCCGGCTTGGCGAGGCCGCCGAGGTAGGCCGCCGACAGGTCGGCCGCTCGGGCCCGGAGCTGCTCGTCGCCGGCTGATCCGCGCGGCGTGCGGGACTCCACCTTGGCGACCATCTGGTCGATCCAGCGCTGCTCCTGGGTGCGGGAGTGACCGGCCGGGATGAGCACGACGATCCGTCCGCCCTCGCGATAGGCGCTGATCGTCCGCCGACGCCGGGGGCTGCGGCGGACCTCGACGTCGCTCATGCGCCGCACCCTAGCCGCGCGACGGGGCACGGGCCCGGGGGCGCGCCGCAGCACGGGTGCGGAGCGTGTCAGAGCGGGTGCGCACGGCGAGCGACATGGGGTGGGCCCTCGTGGACCGTCACCGGCCGGCGAAGCGCGGAGAGCGCCGTTCCCCCGCTGCCGCGATCCCCTCGTGCACGTCGTCCGTGGCCATGGTCGTGGCCTGGGCCAGCGCCTCCCACTGCAGCGCGGCGTCCCGGGACGGGTGCCCGCCACCACGCAGCGCCATCAGCGTCAGCCTGGTGGCCACCGGCGCCGCAGCCGCGATCCGGTCGGCCGCGGCGAGCGCCAGTGGGAGCACCTCCTGCGCCGGGGCCGCCGCGGACGCCATGCCGAGGGAGACGGCCTCGGTGCCACCGACGACGCGACCGGTCAGGAGCAGATCCGCGGCGGTGCCCTCACCGACCAGTCGAGGCAGGGACCAGGTGGTCGCCATCCCTGGATGAAGACCCAGGGAGGTGAAGGGGACCGACAGCCTGGCGGTCTGCGCGACGTACCGGATGTCGCAGGCCAGGGCCAGGGCCAGCCCGGCGCCGACCGCGTGGCCGTTGACCGCGGCCACCACGGGGACCTCGAGCGTCGCCATGGACAGCCAGGTGCGGTAGAAGGCCAGCATCCGCGCTCGCAGGTCGGCGACCGCGGCGTCCGGCTCGGCGCCCAGCCAGGACAGGTCGCCGCCGGAGCAGAACGCGGTGCCCGCGCCGGTGACGACCACGCACGCGAGGCGCGTGTCGTTCCGCAACAGCTCGACGAGCCGCCCCCACGAGGAGGTCATCTCCTCGCTCATCGCGTTGCGACGGTCGGGCAGGTCCAGGGTGACGACGGCGGCACGCCGCTCACCGTGCTCGCGGCGAACCACGCTCAGGTGTACGAATTCCTGATCCCACCAATGGAACTGGTCAGACATTGGGTCCTCCGCGCGGTCGTCGTCGGCGCGACCGGCGGACCGCGGCCGCGCGCGCTCCCGACAGTAGCGAGCCGAGAGGGCCGCGGCAGCACGGCAGAGCGGGCGTTCGTGCTGCGGACCGTACTCGTACGGCAACGGGACGTCATCCCCAAAAGGACACTCTCCGTGCTCTATGGTGACGGCAGTCCGGATGCCGCACCGGCGGCACGATCGACAAGGAGACAGATCATGGCCGACACCTACAAGGGCGAGTTCTACTGCGTGAAGTGCAAGGCCAAGCGCGAGGCCGAGGGCGACGTCGTGGAGACCAACGGTCGTCGCATGGCCAAGGGCAAGTGCCCCGAGTGCGGCACCAACCTCAACCGCATCCTCGGCAAGGCCTGAGCCGCACCACCGGGGAGCGGGGGGGTGCCGACCACGGTCGGCACCCCCCCGCTCACGTCACACCCTTGTCCACAGGCGAGCCCTACCCTTCGTTTGCTTTCGTTTGCGTGCGGCAGACTTTGATTGACCCCACACCTGAGGAGCAATCATGGCCCGCCCCGACCTTCCCGCCCTGATCCCGGCACGCCTGCTGGACCGTGGAGACGGGGAGGTGCAGGTCGGCTCCCACCACGCCACGGCCGTCGTGGTCGCCGGCCTGTCGGCGGCCGACCGCGAGGTCCTGTCCCTGCTCGACGGCACCCGCACCCGGCACCAGCTCGGGGCGGCCTACCTGCACCACGACGAGGACCCCGCCCGGATCGACCACCTGCTCCAGACCCTGGCCGACCATGGCCTCCTGCGGTCCATGGCCCCGCCCCGGGACCTGTGGTCCCGACCGCAGGCACCCGCCCCGACCGTCCTGGTCGCCGGACGAGGCGACCTCGCCGACGAGCTCGCCCGACACCTCGCCCGAGCCGGATGCACCGTGCACACCCAGCACGACCTCGCCCCCTCCCGCTTCCCCCAGGCCGGACGCCGCAGCCGCACCTCCCCGCCCGAGGGGCTCGTCGTCCTCGTCGCCGACGGAGCCGTCGACCCCATGGTCGCCCGCCGGTGGGCACCCTGGGCACGAGTGCTGCCCGTCGTGGTGACCGAGGGGGCGATCACGGTGGGACCGCTGTGGAGCGACCTGACCGACCCCTGCCCGCTGTGCCTGGACCTCTACCGCTCCGACCGCGACCCGGCCTGGCCCCGGGTCCTCGCCCAGCTGGTCGACCCCGAGAACCGCGCCCCGCGCGCCGCGGTCGGCGACCCCGCCACGACGGCCCTCGCCTGCGGCGTCACGCTCCGCCTCGCGTCCGGGACCGAGCGAGCGACCACCGCCGGGGTCACCGTCGAGATCGACCCCACGAGCGGTGAGCTCGTCCGCCGCGGATGGCAGGTCCACCCCCGCTGCGACGCCCATCTGCCCGCGCAGGAGGTCCTCGCGGGGTGACAATCGACCGGTGAGCGACATCCCCCGCCGGTCAGCCGGCCGCGCCATACGCCTCGCCACCCTCCCGCTCGGGCACGCCGGTCGCACCGCCGCCGGGCTCGGCCGCAGACTCGGCGGCGCCCCCGCGGAGGCCGTGGCCGCGCAGGTCGCCACCCGGACCGCGGACCAGCTCTTCAGCGTCCTGGGGCAGCTCAAGGGCGGCGCCATGAAGGTCGGCCAGGCGATGTCGATCTTCGAGTCGGCGCTGCCCGACGAGATCGCCGGACCCTACCGGACGGCGCTCACCGCGCTGCAGGACGCGGCCCCGGCGATGCCCGCCGCCACCGTGCACCGCGTCCTCGCGGCCGAGCTCGGACCCGACTGGCGGTCGTCGTTCGCGGACTTCGACGACACCCCGGCTGCCTCCGCGTCGATCGGCCAGGTCCACCGGGCCACCTGGGCGGACGGTCGTGCCGTCGCCGTCAAGGTGCAGTACCCCGGCGCGGGCGAGGCGCTCATGTCCGACCTGCGTCAGCTCTCCCGGATCACGCGGCTGACGGGCGCGCTCGGACCCCTCGGGGCGATGGGGACCGGCATCGACCTGCGCGCCGTCACCCAGGAGCTGCAGGACCGGATGAGCGAGGAGCTCGACTACACCCTCGAGGCCGATGCCCAGCGTCGCTTCGCGGCGGCCTTCACCGACAGCGAGCACTTCGTCATCCCCCAGGTCCTCGCCGGGACCGGGCGTGTGGTCGTCATGGAGTGGCTGGACGGGGTGCCGCTGTCCCACGTCGTCCGCGACGGCAGCCAGGAGCAGCGCGACCAGGCCGGATCGGCCTACCTGGACTTCCTGCTCGCCGGCCCCGACCACGTGGGCCTGCTCCACGCCGACCCCCACCCCGGCAACTTCCGGCTCACCGCGGACGGGCGGCTCGGGGTCCTCGACTTCGGGGCGGTCAACCACCTCCCGGACGGCATGCCCCCGGCCGTCGGGCGCCTCCTCGGGCTGGCCCTGACCGGGGACGACACGGCCGAGTCCGTGCTCGCCGGCCTCGTCGACGAGGGCTGGGTGCACGCGGACGCCGACGCCGACGCCGACGAGCTGGCGGAGTTCCTCGCACCCTTCCTCGAGCCCGCCCGCCACGACCGGTTCCGGTTCACCCGCGGCTGGCTGCGCGAGTGCTTCGCCCACGTCACCGAGCCCCGCTGGCAGCCGGTGCTCGCCGTCCTCGACCTGCCGCCGGACTACCTGCTCATCCACCGGGTGTGGGCCGGCGGGATCGGGGTCCTGTGCCAGCTCGGGGCCGAGGTCGAGACCCGCGCCATCCTGAGCCACTGGCTGGACGAGCTGGAGCTCCCCCCGACCTAGGACCGGGCTACCACCACGGCGAGTCCAGCCTCCCCTCGATGGAGCGGGCGTGGCGCCGGCTGCACACGTCGCAGGTCCACACCGTGCGCCCCCGCTCGACCCCGAAGCCCCACCGCACCTGCGCCTGCTCCGCCTCCGCGCCCCGCACCTGCCGCCCACAGCTGCCGCACGTCATCGCCTCGTCCACGAGGCCACCGTATGCCGGAGCACGGCGAAGCGGGCGGGACCGCTTCGATCCCGCCCGCTCCATCGGGCCGCTCGTCGGTGGGTGGTGCGGGCAGACGCGCCTCAGCGACGGCGGCGGCGCGCCACCGCCATACGCACCTCGTGGGCGCTGCGGGGGCGGGCCGGGACCCGGGCCTGCTCGGCTCGGACCCGGACGATCTCCTGGCTGACGTGGGCAAACACGATGGTTCTCCTTCGGGTGGTCGGTGCGGGAGGGTCACGGTCAGGCCGCGACCTCGGTCTTGCGGGGACGGCCCCGAGGCCGCTTGCGGGGGACGACGACGCCGGCGAGGACGAGCTCGCCGCCCCAGACGCCCCACGGCTCGCGCCGCTCGAGGGCGCCGGCCAGGCACTCCTGCCGGGCGGGGCAGGTGCCGCACAGTGCCTTGGCGAACTCCACCCCCTCCGGGGTCTGCGCGAACCACAGCTCCGCGTCGTTGTCCTGGCACGGGATCGCACTGTCGGCAGCAGCGCCGGCGACTCTGTGGTCGATCAGCTCCGCGAGTGTCATCTCGTCCTCCTGGTGGTGTCGCCCCGAGATGAGGGGCGTCGGGCGGCCCGGGTGCGGGCCCTGGTGGGTGGTGGTCTGGTGGCAGGTGGTGTGGCGCGTGGCGCGGGGATCGCCGGACACGCACGAAGGCCGCGGATCCCGGATGTCGGGTTCCACGGCCTTCGTGAGGAGGACCAGGTCTGGGTCTAGACCGGTGGCCTCCCGAAGGACGGGACGACATCGTGGGAACGAGACGGGATGCGGACGGCGCCCGGACGGGTGGCGGCGCGCTTGATGACGAGATCGACAGCGGTGCCCTCGAAGCGACCGGACAGGCCGGTGCCGCAGGACAGGACCGTCGTGCCGCCGGCGGCGCCGCCGGTGGTGCCGTGGCCCGACATGCTGCTGCCACGCAGGGCGGTGCCCCGCAGACCGGTGCCCGGCCGGCTGGTGCCGAGGGTCCAGGCGCGCGTGGGCAGCACGAGGCCGACGACGTCGGTCGTCATCACGATCGTGGTGCTCTCCATGGCGGGACCCTCCTCTCGGGCGTCGACGGCGCTCGCGCGCCGACGTGGAACACGGCTCGCACCGCGTCAGGACATCTGGACTGTATCCGGGGCCTCACGAGGGGGCAACGGAATTAACGGCAGGTCCCCCTCACGGACCGGTGACAACTCCGTCAGTGTCACGAATCATGGTGTCGCAGAGAGGATCTCGTCAGGCTCCGCGCCGCCGAGCAGGGCCAGGACCGCCGCGCCGTACAGGTCGAGCTTGCGGGCGCCCACCCCGGACACCTGCGCCAGCTGCGCAAGATCCTCGGGATGGCGCTCGGCGATCGCCGTGAGCGTCGCGTCGGTGAACACGACATAGGCCGGGACGCTCGCCGCCGCGGCCGCCCCCCGCCGCCACTCGCGCAGCCGCTCGAAGGTCGCCTCGTCGTAGGTGGGCGGGCAGTCGGCGCAACGACCCGTCTTGCGCTCGGCGGCGGTCCCGAGCTCGGTGCCACAGGTGCGACAGTGCGCGACGCGGGCGATCGTGGGGCCGGCGGCGCGCGAGCCACCACGGCCACCCGCGCGCTGCGTCGAGCGCGCCCCCTCGCCGAGCACCGAGACGGCGTCGTCCAGGAAGCGGCTCGGCCGGCGCCCGGCACGTCCCCCGACGTTGCGGGAGGCCGCCCAGGACAGGGCCAGCTCCTTGCGGGCGCGGGTCAGTCCGACATACAGCAGCCGTCGCTCCTCCTCGACCGCTTCCCACCCCTCGGCCATGGAGATCGGCATCAGCCCGTCGCTGCAGCCGACGAGGTGCACGACGTCCCACTCCAGACCCTTGGCGCTGTGCAGCGACGCCAGGGTGACGCCCTGGACGGTGGGCGCGTGCTGCGCCTGGTCGCGCTCGGTCAGGTCCGCCACCAGGTCGCTCAGCCGGGCTTCCGGCTGGGCCACGGCCAGGTCGTCGGCCAGGGCCACCAGGGCCTGCAAGGACTCCCAGCGCTCGCGGACGGCACCCCCGCCGGCCGGAGGCGTCGCCGTCCACCCCACGCCGACGAGGACCTCCCGGACCAGCTCACCCAGCGGCAGCGAGCCGTCGTCCGTGCGTGCCTGGCCGCGCAGCAGCAGCATCGCGTCGCGGACCTCCCGGCGGGAGAAGAAACGCTCCCCGCCGCGCACGAGATAGGGCACCTGCTCCTCGGAGAGCGCCGTCTCGATCGCCTCGCTCTGCCCGTTGGTGCGGAACAGCACCGCGATCTGCGCCGGCGGGGTGCCGGCCTGGATCCGGGCCTTGATCGCCGCGGCCACCCCGCGGGCCTCCGCCTGGTCGTCGTCGTAGGCCGTCAGGGTGGGCGGGGAACCGTCCGCGGCCTGGGCCTGCAGCTGGACGAGGGCATGGGCGGTC
Organism: Arsenicicoccus dermatophilus; assembly: GCF_046267915.1. GTDB lineage: Bacteria > Actinomycetota > Actinomycetes > Actinomycetales > Dermatophilaceae > Arsenicicoccus > Arsenicicoccus dermatophilus_A. The sequence continues at coordinate 2,604,782 of NZ_CP176520.1, forward strand.
CCGGCGCGGCTCGCCCGGGCCTGGGCGCGGAGCATGACGTTGGCCAGACCGACGATCTGCGGGGTGGAGCGGTAGTTGCGGACCAGCTTGACCACCGCCGCGTCGGGATAGCGCGCCGCGAAACCCAGCAGGTGCGCGGGCGAGGCCCCGGTGAAGGAGTAGATCGTCTGGGCCGCGTCGCCCACCACGCAGATGTCCCGGCGGTCGCCGATCCACAGGTCGAGCAGACGCTGCTGGAGGGCGTTGACGTCCTGGTACTCGTCCACGACGAAGTGGCGGTACTGCGCCTGCACCTCGCGGGCGATCGCCGGGTGCTGGTCCAGGATCCCCGCCATGATCAGCAGCACGTCCTCGAAGTCGATGACCCCCCGCTCGCCCTTGACCTCCTCGTAGGCCTGCAGCAGCCGCGCCATCGCCGTGTGGTCGAGCCCCGCCGGGTCGCGGCGGGCGTGCCGCGCCGCCGCGGGATAGCTCTCCGGGGTCAGCAGGCTCACCTTGGCCCACTCCACCTCGGCGGCGAGGTCGCGTATGGCGGGCCGGTCCAGCTGCAGGTGCAACCGCGCCCCGGCCTCCGCGACGGCTCCGGCCTTGTGCGCCATCACCTCCGGCGCCGCACCTCCGATCGCCCGCGGCCAGAAGTAGTGCAGCTGCCGCAGAGCCGCCGCGTGGAAGGTGCGTGCCTGCACCCCTGCGGCCCCCAGGTCGCGCAGCCGGGTGCGCATCTCGCCCGCGGCCCGCGCCGTGAACGTCACGGCCAGGACCCGCTGCGGGACGTAGACACCGGACCGGACGCCGTAGGCGATGCGGTGGGTGATCGCGCGCGTCTTGCCGGTGCCCGCGCCCGCGAGGACGCACATCGGCCCGAGCGGGCGCTCGGCGACCGCCCGCTGCTCGGGGTCGAGGGCGGCCAGGATCTGGTCAGGTGAGGCAGGCATCGGGGTGAAGTGTCCCAGACCGCACCGACATACCCCCGTCTCGGCTCACGGGTGCAGATCGGCCAGCGACTCGCCGAACCAGCTCTCGATCAGGTGGTAGGCGATGGACAACGGGCTCCCGCCGGACAGCACCGTCCCGGCGCGCACCTGCGCCCGCAGTTCCTCGCGCGTGAACCATCGGGCCTCACCGATCTCGCCGTCCCGGAAGGTGAGCTCCCCCGCCGCGGCCCGCGCCCGGAAGCCGACCATCAACGACCCCGGGAAGGGCCAGGGCTGGTTGCCGGCGTAGGTCACCCCACGGACCCTCAGACCGACCTCCTCGTCGACCTCCCGCGCCACGGCCCCCTCGAGGGACTCCCCCGGCTCGACGAAGCCGGCGAGCACCGACATCCGACCCGGCGCCCAGGACGCGTTGCGGGCCAGCAGGATCCGGTCGTCCTCGTCGGTCACGGCCACGATCACCGCCGGTGAGGTCGCCGGGAAGGACTCGTGGCCCGCGGCGCAGCGACGCACCCATCCCGCCCTGACCACGGTGGTGGGCCGCCCGCAGCGGGCGCACCAGCCGTGGGCGCGGTGCCAGTGGGCCATCGCGACGAGAGCGGTCGCGACGGCCACGTCGGCGTCCCCGAGGGTGAGCCCGACCGCGCGCAGCCCGTGCCAGCCCGGACCCGGCTCGTCGTCGGCCGGTCGGACGACGCCGACCAGCCGAGGGCCATCCGGCTGCCGTCCGAGATGGATCAGCAGCTCCTCGCCGCCCGGCCGCACGGCGACCTCGCCGATCCCCCGTCGCACGAGAGCGGACAGGTCGGCGGTCGTCTCGAGCAGCTCTCCGCGGACCTCCACCACCTGGGTCGCGGGGTCGGCCAACGCCTGGTCGAGCAGGCCGGGCACGTCGCGCCGCCAGCCCTGACGGTCGAGCCCCGGGCGGGCCAGGGCAAGTTCGGGGAGCAATTGCGCCGGATCGGTCACGCCTCACAGCGTAGACGGCAAGGCTCGCCTAGGTTGGGGCCGTGACAGCGCCCCGCCGTACTCCGCTCCAGCTCTCCGCCCTCGCCAGCGCCGCCGTCAAGGGCCTGGATCCGGTGGGCGTGCAGCTGGTGCTCGGGGAGGACGACCGGTGCGACGTCGCCTGGGTCGAGGACACCAAGGGCCGCCGCTGGACCATCCGGGTCCCGCGCACGGCCGCCGACGCGGCACAGATGGAGTCGGCCGCCTTCCTGCTGCCACAGCTGGACAAGCGGCTTCCCTTCGCGGTGCCCGTGGAGGCGGGAAGCATCCCGCTGCGGGACAGCGGGCGGGCGATGGTCTATCCGCACCTGGAGGGCCGCAACCTCGACTTCGCCCGGCTGCCCGCGGGACCGGGGATCGCCGCGGCGCTGGGCCGGGCGGTGGCTCACGTGCACAACCTCGACCCGCTCCTGTACGACGAGAGCGGGGTCCCGAGCTATGACGCCGACGCCTGCCGCTCCCGTCACCTGGTCGAGCTGGACCGGGTCGGCGCGAGCGGGCACATCCCCTCGGCGCTGATGAGCCGGTGGGAACGCGCCCTGGAGAACGTCGCCTGCTGGCGGTTCGCCTCGGTCCCGCTGCACGGTCGGCTGTCGGGCGAGCTGGTGGTCGCTGACTTCGCCGCCGAGTCGGACTCGGCGACGGGTCGCGTCGTCGCCGTCACCGGCTGGGACCAGGCCCGGGTGGGTGATCCTGCGGAGGACTTCGGCCAGCTGTGGGGCGAGGCCTCTCCCGAGGCCTTCGACACGGTCCTCGAGGCCTACTCCGCGGCCCGGCAGGAGCGCCCCGACCGTGCCCTGGAGATGCGGGCCCAGCTGCTCTCCGAGCTGCGGCTGGTGCGTGAGCTCAGCCACGCCATGGCGGCCGACGACGCGGCGGCGGTCGACGCCTGCGCCCGCGACCTCCAGGAGCTGTCCTCCCGGGTGGGGCGGGAGGTGCTGCGGCCGCTCGCCCCCGAGACCACCCGTCCGGGGCCGGTGGGATCCGGAGAAGACCTCCCCGACGAGACGGACCCGGGGTACGACCAGGCCGAGCTGCCCTTCGTGGCGGAGGACGCCGCTTCCCGGCTCCCGACGCGCCTGTCGGACCCGCTGGCCGCCCAGGAGGATCGGTCCGAGGATCCGGTGGCCGACCCTCGGGCGAGGACGAGCACCTACCGGTCGCCCGACGAGGCCTGAGCCCCGGGGCGCGGCGGGCGCGCGGGCTCAGCCGGGCGCGGTGCCGGAGCCTCGGGAGTACAGCTCGGCGACGAGCGTCTCCAGCTCGGCCTGGTCCGGCAGCACCGGTCGGACCGTCTCACCGGTGGCGGCGTAGTAGAAGGCGCCGTCGACCTGGTCGGGGTCCAGACCCCGCAACCGGGCCAGGGCCAGGCGGTAGACCGCGAGCTGGACCTGGCGGACCTGCGCCCGGCGCCCCGTGGGACGGGCGCCGGTCTTCCAGTCGACCACCGTCAGCCCCCCGTCGGGCCGGGAGAAGACCGCGTCGATGCGACCGCGGATGCTCACCCCCGCCACCTGCGACTCCACCGCCAGCTCCACCTCCACGGGGGTGCGCTGCGCCCACTCGCTGGCCAGGAAGTGCTCGCGCATCACCGCGAGCTCGGCCTCCTCGGCCGCGCCCTCGTCGGCGCTGCCCGGCAGCTCGTCCAGGTCGACCATCGCCGCCTCGCCGTAGTGCCGCTCGATCCAGGCGTGGAACGCCGTGCCCCGCCTGGCCTCGGTCGCGGGGCGGGTGGGCATGGGCCGTCGGAGCCCGCTCAGGAAGGCGTCGGGATCGTCGGCGAGCGCCACCAGGGCCGAGGTCGACAGGTGGGCCGGCATGGTGACGACGGCGGCCCGCTCGCGTCCGCCCCGGGCGCGCTCGGCGAGCAGCACGGCCAGCTCGCGGTCCAGCTCGGCCCAGGACCGGTCAGGGACGCGGCCGTATGCCGGAGCCGGGCCCTCCCCGCCCGCGGCCGGGGACGCGGTCTCGGCGGGGTCGCGCCTGCGCTCGGCGGCGGCCTCGATCTCGCTCACCGCCCGCAGCAGCGCCGGATCGACCGGGTGGCCCGGCGGCCAGAGGACGCTGCGGTCGACCGTCGCGAGCGGGTTGGTCGGCTCGTCCGCCGGGTCGGGCATGGCCTCCCAGCAGGTGGGGACGGCCTGGCCGGCGGCGAGGATCTCCTCGAGGAAGCGCGAGGTCACCCTCGGACGCGTCTGGTGGCCCCACACCGCGCACGAGAGCAGGAGCTCGTGCCGGGCGCGGGTGAGCGCGACGTAGGCGAGCCGGCGTTCCTCCATGACCGCGTGGGCTCCGCACTCCCCGACGAAGGTGCCGATCCGGGCGCTGACGTCGACCAGGTCCGCAGCATCGCGCCACGGCAGGACCGGCAGCCCGCCGCGGTCGCCGCGCAGGTCGAAGGGCACTGTGTCGAGGCCGGCGAGCCAGGTCTTGTCGGTCGGTTCGGGGACGACGTAGCGTCCGTCGTCGCTCTCGCGGGTGCGGGCGTCGTGGGCGGGGAAGGTGCCCTCGTCCAGGCCGGGGACGACGACGAGGTCCCACTCCAGGCCCTTGGAGGCGTGGACGGTGAGCACCTGGACCGCACCGGGGACCGGGGGGACCTGCCCGGGGGCGAGGCCGCGCTCGCGGTCCTCGGCGGCGTCCAGCCAGTCAAGCAGAGCCCCGAGCGTGGGCCGGTCGGCGCCGGCCGCGAACTGGGCGGCCACGTCGGCGAAGGCGTCGAGGTGGACCCGCGCCTCGGCGATCGGGCGGCTGGGCCGGGCGAGGACCTCGAGGTCGAGACCCAGGACCCGCTCGGCCTCCGCGACGACCTCCGGGAGCGTGGCGCTGAGCAGGTCGCGCACCCGCCGGACCCGGTCGCGCAGGTCCAGCAGCCGCTGCCTGGCGAGGGGCGTCAGCGAGCGCCCACGGCCGGACACCCACCCGGTCGGCGGCAGGTGGTCCACGGCCTCGACGAGACCCACCTGGTCCTCGTCGGCGTCCACCCGCGCGCCCAGCGCCCGGGACCAGTCGTGCAGCGCTGCGAGGTCGCTCGCACCGAGGCGCACCGACGGTCCGGTGAGGAGCCGGGCGAGGTGGTCGCCGCGGGCGGGGTCGTCGACGACGTGCAGGAAGGCCACCAGGTCGATGACCTCGGGCATGGCGAGCAGCCCGCCGAGCCCGACCACCTCGCACGGCACGCCGCGGGCCTCGAGGGCCTCCAGGACGACGGGGAACTGCGAGCGCTTGCGGCACAGCACAGCCGCGGTGGGACGGCGCCCGCCCGGTGCCGGCCCCGAGTCGTCGGCGGTGCCGGGCACCCCGGTGGTCGGGTCGTCGCCCAGGCCGAGACGTCCGGCCAACCAGTCGGCGGCGTGCTCCGCCTCCGCGACGTGGGTGGTCAGCCGGGCGGCCTCGACCCGTCCCGGCCCGGCCCCCGGTCGCGGCGACAGCCGGGACACCTCCACCGGGCAGGCCTCGGTCAGGGGGGCGGCCACGGTGTTGGCGACGGCCAGCACGGCCTCGTCGTTGCGCCAGGAGGTGGACAGCGGCAGGGTCCGCGAGGGCCCCGCCTGGGTCGGGAAGTGGCGCGGGAAGGACGTCAGCGTGGTCGCGGAGGCTCCGCGCCAGCCATAGATCGACTGGTGCGGGTCACCGACCGCCATGACCGGGACGCCGTCGGTGGGGTGGGCGAAGAGCTCGCGCAGGAGCACCAGCTGGGCCTCGCTGGTGTCCTGGAACTCGTCCAGCAGGACCGCCCGGTGCCGGCGCCGCTCGCCCCATCCCACGTCGGGGAAGGTCTGCGCGATGCGGGCGGCCAGGGACACCTGGTCGGCGAAGTCCAGGCACTCGCGCTCGCGCTTGGCCTGCTGGTAGGCGAGGAGCAGCGGGACCAGCGCCTCGCGCACCCGGAGCACCCCGAGCGCCTCGGCGGCGGGGGCGACGGCCTTCTTGGTCGTGGCCCCCGGCGGCAGGGCGGACCACTCCCCCACGACGGCGCCGAGCAGGTTGCCCAGGTCCTGCGGGCTGCACAGGTGCTCGGCGAGCTGGCCGGACAGGGTGAGCACGGCGTCGACGACCGTCGAGACGGCGGGCACCGGTCGCCCCGCGTCGCGGGCGATCCGGTCCAGCGGTCCGGTGTAGGCCGAGACGACCTCGTGGGCCAGCTGCCAGGCGGAGGCCTCCGAGAGCAGCCGGGCTCCGGGCTCGTAGCCCAGTCGCAGGCCGTGCTCGGCGACCAGTCGGCCGGCGTAGGCGTGGTAGGTCGAGACGACGGGCGCGAGGTCGCCCTCCTCCAGGTCCGCGCCCGTCCACAGCCCGGCGGCGGCAAGCTGGCGCAGCCGTCGGCCGATGCGCTCGGCGAGCTCGCCGGCGGCCTTGCGGGTGAAGGTCAGCCCGAGGACCTCATGGGGGGCGACGAGGTCGTTGGCGACGAGCCAGACCACCCGCGCCGACATGGTCTCGGTCTTGCCTGAGCCGGCCCCGGCGACGACGAGCAGGGACGCGCCGGGCGCCTCGATGACGGCCTGCTGCTCCGGCGTCGGGGGTGGCTGACCGAGGGCGCCCGCGATGTCCAGGGCGCTGTGCCGAGGACTCACAGCTGCCGGCCCTCGGGCCGGGCGGGGCAGGACCTGCTCACCGGGCAGGAGGAGCAGTGGACGCCGGGCATGGCCCGGAAGCTCCCGGAGGCCATGCCCTCGGCGCTCTCCTCGACGAGCCGGCGCGCCCAGGTCGGGTCGTGGGCGTCGGACGTGGCGGGCTGCGGCTGCAGACGGTGAAGGGCTGCGTTCCCGCCGAGCTGCACCAGGGCGGCGCCGGCGCTGACGGACGACTCCGGGAAGGCACCGGCCTCCACGGCCGCCTGGTAGGCCGCGAGCTGGGGGTGCTCGCCGATCTCGGCCTTGGTCGGCGCGCTGCTCCCGGTCTTGAGGTCGAGCACGCGCAGCCGTCCGTCGGCGTCACGCTCGAGCCGGTCCACGCGGCCGGTGAGCAGCGCCCGGCCGATCTCCGCCCGGGCCTCCCGCTCCACCCCGACGACCTCCCAGCCCTCGTCGCGGGACTGCCGGGCGAAGGACGCGAGCCGGTCCAGCATCCGGGCGGCCCGCTCGTGGTCGTGCCGCCCGCGCCAGCTGTCGGGCACCTCGAGCTCGGGCCAGCGTCGGTCGAGCTCGGCGCGCAGGGCACGCTCGTCGGTCAGGTCGAGGTCGGGGTCGGCGGCGATGTCGTGGACCAGGGTGCCGAGGTCGGCCGCGGAGCGGTCACCGCCCTCGGCGCCGTGGCTGCGCAGGAACCACAGCAGCTGGCAGCGACGGAAGCTCTCGATGCGTGAGGGCGACACCGGGACCGGGCCGTCGCCGGCGTGGACGGCGGCGTCGTCGGTGCTCTCGCGCAGCCCCCACCACTGGTCGGGAGCCGCGCCCGGCACGCCCGCCGCCACGAGCACGGCGAGCCGCTCGGCCGCTGCCGCCCGCTCCCGCGGGTCCTCGCTCAGCACGCGTCGGCGCAGCTCGGCCACGACGCCGGTGATCGTCATCGCGCGGGCGACCGGGGTGAGCTCCCGGGCCTCGCCACCAGGGGGGTCGATGAGGTCGAGGTAGGCCGAGACCTGCTCGTCCTCCGAGCGTACGGCGGTGGCGAGGAGGGTCCGCCGGGCGCGGCTGACCGCGACGGTGAGCAGGCGGGCCTCGTCGGAGCGGACCGCGGCCAGCGCCTCGCGGGGGCCGTGCCCCCGGCCGGCCATGACGTCGACGAGGTGCTCGGAGCCGAGGAGGGAACCGCGCAGCCGCAGGTCCGGCCAGACGCCCTCCTGCAGCTGGGCGATCACGACCAGGTCCCAGGACAGGCCGGCGGCGCTCTGCGGGGTGAGCACCCGGACGACCTCCTCCAGCGGCGCCTGCGGGACGAGGGAGTCGGCGGCGACCTCCTGTCCCAGGGTCTGGTCCAGGAAGGCCTCGGGCCCCGCCCCTGGGAGCCGCTCGGCGAAGCTCGCCGCCGCGCCGAAGAGAGCCACGACGGCGTCCAGGTGCCGGTCGAAGCGCGCCGCGGCCAGACCCCCGGCCAGCGCCGCCGAGCGCCAGCCCTCGGCGAGCCCGAGGGCGGACCACAGCTGCCAGAGCAGCAGCTCGGCGGTGACGCCCGGCTGCCAGCGACCCCGCTCGTCGAGTCGAGCGGCGGCCACCGCGCCCGCGAGCGCCCGGGCGATGCGCCGGGCTCCTGCGGACTCGGCCGCGGGGACCTCGGCGAGCAGCTGGGGGGTGAGCAGGGCCTGGGCCACGAGCAGGTCGCCCCGGGCGCTGCCTCCCGCGGCCCGGTCGGCACGGCGCAGCGAGCGGCGCAGCCGGCGCACGGTGACCGGATCGCTGGCCCCCAGCGGGGACTGGAGGAGCTCGGTGGCGAGGTCCGGCTCGATCGGGCGCTCGTCACCGCGGGCCACGCGCACCACCACCTCGAGCAGGGTGAGCAGAGCCCGGGCCGCCGGCTCGTCACGGACGGGCAGGTCGGTCATCGAGCTCGCCACCGGCACCCCCGCCCCGGCGAGGGCCCGCCGGAGCACCGCGCTGCCGGCTCGCCCGCGGACCAGGACGGCCATCTGCGACCACGGCACCCCGTCGAGCAGGTGCGCGCGGCGCAGCCGGCCGGCGATGTAGGCCGCCTCCTGGGCGACGGTGGGCAGGACCGCGGTCTCCACCGTCCCCTGGGGGGCCGCGGGCTCGGCGCCGGGCAGCGTGCGGTCCCGGTCCACCGGGGCGGACGAAACCTCCGCACCCGCTCGCGCTGCGGCGCGGTCGTCGGGCTCCGACCCGGCGGCGGCCGACGCGGGCACCCGCCGGTGGGCGACCACTCCGACGGACCCGACCTGGCCGGCCACCCGCGCCGTCAGGGCCGCGAGCCGCGGCGGCTGCCGGTGGGACCCGGCCAGCACGAAGGCCTCGCCCAGGGTCAGCAGGTCGTCGCCGCCGAACCAGCGCTCCCACTCGTGCGCGAAGAGCCGGGGGTCGGCTCCACGGAAGGTCTGCACGGCGAGGTCGGGGTCACCGACGAGCACGAGCTGGGTGTCGGGCGCCCGGACGACCGAGAGCAGCCGGGCCGCGGACCAGGTGAGCTCCTGCGCGTCGTCCACGACGATCAGCCCGAAGCGCTCGCGAGCGCGCGCCAGCCGCTCGGGCGACTCCTCGATCAGGTCGGCCGTGGCCGAGAGCACCCAGGCCGGGTCATAGGCCCCCGGCCGGGAGAAGGCCGTGACCTGGTCGTACTCCCGCAGGACGGCGGCCGCCGCCCGCCACTCCGGACGGCCCTCGCGGTCGGCGAGCTCCACGAGGTCCTCCGGCACCAGCCCACGCTCCACGGCGCGCATCAGCAGGTCCCGCAGCTCGGCACGAAATCCCCTGGTGGGCAAGGCCTCCCGGACGGCAGCCGGCCAGTCGGGGCCGGGGACGAGGCCGGCGGCGTGCCCGTCGAGCAGCTCCTTGAGGATCGCGTCCTGCTCGGCGCCGGACAGCAACCGGGGGGTCGGGTCTCCCGCCAGCGCCGCCTCGGCCCGCAGCAGTCCGAAGCCGAGCGACTGGTGGGTGCGGGCCAGGGGGGTCGTGGTGGTCGCCCCGAGCCGGGCGGTGACCTGGTCCCGCAGCGCGGCCGCCGCCACCCGGGAGGAGGTGAGCAGCAGAGCGCGGTCGGGCTCCACCAGGCCTCGGCGCACCCGGTCGACCACCAGCTCCACGGCGAGGGTGGACTTGCCGGAGCCGGGGGCGCCCACCACCTGCACCAGCGGGGCCGTCGCCGCGAGCACAGCGCGCTGGCCGTCGTCGAGCACAGGGGGCTCGGCGGCGACCGGGGCGGGCGCGCGGGTCAGCAGGACCATGAGGTGATCCCATCACCGACCACCGACAGACCCCCGCGGGACGCACCCGGATCGACGCAGCGCCGGATCACGCCGGGTCGCGAGGGATGCGGGCGCCCAGCCCGTCCCAGCGGGCCCGCGCCAGGTCCGGACGTATGCCGTCGGCTGCGGGCACCACCGGGGTCCCCTCGTGCCGCCACTGCTGCCGGGCCCGCCCGAGGAGCACGGCGGGCAGCGACCCGTCGGCGCGGACGACCCGCCACCAGGGCACGTCGACGCCGTGCCGGGCCAGGACCCGGCCGACCGCGATCGGGGCACCGGCCTGCAGCAGCCGGGCCACGTCGCCATACGTCAGGACCTGCCCGGAGGGCACCTGCTCGACGAGCTCGAGCACGTCCTGGGCGAAGGCGCCGGGGGCGGGGAGGGGACGGTCCACGGGCCGGGGCCGCGCCGGCTCAGTAGGTCGGCAGCGAGGGGTCGACGTCGTGGGCCCAGGCGAGGACGCCGCCCTCGAGGTGCCGCACCCGGGTGTGGCCGCTCGCGGTGAGGGCGTGCAGGGCGGTGGCCGACCGGACGCCGGACCGGCAGTGGATGACGACCTCCTCCTCGGGCCCGAAGGCCGACGCGGCCCGCCCGCTCAGGAACTCGTCGAGGTGGATCGCCTCCGCGCCGGGGATCGAGACGATGGCGCGCTCGTCCTCCCCACGCACGTCGACGAGCCGGAAGGTCCCCGGACGCTCGCGGAGCATGGCGGCGAGCTCGGTGGCGGTCACGGTGGGGGTGTGGGGGTGCACGGGATCCTCCTCGGTGGGCAGGCCGCACAGGTCCTGCCCCTGGCTGGGTGCGGTGATGGTGGGGTGGTCCCCGCACAGGGGGCAGTCGGGGTTGCGCTCGACGCGCAGGGCGTCCCAGCGCTGCGCCAGGGCGTCGTGCAGGAGCAGCCGGCCGACGATCGGCTCGCCCGCGCCCACGATCAGCTTGATCGCCTCGGCGGCCTGCACCGACGCGACGGCGGCGCACAGGATCCCCAGCACGCCTCCCTCGGCGCAGGAGGGCACCGACCCGGCGGGCGGCGGGGTCGGGAAGACGCAGCGGTAGCACGGCCCGTGGCCGCGCCACCAGACGCTTGCCTGGCCCTGGAAGCGCAGCACCGAGCCCCAGACGTGGGGGATGCCGAGCAGGGCGCAGGTGTCGTCGACGAGATAGCGGGTGGCGAAGTTGTCGGCGCCGTCCAGGACCAGGTCGTAGCCGCCGACCAGGTCCAGGGCGCCGGTGGCGTCCAGGCGCACCGGGTGCCGGACGACGTGGACCAGCGGGTTGATGGCGCCCACCGCGTCGGCCGCTGAGTCGACCTTGAGCCGGCCGACGTCGGCCTGGCCGTGGACGACCTGACGCTGCAGGTTGGTCTCGTCGACGACGTCGGGGTCGACGACGCCGATCGTGCCCACCCCGGCGGCCGCGAGGTAGAGCAGCGCCGGCGACCCCAGCCCGCCCGCCCCGACCACGAGGACCCGGGCCGCGCCGAGCCGGCGCTGGCCGACCCGCCCGACCTCGGGCAGCAGCAGGTGCCGCGAGTAGCGGCGCACCTCTTCGGGCGTGAGATCGGGCCCGGGCTCGACGAGCGGCGGCAAGGGCATGGCGGGCAGGATACCGGCCCGGTGTCCGGCGGTGGCGACTGCGCTGGGTGGCTTCGTGCCTACTGGCCCGAAAGCGCTCCGTGTGCGGCATACGCCTGCCTGTGTCCCATCACACCCGGACCGGTGAGTACGATGACACGAGCCGTGGCGGCCCTCGCCCCCGGTGGCCGAAAGGACCTCGATGACGCCCTTCACCGATTCCCCCGACCAGGACGTGCTGCGCCACGCGCGGATGCCCCGCTCCGAGCGCCGCGCCCAGCTGCTGCAGGCGGCCCAGGACGTCTTCGTCGAGTCGGGCTACCACTCGGCCGCGATGGACGCGATCGCCGAGCGCGCCGGTGTCTCCAAGCCGGTGCTCTACCAACACTTCCCGAGCAAGAAGGAGCTCTACCTGACGCTCCTCGACGTGCACTGCGACGCGATCGTCGACCTGGTCAAGGCCGCCCTGGCCTCCACCGACGACAACCGTCAGCGGGTGGCCGCGACGATGGGGGCCTACTACGAGTTCTTCGACCGGGAGGGCGCGCCCTTCCGGCTCGTCTTCGAGTCGGACCTGACCGGCGAGCCCGCGGTGCGCGACCGGTTGGACGGGGTCGAGCTGCGGTGCGCCGAGGCCATCGCGGACGTCATCTCCGAGGACGCGGCGATGCCGCGCGAGCACGCGCTGATCCTCGGCATGGCGCTCGCCGGCGCCGCCCAGAACTCCGCCCGCCACTGGGTCGCCCAGGCGCACGCGGCCGGGGTGGAGCGTCCCGACGCGGCCGCCCTGGTCGCGGCGCTGGCCTGGCGCGGCATCGGCGGCTTCCCCAAGCAGGGCGCCTGAGCCGACCCGGCACCTACGGCCGGCGGCCGCCGGCCGGCCGACCCGGGGAACACCCGTGCGCGCCCGCCGGTTGACCCGACGGGGAACGTCGCCGGCAGGGCCGGCGACCCAGCGAGACCAGCACGTCCTCCGACCCGCACAAGCGAAAGGACCCTCCCGTGGAGGTCAAGATCGGCGTCCAGCACGTCGCCCGCGAGATCAGCTTCGAGTCCGACCAGTCCCCGGACGAGATCACCCGCGCCGTCGCGGCCGCGGTGGCCGACAGAACTCTCCTCACTCTGCGTGACGAGAGGGGACGCACCATCATCGTTCCTGGTGAGAACCTGGGTTACGTCGAGATCGGCGAGTCCACCAAGGCCCGCGTCGGTTTCGGGAGCCTGTGAACCCCCTGACCTGCTGAGTGACGGGAGCGGCCTGGCCGGGGACGATGTCCCCCACCAGGCCGCTTGCCTTCGTGACCCACTTGTGATGCAAATGTGCGCTTGGCATCCGGGGGTCTCGGGTAACCATTGGAGTGACAGCGCGTAGCCGCAAGGTTCGCGATCCCCACCGTCAAGGAGATCCCTCCATGCTCACCACGATCATCACCGCCATCGTCATCGGTGCCATCATCGGCGGTCTGGCCCGCCTCGTCATGCCGGGCCACCAGAACGTCTCGATCCTCATGACGATCGTCCTCGGCATCCTCGGCTCGGCCATCGGCTCCTGGCTGGTCGCCCAGTTCGGCTACAAGAACGCCTCCGGCGGCATCGCCTGGATCGCCGTCCTCGCCGGCGTCCTCGTCGCCGCCGCGCTGATCGCGATCTACCTGAACGTCACCAAGGGTCGCAGCCGCATCTGACGCTCCCGCGTCGACGCCTCGCGTCCTGCAGGTCCCGAGAGGGCCGGCACCCGATGGGTGCCGGCCCTCTCGGGATGGGGTGCGGGCCTCGTGCAGCGGCCATGCCCCGACACGCCGGGGCCCGGTCAGGGGCGGACGGCGGCGGCGAGCCGCTCGGCGTGGCCGGCCGCGAGGCGCCCCAGGAAGGCGCTCAGTGCCGCCACGTCGTCCGTGCCCACGACCGTGACCGCCAGGTGCGGATGGTCCACCCCGCTGAGCTGGCCGTGCGACATGGCCTCTCCCAGGACCCGCCGGCCCCACAGCGACAGCCGACCGGCCGCCATCGGCTCCGCGGCCAGGGCCTCGGTGAGCAGCGACGCCACGACACGGTCGGAGTCGGACCGGTCGAGCACCCGCTCCAGCAGACCCTGCTCGGTGTCGGCGAGACGCGGCGCGAGCTGCCCCAGCAGGTCCTCGGCCAGACCGTCGATCACGGCGGTCTTGACGAGCCGCTCGGCCCAGGTGCGCGGGCGGGTCCGCGCGTGGAAGTGGTCGACGGCCGCCGTGAACGGCGCCATGGCCGTACGCGGGTCGGCACCGAGGTCACGGAGCCGGTCGGCGAGCAGCTGGTGGTGCTGCAGCTCTCGGGCGGCCAGGGCGGCGAGCTCGATGCGGGCGGTCAGCGTGGGGGCGACGTCGCTGTCCGAGGCCAGGCGGGAGAACGCGGTCAGCTCGGCATATGCGAGCGCGGCGAACAGCTCGACGACGCCGGTGTCGTGCGCGGGGAGGCTCATGGGCACCAACAGTAGTGGTCACGCCGCTAGACTGCCCTGGACCCCGGTGCCCGGTCGGCCCGACTCATGCTGGACGCGACGTCCACGCCGCAGCCTCGAGCTGCACGCAGACCTCCGATCGGCTCCGACACCACTCGTGAGTCACGCCGCGCGCGGACCGTGAGGCCGGCCCCGGCCCTCGTCCGCGCGGCATCGGCCCCGGCTCACCTGCCGACAGGACAGCTGTATGACGAACCCCACCACCGAGCCCGCGGACCTTCCGGTCGAGGACGACGCGACCCCCGCGACCACCCCGGCCCCCGAGCTCACCTTCGCCGACTTCGACGTCCACCCGGACATCGTGGCCTCGCTCGCCGACATCGGCATCGTGCATCCCTTCCCGATCCAGGCCATGACCCTGCCGGTCGCCCTCGGCGGCCACGACATCATCGGTCAGGCCAAGACGGGCACCGGCAAGACGCTGGGCTTCGGCATCCCGATGCTCAACCGGGTGACCTCCCCGACCGACGAGGGCTGGGCGACCCTGCGCCACCAGGGCAAGCCGCAGGCCCTGGCCGTGACCCCGACCCGCGAGCTGGCCGTGCAGGTGGCCGCCGACCTCGAGCGTGCCGGCGCCAGGCGCGGCGTCCGGATCGCCACGATCTACGGCGGCCGCGCCTTCGAGCCGCAGGTCGAGCAGCTGCAGCGGGGCGTCGAGGTCGTCGTCGGGACCCCCGGCCGCCTCCTGGACCTGGCCAAGCAGGGCCATCTGGATCTGTCCCACGCCTCGATCGTGGTGCTGGACGAGGCCGACGAGATGTTGGACCTGGGGTTCCTGCCCGACGTGGAGAAGCTCCTGGCCCAGACCGCCCCGACCCGCCAGATGATGCTCTTCTCCGCCACGATGCCGGGCGCGGTCGTGGCGCTGGCCCGGCGCTACATGGGACAGCCCACCCACATCCGTGCCATGGGCGACGAGACGGAGAACAAGCACACCGTCAAGGCCACGACGCAGCACGTCTACCGCGCGCACGCCCTGGACAAGGTGGAGATGCTGGCCCGGATCCTGCAGGCGCGCGACCGTGGTCTGACGATCATCTTCAGCCGCACCAAGCGCACCGCGGCCAAGGTCGCCGACGAGCTCGTCGACCGCGGCTTCGCGGCCGGCGCCATCCACGGCGACCTCGGCCAGGGCGCCCGCGAGCAGGCGCTGCGGGCCTTCCGCAACGGCAAGATCGACATCCTGGTGGCCACCGACGTGGCGGCCCGGGGCATCGACGTCGAGAACGTGACCCACGTCGTCAACTACCAGTGCCCGGAGGACGAGAAGACCTACGTCCACCGGATCGGGCGCACCGGGCGCGCCGGGCACACCGGCACCGCGGTGACCTTCGTCGACTGGGACGACGCGCCCCGCTGGGGCCTGATCAACAAGATGCTCGACCTGGGCATCCCGGAGCCGGTCGAGACCTACTCCTCCTCCCCGCACCTGTTCACGGACCTGGACATCCCCGAGGGCACCAAGGGCCGGCTGCCCCGGGACCGGCGCACCCGTGCCGGCCTGGCCGCCGAGGAGCTGGAGGACCTGGGTGAGACCGGTCAGCGGGCCGGCAAGGGCCGGGACGGGGGTCGCGGCGGGCGAGGCGGGCCCGACGGTGGCCGCGGTGGTCGCGATGGCCGGGGCCGGTCCGACGGCGGCCGGTCCGACGGCGGCCGGTCCCAGGCCCGCTCGGACACCGACCGCGGCGCCGACGCGGTCCGGGACGGCGACGCGCCGCGCCCGGCGCGCAGCCGTTCGCGGCGCCGCACCCGCGGTGGCCGCCCGGCCGAGGGTGGCGCTCCGACCCCGGAGTGAGCCGCCCGGCCGCGCGTGACACCCCCGCGGGGTGACGGCCCCTCGTCGGGACGTGGCGCCCGGACATCGCACGACGGGACGGGCACCTCCCCGCCTGGGAGGTGCCCGTCCCCGTTCCACGGGCTTGCCCTTAAAGGTCAGACCAGGCAGAGTGCCGGGTCGTCGTGGACATCCCCAACGACGACCGCAGCGCTCGGGGGAGCGGGCGGTCGAGCTAGGAGGAATCCCCTGTGACCGACCGCTTGGACCCGTCGACCACCGTCGCCGCACCGCCCGGCGCCTCGCCCCAGGGCGGCCCGTCGGGCACCGCCCCGCCGCCCGGCCCGGACCACGAGCTCCTTGCCGGGCTGGCCACCCCGGTGCCGCAGTCCCGGCCGCGGCGGCCCGGGATCGACCGGGTGACCTTCGGGGTGACGGCGGCCCTGGCCGTCGCCTTCGTGGCCTGGGGCTTTCTGGGGACGGCCTCGCTCGCCACCGCGTCCGGTGCGGCCCTGTCCTGGGTGATGACGAGCACGGGCTGGGCCTTCGTGCTCCTGGCCTCCGCCTTCGTGGTCTTCGTGCTGTGGCTGGCGGGCAGCCGGTTCGGTCACATCCCGCTGGGCGGGGACCGGGAGGAGCCGGAGTTCTCCACGCGGTCCTGGATCGCGATGATGTTCAGCGCCGGCATGGGGATCGGGCTGATGTTCTACGGCACCGCCGAGCCGCTCTACCACTACGTCGCGCCGCCGCCACGCACCGGGGCGGAGCCGCAGTCCCCGGAGGCGCTGCAGACGGCGATGGCGACCACGCTGTTCCACTGGACCCTGCACCCCTGGGCGATCTACGCCACGGTGGGGCTGGCCATCGCCTACTCGACCTTCCGCAAGGGTCGCAGCCAGCTGATCTCCTCGGTCTTCGCGCCCCTGCTCGGCCGGCGCGCCGGCGGTCCCGTCGGGCGCCTCATCGACGTCCTGGCGATCTTCGCGACCCTCTTCGGCTCCGCCGCCTCCCTCGGCGTCGGCGCACTGCAGATCGGTGCCGGCCTCGAGCAGAACGGGTGGGTGGGTCGCGTCGGCACGCCCGTCCTCGTCGTGATCATCGTGGTGCTGACCATCTGCTTCATCGCCTCGGCCGTGTCGGGGATCTCGCGCGGCGTGGAGCTGCTGTCCAACGTCAACATGGTGCTGGCCGTGCTGCTCGCGGTCTTCGTCCTGATGGTCGGCCCCACGCTGTTCGTGCTCAACCTGCTGCCTGCGGCGCTGGGGACGTATGTCGACCAGCTGGCCCGGATGGCCTCCCGCTCCGACGCCAGCGGCCTGGTGCCCATGCACGAGTGGCTGTCCTCGTGGACGGTGTTCTACTGGGCCTGGTGGATCTCGTGGACGCCCTTCGTGGGGATGTTCATCGCCCGGATCTCGCGCGGGCGCACCATCCGGCAGTTCGTCATCGGCGTGCTGGTCGTCCCGAGCGCCGTGTCCCTCGTGTGGTTCGCGATCTTCGGCGGTGCCGGCATCGACGCCCAGAACCGCTGGCACGACCTGGCCACCGTCAAGGACGGCGTGGCCTCGGTCAGCTTCGACGGGGCGCTGTTCCAGCTGCTGGCGCACTACCCGGGCGCGAGCATCACCACGGTGCTCGTCATGGTGCTGGTGGCGATCTTCTTCGTCTCGGGCGCGGACGCCGCCTCCATCGTCATGGGCACCCTGTCCGAGCACGGCGCCATCGAGCCCTCTCGCTGGACCGTCGCCTTCTGGGGCGCCGCGACCGGTGCGGTGGCCGCGGTGATGCTGCTCGCGGGGTCCGCCAGCGGTGACGCCCAGTCGGCCCTCGACGGGCTGAAGAACATCACCATCGTCTCGGCCCTGCCCTTCGCCGTGGTCATGGCCCTGATGTGCGTGGCCATGGTGCTCGACCTGCGCACCGATCCGGTCGTGCGGCGCGCCGACCTGGCGGAGCGGCTCGTGCACGACGCCGTGGTCCGCGGGATCACCGAGCACGGGGCGGACAACATCGAGATCGTCGTGCGCGCGGAGGACGCCCCGGTCACCGCCGAGCCCCGCCCCCGGGTGTGGGACCGGCTGGTGGGGACCTACCGGCAGCAGTAGCCCGGCAGCAGTAGCCCGGCGGCGGCCCCCCGGGGGCGGGGGTGGGTGCGGGGGCGGGTTGCTCAGGCGTCCGGCTCGAGCGCGGCCCAGGGCGCCTTCTCCGGCGCGTGTGCCTGCCCCTCGGGGCAGTGGGCACGGACGTCGCACCACCCGCACAGCGGCGACACCCGCGGCGGGAACAGGGTCGACTCCACTCCTCGCTCGGCGAAGTCCGCGTCCACCCGCCGCAGGTCCGCCGCGATCGACTCGGCCTCGGCGACCTTGCGGTCCAGGGACGACGGCGTGTGCCGGTGGCGGACCACGGTCCCGCTCGGGACGTGGTGCAGCTCGACGTCGACGCAGGGGCGGCGGAACATCGCGCCGACGGCGACGGCATACAGCGCCATCGGCAGCGAGGTCCGCAGCTCCTCCTCGGTGGAGGGCCGCCGTGAGGTCTTGTAGTCCACGACGACCAGGGCGCGGCCACCGGCCTCGGTGGGTCGGTCGTCGAGCCGGTCGACGCGGCCCCGCACGGTCATGGTGGGGGTGCGCATCGACACCGTGCGCTCGACGCCGACGGGCCGGTTGTGCGGCGACAGGCCTCGCAGGTAGGCCACGACGTGCTGCTGGGAGCGCTCCAGCCAGCGCCGGGACATGGCGGCGTCACGGAAACCGGTGTCCACCCAGGAGATGCGGACCAGGTCGGCCGCGCGCGCCGCGGACCACTCCCCCACGGGCACCTCCCACCAGTCGCGCAGTGCGTTGTGCACCGCGATGCCGAGAGAGGTGTGGGCGCGCTGCGGCGCCGCCGCGGGCTTGGGGCGGTCGAGGTACTGCAGGCGGTAGCGCCGCGGGCAGTCCACGAAGGCGAGCAGGCGGGAGGGGCTGGCGGCATACAACCGCCGGGGCATCCCGCCGAACATCCCCTGACCGCTCTGCTCGCTCATGCGCCGACCCTAGGCGTGCAGGTCCGTCAGGCACAGCGCCGGACCCCGCCTGTGGACACCGGGGTCCGTGCCGCGGCGGCCTGTGGACGGGCGTGTGCAGGATCGCGTCACGGCCGCAGCACGGGCATGCCGGTCGCCTGCTCCTCGATCCGCGCGAGCACGTCCGGGCTGGTGGTGCGCTCACCGAGGCGGTTGAGCTTGCCGTCGCCGTGGTAGTCGCTCGACCCGGTCCGGAAGATCCCGAGCGCGCGGGTGAGCTCGGCCGCGTGGGCCCGCTGCCGCTCGTCGTGGTCGCGGTGGTCGACCTCCAGGCCCGCGAGCCCCGCCTCGGCCATCGCCTCGATCACGGCGTCCTCGACGACGCGCCCCCGCTTGGCGGCGAAGGGGTGCGCCATCACCGGCACGCCCCCGGCCGCCCGCACCAGGCGCACCGCCTCGACCGGGTCCGGCGCGTAGTAGCTGACGTAGTAGGGCGATCCGTCGTGCAGGTAGTCCCGGAAGATCGCGCCCCGGTCGCGCCGGATGCCCAGGGCGACCATGGCGTCGGCGATGTGCGGCCGGCCGATGGTGGCTCCGTCGCGCGTCTGCGCCAGCACGGCGTCGTAGGTCAGCTCCGGGAAGTCCACGGCCAGCCGCTCCACGATCCTGCGGGCCCGCGACTGCCGCGACTCACGCGCCCGCGCCAGCTCGGCGACCAGCGCGGCGTCGGCGGGGTCGTGCAGATAGCTCAGCAGGTGGATGCTGGTCCCCCGGTGCGAGCAGGACATCTCCATCCCCCGCACCAGCGTCACCCCGGTCTCCCCGACCGCGGCCGCCGCCTCGTCCCACCCGCTCGTCGTGTCGTGGTCGGTGAGGGCGACGACGTCCAGCCCGGCCGCGCGCGCGGAGCGCACCACGTCGGCGGGATGCTGGGTGCCGTCGCTGGCGGCCGAGTGGGTGTGCAGGTCGATGCGCATGGGCTCACCCTAGGCAGCGCGCGGTCCGGGGACGGCGATGCGGGCCGTATGCCGCCGCCTGCGGCGCGACGGCAGCCCTCGTCCCCGGGGCCCCGGACGGGTCGACCGTCCGAGGCAACCTTTCCCCGGGGTGGCCCGTAGAGACAGGTGACCCGACGGAAGGAGGCGAGATGCTCCGCAGCAGGCGCGAGCGCGACGAGGCGTTCACCAGGTTCCTGCAGGAGGCCACCCCCTCGCTCACCCGCACGGCCTGGCTCCTCACCGGGTCCCGGGACGACGCGGCAGATCTCGTGCAGGCGGCTCTCGTCAAGACCTATGCCTGCTGGAGCCGGGTGCGCGACGAGGACGCGCTCGCCTACACCCGCCGGGTCCTCGCCAACGAGCACGTGGACCGTTGGCGCCGACGCCACGGCGAGGTCGCGGTGGCCGAGGTGCACGACCGCCCCGGACGCGGCGACACCTCGGTCGACGACCGCGACGAGGTGGTCCGCCTGCTCGCCACCCTGCCGGCCCGGCAACGCACCGTCGTGGTGCTGCGTTACTACAACGACCTGTCCGAGGCGGCGGTCGCCGAGCACCTGGGCATCTCGGTCGGCAGCGTGAAGTCGGCCGCCTCCCGGGGCCTGGCCGCGCTGCGGAGCGCCTACGCGGACCAGGCCTCCCACCCGGCCCTCGCCGCCAATCCTTCCTCGACACCCGCAGGAGGTGCGTCATGACCGACCTCGAGCAGCTCCTCCGGCAGGACCTGGACCGGTCCGCCGAGGCCCATCCCGTCGCCCTGTCCTCCGCCGACGTCCTCGCCGCCGGGCAGGCGCACGTGCGCCGGCGCACCGCGCGTCGGACGGCGGCCGGGCTCTGCCTGACCCTCGCCGTGGGTGGCGGCGGCATCGGCCTGAGCCGTTTGCCGGACCGCGCGCCCCTGGTGGCCGCCTCCCCCACCCCGCTGCGCACCGGCGTCGGCACCGCCACGCTCCCGCTCGCCGGCACCGTCGAGGGTCGCGCCTACCAGGGGTGGCAGGTCGAGGTGGACCGCGCGGCCGTCGACGCCGCCGCACCCGCTCCCGCAGGCATGGGGTCCCTGCGCTTCGCCGCGGTCGACGGGCAGGGTCACGCGCTCGTCCAGGTGGTCGGCGACGTGCACGGGGTGGAGCGCACCGGCGCCGTCGTCGTCCGCGGCGCCGGAGCGGCGAGGAGTCACCTGATCGGGGTGGTCGACGCCCCCGCCGTCACCTTCCGGCGACTGGTGACCGACCAGCCGGCGACCGCCGGAGGCACCCAGGGCGCGCAGCAGCAGGTCTCGGGCACCGATCTGACGGCCTTCGTCGACCGCTCGGACAGCTCCGACGCCGACCTCGCCCGGACCCGCGTCCGTGGCGTGCTCTGGGGGACGCCCGACGGGCAGGTGCACGCGAGCGACGGGACGCGCCGGCTGGCGGTCCCCTCGGTGGTGCTGACCACGGACGACGGCCCGACCACGGTCTACGTCAGCGACGACCTGCACCTCCTGGGCGCCCGCGGACGGCTCGGGGACTACGCGGTGGACACGAGGGATGGGGCGCGCCCGCCCGTGGTCGGCGGCGTCACCCGGGTGGGCCCGCAGGCCCGAGGCATGACCGTGGGGCTGCTCCCGGCGGGCGCCCACGACATCCGGCTGGACCACCCCCTGCCCCGGCCCACGCAGATCCCCGTCACGACCCGGACCCTGCCCGACGGCCGGGTGGTCTGGGCCTCGGCGGGCCCGGTGCCCGAGCAGCTGACCTCCGGGGCGGGCGAGCTCTCGTCGCAGGTGACCTGGACCGATGCCCAGGGGGTGCGGCACACCTTCGACCCGGCCCGGTGACCCGGGCAGCTGACCCGGCGGGGCGGTCGGGCGTGGCGGCCGGGGCCGCCACGCCCGAGCAGACGACGCAGGACCCTCAGCGGCGCGGCAGCAGCACGGTGCAGTCCAGGTCGAGGACCACGAACGGCAGGTAGCGGCCGTCCTCGCCCGTGAGCGGGAAGTCCGCGCAGGGGTGGTCCTTGGCCGCCACGGTACGGACCCGTAGGGCGCCCACGTCCTTGCGGCCGGGCAGCTCGATCCGCTCCAGGACCTCGGTCCAGGCGTAGATCGTGTCGCCGGCGAAGGTCGGGTTGGCGTGGGTGCCGCCGTTGAGGGCGGCGACGGACTGGGCGTTGCCGAGCCCGTTGAAGCTCAGCGCCCGCGCCAGCGAGAGGACGTGTCCGCCGTAGACCAGCCGGCGCCCGGCCGCGGACCGCGCCTGCGCGTGCTGGTCGAAGTGCACCCGGGCGGTGTTCTGGTACAGCCGGGTCGCCAGCATGTGGTCGGACTCCTCGACGGTGACCCCGTCGACGTGGTCGATGCGCTCGCCGGCCTCGTAGTCGTCCCACAGGTGAGCGGAGCCGGCCAGCGCGGTGTCGTAGCCGCCGACGACGCGCCACGGCGCCACCAGCTCCTCGGCCGGGACGGCGCCCGGCAGCTCGGGGATCGTCGCCTCGCCCAGGGCGTCCGGGGAGACCGGCTCGCGGCGCCGGACCATCACCCAGCGCACGTAGTCCAGGACCGTCTCCTCGTGCTGGTTGCGTCCGACGGTGCGGACGTAGACGTTGCCGGTCGCACCGTTGGAATTGGGCTTGAGACCGATCACCGTAGACGTCGCGGTGAGCGTGTCGCCGACGTAGACCGGTGCCCCCCACACGCCCCCGGCGTAGCCGAGGTTGGCGACGGCGTTGAGCGAGACGTCCGGCACCGACTTGCCGAAGACCACGTGGAAGACCAGCAGCGAGTCCACGGGCATCCGCTCCAGGCCCAGACCCTTGGCGAAGGTCTCCCCGGAGGTCATCGCGAACCGCGAGCCGTAGAGAGCGCAGTACAGCGCCACGTCGCCCTCGGTCAGGGTGCGAGGCGTCGCGTGGACGATCTCCTGACCGATCGCGAAGTCCTCGAAGAAGTTGCCGGCAAAGGTCTTGGACATGGGTGCCCCTCGTCGTGTCGGTCTCGGCTCGCCGCCCATGCTGCCGCAGCGCGCGAGGGCCCGGCACCCCGTCCTGGCGTGCCCTTGCTCACGTCGGCGGTCGTATGCCGGAAGGGTCCCCGCAAGCCCGCGCGCCCGACCACCGTCAGAGCTGGTCCCGTCAGCCCTGCTCCCGGCGGCCCTGCTGCCCTGGCGCCCGGTTCGCGAGGTCCTGCTCCCGCGGCGGGTCGGCCACGGCCGGCATCGCCCCCGTCGTGGCCTCCTCGGCCCGCGCCGTGGTCGCCCGCGCGTCCGGGCTGTCGTTGTGCACCGCCTTGTCCGCCGTCGAGCCCTCCCCGCGGGGTGCCGCGTGCCGCAGGTTGGTGGCGCGGGGCCGGGAGAGGTAGGTGCCGAGGGAGGCTCCCGCCGCGAGCGCCATACCGACGCCGGCCGCCGTGATCAGCGTGAGCGGGCCGCCCCCGAAGCTCTCGGTGCGTCCGACCTGCACCATGATCTCCAGGATCCCGCGGTAGACCATGGTCCCGGGCATGAGGGGCACGAGCGCGGCGGTGATCAGGGCCAGGGAGGGCACCTGCAGCCGTCGGCCGACGGGCATGGCGAGCAGGGCCGGGACGAAGGCGCCGAGGGCGCTGGCGGAGACCGGGCCGAGCCCGGCCGCGGTGCCGAGCAGGTAGCCCGCCCAGCCGAGCACGCCGCCCGCGGCGCACAGGACGACGGTGCGCGGCCCGGCGTAGGTGCTGATCGCGAAGAACGCGGAGATGAGCAGGGCGCCGAGGAGCTGCTGCGGCAGGCTGCCCACCGCGGGCGCCTCCCCGGACAGCACGACCGGGACGCCGAGCCGCCAGGCGAGCTGCAGCGAGGCGAGGATCCCCACGACGATCCCGAGGGTCATCACGACGACCTCGTAGGTGCGCGCGCCCGCGGTGATGTAGTAGCCGTCGATGGCGTCCTGCGCGGCGCCGACGACGGAGAGCCCGGACAGCATCACCACGATGCCGCCGGTGACGATCAGCTCGGGGCGGACCCCGCCCAGGCCCGGCAGGTGCGCGTGGTGGACCAGGGCGATGATCCCGGCCGCGGCCAGGGTGGGGATGGACGCGCCGAGCGCCTGCATGAAGAACGGCGGCACCTGGCGGCGGGACAGCCGGCCGATGAGCAGGTCGATCAGCCCGGAGGTGACGAAGGCGACGACGGTGATGACGGCGGTGGCGTTGAGCAGCACGCACACGCCGGCGGCGATCCCGGCGTTGGCGACCGTGATCACCCAGCGGCGGTAGGGGTGCGGGGCGCGGACGACCGCGGCGAAGACGTCGTAGGCCTCGTCCACGTCCAGTCCGCCCTCGATCCGGTTGACCAGGCCCTGGACGCGCTGGAGGCGGGTGTAGTCGATGGAGCGCGCCCGCACGACCCGGAAGGTCGTCAGCGGCTCCCGGTCGTGGCCGCGGTAGTACGACACCTGGATGGAGGTGTAGGTGACGTCGACGTGGACGGCCTTGAGGTCGTAGGCCTTGGTGATCCGCAGCAGGGTGACGGTGACGTCGTTGGCGGAGGCGCCGTGGCTGAGCATCATCTCCGCGACCCGCATGGCCAGGTCGACGACCTTGCGTGCGACGGTGGGGTCGACCTCGTCCGGGTGCAGGTGGAGCACCCCGGTCCCGTCGCTCGGGCGCAGGGCCCGCATCGCGTGGGCGTAGGCCGTGCGGCGCAGCGCGCCGGCGGCCGTCGCCCGAGGTCGGGGCTTGCTACCCCCCGTGGTCCGAGTCGTCACAGCGAGTAGCCTCCCGGTCGGAGGGGCACCCGCGCAAGCGACGGGCCGGAGCACGATCGACACGCCGTGGCACCATGGCCGGTATGACGAGCGAAGAGCAGCCGAAGGCCGAGCACCGTAGCCGCCCCACGAGCGCCGAGTTCCGCGACTTCGTCGCCTCGGGTTGGGCACCCCGGGCGTCCGAGCCCACCCCGCGGGCCGAGGTCGCCGACGTCACCGCGCCGCGCCGCGCCGCCGTGAGCGAGCGGTTCGCCGGGGAGCGGCTCGTCATAACCGCCGGTGGCCTGAAGGTCCGGTCCAACGACTGTGACTACGTCTTCCGCCCGCACACGGCCTTCGCCTGGCTGACCGGCCTGGGCGCCGACCGCGAGCCGGACGCCGTGCTGGTGCTCGACCCGGTCGAGGGCGGCGGCCACGAGGCCACGCTGTTCTTCCGGCCGCTGGCCCCGCGCGACTCCGAGGAGTTCTTCGCCGACAGCCGGTACGGCGAGTTCTGGGTGGGCGCCCGTCCCACCGTGGCCGACGTCGAGTCCGAGCTGGGCATCCGCGCGCGGCACATCGACGAGATGAAGGACGTGCTCGCCAAGGACGCGGGCACCGTGCCGCTGCGGGTCCTGCGCGAGGCCGACGCGGCCGTCAGCGCGCTCGTCGACCAGGTGCGGCAGGAGGCCGGGGTCACCGAGTCCCAGGAGCAGCTCGACGCCGAGCTCGCCCGCGACCTGTCCACGCGCCGGATGGTCAAGGACGCGTGGGAGATCGGCGAGATGCGCAAGGCCGTCGCCGCCACCCACAAGGGCTTCGAGGGGGTCATCGCCGACCTGCCCGAGGCGGTCCGCCGGGGCCGCGGGGAGCGGTGGGTCGAGGGGATGTTCGGGCTCTACGCCCGCCACGAGGGCAACGGCGTGGGCTACGACTCGATCTGCGCCAGCGGCGACCACGCCAACACCCTCCACTGGATCAAGAACACCGGCGACGTGCGCGAGGGCGACCTGATCCTCGTCGACGCGGGCGTCGAGGTCGACTCGCTGTTCACCGCCGACGTGACCCGCACCCTGCCGGTGTCGGGCCGGTTCAGCGAGCCGCAGCGCCGGGTCTACCAGGCCGTGCTGGACGCCCAGGAGGCCGGGCTGGCCGCGGTGCGCCCCGGTGCGAGGTTCTCCGACGTGCACGCCGCCGCGATCCGGGTCATCGCCGAGCGGCTCCACGACTGGGGCCTGCTGCCCGAGGGCGTCGACGTCGAGCAGACCCTCGACCCCGAGCACGGCCAGTACCACCGCCGTTGGATGGTCCACGGCACCTCCCACCACCTCGGCATGGACGTCCACGACTGCCAGCAGGCGCTGCGCGAGGACTACATGGACGCCGAGCTCGTCCCCGGGATGATCCTGACGGTCGAACCTGGGCTCTACTTCAAGGCCGACGACGAGCTGGTGCCCGACGAGCTGCGCGGCATCGGCGTGCGCATCGAGGACGACGTGCTGGTGACCGAGGACGGCTGCGACAACCTCTCCGCCGCGATGCCCCGCACGATCGAGGACGTCGAGCGCTGGATCGAGCAGGTGCAGGAGCGCGGCCGCCCCTGACCTCGACCCGGCCGCGGGCCTGACGACCGTGGAGCCGCGCTCCCCCGCCCGGGGAGCGCGGCTCCACACGTCTGTCGTGCAGGCTCCGGGAGCGCGGCTCACCCGGGCGTGCGATCAGGTATGCCGGCGGCCGACCCGGGGGGCGACGGCGTGCAGCAGCAGCGTCAGCCCCACGCGACCGGTGGTGCTGCGGACGAGCTCGAGCGTCTGCGACGCCCAGCCCTTGAGGCCCGCGACGGGGTCAGGTGATACCGCGTCGGGCCCCGGCCGACGGCTGGTCGGCCGGGGCCCGACGTCGCGGTGCCCATCAGGCCGGCGTCAGCCGCACGATGTCGTTGAGCACGTTGCTCGTGGTCGTGCAGGTGATGAGCGCCAGCGAGCGAGCGCCGGTGCGGGCGGTGACCCACGTCGGCAGGTCGTACTTGTCCGCCTTGGGCAGCACCTCGGCGACCTTCCAGGCGCGACCGCCCACGGTGACCTGGTCACCGGGGTGCAGCTGGGCGATCCGCTCCAGGGCACCGACGCTCTTCTGGCTGCGCGTCGAGTGCCCCACGATCACCGAGGTGCCTTGCGCCGCCTCGAGATCCATGCCACCGGTCCACAGGCAGGTGGCCCGGACGTCGGCAGGCGGCTCGACGACGCCCTTCTCGGTCCCGCAGGACAGGACGGGGGCGTCGACCCCCAGGGAGGGTATGGCGAGCCGGCCGTCGCCGGTGCCGGGCTTCTGGGCCGCCGCGGCGGGGGAGGCGGCCGAGGTCGCCCAGCGCGGCAGGCTCGGGGGCCCTGACGTGGGCGTGGCCGAGGTGGTCGTCGCCCCGGCCCCCGGGCCCGAGCCCGAGCACGCGGTGAGGGCCGCGGCCAGGACCGCGGCGCCGGCGAGGGACCGCGGGGTGCGCGTGGTCCTCATCGGCCGGAGTTGAAGATGGGCGCGCCGTGGGCACCCTTGCGGCCGGGCTGCACCGTCGGCCGCTTGAGGGGGGCGTGGCCGGCGTCGCAGACCTGGTCGATCGGTCCGCCGTCGATGAAGCTGATGCCGTTGCCGTCGGAGGCCACGACCACGAGGTCGCTGCGGGTCGTGGTGACCTTGACGGTGGCGCCGGGCGCGAGGGCCACGATGCCGTCGAGGTTCGCCTCGTCCGGGCTGCCGTAGGCGACCCCCACCAGAGGGTTGCCCAGGGGGTTGGTGATCGTCAGCGAGCGGCACCCGGGGACCAGGCGCAGGTCGTGCTTCAGCGGGGTCACGGGCAGGTCGCCGAGACCGGGGATCCCCTCGACGGGGACCTCCCCGTCCCAGGGGTTCGGCTCGCCGGAGGCGGTCGCGCTCGCGCTGGGCGAGGTGGTGGCGGCGGGCGTGTCGGTCGCCGTAGGCGTTGCGACCGGCGAGGTCCCGGTCGGCGTGGACGTGGGCGTCGCGGTCTCGGTGCCGGTGGCCGTCGGTCGGGCGGTGGCGGTCTCGGTCGGCGACGCGGTGGGCGTGCCCGAGGCGGTGGCGGTCGGGGCTGCGGTGGGCTCTCCGGGCGTCGTCGTCGGAGCCCCGGTGGGGGTCGCGGTCTCGGTGGCGCAGTCCGAGGTCGAGGGCGCAGGCGAGGTGGGCGTGGCGGGCGCGGAGGTCGAGGTCTCGCCCGGGGCCGTCGGCGAGGTGGTGGGCGATGCCGTCGTGCCGGGGTCGGCGAGGGCCGAGGGGGCGAGCGGGAGCGACAGGCAGGCGATCGTCAGAGCCGCGGACGCGACACGACGACCCAGGAGCGAGATGGTCATCATGAGCCTTCTGGTCGGCCTCGTGGGCCAGGGTGGAGTGCAGGGGGATGGCGCCTGCCCACCCACCCTAGGAGAGACGCGACACGCCGCTCCATAGCCCGAAATGACCACTTCGTCCGCTCTCCACGGTCTGCGGCCGTCGGGACCCTTTGCTACGGTGGCGCCGTCCAGAGCGGGAGTCCGAGGCATCGGGCTGAGAGGGGGCTGCAGCCGCCCCGACCGTCACCACCTGATCCGGGTCATGCCGGCGCAGGGATCCTCGGAGACGACGTGCGGCTCGAGCACTCTCCTCACTGCCCCGCCTGCGGGTGCCGAGGCCCTGACCGGTCCACCCGGGTCGTCACCGACAGGGCCGACCATGACCGACCTGATCCAGTCCCCCCCTCCTGCCGTCGATCCCACCGACCAGGGCGCGGATCCCACCCTCGCCGAGGGCGACATCGACTGCGGGCACCACATCGCCCACCGGCGCCGCCGTCGGGTGCTCGTCGACGGGCCGGACGGCGTGGGCGTGCCGTTCACCGAGATCGGTCTGGACGACAGCCCGTCCGCGGCCGGCCCGGTGCCCAACGAGCCGGTCCGGGTCTACTGCACCCAGGGTCCCGGCTCCGACCCGGCCGAGGGCCTCGCCCCGGTGCGGCACGCCTGGATCGCGGCCCGCGGCGACGTCGAGACCTATCCCGGTCGCACCCGCGACCTGGCCGACGACGGACGTGCCGCCGTACGCCGTGGCGCCGCCTCCCAGGAGTGGCGCGGGGCACGACGGGAGCCTTTGCGCGCCAAGGCCGGCCATCGCGTGACGCAGATGGCCTACGCCCGTCGGGGGGTGATCACCCCGGAGATGCGGTATGTCGCGCTGCGCGAGAACTGCGACGTCGAGCTCGTCCGCTCCGAGGTCGCGGCCGGCCGCGCGATCATCCCCGCCAACGTCAACCACCCCGAGTCCGAGCCGATGATCATCGGGCGGGCCTTCCTGGTCAAGGTCAACGCCAACATCGGCAACTCGGCGATCACCAGCTCGATCGCCGAGGAGGTCGACAAGCTCACCTGGGCGACCCGCTGGGGCGCCGACACGGTGATGGACCTGTCGACCGGCGACGACATCCACACCACCCGGGAGTGGATCGTGCGCAACTCCCCCGTCCCGATCGGCACCGTGCCGATGTATCAGGCCCTGGAGAAGGTCGGGGGCGTCGCCGAGGCCCTCACCTGGGAGATCTTCCGCGACACCGTGATCGAGCAGTGCGAGCAGGGTGTGGACTACATGACGATCCACGCGGGCGTGCTCAAGGAGTACGTCCCGCTGACCGCCCGCCGGGTCACCGGCATCGTGTCGCGCGGCGGCTCGATCCTGGCCGGCTGGTGCCTGGCCCACGACGCGGAGAACTTCCTCTACACCCACTTCGACGAGCTGTGCGAGATGTTCGCGCAGTACGACGTGGCCTTCTCCCTCGGCGACGGGCTGCGCCCCGGCTCGGTCGCGGACGCCAACGACGAGGCCCAGCTGTCCGAGCTGCGCACCCTCGCCGAGCTGACCAGGCGGGCGTGGGCCTACGACGTGCAGGTGATGGTCGAGGGGCCCGGGCACGTCCCGCTGCACCTGGTCGAGGAAAACGTCCGTCTGCAGCAGGAGTGGTGCGACGGGGCGCCGTTCTACACCCTCGGGCCGCTGGCCACGGACATCGCTCCGGGCTACGACCACATCACCTCCGCGATCGGCGCGGCCACCATCGCGATGCACGGCACCGCGATGCTCTGCTACGTCACGCCCAAGGAGCACCTGGGCCTGCCCGACCGCGACGACGTCAAGACCGGCGTGATCACCTACAAGCTCGCCGCCCACAGCGCCGACCTCGCCAAGGGCCACCCCGGCGCCCGGGTGCGGGACGACGCGCTGTCCAAGGCCCGCTTCGAGTTCCGGTGGAACGACCAGTTCGAGCTCTCCCTCGACCCGGACACCGCCCGCAGCTTCCACGACGAGACACTGCCGGCCGAGCCCGCCAAGGACGCGAAGTTCTGCTCGATGTGCGGGCCGAAGTTCTGCTCGATGCGGATCAGCCAGGACATCCGCGACCGGCACGCGACCGACCTCGGGATGCCCGAGATCCGCTGACCTCAGCGGCGGGTGGCGTCGCCCTGCTCGTCGATCCAGTCGACCTCGTCGGACCGGTCGGGGTCGACGGGCAGGGCCGGCACCTGCTGGGTGGGCGCCTGCTGGACCGGCAGCTGCTCGGTCGGCGCCTGCTGGGCCCGGGACCGGTGCACCGGCATGCCCATGGTCGAGTCCACCTGCTGCGGGGGCTGCGGGGCTTGCTGGCCCGGGAGGGTCTGCCGGCTCTGGGGAGCGACCGGCGCCGGGGCCTGCGGGGCGGGCGCCGCGGCCTGGTCCCCGGGGACGGCGCCGAGCGTCGGGTCGCCCATCAGGCCGGCCTCGCGCAGCATCGTGCGGGCCTGCTGCTGCAGCTGACGCTCGACGAGCACCTCGTAGCGCGTCGCCACCACCTGGGTGACCGAGGTGAAGTCCCGCCGACCCCGGGTGAGGGAGTAGCCGATCAGCGCCCACACCAGCCCGAAGAGCGCCCCGACGAGCAGCGGCGTCACGATCGCGCGGGGGCCCTGACCGTCGAGCATCATGAACAGGATCCCGACGAAGAGCCCCATCCACAGACCGGAGGCCATCCCGCCCAGCGCGACCTTCGTCTGGGTGAGCCGGCCGGTGACCCGCTCCACCTGGCGCAGGTCGGTGCCGACGATCATGCACTGCTCGACGGGGAACTCGTGGTCGGCCAGGTGGTCCACCGCTCGCTGGGCCTCGGCATACCGCTCGAAGACACCGACGGACGAGGGGAGCTCGAGCTGCAGGCGCTCGGCCAGGAGCGCGGACGTGGGCGAGATCTGGGGCTGCGGCATGGCTCGATCATCGCACCTGCGGCTGGACGCCGTCCGCGCACGACGGCGGCCCGCCGACCCCCTCGCGGAGGTTCGACGGGCCGGTCTCGTGCCGACGAGGGGCGCCGGGGCTCAGCGCTTGCCGTAGTCCTTGAGCAGGCGCCGCCCGATGATCATCTTCTGGATCTCCGCGGTGCCCTCGCCGATGAGCAGCATGGGCGCCTCGCGGTAGAGCCGCTCGATCTCGTACTCCTTGGAGTAGCCGTAGCCGCCGTGGATGCGGAAGGACTGCTCGACCACGTCGGCGCAGTACTCCGCGGCGAGGTACTTCGCCATACCGGCCTCGAGGTCGTTGCGCTCGCCCTTGTCCTTGAGCCGGGCGGCCTTGACCATCATCTGGTGGGCGGCCTCGCACTTGGTGGCCATGTCGGCCAGGCGGAACAGGATCGCCTGGTGGTCGACGATCTTCTTGCCGAAGGTCTCCCGCTCCTGGGCGTAGCCGATGCCGAGCTCGAAGGCGCGCCGGGCGACGCCGCACGCGCGGGCGGCGACGTTGACGCGGCCGACCTCGACGCCGTCCATCATCTGGTAGAAGCCCTTGCCGGGCTCGCCGCCGAGGATCTGGGCGGACGTGGTGCGGTATCCCGTGAGCACCAGCTCGGTGGTGTCGACGCCCTTGTAGCCCATCTTCTCGATCTTGCCGGGCACCGTGACGCCAGGCGCGACCTCACCGAAGCCGGGCTCCTTCTCGACCAGGAAGGTCGTCATGTTCTTGTAGACCGAGTCGGCGCCGGTGTCGGTCTTGACCAGGACGGCCACGAGCGTGGACGAGCCGCCGTTGGTCAGCCACATCTTCTGCGCGTCGATGGTCCAGCCGTCCCCCTCGCCGGGGACGGCCCTGCTCGTGATCGCCGAGACGTCGGAGCCGCAGCCGGGCTCGGACATCGAGAAGGCGCCGCGGATCTCGCCGGTCGCCATCTTGGGCAGGTACTTCTGCTTCTGCTCCTCGGTGCCGTGCTGCAGCAGCATGTAGGCCACGATGAAGTGGGTGTTGATGATGCCGCTGACGCTCATCCAGCCGCGGGCGATCTCCTCCACGGTGAGCGCGTAGGTGAGCAGGGACTCGCCGAGGCCGCCGTACTCCTCGGGGATCATCAGGCCGAAGATCCCCATCTCCTTCATGCCCTCCACGATCTGGGTGGGGTACTCGTCGCGGTGCTCGAGCTCGGTCGCGACGGGGATGATCTGCTCGTCGACGAACTCCCGGACGAGCTTGATCAGCTCCTGCTGCTCCTCGGTGAGGCCGTCGGTGGTCTGGATGCGTCCCATGGGGTTACTCCGCCTTGGTCGGGGCTGCTCTGACTACCTCGGAGTATGCCGAGCAGCGGCGGGCCACGACACCTGAACCGTCCGTGACCCTCACCACGCGCCCGCTCCGCCCCGCTCACCAGGCGCGCCGCAGCACCCCGATCGCCTCGGCCAGGTCCAGCCCGTGGCGCTGGGCGGTGCGCGCGAGCAAGGTCGCCGCGGCCTGGGTCTCGTCGACGGCGCCGTCACGGACGTGCTCCAGCACGACGGTGCCGCCGCGGCCACGGGTGGCCACGTGCCCCTCGGCCTCGAGCTGCCTGTAGGCCTTGGCCACGGTGTTGACCGCGAGCCCCAGGTCACCGGCCAGCTGGCGGACGGTCGGCAGCCGGGAGCCGGTCCCCAGCGCACCCGACGCGATCGCCGCGGTGACCTGCGCCACGATCTGCTCGTACGGCGCAGCCGGGCTGGCCTCGTCGATCGTCACGATCACGTCAGCACCTCCCGGCCCGCGTGCGCCCGGAACCAGCCGAGGTCGCCGTCCCCGGAGACGGCGTGGACGTAGGTCGCGAACACCCCGGCCGCCACCAGCAGCACCACGCCACCCGCCCAGGTCGCCGGGTCGGCCACCCGCGGGCCCGTGGTCGATTCCGGCTGGTGGAGCAGCAGGAAGGCCGTCGGGAGGGCAGCCGCGGTCCAGGCGACGAAGGGCTGCAGGCCCACCAGGTCCCGCAGCGCGATCGCCCGGAGGAGCTCGGTCCACAGCAGGTCCTGCCGGTCCTGGGCGGGCGTCGGAGCGGCGAGCAGCCGCCGGGCGAGCACCGAGGCGGCGAGGTGGACGACCAGCGCGCCGAGCCCGCCCGCCACCGCCCACCGGGCCTGCGCCGGCGACCGGCCCAGCGCCAGGCAGCCGAGGCCCGCGCTCAGGCACAGGACGTCGAGGACGAGACCCCCGCGGGCGGCCCGCAGCTCCAGCGGCGGGAGATAGTGCTCGGGCTCCCGGGCCTGCAGGGTGGCCGCGCGGACCCGGCCGGGCGCGACGACCGGCCCCGTGAGCTGACCGATCGCGGCTCCGATGGATGCAGCGCCGACAGCGGCGAGGCTGATCCAGCCCCGCTGGTCCGACTGGCCCAGCACCCAGGTCGCCAGGAACAGGGCGGTGCCCCCGAGCACGGCACCCCACAGCCGTCCCCGGCGGCGGGCAACGAAGCGCTCCAGGACGGGCGGGGGCGCATCGGCGTCTGGGGGCAGGCCCATGCGGGCCACCCAGGGCCGGGCATCGCGGGCCGCCCCCCGGCGGAGGTTCAGGTGGCCACCGATCACGAAGACGGCGAGCAGCACCGCCCAGAAGGTGCCCTCGGCCGACCAGCCGCCCGTCATGCCCGCACCTCCCGGCCCGCGTGCGCCCGAAACCACCCGAGCCGGTCGTCGTCCAGCTGGGTGAGCAGGTCCAGGGTGAAGATGGCGAAGCAGAGCACGGCCACCACCACCCCGGACCACAGCAGCGCGTCCTGGGCATAGGTCCAGCCGTCGAGCAGCGCGCCCACCACCGGCATGCCGCCGGCGAAGAGCCCGGTCGTGACCCGCGCGCTCGCGACGTCCCGCAGGGCGAGGGTGCGCAGCGTCTCATGCCAGGCCAGCTCCTGCCGGGTGGCGGCCGGGGTCGGCTGCTCCAGCAGCCGGGTCTGCACGACCCGGCCCCACCACCAGGCGGCCAGGGAAGCCAGCCCGAGCGCGCCCACCAGCCAGGTCCAGCGGTCGGCGCCGTTCAGGCACCACTGCAGGCCGGTGAGGGCCAGCCCGAGCACGACGGGCGCCAGGACCAGGGCGACGGCGAGCCGCTCGGCGGGCGGCAGGTAGTCCTCGACGGTGCGCTGGCTCAGCGACGCCGTGCGCGCCCCGGCGGGGGCGGGCGCCGTGGCCCGCAGGGTCCCCCAGGCCGCCCCGACGGCCGACCCGAGCGGGATGGCCATCACCCACCAGACCCCGGAGCCGCCGGCGTCCTCCCGCAGGGGCATCAGTGCCGTCACGACCACGGTGGGGATCCCCCCGACCGCGATGCCAAGGACCAGACCTCGGCGCCGGCTGACGAAGCGCTCCAGGACCGCGGGTCGGTCGTGGGCCGGCTCGATGCCCGTGCGGCGCGTGAGCTTGTCCATCTCCCGGCGGGCGACCCGCGGCGCCGAGCGCCACGAGAGCACCACGAACGTCGCGATCCCGGCCGCCCAGATCGCCGGCAGGGCCAGCACCTGTCCCATCGGACTCCCCCATTTTGTCGCACCTTGTCGTGCGACAAAGCTATGCCCTCCCCCGACGCCCCGCAAGCCCCGCCGGAGCACGTATGCCGAAAAGCGGTTGCCCGCGCCGCGGGCCGGGCACAACGCTGGGCCACAGGCCCCGGCATACCGCCGGTGCCGCAGGCTCTGCCGAAGGAGGTGGCGACATGACTGCTCGCACCCGACGCCACGACGACCGTCACCCCACCTCCTGGATGGAGCGCACCACCCATGACTTCCCCTGCCCCGCAGGACCTCTCGACCCACGACCCGTTCCCTGACGACCGCGACCCGGCACAGCTCGCGCTGCCCGACGGACCCCTCGAGGGGGACCGCTGGTCGACCTGGGACACCGCCACCCACGGCCCCGAGCCCCGCCCGGACTGGGTGATCACCGCGCTGGGCGCGGTCGACGAGGACCTCGGCGTCCTCAAGACCGGCAAGGAGGCGGACGTGCACGTCGTGCGCCGCCTGGTGCCCGGCACCGATGAGTCGATCTCCTTGGCCGCCAAGCGCTTCCGCAGCCGCGAGCACCGCCGGTTCCACCGCGACAGCAGCTATCTCGAGGGCCGCCGGGTCCGCAAGAGCCGGGAGATGCGAGCGATGGCCCGGCGCACGGGATTTGGCAAGGAGATGATCGCCGGGCTGTGGGCCGGGGCCGAGTTCGCCGCGCTCGGCCGTCTCTGGGAGCTGGACCTGCCGGTTCCCTACCCGGTCTCGCTCGACCACACCGAGATGCTCATGGAGCTGATCGGCAGCACGGAGGGACCCACCCCGGTCGCGGCGCCCCGGCTCGCCCAGACCCGCCCGGCGCCCGACCTGCTCGAGGACCTGTGGCAGCAGCTGCGGTCCGCGCTCGTGCGCCTGGCGGGCGAGGGCTGGACCCACGGCGACCTCTCGCCGTACAACGTGCTCCTGGACGGCGAGCGCCTGGTGATCATCGACTGGCCCCAGATCGTCGACGTGATCGGCAACCCGCACGGCTTCGCGATCCTGGAGCGGGACGCGAGCACGATGGCGACCTGGTTCGCGCGCCGCGGGCTGGCGGTGGACGCCGGCGAGCTGGTCGCGGAGCTGGTCGGCGCGGCCACCTCCCGCTGACCTCGGCGAAGACCTACCGCCGGTCGTCGGACCGGCCTGGGCGACGAGGCCCGGCGGATCCGACGACCGGCGGTAGGTCTGTCGGGTGGGGTCAGTAGACCGTGACCTGGCCCCGGAGATGGATCGCGCCCGTCGCGCGCAGCTCGTCCATGTTGCCGTTGTGGATGCGCACGCAGCCGTGGCTGCTCGGGCGGGCGCCCACGTCGAACCTGCTGCCGTGCACCGCGATGCCCTTGTTGAAGTACATCGGGCGGTACATGTCGCCCAGGGTGCCGTGCTGCCAGCCGGCCCCACCGCGGTACTGCGTCCAGAACCGGAAGGTGCCGGAGGGGGTCACGGCGACCCCGCGCCTGCCGTGCTCGACGAAGGGCTTGCCGGTGCCGGTGGACACGTTGAAGATCTTGCTCACCTGACCGTTGTCGACGACGAGCAGGACCTGACGGGCCTTGTCGACCTCGATGACGTGGCCACGCGTGGTGCGGGCCCGGGGGCGGACGCCCGTCGACAGGGCCTTGGCGGTGCGGGCGTCGAGCACGCCGGTGCGCGGCAGACCGGCGACCTTCTGCAGCGCCAGGACGGCCTGGCGGGTGCGCGGGCCATAGGTCCCGTTGGGTGCGCCGAGGCTGTAGCCCAGCTGGTTCAGCCGCTTCTGGGCGGCGAGGACCTGCGGCCCCCGGGAGCCGGTCTGCAGGCTGGACGCGGCGCTCACGGCGGCGATCGGCGCCGTGGCGATCGGCATCGCGGCGGCCGTGGCGCCCCCGAGCCCTGCCCCCCCGAGCAGGACCGCGGACAGACCGATGACGGCGGCGCGACGGCTGATGACGTTGGTGCTCATGATTCTTTTTCTTTCCCCCGGTGCGGGGCCCCTGCGGCCTCGCTCACACCTGGACGACGCCCCTGCACCCCGAGGGGTTGCACGCCGCCGGGAGTGACGTGGAGCACCACGGCCCCGAGTAGGCTGCGCCCGTGAGTCTCCGTCGTGTCTTCGTCGCCCGCCTCGCCGGGCTCGCGGTCTTCGACCCGCTCGGTGACCAGGTGGGACGGGTGCGCGACGTGGTGGTCAGCTTCAGCGCGACGAGGCGCAAGCCACGCGTCCTGGGCCTGGTGGTCGAGGTGCCGGGTCGGCGTCGCGTGTTCGTCCCCATCACCCGCGTCACGAGCATCGACGCCGGGCAGGTCATCACCACGGGCCTGGTCAACATGCGCCGCTTCGAGCAGCGCCCGACCGAGTCGCTGGTGCTGGCCGAGCTGTTCGACCGCGAGGTGACGGTCCGGCAGGCGGGCGACGAGCCCTTCCGGGCGATCGTCGAGGACCTCGCCATCGAGCAGGAGCGGCCGCGCGAGTGGTCCGTGGGCAAGGTCTTCGTCCGCCGCGGTCAGGCCGCCTCCACGCTGCGGCGCATCGCCGGGCGGCGCGGCGAGACCCTGCTCGTGGACGTCCTGGAGACGCAGGGCCTGGCGGTGCGCACCGAGGGTCAGAGCGCGGCGCGGCTGCTCGAGACGTATGACGACCTCAAGCCCGCCGACCTCGCCGAGGTGATCCACGACCTCACCCCTGCGCGCCGCGTCGAGGTCGCCGGCGCCCTGGACGACGAGAAGCTCGCCGACGTCATCGAGGAGCTGCCCGCCGACGACCAGATCGAGATCCTCACGCACCTGGCGGACGAGCGCGCCGCGGACGTGCTGGAGCTCATGGAGCCCGACGACGCCGCCGACCTGCTGTCCGAGCTGCCCGAGGCCACCCAGGAGCACTACCTGCAGCACATGGAGCCGGACGAGGCGGCCCCGCTGCGGCGGCTGATGGCTTACGACGACAACACCGCCGGTGGTCTGATGACCCCGGAGCCGCTGGTGCTGGGCCCCGACGCGACGATCGCCGAGGCGCTGGCCTGGGTGCGCCGCGAGGAGCTCTCCCCCGCCCTCGCCTCGTTGGTGTGTGTGTGCCGTCCGCCGCTGGAGACGCCCACGGGGCGCTACCTGGGGACGGTGCACATCCAGCGGCTGCTGCGCGAGCCGCCGCACAGCGCGCTCGGCTCGATCCTGGACAAGGAGCTCGAGCCCCTGGACCCGGCGGACAGCCTCGGGACCGTCACCCGCGTGCTCGCGAACTACAACCTGACCGCCGCGCCCGTGGTGGACGAGGACGGCCACCTGCTGGGCGTGGTCACCGTCGACGACGTGCTGGACCACATCCTGCCGGAGGACTGGCGCGAGGAGAGGCACGAGGTGACCGATGACTGAGCGGACCCGCGAGCGCGGCGCCGACCGCGCCTTCGAGCGGTCCCGCGACCGGCGCGCCGGTCGCGGGCGCGACCGGGACCGGCTGGACCAGCCGCGCGAGGCCGGCCTGCGGATCGACACGCCGCGGTTGTTCGACGCCGAGCGCTTCGGCCGCGCCTCCGAGGCCTTCGCCCGCTGGATGGGCACCGCTCAGTTCCTCATCTACATGACGGTCTTCGTCGCCGCCTGGCTGGCGTGGAACACCTTCATGCCCGAGGGCGCGCAGTTCGACCCGCGCAGCCTCAACTACACCCTGCTGACGCTGATCCTCTCCTTGCAGGCGTCGTACGCCGCGCCCCTGATCCTGCTCGCCCAGAACCGCCAGGACGACCGGGACCGGGTCGGCCTGGAGCAGGACCGGGCACGCGACGAGCGCAACCTCGCCGACACCGAGTTCCTCACCCGCGAGGTCGCGGCGCTGCGGATTGCCATGCGGGACATGGCCACCCGCGACTACCTGCGCTCCGAGCTGCGGGACCTGCTGGAGGAGCTGGAGGACCGCGGGGTGGTGCCCGCCGCCACTGCCGAGCCCGCGCAGCCTGCCGGCAAGGTCAAGAAGGCCAAGAAGAAGCGCCCGGCCCCGCCGACCGCGACCGTCCCGGACCCGGCCCCCGAGTCCGCAGACCCGCCGGGGGCCGGGCCCGCCGACCTCCGGTGCACCTGCCTCCCCTCGGGAGCGACGGCGGTCCGGCCTGACGCCGACGCGTGAGATCAGGCCCTCCTCCCGGCATACGATGGGAAGCATGTCTGCCCCCACCCCCGACCAGATCCGCGACGCGCTCGCGACCGTCGACGACCCCGAGATCCGCCGGCCCATCACCGAGCTCGGCATGGTCCAGTCCGCCGAGGTGGACGCCGCCGGCATCGTGCACGTGGTGCTGCTGCTGACCGTCGCCGGGTGCCCGATGAAGGACACGTTGCGCCGCTCGGTGACCGAGGCCCTCGCCCCGCTCGAGGGGGTCAACGGCGTCGACCTGGAGCTCGGCGTGATGAGCGACGAGCAGCGCCAGGCCCTGCGCGACCAGCTCCGCGGCGGCCAGGCCGAGCGCGAGATCCCCTTCGCCAAGCCGGGATCCATGACCCGTGTCTACTGCGTCGCCTCCGGCAAGGGGGGCGTCGGCAAGTCCTCCGTCACCGTCAACCTCGCCGCCGCCCTGGCCCGCCAGGGTCTGAAGGTGGGCGTGGTCGACGCCGACATCTACGGCTTCTCCGTGCCCCGCATGCTGGGGGTCGAGCAGCAGCCCACCCAGGTCGACGACATGATCCTGCCGCCGGTCGCCCACGACGTGAAGGTCATCTCGGTGGGCATGTTCGTCGCCGGCAACCAGCCGGTCGTCTGGCGCGGGCCCATGCTGCACCGGGCGCTGCAGCAGTTCCTCGCCGACGTCTTCTGGGGCGACCTGGACGTGCTCCTGCTCGACCTGCCGCCCGGCACCGGTGACGTGGCGATCTCGGTCGCCCAGCTCGTCCCCGGCTCGGAGATCCTGGTCGTCACCACGCCGCAGCAGGCCGCGGCGGAGGTGGCCGAGCGGGCCGGGTCCATCGCCGTGCAGACCCACCAGCGCGTCGTCGGCGTGATCGAGAACATGTCCTGGCTGGAGCAGCCGGACGGCTCGCGTCTGGAGCTCTTCGGCTCCGGCGGCGGTCAGGCCGTGGCCGAGTCGCTCACCCGCCTCGTGGGTGCGCCCGTGCCGCTGCTCGGGCAGATCCCGCTGGACACCCGCCTGCGCGAGGGGGGTGACACCGGCACACCCGTCGTCGTCGGGGCGCCCGAGTCCGCGGCCGGCACGGCGCTCAACGGCATCGCCCGCCAGCTCGGCACCCGCGCGCGCGGCCTCGCCGGCCGGGGGTTGGGCCTCACACCCACGGGACGCTGACCTCGCCCTGGCGACCGCCGCGTGCCCGACGTGCCGAACGGGGTCACGTGGCCTCGATGTCGAAGGGCGTGTAGCTCTCGTCGAAGCGGTGCCCCGGGCGACGCGGCGGTTCCAGGGAGGGTCCGTCCGCGCCGTAGGCCGCGACCGTGGCGCCGCCCGCCGTCGTCGCCGGGACGACCGGGTCCTCCAGCAGCGCCTCCCGCACGATCCGTCGAGGGTCGTACTGCCGCGGGTCGTACTGCCGCCAGTCGATCTCGTCGAACTCCGGGCCCATCTGCTCGCGCAGCGTGACCTTGGCTCCCTCGGCATAGCCACGCACGGACCGGACCAGCTCACGCAGCCTCGCGGCATACTCCGGCAGTCGCTCAGGCCCCAGCACCACGATCGCGATGATGACCAGGAGCAGGAACTCCCCGCCGTTGATGTCGAACATGAGGGCAGGCTACCTGCGCGGCCCCCGTCGGCGCCGCCCGCTCGGGGCACGGTCCACCCCTGTCAGGTGAACGTGCGGCGACCGGCCGGTGAGGACCCGGACCGTCAGGCGCCGACGGCTCCCAGCCGAGGGGCCCGCAGCGCGGGGCGACGGCGCGCACCCCGCACCGGCTGCGGCTCGGCCGGCTGGGTCTGCCCGCCGCGCAACGCCGGGTCGCGGTGGGCAAGCGCGGCACGCAGCTGGGCGCGGCCGCGGTGGATGCGGGAGCGGACCGTGCCGAGCTTGATGTCGAGAACGTCCGCGACCTCCTCGTAGGTCAGCCCCTCGATGTCGCACAGCACCACGGCGGCGCGGAACTCGGGCTTGAGCCCGTCCAGGGCCCGC
The DNA here is from genome assembly GCF_046267915.1 of Arsenicicoccus dermatophilus. Classification (GTDB taxonomy): domain Bacteria; phylum Actinomycetota; class Actinomycetes; order Actinomycetales; family Dermatophilaceae; genus Arsenicicoccus; species Arsenicicoccus dermatophilus_A. The sequence continues at coordinate 2,645,041 of NZ_CP176520.1, forward strand.
TGCACGTCGTCGTCGAAGGTCGCGTCGGTCAGGGCCTGCTCGGGCCCGCGCTCGCGCGAGGGGAGCCGGGCCGCTCGTTCGTCGCTCAGCGCGTCGAACCTGATGCGCTGCCGGCGGCGCATGCGGTCGAGGAAGACGTTGGTGGTGATCCGGTGCAGCCAGCCCTCGAAGGTGCCGGGCTGGTAGCGGTCCAGGGAGCGGAAGACCCGGACGAAGACGTCGTGGGTGAGGTCCTCGGCGTCGTGCTGGTTGCCGGTGAGCCGGTAGGCCAGGCGATAGACCCGGCCCGAGTGCTCCTGGACGACCTCGTCCCACGTCGGGGGAGCCCACCCGCAGACGGGCTCGGCGGCGGGCGGAGCTGAGGGGGCCAGGACGGTCATGGCGGACCTCGCGGGAGCTCGGGAGCAGGACACCGGGTGCACCGGGTTCGCACCATCCAACCCTGGATGCCTGGAAGCCCACTGGGAAGCCGCCGAGAAGTCACTGCCCGTCACCGGGTCTCACTGATAACGGATCGCTACACTTCGGGCCATGAGCGCACAGAAGTCGGCCAGCTGGGCCTATGCCGAGGAGTTCATCCCCGAGAGCGCCGTCGCGGACCGCGCTCGAGCCCGCGGCCAGCAGCTGGGGTGCGCGCCCATGGCGTCCGGCGCGGCCGCGGTGCTGCGCCTGCTGGCAGCCGCCCTCCAGGCCAGGACGGTGGTCGAGGTGGGCACCGGCGCAGGCGTGTCCGGCCTCTGGCTGCTCGAGGGCATGGCGCCGGACGGCATCCTCACCTCCATCGACGTCGAGCCCGCCCACCAGCGGGCCGCCCGTGAGGCCTTCACCGACGCGGGGATCCCCCACCAGCGGTTCCGGCTGATCACCGGCCGGGCCCTCGACGTGCTCCCCCGCCTGACCGACGAGGCCTACGACATGGTCGTCGTCGACGCCGACAAGGAGTCCTACCCGGCGTACGTCGAGCAGGCCATGCGGCTGCTGCGCCCGGGCGGGGTGCTGGTCCTCGACGAGATGCTCTGGCACGACCAGGTGGCCGACCCGGCCGCCCGCGACGACACCACCGGGCTGCTGCGTGACCTCGGCAAGCAGGTGCGTGAGCGGGACGACCTCACGCCGGTGCTCCTCGCCGCGGGCGGCGGCGTGCTGGCCGCGGTCAAGCGCTGACCGACCGCCCTCGTGCCACGCAGCGCGACGGCGTCCGACCCGCTCGGGTCGGACGCCGTCGCACGAGCGGTGTCCTGCTGGGAGCGCCGCGGCTCAGCCGGTGACGCCCTTGATCGCCTCGCCGAGCGCCGCGATCTCGTCCGGCGTCATCTCGACCACGAGGCGCCCGCCGCCCTCGAGGGGCATGCGCAGGACGATGCCGCGACCCTCCTTGGTGACCTCCAGCGGGCCGTCCCCGGTCCTAGGCTTCATCGCCGCCATGGCTTACCTCGTCTCCTATCCGGTGCGACCGTCGCCGGCATCACCGATGCCCGGACAGTCACAGACTTGTGACCATTATCCCAAGGACCTCCCGGACCTCCTAATCGCCGTCCACAGGCCCCGACCGGCGCGGCGCCCACCGATCTGCGCGACCATCGGCACCGACGGGCGGGCACCCCGAGGCGTCGCTAGATTGAGGCCGACCGCCATACCTCGAGGAGATCCCGTGAGCACTGCCGCAGACCAGCCCGTCCTCGTCACCGTGGAGGACGGGGTCGGGGTCGTGACCTTCAACCGCCCCGACGCCATGAACTCCCTGGACCTGCCCACCAAGGAGGGCCTGCTCGCCGCGCTGCACCAGGTGGCCGACGACCCGCAGGTGCGCGCCGTGGTGCTGACCGGGACCGGCCGGGCCTTCTGCGTCGGTCAGGACCTCAAGTCCCACGTCCAGCTGCTCCAGGCCCAGGACCCCGCCCTGTGGCGGACCGTGCCCGAGCACTACAACCCTGCGGTGACGCTCGTGGCGACGATGCGCAAGCCGGTGATCGCGGCGATCAACGGCGTCGCGGCAGGTGCCGGCGCGTCGTTCACCTTCGCCTGCGACTACCGCTTCATGACCGACGGCGGCGGCTACAACTTCGCCTTCACCAACATCGCACTGTCCTGCGACACCGGAGCCTCCTGGACCCTCCCCCGCCTGGTCGGCACCGCCCGGGCCAAGGAGCTGCTGATGTTCCCGCGCACCATCAAGGCGCAGGAGGCCAAGGAGCTGGGCCTGGTCAACGAGGTGGTCGAGGGCGACGTCCTGCCCCCGGCCATGGCCCTGGCCCGGCGGATGGCGGCCGGTCCCACCCTGGCGTATGCCGCGATCCGCGACGTGGTGCACTACTCCGCCGAGCACTCCCTGGCCGAGTCCCTCGCCCACGAGGGCGAGCTGATGGACGCCACGGGTTCCTCGCAGGACCACGCGGCCGCGGTCGCGGCCTTCCTCGCCAAGGGGCAGCCGACCTTCACCGGACGCTGACCCGGCACCGTCCTGGGTGGACGACGCGGCGCCCCGCTCCCCGGTCCGGGAGCGGGGCGCCGCGTCGTCCGGCGGCAGGTGCGCCGGTCACGGTGGCCAGGAGGCCGGCAGGTGCAGCACCAGGATCGACTCGGTCCACCAGACCTGCAGCGCGATCCCGGCCCCGATCAGCACACCGGCCCGTAGCACCGTGAGGGCGGTGAGCCGGCGCGCGGCGCCCACCCCGACGAGCGCCGCGGGGAACATCAGGACGAGGTAGCGGTAGAGGCTCGTGTGCGGGTCCTGCACCGCGAAGAGGTAGAGCGGGTAGGCGATCAGCCAGGACCGCATCACCCAGCCGAGCGATGCCGCCCAGGGACCGGCGACCAGCAGCACCAGGGCGAGCACGTAGGCCCCGAGCACCAGCGCCGCGCGGTCGTGGAAGAAGTACTGCGCGTTGTCCCACCAAGGCGCGAAGGGGTGGATCTCGTGGCCGGTGCGCCAGGCCCCCATGGTGTCGGTGTAGGCCGTGCGCGAACCGGTCCCCGCCCAGGCGACGGCGGGCCACACGAAGCCCGCGACCCCGCAGCCGACCAGCGTCGCCAGCATGCCCCCCCACTCCCGTCCCGGGATCGGACGCTCGCCACGGCCCCGCCACCGAAGCCAGACCGCGACCAGGGCCACCAGGCCGAGCGGCACGCCGATGGGTCGGGACAGCCCGATCACCAGGGCCAGGGCGGTCGCCCACCACCAGCGCTCGCGCTCCAGGAGCATGAGGAAGCCGACGAGCACCAGCATCGCCAACGACTCGGTGTAGGCGATCTGCAGGACCGGCGTGGCGAGATAGGTCGCCCAGACGAGCATGGCCAGGACGGCCACCGCGTCGCCGCAGCGGCGGCGCAGCAGGCGCACCAGCAGGACCGCGGCGACGCAGCCCAGGACCGTGGCGACCCCCGCCCCGGCATACCGGAAGGGCAGCCCGGTCACCGCCATGACCGCGCGGCACAGGAAGGGGAAGGCGGGGTAGAAGGCCCACTCGTTCTGCGCGACCTGCCCCGAGGGGTCGAGCGGCAGCGTGGCGGGATAGCCCGTCTCGGCGATCTTGCGGTACCACGTGCCGTCCCACATCAAGGTCATGCCCCAGTAGGTCACCGGGTCGCCGGTCCAGCTCACCGGCGTCTGCTGGGTCGCCGCCCGGGTGATGAGGATCCCCGAGACGACCCGCGTGGCGAGATAGGCGAGCAGCGAGACCAGCGTGAGGCGCAGCCCGGACGCCCGGGCGGCCACGGAGCGCGAGACGCGGGTGGCGCCTGCCGCGACGGCGGTCACGGGCGGGGGTCGACCGGTCCGGGCTGGTCCGGGTCGGCGGCGTGGGCCGGGCGCTCGTCGAGGTGCTCACGCCGCGTGGCCCCGCCCTCGCCGCGGTCCCGGCGACTCCACAGGCTCGAGCTGTCCGTCGGTCGGTAGAACTCCGAGACGTCCAGGGGACCGGTGGTCACGCCCGGGTGGGTGGCCGGGTCGAGCGGCGCCCGGGGGGCCGGCTCCGGCACCTCGCCCGGGAACGGGTGGTCGTCGCGCGGATGGGGCGGCGGGACCGGGCGCACCTCGGTGGCCCGCCCCTCGCCCTCGGCGATCGGGACGTCCTCGACGGCGTGGCCCGGGGTGCGGTCGCCCAGGGGACCGCCACCGCGCAGACGGGCGATCTCGCCGTCACGCTCCCGCAGCTCGGCCACGAGCCGCTCGAGGACCTCGTCGACCTGGTCCATGCGATAGCCCCGGAGCACCTGGTCGAAGCGCAGCTCGCGCACGGCCGCCGGATCGAGCGGCCCGGCCGGCAGCGGCTCGAAGGGCGAGCCCGAGACGGGGTCGGCGAGCGCCTGCTCGGCCATGGCAGCAGGGCTGGCGCCGGTCAGCCAGACGACGGCCCCGGTGAGGGCACCGACGACGAGCACGGCGAGGAGGATCAAGGGCAGCGACACGTGCCCGATCGTGCCACGCCCGGTGCCGTCGGGGCGACCCCGCCCCACCTACGGGCCCGGACGAGGCAGCAGGCTCCGCGACGGTGGTTACCGGACGCAACCGTCGGATCACTCAGCGGGGCGGGGGCTGACCTCACGACCGGCCGAGACCACGAGGTCCACGGCCTCCTCGACCGAGCCGGCGAGCTGCAGCAGGGCCAGGTCGCTCTCGCTGACGGTCCCGGCGGGGACCATCGTCGCGCGCACCCAGTCCAGCAGCCCGGACCAGTAGTCCCGACCGAGCAGCACGATCGGGAAGGACGTGACCTTGCGGGTCTGCACGAGCGTCACGGCCTCGAAGAGCTCGTCCAGGGTGCCGAACCCGCCGGGCAGGACCACGAAGCCCTGGGCGTACTTGACGAACATGGTCTTGCGGGCGAAGAAGTAGCGGAAGTTGACGCCCAGGTCGACGAACTCGTTGAGGCCGTGCTCGAAGGGCAGCTCGATGCCCAGCCCCACCGAGACCCCGCCCGCCTCCAGCGCGCCGCGGTTGGCCGCCTCCATCAGGCCGGGTCCCCCGCCGGTGATCACGGCGTACCCGGCGTCGACGAGCGCGGCCCCCAGCTCGACCCCGAGGGCGTACGTCGGGTGCTCGCGCGGCACCCGGGCGGAGCCGAAGACGCTGACGGCGTCGCCCAGCTCGGCCAGCGCCCCGAAGCCCTCGACGAACTCCGCCTGGATCCGCATCACCCGCCAGGGGTCGGAGTGCACCCAGTCCGAGCTGCCGGCGTTGTCGAGCAGCCGCTGGTCGGTGGTCGAGCCGGGCACCCGCTTGCCGCGGAGGGTGACCGGTCCCTTGTGGTAGTCGCCTCGAGCGTCCTTCATGGCGCCGACCCTATGCGGCGGGTCCGACGACGGCCCGGCACCGGGCCGCGAGGAGCCCGGGCGGGTCGGGTCGCGACGTGGCCGGACGCGACCATGATCCGGCCCCTGTGCCGGCCTGAGCGATCAGGCGAGGTAGCGCGCCAGCGCGTCGAAGGCCTGCGTGATCTGGGCGATCTCGCAGCGCTCGTGGTCCTGGTGGGCGGTGAGCGGGTCGCCGGGCCCGAAGTTGACGGCCGGCACCCCCACGGCCGAGAACCGCGCCACGTCGGTCCAGCCCTGCTTGGCCTGCACGGGCAGCCCGAGAGCCGCCACGAAGTCCTGCGCCGCCGGCCGGTCGAGCCCCGGGCGGGCCCCGTCGGCGGCGTCGGTCACGACGACCTGGTAGCCCGCGAACAGCGCCCGGACCCGCCGCTCCGCCTCGACCGCGTCGATGTGCGGCGCGAAGCGGTAGTTGACGGTGACCACGCACTCGTCGGGCACGACGTTGCCGGCGCGACCGCCGCGGATGCCTACCGCGGACAGGCCCTCGCGGAACTCCAGCCCGTCGACCGTCACCACGGCGGCGTCATACGCCCGGAGCCGGTCGATGATGCTGCCGGCCTCGTGGATCGCGTTGTGCCCCAGCCACGGTCGACCCGAGTGGGCCGCCTTGCCGCGCGCGGTGACCTCGACCCGCAGGGTGCCCTTGCAGCCGCCCTCGACGGTGCCGTCGGTGGGCTCCAGCAGCACCGCGAAGTCCGCCTGCAGCACCTCGGGGCGGGTCCGGACGAGGCGGGCCAGCCCGTTGTGGACCGCCGCGACCTCCTCGCAGTCGTAGAACACGTAGGTCACGTCCCGGCTCGGCGCCGTGACCTGGGCGGCGAGCGCGAGCATGACGGCCACGCCGCCCTTCATGTCGGCGACGCCGCGGCCCAGCAGCTCGCCGGCGGTGCGGGTGATCGGGAGGGTGGCGGCCGGTCCCTGCGCGGCGAGCGGGACGGTGTCCAGGTGCCCGGCGAGCACCACCCGCTCCGGGCGGCCGAGGTCGGTGCGCGCGAGGACGGTGTTGCCGTCGCGCTCCACGCTCAGGTGCGACAGCTCGCCCAGCGCGGCCTCCACGGCGTCGGCGAGCACCTCCTCCTCGTGGCTGACCGAGGCGATGTCGCACACGGCCACGGTGAGGTCCACGGGGTCCAGGGACAGGTCGAGGCTGGGGCGGTCCGTCATACCGGCACTGTATGGCGCCTGCCGGGCTGCACCGACCAGGCGCCCCGTGCGTGGCTGTCCGGGCGGGACCACGCACGCTTGTAGCCTGTCGGCCATGACTTCTCGCACGGCCTGGGGCCACGGCCTCGCCACGATCACCGACTCCGGCACGGTCCTCGACACCTGGTATCCCGCTCCCGCCCTCGGCGAGCCCGACGGCTCCGAGGTGCCCGCCGAGCTGACCGACCAGGCCAGGCCCTGCCCGCGCCGCCGGGTGCGCACCGAGACCGTCACCACCGTCATCGACCTGGACGCGCCGCCCGCCGACGCTGCCGACGGCTACCTGCGGCTGCACCTGCTGTCCCACCGGCTGGTCCGGCCCAACACGATCAACCTCGAGGGCCTGTTCGGCGTGCTCGCCAACGTGGTGTGGACCAACGTCGGCCCCTGTTCCCCCGAGGACTTCGAGCAGGTCCGTCTCGCGCTGCGCGCCGAGCTGCCGGTGCAGGTCCACGGCGTGGACAAGTTCCCGCGGATGACGGACTACGTCGTGCCCACGGGCGTGCGGATCGGCGACGCCGACCGGGTGCGGCTCGGCGCCCACCTGGCGAGCGGCACCACGGTGATGCACGAGGGCTTCGTCAACTTCAACGCCGGCACCCTCGGCTCGTCGATGGTGGAGGGACGGATCTCCCAGGGCGTCGTCGTCGGCGACGGCTCGGACATCGGCGGTGGCGCCTCGACCATGGGCACCCTGTCCGGCGGCGGCACCGAGCGGGTGTCGATCGGCGAGCGCTGCCTGCTCGGCGCCGAGGCCGGCTGCGGGATCGCCCTCGGGGACGACTGCGTCATCGAGGCCGGGCTCTACGTCACCGCCGGCACGAAGGTGACGCTGGCCGACGGCCGGGTCGTCAAGGCCCGCGAGCTGTCGGGGCAGTCGGGCCTGCTGTTCCTCCGCGACTCGGTCACCGGCACCGTCCTGGCCAAGGCCCGCGACGGCCACGGCATCACCCTCAGCTCCGAGCTGCATGCCAACGACTGACCTCCACCCCGACGGGGACCACCTCCTCGACGGGGCCTACCTCGTCGACGTCCACCCGGGCTCGCGCCGCCGCGGCCCCCGGCCCGTGGTGATCGTGTCGGTCCTGGTGATCGCCCTGGTCCTGGGCGGCATGGCCTTCGTCTGGCACACGGTGCGGGACTTCGCCGAGGGCTTCGGCTCGTCCACCTGCAAGGCGACGGCCGGGGCCTACACGGCACAGCTCGACCCCGACCAAATGGCCAACGCGGCCACCATCACCGCCGTCGCCGTGCGCCGCAGCCTGCCCGCCCGGGCCGCCACGATCGCCATCGCCACGGCGCTGCAGGAGTCCAAGCTGCGCAACATCAACTACGGCGACCGCGACTCGGTGGGGCTCTTCCAGCAGCGGCCGTCCCAGGGCTGGGGCACGGCCGACCAGATCATGGACCCCGTCTACTCCTCCGGCAGGTTCTACGACGTCCTGGTCAAGATCCCTGGGTGGCAGACCATGGAGATCACCAAGATCGCCCAGCGGGTGCAGCGCTCGGCCTTCCCGGAGGCCTACGCCCAGCACGAGGGCGAGGGGCGCGCCCTGGCGTCGACCCTGTCCGGGCACAGCCCCGGCGGGCTCGGCTGCCGCCTGGAGCCGCTGGAGGACGGCGACACCCGCCTGACCCCGGCCCAGGTCGCCACGCACCTGCGTCACGAGCTGCAGGCCAGAGGCACCGTGGTGGACCAGCGGCTGCGGGTGCCCACCGGCTCCGCCGAGCAGGCCTGGCTGGTCGGGCACTGGGCCGTGGCGCACGCGCAGGCCTACGGCCTGACCAGCGTCGTCGTCGGCGACCGGGAGTGGACCCGTCAGCGCAGCAAGGACGGGTGGGGGTGGCAGCGCACCCAGCGGCCCGCGGCGGCTCGCACCGTCGAGATCCGCTGAGCGCCCAGCTGCCTCGGAACGTCGGCACGAGACCGGGCCGGTCACCTCCAGCGAGGTGACCGGCCCGGTCTCGTGGGTCGTGCGCCGCGGACCGGCTCAGTCCTGAGGGGCGACGTAGCCGGGATAGGTGCGCTCCGGCTCCCCGACGTACACCTGGCGCGGACGACCGATCTTGGTCGCCGGGTCGGTCATCATCTCGCGCCACTGCGCGATCCAGCCGGGCAGCCGGCCGAGCGCGAAGAGCACGGTGAAGTAGTTGACCGGGAAGCCCATGGCCTCGTAGATCAGACCCGTGTAGAAGTCGACGTTGGGGTAGAGCTTGCGCTCCTTGAAGTAGTCGTCCGTGAGGGCGACCTCCTCCAGCTGCAGGGCGATGTCGAGGAGCTCGTTCTGGCGGCCGGAGGACTTGAGGATCTCGTCGGCGTGCTTCTTGATGATCGCGGCGCGGGGGTCGTAGTTCTTGTAGACCCGGTGGCCGAAGCCCATCAGCTTGACGCCGTCCTTCTTGGACTTCACGTCGTCGACGAAGCGGCTGACGTCACCGCCGTCGTGGTCGCGGATCTTCGCCAGCATCTCCAGGACCTGCTGGTTGGCGCCGCCGTGCAGCGGGCCGGACAGGGCGTTGATGCCGGCCGCGACGGAGGCGTAGATGTTGGCCTGGGCCGAACCCACCAGCCGCACCGTCGACGTCGAGCAGTTCTGCTCGTGGTCGGCGTGCAGCACGAGAAGCACGTCGAGCGCCTTGACGACCGCCGGGTCCAGGTCGTAGTCCTCGGTCGGGAAGCCGAACGACAGCCGCAGGAAGTTCTCGACGTAGCCCATCGAGTTCTGCGGGTAGAGGAAGGGCTGGCCGACGGAGTTCTTGTAGGCATAGGCCGCCAGGGTGGGCACCTTGGCGAGCAGTCGCAGCGTGGCACCCTCGACCTGCTCGGGGTCCAGCGGGTCGATGGTCTCGACGTTGAACGTCGACAGCGCCATCACGCCCGCGGACAGCACCGGCATCGGGTGCGATCGGCGCGGGAAGCAGCGGAACAGGTCGCGCATCCGCTCGTCGAGCAGGGAGTGGCGGGTGACCTTGTGCTGGAACTCCTCGAGCTGCTCGCCCGTCGGGAGCTCGCCGTAGATCACGAGGTAGGCGACCTCGAGGAAGCTGGACTTCTCGGCCAGCTGCTCGATCGGGTAGCCGCGGTAGCGCAGGATGCCCTGGTCGCCGTCGATGTAGGTGATCGCCGACGAGCAGCTGGCGGTGTTGGTGAAGCCCGGGTCGAGGGTGGTGTTGCCCGTGGCGGCCATCAGCTTGCCGATCCCGTAGCCGCTGTTGCCCTCGGTGGCCGGGGTGATCGGGAGCTCGATGCTCTTGCCGCCGTCGGTGAGGACGGCCTTGCCGGCATCAGTGGTCATAGGGGTTTCCTCCTAGGAAGGGGCCCCGGACACCGGGACCCACCGGCTGGACGCTACCCCACGTGCCCGCGGCATCCGAAACCCGTGACGACGACCTCGGGGGCCGGGCGCGGTCGGCGCGGCGACCGGTCGTCCCCCTGCGGCGTATGGCGCTGCCGGCCCGGCCCTGGCGCGTCACCTGCGGTGTCACGCAAGGCTTCTCAGCGGGTGAGTCGCTCGACCGCTGCGGCGGTGCGCTCGTCGGTCGCCGTGAGCGCGATCCGGACATGCTGCTCCCCGGCCGCGCCGTAGAACCAGCCCGGGGCGACCAGGATGCCGACCTGCGCGAGGGCGTCGACCGTCACGCGCGAGTCCTCGCCGCGGGTGGACCAGAGGTAGAGCCCGGCGCCGGTGTCCTCGACCCGTAGACCCGAGGACCCCAGTGCCGGAAGGAGGCTCGCGCGCCGCGTCGCGTAGCGCGCCCGCTGCTCGGCCACGTGGGCGTCGTCGTCGAGGGCGGCCCGCATCGCCTCCTGCACCGGCCGGGGCACGATCATCCCCGCGTGCTTGCGCACCTCCAGCAGCTCGGCCACCAGCGCCGGGTCGCCCGCCACGAAGGCCGCGCGGTAGCCCGCGAGGTTGGACTGCTTGGACAGGGAGTAGGTGACGAGCAGCCCGCGGTGATCACCGTCGCAGACCCGCGGGTCCAGGAGGCTGGGCACGGTGCCGGGCCGAGGCAGTCCGTCGACGAGATCGTGGTCGCCCCAGGCCAGCTCGGCATAGCACTCGTCGGAGGCCAGGACCACGTCGTGCTCGCGGGCCCACGCGACCACGCGTCGCAGCGTGGCGACGTCGAGGACCGCGCCGGTGGGGTTGCCCGGCGAGTTGAGCCACAGCAGCCGCATCCCGCCGGGGTCCGGCAGCTCGGCGGTGACGTCGACGACGACCGGCTCGGCGCGCGCCAGACGCGCACCGACGTCATACGTCGGATAGGCGATCGCGGGGATCCCGACGCGGTCGCCGGCTCCGAGGCCGAGCAACGTCGGCAGCCAGGCCACCAGCTCCTTGCTGCCCACCGTGGGCAGCACCCCGGCCGGGTCGAGCCCGGGCACCCCACGGCGCCGCTCGAACCAGCCCGCCACGGCCTCCCGCAGCGGGGCGGTGCCCCAGGTCTGCGGATAGCCATGGGCGTCCGACGCGGCCTCCAGGGCACGCCGGACCACGTCGGGGGTCGGGTCGACCGGGGTGCCGACGGACAGGTCGACGATGCCCCCGGGATGCTCCGCGGCTCGGCGCCGGGCACCGGCCAAGGAGTCCCAGGGGAAGTCGGGCAGGGTCAGTCGGCCGCGACCCGACACGAGGTCAGTGACCCTCGCCCTGCGGCGGGAGGGCGGTGATGACCGGGTGGTCGCGCTTGATCATGCCGAGCTTGGCGGCGCCGCCCGGAGATCCCAGCTCGTCGAAGAACTCGACGTTGGCCTTGTAGTAGTCCGCCCACTGCTCCGGGACGTCGTCCTCGTAGTAGATCGCCTCGACGGGGCACACCGGCTCGCAGGCGCCGCAGTCGACGCACTCGTCGGGGTGGATGTAGAGCGAACGCTCACCCTCGTAGATGCAGTCGACCGGGCACTCCTCGATGCAGGCCTTGTCCTTGACGTCGACGCACGGCTGGGCGATCACGTAGGTCATCGGTGATCCTTCCGGGATGGTGGGGCGTAGCAGACTCGCCAGACACTGTATGCCCTCAGGCCAGGTGGCCGAACGCGCCGCGGTAGTAGGTCAGCGCCTCTCCCGTGTGGTCCGGGACCTCGAGCCCGACGACTTCTCCGATGATCACCGAGTGGTCCCCCGCCCGGACGACCTGGGTGGTGCGGCACTCGACGGCGACGAGCACGTCGTCGAGCAGCACCACGCCGGTCTCGGAGCGCCGGTGGTGCGGGACCCGGTCCAGCTGCCCGTGCACCGGACGACCGCGCGTGGCGAACCACGCGGCGTGCGGCCGCGAGCTCGCGGGCAGGACGCTGGCGCCCCACACCCCGGCCTGGACCACGGCGTCGTGGAACCGCGCGTCGACCTGGACGCTGCACAGCAGCAGCAGCGGTTCGAGCGACACCGAGGTGAGCGAGTTGGCCGTCATGGCGTGGTCGACGCCGTCCGCGTGGGTGGTCAGCACCGCCACCCCGGTCGCGAACCGGCCCATGGCCCGCCGGAAGGTGTCGGGCCCGAGCGCGATCGAGTCGGACTCAGCCATGGCTCACCTCACGGTCGGACGGTGCGGGGGCGTCGAGGCAGGAGTCGTCGGGGGACGACGCTCCGGCGTCCTCGCGCGCCGGAGCGCTCACGAGGACGAAGGCCTCGCGCCCGGGCAGGCGCGCGGCCACGTCGTTGGACAGGGCGTAGTACCCGTCGTAGACGGTGACCTGGGTGGGGTGCTCGCGCAGCGCGGCGACCTGCGCCCGCAGCGCGGCCTCGTCGGCGACCACGTGGGTCACCCGTTCGTCCGGCACCACCGAGGGGGGGAAAGGCTCGTCGGCCCCCGGGACCCGCACCGCGGTGCGATGGACGTGCTCCGCCAGCCACTCGCGGTCCTCGACCGCCCAGGAGCGGGGCAGGACGACCTCCAGCAGCCGCACCTCCCGGCCCGCCTCGCGCAGCCGGGCGACCGCGGCGTGCGTCGTGCGGTGGGCGGCGACATGGTCCGGGTGACCGTAGCCGCCGTGCTCCTCGTAGGTGATCACGGTGTCGGGGTCGAGCCTGCCGAGCAGGTCGGTCAGGGCGTCGACGACGGCGGCCCCGCCGCCCGCGAAGGCCTCGGGATGGTCCGCGGCCGGTGTTCCCGCCATACCGCTGTCGCGCCAGCGCCCACCGCCCTCGTCGCCCCGGTCGCCCAGGACGTGGGACGTGACCCCCAGCGCCGCCGCGGCCCCGGCCAGCTCGGTGCGCCGGTGGCTCGCCAGGGCCGCCCCCTGACCCTCCAGGTGGCGCAGGGCCGGCGGGATGACCTCGCCCTCCTCGCCCAGCGTGCAGGTGACGACGTGGACGTCGACCCCGGCGGCGACCAGGTGGGCGATGGTCACCCCCGTCCACAGGGACTCGTCGTCGGGGTGGGCGTGCACCAGCGCCACCCGGCGGGGGTGGAGGGCTGCCAGCGGAGTCGTGAGGGTCATCGGACCGAACGTTACCCGGCCGCAGCCGATCCGGAGCAGGCATGAACACGACCCCACCCATGCCAGGGATGACTACGGACAGCCACGCGCACTGCCTGTGCGTGCGTTCACATCGCGTTCACCGCTCTTCCGTACCGTGGCCGGCACAGACCCGCCGATGACGCCGGACGCTCACCGGTGCCGTGGAGCGGCCCCTCCCCCTGATGCACCTTGGAGTCTCCATGCACCAGAACTTCCGCGAGTACCTCGCCAACCTCCACGCCGAGGGCTACACCGTCCGCGACGACGAAGGCTCCGACCCCGACCTCATCGACCCCCTGGGCAACCCCGTCGAGACCTGGCGCGAGGACTATCCCTACGAGGAGCGGCTCGCCCGGGAGCAGTACGAGGTGGAGAAGTACCTGCTGCAGATCGAGCTCCTCAAGTTCCAGAAGTGGACCCGCGAGAACGACCTCAAGCACATCCTCGTCTTCGAGGGGCGCGACGCCGCCGGCAAGGGCGGGACGATCAAGCGGTTCACCGAGCACCTCAACCCGCGCTACGCCCGCGTCGTCGCCCTGGTCAAGCCCACCGAGACCGAGCTCGGCCAGTGGTACTTCCAGCGGTACGTCCACCACTTCCCCACCAACGGCGAGATGGTGATGTTCGACCGTTCCTGGTACAACCGCGCCGGGGTCGAGCGGGTCATGGGCTTCTGCAGCGACGAGCAGTACCGCCAGTTCATCGAGCAGGCACCGCTGTTCGAGAAGATGCTGGTCGACTCCGGGATCACCCTGACCAAGCTGTGGTTCTCGGTGTCGCGCACCGAGCAGCGCACCCGCTTCGCGATCCGGCAGATCGACCCGGTCCGGCAGTGGAAGCTCTCCCCCATGGACCTGGAGTCCCTGGACAAGTGGGACCGGTACGGCGACGCCAAGGAGGCGATGTTCACCGCGACCGACACCGACTGGGCGCCGTGGACCACCATCAAGTCCAACGACAAGAAGCGCGGCCGCATCAACGCGATGCGGTATTTCCTGAACAAGTTCGACTACGACGGCAAGGACGGCGACGTGGTGTTCGCGCCGGACCCGCAGATCGTCCGCCGGGGTCGCGACACCGTCGACGACTGACGCGCGGGCCGACCTGCCGCCACCTGCGCTTCGGCGGGACGGACCTGCCAGACCTGCCGGGGGCGGTCGGATCCGCCTGGGCGACGACGCCCGGCGGATCCGACTACCGGCGGTAGGTCAGAGGACCTGGCGGGGCTCGGGGTAGTGGCAGGCCACCCGGTGCCCGGGCTCGACCTCGGCGGGGGCGGGCACCTCGACGGCGCACCGCTGCGTGGCCCGGGGACAGCGGGTGCGGAAGACGCACCCGGAGGGCGGGTTCTGCGGCGAGGGCAGGTCACCCTTGAGCAGCACGCGCTCACGCCGGGCCTGCCGCCGCGGGTCCGGGACCGGCACGGCCGACAGCAGCGCGTGCGTGTAAGGGTGCAGCGGCCGCTCGTACAGCGTGTCCCGGTCGGCCTCCTCCATGACCTTGCCGAGGTACATCACCACGACGCGGTCGCAGATGTGCCGGACCACGGACAGGTCGTGGGCGATGAAGACATAGGCCATGCCCTGCTCGGCCTGGATCTCCTCCAGGAGGTTGACGACCTGCGCCTGGATGGAGACGTCCAGCGCGGAGACCGGCTCGTCGCACACCACCAGCCGCGGGCGCAGCGCGATGGCCCGGGCGACCCCGATCCGCTGCCGCTGCCCGCCGGAGAACTCGTGCGGATAACGGTTGTAGTGCTCGGGGTTGAGGCCGACGCGGGCCATCAGACCCTGCACCGCGGACCTGACGCCGCCGTCGGGCGTGATCCCCTGGATCTCGAAGGGCGCCGCGATGATCGAGCCGATCGTGTGCCGCGGGTTGAGCGAGCCGTAGGGGTCCTGGAAGACCATCTGCATCTCGCGGCGCAGCCGGCGCAGCTCGTCGCCCTTGGCGTGGGTGATGTCGCGACCGGCGAACTCGATGCGCCCGCCGGTGGGCTCCAGCAGCTTGAGCATGGTGCGGCCGGCCGTGGACTTGCCGCAGCCGGACTCGCCGACGAGCCCGACGGTCTCGCCCTCGCGCAGCTCCAGGCTGATCCCGTCGACGGCCTTGACGGGCGCGTCGGGTCGGCGGACCAGGGTCTGGCGGTACTGCGGGAAGTGCTTCTGCAGGTCGGTGAGGCGCAGCAGCACGTCCCCCGAGCGGGCGGGCGTGGCAGCGGGACTCGGGGCGCCGGCGGTGGCGGGGGTCATCGGTCGGCTCCTACAGGCGCGGCTGGACGTGGGTCTCGAACAGCTCGCGCCGCTGTTCGGCGGTCAGGTGGCAGCGGACGAGATGGCGCTCGCCGGTCTGGGCGTCGCGCAGCTGCGGCACCTCGCGGGTGCACGCCCCGTCCGGCACCTGCTCACGATGGGCGCAGCGCGGGTGGAACGCGCACCCCGGCGGCACCCGGATCAGCGACGGCGGGTTGCCCGGCACCGGGTCGAGCTGCTCGGCGCGCACCCGGTCCAGCCGTGGCATCGAGGACAGCAGGCCCCAGGTGTACGGCATCTGCGGGCGGTAGAACACGTCGTCGACCGGGCCGTGCTCGACGGCCTTCCCGCCATACATCACCAGCACGTCGTCGGCCATCTCGGCGACGACGCCGAGGTCGTGGGTGATCATGACGATCGCGGAGCCGAACTCCTCCTGCAGGTCCCGCATCAGGTCCAGAATCTGCGCCTGCACGGTCACGTCCAGGGCCGTCGTGGGCTCGTCGGCGATGAGCAGGGCGGGGTCGTTGGCCAGGGCCATGGCGATCATCGCGCGCTGGCGCATGCCCCCGGAGTACTCGTGCGGGTACTGGTCGATCCGCTTGGCGGGGTTGGGGATCCCCACGCGGGCGAGCAGGTCCTTGGTGCGCTCGCGGGCCGCGGCCTTGGACACCGAGGAGTCGTGCACCCGGATCGCCTCGACGATCTGCGCCCCCACGGAGTAGTACGGGTGCATCGCGGACAGCGGGTCCTGGAAGATCATCGCCATCGTGTTGCCGCGCAGGTCGCGCAGCCGCGCCTCGGAGGCCGTGAGCAGCTCCTCGCCGCCGAGACGGATCGAGCCGGACAGCCGGGCCCGGGTGCCGCGGTGCAGGCCGAGGATCGCCTGGCTGGTCACGGACTTGCCGGAGCCGGACTCGCCGACGATGCCGAGCGTGCGGCCCTTGTCGACCGAGAAGGTCAGCCCGTCGACGGAGCGGACCAGGCCGTCCTCCGTCGGGAAGTGCACGCACAGGTCCTCGACCTGCACGTATGGCGCTCCCCCGGCGTCCGGTCCGTGACGACCGTCGGCCCGGTCGGTGGTGTGGGTGGTCATCGGATCGCTCCTCAGCTGAGCCGCACGCGCGGGTCGATGACGCCGTAGAGCACGTCCACGACGAGGTTGGCCAGGATGACGAAGAACGCCGCGACGAGCACGATGCCGACGATGACGGGCAGGTCGGTCTCGCGGATGGCGTTGACGGCCTGCCAGCCGACCCCCTGGAAGTTGAAGACCGACTCGGTGATGACGGCGCCGCCGAGCACGCCGCCGAGGTCCAGGCCGGCGGCCGTGACGATCGGGGTGAGCGCGGCGCGCAGGCCGTGTCGGCGGATGATCGGACCGCGGCGGACGCCCTTGGCGCGGGCCGTGCGGATGTAGTCCTCGCTCATCGTCTCGATCATGTAGGCGCGGGTGAGCCGGACGTACTGCGCGGCGAAGATGCTCGCCAGGGTCAGGCCCGGCAGCAGCAGCCCCTGGAACCACGCGACCGGGTCCTGGGTGAGCGGCGTGTAGGTCGGGGGCGGCACGAGCTGCCACTTGATCGCCACGAAGGTCAGCAGCAGCAGCCCGATGAAGAAGGTCGGCAAGGAGTAGCCCATCAGCGCCAGGGTGACGATGAGGCGGTCGAGCCACTTCCCCTTGTTGAGGGCCGCGATGATGCCGCCCACCACGCCGACGACCATCCAGATGACGAAGGCGACCAGCGCGATCGAGGCGGTGATCGGCAGGGTGTCCTGGAGGATGTCGGTGACCGACCTGCTCTTCAGGGCCGAGTAGCCCAGGCAGGGAGCCGCGCAGTGGGTGGCCAGCTGCGGGGCGCTGCGGCGCAGCTCCTCGTCCGCCGGGAAGTCGCGGCCCACGACCAGGCCGGTCACGAAGTCGCCGTACTGCTGCAGCACCGGCTTGTCGAAGCCCATGAACGTGCGGTTGCCCTCGACGACGGCGGGCGTGCAGTTCTTGGCGCAGGTGAGCCGGGCCGGGTCCTCCGGTGCCGCGAAGAACACCAGGAAGGTCGCCAGCGTCACGATCAGGAGCATGACGACGGCCGTGACCAGTCGTCGCAGGATGTAGAACACCATCGGGCGTCGGCGCCAGGGGTGGCGCCCTCACCGCCTCTCGGGAGCAGCGTGGGTAGGGCGGGGCAGGCCCCGGGGCCGGGCGACGGCGCGCCCGGCCCCGGGGAGGGTCGTCACCTGACGGCGATCTCGGCGAGGTCGGGGTAGCCGCCCATCATCGGGTTGACCTGGAAGTTCTTGACGGCCGAGCCGTGCAGGAAGGTGAACTTCTGGTTGACCAGGGAGACGTAGCCGCCCTTCTTGCCGATCATCTCGTCAATGTCCGCCCAGGCCTTCTCGCGCTGCGCCTCGTCCTGGATGGCGTAGGCCGCGTCGATCTTGGCGTTGACCTCGGGGTCGTCGAAGTAGCCGTAGTCCTGGCCCGAGCCGCCCGCGGTCAGGTTGACCCGCCCGTCGAACAGCGCCGGCAGCACCGTGGAGCCCGACGGCCAGTCCGCACCCCAGCCGGCCCAGAACACGTCCTTGTCCGCCATGCCGGGCGCCTGGATCGTCGAGTAGTACTTCTCGGCGATGGGCTGCAGCGTGACGTCGAAGCCCGCCTTGTCCCAGGTCTCCTTGAGCGCGGTGAGCGCCTTGTCGGCGTTGCCGCGCTTGCGGTAGACGACCGTGATCGGCAGCGGCGACGGGGCGCCCGCCTCCTGCAGCAGCTTCTTGGCACCCTCGACGTCACCGTTGGCGTCGTTGCCGAAGGGGTTGAAGTCCTTGGCGCACTTCAGCGCCTTGTTGCACATGCCGAAGGACGGGGTCATCACCGACGGCCCGCCGTACGCCGTGATGTAGGCGCCCCGGTTGGTCGCCATGGCGAAGGCCTGACGGATCTTGGGGTTGGCCATCGTCTTGGACCTGACGTTCGGCGCGAGGTAGTCGACGTACGGCGACTGCACGTTGATCGAGCGCGACTTCGCGGCCGGGTTGGACTCGATCTGCGGCAGCGTCGCGGCCTGCGCCTGCAGCGCCGCGATGGCCGTCTTGTCCTCGCCCGCGTCGGCGATCAGGCGCTGGTAGCCCGTGTCGATCTGGACGCCCTGGGTGTCCACGATCTTGTCGGGGTAGGCCTTGCGGACCTTGTCCGACGCCTCGGACCAGTTCGGGTTGCGGACCCAGGTCCCACCCTTGTTGGGGTCGTAGGCGCCCTCGAGCATGTACGGCCCGTTGGAGAAGGCCTGGTAGTCCGACTTCGCGCCCTGGTCCTTGTCCTTGCGGAAGGGGGCGAAGGCCGTCAGCGCGGCGTTGTTCATGTTGAAGTCGGTCCACGGCTTCTTGAACCTGAAGGTGATCGTCTGGCCGGAGCAGCTCACGGCCTTGTCGAACGCCGCCTGGCCGGCCGCGTCGGGCTTGTACGGGCCGGGGTAGACCGGCACCTCGCCGTCGGCAGTCTTCTTCGTCGGCAGGTCCAGGAAGGTGATGGCGTAGTTGGGGCCACCGGTGATGACGTCCTGGGCGAAGGTGCGGCTCACGCCGTACTTCACGTCCTCGCAGGTCACCGGCTTGCCGTCCTGCCACTTGGCGTTGTCGACCAGCGTGAACCTCCAGGTCTTGCCGTTGTCGGACATCTGCCCGGTGTCGGTAGCCAGGTCGGGCACCATCGTGCTGCCCTCGCCCGCGGTGTAGGTCGTCAACGTCCGCGCGTAGACCCGCGAGCCGAAGAGGATGTCCGCGCCGACATACATGCGCTGGGGGTCCAGGTGCTCCTTGGGGCCCAGGTTGATGACGGTGAGGGTGCCGCCCTTGGCCGCCGGGCCGGCGCTGCCGTTGGCGGAGGTGGTGCCGCCACCGCCACCGCCGCAGGCCGCCAGGCCCAGGGTCGCCGCGGTGCCGAGGGCGACGCCGAGGGCCCCCTTGGTCGTACGCATCATGTGCTTCTCCTTCGAGGGTGCGCACCGCGGGTGCGGTGATGGGATCGCGTGGCTGGGTGGGCGATGCAGGTATGGCGAGAAGGCTGATGGGGTCGGCCGCCTCGCCGGGTCACGTCGGGGTGGGCTACTGCCGGTCGGCCTTGGGGTCGAGGGCGTCGCGGACGCCGTCGCCCAGCAGGTTGAAGCTGAGGACCATGAGGAAGACCGCGAAGCCCGGGAAGAAGAAGTACGCCGGGTCGGGCAGGGCGTACTGCACCGAGTCGTTGAGCAGGGTGCCGAGCGAGATCGCGGGCGGCGGGACCCCCACCCCGAGGAAGCCGAGCGCGGCCTCCTGCGCCACGAACTGCGGCAGCAGCATGGTGGTGTAGACGAGGATCGGGGCCCACAGGTGCGGCAGCAGCTCGTGCACGTAGATCCGCCACGGCCGGGCGCCGAGCGAGCGCGCCGCCTCGACGAACTCGCGCTGCCGCAGCGACATCACCTGGCCACGGACGATGCGCGCGAAGTAGGGCCAGCCGAAGAACCCGAGCACGACGATCATGAAGAGCAGCTTGGGCGTGGACGCCGTGTCGGCCATCCCGATGGCGCTGGCGATGGCGCTCACCAGCACCGCCTGCAGCGACAGCAGCATCAGCGTCTGCGGGAAGGACAGCACCAGGTCGATGAACCGGCTGATGACCCAGTCGACCTTGCCACCCGCGAAGCCCGACAGCAGACCCATCACGGTGCCGACCACGATCGCCACCACCGTCGAGGAGACGGCCACGATCAACGAGGTCGTCATGCCGGACAGGATCAGGGACAGCAGGTCGATGCCGGTGCCGGGCTGCACCCCCAGGGGGTGCCTGGCGGACATGCCCCCCAGGGGGCCGGTCGGCATCGAGCCGATCCCCTGCACCAGCTCGTCGTGGCCGTTCAGGTCGAGCACCCCGAGGGACTTCAGGATCGGCGCGACGACGGCCAGCAGCACGATGATCACGGTCGCGACCAGGGCGATCATCGTGATCCGGTCGCGGCGCAGGCGGCGGAGCACGAGCTGCCACGGCGAGCGCCCCTGGATCTCGCCCAGGTGCGGCTCGTGGTCGACCTCGACGGCAAGCTCCGCCTGCTCGGCGTGGCTGGGGGAGGTCGACATGCGCAAGGGCCTTTCGTCGGCGGGTCGCGGGCAGCCCGGCGGCAGTGCCGGGCGGCGCGATGAACCGACCTTATGGATTTGCGGTCATCTGCGACATACCTGCACCACCTCCGTATCCGATTCGTGACCCCGATCACACAAATAGTCGCTTTCGTGCCGGACGATCCGCGACGGCTGGCAAGGCCGAATGCATGAATACTCATCGGTAGGCCCACCCCCGGTCTCCCTGCCCGGGGCGCGTGACGGAAGCGGGGCGGGGGGCGCGGCGGGTGGCCGGGCACGCAGACGACCGGGGCGGCCACCTCGGTCGAGGTGGCCGCCCCGGTCGGACGGGACGGTCGGTCAGCGGGTCACTCGCCGGCCTCGCGCTTGGCGGCGCTGCGGGCGCGCGACGCGGTGCGGGCGCGCTCGGTGGCGTCGAGCACGACCTTGCGGATGCGCACGGCCTCCGGGGTGACCTCGACGCACTCGTCCTCGCGGCAGAACTCCAGCGACTGCTCGAGCGAGAGCTTGCGCGGGGGCACGACCTTCTCGAAGTTGTCCGCCGAGGAGGCGCGCACGTTGGTGAGCTTCTTCTCCTTGGTGATGTTGACGTCCATGTCGTCGGCGCGGGAGTTCTCGCCGACGATCATGCCCTCGTAGACCTCGGTCGTCGGCTCGACGAACAGCGTGCCGCGCTCCTGCAGGTTGACCATGGCGTAGGACGTGACCGGGCCGGTGCGGTCGGCGACGAGCGAGCCGGACTGGCGGGTCGAGATCGGTCCGAACCACGGCTCGTAGTCCTCGAACACGTGGTGGGCGATGCCGGCGCCACGGGTCTCGGTGAGGAACTCGGTGCGGAAGCCGATGAGGCCGCGCGAGGGCACGAGGAACTCCATGCGCACCCAGCCGGTGCCGTGGTTGGTCATCTGCTCCATGCGGCCCTTGCGGGCGGCCATGATCTGGGTGACGGCGCCGAGGAACTCCTCGGGCACGTCGATGGTGAGCCGCTCGACGGGCTCGTGCAGCTTGCCGTCGACCTCGCGGGTGACCACCTGCGGCTTGCCGACGGTGAGCTCGAAGCCCTCGCGGCGCATCTGCTCGACGAGGATCGCGAGCGCCAGCTCGCCGCGGCCCTGGACCTCCCAGGCGTCGGGGCGCTCGGTGGGCAGCACGCGCAGCGAGACGTTGCCGACGAGCTCGCGGTCCAGCCGGTCCTTGACCAGGCGGGCGGTGACCTTGGAGCCGCGGACGCGGCCGACCATCGGGGAGGTGTTGGTGCCGATGGTCATCGAGATGGCGGGCTCGTCGACGGTGATGACGGGCAGCGCGGTGCCGGACTCGGGGTCGGCGATGGTGTCGCCGATCATGATGTCGGCGATGCCCGCGATGGCGATGATGTCGCCGGGGCCGGCGGACTCGGCGGGCTTGCGCTCCAGACCCTCGGTGACGAGCAGCTCGGTGATCTTGACCTGCGACTTGGTGCCGTCGTGGCGGAACCATGCGGCCTGCTGACCCTTGCGGATCTCACCGTTGAAGACGCGCAGCAGCGCCAGGCGGCCGAGGAAGTTGGACGAGTCGAGGTTGGTGACGTGGGCCTGCATGGGGGCCTCGTCGTCGTACACCGGGGCCGGGACGGTGTCCATGATGGTGCGGAACAGCGGCTCCAGGTCCGGCGAGTCGGGCAGGCCGCCGTCGGCGGGACGCTCGGTGGAGGCGACGCCGTTCTTGGCCGACGCGTAGACGATCGGGAACTCGATCTGGTGCTCGTCGGCGTCCAGGTCCATGAACAGCTCGTAGACCTCGTCGACGACCTCGGCGATGCGCGAGTCCGGGCGGTCGACCTTGTTGATGCACAGCACGACCGGCATCTTCGCGGCAAGCGCCTTGCGCAGCACGAAGCGGGTCTGGGGCAGCGGGCCCTCGGACGCGTCCACGAGGAGCACGACGCCGTCGACCATGGACAGTCCACGCTCGACCTCGCCGCCGAAGTCGGCGTGGCCGGGGGTGTCGATGATGTTGATGGTGACGCCGCCGGGGAAGTCCGCGGCAGAGGGCCCGTTGTAGTGGATCGCGGTGTTCTTGGCGAGGATGGTGATGCCCTTCTCCCGCTCGAGGTCACCGGAGTCCATCGCACGCTCGTCGACGTGGTCGTGCTCGCCGAAAGCACCACCCTGCCAGAGCATCTTGTCGACGAGGGTGGTCTTGCCGTGGTCGACGTGGGCAACGATCGCGACATTACGGATGTCGCCGCGGGTCTTCTGAGCCATGCCTCCCATTGTCGCAGCCCCCGGCCCCGCCCCGGACCATCACCCAGAGCCAGGCAGGCGGTGCGGGCGGTGACGACCAGGGGTGCCGGACGTCGCGCGTCCGGGGCGCAGCAGCCCGGCCACCGCAGCGACGATCGGGGCGTCGGCGGGCAGCCACCCCACGGTGTCGAGCTCGTGGGCGCGCAGCACCCGCAGCGCGTCGTGGTCCTCCAGCGGCTGTGGCCGCCCCTGGACGACCCGGGCGGTCCAGACGCGGATGGCGTGCCGGGGGCTGAGGTCCCAGCGACCGTCCGGCCGGGGCCCGGCGACCTCCTGCCCCACCTCGACCTCGACGCCGAGCTCCTCGCGCAGCTCGCGGCGCAGGGCGTCGAGCTCGCCCTCACCGGGGTCGACCTTGCCGCCCGGCAGCTCCCACCCGCCCGCCAGGGCCGGCGGAGCCGTGCGGCGGGCCGCGAGCAGGGTGGTGGGCGCGTCCAGGTCGTCCAGGAGGGCGGCGCCGACGACGGCGACCGGCCCGTCCGGACCGGGCGGTGCGGGAGCGGGTGCGGGAGCGGGTGCGGGAGCGGGTGCGGGCGTGACGGCGGGGTCTTCCGGCATGCGGCCCATCCTGTCCTAGCGTGGGCGCCATGAGCCGACTGCTGGACGACGCCGAGATCACCCGTCAGCTGCGGGACCTGCCCGGGTGGCGGGTGGTCGGGGGCCACCTGGTCGCGACCTACGAGTCGCCGGGCTTCCTGGAGGCGGTGCGCCTCGTGGAGTGGGTGGCGGACGAGGCGGAGCAGATGGACCACCATCCCTTCATCGACATCCGGATGGGGCGGACCACGTGGGAGGTTTGGACCCATTGGCGCAATGGGATTACGCAACTGGACATAGAGCTTGCACATCGTGTTCAGGATCGCGCCCGAACGACGGAAGCCGTTGTCGTCCAGCCGGATTGATCCCGACACGCCGAAGGCGTCTCCTAGGGTCGTCAGGGTGACGGGGGAACAGCTGACCAGCAGGCAGGCGCACGACCACCACGGATCGACCCGGGCGGGGCCCGACCTGCTCGCCCGGACAGACCTGGGCAGCGGCGGCGCGGGGAGCGACGGCGGTACGACCACGGTGGCGGACCGGGTGCGCCGGCGCGCGGCCCGCGGCTTCCTGCCCGAGGTGCAGGCCCTGCGCATGTGGGCCGTGGGCTTCGTGGTGGCCTTCCACCTGTGGCCCTCCCGCTTCCCGGGCGGATTCACCGGCGTCGACGCGTTCTTCGTCATCTCGGGCTACCTGATCACCAGCCACCTGGTCCGTGAGGTGGAGCGCACCGGGACCGTCCACCTCGGCGCCTTCTACGCCCGCCGGGCCCGGCGCCTGCTGCCCGCGAGCATGACGGTCCTGCTCGTCAGCATCGCCTGCTCCTTCGCGCTGCTGCCCGACGCCCTGCGCGCGATGACCGGTCGCGAGGCCCTGGCATCGACGTTCTACGTCCAGAACCTCTGGCTCGCCCAGGTCGTGCTGGGCCCGCCGCCGCCGATGGGCTTCGAGGCCCCCGTCCAGCACTACTGGTCGCTGTCCACCGAGGAGCAGTTCTACCTCCTGTGGCCGCCGCTGATCCTGCTGGCCCTGTGGCTCGCCCGCCGCGCCAGAGGTGCGGCCGCGCGCCCGGTCCGGGCGGCCGGCACCATGCTCGCCGTCGTCACGGCCCTGAGCCTCGTGCTCTCGGTGTGGTACACCGCCACCCATCCGGCGAACACCTACTTCATGACCTTCACCCGCGCGTGGGAGTTCGCCGCCGGCGGTCTGCTGCCGATGGTCCTGCGGCGCTGGGCGCCCTCGACGGCCCTGTCCCTGGTGCTGCGCTACGTCGGCCTGGCGATGATCGTCGCCTCGGCCTTCGTGCTGAGCCAGGGCGATCCCTTCCCGGGCCACCTCGCGCTGCTGCCGGTCCTCGGCACCGCCGCCGTGATCCTGGCCGGCGACTGCGACGGGCGTGACCCGCTGGACCTGGCCTGGACCAACCGGACCAGCCAGTGGCTGGGCGACATCTCCTACTCGATCTACCTGTGGCACTGGCCGCTGATCGTGCTCGTCCCCTTCGCCGTCCACCGGGACCTCGACAACCCGCTGCGCCTGGCCGTGGCCGCGCTGACCGTGGCCCTGGCGCACGTCTGGTGGCGGTGGGTCGAGGACGCCACGCGCTTCCTGCCCGGCGTCAGGCAGAGCACCGGCAGGTCGCTGCTCCTCGCCCTGGGCTCCATGGTCGTCGTGGGCGCGGCAGCCCTGGCGCTGGCCCTCTCCGGCTGACGCGCCCCGGCGCCGGCGGGGGTATGTCGGTGACCTGTGTCACGCTTCGTCCGTGACCTCACCCTCCGACGATCGCCACGCCGGGCGCCCGCACCACCAGGCCGGCGACAACCCCTGGCCCGCGATGTGGGCCCTGTGCCTGGGCTTCTTCATGATCCTGGTCGACTCGACGATCGTGACGGTGGCGACGCCGGCCCTGATGTCCGGTCTGCGCGCCGACATCGGGGCCGTGGTCTGGGTGACCAGCGCCTATCTCCTGGCGTACGCCGTGCCGCTGCTCATCACCGGCCGGCTCGGTGACCGCTACGGCCCCAAGCGGGTCTACCTCGTGGGGCTGACCGTCTTCACCGCCGCCTCGCTGTGGTGCGGCCTGACCGACACCGTCACCATGCTGGTGATCGCCCGCGTCGCCCAGGGCCTCGGTGCGGCGCTCATGAGCCCGCAGACGATGGCGGTCATCACCCGGATGTTCCCGCCCCAGCGGCGGGGGCAGGCGATGGGCCTGTGGGGCGCGGTGGCCGGCGTCGCCACGCTCGTCGGCCCGATCCTCGGCGGACTGCTCATCGACGCCCTCGGGTGGGAGTGGATCTTCTTCGTCAACGTCCCGGTCGGCCTGCTGGCGCTCGTGCTGGCCTGGCGGCTGGTGCCGACCTTCGAGACGCACTCGCACCGCTTCGACTGGCTGGGCGTGGCGCTGTCCGCGATCGGGCTGTTCTGCCTCGTCTTCGGCATCGAGGAGGGCCGTAGCTACGACTGGGGCACGATCACCGGCCCGATCACCGTCTGGCGGCTGATCGTCCTCGGCCTGGTCGTCCTGGGCCTGTTCGTGCTGTGGCAGGCCCGGCAGCAGGGCGAGCCGCTCGTGCCGCTGCGACTGTTCCGCGACCGCAACTTCTCCGTCGCCAACATCGCCATCACCACCGTCGGTTTCGCGGTCACCGGCACGGCCTTCCCCGTCACCATCTGGGCCCAGACGGCCCGCGGCCTGTCCCCCACCCGGGCGGCGCTGCTCCTCGCCCCGATGGCCGTCGTCTCCGCCGCGCTGGCGCCCGCCGCAGGCCGGGTGGTCAACCGGTTGCACCCCCGCCGGCTCGCCTTCGGGGGCCTGGGCACCTACGCCGTGGCGCTGCTGTGGCTGAGCCGGACGCTGGACGCCACCGCACCGCTGTGGCACGTCCTGCTCCCCGCCGCGCTGCTCGGCGTGGCGAGCGCCTTCATGTGGGCGCCGTTGTCGACCAGCGCCACGGCCAACCTGGCGGGCGCCGAGGCGGGAGCCGGGGCCGGGGTCTACAACACCACCCGCCAGGTCGGCTCGGTGCTCGGGTCGGCGGCGATCGCCCTGGCGATGCAGGACCGCCTCGCCGCGCACCTGCCCGCCGCCCGGGGCGCGGCGCCCACCTCGATGGGCGGCCACCTGCCGAGCACCCTGGCCCCGGGCTTCACCGCCGCCATGGGCGAGGCGCTCGTCGTGCCCGCCGCCGTGATCGCGGTGGGCGCGCTCGTCGTCCTCGCCCTCGAGCGGCCCCGGCACCAG
Source organism: Arsenicicoccus dermatophilus (assembly GCF_046267915.1). Classification (GTDB taxonomy): domain Bacteria; phylum Actinomycetota; class Actinomycetes; order Actinomycetales; family Dermatophilaceae; genus Arsenicicoccus; species Arsenicicoccus dermatophilus_A. The sequence goes on from NZ_CP176520.1 coordinate 2,671,450, forward strand.
CAGGAGCGCTCCTGACGGTCCCGGCCGAGCGGCATCGGCGCGCCCGCGGCACCGCACCAGCGCGTCCCCCGGACGTCACCGGCGCCTGCCGCACGACACGCCCCGTCGACGCGGGCTTGCGCCAGGCAGCGGCGACCGCCGCTGCCTAGGATCCAGACATGTCCCTGCGCGCCGAGATCCGGCACACGACAGCACGACTCGTCCGGGGCGCCGTCCGCCGGGCCGTCCGGGCCGAGGTCACGCGGCTCGAGGACGAGCTCCGCGCGCTGCGCGCGCAGCAGGACGCCGACACCCGGCGGATCCTCGACCACCTGCACGGCCTGGAGATCCGCGACCGACGCGACCTGTACGCCGCGGGCGAGCGCGTCGCCGTCGCCGAGTCGGCCCGCTGGGCCGCCGACCACCTCGTGGGCGCCCGGTCCTTCAGCCACCCCCACGAGACGCTGCGGCACGCCCTGTCGCTCGCCCCGACCGGCGGGATGGCGCTGGAGTTCGGCGTCTTCCAGGGGACGACGCTGCGGATCATCGCCGAGGCGCGAGGTGGCCAGGAGGTCTACGGCTTCGACTCCTTCGAGGGGCTGCCCGAGGACTGGCGGGTCGGCTTCCCCGCCGGGGCCTTCGACGTCGACGGGCTGCCGGACGTGCCGGGCGCGACCCTGGTCCAGGGGTGGTTCGACCGGACGCTTCCGGGCTTCCTGGCCGTGCACCCGGGGCCGGTGGACGTGCTGCACGTCGACGGGGACCTGTACTCCTCCGCCGCGACCGTGCTGGAGCTCGTGGGACCGCGCCTGCGCCCGGGCAGCATCGTGCAGTTCGACGAGTACCTCAACTATCCGGGGTGGCAGCAGCACGAGCACCGCGCCTGGACCGAGCACGTGGCCCGCACTGGCGTGGCCTTCGAGCCGGTCGCCTTCACCCACGACCACGAGCAGGTGGCCTTCCGGATCACCGGGAGCACCTGAGCCCCGGATCACCGGGAGCACCTGAGCCCCGGGTCACCGGGCGCGCCGGTCGGCCCGCCCGCCGACGCGGGCTGACGCGCTGCGGCGGGTCGGCGCGCGACCGCGCGGGCAGTCCGCGGCGGACGCCGTGGGCGGTCGTGGCCCTCACAGGTCCCGGCGGCGCCGTCGGGACTGCCGGTGCCGGGAGCTGCGGGACGGCGGCCCCTGCTCACCGGTCGGCACGCCGTCCGGCTCCTCGGTCCCCGGCGTGGGCGGCAGGGCCTGCCCGTCCGGCCGGTCCGCCCGCTGCCCGGCGGCGGGCGGGACCGGCGCCGCCCTCGTCGGGCCCGACACGGGCGGCGCCGTGACGGGATCGACGGCGACCGGCTCCTCGGCCCGGTCGCGGATCCGGTCCTGGAGCCGGGGCCCGGCCCCAGGACGCACCTGGTGCCCCACGACCAGGCCGAGCACGACCCACATGAGCATCGAGATGCCGGCGTGGTTGGCCGGGTGGTCCACCAGCGACATCGTGGCGAAGCCCGCCAGCCCCGCCCCCGCCATCCGGGCCACCGCGGAGCCCATCCGGGCCCGCCGGGCGGCGACCCGGAACAGGATGACGGTGATGAGCACGACCGCGATCCCCCCGAGCCACCCACACTCCAGGAGCCAGTTCAGCCAGAGGTCGTGGGCATGGCGGAAGCGCTCGGACCCCGGCACGCCGGCGTCGATGACCGCACCGCCGCGGCCCGGGCCGACCCCGAGAGGATGCGCCACCGTGGCTGCCAGCGCCGCGCGCCATACCTCCTGACGCACCCCGACACTGCCACCGACGGCGACCACGGCGAGCGCCGCCCCGACGACCCCGAGCAGCCCCATGGCCCGACCCGACCAGCCCGGGCGCAGCGCCAGCAGCACCAGGATCCCGACAGCGGCGGCGACCAGACCGGCGCGGGACCAGGTCGCGACCACGCTCACGTAGCCCGCGGCGACGACGCCGTACGCCGCCACCCGGGAGGACGAGGTCGGCAGGCTGCGCGCCGCCGCCCAGGCCAGCGGCAGCAGCAGCACGAGCGCCGCGGCGAGCAGGTTGGGGTTGGCGAAGGTCCCGGTGGCGCGGATCAGGGCCTCCGGGTCGTCGCAGCTCTCCCGCCCGGCCACGAGCCCGGCGCGGCAGAAGCCGGTGTCGACGTGGGCCGCGAGCTGGTGGCAGGCGGTCAGCCCCGCCACCGCGCAGGCGAGGAGCGCGGCCGTGGTCACCCCGTGCCAGGCCGCGCCCTGGCAGCGCACCAGCGCCACGGAGAGGTAGAAGGCCCCGACGCCCGTGAGCAGACCGCGCCACAGCGGCCACCCCTGCCCGCTGTGCCAGGCCGACAGGGCGGTGGCGAGCACGAGCAGCAGGATGGGCAGGTCGACGGGCGTGCGCCAGGCACGCAGCCCCCGGCCGCCGGCCGCGGCACCGAGCAGACCCACGAGGATCAGCGCGCGCAAGGGGGTGACGAGCTCGACCAGGGTCTCGGAGGGCAGGACGCCCACGACCCCGTCCACCACGACCAGGGCCACCGCCGCGACCACGAGGGTCCGGCTCACGCGGTCGCGCAGGACGGCCCACGACAGCGGCGTGTCGGAGACGCTCGTGGGCCCGGAGAGGTGGGTGGAGGTGCTGGGCATACCGTCATGTCTGACAGGTCAGGACGACGTGCGCACGACGTGAGGTTGAACTCTCGGTGCGCACCGGACTCGTCGGGGCGGTCACGGACAGGGCACCAGTCTCTCGCACCGCCCGAGCGGGTTATCGTCGGACCCATGATGGACGTTGCCGCCTACGCCGCCCCCGCCGCTGCCGCCCCCCTCGAGAAGTCCACCGTCACGCGCCGGGACGTGGGTGAGCACGACGTCCTCATCGAGATCGAGTTCGCGGGCATCTGCCACTCCGACATCCACACCGTGCGCGACGAGTGGGGCGCCCAGAAGTATCCCCTCACCCCCGGCCACGAGATCGTCGGCCGCGTCCTCGAGGTCGGCTCCGGCGTCTCCCGCCACGCCAAGGGTGACCGCGTCGGCGTCGGCTGCATGGTCAACTCCTGCCAGGACTGCGACGCCTGCCGCGAGGGCCTGGAGCAGTACTGCCTGGCCGGCAACACCGGCACCTACGGCTCGGTCGACCGCGACGGCACGATCACCCAGGGCGGCTACTCCACCCACGTCGTCGTCGACGAGCGCTTCGTCGTGCGGGTGCCGGACGCTCTCGACCCGGCCGCCGCCACCCCGCTCCTGTGCGCCGGGATCACGCTCTACTCCCCGCTGCGCCACTGGGGTGTCGGCAAGGACAGCAAGGTCGCGATCATCGGCATGGGCGGCCTCGGCCACGTCGGCGTCAAGATCGCCGTCGCCATGGGCGCCGACGTCACGGTCCTCTCCCACTCGGACAAGAAGCGCGAGGACGCCGCCCGCTTCGGCGCCCAGCACTACGTCAACACCACGGACGCCGAGCAGATGAAGGCCGTGGCCGGCAGCTTCGACCTGATCATCAACACGGTGTCGGTCAACCTGCCGATGGACGACTACCTGGCGCTGCTGCGGTACGACGGCACGATCGTCGAGCTGGGGGCGCCGTCCAAGCCCCTCGAGGTCGCGGCCTTCTCGCTGATCGTCGCCCGCAAGGCCCTCGCCGGGTCCTGCATCGGCGGGATCGCCGAGACCCAGGAGATGCTGGACTTCTGCGCCGAGCACGGCATCACGGCCGAGATCGAGATGATCGAGGCGAGCCAGATCAACGAGGCCTACGAGCGGGTCGTCGACTCCGACGTGCGCTACCGCTTCGTGATCGACGCCAAGACCTTCTGAGCAACCGACCGCCGGAGCGGCCCTGAGCCCTCCCGCGGACACCGGCACGCACGGCGCCCCGTCCTCCACCGCCCGGTGGGTGGCGGGGCGTCGTCAGTCGGCGGACCCAGCCGGCGTCGTCAGTCGGCGGAGCGGGTCATGTGCAGGAAGGACCCGTCCGGGGAGAAGCCCGCCCGCTCGTAGACCCCGCGCCCCGACTCGGTGGCATACAGCTGTACCCACCCGGCGCCGTGCTCGCGCGCCCAGACCAGGGCCTCGTCGAGCAGCCGGGTGCCGATGCCCTGGCCGCGCAGGTCGGGGTCGGTGGACATGTCCGCGACGTAGGCCGACAGCCCCCGCCCGTCGGGACCCGGCAGGTGCTGCTCGACCGACACGGACACCATGCCCGCGAGCGGCGCGCCCGGCGTCTCGTCGTCCCGGGCGACCACGAAGGCGGCGTACGAGGGGCTGTCCAGGAGGGTCTGCGCGACGGACGCGCACCGCTCGCGCCACTGCGCATCCCCGTGGACGTCCACGGGCCAGGGCCACCCGGTCGCCATGAGCTGGGCCTTGAGACGGACGATCTCGGGGATGTCGGCAGGGGTCGCACGGCGCACGTTCACGTCCCCGAGGGTAGCCGTCCGGCCGGTGCCGACTAGAGTCCGCCCATGCCGACCCTCACCGCCGAGATCGTGTCCGACCTGGTCCCCTACCTGCGCTCCTGGGTGGAGCGGCAGCGGCAGGTGCGCCGCGAGCCCGGCCTGCAGGTGGCCGTGCGGGTGCGCGGCGAGCTGGTCTGGTCCGAGGCCTTCGGCGTGGCCGACGTGACGACGGGCGAGCCGCTCACGACGCGGCACCTGTTCCGGATCGCCAGCCACTCCAAGTGGTTCACCGCGACGGCGCTGATGCGGCTGCGCGAGCAGGGCCGGGTGCGGCTGGACGACGAGGTGGGGCAGCTGCTTCCGGCATACGCCGAGACTCCCCTGGCCGACGTGACGGTCCGCGAGCTGCTGGCCCACCTCGGCGGGACGATCCGCGACGGCGTCGACACCGACTGGTGGCAGCTGGGCAAGGACTTCCCCGACGCCGAGCAGCTGCGCGAGCTGGTGGCGCGGCACGGGCGGACCTTCGAGGTCAACGAGCACTTCAAGTACTCCAACATCGGCTACGGGATCCTCGGCCGGGTCGTGGAGCAGGTCACCGGCCGGTCGTATGCCGACGCGCTGCGCGCGCTGGTGATCGAGCCGCTCGGGCTGGCGGACACCGCGGCCGAGCTGGACGAGCCGCGGCTGGGCGACTACGCCGCGGGGCACTCGCGGCCCCTGGACGAGACCGGCCGACGGGTGACCATCGACCACGTGCGCACCGGGGCGCTGGCCGCGGCCACGGGCTTCTCCTCGACCGCCGAGGACGTGACGGCCTTCGCGAGCGCCCACGTGCTCGGCGACGACCGGCTGCTCACCGACCGCAGCAAGCGGGCGATGCAGCGGCCCGCCGCGGCGACCGGCAAGGTCGGGCACTACGGGCTGGGCGAGATCATCGCCCGGGTCGGGGAGCGGACGCTGGTCGGCCACAGCGGTGGCTATCCCGGCCACATCACCCGCACCTACGTCGACCCGCAGGACGGGCTGGCCGTCAGCGTCCTCGGCAACAGCCTGGGCAGCGGGTCCACGCCGGTGGCGCAGGGCGTCGTCGCCCTGATCGACCTGGCCCTGCGGGATCGTGCGTCCTGGCAGCGGGAGACCGACCGCGAGCGTCTGGAGTCGTTCGTCGGACGCTACGAGGCGCTGTGGGGAACGGCGGACGTGGTGCGGCTGCGGGACCGGCTGGTCCTGCTGGACCCCGATGCGCCGGACCCGGTCGAGTCCCACGACGAGCTGGACGTGGTCGACGCGGACACCCTGGCGGTGGAGCCCGAGGACTCCTACGGCGGGTCGGGCGAGCCGATCACCGTGGAGCGCGACGAGACCGGGGCGGTCCGGGTGCTGCGGGTGACCGGGGTGAGCCACTGGACCGAGCAGGAGTACGCCCGGCGCACGGCCGAGCACGTGCGGCTCGCCCGCTGACCGGCGCCGGGAGGCACCTGCCGATCCGTCCTGCGGGCTCTGCCCTGCAGGCCCTGGCCTGCCCCGTCCGGCGGCCCCTCAGCGGCGGTGCGCGATGTCCACGACGAGGCGGCGCTTGGCACCCGGGCCGGCGAGGTCCATCACCCGGTAGGGCACCTTGCGCCGCACCTCGATGCAGATGACGCTCATCCGGTGCCGGTCGCACAGGCTCACGGCCACGAGGGAGCGGTAGCCCTTGGTCACGACGGTGTAGGGGTCGATCTCCCCGGGAGTGGTGATGAAGATCATCGCCCGCCCACCGCGCCACGGCTTGGACATGCCCCCGGTGTAGCCGACGTTGCGCATGGCGGGCCCGGTCCCCTCCACCGGGAGGTAGTCGATGACCACCCGGTCGAAGCACGCGTGCCGGCCGGTCCGGTAGACGACGCGGTCGGCCATGTAGGACCCGGCGCCGCCGCGCCAGTCGTCCTTGTCCCCGGTGCCCCACGCCGCGGTGCGGCAGACGGTGCGGGCCTCGGCGGGCGCGGCCGGGGCGGCGACGACGGCGCCGGCGGCGAGCAGGGTCGAGGTGGTGAGCAGCCCGAGGCTGCGGACGATGGTGCGCATGGAGATCCCCCTGGGTATGGCGCGACGCCCCCCGGCATCGCTGAGGACACCAGCGAAGCACGCTCCAGAACCCCACCCTATGACTAAGAGTGATCATTTATGTCGCTGGGTGACTACTCCGCCTCTCCGGCGCCGCGGCCCGCGTCCCGGCGACACCGCCGCGTGCCGTCAGTCGAGGCGGCGGGCCGCGCCCTTGTCGGCCGACTGGGCGAACCGCGCGAAGATCCGCAGCGCGTCGGACACCGGACGGTCGCGGTCGCGCGGCTGCCAGCCGGCGGCGTCCTGCTCGACGCGGCGCCGCTCCAGCTCGGCGTCGTCGACGAGCAGCTGCACCCGCCGCTCGGGGATCGACAGCTCGATGACGTCGCCGTCACGGACCAGGCCGATCGGTCCGCCGGACGCGGCCTCGGGCGACACGTGCCCGACGGACAGCCCCGACGAGCCGCCGGAGAAGCGGCCGTCGGTGATGAGCGCGCACTTGGGACCGAGGCCGACGCCCTTGAGATAGCTGGTGGGATAGAGCATCTCCTGCATGCCCGGCCCGCCCTTGGGCCCCTCGTAGCGCACCACCACCACGTCCCCGGCCTGCACGTCGCCGCGCAGGATCATGGCCACCGCGTCCTCCTGCGACTCGGCCACCCGCGCCGGCCCGGAGAAGGACCACTGGTGCTCGGGGACCCCCGCGGTCTTGACGATGCAGCCGTCGGGCGCGAGGTTGCCGCGCAGCACGGCGAGCCCGCCCTCGGTGGTGTACGCGTGCTCGACCGAGCGGATGCAGCCGCCCGCGGCGTCGGTGTCCAGCGACGCCCAGCGGTTGCCGGTGGAGAAGGCCTGCGTCGTCCGCACCCCGCCCGGCGCCGCGTGGAAGAGCTCGACCGCCTCCGGCGCCGCGGACCCGGAGCGGATGTCCCAGGCCCCCAGCCAGGCGTCCAGCGACGGCGAGTGGACCGCCCGCACCTGCTCGTCGAGCATCCCGCCGCGGCGCAGCTCGCCGAGGATGGCGGGGATGCCGCCCGCCCGGTGCACGTCCTCCAGGTAGTACTGCGTCGAGTTCGGCGCCACCTTGACCAGGCAGGGGGTGACCCGCGACAGCGCGTCCACGTCGTCCTGGTCGAAGTCCACGCCCGCCTCCTGGGCCGCGGCCAGCAGGTGCAGGATCGTGTTGGTCGAGCCGCCCATGGCGATGTCCAGGCGCATCGCGTTGGCGAAGGCCTCGCGGGTGGCGACGGACCGCGGCAGCACCGACGCGTCGTCCTCGTCATACCACTGCCGGCACAGGTCGACCACCAGTCGCCCGGCGGCCTCGAAGAGTCCCTTGCGCGCGCTCGCGGTCGCCAGGGTCGACCCGTTGCCGGGCAGCGACAGGCCCAGCGCCTCGGTGAGGCAGTTCATCGAGTTGGCGGTGAACATCCCCGAGCAGGACCCGCAGGTCGGGCAGGCGGACTGCTCGATCTCGGCGATCTCCGCGTCGGAGACGGTGTCGTCGACCGAGCGGGTCATCGCGTCGATCAGGTCCAGGCGACGCTCCTCCCCCGCGACGCCGGCCACCACGTCCCGGCCGATGACGGCCCGGCCCGCCTCCATCGGCCCGCCGCTGACGAAGACGGTGGGGAGGTCCAGGCGCAGCGCGGCGAGCAGCATGCCCGGGGTGATCTTGTCGCAGTTGGAGAGGCAGACGAGGGCATCGGCCTGGTGGGCGTTGACCATGAACTCCACGGAGTCGGCGATGATCTCGCGGCTCGGCAGGGAGTAGAGCATCCCCGAGTGGCCCATGGCGATGCCGTCGTCGACCGCGATGGTGCTGAACTCGCGGCCCACGCCCCCGGCCTCGGCGATCGCGTCGCAGACCAGCTGACCCAGGTCCTTGAGGTGGACGTGGCCCGGCACGAACTGGGTGAACGAGTTGGCGACCGCGACGATGGGCTTGCCGAAGTCGCCCTCGGTCATGCCGGTCGCGCGCCAGAGCGCGCGCGCTCCGGCCATCTGGCGGCCGTGGGTCGTGGTGCGGGAGCGCAGCTGGGGCATACCGCCAGGCTAGGCGGGATGTCTCGTATGCCGGAGGGTACGCCCGGCATGCGGGATGCGCCACGATCCGCCCGAGCCGGCCATGCAGGCGCCATCCGCCGATCACGAACCGTTGATGCTCTGGACGCCTCGGGCCCCAAGGCTTCTGGCGATCGTGTCCTCCTCACGAGAGGTGCCCCCCGTGCCCACTCCCCCCACCCAGCCCGAGCGCCACGTCACCGACCTGGACCGCCGCCGGTTCCTGCAGGTCGCCGGCGCGACCACCGCCATGACCCTGCTGTCCGAGAGCATCGCCCGGGCCGCGTCCATCCCTGCCGCCCGCCGCCACGGCTCGATCGAGGACATCGACCACGTCGTCGTCCTCGTGCAGGAGAACCGCGGCTTCGACCACTACCTGGGGACGCTGCGCGGCGTGCGCGGCTTCGGCGACCCGCACCCGGCGATCCTGCCCAGCGGCAAGGACGTCTGGCACCAGGTGGACCAGGCCGGCAGGGAGGTCCTGCCCTTCCGCCCGGACCGCGACGACCTCGGTCACGCCTTCCTCGAGGGGCTGCCCCACGGCTGGTGGGACGGTCAGATGGCGGTCGCCCGCGGCCGCTACGACAAGTGGATCCCCGCCAAGGGCACCACGACGATGGCCTACCTGGAGCGCAAGGACGCCGCCTTCCACCACCAGCTGGCCGACGCCTTCACGGTCTGCGACGCCTACCACTGCTCGTTCATCGGCAACACCGACCCCAACCGCTACTACCTGTGGACGGGGTGGACCGGCAACGACGGCTTGGGCGGCGGGCCGGTGCTCTACAACGACGAGCTCGGCTACGACTGGACGACCTACCCCGAGCGGCTGGAGCAGGCCGGGGTCTCCTGGAAGGTCTACCAGGACGAGGGCACCGGCCTGGACGCCAAGGGCTCCTGGGGCTGGACCCAGGACCCCTACGTCGGCAACTACGGCGACAACTCGCTGCTGTACTTCACCAGCTACCGCAACGCCAGGCCCGGGGACGCGCTCCACGAGAAGGCCCGGCGCGGCACCACGGCCCGCACCGGCGACGACTACTTCCGCATCCTGCGCGAGGACGTCGCCAAGGGCACCCTGCCCCAGGTGTCCTACATCGCGGCGCCCGAGGCGTTCAGCGAGCACGGCAACTGGCCGACGGCGTACGGCGCGTGGTACATCGCCAAGGTCCTGGACGTCCTCACCAGCAACCCCGACGTGTGGGCCCGCACCGCGCTGTTCATCACGTATGACGAGAACGACGGCTTCTTCGACCACCTCGTGCCGCCGATGCCCAGCTGCCCGGTGATCCCCGGCGCCTCGACGGTGTCCACGGAGAACGAGTTCTTCCCGGGCAGGGCGGGCGACCCGAAGTTCCCCGCCGGCCCCTACGGCGGCGCCCCCCGCGTCCCGATGTTCGTGGTGTCGCCGTTCAGCACCGGCGGGTGGGTGTGCTCGGAGGCCTTCGACCACACCTCGATCATCCGATTCATGGAGCGCCGCTTCGGCGTCCACGAGCCGCAGATCACGCCCTGGCGCCGGGCCGTCTTCGGGGACCTGACCAGCGCCTTCGACGTCGCGAAGGAGCCCGCCAAGGCGCCTGCCCTGATGGACGTCTCGTCCTGGGCACCCCGGGATCGGCTGCGCCACCCCGACTACAAGCCGGTCCCCCCGGCCGTCGGCGCGATGCCCCGCCAGGAGCCCGGCACGCGCCCGGCCCGCCCGCTCGGCTACGCCCTGGACGTGCAGGAGCTGCCGCTCAAGCAGAGTCTCTCGCTGCAGATCACCAACGCCGGGCGCCTGGGCGCGACCCTGCAGGCCCGGATCCTCGCGCCCGCGGGTGACCCGCACTCCTACACCGTCGAGTCGCACAAGCAGCTCGTCGCCCGGCTGCCCGTCTCGGGCGCCTACCGCGTCGACCTGCACGGCCCCAACGGCTTCTTCCGCAGCTACGCCGGCGACCGGGCCAAGGACCAGGTGCAGGTGGCCCTGTCGACCGACGGCCGTTCGGGCAGGGTGCGCCTGACGATCGCGGCGGGCAAGGACGTGGACGTCGAGGTCACCTCGGCCTACCCGGGCACCGTGCACGGCGGTCGGGGCCGCGGCACCCGCCTGGTGCAGGTCGACACCCGGGCGACCGGTGGGTGGTACGACGTCACCGTGACCGTCCCCGGCACCGGCTTCCGCCGGGTCCTGGCCGGCCACCTGGAGAACGGCGCCCCCAGCATCAGCGACCCGCAGCTCGGGCGCTGACCGCGGGCGTCCGGGCCTGCTCCCGGGCCGATCCCGGAACGCAGGGGCCTCCTGGAGGGGCGGCGACCTTCGTCGCTGCCCCTCCAGACCTTCGTCGCGCGGCCCTGTCGGTGGCTGCTGCCTGCTCCTTACCGTCGAGGACACCCCTGGATCGCAGGGGTCGCCCATCTCAAGGAGCAACGATGATCCGCCACACCGCGCGCGCCGCCGCCGCCCTGACCGGCTCCGTCCTGGTCCTGGCCGCCTCGGCCCTGCCGGCTCACGCCGGCACGCAGACTGACACCTGGCCCGCCACCCCGGCGACCAACCCCACCCTGCCGATCGTGCACACGACCCACGGCTCGGGGCAGATCAAGCCCAACATCCTCAACCCGCGGCCCGTCTGCAACGCGTGGGAGGACTACCGGACCGTGATCTACCAGGTCAAGGAGAACTTCACCGGCATCGGGACGATCGACACCCACAACGCGACGTCCAGCCCGATCCCGCTGACCCAGACGCTGTCCAAGACCCAGACCATCGAGCTGCGGATCCAGGGCGACATCGGCGGCGAGTTCTCCGGCGTCAAGGCCAGCATCCAGCCCAGCATCTCCTACTCGCTGTCCTGGACCGCCGGCCAGCAGATCGGCCCGTACCCGGTCCAGCCCGGCACCACCGCTCAGGCGACGTACGGCTTCCGCACGGTGCGCTTCGAGGGCACGCAGCAGCGCTGCCTGGCCAACGGCACCTGGTCCACCCCGTGGACCCTCAGGGGCGAGGCCCCGCTGTCCAACGCGGTGCAGGTCAAGACCTACACCGACCCCGTCGACGTCGTCCGCGGCTGACCCCGCCAGAGCACAGGAGCCCCGTCATGAACCACCGCATCCTCACCCGCACCGCCGTCGCCCTGGGCGCCGCCACCCTGGCGCTCGGCGTCGCCCCGGCCCAGGCCGCCCCGGCCGCCCCGGCCGCGCACGACCTGGCCGTGTCCTACCACTCCTCGCTGCTCAAGGCGCCCGGCGCCGCCGGCACCGCGAGCATCGACGTCACCAACGTGGGGTCCGAGCGCTACTTCCAGGAGTACCCGCTCACCACCTTCGTCGTAAAGGTCTCGACCGTCTCCGGTCCGCGGGGCGTCGACCGGGTCATCACCCCGCGCACCTTCAACGGCGCCCACGTGCGCGACCTGGGCTTCGACCCGGCCACCTCCACCCGTTCCTTCGAGATCAGCCTGTCCAACCCCGTCGCCACGGGGCAGCGGGTGCACGTCGCCGACCTGTCGTTCGCCGACGGTCTGACCCGCGAGGGTCGGCTGGTCCAGCACCTGGTCACCACCCAGACCGGGCGGCTGGCCGACGACCGCGTCAACGCCAACGACCAGGCCGTGGACTCCGTGGGTCACACGGTCAGCGGGGTCGGCACCTCGCTGCCGGGCCTGTTCTGAGCGCAGGCCTGGTGGCGCGCGGCACCGCCCGCACCCTCGTCGACGACCCCGGTCGCCCTGGTGGCGCCGGGGTCGTCGGGCGTCATCCGGGGCAGGACGGCACGCAGCACCCACCGGTCTCCCGTCGGGCCGGCGTCCAGCTGCCCGCCCAGCAGCCGCACCCGCTCGGCCAGCCCGGTCAGTCCGCTGCCCCCCGACGGGACCGCCGCGCCCGTGGGCACCATACGGTTGCCGACGGTGATCACGACGTCGCCGCCGCGTCCGGTCACCCGCAGCTCGGCAGGTCCAGGGCCGCTGTGCTTGAGCAGGTTGGTGACCGCCTCCCGCAGCACCCGGTCCACGGCGTGCCGGGTCGCCGGCCCGAGGTCGACCGGGTCCACGTGGGCGGTAAGGGGATACCCCAGGCGCTCGCACCCGACGGTGAGGGCAGCCACGGTCTCCCGCAGGTCCGGCACGGCACCGGTCCGCTCGGCCACGGCGTCAGAGCTGCTGAGCACGTCCAGCAGGGCCCGCAGCTCGCGCAGCGCCGCCCGCGACGTCACCTCGATCGTGCGGGCGGCCTGCTCCCGCACGGCCGGGTCGTCGGCCGCGCGCAGCAGCGTCGCCTGCATCGTGACCAGGGTGAGCCCGTGGGCGACCACGTCGTGCAGCTCGCGCGCCAGCATCCGCCGCTCCTGGGCCCGGGCCTCCTGTGCCTCCTGCTCCAGCCGCGCGGCTCGCTCCTCGGCCAGGTGGCGCCGTCGACGCAGGCCCCCGAGCACCCAGGCGCCGACGGTCACGGCGACCAGCAGCGGGACCGCCTGCCAGGCCACGATGTCGAGCACCCGGGGCAACCGGTGCACGAGCACCAGCAGATAGACCGCCCCGGCCGCGGCCGTGAGCCCCAGCCCACGGGTGCGGCGGCGGGCCGCCTGGCCGGCGAGCACCGCGGCGAGGGCGAGCAGCCCGGGTCCGACCACGGCCCCGGGCACCGACAGCCCGAGCACGGCCACCAGGGCGAGCAGCGACCAGCGCGGCGCCCAGGCGGCGGTCGCGAGCACCGCCACGACACCGGCCTCTGCACCGGCAGCGAGCAGCCGGTCGGTCAGCGGGACGTCCCGGGACAGGCGGGTCGTGATGTCGTCGACGGTCGAGGCGATCAGAGCGCCCGCGACGAGCGCGCCCGGCCAGCGCCCGTCGAGGCGCCGACGCCCGTCGGGGCCGCTCAGCCGCCGCAGAGCTCGACCCAGTGGTTGCAGATGGTCTCGAAGAAACCACGCGTCGCCGTCTGTCCCGAGGGGGTCGCCCCGGCTGCGGTCTGGGCGCGCGGCGCCGGCGGACCGCCCGCGTGGGCGACGCCCGGCGTGCCCGTCAGCGCGCCCCCCAGGATCGCGATGATCGTGACGAACCGTCGCATACCGTCATACCTCCTGGTCAGAACTGGATCGAAGGTGTCCTCTAGCCTACTGTCGGGCCATGTCCCCCTACACCGCGGTGGTGGCCGACGACCACACCCTGATGCGTCAGGCGCTGGCGCACTTCCTCGCCTCCACAGGCGAGTTCACGGTGATCGGGGAGGCGGGCGACGGGCTCGAGGCGGCGCAGATCACGTTGCGGCTTCGCCCGGATGTCGTACTCATGGACCTCGGGATGCCTCGGCTCGGGGGGATCGGCGCGACCGCGCGGGTGCTGCAGGAGTGGCCCGCGGCGCGGGTCCTGGCGGTGACCACCTTCGCCGCTCCCGAGGCCGTCGTGCCCATGCTGCGTGCCGGGGCCGGCGGTTACGTCCTCAAGGACGCCTCCCCCGAGGAGCTGGTCGCCGCTGCCCTGGCCGTGGTGGAGGGCCGGTCCGTGCTCTCGCCGGCGGTCCTGGACGCCGTCGTGCGCGAGGTCCGGACCGGGGACGGTCCGGCCGACCCTCGGCTGGGAGCCGAGGCGGACCGCGTGCGCTCGGAGCTCACCGAGGGTGAGACGCAGGTCGTGGCCCTGCTCGGCGAAGGACTGGGCAACGCCGAGATCGCGCGTGAGCTCGGCGTCACCGAGGCCACCGTCAAGGGCCGGCTGACCCGGGTGATGACCAAGATGGGGGTCCTGAGCCGGGTCCAGGTGGTGGTGCGGGCGTGCGAGCTCGGACTGGTCACGCCACGGCTGCGCTGACCCGGCGCTGTGGACGACCGGACCGGGTCGGGCACCGAGCCCCTACTGTGGTCCGGACCAGTTGACCGTCCCCTCCGCAGAGGTATGCCGTGCCCAGCTCCCCCGCCCCCACGTCCGCACCGCCCGCCCCCGGCAGGCTCCGGCGAGGGCTGACCACGCGGCACGTGCAGTTCATCGCGCTGGGGTCGGCGATCGGGACGGGGCTGTTCTACGGCTCCGCCGACGCCATCCGCACCGCGGGGCCTGCCGTGCTGATCGCCTACCTCGCCGCGGGACTGGCGGTCTTCGTGGTGATGCGGGCGCTCGGCGAGATGGCGGTGCGCGACCCCGGCGCCGGGTCCTTCGCCCGCTACGCGCGGGCCTACCTCGGGCCGACCGCGGGCTTCGTGACCGGGTGGATGTTCGTGCTGGAGATGCTCGTGGTCGCGACGGCGGACGCCACGGCGCTGGCGGCCTATCTCGGGCACTGGTGGCCGCAGGTGCCCGCCTGGGTGTGGGTGGCGGGGGCGCTCGCGCTGGTGACCGGGCTGAACCTGATCCACGTCACGGTCTTCGGCGAGACGGAGTTCTGGCTGTCGTTGATCAAGGTCTCCGCGATCGTCGCGATGATCCTCGCCGGGGTCGCGATCCTGGTCCTCGGGCTCGACACCCCCGGCGGCACCCGCGCCGGCGTGAGCAACCTGTGGACCGATGGCGGCTTCGTCCCGCACGGGCTGTGGGGCGTGCTCGTGTCGCTGACGATCGTCGCGTTCGCCTTCGGCGGGATCGAGACGCTCGGTCTGTCGGCCGCCGAGGCGCAGGACCCGGGGGCGGCGATCCCCCGGGCCATCAACACGATCCCCTGGCGGGTGCTGCTGTTCTACGTCGGCGCCGTCGGCGTCCTGCTGTGCCTCGGCCCCTGGTCGGCGATCGACGGGCGGTCGAGCGCCTTCGTGCAGATCTTCGACGCCGTCGGGCTCCCCGCCGCCGCGCACGTGCTCAACGCCGTGGTGATCACCGCGGCCTTCTCGGCGCTCAATGCGATCACCTTCTCGATCGGCCGGATGGTGCACGGCCTCGCCGAGCAGGGTGACGCCCCGACGTCGTTCGCGCGCACCAGCTCTCGGGGCGTGCCCGTCGCAGCGGTGGGGCTCGTGGCGATCGCGCTGACCGTGGCGCTGGTGCTCGTGATGCTCGTCCCGCAGGGTGTCTTCGTCACGATCGCGTCGGTGGCGAGCTTCGCGACCGTCTTCGTGTGGCTGATGATCCTCGCCGCCCACCACGCCATGCGGCGACAGGTCGCGCGCGGCCAGCTGGCCCCGGGCGGGTTCGCCCTGGCGGGGTGGCCGCTCGCGAGCTGGGTGGCCATGGGCTTCATGGTGGGGATCCTGGTGCTGCTCGCGGTGACCCCCGAGGGACGGCCCGCGATCGTGGCCGGCGCCGTCGCGCTCGCGGTCCTGCTCACCACGAGCCGGCTGGCGCGCCGCTGACGCCCTCGGCCTCGTTCTGGACGCGACGCCGCTTCCCCTCTTCCCCCACGCGCCGGACGTGGGTCACGGTCGCCAGGACCAGGCCCACGATCAGCACGAGGGGCACGACCTGGTTGACGACGTACGCCGTCTCGAAGCCCACCGTCTCGGCCACCACGACCTTGATCACCGCCTCGGCCAGGAAACCGCCGCCCCACATGGTCGTCAGCCGGCGCACCATCGCGCGGAACCGCGCCCCGGTGGCCCAGCGGTCCTCCCACCGCTGCCGGTCCGCGTCGCTGCCGTCGCCGCCGAACCGGCGCCCGAAGTAGAACATCAGCGGCTTCGGCGCGGGTGGCGCGAGGGTCCCCAGGCACAGCAGGCCGAGCCCGGCGCTGATGGCACAGTCCTTGAGCAGCAACCACTTCCCCTCGGCGCCGGGCACCGCGGCGAGAGCGGCGGAGACGAGGTACATCCCCAGGAAGACCGCTGACACCACGTCCACCCGCCGGGTCCGGGCCACGTGCACCGCGATGCCGATCAGCGGACCGGCCCCGGCGAGCAGGTAGGCCAGCGTCTCCGCGGTCCCCTGGGAGCGGGCCGCCTGGAAGGTGATGACCGGGATCGTGATGTCCAGCACCAGCATCGGCACCATCGCGCGCAGCAGCCCGGTCGGCGCGAGGTCACCGAGCAGATCCTCCGGTGGCGGTGGTGCGGGCAGGCTGCCGCCGGTCGTGTCGTCCCCCCTGGTGATCACCGGGGCAGTCTGTCGGGGTGGTCCGGGCGCCGTCAACGCGGGGTGAGCGCCAGGCTGCAGCCGGTTACCCCCTCACCCAGGATCGTGTGCGTTGACCGCCGGATTCCGGCGGTCAACGCACACGATCCTGGGCGCGGCGGGGGCTCCGTCGCCGAGGGCGGGGTGACGCGACAGGGGCAGGTTTCCTAAGGTTGGACCATCTTGTCGTCTCCCTCTAGGTCGGAACATGTCTGCCCACCTCGTCCCTCGCGGCGTCCGACACGTCCGCAAGGCGTTGCTGCTCGGCGGCGCCATGACGGTGGGGATCGGCCGGCTCGCCCGCCGTGAGCTGCCTCGGGTGGCCTCGAGCCTCCAGGGTGACCGGCGTCGCCGGACGGCCTCGGAGCCGGACGCCCCGGGCGAGCCCAGCCCCGCTCCCCCGACCGGTCTCGAGCCCCCGGCGGCCCCTGGCACCCCGGACACCGCCCAGGAGCCGGCTGCTCCCCCGCTCCCGAGCCGACCCTCGGCCGCCACCGCGGCGGTGCAGCCTGCACGTCCCCTGCCGGGTGCTCAGGCGGATCCTCCCGAGGACGCCACGCCACCGGAGGTGAGAGCCGCCTCCCCGGTCGGCGCGCCGGGTCCCGAGACGGTGGCGGACATGACGCCGGTGGCGGTTGCCTCGTCCGAGCCGAGCCTGCTGCCGGGCGCCCTGGTGCCCTCACCCGCCCACCCGACTGCCGAGCCCGGGGTCCTCCCAGCTCCACGAGTCCCCGTCTGGGGCAAGGTCGCCCTCGGCGTCGGGGCAGCCTCCGCAATCGGTCTTCTCGGAGTCGGGGTGCTCCAGCCCCCCGGCGCGCACCATGCCGAGCCTCCCGCCGCCGTGCTCCACGTCAGCCCCACCACCACGGCCGAGACGACGTCCGAGACGCCCGCGGACGAGACGGACGACGCCGCCGTCACCGAGGACCCCACCGCCTCCGCCGTCCCCACCGCTGCGGCGCCCGGGACGACGACGGGGTCGCCGGTCCCCCCAGCCGTTCCCGACGACGGCGTTCCCGACCAGGGCGCTCCCGGGGCGGCGCCGCCGGCGCCCGTGGCGCCACCAGACCGCGGGCGGGTGCCGGGCACCGGGCAGCCGCGCCCTCCGGACCGACCCCCGACCCCGGCCACGCCGAAGGTGCCGGTCCGACCTGACCCGCCGGCCCCGGCTCCTACGGCCGTCCCACGGCCCGAGCCGACGCGCTCTCCCTGGCCCACCCGCAGGCCGGAGCCCGGGCCGGCTCCGCGGCCTCGGCCGCCCGCGTCACCGCGTCCGCCCGCGCCCCGGCCTGTGCCCCCGACCCGCCCCACCACGCCACCGGTCCCGACACCGACCAGTCCTGCCCCTCGGCCGACGTCCCCGGCGCCGCGACCGACGTCCTCCCCCGCCCCGGCGCCGACGTCCTCGGCCCCGAAGCCGGTCCCGACGACCCCACGTCCGACGGGGGCGCCGTCGACGGGGGCCACCAGCTCGACCCCCACCGCTCGGCCCGGACCCTCGTCCACCACCTGACCATCCCCCTCCCCTCCCAGGATCGTGTGCGTTCTCGGCCGGAAACCGGCCGAGAACGCACACGATCCTGGACGCAGCGGGGGGCGTGCGAGAGTCGCAGCATGACCTCACCGCTCGTCGTCCGGCCGGCCCGCGAGGCGGATCTCGTATGGCGCCAACGCTTTCCGGGGCTCGCCGCCGACCGGTGGGCCGAGGGCGGCAACCGCAGGTGCTTCGTCGCCGAGCGCGCCGGCGACGGTGGTCGGGCACTGCCGCGGGATCGACAACGCCATACACCCGCGCTCCCGGACCCTCGTCCTGGAGGTGCTGCCCGAGCTCCGTGGGGCAGCCGACGACGCCCTCCTCGCCGCCCAGTTCGAGGTGTCCACCCGGCCGCTCTCGATGAAGATCGACGCCTCTGCGCGGCACGACCTGGCGCTCGCCCGCCGGCACCGCGCTGTGCTCGTGCAGCTCTGTCCACCGTGGCGGTTCACCGTCGACGCGGCCCTGCACACGTGGGCGGCCGGGCGTGGTGGGGCGTGCGCCCCCGTGACCGACGCCGACCGCCCCGAGCTGCTCGACCAATTCGTCCACCACTATCGGGCGCAGCACGCCTGGTGGAGTCCTGCCGCGTCGATCCCGGTGCTGGCCCAGCAGCTTCGGGACGGCTTCGAGCCGGGGGACGCGTCGTTCGACCTCGCGCGGTCGCGGCTGCTGCGTCGTGACGGGACGGTCGTGGCGGCCGGGCTCCTGTGGCCGCCCGAGGACGACGGTGAGCCCGCCGAGCTGACCCTGACCGCCCTGCCTTACCAAAGTCCCACGGCCCGAGTCGATCTGGAGGCCTGCCTGGCCGCCGTCCTCACCTGCCTGCCGGACGGCGCCGTCGTGGAGATCGACTCGCACGTCACCGAGCCGGTCGAGTCCGCGCTCGTGCGGGACCTGCCGGCCACGGCCGAGGGCGAGTGGCTGGCGATCGTGGAGGTCCCGGTGCCGGGCGGCCCGACACCGGTCCCGCTGTTCCGCAGCCTCGTCCCGGACGCCTGCGTCTGGGCCCGCGACCTCTGACCGTCCCGCGTGCTCGACTGGTCTTTCCGTCGACGAAGGAGTCGTATGTCGCCTGCCGATGCCCCGCGCGTCATCGTCGTGGGAGCCGGCCCGGTCGGCCTGGCCGCCGCGCTGCTGCTGGACGCCCAGGGCCACCGGGTCACGGTCTACGAGGCCAAGAAGGAGCTCAAGCTCTCCGACGCCAACAGCTATCCCATCGGGGTCAACCTGCGCGGGCAGGAGACCCTCCGCCGCATCGACCCAGCGCTGCTGGACCGGTTGCGGGCGGAGGGTGAGGTCGTCGCGGCGCTCTCGATCTACTCCGGGACCCGCCGGGTGGCGTCGCTGGCCAGCGGCACCCTGATCGCCACGACCCGCGCCTTCCTGACCGGCCTGCTGCTCGAGCGGGTCCGCGGCACCAGGACGATCACCTATCGCGCGGGCCATGCGCTCGCCCGCGTCGACCTCGCCGGGCGCACGCTCACCTTCACGCGGCCGAATGGCGAGGAGGTGACCGTCGACGCGCGGGACGCCCGCGTGCTGGCCGCCGACGGCGTCTGGTCGGCCACCCGGCGCTCGCTGACCGAGCAGGTCCCGGGCTTCATGCACCGGGCCGGCGACTGGTGCGTGCGCTTCCGCGTCGCCTGCCCCCAGCCGCACGCCTCGGCGCCCGGTCTCGACCCGTCGATCCACCACATCTTCACCTCCAAGGGGATCTACACCGCCACACTCCAGGACGGCGTCTGGGGTGTCGCCGTGACCGCCATCGAGGGCGACCCGGCCGAGGAGCTCCTGCTGTCGACCGACGCGAGCGAGGCCGATATCGCGCGCTGAAGGCGCACGTCGCCGAGCACGCACCCTTGGCCGCTCCGCTGCTGACGTATGACGACTATGCGGCGTACTTCACGCGCAAGCCCTTCGGCGGCGCGGTCGTGATCTGTCCGCGTCTGGCCTTCGACGAGTGGCTGGTGCTGCTCGGCGACGCGGCGCACAGCGTCCTGCACCCGACCGGTGAGGGCGTCAACTCCGGGCTGGAGGACTGCGCCCTGCTCGCCGAGCACGCGGCCTCCGGCTCGGCCACCTGGTTCGCGGACTACGAGGCGGGCCGCCTGCCCGACCTGCACGCGCTGGGCGAGTACGCCTGGACCCTGCGCGACAACATCCGCAGCACCGACCCGGCCCGGGGCGCGGCCACCGTGGTGCAGGGGCCGGGGCGCGTCGTCCGCCGCCGATCCCCGCGCTGAGCCCTTTCCCTCTTCGCAGGATCGTGTGCGTATGCCGCCGGAAACCGGCGGAGAACGCACACGATCCCGGGAGCGAAGGGTGCGGGGGCCTCGCCGGGGAGGGGTTCAGGCGGTGCCGGTGCCGGCCGAGGCGCCGCGCTCCCAGGAGGTCAGCCGGTTGCCGAAGGGGTCGTCCACGGTCATCGTGAGACCCCACGCCTCCGGCAGCACCGCCGGGCGACACCTGCGGTGCCGGGCTGCCGTCAGCTGCTCGCAGTACCCGCGAACGTCGTTCACCACCAGCATCACCCGGCCGCCCGGGGTCGCGTCCCCGTGGTGCTCGGTGAGGTGCAGGACGCTGCCGGCGCGCTCGACCTCGGCATACACCGGCAGGTCCGGCTCGTGCCGGTGCTCCCAGACCCACCGGAAGCCGAGGAAGTCGGCGTAGAACTCCCGCGCGATCGCGGCGTCGAAGATCCGCAGGACCGGCACGACCTGCTCGCGGCCGACCGCGTCTGTGGGATCGATCTGCCTGGCGCAGAAGGTGTTCCAGTCGCGGAACCCGGCCGCGTGGGCCACGGCCTCCAGCACCGCGGAGTGGGTCAGGTCGGAGCTGCGAGAGAGCTCACGGGCCAAGGACTTCGCCTCGAGGGTGGTGATCACGAGCTGCCTTCCCGCGCGACGGACGGGGTCCCTGCGTTGCCCGAGGTCACGCGTCGGGAGACGGGTGAGCCAGGTTGGTGTGCGCGGGCGTTCACCAGGGTGCAGGGGGCCGGCCACCCGCGGCCGTGCCCCGACGCTAGCAGCCGGCGCGGCCCGGGGCCGGGAGCGTCAGCGACGGGTCCATCCGCGTTCGTGCCCTTATCCTTGACTGCCTGCGCGACCTGGGTTGCTTCTCGGCAGCGGTCGAGGGTTACCGCGCGATCCTCACGGAGGTAGAGGGGACTGCCCGTGAGCCGCAGATTCGCCAGCACCTAGGAAAGGCCCTCTTCGTCAGCGGCGCGTACCCCGAAGCGGCGGTCCAGTTCGCGCACTGCCTGGAGCTGCGCAGGGCTCAAGGCAAATGCGGTGATCTCCTCGATTCGTCAGCGCGAGCGTATGAGCGAGCGATGGAGCTCGTCGGCTCCTGAGGAAGACGGGACGTCAATGTTACTCAGACGTTAAAGCGGAACTCGACCACGTCGCCGTCGTTCATCACGTAGTCCTTGCCCTCGATGCGGACCTTGCCCGCCTCTTTGGCCTTCTGCATGGACCCGGCGGCCACGAGGTCGTCATACGACACGACCTCGGCCTTGATGAAGCCGCGCTCGAAGTCGGTGTGGATCACGCCCGCCGCCTGCGGGGCCGTCCACCCGGTGCGGATGGTCCAGGCCCGCGACTCCTTGGGCCCCGCGGTGAGGTAGGTCTGCAGCCCGAGGGTGTGGAAGCCGGTGTGCGCCAGCTTGTCCAGGCCGGGCTCGGTGACGCCGACGGACTCGAGCAACTCGGTGGCCTCGGCCTCGTCGAGCTCGGCGAGGTCCATCTCGAGCTTGGCGTTGAGGAAGACGCAGTCGGCGGGGGCGACGAGCTCGCGCAGCTCGGCCTGCAGCGCCTCGTCGGTGAGCTGGTCCTCGTCGACGTTGAAGACGTAGATGAAGGGCTTGGTGGTGAGGAGGAAGAGCTCCTTGATCGCGGCCATCTCGACCCCGGCGGCGGCGCCCTTGGCGAAGAGCGTGTCCCCGGCCTCGAGGACCCGCTGCGCGGCCAGGGCGTTGTCGAGGACGGCCTTGTCGGTCTTCTTGCCCTTGACCTCCTTCTCCAGCCGCGGGATGGCCTTCTCGAGGGTCTGCAGGTCGGCGAGGATCAGCTCGGTGTTGATGGTCTCGATGTCGTCCTTGGGCGAGACCTTGCCGTCGACGTGCACCACGTCGTCGTCCGCGAAGGCGCGGATGACCTGGCAGATGGCGTCGGACTCCCGGATGTTGGCGAGGAACTTGTTGCCCAGCCCCTCGCCCTCGGAGGCGCCGCGCACGATGCCGGCGATGTCGACGAAGGACACGGTGGCCGGCAGGATCCGCTCGCTGCCGAAGATCCCGGCGAGCACCTTCAGCCGCGGGTCGGGCAGCGGGACGACGCCCACGTTGGGCTCGATGGTCGCGAAGGGGTAGTTCGCGGCGAGCACGTTGTTCTTGGTCAGGGCGTTGAACATGGTCGACTTGCCCACGTTGGGCAGTCCCACGATCCCGATAGTCAGAGCCACGAGGAGCGAGTCTATCGGCTGCGGGGGCCCGACCAGGAGCAGCGCGTATGTCGGCCCCTGCGGGGCTTCTCGTCATACGCCCTGCTCGTGCCGGGTCAGTCCGTGATCAGGGGCACGGCGACGGTGAACTCGTCCTCGCTCCCGTCGTAGCGCCGCCCCGCCTGGGTGTCGTAGTCGCGGCTGCGGAAGGAGTCCAGCGACGGCGAGTAGGTGTCGACGGTGAGCTCGCCGTGCCGGACGTCGAGCTGGAGCATCCGCACGAAGCCCGCGTGCCCGCGCCCGTCCGCGCCCGCGTCGTAGTCCTGGTAGTCGGCCATCAGCTCGACGACCTGGTGACCGGGGGTGCCCACGTCCTGGCGCACGTTGCGGGCCACGCCGTGCTCGTGGCCGGCGAGGACGAGGAAGACGTTGGGGTTGGCGTCGACGACCGTGCGGACGCGGGCGCCGTCGTCGGACAGCGGGGCGTTCTCGCCGGCCGGGGCCGCGCCGGGCTGCAGGTAGGCGTGCGTCGCGACGACGACGTTGTGGCGGGGGCGCTTCTTGATCTGCTCGTCGGCCCAGGCGAGCGCGGCGTCGGAGGGCTTGTAGCCGAGGTAGACGACCGCGAACTTGGCTCCGCCGGCGGTGAACTCGTCGACGTGGTGGGAGTTGTCGCCGTCCTTCCAGGGGCCCTGGTAGTACGGCGTCGCCGCGCGGGCGCCGGCGGCCTGGTAGCGCGCCGGGCCGAAGTAGCGGTTGTAGAGCGAGGCGTCGGCGCCGCGGGCGTTGTCGTGGTTGCCGGGCAGGACGCCGTTGGGCATGCCCGCGTCGTCGAGGATCTGCTGGGCCTGCGAGGCGTGCGCGAACTCGCCCTTGGCCAGGTTGGGCGTCTGGAACCAGTAGGAGTCGACGATGTCGCCGGTGTGCGCGGTGTAGGCGATCTTGCGGGAGGCGGCGTTGTCGACGATCCAGCGGTTCATCCCGTCGTAGATCGCCTGGCAGCGGCGAGCCTGGGCAGCCATGACCGAGTTCGCACAGCGGCTGAGGTACTGCGTGTCGGTGATGTGGGCGATGGCCAGGTCGTAGGTCGCGGGGTCCCGGAAGGCGCCGTCGGGCGCGGTGGGGCCGACGAGCGAGCCACGGCCGGTGGCGGCAGGGGTGGTGGTCGCCGCGGTGGCGGCGGCGGGGGTCGCGAGGAGGGTGAGGGCGAGGGTGGCGGCAGCGGCGAGGCGCGGGGTGAGGGCCATGCCCGGGAGGCTAGGGAGACCGGCGTACCAGCGCGTGGACCTGCGCTGTCCGTGAGGTGAACTGTGCTGTCCTGCACGGGTATGTCGGCGCCAGGTGGTTGGCTGACCCCATGGACACCACCCTGCTCGTCGGTCTGCTCGTGGGGGCGTTGCTCGGCGCCCTGGTCACCTGGCTCGCGCTGCGTGGGTCGGGGGCGGCGCACACCGCGCAGCTCGCAGGGCTGACGGCCGAGCGGGACCTGTGGCGCGAGCGCTGCGTGGACCTGGAGGCGTCGATGGGCGAGGACTCGCAGACCGCGGCGACGCTCGGGCCGATGCGCGAGGCCCTGGCCCGGATGGAGCGCACGGTGGGGACGCTGGAGCGGGACCGGCAGCAGCAGTACGGCGCGCTCGGGGCCCGCCTGGAGGAGGTCACGGCGACCACGACGGCGCTGCGCGACCAGACCGCCTCGCTGGCGGGGTCGCTGCAGTCGAGCAACGTGCGCGGCGCGTGGGGCGAGGCCCGGCTGCGGCGGCTGCTGGAGCACGCCGGGCTGCTGGCGCGGTGCGACTTCGACGAGCAGGTGGCCGCGGTCACCGAGCACGACGCGGCCGTCCGCCCCGACGCCGTGGTGCGCCTGCCGGGGGGCAAGGTGCTGGTCGTCGACGCCAAGGCGCCGCTCACCAAGTTCCTCGCCGCGCAGGGCGAGTCGCTCGACGAGACGCAGCGGGCCGCCCACCTGCGCGGGCACGCGGCGGCACTGCGCGGTCACGTCGACACCCTCGCGGCCAAGGCCTACTGGACGGCCTTCCCGGTCACCCCGGAGATGGTCGTCTGCTTCGTGCCGTCCGACGCCGTGCTCGCGGCGGCCCTGGCGCACGACCCGACCCTGTATGACGACGCCCTGGCGCGCCGGGTGGTCCTCGCCTCCCCCGCGACCCTGCTCGCGCTGCTGCGCACGGTGGCGTTCACCTGGCAGCAGGACGCGCTCGCGACCAACGCCACCCAGCTGCTCGCCCTCGGCAAGGAGCTCTATGCCCGCATCGGCACCCTCGCCGGGCACACCACCCGTCTGGGCGCCCAGCTCACCCGCTCGATGGAGGCCTACAACGCGATGGTGGGCACGCTGGAGTCCCGCGTGCTCGTCACGGCCCGCCGCATGCACGAGCTGGACCTGGTGACCACCGCACCGCCCACCCTCGACGTCGTCGACCAGGCGCCCCGCCCGCTCACCAGCGCCGAGCTGCTCGACGCCCTGGACGCCGAGGTCGCCCGCCCGGCCATCGACCCGGAGCTTGCCCGCCCCACGGACTCCCCCTCCCGCGAGGGCCGGCCGGCACGGGACGCCGACTCCGCCTGATGGGCACGCCCTCCCCCGGCGCCGGCCGCCGACCGCTGCTCCCCGACGAGCGGGCGGCTCTGCACCGCCTCCCCCGCTGACCCGGGCGGGCGCACGTGGGTCGTCCCCGACCGCGAGCGCGGCCGGGGACGCGGCGGTGCGGGTCAGTCCTCGCCGAGGATGCAGAACTCGTTGCCCTCGGGGTCGGCCATGACGACCCAGCCGAGGTCCGCGCGCCGGTCGTCGACCGTGGCGGCGCCGAGCTGCTCGGCGCGGGCGACCTGCTCGTCGCGGGTGCTGCCGTCGGGGACGAGGTCCATGTGGGCGCGGTTCTTGACCTGCTTGGTGTCGGGCACCTCGTAGAACAGCACGGTGTAGCCGTGCGGGCTCACGAGGTAGCACGCAGCGGACCCGGGGTGGTAGCTGTCCGGGTCTTGCACCTGCCAGCCGAGCAGCTCGCGCCAGAACTCCGCGACGGTGTGCGGGTCGAGGGCGTCCCAGGTGGTGTGCGACAGGCGAAGCGACATGGGTCTCCTTGGGGTGGGGCAGTGCCCCCAGTCTCCCCCGCGGGCGGGCTCGGCGACGGGTGCGGCGGCTGGCTGCCACGATCCCCGGCTACCGTTCGGTAGGTCGACGCGCGGTCATCGCGCATACCCCTGAACGGCTCACCGGCGGACGGGTGAACCGCGAGTCACGCCGGGCGGCATAAGCCCGAATCATCCCCGGCGAAGGCGACATCCGGGCCGAAGCGGTCGTCACACCGTGTCATGGACCTAACAGCCCTCTGCCATTGGTCAATTACTTTTAGTTACCGTTTTGCCATGTCAACGAACACGCAGCCCCGAAGCCCCCGTCGGTGGGTTCGTCCCGTCGCGTGGACCGCAGGCCTCATGGCTGCCGCGGGCCTCGCCGTTCCCCCGGTCTATGCCTGGCACCTGCACCAGACGGTGTCCCACAACGTCAAGCACGCCTCCCTGATGCCGGTGGCCCACAAGCCGAAGGTCGCCACCGCCGGGGAGTCGATCAACCTGCTCGTCGTGGCCACCAACGACGCCCACACCGGTGCAGGCAGCTTCACCATCGCCCACATCTCGGCCGACCGCCGCCGGGTCGACCTGGTCATCCTGCCGCGCGAGGTGCTGGAGCCGACCTTCGAGAGCAAGGGCAGCTCCGGTGCGGTGGTCAAGGCCGAGGACACCCTCGGCATCCGCATCGACGACGTCACCGAGCTGGACCTGTCCGACATCCGTGACCTGGTCGACGGCGTCGGTGGCGTGACCATCGACGGTCGCCAGATGGACGGTCCGACGGCCCTGGCCTATCTCCGCGAGGGCGACCTGGCCAAGGGGCGGCGCGACGAGCAGCGCCACCTGAAGTTCATGAAGTCCGTCCTGGGCAAGGCCCTCGGCAGCAAGAACCCGATCATCATCGACCGCTTCACCAAGCTCGCCTCGCAGAAGGTCACCCTCGACAACGGCACCACCGTCAACGAGGCCGAGGCGCTGATGCAGAGCCTCATGGACGCGCAGATCCACACGACCTACCTCAGCAACCGCGGCCGCTTCCAGGCGCTGCAGCAGCACCTGCAGCACGACTCCATGGAGTCCTTCACCAAGTGACGGCGCCGCCCGGCCGGACGTGCCCCTCCCTCCCGGAGGGGCGCGCCCATGTTCGGGGTGGTCCCTAGGCCCGGGGCAGGCCCAGGCGCGGGGCCTGCGGAGGGCATACGCCGAACGGCATACGAAAGTCACTCTGAGCGATATCTTGGTCGGCAACACTCACTCACAGCAACAGAGGCGGATCCGTGGACCTGCAGGACTATCTGCGCGTGCTGCGCAAGCGGTGGCGCGTCGTGCTCGCCCTCACCCTGCTGTCGACGCTGGTCGCGGGGGCGGTCGTCGCGCTGACGCCCAGGAGCTACGAGTCCCGGACCGAGCTGTTCGTCTCGACGGCCAACACCGGCACCAGCGCGGACCTGATGCAGGGCAGCACCTTCACCCAGCAGCAGATGAAGACCTACGCCGAGGTCATCACCTCGCCGCGGGTGCTCGACCCGGTGCGGCGCACCCTGGGCGTGGCGCCCGGCACCGACCTGGCCCGGCAGGTGCGGGCGACGACCCCCCCGGACACCGTGCTGCTCGACCTGACGGTCACCGACCACGACCGCGACAAGGCCGCCCGGGTCGCCAACGCGGTCGCCGAGCAGTTCACGACGACGATCCAGGAGCTGCAGTCGGTCAAGGCCGGCCAGGACAGCCCGGTCAAGGCGTCGATCCTGCAGACCGCGGTGGCGAGCGACCACCCCTGCGCCCCGCGCCCGCTGCGCACCCTCGCCCTCGGCCTGGTCCTCGGGCTGCTGCTCGGCCTGGGCGCGGCGCTGCTGCGCGACCTGCTCGACACCTCGATCAAGGGCGAGCGCGAGGTCAAGGAGGTCGCGGAGGACCCGGTCATCGGCAGCATCCACTTCGACCCCGACGCATCCTCGCACCCGCTCATCGTGCACAGCGACGCGCACAGCACCCGCGCCGAGGCCTTCCGCACGCTGCGCACCAACCTGCAGTTCGTGGACGCCGCCACCCACCCACGGGTGCTCGTGCTGACCTCCTCCCTGCCCGGCGAGGGCAAGACGACGACGACGGGCAACCTGGGGCTCACCCTCGCGGCGAGCGGCGCCAAGGTCTGCATCATCGAGGGCGACCTGCGTCGTCCTCGACTGCTGCAGTACATGGGGCTGGAGGGCGCCGTCGGCCTGACGTCGGTGCTCATCGGGGAGGCCGACCTGGAGGACGTCCTGCAGCCTTTCGGCGACAACCTGCACGTGCTCGGCTCCGGCCCGATCCCGCCCAACCCGAGCGAGCTGCTCGGCTCCCCGGCGATGCGCGACCTGCTCGACCGGCTGCGCCGGGACTTCGAGTACGTCGTGATCGACGCACCTCCGGTGCTGCCCGTCACCGACGCGGCCGTCCTGGCCACGCTGGCCGACGGCGCCGTCCTGGTCGTCGGCGCCGGGGTGATCCGCAAGGAGGACCTGACCCGGGCCTTGGACCATCTGCGCGCCGTGGACGCCCGGCTGCTCGGCCTGGTGGTCAACCGGGTGCCCACCAGGGGCGGCGACGGCTACTCCTACTACAGCGACCGCTACGCGTACGCGCCCGAGGCCGGCTCCGGATCGGGCCGCCGCCGCTGGACCCCGTGGGCGGGGCGCGGGCGGCCGCAGGCGGTGCCGGCCGGGGCCACGGCAACCACCCGCTCGGCCTACCGGCGCGCGCACCGGCGCCCGGACGGCCGTTGACCGGGCTGCCGACTACCGCTGACCGGGCTGCCGGCGAGGCGTCAGCGCCCGCCGTCGCCGAGGACCCGCAGCACCTGCGGGAGCGCCCCGGCCACCTGACCGGTCATCCGGTCCAGGACGGCCGCGTCCCGTCGGAAGGGGTCCACCAGGTCCGCCTCCTGCGGGGGCAGCGGGGGTCGGCGTCCACGTCGGGCGGCGACCAGGGGCACGACCGCGGCGAGCCGGTCCCGTGCCGCACCTACCGCCGGCAGCGCCTCGTCCGGGAGGTCGCGCGCCAGGTCGGCGAGGTCGAGCAGCGTGAAGGTACGCGCGAGCGCCCGCGGGGCCAGCCGCACCACCGCCGCCCTATGGTCCCTCGTCGCGGTCAGCACGAGCTGGGCCGGTGCCACGAGGTCGACCGTCAGCGCCCGGGCCCGGAAGTCGTCGCCCTCGCCCCCGGCCGAGCGCAGCCGGTCCAGGACGGCCGGGTCCATGGGGTGGCCCACGAGGGCTCCGGTGCCGGCGCTGCGCACCTCGACCGCGCCCGCCCCCCAGGACCGGTCGAGTGCTGCCTGGAGCAGGCGCTCGAGATAGGGCGAGCGGCACACGTTGCCGGTGCACACGACGAGGAGGCGGGCGGGCTCACTCATGAGGATCACGCTACGTCACCTGAGGTCCGGATCTGGCGGGCGCCGGCCCACGACGTCGACGGTCACTAGTCGCTCTGGGTGACGAACTGTTCCCCATCAGGGGGCCGAAGCGGTTACTTTGGAGGGGTCAAGAATCACTGATCGTGAGGAGCGCCATGCCTTACGTCGCCCGTCGTGACCGTCTGGTCCGGCTGACCTGGGGCGCCGCCGACACCCTCGTCTGGGTGTCCGCGGTGCTCCTCGCGACCTGGGTGCGCTACTCCTTCGCCCTCGCCCCGGTCCTGCTGCCGAGCGTCTCCGCCGCAGCCCTGGCGAGCGGCGCGGCCTACGCCCTCGTCTCCGTCGCCACCGGCCCCTACCGCAAGGGCCACACCCGCGGCTCCTTCGAGGAGGTGCTGGACGTCACCACCACCGCGGTCGTCACCGGCGCCGGACTGCTCGCCTGGACGCTGCTGGCGACGCCCCCGCCCCTGCCCCGAGCCGTGCCCGTCATCGCGATGCTGCTGGCGGTGCTGCTGATGACGACGGCACGCTTCGTCGTGCGAGCCGCCCGACAGCGGGAGAACGACCGGGCCGAGGGCAAGGAGCGGGTGCTGGTGTACGGCGCCGGCCGCAGCGGTCGGGCGCTGATCCGGGCCATGCGGGAGGACCCGACCTCGGCATACCGCCCGGTCGCCCTGCTGGACGACGACCCGGCGACCCACCGCACCTCCGTGGAGGGCGTGCGGGTGCGCGGCGGGCGCGACGACCTGACCCGGGTCGCGGCCGCGACCGGCGCGCAGCGGATGATCATCGCGATCCGCGAGGCCGACGCCGACACCGTGCGCGAGCTGCACGATCAGGCCTGCGAGGCCGGGCTCAAGGCCATGGTGCTGCCCACCATGGGCGAGCTGCTCGGTCAGGACCCCACCCCGCAGGACATCCGCGACGTCAACCTCGAGGATCTCCTGGGCCGCCGGCCGATCACCCTCGACGAGACCGCGATCGCCGGGCAGCTCGCCGGCCGCACCGTCCTCGTCACCGGCGCGGGCGGGAGCATCGGCAGCGAGCTGTGCCGCCAGATAGCGCGGTTCGAGCCGGCCCGGCTGGTCATGCTCGACCGCGACGAGTCCGCGCTCCAGGACGTGCAGCTCGACCTGCAGGGTCACGGGCTGCTGGAGAGCGACACGATCGTGCTCGCCGACATCCGCGACCAGGAGGCGATGCAGCGGGTCCTGCGCCAGCACCGGCCGGACGTCGTCTTCCACGCCGCCGCGCTCAAGCACCTGCCGCTGCTGGAGCGCTATCCCCTGGAGGCGTGGAAGTCCAACGTCCTCGGCACCCTCAACGTGCTGCGCGCCGCCCAGGCGTCGGGGGTGTCGACCTTCGTCAACATCTCCACCGACAAGGCCGCCGACCCGGTCTGCGTGCTCGGCTACAGCAAACGCATCGCCGAACGGCTCACGGCGGACATGGCCGGGCGGGCGACCGGCCGCTACATGAGCGTCCGCTTCGGCAACGTCCTCGGGTCGCGAGGGTCGGTGATCCCGGCCTTCACCCGCCAGATCACCCGCGGCGGCCCGGTGACCGTGACCCACCCCGAGGTGCAGCGCTACTTCATGCTCATCCCCGAGGCCTGCCAGCTCACCATGCAGGCGGCCGCGATGGGCGCGGGCGGCGAGGTCATGGTGCTCGACATGGGCCGGCCGGTGCGGATCACCGAGATCGCCGAGACCCTGGTCGCGATGTCGGGCCGCTCGGACGTGCGCATCGTCTACACCGGGCTGCGCCCCGGCGAGAAGATGACCGAGGACCTGTTCAACGCCGCCGACCGCTCCCGCGGCACCGCCCACCCGCTGGTGAGCAGCGTGGACGTGCCGCCGCTGGACGGCTCGACCGTGGACGGCATGCCGCTGACGCACGAGCGCGCCGCCGGGTGGATGCGCGGGTGCGCCCGCGAGGGCCAGGGTCCCCTGCCCGCCGACCGCGTGGGTCTGGCCGGGGCGCTGCTCGGCGAACCCGATCGAGGGGACCACCGGTGAGCCGCATCCACCTGTCCCGCGCCCAGGTCACCTCCGTGGAGGAGGAGCTCGTCCTGGACGCCCTGCGCTCAGGGTGGATCGCACCCCTCGGACCGCACGTCGACGCCTTCGAGCACGAGGTCGCCGAGCGGGTCGGGGTGCCGCACGCGCTCGCGCTCAGCTCGGGGACCGCCGCCCTGCACCTGGCCCTGCTCCACGTCGGTGCCCGCCCGGGGACGGTCGTCCTGGTGCCGACCATGACCTTCGCCGCCACCGCCAACGCCGTCGCCTACACCGGTGCCGAGGTCGCCTTCGTCGACAGTCGCGGCGACGACGGCAACGTCGCCGCCCACCTGCTGCTGCAGGCCTGCGACGAGCTGAGCGCCGGCGGCCGGACGGTGGCCGCGGCGATCCCGGTCGACCTCTTCGGCCGGTGCGCCGACTATGACGTGCTCGTCCCCGGTCTCGCGGAGCGCGGCATACCCCTCGTGGAGGACGCGGCCGAGGCGCTCGGAGCCTCGCTGGGGACGGCGGCGGCCGGGTCCTTCGGCCTGGCGGCGGCCTTGTCCTTCAACGGGAACAAGATCATGACCACCTCCGGCGGCGGCATGCTGCTCAGCCACGACGAGTCCGTCGTCGAGCGCGCGCGCCACCTCGCGACGCAGGCCCGGCAGCCGGTGCCGTGGTACGAGCACGAGGACATCGGCTTCAACTACCGCCTGTCCAACGTCCTGGCCGCCCTCGGACGGGGCCAGCTGAGGCGCCTCGACACGCTGATCGAGCGGCGCCGTGAGATCCGGCAGCGGTATGCCGAACTCCTCGGCGGGCTCGCGGGGATCCGTCTGCTGGGGCGCGGGAGCGATCGGGACGACGCCCAGGACAACTGCTGGCTCACGAGCATCGTGCTCGACCCCGATGTGTGGTCCACCACCGCCGACGACGTCGTCGCTGCCTTGTCGCAGCAGGAGATCGAGGCCCGACACCTGTGGAAGCCGATGCACCTGCAGCCGGTCTTCGCCGGGCGCCGTGCCTTCCTGGACGGGACGAGCGAGGCGCTCTTCGCCCAGGGGGTCAACCTCCCGAGCGGCGCCGACCTCACCGACGACGACGTCGACCGGGTGGTCACGGCCCTGCACGCCACCCTGCGGGAGGCCGCGTGACGCCGTCGACGTACGAAGTCCTCAAGCGCGGGCTGGACGTGGCCGTCGCGGCGACGGGCCTGGTGGTCACGGCACCGGTGCAGGCTCTCGCAGCAGCGGCCGTGCGCGGGACCATGGGCTCGCCCGTGCTCTTCCGCCAGACCCGACCCGGTCTCGACGGAAAACCCTTCGAGATGGTGAAGATGCGCACGATGCTGCTTCCCGCCCAGGCAGGTGGCTCCCACGACGACGCGGATCGCCTGACGCGGCTGGGCCGCTGGCTGCGGGCCAGCAGCATCGACGAGCTCCCGACGCTGTGGAACGTGCTGCGCGGCGACCTCAGCCTGGTCGGACCCCGCCCGCTGCTGATGGACTACCTGCCGCGCTACTCCCCCGTCCAGGCCCGCCGGCACGAGGTCCGCCCGGGTCTGACCGGGCTGGCGCAGGTCAGCGGCCGCAACGGACTGTCCTGGGAGGAGCGCTTCGCTCTCGACGTGGAATATGTCGACCGCCGCTCGCTCGGCCTGGACCTGCGCATCCTGGCGCGCACGATCGCCACCGTGGTGGGGCGGGAGGGTGTGAGCGCCGAGGGCCACGCCACCATGCCCGCCTTCCGCGGCAGCGCCGAGACCACCGCGCACGCAGGAGGTTCCTCGTGAGACGTGTCCTCGTCCTCAACCAGTTCGCGCTCCCCCGCGACCAGGGTGGCGGGACCCGCCATGCCGACCTGTTCGGCCGGTGCCCCGGCTGGCGGGCCGTGGTGCTCGCCGGTGACCGCAACCACTACAGCCAGCAGAGATTCACCACGCGAGACCCCGGCTTCCGGCTCGTGCCCGTGCCGGCCAGCGACGGCAGCCCGCGAGCCCGCCTGACGTCCTGGGTCGCCTACTGCGTGCAGGCCGTGGGCTTCGGGCTGCGGCACCGACCTGACGTGGTCTTCGCCTCCACCCCGCACCTGCTGACCGCCGTCGCCGGCTGGGCCCTGGCCCGGACGGTGCGCGTCCCGCTGGTGCTGGAGATCCGCGACCTGTGGCCGGAGTCCTTCGTCGCGGCAGGACTGCTCACCCGCGGATCGTGGACCCACCGGGGTCTTGAGGCCGTCGAGCGCTTCGTCGTGCGGCGGGCGGACGAGATCGTCGTCGTCACGACCGGCTGGGAGCAGCACCTGTCCCGCCTGGGCGCAGACCCCCAGCGCTGCACGGTGGTTCCCAACGGCACGGAGCCCTACGACCTGCACCTCTCGCCCCAGGACCGCGAGAAGAGGCGTCGTTCCCTGGGGATCGACCGCACGACGGCGGTGTTCGCGGGAGCGCATGGCCCCAAGGACGGGATCGACCTGATCCTCGACGCTGCGGCGAGCGTCCCCGAGGTGGACTTCGTCCTCGTCGGCGACGGCCCGGCCAAGCACGACGCGCAGTCTCGTGCCCGGCGGGAGGGCCTGAGCAACGTGCGCTTCGCCGATCCCGTCCCGAAGCAGGACCTTCCGATGCTCCTGGCCTGCTGCGACATCGGCGTGCACTCCGTGACGCCGTTGGAGGTGTTCCGGCTGGGGATGAGCCCCAACAAGCTCTTCGACTACCTGGCCGCAGGTCTGCCCGTCGTCAGCAACGCCGGGGACGCGGTGACCGGGCTCATCGGCCATGACCGGTGCGGCCACGTCGGCGACTCCGGCTCTCTGGCGGAGGGGATCCGCCTCGTTGGAGCCGCGAGTGACCAGCAGCGAGCCGAGTGGCGCCGCACAGCGGACACCCTCATCCGCACGCGGTTCTCCCGGCGGGAGGCCGCTCGTCGGCTGGCGGCGGTCCTGGACCGGGTCCACGAAGATCGCGCCGACAGGAGCACATCTCGATGACACGGGTCATGCACGTCACGACCGCCCACCCCGTCCGGGACAACCGCATCCTGCGCAAGGAGTGCACCGCCCTGGCCCAGGCCGGCCACGACGTGCTGCTGGTGGCGGTCCACGACCGGGACGAGGTCGTCGAGGGCATCCCCGTCCTGGGCCTCCCCAGGCGCCGAGGACGGTGGTCGCGGATGGTCCTCGGCCCGGTGGCCGCCTGGCGGCGGCTGTCCGCGAGGCGCCCCGACGTGGTCCACGGGCACGACCCCGAGCTGATCCCCATGCTGCTGCTCTACCGACTCCTGCACCGGGGGTGCCGCGTCGTCTACGACGCCCACGAGGACCTGCCGCAGCAGGTGGCGGGGAAGCCCTATCTGCCCCGGGCCCTCCGCCCCCTGGTGGCGCGCGCTGCGCGGGCCCTGGAGCGAGCGGCCGACCACGGACTGGATGCCGTCGTGGTCGCCACCCCGCACATCGGTCGGTGCCACGAACGCGCCCGGACCGTCCTGGTCCAGAACTACCCCTGGCTGAAGGACTTCCCCGACCCGGCGCCCTATCCCAGGAGCACTCCTCCCCTCGTGTGCTACGCGGGTGGGATCAGCGTCGGTCGCGGGTACGACGCGATGTGCGCGTTGCCGCGGATGCTCACCGACCCGCCGGAGGTCGTGCTGGTCGGCCCGTGCGCCAAGGAGGTCCACGGCAGGTCGTTCCCGGACGGCGTGACCTATCTAGGGACGGTGGCCCCGGACGAGGTCCCCCCGATCCTGGCCCGATCCGCAGCCGGTCTCGCCGTCCTTCTCCCGCTGCCCAACCACCTGGAGTCCCAGCCCACCAAGGTCTACGAGTACCTTGCCGCCGGGCGGCCGTTCGTCGCATCGAACTTTCCGTACTGGGTCCAGACCTTCGGCCCCTACGACTGTGGCCTCTTCGTCGACGCCACCGACCCGCGAGCCGTGGCCCAGGCCGTGGAGGCCCTGCTGGCCGACCCCGAGGAGGCTGCCGCCATGGGAGCCCGGGGCAGGCAGGCCGTGGTGGAGCACTTCAGCTTCGAGAACGAGGCGCAGCGGCTCTGCGCCCTGGTGGCGGAGCTGGTGTCTCGGTGACCACAGGGGCCACCGGCCGCTCCCCCGCCGTCGGTCCGACCGCGCTGGCGATCCTGGCCCTCGGCGGCTACGTCAAGGGATCGCGCTACCTCGCGTGGATCCCGGTGGACCTGACGATCCTGGCCGGGGCGGTCGTGCTCGTGGTGGTGCTGTGGACGCTGGCGGGGCGTCGACGGGCCCGCGGTTCACCGCTGCCGCTCCTCCTGTGGTTCGCCGCTCTCCTGGGCGGGCTGCTCACCAGCACATCACCGGAGAACACCTACGCCGCGCAGAAGCACGTCCACGTCTTCGTGCTGGCTCCGCTGTGCGTGATGGGCGGCCTGGTGCTGATCGACAGCCACCGAGCGCGGCGGACCTGGCTGCGGTCGGTCGTGGCCGTGGGGCTCGTCACGATCGCCCTGGCGGTCGTCGACCCGGCCGCCTCGTCCTCACGCCTGTACTCCGAAGGGGGCAGCACCATCGGTCTGGGACGCGCCGCGGGCGGTGCCCTGGTCGTCCTGCTCACCGTGGGCCTGGCTCGACGCCGGCATCGGGCACTCGCTCTCCTGCTGGCCCTCGTGGCGGGCTACGCCGTCCTGCGCACCGCCTCCCGAGGACCCGTCCTCGCCTCCGTGCTGGCAGTCCTCACGGTCGTGGCCCTCTCGCGTGCCTCCGGACGCATCCGACGGACTCTGGTGGTGCTGCTGATCCTCGCCCTCGGCGGCGCCTGGGCCGCAGCGGGTGGCGCGGACGATCGGTTGTTCGAGACCGCGGGCGCCTCGGCCGACATGCGCGCCACGCTGCTGCGCTATGCCGTCGACGCGGCCCTTCACCACCCGTCCGGCATCGGGTGGGGCGGTCTCTACGACTACATGGGCTTCGCCACGCTCGACTCCGGCTACGTGCAGTATCCCCACAACGTCATCGCGGAGGTGACCTCCGAGGGAGGCTGGGCGGCCGGGGCTGCGACCTTCCTGGCCGTGGTGGTGGCGCTACGTCGCCAGTGGCGTCACCAGGTCACGCCAGCTGAGCTGGCGATGACCGCCCTGTTCTTGTTCTTCCTGATCAACGCCCTGGTATCGGGCGACGTCAACGGCAACCGGGGCCTGTGGGTCGCCGTCGGAGTCGGCCTAGCAGCCCGGTCGCGCATCAGCCGCGCACAGGGCCAGCCAGGACAGTACCCACAGGAGCGCATAGCTCAGCGCCCACGCAGCTCCCAGAGCCGCGACCGTCGTCGACGCGGGCCAGGCGAGCTGGTGTCCCAGCACGACGACCCCGGCGCACAGGACCAGGCGAGAGAGGTCCCAGCCCGCCTGCCACGCCACCTTGCCCATCACCACCACCGTCTGTGAGAGCGGTGCCGCGACGAGCTGAGCCACCAGGCCGACCGCCATCACCCGGGCATACTCCCCGCTGACCCGCCACTGCGCGCCCAGGACCGTCGTGAAGACCCACGGGGCGAGGACGACCAGCACGGCCCCCATGGCCAGACCTGCGGCCAGCAGGCGTGCCGACGTGCGGAGGAACAGGCCCAGCAGCACCGGGGATCGGGCCCGTCGCGCCGCCCCGAACTCCCCGACGTACACCTGTGCCAGAGCGACCCCCACGAGGGCGAGCGGGAGACCCAGAACCCGCTGGGTCATGCCGAGCCACCCTGAGACCGTGGTGCCGTAGAGCGACGCCAGGATGAGCACCGGGGCTTGCAGACCCAAGGAGTTGACGAGGCCTGACGGAGCCAGCAGGAGGGGGAAGGAGCGGTAGCGGACCAGAGTGGTGCGCAGCGGGGCCGACGAGCGCTCTCGCGCCCCGGCACCCTCCGATCGCAGGGCCCGGACCAGGGTGGCGATGCCGAGAGCTTGCCCAGCAGCGAGACCGAAGGCCAGTCCGTGGGCACCCCCGTGCAGCGCCGCCGCCGCGACCTGCAGCAACGAGACCGCGGCAGCCTGCACCAGGGAGCGCCGCGCGATGGCCGCATACATCCGCCTCCGTATGGCCAGCTGGTTGAGGACGGTGAAGGCCCCGGCCAGCGAGGCGGTCAACGGAATCCAGAAGAGCAGGGAGGGATCGACGTCGAGACGCAGAGCCCCGGCCACGCTCCCCCGGGCGCACCAGGCGACCGGCGTGAGGACCAGACCGAGGACCGAGGCGACCGTCAGGCCGAGGCGGGCGACGTCCAGCGCCTCGTCGTCGTCGTCAGGCACGGGGATCGCCAGGTCCAGACGAAGTGCTCCCACCGTGGACAGCGCGATGATCGCGGCGTTGACCACGGCGAAGGGCCCGTACTCGTGCGGAGGCACCAGCCGACTGATGATCGGGGCGCAGGCAAGCGCCAGGAGCTGACCACCCGCGGTGCCACCGACGATGGCCAGCACGCCGCGGCGTGCGGAGCTCACGCGGGCACCGCCTCACGCCCGAGCGATACGGTTACTCACCGCGACAGTATCGCAGAGTTCTGTTACAGAAAGTAGTACGCGCCATCAGGCGTCGGTGTAGGCCCGCCCCACACGCTTGCCGATGTTGCAGGTCACCTCGTAGGTGATCGTCCCCAGCAGGTCGGCCATCTCGTCGGTGCTGATCTCGGCGTCGCCACTCGCGCCGAGCAGCACCACCTCGTCACCCACCTCGACGGGGCACGGCTGGTCGGCGGGGCCGAGGTCGATCATGGTCTGGTCCATGCACACCCGCCCCGCGATCGGGCACGAGCGCCCGCCGATCAGCACCCGCCCGCGGTTGGACAGCTGTCGGTCGTAGCCGTCGGCATAGCCCACCGGCATCGTCCCGATCCACCGGTCCTGCTGGCTGTGCCAGGTGCGGCCGTAGCCCACCGTCGTGCCCGCCGGCACCCGCTTGACGAAGCTGATCCGGCTCACCCACCGCACCGCCTGCCGCAGCGGGATCGACCGCGGGGTGGTCGCGTCGGGGTAGTAGCCGTAGGCCATGATCCCCGGCCGCACCATCGTCAACCACGACGACGAGTGGCCCAGCACGCCACCGGAGTTCGCGCAGTGCACGTGCTCCAGGGTGCGCCCGAGGCGGGCGTGCACCGCGTCCACGACCGCGCGGAAGCGGGCGATCTGATCCTCGGTGAACTCGTCCTGCGCGGCCGTGTCCGACACCGGCAGGTGCGTGAAGATCCCCTCCAGGCGCACGTCCGGCAGCGCCTCGACGTGGTCCGCGAGCTCGGCCGCCTCGTCCGCGGCGACCCCGATCCTCGCCATACCGGTGTCGACCTTGAGGTGCACCCGCGCCGGCCGCCCCACCCGGGCCGCCGCCTCCTGCAGCGCGTCCGCACACTCCCGGGACGGGACCGCGGTGACGACGTCCGCGGCGATAGCCGCCTCCATCTCCTCCCCTGGGAAGCAGTGCGACAGCTTGAGGATCGGCAGGGTGATCCCCGCCTCGCGCAGCTCCAGCGCCTCGGGCACCGTCGCCACGCCCAGCCAGTCGGCGCACCCGGTCCGCTCCACCATCCGCGAGACGGCCACGGCCCCGTGGCCGTAGGCGTCGGCCTTGACCGCGACCAGCACCGTCCGGTCCCCCACCGCCGAGCGCACCCCGTCGAGGTTGTGACGTATGGCGGACAGGTCGACCTGGGCGTGCGTCGCGTAGAGCATGGATCCGTTATCCCACAGCCCCGTCCCCGCCGCGCGCCCGGGGGCCGCGGGGCGTCTGCGCAGGTAGCCTCGTCGCATCGTCGCGCGAGAGGGGCCACCATGTCGGCACGCGGAGTCGTGGTCGTGGGTGCGGGAGGCTTCGGCCGGGAGACCCTCGACGTCCTGATCGCCCAGGGCCGCACCGTGATCGGTGTCGTCGACGACGCCCCCTCCGAGCGCAACCGGCAGCGCCTCGCCGACCGGCACCTCCCGCACCTCGGCACCCTCGACGCGTGGCTGGAGAGCGTCGACGCGAGCACGGAGTATGTCGTCGGCATCGGCGACGGCGCGATCCGCGAGCGCCTCGCCGCGCGCCTGGACGCCGCCGGGCACCGGGCCGCGACCGCCATCCACCCGGACACCACCATCGGGTCCCGCGTGACCATCGGCCCCGGCACCGTGATCCTCGCCGGCGCGCGCCTGACCACCAACATCACCCTGCACGAGCACGTCCACCTCAACCCCAACGTCGCGATCGGGCACGACAGCGAGCTCGGACCCTGCACGTCCGCCAACCCGGCCGCGGTCGTGGCGGGCGAGGTGCGCGTCGGCGCGCGGGTGCTCCTCGGGACGGGCAGCCATGTGCTGCAAGGACTCTCGGTCGGCGACGACACCGTGGTCGGGGCCTGTGCCCTGGTGACCAAGGACGTGCCCTCCGGCGTCGTGGTCACGGGGATCCCCGGCCGCTGGTGAGCTGCTCGTCCGGCGGGCGCTCTGCCAGCATGGGCGCATGTCCTACGACCTGGTGGTGTGAGCTCCTCGGGCTGCCACGCCCGCCGAGCTGACCGGCGTGGTCGCGTCGTGCGCCGGCCTGTCCCTCGGCGACCCGGCCGCGGGCGAGACCACGATCGTCCGCGGCGCCCGCCGACGCTCCTCGTTCACCGTCGAGGACCCGGTCGCCGTCGAGCCCGAGGACGTCGACCCCGAGGTCACCGCCGCCGTGCTGGGCGCGGCCGTGCAGTACGCCGTCCTCGTGGAGGGGTCCATCCCCTCGGAGATCCCGCACGCGATCCGCTTCGCCCGCCGCCTGGCCGCCGCCCTCGACGGGGCGGCGCTGGACCGCCAGACCGGGCAGGTCTGGGCGCGGCGGGGACTGCGCGCGACCGCCCGCCCGGCGCCCGACACCCGGGTGAGCACCCTGGAGCTGAGCTGGTGGTGCCGCTCGGTGGACATCACCGAAGAGGCCGCCCGGACCGTCCTCGACGCGGTGGAGTCGCTGCTGCCCGAGGCCCTCCCCCGCCGGTTCGGCGTGCTGGATCCCTTGCAGGGCAACGTCTCCCGGGACGGCCGCGGAGGCTTCCTGCGAGCCTGGCGCGAGCCCGACCAGCTCCTGGCCACGACCGGACGACTGCCCTGCGTGGAGGGCACGCTCAGCACCCTGCCCGGCACTCCCGCCGACAAGCCCTTCTGGCACGTGGACCTGCGCTTCCTCGCCGAGCCGATGCGCGAGCCGGCCTGGACAGCGGCCGCGCGGGCCCTGCTGGTGCGCCTCGTCGACGAGCTCCCCACCGTCTACGCCTACGCCCAGGAGGAGCGGGGAGCGATCTGGAGCGGCCGCGCCCTCTGGCACGACTCGCAGTCCGAGTGGCCGCTGATCCCCGCCACCAGGGACGGCTGGGACGGACTGGTGCCGGGCGAGCAGTGGTGGACCTGGCTGGGCAAGCCCTATGCCCGGTGGGTCCGGCAGCTGCCACCCGAGCGCACCACGGCGACCCGGCACGGCCTGCTGTATGACGCCACACCCGGTCCGGGCGGTGCCGCCGTGCCCCTGAGCGAGCACCTGCCGCAGGCGTCGTTCGCCACCGCCGAGCCCCGCGGCCGGGGCGAGTCGCCACGGGTCATCCCGGCGCCCGTCATACCCCTCGCCCTGCAGCGGCCCTCTGTCACCAGGCCGGCTCGCCCCCGCCAGGATGACGCACCCGGCGCCACCTGACCCGCAGCCGCCCGCAGCGGGCAGGATCGGTCTGGGCGGTTGACCTCGGGCCCGGCGCGGTCAGTCAGCGGATGGCCAGCTCGGCGACCACCCGGCCGAGCAGCTCGGCGACGTCGGCGTCCGGCTCCTGTGGGAGCGCCTGGAGCCCGAAGCCGTGCGGATACCACTCGGAGCGGTCAGGCAGGAGCCGCAGCACGCCGGCCCCGCAGCGGTCGGCGCGGACCACGGTCACCACGTCGAGCCCGCCCTGCGGCGGCGGGGATCACAGCGCGGTGTGCGGGCCGTCCGACCACGCCCGGAAGCGTTGCGCGGCGGCCTCCTCGACATCGAGGTCGAGCAGGTCCTCTACCAGCGCGGCATCGTCCGAGACCGCCACCGCAGCGGTGTGCAGCGACTCGGCGAGCGACGCCACCAGGTCGCAGACCACCACGCCGCGAGGCGTGGGGCTCGGCCGGGTCAGCCACAGCAGGTGGGGTCCCGCGTGCGTGAGCGCGTGGGCGACCACCTCGTCGTCGTCGGTCAGCAGACCGTCCCGGATCGCGGGGATCTGGGTGCCCAGGCCGGACGCCTGGACGCCTGGACGACACTCCCACCGCGAGCTCGTCGTCGAGCAGCTCGGCGCCGCCGACCTCGCCGTCGCACCAGCTGTGGGCGCTGACCACCCCGCCACCGGGACCGCGGCGCACCCGGTGCACCGCAGCCGGGAGGATCCCCGCAGGCACGTCATCGCCGACCCTCCGGTACATCGCTCACCCCCACCGGAGAACCTTGCCGTCGCTGG
This sequence comes from Arsenicicoccus dermatophilus, assembly GCF_046267915.1. Lineage (GTDB taxonomy): Bacteria > Actinomycetota > Actinomycetes > Actinomycetales > Dermatophilaceae > Arsenicicoccus > Arsenicicoccus dermatophilus_A. The sequence continues at coordinate 2,712,836 of NZ_CP176520.1, forward strand.
CGAGCGTGGCGATCCGGACATTCTCAGGGTTGTCGAGCTTCCAGGCACTGCCGCCGTGGGGAGCTCCTGAGCGTTCCTTGGAGATGTGCCAAGGCTGACCCGCCTTCTCGTACCAGTCGTTCTGCTTCTTGACCTCGAACACGGTCCGGTCGATCACTCCGGGAGCAGCCCAGAGCCGGGACGGCACATCCTTCGCCGAAGGCGCCGCCAGTCCCTGGAGTTGCGCCTGCACACTCAGCGAGGAGGCAGCAACGGCCGGTGCGCAGGCCAGGACGGAAGCCGGCGATGTGGCCAGCGCGATTCCGATGGCCCACGTGGTGATTGAGGCTCGCGGCAGGATGGCCGACTACCGGGGCCCGACAGCTGGCGGGTGGCAGGCACCGGTCACTCGACCGTCGGGATCCCCTTGCGCGGGTGGTCCATGACCACCTTCTCGACATACGGGCTGGTCGAGATCGCCAGCAGCGCGGCGTAGTCCGGGTAGAACGCCAGCTCGTCACCGACCTTGAGCGAGCCCGCGTCGGCGGCGTCCTCGACGTCGATGATCATGTGGTCGCTGCTCGCGCCCAGGATCGAGATGTTGGGGTCGAGCGGGTCCAGTCCGTCGACCACGGCGTCCTGACGACCGAGGTTGACGATGGCGCGCAGCCGCGTCCCGCGGTCCTCGAAGGCCGGCTCCTCGCCGAACGCGTTCTGCCCGCGCTTGCCGATCGGCACCGACGGCTTGCGCTCCAGCTCGACGATCTCGACCACGAGCCTGACCGTGTCCTGCCGGGTGCCCGGCCACGGCGAGCGGTCGAAGACGTTGCGCCCCAGGATGATCGACTCACCCATCCGGAAGTTGTTGATCGCCTCGGGCATGTGTCCCGACGCCAGGAAGGGCAGCGACGCGGAGTTGCCGCCCGACAGCAGCGGCAGCTCCAGACCGGTCGCGGCGCGCGCGGCGTCCCGGACGTCGACAAGGACCTTCATGTTCTCCTCGCTGGGCACCACCCCGCCGAAGCACGCCAGGTTGCAGCCGAGCCCGACGACCTCGATGCCGCGCAGCTGCGCCGCACCGAAGGCCACCTCCACCGCGCGGTCGGGCCAGACGCCCTCGCGCAGGTCGCCCACGTCGACCATGAGGATCACCTGGTGCCGCTTGCCCGCCGCGATGGCGGCCTCGGACAGCACCTGCATCGTGGTGAGCGAGGAGTTCAGCGAGATGTCCGCGAACTCCACGATCTCCGTGGCCCGCGACGGCTCGGAGATGCGCAGCAGCATCAGCGGCAGGTCGATGCCCCGCTCGCGCGAGTGCCGCAGGTTGTCGATGCGGGAGTCGGCGATCATGTCGACCCCGCCCGCGACCAGCGCGTCCACGACGGCCGGGTGCGCGCAGGTCACCTTGGCGACGCCGGCCACGCTCGCGCCGTGCTCGTGCGCGAGCTCGCTGACGGCCAGCGTGTTGTAGGTGATCCGCTCCGGATAGATCTCCAGCCGCGGGGTGGGGTGGGTGGTCATGCCTGCTCCTCGGCGGTCCGGTCGGCGTCGTCTGCGGCGGCGGTGCCCTCCGCACCGACGTCGCCGGTCTGGGCGGTATGCCGCGCTGCCGCGGCCCCCTCGGGGTCGGCCTGCGCGACCCACGCCCGGAAGGTCGCCCGCACCTCGTCGGGCAGCTCCTCCCCGATCGTGCCGAGCGCCGAGAAGAGGTAGTCCCGGTCGACGAGCACGCGCGCCGTCGGCTCGGGCAGCAGGTGCGCGCCCGGGCCGGTGCACACCGACCGCAGCACCTCGGCCGAGCCCTCGACGCGGGTCAGGGCGCCACCGGTCGCGACCACCCAGCGGACCGCGGTGAGGTCCTTGCCGCGGACCACCTGCTTCTTGCCCGTGGGGGTGTAGATGTCGGTCAGGCTGCCCGCGTGCCGCTTGACGCCCACCTGGACGGCGGTGGCGCACAGCCAGCGCGTCAGCTCCCGCTGCCGGTCGGTCGCGGGCATCGCCTCGAGGTCGTCGAGGCGGGCGGCCCAGGTCTCGTCGCCGTAGGCCTCGACCACGTTGCGGGCGTTGACGTAGACCCCGAGGTCACCCTCGACGGTGCGCTTGGCGCGCGGCTCGGGGTCGAGCACCTTCCCGGCATACTCCAAGGACCCCTCGGTCACCGAGTGGATGTCGGTGGTCGCCCCACCCACGTCGACGACGAGCACGTCCCCGAGCTCCGCGGCGAAGAGCTCGGCCCCGCGCAGCACCGCACCCGGCGTCGGCAGGATCCCGCGGTCGGTGATCTCGGCGAAGCGGCCCATGCCGGCGGCGCGGGTGATGTGGCGGTTGAAGACCTCGTGGATCAGCACCCGCAGCGGCTCCACGTCGAGCACGTCGACGGCGGGGAAGACGTTGTCGGCCAGCATCAGCTCGACGCCGTGCTCCTCGAAGGCGCGGGTCACCCCGCGGCGCGCGGCGGAGTTGCCGGCATAGATCACCGGGACGCCGAGCTCGGCCGCGACCGGGGCGAGCGCCCTGGCATTGTCGACGACGACCTTCTTCTCGCCGTGGTCGACGCCACCGGCGAGCAGGATGATGTTGGGCGCGATCTCGCGCACGTCCTCGACGTCGTCCTCGTCCAGGGCACCGGCGGTGACCTGCTGGACGATCGCCCCGGCCCCGAGAGAGGCCTCGCGGGCGGCGCGGGCGGTCATCGAGACGGTCAGCCCGTGCACGGTCATGCGCAGCCCGCCGGCCGCCGAGCTGTTGACGTAGGTCGTGACCCCGGCGACGGATCCGCCGTATGCCCGCTCGAGGTCGGCGATCGCCGCGTCGACGCCGATGCCCACGTCGCCCTGGGCGACGGAGGTCGGCGCGAAGCCCTGCGCCACGTGCTCCAGCCGGCCGTCGGCGCGACGGAAGCCGTTGACCTTGGTGATGGTCGAGCCGACCTCGATGGTCAGGATGTCGACGGAGGCCATGCGGGTCCTTCCGGGGTCGGGTGCGGGGCAGGGTGGGGGATCGCGGGCCCGAAGGCCGCGGGCGGAACTTACCGGGGGTAGTCGGACTCGCCTGGGCAACGAGGCCCGGCTGATCCGACTACCCCCGGTAGGTCAGGCCTGGTTGCGGGCGCGGAGCGTCTTGACCATGGCGTTGACCACGTGGATGCCCTTGGTGCCGCGGCCGAAGGTCGCGTCCAGGCCGGTCTCCGCCGCCATCTCGCGGTTGACCTGGGTGCCACCGGCGATCAGGACGACCTTGTCGCGGATGCCCTTCTCCCGGCACAGGGCGTCGAGCTTGCGCATCATCGACCGATGCACGTCGTTGTGGCTGATGATCGTGCTGATCAGGATCGCCTGCGCGCCGGTCTCGATCGCCGCGTCGACCATCTTGTCCAGCGGGACCGAGGTGCCGAGGTAGTCGTACTTCACGCCGTACTTCTCGATGCCGCCGTGCTTGATGTCCAGGATCTCGCGCAGCCCGACCGAGTGCTCGTCCTCGCCGACGGTGCCGGCGACGACCCGCAGACCGACCTTGCCGACGACCTCGCGCAGCTCCTCCTCGGGGAGGATGACCTCCTTCTCCGGGATCTTCAACGACGAGCGGTCGATCGCGAAGCCGACCTTGCCCTTGACCTCGACGAAGGTGCCCTCCGAGGGGTGCATCGCCTCGGTGTTGATGACCTCCGGGTCCTGCAGACCCATCTTCTTGGCCATCTCCACGGCGTAGACGTCGGCGATGTCCTCGTTCTCCGGGACGAAGAGCTGGATCAGCACCGTGCCGTCGCCCGCCCACTCGGCCTCGGGCTTGATCTGCCCGCCGCTGCGATAGGGCTTGGTCGCCTCCAGGCGCGCCGACGCCGAGTCCTCGGGGTCGAGCTCGTCGATGTAGACGATCTTGTCGGGGTCGGACAGGGTGTCGCCGCCGATGGCGTCCTCGGGCCGCTCGACGCGGTGACCCACCAGCTCATGCACGAACTCCGGGATGGTGTTGTGGCCGAAGTGGCAGGACACCGGCGCGAAGTAGTCCGCGTCGCGCTCGACGATCGAGCCCGCGCCCACACCGCCCTGGCCGTCCCGGGCGATGCCGTCGCCGTTGCGCTCGGGGTACTTCGCCGAGTCGACGAAGAAGCCCTTCTCGACCGCCGCGAAGTAGCCGCCCTGCTCGATGGCCTCCTCCAGGAAGGCGACCGAGCGGACCTTGAGGTCGCGGACCATCTCCCCGAGCGGGCCGTCGTGCTTGAGGCCGACCAGGTCGTTGATGCCGTCCAGGCCCGCCCACACCTGCTTGACGGTCTGCAGGCCGCGGACGTTGTTGTAGTGCCACGGCACGTTGCGGCCCTCGTCGGGCGTGATCGTGGACTGGATGTCGGCGCGCGTCAGCATCGAGATCAGCGTGTCGATGGTGTGCGTGCGCACGGCCTCCTCGATGTCGGCCTCGATGTAGCGCGTGTTCTGCTGCGCGCGCATCTTGAAGTCCGAGAAGAAGTCCCGCAGCGCGACCGCGTAGGGCAGGTCGTACCAGAGCTTCGGAGCCGGCGGGGAGTTCGGCGGCACCGTGGACAGGCCGATGAGCTCCTTCGGCATACCGACCATGACCGAGAAGGCCGAGTTGATGCCGTGCTGCACCATCAGCTCGGGCATGACCAGCCAGCCGGCCTTGGCCGTCGCGTTGGCGTTGTGCGCCCCGTCGATCTGGAAGATCCCGGCGCCGGACATGACCTTCTTGGCCTCGGCGGCGTCCACGAACGAGCGGTACATGTTCACGTTGCGGTAGAGCACGTTGTACTGCGGGTCCTGGTGGGCGCCGTTGATGCCCTCCTCCGCGAAGAGCACCGCCACCTCGGGCCCGGCCACGCCGGACACGTAGGAGTGGAAGTTGATCGGGCGACCCACCTCGTCCTCGATCAGGTCGCAGGCCTTGCGGGACGCGCGGATCTGCTTGCGGGTGATCGGCACGCCGCCGATGCCCTCCGGGGTGCCCTCGAGCAGGCCGTCGATGTGGGACTGGCCGGTCGTGCGGATCACCATCAGGTGGTCGGCGCCGTGCCAGGCCGCCATGCGCATGCGGCGGATGTCGTCCTCGAAGCGACCCGAGGCGATCTCCGTGGTGACCACGCACTTGGGCTGCGGGTCGATGCCCCCGAAGTACTTCGAGGCGGGCAGACCCAGCGACTTCGCGAGCGGCTCGGCCATGTCGCGGTAGTGGAAGGGGCCCATGTCGACGCCGTCGGCGGGGACCTCGCGCCACACCCAGCCCTTGCGACGAGGACGGTAGTGCTCCAGGTCCTGCAGGATGTGCTCGATGTCGAGCTTGACGTTCTCGTCCAGGGGACCCATCGGCTGCTGCTGGTCGGTCATCGTCGTGTCCCTCACTTGGCCTGGGCGGTGGTGGTGTCGAACAACCCGTCGAGGACGGTGTCGTCGTCGGTGATCGCCCTGGCGGCGGCGCGCACGTCGCAGCCGAGCTTGTGGGAGACCTTGAGCACGACGTGGCCGGCGCCCTTGCCGAGCAGGCCCTTGTCGTAGATCTTGTCGACCACGCCGTGGCTGCTGACCGAGTCGATCCCCATGCGCAGCAGGATGCTTCGCTCGATCGAGGGGCTGGTGTGGGTGCGGGCGAGCTCGACGACCGGCTCCATCATCCGGTGCGACAGCTCCCAGAAGCGGGCCTTGAGGTCCTCGTCGCTCATCGCGTCGAGCTCGGCCTGCCGCCTCGCGAAGCGGGCGGTGCGCTCGTCGCTGGTCGTCTCGGCCGTCGGCTCGGGGGTGACGTCGCGCTCCGGGCTCGGCGGCGTGAGGTCCGGGGTCTCGTCGGTCATGTCAGTTCAGCCTTCCGTGGGAGTGGGGAGGTTGGCCTCGACCCACGCACGCGTGGTGTTGGTCTCGGCGGCGAGGTAGTCGTAGTCGGTGTCGGTCCACTGCGCGGGAGCCAGCACCTTGACCGCGTTCTTGAGATAGGAGCGCCGGATGCGGTCCAGGTCCATCGGCCTGCCGTGCACCTGGGAGAGCTTCTCCGGTATGACGATCCGCTCGCCCGGCACGTTGCCCGCCGGGTCGCCCACCGTCACCTCGACGCCCCGCTCGCGAGCGAACGACAGCTGGCGGTTGTGGTGCTTGCCCGCCCCGGTGTACTCCGTCTCCTGGACGACCACGACCTCGTCCTCGCCCAGCTGCGACGCCAGGGACACCGCGGACGTCAGCGAGGTGTTGCCCGCCGGGCCGCGCTCGATGCCCTCCAGCTTGGTGAGCAGCTCGGTGATGTAGAACACCTCGCCCTGGGTCACCAGCTGGTAGTCGTCCATGTAGCGCAGGGAGCGAGCCGCGTTGCGCGGCACGTCGGTGCGGTCGGGCCAGCTGGCGAAGGGGACGCCGAAGCCCGTGTGGCCCGTCGTGAACGACTTGCGGTTGAAGTCCACGTCGCTGGCCATGTGCAGCCCGGACAGGTCGACCGAGCAGGCCACGACCCTGGTGTCCGCGCAGCCGACGGCGCGCAGCCCGCGGGCGGTGCCCGTGAGGTTGCCGCCGCCCGCCTGGGTGACCACGACCGCGGCCGGGGCGACGCCGTACCGCTCCTGCACCTCACGGCCGATCTCGGCGCCGAGGGTCTCCACGCCGCGGATGCCGAAGGGCGTGTAGAGCGAGGCGTTGAAGAAGCCGGTCGTCTCCAGCGTGACGAGCATCTGGTAGAAGAGCTCCGGCCCGACCGACAGGCGCTGGACCTCGGCACCGTAGGCCTCGCAGGCGCGGGACTTCTCGACGATCTCCGGCTGGCCGATGCCCTCGGAGTCGAAGACCTCCTGCAGCACGATGCACTTCAGCCGACGCATGGCCGCCTGGGAGGCCACGCCCGCGCCGTAGTTGCCCGACGTGGCCGTGGCGACACCCTCGTAGCCACGCTCGCGGGCCTCGTAGCAGGACACCGACGCGCGCCGCGCCTTGAACGAGCCGGACGCGTTGGCCGCCTCGTCCTTGAGCAGGATCCGGGCGCCCTTGCCGGGCTCGCTGATCCGCCGCACCATCTCGGTGAGGTTGCGCAGCTCGTACAGCGGGGTGTTGCCGACCTTGGTCTCGGCCTGGATCTGCGCGATCCGCTCGATCGTGTAGCCGGTGTCGGCCATCATCCGGTCGTAGTCGAAGGCCAGCGGCGTGAGCTCGTAGGTGTCGTAGTCGATCCCGAGCGCGCCACGCATGATCTCGACCTTGCGCGCCATGACCGCGGCATACGACATGTCGCGGCCCTTGGGCATGGATGCCTGCGTGACGATCATCGCCAGTCCTCCCCGATCCCGATGTGCAGCAGCTCCGGCACGGTCCGGCCGAAGGAGTGCTCGTAGTGCGGAGCCACCAGGCGCAGGGTGCCCAGGTGCCGGTGACCGATCAGACTCGTGACGGTGACCTCGTCGCCGACCCGGGCCTCGGCGTCCAGGAAGCCGGACATGCGCAGGACATAGGGCTTGGTGCGGGTCTCGTCGGGCAGCTGGGGGGAACGGTCCTCGGGTCGCAGCAGGACCCGCTCGATCTCCACCCAGGTGCCGGCGGGGACGAGATCACTCATGTCATCTCTCCTTCTCTTCCCTGCCGGGGGCGGTCGGACCCGCCTGGGCCACGAGGCCCGGCGAGTCCGACCACCCCCGGCAGGTCGTGGACGTCAGACGCGGCGGCGGTAGGCCGAGGCGCCCATCAGGGCCGCGGGGACCGGGATGTCGAGCATGTTCTTCAGGCCCGGGGTGGCCTCGACGATGCGGGGCACGCAGTTGACCGCGATGCCCTTGGTGGCCGTGCCACCGGCGTACTCCGGGGTGATCTGCATGTTGATCTCGGGCACACCCTTGATGGTGATGTAGTCGCCGGTGCCCTGACCCTCCAGCTCGGGCAGCACCTGCTGGGGGTGGATCAGGGTGAGGACGACCTCGTCGCCGCGGTAGCCCAGGAGGGTCTGCTTGCAGCCGGCGACCATGCCCGGCTCGACCACGATGTGCGGGGTCTCGCGGCGGACCGTGGAGATGATCGGCTCGCGGCGCTGCTCGATGCGGTCCACGCCCAGGCCGAGCGCGTCGGAGATCATCCGGGCCGACTCCGGGAAGCCGATGTGCCCGTCGACCGAACCGTCCTCGACGCCCTTGAGGAACTCCTCCTCGGACAGGCCGACGCCCTGCGTGCGCATGACCGTCGGGCCGTAGGGGCTCAGGTCGTTGACCCGGGAGGCCTCGATCGAGGTGACCTCGTGGCAGCCGGCGGTCAGGGCGACGACCAGCATGTCCATGGACAGGCCCGGGTTGACGCCGGTGCCGATGATCGAGACGCCGTTGGCCTTGGCGAGCTCGTCGAGCTCCGCGGCCAGCTCGGGGCTCTGCGCCTCGGGGGACGCCATCTCCTCGGCGATGGAGACGCAGTTGATGCCGGCCTTGAGAATGGTGCGCAGGTCGTCCATCTGCTCCTTGACCCAGGAGGTCGTGGCGATGACGACGCAGTCGACCTTGTCCTTGTCGAGCACGCTCGCCGGGTCGTCGGTGACCTGGACCCCGAGGTGGTCGACGCCGAGGACCTCGCCGAGGTCCTTGCCGAGGTAGTCCGGGCGGCTGTCGATGCCGCCGACCAGCTCGAAGCCCTCCTTGCCCGCCATGAGCTTGGCCATGCCGCTGCCCATCGCGCCGAGGCCCCACTGGACGACCCTGATTCGCTCCATCGCAATGCTCCTTGGTCCGCGCCCCGCGGCCGCCCCGGATGCCTCGGGGCCCGTCACCGCTGACGCCTCTTCCCGGAGGATACACAGCGTGGATGACTGCGCGGAGAGCGGGATCCGGGCGACGTTTGCCCAGGTGGATGACGTTATGCAGGCAGTCGCGGCGTCACGCAGGACATCACCTTCTCGGCATGCGCGCGGGTGGTTGGGTATGCCGACCGGGCGCCCGGATCGAGGTCCGGCCGGGCATCCGTCGGGTCAGTGCAGCCCGCCGCCCGTTGCGGCCGCCCGGTCGGACTGCCCGCGGGCCTTGAGGTCCTTGCGGATCTCCATCGGCAGGGAGAAGCTCAGCGACTCCTCGGCCGCGGTGACCGCCTGGACGTCGACATACCCGCGCGCCGCGAGCCGGTCCAGCACCTCGTGCACCAGCACCTCGGGGACGCTCGCGCCGCTCGTGACGCCCACGGTCGTGACCCCGTCCAGCCAGGCCTCGTCGATCTCGTCGGCGTAGTCCACCAGGTGCCCGGCGCGGGCCCCGTGCTCCAGCGCGACCTCGACCAGGCGCACCGAGTTGGAGGAGTTGCGGGAGCCGACCACGATCATCAGGTCGGTGTCCGGCGCCATCTGCTTGACGGCGAGCTGACGGTTCTGCGTGGCGTAGCAGATGTCGTCGCTCGGCGGGTCCTGCAGGTGCGGGAACTTCGCGCGCAGCCGACGCACCGTCTCCATGGTCTCGTCCACGCTGAGCGTGGTCTGGCTCAGCCACACGACCTTGTCCGGGTCGCGCACCTCGACGTGCTCCACGGCGTCCGGGTTGTCCACGATGGTGATGTGATCCGGCGCCTCGCCGCTCGTGCCCACGACCTCCTCGTGACCCTCGTGACCGATGAGCAGGATGTCGTAGTCCTCGTCGGCGAAGCGCACGGCCTCGCGGTGCACCTTGGTGACCAGCGGGCACGTGGCGTCGATGGTCTTCAGGCTCAGCGCCCGGGCCTCGTCGTGGACCACGGGGGCGACGCCGTGGGCGCTGAAGACGACGGTCGCCCCCTCGGGCACCTCGTCGGTCTCGTCGACGAAGATCGCGCCGCGCCGCTCCAGCGTGGAGACGACGTGCTTGTTGTGGACGATCTGCTTGCGCACGTAGACCGGCGGGCCGTAGAGCTCCAGCGCCTTCTCCACGGTCACGACGGCACGGTCGACGCCGGCGCAGTAGCCACGAGGGGCGGCGAGCAGGACGCGCTTGGCGGAGGGCTGCGGGTCGGTCACCCCCCAATCCTAGGCGAGCGCCCGACCCCGCCCACCCTTCCGGCATACACCCGCCCCTGCCTCCGCCTCGGCCGCCCACGACGATGCCGAGACGGACCGCATCGCGCCAGGGCGCAGCGGCACGGCGCCCGCACAGAGGTGGGGCCGCCGTGCCGCATCATGGTCGGGTGCCATCCGACGCCATGCCGCACGGCTACGAGAGCTTCGCCGACGCCTTCGCCACCCACTCCGCCGCCTCCCCCTACAACGCCCACTACGACCGGCCCGCCGTCCTGGACCTGATCGGCGACGTCCACGGCCGTGACGTCCTCGACGCGGGGTGCGGAGCCGGCCACTACCTCGCCGAGCTCGACGCCCGCGGCGCTCACGTCGCCGGGTGCGACGGCTCCGCCCGGCTCGTCGAGCTGGCCCGGGAACGCGTCCCTGGGGCAGACGTCCGGCTCCACGACCTGCGCCACCCTCTGCCCTGGGACGACGCGACCTTCGACATCGCCGTCCTCGCCCTCGTCATCCATCACCTGCCCGACCCCACTCCCCTCCTGCGCGAGCTGCGACGCGTCCTGCGCCCCGGTGGCTCCCTCGTCGTCTCGACGGTTCATCCGACCGCGGACTGGCTCCGGATCGGCGGGTCCTACTTCACCGACGAGATGCGCCACGACGTGTGGAACGACGGGTGGCCGGTCGTCTTCCGCCGGGCTCCCCTCGGCGTGCAGGTCGACGAGATGGCCGGCGCCGGCTTCCTCGTCGAGCGGATCGTGGAGATGCGGCCCGCCCCCTCGATGACGGCCCTCGCCCCGGCGCTCGCACAGCGGCTCGACGCCGAGCCCGGGTTTATCGCGCTGCGACTGCTCGCTCGCTGACACCTCCCCCGGCTCGGCGATCGACCGGTCGAGACGACCAGGGCGCCCCGGCAGACATCCTGACGGGAACGTGTCTGCCCCCTCGACCACGCCACCCCACCCTCCTCGCCGCACGCCACGTGCCCCTCGTCGACGCGACACGCCGCGCGAACACCCCCCACGTGCCCCCGGTGGCCAGCAGGATCGGGGGGTGAGCACCCTCCCCGAGCGCGCCAACCAGACGACGGCCGAGCAGCCGTGGCCCGTCCGCGTGCTCTCGACGAAGATCGCGGACTACGTCGCCAAGATGTCCGGGCTGTGGGTCGAGGGGCAGGTCGTGCAGCTCAACCGCCGCCCGGGCGCCGGGCTCGCCTTCCTCGTGCTGCGCGATCCCGACGTCGACATGTCCCTGTCCGTGACCCTCCCCTCGCAGGTCCTCGACCGCCTCCCGACCCCGCTCGCCGACGGCGCCCGCGTGGTGGTGCAGGCCAGGCCGACCTTCTGGACCAAGCGCGGCACCCTCCAGCTCGAGGGGCGCCAGGTCCGGGCCGTCGGGGTGGGCGAGCTTCTCGCCCGGCTCGAGCACCTCAAGTCGGTGCTGCGCGCCGAGGGCCTCTTCGACGCCGCGCGCAAGCGCCCGCTGCCCTTCCTGCCCCGCCGGGTCGGCCTCGTCTGCGGGCGGGCCAGCCAGGCCGAGCACGACGTGGTCGAGAACGCCCGACGCCGGTGGCCCGCGGTCGACTTCGAGATCCGGCGGGTCGCCGTGCAGGGCGCGAACGCCGTCGCCGAGGTGTCCACCGCGGTCCGCGAGCTCGACGCCATGCGCGACGTCGACGTCATCGTGGTCGCCCGCGGTGGCGGCGCCGTCGAAGACCTGCTGCCCTTCAGCAACGAGGCGCTCGTCCGCGTCGTCGCCGACTGCCGCACCCCCGTCGTCAGCGCCATCGGCCACCACGAGGACGCCCCGCTGCTCGACCACGTCGCCGACTGGCGCGCCTCCACCCCCACCGACGCGGGCAAGCGGGTCGTGCCCGACCTCGCCGAGCAGCGGCGCACCGTGTCCGTCGCCTCCGAGCGGCTCGAGCGGGCGATCCGGTCGTACGTCGAGCGCGAGCGCCGTGGACTGCAGGCGCTCCTCTCGCGACCGGTGATGGCCGACCCCACCACCCTGGTGACGCAGCGCCGCCACGAGATCACCCGCCTCGTCGACCGCGCCACCCGCCGGGTGGAGTCGACGGTGCAGCGGGACCGCGCCCGCCTGGAGGGGGTCGCCGGTCGGCTGCGGACCCTGTCGCCGCTCGGGACGCTGGAGCGCGGCTACGCCGTGGTGCAGCACGAGGACGGCTCGGTGATCACCGGCCGCGAGGACGTGGCGCCGGCGGAGCTGCTGCGGGTGCGGGTGGCGGACGGTGACTTCGGGGTCACCGTCCTCGGCTGAGCCGGACGGTCGGTCTCTCAGGGGCGCGTACGTCTCACCCCAGCGCGCCGGTCGGCGAACCCGCTCAGCCCTGGCCTGCGGCGGTCTCGGCGTCCTGCGCCGCGAGATGCGCCTCGGCGCGGTCCAGGAAGCTCGCGCAGTGCGCCGCCAGCGCCTCACCGCGCTCCCACACCCGCAGGCTCTCCTCCAGAGGGAGCTGGCCGGCCTCCAGCCGCGAGACGATGGAGACGAGCTCGTCCCGCGCCGCCTCGTAGGTCAGCTCGTCGACGGGGCGCTCGGTCGCGGGGGTCTGCTCGGCCATGGGACCACCCTAGGGGCAGCGGGCGACCGTCCCCGGCCGACGCGGCGGTCGCTGCGGCGCAGGGTCGGGACGCCGCCCGGTTCGACCGCCAGGCGGTCAGCGCAGCGCGGGGGTCACCTTCGCGGCATACGCCATCGCCCGGTCACAGCTCTCCCCCGTCTCGATCACACTGGTCAGGCCCTCGCCGCCGCGGCGCACCAGGGTGCACCCCGCGGCCGAGGCGAAGCTGTCCAGCGGCACCGGTCCGACGCGTACGGCCCCGGCGGAGGGTCGGCCCTTGACCTGGCCGTCGATCCAGCCGGGGGTGGCCCTGGCGGTCTGGGTGAGAGCGACGTAGTGGTGCTCGCCCTCGACGTACCGCACCTGCCAGGTCCGCAACCCGTCGGCGGCCGGCTCGAGGCGCGCCACCGTGGGGGCCCAGCCGGCCCCGAGGCCCTCGACGGTCCCGAGCTGCCACCCGGTCGCGCGGCGGGCCTCACCGACCACGCCGCGCACGTCCACGACCGGGCGGACGACCTGGTCCGGGCGGACCACCAGGGCGTAGAACACGAGCACCAGAGCGGTCACGGCGAGCGTCGACCAGATCATCGACTTCGTGGTGCCGTGCAGGTGCGGGTTGCGGCGCGCGGGCGGCTGCGGGGGCTCCCGGCGCGGGGCCGACTCCGGGTGCGGGCTGCTGTCGGCGGTGGCGCTGGTGCTCATGGGCCCATCGTGGCGACTGGACCCCCCGTTGCCCAAACCCGACAGGCCGTCACCCACGGCGAGCCCGCGCCGCGTCCAGCCGGGCCACCGCCTGCGGGACGGTCACCCGTCCCGCCGTCAGGTCGACCATGGTCCGCCAGAAGGCGCCCGACCCGAGCGCCGGCGGCATCCGGTCGGAGGCGTCGTAGCGCACGACGGGCGCCTCGTAGGCCGCCGCGGCGATCTTGCGGGTCGTCGTGCTGGCGTACCGCGCGAGGTCGAAGTCGGTGCGCGGCGAGATGAACCCGCGGTCCTCCGAGCCGGCCCAGTCCACCGCGAAGCGCACGTCGGTCACCATGTGGCGCACCAGCTCCTCGGCCGCCATCGAGTGCCCCCGGGTGAGCGCCGCCGAGTCCGCGCCGACCTGCAGGGCCCCGTCCGTGCCCACGGGAAAGGGCACGACCGAGGCGGTGCGGTCCAGGTTGCGCCGCACCCGGTCGGGCAGGAAGCCGCTCTGGGTGGCCTGGCTGCCCTGCTTGAGCAACGAGCACCGCTGCGGGTCCCCGAAGAGCCCGTCGGCGGCGTGCCGCACGTCGCGGGTGGCGGCGGCCGCGCCCCCGCCCTCGGAGCCGCCGGCCACCTCCTCGGCGTACGTCCGGAAGGCGACCTGGATCCTCGGGTCGGAGAAGGTGACGTCGCCGCGCACCCACCCGTCGTAGGCCTGGACCCCGGCCTGGGACAGGACCAGCTGCTCGACCCAGTCGGTGCCCGGCCAGCCGCTGCCGGCGCCCTCGGCGAGACCGAGGCACCAGGGGGTGCGCCCCGCCGCCCGCAGCGCCCGGGTGGTGGCGACGAGCTCTGGGAGGGTCTGCGGCGGGTCGAGCTCGAGCGCGTGCAGGGCGTGCCGGTCGTACCACAGCAGCGACTTGACGCTCATGGCCACGGGGACGCCGTAGGTCCGCCCGCCCGACCGCAGCGGCTCGACCAGCCCGGGAACCAGCCTGGTCGCGACCCGGTTGACCGGCACCACGTCGTCGACCGCGTCGATGGTCCCGTGCTCGCGCAGCTGGTGGAGCAGCCCTGGCTGCGGCAGCAGGAGTACGTCGGGAAGGCGACCGGACCGCTCGCGGGCGGCGATGTCGCCGGCGAGGTCGTCGCTCTGGGTGTAGGTCACCGCGGCCCCGTGAGCCCGCGCCCACCGCCCCACCGCCTCCTGGAAGCCGGCCGCCTGGTCACCGCCGAAGGAGTACATCACCTCGATACGGCGGGTCTCGTCGGCCGACGCGAGGGTCACCCCGTCGGGAGCGCTGCAGGCGCCGAGGGCGAGCGCGGCGGCCACGACGGCCGGCAGGGCGAGGACGGGTACGCGCACGAGGGTCTCCTGGACGGTGGGGCGAGGGGCACCAGGTCGGCGGCGGGTGAGGATGGAGCAGGTGCGGGGTCCGTGCCCCGGGTGGGAGGCGCGGACCCCGCGGGCGGTGCTGCGGCTCAGCCCTTGACCGCGCCGGCCGTCATACCGCGCACCAGGAAGCGTTGCAGCACGACGAAGACCAGCATCGGCAGGATCATCGACAGGAAGGCTCCGGCCGTCAGCAGCTCGGCGCCCTGCCCCTGGGTGCCCAGCAGCCCCTGGAGCTTGACGATCACCGTGCTGTTGTCGGTCTTCAGGAACAGCTTGGCGATCAGCAGGTCGTTCCACACCCACAGGAACTGCAGCGTCGCGAAGGCCGCGATGGCCGGCATCGACATGGGGAACACGAGCCGCCAGAAGGTCTGGTAGTGCCCGCAGCCGTCGATCTTGGCCGACTCGACGATCGAGCGCGGCAGCGTCGCCATGTAGTTGCGCAGGGTGTAGACGGCCAGCGGCATGCCGAAGCCGGTGTGGAGCAGCCAGACCGCGATGTACTGCCCGGAGATGCCCAGGTGCCGCGGCCCGAGCAGGTCCAGCAGCGGCTGGAAGGCCACCTGGATGGGGACGACCATCACCGCGACGATGACGATGAACAGCGCGTCCTTGCCCCGGAAGTCCATGAACGTGAAGGCGTAGGCCGCGAAGGCCGCGAACATGATGGGCAGGATCGTCGCCGGGATCGCCACCACGATCGAGTTGAGCAGCGCGGTGCCGATGTCCGCCTGGTCGAACACCTTGCTGTAGTTCCCGGTCGTCCACCCCGCCCCGAAGGGGTCGAGCAGCGCCGTCCACCACCCCGAGGTGGCCGCGTCGTCCTTGCTGCGGAAGGACGTGACGAGCAGGCCCAGGGTCGGCAGGCACCACAGCAGGGACAGCAGGAGCATCGAGACGATCGCCACCCAGCTGCGGGGGCGCCCGTCCTTCATGACCGAGCGGTGGCGGCGGGCGGTGGGCCCGGTGACCGGGGTGCCTGCGGGGGCCGAGGGCGTCGTCGCCAGGGTGCTCATCGGTTGGCCTCCTGCTCGCGGAACATCTTCACCTGGTAGATCAGCACCGGCAGGATGAGGATCAGCAGGATCACGACGATCGCCGAGGCCTTGCCCGCGTTGCTGTTGGCGAACATCTCGTTGAAGAAGAGGTTCGCGATGACGTTGGTCTTGTCGCGCCCGTTGGTGAGGACGTAGACGATGTCGAAGACCTTGAGCACGAGGATCACCGTGGTGATGAAGACGCTGAGGATCGTGCCCCAGATCTGCGGGATGACGACCTTCCAGAAGATCTGCCACTCGCCCGCACCGTCGATGCGGGCGGCCTCGAGGGTGTCGTCCGGCACGCCCTTGATCGCCGAGGACAGCAGCACCATCGCGAAGCCCACCTGCAGCCAGATCAGGATGATCATCAGCAGCAGGGAGTTCAGCCGGCCCGAGGAGATCGTCAGCCAGGTCTGCGGGCTGCCCCCGAGGGCGGAGTAGCCCGCGTTGAGCAGCCCGGTCTGGGCGGTGCCGTCGGCGTTCCAGGCGTACACGAGGTTCCAGATCGCCGACGCGCCCACGAAGCTGATCGCCATCGGCAGGAAGATCGCCGACTTGGCGAGCTTCTCCCCCTGGGGCGAGAGCTTGTCGGCGAGGACGGCGACCACGACGCCGAGCGCCACGGTGGACGCCGGGACGATCAGCAGCCACAGGAAGTTGTTGAGCAGGGACTCCCGGAAACCTTGGTCGCCGAAGACGTCCTGGTAGTTCTTGGCCCCCACCCAGGCGGTGCTGTCGTCGTTGGCGAACGAGTAGACGATCGTCTGGACCGTCGGGTAGAGCAGCATCAGCGACATCAGGCCGAAGCCCGGCAGCAGGAAGGCGTAGGGGATCAGGCCCTCGGACATCTTGCGGGGCAGCGCCTCGACGAAGACGTTGAGGAAGAAGAACAACGCGAACGCCCCACCCACGCCGGCGGCGAGGGCGATCAGGCCGATGAGGACCTTGACGCTGCCGAACCACTGGGGGTAGTACGCGAGCGCCAGGAAGAGGTTGGTGACGGCCCAGACGACGACGCCCATGCCGACCAGGCCGAGGACCAGCCGTGCGGGCTTGAGCCGGCCGTCCTCCACGGGCCCGGCGGCCGGGTCGGTGCCGCGGGGCGAGGACGGTGAGGCGGGGGCGCGATCCACGACCGTGCTCATCGCTTGGGCCAGCTCTGCTCGATGGCGTCGGCGACCTGCTGGGAGCTCTTGGAGCCGTTGACCCAGTCGACCATCCCGGTCCAGAAGGTGCCGGAGCCGACCTCCTTGGGCATCAGGTCCGAGCCGTCGAACCGGAAGACGTCGGCGGTGGTCGCCATCCTGGCGATGTTGCGGGTCGTCTCGTCGGGGTAGTTCTTCAGGTCGAAGGTCTTGTGCGGCGACAGCCAGCCGCCGGCCTTGGCCCACTCGGCGCCGAAGGCGTCGGAGGACAGGAACTCCATGACCTTCTTGGCGTCGGGGTCGGTCCCGTTGAACAGCGCGGCCAGGTCACCGCCGCCGAGGATCGGCTTGCCCTGGTAGCCACCCGCGAAGGCCGGAAGGGGATAGGTCCCCACCTGGCCGTCCAGGTCGGCCTGGACGTTCTTGGGGTAGAACGTCGTCGCGAAGTTGCCCTGACGGTGCAGCATGCACTTCGGCGGGGTGCTGAAGGCGGGCGTCATGGCCAGGCCGAACTTGGTGCTGAGGACGGCCTTGGTCCCGCCGTACACCATGCCCGGGACCTTGTAGATCTTGCCGAGCTCGTCGAGGGCCTTGACGATGCGCGGGTCGTTGAAGGGGATCTTGTGCGAGGTCCAC
This sequence comes from Arsenicicoccus dermatophilus, assembly GCF_046267915.1. GTDB lineage: Bacteria > Actinomycetota > Actinomycetes > Actinomycetales > Dermatophilaceae > Arsenicicoccus > Arsenicicoccus dermatophilus_A. The sequence goes on from NZ_CP176520.1 coordinate 2,730,227, forward strand.
TGGTCGTAGACCTCGGGCCCGTACATCCGCAGGACGTACTCCTCCAACCAGTCGGTGCCGACCCAGCCGGTGGCCTGGTCGGAGTTCCAGGCGATGCACCAGGGGGCGATGCCCTTGGCCTTGATCCGGTCGGCGACCTGGTAGACCTCCTGCACCGTGGCGGGCGCCTTGTCGTAGCCGCCCGCGGTGTAGGCGACCTTCGGGTACCAGATGATCGACTTCACGGCCATGCGCATGGGGGCGCCGTAGACCCGGCCCTTGTAGCGGGAGGCGTCCATGAAGCCGGGGACCAGGGAGCTGTTGAGCGCGTCGTAGTCCAGGTAGGAGTCGATCGGCTGGATCTTGCCCTGGGCCGCCATCTCCAGCAGGCCGCCGGGCTGCGGGAACAGGCCGATGTCGGGCGCGTCGCCCGAGCTGACCTTGGACTTGATCGTCGTGGCGAAGTCCTGGTCGCTGACGTACTGGACCGTGATGCCGCTGCGCTCCTGGAAGGCCTTGAGCGACTGGTTGAAGAACTTCTCCTCGTCACCGCCGAAGGCGCCGAGGATCGTGACCTGCTTGTCGCCAACCGCGCTGCCGCCCCGGACCGCGCCGTTCAGACCGCCGGCGCCGTCACCGCCGGTCGAGCTCGGGTTCTGCAGGCAGGCGGTGGTGGACATCGCCACGACGCCGCACAGGAGGGCGGCGGTGGAGAGCGTGCGCATCCGCATGGCATTCCTCATCCCTGGTCAGCCGCACGACGGGCGTCGCGCGCACGGCAGAGGATCGGGGGGCACGCGACGCTGCGGGCGGACTTTGACGGTTTTGTCCCCTCACTATCAGGACCGTTGAACGTTCCGTCAACGGGGAGTGAACCTCTGCAACGTTCCTGTGACCGCGGGGCCAGGCTCTCCTCCGTCCGGCGGTATGCCGACCGGCGGCCCTCGCCACCCGCTCCCCACCGCGTCACGGCGCGCCGGGCAGGCCTAGGCTGGGACTCGAGAGAGCGCAGCCCTGCGCTGCCGCCGCCCGAGGAGCAGGAGTCCAGTCACATGCCCGAGTTCGCCTACGAAGCCATCCTGGGACACGGTCACGACGAGACGCCCTACCGCAAGCTCACCTCCGAGGGCGTGGAGCTGGTCGACGGCCCTGACGGCCGGCAGTTCCTCAAGGTCGCGCCCGAGGCGCTGCGACTGCTGGCCGAGACCGCCATGCACGACATCGCGCACTACCTGCGCCCCGGTCACCTGGCCCAGCTGCGCAAGATCCTCGACGACCCGGAGGCGAGCAACAACGACAAGTTCGTCGCCCTCGACCTGCTCAAGAACGCCAACATCGCCGCGTCCGGCGTGCTGCCCATGTGCCAGGACACCGGCACCGCCATCGTCAAGGGCGAGCGCGGCCAGCACGTGCTGACCGAGGGCGTCGACGAGGAGCCCCTGTCGCGCGGCATCTTCGACGCCTACACCGCGCTCAACCTGCGCTACTCGCAGAACGCCCCGGTCACCATGTGGGACGAGAAGAACACCGGCAACAACCTCCCCGCGCAGATCGAGATCTACGCCGACACCGAGCGCGGCCACGAGGCGGAGTACTCCTTCCTGTTCATGGCCAAGGGCGGCGGCTCCGCCAACAAGTCCTACCTCTTCCAGGAGACCAAGGCGATCCTCAACCCGGACGCCATGATGACGTTCCTCGACGAGAAGATCCGCGGTCTGGGCACGGCCGCCTGCCCGCCCTACCACCTGGCGATCGTCGTGGGCGGCACCTCCGCCGAGTTCGCCCTCAAGACCGCGAAGTACGCCTCCGCGCGCTACCTCGACACGATGCCCACCACCGGCAACCCCGCCACCGGCCGTGGCTTCCGCGACCTGGAGATGGAGGAGCGGGTCCTGGAGCTCACCCGCAGGCAGGGCATCGGCGCGCAGTTCGGCGGCAAGTACTTCTGCCACGACGTCCGCGTCATCCGCCTGCCCCGCCACGGCGCCTCGCTGCCCGTCGCCATCGCCGTCTCGTGCTCGGCCGACCGTCAGTGCCGCGCCAAGATCACGGCCGAGGGCGTCTTCATCGAGCAGCTGGAGATGGAGCCCGGCCAGTACCTCCCGGACACCACCGACGAGCACCTGATCGAGGAGGGCGACACGGGCCAGGGCTCGCCCGACGTGGTCGAGATCGACCTGTCCCGGCCGATGGACGAGATCCGTGCCGAGCTCGGCAAGCACCCGATCAGGACCCGCCTGTCCCTGACCGGCACCCTGGTCGTCGCCCGCGACATCGCCCACGCCAAGATCCGCGAGCGCCTGGACGCCGGCGAGGAGATGCCGCAGTACCTCAAGGACCACCCGGTCTACTACGCCGGCCCCGCCAAGACCCCCGAGGGCATGCCGTCCGGCTCCTTCGGCCCCACCACGGCCGGGCGCATGGACTCCTACGTCGACCAGTTCCAGGCCGCCGGCGGCTCGATGGTCATGCTGGCCAAGGGCAACCGCTCCATGCAGGTCACCGAGGCCTGCCAGAAGCACGGCGGCTTCTACCTCGGCTCCATCGGTGGCCCGGCCGCCCGCCTCGCCCAGGACTGCATCAAGAACGTCGAGGTGCTGGAGTACCCCGAGCTCGGGATGGAGGCGGTCTGGAAGATCGAGGTCGAGGACTTCCCGGCCTTCATCGTGGTCGACGACAAGGGCAACGACTTCTTCGCGGAGTTCGCCAAGCCGGTCGCCATGACCATCCAGAAGCGCCCGGGGCTGGACGGATGACCGGGGCGGTGACCTCGCCCCGGCCGGACGCCGGGTCGGCCGGGGCCGGCACCGGCGGCGGGCCGCGCCCGGACTCCCCCGCCGAGGCCTGGCGCTGGCTGCTGGAGGGCAACCGCCGCTTCGTCGCCGGCGAGCGCCTGCACCCCAACCAGGACGTCGACCACCGCTCCGAGCTCGCCTCGGGCCAGCGGCCGTTCGCGGTGCTCTTCGGCTGCGCGGACTCCCGGGTCGCTGCCGAGATGATCTTCGACCAGGGACTCGGCGACCTCTTCGTGGTGCGCACGGCGGGGCACGTGCTCGACCCCTGCGTGGTCGGCTCCCTGGAGTTCGGCGCCGGCGTCCTCGGCACCCCCCTGGTCGTGGTCATGGGCCACGACGCCTGCGGTGCGGTCAAGACCGGGATCTCCGCCACCGACAGCGGCGAGATCCCCGGCGGTTACATGCGCGACCTGGTGGAGAAGGTCATGCCCTCCGTCGTCCAGGCGCGCAGCCAGCACGGCCCCGAGGCGAGCGCCGAGGAGATCGGCGCCTGGCACGTGCGCCGCACCGTGCGGATGCTCGCCGAGCGCTCCACCCTGGTCCAGGACCTGATCCGCTCGGGTCGCCTGGCCATCGTCGGCATCAACTACCGGCTCGCGGAGGGCGACGTGCACCACGTCGACCACGTCGGTGACATCGGGGACCTGCGCCCCGGTGTCCGGTCGGTATGACGTCCGGGACGTCCCGGGGGACCGACGACTCCCGGGACGGCACGGCCGACGGAGCCCGGTCGCCCGCCGGGGCGACGCCTCACGTGTCGGCGCTGCGGGTGCACCCGCTCAAGTCGGCCGCCCCCCTCCCCCTCGGCGAGGCCCGTGTGGACCCCTGGGGCCTGCGCGGTGACCGACGGTGGATGCTCGTCGAGGCCGACGGCCGGATGGTGACGGCCCGCAAGGACCCCCGCCTGCTCCACGTCACGGCCACGCCGACGGGCGACCTGGACGAGCCCCGGCTGCGGCTGGCCGCACCCGGCCGACCCGAGCTGGAGGTGACGGCGGACGGGTCGTCATACCTGCCCAGCGAGATCTGGGGGGCCGACGTCCGCGGGCGTCAGGTCCCCGCCGCCGACGCGTGGCTCGCCGACGTGGTCGGGCGGCCGGTGCACCTGCTGTGGTGCGACGACCCGCGGGACCGGCAGATCGACCTCGACCACGCCGAGCCCGGCGAGACGGTCGTCTACCAGGACGGCTTCCCGCTCCTGCTCACCACCACCGCCTCGCTCGGACTGGTGCAGCGGTGGGTCGACGACGCGGCCCGGGAGCAGGGCACCGGGCCGATCTCGCTGTCGATGGAGCGGTTCCGCCCCAACGTCGTGGTCGACGGACCCCTCGAGCCGCTCGTGGAGCAGGGCTGGGGGCGGGTCCGCATCGGTGAGGTGACCTTCCGGATGGCCAAGCACTGCGGTCGCTGCGTCATGACGACCTTCGACCCGGTCACCCTCACCAAGACCAAGGAGCCGCTGCGGTCGATCGCCGCCCACAACACCATCGACGGGCGGATCGTCTTCGGCGTCAACCTGATTCCTGAGTCCGTCGGCACGCTGCACGTCGGCGACCCGGTGCTGCCGCTTCCCTGACCGGTCCGCACGGCGTCCGACCAGGTCGATCTCGTGAGGCGCACGCCCCTGGCAGGGATGACGGAAGCGGGTCGTGGGGTATTACTCAAAGGATTGTCCTGGACCCCGCTCCTGGAGGAGACGACCATGACGACCACCCCGCCCGGCCGCCCGCAGCAGTCCACGCCGGCGCCCGGCACCCCTCCGACGGCGCCGACGGCGTCTCCGGTGGACACCTTCACCCGTGGCGCCCTCGACGCCGCCAAGCAGGCCCGGGAGCAGGTCGCCCGCACCGCCGCCGCCAACCGCGGTCGCATCGCCGCCGCCCTCGACAAGCTGGGCGGCACCGTCGACAGCCGCACCGGCGGCAAGTACCACGAGCAGGTCGAGACGGCGAAGACCTGGGTCCACAAGGGCGTCGACGTGGTCGCCGGGGGCCCCGGAGCCACGACCACGACCAGTGCCTCCCCCGGCACCGCTCCTGCGCCGGGCACCCTCCAGCACGCCGCGACGACGAGTCCGGCCGCTCCCCCGGCGCAGCCCATGCCCGCCCCCTCGTCCAGCCCGGCCCCGCCGGCCCCGCCTCAGGAGGGCTGGCACCGGGGACCGGACGGCCAGTGGGTCCGGTCCTGAGCCGGGCCGTCCGACGATGAGCTGCACCCACTGCGGCGCCCAGGTCTCGGCGGGCGCGACCTTCTGCCCCTCGTGCGGGGGGATGGTCCTCGCCGCCGCTCCTCGGCCCTGCGCAAGGAACGCGAGATCCAGTACTTCTTCCTCGCGGCCGACCGCTGCGCCAAGCTCGGCTTCCTCCTGGTCAACCTGCACCAGCGGCTGCGGCTGTGCGAGGAGCTCGCCCGGGTCCTCGCGCTGCGGCACGCCCACAACGTGGTCTTCGGCGACGTCAACGCCAAGAACGCTCTGTTCGCCGTCGGCCCCGGCCGGGCCGACGCCGCGATCATGCTCGTCGACTGCGACGCCGTCCGGGTCAAGGGCACCAGGTCGGCGGTGCCCCAGCTGAACACCCCGGACTGGGAGCCGCCCCAGGCCGAGCGCACCCAGCTGACCACCCAGACCGACGTCTACAAGTACGCGTTGTTCGTGCTGCGGTGCCTGTCCCCGGGTGCCAACGCCTCCACCGCCCGCGACACCCGGCGCGTGGACGGGATGCTCGACGACGAGGGCAAGCACCTGCTGGCGGCCTCCCTGTCGCCGACGCCCGGGCACCGGCCGTCGTGCGCGCAGTGGGCCGACCACCTCGCGCGGTTCCGGGCGGCCCGGCTGGGCGGCGGTATGCCGGCTCCGGCAGGACACCCCGGTCAGGGCGGACACCCCGGTTAGGGCGGACACCCCGGTCAGGGCGCACCCCCCGGTCAGGCCACCCCTGCGCCACCCGCGGCCCCATCAGCGCCGCCGGCCGCCGGGGTCGACACCGGCGGGTGGCGGCGGGCACCGGACGGCAGCTGGGTCCGCGGCTGACGACGCCGAGCCTCAGACCCGCCAGGCTCGGCATACGGCCAGGGACGACGAGGGGCCCCCACCGATCGGTGCGGGCCCCTCGTCGGCGATCAGAGGTCGAGCAGCAGCGTGGCCGGTCGCTCCAGGCAGTCGGCGACGTGGCGGATGAACCCGCCCGCCGTGCCGCCGTCGCACACCCGGTGGTCGAAGGTCAGCCCGATGGTGCCGACCTTGCGGACCGCGAGCTGCCCGTCGACGACCCAGGGCTTGTCGATCATCCGCCCCACGCCGATCATCGCGGCCTCGGGGTGGTTGATGATCGGGGTCGATCCGTCGACGCCGTAGCCGCCGTAGTTGTTGAGCGTGAAGGTGCCTCCGGTCATCTCCGCGGGCGAGAGCGTCCCGGCCATCGCCCGGTCCGTCAGGTCCCGCAGCGCGAGCGACAGCTGCTCGAGCGACATCTCGCCGGCGCCGTGGACGACCGGCACGACCAGCCCGCGCGGTGACTGCGCCGCAAAGCCGAGGTTGATGTCGCCGCGGACGACGACCTCGCCTGCGGCCGTGTCCACGGTGGAGTTGAGCTCCGGGAACGCCCGCAGCCCCGCGACCATGACCCGAGCCAGCAGGGCGAGCACCCCGATGCGGGCCGCGGGCCGCGCCTCGGCGAGCTGCTTGCGGACCGCGAGGAACTCGGTGGCGTCGACGTCGACCCAGGTGGTCGCGTCCGGGATCTCGCGCCGGGAGGTGGCGAGCCGGGCCGCGATGGTCCCGCGGATCCCGGTCAGCGGGATCCGGCGGTCCTGACCGGAGGCGGGGCGCGCGGCGGGGTCCGGCACGGCCTGAGCCTTCACCTGGGCCTCCTGCCCGCCCTGACTGCGGCGCTCGGCCGCGGCCATCACGTCCACGCGCCGGATCACCCCGCCGGGGGCGGTCGGCGTCACCGTGCGCAGGTCGACGCCGTGCTCGGCGGCGAGGGTGCGGACGAGCGGGGAGATGACGCGGATGGCGGACCCCGGCCGGCTGGACACCTCGGCGTCACCGGCCCCGGAGCTCAGCCCCGGCTGCTGGCCGACGACGCGCGCGCCGCCCGCCGCGACCTCGCCGGGGGCGTCCACGGTGGGCGCGTCGACGGTGGGGACGTCCGCGTCGGGCACGGCCGGACCGGCGGAGGGCAGCGAGGAGCCGGCGGCCGCCCGGGTGGGGACGCCCGCGCGGCGACGGCGGGTGCGGGAGCCCTCGGAGGTGCCGTAGCCGATGAGGACGTTGCCCGACCCTGCCCGCTCCTCCTCGCGGTAGTCCTCGACGGGCCGACCGTCGGAGGCGCTGGCGCCGTCGGCGGTGCCGGAGCCCGTCGTCGCGTCGCCCGGAGCCCCGACGGCCACGGTGATGAAGGGCTTGCCCACGTCCATGACCTGACCGGCGTCACCGTGCAGGGTGACGACCGTGCCGGCGTACGGGCAGGGCAGCTCGACCTGCGCCTTGGCGGTCTCGACGGTGGCGATGGGCTGGTCGACGGTGACCTCGTCGCCGACGCCGACCAGCCAGCTGACGACCTCGGCCTCGGTCAGCCCTTCACCGAGGTCGGGCAGCAGGAAGACCTTCTCGCTCATCGCCCGCCCCCCAGACCCTCGGTCCCGGCCGCCGCACCGCTCAGGTGCCGGGTGTCGGGCTGGTCGTCCCACTGCAGCCGGGCGACGGCGTCGAGCACCCGGTCGACCGACGGCAGGTGCAGGTGCTCGATCTTGGGTGCGGGATAGGGCACGTCGAAGCCGGTCACCCGCAGGACGGGTGCAGCCAGGGAGTGGAAGGCCCGCTCCTGCACGCGGGCGGCGATCTCGGCGCCCACCCCCGCGAAGCCCTGGGCCTCCTGCAGCACCACGCAGCGACCGGTGCGCCGGACCGACGCGACGACGGTCTCGTCGTCGAAGGGCACGAGGGACCGTACGTCGACGACCTCGACGTCCCAGCCCTCCTCACGGGCCGCGTCGGCGGTCTCCAGCGCGACCGACAGGGTCGGGCCGTAGGCCACCAGGGTCACAGCCTGGTCGGTCGTCGCGGACCTCCGGACGGCCGCCCGCCCCATGACCTGGTCCCAGGTGAGCTCGCCGGTGCCCCAGCGCGCGGACAGGTCGTCGAGGTCGACGTCGTCCTTGGACCAGTACAACCGCTTGGGCTCCAGGAAGACCACCGGGTCCGGGCAGTCGATGGCCGCCCGCAGCAGCAGGTAGGCGTCCTCGACCGTGGCCGGGGTGACGACCTTCAGGCCGGGGGTCGCGACGTAGTACGCCTCGGAGGAGTCGCAGTGGTGCTCCACGCCCCCGATGCCACCGGCGAAGGGGATGCGGAGGGTCATCGGGACGGTCACCGACGCGCGGGTGCGGTTGCGCATCTTGGCGACGTGCGAGGCGATCTGCTCGAAGGCGGGGTAGGCGAAGGCGTCGAACTGCATCTCCACGACCGGCCGGAAGCCGGCCAGGCACAGCCCGATCCCGAAGCCCACGATGCCAGACTCGGCGAGCGGGGTGTCGAAGCACCGCTCCTCGCCGTATGTCGCGGCGAGGCCGTCGGTGATCCGGAAGACGCCGCCGGCCACGCCCACGTCCTCGCCGAAGACGAGGACGTCCTCGCAGGCCACGATGGCGTCGGCGAGCGCCCGGTTGAGCGCGGAGGCGAAGGTCGCGGCGCTCATCGGGCGCCCTCCTTGTCGGTGTCGGCCTCGGCGGCCAGCTCGGCGTGCAGCATCTCCTGCTGCTCGCGCAGCTGCGGCGTCAGCTCGGAGTAGACGTGGACGAACAGGTCGTCGGGGCTGGTCACCGGGTCGGCGTTCATGCGCTCGCGCAGGTCGGCGGCGAGGCGCTCGCCCTCGGCCTTGCACTCCTCGACGAAGGCGTCGTCGACCAGGCCCCGACTCCGCAGGTAGGCCTCGAGCCGGGCCACCGCGTCCTCGTGGGCGATCGCCTCCAGCTCCTCGGGGGTGCGGTAGCGCAGGTGGTCGTCGGCGTTGGTGTGCGCCTCGAGCCGGGTGGTGTGCAGCTCGACGAGCACCGGTCCCTTGCCCGCCCGGGCCCAGGCGACGGCCTTGTTGAGCACCGCGAGGGTGGCGACCGCGTCGTTGCCGTCGACCTGCTCGCAGACCACGCCGTAGCCGATGCCCTTGTAGGCCAGCGACGGCGCCTTGGTCTGCTTGCTGAGCGGCACCGAGATGGCCCAGCCGTTGTTCTGCACCACGAAGACTGCGGGGACCTTGAAGACCGCGGCGAAGTTCAGCCCCTCGTGGAAGTCGCCCTCGCTCGTCGCGCCGTCCCCGATGAAGGCCAGCGCCACGGTGTCCCGCCCGCGCCGCTGCTCGCCGTGGGCGACGCCGGCCGCGTGCAGCAGCTGGGTGGACAGCGGGGTGCACTGGGCGGCCACGTGCGTCTTCGCGACGTCATACCCGCAGTGCTGGTCGCCGCGCAGCAGGGTCAGGACCTCGACCGGGTCGATGCCGCGGGAGACGAGAGCGACGGAGTCGCGGTATGTCGGGAAGACCCAGTCGCCGTCCTTCAGCGCCAGCATCGCCCCCACCTGGCAGGCCTCCTGGCCGCGGGAGGAGGGGTAGACCGCGAGGCGCCCCTGCTTGGTCAGCGCCGTCGCCTGGATGTCGAAACGCCGGCCGACCACCATCTTGCGGTAGGCCTCGACGAGCTGCTCCGGGTCGGGCTCGGTGTAGTCGTCCGTGATCGGCTCCACCCGGTTGCCCGCGTCGTCCAGGAAGCGCACCGGCTCCGGGGCCGGGATCAGTCCTCGCTGGAAGGGCTCGTGGTGCTGCTCCTGCTCGGACCCCCCGGTCCGGGCCGCCTGTGCGGCAGCCCTCCCGGCGACCCGGTCCGCGGCGGCGGGCCCGGTCGGGGCCTGCTCGGGTGTCATCGTCGACGACCTCCACGTATGTCGGGACGAACGGCCTCGTCGCCGCCCGCCGTGTGCCTCGTCATCGTCCGCCCATCCGGGGCGGGAAAGCAATTCGGCCGGGACCGGCGTGATGCCGGTCCCGGCCGCAGCCGTGGGAGCTCGCTCGGGGAGCGCCGCTCAGAGGGCGAGCCGGTCCTTGACGACGCCCGCCAGCCGCTCGGCGACCGCGTGGGCCTGCTCCTGGGTCTGGGCCTCGACCATGACCCGCACGAGGGGCTCGGTGCCGGACTTGCGCAGCAGCACGCGCCCGGTCCCCTGCAGCTCCTGCTCGGCCTCGCGGACCGCGCTCTGGACCCCCTCGTCGTCGCCGACCCGGTCCTTGTCGACGCCCTTGACGTTGATGAGCGTCTGGGGCAGGCGGGTCATCACCGAGGCGAGGTCGGCCAGCGACCGGCCGGACTGGACGACCCGTGAGGCCAGCATGAGGGCGGTCAGCACGCCGTCGCCGGTGGTGCCGTGGTCGAGCATGATCACGTGGCCGGACTGCTCACCGCCGAGGGAGAGACCGTTGGCGCGCATGTCCTCGAGGACATAGCGGTCGCCCACGGCGGTCTGGCGGGTGGTGATGCCCTCGCGCTCCATGGCCTGCAGCAGGCCGAGGTTGCTCATGACGGTGATGACGAGGGAGTCCTCGGCGAGGCGGCCCTGCTCGCGCAGGGACAGGGCGAGGATGGCCATGATCTGGTCGCCGTCGACGACGTTGCCCTCGGCGTCGCAGGCCAGGCAGCGGTCGGCGTCCCCGTCCCAGGCGACCCCGAGGTCGGCGCCGCGGGCCACGACGGCCTCGCACAGGCCCTCGAGGTGGGTGGAGCCGTAGCCGTCGTTGATGTTGAGCCCGTCGGGCGAGGCGCCGATCACGTCGACCGTCGCCCCCGCCCGCTCGAAGACCTGCGGGCCGACCTGGCTGGCGGCGCCGTGGGCGGCGTCCACGACCACGTGCAGACCGTCGAGGCGCGTGGGGACGGCCGCGAGCAGGTGCTCCATGTAGAACTCCGCGCCCTGCGGGAAGGGGCGGATCCGGCCGACGCCGGCTCCCGTGGGGAGGTCGTCGACCGTGCCCTCGTTCTCCAGCTGGGCGAGGATCTCGTCCTCCTCCGCGTCGGACAGCTTGTGCCCGCCCTTGGCGAGGAACTTGATGCCGTTGTCGGGCATGGCGTTGTGCGAGGCCGACAGCACGGCACCGATGGAGGCGTTCATCCGCCCGGTGAGGTAGGCGATGGCCGGGGTCGGCAGCACGCCCGCGTCCAGCACGTCGACGCCCGCCGAGGCCAGACCCGCGCACACGGCCGCACCGAGGAACTCACCGGAGGCGCGGGGGTCACGGCCCACGACCGCGACGGACCGGTGACCGCCGAAGGCGCCCCGGTCCCCCAGTGCCCGGGCCCCGGCTGCGGACAGCCGCAGCGCCAGGTCGGCGGTGATGTCACGGTTGGCGAGTCCGCGGACCCCGTCCGTGCCGAAGAGTCGTCCCACAGGTGGCCTTTCGTCGTCGGGCGCATGTCGCCCAGGGGTGAGGTGCGACATGACCGTACTACGTGGCCTTCGCGCCACGACAGGACCGTCGGGTGACACGGCCGCACGGCGGTCTCCTCGTGCCGAGGAGACCGCCGTGCGGTGGTGGTGCGTGGAGCCGAGGCTCCGAGCGGGCCCGCGACGAGCGCGGGTGCCGGATCAGCGCTTGGAGTACTGAGGCGCCTTGCGGGCCTTCTTGAGACCGGCCTTCTTGCGCTCGGGGACGCGGGCGTCACGGGTGAGGAAGCCGGCCTTCTTCAGGACCGGACGGTTCAGCTCCTCGTCGACCTCGTTCAGCGAGCGGGCCACGCCGAGGCGGACCGCACCGGCCTGGCCGGAGGGGCCACCGCCGTGCACGCGGACGAGCACGTCGTAGGCGCCGTCGAGCTCGAGGACCTTGAGGGGCTCGTTGACGATCTGCTGGTGCACCTTGTTGGGGAAGTACTGCTCCAGGGTGCGACCGTTGATCTTCCATTCGCCGGTGCCGGGGACGATGCGCACGCGGGCGATGGCCTGCTTGCGACGGCCGGTGCCGGCGCCGGGGGCGGAGGCGGAGGGCTTGCGGGCGGCCTCGACGGGGGCCGAGGACTCGCTGGTGTACTCGGTGAGCTCGGGCTCGTCGGTGTCGAGCTGGGCCTCGAAGTCGGTGCTGGTGTCAGCCATGTGTCAATCCTTGAATCTGTACTGGCAGCGTCGCGCGCGAGGCGATTACTGCGCGACCTGGGTGATCTCGAAGGGAACAGGCTGCTGGGCCTGGTGCGGGTGCTCGGCGCCGCGGTAGACCTTGAGCTTGGTCAGCTGCTGACGGGCGAGGGAGTTCTTGGGGAGCATGCCTCGGATGGCCTTCTCGACGGCGCGGGTCGGGTCCTTCTCGAGCAGCTCGGCGTAGGACGTGCTCTTCAGACCGCCCGGGTAACCCGAGTGACGGTAGGCGCGCTTCTGCTCGAGCTTGGCGCCGGTGAGGGCGACCTTCTCCGCGTTGACGATGATGACGAAGTCACCGGTGTCGATGTGCGGCGCGAAGGTCGCCTTGTGCTTGCCGCGCAGGAGGGTGGCGGCCTGGACGGCCAGACGGCCGAGCACGACGTCGGTCGCGTCGATCACGTGCCAGGTGCGAGTGACCTCGCCCGGCTTCGGGGTGTACGTACGCACAGTGGTTCTGCCTTACGTTGACGATTGCTTCTGAGGCGTATGCCGTGGGCTCCCGGCGGGGGCACGCCCAGCAGAGGGCGCACGGCACAACAGTCATCCAGTCTACCGGGCGGGGTCCGCACCCCCAAACGACCGAGACGCGGCCGTCATACCACCGCTGACCTGCGGCGATGTGCCGACGATGGATCCGCGCACACCTCTTGTGCAGAGAAACTATGCAAAGATAGTGTGTACTCTGTGACAGACCGACCACCCCCTCCCCCGCTGTCCTCGGTCCGGCTCACCGCGGCCGCCGTCAAGGTACTGGCCCACCCGCTGCGCTCCCGCCTCGTGGGCGCCCTCCGCCGCGAGGGCCCCTCCACCGCAACGGCGCTCGCCAAGGTCATGGGCACCAACAGCGGCGCCACGTCCTACCACCTGCGCAAGCTCGCCGAGGTGGGGCTGGTGACCGAGGTGGGCGATCGCCAGGGCCGGATCCGGCTGTGGGCGGCCTCGGCCGACCTCACCCGCCTCGATCCGGGCGACGTCGCCGACGACGAGGACGCCGACACCGCGCTCGGCTGGCTGGAGCGTGACTGGCTGCGGCACTTCGCCGACAAGTTCGGCGCCTGGCTCGACGCCCGGCACCGCTGGCCGCGCGCGTGGCAGGACGCGGCCGGGATGGGTGACCGGATGATCGTGGTGACCGACGTCCAGCTGCGCGAGCTGCAGCAGCGGGTCGGCGAGCTCGTCGGGTCCTACAGCACCGTGGGTCAGGGCAACCCCGAGGCCAAGCGGGTCAACTACTACTACGTGGCCTATCCCATCGACATGGACAAGCCCCCGCGCCGCCGATGACCCCGCCGCGCACGGTGTCACTGGCCGTGCCGACGACCGCCGGGCGCCCGTGGGCCTCGAGCAGCGGCAGCCGCCGTGGCTGGCGGAGCTGGCCGGAGCCAGAAGACCGCGGGCCGGTCACGCGTCGCGGGTCTCGCCGACGCCGGGCAGGGTGCGCACGCTCCGGGCCGCCGCCGCCCGGGCGGCCAGCTCCTCGCCCGGAGGATAGACGACCTCCTCCAGGCTGAGCCCCTGGGGCGGCATCACCGCCACGCCGGGGTCGCGGCGGGCGCCGACCAGCACCGCGTGCAGCCAGGCCGCGTCCTGGCGCCCCTCCCCCACCGGCACTGCACCACCGATCAGGGCGCGGACCATGGAGTGGCAGAAGGCGTCGGCCCGCACGGTCGCGACGAGCACACCGTCGTCCCCGCGGCGCCAGGAGTACTCCAACAGCGTGCGGATCGTGGTCGCCCCCTCCCGCCGCTTGCAGAAGGCCCCGAAGTCGTGCAGCCCCACGAGCTGCGCGCACGCGTCCTGCATCCGGGCCAGGTCGAGCGGGCGACGCACCACGGTCGTGTCCCGGCGCCGCAGCGGGTCCAGTCGGGAGGGATCGTCCAGGAGGCGATAGCGATACCTGCGCTCCACCGCGGAGAAGCGGGCGTCGAAGCCCTCGGGCGCCACCCGCACGGCTCGCACCACCAGGTCGCCGGGCAGAACCCCGTTGAGCCGGGTCACCGCGGCCTGCGTCGGGGGCCGGTCCGAGCGCCCGGGCAGGCGGGACAGCGCCGCGTCCCCCACGTCGAGGTGGCAGACCGCGCCACGCGCGTGGACCCCGGCGTCGGTGCGCCCGGCGACGGTCAGCCGCGGCGCCTGCGGGGTGCGCAGGATCGTCCGCCAGGCCTCGGACAGGGTGTCCTCGACGGTACGCAACCCCGGTTGAGCGGCCCACCCGCTGAAGTCGGTCCCGTCGTACGCGAAGTCCACCCGCAGCCGGGTCGTGGCGCCGGGAGTCTCCATGGGGGTCGATCCTAGCCGCGCCTCGCCGGTCGCCCGGGACAGGACCAGCGGGTATGCCGAAGGGTCCGCCTGCTCGTGCGAGCAGGCGGACCCTGGCTGTGCCCCCGTCGGCCGGTCACCCGGCCGCGTGGGTCACTTCTCGTCGGTCGTAGCCTCGGCGGCCTTGGTGGCCGGCGCGTCCTCCACCGGGGCCTCGGCCGCGGGCGCGTCGGTGGTCACCGGTGCGGCCTGCTCGGCCGGCTCGGCCTCGGCAGCTGCCGGGGTGGGCTCGGCGTCCTTGGCCGCGCGGCGGGTGGCCGCCTCGGCCTCCTTGACGGTGGCGCGCTTGGCGACGGGCTCGCGGACGAGCTCGATGACCGCCATGGGCGCGTTGTCACCCTTGCGGGCGCTGACCTTCGTGATGCGGGTGTAGCCGCCCTGGCGCTCGGCCATGTCGGGAGCGATCTCGACGAAGAGGCGGTGCACGACGCCCTTGTCCCGGATCACCGTCAGGACACGGCGGCGGGCGTGCAGGTCACCGCGCTTGGCGAAGGTGATCATCCGCTCGGCGAGCGGGCGCAGGCGCTTGGCCTTGGCCTCGGTGGTGGTGATGCGGTCGTGCTCGAAGAGCGAGGTGGCCAGGTTGGCCAGGATCAGACGCTCGTGAGCCGGACCGCCGCCGAGACGGGGACCCTTGGTGGGGGTAGGCATGGTTTCTCCTAGGTCTTCCGACCGGCCGCAGGTGACGCCGACGGCGTCGTGAGTCCAGGCTGCGGCCGATCAGGGGGTATCAGTACTGCTCGTCCTCGAGGGCGATGTCGTCCTCGTAGCTGTCGTAGGCCTCGGCGATGCTGGCCGGGTCGAACCCGGGCGGGCTGTCCTTGAGCTGCAGGCCCATCCCCACGAGCTTCGCCTTCACCTCGTCGATCGACTTCGCACCGAAGTTGCGGATGTCGAGCAGGTCGGCCTCGCTGCGCCCCACGAGCTCGCCCACGGTGTGGATGCCCTCGCGCTTGAGGCAGTTGTAGGACCGGACGGTCAGGTCGAGGTCCTCGATCGGCAGAGCCAGGTCGGCGGCCAGGGCCGCGTCGGTCGGGGACGGGCCCATGTCGATGCCCTCGGCCTCGACGTTGAGCTCGCGGGCCAGCCCGAACAGCTCGACGAGCGTCTTGCCGGCCGAGGCCATCGCGTCGCGGGGGGTCATGGAGTTCTTGGTCTCCACGTCGACCACCAGGCGGTCGAAGTCCGTGCGCTGCTCGACACGCGTCGCCTCGACCTTGTAGGTCACGGCGAGCACCGGCGAGTAGATCGAGTCGACCGGGATGCGCCCGATCTCCTGGTCGCCGGACTTGTTCTGGTGGCTCGAGACGTAGCCGCGACCGCGCTCGACGGTCAGCTCCATCTCCAGCTTGCCGTTCTCGTTGAGCGTCGCGATGTGCAGGTCGGGGTTGTGCACCTCGACCCCCGCCGGCGGGGTGATGTCGGCCGCCGTGACGGCACCCGGGCCCTGCTTGCGCAGATACATCACCACGGGCTCGTCGTGCTCAGAGGAGACGACCAGACCCTTGATGTTCAGGATGAACTCGGTCACGTCCTCCTTGACCCCGGGGACGGTGGAGAACTCGTGGAGGACCCCGTCGATCCGCAGGCTGGTGACGGCGGCACCCGGGATGCTCGACAGCAGCGTGCGCCGCAGCGAGTTTCCAAGGGTGTAGCCGAAGCCCGGCTCGAGGGGCTCGATGGTGAACCGGGAGCGCGACTCGGAGACCTGCTCCTCCGAGAGCACCGGACGCTGTGCGATCAGCACGGTGTGATTCCTTCCCATGGACGCCCGCCATATGACGTCTCATGACTCCCCGCGACGGGGACGACCGGTCCAGCTCTGTCTGTGGACGGGCCCGAGTGATCTGGCAGGTCAAGCCTGCCAGATCGCCGACCTCAGACGGATGGCGGCAGGCCGGGCCGAGACCCGGCCCACCGCCATCCGTCAGGGCCTGTTACTTGGAGTAGAGCTCCACGATCAGCTGCTCCTCGACGGGCACGTCGATCTGCTCACGCACGGGCAGCTGATGGATCAGGATGCGCAGCGTGCTGGGCACGACCTGCATCCACGCCGGGATCGGGCGCTCGCCGAAGGTCTGGCGGGCCAGCTCGATCGGGAAGGTGTTCACCGACTTCGGACGCACGTCGATGATGTCGTACTGCGTCACCTGGTAGGACGGGATGTCCACGCGGACGCCGTTGACCAGGAAGTGGCCGTGGCTCACCAGCTGGCGGGCCGCACGACGGGTCCGGGCCAGGCCGGCGCGGTAGATCACGTTGTCCAGGCGGGACTCCAGGATCTGGAGCAGGTTCTCGCCCGTCTTGCCGGGACGGCGGGAGGCCGTCTCGTAGTAGTTGCGGAACTGCTTCTCCAGGACGCCGTACATGTAGCGGGCCTTCTGCTTCTCGCGCAGCTGGAGGAGGTACTCCTTCTCCTGGACGCGACCGCGGCCGTGCATGCCGGGTGGGTAGGGGCGGTTCTCGAAGTTCCGGTCGCCACCGACGAGGTCGGTCTTGAGACGACGGGACTTCTTGCTCA
This sequence comes from Arsenicicoccus dermatophilus, assembly GCF_046267915.1. Lineage (GTDB taxonomy): Bacteria > Actinomycetota > Actinomycetes > Actinomycetales > Dermatophilaceae > Arsenicicoccus > Arsenicicoccus dermatophilus_A. The sequence continues at coordinate 2,747,016 of NZ_CP176520.1, forward strand.
TGGGTCCGGTGTAACGAGCCATAAGTCAGTAACTCCTTCCGTGTCTCAGACGCGACGGCGCTTGGGCGGGCGCACGCCGTTGTGGGGGGTGGGCGTGACGTCGCTGATGGCGCCGACCTCGAGGCCGGTGGCGGTCAGCGAACGGATCGCCGTCTCGCGACCCGAGCCCGGGCCCTTGACGAAGACGTCGACCTTGCGCATGCCGTGGTCCATGGCGCGGCGGGCAGCCGCCTCGGCGGCCATCTGCGCGGCGAACGGCGTGGACTTGCGCGAGCCCTTGAAGCCGACCTGGCCGGCGGAGGCCCACGAGATGACCGCGCCGGTCGGGTCGGTGATGGAGACGATCGTGTTGTTGAACGTGCTCTTGATGTGAGCGTGCCCGTGGGCGACGTTCTTCTTTTCCTTGCGGCGAATCTTCTTCGCCGCAGCCTGACGGCCCTTGGGAGGCATGTGGCTGGTACTCCTTGTGCTCGGAAAGTGAAGACTGTGCGTGAAGTGGACCGACTGATGTGCCGTGCACCGGGGGTCGCCCCGGGCAGGCTCGGTTCACATCAGGGGTTACTTCTTGCCGGCCTTCTTCTTGCCGGCGACCGTACGCTTCGGACCCTTGCGGGTGCGGGCGTTGGTCTTGGTGCGCTGACCGCGGACGGGCAGGCCACGACGGTGGCGCAGCCCCTCGTAGGAGCCGATCTCGACCTTGCGGCGGATGTCGGCAGCGATCTCGCGGCGGAGGTCACCCTCGATCTGGAAGTTCTCCTCGAGGTGGTCGCGGAGCTTGACCAGCTCCTCCTCGGTGAGGTCCTTGACGCGCGTGGACGGGTCGACACCCGTGGCGGCAAGCGTCTGGACGGCGCGGGTGCGACCCACGCCGAAGATGTACGTCAGTGCGACCTCGACGCGCTTCTCGCGCGGCAGGTCGACTCCAACGAGACGAGCCATGTGGTTGGTTCTCCTGGTGTGTACGGAGGTCTGGAGCAACACCGTTCCGCCATACCTGCACCGTCGTCGCTCGGATCCCTGTCAGTGGTCGGGCCCTCGCTCGGGTGGCGGCTGCGGTCCCCGGCCTCCGTGCCGGGGGTGACGTCCAGGTCGGGGCCTGGTGCCGGGTGCTGCTGTCCTGCTGCATTGCGTGCGGCGAAAGCCTGCGCGCCGTGCGGGACCGGGCGCCGGAGCTCCCGGTCGGTGATCAGCCCTGACGCTGCTTGTGGCGGGCGTTCTCGCAGATCACCATGACCCGACCGTTGCGGCGGATCACCTTGCACTTGTCGCAGATCTTCTTGACGCTCGGCTGAACCTTCATCTGCCTACTGTCTTCAGATCGGGCCCGGAGCACGGACGTGCACCAGGCGGATGGAACGGGTTGTGCCTCCGCACCGACCGGGGCCCGGTCAGCGGTACCGGAAGACGATGCGCCCTCGGGTCAGGTCATACGGGCTGAGCTCGACGACGACCCGGTCCTCGGGCAGGATGCGGATGTAGTGCTGACGCATCTTGCCGGAGATGTGGGCGAGCACCTTATGACCGTTGGTGAGCTCGACCCGGAACATCGCGTTCGGGAGAGCCTCCACGATCGTGCCCTCGATCTCGATGACACCGTCCTTCTTGGCCATGTCCTCCACATTCCGTCGGGGCGGTCCTGCAGGGACGCAGCGCGACCGCCATGGCACACATCGGCCGGCGATCGACACGCCAGCCTGGCTCACGTCCAAGACGCTCGTGAGCCGACGCACCAGCCTACGCCATGGAGTCGCACGCGGGGAAATCCGGGCAGCCAGGAGGGCGGCAGGTCACGCCTGGTCGAGCGGACCGTAGGGCGCACCGAGGGTCGCCAGGCGCGCCTCGCCCCCGTCGAGCTCGGTGAGCACCCACAGACCGGCGTCCGTGACGGCGACGGAGTTCTCCCAGTGGCTGGCGACCGAGCCGTCGTCGGTGACCACCGTCCACCCGTCCTCGAGGACGTGGCTCTCCGGCGAGCCCAGGGTGATCATCGGCTCGATGGCGATCGTCACGCCGCTGCGCACGACCGGACCCCGCTCGCGGACCCGGTAGTTGTAGACCTGGGGCTCCATGTGCATGGCCGTACCGATCCCGTGACCGACGTAGTCCTCGACGATCCCGTACTCGACGCCGTCCCTGCCCCCTGCGGTCTCGATGCAGTCCTCGACCGCGGCACCGACGTCGTGCAGCCGGCCACCGACGCGCAGCGCCGCGATGCCGGCCCACAGGGATGCCTCCGTGGCGTCCGACAGGGCCAGCTCGGCGGGGCGAGCCGCCTCGCGCCCCCCCACGACGAAGGTCCGGGCGGCGTCCCCGTGCCAGGGGGTGCCGTCCTCCACGACGTAGCAGCCACAGTCGACGGAGACGAGGTCGCCCTCGCGCAGCACCCGCTCACCAGGGATGCCGTGCACGATCTCGGGACCGACCGAGACGCAGAGCGTATGCCGGTAGCCCGGGACCTCCGAGAAGTTGGGGCGCATCCCGTGGTCCCGGATGAAGGTCTCGGCCAGCCGGTCGAGCTCGCCCGTGGTCGTGCCCGGCCGCAGCTCGCGACCCAGCATCTCGAGCGTCTGGCCGACGACCAGACCCGCACGCCGCATGGCGCGGATCTGGTCGTCGGTCTTGCCCTGGAGCTTGGGGCGGCCGAACATCAGGCCTTCACGGTCGCCAGGAGGCGGCTGGTGACCTCGTCGACCTCGCCCATGCCGTCGATCTCGCGGAGCAGCCCGCGGCGGCGGTAGACGTCGATCAGCGGGGCGGTCTCACGCTCGTAGACGGCCATCCGCTCGCGGATGACGTCCTCGGTGTCGTCGGCGCGCCCCTCGATCTCGGCGCGCTTCAGCAGCCGCCGGACGACGGCGTCGGTGTCGACGGTCAGGACGAGCACCGCGTCGATCGAGCGGCCGGCCTCGGCCAGCATGCCGTCGAGGGCCTCGACCTGGCCCACGGTGCGCGGGTAGCCGTCGAGCAGGAAGCCCGGCTCGCAGTCGGCCTGGGTGAGCCGGTCGGCGACGATGGCGTTGGTGATCTCGTCGGGCACGTACCGACCCGCCGCCGTGATCTCCTTGACCTTGAGCCCCAGCTCGGTCTCGTCCTTGATGTTGGCGCGGAAGATATCCCCCGTCGAGATGGCGGGGATGCCGAGCTCGTCGGCGATCTTCGCAGCCTGCGTGCCCTTGCCGGCCCCGGGGGGGCCCATGATGATCAACTGCATTACCGGAGGAACCCTTCATAGTTGCGCTGCTCGAGCTGTGCCTCGATCTGCTTGACGGTCTCCAGGCCCACACCCACCATGATGAGCAGCGAGGTCCCGCCGAACGGGAAGTTCTGCGCGACCCCGTCGCCCATCCCCTCGAGGGCCAGGATCGGGATCAACGACAGGACCCCGAGATACAGCGCACCGACGACAGTGAGCCTGGTCAGGATGTAGTCGAGGTACTGCTCCGTGGGTCGGCCGGCGCGGATGCCGGGGATGAAGCCGCCGTAGCGCTTCATGTTGTCCGAGACCTCCTTGGGGTTGAAGGTGATCGACACGTAGAAAAACGTGAAGAACACGATCAGCACGAAGAAGATCACGCCGTACCACAGTCCGCTGCCCCGGCCCAGGTGCGTCATGATCCACTCCGCCCACCCAGGGATCGAACCGTTCTTGGCCCGGCCTTGCTGGAACTGGGCCACCATCATGGGCAGCTGCAGCAGGGAGGACGCGAAGATCACCGGGATCACGTTGGCCATGTTGATCTTCAGCGGGATGTAGGTGCTGGAGCCGCCGTAGACCTGGCGGCCCACGAGCCGCTTCGCGTACTGCACCGGGACCCGGCGCTGCGACTGCTCCACGAACACCACCGCGGCGACGATGAGGATCCCGAGCGCCATCACCATGGCGAAGCGCCCCATCTGTCGACCGTTCGCCGCCACACCGGACCACATCGCGGTGGGGAAGCCGGCGACGATGGAGGTGAAGATCAGCAGCGACATGCCGTTGCCGACACCGCGGTCGGTGATCAGCTCACCCATCCACATGACCAGACCGGTCCCGGCGGTCATGGTGATCACCATGATCAGCAGGGCGGTCCAGGACTCGTCCGGCATGATCGAGGTGCACTGACCCCCGAACAGCTGCTGCGGGTTCCGCGCGAACGTCACGTAGGTCGCGGACTGCAGGATGGCCAGACCGATGGTCAGGTAGCGCGTGTACTGCGTCAGCTTCGTCTGACCCGACTGACCCTCTTCCTTCAGGGCCTCGAAGCGCGGGATCACGACGGTCAGCAGCTGCACGATGATGCTCGCGGTGATGTACGGCATGATGCCGAGCGCGAAGATCGACAGGTGCAGCAGGGCACCGCCGCTGAACAGATTCATCATGCCCAGCACGCCGGAGGTCGAGCTCGCGCCCGCCAGACACTGCTGGACGTCGGCATAGTTCACACCAGGGGTGGGCACCAGCGAACCCACCCGGAACAGCGCCATGATCATCAGGGTGAACAAGATCTTCTTGCGAAGGTCAGGCGTCTTGAACGCCCGGGCAAAGGCCGTGAGCACAGGTCCTCCTCGGGGACGCAACCTGCCGAGAGTAGCATCCGGGTGCCGGATGGCCAGAACGCACGACGACCCCGGAAGCTGGAGGGCTTCCGGGGTCGTACGTGTGAGAGGTCAGGCCTCGGTGGTGGTTCCGCCGGCCGCCTCGATCTTGGTCTTCGCCGAGCCGGAGAACTTGTCAGCGGTCACGTCGACCTTGACGGCGATCTCCCCGGTGCCGAGCACCTTGACCAGCGAGCCCTTGCGGACGGCGCCCTTCTCGACGAGGTCCGCGACGGTGACGGTGCCGCCCTCGGGGAACAGCGACGAGATCTTGTCGAGGTTCACGACCTGGTACTCGGTCTTGAAGGGGTTTTTGAAGCCGCGAAGCTTCGGCAGACGCATGTGCAGCGGCGTCTGCCCGCCCTCGAAGCGCTCGGGAACCTGGTAGCGCGAGCTCGTGCCCTTGGTACCACGGCCTGCGGTCTTGCCCTTGGAGCCCTCACCACGACCGACGCGGGTCTTGGCAGTCTTGGCTCCGGGGGCGGGACGCAGGTGGTGCACCTTGAGGGCGTGCGTGGTGCCGTCGGCAGGAAGCTCCTGCTCGCCGGCCGCAGCCTTCTTGGTCGTAGCCATGATCAGTCAACCTCCTCGACGGCCACCAGGTGGGCAACCGTGCGGACCATGCCGCGGATCTCGGGGCGGTCCTCCTTGACGACGACGTCGCCGATGCGCTTGAGACCAAGCGTGCGCAGGGTCTCACGCTGGTTCTGCTTGCAGCCGACGTGGCCGCGGGTCTGGGTCACCTTGAGGCGTGCCATCACGCAGTCACCTCCGCCGGGGCGGACGACGCCATGCCGGCGGCGCGTGCGCGGAGCAGCGCAGCCGGGGCGACGTCCTCGAGGGACTTGCCGCGGCGGGCCGCCACGGCCTCCGGACGCTCCAGGCCCTTGAGGGCGGCGACGGCGGCGTGCACGACGTTGATCGAGTTGTCCGAGCCCAGGGACTTGGACAGCACGTCGTGGATACCCGCGCACTCGAGCACGGCGCGCACCGGTCCACCGGCGATGACACCGGTACCAGGCGCAGCCGGGCGGAGAAGGACGACACCGGCGGCGGCCTCGCCCTGGACGGGGTGCGGGATGGTGCCGGCGATGCGCGGCACCCGGAAGAAGGCCTTCTTGGCCTCCTCGACACCCTTGGCGATCGCCGCGGGCACCTCCTTGGCCTTGCCGTAGCCGACACCCACGGTGCCGTCCCCGTCACCCACCACGACGAGCGCGGTGAAGCTGAAGCGACGACCACCCTTGACGACCTTGGCGACGCGGTTGATCGCCACGACGCGCTCGATGTACTGGCTCTTCTCGGCGGAGTCGCGGCGGTCGTTGCGCTCGCGACGGTCACGGCGGTCGTTGTTGCGCTCGCCACCGTTCTGGCCGGTGCCGGCGCCGGTTCCGCGGCGCTGAGGTCCTGGCATCAGATGTTCCTCTTTCCTGAAACGTACGTCTGGTGAGCGGTCACAGGTCCAGACCACCCTCACGGGCGCCGTCAGCGATCGCGGCGACCCGACCGTGGTACTGGTTGCCACCACGGTCGAAGACGACGGCCGACACACCTGCGGCCTTGGCACGCTCGGCGATCAGCTCGCCGACCCGCTTGGCCTTGGCCGTCTTGTCCCCGTCGAAGGAGCGCAGGTCGGCCTCCATGGTGGAGGCGCTGGCCAGCGTCTTGCCCTCGGCGTCGTCGACGATCTGGACGAACATGTGGCGCGCCGAGCGGTTGACCACGAGACGGGGCCGCACGGCGGTGCCGGTGACGCGCTTGCGCAGACGCAGGTGGCGACGCGAGCGAGCGGCCGACTTGCCCTTGCCGCGCTTGACGATGAGACGTGCCATGGCTTACTTACCAGCCTTTCCGACCTTGCGGCGGATCTGCTCGCCCGCATAGCGGACACCCTTGCCCTTGTACGGGTCGGGCTTGCGGAGCTTGCGGATGTTGGCAGCGACCTCGCCGACCAGCTGCTTGTCGATGCCCTTGACCGAGAACTTGGTCGGGCTCTCCACCTGGAAGGTGATGCCGGCCGGGGGCTCGATCAGGACCGGGTGCGAGAAGCCCAGCGCGAACTCGAGGTTGGAGCCCTTGGCAGCGACGCGGTAACCCGTGCCGTGGATCTCGAGCTTCTTCTCGTAGCCGTTGGTCACGCCCTCGACCATGTTGGCGATGAGCGAACGGGTCAGCCCGTGCAGGGCACGGGACTCGCGCTCGTCGTTGGGGCGGCTGACCTGGATGGTGCCGTCCTCGGCCTTGGCGACCGAGATCGGCTCCTTGACCACGTGGGTCAGCTCGTTGTTGTTCTTCTTGACGGTCACGGTCTGACCGTCGATGGTGACCTCCACACCCATGGGCACGGAGACAGGGAGACGTCCGATGCGGGACATGCGATCTTCCTTTCCGAGTGCCTGGGATTACCAGACGTAGGCGAGGACTTCCCCACCCACGCCCTTCTGAGCGGCCTGCTTGTCCGTGAGAAGACCCGAGGACGTGGAGATGATCGCCACGCCCAGTCCTCCCAGGACCTTGGGGAGGTTGGTGGACTTCGCGTAGACGCGAAGACCCGGCTTGGACACACGGCGCACACCGGCGATGGAACGCTCCCGGTTGGGGCCGTACTTGAGGGTGATGGTCAGGGTCTGACCCACCTCGGCGTCCTCGATCTTGGAGCCGGCGATGTAGCCCTCCGCCTCGAGGATGTCCGCGATGTTCTTCTTGAGCTTCGAGAACGGCATGGAGACAGCGTCGTGGTGCGCCGAGTTGGCGTTCCGGACGCGGGTCAGCATGTCCGCAATCGGGTCAGTCATTGTCATTGGGCTGCTTGCCCTTCCTCACCGCGGTTTCAGGCCTGAGCCGTATGCCGGTCCCCCGGCGGCTCGTCCCCGACCTGCGATGTAGAACGGAGTGGAAATTCGAGGGGTGGATTACCAGCTGCTCTTGGTGACACCGGGGAGCTCGCCCCGGTGCGCCATCTCGCGCAGGCAGACGCGGCACAGGCCGAACTTGCGGTAGACCGAGTGCGGGCGGCCGCAGCGCTGGCAACGCGTGTAGGCGCGAACCTTGAACTTGGGCTTGGCGTTCGCCTTGTTGATCAGGGCGGTCTTGGCCACGGTCAGTTCTCCTTGAAGGGGAAGCCGAGCTGCTTGAGCAGGGCCCGACCCTCGTCGTCGTTGGTGGCGGTCGTCACGATCGTGATGTCCATACCACGCACGCGGTCGATCTTGTCCTGGTCGATCTCGTGGAACATGGACTGCTCGTTGAGGCCGAAGGTGTAGTTGCCGCGGCCGTCGAACTGCTTGCCCGACAGGCCACGGAAGTCACGGATGCGCGGGAGAGCCACGGACAGCAGGCGGTCCAGGAACTCCCACATGCGGTCACCGCGCAGCGTGACGTGCGCACCGATGGGCATGCCCTCGCGCAGCTTGAACTGCGCGATGGACTTGCGGGCCTTGGTCACCACGGGCTTCTGGCCGGTGATGGCCGTGAGGTCGCGGACGGCGCCCTCGATGAGCTTGGAGTCGCGTGCGGCCTCGCCCACGCCCATGTTGACGATGACCTTGGTCACGCCGGGCACCTGCATCACGTTGGCGTAGGAGAACTGGTCCTGCAGGGCCGGCTTGATCTCCGCGGCGTAGCGCGCCTTGAGGCGGGGCTGCGTGTTCTCAGGGGTGGTCGTGGTCATGGTCACAGGTCCTTGCCCGAGCGGACCGAGACGCGGGTGCGAAGGGTCTTGGTGCGACCGTCTCGCTCCACCGTCTCGACGCGCGTCTTGATGCGGGTCGGCTTCTTGGTCTCGGCGTCCACGACCTGCACGTTGGACACGTGGATCGGCGCCTCGGTGTGGACGATGCCGCCGGTGCGGCTCGTTCCCTGACCGGCCTTGGTGTGCTTGGTCACCCGGTTGACACCCTCGACCAGCACACGCTGGGTCTCGGTGTCGACGCTGATGACCTTGCCCTGCAGGCCCTTGTCGGGACCGGTGATGACCTGCACGAGGTCACCCTTCTTGATCTTCATCTTCGCCATGGGTTACAGCACCTCCGGCGCCAGAGAGATGATCTTCATGAACTTCTTCTCACGCAGCTCGCGCCCGACCGGGCCGAAGATGCGCGTGCCACGCGGGTCACCGTCGTTCTTGAGGATGACGGCCGCGTTCTCGTCGAACTTGATGTAGGAACCGTCGACGCGACGACGCTCCTTGGTGGTGCGGACGATGACGGCCTTGACCACGTCGCCCTTCTTCACGTTGCCACCGGGGATCGCGTCCTTGACGGTGGCGACGATGACGTCGCCGATGCCGGCATACCGACGACCCGAACCGCCGAGCACGCGGATGCAAAGGATCTCCTTGGCACCGGTGTTGTCGGCGACGCGCAGTCGCGACTCCTGCTGGATCACTGTCGAACTCCTGTCGTCGAGCCGGTTCTCTCCGGGTTCCTCCGGTCGAGCCTTGCCGAACTGTTGGTGGGGCTGGCCTCAGGTCCTCCCGAGGCCGATGCTTGAGGTGAGCGGTGACGAATTACTTCGCACGCTCGAGGATCTCGACCACGCGCCAGCGCTTGCTGGCGGACAACGGTCGGGTCTCCATGATGAGGACGCGGTCGCCGATGCCGGCCGAGTTCTGCTCGTCGTGCGCCTTGACCTTGCTGCTGCGGCGCAGGACCTTCCCGTAGAGAGCGTGCTTGACACGGTCCTCGACCTCGACGACGACGGTCTTGTCCATCTTGTCGCTCACCACGTAGCCCTGGCGGGTCTTGCGGTAGTTGCGCTCGAGAGTCGTCTCGCTCACGGTGTTCGCAGCTTCCTTCTGGTTGTCGCTCATGCCTTGGCACCCTTCGCGGGGGCGGCGCCGATGCCGAGCTCGCGCTCACGCATCTCGGTGTAGATCCGGGCGATGTCCTTGCGGACCGCACGCAGACGGCCGTGGTTCTCCAGCTGGCCGGTGGCGGACTGGAAGCGGAGGTTGAACAGCTCCTCCTTCGCCTTCTTCAGCTCGTCGACCAGGCGGTCGTCGCCCAGACCACGGAGCTGCTCGGACGTCAGGTCCTTGGAACCGACTGCCATCAGATGTCACCACCTTCGCGCGCCACGAAACGGCACTTCATCGGGAGCTTGTGCATGGCGAGACGCATGGCCTCACGGGCGACGGGCTCCGGGACGCCGGCCAGCTCGAACATGACGCGGCCGGGCTTGACGTTGGCCACCCACCACTCGGTCGACCCCTTACCGGAACCCATGCGGGTCTCGGCAGGCTTCTTGGTCAGGGGGCGGTCCGGGTAGATGTTGATCCAGACCTTTCCGCCACGCTTGATGTAGCGGGTCATGGCGATACGAGCGGACTCGATCTGCCGGTTGGTGACGTAGGCCGGCTCGAGGGCCTGGATCCCGTAGTCACCGAAGGACACCTTGGTGCCGCCCTTGGCCGCACCACTGCGCTTGGGGTGGTGCTGCTTGCGGTGCTTCACACGACGGGGAATCAGCATCAGGACTCAGCTCCCTGCTCCGCAGGCTGGGCCTGCGTGGTGTCGGACGCAGCGGGGGCCTCTGCCACCGGGGCTGCGTCGCGGTTGTCACGACGGGGGCCGCGGCCACCACCACGGCCGGGGCGGTCCGCGCCGTCACGGCGCGGCCCGCGCGACGGGCGCGGCGCGGCAGCCTGCTGGGCCGCGAGCTCCTTGGCGGTGATGTCGCCCTTGTAGATCCACACCTTGACACCGATGCGACCGAAGGTCGTACGAGCCTCGTAGAAGCCGTAGTCGATGTTGGCGCGCAGGGTGTGCAGCGGGACGCGTCCCTCGCGGTAGAACTCCGAGCGGGACATCTCGGCCCCGCCGAGACGACCGGCGCACATGACCCGGATGCCGAGGGCCCCGGCGCGCTGGGCGGACTGCATGCCCTTGCGCATGGCGCGACGGAAGGAGACCCGGGCAGACAGCTGCTCGGCGATCCCCTGCGCGACCAGCTGGGCGTCGACCTCGGGGTTCTTGACCTCGAGGATGTTCAGCTGGACCTGCTTGCCCGTGAGCTTCTCCAGCTCGCCACGGATGCGATCGGCCTCGGCGCCGCGGCGACCGATGACGATGCCCGGGCGGGCGGTGTGGATGTCGACACGGACGCGGTCACGCGTGCGCTCGATCTCGACGCGGGCGATGCCGGCGCGCTCCATCCCCTCGGACAGGAGTCGGCGGATGGCCACGTCCTCCTTGACGTAGTCGCGGTAACGCTGACCCGGCTTCGTCGAGTCGGCGAACCAGCGGCTGCGGTGGTCGGTGGTGATCCCGAGGCGGAAACCGTGCGGGTTGACCTTCTGACCCATTAGCGGGTGCCTCCCTTGCTCGCGGCCACCGGCTGGCCAACGAAGACGGTGATGTGGCTCGTGCGCTTGCGGACCCGGAAAGCACGGCCCTGGGCGCGAGGCTGGAACCGCTTCATGGTCTGGCCCTCGTCGACGTAGGCCTGCGTGACGACCAGGTTGCGCTCGTCGAAGGCCTCGGAGGCCTGGTCCGCCTTGACGCGGGCGTTGGCGATGGCGCTCTGCAGCACCTTCAGGACCGGATCGCTCGCGGACTGCGGGGCGAACTGCAGCGTCGCGATGGCCTCGGTGACGTTCTTGCCCCGGACCAGGTTGACGACGCGACGGGCCTTCATCGGCGTGACGCGGACGTGACGCGCGACGGCCTTGGCCTCCATCTGGAACTCCTTGTGGTTGGTGGCCATCAGCGACGACGCCCCTTCTTGTCGTCCTTCTCGTGACCCTTGAAGGTACGAGTGGGGGCGAACTCGCCGAGCTTGTGGCCGACCATCGACTCGGTCACGAAGACCGGGACGTGCTTGCGACCGTCGTGCACGGCAAGGGTGTGGCCGAGCATGTCGGGGCTGATCACGGATCGACGCGACCAGGTCTTGATGACGTTCTTGGTGCCCGCTTCGTTCTGGGCGTCCACCTTCTTCTGAAGGTGGTCGTCGATGAAGGGGCCCTTCTTCAGGCTACGAGGCATGTCCAAAGGCTCCTATCAGCGCTTCTTGCCAGTGCGACGACGACGGACGATGAGCTTGTCGCTCGGCTTGCCCGGCTTGCGGGTGCGGCCCTCGGGCTGACCCCAGGGGCTGACCGGGTGACGACCACCGGAGGTCTTGCCCTCACCCCCACCGTGCGGGTGGTCGATCGGGTTCATCGCCACGCCACGGACGGTGGGGCGCTTGCCCTTCCAACGCATGCGGCCGGCCTTGCCCCAGTTGATGTTGCTCTGCTCGGCGTTGCCCACCTCCCCGACCGTGGCGCGGCAGCGCAGGTCGACGTTGCGGATCTCGCCGGACGGCATACGTAGCTGGGCGTAGGGGCCGTCCTTGGCGACGAGCTGGACTCGCGCACCGGCGGACCGGGCGATCTTGGCGCCACCGCCGGGCTTGAGCTCGATCGCGTGGATGACGGTACCCACCGGGATGTTCTTGAGCGGCAGCGCGTTGCCCGGCTTAATGTCGGCGCCGGGACCGTTCTCGATGGTGTCTCCCTGGCTCAGCCGGTTGGGGGCGAGGATGTAGCGCTTCTCCCCGTCGGCGTAGTGCAGGAGCGCGATGCGCGCGGTGCGGTTGGGGTCGTACTCGATGTGGGCGACCTTCGCCGGCACGCCGTCCTTGTCGTGGCGACGGAAGTCGATCACGCGGTAGGCGCGCTTGTGCCCACCGCCGATGTGGCGGGTGGTGATGCGGCCGCTCGAGTTGCGTCCACCGGTCTTGGGCAGCGGGCGCACCAGCGACTTCTCGGGCGTGCTGCGCGTGACCTCGACGAAGTCCGCCACGCTCGAGCCGCGACGACCCGGGGTCGTGGGCTTGTACTTACGGATAGCCATGTCTAGTCCCTCAATGTCCTAGTCGATCCTCGGTCGCCGGCGTCAGACGCCAGCGCCTCCGAAGATGTCGATCGACCCTTCCTTGAGGGTGACGATCGCGCGCTTGGTGTCCTTGCGCTTGCCGAGGCCGAACCGCGTGCGGCGGGTCTTGCCCTGGCGGTTGAGCGTGTGCACGGAGTCCACCTTGACCTTGAAGACCTGCTCGACGGCGATCTTGATCTCGGTCTTGTTGGCCCGGGGGTCCACCACGAAGGTGTACTTGCCCTGATCCATCAGCCCGTACGACTTCTCGGAGACGACCGGCGCGAGCAGGATGTCGCGGGGGTCCTTGATGGTGGTCACTTGGTGTCCTCCTCAGCCTTGTCGGCCGACTGGGTGCCGCGAGCCAGGAAGGACTCGAGAGCGCCCTGGGTGAAGACCACGTCGTCGGCGCAGAGCACGTCGTAGGTGTTCAGCTGGTCGGCCACCAGGGTGTGCACGTTGGCGATGTTGCGCACCGACGCCAGGCCGAGGGTGTCCTCCCGCTCGATGACCACCAGGAGGTTCTTGCGCTCGGTCAGGGCACCCAGCACCGCGGCGACGGCCTTGGTGGACGGGGTGCTGCCCTCGACGAGCGAGGACATGACGTGGACGCGACCGTGGCGGGCGCGGTCGGAGAGAGCACCGCGCAGAGCAGCGGCCTTCATCTTCTTGGGGGTGCGCTGGCTGTAGTCCCGCGGCACCGGGCCGTGGACCGTGCCACCGCCGGCGAACTGCGGCGCGCGGGTCGATCCCTGACGAGCCCGACCAGTGCCCTTCTGGCGATAGGGCTTGGCGCCACCGCCGGACACCTCCGCTCGGGTCTTGGCCTTGTGGGTGCCCTGACGGGCCGCCGCGAGCTGGGCCACCACGACCTGGTGGATCAGCGGGATGTTGGTCTGGACGTCGAACACCTCGGCGGGCAGCTCGACGGAGCCCGCCTTGGCGCCCTTGGCGTCCAGGATGTCGATGGTCGTCATTAGGCTCAGGCCCCCTTGGCGGCCGTGCGGACCAGGACGACGGCACCACGGGGACCAGGAACGGCACCCTTGATGACGAGCAGACCCTTGTCGGCGTCCACGGCGTGGATCGTGAGGTTCTGGGTGGTCTGGCGCACGCCGCCCATGCGACCGGCCATGCGCAGGCCCTTGAAGACGCGGCCCGGGGTGGAGCAGCCACCGATCGAGCCCGGCTTGCGGTGGTTGCGGTGCGCACCGTGGGAGGACGAGACGCCCTTGAAGCCGTGTCGCTTCATGACGCCGGCGAAGCCCTTGCCCTTGGTGGTGCCGGTGACGTCGACGGTCGCGCCGGCCTCGAAGGCCTCGACCGTGATCTCCTGCCCGATGGTGTACTCGGCGGCGTCCCCGGTGCGGAGCTCGACGAGGTGACGGCGCGGCGACACGCCGGCCTTCTCGAAGTGGCCGGCCATGGGCTTGTTGACCTTGCGCGGGTCGATCGCGCCGAAGGCGATCTGGACGGCCTGGTAGCCGTCCTTCTCGGCGTCGCGGACCTGCGTGACGACGCACGGGCCCGCCTTGATGACGGTCACGGGGACGAGGCGGTTGTCCGCGTCCCAGACCTGGGTCATGCCGAGCTTCTCGCCAAGGACGCCCTTGACGTTGCGCTCGATGGCAGCGTTAGTCATGTGGGGTTCCTCAGAGCTTGATCTCGATGTTGACGTCCGCCGGCAGGTCGAGACGCATCAGCGAGTCGACGGCCTTGGGCGTCGGGTCGATGATGTCGATGAGACGCTTGTGCGTCCGCATCTCGAAGTGCTCGCGGCTGTCCTTGTACTTGTGCGGCGAACGGATGACGCAGAAGACATTCTTCTCCGTCGGCAGGGGCACGGGGCCCACGACCGTCGCGCCCGCACGGGTCACGGTGTCCACGATCTTGCGCGCCGAGCTGTCGATGACCTCGTGGTCGTACGACTTAAGCCGGATGCGGATCTTCTGTCCCGCCATCGCTTCGTTGACTCTCTCTCGTCTGTCCTGCTGGTCCGGTGGCCGAACCAGGTGCGTCTCCGACCCACGCGGTCGGGCGTGTCGCCCTTGCTCCGCTCACGAGCGCGCGCTGAATCGGCGGGCTACCCCGTGCTGGGCCGGTCCGTCTGGGCCGGGGCTTGCGCTCCCCGCACGAGGAGTCACAGGCCCATCAGCCAGTCCGTGGACGGTCCGGTGGTGCTAGTAACCTCTCGCGAGGGACGATGGCAGCCGCATGCTCGATCGCTCCGGACAGGAAACCCTGCGAGAGCGGATGAGTATGCCTCGGCCACGCGTCAAGCAACTTCCCTAGTGTGACAGACAGCGGGACAGGATCCAAATTCGCGGTGTCGGAATCCAGACGACACGCCGATGACCTTTCCGCCACCCATGGCGCACCCGTCGCCCTCTGGGACGATCACGGTATGGCGAAGCGCGACACCACCCCGCTCCCGGACGATCTGCGGGCGGCTCTCGACGGCCTGGCCGCCCGCGACGGCTCCACCCGTGAGATCGCTCTCGCCACCGTGGTGCGCGGGGCGCAGCAGCTGGCCCGCAAGGAGCGGCAGGCGCTCGGCGACGCCCTGGTGGACCTCCTCGACGCGCCGGACGGGCACACCCGTTCCTTCGCCACGGTGCCGCTCGCCTATCTCGCCAGCATCATGGTGTGGCGTCGCTCGTGGACCCCGCGGTTCCTCGAGTGGTGGGTGCAGGAGCCGGACCAGCGTGGCTTCGTGGCCGAGATCGGCTGGGTGCACGCGGTCGCCCACGGGGCCGACGTCCTCGGAGAGCTGGGCCAGACCAGCGCGGTGCCGGCCGGCGTGCTGCTGGACGCCGTCTCGCGACGCCTGGTCCATCCTAGCTCCACCGTCTGGCGGGACCAGGAGGAGGACCGGGTGGCCCTGGCCGTTGCCCAGGTTCTCCTGCAGGACGATCTCGGTGCGGCCGAGGCGACCGGATGGATCCGCGGCCTCCGCGAGCGGATGACGGCCGGGGAAGCCCCGATCCCCGCGACCACGATCAACACCTGTCGCGCGATGCGAAGCCTCTACGTCGTGGTGGACGGAGAGGTTCCGGCCGAGCGGGCGCGGGCGGTCAAGCACGCCGGTCGGGTGCAGGAGGAGATCCGACACCTCCTGGAGCAGGTCGAGCCGTGGCTCGTGGCACGCCGGTGAGGCAGGGAGCGGCGCTCGGGGCGATGGTCCTGGTGATCGTCGCGTGCCAGGCGTCCCCCGCGCCCGAGGCTTCCGGCACCGCGCCGATCGGCCGCACGGAGCACGCCTCCCCCACCGCACCCCGGGGCGCCCTCTCCACCGGGACCTCCACGAACGCGCGCTGTGCCCCCGTCGGCGGGATCGGTGACCCGGCTCCCGCGACCACGGTCCTCCCGCGCGGGCGTGATCGCTGGATCCTGCTGCGCGGCGCCACCTTCGTGCGGGGTGTCCGGGTCACGCCGGCGCACGCCCGGCTGGAGGTCGCGGACGGGCAGGTGTGCTCCCGGACGTCCGGCGTGCGAGTGGTCGAGCGCGTGGAGCGCCCGGTGGCCGCGACCCGCTGGATCACCAGGGGATCGGCCCGGTCGCTGGCGGTCACCCCGACGTGGGCCGGGACGGGGTGGCCGGGCGCGGCCGACGCCGTGCTGGACGACCTGCGTCGCCACCACCAGGAGATGGGGCTGCCTGGCATGCAGGACCAGCTGCGGTGCCACGTGACCTTCGCACCGGGGAAGAAGGTGTGGCACCTGGAGCCGACCCGTCCTGACGTCGGTCTCCCCGCCACGATCGCGACCCGGTGCAATCCCGGCGCGGAGCGAGACCCCGACGGTCGATGACCCGAGGGGTCGTCGACCGTCGACGGGAGCTCGCCGGTGCCTCAGCGGCCGGGGAAGGCGGGGGTCTGCTTCGCGACGAAGGCGCGGACGCCCTCCACCTTGTCCTCGGTCTCGAAGGCCGCCCGGAAGGCGTGAGCCTCCCGGTCCAGACCGTCCTGGACGGAGAGGGGCTCGACCTCGTTCAGGAGCCGCTTGCAGGCCGCCACGGCGACGGCGCTCTTGCCCGCCAGCTCGGTGACGGTGGCCTTGGCCCCGGCGATCAGGGACTCACGGTCGTCGAACACCTGGTTCACCAGGCCGATGCGCAGCGCCTCCGGAGCGTCGATCATCCGCCCCGTGCAGATCAGCTCGCGCGCCATACCGAGGCCGACGCGCCGGGTCAGGCGCACCGATCCGCCGAAGCCCGGCACCAGACCGAGGTTGACCTCCGGCTGGCCGAACCGCGCCCGGGCAGACGCATAGATCCAGTCGCACGCCATGGCCAGCTCGCAACCACCCCCCAGGGCGAAACCGTTGACCGCGGCGATGACCGGCACCGGGAGGGCCTCCAGGCGCTCGGTCACGCCCTGCATGCGACGGGAGTACTCCTCGCCCTCCGCCGGCGACATGGACTGCATCTCGACGATGTCGGCCCCGGCCACGAAGGCCTTCTCGCCCGCTCCGGTGATGATGACCCCGCGGACGGGCCAGCGTCCCTCCTGCCCGACCTGGGCCTCCACGGCGCTCACCAGCTCACCCAGGTCGGTGACCACCTGCCTGGCGAGCGCGTTCATCGCCTGGGGCCGGTTGACGGTGACGACGAGGGCGTCGCCGTCCTGCTCCACGAGCAGCGTGTCGAAGGTGCCGAGGTCCATGGTTCCTCCCGGGATCGCGATCAGGTGTCCGCACCAGCCTGCCGTATGCCGAGCGGGGTCGGCGACCCGGCAGGCAGACACCGAGGGCGGGGCCCGGTAATCCCGGACCCCGCCCTCGCGAGATCAGTCGCTCCCGCAGGAGCTCAGATCACTTGATGATCTTCGTGACCTGACCGGCACCGACGGTGCGGCCACCCTCACGGATGTTGAACTTCAGGCCCTCCTCCATGGCGATGGGCTGAATCAGGTCAACCTTCATGGAGGTGTTGTCGCCGGGCATGATCATCTCGGTGCCTTCGGGCAGGTGGACGACGCCGGTCACGTCAGTCGTCCGGAAGTAGAACTGCGGACGGTAGTTGTCGTAGAACGGCGTGTGACGACCACCCTCGTCCTTGGACAGGATGTACGCCGAGGCCTCGAACTCGGTGTGCGGGGTGATCGAGCCCGGCTTGCAGACGACCTGGCCGCGCTCCACCTCCTCGCGCTTGGTGCCGCGGAGCAGCAGACCGACGTTCTCACCGGCGCGACCCTCGTCGAGCAGCTTGCGGAACATCTCGATGCCGGTGACCGTGGTCTTCTGGGTCTTCTCGCGGATACCGACGATCTCGACCTCCTCGTTGACCTTGAGGATGCCGCGCTCGATACGACCGGTGACGACGGTGCCACGACCGGTGATCGTGAAGACGTCCTCGATCGGCATCATGAACGGCTTGTCGGTGTCGCGCTCCGGCTCCGGGATGTACTCGTCCACCGTCTTCATGAGCTCGACGACGGTCTTGCCCCACTCGGCGTCGCCCTCGAGAGCCTTGAGCGCAGAGATGCGGACGACCGGCAGGTCGTCACCCGGGAACTCGTACTCGGTCAGCAGCTCGCGGACCTCCATCTCGACGAGCTCGAGGATCTCCTCGTCGTCGACCATGTCGGTCTTGTTGAGCGCGACGACGATGTAGGGAACGCCGACCTGGCGGGCCAGGAGGACGTGCTCCTTCGTCTGCGGCATCGGGCCGTCGGTGGCGGCGACGACCAGGATCGCGCCGTCCATCTGGGCCGCACCGGTGATCATGTTCTTCACGTAGTCCGCGTGACCGGGGCAGTCGACGTGGGCGTAGTGACGACCCTCGGTCTGGTACTCGATGTGCGCGATGGAGATCGTGATACCGCGCTGGCGCTCCTCGGGAGCCTTGTCGATGTCCTCGAACGCGAACTGGGGGTTCAGGTCCGGGTACTCGTCGTGCAGAACCTTGGAGATCGCAGCCGTCAGCGTCGTCTTACCGTGGTCGATGTGACCGATGGTGCCGATGTTGACGTGCGGCTTGGTCCGCTCGAACTTAGCCTTCGCCACTTGGGGTCCTCCTCAGGACTTTTAAGGTGTTACGCCGTACGACCAAGCAGGACGTGGCGTCGTCTTCTGGGGGTGGTGCAGTGTGAGACGCGATCCGGAAGTCTAGCGCCGGGGCGCTGGACTTCCGAATCGGATTACTCGCCTCGGGTCTTCTTGATGATCTCCTCGGCGACGTTCTTGGGAACCTCGGCGTACGAGT
This sequence comes from Arsenicicoccus dermatophilus, assembly GCF_046267915.1. Taxonomy (GTDB): domain Bacteria; phylum Actinomycetota; class Actinomycetes; order Actinomycetales; family Dermatophilaceae; genus Arsenicicoccus; species Arsenicicoccus dermatophilus_A. Next base: position 2,765,658 of record NZ_CP176520.1, read on the forward strand.
CGAACTGCATCGTGTAGTTGGCGCGGCCCTGGGTCTTGGAACGCAGGTCGCCAACGTATCCGAACATCTCCGACAGCGGCACGAGCGCGCGAACGATCTTGGCGCCGCTGATGTCCTCCATGGCCTGGATCTGGCCACGGCGGGAGTTGAGGTCGCCGATGACGTCACCCATGTAGTCCTCGGGGGTGCGCACCTCGACGGCCATCATCGGCTCGAGCAAGGCCGGGTCGGCCTTGCGGGCGGCCTCCTTGAAGGCCATGGAGCCGGCGATCTTGAACGCCATCTCCGAGGAGTCGACGTCGTGGTAGGCACCGTCGATCAGCGTCGCGCGGACACCGACCATCGGGTAGCCCGCGAGCACGCCCTGGCCCATGGCCTCCTCGATGCCGTTGCCGACGGAGGGGATGTACTCGCGCGGAACGCGGCCACCGGTGACCTTGTTCTCGAACTCGTACATCTTGCCCTCGGCGGTGTCCATCGGCGCGAAGGTGATCTGGACCTTGGCGTACTGACCCGAACCACCCGTCTGCTTCTTGTGGGTGTAGTCGTACTTCTCCACCGTGCGACGGATGGTCTCGCGGTAGGCGACCTGCGGCTTGCCGACGTTGGCCTCGACCTTGAACTCGCGACGCATGCGGTCGACGAGGATGTCGAGGTGGAGCTCGCCCATGCCCTTGATGATGGTCTGGCCGGTCTCCTCGTCGAGCTCGACCCGGAAGGTCGGGTCCTCCTCGGCGAGCTTCTGGATGGCCGTGGAGAGCTTCTCCTGGTCACCCTTCGTCTTGGGCTCGATGGCCACGTTGATGACCGGCTCGGGGAAGGTCATCGACTCGAGGATCACCGGGGCGTCCTGAGCGGCCAGGGTGTCACCGGTGGTGGTGTCCTTGAGACCGATCATGGCGTAGATGTGCCCGGCGGTCGCGTGGTCGACCGGGTTCTCCTTGTTGGCGTGCATCTGGAAGAGCTTGCCGACGCGCTCCTTCTTGCCCTTGGTCGCGTTCAGCATCATGTCGCCCTGCTTGACCTCGCCGGAGTAGACCCGGACGTAGGTCAGACGACCGAAGAAGGGGTGCGACACGACCTTGAAGGCCAGGGCGGAGAAGGGCTCGCCCGCGTCGGAGTGACGCTCGATGATCTTCTCCTCGTCCTTGGGGTCGTGGGCCTGGATGGCCGGCACGTCCAGGGGGGACGGGAGGTAGTCGACGATGGCGTCGAGCAGGGGCTGGACGCCCTTGTTCTTGAACGCCGTGCCGCACAGCACCGGGTTGACCTCGCCCGCGAGGGTGATCTTGCGAATGGCGCCCTTGAGCTCCTCGGGCGTCAGCTCCTCGCCACCGAGGTACTTCTCGAGCAGCTCCTCGTCGGACTCCGCCACCCGCTCCACGAGCTTGCCGCGCCACTCCTCGGCCTTGTCGACGAGGTCGGCGGGGATCTCCTCGATCTCGTAGTCCTGGCCCATCTTCACGTCGCCGTGCCAGACCAGCGCGCGGTTGTAGACGAGGTCGATGACGCCGACGAAGTCGTTCTCGGCCCCGATCGGGATCTGCAGCACCAGCGGCTCCGCACCGAGGCGGTCCACGATGGTCTGCACGGTGTAGTAGAAGTCCGCGCCGAGCTTGTCCATCTTGTTGACGAAGCACATGCGCGGGACGCCGTACTTGTCGGCCTGGCGCCACACGGTCTCCGACTGGGGCTCGACGCCCTCCTTGCCGTCGAAGACGGCGACCGCGCCGTCGAGCACACGCAGGGAGCGCTCGACCTCGACCGTGAAGTCGACGTGGCCAGGGGTGTCGATGATGTTGATCTGGTGGCCCTCCCAGAAGCACGTCGTCGCGGCGGACGTGATCGTGATGCCGCGCTCCTGCTCCTGCTCCATCCAGTCCATCGTCGCGGAGCCGTCGTGCGTCTCACCGATCTTGTAGTTGATGCCGGTGTAGAACAGGATCCGCTCGGTCGCCGTCGTCTTGCCAGCATCGATGTGCGCCATGATGCCGATGTTGCGGACCTTCTTCAGGTCCGTGAGGACGTCGAGTGCCACGTCTGTTTTCTCATCTCTTCGAGTCGGTGGTGCAGCAGTCCGGCACGCTCCAGGAGGAGGACCGGCGATGCCGGCGGCTCGGTCGACCGAGCCGCCGGCGTTCGGGTCTTACCAGCGGTAGTGCGCGAAGGCCTTGTTGGACTCGGCCATCTTGTGCGTGTCCTCGCGACGCTTGACCGCGGCACCCAGGCCGTTGCTCGCGTCGAGGATCTCGTTCATCAGACGCTCGGTCATGGTCTTCTCACGACGCTGGCGCGAGTAGCCGACGAGCCAGCGCAGCGCCAGCGTGGTGGAACGGCCGGGCTTGACCTCGACCGGGACCTGGTAGGTCGCGCCACCGACACGGCGGGAACGCACCTCGAGGGCGGGCTTGACGTTGTCCAGCGCGCGCTTGAGGGTGAGGACGGGGTCCGTGCCGGTCTTCTCGCGGCAGCCCTCGAGGGCGCCGTAGACGATGTTCTCGGCGATGGACTTCTTGCCGTCCAGGAGGATCTTGTTGACCAGCTGGGTCACGAGCGGCGAGCCGTAGACCGGGTCGACGACCAGGGGGCGCTTCGGAGCGGGGCCCTTACGAGGCATTACTTCTTCTCCTTCTTGGCGCCGTAGCGGGAGCGAGCCTGCTTGCGGTTCTTGACACCCTGGGTGTCGAGGGAGCCACGGATGATCTTGTAGCGGACGCCAGGAAGGTCCTTCACACGGCCACCACGCACGAGCACGATGGAGTGCTCCTGCAGGTTGTGACCGACACCCGGGATGTAGGCCGTGACCTCGATGCCGGAGGTCAGCTTCACGCGGGCGACCTTGCGCAGCGCGGAGTTCGGCTTCTTGGGGGTGGTGGTGTAGACACGGGTGCAGACGCCACGGCGCTGCGGGCTGCCCTTGAGGGCAGGGGTCTTGTTCTTGTCGACCTTGTCCTGCCGGCCCTTGCGGACGAGCTGGTTGATGGTTGGCACGTAGTCTCCGTACGTTCTGATGGTCAGCCCACCCGCCTAGGGCGGGCAGACTCCTTGTCATGCCGCCTCCGCACCCCGAGGTCGGGCGTGTCGGCGGTGCTCGCACCCGCACTCCCCCGACCAGGTCGTGGGCGCCAGGCGCAAGAATTGTGATCATCCACGTCCGGGCGACGAGAGCCCATCCGGCCCCGTCGCTCCCTCCGTGGAGAGGGCACGCTGTGTCCGTGTCAAGCACGACACAGAGAACAAGATTACCGGTAGAGCGGAGCCACTCCAAATCATCCCTTGGCAGGTGTCACCCGCCGCTCAGGGCGCGCGCCGGGCCCTCCTGCTCCGCACCCGGAACCACACCAGGCAACCGATGATCAGTAGCGGCACGAGCGCGACGACACCCGACCACATCAGCTCTGCGAGATGCGGCCGGAGGGGATTGCGATCACAGCCCTCCCCGAAGCACTCCGGCCCCGCGATCAGGGGTATGACGTCGGGCAGCACCAGGACTCCGAGCAGGACCAGGGCGACGGCCGCCACCAGGACCCACCTCACCCTCCTCCTTCGGGGCGGCCGCGCCCCGGCCGACACCTGCGGCGCCCCCGCCACGCCGGCATGCTCCGCGGCGTAGACCCCGGCGGGACCGAAGGCCTCGACCGGCCGCTCCCCCGTGTCCACGACGTGGGCCTCGACCTCGGCGACGATCTGCTCGCACTGGGCCAGGGGAACGCCGAGGCGGACCAGCGCCCCACGCAGCTCGTCGGCATACACCTGCATCTCGGTCGCCATCAGCGGGACCTCCTCGCTCCTGAGGAGAGGATCGCGGTGATCGTCTCCGTGAAATCCGTCCACCCCGCGATGCCTGCCCCCAGCGCACGCCGCCCGTCGGCGGTGACGGTGAAGTACTTGCGGGCCGGGCCGGACTCCCCTGCCCGCCAGGAGGACGCGACGAGCCCGTCCCTCTCCAGCCGGCTCAGCAGGGGATAGATCGTGCCCCCCTTGAGGTCGGGCAGGCCGGCTCGGTCGAGAGCCTGCAGCAGGGAGTAGCCGTAGGCCTCCCCCTCGCGGTCGAGCACGGCCAGAACCGCGAGGTCGAGAACCCCGCGCAGCCATTGCGCCTGTCGCTCGGACCCCATCTCCACTATTAGATGGTGACACCATCTAGATAGCACCGTCAACTAATCAGACCCTCCGGCATGCCGGAGCGGGCCGCCCCTACCCGAAGGAAGGGACGGCCCGCTCAGCGGCCGGTGGACGCTGCTCAGTGGGTGTCGAAGCCCAGCGTGATGTCGTCCAGGCGTATCGCCTCGCCCGACCCCGGCCCGAAGGCCGTGTAGTCGAACTGGTCGTACCCGGGCATGGAGTACATCGCCGCCTTGGCCTCCTCCGTGGGATTGACCTTGACGTTCCGGTAGCGCGGCAGCCCGGTGCCGGCCGGGATGAGCTTTCCGAGGATGACGTTCTCCTTGAGGCCCAGCAGCGGGTCGCTCTTGGCGTGCATCGCAGCCTCGGTGAGGACGCGCGTCGTCTCCTGGAAGGACGCCGCCGAGAGCCAGGACTCCGTGGCCAGCGAGGCCTTGGTGATTCCCATGAGCTCGGGACGACCCGAGGCGGGACGGCCACCCTCGGCGACGACGCGACGGTTCTCCGACTCGAAGCGACCCCGCTCTGCCAGCTCGCCCGGGAGCAGGTCGGCGTCGCCCGCCTCGATGATCGTCACGCGGCGCAGCATCTGCCGGACGATGACCTCGATGTGCTTGTCGTGGATCGACACACCCTGCTGGCGGTAGACCGACTGCACCTGGTCCACCAGGTGCATCTGCACCGCGCGGGGGCCGAGGATGCGCAGGACCTGCTTGGGGTCGATCGCACCCTGGACCAGCTGGGTGCCGACCTCGACGTGGTCCCCGTCGCCGACGAGCAGGCGCGAGCGCTTGCTCACCGGGTAGGCGTGCTCCTCCGACCCGTCGTCCGGCGTGAGGATGATCCGGCGAGCCTTGTCGGTGTCCTCGACCTGGATCCGACCCGTGGCCTCGGCGATCGGGGCCACACCGCGCGGGGTGCGGGCCTCGAACAGCTCGACGACTCGGGGCAGACCCTGGGTGATGTCGTCACCGGCCACACCACCGGTGTGGAAGGTACGCATCGTCAGCTGGGTGCCGGGCTCACCGATGGACTGGGCCGCGATGATCCCGACGGCCTCGCCGATGTCCACCAGCTTGCCGGTCGCCAGCGAGCGGCCGTAGCACTTGGCGCAGGTGCCGACGCGCGAGTCGCAGGTCAGGACCGACCGGACACGCACCTCCTCGACGCCGTGGGCGACGAGCGCACCGATGACCACGTCACCGAGGTCGATGCCGGCCTCGGCGAGCACCTCGCCGTCCTTGACGACGTCCTCGGCAAGGGTCCGCGCGTAGACGCTGGACTCCACGTCCTCGTGCTGGACGAGGGCGCCGGAGGCGTTGCGGACGGCGATCGGCATCATCAGACCACGGTCGGTGCCGCAGTCGTCCTCGCGGATGATGACGTCCTGGGACACGTCGACCAGACGACGGGTGAGGTAGCCCGAGTCGGCGGTCCGCAGGGCGGTGTCGGCCAGACCCTTGCGGGCACCGTGGGTGGAGATGAAGAACTCCAGCACGGACAGGCCCTCGCGGAAGTTCGACTTGATCGGGCGCGGGATGATCTCACCCTTGGGGTTGGCCATCAGGCCACGCATGCCGGCGATCTGACGCAGCTGGAACCAGTTGCCTCGGGCACCCGAGCTGACCATCCGGAAGATGGGGTTACGACGCGGGAAGTTCGCCTCCATCTCCTTGGACACCTCGTTGGTGGCCTGCTGCCAGATCTCGATGAGCTCCTGGCGCCGCTCGTCGTCAGTCGTCAGACCGCGCTCGAACTGCACCTGGACCTTGGCGGCCTTGGCCTCGTAGCCCTCGAGGATCTCGTCCTTGTTGGACGGGGTCACGACGTCGGAGATGGCGACCGTGGTGCCCGAACGGGTCGCCCAGTGGAAGCCGGTCTCCTTGAGGGCGTCCAGCGAGGTTGCCACGAGGACCTTGGGGTAGCGCTCCGCGAGGTCGTTGACGATCCCCGACAGCCGCTTCTTGTCCACGGGCTCGTTGACGAAGGGGTAGTCCAGCGGGAGCGTGAGGTTGAAGATCGCGCGACCCAGCGTGCTCTCGAGCACGAAGTCGTAGCGACCTTCGGCGTTGGCCTCGGCGTCCGCGGGCAACTCGTAGCCGACCGGCGGCACGGTGTCGCGCAGCCGGATCTTGATGGGCGAGCCCAGCTCGATCTGACCGGCGTCGAAGGCCATTCGTGCCTCCTCCGCCGTACGGAAAGCGCGACCGGCACCCTTGCCGTCCTCGACCTCGGAGGTGAGGTGGAACAGACCGATGATCATGTCCTGGGTGGGCATGGTCACGGGCCGGCCGTCGGCGGGCTTGAGGATGTTGTTGGACGACAGCATCAGGATGCGGGCCTCGGCCTGGGCCTCGGCCGACAGCGGCACGTGCACGGCCATCTGGTCACCGTCGAAGTCGGCGTTGAAGGCGCCGCAGACCAGCGGGTGCAGCTGGATGGCCTTGCCCTCGACGAGCTGCGGCTCGAAGGCCTGGATGCCCAGTCGGTGCAGCGTGGGTGCGCGGTTGAGCAGCACCGGGTGCTCGGTGATGACCTCCTCGAGGACGTCCCACACCACGGGGCGGGCGCGCTCGACCATGCGCTTGGCCGACTTGATGTTCTGCGCGTGGTCCAGGTCGACCAGACGCTTCATCACGAAGGGCTTGAACAGCTCCAGCGCCATCTGCTTGGGCAGACCGCACTGGTGCAGCTTGAGCTGGGGACCGACGACGATGACCGAACGGCCGGAGTAGTCGACGCGCTTGCCGAGGAGGTTCTGACGGAAGCGACCCTGCTTGCCCTTGAGCATGTCGGACAGCGACTTGAGCGGGCGGTTGCCGGGGCCCGTGACGGGGCGACCACGACGGCCGTTGTCGAACAGCGCGTCCACGGCCTCCTGCAGCATGCGCTTCTCGTTGTTGACGATGATCTCGGGGGCACCGAGGTCGAGGAGGCGCTTGAGGCGGTTGTTCCGGTTGATGACCCGGCGGTACAGGTCGTTCAGGTCGGAGGTCGCGAAGCGGCCACCATCCAGCTGCACCATCGGGCGCAGGTCCGGCGGGATCACTGGCACGCAGTCGAGCACCATCGCGGTCGGGTGGTTGCTCGTGGTCTGGAAGGCCGTGACGACCTTGAGGCGCTTGAGTGCGCGGGTCTTCTTCTGGCCCTTGCCGGTCGCGATGATCTCACGCAGCAGCTCGGCCTCGGCCTCCAGGTCGAAGGTCTCCAGGCGCTTCTGGATCGCCGCGGCGCCCATCCCGCCCTCGAAGTACAGACCGAACCGGTCGCGCATCTCGCGGTAGAGCATCTCGTCGCCCTCGAGGTCCTGGACCTTGAGGTTCTTGAACCGGTCCCAGACCTGCTCGAGCCGCTCGACCTGCACGTCCGCGCGCTTGCGGATGGCGTTCATCTCACGCTCGGCCGAGTCCTTCAGCTTGCGCTTGACGTCGCTCTTGGCACCCTCGGCCTCCAGGGCCGCCAGGTCCTGCTCGAGGCGCTTGGCGCGCGCCTCGACGTCGGCGTCGCGGCGGTTGCCGTGCTCCTTCTTCTCCACCTCGATCTGCGCCTCCAGCGACGGCAGGTCGCGGTGCCGCGCGTCGACGTCGACGGAGGTGATCATGTAGGCCGCGAAGTAGATGACCTTCTCGAGGTCCTTCGGAGCCAGGTCGAGCAGGTAGCCCAGACGGCTCGGGACGCCCTTGAAGTACCAGATGTGGGTGACCGGCGCGGCGAGCTCGATGTGCCCCATGCGCTCACGACGCACCTTGGCGCGGGTCACCTCGACGCCGCAGCGCTCGCAGATGATGCCCTTGAAGCGGACGCGCTTGTACTTCCCGCAGTAGCACTCCCAGTCCCGGGTGGGGCCGAAGATCTTCTCGCAGAAGAGGCCGTCCTTCTCCGGCTTGAGCGTGCGGTAGTTGATGGTCTCGGGCTTCTTGACCTCGCCGTGCGACCACTGGCGGATGTCATCCGCGGTGGCGAGGCCGATACGCAGCTCGTCAAAGAAGTTGACGTCGAGCACGTGTGTCCTTCTCTCGTCTTTACGACTCCAGGTCCGGGGGGACCATGGCTAAGTCTGTGGGTCTGATCGGTTGTGGCCGACCCCGGCGGGGCGGCGATCGATGCCTTCGGGCCTCGAGCCCGTACGGCGGGCGCGGCTGCTGCCTGTGCCGGCTGGTCAGCCGCGCCCCGCCATACGTCCGGAAACCGTCAGACCTCCTCGACGCTGCTCGGCTCGCGCCGCGACAGGTCGATCCCCAGCTCCTCCGCGGCCCGGAAGACCTCGTCGTCCGCGTCGCGCATCTCGATGGCGCTGCCGTCGCTCGACAGGACCTCGACGTTGAGACACAGGGACTGCATCTCCTTGAGGAGGACCTTGAAGGACTCCGGGATCCCCGAGTCCGGGATGTTCTCGCCCTTGACGATGGCCTCGTAGACCTTGACGCGTCCCGGCACGTCGTCGGACTTGATGGTGAGCAGCTCCTGCAGCGTGTAGGCGGCGCCGTAGGCCTCCAGGGCCCACACCTCCATCTCGCCGAAGCGCTGGCCACCGAACTGCGCCTTACCACCCAGCGGCTGCTGCGTGATCATGGAGTACGGGCCCGTGGAGCGCGCGTGGATCTTGTCGTCCACCAGGTGGTGCAGCTTCAGGATGTACATGTAGCCGACGGACACCGGCTCCGGGAAGGGCTCGCCGGAGCGGCCGTCGAACAGCCGCGTCTTGCCGGTCTCGCCGATGAGGCGCTGACCGTCGCGAGTCACGTTGGTCGAGTCGAGCAGGCCCTTGATCTCGGCCTCCTTGGCGCCGTCGAAGACCGGCGTGGCGACGCGCGAGCCGGCCGGGGCCGAGTGCGCGTCCTGCGGGATCTTGGTGGCCCACTCGGCCCCCTCAGGGATGTTCCACCCACGGCTGGCGGCCCAGCCGAGGTGTATCTCGAGGATCTGACCGACGTTCATCCGGCCCGGGACGCCGAGCGGGTTGAGCACCACGTCGACCGGGGTGCCGTCCTCGAGGAAGGGCATGTCCTCGACCGGGAGGATCTTGGAGATGACGCCCTTGTTGCCGTGGCGGCCGGCGAGCTTGTCGCCGTCGGTGATCTTGCGCTTGTTGGCGACGTAGACCCGGACGAGCTGGTTGACGCCCGGCGGGAGCTCGTCGCCCTCCTCACGGTCGAAGACCTTGACGCCGATGACCGTGCCGGTCTCCCCGTGGGGCACCTTGAGCGAGGTGTCACGCACCTCGCGGGCCTTCTCGCCGAAGATCGCCCGGAGCAGACGCTCCTCCGGGGTCAGCTCGGTCTCGCCCTTGGGGGTGACCTTGCCGACGAGGAGGTCGCCGTCGCGGACCTCGGCGCCGATCCGGATGATCCCGCGCTCGTCGAGGTCGGCGAGGACCTCCTCGGAGACGTTGGGGATGTCCCGGGTGATCTCCTCGGCACCGAGCTTGGTGTCGCGGGCATCGACCTCGTGCTCCTCGATGTGGATCGAGGAGAGGGTGTCGTCCTGCACGAGGCGCTGCGACAGGATGATCGCGTCCTCGTAGTTGTGACCCTCCCAGGGCATGAACGCCACGAGGAGGTTCTTGCCCAGCGCCATCTCGCCGCCGTCGGTCGCCGGACCGTCCGCGATGAGCTGGCCGACCTCGACCCGGTCGCCGGTGTCCACCATGACCCGCTGGTTGTAGCAGTTGCCCTGGTTGGACCGGCTGAACTTCATGATCCGGTAGGTCTGGTAGGAGCCGTCGTCCGCGGCCACGGTCACCAGCTCCGCGGAGACCTCCTGAACCACGCCGGCCTTCTGGGCCAGCACGACGTCGCCGGAGTCCAGCGCCGCACGGTGCTCCATGCCGGTGCCCACGAGCGGGGCCTCGGCGCGGACCAGCGGCACGGCCTGGCGCATCATGTTGGAGCCCATGAGGGCGCGGTTGGCGTCGTCGTGCTCCAGGAAGGGGATCAGCGCGGTCGCGGCCGACACCATCTGGCGGGGCGAGACGTCCATGTAGTCCACGTCGGCGGCGGGCACGAAGTCGACCTCGCCGCCCTTGGTGCGCACCAGGACACGCTCCTCCGCGAAACGGCCATCCGCCTCCATGGGGGCGTTGGCCTGCGCGATGACGAACTCGTCCTCCTCGTCCGCCGAGAGATAGTGCACCTCGTCGGAGACGACGCCCTCGTTGACCTTGCGGTAGGGCGTCTCCACGAAGCCGAAGGGATTGATCCGCCCGTAGGACGCGAGCGAGCCGATCAGACCGATGTTGGGACCCTCAGGGGTCTCGATCGGGCACATGCGGCCGTAGTGCGAGGGGTGGACGTCACGGACCTCCATGCCGGCACGGTCGCGGGACAGACCACCGGGGCCCAGGGCCGACAGCCGACGCTTGTGCGTCAGGCCCGAGAGCGGGTTGTTCTGGTCCATGAACTGCGACAGCTGCGAGGTGCCGAAGAACTCCTTGATCGACGCCACCACGGGGCGGATGTTGATCAAGGTCTGCGGGGTGATCGCCTCGACGTCCTGGGTGGTCATCCGCTCGCGGACGACGCGCTCCATGCGGGACAGACCGGTGCGGACCTGGTTCTGGATGAGCTCGCCGACGTTGCGCAGCCGACGGTTGCCGAAGTGGTCGATGTCGTCGACCTCGACGCGCACGTCGACGGCCTCGCCGTTGCGGCTGCCGGGCAGGACCGCGTCACCGTGGTGGAGGGCCACGAGGTACTTGATCGTCGCGACGACGTCCTCGATGCGCAGCACGGAGTCGGACAGCTCGGCCTCGATGCCGAGCTTCTTGTTGATCTTGTAGCGACCGACCTTGGCCAGGTCGTAGCGCTTGGGGTTGAAGTACAGGTTGTCCAGGAGCGCCTGCGCGGCCTCCTTGGTCGGGGGCTCGCCCGGGCGCAGCTTGCGGTAGATGTCGAGCAGCGCGTCGTCCTGGCCAGCGGTGTGGTCCTTCTCCAGGGTCTGGCGCATCGACTCGTAGTCGCCGAACTCCTCGAGGATCTGCGCCTCGGTCCAACCGAGGGCCTTGAGCAGCACGGTGACCGACTGCTTGCGCTTGCGGTCGACGCGCACGCCGACCATGTCGCGCTTGTCGATCTCGAACTCCAGCCAGGCGCCGCGGCTCGGGATGACCTTGGCCGAGTAGATGTCCTTGTCGGACGTCTTGTCCGGCGTGCGCTCAAAGTAGACGCCCGGGGAGCGGACCAGCTGGGAGACCACGACGCGCTCGGTGCCGTTGATGATGAAGGTGCCGCGCTCGGTCATCAGGGGGAAGTCGCCCATGAACACCGTCTGGGACTTGATCTCGCCCGTGTTGGTGTTCATGAACTCGGCCGTCACGAACAGCGGGGCGGAGTAGGTCATGTCCCGCTCCTTGCACTCCTCGATCGAGTGCTTCTCCTCCTCGAAGCGGTGGTTGCGGAACGAGAGGGACATGGAGCCGGAGAAGTCCTCGATGGGAGAGATCTCCTCGAAGATCTCCTCCAGCCCGGACCGGTCGGGGACGTCGTTGCGGCCGGCCTCCTTGGCGGCGGCCACCCGGGCCTGCCACCGCTCGTTGCCGAGCAGCCAGTCGAAGCTCTCCGTCTGGAGCGCCAGGAGGTCCGGGACCTCCAGAGGCTCCTTGATCTTTGCGAAGGACAGGCGGCCGGAAGCCGTCTGAGCTGTGGACACAGTCTGGGTCGCGGGTCGCGAGGCAGCCAAGGAGGGTCCTTCCACGGGCCTGGAGCTATGGAGTCGAAGCGAGCTCGCGTTGCGCTCCTGCTCAGCCTGTGCGGTCCGACGGGCACGACAGCATGGCAGGTCAGGCCAGGTGTCGAGGAGTCTGGGGGCGCGGGCGATGGCGGGGCGCGCAGCGACAAGGCAGCGCAAAGCGTCAGCATAGTCGATGGACGTAGACACGTCCAATCTGCCACATCGGAGGGAGCGCGCGCAGGTAGAACACCCGGGCTCGACCTCGGCCGTGGCCGACGCCCCATCACTATGGGTCGGCGAGCGGTCGCCGTCAAGCGGATCGCCTCCGGCACCCCCGGGACGGCGCGGTCCGGGCACGTTCCCGGTGGGCAGCCTGCGGTACGTCGGGGCCCGAGCGAGGCCTCGTCCGCGGCGACGTAGCCCCGACCATTTCCCCGCCAGCCGGCACCGGACGCACGACGGGGCGGGCCCCACCCGAAGGTAGGACCCGCCCCGAGGCAGATCGACGGCCGGAGGTCCTCCGACCTCAGATCACTTGAGCTCGACGGTGGCGCCGGCGCCCTCGAGGGCAGCCTTGGCCTTCTCGGCGGTCTCCTTGTTGGCGCCCTCGAGAACGGGCTTGGGAGCGCCGTCCACCAGGTCCTTCGCCTCCTTCAGGCCGAGGGAGGTCAGCGCGCGGACCTCCTTGATGACCTGGATCTTCTTGTCGCCGGCGGCGGTGAGGATGACGTCGAACTCGTCCTTCTCCTCGGCGACGGCGGCGTCGCCACCGCCCGCGGCGGGGGCGCCGGCGGCGGCGACCGCGACCGGGGCGGCGGCGGTGACGCCGAAGGTGTCCTCGAACTGCTTGACGAACTCGGAGAGCTCGATCAGGGTCATCTCCTTGAAGGCGTCAAGGAGCTCGTCGGTGGTGAGCTTGGCCATGGTGGCTTCCTTCCTAGTCTGTGCCGTGAGTGGCTGGTGTGTGGTGCGAGCGAGCTGCCATGGGGCAGATCAGCTCTCGTCGCCACCCGCGGCGACGTCATCGGTAGCCTCGGCCGAGGCCTCGGCGGAGTCGTCGACCGCCGGAGCAGCCGCGACGGGACCCTCGGCCTCGACCTTCTGACGCAGGGCGTCGACCACGCGGGCCGTCTGCGACAGGGGTGCGGCGAAGAGGTAGACAGCCTTGCTCAGCGAGGCGTTCATGGCGCCCGCCAGCTTGGCGAGGAGCACCTCCCGGGACTCGAGGTCCGCGAGCTTGGTGATCTCCTCCGTGCTCAACGGCTTCCCGTCGAGCACACCGGCCTTGATGACAAGGGCCGGGTTGGCCTTGGCGAAGTCACGCAGACTCTTGGCCGTCTGGACCGGGTCGCCCGTCACGAAGACGATGGCGCTCGGGCCCGAGAGGTGCTCGTCGAAGGCCGTGATCCCGGCCTCCTTCGCAGCGATCCGGGTCAGCGTGTTCTTGACCACGGCATAGGTCGCGTGCTCACGGATCGTTCCGCGCAGCTCCGAGAGCTGCTTCACGGTCAGACCGCGGTACTCCGTCAGCACGGCCGCGCTCGAGCCACGGAACTTGTCCGTGATCTCGGCAATGGCAGTCTGCTTCTCAGCGGTTGCCATGTGGCCTCCTTCCGTAGCGTGAAGCCGGTGGCCACATGAGAAAAGCCCCGGCGCAGGCGCACGGGGCTCGAATGGCGTCGACGGGCAGGCCGGTCGGGCATCGGTCACGGTCACCTACGCTGGACGCCCCTCATGGGACCTTCGTGCCGCACGTCGCCCGAGGGCGGCGGGACGGCAGACCGGCGGTCATTGGTCTGGTCAAGAGTACGGGCCGACAGGGTCGACGGCCAAATCGGCGCCGTGCGGTCCGTGCCTCGAGCACGCCTTTCGGACAGGACTCGTCTCCTCGCCGCGGCAGACCGATCAGGGAGATCAGCGGGGCGCCGAGCCCGACGCGGACGACCCGGTCGCCGGAGCCCCCGGAGCACCGCTGACGGACGCGGGCCCCTCCGGCCCGGTGACCGCCTCGGACGAAGGGGTGAGCTGCCCGTCGGAGGCGGTGGACCCCGTCGGTGCCGTCGTGCCGTGGTCCTGGGCCACCGGGCTGCCCGGAGCGGGCGCCACGTCGTCGGACGGCGGCTCCGGGATCTCGGCAGGCTCACCCCAGCGCGAATACTCCGTCCGGTCGACGATCTCTCCACGAGCCGTGGGCACGGTGGCGACGACCGAGGTGAGCACCCCCTGCTGGTCCTGCACCACCACCAGCCGCACCTGACGGGTGACGGCGCTGCGCAGCGCGGCGGGGGCCGCCACGGCGTCGAGGTACTGCGTCGGGGGGACCGAGAAGACCGTCTGCGTCCCCTCGCCGCGAGGGGTGCGGTCGCCGAGGAGACCCGGGAGCATCGTGGTGAAGCGACCTGGGTCGACCTGGGACGCCGACCGCGCCTGGTCGCCGAGCGCCCGGCTGATCGCATCTGCGCCACCAGGATCGAGCAGCAGCCAGTGGCGGGTATCCGTGCGCGGGCGACCCGACGGAGCCCCCGCGGTCGAGCTCGTCGAGGGCGGCAGCGTCACGTCGACCGTTCCGGCACCCTTGACCCAGGTGCGACCGCTCAGGCTGACCAGGGTGACGGTGCGGCCACCGGTCGTCACCGACACCTGTGCGGACCTGGTCCGCGTGTCCACCCGCGCCTCGGCACTGCCTGCCACGGTGGACATGGACATCCGCACCGAGCCCTTGGCTGACACCAGCGCCCGGATCTGCTGGGCCAGCTCGTCCCCCGGCACGCCCTCCCCCGTGGGGATGGGCTGGGCGTTGGGGTCCGGCGTGCTTCCCGCGAGGCTGGCCCCCTCCACGGGCACCCGGGTGGTCGGCGTGGCAGGCACCGTCGACGAGGCGATACCGAGGGTGGAGCGTGTCGTGTGCGAGCCGGCGACGCATCCCGACAGGGCCAGCACGACGGCCGTCGCCGCGAACCACGGCCCGGGCCGACGGATGGAAGCGGCAGGGGGACGGCGCATGGTCGCCGATACTATCCGCGCAGCGGCGGCATACGACCCAGGCACGACGACGCCCGGACCGCGAACGGTCCGGGCGTCGATCACGCGGGGGTCGGGCTCAGGCCTGGCCCTCCTCCTCGGAGGTGAGGTTGCGGGTGCGGTTGGGGTCCAGCGGGATGCCGGGGCCCATCGTCGTCGCCATGGTGGCCTTCGTGATGTAGCGGCCCTTGGAGGCGGACGGCTTGAGGCGGAGGACCTCCTCCAGAGCCGCGGCGTAGTTCTCGACCAGGGCCTTCTCGTCGAAGGAGGACTTGCCGATGATGAAGTGAAGATTGGCGTGCTTGTCGACGCGGAACTCGATCTTGCCGCCCTTGATGTCGTTGACGGCCTTGGCGACGTCCATGGTCACGGTGCCGGTCTTGGGGTTGGGCATCAGGCCACGCGGGCCGAGCACCTTGCCCAGTCGGCCGACCTTGCCCATGAGGTCGGGGGTGGCGACGACGGCGTCGAAGTCGAGCCAACCGCCCTGGACCTTCTCCAGCATGTCGTCGGAGCCGACGAAGTCGGCGCCGGCGGCACGGGCGGCCTCGGCCTTGTCGCCGTTCGCGAAGACGAGGACCCGGGCGGTCTTGCCGGTGCCGTGCGGCAGGTTGACGGTGCCGCGGACCATCTGGTCGGCCTTGCGGGGGTCGACACCCAGGCGGAACGCGACCTCGACGGTCGAGTCGAACTTCGTGGTCGCCGACTCCTTGGCGAGGCGGACGGCCTCGAGCGGGGAGTACAGGGCGTCGGCGTCGATCCGCTCGGCGGCGGCGCGGTAGGTCTTGCTGCGCTTCATGGTCTGCTCCTGCTGGTGTGGTGGGCGTCCCGGGAGATCGCCCTGTGGAGGGGTGGTCGTCGGGCCAGCGCCTGGCCCTGCCACGGTGTCCGGCCGCGCCCCGGAGGACGCGGCCGGAAGGTCACGAGATCAGGACTCGAAACCAGGGGTGTTGATGCCCATCGAGCGGGCGGTACCGGCGATGATGCGGGCGGCCATCTCGATGTCGTTGGCGTTGAGGTCTTCCATCTTCTGCTGGGCGATCTCGCGGACCTGGTCGGCCGTCAGGGTGGCGACCTTGGTCTTGTTGGGGACACCGGAGCCCTTGGGGACGCCCGCGGCCTTCTTGATCAGCTCGGCGGCCGGCGGGGTCTTGGTGACGAAGGTGAACGAGCGGTCCTCGTAGACCGTGATCTCGACGGGAATGACGTTGCCGCGCTGGGACTCCGTCGCCGCGTTGTACGCCTTGACGAACTCCATGATGTTGACGCCGTGCTGACCGAGGGCCGGACCGACGGGCGGGGCGGGCGTGGCTGCGCCAGCCTGAATCTGCAGCTTGATGAAGCCGGAGACCTTCTTCTTGGGAGGCATGTGCTACTTCCTTAGGTGGTGGGCCGACGCCGTGGGCGATGACCCGGTTGCAGCCCTGCGGTCTGCCGCAGGACGGTGGGGCTCGGTCAGATCTTGGCGACCTGGTTGAAGCCCAGCTCGACCGGGGTCTCCCGGCCGAAGATCGAGACGAGGACCTTGAGCTTCTGGGTCTCCACGTTGATCTCGGAGACCGTGGCGTCGAGGGTCTCGAAGGGGCCCTCCATGACCGTGACGGACTCCCCGACCTCGAAGTCCACGTCCACCGCGGGGCGGGCGGGCTGCAGGCCGCCGGTGCCCTGGTCCGCGGGGGCGCCACCGGTCACGGCCGGCGCGGCGGGCTCGTCGAACTTGGGGGCCAGCATGGTGACGACCTCGTCGAGGCTGAGCGGCACCGGCTGGTGGGTGTGCCCGACGAAGCCGGTGACACCGGGGGTGTGACGGACTGCGCCCCAGCTCTCGTCGGTGAGGTCCATGCGCACGAGCACGTAGCCAGGCATCCGGACGCGGCGAACGGTCTTGCGCTGACCGTTCTTGATCTCCACGACCTCCTCCATGGGGACCTCCACCTGGAAGATGTAGGGCTCCATGTTGAGGCTGGTGACGCGGGTCTCCAGATTGGTCTTCACGCGGTTCTCGTAGCCCGCGTAGGAGTGGACGACGTACCAGTCGCCCTCGAGCATGCGCAGGTCGCGCTTGAACTCCTCGAGCGGGTTCACCGCGGGCGCGTCGGCGGCCGCAGGACCAGCCGTCGCGGGCTCGTCAGCCTCGGCGGCCTCCTCGGGGGTGGGCTCGGCGACGACGGCCTGTTCGGGCTCGTCGCCAGCAACGACCTCGACGGCCTCGTCAGCGGTCGCGTCAGCCTTCGCGGACACGTCGAGGTCCTGGGCCTCGTCGCTGGCGGCGAAGGGGTCGTGCGAGGGCTGGTCGGACACGGTGCGGGCCTACTTCCTTGCTGGTGGTCGGGCTGGTCGCCCTGAGCGCTGGGAACGGCGCCCGGACCGCCGTCAGCTGCCGGCGAAGGCCCAGAAGACGAGCTTGCCGATGCCGAAGTCGACCACCGCGCAGAACAGCATGATCGCGATGACGAAGGCCAGGACGACCGTGGTGTAGGTGATGAGCTCGTCCCGCGTGGGCCGGACGACCTTGCGGAGCTCGTCCATCACCTGGGCGATGAAGAGAGCGATGCGTCCGAAGAAGCCGCGCCGGGCCGCGGGAGTGGCACCACGGGTGGTGTTGACCTCGCTCACAGTCCCTGCCTTCGTCAGCCGTCGCATGCTCAGCAGGGCAGGAGGGACTCGAACCCCCAACCGCCGGTTTTGGAGACCGGTGCTCTACCAATTGAGCTACTACCCTAGGAAAGGTTCGACCACGCAAGGGCTAAGCACCCGGACGCGCCGCCGACCATCCAAGAGATGAGCATACGTCACCCATCGGTCCCGACGCTAACCGACGTCCGGACACCCGTCCCCCCGATGTCTCCACCGCTGCAGGCCACGATCGCGCTCGGCCCCGTGCAGCAGCCGCGGTAGTCCGCCCTCGATGCGGGCGGGCGACCAGGCGAAGGTGGGGCCCGTGAGCTGGTCGGGGTGCCAGGGGTACGACGGGCCGGCGACGGAGCCTGCCCACGGTCGAGCGGTCCTGTCCTGCGCGGCCGACACCCGGCGCGGGGAACCGGCATACGACCCGACAGTCGACGGGGATGGGCAGGATGGACGCATGGCCCGACCTCTCGACCAGCTGCCCAAGGCCCACCTGCACCTGCACTTCACCGGCTCGATGCGCCCCGCGACGCTGGTCGAGATGGCGCGCGAGCACGGGCAACGCCTGCCGCACGCCCTCACCCAGGGACACCCGCCGCGGCTGGCCGACGTGGACGAGCGTGGCTGGTTCCGTTTCCAGCGGTTGTACGACGCCGCCCGGGCGTGCGTGCGCAGCCCCCAGGCGATGCGCCGGATCGTGCTCGAGGCGGCGCTCGACGACGCCGCCGAGGGATCACGGTGGCTGGAGCTGCAGGTGGACCCGACGAGCTATGCGCCCTTCTGCGGAGGGCTGACGCCGGCGCTGGAGCTGGTCCTCGACGCGGCCGCGGCGGCCAGCGCCGAGTCCGGGATCGGGGTGGGCGTGGTGGTCGCGGCCAGCAGGATCCGGCACCCGCTCGACGCGCGGACGCTGGCCCGCCTCGCGAGCAGGTATGCCGGGGAGGGCGCCGGCAGCGTCGTGGGCTTCGGGCTGTCCAACGACGAGCACCGAGGAGTGACCGCGGACTTCGAGCCGGCCTTCAGGATCGCACGGGCGGCCGGGCTGACGCTGGTCCCGCACGGGGGCGAGCTGCGTGGCGCCGAGGCGGTGACGCAGACGCTGGACGCCTTCGTCCCCGACCGGATCGGGCACGGGGTGCGGGCGGCGGAGGACCCGCGGGTCCTGGACCGGCTGGCGCGAGAGGGGGTGGCCCTGGAGGTCTGCCCGGGGAGCAACGTGGCGCTGGGGGTCTACGACGCGGCCGCCGCGGTGCCGCTGCGACCGATCCTCGACGCGGGCGTGCCGGTCGCGCTCGCGGCGGACGACCCGCTGCTGTTCGGCAGTCGGCTGGTCGACCAGTACGCCACGGCCCGGGAGGTCCACGGGATGGCCGACGAGGAGCTGGCGGCCCTGGCGCGGATGTCGCTGCGGGTGTCGGCGGCGCCGCGTGAGGTCGTCGACCGGGCGGAGGCGGACGTCGACGCCTGGCTGCGGCTGCCGGCCTGAGCGCACATCCACCCGGTGCGCCTGGCGCCGAGCCGACACCTGCAGACCTACCGGCGGCGGTCGGATCCGCCTGTGTGACGAAGCCCGGCGGACCCGACTACCGGCGGTAGGTCAGAGGGAGTGGCCGACGAAGACGGGCTCGTTGACCAAGGTCACGCCGAAGGTCTCGTGCACGCCGTCGCGCACCTGCCGGGCGAGCGCGACGACGTCGGCGGCCGACGCCTGCCCGCGGTTGGTGACCGCGAGCGGGTGCCTGGTCGACAAGGCCGCAGGCCCCGGCATACCGAATCCCCTGCCGAAGCCCGCCTTGTCGATCAGCCAGGCGGCGCTGGTCTTGACCAGACCCTCCCCCGCCGCGAACCGCGGCGGCACCGGACCGTCCGCCCCGAGCCGGGCGACGGCACGGCGGGCGAGCTCCTCCCAGCCCTCCTCGTCCAGGATCGGGTTGGTGAAGAAGGAGCCGCAGGACCAGGTGTCGTGATCCTCGGCGTCGAGGACCATCCCGCGCTGCCGGCGCTGCTCCAGCACCGCCTCGCGGGCGTCGGCGAGGGGGACCCGGGTGCCCAGCTCGACGCCGAGCCCGTCGGCCAGCGCGGCGTAGGCCACGGGGCGCGAGAGGTCCGCCACCTCCAGCTGGAAGGCGACGTCGAGGACGACGAAGCGATCGGTGCCCTTGAACGCCGAGTGCCGGTAGCTGAAGGCGCAGTCCGCGCTCAGGAACGTGCGCACCCGCTCCTCGTGCCGGTCGTAGACCCGCACCTGGGCGATGGTCTGGGCGACCTCCTGACCGTAGGCACCGACGTTCTGCACCGGGGTGGCGCCGGTCAGGCCCGGGATGCCGGACAGCGCCTCGATGCCGGCCCAGCCCTCCCCCACCGCACGCTCGACGAGACCGTCCCAGGACTCCCCCGCGGCGACCCGGACGAAGGCGCCGCCGCAGAGGTCCTGGCTCTCGACCTGCACCCCCGACGTCCGGACCACGACGACGGTGCCGGCGAAGCCCTGGTCGGCGATCACGAGGTTGGACCCACCGCTGATCACCAGCAGCGGCTCGTCGGCGTCGTCGACCTCGCGGACGGCGTCGACGAGCTCGTCGGTGGTGGTGACGGTGACCAGCCGCTGGGCCGGGCCACCCACCCGCATCGTCGTCAGGGTGGCGAGAGGGATGTCGTGGTCGACCTGCATGGGGGTCCTTCGGGCTCGGTCAGAGGCGTATGACGGCCAGCGCGCGCCCGAGGACCTTCTTGCCCCGGCACGTCGCGGACACCTCGACGGTAGCCCGTCCGTCCGTGACCGAGCGAACGACCCCGCCGAGCTCGACGTCGGCGCCGCAGTCGTGCGGGACGACCACGGGCGCGACGAACTTGGTGGAGCACTCGACCACGCGACCGGCGTCCCCGCACCAGTCCACGACGAGCTGCATCGCGACGCCCATCGTCCACATCCCGTGCGCGATCACGTCGGGCAGGCCGACGTCCTGGGCGAATCGGTCGTCCCAGTGGATCGGGTTGCGGTCCAAGGAGGCCCCGGCGTAGGCCACGAGGGTGGCCCGGGTGACGTGGACGGTGCGGCCGGGCAGCCGGTGGCCGGGCTCGACGGAGGTCAGGTCGACGGGAGTCGGGTCGGCGACGGTCGGGTCGGCAGGAGTGGCATCGGTGCCGGTCATGGTCACTCCTCCCCCCGGATCACCAGGGTGCTCGTGGCGGTGCAGCGGGGGTCGCCCTCGACGGTGCTGAGCTCGCTGCGGGTGGTGACCATGGCGTGGCCCCCCACCAGGCGCACGGTGTCCACGTGCAGCACGGTGGTCACCTCGTCGCCGGCCGTGAGCGGGTGGTGGTGCACGAAGCGCTGCTCGCCGTGGACCACCCGGGAGAAGTCGATGCCGGCCTCGGGGTCCTCGATCAGCTGGCGGTCCGCCTGCTGGGCGATGAGGACGGCGAAGGTGGGCGGGGCGACGACGTCGGCGTAGCCGCGCTCGCGGGCGACCTCGCGGTCGGTGTGCACCGGGTCGCAGGCGCCGACGGCGGACGCGAACTCGGCGATCTTGGCCCGCCCCACCTGGTAGGGGGCGGTAGGGGGATAGCTGCGCCCCGCGAACGACTCGTTGACTGCCATGGCGGGGACCCTAGCCACCCGTTCGGGTTACTCGCGCGTCCGAGCGACTCCTGGCAGACGACGAGCGCCGCACCTCCGGTGGAGGTGCGGCGCTCGAGGATGACTAGGGTGCGCTCAGCGGGTCTCGCGGTGCGCGGTGTGCTTCTTGCAGCGCGGGCAGAACTTCGCGAGCTCCATGCGGTCGGGGTTGTTCCGCCGGTTCTTCTTGGTGATGTAGTTGCGCTCCTTGCAGTCAGTGCACGCCATCGTGATCTTGGGGCGGACGTCAGCGGACTTGCTAGCCACGGGGCAACCTGCTCTCGAAGTGGTGATCGGCGGGGTCGACCGATCGGTTGGGATGAACTTGGTAGCGGGAGCGGGGCTCGATCCCGCGACCTCACGATTATGAGTCGTGCGCTCTAACCAGCTGAGCTACCCCGCCAGGACAAATCCAGCGATGAGCCAGACCTGCGGAGCCCCCTGTCGGAATCGAACCGACGACCTTTTCCTTACCATGGAAACGCTCTGCCGACTGAGCTAAGGGGGCCCGAGCACCCGACATGGAGGTCGGCGCCCGGCACTGCACGCTCTCTGGGAGCGCGACGACCAAGGTACACGGATTTGGCCGCCCAGTGAAATCGAGGTGACCACCCTCCCCTGGCCTGGCCAGTCGTCGTCGGAGCGCCCCGCGCCCTCGCCGCGCCCTCGCCGCGCGGTCGGGTGCCGATCACGGGCGACCAACACCGATGCCACAGGTCCGCGCGCCTACGATGGGTCGTCGTTCCCCCGGGAGGCACCCGTCGAGCGGCGTGCCCCGAGGCCTGGCAGCGGCATACCTGATCCGAGAGCGAAGTGAGACCGCACCCATGACGAGCAAGGACGTCCATCGGCTGGAACGCGTCGTCATCCGGTTCGCCGGAGACAGCGGCGACGGCATGCAGCTGACGGGTGACAGGTTCACGTCGCAGACCGCGATCCTCGGCAACGACCTGTCGACGCTGCCGAACTTCCCCGCGGAGATCCGGGCGCCCCAGGGGACGATCCATGGCGTCTCGAGCTTCCAGCTGCACTTCGCCGACCACGACGTGCTCACCCCGGGCGACGACCCGGACGTGCTCGTCGCGATGAACCCGGCGTCGCTCAAGGCCAACCTGGGCGACCTGCCGCGTGGCGCGACGATCATCGCCGACCGCGACGAGTTCACGACCCGCAACCTGGCCAAGGTCGGGTATGCCGCGAATCCCCTCGAGGACGGCACGCTGGAGAGCTTCCACGTGCACGCGCTGCCGCTGACCTCGATCACCGTCGACGCCCTGGCCGACCACCCGCTGACCCGCAAGGACAAGCAGCGGTCCAAGAACATGTTCGCCCTCGGGCTGCTGTCCTGGCTGTACACCCGCCCGCTGGAGGCCACCGAGAGCTTCCTCGCGGCGAAGTTCGGCACCCGGCCCGAGCTGCTGGCGGCCAACCTGGCGGCCCTGAGGGCGGGCTACGCGTACGGCGAGACCACCGAGGACTTCGCGGTGTCCTACGAGGTCGGGCCGGCGCCGATGCGTCAGGGGCTCTACCGCAACATCACCGGCAACACGGCGCTGGCGTACGGCCTGGCCACCGCCGCCCACCGGGCCGGGCTGCCGCTGGTGCTCGGGGCCTACCCGATCACCCCGGCGTCGGACGTCCTGCACGCCCTGTCCGGGCTCAAGCGCCTGGGCGTGACCACGATCCAGGCCGAGGACGAGATCGCCGGCATCGGCGTCGCCCTCGGCGCGAGCTACGGCGGGGCGCTGGGCGTGACCACCACCTCCGGCCCGGGCCTGGCGCTGAAGTCCGAGACCATCGGCCTGGCCGTCTCCCTGGAGATCCCCCTGGTGATCGTGGACGTCCAGCGCGGCGGCCCCTCCACCGGCCTGCCCACCAAGACCGAGCAGGCCGACCTGATGCAGGCGATGTACGGCCGCAACGGCGAGGCTCCCGTGCCCGTCGTGGCCGCGCAGTCGCCGTCGGACTGCTTCGACGCGGCGATCGAGGCCGTGCGGATCGCGGTGACCTACCGCACGCCGGTGATCCTGCTGTCGGACGGCTACCTCGCCAACGGCTCCGAGCCTTGGCCGATCCCCGCCCTGACGGACCTGCCGACGATCGACCCCGGGTTCGCCACCGAGCCGAACGCCACCGACGACGCCGGGGTCCCGGTCTTCCGGCCCTACCTGCGCGACCCGCAGACCCTCGCGCGGCCCTGGGCGATCCCCGGCACGGCCGGCCTGGAGCACCGCGTCGGCGGGATCGAGAAGAAGGACGTGTCCGGGGAGATCTCCTACGACCCGGACAACCACGACCGGATGACCCGGCTGCGGGCGGCCAAGGTCGCCGGGGTGACCGTGCCCGACGTGGTCGTCGACGACCCGACCGGCGACGCACGGGTGCTGATGCTGGGGTGGGGCTCGACGTACGGCCCGATCTCCGCCGGCGTCCGGCACGCCCGCGCGACCGGGGCCACCGTCGCCCAGGCCCACCTGCGGCACGTCAACCCCTTCCCCGCCAACCTCGGCGAGGTGCTCCGCCGCTACGACCGGGTGATCTGCCCCGAGATGAACCTCGGCCAGCTGACCGCGCTGCTGCGCGCGGCATACCTCGTGGACGTCCGCGCGTTGACCCAGGTGCGCGGTCTGCCGTTCACCGCCGAGGCCCTGGCCGACGCCGTCCACGACGCGCTGCGCGAGCTCGACCCGGAGCACACCCCCCGCGTGACCCCTGGGCAGGAGGCCCGCTCATGACGACCATCGACCTCGGTATGCCGAACCACGGCCTCGCGGGCGTCCCACGCCTCGGCGACGGCGACCCCGCGCAGTCCAAGAAGGACTTCACCTCCGACCAGGAGGTGCGCTGGTGCCCCGGGTGCGGCGACTACGCCGTGCTGGCCGCCGTGCAGTCCTTCCTGCCCGACCTGGGCCTGAGGCGGGAGAACATCGCCTTCGTGTCCGGGATCGGCTGCTCCTCACGGTTCCCGTACTACCTGGACACCTACGGGATGCACTCCATCCACGGCCGGGCCCCCGCCATCGCCACCGGCCTGGCCACCGCCCGACCGGACCTGTCGGTGTGGGTCGTCACCGGCGACGGCGACGCGCTGTCCATCGGCGGCAACCACCTGATCCACGCGATGCGCCGCAACGTCAACCTGACGATCCTGCTGTTCAACAACCAGATCTACGGCCTGACCAAGGGTCAGTACTCCCCCACCAGCGAGGTCGGCAAGGTCACCAAGTCCACGCCCGCGGGGTCGGTCGACGCGCCGTTCAACCCGATCTCGCTGGCGCTCGGCGCCGAGGCGACCTTCGTGGCGCGGACCATGGACTCGGGCCGCAAGCACCTGATCGAGGTGCTGCGCGCCGCCGCCGAGCACCGTGGCACGTCCTTCGTGGAGATCTACCAGAACTGCCCGATCTTCAACGACGGCGCCTTCCAGATGCTCAAGGACCGCGGCGGGGCCGCGGCCCGGCTGGTGCACCTGGAGGACGGTCGGCCGGTCCGTGTCGGCGCCCACCAGGTCGTCGTCCGCCGCGAGGACGGCTCCCTGGAGGTCGTCGACGAGGCCTCCCTCGACGAGGCGGGCCGCTCACGGATCGTGGTGCACCACACCGACGCCGCCGACCCGACCGCGGCGTTCGCCCTGTCCCGCCTGGACGCGGGCGACCAGCTGCACGTGCCCATGGGGATCTTCCGGTCCGTGACCCGACCCACGTACGACGACCTCGTGCGCGGCCAGATCGCCGGGGCCCAGGCCTCCGCAGGCGGCCCCGCCACCGACGCCGACGTCGAGGCACTGCTGCGGGGCAGGGACACCTGGACCATCGGCTGAGTCCGTGGCCGTTCGGAGCTCGACCGGGCGGCAGTCCCCCGAGCCGTCGGCCCCGGGCCGCTCCTGGCTGCGGTGCCCAGACCGGTTGTCCAGCACGTCTGCGCAGCACACCTCGCGGCAGCGGGTCGGACACCGCCCGCTCAGCGAGGTCGACCGCCGTGGCGCCGGTGTGCCCGGGCCCGGGCGTCGTCGATCTCGTCGTGCAGACGCGGCAGGCCCGCAGCTTGTGGCGGGTCACCCGCACCAGGCCCCACCCGCCCTCCCGGACGTCGTCCTCGCGGACGTTCTCCCGCAGCAAGGGGGGCGCCCCCCGGCCCGGTGGGAGCGAGCGGGGTGAGGCGTGGGGCGGGCGGCCTGAGCGGCGGGGGGTGGGTCGCACCCTGGGCCGCCGGGCGGGGGTATGGCGCGGGCCCGGTCCTTCGCCATACGACGAAGGACCGGGCCCGAGGTGCGGTCAGGCCTCCTGGCCGATCTGGCGCAGCAGCTCCTGGAACCACGGCTGCGAGGCGTCGAAGGCCTTGTGGCCCGCGATCCGCGGGAACTCGATGACCCGCAGCTCGTCGCCGCGCTCCTCGTCGTGCCCCACGACGCCGGGGGTGCCGGCCCGGGCGGCCTCGACGGCGACGTCGCACATCTGCTTGATCAGCGCGAGGTCGGTGTCGTTGGCCTTGGCCGAGCGGGAGAAGTAGCCGGACTTCTGGACCATCTTCTTCTCCGCCTGCAGCTTGTCCGCGAACTGGCTGGCGAAGTAGTTGCCGGGGTTGATGGTGTCCAGCTTGACGTGGCCGAAGGGGTCGCGCTGGACCTCCTCGCCCGCGGCCTCCATGGCCGCGACGATGTCGTCGACGCCCGCACCCTCGGACAGGAAGATGTTGACGTTGCCGATCTCGTCCATGACCTTCTTGAGCCGCGCGGCCTCGCGGTCCAGGTCGACGTGGACCTCGGGGACGTAGACGCCGTGGATGGCCCAGCGCTCGGGGGTCAGGCCGGCCTGCGGGAGCCACTGCTGCTGCCCGTGCCACTCCATGTAGTGCTTCGCGGCGGCGGCCGTCAGCCAGCCGCAGTTGCGGCCCATGACCTCGTGGACGATGAGCATGCGCGGGTTGGAGCCGTGCTCGGCGATGACGTTCTGCGCGAAGATCGACGCCTGCTCGGCCGCCGTCTGGGCGCCCAGCGACTGGCGGATCGGGACGATGTCGTTGTCGATCGTCTTGGGCAGACCGACCACGGTCAGCTCGTAGCCCTGCTCGTGCAGGAAGGCGGCCAGGTCGGCCGCGGTGGTGTTGGTGTCGTCGCCGCCGATGGTGTGCAGGACGTCGACGCCGTCCTCCTTGAGCCGGTTGGCGGCGACCTCGAGGGGGTTGTCACCCTCCTTGACCAGGCCGCGCTTGACCAGGTCCTTGGCGTTGGTGAGCTTGACGCGCGAGTTGCCGATCGGGCTGCCGCCGAAGTCGCGCAGCAGGCCGGCGTCGCGGCGGGTCTCCTCGTCGAAGACGGTGTAGGTGCCGGTAAGGACCCCGTGGTAGCCGTGGCGGTAGCCGATCAGCTCGACCTCGGGCATGACCTCGGTGTAGCGCTCGACGAGGTCGCCGACCGCGGCGGACAGGCAGGGGGCGTAGCCGCCTGCGGTCAGCATGGCAACGCGCTTGATGGTCATGGGCAGACTCCTCGAGATAAGGGATGGATCGGGGACGTCGTCGTCGTCACCAGCCTATCCAGGCCGGTCAGTCGTCCACACCTCGGGCGGTGAGGGCGTCGCCGACGCGGTCGGCATGACGGACGGTGCGGATGACGAGCGGTGTCGCGACCGCTCGCACCGACCGCTCCAGCCCCCGCGCCCGTCGGGCGTCCAGCGTCTCCTGCAGGAGGCGCCCGATCACGGGGACAGTGCGCAGGGCCAGGCTGACGGTGAGGGCGACCCGCTCCGGGCAGACCCCGACGTGCCGCAGCGGGCGGGCGAGGCGCTCGACGCCGGCGAGCATCTCGGACGCCCGCGTCGTCAGGGTCACCAGGCTGGCCGCGGCGACGCCCACCGCCATACCGCCGCAGGTCACCACCACCGCCTGCCAGCCGCCGCTCCACGCCTGGAAGGGCGCCATGACGACCAGGAACCAGCGCAGCGGCCGCACCTCGCCCCACCCGAGCCGCAGCGGGATCCGGCACGCGAGGTAGGCGGCCAGGACGACCAGCGCCGACGACCCCGTCATCCACGGCTCCTGGACGAGGGACACCGGCACGAGGAACACCGCGAGGAGCAGCAGCTTGGCGGGGACGGGCAGCCGGTGCAGGACGGAGGTGCCGTCGGCATACGCTCCGGTCAGCACCTCAGGCCCCCATGAGCCGCTGGTAGAACGACAGGACCTCGGCCGCCGGGCCGTCGGCCGCGACGCGCCCCTCGTCGATGCAGATGACGCGCTCCCAGCCGTCGAGCAGCCACAGGTGGTGGGTCACCAGGACGACCTGCTGGTCGAGGGCGGCGAGGACCTGAGCGACCTGGCGGGAGTGGCGCAGGTCGAGCAGGGTCGTCGGCTCGTCGCAGACCAGCACCTCGGGGCGGGTGACCAGGACCGCGGCGAGCGCGAGAAGCTGCTTCTGCCCCGAGGACAGCTGGTGCGCGGGGTGGTCCGCGTGGTCGGCGAGGGAGTAGCGCGCCAGGACCTCGGCCACCAGGCGCCGCTTGTCGGTGTCGGTGAGGTCGGGGCGGCGCCGCAGCGAGAGCTCCACGTCCTCGCGCACCGTCGGCATGACGATCTGCGCCTCCGGATCAGGGAAGACGAACCCGACCTTGCGGCGCACCGCGGCACCCTCGCGCGCGGGATCGAGCCCGTCGACCAGGACCCGGCCCTCGGTGGGGGTGACCAGCCCGTTGAGCATCCGCGCCAGCGTGGACTTGCCGGACCCGTTGGCGCCGACCAGCCCGACGCGCGGCTCGGTGAGCGTCAGGTCGACGCGGTCCAGGACGCGGCGCTCGCCGTAGGCGTGGCCCACGCC
The DNA here is from genome assembly GCF_046267915.1 of Arsenicicoccus dermatophilus. Taxonomy (GTDB): domain Bacteria; phylum Actinomycetota; class Actinomycetes; order Actinomycetales; family Dermatophilaceae; genus Arsenicicoccus; species Arsenicicoccus dermatophilus_A. The sequence goes on from NZ_CP176520.1 coordinate 2,793,530, forward strand.
CTCCAGGCGGATGGTGGGCACGTCAGCGGCGGCGGGCCGGGAGCAGGTCAGGGACGGCCTTGTGGACCGCCGCGGCCACGACGCCGGCGACCACGGCCTTGACCAGGTCGCCGGGCAGGAAGGTCAGCGCGAAGGCCGCGGCCCCCGCGAGGTCGAGCGTGGCCGAGCGCCAGGCCATCCCGGGGATCCCGAAGGCGTAGGACACGAGGATCCCCCCGACCAGCGCGGCGACGATCGCCTGCCAGGGACGCACAGGTCGCGGGCCGCGCTCGACGAGCCAGCCCGTCACCAGCGCCACCAGCGGATAGCTCAGCGCGAATCCGACGGTGGGGCCGGTGAGGATCGCGAGCCCGCGGGCGCCCGAGCCGAGCACCGGGAGCCCCGCGAGCGCCAGCACCAGGAAGAGCAGCACCGCGAGGAAGCCGCGCCGGGCCCCGAGGACGGCGCCGGCGAGCATGATGCCGAGGTTCTGCAGGACGATCGGGGCGGCCCCGCCGACGGGAACCTTGACCGGCACGAGCGCCACCACCAGCGCGCAGAAGGCGGCGACCAGGGCGAGGTCACGGGCCGTCATACGGCGGCTGCGGGCGGGGGGTGCGGTCGTGCTGGCGGGGGACATCGAGACCTCGGTCGACGAGCGGGTATGGCGGTCGACCAGCCTACCTGAACGGCGTTCAGCAGCCCGCCCGATCCCGGGACGTGGGGCGCCTAGGCTGCGGAGGTGCCCCTCCTGATGCCGCAGCGCCCGCGCACCCTGGCCGCCGCCGTCGCCGCTGGGCTCGCGGTGCAGGTCGTGCTCACGGTGCTGCACCTGCCCTCGCCGTCGCTGTTCGCCGGGCTGGTCGGCGGTGCGGTGCTCGCCCTGGCCGCAGGGGCGGCGCCCCCACTGCCACGATGGTGGATCCTGGTGTCCCAGGCGCTGATCGGGGTCACCATCGGCGAGACCGTCACCGCGGCGGCGCTGCAACAGGTCGCCGCCGACTGGCCCTCGGTGGTGGCGGTGGTCGTGGTGACCCTGGCGCTCAGCCTCGCCTCCGGGGTCGTCCTGGCGCGGGTGCACCGGGTGTCGGAGGCGACCGGGGTGTTCGCCATGATCGCGGGCGGGGCGTCCGGGATCACCGGCGTCGCCGACGAGCTCGGGGCGGACGCGCGCGTGGTGTCGGTGCTGCAGTACCTGCGGGTGCTGCTGGTGCTCGTGTCGCTGCCCGTCGTGGTGGGGCTGGCCTTCCACCCCGCCGGGCGCGCGGTGGCCCGGACGACGGCCGCCGCGCCCCTCGGCCCCAGCCTGGTGATGGTGGCGGTGTCGGTAGTGGTCGGGCTGGTGCTGGCCCGGGCGATCCCGGTCTCGACGTTTACGCTGGTCGGGCCCCTGTCCGTCGCGGGCGGGCTCGCGCTGTGGGGCGGTCTCGGACCGACCGCCTCGCCGGCGCCGCTCGCCGGCCTGGCGATGCTGGTCATCGGGCTGCAGGTGGGGCTCAAGCTCGACCGGGACAGCCTCGGCGCCATCCGGCGGCTCCTGCCGACCGGGCTCGCGCTGATCGTCGTCGTGATGCTCGGGTGCGGGCTGCTCGGCGGGGTGCTCTCACGGGCGACCGGCGTCGACCCGCTGACGAGCTATCTGGCGACCACGCCGGGCGGGCTCTTCGCCGTGCTGGCCACCGCGACCAGCACCGGCGCCGAACCGACGTACGTCTTCGCCGTGCAGCTGGCACGGCTGCTCGCGATCCTGGCGCTGGCCCCGCTGCTGGCGCGGTGGCTGCGGACGCGGGCACGCGCGGCCGGGGCGCGGGCGCGATGTGACCGGCTGACCTAGGTCCAGTGCACCGGGCCGTCCACGAGCACGCCGGTGCCCGAGGTGAGCTCGGCGACCAGCTGCGCGAGCGCCGCCCGCTCCCCCGGCGCCACGTCCAGCCGCAAGGTCGCCGCCGAGGCGTAGTCCACCCCGTCGACGTGGACCCCGCGGGCGCGCAAGGTCGACTCCACCCGCCCGGCCTCGGCATGACCCACGGCAAGCGTGCACCGCAGCAGCAGCCGCCGCTCGACCACCCGCGCGGACTCGCACGCGGCGCGCACCGCGTCGCCATACGCCCGGATCAGGCCGCCGGTCCCCAGCAGCGTCCCGCCGAACCACCGCGTGACCACGCACACCACATCGGTGAGCTCGCGGCCGCGCAGCACCTCCAGCATGGGCGCGCCCGCGGTGCCGGCGGGTTCGCCGTCGTCGGAGGAACGCTCGGTCGTCGCGTCCGGGCCGAGGACGAAGGCCGAGCAGTGGTGCCGGGCGTCCCAGTGCTGCTTGCGGGCCCGCTCGACGACCTCGCGGGCGGCGTCCTCCGTCGCGACCGGCTCCAGCCGGGCGAGGAACCGCGACCGCTTCGCCTCGACCTCGGCGTCGACCGGCGCGGCGATGGTGCGATAGGTCTCGGCCACCCGGTCATCCTAGGCTCGTGACCATGAGCGACCTGCCCCTCACCCTGCCCCCCAGCCGCGTGCCCGACCCTGCCGAGGCTCCCCCGCTGCGGTGGGGCGTGATCGGACCGGGCGGCATCGCCCGGGCCTTCGCCGAGGGGCTGCACCGCTGGACCCGCAGCCGGATCGTCGCGGTCGGGTCGCGCTCGATGGAGCGGGCCCAGGCGTATGCCGCGGAGGTGGGCGGGGCGCGTGCCCACGGCGGCTACGAGGCGCTGGTGGCGGACGACGAGGTGGATGCGGTGTATGTCGCGACGCCGCACAGCGAGCACCGCGACCACGCGCTGCTCGCCATCGGGGCGGGGCGGCACGTGCTGGTGGAGAAGGCCTTCACGCGCACCGCGGCCGAGGCTCGCGAGGTGGTGGCCGCCGCCCGGGCCGCGGACGTGACCTGCCTGGAGGCGATGTGGACCCGCTTCCTGCCGCAGTCCGACGTCGTCCGGCAGCTCGTCCGCTCCGGCGCGCTCGGCGAGATCGAGACGGTGCAGGCCGACCACGGGCAGTGGTTCGCGCCGGACCGCACGTCGCGGCTGTTCGCCCCGGAGCTGGCGGGCGGGTCGCTGCTCGACCTGGGGATCTACCCCGTGGCCTTCGCGGTGGACGTGCTCGGGTTGCCGGGGCAGGTGCTCGCGGCGGGCACGACGGCGTTCACCGGGGTGGAGCGGCAGGCGTCGATGATCCTCGGCGGCTTCGACCGGGCACCGTCGGCCCACGCGGTGCTGACGACCACGCTGGCGGCCAGGACGCCGACCACCGCCTCGGTCTCGGGGTCGCTGGCGCGGGTCGAGCTGGCGGGCGAGTTCTACCAGCCCGGGCGGGTGCGGCTGGTGTCGCGCACGGGCGAGGTGGTCGAGGGTCCGGAGCCGACGATCCGCGGGCACCTCGGCCTGTGCCACGAGGCCGCCCACCTGGCGACGCTGGTCGCGGAGGGTCGGCGCGAGTCGCCGCTCCTCCCCCTGGACGAGTCGGTCGCCGTGATGGAGCTGCTCGACGAGGTGCGGCGCCAGATCGGCGTCCCGCTCTAGACCTACCGGCGGTCGTCGGATCCGCCTGGGGAACGTGAGCAGGCGGATCCGACTACCGGCGGTAGGTCAGTCGGAGCCGAGCAGCTGCCGCTCGAAGCGGTGGCTCCCTCGGAGCCACGCCCACCCGCAGACGAGAGCCACCGCGCCCGCGGCGGGGGCGAGCGCCCACCACAGGGACCGCGCGGCGATCTGGTCAGGGCCGTACATCGACAGCACGGCCCACGACGACAACGTGGCCGCCAGCACCCCACCCACACCGCCGACCCCGATCGGCAGCAGGGCCATCGCCGTCCGGCGCCCGCGCAGGAAGGACGTCGAGGTCCCCAGCGCCACCAGGCTGTTGGTGGAGGCACGAGCAGACTCCTGGATCCGGTCCAGGACGAGCACGAAGGACAGGAAGCACAGCACCGCAGCCGCCATGACACCGAGGTTGAGGATCATGGCCTGCTCGCGGGCCAGCGCATAGGCCGACTGTCCGCCCCAGGCACGCAGCTCCGCCTCGGGTAGTGCCTGGTGGATGTCCTGGGTCCGGCGGTCGTACTCGGCGCTCCCGGTCGGGATCTCCTGGATCACCGTTCCCTGCTCCAGCTGCCAGGCCCAGCCGTTCTCCTCGAGTGGCAGCCTCACCTCCCCCTCAGGCAGCTCCGGGTCGACCGGGATCGACAGCAGCGTCAGCGAGTGCACCCGGTGGCCTGTGAGGGGGATCGACAGCGAGCGGATGCCCGCCGGCAACGGCCCCCGGCAGGGACCGCCGCTGCACGGTCGGCCGGCGCGGGTGCCACCCGTGAGCTCCACCGTGAAAAAGCTGTCCCGTGGCCCGTCCACTGCGTAGGTGACCGCCGCGTCCCCGCGCACCACGGACCGCAGGACCGCTCGCCGGTCCGCGGCGACAGACTCCAGGGGCACCTCAACGGCCACCGTCGGCCGACCTTGCTCGGTGACCACCCGCACCCACACCAGGAAGGTGCCGCACATGGCGCAGGTCAGGACGGTCACCACCATGACTGTGACGAGACGGGACACCGTGGGCCAGTGGTAGGAGGCAGCACGGGCCCCGTGGCGAAGGAGCAGCAGCCGGCTTCGGTGCGCTGCCTCGCAGACCCGTCGGGCCAGCCAGGTCACGGTGGCCGGGGCGCTGACCGCGAGGAGTCCGACGGCGAGCAGCGTCTTGGAGTAGAGCGGGCTCCCGGTGGGGGACACGGGGCGGGACCCTGCCGTCAGGCAGATGATCCCGAGAAAGCCCACCGCCACGAGGGACATGACGAGCGCAGCACGCGTCGCCCAGCAGCCGAGCCGCTGCTGCCAGCGGGGACGACCCCGCCGCCGCACGGAGGAGGAGAGCACCCCGGACATGGTGACCCGTGCGAGCAGCCGGATCGCCAGCAGGACCCCTGCGGCGACGACGACGAAGACCACGGCGGCCCCGAGTCCCGGCGCGCTGTGCTCCCCCCACCAGCGCACCCCGACGAGACCCGATCCGGCCAGCGCTGCATGCGTCGCGGCATACACCACGGCCCCCGACACGGTCCCGATCACGCCGAGCAGCGTGATCTCGGCGGCGTAGAGCCGCCCGCACCGCCGCGCCGAGACCCCCAGGACGACGAGCGAGCGATACCGGCGTTCGCGACTCCGAGCCGTCGCCCGCAGGCACAGCTGGAGGAACATCAGGGTCGGAGCGCCGACGAGGATCCCCAGCTCGGCCGCCATCATGGTGGCCGGGGTCGCCATCAGGCCCTGGCCACCAGCCCCGTACCCGACGATCCCCGTCGGTGAGGGCCGACCCGGCACGACGGTGTAGGACAAGAGCTCGTCCGGGTCGGTGAGTCCGGGGGCGCCGATGCGCTCCGGGACGACCACCCCCAGCCCGAGGCGGGTCGCCAGCGCGGGGTCGCCCTCCAATCGCTCTGCCAGGCCGGGAGAGACCATCGACCGGCCCGGCTGCGGCCACTGCCTCACCCCCGGTGGCCGAGGTGCCTGCGCCGTGACTCCGCGGTAGACGAGACGCTGATAGGGCTCCCCCTGCAGGAGCTCGATGCTCCCGCTGCGGACCGGCCCGACCCGGCCGGCCCGAGGCTCAAGCGGAGACTCCGCGATTCGCGCCTGGGTGGTGCGCTGCTCCGCGGTCAGGATCGACGGGATCTGGGGGGCCAGCAGCACGAAGGCCACCGCCACGGCGATGCCGCCAGCCGTCGCGGCGAGCACGGCCAGGTCCCGACGCCCGGCTCCCCTGACCAGGCGTGCTGCCAGCACCAGGTCACGCACCGCGGCCCACCACCTGGCCGTCGACCAGGGCGATCTCCCCACCGAGGCGACCGGCCTGGACGGGGTCATGGGTCACCATGACCAGCAGAGCCTGACAGCGCTGGGACTCCTCCAGCAGCAGGTCGAGCACCGCTGTCCCGTTGCGCGAGTCCAGGGCGCCGGTCGGTTCGTCGGCGAAGATCACCTGGGGGCCGGTGGCCACCGCGCGGCCGATCGCTGCCCGCTGCGCCTGACCACCGGACACCGCTGCGGGTCGGCGACCCGCGCACTCCGTCAGGCCGAGCCGCTCCACCAGCTCATTCACCCGCTGCCTCCGGGACCGACGACCCCACCGCAGCAGCTCCAGCGGCAGCTCGACGTTCTCGGCCAGGGTCAGCTCGGGCACCAGGTCGGCTCGCTGGACGACGAAGCCCACGGAGCCCAAGCGCAACGCCGCGAGCGCCTCCGGCGTGGCGGCCGCAGTGTCGACCCCGAGGAGGCGGACCCGCCCTCGGTCGGGCCGCTCCAGCCCCGCCATGGCATACAACAAGGTGGTCTTGCCCGAGCCCGACGGACCCACCACCGCCACGGACCCGGGAGCCGACAGCTCCAACGAGATCCCGCGCAGCACCGGAGCCTGCCCATATCCCACCCAGAGGTCCTCGACCCCGACCGCCTGATCCATCGCTCTCCCCGCCACGCGACCGCCGCGCGGGTCCAGCCCGCGCGGCGGCGTTCACACAACGTCTGCTGACCCCTCCCGGGGCTCCAGCCTCAGCCCTAGCGTTGGTAGACGCCCGTGCGGCAAACGTCCGGGCCCCAGTGGGACTCGCAGGCCTTGACGGTGAGTTCCTTGGCAACGAGAACGTCGCCCGCCCCGATGATCTTGCTGACCTTGGTCGTCCCCTTCGCATCGAGCGAAGCCAGCGAGACATAACCGTAGCCATCGCTCCTCGCCTGCAGGTAGGCATGGTCGTTCTCCGTGTTGGTGAACCTGCCCGACACCGCCGTGGCGTACTGCGGGCCAGAGACGTGATGCTTGAAGTTATAGGCTCCCTTGAAGTGCGCTGCCTTGGTATCGAGCGTGATAGTCCCCTTGGTGGCGGCGACCGCCATCCCCGCTCCTGCGATCACCAGTGCCGCCGCTGCCGCGCCAGCCTTCATGAGGCGTGCCATGAGTATCCACTCAGGATCTTGCACCACCACGGTCGTGGCTGTGCCCATGACGTGATCGTGTCCTCCCCCCGGCCCAAGTCAACCGAAGAACTCGCCGGATTCGTTGCACGTCAATAGAATTCACCCTCAGTCGAGGTCGTGGCCGGTGAGCTCGGGCAGCCCCAGCGCGGAGACCGCCGCGATCACGAAGGCCACCGCGAACACCGTGAACACCAGCCCGGTGCCACCCGCCGCCTTGAGCGGGGGCACGGCCAGCGGCGCGAGGATCGAGGCGATCCGGCCGAAGCCCGCCGCCGCGCCCGACCCGGTGCCGCGCATCACGGTCGGGTAGACCTCGGGGGTCACGGCATACAGCGCACCCCACGCGCCGAGGTTGAAGAACGACAGCGCGCACCCCGCCGCGATGATCATCGGCACCGAGTGCGCCAGGCCGAAGGCCCCGGCGGCGCAGGCCGACCCGGCCAGGAAGGTGGTCAGCGTCGCCCGCCGCCCCCACCGCTCGATGAGCCACGCGGAGACGGCATAGCCCGGGAGCTGGGCGAGGGTGATCCACAGCGTGTACTCGAAGGACTTGACCATGCCGAAGCCCTGCGCGAACAGCAGCGACGGCAGCCAGATGAACGCGCCGTAGTAGGAGAAGTTGACGCAGAACCACACCGCCCACAGGGCGGCCGTGCGCAGGCGGTAGTCCGTGGTCCACAGGCCGGGGGCCGCGCCGCGCACCGGCACCGGCGCGTGGGTGGCGGCGTCGGGGGCGTGGTCGGGGGCCGCGATCCCCGCCGGCTCCTCGAAGGCCCGCACCGCCCGCTCGGCCTCGGCATACCGGCCCTTGGACTCCAGGAAGCGCACCGACTCCGGCAGGGTCGCCCGCACCACGAGGGCATAGAGCGCCGGCACGATGCCGACGGCCATGGCCCACCGCCAGCCGTCCGGGCGCCCCGGGATGACGAAGTAGCCGACGAGCGCGGCGAGGATCCACCCCAGCGCCCAGAAGGACTCGAGCCCGACGACCACCCGGCCGCGGATGTGCGCCGGGGAGTACTCCGAGACTAGGGTGGACGCGACGGGCAGCTCGGCCCCCAGGCCCAGCCCGACGAGGAACCGCAGCGCCATCAGCACGGCCACGCCGCCCGCGAGCGCCGAGGCGCCCGTGGCCAGTCCGTAGACCAGCAGCGTGAGCGCAAAGACCTGTCGGCGGCCGATCCGATCGGCGAGCAGACCGCCGAGGGTGGCGCCGACGGCCATGCCCAGCGAGCCGATCGAGGCGACCCAGGAGACCTCGGTGGGGCTCAGGTGCCACTGCTTGGCGAGGGCCGTCAGGACGAAGGAGATGAGCCCGACGTCCATGGCGTCCAGGGCCCAGCCGACGCCGGAGCCGACGAGCAGCCGCCGGTGCCGGCTGGTGAAGGGCAGCCGGTCGAGCCGCTCGGTGCGGGTGAGGTGCCGCCCGGCGGCGGCCTCGTCGGAGGCGCCGGGCGAGGTGGCGGTGGCGGGCATCGAGGCTCCTGGCGGACGACGGCGAGGGTATGGCGGGGGTGCGCGGCGCCCGGGGTGCGGCGGCCAGGGCCCGTCTCCTCCGGAGCGGTATGCCGAAGGGGCGGGCCTTGTGCTCACTATAAGCACAAGGCCCGCCCCCTCCGGACGAGCGAGGTCAGACGGCCTGGAGCTCGGGATAGACCGGGTGCCACATGCGCTGGTAGACCGCCTGCACCGGGTTGTCGATCTCGACGGTCGCCAGGCCCTCCTCCTGGGCGGCCTTGACCACGGCCAGGGCTACCGTCGCCGAGACGTAGCGCAGCTGGGTGATCGACGGCAGGAGGGGCTCCTCCGGGCGGGTGATGGCGCTGATGCCGGCGATCGCCTCCGCGGCGGCGGCGATCATGCCGTCGCTGACCCGCGTGGCACGGCAGACGGACACGCCCAGCCCCAGCCCCGGGAAGACCAGGGCGTTGTTGGCCTGGGCGACGTGGTAGGTCCGGTGGTGGTAGACCACCGGCGGGAACGGCGACCCGGTCGCGATGGCGGCCTTGCCGTGCGTCCACTCGACGATCTGCGCGGGCGTGGCCTCGGACAGGCTCGTGGGGTTGGACAGCGGCATGACGATCGGGTGCGGGGTGTGCGCCGCCATGTCCCGGATGATCGCCTCGCTGAAGGCGCCCGGCTGCCCGGAGGTACCGATGAGGATCGTCGGGTGGACGCCGCGCACGACGTCGGCCAGACCGATCCTGCCGGGCGTGGTCAGGCGCCAGCCCTTGACGTCCTTGTCGGTGCGGGCGTAAGGCCGCTGGAAGTCCCGGACCCGGTCTCCCAGGGCGGTGGTGATGAGCCCGCGCGACCCGAGGCACCAGAACCGCTGGTTGGCCGCCTCCGGCGACAACCCCTCGCGGATCATCATGTCCCGCATCAGGTCAGCGATGCCGACCCCCGCGGTGCCGGCCCCGTGGACGACGATCCGCTGGTCGCTCATCCGCTGGCCGAGGGCCTTGACACCCGCGAGCGCCGCCGCGGCCACCACGGCCGCGGTGCCCTGGACGTCGTCGTTGAAGGTGCAGATCTCACCGCGGTAGCGCTCCAGGATGCGGTGGGCGTTGCTCGCCCCGAAGTCCTCCCAGTGCAGCATGGCGTGCGGGTAGAGCCGGGTCGTGACCTCGACGAACTTCTCGATGAAGGCGTCGTAGCGCTCGCCGCGGACGCGGGCGTGCCGGACCCCGAGGTAGAGGTCGTCGTTGAGCAGTGCGAGGTTGTCGGTGCCCACGTCGAGGACGACGGGGATGGCGCGGCGGGGGTGGATCCCGGCGGCGGCGGTGTAGACCGACAGCTTGCCGACGGCGATCTGCACGCCGCCGACGCCCTGGTCGCCGATGCCGAGGATGCCCTCGGAGTCGGTGGCGACGACGAGGTCGACGTCCTCCGGGTCCAGCCCGTAGTTGAGGAAGGCGTTCTCGATGCCCTCGGGGTCGTCGATGGACAGGAAGACGCCGCGGGGCCGGTTGTACCAGTGCGAGTACCGCTGGATGGCCTCGCCGATCGTGGGGGTGTAGACGATCGGGAGCATCTCCTCCAGGTGCTCGGCGAGCAGCCGGTAGAACAGCACCTCGTTGCGGTCGCGCATCGCCGAGAGGTAGACGTTCTTGCTCAGCGCGTCCTTCTGCTGGGAGTACTGCTGGTAGACGCGGGTGACCTGGCTCTCCAGCGGCGTCACGCCGCTCGGCATCAGGCCGTTGAGGTGCAGGGCGTCCCGCTCGGCCTGGGTGAACGCGGTGCCGCGGTTGGTCAGGGGGTGGGACAGGACGTCGTTGCCGCGGACCCGGACGCGCAGACGCGTACCGTCAGGGCCGGACTCGAACTCGAAGGGTCGGCTCGCCATGACCCCACACTAGGACCCCCGCAGCAGCCCGCCTCGTCGGGGTTGGGCGGACGTCGTCGCACCCGCCTCGCGGGGGTCGAGGGGCCGTCGCAGCTGCCTGACCAGGCGCTCGGGGGCCGCGATCATGGCGGGGCCGTACCACGTCAGCGCCCGGCCGTCGACGAGCGCGCACCGCGCCCGCGGGAAGGCGTCCGGCCCGTCCGCCGCGGTGAACCGGTAGGGCTCGTCGGGCAGCACCACGAGGTCGACCGGCGGCAGGTCGGGCAGGACCACCGTGGGATAGCGGTCGGGGTGGCGTGCCAGCACGTTGTCCACCCCCAGGTGCCGCAGCACGTCACCGGCATACGTCTGGGAGCCCACGGCCATCCACGGCCGGCGCCAGACCGGCACGACCGCCCGCAGCCGGCACCCCGACCGGACGGCCGGGGGTGCCGCCCACGCCCGGCGGGCGTCGTCCAGCCAGGTGACCCGACCGACGGCGAGCGCGTCGACGAGCCGACCGATCGAGCGGAGCGCGTCGGCCACGGACCGCACCTGCGTGGTCCAGACCGGCACCCCGGCGGCGCGCAGGGCCGCGAGATCGTCCGGGCGGTTCTCCTCGTCCTCGGCGATGACCAGATCCGGCGCGAGGGCGACGATCTCGTCGACGCGCGGGTTCTTGGTGCCGCCGATCCGGGTGACCTGGGCCGGCCCGACGTGGCTGCACCAGTCCGTGGCGGCGACCAGGGTCTCGGGGGCGCTCCAGGCCACCGCCTCGGTGAGGGAGGGCACCAGGGAGACCACCCGCCGCGGCGCTCGGGGCAGGGCCACGACGTGGCCGAGGTCGTCCAGGAAACGGGTCACCCCACGATCTAACCCATCCGCGGGGCCAGGCGCGAGGTCAGACGGCCGGCCCGGACCTTCCCGGGTCGGGCTGAGCGTTGCGACGCACCTGCGCCAGCGGTATGTCGCGCTCCGCGCACAGCCGCTCCCACTCGCCCGCCGGGCGGGTCGCGAGGACCTGCGCCAGCCCCTCGTGGTCGTCCGCCCCGAAGAGCTCCCGGGCCCGCTCCCAGAAGTGCGGCTCCAGCGCGGCCAGGGCCACGTGCCCGTCGGCCGCGGCATAGACCGCGTAGCCGGGCAGCCCACCCCCGAGCAGCGAGCCGGGCGCGGTGAGCCCGTGCCGGGCGGGCGCACCCAGCTCGCCGGCGCACGCCGCGAGCGCCACCTCCCGACGGGTGCCGCCCCCGGTGCGGTCCCGCAGCAGCAGCGCCGCCAGTGCCTCGGAGACCGCCCGCTCGGCCCCGGCGAGGTCGGCCGCCAGGACGGCGGGCATCGCGGGCGGGGTGAGCGTCCCCGCGACCGCCTGGTAGGTCAGGTCGTGCCCGGCCAGGTCGTCCTCCGGGGCCGGGTGCCCGACGATCGCCACCTGGCAGAGCCGGGGCCACCGCGCCTGCAGCGTCGCCCAGCCCAGTCCCAGGCGCTCCAGCGAGGACGTGCGGTGCGCCGTGATCAGCAGGTCGGCGTCGTCGAGGAGGGCGGCCAGGTCCGCGGCTCCCGGCGCGCTCCTGAGGTCCAGGGCCTGCACCTGCTGGCCGGCGCGCAGCTCGGCATACCACCTCGGGGCATAGCCGAGCAGCGGATCTCCCCGGGGCGGCTCGACCTTGACCACGTCGGCACCCAGCCGCAGCAGACGCGCCGCAGCCACGGGCCCGGGGACGTTGACGGCGAGGGACACGACTCGCACCCCCGCGAGCGGTGGCTCGGGTGACATGCAGGCTCCCGGTCGAAGAGGCCACCATCCAACACCACTACCGGCGATCCCGCAGGTCGGGAACCGCGCCAGGACCTTGACGCGGGTATCACCCGAATGGATGATTGCCAGCCTGAACACCTCCGGCGACCTCCTCCGTCGTCGCCGCTCACCCCCCCTGAAGGAGCATCGTGAGCCGCACCGCCACGCGCCCTGCCCTCGCCATCACCCTGGCCACCCTCGCCGTCACCGGCCTCGTCGGCTCCGCCGCCGCGGCGGACACCCCCTCCCCCCTCGGCCTGCACCAGGCCACCTCGACGCCGTCCGCGGCCCCGGGCGGCGTCGACCGCTCCACCGTGTGGATCGTCTCCGGCGCCCAGGAGTACGCCCGCGACTTCGCCGGCGTCGCCCCCAAGGTGGGCACCGCCACCGACAAGGCCGGCGCCCCCGTGGTCATCTCCACCCTCTCCGCCGACCGGCTCGCCGAGCTGCACAAGCCGAAGCCGGGCTTCCGCTGCGCCGGGTTCCGCGCCTTCTCCTCCCGCGCCGAGGCCGAGGCCTTCATCGCCTCCGACCTGACCCGCCAGACCGTGACCCAGGCCTTCGCGACCTACACCATCGACAACCAGGCCACCGTCAACCCCTGGCTCGGACAGGTCGACCACACGCGCATCAAGGACACCATCCAGCACCTGTCCACGGCCTACCCGAACCGCTACTACGCCAGCACCTACGGCAAGCAGGCCGCGGAGTGGATCAAGGACACCTGGTCCGGCCTGGCCAACGGCCGATCCGACGTCACCACCGAGCTGTTCACCGGCTGCAGCAACTGCTCCACCCAGCCCTCGGTGCTCATGACCGTCAAGGGCTCCGAGACGCCCGACGAGATCGTCGTCATCGGCGGCCACATCGACTCGATCAGCGACACCGGCGAGGGGGACGCCATGAAGGCTCCCGGCGCCGACGACGACGCCTCCGGCACCGCCACCGTCACCGAGATCGCCCGGGTCGCCCTCGCCAGCGGGTGGAAGCCCAAGCGCACGGTCGTCTTCGCCGGCTACGCCGCCGAGGAGGTCGGGCTGCGCGGGTCCGCCGCCGTCGCCAAGTCCTTCAAGGCCAGCGGCAAGAACGTCGTGGGCGTCCTGCAGCTCGACATGACCAACTACCGCCCCGCGTCCGGGCCGGACATGGACATGATGATGGACAACGTCAACGAGCCACTGACGAACTTCGTCAAGAACCTGTTCGACACCTACCTCAAGCCGGCTGGGCTGACTCGCGGCGAGATGAAGTGCGGCTACGGCTGCTCCGACCACGCCTCGTGGACCAGCCAGGGCTACCCCTCGGCCATGCCCGCCGAGTCCGAGCTGTTCTCCAAGCTGCACACCACCAGCGACAACCTCGAGACGCTCGGCAACACCGCCCAGCCGTCGGAGAAGTTCGCCAAGCTGGGCCTGGCCTTCCTGGGCGAGCTGGCCAAGACGTCGGGCGCCACCCCGGCGCCGGTCCCGACCGGGGCGCCGACCAGCACCCCCACGGCCACGCCCACCACCCCCGCACCTACCACCCCCGCACCTACCACCCCCGCACCCACCGCCACGCCGACGAGCACCCCCACGGCGACCCCGACGGCCCCGCCGACCGCGACCCCCACCAGCGCCCCCGGTGGCCTGCAGAACGACGTCCCCCTCACCGGTCTGTCCGGGGCCCGCGGCTCGTGGACGCCCTACACCGTCGAGGTGCCGGCGGGTGCGAGCATGCTCACCATCACGGCCACCAACGGACGCGGTGTCGTGGACCTCTACGTGAAGCAGGGGTCGGCCCCCACCACCACGAGCTACGACTGCCACCCCACCCTCGACGGTCAGAGCGCGACGTGCCGCTTCCGGGCGCCCAAGCCCGGGACGTACCACATCGCCCTACGCGGGTACTCGGCCTACAGCGGTGCGACCCTCAAGGCCTCCTGGCAGTGAGCCCGGGTCGCGGCGCCGCCGTCCTGACGGCATAGGCCTCGCGTGAGCCCCCGGGCCTGGGCAGCCCGAACCCGAGCGGTTCGAGCCCAGGCCCGGGGGCTCCGGCCCACCCGCTCCCCGGCCGGGCACGCCGGCGGCGGAGCACCTCCGACCCTCCGACGACGAGCCGGGAGGGAGGACGAGGCGGGACCACCGCACATGGCGAAGGCCCCGGTCGTGACGACCGGGGCCTTCCTGCTTCCTGGTGGCGGGTGAAGGATTCGAACCTTCGTAGCTTTCGCGACGGATTTACAGTCCGCTCCCATTGGCCGCTCGGGCAACCCGCCAGGTGCGTCGGCAAGCATAGCAACCACGAGCAGGTATGCCGAATCCGCTGCCGGGAGCCCGCGCCCGGCCCGACCCCGGATCCCGCACGGGGGTCGACCGACCCGGCGCCGCGGGCGTCATACGGCTGGATCTTTGCCAGACTGGCCCGCAACCCACCGATCCCGATCCGAGGAGGAGCCATGGCGGACAGCTCGTTCGACATCGTCAGCAAGGTCGACAAGCAGGAGGTCGACAACGCCCTCAACCAGGCGGCCAAGGAGGTCGCGCAGCGCTACGACTTCAAGGGCGTCGGCGCCTCCATCGAGTGGAGCGGCGACGACGTCCTGATCAAGGCCAACACCCCCGAGCGGTGCGCGGCGGTCCTCGACGTCTTCGAGACCAAGCTGGTGCGCCGCGGCGTCTCCCTCAAGTCCTTCGACTTCGGCGAGGACAAGGAGGCCAAGCCGTCCGGCAAGGAGTACCGACTCCAGGGCGCCATGCGCGACGGCATCACCCAGGACAACGCCAAGAAGATCGCCAAGCTGATCCGCGACGAGGGCCCCAAGTCCGTCAAGGCGCAGATCCAGGGCGACGAGCTGCGGGTGACCTCCAAGTCCCGCGACGACCTGCAGGCCGTGCAGCGGCTGGTCAAGGAGGCGGACCTGGACTTCGCGGTCCAGTTCACGAACTACCGCTGATCCGAGACGGTATGCCGACGGCGTCCGCGCACCTCACGGGGTGGTCGGACGCCGTCGTGCGTGGGGCGGGTGAGGCGCCGGGCCACGGCCGGGCCACGGCCGGACCGCGGCCGGACCGCGAGGCGCCCGCACGGCCCGATCCGGGCGAGGGCTAGGTGCCCTGGCCGGCGAACACGCAGAACTCGTGGCCCTCAGGACTGGCCAGCACCCACCACGGCCGGGCCTCGTCACCGGCGCGCAGCACGGTCGCCCCGGCGCCCGCGAGCTCCGCGGCAGCCTCGGCCGGCGTCGCGCCAGGTCGGGTCGTCAGGTCCCAGTGAACGCGGTCCTTGCCGGCCTTGGGCTCGGGGACGGGCACGAACACCACCGACTCGAAGGGCAGCCCGGGCGGGCAGAGCCACCACCACGGGTGCTTCGGGTCGTGGCCGGGCTCGCCGCCGAGATGGCGGGCCCACCACCGGGCCTCGGCCTCGGGATCGGCGCAGTCGACGACGAGCTCGTAGACGCGATAGCCGTCCGCCCGCTCGTCGGTGCGGGTGAAGGCGCACAGCTCACCGCCCTCGGGGTCGCGCAGCACCATCCAGCCTCGGTCCTCGACCGGGGTCGCGCCGGCGCGCACCAGGTCCGCGAGATCCCGGGTGTGCACATCCAGGTGGACGCGGTTCTTGGCCGATCGCGACTCGGAGACCGGCTCCAGCCAGATCCGGCGGGCCGGATCCTGCTCGGCCGCGGGGGCGTCGTCGCGGAGCACCACCTGCCCGTCCTGCTCCTCGGCCACCAGACCGGTGGCGTGGGACCAGAACTCGCCCATCGTGGCGGGGTCGCAGGCGTCCATGACGAGGCACTGGTAGCGCAGCAGCGGATCGCTCATGGGGCCAGCATGACGCAGACGCGCCCCGCCCGGCTCCCGGGGAACCGGGCGGGGCGCGTCGGACCAGGGATCAGCCCGGGAAGGCCTGCCGGGAGGCGAGCACCTGACGCAGGATCGTCTCCTGGTCGACCATGCCGCGGCGCACGGCCGCCGTGAGGTCGGCCTCGCGCAGGGTGTGCTCCGAGGCGTCCAGGGTCCCCAGGTCGGCCACGTGGACCGGATAGGCGAGCCGGGCGACCCGGGCCATCGCGTCGTCACCGACCCAGGCGCACATGGCCGGTATGTCGGTGAAGTAGCGCCCGACATACTCCTGCAGCACGGCGCCGTCCCCCGTGGTCCAGAAGCGACCGGCCAGGGCGTTCAGCTCGTGGTTGGAGCGACCGCGCTGCTCGGTGAGCTCGGACCAGGCCCAGGCCTTGTCCTGCGCGAGCGGGCGGGCGGCGCGGGCGCCGAGCCAGGCGAGCGTGCCCGTGACCGTGCGGTCCTGATCCCGGACCTGGTCCAGCTCGGCCACGTCGAGACGGTCGTCGGCGGCGAGGGTGGTCGCGACGAGCCACCGGAAGTCGGCGTCACCCGCCAGGCCCTCGGGCAGGTCCTGACCGGCATACCACCTGCGCAGCAGCGACTCGTCCCGGCAGGTGCGCGCCACCACCCGGGCCGCCGCCAGCGCTCGCGTGGAGCCGGGCTCGGCCGCCGCCAGCGCCTCGGACGCGGCCGACGCGACCCGCTCGCGGGCCTCGGGGCGCTCCTCGGCCGGCAGGTACACCCCGATCACGGTGCCCGTCAGCCAGCCACCCACGGCCGTCAGCACCGAGTCGTCGGTCTCACGCGGCCAGGCGGCGCAGAAGACGTCGACCGCCAGCCGCGGGTCGACGGTGGCCAGGGCCACGCCGTCGACGAGGGCGTTCCAGACCACCACCCGGGCCGTGAGGTCGCCCAGCTGCGGCAGCTGCTCGGGCAGGCGACGCAGCGACTCGGCGTCGAGAGCGACGTTGGCCCAGGTCAGGTCGGAGGCGTTGGGCACCACCAGGGCCGGCCGGGGCCGGTCCAGCAGCTCGGGGACGACCCGGCGGTCCTGGTCCAGGGTCGCGCGGGCGCGGACCACCTCCACACCGTCGGTCCAGCCCGCGACGTCCAGGGCGTGCGAACGGTCCGCGGGGTGGCCCTCGGGGGCCGTGCGCACCAGCTCGGCGCGGACCACGACGTCGGACTCCTCGGCGTGGTCCAGGTCCACCCGCACCTGGTCCAGGCCGGCGGTGCGCAGCCAGGCCGTGGTCCAGTCCTGCAGGGAGGACCCGTGGGCGCGCTCCATCGCGGCGAAGAAGTCGTGCATCTCGGCGTTGCCGTAGGCGTGCCGGGAGAGGTAGTCGCGCACCCCCGTGACGAAGGCCTCGTCGCCGATGTGGGCGATCAGCTGGCGCAGCGCGGCCGAACCCTTGGCGTAGGAGATGCCGTCGAAGTTCTGCAGCGCGGCCAGTGCGTCCTCGGAGCCGTTGCCCGCCACCGGGTGCGTCGACGGCGAGCGCTCCGCGGCATACCCCCAGGCCTTGCGGACGATCCCCTGGTCGGCCCAGGCGTCGGGGTAGAGCCCGGTCTCCACGACGCAGCGGGAGGCCAGGTACTCCGCGAAGGACTCGTTGAGCCACAGGTCGTCCCACCAGGCGAGGGTGACCAGGTCGCCGAACCACATGTGCGCCATCTCGTGGCTGACGGTGTTGTCCCGGCCGAGGAGCTCGGCGTGGGTGACCGCCGAGCGGAAGAGGTACTCGTCGCGCAGGACCACGCAGCCCGGGTTCTCCATCGCGCCGGCGTTGAACTCCGGCACCCACACCTGGTCGTACTTGCCGAAGGGATAACGGATCCCGAAGAGCTCGTGGAAGTAGTCGAAGCTGCGGCGGGTGACCTCGAGGATCTGCGGCGCATGGATCTCGAGCTGGTCCTGGATGGAGCGGCGGGCATGGAGCCCCAGCGGGATCCCGTCGTGCTCGTCGGTGACCGAGACATAGGGGCCGGCGCAGATCGACACGACGTAGGTCGCGATCGGCCGGGTCTCGGCCAGGTGCCAGACGTCGCCCTCGCGCATGGCGGCGCCGTTGCCGATCACCACCCAGTCGCTCGGCGCGGTCACGTGGAAGGTATACGGCCCCTTGAGGTCCGGCTGGTCGAAGCAGGCGAAGACCCGCGGCGCCGCGTCCATGAACGAGTGGCCGTAGACATAGTGCTCGCCGTCGGCCGGGTCGACCGCGCGGTGCAGACCGGACCCGTCCTTGCTGAAGCTCATCGTCGAGCGCACCACGAGCTCGTTGTGCTCGGCGAGCGGCGGCAGGTGGAGCCGTCCGTCCGCGAAGGCCTCGACGGCCAGGGGCGTGCCGTTGAGCACCGCCTCGTGCAGCTCGGTGGCCTTGAGGTCGACGAAGACCTCGGCACCCGGCGTCGCGTCGAAAGTCAGGACCGTCCGGCTGGCGAAGGTCTGCGCCCCCTGCGCCAGGTCCAGCTCGACGGTATGGCGGGGGTTGCTCACTGCGGCCGCGCGCTGGCGCGCCTCGGTGCGGGTCAGGCTCGTCATGGCCCCACCGTGCCACACGGGGCGCACCACGGTCGTGCCGGGGTGGCCGCGGGTGGCCGGGCGCTCACCCGACGGGATCGGCCGGCACCAGGTGGCTGTCGGTCTGCCGGCCCGTCAGCTGGTGCCGCACCGACAGGTCCGCCTCCGCCAGCGCCTCCCACAGGCCGGACTCGGTGTGGTGGTCGGTGTGGGCGATGCCGACGAGGACCCGTACGTCGGGGGCGTTCTCCTCCAGGTCGGCGTCGAGGCGGCGGCGCAGCAGTGCCAGCCGGTCGGCGGTGGGGATCACCATCGCCAGGTCGCGGGTGCTCACCCGGCCGACCAGGCCTCGTCCACGGGCCAGCTCGTGCAGGCTCGTCGCGACGAGGACCAGGTCGTTCTCCAGGGACAGGGTCGGCCCCTCGCCCCGGGGCAGCACGCGGGCCAGGAGCACGCCGCTGCGGTTCGACGGCGGCAGGTCGAGGTAGTCGCGGGCCAGGCCCTCGCGGGTCAGCACGCCGGTCGTCGGATCGGTCTGGGACAGGGCGTGCAGGGTGGCCAGGGCCGCCCCGCTCTCCAGCCGGATGTGCACCGCGAGCATCGCCGCCACACCGGCGAGCAGGACGGCGGCCAGCGCCAGGGACAGACCGTACGGCGCGGGCTCGGGGCCCATCAGCGCGGCAGCGGCGGTCTGCAGCGGGAGCAGGGCCGCCATCGTCCTGGTGAACCTCGGCGACAGCAGCGTCCCCGCCATCAGCACCGGGAAGGCGACGATCTGCATCGCCATCGCACGGACGTCCGTGGAGCCCGAACCGGCGACGACGCCCACGCTCGTCGGGGCGAGGAGCAGCACCAGGGCCTGGGCGACCCGCACGTCCGGGCGGGGGTGCTGGGCCAGCCACACCCCGCCGCCCGCCAGCACCAGGCAGGCCATCGCCGCCATCACCGTGTGCTGCAGGTCCCAGGGGACCGCCCGCGGCAGCGCGCTCAGCAGGAGACCGGACGCGGCCAGCCACCAGCCGAGGACCCGCCACTCGGCCGACGACCACGGCAGGCGACCGTGCTCGACGGGCGGTGGGGGCGTCGCCACCGGGGCAGGCACACCGATCGGTTGGTAGCCCTGCGGGTCGAAGGTCTCGGTCGCCGCGGCGTCGACGGACACCTGTGCCCGGGTGACCATCTGACGGGCCCGCTCCACCAGCGGGACCAGCTGGCCGGAGACCAACAGCTCCAGCGGGACCCCGGCGACCACACCGGCGCTCGCGGTGACCGGGCGCTGCGGGCTCGCCATGCGCACCGCCCGCAGCAGGCTCGGCACGAGCAGGTCGGGCTCCACGTCGCTGACCACGACGAACTCGTGGTCCACGAACCGGCTCACCAGGTGGCTGCGGTGGTGCGCCTTGCCCAGCCCGGCGCCGACCCGGGCCAGCACCTGGTCCGAGGCCGCGCCGCCCCAGGCCGCCACCGCCTCCTCGAAGCCGTCGAGGGTGATCGAGATGACCGCGACGGTCTGCTGCGCCTCCGGCTCCAGGCTCCACTCCCGCAGCTCGTGCTCCAGACCGCGGCGGTTGAGCACCTCGGTGACCGGGTCGAGGCGGGTGGTCTGCAGCACCGCCCGCTCTCGGCGCCGGATGCGGCCGAGCCCCACCGACGCCGCCGTCGCCGGGAGCATGTTGGCGACGACGGCACACGCCACCAGGCCCAGGGACGAGGCGAGGGGGCGCTCGACCGGCCCCATCAGCACGATCGACAGGGCCGTCACCAGGCACCAGACGACCGCGGCGCGACGGGGCTGGCACAGGTATCCCGCCAGCATCCCCACCATCCCCACCAGCCAGAACCACGCCACCCCCGGACGGGGGGCCACCAGGAAGATCGAGAACAGGGCCGTCGCCAGGGTCGCGCAGACCGCCACGGCGGCGGACCACCACGTCTCCACCCAGGCGGGCGAGCGCAGCGTCAGCGCCACCTGCAGCAGGTAGAACAGCACCACCAGGCCGAAGCCGATCATGCCGTGGGACGTCACCCCACCGGACGAGGCGAGGTCGAAGGCCCCCACCACGATCGCCCCGAGGGGCGCGACGCAGAGCATGTAGCGCGCCTCCGGGACCTGCTGCCAACGGGGCTGCGCCTGCGCCCTCGTCCAGGCCGTCGCGCTCATCGATGTCCTCGGGGTGGGGTCCGGGCCGGGCGGATCCCGCCCGACGTCGGACCAGGGTAGCCGGGCCGGTCCGGACCCGGCAGCCCGGCGGTGTCCGCTCCCCCCGGACGTCCCGTCCAGCAGGAGGCAGGGGTGCGAGCCCGGCGGTATGCCGCCAGGGGCGGACCCGTGCGGTGAGCCCGCAGTCCCGGGGGGCTCAGGAGCCCTTGCGTCGAAGGACCACCAGCCCGGCCTCGGACCGGAACTGCGCGGGTCGGAAGTACTCCAGCCCCGAGACCACCTCGTGGGTGTCCCGCAGCGCCGCCAGGACCGGGTCACGGTGCATCATCGCCTCGATCCCGTCGCCCTGGATGGCGTCCGTGGACACCAGGACGACGTCGGGGGTCCGCCCCGTCCGGCGCATCCAGTCCACGGTGTACCTCCCCTCCCGGCCGAAGTCCTCCAGCCAGACGATGTTGGTGTCGGCGCGGGCGCCCGTGGTCAGGAACGCTCCGGTGACGGCGCCATACACCATGAGCGTCTCGCCGGGGCGCACCCAGCGGTCGGTGGTGCGCTGCACGAGCTGCAGGTGCCACAGCTCGCGACCGCCGGAGTAGAGCCCGGAGTACGCGCCGGAGGGAGCGGGGGTCAGCGCCTGCCAGGGTGCGCCGGAGTAGAAGTTGGTCGCGAGCTGGGTGAGCAGCAGGGTCACCGTCGTGACGAGCACGTGGGCCCGCAGCGGCCGGGTCTCGACCCGGCCCCGGACGCCCTGGACGACCCGGGCGGCTCCCACGGTGGTGGCGATCGCGAGCGCGACCGAGGCGGGCGGGAACTCGCCGTACCACGGGCCGGCGAAGGTCGTGGCCGCCACCGCCGGCAGACCCACGACCGCCGTGGGGGTGGCGAGCAGCAGCAGCGTCGTGACCTCGGGGTCGCGCCGGCTGGTCACCCACCACAGGCACACCGGGACGAGCACCATCGCCGTGTAGAGCTGGATGGACCCGGAGTACCGCATCACGTTGCCGTCGGTGACCAGCAGGGACAGCAGGCTGGTCAGCCCCAGGACCGCCGGCAGCGCCACCAGCGCCCCCTGCCGCCACCGGGGGGCCAGGCGCGGCACGGCGGCGCTCACGGCGAGCAGGACCGCGGGCAGGCGCACCGGGGTGGCCAGCTCCTTGAGCCAGGACAGGCTGGTGAAGGTCAACCGTTCCAGCGGTGTCGACCGCGGCCGCTGGTAGTCCACCGTGTAGGTCATCGTCTCCTGGATCCGCGGCCAGCCCACGACCCCCAGGAAGTACCCCGCAACGGGCACGGTCACGAGCAGCGCCGCGCCGAGCAGCCACCACACCGCCGCCCGGCGACCCGCCCGCCACAGCAGCACGGCGAGGACGACCAGGGACAGGCCGACGGCGGGCAGGAGCGACTGCAGCGACACCGCCCCGAGGGGTGCCAGCAGGCCGACCGGCAGGACCCAGCGGCGGGCCTGGTCCGGCGGTCCCAGCACCGCCGCCAGACCGCAGCAGCTCAGCACCACCATGGCGAGGGTGGGGACGGTGTTGTACGACAGGCCGACGACGTGATAGCTCGTGACGACCAGGGAGGTCGAGACGGCCACGAAGGCGATCAGCGGCCGCAGCCGGGTCCGCAGGGCGCGGTAGCACAAGATCCCGACGAGCAGCGCGACGAGCAGGTAGCAGTAGCGGTAGGCCAGCACGATGCCGGTCTGACCGACCAGGTGGGTCCACACCCAGACGAACGGCGCGCCTGCGGCGGAGCCCACCGCCTGCGCGTTCATCTCGTCGCCGAACAGGCTGTCCCCCTGGGCGATCCGCTGGGCGAGGGCCACCACGTGCGAGCCGTCGTAGAGGTCCGCGCCGGAGCGGACGCGCACCAGGAACCACAGCAGCAGCCCGAGGGTGGCCAGACCGATGCCTCGCTCCTCACCGTTGGCCCGGGCCCAGGCGGCCCGCGGGCCGGCGATCGACATCGTCAGGGTCCTCCAGGTCGTCCGGCGCAGCTTCCCTCACCCTACCGGCGGGACCGCCGGGCGCCGGGCGAGCGCGCCGGGTGCCCGGTCACCCGCCGAGGACCTGCTCGAGGTAGGCGTTGGTCAGGGTGCGCCCCGGGTCCAGGCGGTCCCGCAGCGCCCGGAAGTCGTCGTAGCGCGGGTAGGTCGCGGCGAGCCGGTCCGGCCCGAGGGAGTGCATCTTGCCCCAGTGCGGTCGGCCCTCGTGGGCGGCGACGACCTGCTCGAAGGCCGCGAAGTACGCTCGCGGGTCCTCGCGGTGGTAGCGGTGGACCGCCACGTAGGCGTTGTCCCGCTCGTACCCCGTCGACAGCCACGCGTCGTCGGCCGCCGCGAACCGCACCTCCACGGGGAAGGACACCCGCTCCCCCGAGCGCTCCAGCCACCGGTCCAGCTCGCGCAGCACCTCCGGGAGCGCGCCGCGGGGCACGGCGTACTCGCTCTCCACGAACCGCACCGACCGCTCGCTGGCGAAGACCCGGTGCGAGGTGTCGGTGTAGGTCCGCGCCGACAGGGCGCGGGCGGCCACGGCGTTGATCGAGCGGGTGGTGGCGGGGACCCGCGACGCCAGCCGGCAGGTGAGGTCGAAGACCGTGTTGGACAGCAGCCGGTCGTCGAGGGCGACCCGCCAGGGCGGCAGGGCGCGGCCGCTGACGTCCCCGGGCCCCAGCCGACGGTTGTGCTTGGTGAGGACCCGGTCGGTGTGCGGGAACCAGAAGAGCTCGAAGTGGTCGTGGTCGGCCACGTGACGGGTCAGGTCGTCGAGGACCCCGGTCAGCGTGTCCGGCTCCTCGCGCGCCTCGATCCGGAAGGCCGGCACGCACGCCAGCGTCACCTCGGTGACGATGCCGAGCGCCCCCAGACCGACCCGCGCGGCGTCGAACAGGTCACGGTCGTGCTCACGGTCGCAGCGGCGCACCTGGCCGTCGGGGGTGACGATCTCCAGGGCCTCCACGAGCCCGGCGAGCCCGGGCAGGGTGGCCCCGGTGCCGTGCGTGCCGGTCGCCAGGGCCCCGGCGACCGACTGGCGGTCGATGTCGCCCAGGTTGGCCATCGCCAGCCCCTGGTCGTGCAGCAGCACGTTGAGGGTGTGCAGCCGGGTGCCCGCGCGGACCCGCACCCGATGGGTCTGCCGGTCGACGGCGACCAGCCCGCTCATCGCGTCCAGGCTCACCTGCACCCCGTCGGTCAGCGCGATCCCGGTGAAGGAGTGGCCGGCGCCGACCGGCTTGACCCGGCTCCCCCGCTCGCCCGCCTCGACGAGCAGCGCCGCCACCTCGTCGGCGGTCACGGGCCGGGCGACCCGCTCCGGCGAGCACACCTGGTTGCCCGCCCAGTTGGTCCATGTGGTCATCCGAAGGCCTTTCCCTCGCCGCGGTAGGTCGGCACCTCGCCGACCACCTCCTCGCCCTGCACCAGCAGGACCGTGTCGAACCTCTCGCACAGCTCGCCCGCCTTGGCGTGCCGCCACCAGACATGATCGCCCACGCGCAGGTCCGCGGCGCCCGGCCCGGCCACCGGGGTCTGCACCTCGCCGGTGCCCTCGGTGCCCAGCCGCCGCAGCCCGTCCGGGGCCACCGGGGTGGGCAGCCGGTCCCGGCCGTGGGCGCCGCTCGCGACGTAGCCGCCCGCGTAGCACGTGGCCACGTCCGGCGCCGGGCGGCGGACCACCGGCGTCACGAACCACGCGGCCGGTCGGTGGCGGAAGTCGCGGTAGCCGTCGAAGAGCCGGGGCGACATGAGTCCGCTGCCCGCGGCCAGCTCCGTGACGGCCGGGTCTTCGTCGAACAGGTGCAGGCTGCCGGTCCCGCCGGCGTTGACCAGCTCCAGCGGACGACCCAGCTCGCCCTCGACGGCCTCGACCACGGCGGTGCGGCGGCGCAGCAGGTCCCGCCGGGAGGCGGCCTTGACGAGCCGTACGGCGGCCGACGAGTCGGCAAGACCCGCGACCTGCGCGTCGTAGGACATGACCCCCACCAGCTCGAGCCCCGGCTCGGCGATCACCGCCCGCGCGGCCGCCGCTGCCTGGGTCGGGGTCCGCAGGCAGGAGCGCCGCACGCCCAGGTGGGCCGGGCCGACGCGCAGCGAGGCGTCGACGTCGAGGCAGACGCGCAGCGGCCGCCGCGCGTCCGCCTCGCGGGCCACCTCGCCCAGGAGCCGCACGTGCTCCGGGTGGTCGGTCATCACGGACACGGCGTGGCTGCGGGGATGACGCGCCAGCCGGGAGAGCGCGTCACGGCCCACCGGCGGATAGGCCACCAGCACGTCCGCCACGCCGTGGTCGACCAGCCACAGGGCCTCGTCGAGGCTGTAGCCGAGCACTCCGGTGAACCCCTGGCCCAGAGCCCGCTCCAGCAGGGCGCGGCACCGGACGGACTTCGAGGCCACCCGCACGGGCAGCGGAGCGGCCCGCCCCAGCAGGGCGGCGGCGTTGACGTCCCAGGCGTCCAGATCGACGACGGCGAAGGGCGCGTCACGGCCGGCGAGCAGCCGGCGCAGCTCCTGGGCGCGGGGGTCGGGCGACATACCCGCACTCTAGGGGGCGGCGGCCGGACCCGCTCACCGGCGGCACGCCGGGCATGGCGCCCCCTGCGGAGCACGACGGCGCCGGGAGGTGCTCCCGGACGCGGCAGCTCATGGGCCCGGCTGCGCCGTGGCCCGCCCGCTCACAGGTCGCGGTCGACCACGCTGGCGGCCAGGGCCCGCAGGGCCTGCACCGCGTCCCCGTCCCCGAGCGGGGCGAGGAGGTCCTGGGCCTCCTGGGAGACGCGCCGGGTGTAGTCCCGGGCGCGGTCCAGGGCCGGGTGGGCGCGCAGCAGCGCCAGCGCCCGAGCATGAGCGTCGTCGTCCTCGCGCAGGTCCTGCGCGAGCAGGCGCTGCAGCTCGGCGTCGGCGGCGTCGGTGGAGGCCTTGACGTAGATCACCGGGAGGGTGTCGACGCCCTCCCGCAGGTCGGTGCCCGGCGCCTTGCCGGACGCGTCCGAGGAGATGTCCAGGATGTCGTCGGCCAGCTGGAAGGCCACGCCGAGCTGCTCGCCGTACGCCTCCACGACGGAGCAGGTCTGCTCGTCGCAGCCGGAGAACATCGCGCCGTAGCGCGCCGCGGTCGCGATGAGCACGCCCGTCTTGTCGGCGAGGACCCCGAGGTAGTACTGCTCCGGGTCGACGCCCTCCGGGCAGTCGTGGTCGTCGCGGATCTGGCCCGAGCACAGCCGGACGAAGGTCTCCGCCTGGATCCGCACCGCCTCGGCACCCAGGTCCGCGAGGAGCCGGGACGCGGTGCCGAAGAGCAGGTCGCCGATCAGGATCGCGGTGGAGTTGCCGTAGGTCGCGTTGGCAGAGACCACCGAGCGCCGCATCTCGGCCTCGTCCATGACGTCGTCGTGGTAGAGGCTGGCCAGGTGGGTCAGCTCGACGGCGGTCGCGGCGGTCTCCACGTCGGGACCGAAGCCCTCGCCCAGCTCGGCCGCGAGCAAGGTCAGGATGGGGCGGAACCGCTTGCCCGACGAGAGCAGGTGCGCCGACGCCCCGGCGATGAAGGGGTCGGTGTGGTCGACCTCGACCCGCAGCCGGGCCTCCACGGCCTGCAGCCCCTGCGCAAGTCGCGCCCCCAGCTGCGGGCTCGCGCCGGGCAGGACGGCCATGGCAGAGCGCGGGGCGCCCTCCTGGGGCGCCCCGCTGCTGCCGATGCCCTGCGTCACGGCAGGAAGGTCGACACGCGACCGGCCAGGTCGAGCAAGGGCGTCGGGAAGACACCCAGCACGAGGGTCATGGTCACACCCAGCGCGATCGCCACGGTGGTGGCCACGGACGGCGTGGCCACGTCGGCGGAGGAGTCGTCCCGACCGCCGAACCACATGATCCCGACGACCCGCAGGTAGGCGTAGGCCGTGATCAGCGAGCAGATCACGCCGACGACCGCCAGGGCCGCACCCATCCGGCCGCCGTGCGCGACGGCAGGCATGAAGGCCGCGAACTTGGCCGTGAAGCCGGAGGTCAGCGGGATGCCGGCGAAGGCGAGCATCAGGAAGCTGAACACGGCCGCGCTGACGGGGTGCTGCCGGGCGAGACCGGACCACTGGGAGATCGCCGTGGCCTCGGAGCCCCCGCGACGTACCAGCGTGATCATGGCGAAGGCCGCGATGGTGGCGAAGCCGTACGCCACGAGGTAGAACATCGTCCCCTCGACACCGGAGCGGTCGAAGGCCAGGACGCCCACGAGGATGAAGCCCGCGTGCGCGATGGAGGAGTAGGCCAGCAGCCGCTTCATGTCCGTCTGGGTGACGGTCAGCACGGCCCCGACGACCATGGTGAGGATGGCGACCGCCCACAGCGCAGGCTGGAAGGACCAGCGGTCGCCCGCGAGCCCGACGTACAGCAGGCGCAGGATGGCGCCGAAGGCGGCCGCCTTGGTGCACGCCGCCATGAAGCCCGTGACCGGGGTCGGAGCACCCTGGTAGACGTCCGGCGTCCAGGAGTGGAAGGGCACCGCGCCGACCTTGAACAGCAGGCCGACCAGGACCAGGAACGCGCCCGGCAGGAGGAGTCCGTCCATGCCGACGGTGGTCCCGATGGCCTGGGCGATCCCCGCCAGGCGGACCGTCCCGGCGAAGCCGTACAGCAGCGCCGCGCCGAACAGGAAGAACGCCGAGGAGAAGGCGCCCAGCAGGAAGTACTTCAACGCGGCCTCCTGCGAGAGCAGGCGACGACGCCGAGCCAGCCCGGTCAGGACGTAGAGTGGCAGCGAGAGCACCTCCAGCGCCACGAACATCACCAGCAGGTCGCCGGCTGCGGGGAACAGCAGCATGCCCGTCATGGCGAGCATGGTCAGGGGGAAGACCTCGGTGGTGGTGGCACCCAGACGCAGGGCCAGGGACTCGCCGTGGGAGCCCGGGGCCGCCGCGGCCGACTGGGTGAAGGCGTCGGGGGCCTGGGAGTCGAACCGCTCGGCCATGGTCAGGACGCTCATGATGCCGAAGACGAGCAGCGCCCCCTGCAGGAACAAGGCAGGTCCGTCGACGACGACCGCACCGGCCGCGGTCGAGGCCCAGCTGTCCTTGCCGCACGTCACGAGGGCCGCGAGAGCCCCCAGCAGGCCGACCAGAGCGACGACCAGCTGCGTCGTAGTGCGGGCGCGACGGGGCACGAAGGCCTCGACGAGCACCCCGACCAGGGCAGCCACCGCGACCACGATGACCGGCGAGATCGCCGCGTAGTCGATCGGCGTCATCTGGAAGTCCGCAGCGACCAGGCTGCTGACCGTCGCGCTCACTTGTGGCTCCCCTCGGAGGTGGCCTGCGCGCCGGCGTCGGGCGCGGGATCGGCGATGCCGACCGTCTGCAGGGTCTTGGTGATGGCCGGGTTGATCACGTCGAGCGCCGGACGCGGCCAGAGGCCGAGGACCAGGAAGCTCGCGATGAGCGGGGCCACGACGAGCTTCTCGCGCCCGGTCAGGTCGCGGACCCGGCCGGCGACCTCCGGCTTGGGTCCGGTGAACACCCGCTGGTAGGTCAGCAGGATGTACAGGCCCGCGAGGATGACGCCCAGGGCCGCGAAGGCAGCCACCGCCGGGTGCCGCTGATAGGTCCCGACGAGCACGAGGTACTCCGAGACGAACGACGCCATCGGCGGCAGCGCCAGCCCGGCCAGGCCGGCGACCAGGAAACAACCTGCGAGCACCGGGGTGACCCGCTGCCAGCCTCCGAACGCCGGGATCTGGGCGCTGCCCCGTCGGCGGATCAGCATGCCGACGATGAGGAACAGCGCAGCCGTGGAGAACCCGTGGTTGATCATGTAGAACGCCGAGCCGTTGCCGCCCGTGCGGGTGAAGGCGAAGATCCCCAGCACGATGAAGCCGAAGTGGCTGATCGAGGTGTACGACACCAGGCGGAGCATGTCCTTGCTGCCGATGGCGAGGAAGGCGCCGTAGAAGATCGAGACCAGCGCCAGGCCGATGACGACCGGGGCCGCCCAGCGGCTGGCCTCGGGGAAGAACGGCAGGCAGAAGCGCAGCATCCCGAAGGTCCCGATCTTGTCCAGCACGCCGACGAGCAGCGTCGAGGTGGCCGGGGTGGCCTCCTCGGCCGTGTCGGGCAGCCAGGTGTGCAGCGGCCACATCGGCGCCTTGATGGCGAAGGCGAGGAAGAAGCCCAGGAACATGAGCCGCTCGGCCCACGGGTTCAGGTCCAGGCCGACGAGCCTGCCGATCAGGAACCCGTCCGCGCCGCCGGGGCCGTGCACGTAGAGCGCGATCAGCGCCACGAGCATCACCAGACCGCCGGCCAGGGAGAAGAGGAGGAACTTCAGGGCCGCGGCGCGCCGACGCGGGCCGCCGAAGCCGGCGACCAGGAAGTACACCGGCACCAGCATGGCCTCGAAGAACACGTAGAACAGGAAGACATCGGTCGCCGCGAAGACACCCACCATGAACGGGACCAGCAGCAGGAGCAGCGCGAAGTAGGTCTTCTCGCGGGTGCCGCCCTCGGGCACGTCGTGCCAGGCCGCCAGGACGCAGATCGGCGCCAGCACGAGCGACATCAGGATGAGCGTCAGCGAGATGCCGTCGACGCCCACCGCGTAGCTCACCCCGAAGGACGGGATCCAGCGGTGCTGCTCGGTGAGCTGCATGGCGGCCGAGTCGGTGTCGAAGCGCAGCGCGGCGACGATCCCGAGCAGCAGGGTCACCACCGAGAAGCCGAGAGCGACCTGCTTGGCCCTGCTCGCGAGGGTCGACGGGAGGCAGGCCACGACGAGCGACCCCAGCAGGGGGATCACCATCATCGTGGTGAGCCAGGGGACGTTGGACATCACTGCACCACCCACAGAGCAAGGAGGATCACGACGACGCCGGCAAGCATCGTCAGGGCGTACGAGCGGACGAAACCGTTCTGGAGCTTGCGCACGGCGTGAGACGTGGCCTCGACGACCTCGCCCAGCCCTCGGACCCCGCCGTCGACCCCGTGGTCGTCGGTGGCCTTCAGGGCCGCGACGGCTCCGTTGCCCGGCAGGACGAACAGGCCGTGGTTGACGTCGTCCTGGTAGAAGTCCCGACGGGCGGCGCGGGTGAGGATCGACCCGTGCGGCGCGGTGACCGGCACCTCGTCCCGCCAGTACCTCATCCAGGCGAGAGCCACGCCCGCCAGCATCAGGGCCTGCGTGAGCAGGGTGATCACGAGCGCCGGCAGTACCGGGTGGTGCTCCGCGTGAGCGCCGGTCACCGGCTCGAGCCAGTGGGTGAAGCCCAGGAAGTTCAGCGCCGCGCCCAACCCGACGGAGCCGACGGCCAGGATGGTCATCGGGATGGTCATCGTCGCCGGGGACTCGTGCGGGTGGTCCTCGGCCAGCCAGCGCTTGCGACCGTGGAAGGTCATGAAGAACAGGCGGGACATGTAGAACGCGGTGAGCCCGGCGACCAGCATGGTCAGACCGCCGAAGACCCAGGGGCGCCAGCTGCTGCTCTCGCCGACGAAGGCCGCCTCGATGATCTTGTCCTTGGACCAGAATCCGGACAGCAGGGGGAAGCCGATGATGGCGAGCCAGCCGGCTCCGAAGGTCAGCCAGGTGGTGCGCATCTTGCCGGCGAGCTCGCCGAAGGTGCGCATGTCGACCCGATCGCCCATCCCGTGCATGACGGAGCCGGCACCGAGGAACATCCCGGCCTTGAAGAAGCCGTGCGTCAGCAGGTGGAAGATCGCAAAGGCGTACCCCACCGGACCCAGGCCGGCGGCCAGCATCATGTACCCGATCTGCGACATGGTCGACGCGGCGAGGGCCTTCTTGATGTCGTCCTTGGCGCAGCCGATGATCGCGCCCATGGTCAGCGTGATCGCGCCGACGATCGCGACGGCGAGCTGAGCCCTGGGGGCGTGCTCGAACACCGCGTGCGAACGGACGACGAGGTAGACCCCGGCGGTGACCATCGTGGCCGCGTGGATCAGCGCCGAGACCGGCGTAGGACCGGCCATGGCATCGCCCAGCCAGGACTGCAGCGGGAACTGAGCCGACTTGCCGCAGGCGGCGAGCAGCAGGGCCAGACCGATCAGGGTGGCGGTGCCCTCCCCCACGTGCGCGACCCCGGAGCTGACGCCCGCGAACGAGACGGTCCCGAAGTGCGCGAACATCGCCATCATCGCGACGATCATGCCGACGTCACCGACCCGGTTGGCGATGAAGGCCTTGTTGGCGGCGGAGGCGTATGGCGGGTTCCAGTTCCAGAAGCCGATCAGGAGGTAGGACGCCAGACCCACGCCCTCCCAGCCCACGAAGAGCATCAGGTAGGAGTTGCCGAGCACCAGGGTGAGCATGGCGGCGACGAACAGGTTGAGGTAGGCGAAGAACCGGCGCTTGTCGGGGTCGTGCGCCATGTACCCCAGGGAGTACACGTGGATCAGGGTGCCCACGAAGGTCACCAGCAGCACGAAGGCGATCGACAGCGGGTCGATCAGCATCCCGGCACGCAGGTCGAAGGGACCGGCCGGGATCCAGTGCCACAGGTCGAGGCTCATCGAACGGTGCTCGGGCGAGGCCCCGAGCATCTGCACGAGGACGAGGCAGCCGATCAGGCAGGACAGGGCCGACAGCCCGGTCGCGAGGTAGGGACCCCACGCGTTGGTGAGGCGTCCCCCGAGCAGGAGCACCGCGGCGCCGAGGAGCGGCAGCGCGACGAGCAGCCACCCCCAGGACGCGATGTCGGTCGCCTCGACCACGGGGGCGATGCCCTCCGCGGCGACGAGGGCCGACGAGCTGAGCAGAATCACGCCGTTCGCTCCTTTACAGCTTCAGCAGGTTGGCGTCGTCGACCGAGGCCGACCGGCGCGCGCGGAAGATGGACATGATGATGGCCAGGCCGACCACGACCTCGGCCGCCGCCACGACCATCACGAACAGCGCGATGGCCTGGCCCTCGAGGTTTCCGCGCAGCCGCGCGAAGGTCACGAAGGCGAGGTTGGCAGCGTTGAGCATGAGCTCCACGCCCATGAAGACGATGATGGCGTTGCGCCGCACGAGCACGGTGACCGCGCCCAGGGCGAACAGCACCGACGCCAGGTAGATGTAGTTCATGAGGCTCATCGCGTGCGCCCCTCCTCGATCTCGCGCTCGATGGCGTGCTCGATCTCCTCGAACTGGCCCGGCTGCGCGACCTGGTCGCGGGCACCCAGGACGCGGCTGACGGAGATCTCCGCCGGCGTCCCGTCGGGGAGCAGGGCCGGGGTGTCGACGGCGTTGTGCCGGGCGTACACACCTGGGGCCGGCAGACCGGCGGGGAAGTGCCCGGTCCGGAAGCGACGGGCGGCGTACTCGCGCTGCGTGGTGCGCGGGACCAGACGCTCGCGGTGCGCCAGCACCATCGCCGCCATGGCTGCCGTGATGAGCAGCGCGGAGGTGAGCTCGAAGGTCCACACGAAGGGGCCGAAGATGAGGTTGGCCAGGGCGTGGACGTTGCCCTCGGCGTTGGCCTTGTCCAGGCCGACCGCCGGCGGCAGCTGCGCCCGGCCGATGATCCCGATGAGCATCGCCCCGAGACCGAGACCGAGGAGCACGCCCCAGACCCGGATCCCGCGGTGGGTCTCCACGGTGGAGTCCGAGGAATCCACGCCGATCATCATCAGCACGAACAGGAAGAGCATCATGACGGCGCCGGTGTAGACGATCACCTGCACGACGCCGAGGAAGTCGGCCTGCTGAGCCAGGTAGATCACCCCGAGGTTGATCATGATGAGGGCCATGCACATGGCGGCATACACCGCCTTGCGGGCAAAGACCAGACCGAGCGCCGCGAGCACGCAGACGATCGACAGGATCCAGAAGAGCACGGCCTCGCCGCCGCCGGTCATCGCCGGACTCCCTTCACCGAGTCACGAGTGGCCTGCTGGCCGGAGCTGAGGGTGTCGACACCCTCGACCGGGTCCCCGGTCGAGGCCGTTCCGTCCACCGGGCGCGCGTCGTGGTCGGCCACCCAACGCTCCTGCGCGGGGGTGGCACCAGTCACGCGCCCGCGGAAGTAGTCCCGCTCCTCCATGCCCTCGGCCATCGGGTGCGGCGGGGCCACCATCCCGGACTGCAGCGGGGCCAGGAGCTGATGCTTCTCGAAGATGAGGTCCGAGCGGGTGTGGTCCGCCAGCTCGTAGAAGTTGGTCATCGTGAGCGCCCGGGTCGGGCACGCCTCGATGCACATCCCGCAGAAGATGCAGCGCAGGTAGTTGATCTGGTAGACGCGGCCGTACCGCTCGCCCGGGGAGAACCGTGCCTGCTCGGTGTTGTCAGCACCCTCGACGAGGATGGCGTCCGCCGGGCAGGCCCACGCGCACAGCTCGCACCCGACGCACTTCTCCAGACCGTCCGGGTGACGGTTGAGCTGGTGCCGTCCGTGCCAGCGAGGTGCGGTCGGCCGCTTCTCCTCGGGGTAGTTCTCGGTGTAGCGCTTGCGGAACAGGGTCCGCAGCGAGACGCCGAAGCCTGCCTGGGAGCCGAGCGCCTCGGTGATCGGGTCGGCCTTGGGGCGACCCTGCTCGTCGGATCGACCGGCCCGGGCGACCTCGCTGCCGGGGCGCGGGGCGTCGGGCGCGGGCTTGCCCTTGCGGTCAGCCACGGTGGTTCTCCTCGTGGTCGGTGGTGGTGGCGTAGGCCACGGCGGGGGCGGAGGCGACGCTGCGCCGGACGTCGTAGCCCGGCTCGGCGAGCGTCTGCCCGGGCATCGGCGGCACCGGGTGACCCCCGGCGAAGGGGTTGACCTCGGCCGGGTGCTCCGGGTGCAGGGCGGCACGACGTGTCTCGTTGCGGCTCTCGACCAGCCAGGTCGCGACCAGCGCCCCCACGAGGAACAGCCCCACGATGACCAGCAGCGAGACGTAGAAGGTGCGACCGCCGAAGCTTACGGAGGTGCCACCCAGGTGACCCAGCATGGCCGCGCGGACGAAGGCCACGGCGAGCACCCACACCAGGGTCATCGGGATGAGCAGCTTCCAGCCGAAGGCCATGAAGTGGTCGTAGCGGGTGCGGGGCAGGGTGCCGCGGACCCAGACGAAGAAGAACATGAACAGCCAGAGCTTGACGGTGAACCACAGCAGGCCCCACCACCCGTGGTTGAGCATGCCGTCGCCCAGCATCGTCAGCGGCGGCGGTGCCTGCCAGCCCCCGAGGAACATCGTGGTGCACAGCGCCGAGACCGTGAACATGTTGACGTACTCGCCGAGGAAGAACATGCCGAACTTCATGCCGGAGTACTCGGTGTGGTACCCGCCGACGATCTCGCCCTCGCCCTCGGCGAGGTCGAAGGGCAGCCGGTTGGTCTCGCCGAACATGCAGATCACGTAGACCAGGAAGGAGAAGATCGCCGGGATGACGAACCACAGGCTGGCCTGCTTGGCGACGATCTCGTGCGTCGACATCGACCCGGCGTAGATGAAGACCGCGACGAGCGACAGACCCATGGCGATCTCGTAGGAGATGACCTGGGCCGTCGAGCGCAGACCACCGAGCAGGGGGTAGGGCGACCCGGAGGACCAGCCGGCGAGCACGAAGCCGTAGGCCGCGATCGAGGCGGCCGCCATCACGATCAACACCGCTACCGGGGCGTCGGTCACCTGCAGGGGCGTGCGGTGGCCGAACATGGTGACCTCGCCGGCCATCGGGATGATCGAGAAGCCGATGAAGCAGGTGGAGCCCGCGATGATCGGGGCCAGGTTGTACATGAAGGAGTCGGCCTTCTTGGGCGTGAAGGTCTCCTTCCACACCAGCTTGAAGCCGTCGGCGAGGGTCTGGAAGACACCACCGGGACCGAACCGGTTGGGGCCCGGTCGCTGCTGCAGGAAGCCGACGACGCGCCGCTCGAACCAGATCACGATCACGACGCTGAGGAGCAGGTAGACGAAGGCGATGAGCGCCTTGATCAGCGTCAGCCACCAGGGCGTGTCGCTGAAGTCCGCGCGGTAGGTACCGCCCGGGGCGAGCTCGGTCGCGAGCCGGCCGACGCCCGGGAGCGCCGCCGCCGCGAGGTAGGGAAGAGAGGTCACAGCGCAGCACCCTTCGTCAGCGTGACGATGTCGCCGTTGTCGGCGGCGAGGCGAGTGCGGACCGACTGGCCCGCGGAGTTCGTCGGGACCCACACGACGTGGTCGACCATCCCGGCGGTCACGCGCACGGGATAGCTCACGGTGCCTGCGTCGGAGTGGATGGTGACCAGGTCCCCGTCGGAGACCGCGGCCGCGTCGGCCGTCGCCTGGGACATCCGCGCGACCGCCCCGACCGAGGTGCCGGCGAGGTAGGGCTCGCCGTCCTGCAGCGAGCCGTCGTCCAGCAGCTGGTGCCAGGTGGCCAGGACCGCCAGACCGGCACCCGAGCGGGCCGGGACCACGGGCGCGACCGGGTTGACCAGGGCGCGGGCACCGGTCCAGGGGCCGAGCTGCTGCATCTCGCGCTCGATCTGCGCGGACGTGCGGGTCCCGAGGTAGGCCCCCATCTCGCCCGCGATCAGGTCGAGCACCCGGTAGTCGCTCATGAGCTCGGTCTCCACCGCGGCGGAGAACGGCCCGACGCGACCCTCCCAGTCGAGGAAGGCACCGGACTTCTCGGCCACGGCGGCCACCGGCAGGACGACGTCGGCGAGCCGGGTGACCGAGGACTCCCGCATCTCCAGGGACACCACGAAGGCACGCTCGCAGGCGGTGCGGGCCTGGCCGGGGTCGGGCAGGTCGCCCAGGTCCACGCCGCCGACCACGAGCGCGTCCAGAAGACCCTCGGCAGCCTGGCGCAGCATGCCGGCCGTGTCGAGGCCGGGCTCGTCGGTGAGGCGGGACAGGTCCCACAACTCCCCCAACGAGGCGCGGCCCTCGGCGGTGGTCGGACGACCGCCGGGCAGGAGCGTAGGAAGGCAGCCCGTCTCGAGGGCGCCGCGCTCGCCGGCGCGACGGGGGACCCAGGCAAGCGGTGCGCCCAGCGAGCTGGCCAGGTCGAGGGCGGCGTAGTACCCGCCGGAGGTCGCGGCCAGTCGCTCGCCGACGAGGACGACAGCCTCGCCGCCGGCCTCGCGCAGGGCGGCACCGACCTCGGCGAAGATACCCTCGCCGTCGCGCACGGCCGCCAGGACCTCGGCCTCCAGCCCGGGGGCCGCCTGCAGGACCGTGGCACCCAGCTTGGTCGTGCCCCGCGAGGCGTAGGGCGCCACGGTGAAGATCGTGGCCCGGGACTTGCGGAAGGCCTTGCGCAGCCGCAGGAAGACCATCGGTGACTCGTCCTCGGGCTCCAGGCCCACCAGCAGGACGACCTTGGCCTTCTCCAGGTCGGCGTAGGTCACCGCGCCGTGGCCCGGAGCGGTGAGCGCCACGTGGGCGGCCAGGAACTCGGCCTCCTCGACCGAGTGCGGCCGGGCCCGGAAGTCGATCGAGCTGGTGCCGAGCACGGTGCGGGCGAACTTCGAGTAGGCGTAGGCGTCGTGCGTGGACACGCGACCACCGGTCAGCACACCGGCCGACCGGGCCCGCCCCAGGCCCGCGGCGGCGGCCTCCAGGGCCTCGGGCCAGGAGGCGACGTGCAGCTCGCCGTCGGCCCTGCGGACCATGGGGTACGTCAGCCGGTCGGACTGCGTGGCGTACTGGAATGCCCAGCGACCCTTGTCGCAGTTCCACTCCTCGTTGACCTCGGGGTTGTTGGCCGCCAACCGGCGGAGCACGACACCCCGACGGTGGTCGGTGCGCAGCGAGCAGCCGGAGGCGCAGTGCTCACAGGTGCTCGGCGTCGACATCAGGTCGAACGGACGCGAACGGAAGCGGTAGGCCGCCCCGGTCAGCGCTCCCACCGGACAGATCTGCACGGTGTTGCCCGAGAAGTAGGACTGGAAGGGCTTCTCCTGGTAGATACCGATCTGGGAGACGGCACCGCGCTCGGTGAGCGAGATGAAGGGGTCGCCCGCGATCTGCTCGGAGAAACGGGTGCACCGCTGGCACAGCACGCAGCGCTCCCGGTCCAGGAGCACCTGGGAGGAGATGTTGACCGGCTTGGCGTAGGTGCGCTTGACGTCCTCGAAGCGGGTGGTGGCCCGGCCGTTGGACATCGCCTGGTTCTGCAGGGGGCACTCGCCGCCCTTGTCGCAGACCGGGCAGTCGAGCGGGTGGTTGATCAGCAGCAGCTCCATCACGCCGTGCTGGGCCTTCTCGGCCACGGGCGACGTCTGCTGGGTCTTGACCTCCATGCCGGGGGCGACCGTCATGGTGCAGGCGGCCTGCGGCTTGGGCATCGGCGCGATCTTGCCGTCGCGACCCGGCATGGCCACCTCGACGAGGCACTGGCGGCAGGCCCCCGCCGGGTCGAGCAGCGGGTGGTCGCAGAAGCGCGGGATCTGGATCCCGATCTCCTCCGCGGCGCGGATGATCAGCGTGCCCTTGGGGACGCGAACCTCCACCCCGTCGATGGTGAGGGTGACCAGGTCGGCGGCGCTGGTCGTGGGGGCGGTCATCGGGACACCGACTCCTTCGCGAACAGGGTGGACGCCGACGGCGGGAACATCTCCCACCAGGGCGTGTGCATGCCGGCCTCGAACTCCTCACGGAAGTGCTTGATGCCGGAGGAGATCGGCGTGGTCGCGGCGTCCCCGAGCGCGCAGAAGGACCGGCCGAGGATGTTGTCGCAGATGTCCAGCAGCTTGTCGACGTCGCCCTCGTGGCCCTGTCCGGCCTCGAGCCGCTCCATGATCTGCTTGAGCCACCAGGTGCCTTCGCGGCAGGGGGTGCACTTGCCGCAGGACTCGTGGCGGTAGAAGTCGGTCCAGCGGGAGACCACGCGCACGACCGACACGGTCTCGTCGAAGACCTGCAGGGCCCGGGTGCCGAGCATCGAGCCCGCGGCCGCGACCGAGTCGAAGTCCAGCGGGATGTCCAGCTCGGCCTCGGTGAAGATCGGGGTGGAGGACCCGCCGGGGGTCCAGAACTTCAGCCGGTGGCCGTTGCGCATCCCCCCGCACATCTGGATCAGCTCGCGCATGGTGATGCCGAAGGGCGCCTCGAACTGACCGGGCCGCTCGACGTGGCCGGAGACGGAGAAGATGCCGTGCCCGGCGGACTTCTCGGTGCCCATGCCCTTGAACCAGTCGGCGCCGTGCAGGAGGATCCCGGGCACCGAGGCGATGGACTCGACGTTGTTGACCGACGTGGGACGGGCGTACAGGCCCTGGGCGCCGGGGAACGGCGGCTTGAGGCGAGGCTGGCCGCGACGTCCCTCGAGCGAGTCGAGCAGCGCCGTCTCCTCGCCGCAGATGTAGGCCCCGGCACCGGCGTGCACCACGATGTCCAGGCGCTTGCCCGTGCCCATCGCGTCGTCGCCCAGGTAGCCGGCGGCGCGGGCCTCCTCCACCGCACGCAGCAGGCGGCGGTAGACGTGCACGACCTCGCCGCGCAGGTAGATGAAGCCCAGCTCGCCCTGCACCGCGTGGGTGGCGATGGCCAGCCCCTCGATCAGGTGGTGCGGGGCCGCCATCATCAGCGGGATGTCCTTGCAGGTGCCCGGCTCAGACTCGTCGGCGTTGACCACGATGTAGCGCGGCCCACCGTCGACCGGAGCCATGAAGCTCCACTTCAGACCGGTGGGGAAGCCGGCGCCGCCACGACCGCGGATGTTGGAGTCCTTGACGGCCCCGAGCACCGCGTCGGGCTCCATCGACAGCGCCTTGCGCAACGCCTGGTAGCCCTCGGCCTCGCGCTCGTAGGTCTCCAGGGTCCAGGACCGCTCCTGGTCCCAGGTTCGGGTCAGGACGGGGGTCAGCTGGGTGCTCACTTGACGTCCCCCTCGGGATCGGTGGTGCGGGCCGAGGCCCGCTCGTCGGCAGGCTTGGCGGCGGGCGACAGGGCCTCGCCGGACGTCTTGCCGACAGCGGCCTGCGCATCGGCAGAGCTCTGCGTGCCACCGGGGGCGGGCTGGGCGTCGATCTTGCCGGTGGGTATGCCGGTGGGCTGCGTCCGGTCGGCCCCGCCGGCGGCGCTGGCCTGGCGACCCTGCTCGGTGTCGCGCGGCATGTCCCAGCCCTCCCGGCGGGCGATCTCCAGCCCGCGCATGGTGGCAGGGCCACCGCTCGGCCCCTCGTCGGCATGGCCGTCGAGGAAGCCCGCCAGCACCCGGGAGATCTCCTTGAAGGTGTGCAGCCGGTCCGGCCCGCGCGACGGGCGAACGGGGGTGCCGGCGCGCAGGGCGTCGACCAGCTCCCGCGCCGAGGTCGGCGTCATGTTGTCGAAGAACTCCCAGTTGGCCATGACCACGGGGGCGAAGTCGCAGGCGGCGTTGCACTCGAGGCGCTCGAGGGTGATGACCCCGTCCGCGGTGGTCTCGTCGTGGCCGACCCCGAGGTGCTCCGACAGCTCGTCCCAGATCTGGTCGCCACCCATGACGGCGCACAGCGAGTTGGTGCACACGCCGACGAGGTACTCACCGTTCTTGTGGCGCTTGTACTGCGTGTAGAAGGTCGCCACGCCCGAGGCCTCGGCCGCGGTGACCCCGGCGAACTCGGCGGCCAGCTCGATGCCGCGCGTGGAGACGTAACCGTCGACCGACTGCACCAGGTGCAGCAGCGGCAGCAGCGCCGAGCGGCGCTGCGGGTAGCGCATCACGACCGCGGCCGCGTCCTCGCGCAGGCGCGCCTCGGTCTCGAAGTCCCAGGGCTCCCCGGGGTGCGCCGGCTGGGTGCCGTAGTTGGGGGCGTCAAAGGCTGACATCAGCGGTCCACTCCTCCGAGCACGGGGTCGACCGAGGCGACGGCGACGATGACCTCGGCCACCTGGGCGCCTTCGCACATGGCAGCCACCGACTGCAGGTTGTTGAATCCCGGGTCGCGGAAGTGCGCGCGGTGCGGGCGGGTACCACCCATGGAGACCAGGTGGCAGCCGAGCTCGCCCTTGGGCGACTCCACGGCCTGGTAGGCCTGGCCCGCCGGCACGCGGAAGCCCTCGGTCACCAGCTTGAAGTGGTGGATGAGGGACTCCATCGACTCGCCCATGATCTCGCGGATGTGCTCCAGGGAGTTGCCCATGCCGTCGCCACCGATGGCGAGCTGGGCGGGCCAGGCGATCTTCTTGTCCTCGACCATGACGGGGCCGGGACGGGCCTCGAGCCGGTCCAGGCACTGCCGGACGATCTTGAGGGACTCCCACATCTCGGTGAAGCGCAGCCGCAGGCGGCCGTAGGCGTCGCAGGTGTCCCAGGTCGCGACCTCGAAGTCGTAGGTCTCGTACCCGCAGTAGGGGTCGGCCTTGCGCAGGTCGTAGGGGTAGCCGGTGGCCTTGAGCATCGGGCCGGTCACGCCGAGGGCCATGCACCCGGTGAGGTCGAGGTAACCTACGCCCTCCATGCGGCCCTTGAGGATGGGCTGCTCGTTGATGAGCAGCTCGAGCTCGTGGATGCCGCGCTCGAGCAGCGGCAGCTCCTCGCGCAGGTCGGTGATCGCGCTCGCCGGGACGTCCTGGACGACCCCGCCCGGGCGGATGTAGGCGTGGTTCATCCGCAGACCGGTGACGGCCTCGAAGAACCGCAGGACCCGCTCGCGCTCCCGGAAGCCGAACTCCATGACGGTGGTGGCGCCGAGCTCCATGCCGCCGGTGCCGATGCAGACCAGGTGCGACCCGATCCGGTTGAGCTCCATCATCAGGACCCGGATCACGCTGGCACGCTCGGGGACCTGGTCGGTGATGCCGAGGAGCTTCTCCACGGCTAGGCAGTAGACCGCCTCCTGGAACAGCGGCGTGAGGTAGTCCATCCGCGTGCAGAAGGTCACGCCCTGGGTCCAGGTGCGGTACTCCATGTTCTTCTCGATGCCGGTGTGCAGGTAGCCGATGCCCACGCGGGCGTCGGTCACCGTCTCGGCGTCCAGCTCGAGGACGAGGCGCAGCACGCCGTGCGTGGACGGGTGCTGGGGGCCCATGTTGACGACGATGCGCTCGTCGGAGTGCTCGATGGCCTGCTGGGCGAGATCGTCCCAGTCGCCCCCGACGGAGGTGAGCTGGTAGCCCTCCTCGTCCGGACCGGCGCCGCTGGTGGCGGTGTAGGCGGTGCTCATCAGTTGTACGACCTCCGCTGGTCCGGGGGCGGAACGGTGGCGCCCTTGTACTCCACCGGGAGACCGCCGAGGGGATAGTCCTTGCGCTGGGGGTGCCCGGGCCAGTCGTCCGGCATCATGATCCGCGTCAGCGCGGGGTGGCCGTCGAAGACGATGCCGAAGAAGTCCCAGGTCTCGCGCTCGTGCCAGTTGGTGCCGGGCCACACCGAGGTCACCGAGGGGATGTGCGGGTCGGTGTCCGGGCAGGACACCTCGAGCCGCAGCCGCCGGGAGCCGTTGGTCAGCGAGAGCAGGTGGTAGACCGTGTGCAGCTCCTGGCCCTGGGCCTGCGGGTAGTGGACGCCGGAGACCGACATGCACATCTCGAAGCGCAGGCCGGGGTGGTCGCGCAGGGCCTGGGCGACCACGGGCAGGTGCTCGCGTCGGACGTGCAGCGTCATCTCGCCGCGATCGACGACGACCGACTCCACCGCCTCGCGGAAGGACGCCGAGGACCCGACGAGGGCCTTCTCCAGCGTGTCGGCCAGGTGGTCGAAGTAGGAGCCGTAGGGGCGAGCGGCCTCACCCGGGAACAGGACCGGGGAGACCAGACCGCCGTACCCCGTGGTGTCCGTGCCCCGGGAGGAGCCGAACATGCCGTGCCGACGGCCCATCTCGACGGGGGCGGCCGCCGGGTGGCCGTCGACCTGCAGGTGACGGGCGTCGTCTCCCTGGGCGTCGGCCGGGAGGGTGGTGTCGGTCATGCCAGCAGACCCTTCTGCAGCTGGAGCGGGGTGGCCTCCATGGCTGCACGCTCGGCGGCCCGGGCAGCCTCTTCGCGGTTGACGCCCTGGGGCGACTTCTTGACGTACTCGTGCAGCGTGATGATGGCGTTGAAGAGCATCTGCGGCCGCGGGGGGCAGCCGGGCAGGTAGACGTCCACCGGGACGATGTGGTCCACGCCGGCGACGATCGCGTAGTTGTTGAACATGCCGCCGGAGCTGGCGCAGGCGCCCATGGCGATGCACCACTTCGGCTCGGGCATCTGGTCCCACACCTGGCGCACGACGGGCGCGAACTTCTGCGAGCAGCGGCCGGCGACGATCATCAGGTCGGCCTGGCGCGGCGTCGCCGAGAAGCGCTCCATGCCGTACCGCGCGATGTCGAAGTCGGGGCCGCCGGAGGCCATCATCTCGATCGCGCAGCAGGCGAGCCCGAAGGTCGCGGGCCACATCGATCGGTGGAGCATCTGCCCCGCGACGGCCTCGAGGGTCGTCAGCGCGATCCCGGACGGGATCTTGTCCTCGATACCCATGGTCAGTCCCACTCCAATCCACCGCGGCGCCACACGTAGGCGTAGGCGATGAAGACGGTCAGCATGAACAGGACCACCTCGACGAGGGCGAACAGGCCCAGGCGGTCGAAGGCCGCCGCGAAGGGCAGCAGGAAGATCGACTCGACGTCGAAGATGATGAAGAGCATCGCGGTCACGTAGTACTTGACCGGGACCCGACCGCCACCTTCGGCGACCGGGCTGGGCTCGATGCCGCACTCGTAGCTGTCGAGCTTCGCGCGGTTGTAGCGACGCGGGCCGATGACCCCGAAGCCCAGGACCGACAGGGCCGCGAAGCCGATGCCCATCGCGAAGAGGAAGAGGATCGGCACGTACGGGTTGAGGCTCATCCCGCGTTGCACCCCTTTCGGTTGGTCTGCTGCATCAACATCCTAGGGTCCGCCGACCGGTGCTGCTCACGGCTGCTCACGAGGACGGCACCGCCCGCGTGAGCGCGGTGATGGCCCGGTCGGTCACGCTGCCACCGTGCTCGTCGGCGAGGTTGGCCATGATCTTGAGCAGCAGCTTCATCAGGGTTCGGCGCGGCAGGCCGTGCTTGACGGCGAGCCGCATGATCTCGGGGTGGCCGATCAGCTGGGCGAAGGTGCGCCCGAGGGTGAAGTACCCACCGAGCTCGTCGGCCATGATCCGGGGATAGGCCTGCAGCACCCGCTCGCGGCCGCCCGCGTCCCGTGCGAGCGCCTGGACGATCACCTCGGCGCTGTGGCGTCCGGCTTCGAGGGCGTAGTCGATGCCTTCGCCGTTGAAGGGGTTGACCATGCCGCCCGCGTCGCCGACGAGCATCAGGCCGTCGGCGTACAGCGGCTTGCGGTTGAAGGCCATCGGCAGAGCCGCGCCGCGGATCGGCTGGGTCCTGGTGTCGTCGGTGCAGCCCCACTCCGGGGGCAGGGTGGCGACCCACCGGCGCAGCAGGTCCTTGTAGTCGACCTTGCCGAACTGCGGTGAGGTGTCGAGCATCCCGAGGCCGATGTTGACCCGCCCGTCGCCGAGGGCGAAGATCCAGCCGTAGCCGGGCAGGAGGACC
Source organism: Arsenicicoccus dermatophilus (assembly GCF_046267915.1). GTDB lineage: Bacteria > Actinomycetota > Actinomycetes > Actinomycetales > Dermatophilaceae > Arsenicicoccus > Arsenicicoccus dermatophilus_A. The sequence goes on from NZ_CP176520.1 coordinate 2,836,487, forward strand.
TTCTTGCCGTCGGGCCGATCGGCGTCCTCGGGCACCCACAGCTCGAGCCAGGACTCCATGTAGTCGTCGTGGGTGCGCGGGCTGGTCCAGTAGGAGCGGGCGGCCACGCCCATGGGGCGGGAGGTGAGCTTCTCGCGGCCCACGGCGGTGGCCAGCCGGGAGGAGACGCCGTCGCAGGCGACGACGACGGGGGCACGCCACTCGCGGGTCTGCCCGGTGGCGCGGCCGTCCTGGAGGACCTTGGCGCTCACCCCGACCACGCGGCCGCCCTCGACGACCGGCCCCGTGACGGAGACACCCTCGAGCAGCCGGGCGCCGCACGCCTCGGCGTGGCGGGCCAGGGTCTCGTCCAGGGTGGCGCGGGCGCGGGCCATGCCGTGACCCGGGAAGGACGCGGACTCGGGCCAGTCGAGCTGGAAGGTCTGTCCGGCGCCCACGATGCGCAGGCCCTTGTTGCGGATCCAGCCGTCCTGCTCGCGGGTGCTGATGCCGAGGGTGGTGAGCTCGCGGACCGCGCGGGGGGTGAGACCGTCGCCGCAGATCTTGTCCCGGGGGAAGGTGGCCTTCTCCAGCAGGACGACGTCGAGGCCGGCGCGCCCGAGGTAGGCCGCCGTGGCGGAGCCGCCGGGGCCGGCGCCGACGACGATCACGTCGGCGCTGTCCACCCCCGAGGGGCTCGTCCCTGCAGTCACAGTCACTCCGCTTCCGTCGTCTCGTGCGGGTGCTCCAGGGCTCAGGATGGTCCCAGACGAGCGGACCGCGGGCGGTGGGCGCACCACCTCGGGAGTCTAGGAGGGCACCTGCGGCATGTCGTCTTAGGGTTGCCTAAGTCGTGCGTAAGGTCGCCGTGATCGTCGCCGGATCGTGATCCGCGCCGTCGTCCGGACGCAGGCCGGACGGCGGTTCGTGGTCGCCCGCGCTCAGCGCTTGACGGCGCGGTGCAGCGCCACGATGCCGCCCGCGAGGTTGCGCCACTGCACGTCGTGCCACCCGGCCGCCCGGACCTGCGTGGCCAGGCCGCGCTGGTCGGGCCAGGCCTGGATGGACTCGGCCAGGTAGACGTAGGACTCCGGGTTGCTCGACAGCCGCCGCGCCACCGTGGGCAGCGCCCCCATGAGGTACTGCACGTAGACGCGGCGGAAGGCGGCGTTCGTCGGGTGGCTGAACTCGCTGACGACCAGACGGCCGCCCGGGCGGGTGACCCGCAGGAACTCGGCCAGCGCCCGCTCATGGTCGACGACGTTGCGCAGGCCGTAGGACATGGTGACCACGTCGAAGGTGCCGTCAGCGAAGGGCAGGCGGGTCGCGTCGGCGGCGGTGAAGGACAGGTCGGCGCGCCGCTGCTTGCCCACCCGCAGCATTCCGAGGGAGAAGTCGGCGGGGACCACGTGGGCGCCCGCCGCTGCGAAGGGCTCGCTGCTGGTGCCGGTGCCGGCGGCGATGTCGAGGATCGTCATACCCTCGCCGGCTGCCACGGCCTCGTTGACGGCGCGACGCCACAGCCGGACCTGGCCGAGGCTCAGCACGTCGTTCATCAGGTCGTAGCGGCCGGCCGTCTGGTCGAACATCGCGGCGACCTCGTGCGGCTGCTTGGACAGGGAGGCTCGGCTCATGGCCGTCATCCTCCCACGCACGACGGCGCGCCGACCCCCGACGAGCCCGGTGCTAGCCTGAGCCCGCCCCAGCCCCGACCCGCGAGGACGCCCAGCCACATGACCGAGCCCCTGCGCATCGTCTCCTTGTCCACCGAGGGCCTGGACCAGGGAGTGGCGGCCCGTTCCGGCAGCTTCCTCCAGCTGTCCTCCTGGGCGGCGCTCAAGACCGAGTGGCAGGGCGAGCGGATCGCCTGGCTGGACGGCGACGACCACGTGCAGGGGGTCGGCCTGATCCTGCACCGCCGCCTGCCCAAGGTCGGTCGCTCCCTGGCCTACCTGCCCGAGGGCCCGGTCCTGCCGTGGGACGAGGTGGCCGCCGACCCCGAGCGCTGGCTGGCCCCGCTCGTCGAGCACGCCCGCCGCTGCGGCGCCTTCACCCTGCGGATCGGCATCCCGGCCACCGCCCGGTCCTGGGAGCCCGGCACCGTCAAGGCGGCGCTGGCCGACGAGTCCCAGACCTCGCTCTACGACGTCCCGGCCGACCGCCACGACCCCCACGGGGAGCGGATCGTCTCGTGGCTGGCCAACCACGGCTGGCGGCGCGCGGACGTCGGCCCCGGCTTCGCCGCCGGCCAGCCGCGCCTGACCGCGGGGCTGCCGCTCGTCGGCCAGACCGAGGAGGCCCTGCTCAAGGGCATGAACCAGCAGTGGCGCCGCAACATCAAGGCCGCCACCAAGGCCGGCGTGCAGGTCCGCCTGGCGACCCCGCAGACGCTGCGCGAGGACATCGGCGCCTTCCACCGGGTGTACGTCGAGACGGCCGAGCGCGACGGCTTCACCCCGCGTCCGGAGTCCTACTTCCACCGCATGGCCGAGCTGATGGGCGAGCCCGGCTCCCCCGCCCGCTTCGAGCTGGCGCTGGGCGAGCTGGACGGCGAGCTGCTCGCCGCCACCATCAACATCACCGTGGCCGACCACTGCTGGTACCTCTACGGCGCGTCGACCACGGCCCGCCGCGAGGCGCGCGCCATGAACGGCACCCAGTGGTTCGGCATCCGCCGGGCGCTGGAGGAGGGCTGCACGGTCTACGACATGCGCGGCATCACCGACGAGATCGCCGAGGACAACCCGCACGCCGGGCTGGTGCGCTTCAAGATCTCGGTCGGCTGCGACGTCCACGAGCGCGTGGGCGAGTGGGACCTGCCGATCAACAAGGTGCTGCACAAGGCCTTCCAGATCTACCTGGAGCGACGCGGATGACCTTCTCCCTGGTGATCGACCTGCCCCGGTGGCAGGCGCACGTGGATGCCTACCTCGCCGAGCGGCCCTGGGTCGTCCCGGTGGTCAAGGGCGACGGCTATGGCATCGGCGCGCAGCGCGTCCTGGAGCAGTGCCGCCGGGTGGGCGCCCCGGTCGTCGCCACCGGCACCCCCGAGGAGGCTCGCGAGGCCGTCACGGCCGTGCCGGACGCCGACGTGCTCGTGCTCTTCCCGACCGTGGCGGGTCGTCCCCTCGACGACGACCCGCGGCTGATCCACACCGTGGCCGCCGAGGAGACGCTCGCCGAGATCCGCGGCACCGGGCGGCGGTTCGTCGTGGAGGTGGACTCCCCCATGGGTCGCCACGGGATCCCGTGGACGCGCCTGCCGGGCCTGGTCGACGCCCTGCGGGACGACCGCTGCGCCGGCCTCGCGGTGCACAACCCGCCCTTCGGGGACCGGGTCGGCTTCGTCTCCTCCCTGCTGGCGCGGCTGGGCGAGCTGGGCGTCACGGTGCCCCGGCTCTTCGCCTCGCACCTGTCCACCGCGGAGGTCGGGCAGCTCGCCGCGGTCGCCGGCGACACCCGCATCCTGGTCCGCACGGGCACCGACCTGTGGCTCGGCGACCCCGAGGCGCTGCGGGCCTACGGCGAGGTCCTGGACGTGCACCCGATCGCGGCGGGCCGCCGGATCGGCTACTCCCGGCGCGCGGTCCGCAAGGCCACCTGGCTCGCCGTCGTCTCGGGCGGCACCGCGCACGGTGTCGGCATCGAGACCGCCCGTCCCCGGATGACCCCGCAGCTCGCCGCCCGCAAGGTCGCCCGGGCGGTCCTGTCCCAGGTGGGCGGCGCCCCCTCGCCCTTCCGCCTCGCCGGTCGCCGGCTCACCTATCTCGACGTCCCACACATGCAGGTGTCCATGGTCGCGGTGCCCGAGGGCGCGGTGCACCCGGGGGACCGGCTGCCGTGCGACATGCGCATCACGGTGACCCGCTTCGACACGGTCGAGGTGCTCGGCGAGGGCGCCGCCCGGTGACCGACCCCGCCAGGCCGTCCCGCGGCCGGGGGAGCGGCGCGGTCCCCCGGCTGCGGGTCCGCACCACGCGCCTCGCGGACCCGGGCGACCTGGTCGCGCTGCTCCCCCCGGAGCTGGCGGCCACCGAGCCGTGCACCTGGGTGCGCCGCGGCGAGGGCATCGTGGGCTGGGGTCGTGCGGCGGCGGTCGTCACCGCCGGCGAGCGCCGGTTCGCCGACGCCGAGGCCTGGTGGCGCGAGCTGGCCGGCGCGGCCGAGGTCGAGGACGACGTGCGGGTGCCCGGCACCGGGCTCGTGGGCTTCGGCTCGATGGCCTACTCCCCCCGCTCGGCGAGCGGCGGCACCCTCGTGGTCCCCGCCGTCGTGGTGGGCCGTCGGGGCCCGGACGCGTGGGTGACCACCATCGACGCCGCAGGGACCGAGGCGACGGGCCCGGAGGAGCCGGCGACGCGGGTGTCGGCATACCCCCCGGCTCCAGCCCCGGAGGGGCTGACCTTCGGCGACGGCTCGCTGTCGCCGACGCAGTGGATGGGTGCAGTCGCCACCGCCGTCGAGCGGATCACGGCCGGGCAGCTGGACAAGTGCGTCCTCGCCCGGGACCTGCGGGCGCGCGCGACCGCGCCGATCGACGTGCGCCACGTCCTGGCCCGCCTGGCCGAGGGCTATCCCAACACCTGGACGTTCAGCGTGGACGGGCTCGTCGGGGCCACCCCGGAGATGCTCGTGCGGCTCTCCCGGGGCCTGGTCACCTCACGGGTCCTCGCCGGGACCATCCCTCGCACCGGCGAGGACGAACGGGACCTGTCGCTGGCCGGCTCTCTGGCCCGGTCGAGCAAGGACCTGGAGGAGCACGAGTACGCCGTGCGCTCGGTCGTGGACCGCCTCGCCCCCCACTGCGACGAGATCAACGTCCCCGAGACGCCGTTCGTCCTGCACCTGCCCAACGTCATGCACCTGGCGACCGATGTCGCAGGCGTGCTCTCCTCCGCCTCGACCTCGCTGTCGTTGGCCGAGGCGCTGCACCCCTCCGCCGCCGTCTGCGGCACGCCCCGCGAGGTGGCCGACGCCCTGATCACCGAGCTGGAGCACATGGATCGCGGGCGGTATGCCGGGCCGGTCGGCTGGCTGTCCGCCGACGGTGACGGCGAGTGGGGCATCGCGCTGCGCTCCGGCGTGGTGTCGGCGCACGACCCCTGCGAGATCACCGTGCACGCCGGGTGCGGGATCGTCGCCGGGTCCGACCCGGCCGCCGAGCTGGCGGAGACCGACGCCAAGCTCGTGCCCATGCGCGACGCCCTGGGCGGCTGAGGCACCCCGGCTGCCCCGGCCCCTCGTCGGCGGGGTCAGCGCCGACCCGGGCCCTGGTCGGCACGGGTCCTGGTCGACCCGGCCCCTGGTCGGCGCGGCCGGGGAGCCTGGCTCAGGTCGGACGCTCGGACATCAGGGATGGCGGGCCTCAGGCGCCCGCCCCCACCCGGCGGGCCACCTCGGCCCGTAGTCGCTCGCCCTGCTCGCGCACCCGGCTGCGGTCGGTCACGACCTCCACGACCCGCAGGCCCGCAGGGTTCCGATCGAGGGCCGAGCGCAGCGCCGCCAGGGTGGTCACCCGCTCGTGGGGCACCCCGTGCGCGGTGCACAGGGCCCCGAGGTCCGTCCGCGTGGGGGTGGCGAAGATCCGCTCGAACTCCTGGTCCCGCTCGGGCGCGCCGTGCTCCAGCGTCGTGAAGATGGCGCCGCCGTCGTCGTTGGTGACCACGATCGTCAGGTCCGGGCGGGGCTCCGCCGGGCCGATCAGCAGCCCGCCCGAGTCGTGCAGAAAGGTCAGGTCGCCCAGCAGCGCGGTGACGGGCCGGCCCAGGCCCAGCGCAAGACCGACGGCCGTGGAGACGCACCCGTCGATCCCGGCGAGCCCGCGCGAGCCCAGCACGCACAGGTCCGTCCCCAGGTCGGCGGTCACCGCCCGGTCCACGTCGCGCGCCGACTGGGAGGAGCCGACGAAGACCACCCCGGGGGTCGCCGCCCCGGCGAGATCGGCCTCGGCCGGACCGGGAGCCTTCCGCGCCCGGGCCGCCGCCGCCACGAGCACCGCGCTCGCGACAGTCGGCCCGCTCACCTCGTCGGCGGGCCACGGCGGCTCCGCCGCGAGCGCCGCCCCCGCCTCCTGCCAGGCCCGCAGCCAGGCGCGGTCGGCGTCGGTCGGGAGAACGTCCTGATCGGTCCGGGACCCGTGGACGTCCGGCGCGGTGCGGGCACCGGTCGTCCCACCGCCGTCGTGGTCCGCCCCCGGAGCGTGCGGGCCCGGAGCGTGCGGGCCCGCCGGTGGGGCCGTGGAACGGGTGGCCGCGAGCGCACCCCAGGGGTGGACCCGGGTGACCCGGGCGCCGGGGTCCGGCCAGTCGGACAGCGGGGTCACGCACTCGACCCGGTCCACCCGCCGCAGCAGCGCCGCGACGTCGCGGGTCAGGGTGAGCCGTCCGACGACGAGCACCCGGTCCGGCAGGTGCCGGTCGAGCCAGTCGGTGGCCGTGAGCAGCAGCGGGCCGTGCGGGACCACGGCTGCGCGGTCGTAGGTCCCGAAGGGCTCGGCCACGACGGGCCAGCCCATCGTCCGGGCCAGCTCGACGGCCTCGGCCGCGAGGTCCGGCTCGGGGAGGTCGCCGAGCGCCACGACGGTCCGCGGGACCAGTTCCAGGCCGGCCCCCGAGTCGGTGGGCGCCGGGCTGACCCGGGTCCAGGGCTCCCCGCCGGGTCGGCCGTCGAGCGGCTCGGGCCAGTCCTCGCCCCCGCCCGGCAGGTCGGGCAGCAGCGGGTCGCGCAGGCACACGTCCAGGTGGACCGGGCCCGCCCACCCGGACAGCGCGCCGGTCGCGGCGGCGCAGGCACGGGCGACCACGCTGCGCCATACGGCCTGCTGACCGGCCCGGCGGCCGGGCGCCGGGAGGGTGTGCTGCCAGCGCACCGCCTCGCCGAACATCCCCGGCTGCACGGTGGTCTGGTTGGCGCCGGTGCGCTGCAGCTCGACGGGCCGGTCGGCGGACAGCACGAGGAGGGGGATGCCGGCGTGGTGGGCCTCCAGGACCGCCGGGTGCAGGTTGGCCACGGCCGTGCCCGAGGTGGTGACGACCGGGACGACCTGTCGGGTGGCCTTGGCCAGGCCGAGCGCGAGGAAGGCGCCGGAGCGCTCGTCGACCCGCACGTGCAGCCGCAGCCGCCCCGCCCGGTCGGCGTCCTGCAGGGCGTAGGCGAGCGGCGCGGAGCGGGACCCGGGGCACAGCACCGCCTCGCGGACCCCCTGGCGGACCAGCTCGTCGACCAGGACCTCGGCCAGCGCCTGGGAAGGATTCATCGGGTCATCGTCGCATCCAGCCGGGCGTGGGCGGCGGTGATCCGCTCGCGCCACCAGGTCTGACGGTCGGCGGGTGCGGCGTGCCGCTCGAGCAGGTTTGGGTCGGCGACGACCGGGCGCAGGCCAAGGACCCCGCCGCGGGGCACGAGCGGGTCGGAGGCCACGTCACCGGCGAGCAGGGTGACCGTCCCCAGGCCGCACGCGTGGTCGAGCCGGGGAAGGGCCGCCGCCAGCGCGACCCCCGCCCGGATCCCGACCGAGGTGTCCAGCGCCGAGGAGACGACGGCAGGAAGGCCGCAGGCGTCGACGATGTCCAGCGCGCGTCGCACCCCGCCGAGCGGGGCCACCTTGACCACGACCACGTCGGCGGCCTCGAGCTCGCGCACCCGCAGCGGGTCCTCGGCCTTGCGGATGGACTCGTCGGCCGCGACGGGCACGTCCACCCCGGCGCGGGCGAGGGCGACCCGCAGCCGGGCGAGGTCCTCGACGGCGGTGCACGGCTGCTCGGCATACTCCAGGTCGTGGGGCGCGAGCGCGGCCAGGGCGCCCACCGCGTCGTCGAGCGACCAGCCGCCGTTGGCGTCGACCCGCACCTGCGCGGCGGGACCCATGACCCGACGCACCTCGGCCACCCGGGCCCGGTCCGCGGCCAGGTCCTGGCCCCGCTCGGCGACCTTGACCTTGGCGGTCGTGCAGCCGTCGAAGCGCGCGAGCACCCCCGCGACCTCGTCCGCAGGGACCGCAGGCACGGTGGCGTTGACGGGCACCCGGTCGCGGACCGGCTCCGGCCAGGCGAGCCACCCGGCCTCCACGGTGGCCGCCAGCCAGCGTGCGGCCTCGTCCGGCGGGTACTCCAGGAAGGGCGACCACTCCCCCCACCCGTGCGGGCCCTCGACCAGCACTGCCTCACGGTGTGTCACCCCGCGGAAGCGGGTGTGCAGGGGGATGGTGACCACAGACATCCGCGCCAGCAGCTCGTCCAGGGTCGGCAGGGGCATCGGCATACCGCCATCATCGCCCCGCGCCGCCGCCCCGGACGGAAAGGTCCGCCATGGTCTTCGTCATCGTGCTCGCCGTGCTCACCGCGGTCGCGACGTATGGCGCGCTGCGTCCCGACGAGCTGTGGTTCCAGCACTACTCCGGCAAGGTCGCCCGGGCCCGCACCGCCCACCCCGGCGATGGGCAGTGGGAGCACCGACGACTGGTCTACCTGGTCACCGCCGTGGTCTGCGGGGTGCTCACGCTGCTCAGCCTGTGGGCGGTGTGGCACGGGGCGACGGCGCCCGATCCTCGACAGACCTGACCGGCGGATCAGCGCCCGGGGCGGACCGGTGGGTTCCCCAGCAGCACCACGTCCGGGTCGGACAGCGCCACGGCCACCCGGTCCCCGAAGTGCGGACGCATCGGCGGCAGCGCCGCGGTCGGCCACCAGCGGGCCTCGTGGTTCTCGTCGTCGCCCACCGCAGGCTCCCCGGACACCCAGCGCAGCCGGAAGGTGTGGTCGACGTACTGCGCCTGGTCGCCGTTGACGTGGGTCACCGGCTCCGTCGTGGACACCCACACCAGGGCCTCCACCTCCGCGACCACCGAGGCCTCCTCGAGGACCTCCCGCACGGCGGTGTCGTGGGTCTCCTGCCCCGGCTCGACGATCCCGGTGACGGGACTCCACTCGTCGGTGTCGGCGCGGCGGACGAGCAGGACCTCCTCGGCGGGACCCTCGCCGCGCAGCACCACGGCCGTGGCCCCGACGAGCCACAGGGGGTCGTGCCCGACGTGACGGCGCAGCTCGACGACGAACTCGGGGATCGGCATGCGGCCAGCGTATGTCGGCCGCCGCGGCGGGCGCCCGTTCCTGCGGCGTCGCGGCTATCCTCGGGCCGGTGAGCGCCCTTCCGCACGTCAGCGAGACCTTCGACCCCTCCCGGTGGCACGAGGTGCCCGGCTTCGGGTTCACCGACATCACCTACCACCGGGCGAACGGCGACGGGCCGAGCTCGGGGGTGGTCCGGATCGCCTTCGACCGGCCCGAGGTGCTCAACGCCTTCCGCCCGCACACCGTGGACGAGCTCTACACCGCCCTCGACCACGCGCGCCGCACCCCCGACGTGGGGGTGGTGCTGCTGACGGGCAACGGGCCGCACCCGACCCCGGGCAAGTCGGCTCAGACGCAGGGGTGGGCCTTCTGCACGGGCGGGGACCAGCGGATCCGGGGCCGGTCGGGCTACCAGTACGCCAAGGACGCCACCGGGGACGTGACCGCCGGCGGGGTCGACGAGCTGCGGGCCAGGGCCGAGGGAGGTCGGCTGCACGTCCTCGAGGTGCAGCGGCTGATCCGGACCATGCCCAAGGTCGTCATCTGCCTGGTCAACGGCTGGGCGGCCGGCGGAGGTCACTCGCTGCACGTGGTCTGCGACCTGACGATGGCCTCCCGGGAGCACGCACGGTTCAAGCAGACCGACGCCGACGTGGGCTCCTTCGACGGGGGCTACGGCTCGGCCTACCTCGCCCGCATGGTGGGGCAGAAGTTCGCCCGGGAGATCTTCTTCCTCGGCCGGACCTACACCGCCGAGGACATGCACCGTATGGGCGCGGTCAACATCGTGAGCGACCACGCCGAGCTGGAGGCCGAGGCGCTGCAGGTCGCCCGCGAGATCATGGGCAAGTCCCCGCAGGCCCAGCGGATGCTCAAGTTCGCCTTCAACCTCGTCGACGACGGCCTCGTGGGGCAGCAGGTCTTCGCGGGCGAGGCGACCCGGCTGGCCTACATGACCGACGAGGCGGTCGAGGGCCGTGACCAGTTCCTGGAGAAGCGCGACCCCGACTGGTCGCCCTACCCCTGGTACTTCTGAGCCGACCGGCTCCCGTCGGCCTACCCCTTTCGGGTGGTAAGACTACGCTCAGTCACAGACTACGGTGGTAACAGGCCCTAATACCGCCACAAGAGTGGCTCTATCGGGACGGGACGTCACGAACCCGCCTTTTCAGACACGCGCGCCAGGGCTTATGGTCGGGGCACGACGTCGGCAGCGGGTGCTCACCCGCTCGGGCGTCGTCGCACCCGGTCCCCCAAGCTCCACGAACGGTCCTCATGCGCTACTCCCCTCGCCACCGCAACATCGCGCGCACCACGCGCGTCGTGTCGCCGCCCACGATCGCCGCCGCCACGCTCGTGGCCGGCGCGACCACGGCTGCCGCCTCCCAGCTCACGGAGTCCGCCCCGACCGTCACCGCCCGCAGCTCGATCCAGGCCGCCCAGCCGATGCTGGACCGCGGCCACGCCGGCATGCGTGCGTCGCGGTCGACGGCCCGGTCGGCCCGCGCCTCCAGCGCGGCGAGCATCGCCCGGCTGATGCGCCCCGTGACCGTGCCTCAGGCGCTGCTCACCGGCCGCGAGATCGACAGCGCCGCCACCCGGGCCGCCAAGAGCCAGCTCACCGCGGCCCACGCCACCTACGACCGCACCCGCGCCGACCTGATCGCGGCCCGGGCCGACGCCGAGCGCGCCGAGGCGGCCTGGGCCAAGGTCGCCGACGACCACACCACCCCCAGCCTCGAGGCAGCCCGCCGAGGCCTGACCGCGGTCGCGCGGCAGGCCGTGACCCACGGCGCCTCCGGCGTCGCTGCGAGCGTCGCGGGCCCGGCCCTGGAGGGGCAGAAGGCCACCACCGCGGCCTACCAGGCCCGACTCGCGGCCGAGAAGCGGCTGCGAGCGGCGGCCGACGCGCATGCCGCCTCGATCAGGTCCCTGACCACCCTGCGCGACCAGGCCCAGCGGCTCGACGCGGCCGACACCCGCCGAGGCCTGGCCGAGGGGATCCTCGTGCGCCTCAAGGACGGGCGCGCCGTCCCGACCATCAAGGTCGGTACCCCCGTCATCGGCAACGGGTGGTCCGTGACGCCCGAGGTGAGCGCCTGGATCGGTGAGGCCCTGGACGAGCTCTACCGCGCCGGCCAGCCTCGCGGGCCCCACGACGCCGAGGACCTGGCGATCGTCATCTTCAACGAGTCCGGTGGCAGCCCGGGCAGCGTCAACACGTGGGACACCAACGCTGCGGCGGGCATGCCCTCGTTCGGTCTGATGCAGACCATCGGCCCGACCTTCGAGGCCCACGCGCTCCCGAACCGCCGCGACCCGAAGGACCCGGTGGCCCAGATCTGTGCCGGCGCTCGCTACGGCACCGCCCGCTACGGCAGCCTGTCGGACATCCCCGGCGTCAAGAGCCTGCGATCCGGCGGCCCCTACCGCCCCTACTGACCGCGGCGGCCCGCGCCTGCCATCCCCCTCGCGCGCGGGCCGCTGCCCCCCACCTCCTCGGTGACGGGATGGCCTCCTAGGCTGGCCCCATGGGACGCGTAGACCGCTTGCGGGACAACCTCGCCGGGGCGGCCCGGATGGCCGCCCACCTGGCCACCGGACCGATCCACAGCCAGGAGCGCCGCACCTGGGGCGCGACCCCGGAGGAGACCAAGGCCTTCCTGCCCGGTGACGAGCTGATCCGTGACGTCGACTGGCGGTCGACCCGTGCGGTGACCGTGTGGGCTCCGGCGGAGCGGGTGTGGCCCTGGCTGGCGCAGCTGGGTCGCGGCCGGGCCGGGTTCTACAGCTACGACCTGCTCGAGCAGCTCGCCGGGAGCCTGGACGAGTCGGTGGCCCGGATCGTGCCCGAGCTCCAGCACATCCGGACCGGCGACCACGTCCGGCTCCACCCTCAGCTGCCCCCGCTCGTGGTGGCCCGGGTCCAGCCCGGAGCCCACCTGGTCCTCGCCGGCGTACCGGACAAGACCGACCTGCTGCCCAGCACGGTGTGGTCCTATCACCTGCGGCCTCTCTCGCAGGGGCGCACCCGGCTGATCGAGCGCAACGCCTATGCCCACGGTGACGGGCTCGTCGAGCGGCTCACGGGCGGTCCTTATGTCATCGAGCCGGTGAGCTTCGTCATGAGCAGGGAGATGCTGCTCACCATCAAGCGCCTCGCCGAGCAGCCGCAGCACCTGCAGACCTAGGACCGGGCCGCGAGGCGCGGTCCGGTCCGCAGGCTCAGGACCTGCGGATCACCTTGTGCGGCGCTGCCTGCGCCTGCGGCTTGAGCACCAGGCGGTCGACGTTCACGTGGGCGGGTCGCGTCGCGATCCAGGTGATGGCGTCGGCGACGTCCTCGGCGACCAGCGGCTCCGCCACACCCTCGTAGACCTTGTCCGCGGCGGCCTGGTCCCCGCCCAGCCGGACGAGCGAGAACTCCTCGGTGCGGACCATGCCCGGGTCGATCTCGCAGACGCGCACCCCGTCGCCGACGGCCTCCAGCCGCAGCGTCTCGGCGATCACGGTCTCGGCGTGCTTGGCCGCGCAGTAGCCCGCACCCCCCTCGTAGACCCCGAGGCCGGCGATGGACGACACGAAGACCACCATCGCGCCCTTGACCGGGCGCAGGGCGGGCAGCAGCGCCTGGGTGACCTGCAGCGCGCCGATGACGTTGGACTCGTACATCGCCCGCCACTTGTCGACCACGGCGTCCGCGACCGTCTCGGTGCCCAGCGCGCCGCCTGCGTTGTTGACGAGCAGGTCGAGCCGGTCGCCCACCTCGGCGGCGAGGCGAGCCACGTCGGCCTGGTCGCTCACGTCGCAGGTGACCGCCCGGCCACCGATCTCGGCGGCGAGCGTCTCGATCCGGTCGGTGCGGCGGGCGGCGCAGATCACCTGGTAGCCCTCGTCGGCGAGGCGGCGCGCGGTGGCGGCGCCGATCCCGCTGGAAGCTCCGGTGACGACGGCGAGGCGAGGAGTCTGGGTCATGCGGCCCATTGTCGCGCCGCCCCGCCCGGGCGCGCACGCCCCGTTACCTTGCTGGTGGCCCCGCGGTGCGGGGTCACGGTCGCCGGGCCCGGCATGACTTACCGCCCCTGTCTCTTCCATGATCCGGGGGGTGTTGTCACCGGGCCTGGTGGCGTCGGTCTGACCGCTGATAGGGACACGGCCCAAGATGAGGTCTCTTCGTAACGTGGGTGCCGGCAGCTGACGCTTCACCACAGCCTGGCGACCGGTCCTGCGATGCAAGGATGGTCACCGTCATGAGCGAGGACATCGGCTACGACATCTGGTGCGGGCTGGACGTTGGCAAGCAAGACCACCACGCCTGCGCCCTGGACTGCGCGGGCAACAAGGTCTTCGACAAGGCCCTACCCCAGGACCAGGCACGGCTGGAAGAACTCTTCACGACCTTGACCGCCCGGGGTCGGGTCCTGGTGATCGTTGACCAGCCCAACACCATCGGCGCCCTGCCGATCGCAGTGGCCCGCTCGATGGGGATCGCGGTCGCGTACCTGCCTGGGCTGGCGATGCGCCGCATCGCCGACCTGCACCCGGGCAACGCCAAGACCGACGCCCGCGATGCGTTCATCATCGCCGACGCTGCCCGCACCATGCCCCACACCCTGCGCCGCGTGGACGTCGGCGAAGAGGCCCTGGCCGAGCTGAAGGTCCTGGTCGGATTCGACGACGACCTCGCCGCCGAAGCCACCCGCCTCAGCAACCGGATCCGTGGCCTGCTCACCCAGTTCCACCCCGCCCTCGAACGAGTCCTCGGACCCAAGATCGCCACCAAGGCCGGCCTGGCCGTCCTGGAACACCTCGGCGGCCCACAAGGCATCACCCGCGCCGGGCGCGCACGCCTGGCACGCGTCATCACCAAGGCCAACCCCCGTGGCGCGGGCGAGCTCACCGACGCGATCATGGCGGCCCTGTCCGAGCAGACCGTGGTCGTGGCCGGCACCACCGCCGGTGAGCAGGTCCTGCCACACCTGGCCGCGACGCTGCGCACAACCCTGGCCCAACGAGCCGATCTGGCCACCCAGGTCGAGAAAGTCCTCGATGCCCACCCTCTTGCCGAGGTCCTGACCTCGATGCCCGGCGTCGGAGTCAGGACAGCAGCCCGGATCCTGCTCGACGTCGGTGACGGCTCGGCCTTCCCCACCGCCGGACACCTCGCCGCGTACGCCGGCCTGGCCCCCGTCACGCGACGCTCCGGCACCAGCATCCGCGGGGAGTTCCCCGCCCGATCAGGCAACAAGCACCTCAAGAGAGCCATGTTCCTATCCGCGTTTGCGGCCCTGCGCTTCGACCCCGTCAGCCGCGCCTACTACGACCGCAAACGCGCCCAAGGCAAGAAGCACAACGCCGCACTCATCTGCCTCGCCCGACGACGCTGCGACGTCCTGCACGCCATGCTCCGCAACCACGAGACCTACCGCGCCCCAGCGCCCGCACCCACGCCCCTCGCCGCTTGACGAAGAACATAGGGACACCCCCCGCCGCAGCCCGCGATCGGCCGCCGCTCACCGCAGCCCGGCCGTCGCAGCCCGGCCGTCGACCGGCGCCCTGCCCTATCGTGCGGGGGTGCAGCTCGTCGCCTGGCCCCCGTCCTCTTCCCCCGCCGACGCCGTGCGTGACCTGGGTCCGCTCGAGCGGGCGCTGAGCGGCGCCGGCCCGGCGGTGTGCCCGTCGGGGGTGACCGCCGCGTCACCCGCCGGCGCGGCCGTCGTGGTGGGCACGTCGGGGTCGACGGGCACGCCCAAGCCAGCGGTCCTGTCGGCGGCCGCCGTGCGGGCGTCCGGGCAGGCCACGGCCGAGCACCTGGGCGGCCACGCGCAGTGGCTGCTCGCGCTGCCGCCCACCCACGTCGCGGGGCTGCAGGTCCTGGCCCGGTCCCTGCTCGCCGGGCACGCTCCGGTCGCGATGCCCGACGGGCCGTTCAAGCCCGAGGTGTTCGCAAAGGCGACGGCCCGCCTGACTCCCGGCATACGGCATCACACCTCGCTGGTGCCGACCCAGCTCCTGCGGCTGCTGGCGTCCCCCGTCGGGACCGAGGCGGCCGCGAGCTACGACGCCATCCTCGTCGGCGGCGCCGCGCTCCCCGCGAGCGTCCACGCGCAGGCGGTCGCGGCCGGGCTGCGGATCGTGCGCACCTACGGGATGAGCGAGACCTGCGGCGGCTGCGTGTATGACGGGACGCCGCTCCCGGCCACCGCCGTCCGCCTCACCCGCGAGGGCCGCGTAGAGCTCGGCGGTCCGGTGGTGATGGACGGCTACCTGGGCCGCCCGGACCTGAGCGCAGAGGTCCTCACCACGGACGAGCGGGGCACCCGGTGGTTCCGCACCGACGATCTGGGCGAGGTGGCGGCCGACGGGACGCTCACGGTCCTGGGGCGGGCGGACGACCTGATCACGACGGGCGGCCTCAAGGTCGCCCCGCGCGTGGTGGAGGATGCGGTCCTGGCCCACGTCGCCGGGATCCGGGAGTGTCTCGTGGTCGGGGTGCCCGACCCCGACTGGGGCCAGGCGGTGGGGGTCCTGCTCGTGGGCGAGCCCGGCGCCGGGGAGCGACCGGACGAGGTCCCCGCCCTGCGCGAGCTGCTGCGTCCGCACCTGCCCGCCCACGCGCTGCCCCGTCGGGTGCGGCTGGTCGCCGAGATGCCGCTGCGCGGCCCGGGCAAGCCGGACCGCGCAGCGGCACGAGAGCTGTTGACGGAGTAGGACGTCCCCGCCCGGGACGCGACGCTCAGCGCTTGGGCGTGGCGGGTGCGTTCGCCGGGGCCGGCAGCTGCAGCAGCGCGGACTGGCTGGGCGGGACGACGTACATCGTGTTGCCCTTGGCCGCCGCCTCCTTGAGCATGTCGATGTACTTGCTGGTGAGGACCTGCTCGTTGAGCCGGTTCTGGCACTGGGCGGGCGGCACCGGGACGACCTTGACGGAGGCGACCTCCTTGCCGGCGATCATCTCCTTGACCGTCGTGGACATGGCGCCGCAGCGGATGATCTGGTCCGAGTCGGACTGGGCCTGGGCCTCGGTCTTGACCTTCTCGGCGTTGATCTTGGAGGACTCGAGCTCCGCGCGGGCGGACTCCACGCGCGAACGCGCGGTCTGCACGGCCGCGAGGGACTGCTCGATCTCCTGGGGATAGCGGATGTCGCGCAAGTCGACCGAGTCGACCGTCACGCCCAGGCGCTCCCACCGCGACTGCAGCTCCTTGGCGATGTCGGTGGAGACCTGGGCACGCTTCTGCCGCAGCTCGCCCGCGGTGTAGTGCACGGGCACGTCGCGCACGATCGAGCGGACGTCCACGTCCAGGGCCCGGCTGACCAGGCCCTCCTGGGTGCGGTAGGCCGAGTAGATGTCGCCGACCTTGGCGGGGACGATCGAGTAGCGCACGGTGATGTCGACGGCGGCGGTGGCGTTGTCGCTGGTCTGGGCGTTGATCGCCGGGCCGTCGGTGGCCCCCTGCTCCCCCGCCATGGTGATGACCTGGTTGCGCACGTCGTACTTCACGATGTCGTTCCACGGCGCCTTCATCGAGAAGCCCGGCGTGGTGTCGACGCCCGCGACGGTGCCGCCCGGCGTACGCATGACGATCGCCTCACCTACGTCCTGGGTGTAGAGCGTGGACAGGAACAGCGTCAGGACGCCCAGGCCGGTCATCGCCCACCCGGCGAGCGGGAGGATCCAGGCGGGCGCGGGGGCGCTCGTGGCGATCGGGGCCCGGCGCCGCTGCGCCTTGGCGGCCTTCTGCCAGCGATCCAGCTCCGGCCCGCCCTCGGGTGGCGGGGGCGCGGTGGCGGCCGTGGCCCCGTGCGTGGAGCCGCCGTCCGTGGCCGCCCGATGCCGGACCCGGCGGGCCACCGCGAGGGTGGCCAGACCGGCGAGGAGGAGGAGAACTCCGAGGACGAAGGTGCCCATCAAGGCCTGCGATTCTGCGCCCGAGGCGCCACGGGACCCGCCCCCCTGGCGGATCGACATCCGTATGACGTCGCGAAGATTCGCCCCGGTTCCGGTACCGGGTCGCGACCCTCGTCCGGGTCACCCGAGTGGCGTGCGAGCCGCGCACCGGGCACCCGCCCGGGCACGAGAGAATGCTCCTCATGGCCACGATCTCCCAGTGGGTGGCGGGCGCCCGCCCGCGCACCCTCCCTGCAGCGCTCGCCCCCGTCGCCGTCGGCACCGGATCGGCGGCCGGGCTGGGGCACCTGGACGCCGGGCTGGCGCTGCTGGCGCTGCTCGTGGCCGTGTTCCTGCAGGTCGGCGTCAACTACGCAAACGACTACTCCGACGGGATCCGCGGCACGGACGCCGAGCGGGTCGGTCCGGTGCGGCTCGTCGGCCAGGGCCTGGCGACGCCGGCGCTCGTGAAGTACGCAGCACTCGCCTGTTTCGGGTTGGCCTGCCTGGCCGGCCTGGCGCTGATGGGGCTGTCGGGCGTGACCTGGCTGCTCGGCGTCGGGATCGCGGCGGTGCTGTCCGCGTGGTTCTACACCGGGGGTCCGCGCCCCTACGGCTACGCCGGCCTCGGGGAGGTCTTCGTCTTCGTGTTCTTCGGGCTCGTGGCGACCGGGTGCACGGCATACACCCAGGTCAGGACCACCGACACGGGCACCTGGGCGGGCGCCGTCGGCATCGGCTCGATCATCACCGCGGTGCTCGTGGTCAACAACCTGCGCGACATCGCGGGTGACAGGGTCTCCGGCAAGCGCACCCTGGCGGTGCGGATGGGCGACCGGGCCACGCGGTGGTGCTACGTCGCGCTGATGGCGCTGCCGGCCGGGTGCTCGGTCCTCGCCGCGCTCACCGGGCACCCGTGGGCGCTGCCGTCGCTCCTCGGCCTCGTCCCTGCCGTGAAGCCCTGCCGCTCGGTGCTGGGCGGCGCGCAGGGCCCGGCGCTCGTCGCCGTGCTCGGCGCGACGGGGCTCGTCAGCCTCACCTACGGTCTCACCCTCGCGATCGGGCTCGCCGCCCGCTGACCCTCCGGGCCGTGTGCCGGGAGGCCGCGCTCACCCGCTGCGGACGACCAGGACCAGCCCGCCGTCCCGGCCGGGGTCAGCGGTCGAGCTCGGCGTCCTCGACCTCTTCGTCGGTGACCTTGTGGGCGCCCGTCCGGTCCGCCAGCCGTCCCTCGACCCGCTGCTGGATGCGGGCGCTCCACTCGTCGCGCGGACCGCGCAGGACGAACAACGACAGGACCATGGACAGCAGGCCCGCGAGGACGACGAGCAGGGGGCCCCACAGGCCCACCAGCCCGAGGGCCGACAAGCAGCCGAAGAAGAGCAGCAGCCGCAGGAGGGTGTAGCGCACACCGGGACTCATCAGGTCACATCCCCGAGTAGGAGTGCATCCCGGTCATGAACTTGTTGACCACGAAGGAGTTCATGACGATGCACAGGAAACCGACCAGGGCGATCCAGGCGGCGTGCCGGACCTTCCAGCCCGTCGTGGCGCGGGCGTGCAGGTAGGCCGCGTAGACGACCCAGATGATGAAGGACCAGACCTCCTTGGGGTCCCAGCCCCAGTAGCGGCCCCACGCGCGCTCGGCCCAGACGGCGCCGGCGATGACGGTGAAGGTCCACAGCGGGAAGGCCAGGGCGTGCAGCCCGTAGGCCATCCGGTCCAGGACGCGGGAGGCGGGCACCGCGGCGAGCAGCGTCCGCCGCCAGCCGGCGAGGGCGGCCCCGGCCGACTGACGCCGCTCGCCGGACTCCTGCACCAGGTAGAGCGCCGACAGCGCCGCCCCGATGGCGAACATGGCCGAGGCGAGGATCGCGATGGAGACGTGCACCACGAGCCAGTAGGACCGCAGCGAGGGCATCAGCTGCCCGGCCTCGGTGTAGACCGTCAGGGCCGGGCCCAGGACGAGCAGCGCCAGCCCGGTCACGAAGACGCCCAGCCAGCGCAGGTCCTGGCGCAGCCCCATGGCGACGTAGACCAGCACCACGAGCATGGCCGCGGTGAGCAGGAACTCGTAGAGGTTGCCCCAGGGGGCGCGCATCACCGACAGACCCCGCAGCGCGACGGCGGCGAGGAGCAGCAACGAGGCGAGACGGGTGAGAGCGAGCCCGATCCCCGCGGCCTGCCGCCGACCGGGGGCGGGCGCGACCGGCGACGCGGACGACCCGGCGGCGGTGCGCACGAGGGTGTCGGTCCCCCCGCCGGCGGCGCCCACGGAGGCGGTCGTCCCCGCAGCCGCACCGCCGGAGGTGGTCGTCATGCCCTCGGCGTCACCCAGGGCCCGGTGGCGGGTCTGGGCCAGGTCGACGGCGAAGGCCACGAAGGCGACCCCCAGCACGAGCAGCGAGGCGTAGACGCACAGCGTGGAGTACTGCGCGAGCGCGGGATGGATCATCGGGGGCTCTCCTCGGTGGTGCGGGCTGGCGCCTCGACCCCCAGGCGCGAGCAGAGCTCGGCGGTGAGGTCGTCGACGGCCTCGGCCAGGCCCGGGTCCTCGCTCTTCGCGAGGCCGGCCGTCTCCAGCAGGGTACGTCCGTCACGGGTCGTGATGCGCACGAAGACGCGGCGGCGTCGGATCAGCAAGGACATCAGCAGGCCCACGAGCACCAGCCCGGCCCCGGCGAGCGCCACCGGCTTGCCCGGGTCGTGGCGCACCGACAGGCCGGCGAAACGCTCGTAGCCGTCGAAGGTCACGCTCCCCCGCCCACCGGGAAGGGCCTTGGTCTCCCCCGGCCGCAGCGCGACCCGGACCGGGAGCCCGGACTCCTGCCGGGGCTGGGTCATCCGCGAGGTGTCCAGGGTGTAGACCGACTGCGGCCGCCCGTCGGGGAACAGCGTGCCCTCCCACAGCTCCAGCAGCAGGCCCGGCGCGACGGGCGCCGGGAAGTCGCTCTGCGGGCGCATCCGCAGCCCCTGGTCGGAGATCGTGGGGGCGAACATCCCCAGGAAGCCGAGCTGCTTGCCGTCCGGCAGCGCGGACACCTTGACCGCGCCGGTGGAGGTGTAGTTGTTGTCCTGCGGGCGGAACACCGTCGCCTGGTGGTAGACCTGTCGGCCCTGGCCGTCCTTGACGGTGATGATCGGGGCGTAGCCGTTGCCGAGCAGGTAGACCGAGGACTGCCCGAAGCTCAGTGGCTCGTTGACCGCCAGCCGCTGCCGCACCTCGGGGCTGTCCGGGGTGGCGCGGGTGGTGGTGGCCGCCTCGAAGGACCGTGGCTGGCCGAACTGCTTGCCCTTGAGCTCGGTCTCGAAGTCGACGGTGACCTTGTCCACGCGCACGGTGAACGGCGGCAGCGACTCCTCGTCGACCCAGGGCCCCTTGCTGAAGGTGTCGTGCTGGCTCGTGGTGTTGGCGAAGGTCTCCCCCACCGGCACGATCGCGTCGACGCGCCACCCGAGCAGGTGCCCGACGGCGACCGCGACGATGACGACCAGCAGCGCCAGGTGGAACAGCAGGTTGCCGACCTCGCGCAGATAGCCCCGCTCCCCGGAGACCGAGCCGTATGCCGAGGAGGCGGGCCCGGCACCGGGGGAACCGTCGGTCGTTGCGTCGTCGGACCGCACCCGGTAGCGCCGGGACGCCAGCAGCTCGCGCGTCGCGGCGAGGGCGGTCGCCGGGGTCACGTCGCCCAGCTCCACGACCCGGTGCTCCGGCATCCGGTCCAGGCGCCGGGGGGCGCGGGGCGGCTGCGAGCGCACCTCGCGCCACAGCAGCCGCAGCCGGGGGACGACGCAGCCGACGAGGGAGATGAACAGCAGCAGGTAGATCGCCGAGAACCACGGCGAGGCATAGACGTCGAAGAGGCCCGCGCGGTCCAGCCAGGGGCCGAGGGCCGGGTGCTGCTGCAGGTAGGTGCGGGTCCGCACCGGGTCGATGCCACGCTGGGGGAACACCGAGCCGGGGACCGCCGCGACGGCGAGCAGCAGGAGCAGGAGCAGCGCCGTGCGCATGCTGGTCAGCTGCCGCCAGGCCCAGCGGAGCAGGCCGAGGGCGCCGAGGCGGGGCTGAGTCACGTCGTCGCGGGCGGCAGACGAGGTGGCGCGCGCCGGTGCGCCGGGAGGCGGGGTGGAGGCAGGCATCACAGCACCGGGTTTCCCACGAGGTCCACGAGCCGCTGCTGCAGGCCGGAGACGAGTGGCTCCCACAGGCCGAGGAGCATGAGCAGGCCGAGGACGGCGAGCAGGGCGGCGCCGGCGAGCTGCAGGGCCCGCTGGTGGCGGCGCAGCGCGGTCCAGGCGCCGACGAGCCGGGCATAGCCACCGGCGAGCGCGAGGAAGGGCAGCCCGAGACCCAGGCAGTAGGCCACGCCGAGGACCGCGCCGCGGGCGACCGGTCCGGCGCCGCCGTCCAAGGGGCTGCCGAGCACCATGACGGCGCCGAGGGTGGGCCCGACGCAGGGGGTCCAGCCGAGGGCGAAGGCTGCGCCCAGCAGGGGGGCGCCGGTGAGGCCGGCGGCGGGCCGCCACCCGACCTTGACCTGCCGCTGGGTGCCGAGCCCGGCGAAGACGGCGGCGAGCCCCAGCACCACCGCGCCGCCCACGCGCACCAGGGCCTCATGGTGCTCCTGCAAAGCGGCGGACAGGGCCGAGACCACCAGGACCACGAGGGGGACGAAGACCGCGGTGAAGCCCAGGACGAACAGCGCGGTCCCGAGCAGCATCGTCCGGGAGCGGCGCTCCTCCAGCCGGGTGTCGCCGAGCCCGGTGACGTAGCCGAGGAACCCCGGCACGAGCGGCAGCACGCACGGCGACAGGAAGGACGCGGCCCCGGCGGCGAGGGCGACGAGCGCGGCGAGCGGCAGCGCCCCGCCGGCGATCACGTCGGTCGCGCCGGTGATCACCGGCCTTCCTCGACCACGTCGGTGATCAGGTCGGCGACGGTGCGCTCGGAGGCGACCGGACCGAGGATCCGCGCGGCGATGCGGCCCTGGGCGTCGAGCACCAGGGTGGTGGGCGGCGACGGCGCCTTGCCCTGCAGGGCGAGCACGGTCTGCCCGTCGTACGCCAGCGTGGGATAGGGCACCTGGTGGCCGCGGGCGAAGTCGCGGGCGTTGTCGGCCGACTCGCGGCCCGCGTGCACCCCGAGCAGCTCGACGTCCGGGTGGGTGCGGCGCAGGGTGGTCCACAACGCGGTGAGCCGGGGTTGCTCCTCGACGCAGGGCGGGCACCAGGAGGCCCACAGGTTGAGGACGACGACGTGGCCGCGCTGCCGGGCGGCGTCCCAGGGATTCCCGTCCAGGGTGGTCCCCCTGAGGGTCACCGGGGCCCTGCGCTGCGCGGCCGGCAGGCGCTCGATGGTGCCGTCGCCGGACAGGTAGCCCTTCTGGTCGCCCGAGCGGGCCTGGGCGTTGACCGACCCCGGGTCCTCCGAGCACGCGGCCAGCGGCGTCGCGACGACCGCGGCCGTCAGGATCGCCAGGAGGCTCCGGCGGGTATGCCGGAAGGACAGACCTGCCGTCATGCACCCACCTGGTCGTCGTCCGCCGGAGCGAGCAGCGACGCCGCGGGCGCGGTGTAGCGCAGCGAGTCCAGCCGGTCGCCGACGTAGTGCAGGCTGGTCACGCTGGCCAGGTCGCACTGGCGGCGGCGCGGGTCGTGCCACAGCGGCCGCCCCTCGAGGTGACGCCGCAGGGTCCACACCGGGAGCTGGTGGGACACGAGGACGATCTCGCGGCCGGGGGCCTGGCGGCGGGCCGCGTCGACGGCCTCCTCCATGCGCGCCGCGATCCGGCGGTAGGGCTCGCCCCAGGAGGGGGTGAAGGGATTGCGCACCAGCCACCAGTTCGCCGGGCGGGCCAGCGAGCCCGCCCCGTGGCCGAAGCGGCGCCCCTCGAAGTGGTTGCCCGCCTCGACGAGGCGGCTGTCGGTCAGCACCGGCAGCTCGAAGGCCTCGGCGGTCGGGCGTGCCGTCTCCTGCGCCCGCTCCAGCGGGGACGCGACGACCAGTGCGACGTCTCGGCCGGCGAGGTGCTCGGCGACCCGGTCGGCCATCCGGCGGCCCAGCTCGGACAGGTGGAAGTCCGGCAGCCGGCCGTAGAGGATCTTGTCGGGGTTGTGCACCTCGCCGTGGCGGACGACGTGGACCACCGTCCGGGGCTCGCCGGTGCGGGTCAGGTCGGTCATGGCGCTCATCCCTGCCTCGTCCCTGCTCCGGCTGCGGCGGCCCTGGCAGCGGCGGGCAGCGCGGCCAGCACCCGGTCCACGGCCAGGTCGTCGTGCGCCGCGCTGACGAACCAGCACTCGTAGGCGCTCGGCGGCAGGTGGACCCCCTGGCTCAGCATCGAGTGGAAGAACCTCCCGAACGCCGCGGTGTCCTGCTGCTGGGCGTCGGCGTAGGACAGCACCGGCCCCTCGCGGAAGAACACCGAGAACATCGACCCCGCCCACTGGATCGTGTGCGCCACCCCGGCCGCGGCCAGCTCGGCGGTCACCCCGTCGGCGACGGCGTGCGCCGCCGTCTCCAGCCGGTCGTAGACCGCGGGCGTGCAGCCCCGCAGCGTCGCCAGGCCCGCCGCCGTGGCGACCGGGTTCCCGGACAGGGTGCCGGCCTGGTAGACCGGGCCCGTCGGCGCCAGGTGCTCCATCACGTCCCGCCGCCCGCCGAACGCCGCGGCCGGGAAGCCACCCCCCATGACCTTGCCGAAGGTGAACAGGTCCGGGGCACCCAGCTCCGTAGGACCCTCCACGCCATACCACCCGCAGATCGACGCGCGGAAGCCGGTCATCACCTCGTCGGTGATCATCAGCGCGCCGTGCTCGCGGGTCAGCCGCCGGATCGTGGCGGTGAAGCCCGGCGCCGGCGGCACGATCCCCATGTTGCCGGGCGCGGCCTCGGTGATCACCGCGGCGATCTGGTCCCCGCGCTCGCGGAAGGCCTCCTCGAGGGCGCGGGCGTCGTTGTAGGGCAGCACGATCGTCTCGCCCGCCGAGCTCGCCGGCACCCCGGCGGAGTCGGGCAGTGCGAAGGTCGCGACACCGGACCCGGCGTGCGCCAGCAGCGCGTCGACGTGCCCGTGGTAGCACCCGGCGAACTTCACCACGGCCGATCGGCCGGTGACGCCGCGCGCCAGGCGCAGCGCGCTCATCGTCGCCTCGGTGCCGCTGGACACCAGGCGCACCTGCTCGACCGGCTCGACCCGGTTGACGATCGCCTCGGCGAGGAGCACCTCGTTCTCGCTCGGCGTGCCGTAGGAGAAGCCCTTGGTCGCCGCCTCCTGGACCGCCTCGAGCACGGCCGGGTGCTGGTGGCCGAGGATCATCGGGCCCCACGAGCAGACCAGGTCGACGTACTCCCGCCCGTCCACGTCCACGAGGTAGGGACCGCGGGCGCTCGCCATGAACCGCGGCGTCCCGCCGACGGACCGGAAGGCCCGCACCGGCGAGTTGACCCCGCCCGGGATGACGGCGCTCGCCCGGGCGAACATCGCCTCCGAGGCAGGGGCGTCCAAGGGGTATGACGGGAGGGAGGTGGCCATGGTCCTAGTCTCACGCCCGGGACGCCGGGGCACCAAACGACGTCCGGTGCGTCCGCGCGTCAGGCCCGGCGGATGCGGTCGACCTCGTCCCGCTGCTGGGCGGAGGTGCCGTTGTCGTCGCGCACCCGCGTCATCGCCTCGCCGAGCGCCTGCACCAGCTCGGGGCTGAGCGCGTCGAGCCAGTGCTCCCGCACGCTGCGCACGTGGACCGGGGCGATGGCCCGGATCTCGGCGAGGCCGGCGTCGGTGAGCGCCAGCTCGACCCCGCGGCCGTCGGCCTCGACGGGGCGCCGCTGCACCCACCCGCGGCTCTCGAGACGGTTGGCGGTGTGGGTGAGCCGGGACCTGGACTGCACCACGAGCGCGGCCAGCTCGGACATCCGCAGCGAGCGGGCCCCCTGCTCGGACAGCATCGAGAGGATCTCGTACTCCGGCAGGGTCACCCCGTGCGCCTGCAGGTCCTTGTCGAGGGCTGCCTCAAGCAGCCGCTGTCCTCGCAGGTAGGCCCGCCAGGCCATCTGCTCGGTGGGACTCAGCCAACGGACCGGCTCGGACACGATCACTCCTACGCTCGATCGGGCCAGTGGTCTTGACCCGGTGTGACCGTCCACCCTAGCGAGTGCCCCTGGCCCCCGGCTGCCGCACCGGATCATCTCCCGTCGCCGGAACCCGCGCCCGGAACCCGGACTCGGGGTCCTGGGGCCGGCTCAGCCGAGCCAGCCGGCCGCCTCGGTGGCGTAGTAGGTGAGGATCTGCTCCGCGCCCGCCCGGCGGATGGCGGTCAGCGCCTCGAGGGCCACCCGCTGCCGGTCGATCCACCCGTTGGCGGCGGCCGCCTCGATCATGGCGTACTCCCCGGACACCTGGTAGGCGCTCACCGGCACCGGGGACTCGGCGGCGACCGCCGTCAGCACGTCGAGGTAGGGCAGGGCCGGCTTGACCATCACCATGTCGGCGCCCTCCTCGACGTCCAGGCGCACCTCGCGCAGGGACTCGGTGAGGTTGGCGGGGTCCTGCTGGTAGGTCCTGCGGTCGCCGACGAGCGAGCTGGCCACGGCCTCGCGGAAGGGGCCGTAGAACCCGGACGCGTACTTGGCGGCATACGCCAGGACGACGGTGTCACGGTGACCGGCCTGGTCGAGCGTGGCGCGCACGTGGCCCACCTGCCCGTCCATCATCCCGGACAGGCCGAGCACGGTGGCGCCGGCCTCGGCCTGGGCGATCCCCATCTCGGCGTAGCGCTCCAGGGTGGCGTCGTTGTCGACCGCACCCCGCGCGTCGAGCACCCCGCAGTGACCGTGGTCGGTGAACTCGTCCAGGCACAGGTCGGCCATGACCACGATCTCGTCCCCCACCGTGTCGGCCAGGCGATGCAGCGCGACGTTGAGGATGCCCTCGGGGTCGGTGCCGCCGGAGCCGACGGCGTCCTTGGCCGTGGGGACGCCGAAGACCATGATCCCGCCGACGCCTGCCGCGACGGCCTCGCGGGCCGCCTGCTCCAACGAGGCGAGGCAGTGCTGCACGACGCCCGGCATCGAGCCGATCGGCGTGGGCTCCTGGGCGCCCTCCTTGACGAAGACCGGCAGGATCAACTGGGCGGGGTGCAGCCGGGTCTGGGCGACCAGGCGGCGGACCGCCGGGGACTGGCGCAGGCGACGCGGACGGTGGGTGGGAAAGCTCACGAGATCCTCTCGGTGGCAGGTCTGCGCGCCGTATGCCGGAAGACTCCTCGCGGACTCTGCCGGCACCGGCGGCCGGGGGTGGGCCAGGACCGTGGTCCCGACCGACGATCAGCTGCTGCGACGGCGCCGACGGCGCTTGCTGGGCAGGACGACGGGCTCGCCGGCCTCGTAGGCCGCGCGCGCCTGGGCGTGCCCGAACTCGGCGAGACCGTCCACGAGCGAGTCGCCGCTGGCCTCGCCGGCGATCACGTCGACGCGCAGGCCGTGCTCCTCGGCGGTCCTGGCGGTGGCCTGCCCGATGCAGGCCACGACGGTGCCGCGGTGCGGCTTGCCGGCGATGCCCACGAGGTTGCGCACGGTCGAGCTGGACGTGAAGACCACGGCGTCGAAGTCGCCCGCCTTGATCGCCTCCCGGACGTCGGCGGCGGGCGGGGCCGCCCGCACGGTTCGGTAGGCCGTGACGTCCTCGACCTCCCAGCCCATGTCCTGCAGGCCGGCGACGAGGGTCTCGGTGGCGATGTCGGCCCGCGGGAGGAAGACCCGGTCGATGGGGTCCAGCAGCGCGTCGTAGGGCGGCCACTCCTCCAGCAGGCCCGCCGCGGACTGCTCGCCGCTCGGCACCAGGTCCGGGACCAGGCCCCACTCGCGCAGCGCGGCCGACGTGGCCCCGCCGACGGCGGCCACCCGCAGACCCGCGAAGGACCGCACGTCCAGGCCGTACTCGTCGAACTTCTCCCGCACGGCGCGGACGGCGTTGACCGACGTGAACCCGACCCACTCGTAGCGCCCGGCGACCAGGCCGGTGATGGCCTTGTCCATCTGCTGGGGCGTCCGCGGCGGCTCGATGCTGATCGTCGGCACCACGGTGGGGATGGCACCGTAGTGCTCGAGCCGGGCGCTGATGCCGCCCGCCTGCTCCTTGGTACGGGGCACGAGCACCCGCCAGCCGAAGAGCGGCTTGTTCTCGAACCAGCTCATCGACGTCCGCAGCGGGACCGTGCGCCCGACGATGGCGAGCAGCTGCGCGTCGTCGTCGAGGTGGTCGAGCACGTGCGCCGCGTCGCCCAGCGACGTGGTGCTGGTGTGCTGCAGGGCCGTGGTGCCGTGATCGGTCAGGGCCACCGTCGTGCCCGGGTCGCGACCGGCCTCCAGGAGCGAGCTGAGCTGCTCCACCAGGCGACCGGGGGTGCCCATCATCACCACGGTGACGTCGTCGCGCGCGGAGTCGCCGAGGTCGTGGCGCAGGGAGGTGTCCAGCAGGTGCAGCCGCGGGGACTCCGGGGAGGTGAGGGGGATGCCGGCGTACAACGGGACCGCCGACAGGCTGGTCACGCCGGGGACGACCTCGAAGGGGACGCCCTCGGCCGTGAGAGCGCTGCACTCCTGCAGCAGGCAGGTGAAGACGCCGGGGTCGCCGGACATGAGGCGCACCACCAGGCCACCCCCGTCGAGGGAGTGGAGCGCGTCGAGCACCCGCTCGCACTGCAGGGACTCGGGGGTCGGGGCCGGCAGCACCTCGGGGATCGCGAGAGCGGGCGGCGGGACGATCCGCGCGTCGTCGCGGCAGTGACGACGGATGATCTCCGCGGAGTCGATCCGGTCGAGGAGCACCACGTCGGCACGGCCGAGCAGCTCGGCCGCCCGGAGGGTCAGCAGACCGGGGTCGCCGGGTCCGGTGCCGACGAAGGCCACCTGGGCGCGCTCGCCCGCAGCCGCCTGCGGGGCCGGGGGCGCACAGGCGGCGCCCGTGGTGCTCGACTTGCGCATCTAACCTGCTCCTAGGCCCTCGTGTCGGTGATCGGTGGAGTGACCCGAGGTGCAGTCTCGCCCACCGCGCCCGGCATGCCAAGTCTCCGGGGCGAGACGTCACCCGCACCGCCGAGGCCGGGGGCACCGTCCTCCAGCAGCAGGGTGGCGAGCCGCCGTCCGAGCTCGTCGGGAGCGGCGTACGAGCCGGTCAGCGACCTGCGCAGCCCCTCGGAGCCGTCCACCACGCCCACGAAGGCACGCAGCGAGAGCTCCACGCCGTCCTCGGACTCGACGACCTCCGCCAGCGCGCCGACCGGGGCGGTGCACCCGGCCTCGAGGGTGGCGAGCAGCGACCGCTCGGCCGCCACCCGCGCCCGGGTCTCCGGGTCGTCCAGACGGGCGAAGGTCTCGCGCAGCGGGTGGTCCTCGCGACACTCCAGCGCCAGCGCGCCCTGCCCGGCCGCCGGGAGCACCTGCACCGGGTCGAGGGCCTCGGTGACGAGCTCGGTCCGGCCCAGCCGCCGCAGGCCCGCCATCGCCAGGACCACGGCGTCGCACCGCCCGTCGCGCACGTGCTGCAGGCGGGTGTCGACGTTGCCGCGGATCGGGACGAGCTCCAGCCCCAGCCCGAGGGCGGCGATCTGCGCGGCCCGGCGCGGCGAGCCGGTGCCGACGACGGCACCCTCGGGCAGCTCGCCCAGGGTCAGGCCGTCGCGGGCGCACAGGGCGTCCCGGACGTCCTCGCGCGGCGGCACCGCGGCGACGACCAGACCCGGGTGAGGGGCCGAGGGCAGGTCCTTGAGGGAGTGCACGGCGCAGTCGATCTGCCCGGCCACCAGGGCCTCTCGTATGGCGCTCGCGAAGACGCCGGTGCCGCCGATGGTCGTCAGGGGGGCGGCGTTGGTGTCCCCCTCGGTGGTGATCTCGACGAGCTCCACGTCCAGGCCCAGCTCGCGCAGCCGGTCCGCCACCCACCCGGACTGGGTGGTCGCGAGCGCGCTGCGGCGGGTCCCGAGCCGGATCGCGCCGCAGGTCTGGTCAGTCATCGCTGGCACCACTCATCTCCACGGGGGGCTGGACGCGGACCGCGGAGACCGCGGCGACGGTGTGGGGGTCAAGGTCGAAGAGTCGGTGCAGCGCCTCGGCGTAGGACCCGGAGGCGTCCTCCTCTGCCATCTCCTTCACCCGCACGGTCGGGGTGTGCAGGAGCTTCTCGACGACCCGGTGGACGGTCTGGGCGACCTGCCTGCGGGTGGCCTCGTCCATGTCGGGGACCCGTCCGTCCAGGCGGGCCAGCTCGGCGTCGACCACCTGGCTGGCGCGGCGGCGCAGCGCCGCGAGGGTCGGGGCCACGGCCTGGACGCGGCGGGCGGCGAGGTAGCCCGCCACCTCCCCCACGACCAGGTCGCGCACCTGCTGCACCTGGGCCGGGACCAGGCCGTCGCTGGCGAGCAGCTCACCGAGCCGCTGCAGGCCGATCACGGTCAGTCCGGGCACCTCGGCGACGGCCGGGTCGACGTCGAGCGGCAGGGCCAGGTCGAGGTAGACCTGCGGCCGGTGGTCCCGGGCCGCGGCGGCGTGGGCGGCTCGCTCCCGGTCGACGATGCGCCCGGCGGCCCCGGTGCAGGTGATGACCAGGTCCGCGGCGGCGAGCGCCTCGTCCAGGTCACCCCACGGGACGGCTCGCGCGTCGTAGGCCGCGGCCAGGTGGGTGGCTTTGGCGTCGGTGCGGTTGGCCACGACCACCGCACCGGCCCCGGCCCGGGTGGTGGTCGCCACGGCGAGCGAGCTCATCGCGCCTGCGCCCACGACGAGGACGTCGAGCCCACGGACCGGTCCCAGGACCGCCGCGGCCGCGTCGACCCCGGCCGAGACCAGGGAGACCGACACGTCGTCGAGGGCGGTCTCGGAGTGGGCCCGCTTGCCGACGCGCAGCGCGTGCTGGAACAGGGCGTTGAGCTCCGGACCGACCTCACCGGCGGACTGGGCGGCCCGCAGCGCCCCCCGCAGCTGACCGAGGATCTGCCCCTCGCCGATCGCCATCGAGTCCAGCCCGCAGGCGACGGAGAAGGTGTGCGAGACGGCCCGGTCCTCGTGGTGGACGTAGAGGTGCTCGCGCAGCAGGAGCGGGTCGACCTCGGTCACCTCGGCCAGCAGGTGGCCGATCTCGGTGACGCCTCCGTGGAAGGTGAGGACGTCGGCATACACCTCGGTGCGGTTGCAGGTGCTGACCAGGACCGCCTCGCGCACCTGGCCGGCGGCTGCGAGGGCGTCACGCAGGGTCGTCGCGCGGTCCGCGTCGAGCGTGGTGCGCTCGAGCAGGTCGAAGGGGGCGCTGCGGTGGGACAGACCGACGACGAGCAGGGTCACGCGCGAGCACCTCCGGCGGCGGGACGGGCCGCGGCGGCCCGGGAGCGGTAGGCCAGCAGGCGCAGCTCGCAGGACAGGTCCACCTCGCGCACGGCGGTCCCGTCGGGGACGCGCAGCGGGGTGGGGGCGAAGGTCAGGATGGCGCGCACCCCGGCCGTCACGAGCAGGTCGGCGACGTCCTGCGCGGCCGAGCCCGGGGTGGCCACGACCCCGATGGTGCCGGGTCCGGCCGTCGCGACCACCTGCGGCAGGTCGCGGACGTCATGCACCTGCCGCCCGAGCACCGTCGTGCCCACCACGTGAGGGTCGTGGTCGAGCAGACCGACCACCTCGAAGCCGTCACCGTCGAAGCCGCCGTGCGAGGCGATGGCCAGCCCCAGCCGCCCCAGGCCGACGATGACGACCGGGCGGACCGCGTCGCGGCCCAGCGCCGTCATCAGCTGGGACCGCAGCGCCTCGGTCTCGTAGCCCACCCCGCGAACCCCCAGGGACCCCAGCTGGGACAGGTCCTTGCGCAGCATCGCAGAGGTGACGCCGGCCGCGGCGGCCAGCTCCTCGGAGGAGACGCCCCGGGCACCGCGGGCCCGCAACGAGTCCAGGGCGTCGAGGTAGCCGGGGAGGCGAAGCACGGTGGCGTCGGACAGCTCCCGGCGCTCGGTGGCCTCGACCATGTGAGCCGCTCCTCCTTGGTGGCCCCCACGGCCGCCTGCTGTCTGCGGTCCGGCCCGCGCAGCGAGCGCCACGGCGGACGAGGACCCCGGCGCCCTCGGGCGGACACCACAGACCAGAGTATGTCCGTGGCTGCTACCTGCCCAAACCCGCCACGACCCCGCGCGCGGACCGGCACCGTCCACCGGGCGGGCTCAGACGAGGGCGCGCCGCAGCCGGCCGGCGTCCACCCGCCAGTAGTCGTGCTGGCGGCCGTCCACGAAGGTGACCGGGATCTGCTCGGCATACCGCTCGAGGAGCTCGGGGTGGTCGTCGATCCAGACCTCGGCCACCGTGTCGCCCGTGTCGGCCACGACCTGCTCGATCACCTCGCGGGCGTCGTCGCACAGGTGGCAGCCGACGCGACCGAGCAGGACCACGCGGGCACCGGTGAGCGGGGAGGCGGGGTCCGGGGAGTCAGCCGCGGAAGGTCCGGGAGTCGCTGCAGGATTCACCCGTCCGACCCTACCGAGCGGACCGGTGGCGCCCGGTGACGGCGCCCTCCGGCGGTGTCTGCCTCGATCCTCCCGGTCGCCACGCGGGACGGGCGGAGATCGCCACCGGCCGTGAGCCTGTGCTGCAATGGACGCTCCGTGCCCCGCCTCGGCTCCCTCGCCCCGCCCAGGAGGCCACACCATCCGGACCGTCACCCGACGCCGACGCGGCAGCCGTCGATGGCTGCCCGCGCGAGCGACACCAGCCCTCCAGCCGGCCCGCCTCGGGCCCCTGGTGACGGTGCCCGCTGCCCCGGGTCGGCTGCCCCCGCCGGACCTGGACCTGGGGCCGCTGCGGATGGTTCTCGGCGGCACCGAGCCCCCGTCGGACGGCGGTCCTGCCGGCCGCTCCGCGGCGGAGGAGGACGACCTCGAACGGGTGCGCGCCCTGGTGGCGCTGGCCCAGGACGGGGACGCCGACGCCTTCGGCGAGCTCTACCGCCGCCACGTCGACGGCGTCTACCGCTACGTCTACGTCCGGGTGGGCTCGGCCCACACCGCCCAGGACCTCACCAGTGAGACCTTCATCAAGGCGCTGCGCGCCCTGCCCGGCTTCACCTGGCAGGGCAAGGACCTCGCCGCCTGGCTGATCACCATCGCCCGCAACGTCGTCAACGACCACACCAAGAGCTCCCGCTTCCGCCTCGAGGTGGCCACGGCCGACATGCGCGACGCCGACTCGGAGGTGGCCGCCCCGGACGGCGAGGTCATGGACCGGATGCGGGACGAACGGCTGCTGCGTGCGGTCGCCCAGCTCAAGCCGGAGCAGGCCGAGTGCGTCACCCTGCGGTTCATCCACGGACTGTCCCTCGCCGAGACCGCCGAAATCATGGGCAAGCAGGTCAACGCCGTCAAGCAGCTGCAGCTGCGAGCCGTCCGGGCGCTGCAGCGGGCGCTCGAGGGCGAAGAGCTGTGAGCAGCCGATCCGGCCGCGGGCCGTAACCCTGGGCACGACCCACTCGTTAGTCACGCAGAGCACGCTTCGGCACAGACCGCCGCGCGTCCCGTGCCGTTCCATCCGCGATCACCCCCGTCATCCCGTCCCCCGGGAAGCACCAGCCGGCCGCCCGCCAGGAAGGAGGCGACGATGAGCACGCTCGACGACTTCGTCTCCCGTGCCGACGCCGACGCCTTCCAGGCTGCCCTGGACACCGGCCGTTCGCCCTCCCCCGACCTGGCCCGGCTGCTCGAGACCGTGGAGCAGGTCCGCGCGATCCCGGTGCCCGCACCGGACCCGGCCTTCGTCGCCCGGCTCGCCGATCGGCTGCACGGCGAGGCAGCGGTCCCGGCCACGCCGGCCGACCAGGGCCCCTCCGTGGTGCAGGTCCGCCGCGCCTGGCCGAAGGCCCTCGCCGGCGCCGCGGCGGGCGTGATCGTGGCCACCACGGGCCTGGGGGTCGCCGCCGAGCGCGCCCTGCCGGGCGACCTGCTGTATGGCGTCCGCGGGGTCGTCGACGGGCTCTCGGTCCAGCTGGCCGGCTCCGACGGCGAGCAGGGGCGCACGCTGCTGGCCCAGGCCCGGCGGCACATCGGCGACACCGAGACGCTGTCCGGCCGTCCCGATCCCGAGGTGGACGCCGTCCGGGCCGCGCTGCGCGGCG
This sequence comes from Arsenicicoccus dermatophilus, assembly GCF_046267915.1. Lineage (GTDB taxonomy): Bacteria > Actinomycetota > Actinomycetes > Actinomycetales > Dermatophilaceae > Arsenicicoccus > Arsenicicoccus dermatophilus_A. The sequence continues at coordinate 2,869,564 of NZ_CP176520.1, forward strand.
CGGCCGCCTCGGTGGAGTCCGGTGACGCCAAGCTCTTCCTGGCCTTCGACGCGACCCGGGACCCCAGCCACCTGGTCGCGGTCCGCGACTTCACCTCCTGGTCCGAGCCGGCGTTGAAGCAGCTGCGCCGCGTCCTGCCTGCCGCCGTGTCGGACGAGCTGGCGTCGCTGGAGTCGACGGTCGCGTCCGGAGCCAGCCAGCTGCGTGCCAAGCTGGCCGCGTGCGGGGACAGCTGCCGGGACGTCGTCGTGCCGCGCGACCCCGAGACCGCGACCACCCCCACGGCCACCTCCCCCGCGGTCACCTCAACCAGCCCGAGCGCGGTGCCCGCTCTCAGCTCCTCCGCCGGCTCCCAGCCCCTGCCGACCCAGGTGATCGGGCCGGTGGTGCCGCCGACGACGAGGCCGACGGACAGTCCCGCCCCACCCCGGCGCAGCGCCCCCCGCCCGGCGCCGACCTCCTCGGCGCGGGTGACCGCACCGCCGACCCGCCTTCCCTCCCCGCCTCACCCGCGGCCCCCGCGTCCACCCGCCACCGTGCCGGCGACCGTCCGCCCGCCGGCGCCCCCGGCCCCGACGGCCACACCCCGGCCGACCCGCCCCGGTCCGAGGCCTACCGTGACCGGGACCGCGGCGCCCACCAGGGTGCCGCCCCGGCCACACCCCACCCCCACCCCCAGCCCCGATCCCCAGTGCCCGCCCGGCTACGTCCGGATCGGCCCCTTCTGCGTCCGGGTGCCGCAGGGGCCGGGTCAGCCCACGGTGACCGTCGTCGCGGCGCCACCGGTCGTGGCGACCACCCAGGCCACCGACCCGACCGCGTCGGCGTCGGAGCCGGCGCACCGCCCTCGACACACGGGGCGACCGCGCCCCGAGGGCCGCCCCGTGCCCGTGAGGCCCGCTGCCCCGGTCTTCGCCGAGCTGTGCCTGCCCGGTTCACGGATCGTCACCCTGCCCACGGTGCGCGGCCTCGGCTACTCCTGGGACCGCGCGACCCTGGGTGACGTCGTCGAGGTCACGGTGCGCGCACGTCCCCTGCCGGGCCACGTCCTCGCCGACGGCGCGGCGAGCACCTGGGTGCGGCTCTACCTCGACTGCGGGCGACCCTAGCGCCTGCCGCGCGGCACACGGTCAGCCGAAGAACGCAGACTCCCTGGTCGCGAGCAACCGGTAGAGCGATTCCTGGATCGTCTGCCTGATCTGGTCGGTCAGTCCGAACACCAGCATCGGGTCGTCAGCGGCCTCGGGACCCAGCTCGTCGGTGGGCACCGGGGAGCCGAACTCGATGATCCACTTGCTCGGCAGCGGGATCAGACCCAGCAGCCCGAACCACGGCCAGGTGGGGGTCAGCGGGAAGTACGGCTGGCCGAGCAGCTTGGCGAGGGCAGGCACCTGACCGATGATCGGATAGGTCTCCTCGGCGCCCACGATGGCGCACGGGACGATGGGGACCTCCGAGCGCAGGGCTGCCGCCACGAAGCCACCGCGGCCGAAGCGCTGGAGGCGGTAGCGCTCGCTAAAGGGCTTCCCGACGCCCTTGAAGCCCTCGGGGAAGACACCTACGACCTCACCGCGGCGCAGCAGCCGCTCGGCGTCGTCGTTGGCCGCGAGGGTGGCACCGGCCTTGCGGGCGACGTCGCCGACGACCGGGGAGCTGAAGACCAGGTCGGCACCGAGGAGCCGCAGGTGCCGCGCCGCGGGGTGCTCGTCGTGGATCGCGAGGAGCGTCATGAAGGCGTCCAGGGCGATGGTGCCGGAGTGGTTGGCGACGACGAGCGCACCACCCTCGGCGGGGACGTGCTCGATGCCGCGGACCTCGACCCGGAACCACTGCCGGTAGAGCGGGCGCAGGACGGGCAGGCAGGCATACCGCAGGAAGTCCTCGTCGAAGCCGAACTCGTCCACCTCGTAGTCGCCGGTCACCCGGCGGCGCAGGAAGCCCAGGATCTCGGCGATCTGCACCTCGGTGTCCTCGGGGGACAGCTGGGCCAGGGCGGCTGCGCCCCGGAGCACCTGGACGAGGGCGTCCACGGCGGCGTCGAGGTCGAAGGCGCCGCCCAGGGGCGAGTTCGCCCCGGGCACCCCGGACCACCGCGGCGGGACGCGATCGCTGGTGGGGTCGGCGGTCATGGGCGCGCTCCTGGGGTGGTGGCGGGGTCGGGGCGCAGCCCCACGGCGGCCAGGACCGTGTCGACCTGCCGGAGGCCGGTCCGGGCCAGGTCGACCCCGGGGACGGTGAGGGTGGCGCTGCGCGCGAACGACTCGAAGGCCTGTCGAGTCGTCCAGGTGGGCTCGAAGGCGAGCCGCTCGCGCATCAGCCGGGTGTCGACCACGCGACCGTAGGCCAGCTGGTGGAGCTGGCCCTCCGGCAGCTCCGCCATGCGGGACCACCGGAAGGCCCGGCGCAGGCTCCCCTCGGCCGCCAGCGGCGTGGGCACGACCGGGCGGCGGACGATGCCCGCGCACTGACTCACGGTGAGGACCCCGTCGCCCGCGACGTTGGTGGTGCCCACCACGCGCTCGGCGCTGCCGGTGGCCCCGAGCACCATGGCGCGCACGCAGTCGTCCTCGTGCACGAACTGCAGTCGCCCGTCGAAGCCGGCCGGGATCGGCACGACGGGGAGGCTGAACAGGTCGGTGAGCCCCGTCGCGATGCTGGGCCCGATGACGTTGGCGAAGCGCAGGACGCTCACCTCCACCTCGGGTCGGCGGCGGGAGAACCCGGCGACGTAGGTCTCCACCTCGCCGGAGTCCCGGCCGAAGCCGTCGGCCGTGCGCACCCCGAGCGCGGCCGTCTCGGCGAGCACCGCCGGGTCGTGCGGCGAGGCGCCGTAGACCGCGGCTGCCGACTTCACGACCAGCCGGCGGATGGCGGGTGCCTTCTGGCACGCCGCCAGCAGCTGCATGGTTCCGAGGACGTTGATCTCCTTCTGAGACGCGCGTCCGCCCGCCGCGGTGGGCGTCGCGATGACACCCATGTGGACGACCGTGTCGACGGCATACCGCTCCACGAGCCGACCCACCACCGGGTTGCGCAGGTCCGCCCGGACGAAGTCGACGCCCGGGAGCGGGCGAGCGGGTGGGACCACGTCGATACCCACCACCTGGCCCACGTCCTCGCGAGCCGCGAGCGCCGTCGCGGTGAGCCCGCCCAGCAGCCGGGACACGCCGGTGACGAGCACGACGTCAGGCACGGCAACCTCCTGCTGGCCGGCGAGTGGCGGTGCTCCCGAGCCTAGGTGAGCGGTGGCGGGGACGCACGACCGGGCGCCCCGTGGGGACGAGCAGGGCCCCCGACCGGGAAGGTCGAAGGCCCTGGGCGCTCACTTCTTGTTGCGGCGCTGGTGGCGCGTCTTGCGAAGCAGCTTGCGGTGCTTCTTCTTGGCCATGCGCTTGCGGCGCTTCTTGATCACGGAACCCATAGGTCGTCCTTCGTCGGGCAGGTGGAGAGAATCCGTCCCAGCCTACCGCCTGGCCGGTGGGCCCGACGAATCCGCCCCGGGCCCGGACCTGCCTCAGGCGGTCTCGGTGAAGGCCCGGGAGAGGTACTCGTCGACCGCCTGCTCGGGCACCCGGAAGGACCGGCCGACCCGCACGGCCGGCAGCTCGCCGCCATGCACCAGCCGGTAGACCGTCATCTTGGACACCCGCAGGCGGGCCGCCACCTCGGCCACCGTGCAGAAGGTGACGCCCTCGAAGGGACGCGCAGCCGTCATCGTTCACTCGCCTTCCTGGTGCACCGGGTGTCGTGGGCAGAATCCGTCGAGACGCCACCCGTGTGCTGCTGCGACTGTAGGTGCCTGAAGGACCTCTGAGAACGCAGCCCTGAGCAGATTCACCCGTGCTGTCCAGCCGACACGCCGCGGGGGACGTCTCGGTACGGCATGAGCCACGCGCGATCAGTCGAACCAGACGTCCAACCCGTGCAGGGGGAAGACCGCCTCGCGGGTCTGCATCACCGCGCGGTCGACCGGGTCCTCCGGGTCGTAGCCCGACTCCCACCCGCGCCACCAGACGATCCCCCCCTCGGCGACGCCGTCGCTCATGGTCTCCGGCCCGGGCCGGCCGTACCGCTCCTGGACGTAGGAGCGCCAGCCGGCTGGGATGGGGGTGTCCAGCCGGAGGGGGTGGTGTGCCGCGATGGCGGTCAGGTGGGTCCAGGCCCGGGGCACCACGTCGACGACCTCGTAGCCGCCCCCGCCCAGCGCCACCCAGCGACCGTCGCACACCTCGTGCGACAGTCGGTGCAGCCCCTCGAAGGCCTGCCGCTGGGCGTCCACCGAGATGGCCAGGTGCGCCAGCGGGTCCTGGAAGTGCGAGTCGCAGCCCTGCTGCGTCACCAGGACGTCCGGGGCGAACGCCCGGACGAGCGGGTCGACCACCGCGTTGATCGCACGCAGCCACGCGGCGTCGCCCGTGCCGGGTGGCAGAGCGACGTTGACCGCCGTGCCGTCGGCGGCCGGGCCGCCCGTGTCCCGTGCGAAGCCGGTGCCGGGGAACAGCACCCGGCCGGTCTCGTGGACGGAGATCGTCATCACCCGCGGGTCGTCCCAGAAGCAGCGCTCGACCCCGTCGCCGTGGTGCACGTCGACGTCGACGTACACCACCCGCCGGGCGCCGTGCTCGAGCAGCCAGTGGATCCCCACCGCCGCGTCGTTGTAGATGCAGAAGCCCGCCGCCTTGTCGGGCATCGCGTGATGCATCCCGCCGCAGAAGTTGACCCCGTGGCGGGCTCGTCCCTGCCAGACGTCCTGGCACACCGCCAGGGTCCCGCCCGCGATCCGGGCGGCAGCCTCGTGCATGCCGGGGAAGGCCGGGTCGTCCTCGGTGCCCACGCCGTACGCCCGGTCGGCCTGGCTCGGGTCCTCCCCCGCCGCCCGCACGGCCGCGACGTAGTCCGCCGAGTGCACCCGACCGAGCGTCTCGTCGTCCGCCACCGGGGGGTCCACCAGCTCCACGTCGTCGTGGGCGAAGACCCCGAGCTCCGCGCACAGGCGCGCGGTCAGGTCGAGGCGCACCGGGCTCATGGGATGGTCGGGCCCGAAGTCGTAACGGGTGAAGCTCTGGTCCCAGACCACTCTCGTCGGCAGCGACATGCTCCCGACGGTACCCGCGCGGGTGCGGGGCGGCGCGGCGAAGCCGACGGCCCGCGCGTCAGGTGGAGGCGGCCGACTCAGCGGACGGAGGTGCTGGCGACCGCGCCCGGGTCGTCCGCCAGCGGAAGGATCATCATCATCTCGTCCTCGTCGGCATCCCCCGGGGACTCGCCCCGGGCCACCATCGGGCGGCGGGTGTCCGTGACCCGGAAGCCGTAGGAGCTGGCGAAGGCGACCGCCACGCCGTTGTCGGTCCCCACCCAGTAGGCGAGGTGGCGGCAGTCCATGCTGCGAGCGATTCCGGCGGCCGCGCGGACCAGCTCCACGCCGACGCCCTTGCCGCGCGCCTGCGGGCTCACCCACATCCCGAAGAACTCCGCCATCGCGTCGTCGGTGCCCTCGCGCGGCGCCTGGGCCCGCACCGAGCCGACCCCGACCTGCTTGCCGTCGAGCTCGGCGACCAGCCGCGTCGCCCGCTGCATCCGCTCGTGCCAGGCCTGGTCGTCCCAGGCGACCTCGGCCTCGAAGGTCGCGGCGAAGGCCTCCGGGGACTCCTGCAACGACGCCAGCCGGAAGCGCTTGTAGAGCTCCCAGTCGTTGTCGGTCAGCACGCGCACGGTCAGCTCGGTCATGGGTAGATCCTCGCACGGGGGATCTGGGCCCTGCCACAGCAGGGCGTGCTCACCGTCCCAGCTCCGCCGACCGCTCGGCGGACCGGCGCACGGCGGCCACCAGCGCCGCCCGCACCGCGCGGTCGTCGAGCTCGGCGAGACCGGCCATCGTGGTGCCACCGGGCGAGCAGACCCGCTCGCGCAGGACGGTGGCGCTGTCCTCGCCCCGGGCCAGCATGGTCGCCGCCCCGAGAAGGGTCTGGTGCGCGAGGGTCACCGCCACGTCGCGGGGCAGTCCCAGGAGCACCCCGCCCTCGGCGAGCGCCTCGGCGACGTAGAAGACGTAGGCCGGGCCCGATCCCGACAGCCCGGTGACGGCGTCGAGGTGCCTCTCGGGCAGGGTGAGCACCTGCCCGGAGGGGGCGAGCACGGCTGCGGCCAGGGCGGACCGGGCGGGCGAGCAGGCCGACCCGGGGGCCAGCACGGCCATCCCCTCCCCCACGAGGGCGGGGGTGTTGGGCATGACCCGGACGACCGCCGCGCCCTCGGGCAGCGCCTCCTCCAGCGCCGCCAGGGTGACCCCGGCGGCGATGCTCACGACCACGTCGTCCTCACCGAGGTGCTCCCCGATCTCGGCGAGCACCTCGGCCACGTCCGCGGGCTTGACGGCGACCACGTGGACCGCGGCATCCGGCGCGGCCTCGGCCGCCCGCGACGCCGTGCGCACGCCGTACCGCCGCCGGACCCGCTCCAGGGCCGGGGCGTGGGCGTCCACGGCCACGACCTGCTCGGCCGGGTGGCCACCCGCCACCAGGGCGGCGAGCAGCGCCGAGCCCATCGCGCCGGTGCCGTAGAACGCGACCGTGCGCGTCCCGAGGTCCTGCGGGTCGTCAGCCATGTCAAGCCCTTTCAGGTATGCCGGTCGGGCCGGCGATCAGCGGCGGGTGAGCAGGGAGCGCAGGAAGAAGGTGACGTTGGTGGGGCGCTCGGCCACCCGCTGGACGAGGTAGGAGTACCACGAGGGGCCGTAGGGGACGTAGACCCGCATCCGCATCCCGCGGTCGGCGAGCGAGGTCTGCTCCAGGGGGCGGATGCCGAGGTACATCTGGTGCTCGTAGTCCCGTCGACCGCGGCCGGTCGCCCGGGCGAGCCGCTCGGCCAGGTCCGTGAGGCGCGGGTCGTGGGTCGCGACCATGGGATAGGCGTCGCCGCGCATGAGGATCGCGAGGCAGCGGGCATAGGACCGGTCGACGTCGGGCGCGGCGTCGAAGGTCCCTCGCTCGTGCAGCGTGTAGGCGCTCTTGACCAGCCGCACCCGCGCCCCGGAGTCGGCGAGCAGCTCGCAGTCCCCCTCCGCGCGCAGCAGGGCCGCCTGGACGGTCACCCCCACGGTCGGCAGGTCGGCGCGCAGGGCGTCCGCGATCCGCATGGTGGGCTCGACCGAGTCCAGCCCCTCCATGTCCAAGGTGGTCTCCACGCCGGCGTTGTGGGCGGCGCGCACGACCCGCCGCAGCTGGGCGAGCGCAAGCTCCTGTCCGGTGGTCTGGTCGAGCCGGCCGAAGGCCGCGGGCCGCACGCTCAGCTCGAACCGCCGGCCGCGCGTCAGCCCTCGCTCGCGGGCCTGCTCGACCAGCCGGAGGTGCTCGGCGACGGTGGCGTCGCTGTTGGCCCGGGTGTCGGCGTCCGGCCCGAGGTAGGCCACGGTGACGTCCCGCCCGGTCTCCATCAGGTCGCGCGAGGCGTCCACCGCCGTCCGCGTGGCGTCTCCCGCGATGTAGCGGGCGAGCACCTCGCGGGTGCCGGGCGACTCCTCGATGACGGACTGGACGCGGTGGACGCGGGCGAGGCGCAGCGACGCCAGGCGCAGGGAGTCGGCGGGGTCGAGCATGGCGCCCAGGCTAGACGGTCAGGGGGTCCGCCGACGCAGGGTGGCTGCCCCCAGGGCGATCGCGGCGACCATGAAGGCCGCCATGACGGCGACGTCGCGCCAGACGTCGCCGTCGCCGTCGGACCGGCGGGCGATGGTCTGCATGGCGTCGACGGCATGGCTCAGGGGCAGGACGTCGCCGACCCGGTGCAGGGTCTCGGGCATCCGGTCCCGCGGGGTCAGCAGCCCGCAGAGCAGGAACTGCGGCAGCACGAAGGCCGGCAGGAACTGCACGGCCTGGAACTCCGTCGTGGCGAAGGCCGAGACGAAGAGCCCGAAGGTGCTGCCGAGCACCGCGTCCACGACCGCGACGAGCACCAGCATCCCCAGGGAGCCCTGGACGTCCAGGCCGCACACCCACACCGCGAAGGCCGTGGCGACGAGGGCCTGCAGGAGGGCGAACAGGCCGAAGGCGAGCGCATATCCGGCGAGGAGATCACCCTTGCCCAGGGGCGTGGTCCAGAGCCGCTCCATGGTGCCGGAGGACCGCTCGCGCAGGGTCGTGATGCTCGTGACGATGAACATCACGACGAAGGGGAAGACCCCGAGCAGGGCGGGGCCCACCAGGTCGAAGACGGGCCCGCCGTCGAAGACCCAGGCCAGCAGCCCCATGAGCACGCAGGGGACGACGAGCAGGAGCGCGACCGTGCGCCGGTCGGAGACGATCTGGGCCAGGATGCGGCGCGCGGTGACCGCGGTGAGGCGGGGGTTCATGACTGCTCCTGCCGTATGTCGGCGCGCGGCACGTCCGCCCGCGGGGTGGTGTGCCCCTCGTCCCCGGCGTCGGCCCGGTCGATGAGGGTGAGGAAGGCCTGCTCGGCGTCGTCGGCGCCGGTGGCGGCGAGGAGCTCGGGGTAGGTCGCGTCGGCGAGGATCCGGCCGTCGCGGATCAGGACGAGCCGGTCGCAGCGGGCGGCCTCGTCCATGACATGGCTGGAGACGAGCAGCGTGGTGCCCTGGGCGGCGAGCCGGTGGAAGAGCTCCCACAAGCTGCGGCGCAGGACCGGGTCGAGCCCGACGGTGGGCTCGTCGAGGACGAGCAGCCGGGGGTTGCCGACCAGGGAGCAGGCCAGGGAGGCCCGGCCGCGCTGGCCGCCGGACAGGGCCCGGGCGGTGTCGTCGGCGTGGCTGGTGAGGTCCACGAGGTCCAGGACCCGGGCGACCTCCGCGTCGACGCCCCGCACCCCGAGCAGGCGCGCGACGTAGGTGACGTTGGCGCGGACGGACAGGTCGTCGTGGATGCTGGGCGCCTGCGTGGTGTAGCCCACCTCGCGCCGCAGGGCCGGCGAGCCGGCCGGGCGCCCGAGGACGAGGACCTCGCCGCCGTGGGTGACCTGCACGCCGACGATGGCGCGCATCAGCGTGGACTTGCCCCCACCGGAGGGGCCGAGCAGGCCGACGACCTGCCCCGTGGGCACCTGGAGGTCGAGGCCGTGGAGGACCTCGCGGGGGCCGCGGCGCACGACCAGCCCTCGGACGTCGATGGCGATGTCGCCGCGACGGGGCTCGGCAGCGGCGCGGTCCGGCGTGTCGGACGTGGTGGTCGAGGTGGTCGAACGTTGGCGTCTCATCACGAGTCCTGACGTTTCATCATGTGATGAATTTAGCGCGCAGACGACGGCGCCACAAGAGGTCTCGGTGCGTCAGCGGTCCAGGTAGCGCTGGATGGAGGGGGCGACGTCGGCGACCAGCTGATCCGGGTCCGCGTCGGCCACGCCCGGCAGCTCGATGACGTAGCGCAGGAAGGCGACCCCGACCATCTGGGTCCCGATCAGCGCCGCGCGGCGCTGGGCCTCCTCCGGGCCGCGCGGCGGCGACCCCGCGGGGTGGGCCTCGGCGATCCGCCCGAAGATCTCGGCCACCACGAACTCCCGCAGCACCGTCGCCGCCGCGTCGTGGGTCGCCGCGGCCCGCAGCAGCGCCGCCATCCGCGGCCGGCCCTGCGCCGAGTCCCACACCGCCAGGAAGTGCCGCACCAGCGACTCGCCCAGCCGGTCGTGAGGTGCCTGGAGGATCTCGTCGACGACGTCGCGCGGGTTGACCGGCAGCTCCATCGCCGCCGCGAACAGGCCCGGCTTGCCGTCGAAGTAGTGGTGGACCAGTGCGGGGTCCACGCCCGCAGCCCGCGCGACGGCGCGCAGGGACGTGCCGTCATACCCCCGCTCGGCGAACTCGGTCCGCGCCGCCTCGACGATGTCGGCCCGCGCGTCCTCCCCCGCCGGGCGAGGTCCTCGCGGGCTCACGCGCCCGGCCGAGCCAGGTGCCGGCGCGCGAAGTCGAGGGACTCCGCGAGATCGACCAGCCGCTGCTGCGCGTCGCCCTTACGGGTGCTCACCTCGACCACCACGTCGCCCGTGAAGCCGGTGGCGACGAGGTGCTCCAGCAGCTCCTTGGCCGGTTGGGAGCCACGCCCCGGCACCAGGTGCTCGTCCAGCGCCGACCCCAGGCCGTCGGTGAGGTGGACGTGGTGCAGCCGGTCGCCGAGCGCCTGGGCCATCTCCAGGGAGTCCTCCTGCGCCGTCGCCGCGTGCGACAGGTCCAAGGTCACGTGGTCGTAGGGCTGCTCGACCGGGTCCCAGTGCGGCAGGTAGGCCTGCACGAGCCGACGGCCGGCACGCCAGGGATACATGTTCTCCACCGCGATGGTGATGCCCGTCTCGTGCTCGCGCACGGCCACCCCCTCCACGAACTCCCGCGCGTAGACCCGCTGCCAGCGGAAGGGCGGGTGCGCGACCACGGTCTGGCAGCCCACGGCCCGCGCCAGCGCGACGGACAGGTCGATCTTGGGCCAGGGCTCGGCGTGCATCACCCGCTGGGTGAGCAGCAGCGTCGGGGCGTGGACCGAGACGACCGGGAGGCCGTACCGCTGCACCAGGGCGTCGAGCGCGTCGGCGTCCTGGGACACGGGGTCGGTGTAGACCATCACCTCCACACCGTCGTAGCCCAGCTCCGCGGCGATCCGGAAGGCGTCCGCCACCTTCGCTGGATAGACCGACGAGGTCGACAGGGCGACGCGTGGACGAGCAGGAGCCGAGGTCACGGCGCGAGCCTAGCGCCCGTCCCGGGCACGGACGCCCTCCCGGGTCGTCGATCAGCGCGTATGCCGGGAGCGCCCGGCATACGCCCGGACCCCCTCTCCTGCGCGGTCACTCCATCCGCATCAGGTCGAGCTCGTTGAGGATCACGCCCTCGCGCAGCGCCCACGGGCAGATCTCCAGCCGCTCGATCCCGAGCAGGTGCATCGCCGACTCGGCCACCAGGGCGCCGCCGAGCAGCTGCTGGGCCCGGCCGGCGGAGATGCCGGGCAGCTCCCGCCGCTGCGCGACGGTCATCCGCGCCAGGCGCGGGACGAGCTCGGCGAGGGCGGCGTGCTCCAGGTGCCGGCGCACCTGGACGCCCTCGCTGGACGGAGCCGCACCGAGGACCCGGGCCAGGGAGCGCATCGTCTTGGAGGTCCCCACGGCCAGGTCCGGCTCGCCCGCCCTGGCGATGTCCCGCAGCCCCCGCGCGATCGTCGCGCGCACGTGCTTGCGGGCCTCGCGCACCTGCGCCTCCAGCGGCGGATCGCCCTGCAGGAGGTTGCGGGTGACGCGTCCGGCCCCCAGCTCGAAGGACCGCGCCACGTCCGGGTCCTCGTCCAGACCGGTGGCGATCTCCAACGAGCCGCCCCCGATGTCGATCATCGTCACCCGCCCGCTGGACCAGCCGAACCACCGGCGGACCGCGAGGAAGGTCATCCGGGCCTCGTCCTCGCCCGAGAGGACCTGCAGCTCGGCGCCGGTGCTCCGACGGACCATCTCCAGCACCTCGTCGCCGTTGCCGGCCTCGCGGATCGCGCTGGTCACGAAGCCCGTGAGCCGCTCCACACCCTCGTCCTCGGCCATCTGCAGGCACTCGGCGCAGAACCGCTCCAGCGCCTGCACCGTCGGGGCGTCGACGTGGCCCGCGTCGTCGATGTGCTCGGAGATGCGCAGCTCGACCTTGTGGCTGATCGCCGGCAGCGGGCGGCCTCCCCAGTGAGCGTCGACGACGAGCATGTGGACGGTATTCGACCCGATGTCGATCACTCCGAGACGCATGGTGACGAGCGTAGCCCCCGCCTGCCGGGGACGCCGGAGGGCGGGTCCTATGGTGGTCGGGTGCCCGAGACCCCCCTGGACGTGCCCCGCACCTGGATCGAGTTCCCCGATCCCGCCGACGCCGAGCAACGCTTCCGGTGCGACCTGACCTGGCTCACGTCTCGATGGACCTGCCTCTACGGCGCCGCGTGCCCGGGGATCTACGACGAACGGCCCGACGACGGCTGCTGCACACTCGGAGCCCACTTCACCGACGAGGAGGACGTGGCGCGGGTGCGCCGGGTGGCCTCGCAGCTGACGGGCGACCGCTGGGAGCTGCGGCCCGTCGGGGTGGTGACGGGAGACTCGCGGCAGGCCGGCGGGGGTGAGGCCGGGAAGGTGGCCGCGGACGGGACCGAGGACCCGCTGCCGGCCTGGCTGGAGCGGGCGGACGGCGACCTCAAGACGCGCGTCGTCGACGGGGCCTGCATCTTCCTCAACCGACCGGGATTCCCTGGCGGACAGGGCTGCTCGCTGCACCGGTGGGCGATCGAGCAGGGTGAGGCACCCCACACCGTCAAGCCTGACGTGTGCTGGCAGCTGCCCATCCGCCGCAGCTACCGCACGGTCGAGATGCCCGACGACACCAGCTATCTGGAGGTGTCGATCGGCGAGTTCGACCGCCGCGGCTGGGGACCCGGCGGGCACGACCTGGACTGGTACTGCTCCGGCAACCCCGAGGCGCACGTCGGACGCGAGCCGGTCTATCGCAGCGCCGAGGCCGAGCTGCGCGACCTGATGGGCGATCGCGCGTACGACGAGCTCGTGATCCGGTGCGAGGCCCACCTGGCGACCGTGCGAGCCGCCCGCTCGACGGGGGTCCGCACGCTGCTGCCGCTGCTCGTCCACCCCGCCACCCTGGCCGCCCAGGGCGAGCGCGCCGTGACCTGCAAGCCCGTGCCCGACAAGGCGTCTCGATGACCGCGATCCCCTCCCCCAACATCTGGCAGGACCCGGACGGCTACGAGCTGGAGAACCGCGGCGTCGACCCCGACGGCACCATCGAGGCAGCCATGCTGCGGACGCTCGGACGCGACGGCGAGGCGCCGCTCACCGGCCTCGACCTGGTCGACATCGGCTGCGGAAGCGGCTATCACCTGCCGCGGTTCGCGGCGCTGGGGGCGCAGGTCGTCGGCGTGGAGCCGCACCCGCCGCTGCTGACGCGGGCGCGGGCACGGGTGGCGCAGATGCGTGACGCCACGGTGCGCGACCGGATCGAGGTGCGCGAGGGGGGCGCCCAGGCCCTGCCGCTCCCCGACCGGTCCGTCGACGTGGCGCACGCGCGGTGGGCGTACTTCTTCGGGGCCGGGTGCGAGCCAGGGCTGGCCGAGCTGGATCGCGTGATGCGGCCCGGGGCGACGGCCTTCGTCATCGACAACGACGCGACCCGGTCGACCTTCGGCGGGTGGTTCACCCGGGCCTGGCCGACGTACGACGCGCTCGGCGTCGAACGCTTCTGGCGACGCCAGGGTTGGTCCGTGGAGCGGGTGGACATGCGCTGGGCGCACGCCACCCGGGCGGACCTGGAGCAGGTCGTGCGGCTGGAGTTCGCGCCCGACGCGGCCGACCGGATCCTCGCCGGGCACGACGGCACCGAGGTCGACTACGCCGTGAACCTCTGGCACCGCAGCTGGTGACGGCCGTCGAGCGGGTGGGCGTGGGCGGACGTGGCGACACCGGCGTGGCTCCCGGCGCCGGCGTGGATCACGGCGCCGTCGTCGATGCCGTCGTCGTCGGTGCTGTCGTCGATGCCGTCGTCGGCGGCGGCGTCGTGCCCGCATGGCGCCGCCACGCGGCGAGAGCGGCATCCACCGAGTCGGCGCGCGGCTCGAGGGCGGGCACGTCGGCGACGACGAACCACTGCGCCCGGTCCGTGGTCCCCCCGACCTCCTGCACACCGAGGACCCCGCCGGTGATGCGGGCCTCGTAGATCACCCGCACCGCCTTGTAGGGGCGGGCGCCGGCTTCTCGCCATACCCCATGGGTCGTGGTGAGCGGGCGGCCGAGCTCGACCGTGTGGCCGGTCTCCTCCAGACACTCCCGCACGACCGCCTGCTCGCAGGACTCGTCCAGCTCGACGCCGCCGCCGGGAAGGGTCCAGCACGGCCGGCGCCCGCCCTGCCCGTTGAACCAGGTGAGCAGCACGCGGTCGCCGTCGACGACGAGGGCGTAGGCCGCCAGGCGGGTGTCGTACTCGGTGAAGTGCATGGTCGGACGCTATCCCGGGCGCCGGGCGCCCGAGGGGTCAGCCCGCCGCGCTGTCGGCCGTTCGCCCTCCGTGGAGACGGCTGGGTCACTCGGGCGACATCCCTTGCTCCTCGAACATGACTTCGAGAAGATCGACGGGTCCGACGCGGGTGTGCGTCGGCGCGGTGCGAGGACGAGGTCGTGGCGGGTGTGCGTCGGAGGTGAGGTCGAGGTGGGACAGCCAGCGGTAAGGCATGACGACGCGGGGCGGGGCGAGGTCGAGGCGGCGCAGTCGTCGCTCTGCGCCCTCACGGACGCCCTGCGATCCTTGCGGCTCACCATCGCGTCCGTGGGCGACGGCGATCTCGCTCCGCTGGCGGCGGAGGCAGCCCGGATCTCCCGGCTCGCTCGCGGCCTGCTGGTCACGTGCACGGCGGAGGCCGAGGCTCGAGGGGTCCGGCTCGGGTCCGGGGCGCCCGGCTGCGCGCAGTGGCTCCTGGACCTGGACGCCGGGCTCACCACCACCGAGGCCTACGCCGTGCGCCGCGCTCTCGAGGTCACCGCCGACCCCTCGGTGACCGAGCTGCGGGCTGCCGTGATGTCGGGCGAGGCGACTGCGGCCGACGCCGTGATGGCGGCGCGGATCCACGACGAGCTGCGGGGCACGACCGATCCACAGCTCCACGCCGGCATCGCCTCCGAGGTGGCCACGCTGGCCCGGCAGCCCGACGGGCGGGACCAGCTGCGGGCCTATGCGACGGCGACCCGGCTGCGCCATACCGCTCCGGTCGACGAGGACCGACGCCGACGGCACCAGGAGACCCGGCGCGGGCTGTCGGCCTTCGTGCGTGAGGCCGACGGGATGTGGTCCCTGCACGGGCTCCTGAGCGACGCCGACAAGGCCGTGCTCGGCGCTGCCGTCGACGCGCTCTCGGCGCCGGACCACGCGCAGGGGCGCCACGGTGAGACCCTGCCCGACGAACGAACCCCGGCGCAGCGCCGCCTCGACGCCTTGGTGGCGCTCGCCCGCGAGGCCGCGTCCCGGTCCCGGACCGGCCCCATGGGCGCCACGACCAGGGTCAGTCTCGTCCTCCCCCTCGGCGCCCTGCGGACACCGAGCGCAGGCCTGCACCGCACCGATGGCGACGCCCCGGCCGCCGGGCCACCCGACGGCGAGGCGGGGACGAGCCTGGCGCTCGGTCACGACGGGAGCGGCATGCTGCTCTCCCCCACGGACGCGCGGGAGCTGAGCTGCGCCGCGGAGGTCACACCGGTATGGGTCGACGAGCGGGGGACCCCGGTGGACGTGGGCCGCACGACCCGGCTCGCCACCGCGCGTCAGCGTCAGCTCCTCGAGGTGCGCGACGGCGGCTGCACCTTCCCCGGGTGCGGGGCACCTGCCTCCTGGTGCCAGGCGCATCACCTCGTCCACTGGGCCGACGGCGGTGCCACCGACGTCGACAACCTGGCGCTGCTGTGCGGGCACCACCACCGGTTCACGCACCACCACGGCGTCCGTGGCACCGTCACCGACGGGCGGGTGACCTGGCAGGTGCGCCGCACCCGGTGGGGCTGGACCGCGGCCGAGGACCCCGACCCGCCGCCGAGACCCTCGACGTCGGAGCAGGACGCCGCCTGAGCGCAGCGCCGACCGGCCCGAGCCGCGAACCACGGAGCCGACCGGCCCCGCGAGGATGGCCCATGCCACCGCCCAGGACTGGTGCCCAGGGGTTTGTCCGACCGGCCGCCTAGGCTGCGCGTATGGCGAGCAAGGCCCCCAAGACCACCAAGGCGACCTACCGCTGCTCCGAGTGCGGGTGGACGACGCCCAAGTGGGTCGGACGGTGCGGCGAGTGCCAGACCTGGGGGTCGGTGAGCGAGGTCGGAGCGGTGGCCATCCGCACCACCGCGGCCAGCCACGTCGAGCGCCCGGCCGTCCCCATCGCCCAGGTCGACGCCCGCCGGGCCGAGGCCCGGTCCACCGGGGTCGGCGAGTTCGACCGGGTGCTGGGGGGCGGGCTCGTTGCCGGCGCGGTCGTCCTCGTGGCCGGGGAGCCGGGGATCGGGAAGTCCACCCTCCTCCTCGACGTCGCGGCCCAGGTAGCCCAGGCCGGCGGGACGGTGCTCTACGTCAGCGGCGAGGAGTCCGCGGCGCAGGTGCGCGTGCGCGCGGAGCGGATCGGCGCGATCGCGGACCGGCTCTACCTCGCCTCCGAGACCGACCTGGCCACCCTGCTGGGTCAGGTGGAGGCGGTGCAGCCCGACCTGCTGGTCGTGGACTCGGTCCAGACCATCAGCTCGGGCGAGATCGAGGGAGCCGCAGGAAACGTGTCCCAGGTGCGCGAGGTGGCGGCCAGCGTCATCGCAGCCGCCAAGCGCCGAGACATGGCGACCCTGCTCGTCGGGCACGTCACCAAGGACGGGTCCATCGCCGGGCCGCGCGTGCTGGAGCACCTCGTCGACGTGGTCGTCCAGTTCGAGGGCGAGCGACACAGCCGGCTGCGCCTGGTGCGAGCCGTCAAGAACCGGTACGGCCCGACCGACGAGGTCGGGTGTTTCGACCTGTCCGACGTCGGGATCGTGGGACTGACCGACCCCAGCGGACTCTTCCTCTCCAGCCGGGACACCGAGGTGGCCGGCACCTGCGTGACCGTGACGCTGGAGGGTCGCCGCCCGCTCGTGGCCGAGGTACAGGCCCTCCTCGACCAGACCAGGGCCACCAACCCGCGCCGCACCACCAGCGGCGTGGACCACAACCGGACGGCCATGGTCCTCGCCGTGCTCAGCAAGCACGCCAGGCTCGCGGTCCACGAGTGCGACGCCTACCTCGCCACGGTCGGGGGGGTCCGCCTCACCGAGCCTGCTGCCGACCTCGCCGTCGCCATCGCGCTCGCGTCCTCCCTCGCCGGCACCCCCGTCGCCTCGGGCACGGTGGCGTTCGGCGAGGTGGGGCTCGCTGGTGAGGTGCGGGCCTGCACCGGCCTCCAGCGGCGCCTCATCGAAGCCGCCCGCCTCGGATTTCGACGAGCGATCGTGCCGACCGGCACCGTGGCACAGGGGCAGCTGCCCGCCGGCATACAGGTCCTGGAGGTCAACCAGGTGGGGCGGGCGATCGGCCTGGCCCTGGATCTGGGACCACGGCGCGGGGAGGGTCCTGACGGCGACTGAGTGCCTGCGCCCGGTCCAACCCGGCCAATGGTCCCCATGACGCACCCTGCATGCTCCGTTAGGATGACAGCGGGTCAACTGCAGGCAACACCCTGCATGCGGTGACCGTGGAGCCGTGGCGCCCGCCGCCCGGACGAGAAGGAGAGTGCGTGGACCGCCGCCCCGACGACGAGCTGATGCTCTCGGCCCTTGCAGCCGTCGCACCCGGCACCGAGCTGCGTGACGGGCTGGAACGCATCCTCCGCGGCCGCACCGGCGCCCTCATCGTCCTGGGCAACGACAAGCTGGTGGAGCAGATCTCCACCGGCGGCTTCCCCATCGACATCGAGTTCGCTGCCACCCGCCTGCGCGAGCTGGCCAAGATGGACGGCGCCATCGTCGTCACCCGTGACGTCTCCCGCATCGTGCGGGCCGCCACCCAGCTCCTCCCGGACGCGTCCATCGAGACCAGTGAGTCCGGCACCCGTCACCGCACTGCCGAGCGGGTGGCGAAGCAGACCGGCTTCCCCGTCGTCTCGGTGAGCCAGTCGATGCAGATCATCGCGCTCTACGTCAACGGCCAGCGTCGGGTTATCGAGGACTCTTCCGCGATCCTGTCCCACGCCAACCAGGCGCTGGCCACCCTCGGCCGTTACAAGGCGCGTCTGGACGAGGTGACCGGGACCCTTTCCGCCCTGGAGATCGAGGACCTGGTGACGGTGCGCGACGTCATGGCCGTGCTGCAGCGGCTCGAGATGGTGCGTCGCATCAGCGAGGAGATCGAAGGCTACGTCGTCGAGCTGGGCACCGACGGTCGGTTGCTCAGCCTCCAGCTCGAGGAGCTCATGCAGGGCCTCGGCAACGACCGCGAGCTGGTGATCCGGGACTACCTGCACGAGGCGGTCGGAGGTGAGGCAGACCATGCGGTCAGCGTCCAGACCAGCCTGGCCGAGCTGGCGCAGCTGTCCACCAGCGAGCTCATCGACCTGCAGCTGGTCGCCCGCACCTTGGGCTTCGCCTCGGACGCCGACGTCCTCGACCAGGCGGTCAGCCCCATCGGGTTCCGGTTGCTGTCCAAGATCCCGCGGCTACCGGGGACCATCGTCGACCGGCTCGTGGAACACTTCGGCTCCCTGCAGCGACTCCTCGCCGCCAGCCTCGAGGACCTCATGGACGTCGACGGGGTCGGCGAGTCACGAGCCCGTGCGGTCCGCGAGGGGCTGTCTCGGCTGGCCGAGTCGAGCATCCTCGAGCGCTACGTCTGATCGCGACACCATCCGCCCTGCTCATGAGCATCGTCGACCCCATCCTGCAGTGGTACGCCGAGAACCGGCGCGACCTGCCCTGGCGCGACGAGAGCTGCTCGCCCTGGGGCGTGCTCGTCAGCGAGGTGATGCTGCAGCAGACCCCCGTCGCCCGGGTCCTGCCGGTGTGGCGGGAGTGGCTGCAGCGGTGGCCGACCCCGGCGTCCTTGGCCCTGGCACCCGCCGGAGACGCGGTGCGCGCGTGGGGTCGTCTCGGCTACCCCCGCCGGGCCCTGCGGCTGCACCAGTGCGCCGTCGCAATCGTGGAGCACCACGACGGCGAGGTCCCGGCCACGGAGTCCGAGCTGCTGGGCTTGCCGGGAGTGGGGTCCTATACCGCGGCGGCCGTCGCCTGCTTC
Source organism: Arsenicicoccus dermatophilus (assembly GCF_046267915.1). Taxonomy (GTDB): domain Bacteria; phylum Actinomycetota; class Actinomycetes; order Actinomycetales; family Dermatophilaceae; genus Arsenicicoccus; species Arsenicicoccus dermatophilus_A. Next base: position 2,888,312 of record NZ_CP176520.1, read on the forward strand.
GCCCACGGTGAGCGGACGGTGGTCGTGGACACCAACGTCCGCCGGGTCCAGGCCCGGGCCGTCTCCGGGCTCGCCCTGCCCGCTCCCGCGCTGTCGCGCGCCGAGACCGAGCTCGCAGGCTCCCTCGTCCCCGAGGACCCCTCGGTCGCCCGCGTCTGGAACGTCGCCGTCATGGAGCTCGGTGCGCTCGTCTGCACCGCCCGCACTCCACGCTGCGGCAGCTGCCCGATCGCCGGGCGCTGTGCCTGGGTGCTCGCCGGATCCCCCGCCTACGACGGGCCGCCCCGCAGGACGCAGTCCTGGGAGGGCACCGATCGTCAGGTCCGCGGCGCGATGCTGGCGATCCTCCGGGCCTCGGCCGGCCCGGTCCCCCTGGCCGCCCTCACCCCGGCCTGCCCCGACGACGAGCTGCGGCGGATGCGATGTCTGGACGGGCTGGTTGCGGACGGGCTCGTCGAACCGGTCAGCAGAGGCCGCTACCAGCTGCCCGGCTGAGGAATCATGGAGCCATGGCTCCTCGCATCATCCCTCGCCGTGTCGATGCCCCCCAGGTGCGGCGCGCGCTCGACCTGGGCGACATGGCCGGGCTGGTCACGTCGGCGGCCTCGACCGCCCGCGCGTCGGCAGGTCTGCTGCGGGCTCCAGGACCCCGCGAGCTGCTGCACCGTCGGATCGCCGCCGCTGCACCCAAGCTCACCGCGCCGGCAGACGGCGGGCACGGGGTCGCCCATCCTGCTGAGGGCGACGGGACCGAGATCGCTCTGGTGGTGCTCGGCGAGTCCACGGCCCTCGGGATCGGGTGTACCCGGCCGGAGGAGATCCTCGCGGCCCAGCTCGCCCAGCAGCTCGCCGACCGCGAGCATCGCCCCGTTGCCTGGCGGACCGTCGCCGCTGACGGGGCCACCGTGGACTACTGCACCACCCACCTGCTCGACCGGCTGGCCAGGACGCCGGCGGACGTCGTCGCGGTGGTGCTGGGTGTCAACGACCTGATCCGCGGCGCACGACCGGCGGCCTTCGCGCGGGACGTGGAGGCGCTGGTCACCCGCATCGCGAACCTCGCGCCCGGCGCCCAGGTGGTGCTGAGCGGGTTGCCCGACCCGCGCTGGATGCCGCTGCTGCCCCGCCCGCTGAGCTCCCTGCTGGCGGTTCGGGCCCGCGCGTTCGACGAGCGTCTGGCGGAGGCCGCGCACCGGCACCGCCTGGTGCACGTGCCCGTCCGTCACGTCGGTGTCGGCCCGGACGACCTGGCGAGCGACGGTTCTCACCCCGGCCCGACCGGCTGCCGCATCTGGGCGGCGGAGCTGCTCGCCGGCATCACTCCTGCAGAGTGAGGAGCATCCGGGTGTTGCCGAGGGTGTTGGGCTTGACCCGGTCCAGGTCCAGGAACTCCGCGGTCCCCTCGTCGTAGGAACGAACCAGCTCGGCGAAGACCTCCGGAGACACCGGCGTCCCCTCGATGGGGCGGAAGCCGTGCCGCGCGAAGAAGTCCACCTCGAAGGTCAGGCAGAACACCCGCGCGATCCCCAGCTCTCGGGCGTCGTCGAGCAGCGCCTGCACCAGCCGGCCACCCACCCCACGCCCGGCCGCCTCCGGGGCGACCGCCAGCGTACGCACCTCCGCCACGTCCTCCCAGAAGACGTGCAGCGCCCCGCATCCCACGACGACGTGGTCGACCTCGGCCACCCGGAACTGCTGCACCGCCTCGAAGTACGCGACCGTGTCCTTGTCCAGGAGGATGCGTTGCTCGGCATACGGCCGGACCAGACCTCGTATGGCGAGGACGTCGGCGGTGCGGGCCCGCCGGATCGTCATGGGGTTCTGCTGCGGGGTGCGCCTCATCGGGTCCTCGTCGGTCGCGGAGACGCCCACCATAGCTCTGGTTCTCGCGCACCCGACGGCCCCGACCACCATGTGGTGGGCGGGGCCGTCGGGTCGAGGCGTCGGGCGGGATCGGTCAGCCGTCCGTCCCGATCTCGGGGGCACCGTCCACCGAGTTGCTCTGCGCAGGCCCACCGTCCAGGGCCACGTCGAGCGGCGGAAGGTCCGGGATGTCCGAGCCTGTGGTGCCGGAGAAGGTGAACTTCGGGTCCTTCTCCGCGCCGTCGGTGTCGACCAGGATGATCTCGCCGGCCGTCAGCTCGCCGTACAGGATCTTCTCGGAGAGCACGTCCTCGATGTTGCGCTGGATGGTGCGGCGCAGGGGGCGGGCACCCATGACCGGGTCGTAGCCCTGCTTCGCGAGCAGCTCCTTGGCGGACTGCGTGAGCTCGATGCCCATGTCCTTGTCCTTGAGCCGCTTGTCCAGGCGCGCGATGAACAGATCGACGATCTGGACGATCTCGTCCTTGGACAGCTGCGGGAAGACGATGACGTCGTCGACGCGGTTGAGGAACTCGGGGCGGAAGTGCTGCTTGAGCTCCTCTGAGACCTTGAGCTTCATCCGGTCGTAGGACGTGGTGTCGTCGGCGCCGCCGGCGAAGCCCAGGGAGACGCCCTTGGAGATGTCCCGGGTGCCGAGGTTGGTGGTCATGATGATGACGGTGTTCTTGAAGTCGACCATGCGGCCCTGGGAGTCGGTCAGGCGACCGTCCTCGAGAATCTGCAGGAGCGAGTTGAAGATGTCGGGGTGGGCCTTCTCCACCTCGTCGAAGAGCACCACGGAGAAGGGCTTGCGACGGACCTTCTCGGTGAGCTGGCCGCCCTCCTCGTAGCCCACGTAACCGGGGGGCGAGCCGAACAGCCGCGAGGCGGTGTGCTTCTCGCCGAACTCGGACATGTCCAGCTGGATCAGCGAGTCCTCGTCGCCGAAGAGGAACTCGGCGAGCGCCTTGGCGAGCTCGGTCTTGCCCACGCCGGTGGGGCCGGCGAAGATGAACGACCCACCGGGGCGGCGGGGGTCCTTGAGCCCGGCACGGGTGCGGCGGATGGCCTGGGACAGCGCCTTGATGGCGTCGTCCATGCCGACGATCCGCTTGTGCAGCTCGTCCTCCATGTGCAGCAGGCGCGAGGACTCCTCCTCGGTGAGCTTGAAGACCGGGATGCCGGTGGAGGCCGCGAGGACCTCGGCGATCAGCTCGTCGTCGACCTCGGCGACGACGTCCATGTCGCCGGACTTCCACTGGGTCTCGCGCTCGGCCTTGGCCTCGACGAGCTTGCGCTCGTCGTCGCGCAGGGATGCGGCCTTCTCGAAGTCCTGGCCGTCGATGGCGGCCTCCTTCTCCCGGCGCACGGTCGCGATCTTGTCGTCGAACTCGCGCAGCTCCGGCGGGGCGGTCATCCGCTTGATCCGCAGCCGGGCCCCGGCCTCGTCGATCAGGTCGATCGCCTTGTCCGGCAGGAAGCGGTCGTTGATGTAGCGGTCCGCGAGGTTGGCGGCCGCGGCGAGCGCCCCGTCGGTGATGGACACCCGGTGGTGCGCCTCGTAGCGGTCGCGCAGGCCCTTGAGGATCTCGATGGTGTGCGCGAGCGTGGGCTCGGCGACCTGGATGGGCTGGAAGCGCCGCTCCAGCGCGGCGTCCTTCTCGATGTGCTTGCGGTACTCGTCCAGCGTCGTGGCGCCGATGACCTGGAGCTCGCCGCGGGCCAGCATCGGCTTGAGGATGCTCGCCGCGTCGATGGCGCCCTCGGCCGCGCCGGCACCGACGAGGGTGTGGATCTCGTCGATGAACAGCACGATGTCGCCGCGGGTGCGGATCTCCTTGAGGACCTTCTTGAGCCGCTCCTCGAAGTCGCCGCGGTAGCGCGAACCGGCCACGAGGGCGCCGAGGTCCAGGGTGTACAGCTGCTTGTCCTTGAGCGTCTCGGGGACGTCGCCGCGGACGATGTCCTGGGCCAGGCCCTCGACGACGGCGGTCTTGCCGACCCCCGGCTCACCGATCAGGACGGGGTTGTTCTTGGTGCGGCGGGACAGCACCTGCATGACCCGCTCGATCTCCTTGTCGCGCCCGATGACGGGGTCGAGCTTGCCCTCGCGCGCGGCCTGGGTGAGGTTGCGCCCGAACTGGTCGAGGACGAGCGACCCGGCGGGGGTGCCCTCGGCCGGGCCGCCCGTGGCGGCGCCGACGCCGGCTCCGGCGGTCTCCTTGCCCTGGTAGCCGGAGAGGAGCTGGATCACGGTCTGGCGGACCCGGTTGAGGTCCGCGCCCAGCTTGACGAGCACCTGCGCGGCGACGCCTTCGCCCTCGCGGATCAGCCCGAGCAGGATGTGCTCGGTCCCGATGTAGGAGTGGCCGAGCTGCAGCGCCTCGCGCAGGGACAGCTCGAGGACCTTCTTGGCGCGCGGGGTGAAGGGGATGTGGCCGGTGGGGGCCTGCTGGCCCTGGCCGATGATGTCCTGGACCTGCTCGCGCACGGCCTCCAGCGAGATGCCCAGGCTCTCCAGAGCCTTGGCGGCCACGCCCTCGCCCTCGTGGATCAGCCCGAGCAGGATGTGCTCGGTCCCGATGTAGTTGTGGTTGAGCATGCGCGCTTCCTCCTGCGCAAGCACGACCACGCGACGGGCTCGGTCGGTGAACCGTTCGAACATCTGCGTTGCTCCTCGCTGTCGAGATGGCTCGATGCTAGCTGCGACTGCGGCCCGACCCCGTGATGGACGACGCAGGTCCGCCTGACTCGTCGGCATCAACGCGGCGCACCCGCCAGGTGTTCCGGACCTGGTGTTCGCCGTCAGCGGACGGCGGCGGCCGAGCCGGTCGTCGGCGCGGTCGGACGGGTGCGCTCGCGCCGGGTCCACTCCCGCCGTCCCCACAGCGCCACGGCGACAACGGCGATCACCTGGAGCGCCGGGGGCGCGAGCAGGCCGATCAGCCCCAGCCCGGTGTATGTCGGGAGACCTGCCACCAGCGCGGCGACGATCTGCGCCGCGGCGAACACCTGCGTCGCGAGCACGAGCAGCCAGCCGAGCCGCAGGCGGTGACCGAGTGCCAGCAGACCCAGCCCGAGCACCAGCGGCGGGAGCACGGCGACCACCGCCGTCGTCAGCTCTCCCAGGAGGACCGCGGCGAGCGCGGCCAGGGCCACGAGCACGAGCGCACCGCGCCCCCAGGATCGGCGGAGAGCGGCGTCCGGGGCAAGGGGTGCGACGGTGCGGCCCGCTCGCAGCACGCCACGCCACGACCGTTCCCCCAGCAGCGCAGCCACCAGCGGCACCAGGGAGACGAGCAACCAGCCCAAGCCGCTCCGCCACCCCGGTCCCGTGAGCGCGCCCGCGGCTCGCAGCACGGCGAGCAGCACGCTCACCCCCGTCGCCAGCACCACGCACCACCATCCGGACAGATGACGCAGTGCGATCAGGCCGAGGCCGACGACGAGGACCGTGAGCGTGAAGAGCCCGGCGGCGGTGTATGGCGTCATATGCACAGCGTAGTCACTGCCCCGTCATACGGGCGGAAGACGGCCGAGTCACGCGCCGGTCCGGTCAGCCGTCCAGGCGGATCGGCGTGGTCTGACGCTGGCGCAGCAACCACCCGCGGTCCGGGGTGTGCAGCCACAGCGAGGAGCGCCAGGACGCGCGCTGCGAGCGATGCACGCGGTAGGTGACCAGGACGACCCCGGGGGTGAGCAGCTCCGCCTCGAGCTGCTCGACGGTGAGAGCGGCCGAGGAGTCCTCCACGGGCGCGAGCTCGACGTTGCCCCGGTGATAGACCAGTCCGCTGGGCGCGAACTCGTTGAAGTACTCGTGCAGGAGGTTCTGCACGGCCTCGCGGTCGCTGCGCATGTTGGGGTCGAGCAACTTCATCTCCAGCTCGACGACGTGCTCCAGCTCGGCCGTCTGGACGGCGGTGGCGGCAGCGTCGGCGGCGGTCGACATGGCTCTCCTCGCGGATCGGGGCGTCAGGTGCTGCGCGGAGCGGGCACGCGCCGGGATCGGCGCGGGCACGTCGAGCACAAGCCCCCTCCGGGGAGAGCGTAGATGAAGCAGCAGGAACGCCGGACCCGTCCGCCGTCCGCATCCCCCGATGGGGGGAGGAGCGGGCTCCCTGCGCCGGAGCGCGCGCGCACCGTCGCGGCGTGCCAGAGGTCGTCGACCATGCCCAGCCGCTGCCGGCTGGACATCCGCACCCCGGGCACGGCGTACGCCGTCGCCACGGCCTCGGCATGGGCGCGGTACCGCTCCTGCGCCCGCCGGCGGCGCACCGGCTCCGCGGCGACCACCTGGTGCGCGGCGGTGGGCCTCAGCAGCACCCGCTCGGGGTAGCCCTGGGTGGGGTGCGGCTGGATGGTGACCGCGCCTGGCGCCACGTCCAGCACCCACGGCCCCAGCTCGGCCGCGTGGGCCGCGGTGTGGGCCAGGGCGTCGAGATACCACCCGAGCACGAAGGTCGCGGCGATGTGAGGCGGCTGGGCAACGCCGTACGTGCGCAGCCACACCTGCTCGACCCGCCCCCGCCAGGCGGCCAGCTGGGCCAGACCCGTCGGGTCCCCGTCGGCCACGGCCCCGGTGTCGATCGTGGGGCGACCGCTCGTGCCATCGCCTGGCTCGACGGACAGCTCGAGCCAGGCGATGCGGGAGGCCACCAGGTCGCAGGCGAACTCCAGCTCGGCTCCGACGAGGGGATAGCCCACGGCTCAGTGAGCCTTGTCGTAGGCCTCCTGCAGCTCGGTCGAGACCCGACCGCGCTCGGACACCTTGAAGCCGTTGGCCCGGCCCCACTCACGCACGTCGTTGAGGTTGCGCCGACCACCGGCGGACCCGGACCGGCGGGCGGGCGAGGTGGAGCGGCGGCCACCGGAGCGGCGGGCGTGCCCGATCCACTGGGCCAGGTCCTCGCGCAGCTTGGCTGCGTTGTCCTCGGACAGGTCGATCTCGTAGGTCACCCCGTCGAGCGCGAAGGTGATGGTCTCCGCGGCGGGACCACCATCGATATCGTCCTCGAGAATCACCTGGACACGCTGGGCCATGGAAAGCTCCTGAAAATGTTGAGGGGATACTGCAGGCGCACCCATGACCATAACCTCTGCTAATGGCTTTGCGCAATCAAGGACGAGGCCGGTTCAGGCTCGATCCTTTTCCGGCCCGCTCTCTCGTGCTGCGCGATCCTGCTCGCGCTCCCACTGGGCGTGAGCAATCCTTTCGCGCCGGTCGCCCTCCAGGATGCTCTTCATGACGTGCCAGAAGATGAACAGCACCCCGACCGTCGGCGCGAGCGCCACGAAGACCTTCCAGACCATGTCCATCGACCGGCCACCTTTCCTCTGACGACAGGTTGTCACTGCTGCGGCTTCAGGTGCGGGAACAAGATCGTCTCCCGGATCCCCGCGCCGGTGAAGAGCATGACCAGACGGTCCACGCCCAGGCCGATCCCGCCCATGGGGGGCGCGCCGTACTCCAGCGCCCGCAGGAAGTCCTCGTCGAGGCTCATCGCCTCGGGGTCACCCGCCGCGGCCCTCAGCGACTGGGCGGTGAGGACCTCGCGCTGCACGACCGGGTCGATCAGCTCGGAGAAGCCCGTGCCCCGCTCCATCCCGCCGATGATCAGGTCCCAGGCCTCGATCAGGTGCGGGTCGGTGCGGTGCTGCCGGGCCAGGGGCTGGGCCGACGGCGGGTAGTCGCACAGGAAGGTGGGCTGCAGCAGGGTCGGCTCCACCAGCTCGCCGAGCAGCTCCAGGACGACCTTCTCGGCGCCCCAGGACTCGTCGAGCGGCACCTGGTGCCGAGCGGCCAGCTCGCGCAGCCGCTCCACCGGTGTCTCCCAGGTGATCTCCTCGCCCACGGCCTCGGACACCGCGGTGTAGACCGGCAGCCAGCGCCACTCCCCGTCCAGGTCGATGATCCCCTTGTCGGTCTCGATGCGACGGGTGCCCACGGCGTCGGCGGCGTCGAGGATCACCGACCGGAGCACCTCGGCGATCGACGTCTGGTCGGCGTAGGCCTGGTAGAACTCCAGCATCGTGAACTCCGGGGAATGCGTGGAGTCGATGCCCTCGTTGCGAAAGATCCGACCCATCTCGTAGACCTTGTCGATCCCACCCACCACGGCCTTCTTGAGATTGAGCTCCAGCGCGATGCGCAGCGTCATCTCCTGATCGAAGGCATTCAGGTGGGTGCGGAAAGGCCGAGCGGCCGCGCCGCCGTGCACGAGCTGCAGCACCGGGGTCTCGATCTCCACGAAACCGCGATCGTCCAGGGTGCGGCGGATCGAGGAGGTGATGGCCGCGCGGGTGCGCACCATGTCGCGCGCCTCCTGACGCACGATCAGGTCGGCATACCGCTGCCGGACCCGGGTCTCCTCGGACAGGTCCTTGTGCAGGGTCGGGAGCGGACGCAGCGCCTTGCTCGCCATCGTCCAGGAGTCCGCCATCACCGATACCTCGCCGCGACGGCTGCGCACGACCCGGCCGGTGACGCTCACGTGGTCACCGAGGTCGACGTCGGCCTTCCAGGCGTCGAGGGCCTCCTGGCCGACCGCGGCGAGGGAGAGCATGACCTGCAGCCGGGTGCCCACGCCCTCCTGCAGCGTGGCGAAGCACAGCTTGCCGGTGTTGCGGGAGAAGACGACCCGGCCCGCGACGGCGACCGCGAACTGCTCGCCCTCCGGCTCCTCGCCCGCCTCCAGCGGCTCACCCAGCGCGGCCGCCTCGGCCAGCGTGTGGGTGCGCGGCACCTGCACGGGGTATGGCGCGACCCCCTTGCCCAGCAGCCGCTCCCGCTTGTCCCGGCGGACGCGCATCTGCTCGGGGACGTCGCTGTCGGGGATGCCGGGATCGGGTTGGACGTGCTCGCGGGTCGGGGTGTCGCTCATGGGTCCAGGGTAGTCGCCGCAGGTCCTCCTCCCGGTCCCGCGACGGAGCCACCACCGAGGTCCGACCGGTTCGGCCGGGCGCGCCGGGTTGGCCCCTCGCGCGCGCCGGGTGAGACTGGGCCCGACGAAAGGACCCGCCATGCCGCTGCCCCCTGCCCGCCACGCCCTTCCCCTCGGCATCGTCGCGGTGGTGGCGTCCGTCTCGGGTTGCACGGCACTTACGTCGAGCTACGCCCCGCCGGTCACGGTCACGATCACGCCGACGATCACGGTGAGCGCCAGGAGCGCCCCCACGTCGATGCCGATGGCGGCAGCCCCGTCACCGACGCCCACGCCCACGCCCACACGCAACCCGGACGTGCGCAGCGCCGTGCGTGGCCGCAACTTCGACCTCGGGAGGATCACCGGTCTGGAGGAGGAGGGCGGCAACCAGGTCTTGGTGCTGGACCGGTGGTCGGTGCGCGGACGCTCCGACTCCTCGATGGGACGCACCGGCCTCGACCTCACGGTCAAGAGCCGGTTCAGCAACCGCAACACCGTGTCCTTCCGGATCCCGGTGGACCCGGCGGCCGAGGTGCTCCAGCTGACCTGCAGCCCGGACGGGACGGCACCTCAGGCGAGCAAGAGCACGTTGGAGGCCATCCAGGCGCTTCCGGACGACGCCGGCCTGGTCAAGCTCACCCTCGACGAGGAGGGGTGGGTCACCCGGGCCGAGAGCCTGCCGGTGTGCCCCGACGAGCCCTCCCCCAGCGACTCCCCCGGCGACTCCCCCTCGCCGAGCGCGACCTCGCAGGTCCCGACCGACGGCGGGTGAGCAGACCGACCCGGGGTCTAGGGCGTGTCTCCCAAAGGTGAGCGTGGTGACACGCGATTGTCGGTGTCATGTCGCGGATGCAGGTGCTCTCGGATAGCGAGTGGGAGCTGATCGAGCCGTTCATGCCGTGCGCGGACGGAAAGCGGGGCAGGCGGTTTCGTGACCACCGGACCGTGGTCGAGGGGATCATCTACCGGTACCGGACCGGGATCGCGTGGCGGGACCTGCCGGGCGAGTTCGGGCCCTGGCAGACCGTGTGGAAGCGACACCGCCGGTTCGCCGGTGACGGGACCTGGGACCGGGTGCTGACGGCTCTGCTGGCCCGTGCGGACGCGGCGGGGGTCATCGACTGGGACGTCGCGGTCGACTCCACCATCACCCGCGCCCACCAGCACGCGACGAACACCACCCGCCTCGCGGGGGGATCGGTCGAATCACAAGAATCAGCGGATCGAGCCGGCTGACCACGCCATCGGCAGGTCACGCGGCGGGCTGTCGACCAAGGTCCACCAGCTGTGCGACGGCCAGGGCCGCCCGATCGTGGTGCTGCTCGGTCCCGGTCAGGGCAGCGACAGCCGGATGTTCACCAACCTGCTCGACGCCGTACGGGTCCCGCGCCCAGGCCCGGGCCGCCCACGCACGACACCGGACGCGGTCATGGCCGACAAGGCCTACTCCAGTCGAGCCCACCGCGCGCTGCTCCGGCGGCGCGGGATCACCACCGCGATCGCCGAGCCCCGCGACCAACGCGCCAACCGCACACGCCGCGGGTCCAAGGGCGGACGGCCCCCGAAGACCGACCCTGGCCTGTACGCCAAACGCCACGTCGTCGAGAACAGCTTCCAACAGCTCAAGCAATGGCGCGCCATCGCCACCCGCTACGACAAGCTCGCCCTCACCTACCGCGCCGCCATCCTCCTACGCGCCATCACCCTCTGGCTACCAGCATTAAGAGACACGCCCTAGCGCGGTGCGGGCGGCTCGTCGTCCAGTCGGCACCAGGACTGGCCCAGCAACCCCGCGGCGGCGAGCACGCTCGCAGCGAACGCCGTGGCCAGCGCTCCGGCGGCGGGCGAGCCCGCCCCCTCCAGCGCGAGCGTCGCGCGTCCCACGACGGTCAGGGCCGCCGACCATCCCAGGACCACGGCCCCGGTCAGCGCCGCAGCCTGGCACAGGACGAGGACGCGATAACCCCGGAGCCCGTCGTGGGGACCCGCCGGCCGGCGACCGGTGACGGTGCGCCGCACCGACCAGGCCCCGGCGAGGACCATGGCGGCCACGAGCAGCGGGGGCACGACACCCAGGTAGCCCGACGGCGGCATCGGGTGACCGGTGTCGCTCCACCGGGCCAGCCCGACCCAGCACCCGGCAAAGGTCAGCATCGCCGTGAGCACCACGCCACCGGCCGTGAGCCCTCGGGTCAGCACGGCTCGGCCTCCGGGCAGCGCGCGGCGTCGTCCACGGACCGGCCCTCTCGGCGGCGCCGGGGCCAGGGAGGTCCGGGTCGGATGCCGGCACCCGCGCCGGTCCTGGGGTCGACCGCCCCGACCTCGGCCGCCAGCTCGGCCACGGGACGCGGGCCGACCGGTGTCCGCAGCACGGCGGTGGGGTCCGCCTGCGCCCAGGGCACGAGCACGAAGGCGCGCTCGTGGGCCCGCGGGTGCGGCAGCGTGAGGACCGGGTCGTCGCTGACGACCTCGCCGTACGCGATCAGGTCCAGGTCCACGATCCTGGCGCCCCAGCGCTGCTCGCGGCTGCGGTCGCGGCCCTGCGCGGCCTCCAGGCGGTGCAGCTCGGCGAGCAGGGTGTATGCCGACAAGGTGGTGCGGCCGACGACCACGGCGTTGAGGTAGTCCGGTTGCTCCACGCCGCCGACCGGCGCGGTCTCGTAGAGGCCGGAGCACCCGGTGACGTGCAGGCCGCGCACGCGGCGCAGCCGCCGGACGGCCCGGGCGAGGGCGGCGGCCGGATCCAAGAGGTTGGCCCCGAGGGCGATGACGACGGGCTCGTCGCGCCGCGAGACCACGGTGACCGCGACGTCACCGAAGGGCACCGCGATGGGAGCGGCGGGCTTGTGCACGGTGACCTCGGCGGATGTCAGGCGCAGGTGGTCGGCGAGCAGGCGCGCCCCGATCCGGCCGGCGAGGGTCTCGATCAGGTCGAGGGGCTCCCCTGCCACGAGCGCGTGGACGGTCTCGGCGACCTCGGCATAGCTCACCGTGGTCGTGAGGTCGTCGGTGGTGGCGGCCGTCCGCAGGTCCAGGTGCAGGACCAGGTCGACGACGAACTCCTGCCCGAGGACCCGCTCCTCGGGCAGCACCCCGTGCCGACCGCGGGCGCGCAGCCCGGTCAGGGTGATCCGGTCGGAGGCGAGGACCCGGTCGCTCATCGCGCGCCCTCCCAGGCACCGAGGACGGCGAGCGCGTCGGCGCTGGCGCGCACGTCGTGGACTCGCAGGCCCCACACCCCGGCCTGGGCGGCGAGCAGCGTGGTCGCCGCGGTGGCGACGTCGCGCTCGTCGGCGGGCCGTGGCGCCCCGTCCGGGTCCGCGAGCAGGGACCCGAGGAAGCGTTTGCGGCTGGTGCCCACGAGCAGCGGCCGCCCCAGCGAGGCGAGCTCGTCCAGGTGCGCGAGCAGCCGCCAGTTGTGCTCGGCGGTCTTGCTGAAGCCGATGCCCGGGTCGAGCACCACCTGCTCCTCGCGCACCCCGGCGGCGCCGAGCGCGGCCAGCCGCTCGTCGAGCTCGCGGCGCACGTCGGCCACGACGTCGGCATACGCCAGGTGGTCCGCGCCCTGCATGACCGCGCCGTGGGCCCGCCAGTGCTGGGCGACCATGGTGACGCCGGTGCCGGCGACGACCGCGACCAGCTCGGGGTCGGCCAGGCCGCCGCTCACGTCGTTGACGACGGTGGCGCCCGCCTCGACCGCCGCCCGGGCGACGGTCCCGCGCATGGTGTCGACCGACACCGCGATGCCCGCCGCCACGAGCCGGGTGATGACGGGTATGACGCGCGCCAGCTCCTCGTCGGCGCCGGGCCGGTCGGCGCCGGGCCGCGTGGACTCGCCGCCCACGTCGACGAGCTCGGCCCCCTGTGCGGCCAGGTCGAGGCCGTGGGCCACGGCCCGGTCGGCGTCCAGCCACCGTCCGCCGTCGCTGAACGAGTCGGGGGTGACGTTGACGACGCCCATGAGCAGCGGTCGCGTGCGGGCAGCCATGACCGGCCCGCTCAGCCTCGGCCGCCGAGGGCGAGCTGCATCGCCTCGGCCCGGGTGGCCGGGTCGCGCAGCTGGCCGCGGACGGCGGAGGTGATGGTGCGCGACCCAGGCTTGCGGACGCCGCGCATCGACATGCACAGGTGCTCGCACTCGATGACCACGATCACGCCACCAGGATTGAGGTGCTCTACGAGGGCGTCGGCCACCTGGGTGGTGAGCCGCTCCTGCACTTGGGGTCGGCGGGCGTAGACGTCGACGAGGCGGGCGAGCTTGGACAACCCGGTGACCCGCCCGTCCCGCCCCGGGATGTAGCCCACGTGCGCGACGCCGTGGAACGGCACGAGGTGGTGCTCGCAGGTGGAGTAGACCTCGATGTCCCGGACCATGACGAGCTCGCTGTGGCCGCCGATCTCGAAGACCGCGTCCAGCGCGGCCCCCGGGTCCTGGTGCAGGCCGGCGAAGACCTCCTCGTAGGCCCGGGCGACCCGCGCCGGGGTGTCCTGCAGCCCGTCGCGGTCCGGGTCCTCACCCACGGCGAGCAGGATCTCCCGCACCGCCGCCTCGACCCGGGCGTGGTCGATGCGCGGGCCGAGCACGTCGGTGGTGGTGCTGACGCGCTCAGACATCGGTGTCGGGGACCCGGTAGCCGGGGTCGACGACACCCTGCGGCGGGTTCTGGATCACCTGGGTCGGCGGGTGCTCGCGGTCGGGATCGGGGTGGTCGCCCACCTGCGCGCGCAGCGGGTCGCCCGCGCCGTGCTGCAGGGCGGCCTGCTCGGCGGGGGTGAGGACCGGCGGTCGGTGGCTCACCTGACGCTCCTCGCTGGACAGCCAGATCGGACGCTCCGGGCGCTTGACGACGTCGGCGAAGATCACCTCGAGCTCCTCGCGGCCCAGGGTCTCCTTCTCCAGCAGCTCCAGGACGAGGCGGTCCAGGACGTCGCGGTTGTCGTTGAGGGCGTGCCAGGCCTCGTCGTGGGCGTCCTCGATCAGGCGACGCACCTCCGCGTCGACCACGGCGGCCAGGCCCTCGGAGTAGTCCTTGCCGTGCCCCATGTCGCGGCCCAGGAAGACCTCGCCCCCGGACTGGCCGAGCTTGACCGCTCCGACCCGCTCCGACATACCGAACTCCATGACCATCTTGCGCGCCAGGCCGGTGGCCTTCTCGATGTCGTTGGAGGCGCCGGTCGTCGGGTCGTGGAAGATCATCTCCTCCGCCACCCGGCCGCCGAGGGCGTAGGCCAGCTGGTCCTGGATCTCGTTGCGGGTGGTGGAGTACTTGTCGTCCAACGGCAGCACCATGGTGTATCCCAGGGCCCGGCCGCGCGGCAGGATCGTGATCTTGCTGACCGGGTCGGTGTGCCGCATCGCGGCCGCGACCAGGGCGTGCCCACCCTCGTGGTAGGCGGTGATCTTCTTCTCCTTGGCCGACATGATGCGGGTGCGCTTCTGGGGGCCGGCGATAACCCGGTCGATCGCCTCGTCGATGGTGGCGTTGGTGATCTGCTTCTGGTCCGTGCGGGCCGTGAGCAGGGCGGCCTCGTTCAGCACGTTGGCCAGGTCCGCGCCGGTCATGCCCGGGGTGCGCCGGGCGACCGCCATCATGTCCACGTCGGACGCCAGCGTCTTGGACCTGGCGTGGACCTGCAGGATCTGGTGGCGGCCGAGCATGTCGGGCGCCTCCACGGCGATCTGCCGGTCGAAGCGACCGGGGCGCAGCAGCGCCGGGTCCAGGATGTCGGGCCGGTTGGTCGCCGCGATGAGGATGACGTTGGTGCGCGGGTCGAAGCCGTCCATCTCGACGAGCAGCTGGTTGAGCGTCTGCTCGCGCTCGTCGTGCCCGCCCCCGAGACCGGCGCCGCGGTGGCGACCCACGGCGTCGATCTCGTCCACGAAGATGATGGCCGGCGCCGACGCCTTGGCCTGCTCGAACAGGTCGCGCACGCGGGACGCGCCCACACCGACGAACATCTCCACGAAGTCCGAGCCGGAGATCGAGTAGAACGGGACGCCCGCCTCCCCCGCGACGGCGCGGGCGAGGAGGGTCTTGCCGGTGCCGGGCTGGCCGTAGAGCAGCACGCCCTTGGGGATCTTGGCCCCGACCGCCAGGAACTTGTCCGGCTCGACGAGGAACTCCTTGATCTCCTGGAGCTCCTCGACCGCCTCGTCGGCACCCGCCACGTCGGCGAAGGTGACCTTGGGCATGTCCTTGGTGGCCACCTTGGCCTTGGACTTGCCGAACTGCATGACCTTGGTCCCGCCGCCCTGCATCGAGCTCATGATGAACCACGCGAAGGCGCCGAAGAGCAGCAGCGGCAGCAGGTAGCCGAGCAGCGCCAGGAACGGCGAGTCGGACGGGGGCTCCTCGTTGTACCCCTGCTCGGGGGTGTTCTCGTCCAGGAGCTTGACCATCTCGGGGCCGCGGGCGTCGATGAAGTGGGCCCGCACCTGGCGCGCGTTCTTGACCCGGGCACCGTCGGAGAACTCGCTGCCCTTCTTCAGGGTCAGGTCGACCCGGTTGCCGTCGACGACCTTGGCCGACTCGACCTTCTTCTCCTTGATCAGCTGCACGGCACGCGAGGTGTCGATCTCGCGGAAGTCCGAACTCTCCCCGATCGCCATCCAGCCCATGAGGGCGACGGCCACGAGGACGGCGAGCCACCAGGGGCTGCGGAAGATGCGCTTCAGATCCATGTACGTGCGGGGAGCGACCCCGTCCCTTCCTGCTCACACTGCGGCCGAGGCCGATAGGGCGGCGGCGCCCGGTCCGGGCACTGCCGTATGGCTCAACGACCGAGCCCGGGGAGGTGTTCCCCCACGTCAGCGGTAGACGTGGGGAGCGAGCGTGCCGATGTCACGCAGGTTGCGGTAGCGCTGGGCGTAGTCCAGCCCGTAGCCCACGACGAACTCGTCGGGGATGTCGAAGCCGAGGTAGCGCACGTCGATAGGCACCTTGACCACATCGGGCTTGCGCAGCAACGACATGATCTCCAGGCTCGCCGGCCCCCGGGACTCCAGGTTGGACCGGGTCCACGACAGGGTCAGGCCGGAGTCGATGATGTCCTCGACGATGAGCACGTGCCGGCCGCTGATGTCGGTGTCCAGGTCCTTGAGGATGCGCACGACGCCGGAGGACTTGGTGCCGGACCCGTAGGACGAGATCGCCATCCAGTCCATCTCGACGCTGCCGGGCAGGTGCCGCATCAGGTCGGCCATCACCATGACCGCGCCCTTGAGCACCCCCACCAGGAGGACGTCCTTGCCCTCGTAGTCTCGCCAGATCTGCTCGGCCAGCTCGGCGAGCCGTGCCTGGATCTGCTCCTCGGTGAAGAGCACCTCGGCCAGGTCGTCACCCATGTGGCGGGATTCCACTGCGTCTCCTCGGGGTCGGGGGTGAGCTGCGCGTCCCCGGGAGGTCCGCCCCGGTGCGACGTGCACAGACGAGTATGCCGTGCCCCGGACCTACCGCGGTGCGCCTAGCCCGAGGCTCTGCCGTGATCCAGCACGACCCGCCCGGCGCGCCCGCGGGTGCGGCGGGCGGTCACGGACCCGGGCAGGGCGACCGGGCCCTGACCCCGCCAGCGGGTGACCAGGGCGTCCAGTGCGTCGACGTGCGCCGCGGTGAGGGCTCCCGGGGTGGCCCCGGCGGCCAGGGCGGCCCGGTGGAGCACCCGGCTGCGGACGGCTCGGGGGAGGACGGCGAGCTCCGCGGCGGGCAGGGTCGCCGGCGGCCCGTCGAGCACGCCGCCGGGCGCACGTGCGGCCAGCCAGTCGTCGGCCAGGGCGTCCAGGGCGTCGGCATCGGCCCGCAGCAGATCGGCGCTGCGCGCCAGGGCATCGCGTATGCCGGGGCCCAGCTGCTCCTCGAGCAGGGGCATCAGGGCCCGCGCCCGCACCCGGGTGTAGGCGGGATCGGCGTTGTGCGGGTCCGCCCACGGGGTGAGGCCGTCGTGCCGGCACACGGCCGCCGTGTCCTCCCGGGTGACGCCGAGCAGGGGTCGGTGGACGATCCCGCGGACCGGGGGCATCCCGGCGAGCGACCGGGCCCCGCTCCCTCGGGCCAGGCCGAGCAGCACCTGCTCGGCCTGGTCGTCGCGGGTGTGGCCGAGCAGCACGGCGACGGCACCCAGCCGGGCGGCGGCCTCGGCCAGTGCGCCGTGCCGGGCGGTGCGCGCGGCGTCCTCGGGACCGCCCGCCGCTGCCCGCACCGCGACGCGGTGCACCGTGACGGGGTCGAGCCCGAGGTCCCGGCACCGGTCGGCGGCCTGGGCGGCGACCTGCGCGGAGCCGTCCTGCAGGCCGTGGTCGACGACCACGGCCCCTGCCGCGCGGCCGGTCTTGTCGACCTCGAAGGCGACCGCCGACGCCAGGGCGAGCGAGTCGGTCCCGCCGCTGCACGCCACCAGGATCAGCCCTTCGGGGAGCTGGTCCAGGTGGCGCCGCACGGCGAGCCGGACGGCGGCGACGCCTGGTGGGGGTGCGGCCACGTCAGCCGTGGACGCGGGCGAGCCAGATCCGGTGGTCACCGATCTCGGCCGGGGTGGGCAGCGTCTCGGGCGAGGTCCATACCTCGTTGAAGCCGTCCACGCCGACCGCGTCCATGACGCCGCGGACGAAGGTCGCCCCCTCGGAGTACTGCCGCATCTTGGCCTCGAGGCCGAGCAGACGCCGGATGATCCGATCGACGTCGGAGCGTCCTCCGCGGCGCTCGTCGAACTTCGCCCGGATGGTCTCGACGGTGGGGATGACCGTCGGTCCCACGTCGTCCATGATCACGTCGGCGTGGCCCTCGAGCAGGCTCATGATCGCGGTGATCCGCGCGATCTCCGCGCGCTGCTCCGGCGTGGTCACCAGGTCGGAGAGTCCGTTGCCGCCCTCGGAGACGGCGGCCGGCAGGTTGCGGACCATCATGGCGAGGCGGGCGGCCAGCTGGTCGGGGTCGGGCACCAGGCTGACCGACAGCTCACGGGTGCGGTGGAGCAGGTGCTGGCGCAGCCAGGGCACCGCGGTGAACTGCACCCGGTGCGTCTCCTCGTGCAGGCACACCCAGCGGCGGAAGTCGGTGGGGTCGACCCCGAGCTCCCGCTCGACCTCGACCACGTTGGGCGCCACGAGCAGCAGCCGGGGGGTGCCGCCGGGCGCCAGGTCGTACTGCCCCAGCACCTTGCTCGCGAGGAAGGCCATCAGCGCACCGGTCTCGCCGCCGGTGACCTTGCCGCCCACCGCGAGCGCGGTCGGGCCCATCGGCGTGGAGCGGGCGGCGAGGAGCTTGTCGGTGACCGGCGCGAGCATCCCGCGCATCGACTCGACGTTGGCGTCGATCCACCCGCCGCGGTCCACGACCCGGGCGGGCTCGGCGCTCGCCGGGGCGTGCATCCGGGCGGTGTCGGCGACGTGCCGGACGGACTCATCCGCGCAGCGGCGCAGGGTCCGGACCGCGTCGGTGGCCTCCGCCGGGGTGACCTGGGGTCCGCGGGGGACGAGGCGGCGGCCGGTGGCGGCGGCGAAGCCCCAGTCGACCAGCTCCGGCGTGGTCCCGGGGGCGGCGACGGCCGGGGCGTCCTGGACAGGCTCGTTCGGGCTCATGCCCATGACAACCCCGCGGGGCACCGATCCGTTCCCGGGCGGGCCGGGCCGGCGCGGCCCGCCCCCCCGCGTCGTCCGGTGGGGGCGGTCAGCGGCAGCCGCAGGCCGCGAGCCGGGTCGCGAGGGCGTCCAGCGCGTCCCGGGCCCCGAGCGTCCCCGTGGCCGCGGGGACGTCGTTGGCGAGCACGGCGAAGGCGAGCGTCCGCCCCTCCACGTCCACCACGGTGCCCGCGAGCGAGCTCGTGCCCGTCAGCGTGCCGGTCTTGGCGCGGACCAGCCCGGCGCCGGCACGGGCCGGCCCCGCGACATACCGCTCGGACAGGGTCCCGCTCAGCCCCGCGACGGGTAGGTCGGCCACGACGCGGGCCAGGCCCGGGTCGCGCCCGGTGCTGCCGGCGGTCAGCAGGTCGCCGACGAGTCGGGCGGGCACCAGCGTGCCCGGCGACAACCCGCAGGCATCGGCGAGCCGCAGCCCGCGCACGTCGTATCCCAGCCGGGGCAACGACGCCTGCACCCAGGCGGCGACCGGCGCGAACTCGGCCCTGGCGGCCGGGACGGCTCGGGCGTGCACGGCGGCCTGGCGGGCCAGCGCCTCGGTGAGCGCGTTGTCGCTGCGGTCCAGCGCGACGGCCAGCTGGTCGGCGATCGTCGCGGACCGTATGCCGGCCAGGGGCGTCGCGGCCGCCGGCGTCGACCCGGCCGCCACCCGGACCAGCGGCCCGGTGACCGTGATTCCCGCGTCCTGGAGGCCCTCCCGCAGCACGTCCGTGACGTCGGCGACGGGGTCGGCCGTGGCGGCCGCGCCCGGCACGACGAGCGCGTCGGCCAGTCCCACCGACGTGACGCGCCCGGCGATCCCCTCGCCCAGGTAGCTCGGGTCCCAGGTGGGCGCGACGTCCGGTCCGCCCACGCCGGGGTCGTAGCGCAGGGTCACCGAGGTGATCCCCCTCGCCCGCAGCGCCGCCGCGGTCTGCCGGGCCAGGGTGCCCAGCCCTGCCTGGCCCTCGGACGCGCCGGGGCGGGACTCGCCGCGGCCGAGCAGCAGGTCGCCGCCCGCCCGCAGCACGAGTGCGCCGTCCGGGGCGAGCACCGTCGCGGTGGTGAGGCGGGCGTCGGGTCCGAGCTCGTGGACGACCGCGGCGGCGGTGAGCAGCTTGGTGGTGGACGCAGGCGTCCGCGGGACGTCGGCGGCGACGTCGAGCAGGTGGGCCCCGGTCGCACCGTCGCGGACCGTGAGGGACACCGTCCCCAGCCGGGGGTCCCGGACGAGCGGCGCCAAGGTCGCGGCCAGGCCGGCGGTGGTGGGGACCCGAGCGGGCCGGGCCGCCGTCGCCGCGACCGGGGTGGGCAGCGGGACGCGCGGCGTCACGGGGCCGCCGTCCTCCTGCTCCTCCGTGGGCCGGGTCGCCGCCAGGGCGCTCGGGTCCGGGTCGATCGTGAGGATACCCGGGACGACGTCGTGGGCATCCGCGACCCCATATGTGGCAAGGGCCACACCGACCGTTGCCAGGCCGGTCAATAGCGTCATCCGACGCACGGTCACCCCTTCTGCTTGGGTAGGTTGTGCCACAACGATCACGTCGACCGATCTGCAGCGTAGGAGTTCTCTCCTGGCGCTGCACGAGAGCCACGCAAAGGGGCCACCAGTGGAGCTGGACGTCACCATCGAGATCCCGTCGGGCAACCGCAACAAGTACGAGGTGGACCACGAGTCGGGCCGCATCCGCCTCGACCGCATGCTCTTCACCTCCACGCGCTACCCCGCGGACTACGGCTACGTCGACGACTCCCTCGGCGAGGACGGCGACCCCCTGGACGCCCTGGTGCTGCTCGACGAGCCGACCTTCCCCGGCTGCGTGGTCTCCGCCCGCCCGATCGGCGTCTTCCACATGCGTGACGAGGCCGGCGGCGACGACAAGCTGCTCTGCATCCCCGCCGGGGACCCCCGCAAGGAGCACATCACCGAGCTGGAGCACATCAGCGACTTCGACCGCCTGGAGATCCAGCACTTCTTCGAGACCTACAAGGACCTCGAGCCCGGCAAGTCCGTCGAGGGCGCCTTCTGGGCCGGCCGCGAGCGCGCCGAGGAGATCGTGCGCGAGGCGATCCAGCGCGCCAAGGACAACGACGTCTCCACGCTGCGCTGGCCGGCCCCGCACGGCCACTGAGCCACCTCGGACCGTCGCGGAGCCCGGCCACCTCCTGATCCTGGAGCGGGCCGGGCTCTGTGGTCGTCAGGGGGTCGAGGCGGTCCACGTCCTCGGGCGCGGTCCGGTCCGCGGCCGGTCCGGTGCTCAGCCGCGGACCCGACCGCCGTAGGGCAGCAGGTCCTTCCAGTACATCGACTCGATGCGGACCTGGGCGCCGGTGTGCGGTGCGTTGATCATCATCCCGTCGCCGAGGTACATCCCGACGTGGTGGATCGAGGACACGCTCCCCCCGAAGAACACCAGGTCACCCGGCTGCAGCTGAGCCAGGGGCAGGTGATCGGTCTGGTTCCACTGGGAGCCGGTGTAGTGGTCGATGCGCACCCCTGCCTGGGCCCAGGCGGCCTGGGTCAGGCCCGAGCAGTCCCACCGGTCCGGGCCGGCGCCGCCCCACAGGTACCACTTCCCCAGCTGAGCCATGGCGAAGTCGATGGCCTGCCTGGCTCGCGGGTTCGGGGCCGCGACGGTCAGCGAGGCCTGGCCCGTCCCTGCGCCCAGGTCCGTGCCGCCCGCCCCGGAACCGGCATAGGTGGCGAGCTGGCGCTGGACCGCGATGTCCCGCTCGGCCTGGGCGATGGCGGCGTCCTGACGCCGGCGCTCCAGGGCGACGGTGGTCTGGTTGGCGCGGGCGAGCTCGAGCAGGGCCGCGTCCTGCGCGGCGCGCATGGCCACGGCGGCGAGCTCGCCCTGGCGGACGGCGACCGCGGCCTGGTCCCGCGCCGCGGCGGCGGCGCGCTCGTCCCCGAGTCGCTGGTCGTTGGCGCGGCGGGCCGCGAGGCGCAGCTCGCGGGCGACCCCGGCGTCGGTGGTGGCCCTGCGCACGGCATCGCTCTGCAGCTGCCCGAGGGTGGCCAGTCCGAGCTGCCGGTCGAGGGCCGATGCAGGACCTCCGGGCGTCAGGAAGGCCTCGAGACCGGCGAGCGACCGGCTGCCCGACTCGTAGGTCTGGGAGGCGACCCGCCCGAGATTGACCTGCGCGGCGGCGAGGGCGGTCTCGGCAGCCCGGGCCCGGGCGTCGGCCTGCCGGAAGGCTCGGGTCGAGGCGTCCAGCCGCACCTTCGCGCCGTTGTACCGCTCGGCGGCGAGGGCGGCGGCGGCGCGCAGGGCCTCGAGCTGGCGGGTGGCGGCGGCGTAGTCGGCGGCCGCCTGGGCGGCCCGGGCCTGGCGGGCCGACAGCTCGGCGGCCGCGGACTGGAGCTCGGCGGCGGTCGGCATCGCGGGCGCAGCAGGGATGGCGACCGGCGTGGGGGCCGGGGCCGGCTTCGGGGTGGGCGCGGGAGCCGGCTTCGGGGTGGGCGCAGGAGCCGGCTTCGGGGTGGGCGCAGGAGCCGGCTTCGGGGTGGGCGCAGGAGCCGGCTTCGGGGTGGGCCGCGGGGACTGTCGCGGAGCAGGGGTCGGGGTCGGCGTCGGCGTGGGGGTCGGCGTGGGCGTCGGCGTGGGCGCCGGGCTGCTGGCCGGTGCGACGGGGGCCGGGGCGGCCGCGGCAGGGTCCGCCACGCCGAGCGCCACGGACAGCGCGGTGCTCCCGCACAGCACGACCCGAGTGGCGCGCCTGGCGCGTCGAGGCGCGCTCGAGGATGACTGCACGGACCTGCCCCCTCGTGTGTGGCCTGGGCGCCACATGGCGCCGCAACGATGAAGACGCCCTGGTCAGGGCGTCGACATCATTGAGAGTAGGCAGATCCGCGGCTGGCGCGCGGCGGGTCGGTGACATCGGTGTGCGGCCCAGGGCCCTTACGAGCCGTAAGGAAGGTAACACTGGGTGTCACCTGAGCGGCGGCCGCCGACATTCGCGCTGGTCACAGAGAGATATCAATCCGTCACACTCAGGTGGACCAGCAAAAATAACGAATAGGTAACGGGGTCCCCCGGATGGTGGTGCCGCCCCGCCTACGGACAGTCGGTCGTCGGCCTCAGGGGTGGGCGGCCCCGCCGCCGGTGGCCATGCCGTCGCCCGTGGTGGGCGCCGTCGCCCCCTGACCCTGCATCAGGAAGGGCAGCACCGTCGGCAGCGTGGCCCGCCAGGCGTTGAGGGTGTGCCCCTGGTCGGGCACCACGAGCGGGGTGATGCCCGGGACCCCCTGGGTGGCCTTGAGGAAGGCGTCGGTGGCCGGCCAGCTCTGGGGATCGGTGGGCGAGGACATGACCATGAGGCGCAGGTCCCGGACCGGCCGGTTGCGCACCATCCACGCCACGTCGCTCTGGTGCCGCAGCTCCTCGCTGTGCGCGAGGTCCACGGACAGCGCCCCGGTGGTGCCGTCCGGCCAGGGGACGAAGAAGCCCTGGATGGCAGCGCCGGCGCGGAACAGCTGCGGGCTGCTGACGGTCAGCTTCGCGGCGCAGTAGCCGCCGAGCGACCACCCCATGACGGCCCAGCTGTCGCGGGCGTGGTCGACGTGCAGGGTGCTCACCGCCCACGAGGGCACGTCCGACGCCAGCCACGAGTACGCCTGCGGCCCGCCTGGGAAGTCCACGCACTCGGTGTCGTGGGGCATCTTGATGTTGACCTCGGGCAGCAGCGCCACGAAGGGCTTGAGCTGCCCGGACCGGACCATCGGCCCCGCGACGTCCCCGAAGCGCAGCCCGTTGGCCGCGAAGTCCGTCGTGACGTAGGCCCCGCCGAGCACGAGCAGCACCGGCAAACCCCTGGCGTCAGCGGCCTTCTCGTAGCCCGGAGGCATCCAGACGACGACCTTCTGGGTGGTGCGCGCCTTGATCCCGGTGACCAGGTAGTCCCGATAGCTGCCGTTGCCCGTCGCCGGCTGGACCCGGTGGTCGCCCCAGCCCCGGGTGGCGATGGTGCTGAGCTCACCGCTGCTCAGGACGTCCTGCCCGGCCGGGCCCGCCATGCCGGCGAGCGGGTCACCGTCGGACAGCGCCCCCGCCAGCGCCGTCCACGTGGGATAGAAGCCGAGCTGACGGTTGAGGACCGCGGCGACGCCGACGACGGCGAGCCCCTGGGACAGCACGACGGCGGCCGCCAGGCCGGCGGCGACCGCGGCTCGTCGACGACGGGACGGGCCGCCGCGCCGCCACCACAGCACCCCGACCAGGATCGGGACGGCCAGCCCCAGGGTCAGGACCAGCAGGATGAACAGACCCGATGTCGGCTGCATGCGGGGCCTCCTCTCGCACCGTGGCCGGACGCACCCCGTCGCGCCCTGCGGGGGATGCTAACCACACCCGCTGGGTCCCGGGCACCCGGCACCACGGCCGACCAGCCCGTATGCCGTCACGCGGCGGCGATCGTGCGGGCCCGTCCGGCGTCCTTCGCGGCATACAGCGCCTGGTCGACCCGCCGCAGCAGGGTCGGGACGTCCTCGCCGGGCTGCCAGGCGGCGAGGCCGGCGGAGAAGCTCTGGTGCCGGGGGGTGGCGCTGCGCATGGCGTCGAGGATCGCGGTGGCGTGCGCGAGATCGGTGTCGGGCAGCACCACGAGGAACTCCTCGCCGCCGTACCGGGCGAGGGCGCCGCGGTCGGCGAGCTCGGCGTCCCAGGCCCGTCCGGCCCAGCGCAGGAGCTGGTCGCCGGCCTGGTGGCCGCGGCTGTCGTTGTACTCCTTGAAGTGGTCGAGGTCGATCATCGCGACGGTCAGACGGGTGCCGTGGCGACGGGCCTCGCGCACGGCCCGCGCGAGGATGCGGTCGCCGGCGCGGCGGTTGGGCAGGCCGGTGAGCTCGTCGGTGCGGGCGGTCTGGTGGAGCTGCTCGTGCTGTGCCTCGACGAGGCGGACGAGGTGCAGCAGCCGGGCGGCCACGAGCAGGGCCGCGACCAGGAGTCCGCCGAGGGTGATGGCTGCGGTGGTGCGGGTGACCGCCTCACCCAGGGTCGCCCGGCGCACGACGAGGATCGCGCTGGGGAGCACCACCGAGAGCAGGAGCAGCACCACGCCGGCGTCGGACACCGCGGACAGGCGGGGCTCCCGGTCCGGGCGCTCGAGCAGCGGCGCCACGGCGAGCGCGGCGAACCCGCTCGACCACAGGGCCACGGCGGGGGTCTCGGCGAGCACCCCGATGGTGGCCAGGCCGTGCGCGAGGTCGCCCAGGATCATCAGGGCGGCCGCCGCGACGAGCGCGAGGCAGATCCCGTCGCTGCCGCGGCGGGACCCGAGCAGCACGATCAGGCCGGCCAGCAGCGCGGCGGCGCCGAGGGGATAGACGTGGGCCGCGAGGGAGGTCCAGCGGGGAGCGGCGACCACGGCCTGCCAGCCGGTGAGCGCCCACCATCCCACGAGGAGGCTGACCGCCGTGGCGGCCGACTCCAGGCCCACGGCGGCGTCGGGGAGGAGCCCCTCCCGGCGGGCGACGCCGATCATGCCCCAGGCGAGCGAGACGGACCCGGCCACCATGACGACGGCGGCGATCCCCCAGCGGGGGCTGCCGGTCCACGGCTCGGCGAGCGCCCCGCCCATCGTGCCCAGGCCGAGGAGCATCCCGCCGCGGACGAGGAGTCGCCCCTGGCGAGGGTGCGTGGGCCGGGCCAGGCCGGCGCGGGCGAGGACGGTCAGGCAGGTGGCCGCGCAGACGGCGGCGACCGTCACGCCCCAGCGACCGGGGGCCAGCCACAGGCCGGCCTGGGCGACGAGCGCCACCACGACGACGAGTCGGATCATGCGCTGGCCGTGGTGCGGTCGCGCCCGCCGGCCTTGGCGGCGTACAGCGCGGCGTCGGCGCGTCCCACGAGCCGTTGGGCGTCGTCCCCGTCGCGCAGCTCGGCCAGGCCCGCGGAGAAGGTCTCACCCAGCGGCGTGGCCAGGCGCATCGCGTCGAGCAGCGGCAGGGCGTCGGCGAGGGTGTGGCCGGGCAGCACGGCGACGAACTCCTCCCCGCCGTACCGGTAGACCAGACCGCGCTCCCCGAGCGCGGCGGTCCAGGACCGACCGGCGGACCGCAGGAGCCGGTCGCCCTCCTGGTGGCCGTGCGCGTCGTTGTACGCCTTGAAGTGGTCCAGGTCGAGCAGCGCCACGGCGAGCGGGCGATCCTGGGCTCGGGCCTCGTCGACGGCGTCCTCGAGCAGGTGGCGGCCGGCGCGGCGGTTGGGCAGGCCGGTGAGCTCGTCGGTGCGGGCGGTGGTGACCAGCTCCTGGGCCTGGGACTCGAGCTGGCGCACGACCAGGAGCACGCGGTAGGACACCAGCAGGATCATCGCCAGGGTGCCCGTGAGGACGACGGGCAGGGTGCCGGGGCGCAGCGGCTGGTCCCCGCGGTAGGACCGTAGGACCGTCGCGACGAGGGGTCCGGCCATGGCGAAGGTCGTGAGGGTGACCCCCACCGCGGACAGCCGGGAGCGGGCGTCCTCGGCGACCAGGCCCGAGCTGAGCGCCGCGACGGCGGCGAGCGCGAACTGCAGCATCCAGACCACCGGCACCCACAGGGGCAGCACCTGCTCCGGGCCGCTCACCGAGCGGCCGAAGCCGAGGTCCCCGACGAGGGCGGCCGCCGCCATCAGGACCAGGGCCCGCGAGGAGAGGGCATGGGCGTTGCGGGAGCTGATGATGGCGGTGGCGGCGGCGAGGAGCAGCGCGTCGCCGAACGGGCCGATGCTCGCGAGGAGCACCTCCCAGGGGTGGGCCTGGTGGTGGTCCAGCACCTGCTGGCCGACCATCACCCACCACAGCAGCGCGACCGCAACGACGTAGACGGCGGCGTCCAGGCTGACCGCGGCCCCGGCCACGAAGCCGTCCCGGTGGGCCAGCCGGAAGACCCCCACCCCCATGAGGACGAAGGCCACGAGCGAGCCCAGCCCCTCCAGGCGCCAGTCCCCCACCGCACCGTGGGTGTAGACGCGGATCGCCGCGGTCAGGTCGCCGAGGGCCCACACCAGGATCGCCGCGGTCATGAGCAGCCAGTCCCGCCGGAACCCGCGCCGGGAGGTGAGCGCGCCGGCGGCGAAGGCGACCGTGGACAGGATCCGGGAGGCGGCGAACGCCACGCTGCGGGAGGACAGGTCGGGCAGCAGCCAGTAGGTGCCGATGAGCGCGAGGGTGGCGGCGACGAAGCCGAGCAGCACCACGAGCAGGCCGTGCGGTGGCACGACCTGCGGCCAGCGGGCCGCGTCGCGCCGGGGGCGGAGGCCGACTGACGTGCTCACCCTTTCACTCTACGTAGTTCATCGGTGCGGCGGTGCGTCAGTGGCCGACCGTTCGGGCGTATGCCAGGCGTCTCTCAGCCTTTCGGCGGGACCAGACGGCCGTCCCTGAGCGTCACCACCCGAGCGGCGGTGTCGGTGGTCTCCAGGTCGTGGGTGACGAGCAGGGTCGCCACGTCCGCCTCCCGGGTGACCTCGGCGAGCAGGTCCACGACCGCGCGGGAGCGCTCGTGGTCCAGGGCGCTGGTCGGCTCGTCGACGAGCAGCACGGCGGGCGTCCGCATCAGGGCGCGGGCGATGGCGACCCGCTGCCGCTGGCCGCCGGACAGCTGGTGCGGTCGGCGGTCCTCCAGGCCACCCAGGCCCACCCGGTCGAGCAGCCGCCGGGCGCGCTCGTGGGCCGCCCGCAGCCCGGCCCGGCGCGCCCCTGCGAGGTGGGCGACGACGGTCAGCTGCTCCACCGCGGTCAGGGACGCCGGCAGGTTGGGCTGTTGGAAGACGATCCCGACGCGGTCGCGGCGCAGGCGGGTGCGCCCGTCCTCGTCCAGACCGTCCAGGCGGGTGCCGCCGACGGTCACCGCGCCCTCGTCGGGCACGACCAGGCCGGCGACCACGCTCAGCAGCGTGGACTTGCCCGACCCCGACGGTCCGACGACGGCGGTGATCGTGCCGGGGGCGACGGTCAGCGAGACCTGGTCCAGGGCGAGCAGGTGCCGGGGCGAGCCGTCCTCGGCGACCCCGTCGGGGTGGCGGACGGTGACTCGGTCGAGCGCCAGGGCGCCGGTGGAGCGGCCCAGGGCGCCCTGAGCGGTCGTCAGGCTGGTGGTGAGGGTCATCTCAGCTACCTCCGAGGGCGAGCAGGGGATCGACGCGGGCGACGCGTCGGGTGGCGGCCGCCGAGCCGAGCAGGCCCAGGACGGCGATGCCGAGGACGGGTATGCCGACGGTCGTCGGTCCGGCGAGGACGGGGGCGACGTCACGGATCGCGAGCACCAGGGCCGCCCCGAGCGCGCCGCCCAGCGCGGTGCCCACGACGAGCAGGCTCGCCGCCTGACCGAGGGCGTCGCCGAGGACGTAGCGCCGGGACGCGCCCAGGGCGCGCAGCACCGCCAGGTCGCGGGTGCGCTGGAGCGTCCACACGCTCACGAAGGCCAGCACGACCAGTGCGGAGATGGCGTAGAGGAAGCCCTGGATCAGCAGCAGCGAGGAGTGCTCGCTGCGATAGCCGGGCAGGGCCCCCAGAGAGTCGCGGGGGGTGAGGGCGACCGTCCCGGCCCGGGCGTCCAGGGCCGCGAGGACGTCGTCGGACGCGGCGCTGCGGACCAGGAGCGCCGAGCCGACCTGGCCGCGGGCCAGGTGCCCCACCTCGGCGAAGGTCCGGCTGGTGAGCAGGGCGACCGGGGAGTGCGCGTACCACCGGGTGGGCCGCACCGCCGCCACCCGCAGACCGTGCCCCTCGACGTCGACCGTGTCGCCGGCCCGGACGCCGAGCGCGTCCGCCGTGTCCTGGGGCAGCACGATCGCCCCCTCGTCGAGCGGCCCGGCCGCGGCGGCGCTGACGGCGTGATCGGCGTCGCCCCGGCCCCTGTCGGCGTCGGCGCTGCCGGCCTCACGGGTGAGGTCCTCACCGGTCAGGGCCCGGGCCGCCACCCCGGCCGGCGCCACCCCCCACAGCGCCACCGACGCGGCGGCCCCGGTGCCGGATCGCCCGACCCGGGCGTGCCCGACGGCCAGCGGCTCCACGCCCGTCACCCCGGACGCACTCGACCAGGTGTCGGCCTGCGCGGCGGTGACCACCGAGTCGGCATACGTCGGGGTCGTCCCCGCGGTGGGGGTGAGCACGACCCGGTCGACGCGTCCGTCGAGCGCGTCGAGGGCGGACGTGGACTGCCGGGCCAGCCCCTGGGTGAGGGCGGTGAGCACGGCGAGGAGCAGGGTGATCAGCGCGACGACGGTCACCATCAGGGCGAACCGTCCTCGCGCGGTACGGATCTCACGCAGGGCGACGAACATGGGTCCAGCCTCGCGTCGCGCCGGACCGGTCCGGCAGGGGCCGGCGGTCGGTCTCCCGCGACGACCGGACGGGTCAGGACGGTCCGTTCGGACCGGTGACGAGCCACCCACGCGGGGTTATCGTGCGCGGGTGAGCGTGCCCGCCGGACCCGTGAGCGACCGCCGCCTGGTCGTGACGATGCGGCACGCCATGCACACCGCCGTCGCCCTGCTGACGCTGGTGGCGGTGCTGCGGGCCTGGCTGCAGCGCGCTGCCGTGCCCGCCGGGCAGACTCGTGCCTGGCTCGCCCTGGGTGCGGCCGGGCTCCTGCTCCTGCTGTATGCCGCCGGGAGCACCCGTCCTCATCCCCTGTCCGACCGCGTCGGCCGCCGCGACCCGCTGTCGCCGCTGCCGCTCGGGCCGGGCACCCGGTGGTGGCTGGCCGGGCTGCTGCTCGTGTGGGGGCTCGGGGTGCTGGTCGCGGACGGCTTCGCGTGGGTGGCCTTTCCGCTGTTCTTCCTCGCCCTGCTCGCGCTGCCTGGGCCGGCCGGGCCCCTCGCGGTGCTCGCCATGGTGGGCTGGGCCGTGGCGGGCGGGGCGGGGCGCGACCACCTGTGGGGCCGCCCGACCGCTCCCCCGTCGGTCGGAGCCTGGCTCGGCCCGCTGCTCGGTGCCCTGGTGGCCCTGCTCGGCCACGCGATCTACGGGCAGCTGCGCCGGGACGCCCTGCGCCACCGCGCCCTGCTCGACGAGCTGCGCCGCACCCACGAGGACCTCGCGGCCACCGAGCACGCCAACGGCGTCCTCGCCGAGCGCGAGCGGCTCGCCCGCGAGATCCACGACACCATCGGTCAAGGACTCGCCTCGATCGTCGTGCTGGCCCGCACCTGCCGCCCCGACGACCCGCAGGGGCTCGCCCTCATCGAGACCACGGCACGCGAGAACCTCACCGAGGCGCGGCGGTTCATCCGTGACCTGGGCGGCGGGCCCGCCGGCGCGGCCGGGCTCCAGACCGCCCTGCGGGGGCTCGTCGCCGACACCGCCCACCGTTCGCAGGCCGCCGGCCACCGGCTCGACGTGACCCTCTCGGTCACGGGAAGCCCCCCACCGCAGCTGGATCCGGCCACGGCGACCGCCCTGCACCGCGGCACCCAGGCGACCCTGGCCAACGTCCTGCAGCACGCGCAGGCGTCCCGGTGCGCGGTCGGGCTGGGCTGGTTCGGGGACGAGGTGGTCGTGGACGTGGTCGACGACGGGGTGGGCTTCGACCCCGCCGCGCCCGAGCCGTCCGACGAGTCGGCGCACTTCGGGCTGCGGGGGCTGCGGGCCCGACTCGCCGCGGTGGGTGGCGCGGTGTCCGTCGACAGCGTCCCGGGCGAGGGGACGACGGTGGCGCTGACCGCCCCCGTCCGACATACCGCCGTCGACCCGGCGCCCACCTCCCACCCACCCGCGCCGTCGCAGGAGCAGCCATGACCTCACGGATCGTCCTGGTGGACGACCATCCCGTCGTCCGCGCCGGGCTGCGCACCCTGCTCGCCGCGGACCCGCGCATCCAGGTGGTCGGCGAGTCCGCCTCCGGGGAGGAGGCGCTGGTGGTCGTCGACGCGCTCGCCCGCTCCGGGCGCGACCCGGACCTGGTGCTCATGGACCTGCAGCTCGGCGCCGGGATCACCGGGATCGAGGCCACCCGGCGGCTGCGCGCGGCGCACCCGCAGGTGCAGGTGATGGTGCTGACGACCTTCGACGCGGACACCGACATCTTCGGGGCCCTCGAGGCCGGCGCCGTCGGTTACGTCCTCAAGGACACCCCCACCACCACCCTGGTGCAGGCGGTCCTCGACGCGGCGGCCGGCCGCCCCGCCCTGTCCCCGGAGGTGGCGCTGCGCATGGTCGGTCGCGTCGCCGCCCCCGACGCCGCGCTGAGCCCGCGCGAGGCGGAGATCCTGCAGCTGCTCGCCACCGGGGCAGGCAACCGGGAGATCGCACGGCGGCTGTTCGTGTCCGAGTCCACGGTCAAGGGGCACCTGGTGCACCTGTACGACAAGCTCGGCGTGGACAACCGCACGGCCGCGGCCCGGGTGGCCCGGGAACGACGGCTGATCCGCTGAGCGCGGCTGCCGACCCCGTCGACCGGACCGGTCGCTGAAGGCCCGCTGAGGGCCGTACGACGAACCGCCCACGAGAACGGCGATCGGGATCACTACTCGTGTTCGAATTGTGACCTATCGCCACCTTCCCGACGGAACACATGACGCAGCCGACCCAGCCGCTACCCGGGGTGACCCGCGAGGTCTGTCGGTGGGTAGGCGGGTTTTCCCCTGTTTGGCCGGTCGCTATGGTCCGAGGTGTCCCTGTCGCGCAGCGCGGCCCGCTCAGGTCGAGCGCTCGCGCAGGCACCCCTTCGTCCCCGGGCCTCGCCCCGCTCCAGACAGGAACTCACATGCACAGCTCGTCGAAGGCCGCCAGCGCCCTGGCCGCCGGTCTCCTGGTGGCCGGTCTCGGCGCCGGACTCACCCCCGCCCTGGCCGCGCCGGCCGCCCAGACCCGCTCCGTCCCGGCCGTCGCCGTCGCCGCCCAGGGCTCGGTCGTCGAGGTCACCGCCGCCAACAAGGCCCAGGTCAAGGAGATGGCGAAGTCCAAGCCCGTCGTCTTCCTGGTCACCGCGCCGTCCTGGTGCGGCGCCTGCCGCCAGCTCGACCCGGTCATCCACGACATCAACGCCAAGGCCGGCGGCACGTGGACCCTCGCGGTCATCGACACCGACAAGGCCAAGGACGCGGCCCAGGAGTTCGGCGTCCGAGGGCTGCCCACGATGATCCCCTGGGGCAAGAGCGGCGAGATGAAGTCGCCCGCCCGCCTGGTCGGCTGGGGCGGCCAGGACAAGACCAGCTCCTGGATCAGCAGCGTGGTCAAGGCCTACGGCCCCGTCAAGCCCGGCCCCGCCCCCACCCAGGCGCCGAAGCCCGCCCCGGTCCCGCCGAAGCCCGGCCCGACCAAGCCCGCCCCGGTCCCGCCGAAGCCCGCCCCGGTCCCCGGTGACGGCACCCTGCCCACCCTCCCCCCGGGCGCCGTGCAGCTCACCGACAAGAACTTCCAGAAGGACGTCGTCGAGGAGTCCGCCAAGCGCACCGTCGTCATCGACTTCTCCAAGGACCACTGCGAGCCCTGCCTGGCGCTCGCGCCGATCATGGACGAGAAGTACCGGGCCGACAAGGGCTCCTGGCAGTACACGCGCCTGGACGGCACCGCCTTCCCGGCGCTGTGGAAGAAGTTCGACAACCCGTGGTTCCCGACCCTCATCGCCTTCCGCAACGGCAAGGAGATCGCCCGCCACGCCGGCTACGAGGGTGACAAGGCGGCCATCACCGCCTGGCTCGACGCGGTCGCCAAGGGCCAGGCCCCCGCGGGCGACCCGCTCGTCATGGACCTCAAGGACACCGCGACCTGGAACCAGATGATCGCCATGTCCAAGCGTCACCCGGTCGCGCTGCGCGTCCACATGGGTCGCCCCTTCCGCAAGCACGGCGAGATGGCCGAGAAGATGGTCAAGGCCGACGGCGGCAAGTGGAGCCTCGTCAACGCCGACCTGCCGACGGTCGCCTGCCTGCTCCACGGCCGCGGCATCCGCCCCGAGGGCATGCCGATCATGTACGTCTTCTACAACGGCAAGATGCAGCTCAAGCCGCTCGTCGGGTTCGTCCAGGAGCCGCAGATGCGTCAGTGGGTCGACACCATGCTGAGCACGCACTACCCCAAGGCCTGATCCGCTGATCGCCTGAGGTCACCCACCCCGGCACCGAGGCTGCCCGCAGCCCTGGTCCCCCGCCGGGGTGGGTGACCTTTTCGGCGCACCCCCCAGGCACGTGCGGGCCGCTGACCACCCGGCTGCCCCCGCCCCGGCCCGCCTCCCGACGCCCACGCGCACCTCCCCACGCCCACCCCGGCTCGGGCGACTCCGATCGGGGAGGGTGCGCGTCGGCGTGCTGCCGCGAGGCGACCTCGCGCGACCGAGGCGATGCGCCTGCCTCTGAGCAGCGGAAAGGCCCCCCACCGCAGTGGAGGGCCTTGTCCGAGCCGCTTGTCGGAATCGAACCGACGACCTATTCATTACGAGACCGGATGCCTCCTGTCGGACCTGTGCTCTCACGCACAAGGACCAGGTGTTGAGGGCCTGTTGGGTGACGGGTGTTCGGGGCCGTTTCGACACGACCGGGGGCACCACGGGGGCACGGCAGAGGTCTCCCGTTCCGGCGTGATCCGCCACGTGTTGGTCTTGGTGAGATTGGCGCGGGCTGTGGCGGATCGCGTCGGGTCGCGGGTCCGGGCGGTGGAGCCCGGCAGGAGGAGGTGACGGCGGCACTGAGGAGCGCTGCACGCACTGGCGGTCGCTCTGGCATGGGGCGTCTCGGGCACTGGCTCGGGGCGCCCCTTCGTCATGCCTGGGCCCGGGGAGCCTGCGGCGGACGAGCGCGAGAACGGCCGCCAGGCCGCAGCGCAGCGCCGGCCGCCGCAGGCGGACGGGCCCGCGCGCCGAAGGCGCGCCTTGAACCAGTACAGAAACTCCTCACCAGGCCCACTCACGAGGACCACGGATATGTCTGCGACACTGGAGTCATCCGGATATTATGAAGATCTGCCGCAGAAGGGACGACATGGAGAAGCACACAAAGATCCCATATCACCCATCAGCTCTGACACGAATCTTCTCGCCTGGCGTGTATCGAGATCTGAGCACCAAGGGGTATTCTCCCATGCTCGGAAGGCTTCTCATTCAGACTGGAATAGTCGCCCAAGTCGGAAGAAACGCCTGCCTTGCAGAAGGCTTCGAGTATGCGTTTAACATCCTCAGTCGAATAGGCGCGCGAGACGAGTATGTATATAAGTCGGCCATCGCCCAGAAGGTAGCCATGGGGCGCCATTCCCTGCGCACGGCAACCTTAGTCAGCGAATGGCGCGTTGGCCCCAACAAAGCGGATCTAGTCCTGCTGAATGGCACGGCCACCGCCTACGAGGTTAAGTCGGAGCGCGACACCCTGAGTCGCTTACCTGGCCAGATTGCTTCATACTCTAAAGTATTCGCATCTGTTTGCATTGTTGCTAGTCCAAATCACATTCCGCAGATTCTGAAGATCGCACCACCTGACGTGGGGGTAATGACCCTATCCGCCAGATATACCCTGCAGTCTGTCAGGGCGCCTGAAAATCGTCCAAGCAGAACGTCCAGCGCTGACATTGTGGACGTTCTTCGAGTCAGCGAGGCCACCGCGGTCCTCCAGGCTTTAGGTGTTTCTGTTCCCTCCTGCCCGAATACGCAGCGTCGCAGGATGCTCAGGACTCTTGCAGAGGGCCTTGCTCCGGCCGACGTGCACGCTGCCATGACGGAGATACTCAAGGGTTCGCGATCCAAAGCCGACATGAACGACTACATCAGATCGCTTCCAACAAGCCTTTGGGCAGTCGCCCTCTCTTGCGACGTGCCAGAATCTGATTGTCGCCGATTAAAGGCTGTTCTGCAAGTGCCGATGGCAGAAGTGTCGAATTGGAAGTGAGAGCAAATGTATTACCCGTTTTTTCGCGGAAAGCAGTTCGAATTAATCGCCATTCGTGAAACTGCGACGCTCATTGCAGAGTCTAATTTTACCCCAATAATTGAGCCCGTTCGAGCATCCTTGAAGAGCCTCGAACGCAGCCTTGAATCCCTGCAGACGGTGGGCGCTCGGGCCCTTGTGATCATTAATCCTCGACACGGTGACTTATCGCAGAATGGTCAAAGTGTATGCGACTTACTGGAGCACTTCATATCCGAAAATATCATCCCTGCGGTGCAGCTCGATGGCAACTACAACCCCTCCCATGAGATCGCACGGCTAAGACAGCTGACCACCAGACCGTTTGGCTTAATCCACGCGGGAGCCAGCGACGCATCTAGCGTTATTGATGCAGTTGTTTCAGAGGACCAAGTCACCGAGCATGTCTTCTTGGACGAGTTCACCTCAAGACTCTACCGGCGCAGATTCTCTGGCGCTACAACGAAGGTTCTAGTGCGCGATGGATTTCAGAATAAACGTAATGCCGACTACGACCACGAAGACTATTTTTCTGACCTGCACGTTACGTTCGACGAGATGAACGTGCAAGGCTATGGTGATTTTCTGACGGTAGGTGACATGTACTCAGAGGGTGGCGGCCCCGCATACGCCGTTGCCATCCATCTCACCTATATTGATCCATCCCGAGACGACGCTATGTTTGTGCGTCATTTTGTCTCCGACACCAACGACACGCCGACCGATCCGGCCGGAAAATTCGCCCAGGCGCTAGATAAGTTGGTGACAGCCGCACAGGGTGAACAGTCAAAGATCTACGATACAGCCGCCGTAGCAGAACTCTTTGCACTGCACGAGAAGGGCCACTTCCCAGGCCTTGGGTATGTAAAGAAGCTATCCATCAAGCATCATCTCGAGACCATGGCTAGGTATCGAGGCGGGGCGTCCCATGACTGAGCGCCAATGTTGCCCAAATTGCTTTGGGGACAGGCAGCTAGAGAAGAGCATTTTTGTCTATCTCGCAACCGAGAGCGCTGATCCCCTGCGGTGCGACTATTGCGGGGGCCAGCATTCATACCTCCTTAAACCTGGACAGTTGCGATCCATATTTGAATTAGTGACGAGCGCTTATGAACAGGTTGATATAGGTGGCCGCCCCCTCGTTTCATGGCTTCGCGAAGATTGGGGGATCTTCGCGCATCCGGTGATGGATGACGCTCATGCGAAGGAATTACTGGCGGACGTTCTGGACGATGGTGACATCGTCAGAAAGAACTTCTTGCCCGCCAATCAGGAATCCCCTTCGACTGCCAGCCAGTGGCAGGTTCTCCGAACTGGTATGATGCATAGCAATCGCTGGTTTGCCGATCATCAAATAGACCTGTCTAGGCTCAGGGACTTGCTGGACTTGCTGGTTTGTGACGACTTCGGGCCGGACGAAGAATGGTTTCGCTGCCGGCTTATGGACGGAGTAGATCCGTATCCAGCGGATCAGATGGGCGCTCCTCCTCCGCATCTGGCCTCAGGGGGACGCGCCAACCCAGCGGGCATTCCTTATTTATATGTTGCGTCAGATGTGGAGACGTGCGTCGCGGAGACTAGACCCCATACTGGCGATTTCGCGAGCATCGCCCAGTTCCGCTTGCCTAGAGTGCGGCTCGTCGACCTGCGAAGTCCTCGGGCCGCGGTCTCGCCTTTTATTTTGGCCGATTCGGACGGGGTCCTGCAGTTGCGCGCTGATGTTCCTTTGCTCGAAGCACTAGGGGAAGAACTCACGAAACCAGTCTTACCTAGAACGGCAGCTTATGAGTATGTGCCGAGCCAGTATCTCTGCGAGTTCATCAAAAATTGCGGTTTCGACGGAGTTCTTTATCAAAGTTCAGTGGGTGACGGGGTAAATCTGGCACTATTCGAGCCATCTGAGGTCGCATGCGAGGACGTCTCCGCCTATTTAGTGCGCAAGGTGGGCGTTACGGTAGAGGCATCTAAAACGTGAGATAATACACGCACCGCAACGGGGATAATGCGGGGCCGTGTGCGCGTAACGCAATCAAAACATGTAAGCCCTGTATGTTTTTCGCTTCACTACGGCTCTGAGATTGAGAGTCCAGGCGATACGAGGGCGTTTGCCCCGGCGCAAATGAGTTCGCGACCTCGACCTGGAGTTTTCGCATAGCCGAGCATTCGCGCTCCCGCAGCTATCCCTGCACTCATGTCACTTACTGAATCGCCCACGAAGAGAGCGGTCCCGGTGCTCGCGCCAGTGGCGCGCACTGCAACTGAGACAAAGAATGGATTTGGCTTCATCCGAGCCACAGTGCTTGGCTCCCGGCCAACGACCGCTGCCGGGGCTGCAAACTTGAAACGACTCAGGAATGAGCACACTGCTTCCGGGCTGTTGTTGGTCACGACGGCCCAGGGGATGCCGCGGTAGTGGGTTTCGGTGAGGAGGTCGGGGAGCCAGGGGGCGGGCTCGCAGGTGCGTGCGCAGTCGATTTCGGCGGCGGTGGCTTCGGCTTCTGCTCGGGCGAGTGCGTCGGGTTGGTCGAGGAGGTGGCGCAGGATGGCGAGGTGGTCGGTGGTGGTGCGTAGGTCGCTGGGGAGGTCGACAGCGGCGGCGTGCCGGACTCGTTGGGCGGCTTCGGCGTTCCGTGGTGGTGGCATGAGGGCGGCCATGGGTCCGTCGAAGTCGAGCAGGAGGGCTGAGCAGTTGGCGATGAGCTCGCGGGCCGTGGGAGAGGTGTTCATGGGCGGGGCTCTGCGACTGTGTCCCACAGGCTGGTGAACCAGGTGCGGGTCTGGTGGACGAACTGGGTGCCGGGGTCGTCGGGGTTGCCGTCGTCGGTGTATTGGAACAGGACGGTGTCCTTGCCCATGGGGTCGAGGATCTCGGCGCGGTCGGAGTCGAGGCGGACCTCGTGGCGGACGACGGGGTAGTAGCCGAAGAACACGTCGACGTCGTTGATGACGTAGGCCTTGAACAGGGGTGTGGTGCCGTGCTGGCGGGCTTCGACGGTGCCGGTCTTGACCAGGCCTAGGTCTGCGAGTTCTTCGACGGTGGCGGTGAGGGCGTTCAGGTGGCGGTCGGTGATGCCGCGCAGCCGGTCTCGTGCCTTGGCGGAGATGGTCTCGTCGCCGTCTGCGGCGGCCGGCAGAGCCAGGGGCCGGGTGAGGTCCGGGACAAGGACGCGGATGGCGATGGTCTCGGGTGACAGGCGCCCGGTGCGGACCTGGTCGAGGGGTTCGCTGAGCACTCCGTGCAGTGTCTCGGAGGTCTGACCGGCGAAGTCGATGGTGACGTGCTGGTCGCGGAACGCCTGCTCGATGTGGGGGCGCAGCCCCACAGGCTTGGCCATCCGCTCACGCACGAACATGCCACTGCCCTGCCGAGAGGTGACGAGCCCGTCGTCCTTGAGGATGCGTAGCGCCTGCTGGACGGTCATGCGGGCGACACCGTAGTGCTCGGACAGCTCGGCCTGGGAGGGCATCTTCTCTCCCGGCGGGAAGACCCCGGTCAGGATCGAGGCGCGCAGGGATGCCGCCACCTGCTGGTACGGGGGTCGGGGGTCATCGAGGTCGAGCGCCATGCCTCCAGGCTACGCGGCCGGTTGGCTGGCCAGCATGATCAAACGCTCCACGTCTTGACATGGCTAGCCAGGCTAGTTCACTCTGTCGTTGTTGGCAGATGACTAGCCAACTTAGGCAACCTATGGAAGGGCTTGATCATGGCTATGCAGAAGCGGATCCCGTTCGCGCACCACACCGTGTTCCCGCACTCGACGTTTCTGGTGGGTGAGGTGGCGCCGGTGGTGGACTTCAACGCTGCGGCGCGCCCGGATGGGTCGAGGCCGCAGCAGGTGGATCGGGATACGGGGTTGCCGGTGTGGGCGGTGCAGGTGCTGGACGCGGATCCGGAGGCGGGGAAGAAGGACAAGACGGTGACGGTGAAGATCGTGGCCGCGCATCAGCCGGTGCCGCCGACCAATGAGACGCCGTTTCCGTTCACGCCGGTGGAGTTCGTGGGCCTGACCGCGCTGCCGTACGTGGAGGAGATGGGTAACGGTCGAGCGCGGATCGCGTGGTCGTATCGGGCTGAGGGGATGGTCGCCCCCGGCCAGAGCAGCAAGGTCCAGGCGCCGCGGAAGTCTGAGGCGGCCTGACCATGACCGCGGACACGTCAACGACGACGGTCACCACCCCCACGGCCCCGACGACCCCGGTCCCCGCGATGGCCGCGTCCACGCCCTCAACGGCCACTCCGGTCTTGTCCCCGGTCACGGCTCCGGTCGCGTCCACGACCACGGTGTCGTCTCTGGTGGCTGCGGTGCTCGCGTCGTCTGCGGACCGGATCACGGGCCGGGTCACAGGGCTCGCGCGGGTGGTGGGCCCAGTCCTGGCCACGGCGGTCCGTGCCGTCCTGGTGGGGGTGTGGCGGCTCGCCTGGTGGTGCTGGCGGCACAAGCGCCACACCGCAGCCCTCGCTGTCGCTGGGGTGGTGTCGTGGCTGGTGGGCGGCACCCGCCTCTTCACCCTCGTGCTCCTCGCCGTTGCGGTGCCCTCTCTGGTGGGGGCCTGGTGGCGGGAGGTGGATCCGGTGGGGTTCGAGCGGTGGTGCGCCGGCCCCTGGCGACGAGTCCGCTTGTCGTGGTGGTGGCGCCGGTCCTGGCCGGGCATGAGCCAGGTCCTCGACCTCGGCCGGGAACACACCACCACGGCCAAGGACGGCGACCAGGTGACGGTGTGGCGTCCCGCCCGGGCCCGGGTCAAGGCCACGTCCACGACCCTGCACGTGCGGGTCCGGGTCCCCGCGGGCAAGACCGCCGCTCACGTGCTCGCCCAGGCCGAGGCGGTCGCGGCGATGGCCGGCGCGTCCTCCGTCCGCGCCGAGAAGGCCTCCCCGAGCGTCGCGGTCTGGCACCTGTGCATGGTCCGCGTCCTGGACACCCCCCGCCCCTCCGCACCCCCGACCAGTGCTCGGGGACCGGTGGTCCTCGGGCGTAGGGAGGATGGGACGGATCTGACGTGGGACCCCTGGGTGGACGCGCACATCGGGTTGCAGGGCCAGACCCGTGGCGGGAAGTCCCACGGCGTCCAAACCCTCCTCGCAGGCCTGTCGATGCGCACCGATGTCGTCGTCACCGGCTGCGACCCCTCCGGCATCCTCCTGGGCCCCTGGTGCGCGGGGCGGGGTGGGGCGTGGATCGCGACCGGCACCCGCGACATGACCGCGCACGCCGCGGTCCTGACCGCCCTCGTGACCGAGATGGACCACCGCATCGCCACCCTCACCCACGCGGGGGTGGACAAGCTCACCCGCTTCACCCCCGCGACGCCGGTCTTGGTCGTCGTCCTGGAGGAATACCCCGGCCTGCTCGCCGCAGCCCGCAGCGACGACGACACCACCGGCCGCAAGGCCGGCGACCGCATCACCCCGCTGATCGAACGCCAGGTCGGACGCCTCGTCCGGGAGGGCGCGAAGGTCGGGGTGCGGGTGGTGGTGCTCGCGCAGCGGATGAGCGCGAAGACCCTGGACACCGACGACCGCGCCAACCTACCCACCCGCATCACCCTGCGCTGTGACTCCACCGACAGCATCCGCATGCTCCACGACGGCATCGACGTCGACCCCGCCGACGTGCGCGCCTTCCCACCCGGCATCTGCCTCACCGAGACCCCAGGCCACCCCCTCACCCGCGCCCGCCTCGACTCCACCACCTACGCCACCTACCTGCGCCGCGTCGAGGACGGCACCCACGCCACCAACACCACCCCCAGCGCCTGGCAAGCACCCGCCCTCGCGGCCACCCACGACGTGACCCGCGTGTCCGGACACGTCCACGAACCCGGCGCCTCCCTGGTCGAGGGCACCCCCAAGACCCGCCGCACCCGCAACACCCGCCCCAAGAACACCACTAGCACGGACACCGTGACCGACACGAGCACGACCGCTACGGACGAGAAGGGAGAAGCCGCATGACCACCACCACCGCCCTGGTAAGCCGCCCCGACCCGACGCGCTGGGACTCCCACGCGGCGTGCGCTACCCGCCTGGACCTGCCGTGGCTGAGCGACCACGCCGACGTGCACCCCTGGGACGCCGCCACCATGGCCGCGGTGTGCGCGGCTTGCCCGGTCGTGCTGGATTGTCTGGCTGCTGTCGACGCCCTGGATGTCACCGGCGGCTGGTGGGCCGGCACCGACCGCGACCCCCACGCCCACACCGCCGACACCGCCCCCACCTGGGCCACCCCGGCCACTCCCACCCCGGCCGCTCCCGCCTCTGTCGCTCCGGCTGCTGCGGCTCGTCGCGCTGTCGGGCCTGCCGGGACGGTCTGGGAGCCCCTGCGTTCCCGTCGCGGACACCTGGTCGGTGCTCAGGGCGCCATGCCCCTGTTGGGGAGCGCGGCGTGAGCGTGGTGGACAGCCACAGTGGCGCACCCACCCGGACCCTAGGAAAGGCCGGCGCCCCGGCGTCGTTCGGTTCGTTTCCAGGGTTCGGGGAGGGTGCACCGCTGGACCTGCCCACCACCCCCGCCGTTGTCTCATCCGTCCTGTCGCGGTTCCTGGACGGCACCGCTGATGCCCTCTCCTCGGCGTTGGCATCGGTGGGGAACTGTGCGCACCCCATCCGCCTCACCGGCCACTCCACCACCCTCGACTCCCGCACCGGGGAAGTCCTGTCCACCTTCTCCTCCGCGCAGGCACCTCTGGGTGAAGTGCTCATCCCCTGCGGAAACCGCCGCGCCCACATCTGCCCCGCCTGCTCCCGCACCTACGCCCGCGACACCTTCGAGGTCATCCGCGCGGGCATCACCGGCGGCAAAACCATCCCAGCCTCGGTCTCCTCGGCGCCGTTGCTGTTCGTCACCTTCACGGCCCCCTCCTTCGGCCACGTCCACGGCACCCGCCCCGACAACGCCAAGTGCCGACCCCGCTCGACGGACCGCGTCGAACGCTGCCCCCACGGCGTGCGCCTCGCCTGCCACGCCCGTCACACCGACGACGACCCCCACGTCGGGTCACCCCTGTGCTGGGACTGCTACGACTGGACCACCGCCCTCGTCTGGCAATGGCACGCCCCCGAACTCTGGCGCCGCACCACCATCACCATCCGCCGCCACCTCGCCGCACACCTCCACGTCGCGCCCTCCCGGCTACGGGACGTGGCGTCGCTGCAGTTCGCCAAGGTCGCCGAATACCAGACCCGCGGCGCCATCCACTTCCACGCCCTCATCCGCCTCGACGGACCAGAAGGCCCCGGCACCCCCGCACCCATCGACGGCGACACCCTCGCCACCCTCGTCACCACCGCCGCCAGAACCGTGACCTGCCCAGCCCCGGCCGCCGCCGACTGGGACACCCCGAGAACCCTCGCCTGGGGACGCCAGATCGACGTCAAGACCATCACCACCGGCCCCACGCATTTGCGCACCAGCGACGAACTCTCCCCGGAGCAGGTCGCCGGGTACCTCGCCAAGTACGCCACCAAAGACGCCACCGACCTCCGCACCGACGCCCACCGCCCCCACCTCGCAAAGTTGGCTGCCCACGCCCGACACCTCGGATTCCTCGCCGCCGTCCGCGATGCCCGCCGAGCGTCGGGACGTGATCAGGCCGCCGGGGGAGTCGACCCCAAGACCGGACGAGACGTCTACGCGCTCCTGGGGAAGTGGGCCCACATGCTCGGCTTCCGCGGCCACTTCACCACCAAGTCCCGCCTGTACTCCGTCACCCTCGGCAGGCTCCGCCGGGCACGGCAGCGCTTTCAGCGCCTCGCGGCCCAAGCCGCCCGTGAAGGCCGGCCCCTGGACACCCGCGACCTCGAAGCGCGATTGCTGGCCGATGACGAGGACGAGACGACGTTGGTGATCGGGTCCTGGCAGTACGCGGGCACCGGCTGGCCCCGCCCCGGCGACGCCGCCCTCGCCACTGCCGCCGCTGCCCGCGCCCGCGAATACCGCCAATGGCGCGCTGAGCAGCGCAAGAGCCTCACTTTTACTCCCGCTCGTTGAAAGGAACTGTCATGGATCTGTTGACCATTGCTGAGGTAGCGGAGCGCCTGCGTGTGCCGGTGCAGACGATCCGGTGGCTGCGGCAGGAGGGTCGCTTCGCACCGGCCTACAAGGTCGGTCGTCGGCTTCTTTGGTCCCCTGCTGACGTGGATGCCTGGCTGGCGGAGCAGCGTGAGGCTGCGGCGGCATGAGCGTGCAGCGCATCACTCGTGGTGGTGTCGTCCGTTACCGTGCCCGCGTCAAGCACGGTGGTCGTGAGGTCGCGACGCGCGTCTTCGACCGTAAGCGGGATGCCGAGTCGTGGGAGCGGGACCAGGTGCGCAGCCTGCAGGCGGGTGAGTGGTTCGACCCGCGCCGTGGGCGTCTCCCCCTGGAGGGGATCGCCGCCGACTGGCTGCGCACCCTGGAGACTCAGAAGCGCAAGTCGCGGCGGGCCCACGAGTCGGCGTGGAAGGGGCACATCCAGCCTCGTTTCGGTCGGGCGCCGTTGTCGTCGATCACGGCGGCTCAGGTGTCGGCGTGGGCGGGTGACCTCGTCGCCTCGGGCCTGGCGCCCTCGACGGCGAGCCGTTATCTGGCGACCCTGCGGTCCCTGCTGGCCTATGCGGTGCAGGACGGCCGGATCGCGAAGAATCCGGCGCAGGGTGTCAAGGTCGTCACGGGTGGTCGCAAGGCTCGTCGTGAGGGGCAGTTCCTCGGCGTTGACGAGCTGCATGCTCTGGCTGCTGCGTGTCGTGGTCGGTATGGCGACCTGGTCATCGTCCTGGGTCTGTGCGGTCTGCGCTGGGGCGAGGTGGCGGGCTTGCAGGTGGGTGACGTCATCACCTCCCCCGGTCCGGGCCTGCGTCTGCGTCGCACGGTGATCGCCGACTCGGGCACGGGTGCGCTCTACGAGGAGACCTTGAAGGGCTACGGCGCCCGCACGGTTCCTCTGCCTGCCGCTGCTCGTGAGGTGGTGGAGCGCTGGGCCGCGGGCAGGTCCCCGAGCGACTGGCTGTTCGCCGCTCCCCGGGGTGGGGCTCTGGCCGAGTCCAACTGGCGTCGCACGGTTGGGTGGTCGGGGGCCATCGCCGCGATCGGTCGCCCGACGATGCGCCCGCACGACCTGCGGCACACGGCGGCGTCGCTGTGGCTCGGTGCCGGGGCTGA
This sequence comes from Arsenicicoccus dermatophilus, assembly GCF_046267915.1. Classification (GTDB taxonomy): domain Bacteria; phylum Actinomycetota; class Actinomycetes; order Actinomycetales; family Dermatophilaceae; genus Arsenicicoccus; species Arsenicicoccus dermatophilus_A. Next base: position 2,931,669 of record NZ_CP176520.1, read on the forward strand.
CCCCAAGGTGGTCCAGCGGGTCCTGGGGCACGCCACCGCGACCATGACGATGGACCTCTACGGGCACCTCATCGACCGCAACCTGTGGGCCGCTGCCGACCTCGTCGGGGGCACCAAGGGGGCACCGGAGGGCACGTCCGCCCCCGAGACGACCGCGGGCGACGCGGACGGAGACGCCGCATGACCACCACGACGTGCGACTATGGGCCTCTGAGCAGCGGAAAGGCCCCCCACGGTGGTGGAGGGCCTTGTCCGAGCCGCTTGTCGGAATCGAACCGACGACCTATTCATTACGAGTGAATCGCTCTGGCCGACTGAGCTAAAGCGGCAGCGGCCGTCCGGGACGACCGGTCGCTCACTATACAGGTCAGCCAGGCCCGCGAGCCAACTCAGCAGCGGGCGCCGTCGTGGGGCACCTTGTCCTTGACGAGGTAGTCGTCGACCAGTCGGTCGATGCAGTTGTTGCCCTGCTGGTAGGCCGTGTGGCCGTCGCCGTCGCGGGTGACCAGGACGCCCTCGTCCAGCTCCTTGGCCAGGGCCACGGAGTTCTCGTAGGGCGTCGCCGGGTCGCGCGTGGTCCCCAGCACCACGATGGGTCCGGAGCCGGCCGCCTTGATCGGCTCGGCCTTGCCCGGGCCCTTGACCGGCCAGGGGCCGCACACGGACTCGCCCCAGGCCATGAAGCGACCCCACACCGGGGCGACGGCGGTGAAGTCCTTCTCCTCCTGGACGAAGGTGTCCGCGCCACCGGGAGTCGGTCGGTCCAGGCAGTTCACCGCGTTGATCGCCTGGAGCATGTTGCCCTTGTAGGTCCCGTCGTCGTTGCGGTCGGCATACTGCATCGCCAGCCGCATGAGGGGCTGCCCGTTGTCCTGCTTGGCGGCGAGGAGCGCCTGGTCCAGGTCGGGCCACAGCTCGGAGGAGTACATCGGCAGCGCCAGGCCCAGCGAGGCCCACCCCTCGGTCAGGGTGCCGGTGCCGATGCCGCGGGCGTCGATCGGCTTGGCGTCGACCTGCTTGAGGAAGTCGCTGAGCCCCTGCATCGCCTCGTCGACGGTCTTGCCGAGGGGGCACTGGCCGGTGCCGACGCAGTGCTCGACATACGCCCGCGTGGCCCGCTCGAAGCCCTTGGCCTGCCCGAGAGCCGACTGCTTGCCGTCCTGGGCGGGGTCGATGACGCCGTCGAGCACCATCCGGCCCACGTGCTTGGGGAACAGGCCGGCGTAGGTCGCCCCGAGGAAGGTGCCGTAGGAGGCGCCGTAGTAGTTGAGCTTGGGGTCGCCGATCGCCGCCCGCAGGACGTCCATGTCCTTGGCCGCCTCGACGGTGGAGACGTGGCCGATCAGGTCGCCGGTGCGCTGCTTGCAGGCATCGGCGAACTTCTTGTTCTGCGCCATCATCTGCTCGCGCTCGGCCGGGTCGTCGGGCGTCGGGTCCTGCCCGAGGAAGGCGTCCATCTCCTTGGGGTCCAGGCAGGTGACCGGGTGGGAGCGGGCGACCCCGCGCGGGTCGAAGCTCACCACGTCGTAGTGCCGCTGCACGTTGCCCGCCAGCACCGGCGCGAAGTCGCCCACGAAGTCGACGCCGGAGGCGCCCGGACCGCCGGGGTTGACCACCAGGGAGCCCGCGCGGGAGCGGGACGTGGAACGCTGCCGCTTGAGGGCGATCTTGATCGTCTCGCCGGTCGGCTTGTCGTAGTCCACGGGGACGAGCAGCTCCCCGCACTGGAAGCGTCCGCACTTCTGCCAGTCGATCGTCTGGGAGTAGAACTTCGCCAGATCGGGTGAGTGGGTGGGCAGTCCCGTCGCCGAGGTGGTGCTGGGAGTGGTGCGCGACCCTGGCAACGAGCAGCCACCGACGACCAGGGAGAGGCCGGTGAGGACGGCGAGCACACGGGCAGGGCGGGACGGACGCGGCAGCATGCGGGAGATCTCCAGGTCAACAAGGGCGGAAGCGGGCGGTGGAGCGTCGCTCTGGCTGATGGTATGGCGCGCGGCTGGGTCCTCGGCGCCACCTCCCCCAGATCCGGCACGGCTCACCGCGGCAGACGCAGCGCGAGGCACATCGCCTCGAGGGCGAGCAGGGGCGCGACGTTGCGGTCGATGCGCTCGCGGGCGGTGCCGATGGCGTCGATGGCGTGCAGCAGCTGCTCGGAGGTGTTGACCTGCGCGACACGGGCGACCACGGGCTCGACGTCCACGTTGACCAGGTCGACGGGGGTGCCGAGCCGGCGGACGAGGGCGTCGCGGTAGACGCTGGTCAGGTCCACGAGGGCGCGGTCGACGACGTCGCGGGCGTGACGGGTGACCCGCTGCTTCTGCTCACGCTCCAGGGCGGCGACCGCGGACCGGACGTGCGGCGGCTGGGTGCGCGCGGCGGGGTCGGCGCCGAGGCGCTCCAGCAGCCGGCGGCGCTCGGTGGCGTCGCGCTCCGCCCCGGAGGCCCCGGACTCCTCGTCCGCGATGGCGGCCAGGTCGGCGGCGGCGGCGATGGCGTCGCCGACCCCGCGGATCTTGGCCGGGAGCGACACGATCGTGTGCCGGCGCTCGCGGGCGGCCGCGTCGGTGGCGAGCCGCCTGGCGATGCCGACGTGGCTCTGGGCGGCGCGCGCGGCGTAGGCCGCCATCGCCGGGTCCACCCCGTCGCGGTGCACGAGCAGCTCGGCGACCGCGTCGACGGGGGGCGTGCGCAGCCGCACGTGCCGTGACCGCGAGCGGATCGTCACGATGACGTCGTCGAGCGAGGGTGCGCACAGCAGCCACACCGTGCGGGACACCGGCTCCTCGACCGCCTTGAGCAGCGCGTTGGCGGCCTGCTCGGTGAGCCGGTCCGCGTCCTCGACCACGATCACCCGGTAGCGGCCGACCGAGGGTCGCAGGGCGCCGGTCTGCACCAGCTGCCGGGCCAGGTCGACACCGATGGACAGGCCCGAGGTGGCGACCACGTCGACGTCGGCGTGGGTGCCGTCCAGCGCGGTCCGGCACTCCAGGCAGGTGCCGCACCCGCCCTGCGGGCACTGCAGCGCCGCCGCGAAGCACCGGGCCGCCACCGACCGCCCGGACCCCGGCGGCCCGGTCAGCAGCCACGCGTGCGTCATCGCGGTGGGGTCGGCCACCGCCGCCGACAGGGTCTGGATCGTAGGCTCCTGGCCGACCAGCGGGCCCCACACCCCGGGCCCGGCCGCCGTAGCCGTGCCGGAAGGCGAGGTGCCCCGCGAGCCCGGCCCCGGCTGCGTCGTCGGGCCGGTCACGACAGCAGCTCCGCGAGCCGCTCGCGCACCGCCGCGTGCACCTGCTCCGACGGCAACGACGCGTCCACGACGAGATAGCGCTGCGGCTCGGCGGCCGCCAGGGCCAGGAAGCCCGCCCGCACCCGCTCGTGGAACTCGTCCGGCTCGGACTCCAGTCGGTCGTGCACCTGCCCGCGGCGCTGCCGACCGGTGGCGGCGCTGACGTCGAGCAGCACGGTCAGGTCGGGCAGGAGCCCCTCCACCGCCCACAGCGACAGGTCGCGGACCTCCTCGCCCACCAGCGCCCGACCGGCCCCCTGGTAGGCCACCGAGGAGTCGAGGTACCGATCGGTCACGACGACGTCGCCCCGCTCCAGCGCCGGGCGGATGACGGTGGCGACGTGGTGCGCCCGGTCCGCGGCATACAGCAGCGCCTCGGCGCGGGGGGCGACGTGGTCGCCGTGCAGGAGCAGCTCGCGGACCTGCGCGCCGAGCGGCGACCCGCCCGGCTCGCGGGTGAGCACGACGGTGCGGCCGAGGCTGCCCAGCCACTCCCGCAGCAGCTCGGCCTGCGTGGACTTGCCGCCTCCGTCGCCGCCCTCGAGCGCCACGAAGATCCCGCCCGGCGCCCGGCGACCGGACGGCGCCGGGGCCCGGTCGCGCCAGGCCCCTGCTCCTGGGGTCGTCGTTGCCGAGGTCTGCGCTCCTGAGGTCACGGACCCGAGCCTAGGACAGCCTGCCGACAGACCTCCGGGGCCACGACGACCCGCAGACGAATCACGCTCGGTCACTCCTGCGGTGCAGCCCGCGACGATCCACCCCGTGCGGAGGCGCTGCTTGTCGCTGACGCCCCCGCCGGAGGGCATCGGCCCTACCCTGGAGCACGTGACGACGCCTGGGGAGGACGAGCGCAGCGGCCGACGGCTCGCTGCGCTCCCCTCTGCTCGGATCCCTCGCAACGCCTTCGCCCACCTGGGCGCGCTGGCCGACCACCTCCCCCTGTCCGGCAGCCGGCAGGACCTCGTGGACACCCTCGCCACCCACCTCCCCAGGGTCCTGGGCGACCACCGGATCGAGCTCGGGCTGCTCGACGACCGTGGGGAGCACGTCACCGCGCACCTGCTCCACGGCGGAGATCCCGGGGAGCTCCCGGTCACCACCTACACCTTCGTGCCCGGCTGCCTGGCCGGGCTCGAGCCCGGGTCCCCGCCGCACGTCCTCACCCTCGCGGGGCAGACGCACCCCTCCGTGGTGGCGCTCCGCGACAAGGGGTACGTCGAGCGGGTGACCGTCCCCATCACCCTCGGCCGGTCCCTCGTCGGCGGTCTGGCCGTCACCGCCCGCGAGGTGATCCCCGCCCGCCTGGTCGACCTCGCCGCGCTCGCCGGCACCGTCGTCTCCAGCCGGGCCCACCGCCTCGTCGACGCCCCGCCGACCGGGGACCCGCACGCCCTGCAGGCCCAGCTCACGGCGTTGCTCAGCACCACGCGCGCCCTGGAGCGGACCGACGCCCTGACCCAGCTGCCCAACCGCGCCGCCGCCTTCGAGGCCATCGGCGAGGCCCGGGCCGCGGCGCGGGGCGAGGCGTCGTTCGCGTTCATCGACCTGGACCACCTCAAGATGACCAACGACCGCCTCGGCCACGGCTCCGGCGACCGGGTCCTGCGGGCGGTCGCGGAGCGGCTGCGCGCCATCGACACCAGTGCCCCGACCATGGTCTTCCGGGTCGGCGGCGACGAGTTCGGCGCGCTGTCCGAGGGGCCGGCCGAGGAGCTGCGCGACGCCCTGGAGGCCGTTGCCGAGGACCTCGCCCACCACCCGGTGCAGGTCGGCGGCCGCGACGTCCCCGCCGCCTTCTCCGCCGGGGTCTACGCCATCACCGGCCACGGCCACGGCATCGAGGAGATCGTGTCCCGCGCCGAGTCGGCGGCCTACCAGGCCAAGCGGTCCGGCCGCGGGCGGGTGCTCGTGCATGTGCCCAGCGCGGACGGGCAGTCCGACACCCACGGCGAGCTGCGTCGGATGGACGCCGTCCGCTCCGCCGTGCTCGGCGGGCGGCTCACCATGGTCGCCCAGCCCGTCACCAGCGTGGTCAGCGACGTGGACGCCCCGATGGACGCCGAGGTCCTGGTGCGCCTGGTCGACGAGGACGGTCGGCTGCTGCTGCCCGACGACTTCGTGGTCCTGGCCGAGCAGTACGACGTGGTCAACGCCCTGGACCGGGCCGTCCTCACCCGGGTGGTGGAGACCCTCGACCGCGAGAGCACCCACGCCCGGGTGTCCTGCAACGTCAGCCCCCACTCGATGCTCGACGGCGCCTTCGTGGACTGGGCCGAGGAGCTCGTGCGCCGGTCCGGCCAGGCCGGGCGCCTGGTCGTCGAGCTCACCGAGCGCCTGCCCATCGGCTCCACGTCGGCCGTCCGAGCCGGCATGGACCACCTCGCCGCCACGGGGGTCGCCTTCGCCCTGGACGACTTCGGAGCCGGCACCACGAGCTACGGCAACCTGCGCGACCTGCCCGTCGACGTCCTCAAGGTGGACGGCGTGCTGGTCCGCGGGTGCCTCACCAGCGCCGTCGACCTGGCGATGCTCCGGTCCACGCTCGACGTGGCTCGGGCCTTGGGCATCCGCGCCGTCTGCGAGGGGGTCGAGACCCGCGAGCAGCTCGCCCGCGTGGTGGAGCTCGGCGCCGACGCGGTGCAGGGCTACTACTTCGGCCAGCCGGTCCCCTGGCCCCCCGAGCCACGCTGAGCCCCATCTCCGGCCGCCCACCCACCCCCATCCGCACCTGAGGCAGGGCGTGGGCAGGCGCCCTGGCCGTCGGCCCGGCCACGGATCGCCCGGAATGTCCCGGCGCCGTTCGGGGCATGTGGTCTCCTGACCACCCCCAGTCCCGAGGAGACAACCGATGACGCCACCTCCCTCGCACCCCGACGAGGACGCCGACGACCTGGACCGTCCCGCCGGCGCCCGCCCCGAGGACGACCCCGACGACAACGGCAAGCCGGAGGAGATGTCCGAGCTGCCCAGCCCGCACTGGAAGTACGCCTTCAAGCGCACCGTCAAGGAGTTCACCCGCGACGGGTGCACCGACCTGGCGGCCGCGCTGACGTACTACTCGGTGCTGTCGGTCTTCCCGGCGATCCTGGCGCTCATCTCGCTGCTCGGCATCTTCGGACAGAACGGCGACACGCTCACCAAGATGCTCGACGGCGTCAAGCAGCTCAGCCCTCAGGCGGTGGACCTGCTCGGTCCGATCATCAAGGAGATCGCGGCGTCCAAGGCCTCCGGCTTCGCGCTCGTCGGCGGTCTGCTGACGGCCCTGTGGTCCGCGTCGGGATACATCGGCGCCTTCGGCCGGGCGATGAACCAGATCTACGACGTGCGTGAGGGTCGCCCCTTCCTCAAGCTGCGTCCCTTGCAGCTCGGCATCACCGCGGTGACGCTGCTGCTGATCGCCCTGGCCGGCGTGCTGCTGATCATCTCCGGCCCGATGACGGACTGGGTGAGCAGCCTGATCGGGCTCGACGGTCCCGTCAAGACGGCGTACACCCTGGTCAAGTGGCCCCTCATCGCCGTGATCGTGTGCCTGGTGATCGCGCTGCTCTACTACGCCACCCCCAACGTCAAGCAGCCGTCGTTCAAGTGGTTCTCGCCGGGCGCGGCCGTGGCCTTCGGGGTGTGGGTCCTGGCGTCGGCGGCGTTCGGGTTCTACGTCTCGAACTTCGGGTCGTACAACAAGACCTACGGCTCGGTCGCCGGAACGGTCGTCTTCCTGCTGTGGCTGTGGATCACCAACCTGGCGCTGCTCTTCGGCGCCGAGCTCGACTCGGAGATCGAGCGGTCCCGTCAGCTCGCCGCGGGCATGCCCGCCGAGGACCAGGTGCTCCTGCCGCCTCGCGACGACAAGGGGATCAAGAAGCAGGAGCGGACCGTCGAGGAGCTCAAGGCCGAGGCCCTGGACCTGCGCCGCGAGGGCGTGCGGGAGCAGGCCCGCAAGGAGCGGCGCGGCGACCGCGGTTGACCTTGCGCCATCCTCCGAGGGCGTCCCCACCACGGGTGGGGACGCCCTCGGCGCGTGCCGGACGGCGGGGCCGTGCCGGACCCGGGCCCGACCGTCGGCCGTATGTCGCGGCAACCGCGCCGGGGTCACTCCTGCGACCAGGTCCGGGGTCCTCCGGGGCCCTGACGACGCAGCCACAGGCAGCCCGCCAGCACCAGCGCGGTGAGCCCGAGGAACAGCCCGGTGGCGCGCTCCACGGAGTCACCCGGGTCGGTCCAGGCCGCCGCTGCGGCCGCGTGCCCCGGGCCCACGGAGGGCCTCGCGCCGGGAGCGGCGGGCGTGCCCGACCCGGCCGGGCTCGGCGAGGTGGTGGCCCCGGCCGACGGGAGCAGCGCGAAGGTCGACGTAGCGGCCGGCGCCGGCGTGGTGCCGGCCGTGGTCGGCGACGGCGAGGGCACCACCGGGGCGGCGGTCACGGTCACCGTCCGGGTCACGGTGGCGGTCACCGACGGGGACGCCACGCCGGTGGACGCCGACCGCGAGGGGGTCCCGGTGAGCGTCGTGGGCGGGGGTGCGGGCACCGGCAGCCGCACGGTCAGCCGCGGCGGCGGGGTGGGTGGGTCGGTCCGCACCGCGGGGGCCGGTGCGGCCACCGCAGCGGCCCGCCGGGCGATCGCCGGGCGGGCGCGGGCGGCCGGCCGAGCCGGCACCGCCGGCCAGGTCGAAGGCGTGGTGCGCGCGGGGGCGGATCGCGTCCCGACCCGCCCGGGGGCGGGCGCCACGACGGTGACGGTGACCGGCGGGGGCGGGACCACCACGGTGACGGTGGGTCGGGGCGGGGCGGTCACGGCGCGGCCGACGGGAGCGGGCAGGGCGAGGGACGCGGCGGTGCGGGGCGTGGGCGGCGCGGCGGACCGGGCGGCCACGCCTGGCGTGGCGCTCGGCACCGCGAGCACCGTCGTGGTGGCGGGTGTCTCCTCCAGGGGCGGGAGCTTGGCCGCGAGGTCGACGGAGCGGACGCGGCCATCGGTGACCCGTGGGGTGCTGGAGCGCGGGCTCGGGGAGCCGACCTGACCCAGTCCCGTGGCCCCCAGCCCGAGCACCCCGGCGGCGCCGAGCAGGATCAGCGGGGTGCGCCCCGGGTGGCCCGAGGGCGCCCCGGAGGACTCCGCGGCGTCGGTGAGTCCCACCGACGACAGCAGGAGCCGTCCGAGCCGAGCTAGGACCATGGTGGGAGTGTTCCTCCGGATCGGGGCCGACGTCGGACAAGCACTGCCGTCACCCCCACAGGTCGTGAGATCTCTTGTGGCTCAGGCGAGCTCTTCGGCCTCACGGTTGCGACGGCGCAGATAGATGATGCCACCGGAGAGGGCAGCCGTCAGCGCGGCGAAGAAGGCTCCGGTGCGCCCGGCGTCCTCGCCGGGGTCCCGGAAGATCGACGAGGCCAGCGGCTCGGCCTCGCTGCTCGTGGGTGAGGGGGCGGGATCGGTGCTGGTCGGGTCCGGCGCCACGCCGGGCGCCGGCTCGGTGCCGGGGGGATCGGTCTCGGTGGCGGGGGCCTCGAGCGGGATGGTCGTGGACGGGTGCTGCGTGGGTGGCTCCTCCACCGCCCTGGACGAGGACGACGGGGATCGCTCGGCGCTGCCGGTCGGGCCCTGGTGCGACGTCGCGGAGGGCCTGGCGGTCGTCGCCTCGGGTCGCGCCGTCGGGCGAGGGCGCGACGTCGTGCCGGTGGGCCTGGGCCGCGGCGGCGGCGGGGACGTGGGGCTGGGCGTCGGCGGCTCGGTGGGCCGGGGATGGGGCGTGGTCGGCCGCGGGGTCGAGGTGGGCGGTGCCGGGGTCGGCCGGGTCGGGGTGGGCGTGGGTCTCGGCGGCCTGGGCGTCGTGGTGGGCCGCGTCCGGGTCGGGGTCGGCGCCGGGCTCGGCACCGGCGTCGGGGTCTCGCCCGAGGGGATGGTGATCGTCGGATGCGGCTTGACGACGGGTGCCACGGGCCCGGACACGACCGGCACCCGACGGTCCACGGTCACTCCGGACGAGGCCACCGCCGGCGCGGACCCGACGGCGACGACGGCACCCAGACCGACGGCCGACAGGGTCACGAACCTGCGGCCAGGGGCAGAACGGGACGGATGGTGACGCATCGGGACCTTCTTCCGGGCCGCAGGGGGGACGGACCCTCTTGCCAGAATACGTAACGAAAGGGGCGACGGTCACCCATTGCCACACTTCGCCCACAGATCCCGCAGGCCCCGAGAGCCCCTCCCGTCCCGTCCACCCCAGGGGTCACGCACCTGCGTCGACAACCCCCTGACGTGCGGCGTTGGCCACGATGGCATCGTGCAGCCACTGCGCCAGACCCGGATGACGCTCGTCGTAGTGCGACCGGAATCGCTCGTCCGCGACATACATCTGGGCGAGCTTGACCTGGAACGCGTGCGGGCAGTCGTAGTGCCGCTCGATCGCGGCGCGGTGACGCTCCGCAAGCGCCGCGGCGGCGTCGGAGCCCGGGTCCTCCCCCGCGGCCAGGGCCGCCGCGAGATCCCGCTCCAGCGCGTCCGACTCGGCCTTCACGGCGGCCCAGTCGGCCTTCGTCATGCCGGCCTGTCGGCCCTGGGCCTGCGCCCACTGCGGGGTGTCGCCCCAGCGTTGCTCGGCCTCGGCCTGGTAACCCTCGTGCTCGTCCCAGGCCTGGCCGAAGATCTCCTGCAGGTCCCGGGGGGTGGCTGGCGTGTCGTTCATGGCTCTCTCCATCGCTCGGTCGATGGCCCGCACAAGATCACGCATCTCGGCGAGCCGGGTCCTGACCACCTCGCGCTGGCGACGCAGGTGCGCCACCGCCGCCTCGCTCCCCTGCGCGTCGACGTCCGCGAGCAGCCGGGCCACCTCCCCCAGGGAGAAACCCAGCCGCCGATAGACGACGACGTGCTGCAGCCGCTCCAGGTCGTCCTCGGTGTAGAGGCGATAGCCGGCGGTGCTGCGCTCGCTCGGGCGCAGGATCCCGACCTGGTCGTAGTGGTGCAGGGTGCGCACCGTCACGCCATACGTCTCGGACACCTGACCGACCGTCAGCAGCTGCCTGGGAACCGTTGTCGTCGTGGTCATGTCTGCAAGGGTGACGGCTCACGTCGCGTGAGGGTCAAGCGATCAGGGGGAAACGATGGAGCAGGGCCTGGCGATCGTCGGTCTGAGCAAGGCGTATGCCGGACGCGCGGTGGTCTGCGACGTCACGGTCGACGTGCGGCCGGGCGAGGTGGTCGCCCTGGTCGGGCCCAACGGCGTGGGCAAGACCACGCTGCTGCGGTGCGTGCTGGGCGTGGAGCGGCCGGATGCGGGCGTGGTGACGCTCGACGGCCGGGTGCTGCGCGACACCGACCCCGAGGTGCGGCGGGCGGTGTGCGCCGTGCTCGACGACGCGGGCTTCTGGCCGGACGTGACCGTGCTCGAGCACCTGGATGTGCTGGCCCGCGCCCACGGCGTCGCGGACCCCGACGAGCGGGTGGACGCGGCGCTGGACACCCTGCGGATCGCCCACGTCGCCGACCAGGTCCCGTGGACCCTCTCCTCCGGTCAGCGACGCCGGGTCTCGCTGGCGGCCACGCTGGTGCGACCGTGGTCGCTGCTCGTGCTCGACGAGCCCGAGCAGCGGCTCGACCAGGCCGGCCGGACCTGGCTCGGCACCTGGCTGGCCGAGCGCGCCGCCGCGGGCAGGGCGGTGCTCATGGCCTCGCACGACCCGGACCTGGTCGCCCGCTCGGGGGCGCGCGTGGTGGAGCTGCACGGTGACGTCTGAGACGGGCGCCGCGGACCTCGCGGACGCGCGGGACTACCTCGGGCGGGCCCGGCGCGAGCACGGCGAGCCGGGCGACACCTTCGCCGAGGTCTACATGTGGGTGCTCGGCCTGCTGCTGCTCGCCGCGACGACCGCGAGCGGGTGGAGCGCCCTCATCGCCCGGGCCGCCTGCACCGGGGCCGGCTGCGGGCACGGGGGCGGACCCCTCGCCGCCGTCGCCCTCGCCCTGCTCGCGCTGGGCGGGACCGCCGCGGCTGTCCGCGCCTGGGGCCCGGTCGGCGCGGACGCCCCCCGGACGACCTGGCTGCTCTCCGGGCCCGCACCCCGGCGGCCCGACCTGCGCGGGCGGGTGTGGCTCGTCGCCCTCGGCGCCGCGCTCGTCTGCGGGCTCGCCGGGCCCACCGTGGCGGCCACCGCCGGGCTGCCGATCACCCCGGACGCGCTGGCGTGGGGCACGCCGCTGGGCGCCGTCCTGGGGTCCCTGGTGACCGGGTGCGTCGCCGCGGCCCAGCACGACCCGGTATGGCGCACCCGGGTGGCCCGCCTCCCCCGCCTCCTGCTGCTGGCCGGGGTGGTGGTCGCGGCGCTCGCCCGTCTCTCCGTCGGGAGCGCAAGCACCCCGCCCGGGGCGGGCACGGTCGGACCTCACGCTCACCCGGGCGCGCTCTCGGATGTGCTCCCAGGACCAGGGCTCCCGTTGCCCGCCCTGCTCGTCGCCGCCGGGGTCCTCGCCCTCGCCGCCGCCCTCGCCCTGCTGACGCTCGCGGACCGGCGGTCCGAGCAGGTGGACGGCACCGAGCTGCGGCGGGCGGGCGAGTCCTTCTCCGCGGCCCACGAGGCGGCGCTGATGCTCGACGCGAGCGCGGTCGCCCAGCGTGGGGAACGGGCCCGCCTCGGGCGCCGCGGCCGGTTCGGCTCCCGACGCGGCGCAGGCACCGGCGTGGCCGCCGTCCTGCGGCGCGACCTGGTCCGCGTCGCGCGCCAGCGCGACCGCCTGCTTCTCGGCATACCCCTGCTGGTGGGGTGTGCGCTGCTCGCCGCCATGGCGCCTGCCCTGGTCACCCTGCCCGTGATGGCTCTCGCCGCGGCCCGCGTCGCCCGCTCCCTCGGCGACGGCCTCGTCCTGTGGACCCGCTCGACCGGGCTGCGCCGGGAGCTGCCGCTGCCCGACCACCAGGTGCGGGCTGCGCTGCTCGCCGGACCCGCGCTCGCCGCGGCCCTGTGGAGCCTGGCCGCCTGCGCCCTGGTGGGGCTGCCGCCCGCGACCGCCACCACGCTCACCCTGGCGGCGGTGGCGTCGCTGCTGGCGGGCGCCCGACCGCGCGACCTCGAGCTGATGGGCCTGATGATCCCCACGGCCTTCGGGATGATGCCGGCCGGCGCGATGACCGCGGCCCAGGGCTACGAGATCGCCCTCGTGGCCGTGCTCGGCGCGGTGGTCGCTCCCTGGCCCACCGGCGTCGCGGTCGCGGCGATCGCCGTCGCCTGGCAGTGGTCGCGCTGCGCCCGCGCCCACCTCCCCCCACCGGCCGACGGGCGCGCTCGCTAGTCTGGCGAGGCACCGCCACCGCGGCGCTGCTGCAACGACGCAGAAGGAGAGCCCACCCATGGCCGCTTCCCCCGAGGGCGACATGCGCCCCGACACCCTCGCCGTCCACGCCGGACGAGCCGACCTGACGGCTCTCGGCGTGCACGTGCCGCCGATCGACCTGTCCACCACCAACCCGGTGAGCGACGTCCTCGCGGGGGGCGCGAGCTACGACAACCTCGCCACCGGCGGCCGCCCGGCCCCTGGCGACACGCACATCTACCAGCGCCTGTGGAACCCCACCGTCGCCCGGGCCGAGGAGGCCGTCGCCGCCCTCGAGGGCTGCGACGAGGCCGTGCTCTATGCCTCCGGCATGGCGGCGCTGTCGGCCGTGCTCGTCGCCTGCGTCTCCGCGGGCACCCCGCACGTGGTGGCCGTCCGCCCGGTCTACGGCGGCACCGACCACGTCCTCGACCACGGTCTGCTCGGCACCACCGTGAGCTGGGTGAGCGCCGACGAGATCGCCGACGCCATCACCCCGCAGACCGGCGTCGTCATCGTCGAGACCCCGGCCAACCCCACCCTGGAGCTGCTCGACCTGGACGCCGTGGTGCGCCAGGCGGGCGACGTGCCCGTGCTGGTGGACAACACCTTCGCCACCCCGGTGCTGCAGCAGCCGACCCGCCACGGGGCCACCCTGGTCCTGCACTCGGCGACGAAGTACCTCGCCGGCCACGGGGACGTCATCGCCGGCGTCATCGCCACGAACGCCGACTGGGCCCGGCGTCTGCGCTCGGTCCGCGCGCTCACCGGCGCGCTGGTGCACCCGCTGTCGGCCTACCTCATCCACCGCGGGCTGCAGACCCTGCCGATCCGGGTCCGCGCCCAGCAGGCCACCGCGCAGCAGGTCGCCGAGCACCTCGCCCGGCACCCCGCCGTCGAGCGGGTGTACTACCCCGGGCTGCCCGGCCAGGACCCGCAGGGGATCGTCGGGCGGCAGCTGGCCGGCCCGGGCGCCATGGTGGCCTTCGCCGTCAAGGGCGGGTATGACGCCGCTGCGCGGGCGGTCAGCCGGACCTCGCTGATCATCCACGCCGTGTCGCTGGGCGGGGTGGACTCGCTGATCCAGCACCCGGCCTCGCTGACCCACCGCCCGGTCGCCGACGACGCGAAGCCGCACGCCGACGTGCTGCGCATGTCGGTCGGGCTCGAGGACGCCGCGGACCTCGTCGCGGACCTGGACGCCGCGCTGGGCGACTGACGAATCCTCCGCTTCCTCGGCGCTCGCGTCGACCGCCCGGCGTTCTGCCCGAGCCCCTTGGCCCGGGCGCAACGCCGGGCGCACGTGCGTCGCGGCGCAGGTGCGCCCGACAGGTGCCGTGCAGGTGCAGCGGAGCCTGAGGATCCGTGCCGGCCGCCCCCACGTCCGGCTCGGATCCCCAGGCTCCTGGTCCTCGTGCCCCGGGTCGACGCTCCCCAGGGACACGAGCGGGGCGATCCGGCCCCCGACGGGCCGGTCCGCCCCGTGTCGTGCCGCCCGTCAGCGGCAGGGCTTGGCGACCTCGAGGACGTGATCGCGCGCCTTCTTGCTGTCCGCGAGACCGGCCTTGACGATGCCGGGGACGGCGGCGGGCTTGCCGGCCCCCTGGACCTTGCTGGCAATGGTGTCGAAGGACTCCAGGGCCGTGCGCCAGTCCTCGGCCAGCTCGGCCGGGGGACGCACCGGGCCGAGGCGCTGCAGACGCTCCACGACGGCCTCGGTGGTCACCTTGATGTCGCCGCCGGTGGGCAGGTCGCCCATGTCCTTGGGGCTCCACTGCGCGACCTTGAGGTCGCCGCAGAACTCCTGCATGGTTGCACCCTTGGCGCCCGACGCCCCCGGCACGCCCGCGTCCTGCTTGGTCAGGGTGGAGGGGGCCATGTTGCTGGGGTGCGGCTCCCCTACGGCGACACCGTTGCTCGTCGTGGCGGACTCGGCCGCGGGGGTGGTCGCCTCGGCCGCGGTGGTCCCCTGCGCGGGGGCGGCCGCGGTGGCGGTGGTGGTGGCGGCGATGGACTGGGTGGCGGCCGAGTCGCCACCGCCGCAGGCGGACAGCGAGGCCGCGGCGGTGACGAGGACGCCCGCGAGGGCGAGGGAGCGGATGGTCATGGGGCGACGATAGATCCCGCTCCTCGGCCTGCCAAGACCGCGGGCCGGTCGACTACCCAGAGCATCCGGACGGCGACTTTGTGCCGCGAAAATCGGCTCTTTCCAGCGCCATTCATCAGCGCAGCGTGACGGGCGGTCACCTGCTCCCAGGTGACTGTCAGCCGGCGTCGGAGACCTCGCCCCGGTCGGTGGCCACGGTGGCGGTCGCCGCGCCCGGGGCGGGGGTCGCAGCCGCCCCGGTCCTCGCCTTCTTCGCCGTCGCCTTCTTCGTGGTGGCCTTCGTGGTGGCCCCCCTCGTGGCGGTGGCCTTCGTGGTGGCCGCCCTCGTGGCGGTGGCCTTCTTGGCCGGCGCCTTCTTGGCCGCCCGCTTGCGCGTGGTCGGCCCCTTGGCGCGCTTCTCGGCCAGCAGCTCGAAGCCCCGCTCCGGCGTGATGGTCTCCGGGTCGTCGTCCTTGCGCAGGGTCGCGTTGGTCTCGCCGTCGGTCACGTACGGCCCGAAACGTCCGTCCTTGACGACGGTGGGCCTGCCGGACACCGGGTCCTCGCCCAGCTCCTTGAGCGGCGGCTTGGCCGCACCGCGGCCGCGCTGCTTGGGCTGGGCATAGATCGCGAGCGCCTCGTCCAGGGTGATCGAGAACAGCTGCGCCTCGCTCTCCAGCGAGCGCGAGTCGGTGCCCTTCTTGAGGTAGGGGCCGTAGCGGCCGTTCTGCGCAGTGATCTCCACGCCCTCGGCGTCGACGCCGACGACCCGGGGCAGCGAGAGCAGCTGCAGCGCCGTCTCCAGGTCGATCGTGGCCAGGTCCATGTCCTGGAAGAGCGAGGCGGTCCGCGGCTTGACCTTGGCCTTGCCCTTGAGCTCGGCCTCCTCCTCGGACAGCACCTCGGTGACGTAGGGGCCGTAGCGACCCGAGCGCGCCACGACGGTGCGCCCGGACGCGGGGTCCTGACCCAGCTCGCGACCGTCGTCGGACGCCAGCTCCAGCAGCTCGCGAGCCTTGGCCGGGGTCATCTCGTCCGGCGCGACGTCGTCGCCGATGGTGGCGCGGCGCGGCGCGGCACCGTCCGCGGGCAGCTCCACGCCCTCGGCGACCTCGCCCGTGGCCGGGTCCACGCCGGCCGGCAGCACCTCCTCGACGTACGGCCCGTAACGCCCCACCCGGACGACCATGCCGTCGCCGAGCTCGATGGTGGAGATGCCCTTGGCGTCGATCTCCCCGAGATCCGCGACGAGCTCCTGCAGCCCCTCCGCGTCGCGGGTCGGGTCGCCGAAGTAGAACCGTTGCAGCCACTGCACCCGGCCCAGGTCGCCCGACGCGATCCGGTCCAGGGACTCCTCCATGCCGGCCGTGAAGTCGTAGTCCACGAGCTCGGTGAAGTGCTCCTCGAGCAGCCGGGTCACCGCGAAGGCCAGCCAGGTCGGGATCAGCGCCGAGCCGCGGGTGCGGACGTAGCCGCGGTCCTGGATCGTCCCGACCGTGGCGGCATACGTGGACGGACGGCCGATGCCCTTCTCCTCCAACGCCTTGACCAGGGTCGCCTCGGTGTAACGGGCGGGCGGCTTGGTCTCGTGGCCCTCCGCCTCCGCGCGCAGCGTGTCCAGCCCGACGCCGACGGACAGCCGGGGCAGGCGACGCTCCTCGTCGGCCTGGGCCCTGGCGGCGCGCTCGTCCTCGTCCCGCCCCTCCTCGTAGGCCGCGAGGAAGCCGCGGAAGGTGATCACGGTCCCGCTCGCGGCGAAGGTCACCCGCCGGCCGTCGGCGAGCTCGCCGCCCAGCTGCACGGTGGCCGTGGACCCCCGGGCGTCGGCCATCTGGGAGGCGACGGTGCGCTTCCAGATCAGCTCGTAGAGCGCGAACTCCTCGCCGCGCAGCTCGCCGGCGACCTGGGCGGGCGTGCGGAAGCGGTCACCGGCGGGACGGATCGCCTCGTGCGCCTCCTGGGCGTTCTTGGACTTCTTCTCGTAGCGCCGCGGGGCGTCCGGGACGTACTCCGCGCCGTACAGGTCCCGGGCCTGCTGCCGGGCCGCCGTCAGCGCCTGCTCGGACAGCGTCGTCGAGTCGGTGCGCATGTAGGTGATGTAGCCGCCCTCGTAGAGCCGCTGCGCGACCCGCATGGCGTTCTTGCTGCTCATCCGCAGCTTGCGGGAGGCCTCCTGCTGCAGCGTGGAGGTGATGAACGGCGCGGACGGGCGACGGGTGTAGGGCTTCTCGGAGACGTCGGTGACCATGACGTCCGCGGCCATCACCGCCGTGGCGATCCCCCGGGCCGTCGCCTCGTCCAGCTGGACGGCGTGGCGCGCCGTCAGGGTCCCGTCGTCGGCGAAGTCGCGCCCCTGCGCCACCCGCTGCCCCGCGACCTCCGACAGGCGCGCGGTGAAGGCCTGGCCCCCGCCCGCGGGGGCGAACTCGCCCTCGACGTCCCAGAAGGACGCCTTGCGGAAGGCCATCCGCTCCCGCTCGCGCTCGACCACCATGCGGGTCGCCACGGACTGGACCCGCCCGGCCGACAGGCCCTGGCGGACCTTGCGCCACAGCACCGGGCTGACCTCGTAGCCGTAGAGCCGGTCCAGGATCCGGCGGGTCTCCTGGGCGTCGACGAGGTCCTGGTCGATCTCGCGGGTGGTGTGCACCGCCCGCTGGATCGCCTCCTTGGTGATCTCGTTGAAGACCATCCGGCGGGTCGGGACCTTGGGCCGGAGCACCTCGCGCAGGTGCCAGGCGATGGCCTCGCCCTCACGGTCCTCGTCGGTGGCGAGATAGACCTCGGGCGCGTCCTTGAGCAGGCGCTTGAGCTCGGTGACCTTCTTCTTCTTGTCCTGGTCGACGACGTAGTAGGCCTCGAAGCCGTGGTCCACGTCGACGGCGAACTTGCCGAAGGGGCCCTTCTTCATGTCCGCGGGCAGCTCGCGCGGGTTGGGCAGGTCACGGATGTGGCCGATGGAGGCCTCCACGACGTAGTCGTCCCCGAGGTAGCCCTGGATGGACTTGACCTTGCCGGGGGACTCCACGATGACGAGCTTGCGACCAGCCACGGATGACACCTGCCTCACTTGACGGCCCCCGCGACGGATTCGTCGTCGCCTGCGGCGGGGCGCTCGGTGGTCACCGTAGCGGAGGGAGCACGGTCCGCGCACAGAGCCCCGGCGGTGCGCCCGTCCCGCATCCTCCTGGCAGCGCTCCCGGTCCCGCCCGCACCACCCGGCCGGGGGCAGGCGCCCCGGCCCGGGTGACCCACCGCCCTGCCGCCCTACCGCCCGTCGGCCCGCGTCAGGAGGCCGTCGACCACCAGGACCTCCAGCGACGCCAGCACCTCGGCGACGACCTCGCCGGGGTCCCGCTCGAGCAGCGCGGCGATCGCCACCAGCGCCTGGCGCGGCGTCAGGCTGCCGTCGGCCACCGAGAGGTAGGCCGCGAGCGCCGTCCCCGCCGTCACGGTGCGCCCCAGCCCGCCGCCCTGCCGCACCCGGATGATCGCCGGGTCCCCGTCCCCGGGCCGCCCGAAGCGCTCCTCGGTGACGTCCCCCGCCAGCCGCCAGGCGGTGTCCAGCAGCGCGGCCTCGCGGTCCGGCTGCTCGGCGAGCCAGGTGCGCGCGCGCAGCCCGGCGTCCACCGTCGGGCCCATGGGCGACCCCACGGGCCCGCTCACCTCGACCAGGTCCACCCAGGGGGCGCGCGCCGTCGCGGGCCGCTGCAGGGTGACCACGCCGAAGCCGATCCCGGTGACCCCGCGCGACGCGAGGTCGTCGAGCCAGGCGGCATACCACCGCTCGAAGGCCGGCCCGCAGGAGGTGCCGCCGTCACGGACCCACAGCTCGGCGTACTCCGCCGGGTCCTGGACCTCGCGCTGCACCACCCAGGCGTCCAGCCCGGTGCCCTCCAGCCACTCCTGCCAGCGGTCGCGCCAGGTGCGGTCGGCGGTGGTCTCCCAGTTGGCGAGGAGGTGGGCGATCCCGCCCGGCTCCAGGTGCGCGCCGACGCCGCGGACCAGCCGCCCGACCAGGTCGTCGCCGCGGGCACCGCCGTCGCGGTACTCGTAGGTCGGGACGCCCGCGACCCGCGGCGTGATCACGAAGGGCGGGTTGCTCACCACCAGGTCGAAGAGCTCGCCCGCGACGGGCTCGAGCAGGTCCCCCCGACGCAGGTCCCAGGACTGCCCGGCGAGCGCGGCGTTGAGGCGGGCGACGTCCAGGGCCCGGGCGGACAGGTCGGTCGCGACGATCGTGTCGGCGTGACCGGCCAGGTGCAGAGCCTGTATGCCGCAGCCGGTGCCGAGGTCGAGCGCCCGCCGCACCGGGCGACGGGGCGTCCAGGAGGCGAGGGTCGTCGAGGCCCCGCCGATGCCCAGGACGTGGTCGGTGGGCAGCGCCTGGCCGAGGGCGAGCTCGCCCAGGTCGGAGACCACCCACCAGGTGTGCCGCTCGTCGCCGTACGGCCGCAGGTCCAGGCGGGCCCGGACCAGCCCTGCCGCCCCCGTCACCGGCTCGACCAGGCCGAGCGCGACCAGCCCGGCCGTCCCCGTGCGGGGCAGCGCCTCGTCGAGGGCCGCGGCCCGCACCGGCACCCCGAGGGTGAACACCCGCACCAGCAGCTCCGTGCGACGCACCTGGCCGGGCAGGTCGGCGCCCTCGGTGACCCGGCGCGCGGGCAGGGCCTGCTCCCGGTGCAGGGCCGCCGCCGCCACGGGCCCGAGGGCGGCGGTGACCGCGTCCACGGTGTAACCCGCCTCCCCCAGGTCCGTGCGCAGGGCGTCGACGAGGGCGGGGTCCGGGGCGGGCAGGTCGCTCATGGGCCCAGGGTAGGGCGGCGACCGGCGCGGACCGGGACGGTCAGGAGGCGCGGCGACGGGCGGGCCGGGGCGTGCCGTGGGCGACCCGGCGAGCCCGCAGCTCGGCCACGTCCTGCGCGTCCGCGACGGTCGACACGATCGCGAGGACCTCGTCGGTGCGGGTGGCGGTGAAGGGCCGGACGATGCGCTCGGCCCCCGCCGCCACCACGAGGTCACCGCCGCGGGCGCGCAGCGCCCGCAGCCGGGAGACGAGCACGTTGATGACCGCCGAGTCCACGAGCTCCAGGTCGGTCAGGTCCAGGACGAGACGGCAGGCACCGGCCGCGACCAGGGCGTCCAGGGCACGCGCGAGACGCGGGGCCTCGACGATGTCGAGCTCGCCGGTCGCCCGCAGGACGACCTGGCCGGCACGGATGGCGGTCGGGATCAGCTGGGCAGTCATCGGTCCTCCCGGCTCGGGTGATACCCGAGGTGCACTCCCTCGTCACGAGGGCTCGGAACCGGCCGTGGCTTGACCGCTCGCCACATCAGGTGGCGCTTCGTTGCAGCGTGCCATACCCGGTGAGCCATGACGCATACGCGTGCAGTGACACATTCAGGTCACGGACTCGGCCGCGTACGGTGGAGCCGATGCCCACCCTTCCCGACCCGGCCGCCGGGCGACCCTTCGAGCCTGGCCGCGCCCTCACCGAGCTCACCCGCGGGTCGCGGCGGGAGCGGTTGCGGCACGTCGAGACGCTTCCCGCTCGGGCGGCCCGGACCGCGCCGTGGCCGACCTGGGTGCACCCGGCGCTGCGGGCGGCGTGGGAGGGCGCCGGCGTGACCGAGCCGTGGACGCACCAGGTGGGCGCCGCGGAGCTGGCGTGGGCGGGACGGCACACGGTGCTGGCGACGGGCACGGCCTCGGGCAAGTCCTGCGGCTATCTGATGCCCGCCCTCACCGCGGTGCTCGACGGACTGGGTGCGCCGTCGGGGCGCGGCGCGACGGTCCTGTACCTGTCCCCCACGAAGGCCCTGGCCGCGGACCAGCTCGCCCGCCTCTCGGCCCTGCGGCTGCCGGGTCTGCGCGCGGCGACGTACGACGGTGACACCCCCGCCGACGAGCGCCGCTGGATCCGTCAGCACGCGCACCTGGTGCTGACCAACCCGGACCTGGTGCACCACTCCCTGCTCCCGCAGCACGAGCGGTGGGCGCCCTTCCTGCGGTCGCTGCGCTACGTGGTGATCGACGAGTGCCACGTCTACCGGGGCGTCTTCGGCGCGCACCTGGCGGCGCTGCTGCGACGGCTGCGCCGGGTCTGTGCCCGGTATGGCGCGACCCCGACCTTCGTGCTCGCCTCCGCCAC
Organism: Arsenicicoccus dermatophilus; assembly: GCF_046267915.1. Lineage (GTDB taxonomy): Bacteria > Actinomycetota > Actinomycetes > Actinomycetales > Dermatophilaceae > Arsenicicoccus > Arsenicicoccus dermatophilus_A. Next base: position 2,952,502 of record NZ_CP176520.1, read on the forward strand.
GGTGGCCGAGCCCGCCGCGCACGCCCAGCGGCTCACCGGTCTGCCCTGCGAGGCGGTGACGGACGACGGCTCGCCGCGGGCCGCGATGACGTTCGCGCTGTGGGAGCCACCCCTGCTCGACGAGCACGGCGGCGTGGTGCCGCCCGGGGACCCGGCTGCCGGGGCGACCCCCACGAGCCGGCGGTCCACGCTCGCCGAGAGCGCCGACCTGCTCGCCCGCCTGGTCGACGAGGGGGTGCAGACCGTCGCCTTCGCCCGGTCTCGCAAGGGGGTCGAGGTGCTGGCCGAGACGGCTCGCGGGATGCGGCAGGGCGTCGGCGGGCGGGTGGCGGCCTACCGCGGCGGCTACCTGCCCGAGGAGCGCCGCGACCTGGAGCGCGCCCTGCGCACCCGGTCGGTCGTGGGCCTCGCGGCCACCAACGCCCTCGAGCTCGGCATCGACGTGTCCGGGCTCGACGCCGTGCTGCTGTGCGGGTGGCCGGGCACCTTCGCCTCGTTGTGGCAGCAGGCCGGGCGGGCGGGTCGGTCCGGGCGCGAGGCGCTGGCGGTGTTCGTCGCGGACGACGACCCGCTCGACACCTACCTGGTCACCCACCCCGAGGCGATCTTCTCCCGGCCGGTCGAGGCCACCGTGGTGGACCCGGACAACCCCTACGTCCTCGCTCCGCACCTGGCCGCGGCCGCGGCCGAGCTGCCGCTGACCCGGGCCGACGAGGCGGTCTTCGGCCCCTCGACGGGTCCGCTGCTGGAGACGCTCGCCCAGCGGGGGATCCTGCGTCGTCGGCCGAACGGCGGGTGGTACTGGGCGCGCCCGGACCGGGCTCACGACCACGTCTCCTTGCGAGGCACCGAGGAAACCGTGGTCCGCATCGTCGAGCGGCGCACCGGTGCCGTGCTGGGCACGGTCGACCACGCCGCCGCCCAGCGCCAGGTCCACGCCGGAGCGGTCTACCTCCACCAGGGACGGCCGTACGTCGTCACCGAGCTGGACCTGGACGACGCCTGCGCCCTGGTGGTCGCCGGGGACCCGGGGTGGACGACGACGGCGCGCACCGCGTCGGCCTTCGACCTCCTGGCCGAGGAGCGCCACGACCAGCTGGGCGCCGACCTGCGGCTGGCCTTCGGCAGCGTCGCGGTGCGATCGCGGGTGACGTCCTTCCTGCGCCGCCTGCCGTCCGGGGAGGTGCTGGGCGAGCACCCGCTGGACCTGCCCGAGTCCCGGCTGCAGACCCGCGGGGTCTGGTGGACCATGACCGAGGACTGGCTCGACCGGCACGGCATCGACGCGGCCAGGGTGCCCGGGGCCACGCACGCGGCCGAGCACGCCGCCATCGGCATGCTCCCGCTGGTGGCCACCGCCGACCGCTGGGACGTCGGTGGCGTCTCCACCCCGCTGCACCCGGACACCGGCCTGCCCACGATCCTGGTGTATGACGGCCACCAGGGCGGAGCCGGCTTCGCCGAGCGCGGGTACGAGCGGGCGACGACGTGGCTGCGGTCGACCGCCGACGCCATCCGGGCCTGCGGCTGCCGGACCGGGTGCCCGTCGTGCGTGCAGTCCCCGAAGTGCGGCAACGGCAACGAGCCGCTGGACAAGGCGGCGGCGCTACGGCTCCTCGACGGGCTCGTGCGCGAGATGATGACGGGTTCGTCCGATGTCACCCATTCGCCCTCCCTGCTCCCGTAGCCTGCTGCCCGAGTCGTCCCGGTTGTCACCCGTTCCGGGCCATCCATGTCCGCAGCGTCACCTTCCTCACCTCAGGAGCCCCTCATGGTCGTCCTCGGCCTCCTCCTCGTCCTCGCCGCGCTCCTCGCCGGTGTCCTCGCGGTCTACGGCCTGCCGTCGGCCGACGTCAACCAGATCAGCTGGAACTTCCTCGGGAGCACGTTGTCGATCTCCCCGACCGCCGTCTTCTTCCTGGGCGTCGCCTCCATGCTGGCCCTGTCCCTGGGTCTGTGGCTCATGTCGCTCGGCGCCCGCCGCTCCGCCCGCAAGCGTCGCGAGCTCAAGGAGCTGCGTCGCGAGCAGAAGGAGAAGGACCGCCTCGACCGCGAGCGCCCCGTGGCCGACGTCCCGCGCGACGGAGCCACCAGCATGGAGGAGCCCCGCCGCTGAGCCGACCGTCGAGGGCGGGGCGCACCGGCGTCGGCGTCCTCGAGGGGGATCAGCCCGGACGGGCGGATCCGGCGGTGGTGCGCGGTCCGGCCCGGGCCAGGGCCCTGGCCCGCGGGAGTCCACGGGCCGCGGCGACGGACACCTCGACCGTCACGTCCGGGCCGACCGGGCGGCAGGCCGCGAGCTCGGCCTCGGCCCGGACCGCCACGGCCCGAGCCACCGGGCAGGGGTCACCTCCGCGGGCGGCTGCCGTCGCGCCCGCCACGGCGGCCAGGTCCGCGGCCCCCCGCGCCCGGTGAGCGGCCAGCACGGCCGTGACGAGGGTCAGGGCGGCCACCGTCAGCACGATCAGCACGGTGCACGTCGCCAGGCCGAGCACCGACCCCGAGCCTCGTTCGTCGTCGTCGCGCCCGGCACGGGCCCGCGGGGCCGGCCGCTGCTCAGGCATGGCCGCCACGCTCGACCGGCACGGTCGCCTCGGCGTGCGCCCCGACCGCCTCGGCCAGCCACCGGACCGGCCCGGTGCGGGGTGCCACCACCTGCACCACCACCCACTCGCCCACCGCCACCGTGACCGCGCTGCCCTGCGGGGCCCGGCCTGCGGCGAGCGCCCGCACCTGATCCAGGGGGTCACCTCGAGCGGCGGCGCGCGCGGCGACGTGGGCGGCGTCCACGCAGCGGACCTGGTCGATCCCCAGGGACAGCGCCTGCAGGCCGGCCGCCAGGGTCAGGACCACGGCCCCGGTCCCGAGAGCCAGCTCCGCCGTGACCATGGCCTCAGCCTCGGGTCGCGAGCGCCGCGGTGATGATGCCCGTGAGCGCGGACCGCACGGCGTCGGAGCGGACGATGGCGATCAGGGTCGCCGCGAAGGCGACGGCCGCGATCGTGCCCACGGCATACTCAGCAGGAGAGACGTAGGACGCTAGACTCACGCCATGGGTACATGGGGCTACGCAAGGTTGAGCGTCGGACGCGACTCCAACGTCGGAGGGCTCGACAATCAGGCAAGGATCATCGTTGAGCACGCACAACGGTTGGGAATCGACTTACCGCTAGAGCAAGTGGTCAAGGAGCAACTGCCCGCCTACAAGCGAGGCGCAGTCCCGAAGCGACCCCTCTTTGAAGCCCTGATGGCGGAAGCGGAAGCAGAGCCAGTAGCGTTCACCCTCATCTGTTACGACTTGGACCGCCTGACCCGAACCCTCACCGACCTTGACCGCCTCATCAACGTTGCCCAGCGAGGGGCAAAAATCTACTCCGTTACACGGAATCTGAATCTTTCCGAGGAAGCCGGACAAACCGTAGCCGCACTTATGACAGTCCTAAAACGCCAAGAGATCGAGACGATCCGGCGTAGAACCCTCTTCCGCAAGAGCCAAGACCGAGCCAAGGGAAAATTCCTGGGGCAGGGACCGCGAACGTTCGGCTACAGTGACGGAAGCAATGACCGCGTGATCGTCGAAGATGAACGAGACGCACTAAGGACGGTGTTTGAACGGGTAACCGCCGGGGAGTCATGGCGCAGCCTTGCCGACTGGCTGAACCAAGAGAACATCTTGCCGCCGAACCAGCCGAAGGAAGAAGAGGGCAAGCCTAAGCCAGAGCCTATCCTTTGGACAGCGCGCAACTTGAGCAAGACTTTTCTAAGTCCACCACTTTACGGCAAGTGGGTTGCGAGAGATGATAGCGGTGTGATGCAAGAACACAAAGCCGATTGGGAAGCGATATTCACCGAAGAAGAGCGCGTCAAAATCCAAGACCTACGGAAACACCGACGTACCTACAAACAGCCGGTAGCCCTGAAACACTACTTGTCCGGCGTCATGACATGCGGCAAGTGTGACGACCCGCGACCGTTCGTCAGTATGGGCAAGCGAAAGTACGCGTGCCGGAAGTGCCAAAACGCCATCAGCAAACCAGATGTTGAGCACATCATCGACTTACTGATTCTGGAGCGCCTTCTTGCCGGAGACGAGTTGCCAGCAGCAGACAGAGAGCCGCTAGACCTGAGCGACTTAGAGGCAGAGATGAGCAAGAAGCAACAGGCTTTTGACTTGGGACTAATCAGCGAACCGGAACTGATAACCCTACAAGACCGGATTGCCCGAGATATACAGCAGCGGCGCGAGGAGTACGACCTTGCAGTAGAACGTTTGGAGGTCCCCGAGTGGTTGCAAGGGGAACGGCTGCTAGAGACATGGCTGAACGGTGACCCCGAGAAGAAACGAGAGATTGCACTTCGCATCTTTCAAAGGATCACCGTCCAACCGTTCATCCGCGAGGGACAAGGCAAGTTCCAACCAGAGCGGCTAGACATGGTGTTCAGGGTTGCGCCCCATACCCTCAACGACTACAAGCCGAGGCGGACACCAAAGCAGCCGTTGAAAGGTAGCAAGATCACCGCCGCACTACTTCACCCCGCCCACTTCGGAACCGACCGAGAGACCCAAAAAGAACTCTTGCTGAGCGGGATCAGAGGCTAAGAAGTCCTCCGCCTTAACGACCAGCGGGTTCGGAAGGTCGTGAATCCGTCGTTCTTCATCCATGTAGCGATAAGAAGCGATTCGGCGACAGAGAGCGCGCCATCTTGCAGGATCATCTTTCTCAAGGTGCCCGTAAATGTCATGGAAACTTGAGTTTGAAACCACGATCACTTGACCGTAGGCAGCCCACTTATCCGCGTAACGCGCGGGAAGTAGCAGCGGGTATCGATCCCACAGTTTGAGCGTGAACGGAACGTCAAATTGCCCCACAAACTCGTCGAGAAGAAGAATCGATTGCCAACGGTAGGAATCCCACGGGTTTGAGTATGTCGAGACGCTATAGACATCCTTGAATCCGTGTTCAGCGTAAATCGAAGAAGACTTACCCACCCCGGCATCACCAAAGAGCCAAGTAACCGAAACATCACGGAGAGACTGCCCAAACTTCTCTTCACCGATATGCTGTTCAAGTTGGGTCAAGAACTTCAAGTGAGGACCAATCCTTGGCTCTGTCAAAATCAGTTCATGCAACGTCAAGCCCTCTTCAAGCATCAGAGCCCTGAGACGTTCGCCTTCGGTGACTTGAGAGTTCTCTTCCCCAACTTCAACGTCAATGGTTCCGTTCGAGATGGACACACCCTGAAATGTATCCGACTTGGTGCAGTAATCATAAGCCTCTTGGCGTGTTCCCTTGCGAGTTTCGAAATGACCCGAAGGGAACTTCTTCTTCAAGGTACTAAAACGGATCGGCGCCGAATGCTCGATGTAGATTTGCCAGTGCAAGTAATTAGTGGTGTTACCCTTCTCAAGTTGACCAACGTAGGTGTACGCACTCAACTTCTCTTCGACCTCTTCCCTTGAGAAGTCTTCAGCCTTGAGAGTCAAAATCCACGACCGAGACATTCCGGGTTGTTTCTCAGGCATGACGACCCCCAAAACTGCTACATGGGGTCTGAAATCCTGCTACATTGTAGCAATTTGTGTAGCAGAAATTCCGCTCAAAAGCCCTGTAATCGTGGGGGTTTGAAATTGTGCTACATGCTACACAGGTGCCGGTAATACTAACGGCACCTGTGTACAGGTCTACGTACCCGGTCATAGGACGCCCCCCGTCGCTCCTTCGTCACGCCGGGTGACGCCTACGAAGGCGAGCACATCAGCACCAAGGACGAAGTACTTCCGGGGTCCCACCTTGTAGGCGGGTAAGTCGCCACGGCGGATTGCAGCCGTGACGGTCTTTGGATCGCATCCGAGGTAGAGAGCCACTTGGCGAGCGCTGTAGGTCTGCCGGGGATCAATCGTCATGAGACTCGACCCCCTCAGTCTCGTCAGCAGCAGCGCCAGAACCAAGAGCCGAGCCAAGGTCCCGGAAGAGCACCGGGGAAGCCACCAGAGCCGAGACGAGCAGACCACCAGCCAGAGCGAACCACGGGTTGCCGAAGACCGTTAGAACGGCGATGACCCCCGAGCGAGCGGCAGTGAAGGCAACAGCGACGAAGAAGCCAAGCAGGAAGATGCTCAAGACGGTACGGTCACGCATCCACTGAGAAGCGTCGTGCTGAAGCTGCCGAAGCATGGCGCTAGAGCCCGCAAAGTGTCCCTTGCGAGAACCCGCCATCTTGGCAAAGAGACGCTGGAAACAGAACACGACCCAATACGTGAGGAAGGTTCCGGCGAGTTCAGCCAAACCAGCCGAACTTAGAGCGTAGGCAAGCGCGGTGATAGCGCCGCCAATGAAGAGCGAGGCTAGGACATTCCATCCATGAGGTAGCGAATCAATCCGCCAAAATACTTTGTTCATCAGAGTTTTCCTTTACTAGTTCTAGTTGTTCTCCCTTCTGGGAATCGCCCTCAAAAGACATCGGGGCGTAGGTGGAAACGAAAGTTTGAATCTGTTCGTCCGTCAGATATGGAACCCTTAGCCGTTCATCGGACCAAGAGCAGTAGGCGGCGCCCGGAAGATCAGGACTGATTGAAGAAGCGTCACGACCCTCAGAAGCAGCGCCAGAGCCAAGGATTACGTCAGAGTCAGGCGCGCGCGTTACGCGGAAAGCCACGATGTTTGACAGGTTGGACCGCAAAGTTTCAGTACCCGACGACTTGGAAAAGAGTTCAGCCTTCGGATTCTGAGTAGCCACGACCAAGAAGACCGAAGCCGCCCGCCCCTTCTGAGCCAAAGATGAAAGCAGGACGCCCGCATCTTTCCCTCCGAAAGCCAGTAATTCCGCCAACTCATCCACAATCACAAAGAGTGATCCGCCAAGTTCCCTCAGTTTCTCAGGGTGCTTGTTCAAGTCACGAATCCCCATCGAGTCCATCGACTTGTAGCGATCTTCCATCACGTTTCGAGCATCTTCCAGAGCCGAGACCATCGCCTGAGTTTCCACGGCATGGCGTCGAGCAAAGGGAAGCCACGGCGTGAGTTCAACCCTCTTAGGATCAATGAGGATGAGTTGGGGAAGCGGATCGAGCCGACAGATAGCCGCCAGCAGGGCATTAAGCCCAACACTCTTTCCAGAGCCCGAAGTTCCAGCAAAGAGCCCGTGCGGAGAGCGGGCGAAGTTCAGATGGACGCGCGCCCCCTCTTCATCGACGCCGATGGGAAGGGCATCGAGAGCGGTGCCAGCCTTGAGCAGATCAAGGAAGGATGCCCCAGACCAGCCCTGTTCTAGTGGTTCGGCGTAGATAGCGCGAAGCAGAACACGGCGTGGAGCAACTTCCCGAAGTACTAGACGACGAGCGCCAAGAGCCGCCCGAATGCGTTCGCTTACCTTTTCAAAGTCTTCCAGTGTTTGGTAGCGACGAGTACAAAGAACTGTTTCGAAGTTTCGCCCGGTAGTCTTGATGCGGAAAAAGTGTGGAACGTTGAACATTTCCCCCTTGGACTGAGCATCTAGAGCGAGTGCCCGGAAGGAAAGAGACAGTTTGTAGCGGGCTAGGACTTGCGTCTTCCACCAACCAAACGGACGCCAGACCTTATTGAAGGTGGGACGATGCACCACGTAGAGTAGAAGCAGCAGTGCAAACGGAGCCAAGAAGACGGCAGCGCCTACATAGGGCTGATTGGGTCCATGAACCGTATGCATTGCATACAAAGCCGCTATCGCGGCGCCTAGAACAAGGACGTTGGCGCAAGTATAGACGAAAACCGCCAGTAGAATTCTTCCTAGCCACGCCAGCAGGAAGACCGAGGCATCTTTTTTCATGAGTCACCCCCAAGGGGCAAAAGGGGGACAGCCGAAGCCATCCCCCTAGAGCCTTACTTGGACTCCCCCTGAGACTGACCCTGAAGTGGGACCAGTTTTTCCGCAGTGATGGAGTAGGCAACACGGTTGTTATTTCCCACAAAAGCCTTGACCCACACTTTGCCAGAGGGGACGAAGAGCGGTGCAGCCGCGAAGACATCGAACTTGACAGTGAGAGGCTCAATCGAGTTGATGAAGATGTTCTTAGCGCCTTCAATTTCACCATTGAAGTTCTTGTGAAGGACTTCACCCTTTACCACGTGCAAACCGCGACCGTCAGCACACATCTGCTGATTGCCGTCCTTGAGTTTTGGCTCTCCCGAGCCGGAGCCGTTCACCTTCACGACGAATGGGAAGGCTTGTGCATTAGTTGGGATGCCTCCTGAGGCATCGAATACGAGGGACTGAATGTCCATGATGGCTTTTCTCCTTTTCTGTTAGCCATCATTAGAATATACCCTCAATATCCCCGTTCTCTACAAAGTCCCGAAATTATTTTCAGGTAGGCTGGAAATCTTTAGTAGATCAACCGCCGCAAGATTCCAACTGGCACTCGGGTGCAGTCTTGGCATTCTTAAGCGCATCCTGCATGGGAAATGATGCTGGGTCGAGTACCCATCGACTCGAAGTCTCCGAAACTTCCGCGCTAGCGTCCTGCGTGAGTTTGACGTAGGGCTCAGGAAGAAGGCTCGATACGTAAGACTCAACCTCTGTGTCAGGACCTGTTAGTTTCATGTATTGACCGGTGCTCGGCGGAGTGTACTTCTTATCTTTGCCAGTGACATCAGGCACCGAGCGCCGAATGCAGAACCATTCTTGCGGCTTTGCCTTTCGGTAGACGGCTACGGACATGTCGGACTTGTCCAGTTTGTATAGGTCAACATCGCCAAAGTTGTCCGGGAGTCGCACCGCGCCTTGCACGAGGAATGGCGCGTTCGAGTTGGGATCAATCTCCACCACCGTGGGGCAGTTGCTGGCAAACCAAGCCTTCACTGAAGCGGGGGCGCTACCCATGTTGGTGCTGCTAGGAGTCTGCTCAGGCGCAACAGTCGCCTCGCTCTGAGGGGGCTGCGGTTCTTGCTGCGGCGTGGAACAGCCGACTGACAGGGAAACTAGCAGGGCGGCGCTGACCATGCCGAGGACGGATGAGGGCTTCATGTGAGGACTCTAGCGGGTGGGCGGGTCTGAACTGACGGGACCTGCAGGGGGGTGAGCGTCCTACGACACGCCAACGGAGTACTCCGCCGTGGTCATCCCCGCCTCGGCCTCGCCCCGCGCCCGGGCCGCGACCTCGCTCCACCACCGGCGGCACCGCTCGTACGCCCTCATGACCTGACCCATCTGCTGCTCCTCACCTCGGGGGTTGACGAGCACCATCGTGGGCGGGTCCACCGGTCGGGCACCGGGCGACGCCGGGCCCTGTGGACAGGCGCGCGCGGACCGCGACGAGCTGTGGACAGCGACGGTCAGGGACGGGTTCCGCTGGTCCCTTCCGCGACGTAGCGTCCTTCGTGCTCGGTCGCGAGGGCCTCGAAACGGGTGCGCAGCCCGGCGGCCGCGCCGCTGCCCTCGTCCGCCGGCAGCCGGTCGTCGGTGATGCGCACGCCCCACGCCTGACCGTCGCGCACCACGGCGACCGAGTCGAAGCCCTCGGTCCGCAGCTGCTCGGCGACGTGGGAGGCCACCCCCTCGGTGGGGAGCACGATGAGGTGAACGGGCTGGGGCAGGAAGTCGGTCACGAGCTTCTCCTTGGTCGACGGCCCCCTCATCGTGCCCCGTGCGGGGGTATCTGCGCGAGCTCCCTACCCGTCAGTAGCGGACAGTTACCGAAGGAGATGATGTGGGGTGGCGTTCGTCACGGAACGCTGAGGACCGCTCACCAGACTTGGGCCCGGCGAGGTATTTGTGCTCGCCATTGGGGTGCCAGGACCCCTCGACCCCCCTCATGCGGGCGGTCGCGCTGATGAGATGGAGCCAATCCATACGGAGCGTGATGAGGTGCTCCGGTGCCGTGACTACCCAGGAGTCCCCCCATGCGCAAGGCCCTCGCTGCCCTCGCCGCCGTCGTCGCCACCCTGGCCGGCGGGGTCGTGGCCGCCGCGCCCGCCCAGGCCGCGACGTACCCGCTCCCCACCAGCTGTCCGACCCGCACCACCTCCCCCATGCTCTCCAGGTTCGGCGACCCCAACGAGTACTTCGAGGTGGACAACGGCTCCTTCGCCTCGCGCGCCGCCGGCTGGGAGGGCTCTTACGGCATCTCCCCCGAGAACGAGCCGTGGTACGTCAACCCCGCCTCCTCCCAGAACTCGCTGTCGCTCGCGAGCGGCGCCTGGGCCAAGAGCCCTGACCTGTGCCTGTCGGCCGGCGAGGAGACCACCCGCTTCTTCTACAAGGGCACCGGGCACGGCGGCTCGGTCCTGTCCGTGAAGGCGATCATCACCTCGGGCACCGGCGTCTACACCTACGACTACCGCCTGCCGGCGTCCTTCACCGGCTGGCGCCTCTCGCCGGTCCTGGCGATCCCGAACCGCTCCCTCGGCGGCGTCCAGCTGGTGACCCTCCGGTTCGGCAACGCCACGGCGAACCGGAACGCTCGTCCCATCCAGGTCGACGACGTCCTCGTGGACCCGTGGCGCTCCTGGGGGTACTGATCGCCCTCGGCCTGCCCCGCCCCCGACGCCTCGAGGCGTCGGGGGCCCGGCCGCGTGCCGGGACGGCGGGCCAGGACCCCCACGAGCCGCAGGTCCGAAGGCCGGACCGGCTCTGGCAGGAGTCCTCCTGGGCCAGGCGAGGCGCCGGGATGCTGCCGGGCCTGATCAGCGTGCTGGCCGTGCCGGTGGTCCTCCTCCTCGGACCCGGCGAGCTCTCCTGGGTCACCTCGCTGGGGGGCGTCGGGCTCACGCTGCTCTACCTGTTCGCCTACCTGTCGCCCTTCCAGTCCTCCGTGGGCGGCTCCGTGCCCACCATGCCGGTCCTCCTGGGCGCCCTCCTGACCTGCCCCCTGCACCTCGTCCCCGCCATGATCCTCACCGCGGTGGTGCTGGCCGGTCTGGTCGACGGCAAGCGGACGGCGCGGTCGATGGCGTTCGAGGTGGGCAACGTGCTGCACGTCTTCGCCCCGGTGGCGGTCCTGTGGCACACCCGCGGCCCGGCCGGCGTCGCCCACCCCTCCTCCCTGCTCCTGGCGGCGGCGATCCTGGCGCAGTTCCTCGCCGACGCCGTCGCGGCATACCTGATGGAGCGACCCTCCAGGACCCCGGCCCGCGCCCTGGTGCGGCCGCTCGCGTGGACCTGGACCATCGACGCCCTGATGGCCGTCATCGGCTGGGGCCTGGTGCAGTCGGCCCACGGGCGGATCCCGCTGCTGCTGATGCTCGTCCTCGCCCCGATCCTGCTCGTGCGCTTCCTCGGCGCCGACCGGGAGGCCTACCTGCGGCAGACGCTGGAGATGCAGACCAAGTTCTCGGCCGCCGACGCCGCCGCCCAGACCGACCCGATGACCGGCTGCGCCAACCGCCTCGGTTGGGATCGCTCGGTTCAGGCCGCCGAGGACCGGCTGCACGCCGACTCCCACCTCGTCGGCACGGTGCTCGTCGCGGACCTGGACAAGCTCAAGATCGCCAACGACACCTACGGCCACGAGGTCGGCGACCGGCTGATCACCGAGTTCGCCGCGCTGCTGCGCGACTGCGCCCCCGCCGACGCCACCGTGGCCCGGCTGGGCGGGGACGAGTTCGCCGTCCTCTGCGTGGCCCCCGCCCGACGGGGCGAGGTGGACCTGGTGACCTCGGTGCGCCAGGCGCTGCGTCGCCACGAGGGTGGGCTCCCGGTGCGACTGTCCGCATCGCTCGGGCAGGCGCACATGGAGACCGGCGGCGACGTGAGGCGGGCGGTGCTCGTCGCGGACGAGCGGGCCCGCGCGGACAAGGCCGTACGGCGCGCGAGCCGGGAGCACGCCGCCCCGGACTTCACCCCTGGAGCCCCGGGGGCCCGCGGTCCCGGTTCGCCCGTTCGGGGGATCTTTCCTCCCTAGGTGAAACGATTCATAGAGCGATTAGTGCCTACTCAGAGGTATGACGCCCCTGAAAATACGCCTGGAAGGGGGGTTGGAACCTGGGCAAAGCCTCGCAAAGGGTGCGATGCTTCTTGCACTCGGGCCATCCCACGTCGCCCCTCGTGTCTGGAGTGCCACATGCGCCGCTGGCTCACAGTCGCTGCCTTGTCCCTCGGCCTGGCCATGCCCGTGGGGACGGCGCACGCCGCGCCCGGCCCCACCCCGCCTAGCCCCCCCTCCCAGAGCGGTTGCCCCGTCCCGCCCACCTCTCAGGCCCTGGCGTCCTTCGGTGACGACGGCTGGTACTACCTCGTCACCAACGGCTCCTTCGCCGACGGCCTCACCTCCTGGCGCACCACCGGTGGCGCCACGGCAGCCCCCGACTCGGCCCCGCAGGACGTCATGCGCGCCGGGGGCGGCTCCCTGTCCCTGCCGTACGGCGCGACCGCCACGAGCGACTCCTTCTGCACCGACAGCACCCACGACCGGGCCCGGTTCTTCTACCGCGGCACCGGACGGCCCGGGTCCGCGCTGCGGATCCGGGTGACGTCGACCAGCAACGTCCTGTACTCCTCGAGCTACACCACGACCTACGTGCTCGACGGCGGAAGCACCCAGTGGCAGCTGTCGCCCACGATGGTCGTCCCCGACTGGACCGACGAGACCGGCAAGCAGCAGACCACCGTGGCGTTCGAGGCGGTCGGCGGGTCGTTCCAGGTCGACGACGTCGTGGTCGACCCCTGGCGGTACAACACTCAGTAGCCTCGTGCTAGGACTCGGCCAAGGTCGGCACCGCAAGGCGGACGTGCACGCGTACGCGAGCGTCCTTGACTCGCCCGGTGTCGAGGAACTGCGACAGGACATCAAGCGGAGCGCCCCGAGTCTGCCAGACCGCATCAGCGCGGCACTCCTGGGCGGTCTGGCGGTGGTGGTCGCTCTGACCATGGCTGCCTCGGGTCCCCTGCCGTCTCCGTGGTCGCTGCTCGGTGCTGCGCTTCTCATCGCCGTCTACGTCATCGGTTTCCGAACGGAGTTCCCGGCCACGGGCGGGGCGTTCGTGGCCACCCAACCCGTTCTGGTGGCCATGCTTTTCACCCTGCCACTTCGGCTGGTTCCGCTTGCCGTGCTGGTCGCCGTTCTCGTCGGCAGCCATGACAGCCACGGGGCTCGCAATCCGCTCCACAACCTCTTCCTGCGGGCCGGGAACGGCCTGCACGTCCTCGGACCGGTGGCCGTGCTCCATCTCGCGGCCCGCCCGGACCCCGACATGGTCGCCATGTCTACGCTGCTGCTGGCGCTCGCGGCCCAGTTCGCCCTGGACGGCGTGGCTGCGTTGCTGCGAGGAGCCGTGCAAGGGGTGACCCCGCGCCAGATGGCCCGACCGCTGCTGTGGACCTTCTCCGTGGACGCGTTGCTGGCGCCGATCGGCTTCTGCATCGTCGCGACCGCCCAGACCCGACCTGCGGCCTACCTGCTCCTCGCGACGCCGATCATCCTCGTCCGGCTGATGAAGTCGGACCGGGAGTCCCACCGCAAGGAGGCCGAGGAGATCAAGACGGCCTACACCGAGGTGCGCGAGCAGGTGCACTCCGACCCTCTGACGGGGCTGCACAACCGTCGGGCGTGGGACGAGGCCGTCGCCCGGGCTGCGGTGGAGATCTCTCGCGCCGATCGGCGGTCCGCGGTGGTCCTCGTCGCTGACGTCGACCACCTCAAGCCCACCAACGACACGTACGGCCACGAGGCCGGTGACCTGCTGCTGCAGGAGGTCGCCCAGGTCATGCGCTCCCTGGGCCCGGAGGACGCCGTCGTGGCCCGGCTGGGCGGCGACGAGTTCGGGGTCCTGTTCATGGTGTCGGAGGGGTATCCGATGCCGGACTTCATCGTGATGGCCCGGCGGGCGATGGTCGCGGCCTCCGGGCGCCTGGGGCACCAGGTCTCGGCCTCCCTGGGGGTGGCGGTGTGCCCGCCGGGGGGCTCCGTCGAGGAGTGCGTCCGCCGAGCGGACCACGCCGCCGGCCTCGACAAGCACCGGCGCCGCGTCGCCCGCGTCTCCTGAGACGTCCGGCTGCTGCCCTCCTCGGGCGGGTGCGACCGTGGGCTCCGCGCGGCAGTCCGCCGACGCGAGGGGTCGGCGGACGACGCCGTGCCGGTGCCCGGCCCCGGCACGCGCTCACCCCGCGCCGGTGAGGGCGCGTGCCAGACCGAGGACGACCGGCAGCACGGTGGTGAGCACGAAGCCCGGCAGGAAGGTCAGCCCGAGGGGCAGGGCGATGCGCGCGGACAGCTCCGCCGCCCGCAGGGCGGCTGCCTGAGCCTGCTCCTCCCGCAGCGCGGCAGCGGCCTGCAGGAGCACCCCCGACGGCGGCACCCCCGCTCGCTCGGCGACCCGGAACGCCGCAGCGACCGGGCCCCAGGCGGCCGGGGCCAGGCTCCACGCCTCACCCACGGGCAGCCCCCAGCGCATGGCCGCCGACACCACCCGCAGCTGCTCAGCGGCTCGGCCACCCAGCGCCTCGGCCACCACGTCCAGGGCGCCGAGGAGGGCGGCGCCCCCGGACAGGGCCACGGCGAGGAGGTCGGCCGCGTCGGCCACCCCGGCGAGGGTCAGCGGCTCGGTGGTGCCGGCGCGATCCCGCGACCCAGCGGTGCCTGGGGCAGCCGGGTCGTCGCCGACCGGGACCTCGGCCGCTGCGCAGGGGGGACGCCCCCGCCGGCCGGGCAGCACGAGCACGGCCAGACCGGCAAGCACCCCGATCCACCAGATCATGGCGCCACCGGCTCACGTCGGGCGGCGTCCACCTGGCGGGCCACCCAGCGCCGACCGAGCAGGCACAGCCCCGCCCCCAGCGCGCAGGACAGGAGGGCGAGCGGCTGCGCGTACGTGGCGACCGGGTCCAGCCCGAGGGCGAGCACGACAAACGGACCTGCGAGCGGCAGCGCGGCGAGCAACCGCGCCGTCGCCCGGGCACCCGCCACGGCCGCGTCGACGGAGCCCGCCTGGCTGCGGTGCTCCCGGCCCGCGGCCACGGCGCGACGCACCGCCTCCCGTGCGGGGCTCCCGGTCGCTGCGGACACGATCAGGGCGCGCGCCACCGCCCGGGCTACCTGCGACTCGTGCCCCACCTCGGCCCAGGCCTCGGCCGGCCCTCGGCCGCCCGCCCGGGCGAACAGGTCCCGAGCCACCGGCGGTGCCGCAGCCACGGCGACCTCGTGGGAGGTGGCGAGGTCGAGCCCGGCCCCCAGGGCCGAGGCGAGCGCCTCGGCCACCGCGAGCAGCTCCCGGTCGCGCCCGGCCGGGTCCGGGGCTCGGCGCGGCAGGGCCGGCAGCCGCAGCCGACCATGCGCCGCGGGGCCGGTGGCCCGCGCGACCGACCGCCCCGCGGGTGGTCTCCGCGTCGCCCGGACCAGCGGCCCGACGCTGCGGGTGGGCCAGGTGAGCAGGAACACGGCCACCCCGGTCAGGGCGGCGACCAGCGAGGTCATCGCCCGGCCCTCGGCCGCAGACCCCGAGCGGCCCCCGCGACGCCATCCTGGTCCGCGCAGCCGAGGAGGGTTCGCAGGAGGGGTAGCCCAGGACCGTCCTCGCAGACGCCCTCCGGCGAGACCGACAGGGCCGTCAGCACCTGGGGGCGGCCCTCGCCGGCGGGATCGAGCACCGCGATCTCGGCGACCCGGCGACGGCCACCCGCTCGGTCCAGGTGGACGACCACGCGCAGCCCGCTGCGGGTCTGCGCCCACACGGCCGCCGGGCTCATCCCGGCCAGCGCCCCCAGCGCCTCCAGGCGGGCCACCAGGTCGCCGGCGGAGTTGGCGTGCACCGTGCCGCACCCGCCCTCGTGCCCGGTGTTGAGGGCCGTCAGGAGCTCGCGCACCTCCCCGCCGCGCACCTCGCCGACGACGAGGCGGTCGGGTCGCATCCGCAGCGCCTGCCGCACCAGGGCGGCGAGGTCGACGCCGCCGACCCCCTCGACGTTGGGGTGCCGGGCCTGCAGCCGGACCACGTGCGGGTGGGTCGGCGTCAGCTCGCACGCGTCCTCCACCAGGACGATCCGCTCGCCGGCGGGCACGCAGGAGAGCAGCGCCGACAGCAGGGTCGTCTTGCCCGTGCCGGTGCCCCCGGTGACGAGATAGGCGACGCGACGGCGCACGAGGGCGGTGAGGGCGTCCTCCACCGGACCGGCGAGGGCTCCCCGGCGGGCGAGCTCCTCGATCGACCAGGGGGCCTGACGCGGGACGCGCAGGGAGATCAGGGTGCCCCCCGGGGTGATGGCTCCCACGACGGCGTGCAGCCGCGCACCGGACGGCAGCACCGCGTCGACCCACGGCGAGGCGTCGTCGAGCCGGCGACCGGCCCGGGCTGCCAGCCGGGTGGCCAGGGACCGGACCCGCGCCTCGTCACCGAGGTCCACCGCGGTCCGCTCCAGACCACGCCCGCGGTCCACCCACACCGAGCGCGGACCGTTGACCAGCACGTCGGTCACCCCGGGCGTGCTGAGCAGGTCGTCCAGCTCCCCTGCCCCGAGGGTGTCCCGGCGGACCCGGGCCAGCTCGGCCCTGGCGCCGCCGTCCCCGAGGACCACGCGCTGCTCGGCGACCACCGACCGGACCCGGCTCTCGTCGGGCCCCCGTCCCTCGCTGATCTCCCGCCAGACCCCCGGTGGCAGGCTCATGCGGCGACCACCGGCCGCAGCGCGGCGAGGAGCACGAGGTCGGCGGCGTCGCGCAACGGTCCTCGGGCGGCGCCCGGGACCGCCCCTCGGGCCAGCGCTCCCGGAAGCGCCCGGTCCTCCCGCAGCACCGCGACGAGGGGCAGGTCCAGCATGCCTGCGAGCGCGTGCGCGTCGTCCCCGGACCGACCGCGCACCACGAGCGCCGTCCGCCGGTCGGCGCCGTCGGACGATCCGGCCTCGCGCAGGAGGGCGTGGCCGGCGGCCGCGGCCGACACCTGGTGCGGCAGGCTGCCGGCGAGCAGCACCACCAGGTCGTGGCCCGCGACGGCTCCGGGCCAGGACGCGGCTGCCGGGTCCGGCAGGTCGTGGATCACCAGGTCGGCGGCGTCGACGAGGGCGTCGCGCACCGCGCGCACGGCAGGCCCGGCCACGGGATGCGGGTGCGCCCGGTCGGCGGCCAGGACGTGCACCCCGCGCCGAGAGGGCAGCGCCCCGACCAGCTCCGCGCCGTCGATGTGCCCCCGTGCCCGGCGCAGGTCCGGCCATCGCAGCCCGGGACGCTGCTCGATGCCCAGCACGACGTCCAGCCCGCCACCGCTGCTGACGTGGTCGACGCACACCACCTGCCGGCCGCTCTGCGCCCCGCGCACCGCGACGGCTGCCACCAGCGAGCTGGCGCCCAGGCCACCGCTCGCTCCCTGCACCGCGATCGAGATCATGGGGCCACGCTGCCGGGAGCCCGGGCGCCGGTGCGAGGGGCCCCCGAGGTCCTGTGGACGGCGGGGACCGGATCGCGGCGGCCTGTGGACAAGGTCCGCCCGCGGGGGGTCACGAGCGGGGTCGCCCCGGCACGTCCCCTGACGGCAGACGGCCCCGCGAGGTGGCTACCTCGCGGGGCCGTCCGGCCGCAGATGCAGGGCGACCCCAGCCGGGGGGGTGACTGGGGTCGCCGTGCCTAGGCTCTGGGGGGGAAGAGCCCAGGCACTGCGCTCGACCCGAGGGGAGCGCGTACGACCATCATGTGCCTGCTCCGGGAGGATGACTAGTCATACGGGTCATAACCCCCCTCAAAGTCACCCATTTGGGTCAACAACTTGAAGGTTGAACGATGTGAAGGATCCAAAGCGCGTCCTCCTCGCCCGGCCTAGACCGGACGGACCAGTCACCGGTCACACATCGGTGCGACCGGCGAGCACGGCGTCCGCGACGCGGCCGCCCTCGGCGGCGGCGCGGACCATGGCGTCGCAGCAGTGCAGCAGCCACAGCCGCACCCCGTCCGGCGTCCCGGTGGCATAGGCCGCCAGCGCCCCGACGTACGCCCTCAGCCCCAGCGACCGGTGACCGCTCTCGGGGACGGCGACCCCGGTCGGGTCGAGCCCAGCCGCCTGCACCACGACCCGCTCCAGGGCCCGAGCCACCATGGCGTTGCCGTAGGTGAACGGGCGGGCCACCGCGACCTCGGCGTGCACCAGCGATGCCACCACGCCGGCGGGCACCTGCCCCGCAGCGGCCAGCAGCGCGACGACCCCGTCCAGCCGGGCCGGCAGCGCGGCCGGGTCGACGGCGTGACCGAGCTCCACCAGCTCGAGGCAGTCCTCCCCCGCCCGACGAGGCCGGCCCAGCGCCTCGGCGGCGACCAGGGGCGACGCGGCGGCCGTGTGCAGCCGGGCCACCGCCTGCCGCGGCGCCGCCGCCAGCACCGAGCGCAGGTGCTCGGCCTCCGCCGTCACCTGGATGGCCCCCCGCACCACCAGCTCGTCGGGCAGGGGGTCCTGGCGCCAGGTCACCGCCCCGCGGGACAGGTCCCGCACGGTGTCGACCGGCAGCTGGATCCCGTCCAGGAAGGCCGTGTCCCGCGCCCCGCGCACCCGCGACTCCGTCGCCGCCTCGGGGATGCGGCGACGCAGCGCCTGGTGCCAGCGCAGCTGCGTGCACGCCTTGCGGGCGCCGTCGACCGCCTCACGCACCCCGTCCAGGGCGAGGAGGGGCAGGACCGACCGGGCGACATCGTTGCTCACCCAGGACAGCCTAGAGAGGCGCAGGCCGTCGCCATACGATCTGGTCATGCTGGCGGGGTCCGACCGCACCACGGTGGTGCTGATCGCCATCGCCGCTGCCCTGCTGGCCCTCGTCGCCTGGTCCGCGCTGCGGGTCCTGCGGGTGCGCCGCACCTTCTCCTCGGTGGCGGAGGAGGCGACGTACGACGCCCTGCACACCGCCGGGCTCGCCGCCCCGCACCTGCGCGACGGCCTGACCGCCCACGGGGCCGCCCGCGCCGCCCGGCACCTGCGCGCCCTGCTCGGCGTGCCCGCCCTGGCGATCACCGACACCGGTGCCCTGCTCGTCTGGGAGGGGACACCCGACCCCCTGCAGGAGCGGGTGCTCGACCTCGTGGCACCCGTCCTGCGCACCGGGGACGCCGAGGTGGTGCGCGACCTCGGGCCCGAAGGGGCTCCCGTGCGGGCGGCCGTCGTGTGCCCCATCACCGTCGACGACACGGTGATCGGGGCGCTGGTGGCCTACGCCCCGCAGGTGGGCTACGGGCTGCAGCGGGCGGCCCGGGAGGTGGCCCGCTGGGTGTCGACCAACGTCGAGCTGGCCGAGCTGTCCCGCCAGCGCACCCGCACGATGGAGGCCGAGCTGCTGGCGCTGCGCGCGCAGATCAGCCCGCACTTCGTCTACAACTGCCTCGCCGCGATCGCGAGCTTCGTGCGCACCGACCCGGCCCGGGCGCGCGAGCTGCTGCTCGAGTTCGCCGACTTCACGCGCTACTCCTTCCGCCGCGGCGGGGCCTTCACCACGCTGGAGGAGGAGCTCGGCAACGTCGAGCGCTACCTCCTGCTCGAGCAGGCGAGGTTCGGGCCCCGCCTGTTCGTAGACCTGGACATCGCCCCCGAGGTGCTCGGCGTGGCGATCCCCTACCTGTCGGTCCAGCCCCTCGTCGAGAACGCCGTCCGCCACGGCCTGGAGCGCAAGGTCGGCGACGGCACCGTGCGGATCCGGGCCCGTGACCTGGGCACCGTCACCGAGGTCAGCGTCGAGGACGACGGCGTCGGCTCCGACCCCGCCCGGGTCCGCTCGGTGCTCTCCGGCGAGCACGACGGCGACAACGTCGGCCTGGGCAACGTCGACGCCCGGCTGCGCCAGGTGTACGGCGACGCCTACGGGGTCGTCGTGGAAACCGCGCCAGGGGCGGGCACGCGGGTGACCTTCCACGTGCCCAAGTGGGCGCCGGGCGTGCATGTCGCGACGATGGGGACATCATGAGCGCCCCGACCGGCACCGCCGCCGTCCCGCCGCTCCTCGCCCTGGTCGTCGACGACGAGCCGCCCGCCCGCGAGGACCTGGCCCACCTGCTCGCCCAGGACGAGCGGATCGGCGAGGTGCTGCTGGCGGGCAGCGGGGCCGAGGCGCTCGCGACGCTGGCCCGGCACCCCGTGGACGTGCTGCTCTGCGACGTCTCCATGCCCGGGCTGAGCGGGCTCGACGTCGCCCGGGCGGTGGCCGCCCACCCCGAGCCGCCCGCCGTGATCTTCGTGACCGCCCACGACGCCCACGCCGTCGACGCCTTCGAGCTGCGCGCGACGGACTACGTCCTCAAGCCCGTCCGCGAGGAACGGCTGGCCGAGGCGGTGCGCCGGGTGGTCGCCACGCGGCCCACGGCCGGGTCCGGCGGCGAGGTCGCGGCCGATCGTGCCGAGGGTCGTCGCGCGACCGGCGGCGCACCGCCTCGGCCCACCCTCGCCGCCCGCGGCGAGGCGCTCGCCGACGAGACCATCCCCGTCGAGCTCGCCGGGGTCACGACCTTCGTCCGGCGCTCCTCGGTGCTCTACGCGCAGGCGCAGGGCGACTACACCCGGCTGCACACCCGCGACAGCAACCACCTGGTCCGGATCCCCCTGTCCACGCTCGAGGAGCGGTGGGCGCCCGCGGGATTCGCCCGGATCCACCGCAGCACGCTGGTCTCCCTGCGCCACGTCACCCAGGTCCGCACCGACCACGGCCGGTGCACCGTGCTCCTCGGCGCCGTCGAGCTGCAGGTCGCCCGGCGGCACGCCCGCGAGCTGCGCGACCTGCTCGGCCGCCCCGGCGACATGCGCCGCCGCGAGGCCCGGTGACCGGTGCCGCGGCCGGTCCCCGCGACCGGCCGGCCACCCCCTCGCCCCCACCCCCGCCGCGGGTGCGGGTCACCTCCCCCCGCCGCGACGCCGCCCGCCGACGCCCCGTCGAGCGCCCCGGCACCGCCGAGATCGACGAGGGCACCACCCTCGGCGAGATCTACATGCAGACCTATCTGCGCGGCCACCGGCGGCTGCTCACCGCCATCCTCGTCTCGATCACCACCCTGCTCGTCGGGCTGCCCCTCACCTTCGCCCTCGTGCCCGGGGTCGCCCGGCTCTCCCTCGGGTCGGTGACCGTCGCCTGGGCACTCGTCGGCGTCGTCGTCTACCCGGCGCTGTGGTTGCTCGCCCGCGCCTACACCCGCGGCGTCGAGCGGCTCGAGAGCGACTTCCGGATCGCCCTGCAGCGCGAGAGCGGGCGGGTGCGCCACGAGGACCCCCGGTGCTGACCGCCGCGGTCCCCGGCGCGCACGAGACCGGGCCGGCGCTGGTGCCGGCATACGGCGTCGGGGCCGTCGCCGCGGTCTGCCTGCTGACCCTGGCGCTGGGGCTGCGCGGGTCGCGCACGAGCCGCACCACCAGCGACTTCTACGTCGCGTCCCGGGCCGTGTCCGCGCGCCGCAACGCCTCCGCGATCACCGGCGAATACCTCTCCGCCGCTTCCTTCCTCGGGCTCGCCGGCATGATGTGGGCGGGCGGCGCCGACCAGCTGTGGCTGCCCGTGGGCTACACCGTCGGCTACCTCATGCTGCTCGTCCTCGTCGCCGCCCCGCTGCGCCGGTCCGGGGCCTACACGCTGCCGGACTTCGCCGAGGACCGGCTCGAGTCCCGGCGGGTGCGGCGCCTCGTGGCCGCGCTGGTGCTCGTCGTCGGCCTGGTCTACCTCCTCGTGCAGCTGCAGGCCGCCAACCTCGCCCTCACCGTCCTCACCGGCGCCCCGACCTGGCTCGGCGCCTGCGTCGTCACCGCCGTGGTCCTCACCGTCGTCAGCGCCGGCGGGATGCGCTCGATCACCCTGGTCCAGTCCTGGCACTACTGGCTCAAGCTCGCCGCGCTCTGGCTGCCCGCGCTCGTGCTCCTCGCGGTGTGGCTGCGCGCCGGCGCGCCCGAGCCGGCCCTGCCACCCGACGAGCTCGCCGCCTGGTCCCGCCCGCTCGGCGGCCACGGCGGCCGCGAGCACCCGCTCTACACCACCTGGTCCAGCCTGCTCGGCCAGGCGCTCGGGACCATGGCGCTGCCGCACGTCGTCGTCCGCTACTACACGATCCGCGACGGGCAGGCGGCGCGGCGCACCACGCTCACCGTGATCGGGCTCATCTCGGCGTTCTACCTCGCGCTGCCGGTCTACGGCCTGCTCGGCCGGGTGTACGTCGCCTCGCTGCCGGCCGGCTCGTCCACCGACACCATGGTGCTGCGCCTGCCCCTGGCGGCCCTGCCCGGCGCCGGGGGCCAGCTGCTCACGACCGTGCTCGCCGCGGGGGCCTTCGTCGCCGTCCTGTCCTCGGCCAGCGGCCTGGTCGTCGCCCTGGCCGGCGTCCTCGACCAGGACCTCGTCGGCCCCGCCCTGTCCCGGCTCACCGGCGGCGACCTGGACCGGCGGCACAGCTTCCGGGTCGCCGCCGGGATCGCCACCGTCGTCCCCCTCGCCGCGGTCCCCCTCGTGGAGCACGTCGGCGTCAACACCGTCGTCATCGCCGTCTTCGCGGTCACCGCGTCGACGTTCGCCCCCCTCCTGGTGCTCGGGGTGTGGTGGCCGCGGCTGTCGCGCGTCGGCAGCCTCGCCTCCATCGGGGTCGGGGCCGTGCTCGCCGTCGGCGCGGCCGGGCTCTCCCTCGCCGGCGTGGGCGGCGAGGGGTGGCCCCGGGCCCTGCTGGCCGCCCCCGCCGCGTGGACCGCCCCCGCGGCGTTCGCCACCGCGGTGGTGGTCTCCCTCCTGACACCGGGATCGGTGCCCCGCGGCACGGCGCGGACGATGGTCCGGCTGCACACCCCCGAGAACGTCGGCGTCGACCGCTCCACCGGGTGACCAGGGACGTCTTCCCGGCATACGGACAGATCGGGACCACTCACCGCGACCGGCGGACCGCTCGGCCCCTCACCGGCGAGCCGCCCTCGCCCCGCGGACCCCTCGCGCCGCACAGTCAGGTGACCGGCACGAGGACGTGCCGGCTCCCCGAGCCACCAGGAGGCCTCGCGTGAGCGCGACCAAGCCGACCCGCGACTACGGCGCCGCCTACGGCGACGTCCAGCGGTCCCCCGAGTTCCAGGAGCTGCGGTCCCGGCTGCGCTCCTTCGTCTTCCCGATGACCGCGGCCTTCCTCGCGTGGTACTTCCTCTACGTGGCGCTGGCCGCGTTCTTCCCGGCGTTCATGAGCCACAAGCTCGTCGGCAACATCAACGTCGGCCTGGTGTTCGGCTTCCTGCAGTTCCTGACGACCTTCGCGATCACCATCGCCTACGTGCGCTGGGCCGACCGCGTCTTCGACCCGCGCGCCGCGCGCGTGCACCAGATGGTCGAGCAGCACGGGCTGGAGGACTGAGATGCGCGCCCTCACGCTCGCGACCGCCCAGCAGGTCGGCAACCCGATGCTCAACATCGGCATCTTCGTGATCTTCGTGCTCGTCACGATGGTCGTCGTCATCAGGGTCTCCAGCGGCAAGAAGACCGCCGGCGAGTACTACACGGGCGGCGCGGCCTTCTCCGGCCGCCAGAACGGCGTCGCCATCGCGGGCGACTACCTGTCCGCCGCCAGCTTCCTCGGCATCGCCGGCGCCATCGCCACGGCCGGGTATGACGGATTCCTCTACTCCATCGGCTTCCTCGTCGCCTGGCTGGTCGCCCTGCTGCTCGTCGCCGAGCTGCTGCGCAACACCGGGCGGTTCACCATGGCGGACGTGCTGAGCTTCCGCCTGCGACAGCGGCCGGTGCGGCTCGCGGCCGCGACGTCCACGCTCGCCGTGTCGTTCTTCTACCTGCTCGCCCAGATGGCGGGCGCGGGCGGCCTCGTCTCGCTGCTGCTCGGGGTGTCCAGCTGGGCCGGGCAGGCCATCGTCATCGCCGTCGTCGGCGCGCTGATGATGGTCTACGTCCTCATCGGCGGCATGAAGGGCACCACCTGGGTGCAGATCATCAAGGCCTGCCTGCTGATCGCGGGCGCCGCGGTGATCACGGTGTGGGTGCTGGGCCGGTTCGGCTTCAACCTGTCGAACGTCATGCAGCGCGCCGTGGAGGAGTCGCCCAAGGTGGGCGAGAAGCTGCTCAACCCCGGTCTGAAGTACGGCAAGACGACCACCACCAAGATCGACTTCATCTCGCTGTCGATGGCGCTGGTCCTCGGCACCGCCGGCCTGCCGCACGTGCTGATGCGCTTCTACACCGTCCCCACCTCCAAGGAGGCGCGCAAGTCGGTGGAGTGGGCGATCTGGCTGATCGGCCTGTTCTACCTGTTCACCCTGGTCATCGGCTTCGGCGCGGCGGCGCTCGTCGGTCCCGACGCGATCAAGGCCGCCCCCGGCAAGGAGAACTCCGCCGCACCTCTGCTCGCCTACCACCTCGGCGGCTCGGTGCTGCTGGGCGTCATCGCGGCCATCGCGTTCGCCACGATCCTGGCCGTCGTCGCCGGCCTGACGATCACCACCTCGGCGACCTTCGCCCACGACATCTACACCATGGTGATCAAGGAGGGGAAGGCCTCCCCCGAGCAGGAGGTCAAGGTCGCGCGGTATGCCGCCCTCGGCGGTGGCGTCGTCGCGATCGTCGGCGGGATCCTGGCGAACGGGCAGAACATCGCCTTCCTCGTGGCGCTGGCGTTCGCCGTCGCGGCGAGCGCCAACCTGCCGACGATCCTCTACTCGCTGTTCTGGTCGCGGTTCACCACCCGCGGGGCGCTGTGGTCGATCTACGGCGGCCTCGGGTCGGCGCTGCTGCTGATCATCTTCAGCCCGGTCATGTCCGGCAAGGTCGACCCGGTCACCGGCAAGAGCCTGTCGATGATCGCCAACTCCGCGGTGGACTTCCACTGGTTCCCGCTGGACAACCCGGGGATCGTCTCGATCCCGCTCGGCTTCCTGCTCGGGTGGCTAGGGTCGATCACCGACTCGGAGAAGCCCGACCCGGAGAAGTACGCCGAGATGGAGGTCCGGTCGCTGTCCGGCCACGGCACCGCCGAGGCCGTCCAGCACTGACGACGCCCCCTGCCGGGTCCGACGAGGAGCCCGACCCGGCTGAGCAGACCTACCGGGGGCGGTCGGATCTGCCCGCTCGACGCGAGCAGGCAGATCCGACCGCCCCCGGTAGGTTGAGGCGGTGGAGCGACCGCAGGGGCACCGACCGGGCAGCGCGGCCTACCGTCGCATCACGGTGGCGCTGTTCCTCGGGGGCCTCGCGACCTTCGCCACGATCTACACCACGCAGCCGCTGCTGCCCGAGCTGGCCCGCGTCTTCGGGCTGAGCCCCGCCCGGTCCGCGCTGTCCGTGTCCGCCACGACGCTCGCGCTGGGCGCCTCGATGCTCGCCGTCGGCCCTTCGTCGGAGACCCTGGGCCGCACCCGCGTCATGCACGCCTCGCTGCTGGCGTCCTCCCTGGTCACGGTGGCGACCGCGCTCGCGCCCGGCTGGCACCTGCTGCTCGCCCTGCGGGTGCTCCTCGGGGTCGCGGTGGCGGGGCTGCCCGGCGTGGCCGTGGCCTACCTGCGCGAGGAGGTCGACCCGTCGGCCGCGTCCCGGGCGGCCGGGCTCTACATCGGCGGGACGGCCCTCGGCGGCATGGCGGGTCGCTTCGTGACCGGCGGCATCGCGGACCTCGCCGGGTGGCGCTGGGCGATCGCGGCGGTGGGGCTGATGTCGCTCGGGTGCGCGGTGGCGGTGCGGGTGCTGCTGCCGCCGTCACGCCGGTTCACGCCCGCCCCGCTGCCGCTCGGCGAGCTTCTCGCGATGACCCGCCGGATGGCGACCGACCCCGTGCTGCTCGCGCTCTACGGCATCGCCTTCTGCTCGATGGGTGCCTTCGTGTCGGCGTTCAACGCCATGGGTTTTCGGCTGGCAGCCGCGCCGTACGGCCTGTCGGTCGGGGTCGCGGGTCTGGTCTTCGCGGTCTATGCGCCGGGCTCGGTGGCCTCGGCCCGAGCCGGGCGTATGGCGGACCGGCACGGCGCCAGGGTCGTGGTCCCGATCGCCCTGACGACCTTCGGTTCCGGGCTCGCGATCACCCTGGCGACACCGCTGTGGCTGGTGGTCGCCGGGCTGTCGGTGGTGTCGGTGGGCTTCTTCGCCGCCCACGGGGTGGCGTCGGGGTGGGTGGCCGAGCGGGCGGTGCGGGTGGGCCGCGGGACGGCGCAGGCCACCTCGCTCTACCTGTTCGCGTACTACCTGGGGTCGTCGGTGTGCGGGACGGTCGCCGGGGCGGCGTGGAGCGCGGGCGGCTGGCCGCTGGTGGTGGCGTGGACAGGTGGTCTGGTGCTCGTCGCGGTGGTGCTCGCCCTGTGGCTGCGGCGGGTGCCGGTCCTGGCCGTGGACCCCACCCCCTGACCAGGCGCCTGCCGGTCGTCGGCGCCGGTCGTCCGACCGTGGCGCGGCGAACGACGTTGGCCCGCCATACATCTCGGCACAGATTGACAATGATTGTCATTTTGGGTGACGCTTGGTGCATGAAGCACCGCCTCCTTGCCGTCTGCACCCTGTCCGCCCTCGCGCTCACCGCCTGCGGTGGCGCCGGAGGGTCCGCGACGAGCACCAGCGCCGCCGGAGGGGGTCCGGCCGGCGCAGGTGCGGGTGCAGGCGGCAAGGTCGGGGTGGTCGCGAGCTTCTACCCGCTGGAGTTCGCCGTCCGGCAGATCGGCGGCGACCACGTCGACGTCACCAACCTGACCAGGCCCGGCGAGGAGCCGCACGAGCTCGAGCTCAAGCCGCAGGACGTCGCCGCGGTCAGCAAGGCGCAGGTCGCGGTCTACGAGAAGGGCCTGCAGCCCGCCGTCGACGACGCGGTCAAGCCGCTCGGCGACAAGGCGCTCGACGTCGCCACCGCCGCGAACCTCACGCTCGAGGCCCCGGCCGAGGGCGAGGAGCACCAGGACGCCCAGGCGTCCTCGGCCGGCGCCACCCCCGACGCCCACGCCCACGCCCACGAGCAGGGCGCCCGGCAGGACCCGCACTTCTGGCTCGACCCGCAGCGCTACGCCACGGTCGCCGAGGCCATCGCCGCCCGCCTCGCCACGACCGACCCGGCCCACAAGGCGGACTACGACAAGAACCTCGCGTCGTTCAAGGAGCGCCTCACCGCCCTGGACACGAGCTTCGCCACCCACCTGAAGACCTGCACCACCAAGCAGCTCGTCACCAGCCACGCGGCCTTCGGCTACCTCGCGCAGCGCTACGGCCTCACGCAGGTCCCGATCTCCGGCATCTCCCCCGAGGAGGAGCCCGACCCCGCCAAGCTCGCCAAGGTCGCGGCCTTCGCCAAGGCCAACAAGATCTCCACGATCTATGCCGAGACCCTCGTCTCCAAGGCCACCGCCGAGACCGTCGCCAAGGAGACCGGCGCCACGGTCGCCGTCCTCGACCCGATCGAGGGGATCACGGACACCTCGGCCGGCAAGGACTACCTTGAGGTGATGGCGGCCAACCTCGCCACCCTCCAGAAGGGCCAGTCCTGCCAGTGACCTCCCCCCGCGTCGGCGCGTCCGACGCCCCCCTCATCACGCTGCGGTCGGCGACCTTCGGGTATGCCGACCGCGCGGTCGTCGTCGACGCCGACCTGGTCGTGCGGCCCGGCGAGGCCCTCGCCCTGCTCGGCCCCAACGGCTGCGGCAAGTCCACGCTGGTCAAGGGGCTCCTCGGCCTCAACGACCACCTCGGCGGCGAGGTCGAGCTCTTCGGCGCGCCCCTCGCCCGCTTCCGCCAGCGGCACCGCCTGGGCTACGTGCCGCAGCGGCACACCCTCTCCACCACCGTCTCGGCGACGGTCACCGAGGTGGTCGCCGCCGGCCGCCTGCCCCACCAGGGCCTGCTCGCCAGGCTCGGGCGCCGCGACCGCGAGGTGATCGCCGAGTCCCTCGAGCTCGTGGGGCTGACGGAGTTCGCGCGGCACGACGTCGCCACCCTGTCCGGCGGCCAGCAGCGCCGGGTCCTCATCGCCCGGGCGCTGGCCGGCGAGCCGGACGCCCTGGTCATGGACGAGCCGACCGCGGGCGTGGACACCGCCAACCAGCGGCTGCTCGCCACCGTCCTGCACCGGCTGCGCGACCGCGGCGTCGGGCTGCTCATCGTCACCCACGAGGTCGACGCGCTGGAGGACCTGCTCGACCGGGTGGTCTACCTGCGCGGCGGGCGGATCGCCTTCGACGGGACGCTGCCGCAGTTCGTGGCCAGCGCCGGGGCCGACCCGTGGACCCTCGGGGACCAGCACCACCACGACCCCGCCCCCGACGCCCGGCCGGCGGCGGGCTGGGTCCAGGTGCGACCGGCCGCCGCCAGCCGCCCCGGCACCACCCGCCTCGAGGAGGACCCCCGTGCTTGAGCTGTGGAGCTTCGACTTCATGCGGCGGGCCCTGCTCGCCGCGCTGCTCGTGGGGGCCGCCGCCCCCATGGTCGGGACCTTCCTGGTGCAGCGCCGGCTGTCGCTGGTCGGGGATGGGATGGGCCACGTCGCGCTGGCGGGCGTCTCGGTCGGCCTGATCACCGGGCAGCAGCCGGTCGCCACCGCCCTGGTCGCCGCCGTGGCCTGCGCCGTGATCATCGAGCTGATCCAGCGCTACGGCCGCGCCAGCGGGGACGTGGCGCTCGCGGTGATGTTCTACGGCGGGATCGCGCTCGGCGTGGTCCTGATGCCCGGCGCCGCCGGCAAGGGCGGGGCCGGGCTCACCAGCTATCTCTTCGGGGCGATCACCACGACGAGCGAGGAGGACCTGGTCGTCTTCTCCGTGCTGACCGTCGTCGTCGTCACGCTCACCTGGGTGCTGCGGCCGCGGCTGTTCGCCGTCGCCGCCGACGAGGAGTGGTCCCGCGCCGCCGGGCTGCCCGTCCTCGCGCTCAACCTCGTCCTGGGGATCCTGACCGCGGTCACCGTCGTCGTGGCCATGCGGGTCGTCGGGCTGCTGCTCATCTCGGCCCTGATGATCCTGCCCAACGCCGCCGCCCAGCAGGTCGCCCGCTCGTTCCGCACCACGCGGCTCGTCGCGGTCGCGCTCGGGGTGCTGTGCGCCACCGGCGGCGTCGTCGCGTCATACCAGCTCAACACCCCTTCGGGCGGGACCATCGTCCTGATGGTGCTGGCGGCCTTCGTGCTGCTCGCGGTCGGGTCGGCCGTCGCCCGCCAGGCCCGGGCCCGGGGTCACCGCTGGGCGGAGACCCACGAGCACGAGCACGGTCCCGGCTGCGGGCACGAGGCGGTCCCGCACGGCGATCACACGGACTACCTGCATGATGGGCACCTGCACTCCCCCCACGGGGACCACTACGACGAGCACCACCCGGACCACCAGCACGTATGACGAGGAGGACGGCGCCGAGGCCGCCCGCCTCCGTGACAGCCCCCCGAGGAGCCCACGCCCATGGCCGACACCGAACGACGCTCCACAAAGCAGCGCGCCGCCGTCGAGCAGGTGCTGCGCGAGACCGACGACTTCGTCTCCGCCCAGGCCTTGCACGCGCGGATGCGCGCCGACGGCAGCACGGTCGGGCTGGCCACGGTCTATCGCGCGCTGAACGCCATGGTCGAGGACGAGCGCGTGGACATGCTGCGGGTCGACGACGGCGAGGCACGCTACCGGCTGTGCGCGTCCGACGAGCACCACCACCACCTGGTCTGCCGCGAGTGCGGGCGGACCGTCGAGGTCGGGGGTCCGGCCGTGGAGTCCTGGGCCGACGCGGTCGCTCGCGAGCACGGCTTCCGGGACGTGTCGCACACCCTCGAGGTCTTCGGCACCTGCGACCGCCACTGACCCACCCACGTCACGCGGCGGCCTGATCCGCGCCGCCGCGCCACCCCGCCCTGCCTTCGCGCGCTGCTAGGGGCACGTGGCGCGTCCCACACGGCGTGTCGCCAGGACCAGGGGCACGTGGCGGCGAACCTGCGGCGTGTCGCCCGCACGTGCCACCACTGGCGGGGGCGGGGCGTCAGGCGACCTCGGCGGCGCCCTCCTCGCCGAGCCACTCCTCGAAGCCGTCCTGCCGCCCGAGCCAGCGCTCGCGCGCGGTCACCATCTCGGCGTCGGTCATCACGCTCTCCTCGAAGGCTCGAGTCACCTGGGCGGCGGTCTCGTCGTCGGTGGTCACCACCAGCCGGGTCGCCCGCTCGCACCCCTCCCAGCCGCCGACCGGGCCGATCGAGAGCTGGCCGCCGCTGGCCTCCCACGCGATCGCGGTGCCCGGCCGCCCGGGCAGCCAGAAGGCCCCCCGACCGCGCACCTCTCCCCCGCCGAGCCGCTCGAGCCGCTCCAGCAGCCGCCCCGGGTGGAAGGGCCGCCAGGTGGACAGCTCGATCGTGCGGACCCCGCCCGCCGGCGCGGCCCCGGTGGCCCGGCGCCGCCGCGGGTCCACGAACTCCCGGGCCCGCACCGCCGACCAGCCGCGCTCGACCACGGCGGCCCCGGACAGCGCGGACAAGCCGAAGGTCACGCTGCTGTCCGGGCGGCGCAGGTGGTCGAGCAGCGCGCTGTCGGAGTCGTCGAAGGACTCCTGCGCCACGACGACCGCGTCGGCGAGCTCGAGCTGCTGGACCAGGGTCTCGCCATAGGTCCGCCGGTCGTCCTCGGTCATCGCCAGGCCGAGCTCGACGAGCAGCGGGTCGTCGAAGACGCCGGCGCACAGGTCCGGGCAGCTGAGCACCGTGACGACGCCGCGCAGGTCGATGTGGTCGGCGACGCGGCGGCCGTCGTCCAGGTGAGCCTCGGCCAGGCCCAGCGCCATGGGCAGCGGCTCGGCGGCGGCGGGAAGCGCGACCACGAGCGCGGTCCAGCGTCCGGTCCCGGCCAGGCGCACCAGGGCCGGCAGGATCGCCTCCCGCATCGAGCAGGACAGGCAGGGGTGGGCGACGTCCTGGCCGTCCTGCTCGACCACACCGGTGAGGTCGCTGACGGTCCACCGCACCTGGCCGGCCTCGGGGTCGACGGCGAGCCGCACGAGGGCCGATCCCGGCAGGTCGCACTGCAGCCCCATCGCGGTGACGGCCTGGTCGGTCGCGTCGAGACCGGCGACGACGAGGACGGGGGTGGCCATGAGGTCCTCCTGGGCTCAGGGGCGGCATGCCGGGAGGATCCGCCATACCGCCGCTTGTTAAATATGAGAATCGTTCTCTACTGTAGCGCAGGTTCCAGACCCTTCCCGAGGAGGACCCATGTCCGCGCACTGCCAGCTCACCGGCAAGAAGCCGCGCTTCGGCAACGCCATCAGCCACTCGCACCGACGCACGAGCCGGCGCTTCGACCCCAACATCCAGACCCGGACCTACTACGCGCCGAGCCTGGGGCGCAAGGTCACGCTGCGCCTGTCGACCTCGGGGATCCGCACGATCGACCGCATCGGCATCGATGCGGCCGTCGCCCGCATCCAGGCGCGCGGCGAGCGGATCTGATCGCTCGCCGCGCCGCCCGGACGGCCTCGACCGGACCGCCCTCCGGGGAGGGTTGCCCTGACCGAGGAGCCGCCCCTCGGGGGCACCCCCGGCGGGGGCTCAGCGGGGAAGCGACGCCGGGTCGACCAGGCCGCGCCGGACCGCCCGCACGAGCCGACGGGGCACCCGCAGCACCGCGCCGTCGACCGTCACCGGTACGAGCGGGGTCGCCTCGGCGCGCCAGGTGGCGCGGCGGGAGCGGGTGTTGGAGCGGGACATCTTGCGCTTGGGGACGGCCATGACGGCTCCTCCTCGGGTCGCGGGACGGGACACCCCATCTGTATCAGATATGATTACCATTCTCATATCTACGCAGGAGGCAGCAGTGGCCAAGAGCACCGACATCCGCCCCAAGATCAAGCTCCGGTCGACGGCCGGGACCGGCTACACGTACATCACCCGCAAGAACCGCCGCAGCGACCCCGACCGCCTGGTCATCCGCAAGTACGACCCGGTCGTCCGCCGGCACGTCGAGTTCCAGGAGGAGCGCTGAATGGCCAAGAAGTCCAAGATCGCCCGCGACCAGCAGCGTCGTGTCGTCGTCGCCCGGCACGCCGAGGAGCGGGCCGAGCTCAAGCGCACTGTCGCCAGCCCGAGCAGCACCCCGCAGGAGCGGCAGCAGGCCCAGCTGCGGCTGCAGCGGATGCCCCGTGACGCCAGCCGCACCCGGCTGCGCAACCGGGACGTCGTCGACGGTCGGCCGCGCGCGGTCTACCGCACGTTCGGCCTGTCCCGGGTCCGGCTGCGCGAGATGGCGCACGCGGGCCAGCTTCCCGGCGTCACCAAGTCCAGCTGGTGAGCGGCATGCGTCAACCCCACGACGCGAGCGGCCCGCACGAGCCGGACGCGGGCGGGGTCGGCGACCTCCCCGCCCGCACGCTCGGCACCCGTGGTGTCGTCGACGAGATCAACCGCCGCACCCACGTGCCGCCGGTGCAGGTCGGCCAGGTCCTCGGCGCCCTCGCCGACGTCCTGCGCGAGTGCGCCGCCGACGGGACGCGGGTCCATCTCACCGGCGTCCTGTCCATGGAGCGGGTGCACCGGGCCGCCCGCACCGTCCGCAACCCCCGCACCGGCGAGCCCCTCGAGGTGCCCGCCCAGCACGGGGTCCGCCTCACGCCCGGCAGCACGCTCAAGTCCGCCGCCAGAGGAGCACGATGAAGCCCCACATCCACCCCGACTACCACCCCGTCGTCTTCCGCGACCGGTCCGCCGACTTCGCGTTCTTGACCCGGTCGACGGCCACGAGCTCGGAGACCGTCGAGTGGGAGGACGGCAACACCTATCCCGTGATCACGGTGGACGTCTCGTCCGCGTCGCACCCCTTCTACACCGGCAGGCAGCGGGTCATGGACTCCGCGGGCCGGGTCGAGCGGTTCAACCGGCGCTACGGGCGGTCCTGATCCCTGCAGGTGCCGCCGACGGCTGACCGGTGGTCGCCGGCGGCACCTGCAGCCCGTATGGCGCAAGACGGTGACCCACACCTTCCGCCACACCCGCTCCCTGCCCTAGCCTTGTCACTGACCGCATTCATAAGGTCACTCTTTCGAGACCAGGGGGAGCCCCATGACTCACGTCGACATCACCGACCACGAGCACTGCGCCGGCGACGGCTGCCAGACCGTGGAGCACGACGGCCACGTCGACCACGTCCACGGCGACGAGTGCCACCGCGAGGCGGTGCTGCACGACGGGCACGACCACGTCCACACCGAGGGCGACGGCTGCCAGACCGTCGAGCACGACGGCCACCTCGACCACGTCCACGACGGTCACCGGCACTTCCAGCACGGGGACCACGTGCACGAGCACTGACCTCCGGAGCCGCCCACCGGGCCGACCCCCGTGGGCAGGCCCCGCCGGCGCCCTCAGGGCACGGGCACCTCGCGCAGGACGTGGACGATGGCGTCGACCAGGAGACCTCGCAGGGCCGGGTCGTCGCGCACCCGGTCGTCCGCCTCGACGTGGACGAACTGCGCACCCACCCTGGCCGCGTGCCGTCCCTCGACGTTGGTCCGGGCCGCGAGCTGCTCCCCACGCCCGTCCTCGGCGACCAGGACCGGGAACCCGGCCCGTCCGATCCCGTCCGCCAGACCGCGAAGGACCGGCCCGGGCCGGGTGGCCCCGCCGGCGACGACCACGGCCGGATAGTGCGGATGGCGCGCCCGGCTGAACCCGTGCAGCTGCAGCACCACCCACCCCGGCGCCACGACCGCTCGGTCGACCGCTGCGAAGACGGCGTCGCCGGCGTGGGCCACGTCGGCGTCGTCACCGGCGTCCCGCAGGCTTCCTGCCATGAGCAGGGCCCGGGCTCGGGTGCGCTCGAAGACCGCCGTCCCCATCTCGTCGGTGAACCGGTCCGACCGTGGGTGCGGGATCTCCACGGCGAGGGCGGCGGCGGTCCCCGGGGGCCGGGCGACGTACAGACCCTCACCGGTGGTGGGCATCCCCTGGGGGACGAGGGCCCACGCCCGCTCGCCGGTGCTCGTGGCCACCCTCGCGAGGACGTACCGCGGCTGGGGGCGGACGTCCTGCCCCGCCACGAGAGCCCGCACCGCCGTGGCCATCTCGTCGGCCCGCCGGTCGAAGGTCGGACCGGTCGTCGCCGGGGCCCGGTCCTGGACGACCCGGACCACCGTGGGCAGGAGCGGGTCGGGGGCCGGGGCGTGGCAGGCCCCGAGCAGCGCGCACCCGACCGCGCCGACCCACCGTCGCACGCTCATGCCCCGCCGGTCGTGGCGGACAGCTCCTCGGGAACCGTCCCGGACCAGTGCGGGTCCAGGGGGCTCTCGGCAGAGCTGTCGCTGTCCCGGGACAGCGTGATGCCGCCGCCGGTGGGGCTGAGGACGACGTCGGGGCGACGCCCCTGGGCGGACCAGCGGATCAGCATCACGTCGTCCACGGCCAGCCGGGCGCCGGCCACCCCGTCGCGGGGCGCG
This sequence comes from Arsenicicoccus dermatophilus, assembly GCF_046267915.1. Lineage (GTDB taxonomy): Bacteria > Actinomycetota > Actinomycetes > Actinomycetales > Dermatophilaceae > Arsenicicoccus > Arsenicicoccus dermatophilus_A. The sequence continues at coordinate 2,986,741 of NZ_CP176520.1, forward strand.
CGCAGCCGCAGGAGCGGCTGGACCGTCGTCATACCGGCGGGAACCGTCACGGTCACCCGCACGCCACGGCAGTCGTTCGCCTCCCGGGAGACCTCCGGCACCGCGGCCACGGTCCGCTGCCCGGTGGTCGCCGGCCCTCCGGCGAACCACCGCAGCTCGGCCGAGGCGCCGGCCGAGGCGTGGCGCAGCGACAACACGAGCGAGAGCCGCTCCCCCGGGGTGACCGGGAGACGATGGGCGGTGCGCACGACGACGTCGGCCCCGCTGGCCGGTCCGCGGACGAGCTCCAGACCACGCTGGGCGACCACGTCCTGACCCGCCCCCACGCAGGCGGCGGCGTTGGTGCGCCGGCTGCTCGCCGACAGCGACCACGACGCGGTCCCGGTGCCGCCGGGGTCCTCGAAACCACCGGTCCCCAGGAGCAGGTCGCTGCCCGCCCTGGCCGAGGGCGGCATCGCCACCGGGGACCAGCCCGGCTGGATCCGGGTGAGCGATCGGGCCCCCACGTGCCGGGTCTCGATCGACGGCAGGGACGGTGCGGCCGCCGCGATGGTCGCCGCCGAGGAGTCGGACACGGCCCCCGTGGCGCGGGGACCCACCACGAACCTGGCCACCGCCGCGGCCACCGCCGCAGGGGCCTGCTGCGGCAGGCCGTGGACCGACATGATCGGGTCCGCGCAGACCAGGACCGGCCGGCCGGCCACCAGGTCCACCCGCTGCACCGCGCCGGTCAGGGAGCTCCACGAGGTCCGGTCGGCGAGCAGGGTCCCCAGCCCGGGGAGCACGGCCGTGCCCGCCTGCAGGGCGCTGGGGCCCACCGCCGCCCCGTGCTGGCCCACCACGACCACGGCCCCGGCCTGGCGCGCGACCGTCCCCAGCTGAAGGGCGCCGGCGGTGGGATCGGGACGTCCGTCGGTGCCGGTGATCATCACCACCACGTCCTCCTGGGCGGCCCGGGCGCGGGAAACGGTGCGGCGCAGCCGGTCGGCGGAGCAGCGGGCCGCGCCCCCGCGCCCGCCCTGGGCCACCCTCGGCGACGGGCGAGGGCCGGGGTCGATCAGGCAGGCCACGTAGGCGATCCGTCGTCCCCCGGCCGGCACCTGCAGCGGCCGCCAGGCCTCGTCCTCGGTCCGCCCGGCCCCGACGTGCCTGACCCCGGCGGCGTCGAGAGCAGCCATGGTGTCGCGCAGACCAGGCGCCCCGGCGTCGTTGACGTGCGCGGACGCCAGGTCGACGACCGACACCCCCGACCGCTTCAACGCCCGGGCCGTCGCCACCTGGTCGGCCGGAGCCGGACCGGCCGGCGGCGGTGTCGGCACGGGCACGGGTCTCGGGGTGCCCCCGGAGGGTCTCGGGGTGCCCCCGGGCGCGGGCGGCGTGCCTGGACGGCCCTGGCGGGCGGGGTGCGGAGTCGGGCCCGGCCTCGGTCCCGCGGCCTGCCGCAAGGCCGAGGCCGGGCCCGAGGAGACCCTGGCGGGCGCACGGCCACCGGCGGGGCTGCCAGGAGCCGACGGCCGCGCCCGCAGGCCGAGCGGGTCCCGCAGCACGACCGCGGCGAGGGTGCCGTCCGCCAGCAGCGGACGCACCCCGGACAGCGGGTCCCGGGCACCCGGGCCCGGGCGCCCGGCGTCCCCGGGGGTGGTCCCGCGCGACGCGCCGCCGAGGGACACCTCTCCGGCGAACCGCAGGCTCACGCTCTGCGCCGGCGGCAGGACCACCCGGGCGGACCCACCTGGATGCACCCCGAGCACGCGGGTGGCCCGGCCGGGTGCGCTCACCGCGACGTAGCGACCCGACCGGACGCTCAGCGGGACGACGCCGTCGGCCCCCGAGGTGGTCCGCCGGTCCCGGTCCTGCACCGTGGCCTGCGGCAGCGGGTGCCCGTTCTCGTCCACCACCTCGATCGGGGCGTTGGGCGGCCGCGGCGGGACCGGCACCGGCGTCCCCGCCGTGATCACGGCCAGGGCGAGCGTCGTGACGACGGCTCCCGCGGCGGGGGCGTGCCACCGTCGCGGGGCGTGGGACCTCACCTCCGCCGGGTCGGCAGGACCGGGACGACGGGTCGGGCTGGACCTCACGGGAGACCTCCGATGGTCATGGTGGCGGCGGCGACCAGGCAGGCCCCGGCATACACCCCGGTCGCGGTGAGCGTGGTGCCCCAGACGGTCCGCTCCCAGCCTTGCCGCTGGGCGTCGTTGGCGATCAGCGAGGGCACCACGACGGTCGCGGCGGTCAGGCCGCGCCAGGGGATGAAGTCGCCCTGCGACAGGGCGGTCATCACGATCTCCACGCTCCAGGCCACGACCGATCCGACGAGGAGCATGGCGGCGAGCTTGCGTCGCCCGAACAGCAGCAGCCGAGGCATCAGGACGTGCACGACCAGCGCCCAGGTCACCAGGGCGACCACCGCGGTGAAGGCCAGGTCGGACCAGCGCGGGCCCACGAGCGCGAGGTAGGCCCCCGTGACGAAGCCGCCCGAGCGCAGGCCGAGCCGGGAGAACACGACCATGCCGACGAGGACCGACAGGGCCACGGCATACAGCAGGATCTCGCGCGGATAGCCGGTCACCGAGGCCAGGTGCATGGGCTGGTCGAGCGCCGCCCCCGGCGCGATGGCCAGCAGGACCGAGGCCAGCCAGGCGACGACGCCGAGGAAGGCCGTGGTGGCCAGCACCACCAGGACCGTGCGACCCGGGCGCTGGCGCGCCATGTCGTGCGCGATGATCCCGGGGACGAGGAAGCCGATCCCCGTGATCCCGGCCAGGCTCGGGTCCAGGTGTCCCAGGGCCCGAGCCGCCAGGGCGGTGACCATGACCAGGCCCAGGCCGACGAGGACCTCGATCTCGAACTTCCTGCGGCCGTAGAGGATCCGGCGGCGCCCGATCACCCGGTTGACGAGGACGAAGGTGAGATGGCCGATGCCGAGGGTGACGGCGACGGCCACCGGGCGACCCAGGGCGAGCGCGAGGTATGCCGGGACGATGGCTCCCCCCGTCGTCAGCTGGATGCGCTCGTAGACGAGCATCGACAGGACGACCCCCACCAGCACGGTGATGCGGACGACCTCCGGGGTGAAGGTGTACTCAGGCACGAGCAGGCTCCCCCGGCCCGGGCACCCAGGAGCGGTGCGTCGTCGCCGCCAGCACGCGTTGGCGGCCGAGCGGGGCCCGGGCCGGGAGCGTGGACTCGGCGAGCTCGTCGTCCGAGCCGTCGCCCAGCAGGTGCGCGAAGTGCTCGATCAGCAGCTCGGCCTGGTCGGTGTGGATGTTGATCATGCCCACGAGCACCCCCTCCGGGCCGGGGACCAGCCCCGCGATCGTGCTCAGGATCTCCTCGAGGCCGGGCTGCACCGTCTCCCCCAGGTGGTGGATCCGGTCCCGGGCGTACCCGCGCTCGACCATCGTGGCCGTGACGGTCTCCTCGTAGGCCCCGAAGGTGATCACGTGGTCGAGGTAGCCCGCCAGGTCGTCCGGGACCATGTGGGCGAAGAGCTCGGCGCGCCGGCCCCGGTCGTGACGGTTGTTCAGCACCCCGATGACCGGGGCCCCCTCGGGGAACACCGGCTTGAGGTTGGCGAAGGTGAGGATCACCGACTCCCGGTCGTTGGCGGCGAACATCGGCACCCACAGGATCCGCTTGCCCAGGACGTCGTAGGTGCGCAGCCGGACCACGCCCACGTCCGGGACCGACTTCCACATGCCCCGGACGGCGACCTCGCGGGGGATCCCCAGCAGCCGGGCGATCTCCAGCCCGGTGGCCACGTTGTCCCGGAACTGGAGGTAGTCGAAACCTCGCATGTCCTCGTCGGTGACCTGGGCCGGGTCGGCGTGCACCAGCGTCGATCCGCGCGCCGCCGCGTTGCGGGCGAGTCGCTCGCGCAGGTGCGGGCGGTCCTCGGCCGTCACCAGGATCCCGTTGTGGGGGATGGTCCGCGACAGCGAGTCCGCGATCTCCTCCAGCGTCTCGCCCATCTCCTCCTGGTGGTCCAGGCGCACGTTGGTGATGATCGTGATGTCCGAGCGCACCATGAACTCCTGGGCGTACTCCTGGTAGAGGGGTCGCACGGCCATGCACTCGATGACCAGGGCCTCCACGTCGGGCTGCACGTGCTCGGCGACGACGTCGATCTGCTCGTTGATGGTCGCCGCGCCTCGTCGGGCGATGGGGGTCTCGTGGCCGTTCGGCGAGATGACCCGGGCGGCCGACCCCGTGGTCTTGGCGACCGTGACGTAGCCCCCCTCGCGCAGGACGCCGGCCACCAGGCGGGTCACGGTGGACTTGCCCCGGATCCCGTTGACGTGCAGCCGCACGTCCAGCTGGTCCAGCCGACGACGGTGGGCCTGGGTGGCCTGCCGCCAGTAGCCCATGGTCACCAGGCACAGCAGGAGCAGGAAGCCCACCCCCACCAGCGGCCTGATCACGAGGTCGCCCGGACCGGGCCGGCAGCGGTCGCGCCGACGCGGGGCGGAGCGGTTCCCAGGGCGCCGTGCAGCGCGTCCAGGAGCGCGGCACCGTCGGGGTGCTCCTCCGCGAGGAGCACCCCGCGGACCACGAGGTCACCGACCTGACCGACCGGGATCACGCCGCGGTCCGCGTGGTCGCGCAGCACCAGGCCCCGCACCGACGCGGGCAGGCTCGCCTCGAGAGCCATCAGGCCCAGGGCGTCGGTCTCGGGCAGGAGGGCGGCCACCGTGGTCTCGTCCAGCGCGAAGGGGGCGTCCGAGCGGCGCAGGCGGTGCTCCAGGTGCCGGGACAGGCAGCGCAGCGCCGCCCGGGCCTGGTCCGGGGAGCTGTCCGGCCGAGGTTCCAGCCGTATGGCGACGGCCGCGAGCGGGCGGCGGTGGCGGCGCGCGCGGGTGATCTCCTCGTCGGCACGCAGGGCGGCGACGTCGCTGTCGACGAGCCCGAGGGAGGACAGCGCGGGCCGGACGTCGGCCGGACGTCCCCGCCGCAGCGTGGCCTGCAGCCGACGGGCCGATCCGCCCAGCAGCCCGGCCACCCAGCCGACGAGCACCAGCGAGAGCACCAGCGTCAGCAGGGTCGGGAAGGCGGTGGGCCGCCAGCCGCCCGTCTCGCGGATGGCCACCGCGCTCGCCGTCGCACCGAGGACCCCCACCCCCAGGCCGAGGAAGCCGTCCCCGAGGACGCCGGCGCAGGCCGTGACCGGGACCAGGGCGAGGACGACCAGCCGGGCTCCCCCGCCACCGGTCAGAGCGGCCCCGCCCGCCGTGGCGGCCGACAGGCTCAGCAGCACCGATCCGGTGTGCAGCTCAGTCCATCGGGTGCGCAGCGCCCTCATGGCCATCCCCCTTCCGCGCGAGTCGCCGGCTGGCCAGCCCATAGATCAGGCAGGTCGCAGCCATCGCTGCGGCAGCGTGCGTCAGCAGCTCGCCGACATCAGGTCTCACGTGTTCACCGTCCTTGGCAGGTGTGCAGGTCGTGCAGGAGCAGCCCGTCGAGGACGCGGGCCGGGCAGGTGGCTCGCACCCAGGCGTCGATCCGCGCGGACGGGAGCCGGGACCGACGGCGGGGCGCCGTGGTGCGTGGTCGGGCCAGGTAGTACCGCACCCGGCCGGCCCGGACCAGGGCGCGGAAGTCCTGCAGGGTCGGTGCCGGGTCCGTGCCGAGATAGCCCCCGACCGCCATGACGGGGACCCGGGCCGCGATCTGGAGGCGGGCGGCCTCCTGCGCGCCGGGGACGGCGGCGGCCCAGTCGTCCCCGGCTCCCGCGAGGAGCGCCACGACGTGGGGGGTCTCGTCGGCGGGGGGCCGGGGAGCGGGTCGGGGAGCGGCCGGGGACCCGGTGCGGGGCGGGTCCGCGGGTCGGGCGCTGGGGCTCGGTCCCTGGTGGGAGCGGGTCAGGCCGGCCAGGGAGTAGGCCAGCGGTGTCGCGAGCAGGGCGACCAGGCCCAGCACGAGCGTGGGCCGCCACAGGACCGGGCGGGAGCCGGCGGCGGCGAGGCCGAGCAGCGCTCCTGCTCCCGCGGCCAGCACCAGCCATCCCAGCCACGACGCCCACCCTCTCTCGTGGTGCCAGAGCAGGCGGACCGCCCAGGCCGAGGTGAGCACCAGGGCCGCGGCGTGGACGCGGCCGGCGAGCTCGTGCCGGGCCCGCCCGACCTCGTGCGCGGCGAGGGGCACGACCAGGGCTACCGGAGGCACCATCGCCAGCGAGTAGTAGGCGTGCGTCGGGCCCCGCATGAACGACAGGGTCACCCAGCCGGTGGCCAGCCAGACGGCCGACATCACGGCCAGTCCGCGCACCAGGTCCGGACGCGGGCGCGAGCGGCGCAGGTGCAGGATCGCGACGACCGCGACCACGGCTGCCGGCAGCAGCCAGGAGATCTCGATGCCGAACTCGCCGTGGAACAGCCGCCAGGGCCCCGGTCGCGACCCGAAGGCCCGACGAGCGCCTCCGGCCATCCGCGTCATGCCGTTGTAGCCCCACGCGAGCTGGAGCAGGGAGTCGTCGGAAGACCCGCCGACATACGGCCGTCGGTGGCGCGGCCACAGCTCCACCAGCACGGGGAACCACCCGGCGCTGACCAGCAGGACCCCGAGCGCGGAAGCCAGCTGGGTCAGCCGGCGCCGCAGGGTCGCCGGGGCGCACAGCAGGTAGAGCACGACCAGGGCGGGCAGGTGGAGGAAGGCGCCGAGCATCTTGGCCAGGAAGCCCGCGCCGGTCGCGGCGCCCGCGGCCAGGAGCCAGGGGGTCGAGGCGGTGCGGGCCGCCCGCACCGTGCACCAGGTGCCGACCGTCATGGCCAGCACCGTGAGCGCGTCCGGGTTGTTGTGGCGGAACATCATCGCGGACACCGGGGTCGCGGCCATGATCGTCCCGGCCAGGAGGGCGGCTGCGGGACCGGCCACCCGCCGTGCCGTCGCGTGCACGGCCAGCGCGGCGGCGACCCCCATGAGCGCCTGCGGCGCCAGCACGCTCCAGGACGAGAAGCCCAGCAGGCGGGCGGACAGCGCGGGGAGCAGCACCCCCAGCGGGGGCTTGTCCACGCTGACGACGTTCCCGGGGTCCAGGGACCCGAAGGCCAGCGCCGTGAGGTCCCGGGTGCCGGCCCAGCTCGCCGCCGCGTAGTACTCGTTGCCGAACCCGTTGACAGGCAGGTCGTACAGGTAGCACGTCGCCACCGTGACCGCCAGCAGCCAGGTTCCTCGCGCGCGGGACCAGGAGCGGGCAGCCCGGTGCCCGTCGGTGGTGCCACTCATCGCACGAGACTCCCGACTTCCGACCTGGGTCCTGCTGGGCGAGGACCGGCGACGAGGTGTCCGGTGGTGGTCCGACCTCGCACCACGCAGACGCCGCAGGCACCACGGCGGTTGGCGCCTGGCGCGAACTTCCTGGGACACCGGCACATCTCGCGACAGACGGCGCGACGCGACCCCCGTCGGCCACCGGCGCGACGCGACCCCCGTCGGCCACCGGCGCGACGTGACCCCCGCAGCACCGCGCGGAGCAGGTGCTGCGGGGGTCACGCGACCCCCTCGGGGAAGGGCGGGGATCCGGACGTCGCCCGGTCCGAGGGGTGCGAGCGACTACTTCTTCAGGCCCGCGGTCTTGGTGATCCAGGCGTGGATGTGAGCGATGTCCTCGGCGTTGAAGCCCCGCGGGTTGGCGACCTGCACGAAGCCGACGACCTTGCCGTCACGCATGACGGGCGACCCGTTGTCGACGGGCCCCTCCAGCGTGAAGGCGGCGGGCTTGCCGTAGTAGCTCGCCCATCCGTTGTGGTTCTTGGCGGTCACCGAGCTCGTGCCGACGCTGAGGGTGTGGTTGATGCCCTCGGGGCCGTTGAAGGCCACGACGTCGAGCTTCTCGCCCTTCGCGGGGTGGGCGTCGGACAGCGCCACCGGCTTGACCCGCTTCACGGGCTTGTCCAGGTGCAGGAGCATCGCCCCGGACTTGGTGGGGTCGTTGCCCTTCCAGCCCTTGACGGGGAAGGGGATCTTGCGCTCGGTGATGTTGACCGACTCGCGGGTGATGTCGCCGGTCACCGTGGTGGCGCCCTGACAGGGCATGGACCCCTCGTCGGTGAGGACCCATCGGGGGGCGACGAGGACACCGCTGCAGACGTGGTTGCCGGCGCCGTCGAGGAGCGCGACGACACCCGGGTTGGCGGGCAGACGGCCGCCGCCCTGGGCCGCGGAGGCGGGCGCGGCGCCGGCGATGCCGCCGGCGAGGACCGCCGCGGCGGCGAGGGTGGCGGAGAGCGTGGTGGGACGCATGGGGACATTCCTTCCTGAGGAAGATGTGGACGATTATCATTCGCAACCTTGACCGGCGGATTGTCCACCCCCCGCCCCCGCACCCCTTCCCTTCCCAGGATCGTGTGCGTTGCCCGCCGTAATCCGGCGGGCAACGCACACGATCCTGGGAGGCCTGGGAAGCCTGGGAAGCCTGGGAAGCCTGGGAAGCCTGGGAAGCTTGGGAAGCCTGGGAAGCCTGGGCAGGCCGAAGCCCCCGCGTGAGGGGGGGGTCGCGGGGGCTCCGGGTCGGTGGGGCGACCCGCTCGCAGCGGTCGCCGGGGACAGTCTGTCAGACGCGCTCCCACCCGCGCTGCGGCGCGCGGGTCCCGACGCCACGCCCCGGTCGGGCGGTGCGGGAGCGGTAGACGACATACGGCCGGTTGAGGTAGCCGACGGGCGCGGAGAACACGTGCACGAGCCGGGTGAACGGCCACAGCGCGAACAGGCAGCAGGCGGCCAGCGTGTGCAGCTGGAAGCCGAGCGGGGCCGCCGCCATCAGGTCCGCGTCCGGGTGGAAGGTGAGGAACTGGCGGTACCAGATCGACACGCCCTCGCGGTAGTTGTAGTGCTCCGGCAGCTGGCCGGGGTTGCCGAGGCCGGGGGCGTGCCACCCGAGGGTGTTGGCCAGGCCGAGCAGGATCGCAAGGACCAGGAAGACGTACATCACCTTGTCCATCGGGGTCGTCGCGCTGAAGACCGGGCCGGTGGTGCGGCGGCGGTAGATCAGGATGGCGACGCCCACCAGCGTCAGCAGGCCCGCGAGCAGGCCGACCGAGACGGCCATGACGTGGTAGATCTCCTGGGAGATGCCCACGGCCTCGGTCCAGCCCTGGGGGACCAACAGGCCCATCACGTGGCCGAGCACCACGAAGAGGATGCCGAAGTGGAACATCGGCGAGCCCCAGCGCAGGAGCCGGTCCTCGTAGAGCTGGCTCGACCGCGTGGTCCAGCCGAACTTGTCGTACCTGTAGCGCCACCAGTGCCCCACGACGAAGACCGTCAGGCAGATGTAGGGGAAGACCACCCACAGCAGCATGTTCATGAACGTCCTCCGTGCAGGCTCGCGGCGAGGTCCTCGACGCTCGGGTCGAGGGCGGGATGAGGGTTGAGGCGGGGGTCGATCTCGTACGGCGCGAGGCCCACCTCCTCGGCGGGCGGTCCGGCCGCGACGAGACGGGCGACGGCGGTGGACTCGTCGCCGTCCAGGGGCGGCAGCGTGGCGCACACCGCGACCAGCACGTCGGCCCAGGGGGACTCGCGGTCGAGCAGCGCGAGGCGCAGGACCTCCAGCCCGGCCCGGTGGTCGAGGACCAGCCCTAGGGCGACCTCCAGGTCGACGGTGCCGCCGAGCTCCAGCACGACCGCCAGGTGGTCGGGCAGCTCCTCGTCGCCGATCTCGACGCCGGCCCGGCGGTAGGCCTGCGTGAACTGCACCAGCGCCATCCCGCGCTTGCGGGTGTCGCCGTGCGCGAAGTACGTCAGGTAGGGCGCGCAGCGGCGGGTGTGGTCGAAGGTGTCGACATACCTGGTCTGCAGCTCGTCCAGGCGACCTGCGTCGGATGCCGCGGAGACGGCCGCCGCCACCCGCCCGAGCGGCTCGGCGACCACGGCGGGCAGCTGCGCCAGCGTCGCCCGCAGCAGGGGCAGGTGGGCCACGAGCTGCTCGTCGGGATAGCCGAGCAGCAGCGAGGCGCACTGCCAGGTGGCCCGCATCGCGTCCTCGGGCACCGGCAGCTGGGCCTGCTTGCGGCGCCGCAGGGCGAGCCTCACGAGATCTGCTCCGGGGGGATGGCGCCGGAGTCGCGCGACGCGGAGGGGTCGGCGCCCATGGGCATGCCGTCGCCCTCACGCAGCGCGTCCTCGGTGACGCCGGCCCCGAGGGTGCCCTCGGTGGCGGCTCCCAGGTCGGCGGTGCCCGCCCCAGGTCCGGTCGGCCCGCCCGGGAACAGGCCCTCGGGCATCCCCTTGCCGTCCCAGCTGAGCAGGTTGACCCGGCCGGCCTTGGAGCCGCCGCCGACGAGGGTGTCGGCGGTCTGGCGGGCCTGGAGCATCTGGAAGTTCTCGACCGCGATGGGGGTGAGCGCGCCGGAGCCCTCGCCGAAGGCGCCCTGCGCCCCGGTCTGGTAGCTGCTGACCGAGCAGTCGGTGGCGAGCTCCTCCAGGCCGTGGGCCTGCTCGGCGTGGGCCGTGGGAATGACGTAGCGCTCGTCGTACTTGGCCAGCGCGAGCAGCCGGAACATCTCGTACATGTCCTCCTCGGACATGCCGACCGACGCGGGGATCTCCTCGCGGGGGTCGCGCCCGAGGTTGATGTCGCGCATGTAGGACCGCATGGCGGCGAGCGTGCGCAGCACCCGGTCCACGGGGGCGACGTCGCCGGCGGTGAACAGGTTGGCGAGGTACTCCACCGGGATGCGCAGGGTCTCGATGGCGTTGAACAGGTTGTCCTTGTCCTCGCCGTCGTGGCCGGACCCGGCGATGGCGTCGACGACCGGGGACAGCGGCGGGATGTACCACACCATCGGCATGGTGCGGTACTCCGGGTGCAGCGGCAGCGCCACCTGGTAGTCGTTGATCAGGCGGTAGACCGGCGACCGCTGGGCGGCGGTGATCCAGTCGGACGGGATCCCCGCCCGTTCGGCCTCGGCGACCACCGCGGGGTCGCGCGGGTCGAGCAGCACCGACCGCTGCGCGTCGTACAGGTCGCGGTCGTCCGGGGTGGCGGCCGCCTCGAGCACCCGGTCGGCGTCGTACAGCACCAGGCCGATGTAGCGCAGCCGGCCCACGCAGGTCTCCGCGCACACCGTCGGGATGCCGACCTCGATGCGCGGGAAGCAGAAGGTGCACTTCTCGGCCTTGCCGGTCTTGTGGTTGAAGTAGACCTTCTTGTACGGACAGCCGGAGATGCACATGCGCCACCCGCGGCAGGCCTCCTGGTCCACCAGGACGATGCCGTCCTCCTCGCGCTTGTAGATCGCGCCGGAGGGGCACGACGCCGCGCACGAGGGGTTGAGGCAGTGCTCGCAGATGCGCGGCAGGTAGAACATGAAGGTCGACTCGAGCTCGGTCCTGACCTTGTCCTGGATGCCCTTGAGCATCACGTCCTGGTGCATTGTCTCGATCGAGCCGCCGAGGTCGTCGTCCCAGTTGGCCGACCACGAGATGTTCATCGGCTTGCCGCTGATCAGCGAGTGCGGCCGGGCCACCGGGAAGTGCTGCTGCGCCGGGGCGTTGAGCAGCGTCTCGTAGTCATAGGTCCAGGGCTCGTAGTAGTCCTGGATCGAGGGCATCTTGGGGTTGACGAAGATGGTGAGCAGCTTCTTCAGCCGGCCGCCCGCGCGCAGCCGGATCCGGCCGCCTGCGCCGAGCACCCAGCCGCCCTGCCACTCCTCCTGGTCCTCGTAGCGGCGCGGGTAGCCCAGGCCGGGCCGCGTCTCGACGTTGTTGAACCACACGTACTCCGTGCCGGAGCGGTTGGTCCAGGCCTGCTTGCAGGTGACCGAGCAGGTGTGGCAGCCGATGCACTTGTCGAGGTTCATGACCATCGCCATCTGGGCCATCACGCGCATGGGACGTCTCCTTCGTATGCCGAACCGGTGGCGGCCATCAGTACGTGACCTGCTGCGAGCGCCTGCGGATGATCGTGACCTCGTCGCGGTTGTTGCCGGTCGGGCCGATGTAGTTGAAGAAGTAGGACAGCTGCGCGTACCCGCCGATGAGGTGGCTGGGCTTGACCATGATCCGGGTCATCGAGTTGTGGATGCCGCCGCGCCGGCCGTTGTGCTCGGTGAGCGGCACGTCGATGAGGCGGTCCTGGGCGTGGGGCATGTAGATCGTGCCCTCGGGCATCCGGTGGGTGACGATGACGCGGGAGGCGACGACGCCGTTGCGGTTGACCGCCTCCACCCAGTCGTTGTCGCGGACCCCGATCTTGGCGGCGTCCTTGTCGGACATCCAGATGGACTGCCCGCCGCGGCCGAGGGACAGCATGAACAGGTTGTCCTGGTACTCCGAGTGGATCGACCACTTGTTGTGGGGGGTCAGGTAGCGCACCGACACCGAGACCCCGCGCTCGTCCTCGGTCACCTCGCCGAGCGGGCGCTCGCCGAAGAGCTGGGTCATGTTGAGCGGCGGCCGGAAGGTCGGCAGCGTCTCGCCCATCTTCTGGATCCAGTCGTGGTCGAGGTAGAAGTGCTGCCGCCCGGTGAGGGTGTGGAAGGGCTTGAGCCGCTCGATGTTGATGGTGAAGGGGCTGTAGCGGCGACCTCCGGCCTCCGACCCGGACCACTCCGGGGAGGTGATGACCGGGACCGGCGCGGCGACGGTGTCGGCATACGTGATCTGCTTGCCCTCGTGCTCGGCGGCGAGGTCGTGCAGCTGGTGGCCGGTGCGCTTCTCCAGGGTCCTGAAGCCCTGGGTGGCGACGTGGCCGTTGGTGGTGCCGGACAGCGCCATGATCATCTCGGCCGCCTGGACCGCGGTGTCCAGGCGCGGGCGCCCGGCTGCGGGCCCGGAGCGGACCAGGCCGTTCTTGCGGCCCAGCCAGTCCACCTGCCGGGTGACGTCGTAGGTGATGCCCTTGCAGGTGGTGCCGAGCGTGTCGAGCAGGGGCCCGACCGCGGTCATCCTGGCGTGGACCGCGGTGTAGTCCCGCTCGACGACGGCGAGCACCGGCATGGTCTTGCCCGGCACCGGTTCGCACTCGCCCTTCGCCCAGTCGAGCACCCGGCCGTGGACGCTGGCCATCGCCTCCGGGGTGTCGTGCCACAGCGGCTTGGCGACCAGGTCCTTGCGGGTGCCCAGGTGGGTCTTGGCCAGCTCGCTGAACACCTCGGCGATGGTGACGAAGGCGTCCCAGTCGGTGCGCGACTGCCACGGCGGCGCGATGGCCGGGTTGAACGAGTGGATGAAGGGGTGCATGTCCGTGGTGTTGATGTCGTTCTTCTCGTACCACGTCGCCGCAGGGAGCACCACGTCGGACAGCAGGGTGCTGCTGGTCATCCGGAAGTCGATGGTCATCAGCAGGTCGAGCTTGCCCTCGTGCGCCCGCTCGGGCCACTCGATCGTCGCCGGGCGCTTGTCCGCCGGCGCTTCCTCGGCGTTGACGCCGTGGTCGGTGCCGAGCAGGTGCTTGAGGAAGTACTCGTCGCCCTTGGCCGAGGAGCCGAAGAGGTTGGCCCGCCACAGGGTGAGGACGCGCGGCCAGTTCTCCTCGGCCTCGGGGTCCTCGGCGGCGAACCGCAGCTCACCCTTCGTGAGCTGGTCCACGACGTAGGCCGGGACCTCCATCCCGGCGGCCGCCGCCTCGTCGGGCAGGGCCACCGAGGAGCGGTTGAAGGTGGGGTATGACGGCGCCCAGCCCAGTCGCGCGGCCTGCGCCACCAGGTCGGCCACCGCCGTGCCCGGGAAGGCCCCGCGGCCCGCACCGATGTCGTCGGCGGAGTAGGTGTCGTAGCGGTACTGGCTGGTGTGCAGGTACCAGTAGGTCGTCTGGTTCATGTGGCGCGGCGGACGCACCCAGTCCAGCGCGAAGGCCGTGTGCTGGAAGCCCATCAGCGGGCGGGCCTTCTCCTGCCCGACGTAGTGCGCCCAGCCGCCGCCGTTGCGGCCCTGGCAGCCGGTGATCGTCGTCAGGACGAGCATCGCGCGATAGATCAGGTCGGAGTGGTACCAGTGGTTGGTGCCGGCGCCCATGAGGATCATCGAGCGGCCCTGGGTGTCCACGGCGTTCTGCGCGAACTCCCGCGCGATCCGGGCGCACTGCTCGGCCGGCACCCCGGTGATGTCCTCCTGCCAGGCCGGGGTGTATGCCGCGAGCACGTCGTCGTAGCCGCTCGGCCACTGCCCCGGAAGGCCCGGGCGGGCCACGCCGTACTGCGCCAGCATCAGGTCGAAGACCGTGGTCACGTAGCCGTCGCCCAGCGGCCGCACCGGCACGCCGCGGTGCTGGAGGGTGGCCTGGCCGTCCAGCGCGTCGAAGCGCGGCAGCGCGACCTCGGCCACCTGGGCGCCCTCGACCATCATCGACAGCGCGGGGCGCACGTCGCCGAGGTCGAGGTTCCACCGCCCGACGCCCTCCTCGCCGAAGCGGTGCCCGATCGAGCCGCGGGGCACGACGACCTCGCCGGTGACCTCGTCGACGAGCATGGGCTTCCACATGGCGTTCTCGGAGGTCGACTCCGGGCCGCCCGCGACGTCACCCGCGACCGCGAACTTGCCCGGTACGAACCGCAGCTCGCCGTCCTCGCCGCGCTCCTCCTGGAGCCAGACGAGATAGGGCAGGTCGGTGTAGGTCGTGGTGTAGTCCCGGAAGAAGTCCACCTGCCGGTCGACGAAGAACTCCTTGAGCACCACGTGCCCCATGGCCATGGCCAGCGCCGCGTCGGTGCCCGGCATGGCGCGCATCCACTCGTCGGCGAACTTGACGTTCTCGGCGTAGTCCGGGGCGACCACGACGACCTTCTGGCCGCGGTAGCGCGCCTCGGTCATCCAGTGGGCGTCCGGCGTGCGGGTCAGCGGGACGTTGGAGCCCCACATCATCAGGTAGGCCGCGTCCCACCAGTCGCCCGACTCGGGCACGTCGGTCTGGTCGCCGAACATCTGCGGCGAGGCCGGCGGCAGGTCGGCGTACCAGTCGTAGAAGGACAGCATGGTGCCGCCGATGAGCTCGGTGAACCGCGCCCCGGAGGCGTAGGACACCATCGACATGGCCGGGATCGGCGAGAAGCCCGCGATCCGGTCGGGGCCCCAGCGCTTGATGGTGTAGACCTGCGCGGCCGCGACGATCTCGGTGGCCTCGGCCCAGGAGGCCCGCACCAGTCCGCCCTTGCCGCGCGCCGACTGGTAGCGGCGCCGACGCTGCGGGTCCTGCACGATCGAGGCCCAGGCGAGCACCGGGTCGCCGTACTGCTGCTTGGCCGCGCGGTACATCTCCAGGAGCACGCCGCGCAGGTAGGGATAGCGCACCCGCGTGGGCGAGTAGGTGTACCAGGAGAAGGCCGCACCGCGGGGGCAGCCGCGGGGCTCGTACTCCGGGCGGTCGCCGCCGGTCGAGGGGTAGTCGGTCTGCTGGGCCTCCCAGGTGATGATCCCGTCCTTGACGTAGACCTTCCACGAGCAGGAGCCGGTGCAGTTGACGCCGTGCGTGGAGCGCACGACCTTGTCGTGGCTCCACCGGTCACGGTAGAACGCGTCGGCCTCGCGGCCACCCACCTCGTGGATGGTCCGGCCGTCCGGGCTGATCGCCGACCTGGTGAAGAACCGGCGCGTGCCGACGAGCGCCTCGGCGAGCGGACCGTCGATGCCCGAGGGGCTCTTGCCCCGGGTGGTGGACGTGCTCATGCAGATCTCCTGGTGGACTCGTCGGTGCGGGTGGTGACGGTATGCCGCAGCGGGGTGCGGGTGGTCAGCGTGGCCGTGGTGACGGCGATGTCGGCGTGGGGCCGCAGCGTGATGTCGACCCGGGTCTCGCCGAGCCGCTCCAGGACCCCGCCGAGCAGTCCTCGGCGAAAGGCGTAGAGCACCGGGGCGTGCCGGGCCGCGATGGCCAGGAAGGGCGCCCGGGTCAGCTCCAGCTCCACCTGACGGCCGTCGCCGGTCAGCACCAGGTCGTGGCGGAAGCCCCACCCCGCCATCACGTCGACGACGAGCTCGGCGGTGCTGAGCCACTGCCCCGGGGTGCCGGCGGGGGCCCAGGCGGGCGCGGCCACCTGGGCGCGCTCCAGCGCCCAGGCGCGGGCGGCCTCCTCCATCCGGGCCGAGCCCTCCGGCTCGGGCAGCCCCCAGTGGGAGGTGACCAGGCCGGACAGCTCACGGTGGGTGGGGTCCAGGCGCACCTCGGCGGGGACCAGGCGATAGAGGGTGCGGGGGCGGCCGACCCGGCCGCCGCGCTCGGCGCTGGCCTCGACGACGTGCGCGTCGACGAGGACCCGCAGGTGGGTGCGGGCCGTGGTGACGTGGACGCCCAGGTGCTCGGCGACCTCCTGGGCGGTGACGCCCCGGGCCCGGCCGTCGGTGAGCCGTGGGGCCTGGGCCAGCAGGTCGATGACCCGGCGACGTGGCGAGGGTGCGAGCAGGCCGGGCCGGGAGCCGGCGTCCGGCGCCCAGGCGTCGCGGGCCCAGGCGTCGCGGGCCCAGGTGTCGGGCAGCGGCGTGGCGGTGGTCATCCGGCCTCCTCCCAGGGCTCGCACGAGCGACGGCGATGAATCCTCTTAATCGAACAGGCGGTCGCAGTCTAACCCCCGTCCAGGCCGCCGTGCAGGACCGCCCCGCTGTCCTCCAAATCCCATACGTATGACAAACTTGCTGGTGAATCGATCCGCAGAAATCCCCTCGGCCTGTCGTCTTGTGGGCCGCACCATGGGGTCCTAGCGTGATGCGCAACGATCCTTCAAATTCGAGGAGTCGCCCGTGAGCACCCCTGCTCGCAGCACGGCCGCCCCTGCCTCGGCGGCGGCCGCACCCCACCCGGCCGAGGCCGGCGCCGGCCGGGTCCTGACCTGGTCCACGATCTCGTTCACCGTGATGTTCGCGGTCTGGATGATGTTCGGCATCCTGCAGAAGCCCATCCGGGCCGAGCTGCACCTGTCCGAGGAGCAGTACTCCTGGATCCTCGCCGCCGCCATCCTCAACGGGTCGATGTGGCGCCTGCCGGCCGGGATGCTCACGGACCGCATCGGTGGGCGCACGGTGTTCACGGCGCTGCTGCTCCTGGGGGCCGTCCCGGCCTACCTCGTGGCCCACGCGCACTCCTACGCCGTGCTCCTGCTGCTCGCCTTCCTCGTGGGCTTCGTGGGCAACTCCTTCAGCGTCGGGGTGGCCTGGAACTCCGCGTGGTTCAGCCGGCAGCGGCAGGGCTTCGCGCTCGGGCTGTTCGGGGCGGGCAACGTCGGGGCCTCGGTCACCAAGTTCATCGGGCCCCCGCTGATCGCCGGCACCGCCGGCGCGACCTACCTCGGCGTGGTCACGGGCGGCTGGCGCCTCGTCCCGGTGATCTATGCCGTGCTGCTCGTGGTCCTCGCGGTGCTCACGTGGTTCGGGACGCCGAGCGCGGACCGGATGCCCGGGGCGGCCAAGCCGCTCACGCAGATGCTGGCCCCGCTGCGGCAGGTGCGCGTCTGGCGCTTCAGCCTCTACTACGTCGCGGTGTTCGGCGCCTACGTCGCGCTGTCCAGCACGCTGCCCGGTTACTACCAGGACAACTACGACGTCTCGCTGACCCAGGCCGGTCTGCTGACCGCGTTGTTCATCTTCCCCGCCTCGCTGCTGCGCCCCGTCGGCGGCTGGTTCTCCGACCGCTTCGGCGCGCGCAAGGCGATGTACGGCACCTTCGCCGTGATGCTCCTCACCAGCGGGCTGCTGATGATGCCGAGCGGCCACCTGGTCATCACTCACCCCGACGGCCATCAGTCCCAGCACCTGCCCTGGTCGCTCGGCCTGGTGCCGTTCACCGTGATCGTCTTCCTGCTCGGGTGCGCGATGGGCGTCGGCAAGGCCGCGGTCTACAAGCACATCCCCGAGTACTTCCCCGACGACGTCGGCTCCGTCGGCGGCCTCGTCGGCATGCTCGGTGGCCTGGGCGGCTTCTTCCTGCCGCCGCTGTTCGCGTACTCCAAGGCGTGGAGCGGTTTCCCGTCCAGCAGCTTCTTCGTGCTCTTCCTGCTCACCGCCGTCTGCCTCGCCTGGATGCACCTGACCGTCGTCCGGATGCTGCACCAGCAGTCGCCGCACCTCGCCGACCGCTTCGACCACTGACCTGACCACACCGACTGGAGACCACACCATGAGCACCGCGACCGACACCCGCACCGGGGGTGAGTGGCTGCAGGCCTGGGACCCTGAGAACGACGCGACCTGGGACAAGGGCCTCGCCTGGCGCACCCTGTGGATCACGACCTTCTCGCTCACCATGTGCTTCGTCGCGTGGTACCTCCCGAGCGCGATCATCCCCAAGCTCAACGCCCTGGGCTACTCGTTCAGCAAGCAGGAGCTCTACTGGATGTCGGCGATGCCGGGCCTGGCCGCCGGCCTGCTGCGCATCGTGTGGATGGTCCTGCCGCCGGTCATGGGCACCCGCAGGATGGTCTCCCTCACCACCCTGGCGCTCGTGCTGCCGATCCTCGGCTGGGGCGTGCGGGTGACCTCGCCGACCGCGCCCTACTGGGAGCTGATGGTCCTGGCCTTCCTGGCCGGCATCGGCGGCGGCGCCTTCTCCGGCTTCATGCCGTCCACGTCGTACTTCTTCCCCCGGCGCCTGCAGGGCACGGCCCTCGGCCTGCAGGCCGGGCTCGGCAACCTCGGCGTCTCGCTGGTGCAGCTGCTGACGCCGTGGCTCATCGGCTTCTCGATGCTCGGCTTCCTCGGCCACTCCGAGATGATGAAGGTGCCGGGCAAGCCCTCCACGCAGGTGTGGTACCAGAACGCCGCCTTCGTCTGGATCCCCCTGGTGCTCGTCGGCGCCGCCCTCGCCTGGACCCTGCTGAGGTCGGTCCCGGTCAAGGCCAACATCCGCCAGCAGTTCGACATCTTCGGCAACGTCGACACCTGGCTGATGACCCTGATCTACATCATGACCTTCGGCACCTTCTCCGGCCTCTCGGCGCAGTTCGGCCTGCTCGCGACCAATCTCTACGGCTCGGGCAACGCCGACATCGTCAAGGGCTCCGGTGCGGCCGCCCAGATCCTCGTCCACGGGTATGCCGTCCCCGACCCGGTCACCTTCGTCTTCTGGGGGCCGCTGATCGGTGCCCTGGCCCGGATGGTCTTCGCTCCGCTCACCGACAAGATGGGCGGCGCGATCTGGACCCTCATCTCCGGCCTGGGTCTGATCGCCTCGATCGTCTGGACGATCCCGGCGCTGTCCCCGGACACCTCGTCCGCGGCGGCCCTGCACGGCGGGTTCACGCACTTCTTCTGGGGGATGATGCTGATCTTCCTGTTCTCCGGGATCGGCAACGCCTCGACCTTCAAGCAGATGCCGATGATCTTCGAGAAGCGCCAGGCCGGCGGCGTCATCGGCTGGACCGCGGCGATCGCGGCCTTCGGGCCCTTCCTCTTCGCCCTCGGCATCGGGATGATGGGCGCCACCGCGTTCTACCGGGTGGGCGTCGCCTGGGCCCTCATGTGCACGGCGATCACCTGGATGCGCTACGCCCGCAAGGGCGCTCCGAAGCCGGGCTGACGCCCCGCACCATCCGCAGCTCGGTCGTCCCGGTGCCGGCCAGCTCCGTGGTCGCCCCCTCGGCGCTCCGCCCCGTCTGCTCGTGCTGGCGGCCGCGGTCGCGCCACCGCCGGGTGCTGTCCTCGTCGGAGCGGGCGTCAAGGACCTCGTCGGGCAGGAGCCCGCGGTAGGCGACCCGCCATACCCGGTTGTGACCCGGGCCGATCACCTCGGCGTCGGCGGCGCGCAAGGGACTGACCTCATAGCTCATGTCCGGCAGGCTACGCACCAAGGTGCCCGGCCTTTCCCGGCACGCGGACCGGCGGAGTCGGTGACTGCGTCACGACCTCGGGCAGAAGCTCAGTCGGGCAGGACGTGACGCAGGTCGAGGCCGTCCTCGACGACGATCCCAGGAGCGGCCGCGGCGGTGCTGATGTCGACGGCGCACACGCCCGGCGTGATCATCGGGACCACGCGCACCTGCGGGTCGGGCACGCCCAGCTCGGTGAGGGTGCCGCGCACCAGGCCCAGGTGGATCCCACAGATCACGTCCGGGTGGCGTCGGGCCGCCTCGATCATCGGACAGTAGGTCAGGGTCGCCTGGCAGCGGGTGGCCAGGTCGCCCTCGACGGTGACGGTCTCGGGCGGATAGCCCCAGCGGGCGAGGGTGTCGACCAAGCGCCGCACCGGGATGCTCCCGCTCGTGTCGGCGCCCGACGACGTGTCCGCCGGCTCGACGGCCTGCCCGTGGGCCTGCACCCAGGCCGCTCCCGCGCGGTCCGCGGCCTCCGCCCGAGCGGCCACGTCCGGGCCCGACCGTCCGCCGTCGGCCAGCGTCGCCGACAGCACATCGGCGAGGATGACATAGGCGGTGGCGCTCACCGGGGTGGTGTCGGTGGCGCGGCGATAGACCTTGCGAGGCCGCCCGGGTCGCTCCCGCCGCTCGGGCTGGGACTCCAGGACTCCGGCCTGCTCGAGCTGGTCCAGGTGGAAGCGCACGGTCGTGACGTGCAGCCCCAGCGCGTCGGCGAGGGCGAGGGCGGTCCAGCGGTCGGGCTCGGCCTCGACCAGCTCGGTGATCCGGCGGCGGACGCCCGACGAGAGCAACGCCTCACGTTCCCTGGGCATGGCACTCCTCCGACGGACGGGCGCTCGCGACGCGGGCACCGGAGCACCAGGGTACGTGCCCTGCCCTGAGCAGCAGGAGGCCGGGAACCACCCCCTCGGCGGATCCCGGCCTGCCGGCGTGCGAGGGCCTCAGCCCTTGGCGCCACGCGTGACGTTGACCGTGCAGCCGTCGGCGGCCTTGGTGAGCTTGGTGGTGAGCTCGACCTTCTGGGTCGAGCCGGGCGCGACGTTCTCGACCAGCTTGGTGGCCCGGCCCATGACGTCCGAGCCGTGGACCCAGTTGATGGTGATGACGTAGTCCTTGGGCCCCTTGGCCGAGGACTTCAACGTGCCGGTGACCTTCTGCTCCCCGAGCTTGGTGTCGCAGTTGCCGTCCAGGGTGAAGTCCTTGCGGGCGCCCTCCAGGCCCTGGGGCTTGAGCACCGGCGGGACCACCAGGTCCTTGGGTGAGATGCCCGCGTCGTTGACCCGCGCGGCCTGCCCGGCGGCGGCGCCGGGCGGGAAGGTCGTGGTCGTGGCGGTGGTGCGGGTGGCGCCGGAGCAGCCGGCCAGGGCGAGCGCGGAGGCCGCCGTGACCGCGGCCAGCGTGGCGCCGAGCTTCTTGGGAGCGACCATGGTCACTGCCACCTTCCCCCCGGCCTGCACCGGGGCTGTCGGTCGACTGCAGGGAGTCACACGAACTCCGATTCTTGCAGCCTTATGAATACTTTGCGTGATCATCATAGGCCAGATGCCGGGACGTTCACTCACTTTCAGTGACTTTTCCGGAGATGTTTCTCCGCTACCGATCACGACCCGTCAGGTCCGGTATGCCGCTGCGGGCCGGCCCCGACACCGCTGGTGTCCGGACCGGCCCGCGGCGGAGCGCCCGGATCAGGCCGGGGCGGTCCCCTCCTCGTCCTCGTCGTCGCGACGACGCTTCGCGAGGACCAGCAGCCAGCCACCGGCGAGGAGCATCCCGAGGCCTGCCGCGAGCAGGATCAGCACGTCCGCACCCGTCTTGGCGAGCCTGCCCGTCCGCGGGTCGACGTAGTAGCCCGGGGGGACCGGCTGGCCCGGCTGCCAGGTGGTGCCGTCGTTGGTGGAGATGATCATCCCCGGCATACCGCCGTAGACACCGCCCGGGATGAGGCCCGGACCGTAGCCGCCACCCGTGCCGCCGCCACCGGTGCCCGGCACCGTGGTGCGGGTGCCGTCCACCAGGTCGGAGACCGGGGTGTCCGTGGTGTCGGTGGCCTGCGACCCCAGACGCGTGCCGTCGGAGTAGGCGGCCTGCGCCGTCGCCACGTTCTGGATCGTGCCGTAGCCGAGGTCCTTGCTCGACACGGTGTAGGGCGTGGACAGGCAGGTGAAGCTCGCGCCGACGGCCAGCGGCGACGGCAGGCACTCCTGGCCGGCCAGCCCCAGCATCGGGTCGGTGACCTTCAGGCTCGGGATGTCCATCTGACCGGTGTTGGTGACCAGGAAGGAGTAGACGACCTGCTCACCGGCGTCGGCCTTGCCGTTGCCGTTGGTGTCACGCAGCTCGGCCTGCTTGTCCATGGTGTAGCCGGCCGTCAGGTCCAGCGGCACCGGGGCCTGGTCGATGTCCTTGACCGCCTCGGTGGCCCCCAGGGGGATGCCGCTGATGTCCGCGGTGGTCTGGACCATGCCCTTGGCCACGTCGTTCTCGGTGATCTCGTACTGCAGCACGCCGCAGCCGCACCACTGGGTCGGGTCCAGGACCGGCACCCCGGCGGCGGTCTGGCCGCCGACGAGGCCGGCCAGCAGGCCGGTGAGACCGGTGGCCCGCTTGGCCAGGATGGTCGACCCACCCGGGCTGGTGATCCAGTCGGAGGTGATGGGCTGCTGCTGGGCCGTGGCGATCGGGCAGGACAGCCGGTTGTCGGCGTTGAGCGTGCCCTGGACGACCGTGACGTTCGGCAGGGACAGCATCGGGTCGCCGACGGTGACGTCCGTCAGACCGGCGGTGCCGACGTTCTGCGACACGAGCGAGAAGTAGACGTAGTCGCCGGCGTTCTTGATGCCGTCGCCGTTGTTGTCCACGAAGCTCGAGCCGTCGGCCATGGTCAGCACGTTCTTCTGCACCTGGATGGCGGCGGAGGCCTTCTGCAGCGGAGTGGACGTCTGGTCGGTCAGCGGCGCCGGCGGGTCGATGGTGTAGCCACCGCCCACGCCCGTCACCAGGGTGGCGTGGTTGGTCACGTCACCGGCCAGCATGTCGCTCGAGGTGATCGTGTAGTCCGCCGTGCACTCGATGCCCGTCTGCGGGGCGATCTCGTCCTTGGTCGGGTCGAAGGCGCCGTGGTTCGGGTCGCGGTGGAAGCAGGTGTACGACGTCGGCCACGCCGTGCCGGCGGCGTCCAGCTTGTCGTCCTGGATCGCCGAGACGGTCAGCGGGACGTTGCCGGTGTTCCAGACCACGAAGGTGTAGGGGATGGTGTCCCCGGCCTCCTGGCTGCCGGTCTTGTTGGCGTCCACGACGGTGCCGGCCTGCTTGTCGAAGGTCACCGCGGCCTTCAGGGCGAGCTTGGCGACGTCGGTGGACGTCTGGACGGGCGGCTGCGGCGCTCCGGCGGGTGCCGCCATCGACGCCGTGGCCGTGTTGCTCACCTCGCCGGCGTTGATGTCGAACTGCGTCAGCGTGTAGTCCGCCGTGCAGATCACGCTGGCGCCCGGCAGCAGGGACGTGGTATCGGGGCAGCTCACCGCGGTGGTGGGCAGCTGGTCGGTGATCTGCAGACCGGACAAGGTGGTGTTGCCGGTGTTGGTGACCTTGAAGGAGAAGGTCACGGTGTCCCCGGCGTCGACCACGCCCGGCAGGCCCGACGGACCGTCGGTCGTCTGAGCCGTGCCGTCCGCCAGGTTGAGGTGGGACTTGGCCAGGGTGAAGGCCGAGCCCTGGACCGGCTGCAGCGAGGTGGTGTCGTCGGAGGTGACGACCTGCCCGTTGGGCGCGGTGCCGAGGATGGTGGCGGCGTTGTCCACCGTGCCCGCGTCCAGCTGGTCCTGGGTGAGCTTGACGGTCACCGGCGGGCAGCTGACGGTGGCACCCGGGGCGAGGGCGGCAGAGGTGCAGTAGGCGTCCGCGATGCGCAGGCTCGGGTCCCGCAGCAGCACGGGCGTGAGGGTGACGTTGCCGGTGTTGGTGACCTTGAAGGTGTAGGTCACCGTGTCGGCGACGTCGTTCATCCCGTTGGCGTTGGTGTCCGTGACCGCCGAGACGACCTTGTCGAGCGCGATCGCGGGCTGACGGGGGAAGCCGTCGGTCTTGGACGCGTCCGAGGTGACCGAGGTGCCGGCGGGCGACGTGCCGGAGGCGGACGCGGTGTTGGTC
The DNA here is from genome assembly GCF_046267915.1 of Arsenicicoccus dermatophilus. Lineage (GTDB taxonomy): Bacteria > Actinomycetota > Actinomycetes > Actinomycetales > Dermatophilaceae > Arsenicicoccus > Arsenicicoccus dermatophilus_A. The sequence goes on from NZ_CP176520.1 coordinate 3,010,623, forward strand.
ACCGTGGCGGCGTCCACGTCGCTCTGCCTGAGCGTGTAGGTCCGCGTGGTGCAGGTCGCCGAGGCCCCGGGGGCCAGGGTGGTGACCGCACCCGCCACGCACGCCACGCTGCTCAGGCCGAGCATGGCGTCCGTGATCCGGACGTCCTTGATCGTCTGGTTGCCGGTGTTGGTCACCGTGAAGGTGTAGGTGATCGGCTCACCGGCGTCGATGCGTCCGTTGCCGTTGCTGTCCACGGCACCGCCCGAGGACTTGCCGAGGACGATCACCGGTGCCGGCGTGATGTCCGACTGCGCCACCGAGGTGGAGATCGGCGAGTGGACCATCGGCAGTCGGCTGTTGAGGCCGTACGCCGTCGCGGTGTTCACGGCCTTGCCGGCGTCCGCGTCGGCCTGGGTGAGCGTGTAGCCACGCGAGGTGCAGGTGGTCGACTGGCCCGGCATGAGGTACGTCGAGCCGTCCGGCTGGACCGGCACCGTGCAGCCACCGGCGTTGACGATGCCGAGCAGCGGGTCGCTCATCACCAGGCGGTCCAGCGGCGTGGTGCCGGTGTTGGTCAGGGTGAAGCTGTAGGTCACCTTGTCGCCGGCGTCGGGGCCGTTAGCGTCCACGTCCTCGATGGGGGTCACCGACTTGGTCAGCCGGACCTCCTGGCGGGTGGGGACGGTCACCGACGCGTCGGCCGTCACCCTGGTACCGGTCCCGGTGGTGCCGGCCATCGTCACCGTGTTGACGATGACACCGTTCTGGAAGTCCGTCGTCGTGCCGGTGTAGGTCAGGCTGGGGCAGGTGCGGGTCGCACCAGGCGCCAACGGGCCGGTGCCGCAGGGCAGCGGGGTCGGCGAGACCAGCGGGTCGGTGTAGGTCACGTCGTTGACCGTCGCGTTGCCCGTGTTGGTGACGGTGAAGCCGAAGACGAGCTTGTCGCCGACGGAGGTGACGCCGTCACCGTTGTCGATCAGGTTGATCGCGTGCTTGGTCGCCGACAGGCTCGGCGCCTGGGTCACCGGCGAGGACGCGCTGTCCGAGGTCCGGGACTGCTTGCCCAGCGGCGTGGTGGCCGTGACGTACGCATTGACGTTGTCCACCGAGCCCGCGTCGATGTCGGCCTGGGTCACGGAGTACACCCGGGTGCAGACGGACTCCTCGCCCGGCTGGATGGTGTTGGGCGTGCACTGCACGTTGATCATGCCGATCTTGGCGTCGGTCACCCCGACCAGGGTCATGGTGACGTTGCCGATGTTCTTGGTGGTGAAGGTGTAGGTGATCTGGTCACCGGCCGACTGACGACCGTCGGCGTTGGTGTCCGCGATGCCGGACGCCACCTTGTCGAACTGCAGCTCCGGGTCCTCGACCAGCAGGGTCTCGATCCGGTCGGCGCCGCTGACCTGGATGTTCTTGGGGGTCAGGCCGGTCGCGGTCGCGGAGTTGACCACCGCGGCCGAGCGGGTGCCGTTGCCCAGCGTCACCGGGCTGTCGAAGTCCTTCTGGGTGAGCGTGTAGGTCACCGGTGGGCACTGCGCCGACATGCCCGGGTCGAGGGACTGCGAGGAGCAGACCTGGTCGACCACGCCGATGCGGGCGTCGGTGTAGCGCACGTCGTGCAGCGTCAGGTTGCCGGTGTTCTTGACGTAGAACCGGTAGGTGATCTGGTCACCGGCGTCGGTGATGCCGTTGCCGTTGGTGTCGGCGATGGCGCCGGCCTGCTTGTCCATCGAGATGGACCGGACGGCGGTGATCGAGACCGGCACCTGGGCCGTGCTCGTCTGCGTCTGCCCCATGGGGTCGACGCCGGCGGCGGTGGCGGTGTTGGTCATGCCGTTGTCGTTCAGGTCGGACAGGGTCAGGGCGTACGTCGCGGTGCAGGTCGTCGACGCCCCCGGTGCCAGGGCGCTGACACCGCCGCACGCGACGTGGTCGAAGCCCACCATGGGGTCGGTCAGGGTGACCGTCGACAGCGACACGTTGCCCGTGTTCTTCAGGGTGAAGGTGTACGTCACCGTGTCGTTGACGTCCTGCTCGCCGTCCTTGTTGACGTCGACGATCGAGCCCGCCGTCTTGGTCAGCAGGATCTGCGAGCTGCGGTTGATCGGCGTCGTGACGCTGTCGCTGCTGCTCACCCGGGCCGACTGCGGGTCCGTGGCGGAGATGGTCGCGGTGTTGTCGATGACGCCCGCGTCCACCTCGGCCTGGGTCAGCCGGTGGCCCACGGCGGTGCAGCTGCGGGTGGCACCGGGCACCAGCGGGCCGGTGCCGCACGCCACGTTCACGACCCCGATCGTCGGGTCGTCCAGGGTGACCGCGCTCAGCGTGGTGTTGCCGGTGTTGCGGACCAGGAAGCTGTAGGTCACTGTGTCGTTGGCGTCGTTGCGCGCCGTGGAGTTGGTGTCCGCGATGGCCGAGGCCGTCTTGTCCAGGGTGATCGAGGACACCGCCGGGACCGGCGTCGAAGTGGTGTCGCCGACCGTCGGGGTCCGCAGCCCGCTCAGGGCGGTCCGGCCGTAGGCCGTGGCGGAGTTGTTCACCACGCCGGCGTCGACGTCCGCCTGCGTCAGGGGGTAGGTCTTGGCCAGGCAGGTGACCGAGGCCCCCGGCGCCAGGGTGGTGCTCGTGCACACCGCGTCGGCGTACCCGAGGCGGGGATCGCTCAGCAGGACCGAGGTGAGGGTCTCGTTGCCGGTGTTGGTGACCACGAAGGTGTAGCCGATCGTGTCACCCGCGTCGGCGCGGCCGTTGCTGTTGACGTCGTTGAGGTTGCTCGCCCGCTTGTCCAGCGTGATCGTGGCCCGGATGTCCGTGGACACGGTGGAGGTGTTGGACACCGGTCCGTCCGGCGCGGTGGCGGTGGTCGACGCGGTGTTGGTGAAGACGCCGGCGTCGATCTCGGCCTGGGTGCGCAGGTGCGTGGCGTTCGGGCAGACCCGGGACTGACCGGGCAGCAGCGGCTGGGTGCCGCAGGCAGCGGTCGCGAGCCCGATCGTCGGGTCGGCGTACTGCACCGCCGTCAACGTGGTGTTGCCGCTGTTGGTCACCGTGAAGCCGTAGGTCATCACGTCACGGGGTCCGGCGATGCCGTCACCGTCGTCCTTGATGGAGATCAGCTTCTTGGCGAGGGTGATGGCCGAGGCCCGCACCACCGTGGTGGTGACCGAGGAGCTGCCCTGCACGGAGGTGCCGTCCGGGGCGACACCGATGGCGGTCGCGGTGTTGGGCACCGCGGCGGCGTCCACGTCGGCCTGGGTCACGGCGTACGCCTTGACCAGGCACTGGACCGTCGCGCCGGGGGCGAGCGGAGTGGTGCCGCAGGGCGCCGCCGACACCCCGACCTTGGGGTCGGAGACCGACACCGGGGTCAGCGTCTGGTTCCCCGTGTTGGTGACCGTGAAGGTGTAGCTGATCGTGTCCCCGGCGTCCTGCCGCCCGGTGGAGTTGGTGTCCAGCACCGCCGTGGCCGTCTTGGACAGCGCCAGGGCCGGCTTGGCCGCGATCGGCGTCTCGGTCTGGTCCGAGCCCTGGACCAGGATGTTCTTGGGCGTCAGACCGCTCGCGAGCGCGGTGTTGAGGATCGCGGGCGCCTTGGTGCCGTCGGCCAGGGTGACGAGGGTGTCCACGTCGGTCTGGGTCAGGGTGTAGGTCACCGGCGGGCACTCGTGGGTGGCCAGCGGGTCGAGGACCTCGGTCGTGCAGGAGGTCTCCTGCAGCCCGATCCGCGAGTCGGTGTAGGTCACGTCGTGCAGCGAGAGGTTTCCGGTGTTGGTGACCACGAAGCGGTAGGTGATCTGGTCGCCCGCGTCGGGCCCGTTGCCGTCCAGGTCGCTGATGGTGCCCGCGATCTTGTCCATCGCGATGGAGCGGACGGCGTTGATCGGGGTGTTGGTGGACGCGGCGTCGGTGACCGTCTGGCCGCCCGCCGAGGTGGCGGTGGCCGTGGCCGTGTTGGCCCGCCCGTTGGCGTTGAGGTCGGCCAGGGTCAGCGCATAGGTCTTGGTGTCGCAGGTGCGCGTCTGCCCGGGGGCCAGGTCGGTCGTGCCGCACGCCACCGGCTGGCTCGAGAAGAGCGGGTCGGTGTAGGTCACGCCCTTGAGCGTGCTGGTGCCCGTGTTGGTGACGGTGAAGGTGTAGGTGATCGTGTCACCCACGTCCTGCTTGCCGTCCCCGTTCACGTCCTTGATCGAGCTCGCGGTCTTGACCAGGTCGAGCGTCGGGCGCTCCGTGATCGGCGAGGTGGTGGTGTCGGAGCTGCTCACCGCCGTGCCGGTGGCGCCCACGGCGTTGATCGTCGCGTCGTTGTCGCGCGTGCCGGCGTCGATGTCCGCCTGGGTCAGGGTGTACGGCCGACCCGAGGGGAAGCAGTACGTCGAGGCGCCGGGGGCCAGCGTGCCGGAGGCGCAGGTCACCGCGGCCAGGCCGTTGGTCGGATCGGTGACGGTGACCGACCGCAGCGTCTCCGTGCCCGTGTTGGTCACGTAGAAGCGGTAGGTGATGCTGTCGCCGGCGTCGACCCTGGTCGAGCCGTTGGCGTCCACGATCGAGCCCGCCTGCTTGTCCAGCAGCACGCTCGTCGTGCCCTTCTCGACGGTGGTGACCGAGGCGGAGGCGATCGGGGTCTTCAGGCCCGAGACCGAGGAGGTGCCCTGGGCGGTGGCGGTGTTGACGATCCTGCCGGCGTCGATGTCCGCCTGGGTCACCGTGTAGGTGAAGTCCGGGCAGGTGGCGACGGCGCCGGGCGCGAGCGGCACCGGGCCGCACGGCACCCCGGCCACACCGAGCTTGGGGTCGTTCATCGTGACCGCCGACAGCGCGGCCGTGCCCGTGTTGGTCACCGTGAACGAGTAGCCGATCTTGTCGCCGGCGTCCGGACCGTTGGCGTCCAGGTCCTGCAGCACGCCGGCCCTCTTGTCCAGCGAGATCGTCGCCCGGGTCGGCACGTCGGCCGTGCCCGTCCCGGTGACCGGGGCGCCCACCAGCGGGGTGCCCGTCGCCGTGGCGACGTTGCGGATGGTGCCGGCGTCGACGTCGGCCTGCGTCCGGGTGTAGGTCACCGGGGCGCAGTCGCGGGAGGCCCCCGGGAGCAGCGGGCCGGCGCCGCAGGCGGTGGTGGCCAGACCGACGCGGGCGTCGGAGTAGGTCACCGGGTCCAGGCTGACGTTGCCGGTGTTGGTCACCGTGAAGTAGTAGGTGATCTTGTCACCGGCGCCCACCAGCCCGTCGCCGTCGTCGACGTACCCACCCGCACGCTTGGCCAGGGCGATGGCCGGGGCCTGGGTGATCGGGGTCGTCGTGGTGTCGGCACCGCTCACGGGGGTCCCCAGGGCGCTCGTGCCGGCGGCCGAGGCCCGGTTCACGACGGAACCGGCGTCGATGTCGGCCTGCGTCAGGGCGTAGGTCCTGGCCGGGCACTGCCGCGTCTCCCCCGGCGCCAGCGGCGCGGTGCCGCAGGCGACGTTGGTGAGCGCCAGCGTGGTGTCCGAGTACGTCGGGCCGGTGATGGTCGTGGTGCCCTCGTTGGTGATCGCGAAGGTGTACTGGATGGTGTCACCGGGGTTGGTCACGCCGTTGTTGTCGACGTCCGTGACCGAGCCCGCCACCTTGTCCAGGCTGATCCTGGAGGTCTCGGCGAAGGACGTGGTCGTGCTCGCCGGGCCCGTCACGACGGTGCCCTGCGGGTCCGAGCCGTTGGCCTTGGCGGAGTTGACGACCTTGCCGGCGTCCACGTCCGCCTGGGTCAGGGTGTAGGTGCGGGTGACGCAGTCGGCGCGGGTCTGCCCCGGCAGCAGCGCGGTGCCCGCCGCGCCGCAGGGCTGTGCCGTCAGGCCCACCCTGGCGTCGGTCACGGTCACGGCCGTGAGGGAGTTGTTGCCGGTGTTGGTGACCGAGAAGGTGTAGGTGATCGCGTCGCCGGCGCCGATGACGCCGTCGCCGGTCGTGTCGGTTGCCGCGCTCGCCGACTTGACGAGCTTGACGGCCGGTGCGGTGGTCAGCGGCGTCGAGGTGGACGACGCGGACCGCACCTGGGTCCCGTTGGCGGCCGAGCCCGTGACGGTGGCGGTGTTGTCCACCGTGGTCGCGTCCACGTCCGCCAGGGTCACGACATAGGTCTTGACCAGGCAGGTCGCGGTGGCCCCCGGGGCCAGCGCGCCGCAGGAGTAGCCGGACAGGCCGGCCTTGGCGTCGTCGAGGACGACCGGATCGAGGGTGACGTTGCCGGTGTTGGCCACGACGAAGGTGTAGGTGATCGTGTCACCGGCGTCCTGACGCCCGTCGCCGTTGGCGTCCGTGACCGTGGACGCGGTCTTGGTCAGCTTGACGACCGGGTTGGGGTTGATCGCCGTGGTGGCCGCGGCCGCGCCCGTGACCGGCTGGCCCTTGGGGTCGGTCGCGGTGGCCGTGGCGTCGTTGACGACCTTGCCGTTGTCCACGTCCGCCTGGGTCACCGTGTAGGTCTGCGTCAGGCAGCTCGCCGTCGCGCCCGGGGCCAGGGTGGCCGGGGTGCAGGTGACCGAGGAGACGCCCAGCTTGGGGTCATGGACGGCGACGTCCGTCAGGGTCGTCGTGCCGGAGTTGGTCACCGACATGGTGTAGGTGATCGTGTCCCCGACGTCGCCGCCGTTGTTGTCGGTGTCCACCAGGGCCGCGGCCGTCTTGGACAGGGTCAGCGCCGGCCCGCCGTACGACGGCGTGGTGGTGCCGTCCGTCTGGTCGACCACGGTGGTGCCGGGCGGCGGCGTCGCGGTGACCTGCGCGGTGTTGTCCACCGTGCCCGAGTCCACGTCCGCCTGGGTCAGCGTGTAGGTCTTGGCCGGGCAGTAGGCCTGCTCGCCCGGGGCCAGGGAGGCCACGCACTGGGCGCCGGAGATCCCCAGCCTGGCGTCGGTGTAGACCACCGGCGCGAGAGTGGTGTTGCCGGTGTTGGTCACCGAGAAGGTGTAGGTGATGTGGTCGCCGGCGTCCGGACCGTTGCCGTCCAGGTCGGCGAGCCTGCTCGCCACCTTGTCGAAGGTGTAGGACGCGGTGCGCGCCAGCGGGCTGGTGGCCGTCGCCGTGGGCGTCACCTTGGTGCCGTCGGGCGCGGTGCCGGTGCCGGTGGCCTTGTTGATGATCGTCCCGGCGTCGACGTCGGCCTGGGTGATGGGGTACGTCACCACCGGGCAGGTGCGGGTCGGGTCACCCGGCTGCAGCGGCGCGGCGCCGCAGTAGATCGGCTGGGGCGAGACCTGCGGGTCGGTCACCGTGACCGGGGTCAGCGTGACGTTGCCGGTGTTCCGGACCGTGAAGGTGTAGGCGATGGTGTCGCCCGCGTCCACGCCGTTGCCGTCGAGATCGGTGACCGCGCCGGCGGTCTTGGTGAAGGCCATCCGGGGGGCGGCCACGAGGGTCTGCGTGGCCGAGCTCTGCGGCCGGGCGGTCTTGCCGGTGACCGAGGTGATCGCGGCGGTCGCCGTGTTGTCGATCCGGCCGGAGTTGATGTCGGCCTGCGTCAGCGTGTAGGTCGCCGCCGGGCAGGTCGCCGTGGCCTGCGGGGCCAGCGGCAGCGGGCTGCACCCGCTCAGGCCGGCCACGCCGATGCGCGGGTCGTCGATGGTGATGGCGCTCAGCGTCTCGGTGCCGATGTTCTTGACCGTGAAGGCGTAGGTGATGGTCTCGCCCGCGTCGGCGGTCCCGTTGTTGTTGGGGTCGTCGAGCGACTGGACCCGCTTGGTGAGGGTCGCGTTGACCGCGCCGTCCGTGGTCACGTCCGCCGTGTCGGACTGCTGCGGCACCGCGGCGCCCGCCGGGTCCTTGGCGGTGACGGTGGCGGTGTTCTGCACGCTGCCGGCGTCGATGTCCGCCTGGGTCAGGCTGTAGGTCCTGGCGGAGCACCTGATGGTCGCCCCGGGCGCGACGGTGCCCGTGGCGCAGGTGGCGGCGGACAGACCGAGCTTGGCGTCGCTGAGCAGCACGCTGCTGAGCGTCGTGGTGCCCGTGTTGGTCACGGCGAAGGTGTAGACGATCTCGTCCCCGGCGTCGACACCGTTGCCGTCGACGTCGGTCAGCGAGCCGGCCTGCTTGTCGAAGGTGAACGAGGAGGTGCCCTGCGTCTGGGTCGTCACCGAGCTGTTGCTCGTCAGGTTGGGCCCGATCGGCGGGGTCGCCGTGACGGTGGCGGTGTTGGGCACCGACCCGGCGTCGACGTCGGCCTGGGTCAGGGTGTACGCCACCGTGCGGCAGGTGGAGACCTGGCCGGGGACGAGGGTCGGGGTGTCGCAGATGACGCCGGCGAGCCCGAGCTTGGCGTCGGTCAGCTTGACCAGCGACAGCGTGGTGTTGCCCGTGTTGGTGACCTGGAAGGTGTAGGTCACCTGGTCGCCCACGTCAGGCGTGCGCCCGTCGCCGTCGTCCTTGACCGCCGAGGCCGTCTTGGTCAGGGTGATGCCCGGGGCCTGGGCGAGCGACGCCTGGTCGCTGGCGGAGGCCGGCACCGGGTTGCCCGCCGGGTCGACGGCGCTCGCGGTGGCGTCGTTCTTGACCTGGGCCGCGTCGACGTCGGCCTGGGTCAGGACGTAGGTCTTGGTCGGGCAGGTCATCGTCGCGCCGGGCGCCAGGCTGCCGGTGCCGCAGCTGAGGTTGGTGATCCCGAGCTTCGCGTCGTTGTACGTCACGTTGGTGAGCGTCGTGGTGCCGGTGTTGGTCACCGAGAACGCGTAGGTCATCGTCTCGCCGGCGTCCGGGCGCCCGTTGCCGTCGGCGTCGACGTACGCCTGGTGGGTCTTGGTCATGCTCATCGCGTTGACCCGGCCGATGGGCGTGGAGGTGCCGTCGGTGCCGGGGACCTGGACCCGCTTCGGGTCGAGCGCCGTCACCGAGGCCCGGTTGTCCACCGTGCCGGCGTTGATGTCCGCCTGGGTGAGGGTGTAGGTCGCGCCGTTCGGGAAGCAGTAGCCGGAGGCGCCCGGCGCCAGCTCGGTGGTCTGCGGGCAGACCACACCCGTCATCGCGAGCTTGGCGTCGGTCAGGGTGAGGTCGGTCAGGGTGACGGTGCCGGTGTTCTGCAGCAGGTAGCGGTAGGTGATCGTGTCACCCACGTCGGTGCGGCCGTCGCCGTTGGCGTCCACGATCGACCCCGCCTGCTTGTCGAGCACCAGCGTGGCCTGGCCGTAGGTCGTCGTCGAGGTCGTGTCCCTGTTGGAGGTGAACGGCTCGCCGTCGTGGTCCAGGGCCGTGACCGTGGCGCTGTTGGCCAGCGACCCCGCGTCCACCTCTGCCTGGGTGAGGACGTGCGTCGCCGCCGAGCAGTCCCGGGAGATGCCGGGGGCCAGCGGCGTCGAGCCGCACTGGACCGGCGTCGGCGACACGAGCGGGTCGTCGAGCACGAGCTGGTTGGCGGTGACGTTGCCGGTGTTGGTCACCCGGAAGGTGTAGGTGATCGTGTCGCCGGCGTCCGGGCCGTTGCCGTCGAGGTCGGTGATGGCCCCCGCGGTCTTGTCGAAGAACAGGGTGGCGACGTGGGCCAGGGGCGTCGTGGTCGTGGCCGGGGCGGTCACCTCGGCGCCCGACGGGGGCTTGCCGTAGGCCGTCGCGTGGTTGACGACCTGCTCGACGTCGACGTCCGCCTGCTGCACGACGTACGTGGTCTTGGCGACGGTGATCGGGCAGGTGCGGGTCTCCCCCGGTGCCAGACCGGTGGCGCCGCAGGCCTCCTTGACCAGTCCGAGCTTGTCGTCGCTGATCGTCACCGGGTTGAGCGTGGTCGAGCCGGTGTTCTCGACGGTGAAGACGTAGTGGACCGTGTCCCCGGCGTCCTGCATCGCGTTGCCGTTGGCGTTGACCAGCGGGTCCGCGGTCTTGGTGAGCTGGAGGGCCGCGGGGGCGTTGACGGCCGTGGCCGTGCTGTCCGGGGTGGTGACGGTGGCGCCGCTGGGCGAGGTGCCCGAGGCGGTGGCGTTGTTGACCACCGAGCCCGCGTCGACGTCCGCCTGGGTCAACCGGTAGCCGACCGTCGCGCACGTGACCGTGGCGCCCGGCGCCAGGGAGGCCTGCGAGCAGGTCGCGTTGTTCAGGTTGGCCCGGGCGTCGTTGAGGGTCACCGGGGACAGGGTCACGTTGCCCGTGTTGGTCACCACGAAGGTGTAGGTGATCGTGTCACCGACGTTGACGATCCCGTCCGCTCCCGGGTCGACCGCGGACGCGGTCTTGTCCAGCGCGAGGGCAGGGTTGGGCGTCAGGCCGGTGGTCGTCGTGGCGTTGGTGGTGACGGAGGCGCCGCTGGGCGCGGTGGCGTTGGCCGAGGCGTTGTTCCGGACCGCGCCGGAGTCCATGTCGGGCAGCGTCACGGCGTACGGCTGGCTGATCTGGCAGTCCCGGGTGGCCCCCGGCAGCAGGTCACCGGTGCCGCAGGCCACGCCGGACAGGCCGAGCTTGGCGTCGCTCACTGTGACGTTCTTGAGGGTCTGGGTGCCGGTGTTGGTGACCGCGAAGGTGTAGGTCACGGTGTCACCGACGCTCGGCCCGCTGGGCGCGGCCGCGTCCACGAGTCCGCCCGCGGTCTTCTTCAGGGCCAGCGTGGCCGACGGGACGAGCGCCGTGGAGGTGCGGTCGGTGCCGGCGACGCTCGTGCCGGCCGGCGAGGCGGCGGTCACCTTGACGGTGTTCTCACCGGTGCCGGTGTCCATGTCGGCCTGGCTGATGGTGTACGTGAACGGACGGCAGGTGAGGGAGGCGCCGGCGGCGATGGGCCCACCCGTACCGTTGCACAGGCTGCCGAGCGGGTAGCGCATGTCCTGGACGTAGGCGTTGGTGAGGGTGACGTTGCCGGTGTTGTAGACCACGAAGTGGAAGGTGATCGTGTCCCCGGCGTCGACCCGACCGTTGCCGTTGGCGTCGACGACCGGGTCGGCCGTCTTGTCGATGGACACCGACGGCGCCTCCGCCACGGCGTCGGTGACCGTGTCGGTGGCCGTCAGGGTCCGCAGCGCCGGGTTGAGCGCCGACACCTGGACGTCGTTGACAACCTTCGCGGCGTCCGCGTCCGCGGCGGTCAGGGTGTAGTTGAACGGCGTGCACTCCCGCGTCGCGCCCGGGGGCAGGGCGCCCGTGCCGCAGGCGACGTTGGTCAGCCCCAGCTTGGCGTCGGTCAGGCGGACGTCGGTCAGCGTCGTCGTGCCGTTGTTGGTGACGGTGAAGGTGTACCGGATGGTGTCACCGGCGTCCTGGCGGCCGTTGCCGTTGGCGTCGACGATGCCCCCGGAGACCTTGTCCACGGCCAGCACGTCGGTCTGGGTGATCGGCGTGGTCGTCGTGTCGGTCGAGGTGACGGTGGCGCCCTGCGGGGTGCGACCGTTGGCCGAGCCGGAGTTGTCCACGGTGCCGCCGTCGACGTCCGCCTGGGTCAGGGTGTAGCTCACCGGGGAGCACGTGCGGGTGGCGCCCGGAGCCAGCCCGCCGGTGCCGCACGGCACGAGCGTCTGGCCCAGCTTGGCGTCGGTGATCGACACCGGGTCCAGGGTCACGTTCCCGGTGTTGGTCACCACGAAGGTGTAGCCGATGGTGTCGCCGGCGCTCTGCCTGCCGTCCTTGTTGGCGTCCACCACGGTGCCCGCGGTCTTGTCCACGGCGATCGACGGCGCCAGCGTCAGGTCACGCGTGACCGTCGAGGAGGCCGTGGCCTTCTTGCCCGTCGCCGAGACCGCCGTCACGGTGGCCGTGTTGACCACGGTCCTGTCGTCGAGGTCGGCCTGGGTCAGCGTGTGCTGACCCTGCGCGCAGGTGGCCGTCGCCCCGGGGGCCAGCGGCAGGGGGGTGCAGCCCAGGACCGGGGAGGAGTCCAGCCTCGGGTCGGCGATGCTGAGCTGGTTGAGGGTCTCGGCCCCCGTGTTGGTCACCTGGAAGCCGTAGACCAGGACGTCGCCCGCGTCGGTGCGGCCGTTGCTGTTGACGTCGGTGCGCGAGAGCAGCGACTTGGTGAGCGACACCAGCGCCGAGCCCGAGGTGGTCGAGGAGGTGCCGTCGGTCGTCGCGTACGTCTTGCCCTGCGGGTCGGTGACCGTCGCCGTGGCGTTGTTGACCGTGGCCCCGGAGTCGACGTCCGCCTGCGTCAGGACGTACGTCTTGGACGAGCAGACCAGGGTCTGGCCCGGCTCGACCGTGCCGGTGGCGCACGTCGCGCCCACGATGTCGGCCTTGGGGTCGTCGAGAGTGACGAGGCTGAGCGTCACCGTGCCGGTGTTCCTCACGGAGAAGCCGTAGACGATCTCGTCGCCGGCGTCGACACCGTTGCCGTCACGGTCGACCACGCTCGAGGCGGTCTTGTCGAAGACGTAGCTCACCCTGGGGGTCAGGCTCACGTCGTCGGAGTCCTTGGCGGTCACCGGCGCGCCCGTGGGCGGCGTGCCCTGGACGGTGGCGTCGTTGTGGATCGTCCCGGCGTTCATGTCCGCCTGGGTGATCGAGTAGTTGGTCCGGTAGCACGTCGTGGTCCGGCCCGGGTCCAGCGTCGGCTGGTCGCAGACCCGTCCCGCGAGACCCAGCTTGGCATCGGTGAGGTTGAGCAGGTTCAGCGTCACGTTGCCGGTGTTGGTGACCACGAAGGCGTACGTCACCGTGTCGCCCGCGTTCGGCGTCACCCCGTCACCATTGTCCGCCACGGCCGAGGACTGCTTGTCCAGGGTCAGGGCGGGGGCCGGGGCCAGGGGCAGGGTGTCGGAGGCGCTGCCCGTGACGGTCGTGCCCTTGGGGTTGGTGGCGCTCGCACCGGCGGTGTTGTTGACCGTGCCGGAGTTCAGGTCGGCCTGGGTGAGCGTGTAGGTCCGGCTGAGCGTGCAGCTCTGGCCGGGCGCGCCCGTCGCGGCGTTGGCCGGCAGGAGCTCGGGGGCGCAGGACACCGCCGTCATCCCGATCCTCGGGTCGTTGACCACCGGGTTGGTCAGGGTGGTGGTGCCGGTGTTGGTCACCACGAAGGTGTAGGTCACGGTGTCGCCCGCGCTCGGACCGGCCGGCAGCGTGGCGTCGGTCAGCGAGCCGTGCGTCTTGGTCAGCGTCAGGGCGCTCGTCGGGTTGAGCGGGGTGGTGGTCGTGTCGTTGGGCGCGGTCACCACCTGGCCGGCCGGGTCCAGGCTCGTGGCGTAGGCCGTGTTGTCGACCGTGCCGGCGTCGATGTCGGACTGCTTGATGGTGTAGTACTGCGCGGCGCCGTAGCACCACTCGGCCTGGCCGGGCAGCAGACCGGGCTTGGCCGGGTCGCCCGCGACGTAGTGGACGTCGTCGATGTACTTGCAGTAGGTCGAGCCGGAGGTGGTCGTCGCGGGGTTGATCTTGTTGTCGAACACGTCGACGTGGTGCAGCGAGACCGTGCCGGTGTTGAGGACGCGGAAGCGGTAGATGACCCGGTCACCGGCGTCGGTGACGCCGTTGCCGTTGGTGTCCTGGACGCCCAGCGTGGTCTTGTCCAGGGTCATCGAGGCGCGGCCGGCCGTGGTGACGGCAGCGGTGTCGGGAGCCGACGTCACGGCGGCGCCCGCGGGGTTCGTGCCCGTGGCGGTGGCGGAGTTGGTGACCGAGCCGGCGTCGATGTCCAGCTGTGTGAGCGTGTACGTCACGGCCGAGCAGGTGCGGGTGGCACCCGCGGCGAGCGGCGTCGTGCCGCAGACCTTCTTGGTGGCCAGGGCCGTGGTCTCCGGGGAGGTGAGCGTGTCGTCGTACGTCAGACCGGACAGCGCCACCGTCCCGGTGTTGGTCACCGAGAAGTAGTACGTGACGGTGTCGCCGACGTCCACGCCGTTGCCGTCCAGATCCATGACCTGGCCCGCGGTCTTGTCCGTCGTCAGCGAGGAGACCTGCCGGACGGTGTCGGTGACCGTGGCGGTGGCCGTGACGGCCGAGCCGTTGGCCGGGGTGCCCGTGGCGGTCACGGAGTTCGTGACGGTGCCGGCGTCGAGGTCGGCGGCGACGAGGGTGTAGGTCGCCTTGGCGGTCGCGACGGTGCACGACGCCGTGGCGCCCGGGGCGAGCTGGGTGGTGCACGGCTCGTTGGTCAGGCCCAGCAGCGCGTCGGTGATCGTGACCGAGGTCATGGTCACGTTGCCGGTGTTGGTGACCGAGAAGGAGTAGCCGATGGTGTCGCCGACGCTGTCACGCCCGTCGGCGTTGGTGTCCCGCACCTTCGTCGAGGTCTTGGCGACCGAGAGGGTGGTGGCTCGCGTCAGCGGCGTCGACGTCTGGTCGGTGAGGGTCAGCACCTGGCCCGTGGGGGTGGTGGCGTTGCCGGTGGCCGTGTTGTTGACCGAGCCCGCGTCCAGGTCCGCCTGGGTGAGGGTGAGGGCGCGGGTGAGGCACGTGGCGGCGGCCGAGCCGGGCGCGAGGCTGGGCGTGGTGCACTGCGCGCTGGTCAGGCCCAGCCGGGAATCGGTCACGGTGACCGGGTTGAGCGTCACGTTGCCGGTGTTCTGCACCACGAAGGTGTAGGTGATGGTGTCGCCCGGGTCGGTCTTGCCGTTCGCGTTCGTGTCGACGACCGTGCTCGCCTGCTTGTCGAAGGTGAACCTCGGGGTGGCCGGGACCGTCGTGGTCGTGGTGGCGCCGCCGGTCACGAAGGTGCCCGCAGGCGTCCGGCCCGAGGCGGTCGCGTTGTTGACCACGGAGCCGGCGTCGGCGTCCGCGACGGTCAGGGTGTATGCCGTCGCGAGCCGGCAGTCGCGGGTGGCGCCGGGCGCGAGCGGGCCGGTGCCGCAGGCCGCGCCGGACAGGCCGAGCTTGGAGTCGGTGACCGTGACCGGGTCGAGCACCACGGTGCCGTTGTTGACGACGGAGAAGGTGTAGGTCACCTGGTCGCCGGCGCCGACCAGGCCGTCGCCGTTGGTGTCGGTCAGGGCGGTGACCGCCTTGGTGAGCTTGATTCCCGTGGCCTGGGTGATGGCGGTGTCGGTGGCGTCGGTGCCCGTGACCTTCTGGCCGGCGGGCGAGGTGCCGGCGATGGTCACGTCGTTGTGCACCGTGCCGGCGTCCACGTCGGCCTGGGTGATCGTGTAGGTCACCGGGGTGCAGGTGCGCGAGGTGCCGGCGTCCAGCGGGCCGGAGCCACAGCTCACCCCCGTGAGCCTGAGCATGGCGTCGTCGAGGGTGACGCCGGACAGCGCCACGGTGCCGGTGTTGCGGACCACGAACTGGTAGGTGATGGTGTCCCCGGCGTCGTCGCGGTTGGAGGCGTTGGCGTCGGTGATCGAGCTGGCGATCTTGTCGATCGTGATGGCGGGCGCCTCGACCAGCGGGCTGGTGGCGGTCCCCTTGGCGGACACCTGCGCACCCGCAGGCGTCATACCGGTGATGGTCGCCGTGTTGTCGACCTTGCCGGCGTTGGCGTCGGCCGCGGTCACCGTGTAGACGACCGCCGTGCAGCTGCGGACGCCGCCGGCCACCAGCGCGCCGGTGCCGCAGTCGACGTTGGTCAGGCCCAGCTTGGTGTCGGTGAGCTTGATGGTGTTGAGGGTCACGGCACCGGTGTTGGTGACCTGGAAGGTGTACTGGATGGTGTCGCCGGCGTCCTGCTTGCCGTTGTTGTTGGCGTCCACCACCGCACCGGCGGTCTTGACCAGGTCGAGGGCCTGGGCGGTGGTGTAGGCCACGGAGGCACCGTCGGTCTGGGTGCTGGTCGCCCGGTCCGGCGCGGTGGCCGTGGCGGAGGCGGTGTTGTTGAACGAGCCGGCGTCGATGTCCGCCTGGGTGAGGGTGTAGGCCGGGGAGGTGCAGGTCAGCGCGGCTCCGGGCAGGACGGTGCCGCCCTGGCAGATCGCACCCGCCATGCCCAGCTTGGTGTCGGTGACCTGGGCTGCGGTCAACGTGGTGGTGCCGGTGTTGGTGATCGTGAAGACGTAGCGGATCTGGTCACCGGGGTTGACCTGCCCGTTGCCGTTGACGTCGATCACCGCCGCCGGGGTGCCGAGCCGCCCGGCCGCGACCTCGGCGGACTTGTCGAAGGTGAACGTCGAGGCGGGGGCCAGGGGGACGGTGACCGTGTCGCTCGCCACCAGCGCGGCGCCGATCGGCGGGTTGCCCGTCACGGACGCGTTGTTGACGATCGACGCCTGGTCCATGTCGGCCTGGGTGACGGTGTACCGCAGGCCCGCGGTCGAGGCGAAGCAGTACTGCGACTGTCCCGGGGCGAGGGTGCCGGTGCCGCACGTCGTGGCGTTCAGGCCCAGCTTGGCGTCGGTGACGGTGACGCCGGTCAGGGTGACGGTCCCGGTGTTGGTCACCAGGAAGCGGTAGGTCACCGTGTCACCGGCGCTGTTGCGCCCGTCGCCGTTGGTGTCCGCCAGCGCCGAGACGGTCTTGTCCAGGACCAGGCCCCGCGCCTGGGTGATGGGACTCGAGGTGCTGTCCGGGGCCGAGGTGGCCGGCGTGCTGCGGGGAGCGGGCCCGGTCGCGGACGCCGTCGCGGTGTTGTCGTAGGTCCCGGCGTCCAGGTCGGCCTGGGTCAGCGTGTAGACCTTCTGGTAGCACTCGCGCTGGACTCCCGGCTCGAGAGCGGTGGCCGGGGTGCATGCCTGGGCGTCCAGACCCAGCCTGGTGTCGGTGACCGTGGGGTTGTAGAGCGTGACGGTCCCGGTGTTGGTGATCAGGTAGGTGAAGGTGATCGTGTCACCGGCGTCGGTCTTGCCGTCGGCGTTGGCGTCGGCGACGACCCCGGCCTGCTTGTCCAGCGCGATGCTCGGCGGCTGGATCGGGTAGGTCGACGGGACCGTCGAGAAGGTCGTGCGCTCGGTGTCCTCGCCGGACACCTGGGCACCGCTCGGCGGCGTGCCGATCGCGGTGGCGGTGTTGACCAGCGCGTCGGCGTTGATGTCGGCCTGGGTGATCGAGTACGTCTTGGCCACGGTGCAGGTCTTGGTGTCACCGGGCAGCAGCGCGCCCACGCCGCAGTCCACGGCGTTCAGGCCCAGCTTGGTGTCGGTGATGGTGACCGGGCTCAGGGTCACGGTGCCGGTGTTGGTGACCACGAAGGTGTAGGTGAGGGTGTCTCCGGCGTCCGGGCCGTTCTTGTCCGGGTCGGACAGCGCGCTGGTGCGCTTGTCCAGGGTCAGGCCGGGGGCGGTGGTGTACTGCGTGGAGGTGCCGTCGGTGCTGGTCACCGTGCGCCCGCTCGTCGGGTTGGTGGCCGTCGTGGTGGCGGAGTTGTTGACCGTGCCGGCGTCCACGTCGGCCTGCGTCAGGGTGTACGTCTTGGGGGTGCACGTGCGGGACTGGCCGGGCGCCAGCGGGCTGGTGTCGCCGGCGTCGCAGACCTGACCGGTCCACCCGACCTTGGCGTCGGTGAGCGTGACCGGGGTCAGCGACACGTTGCCCCCGTTGCTGACCACGAAGGTGTAGGTGATCTGGTCGCCGGCGGTCACGGTGCCGCTCCGGTCCACGTCGATCACGCCTGCGGTGGAGCCCAGACCACCGTTCTGCGGGGTGACGGCCTTGTCCAGCGAGATGATGGGGACGGCCTGGATCGGGACGTCGGCCATGCTCGTGGCCCTCGCCTTGGTGGCGGCCGGGTCGGAGCCGGTGCCGGTCGCGGAGGCGTCGTTGTGCACGTTGGCGGCGTCGACGTCGGCCTGGGTGATCGGGTAGGTCACCGGCGTGCAGTCGCGGGACTGACCCGGCTCGAGGGGGCCGGTCGTCCTCGCGTCGCAGACCCGATCGGTCAGGCCGAGCTTGGCGTCGGTCAGGGTCACCGAGGCGAGCGAGACGTTGCCGGTGTTGACCACCTGGAAGGAGTAGGTCACCGTGTCGCCGACGTTGCGGATGCCGTCGCCGTTGACGTCGGTGTAGGCGGCGGTCTTGGCCAGGGTCAGGGCGACCTGGGCCGGGATCGTGGTGGACTCGCTGTCCGTGGACGTGACGTCGGCGTTCTGCGGGGAGATGCCGTGGATGGTGGCGGTGTTGTCCAGGGTCCCGGAGTTCACGTCCGCCTGGGTCACGGTGTACGTGTAGTCGCTGCACGTCGCGGTGGCGCCGGGCGCCAGGCTGCCGGCGAAGCAGGAGGTGTAGTTCTGCGCCAGCTTGGCGTCGACCAGCTGGACGTTGCTCAGCGTGACGTTGCCGGTGTTGGTCACCGTGAAGCGGTAGGTGATCTTGTCACCGATGTCGATGCGACCGTTGGCGTTGACGTCGATGAACGGCGAGGTGGCCGGTGTCGTGGAGGCGAGCGTCTGCTTGTTCAGCAGGATGCTCGGCGTCGTGGTGACCGGGACGGTGACCGTGGCCGGCCCCTCCGCGAGGGCGCCCGACGGCGCGATGCCCTTGGCCCGCGCGGTGTTGTCCACCTTGCCGGCGTCGATGTCCGCCTGGGTCAGGCGGTAGGTCACGGTCACCCCGCACGAGCGGGAGGCGCCGGGGGCGAGCGGGCCGGTGCCGCACGAGATGGCGGCCTGGGAGATCTTGGTGTCGGTGATCGAGATCTGGTCCAGGGTCACCGACCCGGTGTTCTTGACCGCGAAGGTGTAGTCGATGGTGTCGCCGGGGTCGGTCTTCCCGTTGCCGTTGGTGTCCTTGACCTGGGTGGCCGTCTTGGTGAGGGCGAGCAGCGGGGCGGCACCGATGGTGGTCGACGCGGCGTCCTGCGCGCTGATCTCGTTGCCGACCGGCGGCTGGGCGTAGGCGTACGCCGTGTTGTTGACCGCGCCGGAGTCCACGTCGGTCTGGGTCAGGGTGTAGGTGTACGGCGTGCAGGCGCGGATGTTCCCCGGCGCCAGGGAGCCGGTGCCGCAGGCGAGACGGTTCAGGCCCAGGCGGGCGTCGGTGAGCACGAGGGTGCTCAGCGACACCGAGCCGGTGTTCTTGACCGAGAAGGAGTAGGTGATGGTGTCACCGGCGTCGGTGAGACCGTTGTTGTTGGCGTCGATGACCGAGCCGGCCGTCTTGTCCAGCGTCAGGGCCGAGGTGCCCTGCACGGTGCTGGACGCGTTGTCGGTGGACAGCACCACCGAGCCCGAGGGGCTGGTTCCGGAGGCGGACGCGGCGTTGTCGTACGACCCGGAGTCCAGGTCGGCCTGGGTGATGGAGTGGGTGGCGGTGGGGCAGTCCACGCTGGCACCCGGGGCCAGCGAGCCCGCACAGGTGTTGTTGATCCCCAGCTTGGTGTCGTTGACGGTCACCGGCGACAGGGTGACCGTGCCGGTGTTGGTCACGGTGAAGGAGTACGTCAGCTGGTCACCCACGTCGGTGACGCCGTTCTTGTTGACGTCGACGATGGTGGCGGAGGCCTTCTTGTCCAGCAGGATGGACGGGCTCGGGGGCACCGTCAGGCTCGCGGAGCCGGTGGCGGTGACGCTGGAGTTGTCGCTCGCGGTGCCGCTCGCGGACGCGGTGTTGTCGACCTTGCCGGCGTCGATCTCGGCCTGGGTCAGGACGTGCGCCCTGGTCGGGCAGGTGACGGTGGCGCCGACGGCGACGTCCCCGCAGCTGAGGTTGGTCACCCCCAGCTTGTTGTCGGTGACCAGGACGTTGGCGATCGGCAGGTTACCGGTGTTGGTGACGGTGAACGTGTAGGTCACCGTGTCCCCGGCGTTGCGACGGCCGTCGTTGTTGGTGTCCACGACGGAGCTGACCGTCTTGGCCAGGTCGATCTTGGGTCCGGCGGAGATGGTCATCGTCTTGGACGCGGTGCCCGTCGCCTGCCGGCCCTGGGGGTCCTGCCCGGTGGTGGTCGCGGTGTTGTCCACCTTGCCGTTGGTCACGTCGGTGGCCGTGATCGTGTAGAGCTGGCTGGGGGAGCAGGTGACGCTGTCGCCGGGGGCGAGCGTGGTCACCGAGCTGTTGCAGGTGAGCGCGCTGATGCCCAGCTTGGGGTCGCTGATCCGCAGGTTGGTGAGGTTGACCAGACCGGTGTTCTTGATGGTGAAGGTGTAGGTGATCGTGTCACCGGCGTCCTGGAGCCCGTTGCCGTTCTTGTCCACGATCGGGGCGGCCGACTTCGTCAGCTGCAGCGCGGGCACCGGCGGCAGCGGCGGCGGCACGCAGGCGACGTTGTTGGTGGTCACGACGTCCTGGGTGCCGGGCAGCGCCACGGAGTTGTACAGACCGGTCCCCGGCTGCTGGGTGTTGCACGCGACGGCCTGGTTGGAGTCGGTGTAGTGGAACTTCACCAGCACGGTGTAGGTGTGGGTGCCGCCGGCCTGCAGCGTGGTGCCGGCGGGCGCCAGGGTGTACGGCCCGGCACCGGTCGCGCCGGTCCCGGCGGGGACGGCCGGACCGCTCGTGGTCCACGTCGCCGAGTCCACCGCGATGTTGGAGGCGAACTGCGGGCGGTCGGTGAGCGCTCCGTACTGCCCGTCGACCTGCCCGGTGTTCTTGACGGTGACGGTGTAGGACACGGTGTAGGTGCCGTCCGCGGCAGGACCGTTGACCACGCCGGCCGACTTGGCCGCGTCGAAGACCGCGGTCCGCACCGGCGGGTTGACGCACGCCGCGTTGTTGGTGAGCGAGGTCTCGGACGCGCCCGAGAGGGTGATCGAGTTGTACAGACCGGTCCCGGAGCCGTTGCAGACCGTGGCCGGGTTCTGGTCCTGGAAGCCGAAGGTGACCGCGACCTTCCAGGTCATGGTGACACCCGGGTCGATCTGGGTGGAGGCCCCGGCCAGGACGGCCGAGCCGCTGCCCGTCACCGAGCCGGACGTGGCGCCGCCGCCGGTGCCGGTCCACGAGGTGCCCTTGACGGCTAGGTGGGTGGTGTCGAAGGCCGGGTTGTCGGTGAGCGGGCCGACGATCGCGTAGCCCGCGCCGGTGTTGGCCACCGACACGTCGTACGTCACGGTGTAGTTGCCGGACGCGTCCGGTCCGGTGATGGTGCCACCGGACTTCACCGCGTCGATGATCGGCTTGAGCACGTTGACCTGGGTGGCGTCCTTGGTGGTCACCGTGGTGCTCGTGGAGTCCGTGCCGGCGACGGTGGCGGTGTTGGTGTACGTGTTCTGCGCGACCGGTCCCAGACAGGTGTAGGTCTTCTCCTCACCGGAGGCCAGGGCGGTGTAGGTCACCTCGCAGGCCGGCGCCAGGGGGTCGGTGACCTTGACGTTGTTCAGCGTGGTGGCACCGGTGTTCTTGACGGTGATCTTGAAGACCGGCTGGACACCCTGGTTGACGGTCTGGGTGTCCGTGCCGTCCTGCGCGGCCTTGGTGATGCGCACCTGGGAGACGGGCACCGAGATGGCGGCGGACTGCCAGACGTACTCGTCGCCGCTGGTGCCGAAGCGGTAGTTGATCAGCGAGCTGCCCGTCGTCACGTTCGTGAGGTTCACGCTGCGGGCGTCGACGTTGCCGTTGAAGAAGGTGCCGGAGGTGCTCGTCCCGTACCGCACCGCCCCGTCGGAGTAGGACTGACCGATGTTGGTGGTGCTGCCGGTCTGGTTGGCCAGCCTCGTGTAGCTCGTGCTGGTCCCGACGGCGTACTCCGCGTAGTCACCGGTGATGTTGTTGTCGCCCTCGATCAGACCGTAGGACGCGCGGGCCCCCGAGGCGACGGCGGTGAAGCCGGTCAGCTGGACGGCGTCGGAGCCCTCACCGCTGGTCTTGCGGATCATGCCGTCGTAGAGCACGACGTTGCGGGCCTGCGACGCGGCGACTCCGGTGATCGCGGTGCCGAAGTCGTAGACCACCGAGAGGGTCCACCCGGCCGCCATGCCTTGGTCCTGGACACCCCAGACGTTGCCGACGGAGATCGTCTGCGCGGACCCGGTGGCGATGGAGGCGAAGGCGTCGGTGACGTCGGCCTGGGCGGTGTAGTACTGGTTCGCGCCGTTGGCCGCCTGCGCGACGCCGTCGGCGGCGAACACCGCGGGCGGGTAGGCCTGGTAGGTCCCGGTCCCGACCTTGAGGCTGACCGGGGCGTTCGCCGGGGAGCTGGGCGCGCCGGGGATCAGGGTGCCCCCGCCCCAGGCCAGGGTGCCGTTGTTGTTGTAGTAGCCGGTGGTGCCGCCCCAGTAGAGCATCGCCTTGACGACCTTGGCCCCGTTGGGCACGGTCAGCGTTCCCTGCGAGGAGTCCCAGGTGGTGGCGTCGGCGTCCACGTCGACCGGCACCATCGTGAACGACCCGTTGCTGTATGAGGTGCTACCGGTCTGCCAGGCGGCACATCCCGTCTGCGTGCCACAGCCGAGGACACCGTTGCCGATGGTGATGAAGTCGCCGTTGACGACGTCGTTGTAGGACTCGTTCATGGGGTCGACGATCGAGGCCTGGGCAGGGGTGGCGAAGGCCAGCATGAGGGCAGCGAGGACCGCCATCACCGCGGAGACGGCGATGGCGGAGCGGGTACGCCACGAACGCGAGTCGTGACTACGCACCGTCAAGACTCCGGACGACCGATAGCTGCTGGCCATGTGACCCCTTCGGTGGTGCGGCGGGGGATGCCGCACGATGAGCACTGAGAGGGCGTGCTGTTACACCCTCAGTGACTCTCGGTCACGCAAAGTGCAGAGAGTCGATGCTCAATATGGCATGGCAGCAGCAGGTATGACTCAGCGTTGTTGAAAGTGACTCTGAGCAGTACACCCAGGTGAGTGACGTGGTTCTGGGCGCAACGGACACCTCGGACACCGCCGTCGACAGCTCCCGGGCAGGGGTAACGCTCCCGGCCATGCCGCTGACCTGCCGCGACGCGGGACCACCGCTCGGGTGACTGGACCGCACGGGTGGAGGTGGCGCGAGGAATCACCCGTCCGTCGCCACCGGGCGTGGTCAGCGCAGGTGGCCGAGCACCCCCGCCATCCCCACGACGAGCGCCACCAGCAGCACGCCCAGGTCGCCGCGTCCGCCGCGGGCGGGCTCCGCCCAGGTCCGCCGCCCCTCCCGGACGACGGCCGAGGAGAAGCCCCGCGCCTCCATCGCCACCGCCGTACGACCGGCCTGGCGCAGCGCGAGGACGAGCAGCGCGAAGGTCGACCCCGCCGCGTCACGCACCGCGGCGAGCACGCCGCGGCCACCGGTCACCGCGCGCACCCGACGCACCGCCCGCAGCTGTGACGCCGTGGACCGCAGCTCGTCGAACCGCTGCAGCGCGACCACCGCGGCCACCACCGGACGGGCGGGCAGCCGCAGCCGCTGGCAGAGGTGGTCGCCCAGGGTGAAGGGCTCCAGGTAGGCGCCGAGGAGGACGCCCGGCAACGCCGCGGTCGTCATCCGCAGGGGCGCCAGGGCGGCGGCCGGCGCGTCGTGGTGCTCCGACCAGGCCCAGCCGGACCACCACAACGAGGCCGCGGCCACGACGAGCGGCCCCAGGCGCAGCACCGGCTGCGGCCAGCGCAGCCCGCACAGGGCGACCAGGACCACGAGCTCCACGGCGAGGAGCAGCAGACCGGAGCCGAGCGACGGTATGGCGAGACCCGCCACCGCGGCCACGAGCAGGAGCAGCAGGAGCGGCAGCGGGGAGGCGTGCGAGGCCAGGCCCCGGCCGCGTCGTCGGGGCGTGGCGGGTCGCCGGTCCGGGCTCGGGAGGGCGACCTCGCGGGTGGCGCCGCCCGCGAGTAGCCGGTCGTGGGTGGCGGTCACGACCGTGGTGCCGGCACGGGCGGCGGTGCCCGCGAGCCCGGCGACGGCCGCCCAGGTCCGGCGGTCCTGTCCGACGGTGGGCTCGTCCAGCAGGAGCACGCCGGGGCCGTGGACCAGGGCGGCGACCAGGCCGAGGCGGCGCTGCTCGCCGCCGGACAGGTGGTGCGGGTCGGCGTCGAGGCGCTCGCTCAGCCCGACGACGGCGAGCAGGTCGCGGGCGCGCCGCTCGGCTGCCTCGGGGTCCTGGCCCAGGGCCCGCGCGGTCATTTGGGCCTCGTCCAGCACGGTGCGCGCGAGGAGCGGCAGCTCGGGGCGCTGCGGGACCCAGCCGACGACGGCGGCGAGGTCGGGGCCGTCGGCGGCGGCGGGCGGGCCGTCGACCCCGTCGAGGTGGGCCAGGCCGCGCGTGGGCTCGTCCAGGCCTGCGGCGAGCGCGAGCAGCGTGGACTTGCCGGCCCCCGAGGCGCCGGTCAGCGCCACGAGCTCACCGGGCGAGGCGGCGAGCGCGACGTCCTCGAGCACCACCACCGGCGGGTGCTCGACCTGCCAGGAGGCGAGGCCCGGCTGGGTCTGGCGGGTGTGCTCGGCGACCTCGACCGAGAGACCGGCGGGCCGGGCCGGCGTGACCAGCGCGGGCTCGACCGCCGTCGGCGTCGGCGCCGGGGCGCCGGGCACCCACAGCCCGAGCCGCGTCAGGTGCTCGGCCTGGGCGTGCAGCGTCGTCGCGAGCGGCCCGTCGGCGACCACCCGCCCCTGGTCGCCCAGCACCACGAGCCGGTCGCACAGGTCGGTCCAGTGCTCCAGGCGGTGCTCGACGACGACGAGCGTGGCGCCGGAGGTGGTCACCGCCTCGGCCACCGCCGCTCGCACCTCGGCGGCGGCGCGGGGGTCGAGCATCGAGCAGGGTTCGTCGAGCAGGAGCAGGCCGGGGCGCAGGGCGAGCACGCCCGCGAGCGCCAGCCGCTGGGCCTCGCCCCCGGACAGCGCGCGGGTCTCGTGGTCCTCGGCACGAGGGAAGCCGACCGCCCGCAGCGCCGACCGCACCCGCGCCCAGATCTCGGGGCGTGGCGCCCCGGCGCACTCCGGGCCGAAGGCCACGTCGCGGCCGACGGTGCGGGCGACGACGGCGTCGGCGGGGTCCTGCAACAGCAGCCCGGCCTGCGCCTGCGCCTGCGTCGGCACAGCGGCCGCACCGGTGCCGGTCGCGCCCTCGACCGGGCCGGGAGCCACGGCACCGTCGGTCACCTCGACCGACCCGGTCAGCTCGCCCCCGCCGGTCTCCGCCAGCACCCCCGCCAGGGCGCGCAGCAGCGTGGACTTGCCCGAGCCGGACGCGCCGGCGAGCAGCACCCGCTCCCCCGGTGCCAGGTGCAGGGACACCCGGTCCAGGACCGGCACGTCCAGGCCGTGCGGCAGCCAGGTCAGGTCCTGCGTCGCGACGGCGGCCCCGCCGGTCATGCGGCGCGTCGCGCCTCGCGGGCCTCCTGGGCTGGCGGGAAGGCGTCGACCGCGCCGGACCGCGCCAGGGCCCGGACCAGCGCCACGGCCCCGAGACCGGCGATCACCGCGCCGGAGATCACCCCGAACGCGAGGTAGACGAGCTTGTGGACCGGTGCGAGCTGCGGGACGTAGGCCCACCACTCGTAGCAGCAGATCTCCAGGACGGCGGCCAGCACCCCGCCGAGCACGGCCGCGGTCAGGTCGAAGCGACGCCAGCGCCACACCGCCATCGCGAGCTCCACGCCCAGGCCTTGCAGCAGCGCGGACAGCATCACCAGCGCGGCCCACTTGTTGCCGAGCAGGGTCTCCACGGTCGCGGCGATCAGCTCGACGTAGAGCGCCGCCCCGGGCCGCCGGACCAGCAGGGCGCCGGCCACCGCGGGCAGCAGCCAGACCCCGAGCACGAGCGACCCGATCGGAGCGTAGGCCGCGGCCGGTCCCTCCACGAGGTGGTAGAGCGAGTTGTCCCAGGCCCAGAAGGCCACGCCCATGGCCACGGCGAGGACGGCGCCCACGACCAGGTCGATGCCGCGCCAGCCCAGCAGGGGCCGGCGGGCGAGGACGGACCACGGCGAGCGGGTGCCCGTCGCGTCGGTGGGGCGGGTGGTGGTGGCCATACGAGAGATCTCCTGGTCGGTGCCAAGAGGGAGAGGTGCCGGGGCACCTCGAGAAGCTCGACTCCCTTCGCCGGTGCTAGCCGGAGCAGGTTCGAGGGTCTGCGGACCGATCCGCACTCTCAGCGCTGGGTGCGCTCCCCTGTCGTTGAAAGGTGACGATAACCGCAAGGACGTGTGAGACTCAACGCATGGGACCTAACCTCTGGAAGCTCATCGGCACCGGGGCCGCCGCGCTCGCCGGTGTCGTCGCCAACAAGATCGTCAACACCAGCTGGCAGAAGGCCACGGGCAAGGAGGCTCCCTCCGACCCCACCAACCCCGAGGTCGACTGGAAGGAGGCGCTCGCCTTCGCGGCGCTGTCCGGCGTCGTCATGGGCGTGGCCCGTCTCGTCGCCCAGCGCCAGACCGCCAAGGGCTACGTCGCCGCGGTCAAGCGGCAGAGCAAGGACATCGGCGAGGTCGACCCGCAGGCCCAGGCCGACGTCAGCAGCGACCGCGCCTGACCCCAGGCACGTCCCAGGCCCGTCCCCTGTCGTGGGGGCGGGCCTCGGTCATGCTTGCGGGCCGCGGGCGAGTCGGTCCTGCAGCACGTCCTGCAGCAGGTCCAGCAGCGGACGCTGCCCGGCGACCAGGCGCTCGCGGGCGGCCGGCAGGCTCAGCCACTCGGCCCGGTCGAGCTCGGGGAAGCGGATGACCCGGCCCGACCCGCGCGGCCACTCCATCTCGACCTCGGTGCAGGAGACCAGCGCGAGGTCGGGCGCCGCCACGGCATACGCCTGGACGACCTTGCCGCCGGACTGGCGGACCTGGCCGAGGTCGAGCCAGGGGCCGGGCGGCGCGGGCATCCCGAGCTCCTCGGCGACCTCGCGGCGGGCCACGGCCTCCAGGTCGGTCTCCCCCGGCTCCACCTCGCCCTTGACGATCGACCAGGCGCCGGCGTCCTTGCGCGCCCAGAAGGGTCCACCCATGTGGCCGACGAGGACCTCGAGCCCGTCGGCGGTGTGGCGATAGGGCAGCAGTCCGGCGCTGGTGCGAGGCATGGCGTCAGCCTAGGTCGGGTCACTCGGTCGCGAGGGCTGCCGAGGGACTCACCCGGGCGGCCCGATGAGCCGGTATGACGGACGCGGCCCATCCTGCGGCCAGGGCGACGGCGGCGACCAGGGCCAGGCGGGCCCAGGGGATGTCGATCGCCACGGTCAGGTCGCCGCCGAGCGCGGCGTGGGCCGCGGCCACTCCGTAACCCACCCCGAGGGCCAGCCCGACGAGGGTGCCGACGCCCGCGAGGGTCAGCGCCTCCAGGCCGAGCATGGCGCGCAGCTGGCGTCGCTCGAGCCCGAGTGCGCGCAGCAGGCCGGACTCCTGGGTGCGCTCCAGGACGGACAGCCCGAGGGTGTTGCCGATGCCGACGAGGGCGATGAGCACCGAGAAGGCGAGCAGCCCGGTCACCACCATCAGCGCGGTGTCCATGACTCGCTGCAGCTCGGCGCGCTGGCCGGCGACCGAGGCGGTCTGGCTGCCCGGGATCTGCGCGGTGTCGGTGGCGAGCCGCTCGGCGATGGCGGCCGCGTCCGCCCCGGGGACGAGCCGGACCCAGGCGGCCGCGGGGGCGGCGGGGTCCAGGCGCCGGGCGGTGGCGGCGGTGACGACGGGGGTCGAGGGGTGCTCGTCACCGACGTGGGCGCGCAGCTCGATGGTGCGGCCGCCCTGGGTGAGCCGCACCCGGTCGCCGGTGCGGGCGCCGGTCTGCGGGGTGAGCAGGACGGTCCCGTCGTCGAGCCCCGCGAGGCTCCGGGCGCGGCGGGAGACCTGCCCGGCCGCGTGGGTGATGCCGGTGACGTCCTCGGCCTGCGGGTCGCGGCCGGCGATCGACAGGGTGGGGTGCAGCCGCGTGACCAGGGCGGCCTGCTCGACGACGCGGCTGCGCCGGACGGTGGCCAGGTCGGCGGCGGTGAGGCCCTTGGCCGCCTGCACCGTCGCGTCGACCGGATAGCGGCGGTCCAGCGAGTCGTTGCCGGAGCGGGTGGCCGACGCTGCCGCGACGGTGGTCATGGTGATCAGGGTGACGCCGACGAGCAGGGCGGAGGCGGTGGCGGCGGCGCGGGCCGGGTTGCGCCGGGAGTTGTCGACCGCGAGCGCGCCGGGCACTCCCCAGAGACGAGCGGGTATGCCGCCCACGAGCGCCGCCAGGGCCGGCACCACCACGGGCGCGAGCAGCATGATCCCGACGAAGGACACCAGGCCGCCGGGCACGCCGAGGGCCATCGAGTGGGCCCGGGCGCCGAGGACGAGCAGCACGGTCCCGGCCACCGCCCCGAGGGCCCCCAGGACCAGGCGGGTGCGGGCGACCCGGCGCCCCCGGGAGGCCGGCTGCGGCCGCAGCGCCGCGAGCGGGGTCACCCGGGTCGCCGCGCGGGCCGGCATGAGGGCCGCGACCAGGGTCACCAGCACGCCCACGACCGGCGGGACCAGCAGGGTGGCGGGCGCCGCGGTCAGGCCGCCCAGGTCCATCGGGGTGCCCGCGCTCAGGCGGACCGCGCCGGCGGCGAGCGCCAGGCCGAGCCCGACGCCGACGAGCGAGCCGACGACGCCGACGAGCACCGCCTCCACGACGACCGACCCGCGAACCTGGCGGCGCTCGGCGCCGATGCAGCGCAGCAGCGCGAGCTGGCGGGTGCGCTGCGCGACGAGGATGGCGAAGGTGTTGGCGATGACCAGCATCGCCACGAACGTCGCGATGATCGCGAAGACGAGCAGCGCCGAGGTGATCACGGCGACCTCGCTGCCGAGGTCGGCCATCCGGGCGTCCCGTTCCTCGGCGCCGGTGCGGACGGTGAGGCTCTTTGCGGCGGGTAGCGCGGCCACGGCGGTCTTGAGGCGGGCGGCGTCGGTGGCGCCGTTCCCGGCATACACCGCGCGGTAGCCGGTCGTCCCGGTGAGGGTCCACAGGTCCCGCTCGGGCAGGAAGCCCCAGGGGTTGCCGGTCGCGTCCACGGCGTCGGCGCCGGGGTGGACCAGGCCGACGAGGCGCAGGTCGCGCACCTGGCCGTCGGGCAGCGGCTTGAGCCGCACGACCTGCCCGATCGCGAGATCGCGGGAGCGGGCGGCATCCGCCGCGAGGGCGATCTCGCCGGCGGCAGGCAGGCGGCCGGCCTCCAGCGTCGTGGTCGAGCTCAGACGGGGCACCGACCGCAGGGCGAGGAAGGCCTCCCGCCCGCCGACCAGCTGCCGCACGAATCCCGTGGCCACGGCGCGCACCTCGGTGTCGGGGTGGGCGGCGCGCAGCTGCTCGACGAGGGCCGGGGGGACCGTGCCGTCCCGCCCGGGGCCGGTGACGACGACCGCGCTGGCGCCGACGGTGGCGCGGACGTCGCGGGTGAGCCGCTCGCTCAACGAGTCGCTGAGCGCGAGACAGGCGGTGACGAAGGCGACGGACACGGCGATGGCCACCAACACGCTGACCAGGCGGCGACCCTGGCCGCGGACGTTGGCTGCTGCCAAGGAGATCGACGTCATCGCTCAGGCCCCCAGACCACGCAGCGCGCCGAGGACGTCGTCGGCGGTGGGCTCGCGCAGCTCGCCGGCCAGGCGACCGTCGGCGAGCAGGAGGACCCGGTCGGCGTAGGTCGCGGCGTTGGGGTCGTGGGTGACCATGACGACGGTCTGGCCGAGCTCGCGGACGCTGCGGCGCAGCAGGTCGAGCAGCTCGTGCCCGGTCACGCTGTCGAGGGCGCCGGTCGGCTCGTCGGCGAAGATCACCTCGGGCCGGGTCACCAGCGCGCGGGCGACGGCCACCCGCTGCTGCTGGCCGCCCGACAGCTCGGTCGGCTTGTGCCGCAGCCGATCCCGCAGCCCGAGCACCTGCACGACGTGGTCCAGCCAGTCCTGGTCCGGGCGGCGGCCCGCCAGGCGCAGCGGGAGCAGGATGTTGGCCTCCGCGGTGAGCGTCGGCAGCAGGTTGAAGGCCTGGAAGACGAACCCGATCCGCTCGCGCCGCAGCCGCGTCAGCCGGGTGTCGTCCAGCGTGGTCAGGTCCGTGTCGCCCAGCCACACCTGGCCGCTCGTGACGTCGTCCAGCCCGGCCGCGCAGTGCATCAGCGTCGACTTGCCCGAGCCCGACGGCCCCATGATCGCGGTGAGCTCGCCGGCGGCCAGGTCCACGTCCACCCGGTCCAGCGCGACGACCCGGGTGTCGCCCTCGCCGTAGGTCTTGGTCAGCTCCCGCACCCGCACCGCGGGGGTGCAGGTGGCGGACCTGGTCGAGGGGGGTGCGGCGGGTGCGAGGCTCATCGGAGGCTCCTGACATATGGCGATCGAGGACGTCCACGACGCTAGGGAGCCGGGTCTGTCGCGCGGATCCGCCTGCGGGGCGGTTGCTCTCGTCATACCCAGGTCGTATGCCGGGAGGGCACCTGCGACCCCGGTCGCACCTCGCCCCTCGCCGCGCGCCCTCCCGACCTCGACCCACCCACGACCTTGCTGCGCTCGCAGCTCAAGAACTACACGTCTGGGCGCTCAAGACGTGTAGTGACGCAGCTGCGAGCGCGGGAGAGAGCGGGCGCGAGAGGCTCCGGGGTATGGCGGGCGGGGCATATGGCGGGTGCGGGGGTCAGGCGCGGGGGCGGACCAGGCCGGTGTCGTACGCGAGGACGACCATCTGCACCCGATCGCGCAGGTGCAGCTTGGCGAGGATCCGACCGATGTGGGTCTTGACGGTGGCCTCGGCGAGGTAGAGCTCGGCCGCGATCTCCTGGTTGGTCAGGCCCTGACCCACCGCGACGAGCACCTCTCGCTCGCGCTCGGTCAGCGGGGCCAGCCGTTCCTCGGCGCCGGCGGGGGCCGGGGCGCCCTCGTCGGGCAGGTCCGGCAGGAATCGCTCCAGCAGCCGGCGGGTCGCGCTCGGGGCGACCACGGAGTCCCCGTGGTGCACCGCGCGTATGGCGGCCAACAGCTCCGCCGGACCCGCGTCCTTGAGCAGGAAGCCGCTGGCCCCGGCCTTGAGCGCGGCGTGGACGTACTCGTCCAGGTCGAAGGTCGTGAGCACGAGCACCCGCGCCGACGCGCCGGACGCCACGATGCGGCGGGTCGCCTCGACGCCGTCCATGCGGGGCATCCGGATGTCCATGAGCACCACGTCGACGTCGTCCACCCCCGACGTCGACGACCCCGAGACTGAGGCGCCCGCGGTCGTGGGCCCGGCGACGCGCGCCACCGCGGCCGCCCCGTCGCCCACCTCCCCCACCACGATCATGTCCGGCTGGGCGTCGAGCACCATGCGAAAGCCCATCCGGACCAGCTCCTGGTCGTCGGCGAGCAGCAGCCGGATCGTGTCGTCGGTCATGAGTCCCCCTGTCACAGGGCGGCGGTCGCGGCACCCAGCGGCAGGCTAGCAAGCACCTCGAAGCCGCCACCCAGTCGCTCGCGGGCGACCAGCTCGCCGCCCACGGCCGCCATCCGTTCGCGCATCCCGACGAGCCCGTTGCCGTGCCCGTCCCCGGACTCGGGACCCGATCCCGAGCCCGAGCGCGCGCTCGAGCCCGGCCCGCTCCCGGTGTCCCGGACGGCCAGCTCGACGCGCCCGGGCAGGTGCCGGATCTCGACCGCCACGGATGCGCCGGCACCGGCGTGCTTCATGGCATTGGTCAGCGCCTCCTGCACCACGCGATAGACCGCCATGCCCTCGGTGGCCCCGAGAGCGGCGTGCCCGGCGGGGTCGCCCACGACGGTCAGGGTCGCCGGCATACCGGCCTCGTCGACCTTGGCGACCAGCTCGTCGACCTGGTCGAGCGTGGCCTGCGGGGCATAGGACACCTCCTCGCCGGACTCGCGCAGCACCCCGACGAGGCGGCGGGTCTCGGCGAGGGCGGTGCGGGCGGTGTCGCCGATGGTGGCGAGGGTCCGCGCGGCGACCTCGCGGGCGGCGTCGGGGTCGCCGTGCTGGACGGCATACCCCGCGCCGTCGGACTGGACCACGATCACCGAGAGGGAGTGGGCGACGATGTCGTGCATCTCGCGGGCGATCCGGGCCCGCTCCTCCTGGGCTGCGAGCCGCATCGAGGAGTCGCGCTCGCGCTCCAGGGACCGGGCGCGGTCCTGCAGCGAGGCCAGCAGGTCCCGCCGCTGGCGGGCGAGCACCCCGGGGACGTAGAACGCCACCGACAGGGCGACGCTGAACACCCAGTTGGTGATCCCGTAGACCACCGGGTCGATGATCCCGTGTCCGACCCGCAGCGACCAGTCCCAGGACCCGAGCGCCGCCCCCACCAGCGCGGCCGCGAGCCACCAGTGCCGCCACTCGCGCCGGCCGTAGGCCCCCACGGCATAGAGCATCAGCAGCGCGCTGATGTCGACGGGCAGCGTCACGTCCCACAGCCACAGCTGGGTCAGGCAGCCGAGCGCGACCACGGCGATGGCGGCGTCCGGGCGGGTGCGCCGCCACACCAGCGGCAGCACGAAGAAGCCCACCGCCCAGGCCATCGCGGCCCACGGGGAACCGAGGCGGCTCTCGGGCAGTCCGCCGGTGATCACGACGAGGGGACCGACGACCAGGAGGGCCCAGACGCCGTCCACCAGCATGGGATGAGCGGCGAGCCAGGCGCGCAGGCGGTGCAGTCGGGTCACCCGCCCCACGCTAGGTCGTCGACCACCGCCGGGTCGTCATCCCCAGGTCTGACCTGCGGTCAGAGCTCCGAGGTCTGACCTGCGGTCAGGGCCCCCAGGCCCGCACCGCGGGCGCCCGGACCAGGCGCGGCCGAGATCCGGCTGGGCTCAGGAGAGGTCGAGGGCGGTGGCGAGCGGGACGCCCGCGCGATAGGACAGGTGGACGTATGACGGCGCGTCCAGCAGCGTCAGGTCCGGCCGCGCGCCGATCCCCAGGTGCCCCACGTCCGAGCGCCGCAGCGCCGCGGCCCCGCCCCGGGTGACCGCGAGCAGCGCCTCGGCCGGGGTCATCCCCATCTCCCGCACGGCCAGCGCCACCACGAAGGGGATGGACGAGGAGTAGCACGTGCCCGGGTTGCAGTCGGTCGCGAGCGCCACGGAGACGCCGGCGTCCAGGAGGGCGCGGGCATCGGGATAGGGCGAGCGGGTGGCGAACTCCACGCCCGGCAGCAGGGTCGCCACCGTGGTCGCGGCGCACGACACCAGGGCGTCCACGTCGGCGGGGGTCAGGTGGGTGCAGTGGTCGACGGACGCGGCCGCGAGCTCGCAGGCGAGCTGCACACCGGGTCCGGCGGAGAGCTGGTTGCCGTGGACCCGCAGCTCGAGCCCGGCCTCGCGACAGGCGAGCAGGACGGTGCGCGCCTCGTCGCCGTCGAAGGCGTGCGCCGACGCGGGCTCGCAGAAGACGTCGCCCCAGGCGGCATACGGCGCGCAGGCCTGGAGCATCGGCCCGGTCACCAGCTCGACGTAGTCCGCCCGCCGGTCGCGGAACTCCGCGGGGACCACGTGCGCCCCGAGGAAGGTCGTCTCCTCCACGCCGGCCTCGACGGCCAGCCGCAGCATCCGGGCCTCGTCCGCGACGGACAGGCCGTAGCCGGACTTCACCTCGACGGTGGTGGTGCCCTGGGCGCGCATCTCGGCGAGGCGGTAGAGCAGCCGGTCCTGCAGCTCCTCGTCGGAGGCGGCGCGCGAGGCGGCGACCGACACGGCGATGCCGCCGCCGTCATAGGGCTCCCCGGTCATCCGGGCGGCGAACTCGGCCCCGCGGTCCCCGGCGAAGACGAGGTGCGCGTGGGAGTCGACGAACCCGGGCACCACGCAGCGCCCCTCGACCGAGATCACCCGGTCGGCGGCGGGCGCCGACGCGGCGGGTCCGACCCAGGCGACCGAGCCGCGCTGCGGGACGGCCTCGCCCTCGAGCATGCGGTATGCCGAGACCCCCGGGGCCGGCAGGTCGTCGACGAGGACGGCCGCGTCGCGCAGCAGCCCGAGGGGAGACTCGTCGCCGAGGGTCGGGTCGGCGGTGACGAGCTCGCCGATGTCGGTGACCAGCAGCGAGGTCACATCTCCTCCAGGAGCTGGTCGAGGGCGGTGCGCAGCATCAGGGCCACCGAGCCGTGGCGGTGGTAGCCGCCCTCGACGACGACGCGGCCGCCGACGACGACGGTGTCCACGTCGCCGGAGGTGGCGGCGAAGAGCACCTGGGCCGGCTTGGCGCCGACGGTGCGGACCGAGTCGAGGCGCACGGTGCACAGGTCGGCGAGGGCGCCCACCTCGAGCCGTCCGCCGTCGGGCCACCCGAGCGCGCGGTAGCCGTTCTCGGTGCCGATGGTGGCGAGCTCCAGGGGCGTGAACCGCCCCCGCTCGTTGGTGACCAGGCGCTCGTGCATCTCCAGGGAGCGCAGCTCGCCCCACGGGTCGATGGACACGTGCTGGTCGGTGCCGATGGACAGCGGCGAGCCGGCGCGGTGCAGGTCGTAGGCCGGGCCGATGCCGTCGGCGAGGTCGCGCTCGGTGAGCGGGCAGAAGCACGCGCCCGTCCCGGAGTCGCCGAGCAGCCGGATGTCCTCCTCGGTGAGGTGGGTGGCGTGCACGGCGGTGGTGTGCGCGGAGAGCACCTCCTCCTCGGCGAGCAGCTGGGTCGGGGTGCGGCCGTAGCACGCGAGGGTGGCGGCGTTCTCGGCGAGCTGCTCGGACAGGTGGACGTGCAGCGGCATCGGCGCCTGGTGGACGCCGCCCGCGTCGCCGGCCATCTCGGCGATCTCGGTGAGCTGGTCCCGGGGCACCGCGCGCACCGAGTGGATCGCGGCCCCGACGCGGAACTCCGGGCCCTCGACGAGCTGGCTCACCCGCCCGGCCCAGGACTCGGCCGAGCCGTCCCCGAACCGGCGCTGGGCGCTGTCGAGGGGGTGGTAGCCGCCCCCGTCGAGCCCGCCGGTGAGGTAGCACGTGTCCAGCAGGGTGAGCCGGATCCCGGCGTCCGAGGCGGCCTCGCGCAGGGCGTGCCCCATCTCGTTGGGGTCGGCGTACGGCCGCCCGTCCGGCTGGTGGTGCACGTAGTGGAACTCGCCCACCGTCGTGAAGCCCGCGAGCACCATCTCGGCGAAGACCGCCCTCGCCAGGTCGCGGTAGCTGTCCGGGGTCAGGCGGGTCATCACGGCATACATCCGCTCCCGCCAGGTCCAGAAGTCGCCGCCGGAGGCATGGGTCCGCCCGCGCAGCGCCCGGTGGAAGGCGTGCGAGTGCGCGTCGGCCATGCCGGGGAAGGTCACGCCCTGGAGCTTGGTGTCGCCCGGTCGCGGGTGGGTGCGCACCTCGACGGCGCTGATCCGGTCACCGCTGACCTGGATGCGCACGCCGCTCGTGATCCCGCTCGGCAGCTGGGCGTGCTCGGCCCAGAAGGTCGTCATCGTGGCTTCTCCTCGACATGCCCGCTGCGGGGGCAGCGACGCGGCTCCACCCTAAGCCCGGGCCTCGGCGGTCAGGTCGGCGACGACCCGGCTCAGCGCGTCGACCCCGGCGTGGCAGTCCTCGACCTCGGCGTGCTCCTGCGGCGAGTGGGAGATGCCGGTGGGGTTGCGGACGAAGAGCATGGCGGTGGGGACGCCGGCGCCCGCGAGGATCCCGGCGTCGTGGCCCGCGCCGGTGCCGAGCAGGGGCGCGTCGTCGAGCAGCACCGACAGCCGCGCCGCCAGCTGCGCGTCAAAGCCCGTCTCCGGGGTCCAGCTCTCCTCGACCGCCTCGACGCCCACCGTGCGGGCGACCTCGGCGACCACCTCGCGCACGTCGGCGTCGACCGGGCCGCGGGCGTCCAGCCAGGCGGTGACCTGCGAGGGGATGGCGTTGACGCCGCCGGGGACCACGCGGGTCTTGCCGATCGTGGCGACGCAGGCGTGGGTCTGCGCGGAGCTGCGCGCGGTGAGGATGGCCGAGGCCAGGCGCAGCATCGGGTCGTCGCGGTCCTCCAGCCGGGTGGTGCCGGCGTGGTTGGCCTGCCCGACCAGGTCCAGGCGCCAGCGGCCGTGCGGCCAGATCGCGGTGCCCACGGCGACCGCGCGGTCCAGGTCGGCCAGGCCGCGGCCCTGCTCGACGTGCACCTCCACGAAGGTCCCGACCCGCCCGACCGCCTCGTCGTCGCGACCGATCGCCCCCGGGTCGCGTCCGGCGGCCCGCAGCGCCTCGGCCATCGTCACGCCCTCGTTGTCGGTCAGCGACAGCGCCCGCTCGGGGGTCATCGCGCCGGTGACGACCCGCGAGCCGATGCACGCGACACCGAAGCGCGCCCCCTCCTCGTCGGCGAAGTTCACGACGCCCAGCGGCACCTGGGGGGTGTGGCCGGCGGCGCGCAGCGCGTCGACCGTGGCGAGCGCCGTGACCACGCCCAGCGGGCCGTCGTACGCCCCGCCGTCCGGCACCGAGTCCAGGTGCGAGCCGATGACCACGCCGGGGCCCTGGGCGTCCGGGTCGCCCCACCAGGCCCACTGGTTGCCGAGGCGGTCCTCGACCAGGTCCAGGCCGCGGCGGGCGCACTCCCCCGCGAACCACTCGCGCAGCGTGGCGTCCTCGCGGGTCCACGCGAACCGCCGGTAGCCGCCGGAGCCGGCGCGCCCCACGGGCTGCAGCTCCGCCCACATCCGGTCGAAGTCCGTGACGGCAGGGCTGGGCGAGGTCGGCGTCGACATGCCCCGAACCTATCCCCGACCCTCGTGACAGGTGTCATGGGGGCGACGTGACAGCCGCCTCTGCAGGCGGGGACCGGGTCCGGACCAGGCTGGGAGCCATGACGACACCAGCGATCGAGCTGCGCGACCTGCGCAAGGAGTTCCGGGTCAAGAAGGAGACGGTCACCGCCGTCGACGGCCTGGACCTGACCGTGCTGCCCGGCGAGGTGGTGGCCTTCCTCGGACCCAACGGCGCCGGCAAGACGACGACCCTGGACCTGGTCCTCGGGCTCACCTCCCCCACCTCCGGGACGGTCCGGACGTATGGCGGCGCGCCGCGCGCGGCGGTGCAGGCGGGGCGCGTCGGTGCCGTGCTCCAGACCGGCGGGTTGCTCGACGACCTCACCGTCCGCGAGACCGTCCACCTGGTCGCCTCCACCTATCGCGAGCTGGCGCTGCGCTCCCGCGCCCACGTCACCGAGGTCGTCGAGCGGGCCGGGCTCACCCGCCTCGTCGACCGCCGCGTCGCCACCTGCTCCGGCGGCGAGCAGCAACGGCTGCGGTTCGCGCTCGCGCTGCTGCCCGAGCCGGACCTGCTGATCCTCGACGAGCCCACCGCCGGCATGGACGTGCAGGCGCGCCAGGACTTCTGGGCCACCATGCACGCCGACGCCGCGGCCGGCCGGACCGTCGTCTTCGCCACCCACTACCTGGAGGAGGCCGAGCACTTCGCGCAGCGGATCGTCCTCGTCGCCCGCGGCCGGGTCGTCGCCGACGGCACCGTCGCCGAGCTGCGCGCCCGCTCGTCCACGCGGGTCGTCTCCGCGGACGTCGACGCCGCCGACCTGTCCCGCGTGCAGGGCCTCCTCGCCCGCACCCCCGGGGTCGGGCAGGTCGAGACCGTCGGGACCGGACGGACCGGCATCCGGCTGACGGCCCGGTGCACCGACTCCGACACCCTCGCCCGCGTGCTCCTGGAGGGGGGAGCCCGCGAGCTCGAGGTCAGCCGGGGCTCGCTGGACCAGGCCTTCGTGGACCTCACCGGCGGCGCGACCGCCGACACCCCACCCGCCGACCACCCCCGCACCCTGGAGCTGCAGCGATGAACGTCACCTACTACCGCTACGAGATGGTCCGCGAGCTGCGGGACCGCGTCGGCCTGTTCTTCACCGCCGGGATGCCGCTGTTCATGTACCTCGTCTTCGGTGCCTCCCGGTCGTACGGCGACCTCTCCGCCGGGCACGGCAACCTCGCGGCGCACGTCATGATCTCGATGGCGTTGTACGGCGCGATCAGCGCCACCTCCTCCCTGGGCGCGGCCGCGGCCCTGGAGAAGACCCTCGGCTGGGGCCGCCAGCTCGGCCTGACGCCCCTGGCCGACGCGCAGTTCGTGCTGGTCAAGGCCGCCGCCGCGGTCACCATGGCCGCCCTGCCCGTCGCGGTCATCTATGCCACCGCCGCCACCACCGGCGCCCGCGCCGAGCACCAGGTGTGGTGGCAGTCCGCGCTGCTCGTGGTGCTCGGCGCCGCGATGTTCGCGCTCTTCGGGCTGTGCTTCGGGCTGGGGATGCGCTCGCGCTCGGCCGTCGGCGCCGCCAGCGGCGCACTGGTCGTGCTGGCCTTCCTCGGCGGGCTGTTCATGCCGCTGTCCGGCGTCCTGCTGCAGATCGGGCGTCTCACCCCCCTGTATGGCGTGGCCCAGCTCGCCCGCCACCCGTTGACCGGCGGCCACACCATCGACGGCGACGGCCACCTGGTCGCCGAGCCGCTGTGGATCCCGCTCGCTAACGTGGCGGCATGGCTGGTGATCCTCGGGGTGCTCGCGACGCTGCTGGTGCGCCGCGGCCGGGAGCGGGCGTGACCGACGGCGTGGTCACGGCTGCCGTCCCGAGCGGGACTGCCCCGGTCGGAGCCGGCCCGACGGAGGCCGCGCCGGTCGGGGCCGGTCCGACGGAGGCCGGCGCCGCCTCGGCGCCCGGACCGGACAACCCCTGGGTGCGGTTCGCCTGGATCATGCCCGCCGTCTGGCTGGTCTTCCTCGTCCATCCCGCCATCGCGATGGTGCGGACGCCCCACCCGGTCTGGGTGCGGGCGCTGGGCCTGGCCGACCTGGCGGCCTTCGGAGCGGTCTTCGTCTACGGCTGCGCCCGCTGCTGGGCCGAGACGCCCTGGCCACGGTCCCGCCTCGCCTACCGGCTGTTCGCGGTGCTGATCGCCCTGGTGGCGGGACAGCTGCCGGTGATCGGTCTCGAGGCCCTCGGCATCGCGCCGTTCCTGGTGTCCTTCCTGGCGTTCACCTTCCCGATCGCCCTGGGGCTGGCCCTGAGCGCGGTGGTGTGGGCGCTCGCCGTCGGCGTACCGCTGATCACGGGTCGGGGCTCGGACTGGGTGGGGATGCTCGCGATCCTCGGAATCGTCACGGTGAGCACCTTCGTGACGCGGGTGAGCAACGCGCGCGGGCTGGAGTACGACCGGGCCGTGGAGCGGCTGCGGCTGTCCGAGGAGCGTGAGCGGGTCGCGCGGGACGTCCATGACGTCCTCGGCCACTCCCTCACCGTGGTGTCGGTCAAGGCCGAGCTCGCCGAGCGGCTTCTCGACGTCGACGTGGAGCGGGCCCGGGCCGAGCTCGCCGACATCCGCTCGCTGACCCGCACCGCCCTGGCCGAGATCCGCGCCACCGTCGGCGGCCTGCGGGTGGCCGTGCTCGCCGACGAGATCGACGCCGCCCGCACCGCCCTGACCGGCGCCGGGATCGAGCCCGACCTGCCCACCGACCTCACCGTCGTCGACCCCCGCCACCGCACGGTCCTCGCCTGGATGCTGCGCGAGGCGGTCACCAACGTCGTCCGCCACTCCGACGCCACCCGCTGCACGGTCCGCCTCGGCCCCGGCTCCCTGGTGGTCGAGGACGACGGACGCGGGCTGCGAGGAGGCCGCGAGGGCAACGGGATCCGCGGCCTGCGCGAACGCGTCGCCGCCGTGGGCGGCGGCCTGGACCTCGCCGGCGGCCCCGGCGGCCGCGGCACCCGACTGGAGGTGACCTTGTGATCCGCCTGCTGCTCGCCGACGACCAGGCCATGGTGCGCGGGGCCCTCGCCGCACTGCTCTCGCTGGAGCCGGACCTGGACGTGGTCGCCCAGGTCGGGCGCGGCGACGAGGTGCTGCCCGCCGTCCTGGAGACCCGCCCCGACGTGTGCCTGCTCGACATCGAGATGCCCGGGCTCGAGGGGATCGCGGTGGCCGCGCAGCTCGCCCGCGAGACGACCGGGGTGCGGTCGCTGGTGGTGACCACCTTCGGGCGGCCGGGCTACGTGCGGCGGGCGCTGGAGGCGGGCGCCTCGGGCTTCGTGGTCAAGGACGCCCCCGCCTCCGAGCTGGCCGAGGCGGTGCGGCGGGTCCACGCGGGGCTGCGCGTCGTCGACCCGGCCCTCGCCACCGAGTCCCTGTACGGCGGCGCGTCGTCGCTCACCGCCCGCGAGGTCGACGTGCTGCGGCTCGCGCTGGAGGGACACCGGGCGCCGGCGATCGCGTCGCGGCTGTTCCTGTCGGCGGGGACGGTGCGCAACCACCTCTCGTCGGCCATCGCCAAGACGTCGACCGCCACCGCCGTGGAGGCCGCCCGCGAGGCCCAGCAGCGCGGGTGGCTCTGACGCCGTCCTCCCGGCATACCTCCCCCTCCCGCGCACGTTTCGGCGCCTCCCCGGCACCCTTCCGCGCTCGCAGCTCAGTCAGCGCACGTTTTGGGGGCCAGAACGTGCAGTTCTTGGGCTGCGAGCTCAGGCAGCCACCCCGAGCGACCGGGCCTGCTCCGCCAGCGCACGCTCCACGGCCTGCATCGTGCGCTCCCAGTGCTGGAAGTGGTCGACGCGGTTGATCACGATCACCCGATAGCCGAGGCGCTCGAGCCGGTTGCGCCGCGCCTCGTCGGCGAGCCGCTGCTCCGGAGTCCGGAAGTGGTGGTCGCCGTTGTACTCGACCACGAGCTTGTAGCGCTCCCACAGGAAGTCGGCATAGGCGAAGGGCTCACCGAGCTCGTCGACGACGGGGGCGTTCAGCTCCGGCGCGGGCATGCAGCTGCCGGAACACGTGCGGGGCATCGAGGACTGGGACGGACAGCTCGGGCAGCATCACGGTGGGCAGGTCCGGACGGTTGAGCCGGTGCCCGTCGACCCGCTCGCGCCGTGGCGGCGTACGGCCGTAGCACGCCACGTCGAGGTGCGGCCGCTCACGGGCACTCCAGCGCCATGGCACCGGCAGTCCCAGCAGCCAGGCGGCGGTCAGGTGCGAGTAGCTGCATCCCGGCGGGAGCACGAGGGACAGGGCCTGCGCGTCCTCGAGGACGGTGGTGGGCAGGTGGTGGCCGAGTACGCCGCGATGGGGCCGCGGCAGCCGCGCCAGCGTACGGCGTGAGACTCCCAGCTCCACCGCCTCCGCGACCGTGAAGAAGGGGCGAGCCGCGAGTCCTGGAGGGAGCCTTCTGTTCGTGGTCATGCTCGACAGTTTGATCAGGTTTGCACCCGCTGAAGATCACTATGCACAGGAGCGCGGCTCGGGCATGGGGCCTGTGGATCACGCCCTCGTACCCCTTCCGCGCTCGCAGCTGAGAAAGTGCACGTCTCGACGCCCAGAACGTGCACTGTGTGAGCTGCGAGCGCAATTCAGCGCGGGGCGGGCGCGGGTGTGGTCGCCATCGGCGAGTACCGCCGAGCGGGCGTACGACAGGCGGGCCAATCGGTGGGTGCCGGGCGGGGGTCAGGGCAGGGCGGACGGGGGCGGCAGGGTGCGCGTGGGAGCCGGTGTGCGCTGCACGTACCCCACGATCACGGACACGGCTCGTCCCTGCGGCGACGCCGGCTGGTCGGTGTCGCAGACGCACAGGTGCAGCATCACGATCATCATCGCGGCGGCCACGGCGGCCGCCGTCTTGAGACTTCTCATCGGATCCCCCCAGGAGGTGCGCACCCATCGGGCGCCCGTCTGTGAGACGCACGGGTCCCCCGAACGGTTGTCCGGCGACGCCCACTTCTTCGACGTCGCGCGGCACCTGTGGACGACGCCGGTCGCTCCGGGCCGGGCGTGCGGCATGCTCGGGTGATGACGGACGCGACGATCACCATCGAGCTCACCCGCATCGAGCAGCAGGTGCTGGGCAGCGGGCTGGGCGAGTGGGGCGGCCCGGTCGCCCCGAGCCCCGCCCTGATCACGCTGCTCGAGTGCGCCGACGTGGCGGACTTCTACGCCCGGACCGACCGCCTCCATCGGGCGATCTCGAGCGGCGCCGGACTCACCGCCGAGGA
Organism: Arsenicicoccus dermatophilus; assembly: GCF_046267915.1. GTDB lineage: Bacteria > Actinomycetota > Actinomycetes > Actinomycetales > Dermatophilaceae > Arsenicicoccus > Arsenicicoccus dermatophilus_A. The sequence goes on from NZ_CP176520.1 coordinate 3,052,134, forward strand.
CTGGTACTGGGCACTGGACTGCACCGAGATCGCCTTCGTCAGCGACGGGCTGGGCGTCGGGGTGGAGTGGGCGACGTGCACCGGTCTCGACGACGTCGAGACCCTTCACGCCCTGCGCGGCCTGCAGCGGCGGCTGCCCCGGCTGCTGCGCCCCACGGACCTGCCCAGCCGTATGCCGGACGGCGGCCCCGACCACCCGCAGCAGGGGTGACCGGGGCCGGGCGACGAGACGGCCTTGAGCGGGCGGCGAGGCGGCCGGGACCGGGTGGCTCAGCCCTCGCGCATGGGGATCCGCACGTCGCGCTCGGCCGCGACCTCGTCGGCGCGCTCGTAGCCCGCGTCCACGTGCCGGATGACGCCCATGCCGGGGTCGTTGCGCAGCACGCGGGCGAGCTTCTGGGCGGCGAGCGGCGTGCCGTCGGCGACCGACACCTGACCGGCGTGGATGGAGCGGCCGATCCCGACGCCGCCGCCGTGGTGGATCGACACCCAGGAGGCGCCTGACGACGCCGCGACGAGGGCGTTGAGCAGCGGCCAGTCGGCGATGGCGTCCGAGCCGTCGGCCATGGCCTCGGTCTCGCGGTAGGGGGACGCCACGGAGCCGCAGTCCAGGTGGTCGCGGCCGATCACCACGGGGGCCTGCAGCTCACCGCTCGCGACCATGTCGTTGAACCTCAGGCCGGCGCGGTCGCGCTCGCCATACCCCAGCCAGCAGATGCGGGCGGGCAGACCCTCGAAGGCGACCTTGTCGCGCGCCCCGCGGATCCAGCGCTGCAGCCGGTCGTCGTCGGGGAAGAGGTCGAGCACCGCGCGGTCGGTGGCGTAGATGTCCTCGGGGGAGCCGGACAGCGCCGCCCAGCGGAAGGGGCCCTTGCCCTCGCAGAACAACGGCCGGATGTAGCGCGGCACGAAGCCCTCGATCTCGAAGGCTCGCTCGCAGCCACCCTTGCGGGCCTCGTCGCGGATCGAGTTGCCGTAGTCGAAGACCTCGGCGCCGCGGTCCTGGAAGTCGACCATGGCCTGCACGTGCGCGGCCATGGACTCGCGGGCCCGGTCGGTGAACTCCTCGGGCTTCTTGGCGGCGTAGTCGGCCCACTCGTCGACCTCGACGCCGACCGGCAGATAGCTGAGCGGGTCGTGGGCGGAGGTCTGGTCGGTGACGACGTCGATCTCGACGCCGCGGCGCAGCAGCTCGGGGAAGACCTCGGCGCAGTTGCCGACGACGCCGACGGACAGCGCCTTGCGGGCGGTCTTGGCGGCGAGCGCCTGCTCCACCGCGTCGTCCAGCGAGGAGGCCACCACGTCGAGGTAGCGGTGCTCGACCCGCCGCCGCAGCCGCGCCTCGTCCACGTCGACGACGATCACGACGCCGCCGTTGAGGGTCACGGCGAGGGGCTGCGCGCCGCCCATGCCGCCGCAGCCGCCGGTGAGGGTCAGGGTGCCGGCGAGGCTGCCGGCATACCGCCGCTCGGCGATGGCCGCGAAGCACTCGTAGGTGCCCTGCAGGATGCCCTGGGTGCCGATGTAGATCCAGGAGCCGGCGGTCATCTGGCCGTACATCGTCAACCCGCGCTGCTCCAGCTCGCGGAACTTCTCCCAGGTCGCCCAGTCGCCGACGAGGTTGGAGTTGGCGATGAGCACGCGCGGCGCCCACTCGTGGGTCTGCATGACGCCGACGGGCCGTCCGGACTGGACCAGCATGGTCTCGTCGTCCTCGAGGGTGGTCAGCGTGCGCACCATGGCGTCGAAGCTGCGCCAGTCGCGGGCCGCCCGGCCGGTCCCGCCGTAGACCACGAGGTCGTCGGGACGCTCGGCCACCTCGGGGTCGAGGTTGTTCATGAGCATGCGCAGCGGGGCCTCGGTCTGCCAGCTGCGTGCGGTGAGGGTGGTGCCGCGCGGTGCGCGGACGGGGCGGGCGCCGTCCATGGCTGCCTCCTGCTGATGGTGCGGTCTCGGCAGCGCTGCCGGACCGTAGGCCGGAAAGAAAGTCCCTCCATCCCACCCCCGGGGGAGCACGCCGGACCAGCAGCCCGACCGGGTAACTGTCCCGCATCCGAGACATCACCCTCGGCGGCCTCCCCCGCGCCGAGGCGCTCGGGCCGGACGCCGTGGAGCGGTCAGTCCTCGACCCAGCCGAACCCGCGGGCCATGGCCCCGAGCCGGGTGCGCAGGTGGATGATCTGGGTGCCGGTGAGCGTGGGCTCGGCGCGCAGCAGCAGCTCGGTGACCGTGGCCTCGAACTCGCGCGGCGACAGCACGTCCACCTCGCCGTCGGGACGGTCGTCGCGAACCGCCACCGGGTCGACCGCCTGGGCCCGCAGCCGCCGGACGTCGGTCTCGTCGCCGAGCGCCCGGACCTCCGCGGCCTTGGGGCCCTTGGCGCCCTCCTCCGCGACGTACTCCACGATCACGCCCGGTCGCACCTGGGATCGGTCGCCGACGATGTCGTTGACGTGGAGGAACACGTCCGGGCCGTCGTCCATCGGGGCGATGAAGCCATACCCCTTGACCGCGTCGAACGACAGCACCTCACCCTGGATCACATCCGCCATGCCTCGCAGACTACCCACCGTGAGGGGGCCGTGCGGGGGATAGACCCGCTCCGGTGCCAGGGCGGGATCCGTCGCCGGGCGCGGTCGCCCGGAGCAGCCCGGTCGGGGGCGGGCCGCTAGGGTCGCGGTGTGGAGCTCCGCATCGCCCAGCTGGCCAACTTCGTGGGCCCGACGTCCGGCGGCATGAAGATCGCGATCGACCAGCTCGCCCGCGGCTACCGCGCCGGTGGCGCGCAACGGCTGCTCGTCGTGCCCGGCTCCACCGACGACTGGATCGAGACCGAGCTCGGGTGGGTGGTCACGGTGGCGGCGCCCACCGTCTCGGGCGGCTACCGGATGATCGTCGACCCCCGGCCGGTGCTGCGGGCGCTGGAGGCCTTCGGGCCCACCTCGCTGGAGGTGTCGGACAAGACGACGCTGCTCGCGGTCACCGTGGCCGCCAAGCGGCGGGGCATCCCGACCGTGCTGTTCTCCCACGAGCGGCTCGACGCCATGCTCTCGCTGCGGGTGGGGCTGGGCACGGGCCTGTCCCGCAGCCTGCGGCACCCGCTGCGGTGGTTCAACGGGCGGCTGGCCCGGGTCTACGACGAGATCGTGGTGACGAGCGCTTATGCCGCGGGCGAGTTCTCGGGGCTCGCGGCCGTCGACGCCACCCGGCTGCACCGGGTGCCGCTCGGCGTGGACCTGGAGACCTTCGCCCCGCTCGACGAGGCCGTCCGCGCCGACATACCCCGGGACGGTCTGCTCCGGCTCGTCCACGCCGGGCGCCTGTCCCGCGAGAAGGAGCCGCACCTGTCTCTCAAGGTGCTGCGCGCCCTGCACCGCCGCGGCGTCCCGGTCCACCTCGACGTGTATGGCGAGGGCCCGATGCGCGGCGAGCTGGAGGCGCTGGCCGCCGGGCTGCCGGTGATCTTCCACGGGCACGTGGCCGGCCGCGGGGCCATCGCCCGCCGGCTCGGGGAGGCCGACGTCTCGCTGAGCCTGTGCGCGGGCGAGACCTTCGGGCTGGCGGTGCTGGAGGCCCTGGCGTGCGGCACTCCCGTGGTGACCGCCGACCGCGGGGGCGCCCGCGAGCTCGTCGACGACACCTCGGGCGGCTGGGCGGCCGCCGACGATCCCGAGGCCCTGGCCGACGCCGTGCTCCGCGTGGCCGAGCGGCCGGAGGCGCAGCGGCGCCTGGCGGCGCGGGCGCGCGCCGAGCGCTATCCCTGGGCGGCGCCGGTCGAGCGGATGCTGGCGCTGCACCGCGAGCTGGCTACCCGCCCCCGCGACTGACCACGCCCCTCCCCCACCCGTACCCGTCACGTCTTGCGACAGGGCACGCGGGCGGGGTGGCGGGCGAGGCGAGGGGCGAGCGGTGTCTGCCGGTCAGGCGACCAGGCCGGCGGCCACGCGGTCGGCGTCGGCGTGCTCGGCCGGCGTGAGGCGGGCGGCCGACGCCACGGGGCCGGTCCGCACCAGCAGCGGCACCACGACGGCCAGCACCATCGCCGTGGTGAGCACGGTCGCCGGGATCGCCCCCTCGAGCGAGGAGTCCAGCGGGGCCGAGATCCCGGCGACCACGCTGACCGCGAGCAGCACCCGCAGCCGGCGCTGCCCGAGGCGCAGCGGGGCCACGAAGGGGATCACCCACAGGGCATACCAGGCGTGGACGACGGGGCTGAGCAGCAGCACGGCGAGCATCGTGACGGCCAGTCCCGCGAGCGCGGCCGCCCGGTCCCCGGTGCGCACCCGCAGGGCGACGGCGGCGCCGACGAGCACCGCGAGCGCCATACCGATCGTGCGGGCCACGGTGAGGCAGGTCGCCCACACGTCGTCGGCCCCGAGTCGCTCGGCCGCCCAGCCGATCACGCGCCCGACGGTGCTCGACACCGAGAAGGGCGTCAGCACCTCCCCGGGCACCGCGAGGGCGGAGACCCAGCCGACGCCGAGGTGATAGGGGATGCCGGCGGCGACGAGGGTGGCGACCGCGACGGCGGCGACGGCCAGGGCCCGGGTCAGGCGCGCCCGCAGGGTGGCGTCGGCGCGCAGGCTGACCAGGACGATGCCGACGGCGACCATCCCGGCGGGGACCTTGACGGCAGCGGCGAGGCCGACGAGCACCGCGCCCCAGCCCCACTGCCCGCGTCCGGCGAGGGCCAGGCCGGCGGCGGCAAGGCCCGCGAGGAGCACGTCGTTGTGAAGCCCGCCGACCCCGTGGGCGATCATCAGCGGGCTGGCGACGACGAGGGCGGTGACGGTGGCGCCGTCGCGCCCGCACCACCGCGCAAGGTGCGGGATGGCCCACAGCAGCAGCGCGATGCCGAGCAGGGACGAGCAGCGTTCCAGCACGATCGCGACAGAGGGATCCCGCGTCAGGGTGGTGCAGACGGCCCCCCACACGAGCGGCACCGGGCCGTAGGGCGTCACCGTGGACAGCCACCGGGGGTCGACGCGCTCGTTCCAGACGCCGCTGAGCATGTCGGGAGCAAAGGTGTATGGCGACAGCAGGCGTCGGGTCAGCTCGGCCTGGGCGATGTAGCTGAACCCGTCCCGGCTGAACAGCGGGGCCGCGGGCAGCAGGGGCAGCGACCAGGCCCAGGTCGCCCGCCGCACGGTGGCGACGTCGACGCCGTCGTGGCCGCGGCTGCACGCCTTGACCAGGGTGAGCCAGGCCCAGGAGAGCAGGGCCAGGCCGAGGACGTTGAGCGCCAGGCCCACCATCCGCCCCTCCATGGTGCTGCCGACGTGCGCCAGCGGCGCCACCAGGTCGGCTCCGAGGGAGCGGGGCAGCGGCGTCGTGACGAAGCCCCCCGCCAGCACGAGGAAGGCACCGACGACACCACGCCTGATCACCTCGCTGACGATAGGGCGCCCTGGGTCGCTGGTCGTGAATGACAAGTGGCCGCAGGCTGAACGACCAGATCGTCGCTCGCCCGTGACCACCTCGGCCGGACCGCCACGAGGGCGAGCAGGAGCAGGGTGAGCAACGGCTGGGCGTTGACGAGCAGCTGCTGCCAGGGGGTGTGGTGGAACTCCGCGTGGTGCTCGCTCGGCGTCAGCCAGGGCAGCCAGCCGTAGGCCCAGGGCAGCAGCGCCACCACGACGAGCCGCACCGCGAGATCCCGGCCGCGCCAGCACCACACCAGGAAGGGCACGAGCAGCACCCAGTGGTGGGACCAGCTGATCGGTGACACCAGCCAGCCCGCCACGAGGCAGCCGAGCAGGGCACCGAGGCGGTCGCCCGCCCCGACGGCCCGGCGGGCGGCGAGGGCGGCGAGCCCGACGGTCAGCAGCGCCGACGTGCCCCACACCGCCGGGGCTCCCCCGGGACCGGCGAGCCGCCAGATCACGCCCTGCAGGGACTGGTTGCCGACATACTCGATGCCACCGACGCGGCCCGGGTCCAGCAGCGCGCCGCACCAGTAGGTCACCGACGAGTGCGGCCGCACCAGCCAGGCCACGGCGACGGTGCCGAGCGTGCCGACCACGGTGGCGCCCAGCGTCTTCCACCGACCCTCGAGCACCAGGGCGAGCCCGACGACGGCGGGGGTGAGCTTGACGCCGACCGCGAGCGCGGTGAGCCAGCCGCGCAGCCGGCCGCGGCCCAGCCAGTCCTCGACGAGCAGCCAGACGACGAGCACGTTGACCTGCCCGAGCAGCCAGGTGCGCAGGACGGGCTCGCTCACGACCGTGGCGGCGAGCAGCAGGGTCGCGCGGAGGTATGCCGAGCGGCGCCACCCGCCCGCCGCGCCCTTGGCCTTCGCGTCCCTGCCCACCGCGTCCTCGGCCGTCGGCGGGGCCGCCAGCAGGGGCCCCGCGAGGAGCCAGGTGGTGCGGGCCAGCAGCCCCCCGACGAGCGCCGACCACAGCGCCGACATCACGACGGGCGACACCAGGTGCAGCGGCCAGAACGCCAGGGCGGCGAACGGCGGATAGGTGAACGGCAGCCCCTGCCAGCCGGCGCGATAGAGGTCGTCCAGGCGCCCGACGTCCTCGCCGCCACGGCGATAGACCGCGACGTCGGCGCCGACGTAGCCCCGCACCAGGACCGCCAACGCCGGGACGGCGACGACGAGCAGACAGGTCACCCACCAGGCGGTGCGCCCGGGCGACCAGGACGATCGGCGGGAGAGGGACGGGCGGACGGCGTTCACCGAAGGGGCCACGACGCGAACGCTACTCGACCGCGGCGACGCTCCGGACCGCGCGTCGGCAGCCCAGGTCAGCGTGGCCGCTGCGGGTGCCAGACGTTCTCGCCGCCCTGCAGCGCCACCGCCGTCAGCGCCCCTTGCAGGACTCCCGAGACGAGCGCTCCGAAGAGGATCTCCGGCACGGTGGGGTCCTGCCCCAGCAGCGCCAGCACCCCGGCGGCGAGCAGCCCGGCGACGAGCGCCAGCGCCACCCCCGTCAGGAAACGTCCCCATGGCGACAGCGGCCAGGTCAGGTTGCGCACGAGATCCCCCTCGGTCCAAGGGGATCCAGTATGCCGTGCCCTCAGCGCAGGGGGCCGGTGACCCCCTCCACCGCGGCGAGCAGGCTCCCGTCGGTCACGACCTGGTGGGCGAGCGCGATGTCGGGGGCCAGGAAGCGGTCGATGCCGGGGCCCTCCCAGCCGCCGCCGCGCAGCACGCCGATCGCGGCGCCCGTGGCGGGCGAGGGCTGCAGCGGGGCGCGCAGCTCGATGCCGCGGGCGGCGGTCAGCACCTCGATGGCGAGCACCCGGGCGAGGGCGTCGACGGCACGACGCAGCTTGCGGGCGGCCGACCAGCCCATCGACACGTGGTCCTCCTGCATGGCGCTGGAGGGGATCGAGTCCACGGAGGCGGGCACCGCGAGGCGCTTCAGCTCCGAGACGATCGCGGCCTGGGTGTACTGCGCGATCATGTGGCCGCTGTCCACGCCGGGGTCGTCGGCGAGGAAGGGCTCCAGGCCGTGGTTGCGGGCCTTGTCCAGGAAGCGGTCGGTACGCCGCTCGCTCATCGAGGCGACGTCGGCGGCGACGATGGCCAGGAAGTCCAGGACGTAGGCGACGGGCGCGCCGTGGAAGTTGCCGTTGGACTCGACCCGCCCGTCCAGGGTGACCACCGGGTTGTCCACGGCGGCGGCGAGCTCACGCTGGGCGACCTGCGCGGCGTGCTCCACCGTGTCCCGCGCGCCACCCGCGACCTGGGGGGCGCAGCGCAGCGAGTAGGCGTCCTGCACCCGGGTGCAGGCGTGCGAGCGATGGGACTCGCGGATCGGGCTGTCGGCCAGCACGGCCCGCAGGTTGGCGGCCGACGCGGACTGGCCCGGGTGGGGCCGCAGCTCGTGCAGGTCGGCGGCGAAGACCGCGTCGGTGCCGAGCAGGCCCTCGACGCTCATCGCGGCGCTGACGTCGGCGACCTTGAGCAGGTCGCGCAGGTCGGTGATCGCGAGCACCAGCATGCCGAGCATGCCGTCGGTGCCGTTGATCAGGGCCAGACCCTCCTTCTCCTCCAGGCGGATCGGCGTCAGGCCGGCGTCGCGCAGGGCGTCGGCGGCGTCGACCTGCTCGCCGGTGCGCAGCCGCACCGGGCCCTCCCCCATCAGCGCGAGCGCGCAGTGGGCCAGGGGCGCGAGATCGCCCGAGCAGCCGAGCGATCCGTACTCGTGGACGACCGGGGTGATCCCGGCGTTGAGCATCCCGACGTACGCCTGGGCGGTCTCGACCTTGACCCCGGTGCGGCCGGTGGCGAGGGTGGACAGGCGCAGCAGCATCAGGGCACGGACCACCTCGCGCTCCACCTCGGGGCCGGAGCCCGCGGCGTGCGAGCGGACGAGCGAGCGCTGCAGCTGGGCGCGCAGGTCGAGCGGGATGTGGCGGTTGGCGAGCGCCCCGAAGCCGGTGGAGACGCCGTAGTGCGGCACCGTGTCGCCGGCCAGGCCCTCGATGACCGTGCGGGACCGGGCGATCTCCTCCACGGCCGACCCGGTCAGCTCGACCGGGGCGTCGTGCCGGGCCACCGCCACGACGTCCTCGAAGGTCAGGGGCCCGCGGCCCACGCGCACGGTCTGCTGCTCGTCCATGAGCACGATTGTGGGGCGGGCGGGCGGGTCGGTCGGCACCGGGGGTGGCGGTTGTGTCCCGGATCCGAGACGATGTGTTCCAGCCGTTCCCCACGGCATACCGTCGACACCGCCATGACCAGGTCGTATGACGAAAGGACCCCCCTCATGAGCCCGACGCCCCCGGCCGTCCCGGAAACCGTCGCCCGCTACTTCGAGCTCGTCGACGCCGGCGAGACCGAGGCGCTGGTGCAGCTGTTCACGCCGGACGCGACCTACGAGCGACCGGGCTATCCCCCGATCGTCGGGCACGAGGGGCTGCGCGCGTTCTACGGCGGGGAGCGGGTCATCGCGTCCGGTCGACACACCCTCACCCACGCCGTGGTGGCCGGCGACGAGGTGGCCGTCCAGGGCACCTTCCGGGGCGTCCGGCGCGACGGGGCGGCGCTCGACCTGCGGTTCGGCGACTTCTACACCCTCGCCGGCGACCGGATCGTCCGGCGCACGACCTACTTCTACGCCCCGCTGGCGTGAGCACCCCCGCCGTCGTCGTCGGCACCGGGCGGGTCGCGAGCGCCCTGGCGCACGGGCTCGCCGGGGTCGGGAGGCTCGCCGGCGTCAGCGGCCGCGACGCCGGCCGGGTGGCCGCGCTGGCGGCCTCCTGCGGGGTGCCGACCCTGACGTATGCCGAGGCAGCGACCCAGGTCCGCGACCGCGGCGGGCTGCTCGTGCTGGCGGTGAGCGACGACGCGATCACGGTGGTGGCGGCCGAGCTGGCACGGGTGGCCCCGGAGGTCGACGCCGCCCGGGGGCGAGCCGCCGTGGTCCACTGCTCCGGCGCCACCGGGCCGGACGCCCTGGCCGCGCTCGCCGCCCGCGGCTGGGCGACCGGGTGCTGGCACCCCTTCCAGGCCTTCCCGACCACGGCGGCCCGGCTCGCCCCCGGCACCCTGTGCACGATCACCGCGCCGGAGCCCCTCGCCACCCGCCTCGAGACCCTCGCCCGCGACCTCGGCGGCGTCCCCGCCCGGCTGGCCCCCGAGCACCGCGCGACCTACCACGCCGCCGCGAGCCTGGCCGTCCTCGGCACCGTCGCCGCGGTCACGCAGGCCGAGGCCCTGCTGCGCGCCTGCGGCCTGGGCGAGGGGTCCCGGCAGGCGCTCACCGACCTGGCCCGCGGCTCCCTGGCCGCCGTGGACGCCGTGGGCCCCGCCCAGGCGCTCACCGGACCCCTCGTCCGCGGCGACACCGGCACCCTCGCCCGCCACCGCGCGGCCCTCGACGACCAGCCGCCGGCCCTCGACCTCTACGCCGCCGCCGCGCGGGCCGTCATACCGCTGCTGCAGGTCACCGGCCGGTCCGAGGCCGAGATCCGGGCCACCCTGAGGGCCCTCGATCGACCGACCGGCACCGGGGACCCCGCCGCGTCACCTAGCATCAGGACGCTCACCCCCACTCCCGGAGGACCTCCCGTGCAGCTCAAGACCATGGTCAGCGGCAAGATCCATCGCGCCCGCGTCACCGCCGCCGACCTGCACTACGTCGGCTCGATCACCATCGACGAGGACCTCCTCGACGCCGCCGGCATCGACTCCTACGAGCGGGTGCAGGTCGTCGACATCGACAACGGCGCCCGCCTGGAGACCTACACCATCCCCGGCGAGCGCGGCTCGGGCGAGATCCAGCTCAACGGCGCCGCCGCCCGGCTCGTGCAACCCGGCGACCTGGTCATCGTCATGGCCTACCAGCAGGTGACCGTGCCGGTCCCCGAGGACTGGCACCCCCGCGTCGTCCTGGTCGACCCCCGCGACAACTCCATCGCCGAGCTGATCACCAGCCGCCAGCACCCCCAGGCGCTGCGCGGCCCCCAGTCCGTCGAGGGTCTGGCTGCCGACACCCTGTCCCCCGACGCGGCCCCCGACGTCGCCTCCGCCGAGCACGAGGGCTGACGTGTCCGTCCACCAGCCGGTCCGCCGACGCACCGTCCCCGACCTGCTCCGGGCTCATGCTGACGGCGAGCGGCTGCCGATGGTGACCTGCTACGACTACACCGCCGCGCGGATCGTGGACCGCACCTCGATCCCGATGGTGCTCGTCGGCGACTCGCTGGGCATGGTCGTCCAGGGCCAGGACTCGACACTGCCGGTGACGCTGGACGACGTGGTCTACCACTGCCGCGCCGTCGTCCGCGGCACCCGGCGCGCCCTGGTCGTCGCGGACCTGCCCTTCCTCACCTACGCCACGCCCGAGGACGCGCTGCGCAGCGCCGGCCGCCTGATGGCCGAGGGCGGCGCCGGGGCCGTCAAGCTCGAGGGCGGCCGCGCCGTCGCCCCCACCGTGCGCCGGCTCGTGGACGCGGGCATCCCGGTCATGGGCCACCTCGGGCTCACCCCCCAGTCGGTCCACCAGATCGGGCTGCGGGTCCAGGGCAAGGACGCCGCCCGCGCCGTGGAGCTGCTCCGCGACGCCGAGGCCCTCGCCGAGGCGGGCGCCTGGTCGATCGTGCTCGAGCTCGTCCCCGCGCCGCTCGCCGAGGCCATCACCGCACGAGTTCCCGTGCCCACCATCGGGATCGGCTCCGGCGTCGGCTGCTCCGGCGAGGTCCAGGTCTGGCACGACGTGCTGGGCCTGTACGACGAGCACGTGCCCCGCCACACCACCCGCTACGCCACGCTCGCCGACGACGCGGCCGCCGCCCTGGACCGGCTGGCCGACGACGTCCGCGAGCGTCGCTTCCCCACCGCGGCCAACGCCGCCGCCATGGACCCAGCGATCCTCGCCGAGGCCGTGCGGCGGGCGGGCGAGCGCGAGTAGTCCCTTCCGGCATACGACCTCCAGGAGCAGAGCACCATGCACGTCGTCACCACCCGCGATGAGCTCGACCGGGCGCGCGCCGAGCTGCTCGCCGACGGGCGGGAGCTGTCGCTCGTCCCGACGATGGGCTACCTGCACGACGGGCACCTGTCGCTGGTGCGGGCGGCGCAGCGCGACGGCGGGGCCGTGGCGGTGTCGATCTTCGTCAACCCCACGCAGTTCGGCGAGGGCGAGGACCTGGCGACCTACCCGCGGGACCTGGAGCGCGACCTGGCGCTGCTGCGCGAAGCGGGGGTCGACCTGGTGTGGACGCCGGGCGTCGAGGACGTCTATCCCCCTGGGTCGGCGACGTCGGTCGAGGTCCACGGGGTGACCGAGGTGCTCGAGGGCGAGCGCCGCCCGGGGCACTTCGCGGGCGTGGCGACGGTCTGCACCATCCTGTTCAACGTGGTGCGGCCGCACCGGGCCTACTTCGGGCAGAAGGACGCCCAGCAGACCGTCGTGGTGCGGCGTTTCGTGCGTGACCTGGCGATCCCGGTGGTCGTGCGGGTCGAGCCGATCGTGCGGGAGGAGGACGGTCTGGCCCGGTCCAGCCGCAACGTCTACCTCACCCCCGAGCAGCGGTCCCAGGCCGTGGTGCTCTCCCATGCCGTCCGGGCCGTCGAGCAGGTATGGCGCGACGGGGGCCGCGACGGCGACGCGCTGCGGGCCCTGGTGCGCGGTCTCGTGCAGCGCGAGGCCCCCGCGGGCGAGCTCGACTACGTCTCGGTCGCCGACCCGGACACCCTCGCCGAGCTCGACACCGTCCCCGAGACCGGGGCGCTCGTCTCGCTGGTCGTGCGGTTCGGGCGGACCCGCCTGCTGGACAACACGATCCTGCAGCCCTGAGCGTGGCCTGCCCCGCCGTGCACCGGTCCGCGACGGCCCCCGGCTCCCCCTCCTCGGGCTCCCCTGCCTCGGGCTCGCCCGCCCCCGCGGCCACCGCGACCCTGCGGATCCTGCGGCTGCTGGCGCGCCACCCCGAGCCGCTGCCCGCCGCCGCCGTCGCCCGGGACCTGGGGATGCCCCGGTCCACGGCGTACAAGCTGCTCGCGCTGCTGGTGGCCGAGGGCTTCGTGACGCACCTGCCGGAGGAGCGGCGCTACGGCCTGGGGGTGGCGGCGTTCGAGCTGGGCTCGGCCTACACCCGGCAGGCCGGGCTGGCGCGCATCGGTCGGCCGGTGCTCAGCCGGCTCGTCGAGGAGACCACGCACAACGGCCACCTCGCCGTGCTGCACGGCCGGGACGTGCTCTACGTCCTGGAGGAGCGCGCTCCCGGTCGCCCGATGCTGGTGACCGACGTCGGCGTCCGGCTGCCCGCGCAGCTCACGGCGAGCGGGCTGGCGATGCTCGCGGCGCTGCCGCACGCCCAGGTGCGGGCGCTGTTCCCGGACCGCGGGGCGTTCGTGACCCGGGGGGACCACGGGCCGCGCACCCTGCACGCCCTGCGGGCGGCGCTGGCCGAGGTCCGGGCTCGCGGCTACGCGCTCGAGGTCGACACCGTGACCGACGGGCTGGCCTCCGTGGCCTGCGGAGTCCTCGACGCGGCAGGCCACCCCGTCGCGGCGGTCGCCATCACCTACCCTAGGGACGCCCACACCGCGGTGGAGCCCCTCGCCGCGGCGTCTCGACAGGCTGCCCGCGAGCTCACCCGCAGGCTCGGCGGCCCGCACAAGGAGCGCCCATGAGTCTGGATCCCCTCGTCACCGTCGTCGTGCTGTGCGGCGGCACCTCCGAGCGCATGGGCGGTCGGGACAAGACCGCCGCCACGCTCGGCGAGACCACCGTGCTGGACCACCTGCTCGGCCGCCTCCCCTCGGGCTGGGAGATCGTTTGCGTCGGCCAGGAGCGCCCCACGACCCGCCCGGTCGGCTGGACCCGTGAGCAGCCGCCGCTCGGCGGGCCGGCCGCGGGCATCGCCGCCGGAGCCGCGCTGAGCACCACGCCGACCACCGTCGTCGTCGCGGGCGACCTCCCCTTCGCGGGCGAGGCCGCCGAGCTGGTCCACGCAGCCTTCGAGCGGCGCGAGCCGGGCGTGGAGGCCGTGGCGGTCGTGGACGAGACCGGGCAGCTGCAGCCGCTGCTCGCGGCCTACGACACGCACGCCCTGCGGGGGGCCTTCCCCAGCGGCACGCGGGACGTGTCCGTGCACCGGCAGGCCGCCGCGGTCCGCATGAGCGGGGTCGCCGCTCCCACCACGCAAGCGCTGCTCGACGTGGACACCCCCGCGGACCTGGACGCCGCCCGGGCCCGCTGCCAGGGCTGACATGGCCACCGGGGAGGTCGTCGCCCTCGCGCTGTTCGTGCTGTCGTGGGTGCTGTTCGTGTTCGCGTTCACCGGGCCGGTGCGCCGCCGGCACCCGCAGTGGTCGATCCTGCTGATCCCGCTCGCGGTCACGGTGATGACGCTGGCCGCCCTCTCCTTCACCCTCACCCACCACTTCTGACCTACCGGGGGCGGTCGGATCCGCCGCCCTTGGTCGACCAGGCGAGTCCGACGACCGGCGGCAGGTCTTACGGTGAACCCATGAAGGCGATCACCCTGCCGTCCTTCGGCGGCCCCGAGGTCCTCACCCCCAGCGACGTCCCCACCCCCGAGATCGCACCCGACGAGGTGCTCGTCGACGTCGTCGCCGCCGGCGTCAACCGGGCGGACCTGCTCCAGCGCCAGGGTCACTATCCACCGCCCCAGGGCGAGTCCGAGCTCCCCGGCCTGGAGGTCAGCGGCCGGATCGCCGCTCTCGGCGCCGACGTCGACGGCTGGTCGGTCGGCGACGAGGTGTGCGCCCTGCTCGCCGGCGGCGGCTATGCCGAGCAGGTCGCCGTCCCCGCCGGTCAGCTGCTCCCCGTCCCCGAGGGCGTCTCGCTCATGGACGCGGCCGCGCTGCCCGAGGTGGTCTGCACCGTGTGGAGCAACCTCGTCATGACCGCCCGCCTGCAGCCCGACGAGACCCTGCTCGTCCACGGCGGCTCGAGCGGCATCGGCACCATGGCGATCCAGCTCGCACGCTGCCTGGGCTCCGAGGTCGCCGTCACCGCCGGCTCCGCGGACAAGCTGGAGGTATGCCGGACGCTCGGCGCCTCCGTCCTGGTCGACTACAAGGAGCAGGACTTCGTCGAGGAGCTCAAGGCCGTGGGCGGCGCCGACGTGATCCTGGACAACATGGGCGCGAAGTACCTCGACCGCAACGTCTCCGCCCTCGCCCCCGGCGGTCGGCTCGTGATCATCGGGATGCAGGGCGGCGTCAAGGCCGAGCTCAACATCGGCAAGCTGCTCGCCAAGCGGGGCGCCGTCATCGCGACCTCGCTGCGAGCCCGTCCCCGCTCGGAGAAGGCTGCCGTGGTCGACGAGGTGCGTGAGCACGTCTGGCCCCTGGTCGAGTCCGGGGAGATCCGACCGATCATCCACGCCCGCTTCCCGATGAGCGAGGTCGCCGCCGCCCACGAGGAGCTCGACAAGGGCACCCACGTCGGCAAGGTGCTGCTCCTCGTCGGCGACGCGGAGGGCTGATCCCGCGACTCCCCCGCACGACCTGACCGCACCACCACGTGTCGTGACCGCGCCACCCACGTGTCGATCGGGGCCAGGCTGGCCCCGATCAACACGTTTAGCCCCCTCTTTGAACGTGCCACGGGGCCACCCTGGCCCCGGATGGAAGGCTCCGTCGACCCGTTACCCGGTGCGACGGGCCGCGGAGCGGTGGCGGGCCTTCTTCTGCCGGTTCCCGCACACGTTCATGTCGCACCACCGACGGGTGTGACTCTGGCTGTTGTCCACGAACATCTCCCGGCACGTCGGCGAGGCGCACAGCGCGAGCCGGTCGCGGTTGGCCGACGTGAGGATCTCGATCGCGTCGGCGGCGATGACCGACAGCGCGTCCCCGACCCGTCCGCGGCCGGATCCCCCCAGCCGCCAGGTGCGCTCCCCGTCCGCTCCGAGCTGGGGACAAGCCCGGCCACCGCGTGCTGCCTCGTTGATGGTCCGCAGAGCGACCGGAGGCAGGGGCTCGCCCGCGTCGGTGGTGGCGGCGGCCGTTCCGGCGACATGGATGGCCTCGCGGAGCCGGTGGGCCGACGCGAGCTCGGCCTCGGAGCAGCTCTCCACCGCGAGGGCGTTGACGGCGAGCCACTCGAGCAACCGCTCGGGTGTGGGGATCCACTCGACGGTGTCGCCGTGGCGCTCGGTCAGGGTCCCAGTGAACACCGTGGCCAGGACGTCGCCGGTGCGGAACGTCGGCGTCGCAGAGCTGTCCATCGCCCCACTGTAGGAAACCCGTGGACCCACCCACCTACACTGGAACCACCTAAGCCGGTTCCAGGCGCTCAGGCGCACCGAGGTGGTCATGCTCGACGTGTCGGTCCTGCCCGCGTTCCTTGCCGTGATCCTCGCGTTCCTGGCGCCGCCGGGCCCGGACATGACGTACATGGTGGCGGTCGGGCTCCAGGGCGGACGAGCCGCGGCGATCAGGGCGATCGTGGGGATCGGCGCCGGCATGAGCGTGTATGCAGCAGCCGTGGCCCTGGGGCTCGGGGCGGTCGCTGCGGCCTACCCGGCAGCCCTCACGGGGGTGAAGCTCGCCGGCGCGACATACCTGCTGTGGCTGGCCGTGAGCACATTCCGGACCGCTCGGACCATCGCGGCCGGCACAGCCCACGTGGGGTCGCAGCGGTGGTTCCTCCGTGGGGCGATGGTGAGCCTGACCAATCCCAAGCTCATCCTGTTCTTCCTCGCCTTCCTGCCCCGCTTCCTCGGCCAGGCGCAGGACACGACCGCCCAGCTGGCGATGCTGGGAGCCGTCAACGTCACCACGGAGGTCGCCCTGTACGGGGCCGTCGGCGTCGGAGCGAGCACCTTTCGTAACCGCTTCATCTCCCGCCCCGGCGCCCAGCAGGCCCTGCACCGCCTCGCGGCGGCCGTCTACCTCGCGTTGGCCCTCCTCATCATCGGTGAGGCAGCCGGGGCACATCTCGGGTAGCCCCGGCGACCGGGCCGAGTCCCCAGGGATCAGCCGTGGTGCGTCATCTCGTACTGCCGCAGCGGCGCAGTGGCCACACCGCACCGGTGGAAGAAGTCGTCGGCCAGGCCGTCCGGCACGATCGAGATGACCCGGACCCGATCGGTGCCCTCGACCGCCGCGACGCGGCCGAGGAGCGAGCGGGCGTGGCCCTGACGGCGATGGTCGGGGTGGGTCAGCAGGCAGAGAACGTGGAGGGTCGTGCCGCTGCTCTTCGTGACAACTACGGCGGGTCCGTCGGTCCAGGCCTGCCAGTCGCTGCCCAGCGCGTAGAGGGACGGGGCGTCGAGCTGCCACGTCAGACCCGGCGCGTGCTGCGCGACCTGAGCCGCTGCCTGGCCGATCGGGATTCGCCGCAGGACGCCTCCAGCGGATGCCGGCATGGCGCCCGAAGTGGGCGACAAGGCGCCCTCGAAGCCGACCAGGGTGCGGGCGACCCGAAAACCCATGGAGGAGTAGAGGGCCACCGCGCCCTCGTTGGTGGTCAGCACCTCGAGCTGGACGCTGTCGCCGCGCTCCCTCGCCTCGTCGAGGGCGACCTGGAGGGCTCGCCGGCCCCAGCCCTGTCGGCGTGCGTCGAGCGGGACACCCATGCTGGCGATGCGGGTCGCGGCGCCGCGACGAGCGATCAGGACCAGGACGACGTCCCGCCCCTCGTGGTGCAGGGTGAACGAGGACCACAGGTCGATGTCCTCGCTGCGCATCCGGTCGGACAGGGCAGCGGCGTCCATCTGCACCGGAGCCGCGTACCCGGCGAAACCGGCCGCGTGCAGCTCTGCCAACCGCGCCAAGGACTGCTCGCCGGCACGGTGGACCGTCCACGTCGGCATCGATGCGGGGTTCATGCGCAGGACCTCCCGGCGGCGTTCCTCTCGCGACGACGCCGACGCTAGCAATGACTCAGCCGCTCCACGAGCGCGTCGGAAGCGGGGGTCAGGACGGTGGCCGGCTGCGGGACTGTGCTGCGGGAGTCGGCTGCGTGCCCATACGTCAGAAGTTCACGAGGAGGTCCTCGCCGTCGGCGAGAGCGGTGCAGGCCAGGCCCGCCGACGCGAGATGCCGCTGCGCGGCGTCGGCCTCAGGTGTCCCGGCGTGGGGGACGATCCGGGTGCCGGTCAGGTTCAGGGTCGTGGCCGGCATGTCGGCGCGGTAGCCCTGGGGCAGCTCATCGGCCGGGTCCATCAGGTCGATGCCGGCGAGGTCGAGCGATGTGAGGCAGGCCCCGGCGGAGTACCCGGCATAGGTGAGGTGCGGCGACCGGTGCAGCGCTGAGGCGAGCCCGGCCGCGGTGGCGGCGCGGGCCAGGACGAAGGCGTTGCCACCGACGACCCACAGCAGGTCGACGTCGGCCAGGCGGCCGGTCAGGGCATGGGGATCGCCCCAGAACTGGCGCAGGTCGAGCTCGGTGCTCGAGTACCCGAGCCGCGCCAGGTCCGAGGTCTCCCGCGCCCAGCTGCGGAGCCGGTCGGGGAAGGGGTCCAACGCGTTCATGACGATCGCTGCCCGCCCTCCGTCCGTGGCCAGGACCTCGGCGCGGGCTCCGAGCCGATAGGCGCTCAGGTAGATCCTCATGAGCCGGATGCTAGGTGGCAGGCCACCGTGGTGCGGGCGCCCGGGGCCGGGACGGCTACGTGGCCGAGCGGGCGTTGCGCAGCCCCAGCAGGATCAGCACCGCACCTCCGGACGCGTCGATCCGACGAACCCACCGCCGTGGATCCAGCCGCGCGGTCAGGGAGGTCAGCCCGGACGCCCACAGCCCCAGCCACAAGATCATGACGCCGACGTGGATCCCGGCCAGCCACAGCATGGACACCACCCCCACCCCCTCGGCTGCGACGAACTGCGGCGCCAGCGTCAGGTACACCGAGGCGGCCTTCACGTTGAGCACGTTCGCGACATACGCCTGCCAGGCTCGCCGAGCGGCACCGCTGCCGGCGGCGGACGGGCTGCCAGCAGGGTCCGCGCCATCCCCACGCAGCCCTCGCAGCAGCAGGACCAGACCCAGGCCGATCAGGTATGCCGCCCCGGCGATGCGCAGGGCCTGGTACACCTGCGCCGACCGCATCACCACGACGGCGAGACCCACACCAGCCAGGACCGCGTGCGTCACGATCCCTGCCGCCGTGCCGGCGATGGTGGCCCACGCCCCCGGACGGTCGCCGGCCAGCCCGCGAGCGCTCACCAGGGTGAAGCTCGCGCCCGGCGTCACGACCAACGGCGCGACGGCCACGGCGAATCCGACTGCTCCGGTCCACGTCACCCGCCCATCGTCGCAGCCCGGCCACGACCGCGCCCAGGGGCCAGGCTGGCCCCGAAAGATACGTTTAGCCGCCTCTTTGAACGTGCCACAGGGCCAGGCTGGCCCGTGGTGACGCGCGCCCGAGCGAGAGGCGATTCCGTATGCCGAGCCGGGGGCGGGGCCGGGTGGGGGGTCCGACGAGAGCCGCGGGGCCGAGCGGCGGAGGGGAGGCCGCCCGCCCGGCCCCGTCGAGACCGCGGGCGGGCGGCACCACGCAGGGCGGGCGCCCGCGGCGGGGGTCAGACCTGCGGTGAGAGGAAGGCCGACAGCGCGCCGGCATACAGCGCCGGGTCGTGCGCGCCCATCAGCTCGCGAGCCGAGTGCATGGACAGCATCGGCGCGCCGAAGTCGATGGTGGTGACCCCGAGCTGGGAGGCGGTCATCGGCCCGATCGTGGACCCGCAGGGCAGGTCGCCGCGCGCCGTGAAGTCCTGCATGGGCACGCCCGCCTGGTCGCACGCGATCCGGAACCAGCCAGCGGACACCGCGTCGGTGGCGTAGCGCCCCTTGACGTTGGTCTTGAGGACGGGCCCGCCGTTGACGGCGACCTGGTGGTTGGGCTCGTGCATCTGCGGATAGTTGGGGTGGGTGGCGTGGGCCATGTCGCCGGAGGCGACGACGGTGCCGGCGAGGGCGCGCTGGTAGTCGTCGCGGTCGCCGCCGAGGGAGCGGGTGATGCGCTCCATGACGGTGGGCAGCATCGAGGAGAAGCCGCCGCGCTCGGTCATCGAGCCGATCTCCTCGTGGTCGAACAGGATCAGGACCTGCACGTGGGGCGTGGAGGGCCCGTCGCCGTCGACCGCGTCGACGAAGGCCCGGGTGCCGCAGTAGGTCGTGCCGAGGTTGTCCAGGCGCGGCGCGGCGATCAGCGACCGGTCCACGCCGAGGATCGTCGACGGGGTGAGGTCGTGGGTCATCAGGTCCCAGGCGAGGACGTCGTAGCCGTCGAGCTCCAGCTCGCGGGCGAGGAACTCACGCATCGAGGGCACGTCGCCGCCGGTGCCCCAGACGGGCACGAGCTGGGTCTGGGGGTTGAGGGTGAGCGCGTCGTTGGCGGTGCGGTCGAAGTGGATCGCCAGCTGCGGGATGCGCAGGATCGGCGTGTCCACGTGCACCAGGCGGGTCTCGACGCCGTCGCGCCCCCGGATGCCGACCCGCCCGGACAGGCCCAGGTCGCGGTCGAGCCAGCTGTTGAGCAGGGGGCCGCCATACACCTCGCAGGTCAGCTGGGCCCAGCCGTGACGGGACAGGTCGGGGTTGGGGCGGACCCGGAAGTTGGGCGAGTCGGTGTGCGCCCCCAGCACCCGGAAGGGCGTCGCCGGGCCGTCGGCGTGCTCGGTCGACCAGGCCGCGAGCGAGCCGCCGCGCACCGTGAAGTAGCGCCCGGGCTGCGTCGGCCACGCGTCGGCCTCGGCCAGCTCGGTGAAGCCGGCGGCGTCGAGGATGCGGCCGACCTCCTGCACGGCGTGGAAGGGGGACGGGGCGGCGTCCACGAAGGTGCACAGGCCGCGGGCCTCGACCTCGGTGTCGAAGGAGTGGCTCATGCCGCCCAGTATGCCGGGCCGACGGCCCCCCGCCGCTCGGCCCCCTGCGCCGTCGTGGCCGTCCCGGAAACTCCCGGTGAAACCTCACGATCAGGTCAGGTCGGGCTAGGGCGGGTCCCCCGGGTCCGGGCGCAGGATGACAGGGCCGGGTCGACCGGCCCGGACAGCTGCTTCTGGGGGGAAACACATGTCCAGCAGGATCCTTCGTATGACGACCCTCGCGGTCACCGCCGCCGTCGCGGGCGCCGCCGCACCGGCCGCCGCCTCGACCGCCGTCGCCGCTCCCGCGCAGCGGGGCCAGCAGGCCAAGCCGGCTCCGCTCGGGTTCACGGTGCAGCGCACCCTGGCCATCGATGCCGAGTCCCTGGCCACGCCGGCCGCCGGTGACGTGTGGGTCGCCGGTCGCTCCCGCGGCCGGCTCGTCGTCCAGCACATCGCCCGGGGCCGGGTGAGCACGCAGCGCCTCGGCGCCGTCGCCGCGGACGCCGTGGTGCGGCTGAGCGCGAGCAGCCCGCAGGACGTCTGGGTCACCGACGGCAAGTGGCTGCTGCACTCCCGCGGGCGGGGATTCAGCCAGGTCGCGCTGCCGGAGGGCATCGGTGGCGTCGCCAACCTCGTCGACGTCCCCGGCCCGGGCTGCTACGTCACCGCCGGGGTGGGCCGGTCCACCGCCAAGGTGTGGCGGTTCATGGGCGCCGGGTGGGCCGAGGTCGCGACCTACGGCACCTACGCCGCCCAGGGCCCGGCCGCCGTGGCCTTCGGCGCGACCCCGATGATGCCGCGCGGCACCGAGACGTCCCACCCGACGACCGAGCAGCTGTTCGTCCCGGTGGGCGGCAAGGCCGTCGACATCGCTCCCACCTGGCAGGCGCCGCCCACGAGCAGCGCGTGGCTGTTCTCCGGCGCCGCGGTCGTGCCCGAGTCGGCGAGGTCCGCGACGGTGTATGGCTTCTCGTCATACATCTCGACCTCGAAGACCCGCGGTGACAGCCGTGGGGTCCGGCGTCTCGCCGACGGGGCGATCGCGTGGCCGGTCACGGGTGCCGCCAAGCTCGCCAACGGCATCAACGTGCTCGGCGGCAGCGACACCGCCGCGCTCGGGGCGCAGCAGCGCGGCATCCCGCTCTTCGGGGCGGCGCAGGGCCGGTTCGCCCTGCACCGCGCCAACGGGTCGGTGCAGGTCATCGCGGGCGACCCGGGTGACCGCACTCTGCAGGTGTCCGTGGAGAAGGGCACCGACGTGGCCTGGGCGCTGACCCGGACCGGCACCGTCAGCCGGCTGCAGCGCCTGGACGCCCACGCCGCGCGCCGCTGACCCGACCCCGCAGGAGGCCGCCTCACCGCACGACGGGGAGGCGGCCTCGGCGTGCCCGGGCGGGCGCACCAGATCCGCACATACCGGGTATTGACCCGCTGCCGACTTACCGGGTATACCTCTACCTGTCATACGACATACCGAGTATGTCGACGACACCCATCCGGGCCGGCCGGTCACCAGGGGGATGACCGGCCGGCCCCGACACCTCCGGGGGGAGCCACCGATGACGGTGCTGCAGATGACCGACGTGAGCCGCACGCACGGCTCGGGCGAGACGGCCGTGCACGCCTTGCGCGGAGTGTCGCTGACCATCGAGCCGGGCGAGCTGGTCGCCGTGATGGGCCCCTCGGGCTCCGGCAAGTCCACGCTGCTCAACCTGGCCGGGGCGCTCGACCGCCCCACCGGCGGCCAGGTGACGATCGAGGGCCAGGAGGTGACCACCCTGCGGCCCGACGCCCTGGCCCGGCTGCGGCGTCGCGCGGTGGGCTTCGTCTTCCAGGACTTCAACCTCATCACCTCGCTCACCGCGGCCGAGAACGTCGCCCTCCCGCTCGAGCTCGACGGCACCGGCCCGCGGGAGGCCCGCCGCCAGGCGCAGGCAGCCCTGGAGGAGGTGGGCATCGCCGAGCTCGCCGACCGCTATACCGAGGAGATGTCCGGCGGCCAGCGCCAGCGCGTCGCCATCACCCGCGCCCTGGTCGGCATACCGGCTCTCGCCGCCCTGCTCGCCATGACCATGGTGCGCTCCGAGCCCACCCTCACCCGCCGCCAGGCCTGAGCAGGAAGGACACCGACATGTCGATCCGACAGGGGATGCTCGCCCTGCTCGCGGAGCGGCCGAGGTATGGCGCGCAGCTGCGCAGCGAGTTCGAGGAGCGCACCGGAGGGACCTGGCCGCTGAACGTCGGGCAGGTCTACCAGACCCTCGCCCGGCTGGAGCGCGACGGCCTCGTCGAGCAGCAGGGCGAGGACGCCGAGGGCCGCACCACCTATGCCCTCACCGACGCCGGTCGTGGTGAGGTCGCCCGCTGGTGGACGCAGCCCGTGGACCGGGAGGCCACCCCGCGCAGCGAGCTCGCCATCAAGCTCGCGCTCGCGGTGACGCTGCCGGGCGTCGACGTGGTGCAGGTCGTGCAGACCCAGCGCACCGCGACGATGCGCGCCCTGCACGAGCTGACCCGGGCCAAGTCGACGCTGCCGCGCGAGGACCTGGCCCGGCTGCTGGTCCTGGAGCACCAGGTGTATGCCGTGGAGGCCGAGGCCCGCTGGCTCGACCACGTCGAGGCCCGGGTGCTGCTGGGCCGGGGCTGACGCCCGCCTGACCTGGCCCTGGAGCCTGGCCCTCGCCCCGCCCAGGGCCAGGCCCCACGGACGCCCAGCCCTTCCTGACGCGACACCGGACGCCGGGAGCAACCCGACAAATGGCTACAGAGGGCCATTGATCGGTCACTTCAAGTGAGATCAACTGAGGTGACCGACTGCCGCTCACCCGTCCGTTCCGAGGGGGACCCCAGATGACCATCACCCGCACGCTCGCCGCCACCCTGCTCGCGGCCCTGACCGCCGGCACCGCCACCGCGGCGGCCGCGCCCGCCCCACGGCCCGTGCCCGGCGCCAAGGCCCCGGCGGGCAGGTCCGCCACCGCCACCGGCTTCCGCACGGTCCGCACGACGAGCTTCACCGCCCAGTCCGTCACCTCGCCCGCCACGGGAACAGCGGTCGTGGTCGGGGTCAAGGCCCGGCCGGGCGCCCCCGGCCCGATCGTGGTCGAGACCGTCGGCCCCCTCGGCTGGACCACCCGAACCCTGCCCGGCTCGGCCACGCAGGCGCGCGTCGCCTCCGGCGCCGGCACGGCCTGGGTCCTGGGCATCGGCGCCACGCCCACCCTGTGGCGCTCGCAGGGCACCCGTCACGAGCGTGTGGCCGTCCCGCTGCCGCCCGGCACCACCGCGTTCACGCCCTACGCCGTAGCCGCCGAGGGCCACACCGTGGTGCTCTGGGGTGCGACGACCGGCGCGGGATCCCGCCCCGGCAGCGGCGCGCTCGCCCGCTTCGACGGCAGGACGTGGACCTTCCAGCAGGACTCCTTCGGCCCCACCACCTTGTACGGGCCGTCGGACCGCACCGGTGACGCCGTCCTCGAGCTCGTCGGCGGCCACGCCCTCGCGGGCACCGGCTTCATGGGGGCTACGCACATCTACGGCACGCTCTACGACTACGCGACCACCCCGCCGAAGGATCTCGGCTGGCTCGAGGTGCACGCCCCGGACGGCGGTGGCTACCGGGCCCAGGCCCTCACCGCGCGCTCCCCGCAGGACGTCACCGCGTGGGGCGCCGGCACCACCCTGGACCCGCGAGGGGACCTCGTCTACCGCACCCGCGGTCTGTGCCTCCGGGTGACGCCCGGCCGCCGCGACCGGTGCCCGGCCCCGGCCTACGCCGTCACCGCGGCCGACCACCTGGCCGACGGCCGTCAGGTCGTCGGGGGCCAGGACACCTTCACCACGGACGACCGAATCACCCAGGAGCGGACCGACCTGGTCCAGGGCGGGTATGCCGTCCTCACCGCGCAGGGCGCCACCCCGCAGGTCCTGCCCGGCGATCCGGGGGACGCCGTGGTCGACCTGGCCGCCGAGCCGAGGGGCTCCGTCGTCTGGTCCGTGGTCAGGACCGGGAGCCGCACGGCCGTGCAGCGCGCCGTCCTCACCGTCGGCACCACCGCCAGGACGGCGCCCAGGCCCCTCGCCGTGCCCCCGGCCCGGGGCCCGGTCCGGGGCTGACACCCGCCGCCGTCCCGTCCACCCGCCCTCGTCCAGCCGCTCCTGCCTCCGGCGCTCGCCTCCTCACCTCCGGCGCCGTCCCCGGGGCCCGGTCCGCCCCGACCGCCGCCGGGGCGGCAGGTCCGGTCGTGGAGCGCCCCGGGGCACCCCGGCAGCCGGCGGCGCTCGGGTTCTGGACGGTCCGACGCCCGCCCTTCCGGGCCCAGGCGGCCGCTGCCGGAGCCGGCCAGGTCGCCGTCTCGAGCGGCACCATCTGGCTGCTCACGACGGGCGCCACCAGCACCCTGTGGCGCAGCCAGGGCACGACCTTCGTGCGGGTGGCGGTGCCCGCCATGCCGGCCGGGGTCAGGAGCTTCACCCCGCAGTCGCTGGCCGCTCCTCGTCTCCGGGGTGATGACCTGGTGCGCGGCTCCCCTGTGGCAGGTGACCCCGGCGACCCGCCTGGCGGACGGCCGCCAGGTCATCGGGGGCCAGCACACCTATGCCCGCACCGATCGGCCACCGGCACCCGTCACGACCTGGTCCAGGGTGGTCATGCCCCCGTCACCGCACCCGGCGCCCGGCCCTCCGGCCTGGCGGGCGACCCCGGTGCCGCGGTGCTGGGTATGGCGGCAGACCCCACCGGCACCACCGTCCGGTCCGTCGTCACCGGCGCGCACGGCACCACCGCGGTGCAGCGGGCGATCCTGTCCGCCCTCGTCAGGCCCTGCACCACGTCCGGCCGCTGACCGCACTCCTCGCGCACCGCACCGCACCGCACCGCACCGAGCGGCATACCCCGGCCCGGCGACGGAGCCCTGCCCTGGACGGACCCCTCGTCCTGCCGCCGGAGACGCGCAGGCCGGGCCGCCCCCCAGCGACCCGGCCTGCCTCCCCGGTCCCGCGGCACCCGCCCCCCAGCGGGCGCCGCTGACCCTCAGCCTCTCGCACCAGACCCCCCTCGCGACAGGCCCCCCGTGGATCATCTTCACAGATGGTCCAGGTCTATCGAACGCATAGTCATTTCAGGCCATTTCGGATCAGTCGGACCCTGCCGATCACCGGTCACGGCCGGGGCGGGGCGGGCCGTCCCCCTCGAACGGCCCGTCCCGCCCCCGGTCAGTAGGCGTTGGTGATGCGGTAGCCGTCCCCGCGCAGCGAGACCAGCCGGCCCACGCGGAAGGCCTCGCGCCGAGCCGCGGTCGGCACGACGTAGGTGTAGGTCGTGCGGGCCTTGTTGATGACGCCGCCGCGGCCGTCGAGGAGCACCCGGTCCAGGGTGATGCGCTGACCGCCCTTGACCTTGGCCACCGCGCGCACGTAGCCCACGTCGGACATCCGCTGGGGCCGGGTCTGCTTGGGCAGGACCGAGCCGCGGGCGATCTGGGCGAGCACCGCGTCGGTCCGGTTGCCCTTGGCGCGGGTCGTCTCGGCGAACAGGACCGAGGCCGGCCAGATGGGCGTGACGTACTGGATCACGGTCGGGCCGGCCGTGCGGCCGCAGGTGATGTCCCAGCGGCGGTACTCCGCGGCCCGGCCGCCCAGGGACAGGGTGGCGTAGCGGGTCAGCGGCCCGTTGGAGTGGTCGGGGCAGTAGTGCGGGTCGGCCTCGAAGCCACCGTGGGTCTCGGTGTCGACCACCTGCTGCTCGGGCACCTGCTCGATGTAGAGGACGTCGCAGGTCGTGGTGCCGGCCGGGTGGAGGCACCAGGACCGCAGGCCGTGCGGGTTCCAGGTGGCCTTCCAGCCCGTGGGCAGCGCGAGGCGGGCGCGGCCGACGGTGGTCAGGGTGGGGCGAGCCGCCGTGACGGTGGTCGTGGCGGTGGTCGTCGTGGTGGTGGCGGGTGCGGCGAGGGCCGGCGCGGCGGCGGCCCCGCCGAACAGGGCGGTGGCGCCGAGGACGATAGCCGACGTACGAGACATGTTGGGCTCCTTGAGGATTCGGCGCCCGCCCCCCGCGGGCGCCGTTGGCCACAACTCTGTCGCAGTCGGCACGTGGGCGACAGAGCCCGCATGCGTCATCTTCGGGATGATCCGGGCATATCGGACGACTGAGCCGTTCGGGCTACTCGCGACCGCCGTCCGGGCCAGGTCCCGGTCCGGAAGGACCACGCCCGCCGCGCCGGGACGGCGGGACGGGCGTGGCGCGGCCGACGCCGTGCGGTCCGCGGCGTGGCCGCGGACCCGGCCTCAGAGGCGCTCGGCCTCGGCCAGCTGGTCCGCGACGACCTTGGCGATCGCGAGCGAAGCGGTGGCCGCGGGCGACGGAGCGTTGAGCACGTGCAGGACGCGCGGGTGCTCGTGCAGGAAGTCGAAGTCCTCGACGAGGGTGCCGTCGGGGCGCATGGCCTGGGCCCGCACCCCGGCCCCGGCGCGAACCACGTCGTCGACCTGCACCTCGGGCAGCATCTTCTGCGTCGCCTTGACGAAGGCCTCCGTCGAGAAGGATCGCCGGAGCTCGCCGAGGGAGTACCGCCAGTACTTCTGCGCGAGCCGCCAGATCCCCGGGAAGGCCGCGAGCCGGACCAGGTCCTGGGGGTTGATCTCGGTCCACGAGTAGCCCTCGCGCGCAAGCGCGATGACGGCGTTGGGCCCCAGGTGGACGTGCCCGTCGACGCCCCGCGTCGCGTGCACCCCGAGGAAGGGGAAGCGCGGGTCCGGCACGGGATAGATCAGCGACCTGCACAGGTAGGACTTCTCGGGGGTGAGCTCGTAGTACTCCCCGCGGAAGCCGACGATGCGGGTCTGCGGGTGCGCCCCCATCGCCGTGGCGACCTGGTCGGCGTTGAGCCCGCCGCAGGTGACGACCTGCCTGGCGACGATCTCGCCCCGAGTGGTCTCCACGGCGACGTCGCGCAGCCCGGGCCGCCCCGACACGAGCGCGGTGCCCGTGCGGATCTCCCCGCCCGCGGCGCGGATGTCGTCCGCGTAGGACCGGCATACCGCCGGGTAGTCGACGACTCCGGTGACCGTCACCTGCAGCGCCGCGACCCCCTCCGCGTGCGGCTCCACCTCACGGAGCTCCTCGCGGCTCAGCCAGCGGGTCGGCACGTCGTTGGCCTGGCAGCGGCGCTGGATCTCGCGCATCGCGTCGACCTCGGCGGCACTGGTCGCGACCACGACCTTGCCGTCGATCCGGTGCGGGATCGCCTTGTCCTGGAGGTACTTCACCAGCCGCACCCGGCCGTCGAAGCACAGCCGCGCCTTGTAGGACCCCGGCGGGTAGTAGACCCCCGCGTGGATCACGCCGGAGTTGTTGCCCGTCTGGTGCCGGGCGATGTCGTCCTCCTTGTCGATGACGACGACGTGAGCACCAGGCTTGCGCAGCTGCAGCGCTCGGGCGGTGGCGAGCCCGACGATCCCCCCGCCGACGACGAGGACGTCTACCTCGGTCTTCATGTGGTTCCCCTTTCGACTCCCCCAGTCTCTCGCGCGCGGTCCCGCGGCGGAGCGGACCTCCCGACGTGGGGGGAGGAGGTATGCCGGGGCCGCGCCCAGGAACGCCCGGACGCGGCCCGGCCCCCGCGGTCACCTGGCGAAGAGCGCCTTGTCCGGGGTGCAGGTGACGTCGGCGGCCGGCGTCCGCCTGGTGGTGAGGTAGGCCGTGACCGCCTCGTCGACGCAGGCGGAGTAGCCGTGCAGCGAGCCGTGGCCGAAACCGTCCTTGACGGTGATCAGGCGCGAGGTCGGCAGCGTCGAGCGGTAGGCCGCGGCACCGGCGTAGGGCGTGGACGGGTCGTGCTGGTTGGCCACGAGCAGGACCGGGGTGGACGTGGGCCTGTCGAAGGGGCCGCGATAGACCCCCGTGGCCTTGCCCGGCCAGGCGGCGCACACGCTCGAGGCCCAGGTCCACAGCGGGCCGAAGCCCCCCGCGGCGGTCCTGGCCCGCTCGGCCGCGGCCACCCACTCCTGCGGGTCGCTCGGGTTGACCGCGTCGCTGCACAGCACGCCCGAGTAGCCCACCCAGTAGCCGGCCTCCTGGCCCGGCGGCGTGGTGGCCGTGGGCTTGGGGCGCGGCGTGGCCGTGGGGCGCGGGGTGGGCTTGGAGCCCGGTCGGCGCCGGTCCGGCAGGACGACGCCCGGTCGCCGATGGACGCCCGGCTGGGGGTTGACGTCGATGGGCACCTCCTGCGCGGCCGGCGTGGTGGCCTCGGCCGCGCGGGCCAGCGCGTGCAGCTGCTTGAGCGCGGCGGTCGCCCTCGCCCGGGCCCGCGGCGCCGCGAGCATGGCGCTGCTGGGGATCCGCGCGGGCAGGGCGGCCCGCAGGTCGTGGATCGTCGTCAGGACGCCGGGGATCTGATCGGCGGAGTACAGCGCGCGCAGGACGGTGGAGTGCAGCTCGTCATACCGCAGCTCGCGCCCGTCGCCGAGGGCCACCGGTCCCCGCTCGGTGGCGGCGACCAGGTCGGCCCAGTCCTGGCGCGCCGTGGCGGCCGACGGGCAGCCCGGCGCCCCGACCCGCTCGCACTCGGTGAGCGCCGCCTCCAGCGCCTCCTTGGCCCCCACGTGGGAGCCGAGCCGCTCGGTCAGCGGCCGCCCGGTGCCCTGGTCGCGGCCGGTGCTCCACGCGACCGGGTCGATGACGCCGTCGAGGACCATGGCGCGGACCTTGTCGGGGAAGAGCGCGGCATAGGTCTGGCCGAGGTAGGTGCCGTAGGACGTGCCGTAGTAGGTGAGCTGATCGTCGCCCAGTGCGGCGCGGGCCAGGTCCAGGTCGCGGGCGTCGTCGGCGGTGGACATGTGGTCCAGCACCTGTGGCGCTCCCGTGGCGCACAGCGCCCGCCGGCGCGCGTCGGCGGTGAGGCGCACCCGCTGCTCGTCCGCCGTGACCGGGAACACCAGGCCACCACCGGGAAGGTCCGGGTCCTCGCCCACCGCGGTGCAGCTCGCGTCGGTGCCCCGGGTCGCGAGCCCGACCACGTCGAACCTCTTGCGGACCTCGGGACCGAGCTTGTCCGCCATCTGCCCCACCCGGTCGGGGACCGCCAGACCCGGGCCTCCGGGGCTCGTGAAGATCGAGCCCACGCGGTGCGCCCGATCCTCCGCGGGGCGTCGCGCCAGCCTCAGCGTGATCGTGCCCGCGCCGGGGTCGGCGTGGTCGAGCGGGACCGTGAGCTCACCGCACTGCAGGCCACGGCCGCAGTCCTCCCAGGTGATGCCGGCGGCCGGGCCGGCCGTCGTGCGGGAGCCCGGCGCAGGGGTGGGGCCGGCCGCCGTCGCGACCGACGGGACGGACACCAGGGCGGCCGCGACCAGCGCGACCCCTCGGGCGGGCACGGACATGCGGGCCTCCAGGCAGGTATGACGGACGAACGGCGCCGGGGCACCGCCGGTCCATGGTGGACCCGCCGAGCACGCCCGCACCAGTGCGAGATTCGCGTCCGGCGATGACTCTGCGTCATCCGCGCAGGCCCCGGCCGCCCCGGTGATCCACGCGATGCGGCGCGGGCGCGGATCCGCAGTCGCTACCCTGGGCCCGTGAGCCCAGCCACGTCCCCCGACCGGGGTCGGCAGCCCCCACCCGCCTGGGCGCTGCGCCCCCTGCGCGTGCTCGGGTCGCTGCTCGGGCTGGCCGCCCTCGCCCTGGCCGCCGCGGTCGTCGGGATCGGCGTCACCAGCGTGTGGCCCACCGACGTGCAGACCAGCTCCTACGCCGCGACCCTGCGCCTGTCGGCCGAGCCCGACCACCTGTCGTCCGTCCACGCCCCGACGCTCTTCGGCAACCTCGACCTGCGCTTCGACGGCCCGCTGCCCGCGCCCGGGGTCAGCGCCGACGCCCGCGTCCGCGACCGGATCACCGCGATCCTCGCCACCAAGGACCTGTCCGTGTCCGCGCTCAAGCCGGGCGCGGCCGAGATCGACGCCGCCATCGGCGCCGGGGTGTCCTCCCTCGCCGGCAGGTACGCCGCCGGGGTGCTGCTCACCTGCGTGCTCGCCGCCTTCGCCGTACGGCACTGGCGGTCCGCCCAGACCGGGCTGCGCCCGTGGCGCCGGGCCGCCCCGGTCCCGGCGCTCGCCGCCGTGGTCGCGCTCGTCGGGACGGGCGGGTCGGCGTGGGCGACCTTCCGGCCCGACCGGCTGGAGACCGTGCAGGCCGACGGGCTCCTCGGCTACGTGCGGTCCAACACCCGGATCCTGTCCGACGTGCAGGCCCGCTCCGCCCAGGCCGAGCCCTACGTCAAGAACATGCTCGCCCTGTCCGCGGCCCTGCAGGAGCACTTCGTCCCGCCGGACCTGGCTCGCCCGGCCGCCGTCAAGCTGCTGCTGGTCAGCGACATCCACGGCGCCAACGCCTATCCCCTGATGCGGCAGATCGTGCAGACCGAGGGCATCACCGCGGTCGTCGACACCGGCGACCTGCTCAACTTCGGGCACGCGCAGGAGGGCGAGGCGGCGGGCATGTATGCCGGCATCGCCTCCCTCGGCGTCCCGTACGTCTTCGTGCGCGGCAACCACGACGCGAGCGCCGCGACCGACGAGTCGGTGCTACGACGGATGGCGAAGATCCCGAACGTGATCCTGCTGGAGCCGACCGCGGGGACCTACACCGTCGCCACGATCGGGGGGCTGCAGGTCGCAGGCTTCAACGACCCGCGCTGGTTCGGCGACGAGGGCGGCGACACGGCCGGGCAGGTCGCGGCGGCGCGGCGCTTCGACGGCGCGATGGAGCTGGTGCGGTCGGGGCGGGTCGCGCCGGCCGCGAGCACGACGCGGGGCGGGACGCCGACGCCGGTGGGTGGGCGGACCGCCCCGGGGGTGACCGCACCGG
The DNA here is from genome assembly GCF_046267915.1 of Arsenicicoccus dermatophilus. GTDB lineage: Bacteria > Actinomycetota > Actinomycetes > Actinomycetales > Dermatophilaceae > Arsenicicoccus > Arsenicicoccus dermatophilus_A. Next base: position 3,083,249 of record NZ_CP176520.1, read on the forward strand.
CGACCACACCGGGCGCGTCTGCGGACCCGGCCGCGTCGGCCGCCGTCACCACCGACCTGCGCCGGGGCCTGGACCTGCTCGTGGCGCACGAGCCCTATGCCGCGGACGCCTTCGCCGCCGCCCGGGTGCGCCTCAACGGTCACATGCACTCGGCGGCGCTGCACGGCAACCGGATCCAGCTGGGCACCTTCACCGGGGGCGGGGTCGTCGCGCACTACAGCCAGGACCCCGCGGGGGCCGAGCTCAACGGCCAGCCCTACGCCTTCGACATCCTCAGCTACGGCGCCGACTGCCGGCTGGAGACCCTCACCCGCTACAGCTACCGCGACCTGCTCGAGGGGCGTCCGGTGTATGACGACGTCCGCGCCGTCAACGGCCGCTCGATCCAGGCGCCGCAGCCCGCTGCCGGGCGGGTGTGCCGCGCCGACGCGCCGCTGACCCTGCAGACCGTGGTGGCCGGCGCCGCCGGCGAGCCGAGCACCTCCCCCGCGCGGGCGGCCGTCAGTACCACCCCCTGACCCTCCACCCCCTGACCCTCCACCCCCTGACCTTCCTGCGCTCGCGGCTCACTACACGCACGTTGCCGACCCCTCCACGTGCCCTTCTCGCGCTCGCAGCTCACTACACGCACGTTTTGCGCGCCAGAACGTGCACTTCCTGCGCTGCGAGCGCAGGACGACCACGCGGGGGTGGGGCGCCCGCGTGGTCGGCGCGGGGCGCCGGGGGCGGCGCGAGGCGGATGGCAGGCCGGGCCACCCGCGAGGTGCTCAGCGGCGGACGCGCGAGCCGATCATGCGCCACAGGGCGATGCCGCTCGGCACGGCCACGGCCGCCGCGGTCGCGTAGTCCTTGCGGCGGAAGGCCTGCCACGCCGAGACCAGGCTCGACACCATCAGGGTGCCCGAGGCGGCGTTGTTCACGGACTGCTGGTCGATCGGCATACACCCTCCAGGGAAAGAGTCACGGTCGATCACCGAGCGTAGCGACAAGTGCGTGAGAACGGGCCCGAACGCCGCACGACGGGCCGCCCCGCAGGACGGCCCGTCGTGCCCGGCGGGATCAGCCGTGCCGGTGCATGCCGGTGTGCTCGACCATGACCTGGCCCTCGGCGAGGTTCTCGGCGACGACCGGGCGCCAGCCGACGTGCATCAGGTGACCGAGCGCCCGCGAGTCGCAGGCGAGCGAGACCTTGGGGTGCCGCAGCGCGAAGAGCTCGATGATCACGTCCACGAGCGTCTGGGTCAGTCCGGGCTCGGCGTGCTCGGCGGCGGGCACCGTGAGCAGGCGCTGCAGCTCGACGTGGTCGCCGCGCAGCGTGCCGGCGGCATACCCCGCCAGCCGGCCGTCCAGGCTCACCGTCACCAGCCGGAAGCTCTCGTCGCCCTCGGACCGGGCGAGCCACGGGACGGTGGCGTCGGACGAGCGGGCGGCCTCCTCCAGGTGGGTGAGGTCGTCGCGCAGACGCTGGGCGCCGGCGCCGTCGTAGTGGGAGACACGCATCGACAGCGTGGTGAGCATGGGTCCTCCAGACCGAGTCGGGTCCGACGGCCCGGGTGGGCCGCCGCGCTGGCAGGTCTTCGGACTCGCGGGCGTCGCGCGGCAGGCTGACCTGCGCGCGGGCCTAGGCGCCGCTTCCCGAGCCGACTGCTCAGTGCGTGTGGCGCGGTCGTTCCCGCTCACCGCTGCACCGCGGACGGCTGTCCGCGGCGCAGTCCCGGACTCGCACCGGGTTCCCTCTTGCCCCGGCGCGCCCGAGGGTCTGCCGGACCAGTGCGGCCCAACCTATCCAGGCGGGCATGGGGCGGCCTGGCGGGGCGCGTTCCGCCGGTCGCGGTGCCTGCGGCCGGCGCCCCACGAGCTGCTCACGGCGGCAGACCGACCGCCGGCAGACCAACCGTCGGCAGACCAACCGTCGGCAGACCAACCGTCGGCAGACCTACCGGCGGCGGTCGGATCGACCTGCTCGACTAACCCCGGCTGACCCGACCGCCCCCGGTAGGGATCAGCCAGCGCTGCTGGTAGGGGTCGAGCATGAGGTCCCACCAGACGTCCTCGCCGGTGAGCGCGTCCTGCAGCCCCGACAGCGGCCCGAAGCCCGCGAACCCGTGGATCGACGCGTGCTGCGGCTCGGCCGTCAGGTTGGCGAGCACCAGGCAGTGCCCGCGCGGCCCGGTCCGCCACAGCGCGAAGACGTGCGGGTTGTCCAGCGGCACCGCGTCGATCGCCTGCTGGGCGTGCAGCTGCGGCAAGGACTTCCGCGTGGCGACGAGCGCCTGCAGCCCCTCGAAGACCCGCGCCGCCACCGTTCCCGGCTCGTGCCGCTCCCCCGCCGCCGCCCAGTCCATGCGCGGCCGGTGCAGCCAGCGGTTGTCGTCCGCGTGCGCCGGGTCCTGGACGTACGACCGGTCGTTGAGCATCCCGATCTCGTCGCCCATGTAGATCAGCGGCACGCCGCCGAGCGCGAGGACGAGCCCCTGCAGCAGCAGGATCCGGCGTATGCCGAGCAGCTCCGCCCGCTCCCGCTCGGCACCCGCGAGCGAGCGAGCCCGCTCCAGGCCGGCGAGGGACGCGAGGGACCCGCTGATCCGGCGGTCCCCGGTGGCGGGGTTGGCCTGGAAGACCTCGCCGACCGCCCACGACCCGGGATGGGCCCCGGAGTAGAAGTCCGACAGGAAGGCGCGGTGGGCCGGCCCGGACAGGCCCACCGCGGCGGCGTGCTCGTCGCTGACCGCCCATCCGATGTCGTCGTGGAGCCGCACGTAGCCCAGCCACGCGGCGGTGGGCGGCAGCGGGGGCATCGCGCGCACGGTGTGGGTGAGCAGTCGGGCGGAGCCTTCGGCGAGCGCCGACCACAGCGCGACCATGTAGACGTTGTGGTAGGCGAGCTCGCACTCCTTGCCGGTCGCCTCGCCCTGGCCGAGGTAGGGCGCCAGGTCCTCGGGCGCGACGATGGCCTCGGCGAGCAGCAGCACGCCGGGCATGGCCAGGCGGGTGAGCGCACGGAAGGCCTGCAGCACCAGGTGCGCCTCGGGCTGGTTCTGGCAGCTCGTGCCGAGCCGCTTCCACAGGAACGCGACGGCGTCGAGCCGGATCACCTCGACGCCGACGTTGCCGAGGTGGCAGACGACGTCGAGCATCTCCGCCAGCACGCGGGGGTTCGCGTAGTTCAGGTCCCACTGGTAGTCGTGGAAGGTCGTCCACACCCAGGAGCGGGCCTCCTCGACCCAGGTGAAGCTGCCGGGCGCGAAGTCGGGGAAGACCTCGGGAAGGGTCTGCTCCCACCGGTCGGGCATGGTCCGGTCGGGATGGAAGTGGTACATCGCGCGCGCCTCGGGGTCGCCCGCCACCGCCGCCCGCGCCCAGGGGTGCTCCCGCGCGGTGTGGTTGCAGACCAGGTCCACGACCAGCGAGATCCCCCGGGAGCGCAGCGTGCTCGCGAGGGCGGTCAGGTCGGCGACGTCGCCGAGACGCGGGTCGGTCCGCCGGTAGTCCGCGACGGCGTAGCCCCCGTCGTCGGCGCCCTCGCGCGGCAGCAGCATCGGCATCAGGTGCAGCATCGTCACGCCGAGCTCGGTGAGGTGGTCCAGCCGCTCGGGCAGCTGCGCGAAGGTCCCCGCGAACCGGTCGGTGTAGCAGACGTAGCCGATCGTCTCCGGTCGCTGGAACCAGTCGGGCTGGGACAGCCGGCGCTGGTCGAGCAGGTGCAGGTCCTGCGGTCGTACGGCGAAGGCCCGCGCGGCGACGGTTACGAGACCGTCGAGGACCTGGTCCAGGGCCGGGTCTGCGGCGTCCCCGTCGGCCGTTGCGCCGTACAGACCCTGGACCGGGCGCACCACGTCGGTCCACAGGGTCGCGAGCCGGGCCTCGAAGACTGCCCGGGCGTCCTCGCCGAGAGTTCCCCACTCGGGCAGGGCGCGATAGGACCGGGGGATCTCGGGCAGGGGCGTGACCATGACGCCATGCTCCCATCGACGCGGCGGCCGGCCGGGCAGCCGCCCGCAGCCCGGTCGGCGCCGCACCCGCGCGTCGGCGACAATGGGAGGGTGACTGCGACGGAGCATCAGGAGATCGAGCGCAAGTACGACGTGGACGGCGGGGCCGAGCTGCCCAGCCTCGTGACGCTGCCGGGGGTGGACCACGTCGAGGTGCGTCCCGCCGAGGAGCTGGACGCGATCTACGTCGACACCGTGGACCTGGCGCTCGCCCGCGCCCGCATCACCCTCCGCCGCCGCACCGGGGGCAAGGACGCCGGCTGGCACCTCAAGCTCCCCGCCCGCAAGGACGTCCGTCGTGAGCTGCACGCCCCCCTCGGCGAGGAGCCGACCCGCGCGGACGGCTCGATCGACGTGCAGCGGCTGCAGGTCCCGGCCGAGCTGCTCCCCCACGTGCTCGCCCACACGCGCGGCCGCGACCTCACCCCGGTCGTGCGGCTCACCAACCAGCGCACCACCGCCGAGCTGTATGCCGGGCAGCGGCGCACCCTCCTCGCCGAGGTGTGCGCCGACCGGGTCACCGCGACCCCGCTGCGCGAGGGCCTGCCCGCGAGCACCTGGAGCGAGTGGGAGGTCGAGCTCGTCGACGGGCCCCGGTCGCTGCTGGACGCCGTCGAGCGGGTGCTGCTGGCCGCCGGAGCGCGTCCGGCGAGCGGCCCCTCCAAGCTGGTGCGGGCCCTCGGGTCCCTCGCGCCGCGCCCGGTCGCGATCCATGCCGTCCCCGACAGGCCCACCGCGGGCCAGGTGATGATGGCGGCGCTGCAGTCCACCGTGGAGCGGCTCAAGGCCGAGGACGCGGGTGCACGCCTGTCCGCGCCCGACGCCGTGCACCAGATGCGGGTGGCGTCGCGGCGGCTGCGAACCCTGCTGTCGACCTACGGCCCGCTGCTCGACCCGGACACCACCGCTCATCTGCGTGAGGAGCTCAAGGTGCTCGCCGAGACCCTGGGCGGGGTCCGCGACGCCGAGGTGATGCGCGACCGCCTGCTCGCCCTCGTCGAGGCCCAGCCGGCGCAGGCGGTGCTCGGCCCGGTGAGCGAGCGGATCGAGGCCGAGATGGCCAAGGACTATGCGCGGGCGCACGCCCGGCTGGTGCGCGGCCTGGAGCACGAGCGCTACTACGCGCTGCTGGACGCCCTCGACGAGCTGGTCGCCAGCCCGCCCACGACCCCTCTCGCCCAGGAGCAGGCCCGGCTCGTCGTCCCCCGCCTGCTCGGCCGTGACTGGCGCCGCATGCGCCGCGCGGTCGCGCAGGCCACCCGTGAGGACGACCCGGCCCGCGCCGAGGACGCCCTTCACGAGGTGCGCAAGGGCGCCAAGCGGTTGCGGTATGCCGCGGAGTCCACCGGCGTGGTGCTCGGGCTGCGGGCCAAGCAGCTCGCGAAGTCCGCCGCCGCCCTCTCGGAGGTGCTCGGCGAGCACCAGGACTCGGTGATCACCCAGGAGGCGATCCGCGACCTCGGCATGCGTGCCCAGCGGCACGGGGAGCCGTCGTTCACCTACGGCCGGCTGGAGGGCATCGAGGAGGCCGGCCGTGGGGAGCTCGCGTCCGAGGGCTACCGCAAGGCCCTCGCCGACGTCCGCAAGCGCCGTCTCAAGGGCTGGAAGCAGGTCTGAGCCGAGCCGGTCCCCGCGAACCGCCGCGGCCGGGCGGATGCCGGTCGCCGGGCTGCTGACCGGCCTCGTCGGGTGGGGCACCGACCACCTGGCGCGCCGCGGCTGATAGGACTGGAGGGCACCCACCACACGAGGAGACCCCATGTCCGAGCACACCCGCACCATCACGGTCGACGCCCCCGCCGACATCGCCTTCGGCTACCTGAGCGACGCGCGCAACCTGCCCGACTTCATGCCCCGGATGCGGTCGGTCGAGCCGCAGGGCGACGGCACCGTCGCCGTCACCGCCGTGGTCACCCCCGACGGCAAGCAGGAGCTCGAGGTGCACGGCACCGCCCAGCTCGAGGTCGACGAGGCCGCCCGCACCATGCGCTGGAGCTCCGAGCGGCACAGCTACCACGGCTCCCTCGCCGTCACCGGCGAGCGCCCCGCCGAGCTGCAGATCGCGCTGAGCACCGAGCACGGCGACCCGGCCACCATCGACATGGGCCTGGACCAGGCGCTCGAGGCGATCAAGACCCGCATCGAGGCGCGCGTCTGACCGCTCCGTCGCAGGCCGAGGGCCTCGCACCCGCTCCCCGGGTGCGAGGCCCTCGGCCTGTCAGCTCACCGCGGCGTCGGACTCGGCGGCGTCGGACTCGGCGCACGCGGCCTCCGGCGACGACAGCCGCTCGTCCTCGGGCCCGGGCGGAAGCGGCAGGTGGGAGGCCCGCAGCGTCGCGTTGGCGAAGGCCACCAGCGGCACCGCGAAGAGCGCGCCCGCCACGCCGGCCACGGCCGTGCCCGCCAGCACCGACAGGGCGACGCCGAGCGGGTGGACCTCGACGTTGCGGCTCATGATCAGCGGCTGCAGCAGGTGCGCCTCGAGCTGCACCAGGATCACGATGGTGACGGCGACGACGAGGGCGGCGCCCGGGCCGTGCTCGATCAGGGACACCGCGATGCAGAAGCAGCCGGTCACCGTCATGCCGATCAGCGGGATGAAGGACCCGACGAAGATCAGCACCGCCAGTGCGACCGCCATCGGCACGTGCAGGACCAGCAGCACCACCCAGATCGTGGTGGCGTGCAGCGTGGCGATGATCGTCACGCCGCGCATGTAGCCGCCGAGGGTGTGCCAGCCGACGCGCCCGACCTGGTCGAGACGGCGCCGCGATCCGGCGGGCATCAGGCCGAGCACCCAGCGCCAGATCTCCTCGCCGTCACGGAGCAGGAAGAAGGTGCTGAGCAGCAGCAGGAGCCCGCCCGCCACGATCTCGGACAGCGTCGACATGGTGGTGATCGCGCTGGACACGAGGGTGCCCTGGTTCTTGGAGATGGCGTCGGACGCCTCGGCGAGGTACTTGTCGAGCTGCTTGTCGCTCACCTGCAGCGGTCCGTCGTGCAGCCACGAGCCTGCCTGCTTGAGGAACTCCGTGAACTGCTCCCCCATCCGCGGGGCGTTGGCGGAGATCTGCATGGCGACGAAGGTGATGATCGCGCCGATCACCGCGATGCCGAGCAGCAGCGCCAGGAAGGCCGCCAGCGAGTGCGGCACCCGCGCCCCGTCGCGCAGCCGGCGCTGCACCGGGCCGAGCACGGCCGTCAGCAGCAGGGCGATCACGAAGGGGATGGTGACGATCGGGACCGCGCCGAGGACGTGGGCGACCAGCCACACGGCGGCGGCGATGAGGATCAGCCGCCAGCTCCACGCGGCGGCGGCCCGCACGGCCAGGGGGATCGGGTCGGCGTCGTCGTGGGGGCCCGGCACCGTGACGTGCACGTGGGCGGTGGGCTGGGGCGTGTCCGCGGCGGCGGCCCACTGCGAGGGCGGCGGCGCGTCGAGCCGGGCCCGGACCGTGCGGGCCACCGTCCCGATCGTCCCCCGGAGGAGGGGCGTCCGGGTGGCGCCGCTCTGGTCGTCGTGCAGGTCGTCCTGGTCCATCACGGTCCTCTCGGGCGGTCGCGCACCATGATTCATGGCCCGGCTGGGGTTTCTCGGCCCGAGGACACCGTATGCCGAACGGGGGACCTCAAGGCCGTTCCGTCATCCGCCCGTGACCAACTCGCCGGCCGCGGCTCAGAACTCCCGCGCCCGCCGCAGCGCCCCGGGCCGCCCGTCGGGGTCGTGCAGCAGGTCGTAGACGACCTTGCACCAGGCCCGGGTCAGCGGCCCCTGCTCGACGGGCCGGAGCCGGCGCAGGCGTCCCGGCGGCCGCTCCCCCGAGCACCCGCCCGCGTGCCAGGCCTCGAGCCGGTCCGCGCACTCGGCATAGGCCCGGAACATGCCGCGGTTGCCGATGCAGTCGCCCATGACGGCGTGGAGCTGCTCGTCGGAGGGGTCGGGCGGCAGCTCGCGGCCCAGGTGCTCGGCGGCGAGCAGGAGGCGCAGGCGGCGGGCGTAGGCGTTGTGGTCGGTGCCGGCGTCGTCGTAGACCACGGCCGACAGCTCCGAGTCGTGGGTCCACGAGCGGCGGTTGAAGTTGTCCGACCCGATCGTGGCCCACCTGTCGTCCATGACGCAGACCTTGGCGTGGACGTAGACCGGGGTCCCGGCAGGGTTCTCGATGCCGTAGACCCCGACCCGGTCGGGTCCGGCCTGCTCGATGATCGACAACGCCTGGTGGCGGCCGTAGAGCTGCGGCTGCCGCGACAGCGCGCCGGACTGGTCGGGCACCTGCGGCAGCACCGCGATGACGTGCAGGTCCGGGCTGGTCGACAGGGTGTCCTTGAACTGGTCGGCCACGTCGGAGGACCAGAGGTACTGGTCCTCGATGTAGATCAGGTGGTCGGCGCGCGCGAGCGCCTTGGAGTAGCCCCGGGCCACGGACCGTTCGCCTCCGCGGGCGAAGGGATAGTCCCGGCCGTGGCGCAGGTCGGGATAGGTGCGCAGCAGCTGCACGTGGTGCGTGCCGCCGACCACGGGCGGCGGCGGAGGCATGCGCGGCGGCAGCGGGTCGGGGTCGGTGTCGTCGCCGCGCCACCGGTCGGCGGCCATCCGGATCGGGCTGCGCGACAAGGGGGTCGGGTCGTTCCACCGCTCCCGGAAGACCGTCTCCACGTCATGCACCGCCGGCCCCTGCAGGCACACCTGCACGTCGTGCCAGGGCGGCGTGTCGCCGAACTCCTCGGCCATGTCCTGGGTCTGCGGGTCGCCGCCGTGGCCGCGGTCGTCGCCGCGGGAGTGGCACAGGTCGATGCCGCCGACGTAGGCGACGTCGCGGGTGGGGTCGTCGCGGTGCCGGATCACCACGAACTTCTGGTGGTGGCTGCCGCCGGTGCGCACCCGCATGTCGAGCAGCACCTCGGCGCCCTCGCGCTGCAGCTGCTCGCCGAAGCGGCGGTTCTCGGTGCCGGAGAAGTGCAGCTTGTCCCAGTGCGAGCGCCACACCAGGCCGCGCACGTCGGCCCCGCGACGCACCGCGCGGATGAGCACGGCCGCGATCTCCGAGCCGGGGTCCTCGGGCAGCAGCCGCTCATCCGGGTCGCCGCGCCAGTCGGCGAACCACACCAGGTCCCCCTCGCCGACCGCCTCCAGCCGGGCGTGCAGGTGGCGGAAGTACTCCCGACCGTGGATCAGGGGAGTCGCAAGGTTGCCGTCGCTCCACGCCTGGTCGTCCGGGTGCACGTCGTCCAGGGTGGTGCGCGGGTTGGCCCGCTCGTCCTTGGTGAGGAGCCAGTCCCGGATGGTCATGCCACTCATTCTGCCCGCAGGCCGGAACGCGTGCCCCACCTGCCCGGGCACGTTCAGCCTGCGGCGATCAGACCCACGGCCGCGGCGCAGCCGAGCAGGCCCACCACCTGGGTGCGGCTCGCCCGCTCCCCCAGCACGGCCATGGCGAGCAGCACGGTGAACGCCGGGTAGAGCGACGCCACCACCGGCACGATCGTCAGTCGGCCCCCGCCTGCCCGGCTCGCCAGGAAGTAGGTCAGCGCGCCGAAGGCGCCGGTGAGCCCCACCGACCAGGCGGGCAGCGCCGCCCGCACCCCGCCGTCGGGGCGTCGGTGGGCCCGCTGCTGCAGGACGATCGCCCACATCGCGACCAGGGAGCCGAGCTGGCAGACGGCCACCGGCCAGCTCCCGGCACCAGCCCCGGCGTGCGCCAGGGCGACGAAGTAGACCGCGAAACCCACGCCGGCGAGCAGCCCGTCGCGGACCCCCGCCCGGTCGTCGTGCGAGGCGGTGGGGGTGCCGGTGCCGCTCCCGGCGAGGCTCGCGCCACCGCTCCCGTCGCCCGTCTGCGCGCCACTCTTCCCGCTCGGGCCACCGCCCTCGCCGGCCGCCACCGCCCACACCGCTGGCAGGGCCAGCGCGATCCCGACCAGGGCGATCGGTGTCGGTCGCTCCCCGAGCGCCACCCCGAGCAGCACCGGCAGCCCGGCCGCGCAGACGGCGGACAGCGGGCCGGCGACGTGCATCGCCCCCGCGGCCAGGCCCCGCATCAGCATCAGCGTGCCGAAGACGTGCCCGACGGTCGCGGCCAGGCCCCACACCACGGCCTGACGGGTCGGCGGGCTGCCCTGGGCGAGCGCGAGCGCCGTCAGGCAGGTCGCCGAGAAGGTCTGGGCGACGGCAGCCACCACGAGGAAGTGACGCCGACGCGACTGCACGCCCGACAGGAAGTCCGAGACGCCGTACAGCACGGCCGAGACGAGGGCATAGGTGATGGCGAGCACGCCTCCACCCTGTCAGACCCTCAGACCCGGAAGGTGACTCCCGTGAGCTCCTCGCACAGCTGCCACAGCTGGGCGGCCTTGCGGCGGTCGTGGGAGGCGGCGCTGGAGCCCACGGTGCGCGGGTGGCCCTGCGCCTCCAGGAAGCCGTCGGGGCCGACATAGCTGCCACCGGGCAGGTCGTCGACGGTGGCGGCGTACAGCTCGGGCAGGGCGCCGTCGGCGGCGGTCTGGGCGACCTGGCGGACCTTGGCGGTGGCCCGCATGGCGCGGTCGGCCCAGGCGTTGCCGGTGCGGCCCTGCAGGTCGGTGTCGGAGTAGCCGGGGTGCGCCGCCACCGAGCGCAGCGGCGAGCGGGCGGCGGTGAGGCGGCGCTGCAGCTCGTAGGCCAGCATCAGGTCCATCAGCTTGGACTGCCCGTAGGCCGCCCACGGCTGGTAGGGGCGCCGCTCGAAGCTCGGGTCGGCCAGGTCCAGCCGCCCCATCCGGTGCATCAGCGACGATAGCCACACCACCCGGTCGGTCAGGCGCGGCAGGAGCTGCGCGGTGAGCGCGAAGTGACCGAGCACGTTGGTGGCGAGCTGCATCTCGTGGCCGTCGACGCTGCGGGCGTGGGGGATGGCCATGACCCCGGCGTTGTTGACCAGCGTCTCGATGCGCCAGTCCGCCAGCTCCTGCGCGAAGCTGCGCACGGAGGCCAGGGAGGCGAGGTCGAGGTGGCGCACCTCGGCGTCGCCGGCGCCGCTGCGGTCGACGGTCGCGAGGGCGGCCTCGGCCTTGGGCAGGTCGCGGCAGGCCATGACCACGTAGCCGCCCTTGGCGACGAGGGCGCGGGTGGTCTCGAGCCCGAGGCCCGAGCTGGCCCCGGTCACGACGAAGACGCGGCCGGTCTGGTCGGGGATGTCCTTGGCGGTCCAGGTGCTCATGGCTCCAGTCTGACCCAGGTGCTCATGGCTCCAGTCTGACCCAGGTATGCCGGCCGGCGTCCCGCCTGACCCGCTCTCCCCGGCACCCGCCTCATACGACCGCAGCCGCGAGTGCGGGCCCCCGGATCGACCGGTGGGCCCGCCCTCGTGGTGCCGGCGACCGTCACAGGTGCATGTGGCCGGTGGCGATCTCCTTGGCGTGGCCCCCGAGGGAGACCTGACCGTCGGCGTCGATGTTCATCAGCAGCATCGAGGGACGCTCGATCTCGCGCCCCTGGTAGACGCGGTAGGCCTTGTCACGCTCGCCCCGGGCGGCGAGGACCTCGCCGAGGCGGGAGGCACCGGACGCGGTGGCCGCGACCTCGAGGACACCGCCCTGGGGGCCGTAGAACATGCGCGACTCGATCTCGCCGTCCTCGCGGAAGGCCCAGACGTAGACCTGCGGCTCGACGTGCAGGAGCATGGCGTACTGGTGCAGCAGGCGGGCGTCGATGCGCGCCTCGTGCACGTCCTGCGCGGTGGCGAGCTGCAGCACGATCGTCGAGCGGCTGAAGGTGACCTTGACGGTCGGGTCCATGATCGCGGGCATCTTGCGCCCGACGAGGCCGGCGAGGAAACGCTTCTCGGTCTTGATCTCCTCGATCGTGGCTTTGCGGCCGATCATGGTCCAGTGGTCGCCGGAGTCGATGACCTGGATCTCGGGGTGCTTCTGCCCGACGAGCCTGATCACGCCGCCCTCGGGAGCGCCGTCGAGCTCCTTGAGGACCTGGGCGGTCGCCATCGACGGGCCGCCCGCGAAGCCGGACGCCCCCTCGGGCTGGAAGAAGCGGACCTCGGGGTTGCCGTCGGCGTCGTAGCCGGTGATGAAGGAGCACTCGCACCCGAGCTGGCGGGCCGTCTGCTTCATGGTCTCGTCGTCGAGACCGGAGGCGTCCGTGAACACCGCGACGGCGTTGCCGGAGAAGAGGTCCTCCGGCGTGGTGAACACGTTGAGGAGTCGGTAGTCGCAAGGCATGGGCCCAGGCTAGCCGTCGGGCCCGGCTCCGGCAGCGGGAGGTCGCTCCCCACGCTGTGACCCCCGTCTCGCGGTGTGCGCCGGGTCGTCACGGCGAGAGCCGGTCGGCGGCCGTGGACGACCACGACCGCCGACCGGCTCTCGCCGAGGGGATCCGGCCGAGGACCTCGGCCGAAGACCTCAGCCGAGGTTGGTGAACAAGGGGTGGTCAGGCGTGCAGACGGTGTCCTTGGCAGGGGCCTTGCCGGTGAGCAGGTAGCTCGTGCGGACCTTGTCGACGCAGGAGGACACGTCGAGGGCGCCGTGGCCGAAGCCGTTCTTGAGGGTGACCAGGCGCGAGGTCGGCAGGATCGAGCGGTAGGCCTTGGCGCCGGAGTAGGGCGTGGCGGGGTCGTGCTCGGTGCCGATCACCATCACCGGGGTGGACGTGGACCTGGTGAACGGGCCGCGGTAGGCCGACGCCGACGAGCCCGGCCAGCCCGCGCAGGCGCTGGAGCGCCACAGCCAGAAGGGTCCGAAGTTCCCGGCCGCCTTGCGCGTGCGCGGGTCGGCCGTCATCCAGGCCTTGCCCGTCGCCGGGTTGACGCTGTCCGCGCACAGCACCCCCTGGAAGGTCGCGTCGTACGTCGGGGCCTCCGACGGCTCGCCGGCGGGGGCCGGGGCGGCGAGGACCTGGGCCGGGCCCGTGGACCGGCGGGCCTTCTCGGGCAGCAGGGGGCTGGTGAGCGACGCCCCGGACGGGTGCTCGCGCTTGACCTTGGCGGCCAGGGCCTGGAGCCGGGCCACGGCCTGCTTGGCGTCGGCGGCGGGGGTGTCGGCCCGCGCCGAGGCTCGGGGCGCCACGGCCTCGCGCAGGTTCTCCAGGGCCGGCAGCAGCACCGGGATGTCGTCGTAGGAGTACAGCACCTGCGTCGTCAGGGCGATGACGTCGTCGACGCGCAGGGTCGTGCCGTCCTTGAGGTCGATCGGGCCCTTGGACAGGCGGTCCATGAGGACCTTCCAGTCCTCCCGGGCCGTCGTGGCCTGGGGGCAGCGCTTGACGCCGCTGCGCTCGCACTCGGCGAGGACGGCGTTCATCTCCTCGGAGGCACCCTTGTGGGAGTTGATGCGCTCGGTGACCGGCACGTTCATCCCCTCCTTGGCCCGTCCCGTGGCCCAGGCCACGGGGTCCAGCACCCCGTCGACGACGAGGGCGCGGACGTTCTGCGGATACATCGCGGCGTAGGTCGCGCCGAGGTAGGTGCCGTAGGAGATGCCGTAGTAGGTGATCTTCTTGTCCCCCAGCGCCCGTCGGGCCAGGTCCAGGTCGCGGGCCGTGTCCGCCGTGGTCATGTGGTCCAGGATCCGCGGCTTGTGCTGGCGGCAGGTGCGGCGGAAGGCCTCGTCGTAGGCCAGGTGCTGCTGCATCTCCTTGGCGTTGATCGGGAAGGCGCTCTCGCCGGCCGTCGGCATGGTCTCGCCCGGCTTGCCCGTGCAGACGGCGAGATCGGCACCCTCGACCCCACGAGGGCCGACGCCGACCACGTCGAACCGGTGCCGGACCTCGGACCCGAGCGCCTGGGACAGCCCCCGCACCGAGCTCGTGGCCTGGCCGCCGGGACCACCCGGGTTGACGAACACCGAGCCGATGCGCTTGCGCTGGTCGTCGGCGGGGCGGCGGGAGAGCACGAGCGTGATCGTCCCCTTGGACAGGTCACGGTAGTCCAGCGGGGCGTCCATGGTGCCGCACTGCAGACCCTGCCCGCAGTGCTGCCAGGAGATCCGCGGGGTGGTCAGCGCCCGGGTGGCCCGCACCGTGCGCTGGTCGCCCTCGGCAGCCGCACGGGCGGCGGCGGGCGAGCCGGGTGCCGCGGAAGCGGCAGGCGCCACGGCGTTGCCGGCGAGGGCGAGGGTGAGCGCCGCCAGGGTGGCGGCACGGTTGGATGACATCGATGGTCTCCTCACGAGAACGGCTGGCCCCCCCGGGCCGCGGATGGGGAGCCCGACCGGCGATGGCGACGACGGAGCTCCAGACCCATGGAACACCACGGCCTTTGGCTTTTCATGAGAGAGGTCCCTGCAGGCCTACTTCCACGCCGCCGCGCCGGCGTTGCCCAGCTCCCTGTCTCGACGCCCCTCTAGGGCGTGTCTGCCGAGGGTGATGGGGTGACACGCGACTGTGGGTCTGTCCGTTTAACGGTGGGCGGGTAGCCCAGCGTGTTCAGTTGAACGAGGGACTGATGCGTCCCTCGAAGGTGATGGCGAAGGCGTTAAGTGGCGCCTTCCACCTGATGACCCATCGTGCCCTACCGCGCCCGGTCGGGTCGAGGGATCGGGTGACGAGGTACAGGCACTTGAGCGCGGCGGCGTCGTTGGGGAAGTGACCCCGTGTCCGGGGTGCACGCAGTGATGGTGCCGAACGAGGAGGCGTCGAAGGTCTGGTCACCGGTCAGGGGCGAGCACGCGGTCACGGCCAGGGCGTCCTGGACGGGACCCCGTCGCCGTGGTTCACCCCGGGTCCACCGCCGGCTCACCCGTCGCGTCGATTGCGCACACCCCGCCCATGACGGGTCGGGCCCCGCGGTGAACAATCGGGCTCATGACGGATCACCGACGCTCCGACACCGTTCTCACCCCTGCCACCGGCCACGCGGCGGTCGCCGCGATCGCCGACGAGGCGGTCGAGGTGGCTCGCCGCTGGGCACGCGCCACGGCGGAGGGCGCGACCCGCTCGGAGCGGGCCACGTCCGCCCAGCTCGGGGCCCTGCTCCGGGACGAGACCGGGCTCGACCTGGCGGTCACCTTCGTCGACGAGGTCGCCCGGCCCGAGGACCCCTACGTCGCCGCCAAGGTGCTGTCCACCATCACGGCCTCCGACGCGGGCTCCTTCCTCGGCCCGGTGGACCGGTCGCTGCTCGGCCTCGGCGCCCGGGTCGCGCCGCTCGCGCCACCGGTCGTGGTGCCGATCGCCCGCAAGCGGCTTCGCCAGATCGTCGGTCACCTGGTCGCCGACGCCTCCGACCCCGGTCTGGCCCGCCACCTCGCGGCCGCCCGGGCCGAGGGCTTCCGGCTCAACGTCAACCTGCTCGGCGAGGCGGTGCTCGGCGAGCACGAGGCCGCGAGCCGCACCGAGCGCACCCGGGCCCTGCTCGCCCGCCCGGACGTCGACTACGTGTCGATCAAGGTGTCCTCGCTGGTCAGCCAGATCTCCACGTGGGACACCGAGGGGACCGTCGAGCGGGTGCTGGAGCGCCTGCGGCCGCTCTACCGCACCGCCGCGCAGAAGCAGCCCCGGGCCTTCGTCAACCTCGACATGGAGGAGTACAAGGACCTCGACCTCACCATGGAGGTCTTCGAGCGGATGCTGCGCGAGGAGGAGTTCCACCACCTCGAGGCGGGCATCGTGCTGCAGGCCTACCTGCCCGACGCCGTCCCGGCGCTGGAGCGGCTGATCCGGTTCGCCCAGGAACGGCACGCGGCCGGCCACGCGGGCATCAAGATCCGCGTCGTCAAGGGCGCCAACCTCGCGATGGAGCGCGCCGAGGCCGAGGTCCACGGGTGGCAGCAGGCGCCATACACCACCAAGGAGGACGTGGACGCCAACTACCTGTCCTTCGTGGAGCGGGCGCTGCGCCCCGACGCCACCGAGGTCATGCGCCTCGGCGTCGCCTCGCACAACCTCTTCGACACCGCGGTCGCCTACCTGCTGGCGCGCCGCCGCGGCTGCCTGGACGCCCTCGACGTGGAGATGCTGCAGGGCATGGCCCCGAGCCAGGCCCGCGCGGTCAAGGAGGACGTCGGCTCGGTCCTGCTCTACACCCCCGTCGTCGCCCCCGAGGACTTCGACGTCGCCGTGAGCTACCTGATCCGGCGGCTGGAGGAGAACGCCCAGCCGCAGAACTTCCTGCACGCGATGTTCGCCGCCGACCCCCAGGCGGGCGCCAAGGGCCGCGGCCGGTCCGGCCCGGACTCCGGCAGCCACGACGCGATGGCCGACCAGGAGCGCCGGTTCCGCGAGTCGGTGGCCGCGATGGCCACGACCCCGGTCGGGCCGCGTCGCACCCCGGACCGGGCGGCGATCACGGACCGCTTCGACAACACCGCCGACTCCGACCCGGCGCTGCCCGCGGTGCGCGAGTGGGCCCGTCGAGCCGTGACGTCCAAGCCGGCGCCGCTCACCTCCCCGGTGCTGGGGTCCGTCGCCGACGTCGACGCCGTGGTGGCCCGCGCGGTCGCCGCGGCCCCCGCGTGGGCCGGGCGCCCCGCCCGGGACCGCGCCGGTGTCCTGCGCGAGGCCGCCCGCCGGCTCGAGGAGCGACGCGGCGAGCTGATCACCGTCATGGCCGCCGAGGGCGGCAAGACCGTCGCCGAGGGCGACCCCGAGGTCAGCGAGGCCGTCGACTTCGCGCGCTACTACGCCGACCGGGCCCTGGAGCTCGACCTCGGGGCGTCGGCGCACACCGACGGCTCGACCTTCGCCCCCGACCGCGTCGTGCTGGTCACCCCGCCGTGGAACTTCCCGGTCGCCATCCCGATCGGCGGTGTCCTCGCCGCCCTGGCCGCCGGCGCCGCCGTGATCATCAAGCCCGCCGCCCCCACGACCGGCTGCGTCGAGGTCGCCGCCGCCGCGCTCTGGGCGGCAGGGGTGCCCCGCGAGACGCTCCAGGTGGTCCGCTGCGACGAGGGCGACGTGGGCCGGGCGCTCGTGGCGCACCGCGACGTGGACACCGTGGTCCTGACCGGGGCCACCGAGACGGCCGAGCTGTTCGCCGGGTGGCGGGCCGAGCACCCTGCCGGTCCCCGGGTGTATGGCGAGACCTCCGGCAAGAACGCCCTGGTCATCACCCCCGCGGCCGACCTCGACCTGGCGGCGGCCGACCTGGTGCGCAGCGCCTTCGGGCACGCCGGGCAGAAGTGCTCCGCCGCCTCCCTCGGCATCCTCGTGGGGTCCGTCGGCCGCTCCGAGCGCTTCCGCCACCAGCTCGTCGACGCGGTGCGCTCGCTGCGCGTCGGGTGGCCGCAGGACCTGGGCGCCACCATGGGTCCGGTCATCGAGCCGCCCTCGGGCAAGCTGCTGCGCGCGCTCACCACCCTGGAGCCCGGCGAGACCTGGCTGGTCGAGCCCCGACCGCTGGACCCCACCGGACGGCTCTGGTCGCCGGGGGTCAAGGACGGCGTGCGACCCGGGTCCTTCTTCCACCTCACCGAGGTCTTCGGGCCGGTGCTCGGCCTGATGCGCGCCCGCACCCTGCAGGAGGCCACCGAGCTGCAGGACGCCACGGCATACGGCCTCACCGGGGGTCTGCACTCCCTGGACGCAGACGAGATCGCTTGGTGGACCGAGCACGTCCAGGTGGGCAACGCCTACGTCAACCGGCACACCACCGGGGCGATCGTGCGCCGCCAGAGCTTCGGCGGGTGGAAGGGCTCGGTGGTGGGCCCCGGCGCCAAGGCCGGCGGCCCCAACTACGTCGCGCTGCTGGGTCGCTGGGACGAGGAGGCGCTGCCCACCCAGGGCACCACGCCCGCCCCGCGGGTGCGCGCCCTCGTGGACCGGCTGGCGCCCCTCGTGCCCGCCGCCGACCGGCCCCGGCTGGAGGCCGCGCTGCGGTCGGACGCGCAGGCCTGGCGCAGCGACCTGGGGGTCGAGCACGACGAGAGCGGGCTGTCGGTGGAGGCCAACGTCTTCCGCTACCGCCCGCACCCGCAGGTGCTCGTCCGGCTCGAGGAGGGGGCCCGTCCCGCCGACCTGGTCCGGCTGCTGGCCGCCGCCGCGCTGACCGGCTCCCGGGCCACCGTGTCCCTCGACCCCGCCGTCGCCGGCTGGTGGGAGGCGCTGGCCACCGGGTCCGGGGAGGCCCGGCAGGCGGCCGACGACCTGCGGGACGTCGTGCAGGTCGAGGACCGGGCCGCCTTCGTGGCCCGGGTCGGCGAGGCCGGACCCACCCGCGTGCGGGTCGTCGGGCAGGCGCAGCCCCTGGTGCGCGAGCTGGCCGGCTCGCCCACCACCGTGCTCACCGGTCCGGTGCTCGCCAACGGCCGCCGCGAGCTGCTGACCTTCCTGCGCGAGCAGGCGATCAGCCGCACGCTGCACCGCTACGGCCACGTGGCCCCGGACCTGGCCCGCTGACCGTCCGGCACCCCACGCCGCCGGCACCCCACGCCGCCGGCGGCCTACCCGCCCGAGCCCACGTGCCCGGTGACTCACTGGCCCGTGACTCACCGGGCGGTGGCCCGAGCGCGCCTGGCCCACGTAGCCCACCCGCCCCGGCCGGGGCGGGTGGGCTACGGTCGAGCCATGCCTGACGACGACGTCCGACGTCCCCCACGGTCCTGGGCCAGCCGCCTCGGCGAGGGCCTGGTGATGACCATCTCCCTGCTGATCCTGCGCCTGGTGATGCGGGGGCTGGGGCTGCTGCACGAGCCCTTCCTGGAGACGCTGACGCAGGCGGTGCTCTTCGGAGCGCTGTGGGTCGCCATCGCCTGGGTCTGGGACCGGATCCGCACCCGAGGGGACCGCGCGTGAGCGGGCCCGGCTCGGCCGGCGCCCGCACCACCCGCCTGCTGGGTCCGGACGACGCCATGGCCTCCGCCCGGCTGGGGTCAGAGGCCTTCGGCCATCCCGACCCGGGCCCCGACCAGCAGCTGCCCGACCCGGGTCGCGGCGGCCGGATCTGGGTGGGGACCATCGAGGGGGACGAGCTGATGGCCCAGGCGTGCGCGCTGCCCTATCGCACCTGGTGGGGCGGTCGTCAGATCCCCACGGCCGGGGTCGCCAGCGTGGCGGTCCGGCTGGAGGAGCGCGGGGCCGGCGCGCTCGCGCCCGTCCTCGACCAGCTGCACGACCGGGCCCGCGAGCGGGGCGACGTCCTGTCGCTGCTGTTCCCCACCGCCCCCGCGATCTACCGCCGCTTCGGCTACGAGACGGTCACGTCCTACGACCAGGTCGAGCTGGTCACCCGCGAGCTGCAGGACGCGCGCACCGTCGTCGCCACCGACCAGGTGCGGCTGCGACGGGCCGGTGCGGACGACCACGACGCGGTGCGCGCCGTCTACACCGCCTGGGCGGGCGCCCAGGACGGGCCGCTGACCCGCACCGGCGCGCTCTTCCCCGCCGACGGGGCGACCTTCCTGGAGCGGCTGGGAGGTGCCCGGGTCACCCTCGCCGAGGAGCACGGCCAGGTCACCGGCTACGCCATCTGGCGGCGCACCGACGGCTATCACGGCGGCACGACCGAGGTCGAGGACCTGGTGGCGACGAGCCCCGGGGCGTATGCCGTGCTCCTGCGCCACCTCGGCACCAGCCATCACGTCGCCCCGCGCACCACCGTGTGGACCAGCGGCGCCGACGTCGTGCGGACCTTCCTGCCCGGCACGACCTGGCGCGGGATCGACTGCCGACCGGCCATGCTGGCGGTGCTCGACGTGGTGGGGGCCTTCGAGGCGCGCGGCTACCCCGAGCACCTGCGCGCCGACCTGGCCTTCGCGGTGACCGGCCCCGGGCCGGTGGCCGGGAGCTACGCGCTGCAGGTGGCGGCGGGCCGCGCCCGGTGCACCCGGACGGAGCAGCCGGCCGGGCCGGACGGCATACGCACCCTGGACCCGCGTGGGCTGGCCCTGGCCTTTGCCGGAGCCCAGCCCTCGTCCGCGCAGCGGGCGACCGGCCTGCTCACCGGCCCGGCCGAGGACGACGGGTTGTGGGACGCCCTCGGCGGCGGTCGCCAGGTGCACGTACGCGACTACTTCTGACCATCACGGGGTGTGCGGATGCTTCGACCGGACGTAGCGAACACCCTGCGAAACCGCTTGACCACATCATGAATTCGTTTCCGAGAAACCTGGCAATTGACCCATCTGGGGGTTACCGTCGACCCCACCGGTACGACGGGACCCCTCCGCCCACCGGCGCCCGCAGGACCTCCCCCAGCGGCCACGGCCGCCAGCACCCGCAGGACTGACATGACCCGTCTGCTCACCCGCCGCTCCCTGACGGCGACCTTCGCCCTCGCCCTCGCCACCGGCGGCGTCGTCGCCGGTCAGGCTCAGGCCGCCTCCTCCTTCGGCACCTGGGACGCGATCGTCGCCCTGGACAACTGCTCCGGCTCCGTCGTCCGCTTCCCCGGCGCCGCCGACACCGACAAGGCCGTGGTGATGACCAACGGTCACTGCCTGCCGCAGATGCCGGACCCCAACACCTACGTCTACGACAAGGCCGCCAACCGCACCGTCACCATCCTGGGTGGCGAGGACGCGCACAAGGTCACCACGCTCACCCTGGACCGGATCCTCTACGCCACGATGACCGGCACCGATGTCGCGCTCTACCGCAGCACGGTGACCTACGCCCAGCTCAAGCAGAGCTCCGGCGTCACGGCCCGCCCGATGCTCACCACGCACCCGGTCGACGGCACCGCGCTGTCCATCCCCTCGGGCTACTGGAAGCAGGAGTACCGCTGCTCCATCAACGGCTTCGTGCCGCACCTGAAGGAGGAGGGCTACGTCTGGGACGACTCGATCCGTTACAGCGCCGGCTGCACCACCCCGCACGGCTCCTCCGGCTCCCCGATCATCGACCGCGGCACGGGCACGGTCATCGGCATCAACAACACCGGCAACGACGACGGTGAGCGTTGCACGATGAACAACCCCTGCGAGGTGGACGCGGCCGGCAACATCACGGTCCACAAGGGCCAGTCCTACGCCGAGCAGACCTACCAGATCAACGCGTGCTGGGAGAACGGCCGGGTCGACCTGGCCAAGGCCGGCTGCACCCTGTACGGCGCCACGGGCTCCCCCACGCCCGCCCCGACGCCCACGGCCACGCCCACGTCGACGCCCACCAGCACGCCCACGTCGACCCCCACCAGCACGCCCACGTCGACGCCCACCAGCACGCCGACGGACACGCCCACCGCCCAGCCCGGCGGTGACGTGATCGTCAACGGCGGCTTCGAGCAGGGTCGCACCGGGTGGACCGGCTCCAGCGGCGTGATCACCGACAACTCCGGCCGCAAGGCCCATGGCGGCTCCTGGAAGCTGTGGCTGGGTGGCAACGGGCGCACCGCGAGCGAGTACGCGCAGCAGACCATCACCGTCCCCGCCGGTGGCGCCACGCTGACCTACTGGATCGCCGTCGACACCGCCGAGACCAGCTCCTACAGCAAGTACGACAAGGCCACCGTGTCGGTCAACGGCACCACCGTGGCGTCTTACTCCAACCTGGACAAGACCAACGGCTACGTCCAGAAGTCCGTCGACCTGTCGAGCTACGCCGGCAAGTCGGTGACGCTGAAGTTCGCCGCCACCGAGGACTCCATGAACCAGACCTCCTTCGTCATCGACGACGTGGCGCTGGCCGGTCGCTGACCCGACCCACGCCGAAGGGCGGGTGACGAGAGCTCGTCACCCGCCCTTCGGCGTACCCCCGGTCCCTCACCCGGGCCGCCCCCGGCCGGAGAGCAGGTCAGCGGGTCGGGTGCCGGGCCACCTGGCCGAGGACGATCTCGGCGACCTCGGCGGCGTGCTGCACCGGCAGCCCGTGCCGGGCTCCCCGCAGCACCACGAGCTCGGCCCCCGGGATCCGCGCGGCGAGCAGCTCGGCGTTGCGCACCGGGTTGATCCGGTCGGCGTCGCCGTGGACGACGACCGTGGGCGCGGTGATCCGGGGCAGCGAGTCCCAGGAGTCGTGCCCGTGCGAGGCCCGGAAGTGCAGGCCGCGCTGCGCGGACCGGGTCGTGGTGGCCGCGTCGACCTCCTCCACGACGTCGTGGTGGGCGCCGAGCCAGGCCGGGGTGTAGTTGAGCAGCGCCATCTCGAGGGGGTCGCAGCGGGCCAGCGTGGCGTCCACGGCCTCGTCGCGCGGGGCGCCCATGCGGTCTCCGGGCGAGGTGCACAGCAGGGTGAGCGAGGCGACCCGGGCCGGGTGGTTGACGGCCAGCCACTGGGCGATGCGTCCGCCCATGGAGTGCCCCACGACGTGGACCCGGGGGACCTCGAGCAGGTCGAGCAGGGCGGCCGCGTCGTCGGCGAAGGAGCCCATGGTCGGGGGATCGCGTCGGTCCATGTCGTCGGAGTCGCCGGTGCCCCGCTGATCCAGGGCCAGGGTCTCGACCCGGCCGGCGAGCTCGCGCACCAGAGGGCCCCACAGCCGGTGGTCCTGGCTCATGCCCGGCACGAGCAGCACCGGCTCGCCTGCTCCCGTGCGGTCCACCGCGAGGTGAGATCCGTCAGGGAGGGCGATGCGATGCATGGTCATGCGCTCAGTGTGCTCCGTCAGGGGGCGATGGTGGTCGCCGGGGCGCCGGAGTTCTCCCGGACGGTCACCACCCCGGTGTCCATGGACCAGACCAGGGGCCCGTGACCGCTGCCGGACATGATGCTGACCCCCTCCGAGGTCCATCCGGCGAGCCCGCCGGCCCACTCAGCCGGGACGTCGTAGCTCGTGATCACCCGACCGGGGTTGCCGGCGTCGTAGACCTGGATCTGCTCCCCGCCCTGCTGGACCGCGACCGCGAGGTAGCGTCCGTTGGGGCTGGTGTCGTAGCCGCGGATGCTGCCCGACCCCGCCTGGGTGACGACGCTGTAGGACCGGTCGGGAAGGACGTTGAGCAGGATGCCGCGGTTGGGGCTGCCCGTGCTGCCGACCAGCGCGAGGTAGGACCCGCCCAGCGGGAGCCCCGAGAGCTTCGCGCTCGCGCCGTCAGGCAGGGCGACCGGGCCGTAGGGCGTGGTGAAGGTCGGGCCGGTGGGCTCGCCGGAGCCGGTGGGGCTCGGGGTGTCCCCGGCCGGAACCGTCGTGGTGGTGGTCCCGGTGGCCGGGTCGGTCGCCGTGGCCGTGGGGTCCCCCGTGGACTCGGTGGGGGCCGGCTCCGCCACGACCGTCGACGAGGACGTCGAGCGGTGCCGGCTGGTCGGGACGTCCGTCGGGCTGGGCGCCGTCGTCGTCGTGGTCGTGGCCGTCGGCCGGGGGATCGCCCGCCGGCTGGCCGAGGTGGTGCCCGCGGGCACCACCGTGTCGTCCTGCTGCCCCATCCGCGGCACCATGAGCGCCGCGCCGGCGACGAGCACCAGGGATGCTGCGGCTCCGCCGATGGCGGCGTTGCGGCGGCGGCGGCGCACCACCCGGCCGCGCTCGACCACCCACTCGCCCAGGTCGGGCGCGGGCTGGACGTCGTCCACGTGCCGGTCCAGCGAGCGCTGGATCAGCTGTCCGATCTCGTCGTCGCGCACGACGTCACCTCCTCTCGTTGCCCGCGGCCGCGGGTCGTCCCGCCGCCGTGTCCTCGGGCAGCGCCTTGCGCAGGTTGGCCAGCCCTCGTGAGAGCTGACTCTTCACCGTGCCTAGCGAGCACCCCATGATGTGTGCGATCTCCGCCTCCGGCAGGTCCTCGTAGAACCGGAGCACGAGCACCGTGCGCTGGCGGGGTCCGAGCGTCTGCAACAGAGCCCACATCCCGTCCCGCTCGTCGATGTCGTGCCGGTCCTCGATGACCCGGTCCGGTGTCGTCTCGGTTGCGAACTCACGACGCCCGACCTTGCGCCACACCGAGATGTTGGTGCGAGTCATGGCCGTGCGCGTGTATGCCTCGACAGACCCTCGGTCCGCGATCTTGTGCCACGACAGGTAGACCTTCACCAGAGTGTTCTGGAGCAGGTCCTCCGCCGAGGCGTGATCTCCTGTCAGCAGGTAGGCATAACGCAGCAACGCTGCGGAGCGTGCGGCCACGAAGGCCGTGAACTCCTCATCGCGCTCGTCCATGCGGTCCGTCTCCTCCCCGAGAGGGCTGACACCCTGACGACGCGGGTGCCTCGGCAAAGGTTGCACGCCCCGTCAGATCCGGTCCAACCGGCCACCCCTACCCCGGTCGGACCTCTTCCGGGACGCCCGGTTGGTCACGATATGCACACCGTTCGTCTCACAGGGTCCGCTTGGGTGCGCGGTCCATGCAGGGGCCCGGCTACTCTCCCGGACATGAGCACCGCTGCCACGCCCCACCACGACCGCCGCCCGCTGGTGGTCATGGAGCGCGTCAACAAGCACTACGGCGCCCTGCACGTCCTGCAGGACATCGACCTGACGATCCACGAGGGCGAGGTCGTCGTGCTGATCGGCCCCTCCGGGTCGGGCAAGTCCACGCTCTGCCGCACCATCAACCGCCTGGAGACCATCGAGTCAGGCACCATCACCATCGACGGCGCAGCGCTGCCCGAGGAGGGCAAGGCGCTCACCCAGCTGCGCTCCGACGTGGGCATGGTCTTCCAGTCCTTCAACCTCTTTGCCCACAAGACGATCCTGGACAACGTCACGCTCGGCCCGATCAAGGTCCGCGGCGTGGCCAAGGCCGAGGCCGAGACCCGGGCGCGGCAGCTGCTCGACCGGGTCGGCGTGGGCCACCAGGCCGACAAGTACCCCGCCCAGCTGTCCGGCGGCCAGCAGCAGCGCGTCGCCATCGCCCGGTCCCTCGCCATGGACCCCAAGGTCATGCTCTTCGACGAGCCCACCTCGGCGCTCGATCCCGAGATGATCAACGAGGTCCTCGACGTCATGACCGAGCTGGCCGGCAGCGGTATGACGATGATCGTGGTCACCCACGAGATGGGCTTCGCCCGGCGCGCCGCCGACCGGGTCGTCTTCATGGCCGACGGCCAGATCGTCGAGCAGGCCACGCCCGAGGAGTTCTTCACCAACCCCCGCTCGGACCGCGCCAAGGACTTCCTCGGCAAGATCCTCACCCACTGAGCACGGCCACCGCCGCGCTCCCACCGTCCTCCTGTCCGCGGCTCCCCGGGCCCCATCCCCGGGAGCCGCACCCATCCTCCCGAGGCCGGCGACCGTCGCCATACCTCGACCACACCCATCAAGGAGATCCCATGACGATCCGTCGCACCCTCTCCGCCGGCGCCGCCGTGGCGCTGGCCGCCTCCCTCGCCGCGTGCGGCAGCTCCGGCGACTCGAAGACCACCTCGGGCACCGGCGCGGCCGGCCGCTCCGGCGACACCATCAAGGTCGGCATCAAGTTCGACCAGCCCGGCATGGGCCTCAAGGAGGGCGCCAGCTACTCGGGCATGGACGTCGACCTGGCGAAGTACATCGCCAAGGAGCTCGGCAAGACGCCCGAGTTCGTCGAGGCCGTGTCCGCCCAGCGCGAGCAGATGCTGCAGGCCGGCAAGGTGTCCTATGTCGTCGGGACCTACTCGATCACCGACAAGCGCAAGGAGAAGGTCGACTTCGCCGGGCCCTACTTCGTGGCCGGGCAGGACCTGCTGGTCCGCTCCGACGACACCGCGATCACCGGCCCGGACGCCCTCGCCGGCAAGAAGCTCTGCTCGGTCAAGGGCTCCACCTCGGCCACCAAGATCAAGGACAAGTACCCGCAGGTCCAGCTGCAGGAGTACGACACCTACTCCAAGTGCGCCGAGGCCCTCGCGAGCGGCTCCGTCGACGCCCTCACCACCGACAACACCATCCTCGCCGGGTATGCCGCGCAGAAGCAGTACCAGGGCAAGCTCAAGGTCGTCGGCACGACCTTCTCCGAGGAGAGCTACGGCGTCGGCCTCAAGAAGGGCGACACCGCCCTGTGCAAGCAGATCACCACGGCCATCGACAAGTACATCTCCTCCGGCGAGTGGCAGAAGTCGATCGACGCCAACCTCGGCTCGGGCTTCGCCATCGACAAGACGAAGAACCCGCCCAAGCCCGCCGCCTGCGCCTGATCATGCTCGACCTGTTCCGGGAGTTCGACATCCTGGGCGCCTTCTGGATGACCATCACGCTCACGGTCCTGTCCGGCATCGGCGCCCTGGTCATCGGGACGATCCTGGCGATCTTCCGCCTGTCCCCCGTCCCGATGCTGCGCTTCCTCGGCGCGCTCTACGTCAACGTGGTCCGCAACACCCCGCTCACGCTGATCGCGGTGTTCTGCAGCCTCGGCCTGGTGGCCCAGCTCGGCTTCCACCTGGCCGACCCGCACTCGGCGACCTTCATCAAGGACAACAACATCCGGATCGGGGTGGCGGCGCTGTCGGTCTACACCGCGGCGTTCGTGTGCGAGGCGCTGCGGTCGGGCGTCAACACGGTGCCGGTGGGGCAGGCCGAGGCCGCCCGCTCCCTGGGGCTGGGCTTCCGGCAGACCCTCGGCGAGATCGTGCTGCCGCAGGCCTTCCGGGCCGCCCTGGTGCCGCTGGGCAACACCCTCATCGCCCTGACCAAGAACACCACCGTCCTGTCGGTCATCGGCGTCGCCGAGATCTCCTACCTGCAGGCGCAGGTCATCGAGGACCGCCCGGACGTGATGTTCACCTTCTTCGCGATCGTGGCGCTGGGCTTCGTCATGCTCACGCTGCCGACGGGCCTGCTCTTCACCCGGCTGTCCCGCCGCCTGGCGGTGCACCGATGAGCGCCTCGGTCCTGTTCGACGCCCCCGGACCCCGCGCCCGCCGCACCCAGCGGATCGTCGCGGCGGTCCTGCTCCTCGCGGCCCTGGCTCTGGGCGCCTGGGTGCTGACGACCTTCGCCGCCAAGGGCCAGCTGGACCCGGCGAAGTGGCGGCCGCTGCTGTGGACCGACGTGTGGTCGGAGTACCTCCTGCCCGGGATCCTCGGCACCCTCGAGGCCGCGGCCCTGTCCATCCTCACCGCCGGCGTCATCGGCCTGCTCCTGGGCGTCGGGCGCCTGTCCCACGTCGCTCCCGTGCGGTGGCTCGCGAGCACGGTCGTCGAGCTCTTCCGCGCCGTGCCGGTGCTCGTGATGATGCTGTTCGCGTACGCGCTCTACCTCAAGATGGGGTGGTTCGGCGGGCAGGAGTCCCTCGCCGGCGTCGTCACCGGCCTGACGGTCTACAACGGCGCCGTGATCGCCGAGCTGCTGCGCTCGGGCGTGGAGAACCTCCCGACGGGGCAGCGGGAGGCCGGCCTGTCGATCGGGCTCACCCAGGGTCAGACGCTGCGCTCGGTGCTGCTGCCGCAGGCGTTGACCGCGATGCTCCCGTCCCTGGTGTCCCAGCTGGTCGTGGTGCTCAAGGACACCGCGCTCGGCTACGTCATCCTCTACGAGGAGCTGCTGCGCAAGGCCGACCAGATCGGCTCCTGGCAGGGCAACGTGGTGCCCGCGATCATCTTCGTGGCGCTGATCTACATCGCCATGAACTTCTCGCTCACCTCGCTGGCTCACCTGGTGGAGCGCCGGCTGCGCCGGTCCGGGCACACCGCCGGCCTCGCGCCGCAGGCCACCCCCGAGGAGATCGAGGCGCACAGCACCGACGCCCTGGAGGGCTCGGTCGCCCGCTGACCCGCCTGCCCGGCCCGCAGCCCCACCACCCCGTCCTGCGGGTGGGGCCGCGGGCTCAGGCGAGAGCGTCGACCTCGACCACGCACCAGGGCAGCAGGTGCTGGACGATCGGACCGATGGTCACGGCATAGAGCACCGTGCCGAGCCCGACGCCGCCGCCGAGCAGCCACCCGACGGCGAGGACGGTCACCTCGATCGTGGTGCGCACCACCCGCATCGACCAGCCGAAGCGGTGCGCGAGACCCGTCATCAGGCCGTCGCGTGGTCCCGGCCCCAGCTGCGCCCCGATGTAGAGCGCTCCGGCGAGGCCGTTGAGCCCGATCCCCCCGAGCAGCAGCGCCGCCCGCAACCACACCGCCGACGGCTCGGCCAGGACGTGCAGGGCGGCGTCGGTGGCGACGCCGATCCACACGGTGTTGGCGACGGTGCCCAGGCCCGGCCACTGGCGCAGCGGGATCCACGCGAGCAGCACCAGCACCCCGGTCGCGACGACGATCTGACCGATCGACAGGGGCAGGTGCAGCGCCACCCCGACGTGAAACACGTCCCAGGGGTCCAGGCCGAGCGCGCCTCGGATGATCATGGCCATCGAGACGCCGTAGATCGTCAGCCCGACGAAGAGCTGCGTCAGCCGTCTCGGCAGGCGACCCGCCCGCAGCTGCTGCGCCGGGGTCATGGGGGTGAGGGCGCGTCGGGTCGTCATACGGCCATCGTCGCCCAGGCCGCCGCTGCGCCGCCGCATCGTCCACCCTCGCAGCCCGCGGTCGACCGCCCTCCCCCGCGCCCCGCCACCTCGCACGCTCGCCCGCTCTCGCCCGCGACTTCCTGGGCTCGCAGCTCACGAAGTACCCGTTCTCGACCCCCAGACGTGCAGTTGCCGAGCCGCGAGCGCAGAAGGAACCCCGAAGCGGCCCCTGACGTGCACTTACCCAGCTGCGAGCGCAGGTAAGGAACGCCCTGGAGGATCGCGGACGTCTCCACGGGGGCGGAGCGGAGGGCCTGAGAGGAACGGAGGGCGCGAGGCGGGGCGGTGGTGCAGATGGGCTCCCGTCAGAGGGGGAGCACCTCGAGGTGGTAGGTCAGGGTGTGCGCGTCGCCGGGCGCCAGGGTGATCTCGTCGGCCATCGCGTTGCCGCCCTCGACGCACACCATGGTCTGCCACGCCTCCGGCCCCATGTCGCCGAGCGAGGCGGACAGCTCGTCCCAGGGGTTCCAGACGACGGTGGAGGCCGATCCGGTCTTGGTCACCCGCAGCCGCCGCCCCAGCACCGGGTCGACCACGGTCACCGGGGAGGCGGAGCGGAACACCCGGTCGGTCTCGCGGGTGAGGCGCAGCTCGCCGTCCTGGCGGTGGGTGCGGCCCTGGTCGGTCTTGTCGACGTAGGTCGCACCGGCCAGGCCCTCGACGGTGATCTCGCGGGCGTCGCCGACGGTGAGGTAGGCGTGCAGCGCCTCCTCGTAGGTCAGCTCCTGCGTGCCCGTGTTGCGCACGGTGAAGGTCAGCTCCAGCCGGGCGCCGGCGCGGACGTCGTACGTCGCTTCGAGGTCCTGGACGCCGAGCTCGGCGCCGGTGATCGTGTAGGTCGCGTGGCTGGGCTCGATCGTGGTCGCCCGCCAGGCGGTGGTGCGCGCGGGGCCGTGGGTGGGCGTGCGGTCACCGGTGCGGCCGGGCCCGAACCACGGGAAGCAGATCGGCACCCCGCCCCGGATGCCCTTGCCCTCCTCGAGGCGCACCTGCGGGCTGACCCACAGCACGGGTGGCTGCCCCTCGGGCGCCCAGGTGAGCAGGTGGGCGCCCTGGTCGTGGATGGTGGCGATCGCCTCGGGGCCGGAGATGTCGTGAGCTGGCAGCGTGGTCATGCCCCGACCGTATGCCGCGCCGCTGCGCGGCGACACCCCGCGCCCCCCGCGAGGACCCTTCCGGGGCCGCCGGGGACGCCGGGGTGGCCGCTGCGGGGACGCCGGGGAGCCGGCCCGACGGCCGGGTCCGGGGTGGGCCGGAGCGCGGGCGGGGACCGGCCGGGGGTCAGGGGGTGAACGCAGCCGGGTCGATGCCGGCCGCCAGCAGCGCCTGCTGCGCCGGACCGGGCAGCACGCGCAGGGCGGCGGGCAGCGTGCGGTGCCGGTTGACGACGCCGACGACGGCGACGGTGGCGGCGGGGCTCAGGTAGGCCACCTGGGTCAGGTCCAGCAGGTGCAGCCGCTGCGGCCGACGGATCTCGCCGAGCAGGCGCCGCAGCTCGGAGCCGACCGCGAGCGCGGCGACGGCGTCCACCCTCCCGGTGACCGCCAGCACCACGTGGCCGTCGACCAGGGTGCCGCTCACCTGCCCGGCCTCGACCGCTGCGGCGGCCGCCCCGGCCCGGACCACGGGCACCTCCTCGGCGCGGGGGTCGAGGGCGCGGGACAGGTGGGCGTCCAGGTCGGTGCCGTCGGCGGGGCGGCCCGGCGCGCAGCCGGCGATGCGGGTCGCGAGCACCCGGACGCGGGTGTTGGTGCGCTGGGAGTAGGCGCCCAGCAGGGCGAACGCGGCATCCGCGTCGAGGCCGTAGCCCGCCATCAGCACTCCCTTGGCCTGCTCGATCGCGGCCCGGGCGTCGACGACCTCCTGGAGCTGGGCGGTGACGCCGGCGGCGACGGCCTCGTGCAGGGTGGCCCCGAGATCCACGAAGGCCCCGCGGACGCGGGTGATCCGACCCTGCTCGTCCAGCTCGCCGACCCCGACGGCGAGCACCGCGACCTGCTCGTCGCCGCGGACCAGGAGACGCCGGTGGGCGAAGGCCCCCCGCTCACGAAGCCCCTGCGCCGCCCGCTCCACGAGCTCGGCGTCGTCCTCGACCCGTCCGGCCTCCAGCACGGCGGCGGCGTCCGGGGACGCCCCGGGGTCGACCCCGTGCAGGTGGTAGACCTCCGGGGTCAGGTGCCAGGTGACGCGCTCCGGGTGCTCGGGGTCGGGCACGTCCAGGTGCCACCAGGCGGTGGGAGGGCTCGGGAACTCGCTCACGTCGCTCACATCCAGCTCGTTGCCAGACGCGGCCGGGTGGGGACCACGGCCACGCGGTGCATCGCTGGTGTCTGAACGACGCTGCCCAGGCTGACCGAGCCTGGGCGGAGGCCCATGATAGGCACGGGCGGGCAGCGGTGGACAACGAAGCACTCCATGGCGTCACGGCGGTGCTCCGCCCCGTGACGACTCGGCCGTGGCACAGTGTGCGACAAGGACTCTCGTCCGTCCCCAGGAGGTGCGCCGTGCCGAGCGCCGCTGTCGACCGCGCCCGTCGGGCTGCTCTCGTCGTGGCGGGGATCCTCGTCACCGTCGTCGTCCTGCACCTGCTGGTGGGCTGGTCCCGGCGGTCCTCGGTGGCCCAGCCACCCACGGTCGACCTGACCCTGGTCACGGCCTGCCTGGTCGGGGCTCTCGCCCTCGCCGGCTGGGCCCGGCTCGGGCACCTGCGCGACCAGGTCACGGCGCGCGGTCGGGCCCGGCACCCCGAGCGGCTCGCCGTCCTGACGGTCGGGGACCTGCAGCACCGCGCCTGCGACGGCCTGGACCCGGCGTGGGCCGACACCGCGACCCGGCACGCCTGGCGCGCACGGTGGCGCCTGCCGGTGGCGCCGCTGGCCGTGGCCCTGACCGCCCTCGTCCTGCTGGGTCTGGCCACCGCGATGAGCCGTATGGCGGCAGGGGACCTGGAGTCCCGCGGCGTGCGCACCCCCGCGCAGGTCACGGCCACCGGGTGGACCTGGACGGGCCTCGGCTACTCCCCCTGGGCCCGGGTCACCCACGTCGAGCAGGGCAGCACCGTGTCCTCCACCGTACACGGCCTGGACGCCGTGGCGGTTCCCGTCGGCACCCAGGTCGAGGTGCTGGTCGACCCCGGCGAGCCGGACGCGGTCATGGCCCCCGGCATCGTCAACCGGCCGATCCTGCTGCAGTGGGCGACCAGCCTGCTGGTCCTCGTCGCCGTCGCCGCGCTGGCGGTCGCCCTGCTGCGCGCGGCCCGGCTGCTCGTCTGGCGCTCGGTCCTGCGCGCCACCCCCTGGTCGCCGTGGCAGGTGGACGAGCGGGTCCCCGGGGCCGCCCGGCTCACCCCCGAGCCGGCGGCACCCCTGACGGCGCCGTGCCCCGTCGTGGCCGCCACGGCCCGTCGTGCGGGCCTGCCCCTCGGGCGGGTGGGCCTGGTCGCCCCGCACCAGGACACGATCCTGCTGCGCCACCGGGTGCTGCTCGGCACCGCGCCCGGGGAGCAGGCCGGTCGCCTCGTCGAGCTGCGGCTGCCGCCCACGACGCCCGCGCGCACCCGCCTGGTGCGGGCCCTCGCCCCGGCGCCGACCGGAGCGGACGCGGCGCCCCAGGACGGGCCGCCGCTCCCGGCGCAGCCGACGCCGCGCTGACGGCACACGGCCGGTCACTAGACTCACAGGTCCACCCACCACCCCTGGAGGACCCGTGACCCGTGTGCCGAGCGGCTGGGAGCAGATCGTCGAGGCCGACGCCTCGCACTCCGCGCGCTACGTCGAGCGATTCCGGCGCATGGCGCGCGAGGGCGTGGACCTGGGGGGCGAGGCGCGCCTGGCCGACGCCATGGTGGGTCGCGGCGCGCGGATCCTGGACGCCGGGTGCGGTCCCGGGCGGGTGGGGGCCTTCCTGCACGAGGCGGGGCACACGGTCGTCGGCGTGGACGTCGACCCGGTGCTGATCGAGGCGGCCGAGGCCGACCACCCCGGACCGACCTGGCTGGTCGGCGACCTCGCCGAGCTGGACCTGCCGGCGCGAGGCCTGGCCGAGCCCTTCGACCTGGTGCTGTGCGCCGGCAACGTGATGGCCTTCCTGGCTCCGGCGACGCGGGTCGAGGCGCTGCGGCGGATGGGCGCCCACCTCGCCGAGGGCGGCCGGCTGGTCGTGGGTTTCGGCGCCGGGCGCGACTACGACTTCGGAGCCTTCCGGATGGACGCGCGGGTGGCCGGGCTGCGCGAGTCGCTGCTGCTCGAGTCCTGGGAGCTGCGGCCCTGGCGGCCGACGAGCGAGTTCCTCGTGGCGGTGCTGGAGCGCGCGACGCGGTGAGCGCTTCTCGGCATACCTCCGCGTCCGGTCGCGAGAGGTATGCCGAGGGCGTCGCTCAGGCGTCGGTGCGGGTGGAGCCGGCGGTGGGGTACTGCGACAGGTCGACCTGCGGCGTCGGCTGGAGGCGGTCGGCGGGGTTGACCGGGTGCGGGACGCGGCCGGGACGGACCTCGGTGGCGTGCGGGTCCTCGTCCATCGTGGCGTAGTCGAA
Source organism: Arsenicicoccus dermatophilus (assembly GCF_046267915.1). GTDB lineage: Bacteria > Actinomycetota > Actinomycetes > Actinomycetales > Dermatophilaceae > Arsenicicoccus > Arsenicicoccus dermatophilus_A. Next base: position 3,115,993 of record NZ_CP176520.1, read on the forward strand.
GGGACGCTCGCCGGACAGCACAGCGCGGGCCTGCTCGTGGTCGAGGGTGCCGGTCCAGCGCCCGATGACCATGGTGGCGACGGCGTTGCCCGCGAAGTTGGTGACCGCGCGCGCCTCGGACATGAACCGGTCGATGCCGACGATGATCCCGACGCCGTCGAGCAGCTCGGGGCGGTGCGCCTGCAGACCACCGGCCAGCGTCGCGAGCCCGGCGCCGGTGACGCCCGCCGCACCCTTCGACGCGATGATCATGAAGACCAGCAGCCCGACCTGCTCGCCCATCGCCATCGGCTTGCCCATGGCGTCGGCGATGAAGATCGACGCCATCGTCAGGTAGATCGCGGTGCCGTCGAGGTTGAACGAGTAGCCCGTCGGCACGACCACGCCCACGGTGGAGCGGTCGACGCCCGCGTGGGTCATCTTGGCCATCAGGTGCGGCAGCGCGGACTCCGAGGAGGAGGTGGCGACGATGAGCAGGAGCTCGCGGCCGAGGTACTTCAGCAGCTGCAGGATATTGATCCGCGCGACGAGCCACAGCACCGCCCCGAGCACCAGCACCACGAACAGGAAGCAGGTGAGGTAGAACCCGAGCATCAGCTTGAGCATCTCGCCGACGGCCTTGGGGCCGGACGTGCCGACGACCGCGGCGATCGCACCGAAGGCCCCGATCGGGGCGAGCCACAGCACCATCGTCAGGATCCGGAAGACGACCTTCTGCAGGGCGGCGATCGTGGCGAGCACCGGCTCGCCCTGGCGGCCCATCCGCTGCACCGCGAAGCCCACGAGCAGGGCCACGAAGAGGGTCTGCAGCACCGACCCGGAGATCAGCGAGCTGAACAACGTCTCCGGGATGATCCCCTGGATGAACTCGACGGTCCCGCCGCCGTGCTCGGCCTGCTCGGCATACTTCTTGCCCGCGCCCGCGGCGACCTTGATGCCATGTCCGGGCTGGATGAGGTTGCCGACGACCAGACCGATCGCGAGCGCGAAGGTCGACATCGTCAGGAAGTACGCCAGGGCCAGCGAGCCGGCCTTGCCCACCGTCGCGGCGGCCCGGACCGAGCCGATACCGAGCACGATGGTGCAGAAGATCACCGGGCTGATCATCATCTTGATCAGGTTGACGAAGGTCTCGCCGACCCACTTCCAGCCCTTGGCCTGCTCGGGCGCGAGGATGCCGAAGGCGATGCCGCCGAGCACGGCGACGATGACGGCGATGTAGAGCCAGTGCGAGCGGTCCCGCGGTGGGCTCGTGGGCTCGGGGATCTGGGGGTGGGTGCTCGCGCTCATGGGCGGGTCCTGTCGCGTCGTCGGGGCGATTGATCGAAGTATGCGACCTGTTGATCACCCATGCACCCCTCTGTCCGGCGCCACGCCGTCCGGGCCGTCCACGCCGTCCGGACAGGCCGGGCGTGGGCCCCGGTCGCCCGCGGAATAGCCACCCCCCGGGTCGGGTTGTGCGACATACCCCCCAACCCTCGAGGAGATCTCGTGACCACCTTGTTCGACCCGGTCCGCGTCGGCGCCATGGACCTGCCGCAGCGCTTCGTGATGGCGCCCCTGACGCGCAACCGCACGCCCGGCGACCACGCCCCGACCGACCTCAACGTGGAGTACTACGCGCAGCGCGCCGGGGCCGGGCTGATCATCACCGAGGGGACCCAGCCGAGCGCCGTGGGCCAGGGCTACCTCGACACGCCGGGGCTGCACACGCCCGCGCAGGTCGAGGGCTGGCGGCGGGTCGCCGACGCCGTCCACGAGCGCGGCGGTCACGTCTTCGTGCAGCTCATGCACGCCGGGCGCATCGCCCACCCGGACAACAAGGGCGGCGCGGAGACGGTGGCCCCGTCGGCGATCCCGCTGGAGGGCACCATCGTCACCGTCTCCGGCCCGCAGCCGCACCCGACGCCGCGCGCCCTGGAGACCGACGAGATCCCCGGCGTGGTCGCGGAGTTCGTGCACGCTGCACGCTGCGCCGTGGAGGCGGGCGTGGACGGCGTGGAGGTCCACTCCGCGAACGGCTACCTGCTGCACCAGTTCCTGGCCCCGTCGGCCAACCACCGCGAGGACGCGTACGGCGGCTCCCCGGCCGCCCGCGCCCGTCTGACGATCGAGGTGGTCACCGCGGTGGCGCAGGCGATCGGCGCCGAGCGCGTGGGCGTGCGGATCTCCCCGGCGCACAACGTGCAGGGCGCCGTGGAGGAGGACCCGCAGGAGACGCGGGCGGCCTACGAGACCCTGGTCGACGCGATCGCGCCGCTGGGCCTGGCCTACCTCAGCATCCTGGCCGACCCGCGGTCCGAGCTCGTCCAGGACCTGCGTCGGCGCTTCGGCGGCACCGTGATCGTCAACGACGGCTTCGGCGCCGTCACCACGCGGGAGACCGCCGCCCGGATCGTGGAGCAGGACCTCGGTGACCTGGTGGCCGTGGGTCGCCCGTTCATCGCCAACCCCGACCTGACCGAGCGGTGGCGTACCGGCGCCGAGCTCAACGAGCCCGACCCGTCGACCTTCTACGGCGGGGGCGCCCACGGCTACACCGACTACCCCACGCTGGGCTGACGGCTGACGGCTGACGGCTGACGGCGGTCCGCGCACGCCCGCGGCCTTGTCGTCACCGCCGCGCCCTGTCAGGCTCGGGACATGACGAACGACCGGTGGGCTACCTGGCTGGACCGGCTGCCCGACCTGGCGCTGCGGCTGCTGGCGGGAGTCCTCGCGAGCTGGGCCGGGGTGCAGGCCGCGCACGACCGCTGGACCCAGACGGCGGTCGTCGGAGTGGTCGCGCTGGCCCTCATGGCGCTCGGGATGCGGCTCCGCCGGCGCCGGCTGCAGCGGGCGTCCGCGGCGAGCCCGGTCGCCCCGGACGACTCAGCCGTCGCCCGGGGCGGGCAGGAGGCGCACGTTCTGCGCCTTGACCGCGAGGCTGACGGGCACACCAGGTCGCAGACCGAGCTCGGCGACCGCGAGCGGGGTCACGTCGGCGGCGAGCCGGATCCCGCTCGCGGTGTCCGCCGTGAGCCGCACCGCCCCTGACCGGGCGGCGAGGTCGGCGACTCGAGCGGGTATGACGGTGCGCGGGCTACCGGTGACGGTTCCGACGTGGACGGCGACGTCGGCGGGGTCCCACAACGCCACCGCCGCAGCGCCGACGGGAACCGGCCCGCGCCCGTGGACGCGGGTGCCGTCGGCAAGCTCGATCGCGTCGGGACCGACCGCCCGACCGCGCACCAGCGTCCGCCCGGCCAACCGCGCCCCGAACCCGCTCCGCGGCGCGCCCAGCACCTCGGCCACCGTTCCTCGCTCCGCGACCCGCCCGCCCTCCAGCACGGTCACGTCGTGGGCGAGGCCGGCGACGTCGAGCGGGTCGTGGGTGACGAGCAGGGCCCGGACGCCGCTGTCGTGCAGCACCGCTCGCAGCACCTGGCGCATCTGCGCGGCCACGTCGACGTCCAGCGCGGAGAGCGGCTCGTCGAGCAGCAGCACGGCGGGCTCAGCCGCGAGCGCCCGGGCCAGGGCCACCCGCTGGGCCTGACCGCCCGAGAGCCGGTCCCCGCGCTGCCGCGCGAGATCGGCGGCGCCCACCCGCTCCAGCCACTTCGCCGCGACCGCGTCGGCCGCCCGGCGTGACAGTCCTCGCGCCCGCGGACCGAAGGCCACGTTGGTCCGCACGTCCAGGTGGGGGAAGACGAGCGGGTCCTGCCCCAGCAGCGTCACCCCGCGCCGGTGCGCCGGGATCCACGTGACACCGTCCTGCAGCACGCGCTCCCCCACCACGACCTCGGCGCCTGGCGCCCGCAGCAGCCCCGCGACCACGGCGAGCAGCGTGGACTTGCCTGCTCCGTTGGGTCCGACGAGCGCGGACACCCCTGGACCGGCGAAGGACTCGTCGACGTCGAGCCCGCGGTGCGGCACCCGCGCGCGCACCTGCAGGGTGGGCGCGGGTCCGGGCGGCGGCTGACTCCGTGACCAGGCCTCGTCTCCGCAGAGCCCCTCGGGTCCCGCGTCAGGGCGCGCACCGCCCGGCCGCCCCTCGGCATACCTGCTCATGACGCCGGCCTGCGCAGGTGCACCAGCCCGACCACGACGGCTGCGACGACCACCAGCACGAGCGAGAGGGCTACGGCCGCAGCGGGATCGGTCTCGCGCGCGAGGTAGATCTCCAGCGGCAGGGTGCGGGTGACGCCGGGCAGCGAGCCGGCGAAGGTCAGCGTCGCGCCGAACTCGCCCAGCGACCGGGCGAAGGCCAGCACCGCCCCGGAGGCAACCCCGGGCAGCACGAGCGGCAGGGTCACCCGGCGCAGCACCGTCGTCGGCCCCGCCCCGAGCGTGGCGGCCACCTGCTCGTGGCGTCCGCCCGCGCTGCGCAGCGTCCCCTCCAGGGACATGACGAGGAAGGGCAGCGCCACGAAGGCCTGCGCCAGCACCACCGCCAGGGTCGTGAATCCCACTCGCACGCCTGCCAGCTCGAGGTAGTGCCCGACCAGGCCCCGGCGCCCGAGCGTGGTCAGCAACGCGATCCCGCTGACCACGGGCGGCAGCACGAGCGGGAGCAGCACGAGCATCCGCAGCACCGACAGCCCGGGCCAGGCGGCGCGGGCCAGCACCAGCGCGAGCGGCACCCCGAGGACCAGGCACAGCGCGGTGGACGCGGCGGCGGTGCGCAGGCTCAGGGCCAGGGCCTCGACCGAGGCGGGCGCGCTGACCAGGCCCCACCACCGGTCCCAGGGCACCTGCGCGACCAGGGCGAGCAGCGGTATGCCGACGAACGCCGCCCCCACCGCAGCGGGCAGCCGGACCCAGCGCGGCAGCGGTGTCGCCGAGATGGCACCCGCCCGCCTCACGGTGCCCGGAAACCCAGCTGCGTCAGGACGGCTCGTCCCGTGGGCCCGCGGACGAGGTCGACGAAGGCCGCCGCGTCGAGGCTGCCCCTGCTCGCCGCGGTGAGGGCGATCGGATAGACGTTGACGGCCTTGTCCGCCTCCGGGAGGGGGACGCTGGTGACGGCCGCTCCCGCCCCCGCGGCGTCGGTGCGGTAGACCAGGCCGGCGTCGGCCTGGCCGGACGTGACCTTGCCGAGGACGTCGCCGACCGACTGCTCCTCGCTCACCGGCTCGAGGGTCACCCCGGCGGCGTGCTGGACGGTGGTGGCCGCGGCGCCGCACGGGACCTGGGGTGCGCAGACGACGACCTGCGTCCCCTCCTTGGCGAGGTCGGCCAGCGAGGTCACGCCCCGCGGGTTGCCGGGGGCGGTGACGATGGTGAGCGTGTTGGCCGCGAAGGGCGTGGGGACGCCCGTGACCAGGGACCCGGCGACGGCCTTGCCCATGGTCCGCTCGTCGGCGGTCGCGAGGACGTCGGCGGGGGCGCCCTGCTCGAGCTGGGCCACCAGGTCGCTGGACCCCGCGAAGCTGAACCGCACCCGCACCCCGGGGTGCGTCCGCTCGAAGTCCTGCCCGAGGCGGGTGAAGGCGCGCCGCAAGGAGGCGGCGGCGAGGACGGTGACGACGCGGGCGTCCCCGGGACGCCCGGCCTGCGCCGTGCCCGTCGACGACGCGCCCCGGGCCGGGTCTGCGTGCGCCGTGGCGCTTCCCGACCGGACAGGGGTGGTCCCGGGCGCCGCAGCGCCCTCGCCGGACCCCCCGAGGCAGCCCGTCAGCCCGAGGGACCCGACGACGGCCAGGGGGACGGCCCGCAGGACCACCGGCGGACGACTCATGACTGACCGCCCGGGGTCTCGACGATGACGGTGGTGGCCTTGACGACCGCGACGGCCAGGACGCCGGGCTCCAGGCCGAGCGACTCGGCGGAGCGCCGGCTCATCAGCGACACGACGCCGAACGGCCCGCACTGGAGCGTCACCTCGGCCATCACCCCGTCGACGAGCACCTCGGTGACCAGGCCGACGAGGCGGTTGCGGGCAGACGAGCCGACCCCGAGCACGTCGGGCAGCTCACCGGACTGCTCCCGCGCCACCCGGGCCAGGTCCACCCCGTCGAGCACGATCCGGCCCGAGCCGTCCCGGCCGGCGGCCAGCTGACCCTGGTCGACCCACCGACGCACCGTGTCGTCGCTGACGCCCAGCAGCGCTGCCGCGTCCCGCACCCGGATCTGATCACCCACACCGGGATCCTAGCCGCACCTGCGTCGGCAGCATGGCGCGACCGCCGCAGATGCGGAAACCGCGCCGGCCCGCCGCCAGGCCATGGTGGTGAATCCGGGTTCACCGGCTACCGTCCCGTCAACGGGGCCGCAGCAGGCGCCCCGACACCGTCCGGGGGGACACCATGCACCACGCACGCCGGCACCACGACGCACTCCTACCCAGCCCGATCGACCCCTCCTGGGTCGTCGCGGGAGACCCGGTGGCTCATGCCACCCGGTGGGGCGGATCGCCGGACGGGAGGCTGACGACCTTCGTCTGGTCGTGCACCGCCGGCACCTTCGACTGGCGCTTCGGGTGTGACGAGATCATCCACGTCGTCGAGGGCTCGGTGACCGTGACCAGTCCGGAGGGCGTCACGACGACGCTGGGCGTCGGGGACTCGGGCTACTTCCCGGCCGGGACCGTATGGCGCTGGCAGGTGCCGACATACGTCCGCAAGCACGCCACCCTGGTCGCGCCCGTGCCGGGCGTGGTCACCTGGTGCCTCGGCCTGGCACGCCGGGCCAAGCAGCTCGTGACCGGGAGCCGCACCCCCTCACCTGCGAGCCCGTGAGCCCGTGAGCCCGTGAGCCCGTGAGCCCGGACCAGGTGACGGGACGGGCAGGCCCGGCGCCCCTGACCGTCACCGTCGGCGGCGACGGTCAGGGGCGCCGCTCGGTCCGCACCACGAAGCCCTGGGACACCAGGCGGGCCGCGCAGGCCTCGCCCAGCCCCGTCGCCGGCGTGAGCACCCCGGTCAGGGCGGGCAGCCGGGGGCGGTCGAGCACCAGGGTGAGGGCAGCCTCGCCGATCATGACAGCCGTGCCGTCGTACCCGGGGTCGTGCGGCGCCGCCACCGTGGTGACATACCGCGCCCCGGTGGTCGTGGTCGCGTGCACCTCCATGACGAACTCGCCGCGGGCGCGGGCCTGCTCGCTCGGCCCCTCGCCGGGCGACGGGAGCACCCGGTCCACGACCTGCCGCAGCCCCGGCGTCGCGAAGCCGGTGGCCAGGGCGGGCAGCACCGACGCCATGCCCAGGGCCTTGAGCGGCGCGAGCCGCCCTCGCCCGGTGTCGACGACCTCGCGATAGCGCAGACCCCGGCCGTAGGCCCAGCCCACGAGCGCGTTGCTGCGGCGCACCACCTGGGCGTTGAAGCCGCCCATGAAGAACGGCGCCGCCCACGACCCCGTGTCCGCGGACCGCTCCAGCACCACCTGGCCGACGCGCCCCTCCGGCTCGGGCTCCGCGGCCCGGTCGGGGCTCAGGGCATAGGGATCCATGACCCTGCGGGCGAGCGAGCGGTCGCCGCGCACGCTGTCGACCTGCAGCCGCATCGAGTCGAGCGTGCCGCCGCTGATGCCACCCCGCATCCGCCGGACGTGCAGCGTGGTCTCGGTGAGGGTGCCCTGCTCCTCCTCGCGGGCGTGGTCGGCGGTCAGCAGCACCCCGAGGTCGGACGGCATCGAGTCGAACCCGCAGGAGTGGACGATCCGCGCGCCCGAGCGGCGGGCGACCTCGTCGTAGCGGTCGATCGAGTCGCGCACGAAGAGCGTCTCCCCGGTCAGGTCGACGTAGTCGGTGCCGGCGTAGGCGCACGCCGACACCAGCGGAAGGCCGTGCCGCGCATAGGGACCCACCGTCGACAGCACCACATGGGTGTGCTCGGCCAGCACCGCCAGCGAGTCCTCGTCCGCGGAGTCCGCCACGACGAGCGACCAGCGGCCCGCCGACGCCGGCAGCGAGCGGCGCACCTGTGCCAGCCGCTCCCGCGAGCGGCCCGCGAGGCCGATCCGCACCCCCGCCGGGGCGTGGCGGGCCAGGTGCCCGGCGATCAGCCGGCCGACATACCCCGTCGCCCCGTAGACGACGACGTCGAGGTCGCGGTCCCGGTCTCGGCCGATGGTGGTCTCGGTCACGCTCTGCAGGCTCATGCGTCGATCATGCCCTGGACGGCGCTGTCGCGGTCAACCCGACCGCCCTACGCTCCCCCCACGGCAACGACGCCCACCGGAGGACACCATGACCAACCTCGCGACCATCCTGACGACCACGGCCCGACGGCAGCCCGGGCACGTCGCGCTGCGGCAGGACGAGCAGGAGCTCACGTATGCCGAGCTCGAGCACCGGTCCGCGCTGGCCGCCGGCTGGTTGCAGGGCCAGGGGGTGCGGCCGGGCGATCCGGTCGTGCTGAGCCTGCCCAACGTCACGGCCTTCGTGATCGCCTACTACGGGATCCTGCGCGCGGGCGGCGTGGTCGTGCCGATGAACCCGATGTTCAAGCCCCGCGAGATCGAGTACTACCTGCGCGACTCCGGCGCCCGGCTGATCGTCGCCGCGACCCCCGACGCCGCCGAGGGCGCCCGCGAGGCGGACGCGACCTTCGTCGACGTGCAGGAGCTGCCCGCGCTGCTGGCCGCGGCCACGCCGCTGGCCGAGGTCGTCGACCGCGACGACGACGACACCGCGGTCATCCTCTACACCTCCGGCACCACCGGCCGGCCCAAGGGCGCCGAGCTGCGCCACCGCAACCTGCTCAGCAACGCCCGCACCACCAACGACACCCTCGTCCGCCTCACCCCCGACGACACCGTGATCGGCTGCCTGCCGCTGTTCCACGTCTTCGGGATGACCTGCGCCATGAACACCGCCGTCCTCGCCGGCGCCACCCTGACCCTGATCCCGCGGTTCACCCCGGACCAGGCGCTGCGCGTCGTCGAGCGCGACCGCGCCACGGTCTTCGAGGGCGTCCCGACCATGTATGCCGCGATGCTGCAGGCCGCCCGCACCCTCGCCGCCGAGGGCTCGCCGGTGCCCGACCTGTCCTCGCTGCGCACCTGCGTCTCCGGGGGCGCGTCGCTGCCGGTCGAGGTGCTGCGGGCCTTCGAGGAGACCTTCGGGGCGATGATCCTCGAGGGCTACGGCCTGTCCGAGACCTCACCCGTCGCGTCGTTCAACCACCCCGACGCCGAGCGCAAGCCCGGCTCCATCGGCACCCCGATCCGCGGCGTGGAGATGGCGCTGCGCACCCCGGAGGGCGGGCCGGTGCCGCCCGGTGAGGTCGGCGAGATCGTCATCCGCGGCGAGAACGTCATGCGCGGCTACCGGGGTCGCCCCGACGCGACGGCGGCGGCCATCGACGCGGACGGGTGGTTCCGGTCCGGCGACCTGGGGCGCGTGGACGAGGACGGCTACTACTTCATCGTCGACCGGGCCAAGGACATGATCATCCGCGGCGGCTACAACGTCTATCCGCGTGAGGTCGAGGAGGTCCTCTACGAGCACCCGGCCGTGCTGGAGGCCGCCGTGGTCGGCATACCGCACGAGCTGTACGGCGAGGAGGTCGCGGCCTTCGTGGCGCTGCGGCCCGAGTCGGGGTTGGCGGGCTCCGACGAGACCGCGGCCGAGCTGCGGACCTTCTGCCAGGAGCGACTGGCGGGGTACAAGTACCCGCGCGAGATCCGGTTCGTGGACGCCCTGCCGAAGGGCGCGACCGGCAAGATCCTCAAGCGCGAGCTCCCCACGCCCTGACCCCGCCAGCTGCCCCTGGTGGCGCGCCGGAGGAGACGGGGGGCGGCGGATGCGACGGATGCGACGAGGGGAGCCGCGCCACCCTCTGGGCGGTGCGGCTCCCCCGTCGGCGCGGGTCAGCGCTGCGGGCCGAGACCCGTCAGCTTGCCGGAGATGCCGCCGGCGGCGCGCAGCGCGGCCCCCTCCTCGAAGGACGTCGTCGGCACGCGGTGGCTCGCCAGCTTGGCCTCCTCGACCATGGCGAGCAGCATCTTGCCCGGGTCCTCGTCGGGCCAGAGGTAGAGCGCCATCGCGCCGGGGATCGAGTTGACCTCGTTGACGAAGATCTCGGTCCCGTCGGTCAGGAAGTCCACGCGGTTGATGCCGGTCAGGCCGGTCAGCTCGGCGACCTTGGTCGCGAGCTCGCGCGCCGTGGCCTCCAGCTCGGGGCTGATCCGGGCCGGCAGCTCGCGCGGCGCGGAGGTCATGCCGTCGGCGCCGCCGCCCATGTACTTCCCGGCGTAGTCGTAGATCGCGCCACCCTCCTTGCGCAGGGGCTTCTCGATCAGCGAGGTCTTGAGCTCGGGCGCGGTGGTGAACGAGATGTTCAGGTCCCACAGGTCGTCGCGGAAGGGCTCCACGACGGCGCCGGCGCGCATGTGCAACGAGCTCTTGAGCAGGGCCAGCGCGGTGTCGTGGTCGTCGACGACCTCGATGCCGATCGAGCTGCCGCCGAACCGCGGCTTGACGATGTAGGGGCCCTGGAAGGTCGGGCGGAAGGTCGGCGAGACGATCTCGCGGCGCAGCGTGGGGACGCCGGCGTCGGCCATGAGCGCGCCGAACGCGAGCTTGTCCATGCCGAGCGCCGCGGCCGCCGGGGAGGAGCCGGTCGTGGGGACGCCCAGCAGCTCGAAGAGCGCCTGCGTGCCGCCGGACTCGCCGGCGCCGCCGTGCAGGGCGAGCAGGACCGCGCCGAGCTCGAGCTTCTTGGTGCCGCGGAAGCCGGCCTTCATGTGGAATCCGTCCTCGGCGCCGGCGCCGAGCTTGAGCTCGACCTTCTGCGCCTTGGCCGGTGCGCCGTCGAGGTAGTCGCGCGCCTCGGTCTGCGGCGGGACCGCGTGCCAGCGGCCGCCGCGGTCCCAGTAGAGGCACTGGACCTGGGCGCCGGCGCGCTGCAGGACGCGCTCGCACTGCAGGCCGGTGAGGATCGAGATGTCGTGCTCGGCCGAGGGCCCGCCGAAGACGACGGTCACGGTCTGGGGCATGGTCTGGGTGACCTTTCTGCAGACGTTCTGGTGGGTTTGGTGCTGATCGTATGCCGGTGGCCGGACCTCGCTGACCCGGCGGCTGTCCGGCGCGCCGCCCGACACCGGCCCGGCACCCGCTCAGGGGGTGACGCCGCCACCGAGGTCGGCCGTCGCGCCGACGCGCCCCGCCCCCGCGGCCGCGAGCGCGAAGCCCGCCGACCGCAGCAGCCCCTGGGCGGCGACGTTGGTCTGCGCGGTGTCGGCGACGACTCGCCGGGCGCCCTGACGTCGTGCCTCGGCGAGCACGAGTCTGGTTGCCGCCGTGGAGATCCCGCGACCCCGAGCGGAACGGGCCAGCCAGATCCCGGTCTCCAGGACGCCGGGCTCGTCGGTCACCCGCAGCCGCACGCACCCCACCGGGTCGACGTCGGTCAGGATTGCCCAGATCGCCTCCCCGGCCGGCCCGGTCAGCCCGGCCCGGCAGCGGCGGTGGTAGTCCTCGAACCACGCGACCCGCTCGGGCGTCCAGTCGTCGCCCGGGGTGATCGGCGCAGTGACCTCACCCGCCGTGGCGTCGGTGGTGGCCACGGTGACCAGGCGGGCGAGCAGCTCGTCGTCGACGGCGGCGAGGGTGACGGTGGCGTCCATGCCGCGAGCCTAGGGGCACCGCCCCCGGCACACGACCCCTCGCGGACGCGCCGAACTGCCCGCACCGAGCAGGGCGCCGCGACTAGCCTGGACGACATGAGCGATGACCTGGTGGCCGTGGTGGTGGTGCTGGGCGTCGTGGTGTCGGCGCTCGTCCTGATCGGCGTGCTCAGCGCCCGTGACACCCGGTCGGCCCTCGACGGGCCCGTCCGGGTGCAGGACCCGGCCAAGAGGCGCTGGGGGGCGGCCTACCTCGACCCGGACGACCCGCGGGTGTGGGTGCCGCGCCCGGCGGGCAACGGCTGGGATCCCAACCTCGCCACCACCGGCGGCCGCCTGGTCCTGGCGGCGCTGCTCGGCATACCCCTCGCCGTCGTGGCTGCCGCCCTGCTGCTGGCCTGACGCCCGAGGCCGTCCGACGACCCGGCCGGACAGCGGGCGTCAGGACAGCAGCAGGTGGGTCCGGGCCAGGACCGCGAGGTGCTCGACCAACGGCCTGGTCAGGCGTAGTGGTCGGGCAGGTCGTTCTCGAAGAGGACGACGTCGCCGGCCGTGGCCTGGGCCATGATCTCGGCCGCCGCGGCCTCCCGCGAGGGATAGGTGCGCACCTCGCCCGGCTGCCCCTGCGCGCCGGCGAGCAGCGCCCGCCGGTTGGTCAGGCCGGTGATCGCCAGCACCTGGTCGTCCGCGGCCGTCGCGGCGGCGGCGAAGGACCGGTTGCGCGCCGCCTGCTGGTCACCGAGCTCGACCATGCCGGGGGTGATCGTGTAGATCCGCCCGCCCTCGCCCACGGCGGCCCGCGCGGACCGCAGCGCCGACGCGGCGCCGTCGGGGTTGGAGTTGTAGGTGTCGTCGATGACCGCGACCCCGCGCTCGTCGCGCTGCAGCTCGGCGCGGTGGGCCGCACCCGGCAGGTCGACCATCAGGGGCGCCAGCGACGCGGCAGGCACGTCGAGCGCCCGCGCGATGCCCACGGCGACCGCGAGGTTGATCGGGTGGCCGGCGGGCGGCCCGTCCACGGTCGTGACGTGCTCGCCGTCGACGGTGACCGCCCAGCGGTCCCCCTCGGGGGCGACGACCACGTCGGCCCAGGCCCCGGCGGTCGCGGAGCAACGCACGACCCGCTTGGCCCCCTCGAGCCGGTCGGCGAGGGCCGCGAGCTCGGGCACGTCGACGTTGAGCACCGACACGGCCGCGTCCTCGGTGATCTCGGACTTGGCGGCGACGATGGTCTCGCGGTTCTTCATCCGCTCCAGGTGGGCCTCGCCGATCGTGGTGATCGCGGCGATCGTGGGCGGGAAGACCTTGCACAGCTCGCGGATCTCGCCGGGGCCGTAGGTCCCCATCTCGGCCACGAACACCTCGGTGCCGGGCACGAGCCGGTCGTTGACGGTGCGCGACAGCCCCATGAGGTTGTTGAACGACGCCGGCGACGCGACGGCGGCGTGCGAGCGCGAGAGCAGCTGGTTGACGTAGAGCTTGGTCGACGTCTTGCCGTAGGACCCGGTGATCGCGACCACGGTGGGGCGCATCCGGCGCAGCTTGTCCTGCGCCTCGACGACGAACTTCTGCGCCATCCGGCGCTCCACCGGCCGCATGATCGCCATGGCCAGGTCCACCAGCGGCACCGCGAGCAGGGCGACCACGGCGGCGGCATACGGCCCGCGCGCGAGCCCGGCGGCCGCGGCGAGCACGAGCTGCAGGCCGACGGTCACGGCCGAGAGCCGCTTCATCCGGTCGGTCCACGCGAGCGCCTTGGTCGTGCCACGCACGGGCAGACCGAGCGGCCAGGCGGCGATGGCGGCGAGCCCGACGAGGGTGAACGGCTTGCTCCACAGGCCCGCGCCGATGCAGATGGCGGCGGCGCCGAGCAGCACGGCGTTCTCCGGCTTGACCTCGGTCCACAGCCGCGCCATGGCGGTGTCGCGGCCGGGCTCGTAGTGCTCCCGCTGCGCGACCCGCAGCCAGCGCGAGTCCTCGGCGGCGAGCGCGGCGGCCACGGCGGCCCAGGTGACGACGTCGAGGATCACGGGCGGGACTCCTTGGGGCTGGCGAGGACGCGGTCCAGGGCGGACCGCAGGTGGGCGACGAGGGCGTCGTCGAGCAGGTGGGCGGACCCCTCCACGACGTCGAGCTGGGCGGTGGGGCCGACGAGCTCGGCGGCGGCGCGCGCCATGGCGACAGGAGCCGCGGTGTCCCCTGCCCCCCAGACCATCTCGGTCGGTATGCCGGCGGCGCGCACGGCCTCCAGCTCGCGGGTGTAGTCCTCGTTGACGGCCTTCACCAGCACGGTGCGCAGCACGCCCTGGGCGGCGTTGTAGTCGGCGGAGCCGTACTTCTTGCGGTAGCGGTCGACGACGGACCCGGGGACGATCCCGCGCTTGTGCAGGGCCTTGGCGACGCGCAGGTCCAGCGGGCCACGGGCCGGCTTGGCGCCCGCCGGGGCGAGCTGCGCGCGCAGCAGCGGCACGCCGGTGAGCACGAGCCCCGCGACCCCCTCCGGCCGCAGCCGGGCGGCGTGCACCGCCACCCGCCCGCCGAAGGAGTGACCCATCAGCACCACGGGGGCGGCGGGGTCGAGCAGGGGCAGCAGCTGGTCGGCATACTGCTCGGTCGACCAGCCGTCGGGCGGCGGCGCGGTGGCTCCGAAGCCGGGCAGGTCGAGCGCGAGCGCGTCGTGGTCGCGCAGCACGGGGGCCCAGTCGTGGCGGGTGCGGGCCCAGCCGTGCAGGGCGATGACGCGGGGGTGGCCGGAGCCGTGCTTCTCGGCCATCACCTGGCCGTCGAGGAGGGTAGTCAGCACCGTGCCAGTCTAGGCGGGCACCGCCCCCGCCCAGCCACCCCTGGCGGCGGACCGGGCCCGCACCTGCCCATGGGGTATTCGAGGGCTCTCCGGCCGACGCCGACACCACCAGGATCGTGTGCGTCGACCGCCGGATTCCGGCGGTCGACGCACACGATCCTGGTGAGGGGAGGGCGGGCGTCCGAGGGAGCCGGAACCCCGTCGTCAGCCGGCCGACGCCGCCCTCACGGGTCGCACCTGACGGCTCTGCCCCGATGCTCGTCGCTCGGCAGGCTCAACTCCGTGACGATCCGTGGTCAGGTCCTCGACCGTTCCCTAGGGTGGGCCCATGGCTGCCGACGTCCCCGACCCGCACGCGGTCGAGCGGATCTGGCAGCAGCGGTACCGCGACCCCTCCGGCTTCCGGGAGTCGGTCGCCGCGCTGCCCGCCCACCCGGTCCGGACCTTCCTGCAGTCCCGGGTGGCGCTGGCCGACGGCGACCTGGGGCGCTGCCTGCAGCTGTGCGCCGAGGCCGAGGACGGGCTGCGCGAGGACGACGTATGGCGGGCCCGGCTGCTCGAGACCCGCGGCAACGTCCTGCTCCCCCTGGGGCTGCTGGACGAGGCGCAGGGCTCGCTCGCGGCCGCCTCCGAGCTCTACCACCGGCTGCAGGACCCGGTGGGCGTCGCCAGCTCCCTGCAGAACATCGCCACCCTCCGGTTCCAGGCCGACGAGACCGCGCTGGAGCTCTACCTCGAGGCCCTCGCCCTGGCTGAGCAAGCGGCGGACCCCGCCCTCGTCGGCGTCATCCGCCTGAACCTCGCCCACGTGGGGGCCGACACCGGCATGCCCTGGGAGGAGCGGGAGGCGCTGGCTCGATCGGCCGAGGCGATCCTCGCCGTCGAGGCACCGGACCTCGCGGTGAGCGCCCGGTGCGTGCTCGTCGACCTGGCCCTGCTGCGTGACGACCTGGTCGGGGCCCGGCGGGAGGCCGACCTGCTCCCCGACCCGCTGACGACCCCTGACCCCAAGCTGCGCGCCGCCGTCGCCAGGGCGATCGGTGCGGTCGCGCTCGCGCAGGGGCGGGCGGAGAGCGTCATACCCGTGGTGGAGACCGTCCTGGAGGCCGGTGGGGACCGGACCGCCGAGCCCCTGCTCCTGCAGCTGCTCTCCGACCTGCAGGCGCAGGCCGGGCGGCCGGAGCAGGCCCTGGAGACCGCCCGGCGCGCCTTCGAGGAGCTGCGGGTCGTCGGGGCCGAGGACCGCACCACCGCGGCCCGGGCCCTGGACGTGTGGCACCGGTCGTCGCTGCTGCGGCAGGAGCGGGAGGCCGCCCGCGAGCGCGCCGCCTCCCTGGAGGACGCCCTGGCCGAGCTGAGCCGGGCGACGGCGCAGATCCGCGAGCTGAGCGTCCGGGACCCGCTCACCGGCCTGCACAACCGTCAGCACCTGATGGACGCCGGGGTGCGGCTCGTCGCGAGCGCCCGTCCAGGTCGACCGGCCCAGGTCGCCCTCGTCGACCTGGACGAGTTCAAGCGCATCAACGACACCCTGGGGCACGCGGCGGGCGACGCCGTCCTGCAGGCCTTCGCGAGGGTGCTGGTCGAGCACCTGCCGCCGTCGGACCTGGTGGCGAGGTACGGCGGCGAGGAGTTCGTCGTCGTCCGCCCGCCGGCCGGCCCGGACGACCGGCGGCGGCCCCTGGCCGCCGACCTGGACGGGCTGCGGGCCGTCGCCGGGAGCACCCGGGCCCGTGATCCCCTCGGCCGCCTGCTGCCCGGCGTCGCCATGAGCATCGGCGTGGTCGAGCTGACCACCCCCGACCTGCCGTCGGCGCTGCTGGTCGCGGACCGCGGCATGTATGCCGCGAAACGCTCCGGCGGTGACCGCGTGACCGGTCCCGAGCCGGTCGAATGACCTCCTTGCGAACCGCTGACCGGCGGATCCACCACGCAGACCGCACCGGCCACGCCGCCCCCCGCACGGTGCGGCCGAACCCTCCCGCCCGGCCGCACCGGGCGGGCGCCGCCTGGTGCGGCGCACACCACGCCGTCGCGGCAGGATGGGCGCGTGACCACCCCCTCGACCACTCCCCCCGGCGGCGGCACCGGCACCGCGGACGACCCCGACCTGATCACGCGCCTGGACCGGGTGTGGCGGGAGCGGCACCGCTCCGCCGACCTCTTCGCCCAGCAGGTCGCCGCCCTGCCGGACCACCCGGTCACGGCGGTGCTGCGGGCCCGCGCGACGTGGGCCGTGGGCCGGATGGATGAGGCCCTCGCCCTGGCGATCGAGGCCGAGGAGGCCATCGGCAGGCCGTCCCCGGGCGAGCCCGATCCCACCGGCCGTGACCTGTGGCGGGCCCGGGCCCTGGAGACCACGGCGATCGTCCTGTCGGGGCTGGGCCTGGAGCGGGAGGCGCAGGACCGCTTCGTCGAGGCCGGCCGTCTCTTCGAGGTGCACGGCGACGTCGTAGGTCGAGCCGGCGTGCTGCAGAACTCCGCGGTGCTGAGCATGCACTCCTACGAGCGGGCCACGGAGCTGTTCCTGGAGGCGCTGGAGCTGGCTCGCCGGGTGGACGCGCCCACGCTGCTGGGCGTGATCCAGCTCAACATCGGTGAGATGGCCCTGCGCAAGGGAGATCTCGCCCAGGCGCAGGACTGGGTCCGGCAGGCGCTGGTCGTACTCGCCGACACGTGGCCCGAGGTCCACCTCAAGGGGCGCTGCCTGCTGGCCGAGTCCTGCCTCGTCGGCGGCGACGTGGCCGCGGCGCGGGACCTGCTCGCGGACGCCCCGAGGCCGGAGGAGGTGCGCAACACCGTGGTGCGCCTGGCCCTGGCCCGTATCACGGCGGCGCTGGAGGTGCGCGCCGGGCACCCGGAGCGCGCGGTCCGGATCCTGCAGGACCAGCCGGCCGACCAGCTCTCGGCCTACGAGGAGGTGCAGCTGCAGACGGCCCTGTCCGCGGCGGCGGAGGCGGCCGGTGACCTGCGTCTGGCCCTGGCCGCGGCCCGGCGGTCGGCCACGATCTCCGACCAGCTGCGCGAGGGCGACGCCACCCGGCAGGCCCGGGCCCTGGACGCCTGGCACCGGCGCGGTCACCTGCTGCGTGACCGGGCCGCCGCGCAGGGCCGTGCCGACGCCCTCGAGCAGGCCCTCGCCGAGCGGCAGGCGGCGCTGGACGAGCTGCGGGTCGCGCACGAGCGGATCCGTGAGCTGGGCTCCCGGGATGCGCTGACCGGGCTGCACAACCGCCAGCACCTCACCGACGTGGCCCCCGACCTGATCGCCGGCAGCAGCCGGGAGCGGCCCGCCCAGGTGGCCCTGATGGACCTGGACCGTTTCAAGGTGATCAACGACACCTTCGGTCACGCCACGGGTGACACGGTGCTGCGGGTCTTCGGGGAGGTCCTGCGCGCGCACCTGCCGCCGACGGACCTGGTCACGCGGTACGGCGGGGAGGAGTTCGTCGTCGTCCGCCCGCCTGCGCCCGACGGGCGGGCCACCGCGTCGCTCGCCGACGACCTGGACGCGCTGCGCGGGGTGGCCCGGGAGGCGCTGCCGACACCCGCCGACGGGCAGGCGGTGCCGGTGATCTCGGTGAGCATCGGGGTCACCACGGTGGAGCACCCCGACCTGGACCAGGCGCTCCACGCCGCCGACGACCGGATGTACGCCGCCAAGCGCGCCGGGGGCGACCGGGTCTGGGCCTGCGTGGCTCCCTGCCTGGGGCGGCCGTCGCGCACCCTGGGCCCCGCCACCGCCCGGCCGCACGGTGCCGCCCCGGAGGTGGCTGCGGGCTGAGTCCGCCGTCCCCGGGAGCATGTCGGTGCCCGGTGCCAGACTGGCGGTGATGCCGACACTTCCGCCGCGACCCGCACGGGTGCGCGCCACCACGTCCCTGCACCGACTCATGCACTACCTGCGGCCCGTCCGGGCTCGCTTCCTGCTGTCGTTCGCGGCGGCGCTGGCCGGGATCCTGACGTCGATCTCGATCCCCCTGATCACCGGGCGGATCATCGACGGCCCGGTGGCCCACCGGGACGGGCGGGGACTGCTCACCCTGGGCCTGCTCGCGCTGACGCTCGGCGTGACCGAGGCGACGCTGATCCTCGTCCGGCGCTGGGTCGTGAGCCGGGCCATGCAGGAGGTCGAGGCGTCGATCCGCAAGGAACTGTACGCCCACCTGCAGCGGCTCCCCGCGAGCTTCCACTCGCGATGGCAGTCCGGGCAGCTGCTGTCGCGCATGATGTCCGACCTGGGGACCCTGCGGCGGTTCCTCGGCTTCGCGCTGATCTTCCTGGTCACCAACCTGCTGCAGATCGCCGTGGTCGTCGGCCTGCTGCTGCGGATGGCCTGGCCCCTCGGGCTCGTGGTCCTCGCCTCCGTGGTTCCGGTCGCCCTGCTCGTGCACCGCACCGAGCACGCCCTCACCACCGTCTCCCGCGAGGTGCAGGACCAGACCGGCGACGTCGCCACCTCCGTCGAGGAGGGCGCCCACGGGCTGCGGGTGATCAAGAGCTTCGGCCGCGCCGACCACGTCTACGCGACCTTCGACGAGCGGGCCCGGCGGCTGCGGGCGACGTCGCTGCGCAAGGTGCGGCTGACCTCGCTGTTCTGGACCTTCCTGGAGGTCATCCCCAACCTCACCCTCGTCGTGGTGCTCGGGCTCGGGGCCCTCGCCGTCGCGGACGGCCGGATCACCCTGGGGACCCTGGTCGCCTTCCTCACCCTGATGCTCTCCCTGGTGTGGCCGGTCGCCTCCCTCGGCTTCCTGATCTCGATGCTGCAGGAGACCATGACCGCCGCCGACCGGGTCACCGAGGTCATGGACTCCCCGCTCGAGATCGCCGACGGGCCCGGCGACCTCGACCGGCCCCGCGGGCACCTGCGCCTGGAGGGGGTCTGCTTCCGGTTCCCCGACGCCGACGAGGACGTGCTGCACGACGTCCACCTCGACCTGGCGCCCGGCGAGACCGTCGCCCTGGTCGGTGCCACCGGCTCCGGCAAGACCACGCTCACCAGCCTGATCCCCCGGCTGCGCGACGTCACCGCAGGTCGCGTCACCATCGACGGCGTCGACGTCCGCGACCTGCGGCTGGAGTCGCTGCGCCGGACCGTCGCGACGGCCTTCGAGGAGCCCACGTTGTTCTCCATGTCGGCGCGGGAGAACCTCACGCTCGGCCGCGAGGACGCCACCGACGCCGAGGTGACGCAGGCCGTCGAGGTCGCCCAGGCCGGCTTCGTCCACGACCTGCCCTGGGGCCTGGACACCCGCATCGGCGAGCAGGGCCTGTCGCTGTCGGGCGGCCAGCGGCAGCGCCTCGCGCTCGCCCGCGCGGTCCTCACCCACCCCCGCGTGCTCGTCCTGGACGACACCCTGTCCGCGCTCGACGTGCACACCGAGGCGCTGGTCGAGGAGGCCCTGCGGCGCGTCCTCGTCGGCGTCACCGCGGTGATCGTGGCGCACCGCGCCTCCACGGTGCTGCTCGCCGACCGGGTCGCCCTGCTCGAGGGCGGCACCATCACCCACGTCGGCACCCACGCCGAGCTCCTCGCGACCGTGCCCGCCTATCGCCGCCTCCTCGCGGCCGACGACGAGATCGACCCCGCCGAGCACACCGTCGGCGGGGACATCGACGAGCAGACCCTCGTGCTGGCCGGCAGCGACCGTGCGGCCAGGGAGCAGGGCCGCGACGCCCGCGACGCGCTCGACCACGACGGAGAGGACCACCACCGATGAGCCCGGCCACCGCCTCGCCGCAGGCGCGGCATACCGGATCCTCCCCCGAGGGCGAGCCCGACGACCGGGTCCGGCAGGAGGCCGACGGCAGCGCCGTCCGCGAGGGCTGGCGCGGGGTCGCCGGCGAGCACCTCGAGGACCGCTCCGAGGCCACCGGGCTGGCGCTGCAGGCCCGCAGCCGCGCCCTGCTGTGGGACCTGCTGCGCCCCCACAAGCGGCTCGTGTGGCTGCTGTGCCTGGTCGTGGTGGTCGAGAACCTCGCCCGCCTCGCCGTCCCCACGCTCGTCCAGCGCGGCATCGACCACGGCGTCCCGCCCCTCGTCGCGCACCAGGGCAACGCCGCGCTCGGGCAGGTGCTGACGCTGCTCGTCGTCGCCCTCGTGGTGCAGGCCACCACCCGGATCTTCTTCCTGTCCCGGTCCGGGCGGATCGGCCAGGACGTGCTGCTGGAGCTGCGCCGCCGGGTGTTCAGCCACTTCCAGCGGCTCGACGTGCAGTTCCACGACCGCTACACCTCCGGGCGGGTCGTCTCGCGGATGACCAGCGACGTCGAGGCCATCCAGGAGCTGCTCGCCACCGGCTTCGACGGGCTCGTCAACGCCGTGCTCACCATGGTCGGCACCGCGATCCTGCTGGTGCTCCTGGACCTTCGGCTCGGGGCGCTGTGCCTGCTCGCGTTCCCGCCGTTGCTGCTCGTGCTGCGGTGGTTCTCGCTGGCCTCGACCCGCAGCTACCGCACCGTCCGGGAGGCGTCGGCGCTGGTCATCGTGCAGTTCGTGGAGACGACGACGGGCATCCGCGCCGTCCAGGCCTATCGCCGTGAGCCCCGCAACCAGGAGATCTTCGGTGAGGTGGCCGACCGCTACCGCGACGCCAACACCGACGCCTTCCGGCTGATCGCGATCTTCATGCCCGCGGTGCGGCTCACGGGCAACCTCACCATCGCCATGGTGCTGCTGTACGGCGGCTGGCGGGTGATGCAGGGCGAGATGACCGTCGGCGTCCTCGCGGCCTTCCTGCTCTACCTGCGGATGTTCTTCGAGCCGATGCAGGAGATCAGCCAGTTCTACAACACCTTCCAGTCCGCCTCGGCCGCGCTGGAGAAGCTCTCCGGCGTGCTCGAGGAACAGCCCACCGTGGTCGAGCCGACCGACCCCACCCCGCTCGGCCGGGCCCACGGCGCCGTCCGGCTCGACCGGGTGCGCTTCGGCTACGACCCCGAGCGGCCCGTGCTGCCCGGCCTGGACCTCGACATACCGGCCGGTCAGACCCTGGCGCTGGTCGGCACCACCGGCGCCGGCAAGACCACCATCGCCAAGCTCGTCGCGCGGTTCTACGACCCCACGGCCGGTGCGGTGCGGCTCGACGGCACCGACCTGCGCGACCTCGCCGACGCCGACCTGCGGCGCAACGTCGTCATGGTGACCCAGGAGAACGTCATCTTCGAGGGCAGCGTCGCCGACAACATCGGCTTCGGGCGGCCGGGGGCGACGCGCGAGCAGATCGAGCAGGCCGCTCGGGCCGTCGGGGCCGACGCCTTCGTCGCCGGGCTGCCCGCCGGCTACGACACCGACCTGGGCAAGCGGGGCGGGCGGCTCTCGGCCGGTCAGCGCCAGCTGGTGGCCTTCGCACGGGCCTTCCTCGCCGACCCGGCGGTGCTGATCCTGGACGAGGCGACGTCCTCGCTCGACGTGCCCAGCGAGCAGCTCGTCCAGCGGGCGCTGCGCACGATCCTCGCCGACCGCACCGCGATCATCATCGCCCACCGGCTGTCCACCGTCGCGATCGCCGACCGCGTGCTGGTGCTGGAGCACGGGCAGGTCGTCGAGGACGGCTCGCCCGCCGAGCTGGCCGGGTCCGGCCAGGGGCGGTATGCCGCGCTCCACCAGGCGTGGCGGGACTCGCTCGCCTGACCGCAGCCCGGCTGGGCGCCCACGCCTGCGCCGGCGCACAGGTGTTCGCCAGGCCACACGTCTCACCCCGGAGCGGACGCCTGCGCCCTCGCCTCCCCCGGCGCGACGGTCTGAGCCGAGGGCGTTTGTCTCGCCCCAGGGCGTCCGTCTGCGGTCCGGCCACAGACCGACACCCCACCCCAGACCCACGCGCCCACCCAGTCCGACCCGCAGGCCGGTCCAGGTGGAGGGCACCGGTCAGGACCGGCCGGCGGCCCAGCGGCGCAGCTCGGTCTTGGCGAGCGAGCTCTTGTGGACCTCGTCGGGGCCGTCCGCCCAGCGCAGGGTGCGGATCCCGGCGAACATCGCGGCCAGCGGCAGGTCCTGGCAGATCCCGGCGCCGCCGTGCACCTGCATGGCCTTGTCCAGCACCCACTCCACCGTCCGCGGCGTCGCGATCTTGATGGCCTGGATCTCGGTGTGGGCGCCCTTGTTGCCGACCGTGTCCATGAGCCAGGCGGTCTTGAGGGTGAGCAGGCGCAGCTGCTCGACCCGCACCCGGGACTCGGCGATCCAGTCGCGCACCACACCCTGCTCGGCGAGCGGCCGCCCGAAGGCCACCCGCCGCGAAGCGCGCTCGCACATCAGGTCGATCGCGCGCTCCGCCAGACCGATCGAGCGCATGCAGTGGTGGATGCGGCCGGGGCCGAGCCGGGCCTGCGCGATCGCGAAGCCGCCGCCCTCCTCCCCGACGAGGTTGCTCGCGGGCACCCGCACGCCGTCGAAGACGAGCTCCCCGTGGCCGCCGTGGTCGTGGTCGTCATACCCGAAGACGGTCAGCCCGCGCTCCACCGTGAGCCCGGGGGTGTCCCGCGGCACGAGGATCATCGACTGCTGGCGGTGCCGCTCGGCGTCCGGGTCGGTCTTGCCCATCACGACGAAGACCTGGCAGTCCGGGTTCATGGCGCCGGTGGTCCACCACTTGCGCCCGTTCAGGACGTAGTCGTCGCCGTCGCGGCGGATGGTCAGCTCGATGTTGGTGGCGTCGGAGGACGCGACCGCGGGCTCGGTCATCGCGAAGCCCGAGCGGATCTCGCCGGCCAGCAGGGGCTTCAGCCACCGCTCGCGCTGCTCGGGGGAGCCGTAGAGCGCCAGCACCTCCATGTTGCCGGTATCGGGTGCGGCGCAGTTCATCGCGGGCGGCATCAGCTGGATCGAGCGCCCGGACAGCTCCGCGACGTGGGCGTACTGCAGGTTGCTCAGCCCCGCGCCGTGCTCGCCGAGGAGGAAGAGATTCCACAGGCCCCGCCGGCGCGCCTCGTCGCGCACCCGGCGGAAGGTCGGCGAGGCCGTCCACCGCCAGTCGAGATCTGCTGTCTCGGCGAGGAACTCGGCCTCCGCCGGGAGGACCACCTCGTCGAGGAAGCCCTGCGCCCGGTCCAGCCAACCCTGGGTGGTGCTGTCGATCCCGAAGTCCATCAGCCCTGCTCCTTCAGCGCACGCAGACCCCCGTCGATCAGCGGCTCGACATGGCCGCCGATCTCGGCGAAGCCCTCGCCCAGCGTCTTGCCCCGGACGTACCGGTAGTGGATGCCCTCGAGGATCACCGCGAGCTTGTAGCAGGCTAGGGCGACGTAGAACCCGAGGTCGGAGACGTCCCGCCCGCTCGCCACGGCGTAGCGGTCGAGCTGCTCGCGGGTCGTGAGATGGCCGGGCGCCCGCGACACGTCGGGCACGAGCGCGCTGCTCACGTCCAGGTCGGCGAGCTGCTGGTAGACCACGAGCAGGCCGAGGTCGGTGAGCGGGTCCCCCAGCGTGGCCATCTCCCAGTCGAGCACCGCCGTGACCCGGTCCGGCTCGTGCGGGTGACCGGCGGCGTCCGGGCCGGCGGCGGGGCTCGCGGACGCACCGGGGGCGACGAGCAGGTTGTCCAGGCGGTAGTCGCCGTGCACGATCGCCGGTCTCTGCTCCACCGGCACCGCGGCTGCCAGCCGGTCGTGCAGCTCCTCGACCCCGGCCAGGTCCCGTGACCGCGAGTGCTCCAGCTGGGTCGACCAGCGCCGCACCTGCCGCGGCAGGAAGCCCTCCGGCCGCCCGAAGTCCGCGAGCCCCACGCCTGCGGGGTCCACCGAGTGCAGCTCGGCGAGCACGTCCACGAGCCGCTCGCTGATCGCGCGAGTCCGCTGCGGCCCCAGGTCCTCCAGCTCCGCCGCGCGGCGGTATGGCGTGCCCTCCGCGCGCTCCATCACGTAGAACGGCGCCCCGATCACGCCCGGGTCCGCGCAGCACAGGTAGGTCGCGGGTACCGGCACGTCGGTCGCGGCCAGCGCCGACATCACCCGGTGCTCGCGCGTCATGTCGTGCGCGGTCGCGAGGACGTGGCCGAGCGGTGGTCGGCGCACCACCACGGTGGTCCCGGCGGCGTCGGTCACGGCATACGTCAGGTTGGACCGGCCGCCCGCGATCAGCCGCGCGGACAGCTCGCCCGACAGCAGACCAGGGCGCTCCCGCTCGAGGTGCCGGCGCAGGGCCACCAGGTCCAGGCCCTCGGGGGCGTCCATCACGGCACCACGAGATAGACGACCTCGGCGACGCAGGCAGGCCTGTCCGCCCCCTCGACCTCGACGGTCATGGTCAGGATCATCTGCAGGCCGGCCGTGGTCTCCACGGTGTCGGTCAGCTCGATGCCGACCCGGATCGCCCTGCCCACCCGCACCGGCGTCAGGAAGCGGATCTTGTTGGCGCCGTAGTTCATCCCCATGGTCACGCCGGTGACCTGGTAGACCTCCTCGAGCATGCCCGGGATCCGCGACAGGGTGAAGTAGCCGTGCGCGATGGTCCCGCCGAAGGGCGTCTCGCGTGCCGCCCGCTCCGGGTCGACGTGGATCCACTGGTGATCTCCCGTCGCCTCCGCGAACCGGTCGACCTGCTCCTGGGTCACCTGGTGCCACCCGGACCAGCCGAGGTGCTCGCCCGTGGCGGCGACGATCTCCTGGACCCCGTTGAACGTCTTCATGGACTGCTTCCTCTCGTCGTATGCCGGGCCACCGGCCCCCACCTCGGTCTTGCCGCTCAGGTCCCCGCGGGGTCGGCCAGACCGCTTCCTCGGCGACCGACCTCGCCCCGCTCCGGGCCTCGCTCGGGTCCTCACGGGTCGGTCAGTCGCGTGGCCCGCCGGCCACGTAGATCACCTGCCCGCTCACGAAGCCGGACTCCTCGCCGCACAGCCAGGAGGCGGTCGCCGCGACGTCCTCGGGCAGCCCGACGCGCCCCACCGGGATCTGCGCGACCGCCCCGGCCAGGAAGTCCTCGAAGGTCACCCCCATCCGCTCGGCCGTCGCGCGGGTCATGTCGGTGGCGATGAAGCCCGGCGCGATCGCGTTGCAGGTCACCCCGAAGCGCCCGAGCTCGATGGCCAGGGTCTTGGTGAAGCCCTGCAGCCCGGCCTTGGCGGCGGCGTAGTTGGCCTGGCCCCGGTTGCCCAGCGCGGAGGTCGACGACAGGGTGACGATGCGGCCGTGGCGAGCCTCGGTCATGTGCCGCTGCGCCGCCCGGCTCATCAGGAAGGCGCCGCGCAGGTGCACGCCCATCACCTGGTCCCAGTCGTCCAGGGTCATCCGGAACAGGAGGTTGTCGCGGAGGATCCCGGCGTTGTTGACCAGCACGGTCGGTGCGCCGAGCTCGGTGGCCACCCGCTGCACGGCGGCCTCCACCCGGTCCTCGTCGGAGACGTCGACCCCGACGGCGAGCGCCTGGCCGCCGGCCCGGGTGATCTCGTCGACGACGCCCTGGCAGGCGGACTCGTCCAGGTCGAGGACGGCCACGGCCATCCCGTCCGTGGCGAGGCGGCGAGCCACGGCGGCGCCGATGCCGCGGGCGGCCCCGGTCACGACGGCGGTCCGCTGCACGCGGGTGTCGCCCTGGGCTGCTTCGGGGTGGGTGGTCATCGGGTCTCCTCGTCGAGCGATGTGCCTGGGGCGCACCGGGTGCGGTGTGCCGGGGTGCGGTCCCTCGTCAGGGTGGCGGGTGCTGCTGGTCAGTCTCCGGCGGACCGGGCCGCCGTGCCAGTCGGTGTCTCAGCCGCCGATGGCGGAGCCGTCGACGAGGGTGGCGCCGCCGTCGAGGACCATGGTGTGCCCCGTGGTCCAGGCGGCGTCGTCGCTGAGCAGGTAGGCCACGGCGCCGGCGACGTCCTCGGGCTCGCCGAGCCGCTTGAGCGCGTAGCCGCGGGCGGCCTGCTCCTCCCGGCCGGTGTAGAGCGCCTCCGCGAACCTGGTGCGGACCACGGCGGGGGCGACGGCGTTGACCCGGATCGTGGGTCCGAGCTCGACCGCGAGCTCCTCGGTGAGGTGTAGCAGCGCCGCCTTGGACGCGCCGTAGAACGCGATCCCTGGTGCCGCCCGCAGCCCGGCGACGGACCCGACGTTGACGATCGCGCCGCCGTGCTCGCCGAGCCACGCGGCGTGCGCCTTCTGCACCCACGACAGCGCGGCCACGACGTTGGTGTCCAGGATCTTGCGGGCGACGTCGAGGTCGAGCTGCAGGAGGGGCCCGTAGGCCGGGTTGATCCCGGTGTTGTTGACCAGCAGGTCCAGTCGCCCCCAGCGGTCGAGCGCGGTGCGGACGGCCTCGTCCTGATGGTCGGGGTCGGCGGCATGTCCGGGTATGGCGACCGCGTGCTCCGCTCCCCCGAGCTGCGCCACGGCGGCCTCGAGCGCCTGGGGCTTGCGGGCCGTGATCACCACCCGGGCGCCCTCGTCGACGAGCCGCTGCGCGATGGCCAGCCCGATCCCCCGGGACGCCCCGGTGACGATCCCGACCTTGTCCTCGAACCCGTTCATGGCGAACCTCCTTGCTGCCCTGGCGAATCCTGGTGGGTCCGGCCGCGGTCCCGGCCGGACGACGACGGGCGACCTTGGTCGGCCACCCTGGGCGTGCACCGCAGCGGTGGCGCCGGGAGGGGCGGGCGGACAGGCGGGCGTGGCGGGAGCCGCGAGGGGCGAGCGGCGGACGGAAGGCCGCCCGCCCCTCCCGGCGAAGCCGTCACACGAGCCAGAGACCCGCCCAGAGCCAGCCGAGGGAAGACCTCAGAGGCCGAGGTCCCGCCCGATGAGCTCCTTCATGATCTCGTTCGACCCCGCCCAGATCTTGTGGACGCGGGCGTCCCGCCAGGCGCGGGCGACGCGGTACTCGTTCATGTAGCCGTAGCCGCCGTGCAGCTGGACGCACTCGTCGAGCACGGCGCACTGCACCTCGGCGGCCCACCACTTGGCCTTGGCGGCGTCGACGGCGGTGAGCCTGCCGTCGGCGTGGGCCGCGATGCACTGGTCCATGAAGGCCTGGGTGACCTCGACCTGGGTGACCATCTCGGCGATCTTGAACTTGTTGTGCTGGAAGGTGCCGATGGGGGCGCCGAAGGCCTTGCGGTCCTTGGTGTACTGGATCGTCTCGGTGAGGATCTGCTGGGCGTTGGCGAGGTTGGCGACGGCGTTGCCGAGGCGCTCCTGCGGCAGGTGCTTCATCATCTCGACGAAGCCCATGCCCTCGGGGCCGAGCAGGTGGTCGTCGGTGACCCGCACGTTCTCGAAGAACAGCTCGGAGGTGTCGGACTCGACCTGGCCGACCTTGTCGAGCTTGTTGCCCTTGGTGAAGCCGGGCATGCCGGCCTCGAGGACGAACAGCGAGATGCCCTTGGCGCCCTTGGTGGGGTCGGTGCGCACGGCGACGACGGCGAGGTCGCACTGGTGGCCGTTGGTGATGAAGGTCTTGGAGCCGTTGATGACCCACTCGTCGCCGTCCCGGACCGCGGTGGACTTCAGGGAGGCGAGGTCGGAGCCGCCGGACGGCTCGGTCATGCCGATGGCGAGGATCTTCTTGCCTGCGGCGACGTCGGGCAGCCAGCGCTGCTTCTGCTCCTCGGTCCCCAGGTGCACGATGTATGGCGCGGTGATGTCGGCGTGGATCCCGAAGCAGGAGGACGCGGCGGCGGTGAACCGGCCGATCTCCTCGGCGAAGACCGCGTTGAAGCGGTAGTCGTCGATGCCGGCGCCGCCGAACTCCTCGGGGACGCACAGGCCGAAGAAGCCCTGCCGCCCGGCCTCCTCCCAGATGTCGCGCGGGATGACGTGCTCGCGGATCATCTCCTCGGCCCGGGGGACGAGGCTGCGCTCGACGAACTCGCGGACGGACTGACGGAAGGCCTCGTGGTCCTCGCCGTAGAGGGTGCGCTCCATGGCGTCTCCTTGGGTGGGCGGCTGCGGTGCCGGCGTGCGGTTCAGGGGTACGGCGGTGAGGTTACTGCCGGGTAGCCATTCTTTCACGTCGACCACCGGTCCGCGCGGGAAGCGGACGTGACGTCCGCCTGACGGACCGGCATACGGACTGGTCGCAGGCCTGAGCCCCACGACCGGCGAGGGTGCTGCCCCGAGGTCAGGCCACCGAGTCCGGGTGGTCCCCGTCCGGGTCGACGGTGTCCTTGACCGAGGGGGTCTCGGCGGTCTTGTGGTCGGCCGCCAGGAAGGCGTTGACCCACCGCGCCCGAGGGTCGGCGTCGATCAGGATGGCCTTCAGCAGCAGCGTCATCGGCAGCGCGAGGATGGCGCCCATCGGACCCAGCACCGCGGCCCAGAACAGCAGCGACACGAACGCCAGCGTCGGGGTGACCCCGATCGCGTCACCGGCGAACTTCGGCTGGATGATCGACTGCACGACGAAGTTGAGGACGCAGTAGGCGATCACGACGTACAGCGCGGTCACCGGGCCCTTGGCGAGCAGGGCCATGAGCGCGGGCGGCACCAGGCCGATGACGAAGCCGATGTTGGGGATGTAGTTGGTGAGGAAGCTCAGCACCGCCCAGACGGCCGCGAGCGGGATCCCCAGGTAGAGCAGAGCCCCCCAGTTGAGGACGGCCACGATCAGTCCGAAGAAGCTGGACACCAGCCAGTAGCGCCGCACCCCGCCCCCGAAGGCGTCGAGGGCGTCGACCACCCGCGGGTGGTGGCGGCGGGCGACGTCCATCCGGGCCCCCCAGCCGGCGGCGTCCATCATCAGGAAGAAGAGCATCATCACCACGACGGCGAGCAGGCCGGTGACCGACTGCAGGCTGTTGAGCAGGGTGGTGACGTAGCCCATCACGCTCTGCGGATCGACGCCCTGCAGCTGCTTCTCCAGCTTGGCCTGGTCCAGGCCGAGCTTGCTCAGCTCCTCCAGCGAGGTGTCGTAGTAGACCTGGAACTTCGAGGCGTACTGCGGGATCTCGTTGACGAGCGACACCGCCGCCCACCCCATCGCCCAGAAGAAGAGGATGACCGCGGCGAAGACCACCAGGCCCATCACGATGGAGGCCAGCCACTCGGGCACGTTGCGCCGGGTGAGGGCGGACTTCAGCGGGTAGGCCGCGATCATGAAGTTGAGGGCGAGGAAGGCCGGGGCGATCAGCGACTGGTACGCCGTCATGCCCTGCAGCGCGATGAAGCCTGCCGCGCAGCCCACCAGGATGACGAGCATCCGCGGCATCGCGCCACGGCCACGTGTGGTGTCGCCGTCGTCCTCGTCGAGCTGGCGGGCGACCCGGTCGGCACGCTCCAGGCTGGCCTGGTGGACCAGCTCGCGCGCCTCGGCGGGCGTCAGCCTGGTGGCACCGGCGCCCTCGGCGGGCGTCAGCCTGGTGGCACCGGCGCCCTCGGCGGCCGTGGTGGGCGTGCTCAGGGCGAGGGGCTCGGCAGGGTCGGCGGGGTCAGCGGGTCGCGCATCCATCGTCGGAAGGCCTTCCTGGGGGTCCGGGGGCGGGTGGTGCGTCCCTAGCGTGCCTCATCGAGGTCCTGGTCAACGGGCCTGCCACGGGGTCGAGCCCGGACCGTGACCTCCGCGGCCGCGGGCTCCGCAGCGACACCCGCCGTCAGGCGTGACCGCCCGCCTGCCGACGCAGCACCAGCTGCTGCAGCAGCATGGTCGCGGCCCCGGCCATGACCATGCCCAGCAGGTTGACCCCCAGCTGCGTGAGCGACCCGAGGATCTCACCACGGTCGAGCACCGCGAGCGCCAGCGCCAGGTTGCCCGCGGCCGGCACGGTCGTCACCGAGATGAAGACGCCGACCATGGTGTTGGACTTCTCCGCGGTCATGGCGAGCGTCCCCGCCGCCCCCGCGAGCAGGGCGACCACGAAGGACCACAGGTCGGGGCGGTAGATGAACGCCGTCATCGGCCGCTCCCGGGTCACCATCTCGGCGTCGACCGCGCCCAGCAGACGGCCGAGCAGCGCCACGACCGTGACGATCGCGATCGCCAGGAGGAAGCCACGCAGCAGTAGCCACAGCGCGCGCCATCCGAGCCGCAGGTCGCGCAGGGCGATCCCGGCGCACATCGCCCCCACCGGACCGAAGTCCGGGCCGACGACCATCGCCCCGATCACGAGGATCGGGGAGTCGGTGATCACCGCTACCGAGGCCAGCGCGGTCGCCAGCGTGAGGAAGGTCAGGTAGCTCGCCGACGGTTCCACCATCGACTCGGCCTCGGCGCGCACCATCCGCCAGATCACCGAGTCGTCCGCAGCGCCCGCCGCCTCCTGCTCGATCCGGCGGGCCTCGGTGAACAGGGTGCCGGCCACGTCCGTGACCGACATGCCGCCGCGGTCGCACAGCCCGGTGGCGGCGAGCTCGTCCAGCAGCCGGTCCGCCGACTCGCGTGCCACGTCGGCGCCGATCAGGTCGCCCCGAGGGCGCAGGCTGGCGTCGCGGGCGCGAGTGACGTTGGTGGTGTGCGGGTCACGCAGCAGGATGTCGGTGACCTCGTCGGCGAGGTCGGGCGGCGCGACGAGGCGCAGGTGGACGAGCATGCGTCCATGGTGGCCCAGGCGTGTGCACTTGTTGAGCTGCGAGCGCACCCGACCCTCGTTTCCGACCCGAGAACGGGCACCACCTGAGCTCCCAGCGCGCCCGGGGCGCGAGGACTGCGTGCCGGTATGGCGGAGGGACGAGCGCCGGGCGGACCCGCCGGTCAGACGGGGCGGACCACGCGGGCGGGGTTGCCCACCACGACCACGCCGGGCGGCACGTCCTTGGTCACCACGGCACCCGCCCCGACCACGGACCCCCGGCCGACGGTGACGCCCGCCGGCACGAGCGCCCCGCCCCCGAGCCACACGTCGTCCTCGATCGTGATCGGCGCGGCGGCTTCCCAGCCCTCCCCACGGGCCACGGGGTCGAGCGGATGGGTGGCCGTGAGCAGCTGGACGCCTGGGCCGATCTGGACGCGCTCGCCGATCCGGACGGGCGCCACGTCGAGCACGACCAGCCCGAAGTTCGCGAAGGTCCCGGCGCCCACGTACAGATCGTCGCCGTGGTCGACGTAGACCGGAGCCCGCAGGTGCGCACCTTCGGCATACGTCCCGAGGAGCGGGGTGAGCACCTCCCGGCGCTCCCGCATCGTGCGACCGCCCGCGGCGGCCTGCTGGTCGGCCCCGCCGTGCGGCCCGGCGGGGCTGGTGGGCCGGGCATCCGTCACGGTCCGGAGCGCGTCCGCGAGACACTGGGGTGTGACGAACGCGCGCGCCTGGGTGGTCTGGGGAGTCGGGGTCGCGGCCTACACCGCGGCGGTGCTGCAGCGAACCTCCCTGGGGGTCGCCGGGATCGACGCCGCCGCCCGCTTCCACGCACCGGCCGGGATCATCGCGAGCTTCGTGGTGCTGCAGCTGCTCGTCTACTCCGGCCTGCAGGTGCCGGTGGGGGTCGCGCTCGACCGGCTGGGCACGCGCCGCATGGTGGCGATCGGCGCCCTGCTGATGGCGGTGGGCCAGGGGCTCATGGCGACGGCGCACGACGTGCCCACCGCGATGGCCGCCCGCGTGCTGGTCGGCGCCGGGGACGCGATGACCTTCGGGTCGGTGATCCGGCTGGTGCCCGCGTGGTTCCCCGCGACGCGAGTGCCACTGATCACCCAGCTCACCGGGCTGCTGGGTCAGGCCGGGCAGGTGCTCGCCGCCGTCCCGCTGGCCGCGCTGCTGCACGGGCCGGGCTGGTCCGTGACCTTCGGCACGGCCGCCGTCGCCGCGGCCCTGTCGTGCGTCCTCGCCGCGACCCTGATCCAGGACCGTCCGCCCGGGTCCCCCGCCCTCGCGCCGCACGAGCGGGAGCCGATCCACCGGGAGGTCGCCGCGGTGCTGCGGCACCCCGGCACCTGGCTGGGCATGGTCACGCACGGGGCGACGGGCTTCTGGTCGCTGTCCTTCGCGATGATGTGGGGCGTGCCCTATCTCGTGCAGGGTGAAGGGCTCTCGCGCGAGCTGGCGTCGGGCCTGCTCACCCTCTTCGTGGTCCTCGGCCTGGGAATCGGTCCGGTCCTCGGCCTGCTGACCCAGCGTCATCCCCTGCGTCGCAGCAACCTGGCGATCGGGATCGCGCTGGTCAACCTGCTGCCCTGGGTGGCGGTGCTGCTGTGGCCGGGGCGGGCACCGCTGTGGCTGCTCGTCGTCCTGGTCGTAGGCCTGGCCTCGGGCGGCCCGGGGTCGGCGATCGGCTTCGACTTCGCGCGCACCTTCACGCCCGCGCACCGGCTGGGCGCGGCGACCGGCGTGGTGATCATGGGCTCCTTCGTGGCCGGCCTGGTCTCGATCCTGACGATCGGCCTGGTCCTCGACCACTCCGCCGGCGGAAACCCCTACACGCTGCGCGACTTCCGGCTCGCCATGGCCACCCAGCTGCCCATCGGCGTGGCGCTGATCGCGGCGCTCTTCGTCACCCGCTCGCGGGCCCGGCGCCGCTGGCGGCAGGACGAGGGCGTGGTGGTGCCGACCTGGGGCGAGGCCCTGTCGCGGGAGTTCGGACCACTCCTGGAGCGGCTGCGCCACCGCTGACCGGGAGGCCACCGCTGACCGGGAGGCCACCGCTGACCGGGAGGCCGCCGGCGGTGGCGCCGTCAGGCGATCGGCACCCAGCGGTCCCGGACCCGCCGTGCCGCCCGGCCGTCGCGGCACCGGGCGACCTGCGCGACGGCGTGCACGACCCGCGCCCGCACCATCCGGGCGTCGTGCTCCTCGTCGTCCCGCCCGCTCGCGTCCACGGTGAACCGCACCCAGATCCGCGGCACCCCGCCGACGAGGTCCAGCCCGTCCGCCTCCACCACGTGGGTCGCCCGGACCGTGCGGATCGCGGTCTCCAGCACCTCCGGCGGCGCGTGCCCCGGCAGGACGTCGAGCACGTCGAGGGTGATCCGGTACGACGGCATACCGACCCTCAGAACCCGTTGAGCTGGCGCAGGATCGCGGTCGCCCGCTCGTCCTGGGCCACCGCCCGGCCGTCGACGGCGGTCACCGGGGCGATCCCGCGGACCGACGACCCCAGCCAGACGCCCTCGGCGGCCAGCAGCTCGTCGACCGTGCCCAGCCGCTCCTCGCAGCGCCACCCGGTGGCGGCCGGCGCCCCGGCGAAGACCTTGGCCCGGGTGATCGACGCCAGGATCCCGGTGGCCCCGGTCGGCGTGGTGGCGAGCACCCCGTCCCGCAGCCAGAGCACCGCCGACGTCGGTCCCTCCAGCACGAACCCGTCGGTGCTCGTGAAGATCACGTCGTCCGCGCCACGCCGGGACGCCTCGCGCTTCGCGGCGACGTTCACGGCATACGCGATGGTCTTGACCCCGCCGAGCAGCCACGGCGCGTCCGCGAAGGCATCGCTCGGCATCCCCCGCGACAGGGTGACGACGCCGATCCCGTCACGCTGGCGCCGGGTGCTCTCGTCGACCTCGGTGAGCGTCACGACGGCGAGGGGGCTGCCGGCGCGGTGCTCGTCGCCGCGGGTGAGCAGCAGCTTGAGGCCGACCTCGTCGCCGCCGGTCCACTCCTGCAGGGCGTCGCCGACCAGGCCGATCCAGGCGTCGTCGTCGGGACCGTCGATCCCGAGCGCGTCGGCCGAGCGCCGCAGCCGGTCGAGGTGCTCGTCGAGGTCGTGGACCAGCCAGCCCTCGCCGTCCCACTGGACCAGCGTGGCGTCGAAGCAGCCGTCGCCGCGGGTCAGCCCGAGGTCGTCGGCCCCGGCGACCGGATCGGTGGGGGTCACGACTCCGCGGCCGAGCACGGCCACGACCTGGTGCGCATCAGTCATGCCCAGACCGTATGCCGTGAGACCTGGGGCACAAACCCGCCACCACGGAGCGGCACCCCCGACACGCAAGCGCTTGCCGCCACCAGATGCGCTCACCGGGGACCTGGAGCGACCCGATAGCGACTCAGGGGGAGGCTCAGCTCTCGAGCAGCTCCCTGCCGTCTCGGGATCTGTCAGGGCCACATCCGCTTGATGTTCCCATCTGCGTACACGTGCCAAAAACCCGCCTCGCGGCGTGCGACTGCTCTTTCGATGCGACCCGCAGCAGACCTGAACGCGCCCACCATCTGCTCCGTCGTGAGGTCCTGCTTCGCAAGGCAGAACAGGAGGCTGTCGGCAGCGAGGGCCGACAGCTCCTCCGCGCGGTAGCGGATACGGCGGTCCTTGGTCAGCAGGGTCCAGCCGTGCCTGCAGCCATACTCGATCCAAACCTCATCGGAGACTCCCTGGGCGTCGTCCGGGTAGATATCGGCGATCCGGTGAACCGTCCAGCCCGCCTCGCGCAGTCGCCTGACGGTGACCACACCCAGGTTCCGATCTGCGAAGAACTCAGGCGGCAACGCGGCAAATGTCCTCTACGTCGTCGCGGCTGAGTTCGAACTCCTCAGCCACAACCGCCATGGGCTCCCCCGCCTGCCACAGGGATACGACTGCCTCGACTGGCGTCCTCGAATCCGCCAGGATGGGACTGCCCCACGCAAACCGTGGGTCGATGATGACCTCCGCTCGGACCGGGTACTGCGACAGACGGAGAGCCAGGGGACGACCCTCGGCATCCCACTCCACGAACCGCAGGTGAGCATCAAACGCCTCGCGAATGGACGCCTGGTTGTGCTGGTTCACCAGACACTCGTCGGCGATGTGCGCGAAGAGGCGGGACTCATTCGTGCCGGAGCAGGAAGGGTCGCCCACGGTGGCCAGTCGTTTGCTCGCAAGAGCGTAAGGATCACCTAGTGCCTCACGGGCGATGCGAACGACCTTGCGAATCTCGTCCATAGAGATGCCCGCGATCCGCAGCTCGCGGAGGACGTGGGCCTCGATGATCCCCACGAAGGGTACTCGTGGCCAACCGCGACGCGCGGGCTTCACCGAGTGAACCAGTGGTTCCGTGCCGTCCAGTGGTTTGAGCCAGACGTCCAGAGTCGACTCAGGCATCTGCAGGTGCCGGGCAGCGTCGCGGGCCGTCAGGATCGGTGTGCGGTAGATGTCCACGCTGGCCCCCTCTCAGAACTTGCCATCCACGTGAAGAGTAGCCGAGGCACCCCCATCGCCAGAGGTGGCTGACCGCATCAGCCGATGGAGCCAGGTGGGTCGACTGGCCAGCGCCTGAGGCCCAACCGCCGGACGGGCACGTGCAGACGGCGGGCGATCCCCCTCGTGGCTAGGCTTCAACCATGACCTCCCTGCCGTCGACGGGGGACGCTCCCCTGCGGCTCGCCCTGCGCCCCGGCGAGCACCTGCTCTGGTCCGGGGCCCCGGATCCCGGCAAGCACCTGACCGGCAAGGACCTCCTCCTCGTCCCGTTCACCACGCTGTGGTGCGCGTTCGCCGTCTTCTGGCAGCTCTCGGCGCTCGGGGCCACGGCGCTCCCCAGCAGCACGGGCACCGACGAGTCCGGCGGCCCACCGTTCCTCATGGTGCTCTGGGGGATCCCCTTCGTCGTCATCGGCCTCTACGGTCTCGTCGGGCGCTTCGCCTACAAGGCCTGGCGCAAGCGGCGCACCCGCTACCTCGTCACCGACCAGCGCGCTCTCGTCGAGGGCCCGCGGGGCGGGGTCCGCGACCTGCCCCTCGCGGGCTGCCCGGCGACGATCCAACGAGCCCGCGACGGGCGACACACCAGCGTGGTGCTCGCGGCCGAGCGCAGCTCGTGGCTGCGCGGCGACCAGGCGGTGTACGACAACACGGGGCTGGACGTCCTCGGCTCGGCGTCGAGCACCTTCGCCTTCTGGGACGTGCTCGACGGCGATGCCATGCTGGCCGCGATCGAGCGCGCCCGGGCCCCGCGCTGACCACGCCGGGATCCGGCCGGCGCGCCGGGGCGCCGGAGCGCCTGCCGAGCCCTGGAGCCGGGCGACGGGATCAGGCGGGGAGGCGGCTGCGGATGCCCTCGACCAGCAGCCCCAGGCCGTAGTCGAACCGCTCGTCCGGGTCGTCGGGGACTCCCCCGGTCGCCGGCGCCACCCCGAAGGCCCGCATCTGCGCGTGCCCCTGCTCGTCCACGGTGTGCCCCATCACGAAGTGCAGCACCGTCGCGGCGGCCGCCCGGGCTGCCGGCGCCCGCAGCCCGGCCTGGTGGAGCACCGCGACGAGCCCGCGCGTCGGGTCCACCGACTCGGCCCGCATCGCCAGCACCGAGGCGACGAGCTCGGCCCCGTCCCGGTGCGCCGTGAGCACGCCGCGCAGCCCGTGCGCCCAGGCCCGCACCTGCTCGTCCCAGGCGGACGTCGCGTCCGGGGCAGGCACCGATCCGAGCCAGCTCTCCGCGATCGCGGCCAGCAGGGTCTGCTTGTTGGCGAAGTGCCAGTAGAGCGCGGACGGCTGCACCTCGAGGGCGCCCGCGAGCTTGCGCATCGACAGGTCCGCGAAGCCGTAGGCGTCCAGCGTCGCCACGGCCACGGCGAGCACCTCGTCCCTCGTCAGCGGCATACGCCCGCACCTCCCCCTCGCGTCGACGGACCGGACCCTCCTAGTTAACATGAACGCTGTTCATTGAACGCCGTTCATGTCGAGGGAGACCCCATGCCGACCCAGACCATCGACCTGCAGGACCTGGCCGCGCGCGGCCGCCGCGGCGAGTCGTGCTCGCGCGACGAGGCCCTCGCCGTCCTCGCCCTGCCGGACAGCGCGGTCCTGGACCTGGTCGCCACCGCGGGCAGCGTGCGCCGCGAGTTCTTCGGCAACCGCGTGAAGATGAACTACCTGGTCAACCTCAAGTCCGGCCTGTGCCCCGAGGACTGCTCCTACTGCTCGCAGGCCCGCGGCTCCGAGGCCGACGTGCTCAAGTACTCCTGGCTGAGCAAGGACAAGGCCGTCGAGGCGGCCACCGCCGGCATCCACGGCGGCGCCAAGCGGGTCTGCCTGGTGGCCAGCGGCCGGGGCCCCTCCGACCGCGACATCGACAAGGTGACCGGCATCGTCGAGGCGATCAAGGAGGCTGACCCCGAGATCGAGGTCTGCGCCTGCCTGGGCTTCCTCAAGGGTGACCAGGGCGACCGGCTCAAGGCCGCCGGTGTCGACGCCTACAACCACAACCTCAACACCGCCGAGTCCAAGTACGACGAGATCTGCACGACCCACACCTACGCCGACCGGGTCGACACCGTCCGCAAGGCCCACCTGGCCGAGCTGTCCGCCTGCTCCGGCTTCATCGCGGGCATGGACGAGACCGACGAGGACCTCGTCGACCTGGCCTTCGCCCTGCGCGAGGTGGGCGCCGACTCCATCCCGGTCAACTTCCTGCTCCCCTTCGAGGGCACGCCGATGGCGGGCAAGGGCATGATCAGCCCGCAGCGCTGCCTCAAGATCCTGGCGATGATCCGGTTCGTCAACCCCGACACCGAGATCCGCATGGCCGCGGGCCGCGAGGTGCACCTGCGGTCGATGCAGCCGATGGGTCTGCACATCGCCAACTCGATCTTCCTGGGCGACTACCTCACCAGCGAGGGTGCGCCCGGCCGCGCCGACCTGGAGATGCTGCGCGACAACGGTTTCGTGCCCGAGGGCGCTCCCGACGACTGGGCGGACAGCCTGGACCAGGTCGACGTGAGCGCGTATGCCGAGCCGGCGGCCCCGAGCGGCTGCGGCTCCTCCGGCGGCGGCTGCGGCGGGTGCGGCTCCGCGGGTGGCGGGTGCGGCGGCCATGGCGAGGGCCACCCGCACGGGCAGGGCCACCCGCGCGACGGCAGCACCGCCACCCCGGGGCACCCCGCCTCCCACGCGACCGAGGAGGGACGGCCCGGCTTCTCCGCCGTGGCGGCCTTCGACGGTGCCGTGGTCACCCCCCGCAAGCGCGGCGCCGGCACGGAGCTGCCCGCCAACGCCTGACCGGCTCGCGGCTCGGCGAGGTGGCGCGCGTCGAACCGCACCTCACCGGCCCCCAGCACGCCGGTGCCCTGTCCGCGACGTCGCGGGCAGGGCACCGTGGCACGAAGGCACGGGATACCGGGGGCGGAGCACCCCAGGGGCCCGAGAGCCGGTCAGCCGGCGGTGCGGCGCAGCTGGACGATCTCGCAGGGCCGTCCGCCCGGGCCCGCCGGCGTGGGGGTGCTCCCCATGCTGTCCAGCAAGGTCGCCGTCGCCAGCGCGATGTCCTCGACCGCCCGGGAGCACGCCTCCTCGTCACCCTGGCGCGGCTTGGCCCGCCCGGTCAGTCGGCGCACGTACTGCAGCGCCACGGCGCGGGCATCTGCAGACGTGGCGCTCTGGTCGGTGCCGGGCACTGCTCGACCGCTGCGGCGCATGTCTCGACGGTAGCCAGGGGTCGGACCCCGTCGAGCGGCGATCCGGGACAGTGCAGCCATCCAGCCGAGCCCCGAGGCACGCAGCGTGACGACCGGTCAGGACTGTGCCACCGACGGACGGGCCAGGAGCTCGTGCAGCTCGCCGAGCGCAGCCCGCGCCCTGTCCACCGTGGCACGGGCGACCTCGCGGACCTCGGGGTCGGCGGAGTCCCGCTCGATCGTCGTGGCCAGGCGTGAAGCACCCTCGGCGTGGGTGATCATCAGCTCCAGCCAGCGGCGGTCGAAGTCGGCGCCCCGGAGCTCGCGCAGCTCGGTGACGTCCTGCTCCGACATCCGGCCCGGAACCGGCGCCTGCTCCCCCACCGGGACGACGCTCGCGCCACGTCGACCCAGCAGCTCGCGCAGCCGCACCACCTGAGGGTGCTGGTCGTCCAGGAGCCGGCGGGCCAGCCACTGCACGTCGGGTGACGCGTCGTGCTCGGTCAGGGCGATCCGGGAGACGTCGTGGGTCTGGTTGCAGTGCGGCACCATCGCGGACAGGAAGGCCAGGTCACGCTCCTGCTGGGTGGCGGGGGTCGGCCAGGACGTGCGGGTGGCCGTGGGCGTCGGCGTGGGATCGGCCGCGGACTCGAGCACCGGCTGACGTGGCCCGGCACAGCCCGCGACGGCCAGAGCCAGGGCGAACGGGACCAGGGCTGCGGCGGGACCACCCCGTCGTGAGGACGCAGCCACCACTCAACCCCCGCTCTCGGGGGAGGACCCGGTCCGCGGGGTCTTGTGCGCGACGTACTGCACCCGCTGGCCCGTGACGATCTCCTCGGCCAGGGTCGCCAGCCGGATGTTGAGGTCCTGGCTGGTCTTGCGCAGGATCTCGAAGGCCCGCTCGTCGTCCACGCGATGGGCCGCCATGAGCAGCCCGATGGCCTTGCCGATCTCACGGGAGGTCCCGAGCGCGCGCTCGAGGTGGGTGCTGGTGTCCTGCGCCCGCACCCCCATGACGGCCACGGAGGCGAAGGAGGCGAGCACGGCCCCCTGGTCGGCGGCGGCCCGGTCCATGGCGTGCGGGGTGTCGGAGAACAGGTCCAGCGAACCGACCTTCTGCTCGTCCAGGAGGAGCCGGTAGCCGATCATGCCGCGCACCGGCGTCTCGGCCAGCACCCGCGCCGCGAGCTCGGGCCACGGGGTGCCGTCGGACAGGTCGGGATCGTGCTGGTAGGCCTCGTCGAGGATGGCGTCCACGCACGGGCCCTCGGCCAGCGCCAGCTCCAGGTCGTCCACGGCGATGGCGATGTCGTCGGTGGCGGCGGCGGTGTAGAACCGTCCCTTGGCGTCGACGAGCATCAAGGCCGCGTGGTCGCAGCCGGCGACGAGCGACACCGCGGCGGTGACGATGGCCTGGTAGACCGCCGCAGGAGCGGGCTGCCCGTGGATCAAGGTGGTGAGCTCGGCGAAGACCGCGGCGGGCTCGGCCTTGACCGTGGTCATGCTTCCCTCCTGATCGTCGACAGCTGATGACGGCATCGTCGTACGCCGTCACGTGACGCAGCCGAGGCTACCCGGGCCCGGGGGACGTGCCCCACCGGGCCCGGGACGCGATCAGGACGCGAGGGTCTCGACGGCCGAGCCGACGCGCGGGAGGGCGGCCACCACGTGCTCCTTGGCCTTGGGCCGGACGCCGTTGTAGATCTTGGCGATCGCGGCGTGCTTGGGGTTGGCCGCGCGCT
This sequence comes from Arsenicicoccus dermatophilus, assembly GCF_046267915.1. Lineage (GTDB taxonomy): Bacteria > Actinomycetota > Actinomycetes > Actinomycetales > Dermatophilaceae > Arsenicicoccus > Arsenicicoccus dermatophilus_A. Next base: position 3,156,240 of record NZ_CP176520.1, read on the forward strand.
TGTCCGAGACGGCAAGGAGGGCGTCCGCGGCCTGCGAGGAGTTGGCGGCCAGGTGCTCGCCGAAGGGCGTCGTGCCGCGGGTCTCCCACAGCGGCTGCATGGCAGCGGCCGCGTCGGGCAGCATGGCGTCGACGGCCTTGCGCACGATGCCGTCGTTGATCTTCTTCACGGCGGAGTACGCCGTCTTGAGAACCGTGCCGCTGACGCCCTTCTTGTCGGCGATCTCCGCATCGACGACACCGGTGAGGGTGTCGACCGCGGTGTCGCGGCGAGCGGGGTCGAGCAGGGTCTCAGGCAGGGAGGTGGTCATGCGTGGCCTTCCGGTGATGGTCATGAGCTGGCGCCGGGACTGCGGAGGTCCCCCCTGGCGCCGTGCCCGCGTGGTGCGGGCAGGCCCCAACCTAGTGCTCCGTGGCGGCGCCCGCGACCTCCACCCCCCAGCGCACGAGCGGAGCACAGTGCGGCCAGTCCGCAGCGGGGCTTCCCGGGGTGATCACGGCGCCCACGGGGCGGCCCGCGTCGTCCAGCCGGGCGTGGAGGATGCCCATCAGCTCCTCGTCCTCCGGCAGCCTCAGCTCGATGCGCGCGATGCCCTCACGGACGCCCCGCAGCCGGACGAGGTCGTCCAGGCGGGCGGCCCACGCCGGCACCTGGTCGACCCGCAGCCGCAGCTCGCGCCGCACCCGCGCGCGCAGCACCTCGTCGTGCAGCAGGTGCTCCAGGACGGCCAGACACACCGTCGTGGCGGGGGACTCGTGGTCGATGACGGTCCCGACGAGCCAGCGGGAGTCGAGCTCGGGCAGCGTCTCGTCGTCGGGCGATTCGGGCGGTCCGTCGCCGGTCGCCGGCGCGGATGCCTGGCCGCCGGAGGTGGCCGGGTGGGAGGGCGCCCGTCCCGAGGCCGCAGGATGCGACGGCGCCCGACCCGACGCCATCGGGTCCGCACCCCCCGGCAGGGGGGGCTGCACGGTGCCCGGACGTGACGGGTCCGGCTGCGCGGCGGCCGGGGTTGCGGTGCTCACCGCGACCCCGACGGGGACCTGGTCCACCTCGTGGAGCAGCGACGACAGCTCCAGCATCAGGTCCAGGGGGGTGCCCTGCCCGGCCACGGACGTCAGGTGCTCGACGACCGGGGGCAGGCCGTCCCCCGGCACACCGCCGCCCGGCAGCTCGCGCCCGACCGGGTGGCCGCGCCGAGAGCGCTCGAGAGCACGCCGCTGCTCGCGGCGCCGACGCTCGTCGTCCTGTGGACCCATGCCTCAGACCGTAGCCGGGCCGCGCGTATCGCGCGCATCGAGGGGGGAACCAGTCACCACGGCATCCACGAAGGTCATCGCGCCACGCCGCACGACCCGCGCACCGGGCAGCCCGAGGGTCGTGACCAGCTCGTCCTGGGTGCGGGGCGGGGCCAGCTGGCCGGCCCGCGCCAGGGCCCCGAGCAGCAGGTCGCTGCCGCCGCGGCCCCGGGTGAGGCCGGACAGGAAGGCGGTGCCACCCGGACGGACCCAGGTGGTGATCCGGCCCACGAGGTCCGCAGGCCGCTGGACGAGGTGCAGCATCCCGAGACAGGCCACGGTGTCCACGCCCTGCGGGCGCAGCTCGAGCTCGTCGACGTCGGCGTGCAGCAGCACCACGTCCCCGCGGCGGGCGAGGCGTTCCTCGGCGCGCAGCAGCATCGACAGGGACCGGTCCACGAGCAGCAGGGGTCGCCGGGCCACGGCGTACAGGTCGGCGGTCGCGGCCAGCCCCCCGCACGCCAGGTCCACCATCGGGCCTGGGCGGGACCACAGCGCGGCCCGGGCGAAGGACCGCTGGACGACCGGGTCCAGGCCCCAGGCCGTGCGCAGGCAGCTCCGGGAGGCCCCGACGACGTCGCGACCCTCGGCCGCCCGGTCGCGCGGGGCGTCCTGCGCGGACAGGCCGGGCGTGGTCGACCAGACCCGGCCCACGACCCGGTGCGGCGGCGTGCGGAGCAGGTCGGCCGCCCACGTCGGCAGCGGCGGCTGCGTGGTCGGCGCCGACGGTGAGGCGGGATGTGTCACGAGGGCTCCTGGGACCGGGCTCGCTGCGTATGCCGGGACGACCGCCGCTGCCCCCGCCAGTCGGGCAGGGCCTCACGCACGAGGGGCACGAGGGCGGCGGCCGGTGGGGCACCGGGCCACCGCTCGCGCTCGCGTCGGCGGACCCCGACGGCGAGGAGCACGAGCACCTGCTCGACGCCTGCCAGGATCGTACCCCGCAGCATCCACTGCCCCGTCTCGGCCGGATCGACCAGCATCAGCTCGGTCAGCACGGCCCGGGTCTCCCCGAGGGTCTCCAGGGCCTGCTCCAGCTGCCGCTCCACCTCCTCGACGTCACCGCGCGCCTCGGCCGCCACGAGGTCGCCGAAGGTGCGCAGGCAGTCGGCCACGTCCGACAGCACCACGCTGAAGGCCACCCGCACGTCCTCGCCGTAGCCGTCGTCGCGGGTGTACCGCTCCGGAGCGCCCTCCACCATGAGGAGCAGCAGGTTGCGCAGCCCGATCTGACACTGCTCCAGCCGGTCCAGGCCGGAGCGCAGCGGCGGCTCCAGGCTGCGCGTACCGAGGGCGCGGGCGTTGAGCTTGCGCGAGTCCCGGACGGTCTCGACCAGGTCGCTCGCCCGCGCGATCGACCCGCCCACCCGGCGCACCGCGTCCAGCCAGCGCTCCACGTCCGCACGCAGGACCGGTGCCAGGGCCAGGCTCTGCGCCATCCGGTCCACGCCGTCCGCCAGCTCCACCGCCACCCACCGCACCGCCGAGATGGCCGCGCCGGTCGGGATCTGCGGCGGGAGGGCCAGGTTGATGCCCACCCCGACACCGGCTCCGATGAGGGTGGTGACCAGGCGGGTCTCGACGGCGATCTCCTGCCCGCCGGCGGACAGGATGAGCATGGCCGAGATCGGCGTCTCCAGGGCCTGGTCGCCGAGCCGGAAGACCTTGGCGAGCAGCAGCGAGGTGGCGATCGCCAGGCCGAGGGACCACCAGGTCAGGCCCACCTGGATCGAGATCAGCACCGCGACGAGGACGCCGGTGACCACGGCACCGACCCGCACCATGCCCATCCGGATCGTGGACAGGGTCGACGCCTGGCAGACCAGCAGCGCGGTGAGCGCACCGGTGAGGTCGACGGCGCCGTCGGTGAGCAGCACGGTCAGCACGTAGCCCAGGACACCGGCCACCGTCAGCCGCCCGGTGTGCATCGCCGTCGGTCGCAGCCGACGCGGCACGTCGGCCCAGGTGGTGGGACCGCCGGGCCAGACCCGCCGCCATACCCGCCGCAGGAGACGACGCACCCCGCGGCCCGGACCGAGGCCGGGGACGCGGGGTGTGCTCATGCCACCAGGCTGGCACGGATGACGGCCGCACGGCGGCGACCCGGCCGGGACGCGACCCGTGTCGACGGTCCCGTCCCGGGTCAGAGCGCGGAGATCTCCGCGACGATCTTGTCCAGTCGGTCCTGCGGGATCTTGCCGGAAGCCATCTTCATGGCCTTCTCGGCCTTCATGCCCTTGGCCATCCCGATCATCGGGTGGGAGGTGAGGCCGGGGGCGTGCTTGTCGAAGATCGCCACGGCCTCGGGGTCCTTGAGCAGGTCACCGATCTTGGTGGTCTGCAGGTCGTACTTGCCCATGAGGGCCTCCTCGTCGAGTAGGTCGTCCGGCCACCAGTGTGAGGCCACCGGCGCGTCGCCGGACACCCCCGGCGGGCATCGTGAGCCAACACACACGGACACGAGCTCGTCGGACGGGACACAATGACCGCACACCCCGCCCGCACCCCGGAGGACGTCGTGAACGACCTGCTCATCGGTTACGTCGAGTCCCGCACCGTCGACGCCACGCTCACCACCGCCGAGGGGGTCCCCACGCTCACCATGGTCCACGAGCTGCCGGTCGGCCCCGAGGAAGCCTGGGAGCTGCTCGTCGACCCGGCCCTGAGCGCCACCTGGTCCCCGGTCGTCGGCGACCGCCGACTGGACACCGTCGGGCCGGCCTCGAGCCGCGAGCGCCCCGACGAGGAGCCCGTCGACGCCGAGGTGCTCGCCGTCGAGCCGCCCCGCGAGCTCGTCCACCGCTGGGGCGGGGACGTCCTGCGCTGGAGCCTCACCTCCCGCGAGCACGGCTCGCGGATCACCCTGCGCCAGGAGCTCGCCGACCCGACCCGGGCCAGCTCTCTCGCGGCCGGGTGGCACCTGTGCCTCGCCGGGCTGGAGGCCCGCGCCGCCGGTCACGACGTCGGTCGGCCCGTCGGGCCCGAGGCCGCGCACCATTACGGGTGGACGCAGCTGCGCGACGGGTATGACGTGGTCTTCGCCAACCAGCACCGGTGACCGCGGGGTCGCCCCGCCGACCCCGAAAGCTCCCCGCAGCGACGACGCCCCGGGTCACCTCCCCACCCTCCGCGTCCCGGACCCCGCCCGGCGGCCCGCCCGGGAGGCGAGGTGACGGATCCGGGACCGTCACGATGCGCCCGGCACGGCCCTGGTGGGCCTACATTGGTCGCTCGTGACAGCGACACAGCAGCGCTCGGGCTTCCTGAGGTGGTTCCTCGACGCCGAGGAGGCCGATCCGGGCGGGTTCTACGAGCGCGAGGCCGAGGCCAAGCAGCACGACGACGTCCAGGCCTGGTGGAAGGTCATGTGCCTCACCGGCGTCGACTACTTCTCCACGCTCGGCTACCAGCCCGGCATCGCGGCTCTCGCGGCCGGGTCGCTGGCACCCATCGCCACCCTGGTCCTGGTGCTCATCACGCTCTTCGGGGCGCTGCCGATGTACCGCCGGGTGGCCGTCGAGAGCCCGCACGGCGACGGCTCGCTGTCCATGCTGCAAAAGCTGCTGTCCTACTGGCCGAGCAAGCTGCTGGTGCTGACCCTGCTCGGCTTCGTGGCCACCGGATTCATCATCACGATCACCCTGTCCGCCGCCGACGCCACCGCCCACCTGATCGAGAACCCCTTCCTGCACCGCACCCTCGTGGGCAAGCAGGTCGTGGTCACCGTCGTGCTGCTGCTCATGCTCGCCGGCGTCTTCCTCAAGGGCTTCAAGGAGGCCATCGGCGTCGCGGTGGTCCTCGTCGTGATCTACCTGGGCCTGAGCACGGTGGTGATCGCCGACGGCATCCGCGCCATCGTGGCCGACCCCGGCACCATCGGCGACTGGGTGTCCGCGATGACCTCCACCCACAGCGCACCGTTCGGGATCATCGGCGCCGCCCTGCTCGTGTTCCCCGCCCTCGCGCTGGGTCTGTCCGGCTTCGAGACCGGTGTCGTGGTCATGCCGCTCATCGAGGGCGACCCCGACGACACCCACGCCAAGCCCCAGGGCCGGATCCGCAACGCCAAGAAGCTGCTCACCACCGCCGCCGTGATCATGAGCGTCCTGCTCATCGGCTCGTCCTTCGTCACCACGCTGCTCATCCCCGCCGAGGCCTTCAAGGCCGGCGGCGAGGCCAACGGGCGGGCCCTGGCCTACCTCGCCCACGAGCGGCTCGGGGAGACCTTCGGGACGGCATACGACCTGACCACCGTGATGATCCTGTGGTTCGCGGGGGCGTCGGCCATGGCCGGTCTGCTCAACATCGTCCCGCGCTACCTGCCGCGCTACGGGATGGCCCCGGACTGGGCCCGCTCGACCCGACCGCTCGTCTGCGTCTTCGCGCTCATCGCGGTCCTGGTCACCATCATCTTCGGCGCCGACGTCGACTCCCAGGCCGCGGCCTACGCCACCGGGGTGCTGGCGCTGATGACCTCCGCCGCCGTCGCGGTGTTCCTCACCGAGCTGCGCCGCAGGCACCGCGGCCCGGCCGCCTTCTTCGGCGTGATCAGCGCGATCTTCGTCTACACCTTCGTGGTCACCATCGCCTCGCACGCCGGCGGTCTGGTCATCGCCCTGATCTTCGTGGCGATGATCATGGTCCTGAGCCTGGTGTCGCGCATCACCCGCTCGCTCGAGCTGCGGGTCGCCGGCGTGCAGATCGACGACTCCGCCGACGTAGTGCTGGCGCGCGCGGCGCTCGGCGCCCAGCCGCTGCGGTTCATCGCCAACAAGATGCAGGTCGGCGACCTGGAGGAGTACGACGAGAAGGAGCAGGTCGTCCGCGACCGCACCCACCTGCAGCCGTGCGAGCAGGTGATCTTCCTGGAGGTGCGGATCAACGACGCCTCGGACTTCACGTCCGCCGTGCAGGTGACCGCCGGGCACGCCGGGCACCACCAGATCCTGCGGCTGTCGGGCACGTCGGTGTCCAACGTGCTCGCGGCCTTCCTGCTCTACGTCCGGGACCTGATGCCCGAGCCGCCGCACCTGTACTTCGAGTGGAGCGAGCGCGCGCCCGTGGACAACGTGATGCGCTTCCTGTCCGGCGGGGAGGGCGACATCCCGCCCCTGACACACGAGATCCTCCGTCTCGCCGAGCCGGACGCAGCCCGCCGACCCGTGGTGCACGTCGGCGGCTGACGTCCGGCGGAGCTCGCCGCCATCGCCACCCGCGCGAGATGCCACGACGGGCGGCGACACGCCGCCGGAACCCCGCCACCTGCCCCTGGTGGCGCGGCGGGTGGGGTGGGGTCAGTAGGTCGTCAGGCCGTAGGCCCGGAACTGGCCCCGCACCCGGTCCAGCAGCGCGGCCGTGGGGGTGGGGGTGTCGGCGAGCCGGTAGGTCAGGCCGAGGGACTCCCACTTGTCGCGCCCCATCTGGTGGAAGGGCAGCACCTCGACCCGCTCCACCGACCCGAGCGTGGCGACGTGCGCCGCGACGGCCTCGACCTCGGGCACCGCGTCGGTGAGACCGGGCACGAGGACGTACCGGATCCACATCGCCTGCCCGCGCTCGGCCAGCCGTCGGGAGAACCGCAGCGTCGGCTTCAGCTCGACGCCGGTGACCTCGCGGTAGGTGTCCGGCCGCCCGGCCTTGATGTCGAGCAGCACCAGGTCCACGTCGTCGAGCAGCGCGTCGGGGGCGTTGGCCCCGAGGTAGCCGTTGGTGTCCAGGCAGGTGTGGATGCCCATCGCCCGGGCCTCGTGGAACAACCGCCCCACGAAGGCCGGCTGCATCAGCGGCTCCCCGCCGGACACGGTGAGCCCGCCGTGCGTCGCCTGGAAGACCCCGCGATAGCGCCGCAGCCGGGCCACCAGGTCCTCGAGCAGCACCGGCTCGCCCCGGGCCATCACGAAGGTGTCGGGGTTGTGGCAGTACTGGCAGCGCAGCCCGCACCCGGCCACGAAGACCGTCAGCCGCGTGCCGGGGCCGTCGACGCTGGTGACCAGCTCCCAGGAGTGGACGGAGCCGAGGTCCCCGCGGCGCACCGCCTCCAGGTGCTCGTGGTGGGTCATCCGTCCGGTCGAGGCGATCCCCGCGAGCCCCGTGCCGGCCGGTCGCAGCCGGGGCACGTCGAGGTCGACGGGCGCGGGGCGGACCTCCCCGGAGACACCGTCGGCGGTCACGCGTTCTGGTGGAAGGTGCGCGACAGCACGTCGCGCTGCTGGTCCTTGGTGAGCTTGACGAAGTTCACGGCATACCCGGAGACGCGCACCGTGAGGTTCGGGTACTTCTCCGGGTGCTCCATCGCGTCCTCCAGGGTCTCGCGGTTGAGGACGTTGATGTTGGCGTGGAAGAGGCCCTGGCGGGTGCCGCGGGCCTCGCGGGCGGTGGCCATCTCGGCGAGGCGCTCGTCGAAGGTCTTGGTCGACATGGTGGTTCTCCGTCTGGTGAGGGGCGGTATGGCGGGAGGAAGAGCCGGGGTGGGCCGTCAGCAGCCGGGCACGAAGCCCGCGTCGAGCAGGCCGACGAGGTTGGCGACCTGCTCCTGCTTGGTGCGGCCGAGGCCGGTGGGGGTGATGGTGTTGGTCAGCGAGATCCCGTCGAGGGCGTCGTCGTAGTCGAGCTTGCCGACGCTCAGCATGGACGCGAGCATGCCGTGGCTGTCCATGCCGTTCTCGGGGTTGGCGCCGGGGGCGAAGGGCGTGCCCGCCTGGTGCCCGGAGGGGAAGGCGCCGGTGTTGCGGCCGTAGACCACGTTGGAGGTGATCGTCAGCACCGACTGGGTGGGGATGGCGTCGCGGTAGAGCGGGATCTCCTTGATCTTGGCCATCACCGTGTGGACGACGGCGGCGGCGATCTCGTCGGCGCGGTCGTCGTCGTTGCCGTAGACCGGGAACTCGCCCTCGGTGACGTAGTCGACGATCAGCCCGGTCTCGTCGCGCACCGGCGTGACCGTGGCGTACCGGATGGCGGACAGGGAGTCGGCGACGATGGACAGCCCGGCGATGCCGCAGCCCATGGTGCGCACGATGTCGGAGTCGTGCAGCGCCATCTCCATCGCCTCGTAGGCATAACGGTCGTGGCAGTAGTGGATGATGTTGAGCGCCTCGACGTACGTGCCGACGACCCAGTCCAGCATCCGCTCGTAGCGCAGCCACACGTCGTCGAAGTCCAGCGGGCCGTCACCCGGCACGGGCTCGTAGCCCTCCACGACCTGCTTGCCGCTCATCTCGTCGCGGCCGCCGTTGATGGCGTAGAGCAGCGCCTTGGCGGCGTTGACCCGGGCGCCGAAGAACTGCATCTGCTTGCCCACCCGCATCGGCGACACGCAGCAGGCGATGGCGGCGTCGTCACCCCAGTGGGAGCGGATCTGCTCGTCGGCCTCGTACTGCAGCGAGGAGGTCTCGATCGAGATGGCCGAGCAGAACTCCTTGTAGCCCTCCGGCAGCGCCGGGTCCCAGAAGATCGTGATGTTGGGCTCGGGCGCCGGGCCGAGGTTGCGCAGCGTCTGCAGCAGGCGGAAGGACGTCTTGGTGACCTGGGAGCGGCCGTCCTCGCCGAGCCCGCCGTCGGACCAGGTGGCCCAATAGGGGTCGCCGGAGAAGATCTGGTCGTAGTCCACGGTCCGCAGGAAGCGCACGATCCGCAGCTTGATGACCAAGGCGTCGACGATCTCCTGCGCCGCCTCCTCGGTGAGGGTGCCGGAGGCGAGGTCGCGCTCGACATACACGTCGAGGAAGGCCGAGAGCCGCCCGACGCTCATGGCCGCCCCGTCCTGCGACTTGATCGAGGCGAGGTAGCCGAAGTAGGTCCACTGCACGGCCTCCTGGGCGGTGCGCGCGGGCCGGCCGAGGTCGAAGCCATAGCTCTCGCCGAGACGCTTGAGCTTCGTGAGGGCCTTGATCTGCTCGGAGTGCTCCTCGCGGAAGCGCGCCCAGTGCTCGGTGAAGGGCGCGTCCACGTCGCGGTCACGGTCCTTGACCTTCTCGGCGATCAGCGCGTCCACGCCGTAGAGCGCCACCCGGCGGTAGTCGCCGATGATCCGGCCGCGGCCGTAGGCGTCGGGCAGGCCGGTGATGATGTGGCTGGAGCGGGCGGCGCGGATGCGCGGGGTGTAGATGTCGAAGACCGCCTCGTTGTGGGTCTTGCGGTACTTCGTGAAGATCTCCTTGACCCGCTGGTCAGGGGTCAGGCCCGCCTCGGTGATGGCCGTCTCCACCATGCGCCAGCCGCCGTTGGGCATCATCGCGCGCTTCAGCGGGGTGTCGGTCTGCAGGCCGACGATCACGTCGTCGTCCTCGCTGATGTAACCCGCGGCGAAGGCGTCGATGTCGGCGGGGGTGGTGGTGTCCACGTCGAAGACACGGCGCTCGCGCTCGACGGAGAGGTAGTTGCGCTCCAGCGTCTGCCAGGTGCGCAGCGTCTTGGCCGTCGGACCGGCGAGGAAGGACGCGTCGCCGTGGTAGGGCGTGTAGTTGCGCTGCACGAAGTCCCGGACGTCGACCCGCTCCTGCCAGGGACCAGGGGTGAAACCGGCCCAGGCGAGCTCGTCGTCGGTGAGGGTGGGCGCGGCGAGGTCGGGCGCAGACGTGGACATGCCATGCCTTTCGGGTGAGGGGCAGGGATCGCGGCTCTCCCGGGCGGCACTGCTCCAGGACCTCCCCCAGGTTATCCCGCCCCGGTCGCGACCGTGACGGGTGGTCCGACCTTCCCCCCTACCGGCCCCTACCGGCCCCTGCCGGCCCCTGCCGGCCCCTGCCGGCCCCTGCGTCGGTGGTCAGGTGGACCAGGCGCGCCAGAGCGCGGCGTACTCGCCCTGCTGGGCCATCAGCTCGTCGTGGGAGCCGAGCTCGACGACCCGCCCGTCGATCACCACTGCGATCCGGTCGGCGTCGTGGGCGGTGTGCAGCCGGTGGGCGATGGCGACGACGGTCCGCCCCTCGAGCAGGGCGTTCATGGAGCCCTCGAGGTGGCGGGCGGTGCCGGGGTCGATCAGCGAGGTCGCCTCGTCGAGCACCAGGGTGTGCGGGTCGGCGAGGATCAGCCGGGCCAGCGCGACCTGCTGGGCCTGACCCGGGGTGAGGGTGGCACCGCCCGACCCGAGCCGTGCCCCGAGGCCGTCGGGCAGAGCGCTGACCCACTCCCAGGCGTCGACCGCGCGCAGCGCCGCCTCGACCTCGTCGTCGGTCGCCCCCTCGCGGGCGAGCACGACGTTGTCGCGGACCGACCCCATGAAGACGTGGTGCTCCTGGGTGACCAGGGCGACCTCGGTGCGCAGCACGTCGAGCGGCAGCCGGGTCAGCTCGACGTCCCCGACGGTGACCGACCCGGTGCGCGGTCCGTGGATGCCCGAGAGGAGGCGGCCGAGGGTGGACTTGCCGGAGCCGGACGGCCCGACCACGGCGAGCCGCTCGCCGGTGCGCAGGGTGACGTCGATCCCGTGGAGCACGTCGTGCCCCTCGCGATAGGCGTAGCGCAGGTCCCGGCCGACCAGGTCCCGACCGCCGGGCAGGTCGGGGCCCGCCTCGCGGTCCGGGGGGACGGTGGCGATGCCGAGCAGGCGGGTCGTGGACGCCATCCCGACCTGGACCCGGTCGAGGGTGTGCACGAGCCGGTCGAAGGGACCCCACACCGCCTCGACGTAGAGCAGCGCCGTCGTGATCTGGCCGAGGGTGACCCACCCGCGCGTGCAGCCGTAGGCCCCGAGGGCGAGCGTGAGCGCCCGCGGCAGGGAGAACGCCAGGTCCATGACCAGGAAGAGCAGGTTGCGCAGGCTCATCGTGTAGCGCTCGGCCTGCCCGGACTCGGCGAGGTCGCGCCAGCCGTGGGCCCGGCGCACCTCGGCCAGCCCGAGGGCCTCGACGGTGCGGGCCCCCTCGACGGTCTCGGTGAGGGTGGTGTTGATCTGCGCGTAGGTGCCCGACGCGGTGAGGTAGGCGGCCGGCGCCTGCCGCAGGTAGCGCCGGACCTGCACCAGCGCGAGCGCGAGCAGCACCAGCGACGGCAGGGCGAGCAGCCAGGAGTTGCTCACCATCGCGACGAGGGTGAGCACGACGGTGAGCCCGGACACCATCGACTCCGGCAGCGCCCAGCGGACCGCGTCGCTCATGGTGCCGACGTCTCGGGTGACTCTCGTGACCAGGTCTCCGGTGCCGGCCTGCTCGACGCGGGACAGCGGCAGGCGCAGGACCGCACGGACCACGTGCTCGCGCGCCTGGGCGAGGATCCCCTGCCCCATGACGGCGGAGGACAGCTTCGCGGCATACGTGAGCAGGGCCTGCAGCAGCACCACCCCGCCCACGACCAGCGCGGTCGAGGTGGCGGCGTCCAGCGCCTCGGTGGTGGCGTGGTCGCGCAACCGCCGGGTGGTGTCGTCGACCAGCCCGCCGAGCAGCCGCGGGACCAGGAGGCCGGCGACCGCGGCGGCGGCGTTGGTCGCGAGCACGACCAGGACCCAGCCGCGTCGCTGCCGGAGCAGGTCTCCGACGAACCTGCGCACCGCGGCGTCGTCGGCCACGGGCAGGCCGCGCTGCGGGCCGAGGGCGGTGGCGGCGAAGTCCCGGGCCCGATCCCCGCGCAGGCGGTGCCGGTCCCGCCAGGCACGAGCCCGGATGCCGAGGCCCCCGCGACCGGGCGGCACCAGGCGCGGGTCGATCCCGCCGGGCGTGTCCGGCGTCGCCCGCGCGGCCGGGGCCTCGAGCCAGGTCGCGGCCGAGTCGGCGGCGAGCGCGGGGTCGAGCAGGTCGGCCGGGCCGGGGGTGCCGCGGGTGGCCGTCATCGGTCCTCCCCTCGCACGACCACCGCGCGGTAGTCCGCGTCGTGGGCGAGCAGGTCGTCGTGGCGCCCCTGGGCGATCACCCGGTCCCCGGCCAGGAGGGCCACCTCGTCGGCGTGGTGGAGCAGCAGCGGGGAGGCCGTCATCACGACGGTCGTGCGCCCGCGCCGGTGGGCGGCGAGACGGTCGGCGATCCGTGCCTCGGTGTGGGCGTCGACCGCGGAGGTGGGCTCGACCAGGACGAGCACGTCCGGGTCGGCGGCGAGCGCGCGGGCGAGCACGAGCCGCTGGCGCTGCCCGCCGGACAGTCCGCGGCCACGCTCGTCGAGCACACCCTGCCAGCCACCCGGGACGGCGTCGTAGACGTCCTCGGCGGCAGCGGTGTGCAGGGCCTGCTCGGCCTGGCTCCGGGTGAGCCGGCCCCGGGGGTCGATCGCCTCCTGCAGGGTCCCCGCGAAGACCTGGGAGCCGGTGTCGCTCACCAGGATCCGCTCGCGCACCTCGCCCAGCGGGACGCTCCCGAGGTCGGTGCCGCCGAGGGTGACGCCCCACGGCTGGCGGGCCCGCTCGCGGTCGGCGGCAGCCTGCGCGCGCCGGGCCACCACGCGGCGGCGCTGCTCCACCCGGCGGGCGCGGCCCTTGACGTCCTCCCCGAGATCCAGGCTGACCTGGGTGTCCGGGTCGCCGGGCAGGTAGCGACCCAGCCGGTCGGCGAGCGCGGCGCTGTCGTCGGGGGTGGCCGAGACGACCATGGTGAGCAGCCCGGGCCGGATCACCAGCCCGGTGCGCTCGTCGGTGAGGTCGGCCGGACCGTCCGGCAGGTGACCGGTGGCCTCGGCGTCCGGGCGCCACGGCGGCTCCTGGTCCAGCACCGCCACGGCCTTGCGCGCCGAGACCATGGTGCGGGTCCACTTCTGCGCGGCCTCGAAGAAGGTCTGCACCGGGCCCACGAGGAACAGGCCGTAGCCGAGGAAGGTGACGAGCTGCCCCACCGTCAGCTCGCCGACCGCGACCTGGCGCACCCCGGACCACATGAGCACCACCAGGAAGCCACCCGACATCAGCACGCCGAGGGCGTCGACCCCGGCCTGCCAGGCGCCGGCCCGAATCCCGGCGTCACGCACCGCCCGGGACTGCGCGGCATAGCCCTCGCCGAAGGTCTCCTCGCCGCCGATGCCGCGCAGGATCCGCAGGCCGGCGACGATGTCTGTCGCGCGCGAGGTCAGCTCGGAGGAGCGGGACCGCTCGATGCCCTGCCAGTGCGCCATCGGGCGCAGGACGGGCATGGCCACCAGCACGAGCAGCGGGGCGACGAGCAGCACCACGAGCCCGAGCCGGACGGACATGGACAGCACGATGGCCGCGACGACCAGGTAGGCGAGCAGCTGGGAGAAGGCGCGGGTCGTGATCTCCATGAGCATCCCGAACTGGTCGCCGTCGCCGGACGACACCGACAGCACCTCGCCCGTGGGGGTGCGGCGGGCGAGCACGTGCCCCAGCTGCAGCGCCTTGTTGGTGACCAGCCGGGAGGTGCCGTGGAGCGCGACCAGCCACTCGGCCACCACGATCGAGTGGTAGACGATGCCGCTGAGGGCGCCCACGACGGTGACGGCCAGCAGCAGGACCAGCCAGCGAGTGGTGGCCTGGGAGTCCCCGGCCACGATGCCCTCGTCGATGGCCCGGCCGACGATCCACGGCCCGACGGCCATCGGGAACATCCAGATCGTGGAGACGAGCAGGCCTGCCGGGGCGAGCCACCCCTGGCGGCGGATCAGCCACCACAGCAGGCGCCCGGCCGACCTCGTGTCGGGGACGTCGGCGTCGGGATCGGCATACGCCCGGAGGTCGGGCGGGAAGACCTGCTGCACCCCGCCCACCCTAGGGACGGGTGCCGTCGGACCCCAGCGATTTTCCCGGGGCGGGGACTACGCCGAGGGCGGAACCGGCTCGTCCAGCCACCAGCCCTCGACCATCCCCGGGGCCCGGCCCGGCTCGATCGCCCACTCGTAGCCGAAGCCCTCCGCGAAGGTCTCGACCGGCATCGCCAGGAACATGCCGATGTCGGTGCGCTGCGAGGCGTGGCAGGCGAGGGCGGCCCGCTTGGTCTCGACCAGGTCGCGGACGTCGACCTTCCAGTGGATCTCGGCCTCGGGGGTGCCGAAGGGATTGCCGTCGTCCATCGGCTGGTCCGGGTCCAGCCGCTCGTCCAAGCCGGCCGCGACGGCCTGGGCCATCGACCGGCGCAGGTGGTCGCGGCTCATCGTCGACTCGAGCAGTCGCGGCCGGCGGGCGGCGAGCTCGGCGGCCCGGTGCGCGACCCGGTGGACCATGACGTGGTCGGGGTGGCCGTAGCCGCCGTGCCAGTCGTAGCCCACGAGCACGTCGGCGTCCTCCTCGTCGAGGATCGCCGCGAGCCGCCCGGCGGCCTCGTCCAGGTCCGCCCCGGAGAAGGCGCCCTCGGCGGAGTTCTGCTCCCAGCCGGTCATGCCCGAGTCGGCGTAGCCGAGCCAGGCCACCCGCTGCGTCCCGGTGACCCGGGCGGACGCCTCGGCCTCGCGCCGGCGGTAGGCCACGAGCGTGTCGTCCCCGAGGTCGTCGGGCACCTCGCCGTGGTCGCCGTCGGTGCCGTAGACCACGACGACACGGTGGCCCTCGCGCGCGGCCCGGGCCATGGATCCCGAGGTCTGGGAGGCCTCGTCATCGGGGTGGGCGTGGAGGAAGACGACGGTCGACATGGGTGCAGTGTGCCGCAGTCCGGCCCGGCGACCGACCTGGCAGGGCCGCGGCGGACACCGGGAGGACCAGGCCTCAGGCCGAGAGGCCTCCCGGCCTACCGCCCCGTCGTCGGTCAGGCCGCCGCGCTGCCGGAGGCCGTGCGTGCCGGCTCATCCCGGTCGTCGCGCACCGGCGGCAGGGAGCACCGGGACAGCAGCGTGGGGACGCCCGGCCCGGTGAGGTCGGCGCAGGCACCGCCGCGGCCGGTCATGGCGAGGACCAATGAGAGCAGCGGCCCCTCGACGAGCTCGCCGCGGCCGTGGGTCCACGCGTCGTCGGTGGCCTGCAGCCGCAGCCCGCGGATCCGGCGCCGGCTGCCCGCAGCCAGGTCGGTCCGTTGGTAGAGCACCGCCACGGTGCGCAGCAGGTCGGCCGGGCAGTGGCCGGTCAGCCCCAGCGGGCGGCGGATGTCCTCGCCGTGGACCACGATCTCGCCGAGCGACGTGGCCGTGGGCCCGGGCGGCGCCAGGGTGGACCTCAGCAGCCGGCCGTAGCGCTCGAAGGTCAGCGAGGGGGTCGCCCCGCGATTGGCCGCGATCCCGGCGGCGACGTAGCGGTCCCGGCTCAGCCCGGCCGCGGCGAGCCCGGTGGCGAAGCCCCAGGGGGTCGTGGACGCGGACGCGCTCAGGTGCGCGACCACGTCCTCGACCGTCCAGCCGACGCACCAGGAGGGGCTGCGCCACTGCTCCTCGGCGAGGGTGGCCAGGTCGTCGGCGAGGCGACCGCGCAGGTCGGCCACGGCTGTCCACAGGTGGTTCATGGCGAGCTCCTTCGCTCTCCGGCGGAGCCACACGCCCCGGATGCCCTCCAGTCTGACGAGCACCTATGACTACGCAAAGGATTGAGACGGTGACACACCGCGACACGCCGGGATCGGTCCAGGACACGCCGAGCACGCCTCGCGACACGCCGAGGGGCCCGGTGCCAGGTGCCGGGCCCCTCGGGAGCGCGCTCGGGCGGCGGCTGCGGATCCCCGCCCCCGGGGAGGCGGTCAGGCCTGCTTGACGGCCGAGACCTCGAGCTCCAGCCGGATCGCGTCGCTCACCAGGACCCCACCGGTCTCCAGCGCGGCATTGAAGGTGATGCCGAACTCCGAGCGCAGGATCGTGGCCGAGCCCTCGAAGCCGATGCGCTCGTTGCCGTAGGGGTCCTGCGCGGCGCCCGCGTACTCGACGTCGAGGGTGACCGGCCGGGTGACGTCCTTGATGGTCAGGTCGCCGGTGACCGCGAGGGTGTCCTCGCCCGTGGCCCGGACCGAGGTCGAGCGGAAGGTCATGGTGGGGTAGGTGTCCACGTCGAAGAAGTCGCCGGCCCGCAGGTGGGCGTCACGGTCGGCGTTGCGGGTGTCGACCGAGGCCATCCGGGCGGTGATCTCGATCGAGGCGCCCTGCAGGCCGGGGCCGGTGGTGGCGTTGCCCTCGAACTCGTCGACGGAGCCGCGGACCTTGGTCACCATCGCATGGCGGGCGACGAAGCCGAGGCGGGAGTGGGCGGGGTCGACGACGTAGGTGCCGTCGAGCTGCTGGAGGGTGGTCATGGGGTCTCCTTCGGGGTTCCGGCCGGCACGGCGACCGCATATAGTTGAACATTCAATTACTACCGTAGCAGGCGACCGGGCGTACCGGGATGGATCGCTCCCGGCTCGCTAGCCTGGCCGCATGACCTGGCGCACGACGCTCGACGACACCGGCGTGGCGACGCACGCCTGGGCAGGTGACGCCCCCGCCGGCGCACCCCGCCTCCTCCTGCTGCACGGGCTCACCGACAGCGGGCCCTCCTGGGCGGACGCGGCGCGACGGTGGGGCTCGACATACCAGGTCAGCGCCTGGGACGCCTTGGGGCACGGACGATCTCGCAGGTTCTTGCCGGCCGAGCTGCAGGATGACCCGATCGAGGTCATGTATGCCGCCCTCGCGCGGCTGGCCGCCCGCGTGGTCACCGAGGACGGGGCACCGCTCGTCGTGGTCGGCCACTCCATGGGCGGCGGGCTGGGCGCTGCGCTGGCCGCCCGCGAGCCCGGCCTCGTGGCCGCCGCGGTGCTCGAGGACCCCGCGTGGCGGCCCGACCGGCACGACCCGGCGGGTGCGCTCGGCCGGGTCATGGGCACGGTGCAGGCGCGAGAGTCCGTGGCCGACCTGGTCGCCCGCGGCCGCGAGCGCAGCCCCGACTGGCCGGAGAGAGAGCTGCTGCCGTGGGCCCAGGCCAAGGCCGACGGAGACGTGGAGTTCCTGCGGGGCGGGCGGGCCGCGCTGCCGCAGCCCTGGACCGAGATCGCCGCCGCCATCACGGCCCCCACCCTCGTCGTGACCGGCTCCGAGGGCGTGATCCTCGGCGAGGAGCGGCTCGCCGAGGTGGCGGCGCTGGGCAACCCGGCCCTGACCGTCGAGGTGATCCCCGGCGCCGACCACTGCGTACGCCGGTCGCGCACCGATGCCTTCCACGCCGTGGTGGACCCCTGGCTGGCGGCCCACGCCCCGACCCGCCGACCCAGCGCCACCACCTCCCTCGCGCCCCGCCCACCCCGCTGACCCCGCGCACGCGCCGCCGCGGGCATCGTCCCCACCCGCCACGAGCCGGCCCGGCCCCGACAGGGCCGCTCGGAGCCGACGCGCACCCAGCCACGCCCCATCCTGCGAATCACCTGAATGTCCGGCGTTGTTCGCGCCGCGTCGAGCAGGGCGGAACCTAGCGTCAGGTCGTCATCCCGACCAGTCGCAGGAGATCCCATGCGTCGCACCCTTGCCGCCGTCCTCACGGCCGGCGCCCTGATCGTCCCCACCACGGCGCCGGCGGCCATCGCGGCCCAGACGGGCACCGTCCCAGCCACCACCGCGGCCCTCCAGCTCAAGCGCGGCCTGCCGCAGACGCCCGCCCAGGCCAAGGCCGACCTGCGCAGCCTGCCGGTCCGCCCGGCCAGCCCCATGACCGGCTACTCGCGGGAGAAGTTCCCGCACTGGAAGGACGCCTCGACCTGGGGCTGGCCCAAGGCCCCCAACGACCGCTGCAACTCGCGCAACGCGGCGCTCTACCGCGACGGCACGGGCGTGAAGATGTCGGCCGCCTGCACCAACCTCACCGGATCGTGGGTCGACCCCTACTCCGCCAAGGTGTTCGACGCGGCGACCGACATGGACATCGACCACCTGGTGCCGCTCGCCAACGCCTGGCGCTCGGGCGCGGGCCGGTGGACCACGACGCGGCGGACGCAGTTCGCCAACGACCCGCTCGTGCTGGTCAGCGCCTGGGACCGCCTCAACCAGCAGAAGGGTGACAAGGGCCCGGAGGCGTGGAAGCCGGTCAACGCCTCCGCGCACTGCCTCTACGCCACCCGCTGGGTGGAGGTGAAGAAGAAGTACGCGCTGTCGATCACCAGCGCCGAGAAGACCGCGCTCACCTCGATGCTCGCGACCTGTCGCTGACGGCGACCACCCGACCGGGCCCCCTCGCCGCGCCAGGGGGTCCGGTCGCGTGCCGCCCCCGCGCGCCTTCGGCACACGACCCCTGGACCCGGGCCCGGAGGCGTGGAAGCCTGTCACCGCCTCCGCCCATTGCCTCTGTGCCACCCGCTGGGTCGAGGTGAAGAAGAAGTAAGCCATGTCCGTCACCAGCGCCGAGGAGTCGGCGCTCACCACCATGCTGGGGACCTGCGCATGAAGACCACCACGATCGAGACCCCGCCCGGCGGGGTCATGACCCGCGAGGCGGGCGCCGTGACCGGCGAGCTGGAGCTGATGACCGAGCAGACCCCCAAGGGGCTCGAGGTCACGGCGCGTTACGTCGGCGCCGAGGACGTCTGGCGGCTCGCCGGCTCGCCCTTCACGGACCTGAGCCACGACGACCTGGTCACCCGCCTGACCGAGGACCCGGGCACCGACGAGGCGGGCAACGCCGCCGTCGTCGACCTGTCCTGCTGATCGACCATCCCCCTCGGGTCGTCGCGCGCTCGTCACGCGGCGGCCCGAGGCGTATGCCGGGAGGACCCCTGGCCAGGTGATCCCCAGGTCCCGACGTCGACCTGCCCTCGTGGACCCCGCCCGGCTGGCTGGGCTGGCTGCTCGACCAGCTGCCCTTCTGCCGGCCGGTGATCCTGGCGGCGATCCTGTCCGTCGCGGAGGTCCGGCGCCGCCGCGAGCAGGACGCCCTCAAGGCCGAGCTCGCCGAGGTGGAGCGCCGCGAGCTGCTGGCGGGCGACCTCGCGGCCGTGGCTCAGGGCGAGGGGCAGGTCCGGTCGGGCGATGAGGACGGGCCGTCCGGCATACGATCTCGCGGTGACCGACCCGACCCCCGACCAGGTGCCGCGGCAGGAGCAGCCGGCCGGCATCGACCCTGCTGACCTGGCCACGGCGCTGCGCGTCCTGGAGCAGCTGCCGACCCTGCCCGCCGGTCACCCCGACATCGAGACCGTCAAGCGCGCCGCCTCGACCATGCGCAACCGGATCCGCAAGGCCCGCCGCGCCGAGGCCCGGCAGGAGACGCGTCGCCCGCTCGTCGAGGCCGACCAGCGCGTCCTGGAGTCGACGGCGACGGGCAGCCCGATGCGCATCGACGACGAGACGCAGGGGATCGCGCCGGTCAGCTCGGTCCGCGGCGCGGTGGCGGGCGAGCTGCACATCCCGCGCGGGTGCTACATCTGCCACGAGCGCTACACGACCGTCGACGCGTTCTATCACTGGCTGTGCCCGCGCTGCGCCGCCGCGAGCCACGAGCGCCGCGACCAGCACACCGACCTGCATGGACGTCGGGCGCTGCTGACCGGTGGCCGCGCCAAGATCGGGATGCACGTCGCGCTGCGGCTGCTGCGCGACGGCGCGGACCTGACCATCACCACGCGGTTCCCGCGGGACGCGGCCCGCCGCTTCGCCGAGCTCGCGGACTCCCCGGAGTGGCTCGACCGGCTCAGCATCGTCGGGATCGACCTGCGCGACCCCACCCAGGTCGTCGCGCTGGCGGACGA
The DNA here is from genome assembly GCF_046267915.1 of Arsenicicoccus dermatophilus. Lineage (GTDB taxonomy): Bacteria > Actinomycetota > Actinomycetes > Actinomycetales > Dermatophilaceae > Arsenicicoccus > Arsenicicoccus dermatophilus_A. The sequence continues at coordinate 3,176,026 of NZ_CP176520.1, forward strand.
GGTCGCGAGCAGCGGGCCCCTCGACATCCTGATCAACAACGCCGCCCAGACCGTGCGTCGCTCCCCCGGCGCCTACTCCCACCTGGTCGAGGGCGAGTCGCAGCCGCTCACCGGGGCCGCCCGCACCCCGCGCCTGGTCAGCTTCGAGCGGATCAGCGAGGCGCACCCCGTCGCGCTGGCCGGGACCCTGCGGGGGTATGCCGCGCAGCACCTCGCCCCCGGCGCCGCCGAGCCCGGCACCGACGAGGAGCGCGAGGCCCTGGAGGTCGCCGCGCGCACCGCCGCCGAGATGACCTCGGTCGCCCTGACCGCGGGCTCCGCCTCCCTGGAGGCGCACCTGGCGGGCACCGCCGTCGACGCCGGCGGCCTGCTCCCGGACCTGCAGCGCACCAACTCCTGGAAGCACACCGTCGACGAGGTCGACCCGCTCGAGCTCCTCGAGGTGCAGCTGTGCAACTCGACGGCGCCGTTCATCCTGGTCAGCAGGCTGCGACCGGCGATGCGCGCGGCGGTGCAGCGGGGCGCCAGGCGGGCGTACGTCGTCAACGTCTCCGCGATGGAGGGGCAGTTCGCGCGGCGCTACAAGGGTCCCGGGCACCCGCACACCAACATGGCCAAGGCCGCGCTCAACATGCTCACCCGCACCTCTGCCGGGGAGATGTATGCCGCCGACAAGATCCTGATGACCGCCGTCGACACCGGCTGGATCACCGACGAGCGCCCGCACGACGAGAAGCTCCGCATCGCCGCCGAGGGCTGGCACGCACCCCTCGACCTGGTCGACGGCGCGGCCCGCGTCTACGACCCCATCGTGCGTGGAGAGCGCGGCGAGGACCTGTACGGCGTGTTCCTCAAGGACTACGAGCCCTATCCCTGGTGATCCGGGGGCGGTGCGAGGGACCCGCGGGAGGCCGGCTCCTCGACATACCGCCTGGTCACCCGTCGCCGGCTCTCGCGCCGGACCTGGTCCCCACGGCCTCGGCGGGTGCCCGGTGAGACACCGGAAGCGGCCGCGATGCGCGAGTCCGCCGAGGAGACGGGACTGAGGAGCCTGCGGCTCGTCCGCAAGCCGGGGTGAGGCGGACGACGACATCAGGCCGTACCGGAACAAGATCGCGCGCCGCCACTTCGTCGAGCTCACGACCGACGATCAAGCGCGCCCGCCCTGGTCGGCCGGCGAGCCTGATCCCGAGGGCGGCGCCGCCAGCCCCACGTGGACCTGCCGCTGGCCCCCTCCGGAGCAGGCCCACGCCCTGGCGGGCGGACTCGGAGCCATGATCGGAGCGCTCGTCGACGAGTGACCGGATCCGCCGCCCGGCCGAGTACACCTAGGCTCCGGCCATGGCCGACGTTCCCCCGCGGTACCCCTGGGAGATCAGCCTTCCGTCCCTCCGGCTGATCTCGACGGCCCTGGCACAGGGGCGCCCCGCCGCGCTGAACGGCGCCCCGCCCCGGCTCAACGGACTGCCCGACGCCGAGGTGCTCGAACGCTACGAGCGTCTGGCCCGAGCCTGCAGAGAACGGGCCGCACCCTCGACCATCCCGGCGTTCGAGCACCTGGAGCGGCAGCCGGACGACCGGTCGCCGAGCGAGTGGGAGACCTTCCTGATGCGGTCCGGCGCGGACGACGATCCGGCCGTGATCGAGCTGGCCCGTGACGTGTGGGTCGCCCTCGGACCGAATCACTACAGTCTCTGCCTCCGCATCAGACCGCGGACCTACCGCGGCTTCGTCCGGGGGTGGACGTGGGCGATCACGACCACAGCTGGCCTGGCCCTGCTGGCTCTCATCGGCCAGGACCTGCCTGGGCGTGGGAGCAGGCTGTGGCTGCTGGTCCTGCCTGCGGCCGCGGTGTGGCTGACACTCCTGGGCTGGCTGTTTCTCAGGCAGGAGAGGGGGATCCTGCGCCACGGGGGTGAAGAGCTTCCACGCCTGTGACGCCCGAGGGCGGCGCACTCACTCCCGCGGAGAAAAGTTGAATGACGGCGTCGGAATTCCACTTTTCGAGGCAGCCACCGTCAGGTGGAGCGGCGCAGGTGGGTGGGCAGCTCGGGAGTCCGGCCTCGGAAGCGCTTTGACAGAGGCGCGGCCACGGTGTCGAGCTCAGCCGAGCCGAGTCGCCGCTCCGTCAGCAGGAGGAGATCCAGTAGCTCCCGAGCCCGGTAGACGAGATGGCGGCCGTCGCGGCTGGGCATCCGATCGACGATCCCCTTGGCCTCGAGCTCGGCGAAGGCCTTGCTGATCGCAGCACGGGAGTAGGTACGCACAGTCCCCCGTGAGTCCTTGTACTGAGCCTGGTCGAGCGCGTACCGAATCGTCAGGACCGGCCGGTCCGCGAGGAGTGCCAGCAGTCGGTGCTGCGCCGAGTGGGCGCGTACGTGCGCCGTTCGTTCCGCCCAGGACGCCTCCACTCGTCGGACCTCCTCAAGAAGGTCCGAGGCCACGACCACAGCGTCAGAGGTCGCTTGCAGGAAGAACGACACGAAAGCCTCCCGCGCCTCGTCAGCGGTCTCACCGCGCCGAGGGTCGTAGCGGAATGCGGTGAGGGCCGACACACTGCCCGAGTTGCGGAAGCCTTCCGGATGGGCGGGTAGCAGCGTGCGGTGCAGCTCGTCGATGTCCGCAGCCGTCCACCGAGAGCGCGTAGCCAGGCTCTCGACGGCCTGGCGGACGGTGTCGATGTTGCGCGTGTTCATGTGCGCGGCCGAATGCTCAGTCCTCGGCGCATCGTCGATGTCGGCGAGGAGCACGGCACTGGGATCCTCTCGCACTCCCTCGATGCGCGATGACGCGATGCTCTCCGACCGGAGCAGTGTCGCGTACAAGGCGGGCAAGGGGCGCTCCCGAAACCGCTCCCCCAGGTGTGCCACCTGCTCCGTGACGGCGGCCAGGCGCGCCCGCGTACCTGACGACAGATTGAGTGGTCTGCGGCTAGGCGGTCAGGGAGGTACCACCGGTAGTCGCCACCCTGGATGCTCCACCGATCAGGTCCCTGCGGGTCCGGTTGCTGGAAGGCCCGCCTGTACTCCGCCATACGCCTCCGACCCGAAAGTTGAACAATCCTCGTCACGATGAACTTTCACGACCAGCCTCGCGGAGACGACGCTCAGGGCTGAGACCCGACGACGAGGCGTTGCGCGATCTCCCGCCGAAGCATGCTCTCGCGCAAATCCTCCCTCGATCGTGCAGGGGCCAGCCGTAGCAGTCGTGACGTCACCGAGGCGTGGTCTCGCCGGCATACCGCCGAGCGGCTGCGCGCTGATCCCATGCCAGTGCGGCCGTCGCGCCGAGGGCGACGAGCCCGGCCACCAGCCCGGCCGGCCCGAAGTCCTTCACCAGGGCACCCGCCCAGCCGGTCGTCGCCGCCACCAGCAGGACGAGGAGCAGCGCAGACTGCGGCACGATCGTCGACCAAGGCTCCGCACCCGCCCGGACCTGGCGGACCTCACGCCACCACACCCACCACGAGGCGCTGAGCGTGGCCAGCAGCACCGCCGCGGTGGACCACCACAGCAGGTCACCCTGATCCCGTGCCCGGTGAACGGCGTTGGCCACCAGGAGGACCAGGATCGGTGCCATCATCAGGTGGCGGCGGGCGAGCGCCAGCCGGGTCGGCACGGACAACGACGGAACCTGCTCGGACACGATCTCTCCCTCGGACCTGTTCACAGCTGCGGACGGGCCCCGGCGACCTCTGCGGCATACCTCGTGCGCGCCCGCCGCTGGTCCCAGGCCACGAGCGGGATCAGCACGGCGCAGCCCACGCCGATGATCCGCCCGGGGAGGTGACCTTCGCCGGCGAGCACCGCAGCGCTGCAGACCCCCGCAGCAAGCCAGAGCCACAGCATCCCGCCCAGGGGACGCGCCTCGGTCCGTACCGGGGCGTCGGACCGAGCCTCGCGCACCTCACGCCACCAGCACCACACCGACAGCAGCGCGGTGGCCGGCATCAGGACCCCGAAGAACCACCGAGCCCAGGCGTCCGAGGTCGGATCGAGCAGCGGACGCGCTCCCACCGTCACGAGCCACGGCACCATCACCAGGTGGCGGCGGGCGAGCGCCTCACGGGTGCCCCGGGACAGGACCGGTGGAGGTTCAGTCATGTCCGCCATCCTCCCTGACCCCGCATCGCACGGCTTCGCCGCCCCGTCCAGCGGCCCGTCCGCCGGGCGGGAGGAGTGCGGGCAGCCGCCCCGGTTGGCTCGTAGAGTGGGAGCGAAGACGACACCGCAACGAAGGGGTTACGCATGAGCGACACCGCCCGGCTGGAGTACGACGGCACGTCCTACGACCTGCCCGTGGTCGAGGGGACCGAGCACGAGCTCGGCATCGACATCACCAAGCTGCGCGCGGAGAGCGGACTGATCACGCTCGACCCGGGTTACGGCAACACGGGCTCGTGCACCTCTGCCGTCACCTTCATCGACGGCGAGCAGGGCATCCTGCGCTACCGCGGCATCCCGATCGAGGAGCTCGCCGAGAAGTCCAGCTTCATCGAGGCGGCCTGGCTGGTCATCTTCGGCAAGCTGCCGACACAGGCCGACCGCGACCGCTTCGCGTCGATCCTCACCGAGCACTCCATGCTCGACGAGAACATGAAGAAGCACTTCGACGGCTACCCGACCAACGCCCACCCCATGGCGATCCTGTCCGCCATGATCAACACCCTGTCGGCACACGACCCCGAGGTGTGGGAGACCAAGGACGACGAGTCCATCGAGCGCGCCGCCGCGGTGCTCATGTCCAAGGTCCGCACCATCGCGGCGGCGGCCTACAAGTCCAGCGTGGGTGAGCCGATCGTCTACCCGCGCTACGACCTGCGGTATGCCGAGAACTTCCTGCACATGATGTTCTCCAAGCCCTACAAGGACTACGAGCCGACCCCGGCGGTGTCCCGGGCGCTCAACCTCTTCCTGCTGCTGCACGCCGACCACGAGCAGAACTGCTCGACCTCCACGGTCCGCATGGTCGCGTCCTCGCAGGCCAACATGTTCGCCTCCTGCTCGGCCGGCGTCTGCGCCCTGTGGGGCCCGCTGCACGGCGGCGCCAACGTCGCGGTCATCGAGATGCTCGAGCAGATCCGCGACGGCGGCACCTCCGTCGAGGAGTTCATGCGCAAGGTCAAGAACAAGGAGGACGGTGTCAAGCTCATGGGCTTCGGGCACCGCGTCTACCGCAACTTCGACCCGCGGTCCAAGATCCTGCGCAAGGCCGCGGACGACATGCTCAAGGAGCTCGACATCCACGACCCGCTGCTCGACATCGCGGGCGAGCTGGCCGAGGTCGCGCTGGCCGACGACTACTTCGTCGAGCGCAAGCTCTACCCCAACGTCGACTTCTACTCCGGCATCATCCTGCGGGCCATGGGCATCCCGCTGAACATGTTCACGGTGATGTTCGCGATCGGCCGCATGCCCGGCTGGATCGCCAACTGGAAGGAGATCCACGACGACCCCAAGGGTCGGATCTACCGTCCGCGCCAGATCTACACCGGCCCCGTCGACCAGCACTGGATCCCCCGGGACCAGCGCGGCTGAACCCCACGGGCGGCTGCCCCTCGCACCATCGCCCCGACCCCGACCCCGTCCCCGACCGACCAGCTCGGGCGCGGGGCGGGGTCGGCGTCGTCCTCGGCGGCAGGACATACCCGAGCTGCGAGTGTCCCGCGTCAAGTAGTTGCCAGGACCTCGGCCTGGGAAAGGTGGGGACGGTCGGGTCCGCCAGGCCACGGTAGACCTCGGAGGGCCGGTTCCAAGCCAGGTGTCTGAAGCGTTCGGGTGGCGTGGCCGGTGGTGTGCGGGTCTAAACCGGAAGGATCGGATCCATGCCGAAGAAGCACGACGAGCACACCCGCGCGCGGGCGGTCAGGTTGGTGCGTGAGCAGCGGGCTCACTACCGGACCCGGACCGAGGCCTGTGAGGCTGTCGCGAACAGGAAGGCGTCGCGAAAGAGACCCTGCGGCGATGGGTCGCCCAGGACGACCCGCAAGCGGGAGGTGCCCCCATCCCGCAAGCGCTGATCATGGCCTTCGTCGACTCCCTGAAGGCCAAGGGGTGCGCGGTCGAGTCGATCTGTCCGGTCCTGACCTCTCAGGGCTGCCCGGTCGCCGCGCGCTCCTACCGTCGCTGGTCAGCGGCGGCCCCTGACGACGCGGCCCGGGCCCGGGTCATGCAGGCGCCATCACCCCAAGAGCTGGGTCGGGGCGAGCCTTTCGCGGCATTGAGCCCGCACCACCAGGCATCTCGTCGCTCATCATGGGCCGCTCCGACCCGTCGTCGCACAACCCCATCACACGCTGCCGAGCACAGCACCGTTACCTGTGCAGGGACCAGCGACCGCACCGGGACACCCGACCCAGTCCTTGACACAAGACACCTCACGCTGATGTGAGGACGTCATCCTCGTATTGCCAGAGTCCAGACCCGATGGTGCTCGACGATGAACTGGGTCGTGTTTCGCCAGTGCTCGCCGTGGCCCTCGCGGTACATGGTGGCCCACGGCTGGAGGCCGGTGGTGGTGTGTGACTCGTGCAGCAGATCGAACATGGCCTGTGCGCGTTGCTCGAGAGCCTCGGGTAACGCTGCCCGCAGGTCGAAGTCTGCTTCGTAGCCATCGAGGAAGGCCCGGAGTCGTCGTGCGGATGCCTTGACATCGGCGTGAGGAAACAGGTGGGCGAAGGCTGTTGCGGCGTAGGCGAGGTCCCACAGTCGGCTGCTGGGCGCGGCGCCGTCCCAGTCGATGAGGACGAGGCGGCCATCGTCGATGACGAGATTCCAGGTGGCACGGTCGTTGTGGCAGATCAGCTCCCGCTGAGGTGCGGGCAGGACTCCGTCGGGCCAGTCGCCGGGAACACCGAGAGGTGCGCTGGCGTCGTGGATGGCACGGACCAGGGCGCCGATCTTCCGGACGATGTCGTCGGGCAGTGGTGCGATGTCTATGGCCATCGTGCCGGGGACGTAGTCGAGGACCAGACGACCCTGATCATCGCCTCCGTGAGTGCCCGGGAGGTCGATCCCGCGGGTGCGCAGCGCAGCCATGAACTCCACCACGCGTGAAGTCGTCCGCGTCCAGGGCTTACGGACCGTCTGACCCACCCTGACGACAGCGCCCGACGCGTTACCACCTTCGAGCAGCTCCTCGTCATCCATTGCTCCGATGCCAGGCAGCACTCGGCAAGACCGCCCATGGATCTCCGTCCTGGCCAATGACCGACTTCCGACATGAGAGCGCTGTCACGACCGGCTCGACCAGCGCGCTCGACCATCACGGCTACCCCAGGAGGCCGCGGATGTCCTCGGCGGTGATCGCGCCGGACAGCGCGTCGCCCTCGTCGACGACGCGGGCGAAGAGCTCGCGCTTGCGCTGCTGCAGCGCCACCACCTTGTCCTCGATGGTGTCCTCGGAGACGAAGCGGTAGACGTTGACCGTACGGTCCTGCCCGATGCGGTGGGTGCGGTCGATGGCCTGGGCCTCGGCGGCGGGGTTCCACCAGGGGTCCAGGACGTAGACGTAGTCGGCCTCGGTCAGCGTCAGACCGAAGCCGCCGGCCTTCAGCGAGATGAGGAAGGCTGTCTGCGTCCCCTCGCGGAACTCCGCGATCCGCTCGCCCCGCTTGCGGGTGCGCCCGTCGAGGTAGGAGTGGTCGATCCCCTCCCGGTCGAGCCGCTCGCGCACCAGCCGCAGGTAGCCCGTGAACTGGCTGAACACCAGCGCCCGGTGGCCCTCGGCGGCGAGCTCACGCAGGTGCTCGACCAGCAGGTCGGTCTTGGCGTCGTCGCCGGTGCCGAGGTGCTCGGCGTCGACGAGGCCGGGGTGCAGGGACAGCTGGCGCAGGGCGGTCAGGGCGCGCAGGATCGCGACCCGGTTGCGCCCGAAGTCGTCCTCGATCAGCCCGAGCAGCCGCTGCCGCTCGCGCTGCAGGTGCCGGTCGTAGACCGCGCGGTGCCGCGGGTGCATCGGCACCGCGACGAGCTGCTCGATCTTGGGCGGCAGGTCGTCGGCGACCTGCTCCTTGGTGCGGCGCATCATCAGCGGGCGGATCCGGCGCCGCAGGGTGGCGAGGAGCTCGGCGCCCTCGCCCGCCTCGATGGGCTTGACGTAGCTGTCCCGGAACTCACGCGGCTGGGCGTAGAGGCCCGGCGCCACCACCGACAGCAGCGACCACAGGTCCATCAGGGAGTTCTCCAGCGGCGTGCCGGTCACGGCGAGCTTCATGCCGGCGTCGAGGCGGCGGACCACCTGATAGGTCTTGGCCTGGTGGTTCTTGACGAACTGCGCCTCGTCCAGGACGAGCCCGCCCCACCGCCGGGCCAGATAGGCCTCCTCGTCCAGCCGGACCAGGGCGTATGACGTCACCACGACGTCCGCATCGCCCACGGCCCGGTCCAGGGTCGTGCCCGCCTTGCGCAGGGTGCGGTCGAGGGTGACGACCCGCAGGTCGGGGGTCCAGCGCTCGGCCTCGCGGGCCCAGGCGCCGACGACGCTGGTGGGGGCGACGATCAGCAAGGGGTCGGCCAGGTCGCCGGTCTCCTTGGCCCGCAGCACCGCGGCGAGGGTCTGGACGGTCTTGCCCAGGCCCATGTCGTCGGCGAGGATCCCGCCGAGCCGGGCCTCCCACAGCAGCGAGAGCCACTGGAAACCCTCGTGCTGGTAGGGCCGCAGGGTGGCCTGCAGCCCCTCGGGGACGGGCCGGTCGCCGGGCTGCAGTCCCCGCAGGGCGTCCACGGTGCGACGCCAGCGCTCGCTCTGGTGGTGGACGACGCCGAGCTCGACGAGCTCGTCCCACAGGCCCGCGTGGAAGGCCGTGACCTGCCAGGACCCGCTGTCGCCGTCCTGCAGGGAGCGTGCCTCGGCCAGCACCGTCGCGAGCGCCGCCAGCCGCTCGTCCTCGGCGAGCGGGAGCCAGCGGCCGGAGGGCAGGATGAGCAGCTCCTGGCCGGTGGTGAGCGCCAGGATGAGGTCGGCCAGGGGCACGTCCTCGCCGTCGACGCTGACCGAGATGTCCAGGTCGAACCAGTCGGTGGAGCGGGCGTGGACCGGCGCGCCCCGCTCGCCCGCAGGGCTGTCGGGCGCGCCGCCCGCACCGGCCCGGCCCGCTCCGTCGTCGTCCGCGTCGTCGGGCGTCCTCGGTGCCGTGGCGTCAGCGCTGCCGGGGGCGGCCTCGTCCACCCCGAGGGTGACCACGGCCTCGCCGGTGGCCCGGACGTAGGTGGGCAGCGGCAGCACCTCCTCGACGACCACGTCGGGGTGCTCGCGCAGGTCGGGCAGCACCGCGGACAGCGCGATCGACGCCGCGGGCCCGAGGACCAGGGTGGCGGCGGACGTCCAGGGGGCACCGGGCCTGGCGACGGGGGCGAGCACCGGCTCCAGCAGCGGGGCCACCTCGTCGAGGACGACCCGCTCGGCGGCGTGGTCGCGGGCCCGCCCACCGGTCTCCCGGACGCCGGGGACCGGGACGACCGGCCCCAGGTCCAGCCCGCGCCCGCCGACGGCATACCGCCAGCGCAGCTCCACCTCCGTGAGGTGCCCGGGTCGGGGGGTCACCTGGACCAGCAGCCGCGGCCGGGGGCTGGCCGTGGTCTCCAGGTCCTGCGCGACCCGCACCCGCACCCGACGCCGCAGGGCCGGGAGCTGCTCGAGGACGAAGGACGGCCACTCCTGCGCCGGCACCTCGATCGGGCCCTCGGCGAGCAGCCGCTCGTGGTCCTGGGTGAGCGGGGGGTCGAGCTCGACGACGCTCAGCCCGTCGGGGCGCTCGTGGACCAGGGCGATCGCGGGCACCCCGACCGGCAGGGTCTGCGTCAGGGGGATGCCGTCGGGGATCGCGAGCACCGGACGCAGGGTCACCGCGCCGTCCTCGGCCGTCTCCAGGGCGATCTCGAAGGACGCGGGCTCGTCGGGGACGTGCACCGCCCGTCCCTGGGCGTCGATCAGCGCGACCCCCGCCCGGCGGGCGGCGCGCAGCAGCGGCACGGCGGGCGGCCCCATGTCGGCCAGGGACACCCGGTCGATCGCCCCCGAGGCGTGGACCGCTCGGCGGGCCCGCACCGCGCGGGCCATCTCCTCCAGGGTCTGCAGGTGCAGGGGGTCGACCTCGGCGCGCACGGTGCCGTAGTAGCTGCCCGGGTCGATGCCGCCCCAGCTGATCCCCGTCTTGATCCACCCTCGCGCACCCTGCACGAGCGGCGTCAGGGTGACGCCGGGGCCGAGGGTGGGCGCCCGGCGCGGCGGCGGCGTGAGGTGGAGCTGGAGCGCAGCAGGGGTCCCGTCGTCGCCCGCGAGCGAGGCGACGACCGATCGCCAGCTGGTGACCGTGGACGGACCGGGGCGCCACGGGCCCCGATCGGCCAGGTCCTCGGCCTCGGCGCGCTCGTCGCTGCGCAGCTGGGTCGCCGTGAGGACGAGGGCCACGACGTGCTTGCAGTCCACCTGCATCGGGCACGAGCACGACGAGGACCAGCGTGAGTGACCTGGACGGCGCGGCTCGTCGCGCAGCTCGGCCCAGGTGGTGTAGCGCTGCCGCCCCGACCCGCGGACCAGGCCGTCCACCCGGCGTCCGTCGCCCGAGACCACGAGCTCGGTCACCATGTCGCGGGCGGTGTACCCCAGCCCCCGGGTCACGGCACCCGAGTCGCACAGCCCCCTCAGCTGAGCCGCGGACAGCTCGTCCACCCTGGCCAGCTGCACCAGTCGCGCCATCCTGGGGCCTCCTCCGCCGCTCGGTCCGCCTCAGACTAGTCACCCCGCCCGACAGGTCCGCCCCGCCGACCACGGGCGCCCGGGCAGGGAGGCGGCGCGTGACGATCGATCAGGGACAGGGGCAGGAGGTATGGCGACGCCACGCTACGCGCCGGTTGCCTGACCGACGCCACTGCACGTTGCCGGTTCAACTCACTGCGAGTCACACGATTGCGCCTAAAAGGGTCGAATGGCCGCCAGGGGCTAGCCCGTCAGCCTGTCCTGCAGCAGAGTTGTGGTCACCCGGTGGAGTGGCCGAGTGGTTAGGCAGCGGCCTGCAGAGCCGTCTACACAGGTTCGACTCCTGTCTCCACCTCCCGTGGCCCCCGACGATCACGTCGGGGGCCACCGCCATGTCCGGCCCGGCACCGTTGCGCCCCAGCACTCCTCCCGCCTGGGCGGGGGGTGCGCGCACGGCCGACCCGTCCCGGTCCTACGCTGGGGAGTGCTCGTGACCGGACGGTCACGGCCAGCAGATGCCGGGCAGCGGAGCCCGCCGGCCCGACATCACCGGACCAGAGGTGCTGCGCATGCTGATCGGTGTACCCCGCGAGACGCGACCGGGTGAGACCCGCGTCGCGACGACCCCCACGCACGTCGAGCAGCTGCGCGGTCTCGGCTACGACGTGCTCGTCGAGAGCGGGGCCGGTCTGCAGGCAGGCTTCCACGACGACGACTACGTCACCGCGGGCGCCTCGATCGGGGGCCGCGACCAGGCCTGCGCCGCCGACGTGGTGCTGGGCATCCACGCCCCCCGCCAGGAGGACGTCGACCGGCTGCGTGACGGCGCGCTGGTCATCTCCCTGGTCGGCGCCGGCCGTCATCCCGAGCTCATCGAGATGTACTCCCGGCGCGACATCACGGTCCTGGCCACCGACTCGGTCCCCCGCATCTCCCGGGCGCAGAGCCTGGACGTGCTCTCCTCCATGTCCAACATCTCGGGCTACCGCGCCGTGATCGAGGCCGCCGAGGAGTTCGACTCCTTCTTCACCGGCCAGGTCACCGCGGCCGGAAAGGTCGCCCCCGCCAAGGTGCTCGTGGTCGGCGCCGGCGTGGCCGGGCTCGCGGCCATCGGCGCGGCCAACGCCCTGGGTGCCATCGTCTACGCCACCGACGCCCGCGCCGAGGTGGCCGAGCAGGTGGAGTCGATGGGCGCGACCTTCCTGCCGGTCGACGTCGAGATGCAGCGCAGCACCGACGGCTACGCGCGCGAGACCTCCCAGGCCTTCGACGAGGCTGCCGCGCGGCTCTACGCCAAGACCGTCCCCGAGATGGACATCATCATCACGACCGCCCTGATCCCGGGCCGTCCGGCGCCGCGGCTGATCACCGCCGAGATGGTCGCGGGCATGCAGCGCGGGTCGGTGATCGTCGACATGGCGGCCGCGTCCGGCGGCAACGTCGAGGGCTCGGTCGCCGACGAGCGGATCATCACCCCGCAGGGCGTGCGCATCCTCGGCCACTCCAACCTGCCCAACCGGATGCCGCTGGTCGCCTCCCGCCTCTACGCCACCAACCTCGTCAACCTGCTCAAGCTGATCACGCCGGGCAAGGACGGGCAGTACGTCCTGGACATGGACGACGAGGTCGTGCGCGGCATGACGATCGTCCAGCGCGGGCAGGTCATGTGGCCGCCACCGCCGGTGACGGTCTCGGCGGCACCCCCACCGGCAGCGGCCGGCGCCACCGCGGTCAGCGCCCCGGCTGCCACGCCCACGGCGCCCCCGAGCCCAGGTCGCCGGCTCGGCCTGATCGCCGTGGCCGCGCTGCTGCTCCTCGTGCTCAGCCTCGGTATGCCGTCAGCCTTCCTGGGCCACCTCACGGTCTTCGCCCTCGCCTGCGTCATCGGCTACTACGTCATCGGCAACGTGCACCACGCGCTGCACACGCCGCTGATGTCGGTGACCAACGCCGTCTCTGGGATCATCGTCGTCGGCGCGATCCTCCAGGCCGGCATGGCGGGCGGCAACGTGCTCGTCGCGGTCCTCGCCTTTCTCGCCATACTCCTCGCCAGCATCAACATCGCCGGTGGCTTCACCGTGACCCAGCGCATGCTGACGATGTTCCGGAAGGACTGACCGTGCCCATCACCCTGCTGCTGGCCAGCTACACGATCTCGGCCATCCTGTTCATCCTCGCGCTGGCCGGCCTGGCCAGGCACGAGTCCGCCAAGATGGGCAACCTCTACGGCATCTCCGGCATGGGCCTGGCACTCCTCGCGACCGTGTGGTTCGCCCTGTCCCACAGCGGTGACGTCCTGCGCGCCGTGGCCGTCGTCCTCCTGGCCATGCTCGTCGGTGCCGCGATCGGCACGAGCCGGGCCCGCAAGGTCGAGATGACCGGCATGCCCGAGCTGATCGCGCTCCTGCACTCCTTCGTCGGCCTGGCCGCGGTGCTCGTCGGCTACGGCTCGTGGCTCATGGGCACCCACGGCATGGACGCGACGACCGAGGGCATCCACCTGGCGGAGATCTTCGTCGGCGTCTTCATCGGTGCGGTGACCTTCACCGGGTCGGTCGTGGCCTACCTGAAGCTTTCGGCCAAGATCAAGTCCGCGCCGCTGATGCTGCCCGGGCACAACGCGCTCAACCTCGGCGCCCTGGTCGCGTTCGCGCTGCTCACGGTGTGGTTCGTCATCACCCCGTCCACCTGGCTGCTGGTGCTGATGACGGTCATCGCCCTGGCTCTCGGCTGGCACCTGGTCGCCTCCATCGGTGGCGGCGACATGCCCGTCGTGGTGTCGATGCTCAACTCCTACTCGGGGTGGGCCGCCGCCGCGGCCGGCTTCATGCTCTCCAACGACCTGCTCATCGTCACCGGCGCGCTCGTCGGCTCGTCGGGTGCCTACCTGTCCTACGTCATGTGCACGGCGATGAACCGGTCCTTCCTGTCGGTCATCGCCGGGGGCTTCGGCTCGGACGGCGCGGTGACCGGGGGTGCCACCATCGAGGGCGAGCACCACGAGATCACCGCCGAGGAGACCGCCCGGCTGCTGCGCGAGGCCAAGACCGTGGTCATCACGCCCGGCTACGGCATGGCCGTCGCGCAGGCGCAGTATCCCGTCGCCGACCTGGCCCGCCGGCTGCGAGACCAGGGCATCGACGTGCGGTTCGCCATCCACCCGGTCGCCGGCCGTCTGCCCGGCCACATGAACGTCCTGCTCGCCGAGGCGAAGGTCCCCTACGACATCGTCCTGGAGATGGACGAGATCAACGACGACCTCGCCGGCACCGACGTGGTGCTCGTCATCGGCGCCAACGACACCGTCAACCCCTCCGCCCTGGAGGACCCGCACTCCCCCGTGGCGGGCATGCCGGTCCTCGAGGTCTGGAAGGCCGACCAGGTCGTGGTCTTCAAGCGGTCGATGAGCACCGGGTATGCCGGCGTCCAGAACCCGCTGTTCTTCAAGGACAACACCTCGATGCTCTTCGGCGACGCCAAGGAGCGGGTGGACGACATCCTCAAGGCCCTCTGACCGCAGCGCCGACACCGACCGCCACCGACCGACCGGTCGGCGGCGGTCGGGCGTTCAGCGGCGGGCGAGCAGCCGGCCCACCCAGGTGCCCGGGACCTCGCGCCCGGTCGCGGCATACTCCACCGCGGTCTCCTGCAGCAGCGTGGGGGTGAGCCCGTCCAGCGCGCGGGCCCGCCCGGCGAGCAGGATCCGGTCGCCCACCTCGAGCTGGAGGTCGCCGTCCGGCAGCAGGTGCCGGTGACCGTCGCGCTCCACGACCAGCACCACCGCCCCCAGCCGGGCGTCGCGGTCCTCGGGGTCGCGCAGCAGGTCTCGGACGGCGAAAGGCCGACCACGCTGCAGCCATCGGGTCAGGGCGGGAGCCTCCCGGTGGTCGACGACCACCAGCTCGCGGTGCGGCGCCCGCCGACCGAACGCCTGCACGAGCCGCTGGAGGACCGCCTCGGACTCCTCCTCCGGCCGCGTCATCAGGTGCTCGACGCAGCTCCAGAAGGTCGGCGTCACCACGCGCGCGAGCACCTCGGCGGCCACGAGCTCGCTGGGGACGAAGACGCTGTCGATGTCGAGGGCCTCGACCAGGACCCGCCGGGAGGTGGCGTGCTGCCGCACGCACACGTACATCTGCGGGTCGACGATGCGCGCGTGCTCGGCGATGGCGAGGTTGAGCGTGTCGGACTCGGAGCCGGCGACCAGGCCCCGGGCCCCGGCCAGGTCGTGGTAGCCGGCGCGCGGGTCGACGACCTCGACCTCCTCCCCGGCCCGGCGCAGGTCGTGGGCGATCTCGTCGCGGAAGGCGCCCTCGGCGGCCACGATCCAGCGCCCCTGCCGGGTGCGCCCCTGCGGCTCCTGCAGCAGCGCACCCGCAGGGCTCATCAGCCACGCCACCAGGCGGAAGGTCGCGGGCCGCTGGATCGCCAGCACCAGGTAGCCACCGAAGCGGTCGCTCGGGTTGATCACGGCCGCAGCCGAGAAGTCGTGCATCCGCTCCTCGTAGATCCGCGAGTGGCAGCGGGCGAAGACGGGCAGCTCGGGACGCAGCAGGTCCACGGTCATCACCACGGCGAGGTTGACGGTGTCGTCGTCGGTGAGCGCGATGACACCCTCGCAGCTCGGCAGGCCGAGACCGGCCAGACCCATCACCCCGGGCAAGGAGGCGTCGGCGTCCAGGACCGGCACGTCGTTCTGCAGCTGCTCGCACGCGAGCTTGTCGGCGCAGTCACGGTCGGTCTCCACCACGACGACCCGCCGCCCGGCCTCGTCCAGCTGGGCCACCACCGCCTGCCCGGACCGGCCGTAGCCCGCGACCACGAAGAACGGCTCCTTCATCCGCAGCACCCGGCGCCGGAACCGTTGCGTGGCCAAGGCCTCGCGGAAACCCGAGTCCTGGAAGAGCGACAGCAGCGTGCCGATCGCGTAGGCCCACCCGATGACCGTGCCGTAGATCGACGAGGTCACCCACAGCCGCTGCGTCGCCGTGAACGGCACGATCTCGCCGAAACCGATGGTGGTCGCGGTGTAGGAGATGAAGTAGAAGGCGTCGAAGGGCGACAGCCGCGCACCGTCCTCGCCGGGGATCAGCGCCAGCCCGAGCACGGAGACCGAGAAGATCGCGACCAGCACGATCAGCGGCGTCCGCATCCGCCGCAGCACCAGGAAGATCGCGTCGGTCGACGGCACCTCGGTGGGCACCCGCACCCGCTCGCGCGGCCCGCGCACCCCGCGACGACGCGTCGACGGGCGGGCGAGGAACAGCAGCAGCGGGTTGGTCATCGGGGCCTGCTCGTCGGCTCGTCGGGCTCGCGGCTCAGCGCCGACGGAAGGACACGGTCTCGGCGACCAGGAGCACCAGCGAGACGAGGTTCGCGAGCAGCGCGCCGCACGCGAGCGAGACCACCGAGGCGATCTCCGGACCGGAGATGGCCTGCGAGTGCGACTGGGTGAAGTAGATGTAGAGCACCGCGGCGCCGATCAGCTGCAGCACGGCGACCAGGCTCGTCGCCAGGTGGGTGGCCCCGATCTGGGTGCGATCCCCGAACTTGAGGACCAGCGCGACCACGTTGACCACGATCGCGGCATACAGCTCCCAGATGTTGTGCATGTCCGGGTCGCCCAGGTCGCCCACCACGAAGCCGAAGTTCACGGTCGCGGCGAGCAGCACGAAGAAGCCGAAGATGACCTTCTCGAGATTCACCCTGTCCAGGCTACCGGTGTCGACGGCTCAGGCGTGGAGGTGCTCCGCGTGGTGGGCGGCCAGGGCGGGGGTCTCCAGCTGCAGGGTGCAGTGCTCCAGGAAGAGCTCGTGGTGGCAGGCCAGGCAGCGGAGCATCCGGTCGAGCAGCTGGGTGCTGTGCCCGTCGGTGAAGCACCGGTCGTCGAGGACGACGTGCGCCGTGAGGACCGGCAGGCCGCTGGCGATGGTGGAGGCGTGGAGGTCGTGGACTCCCAGCACGTGCGGCTGACCCGCCAGGTGGCGGCGCACCTCGTCCAGGTCGAGCCCGGCCGGGGTGGACTCCAGCAGGATCGTGACGGCCTCGCGGAGCAGCCCGACGGCGCGCGGCACGATCAGCGCGCCGACGACCAGCCCGGCGACCGCGTCGGCCCGCTGCCAGCCGGTCAGAGCGATCGTGGCGGCGGCGACGAGCACGGCCACCGAGCCGAGCGCGTCGCTCGCGACCTCGAGGAAGGCCGCCCGCACGTTCAGGTCGTGCCCGCGGCCCCCGGCCAGCACGAGCATGGCGACGACGTTGGCGGCCAGGCCGACCGCACCGAACACGGCCAGGCCCGGCGCCGCCACCTGCGGCGGCGCGACCAGCCGCTGGACGGCCTCGACGACCGCGGCGGTGCCGACGACCAGCAGGAACGAGGCCTGCGCCGCGGCGGCGACCACCTCGGCCCGCCGCCATCCCCAGGTGCGTCGGGCCGACGGGGGGCGAGCCATCAGCACGGCGGCGACCAGGGCGACGACCAGCCCCAGGGAGTCGGTGAGCAGGTGGGCGGCGTCGACCAGCAGCACCAGGCTGCCGGTCCGGAGCGCGCCGACGACCTGGGTGACCAGCACCGTTGTGGTGAGGGCCAGCGTCACGGCCAGGCGGGTGCGGCTGTCCGACGGCGCCGCGTGATGATGTCCGGCGCCCATGTCAGACCGGCCCGTCCACGCCGGGAGGGCCGCCGGCCCGTCCGGGCTCGCAGGAGAACGCGTGCACGTGCACCAACTCTCGTCAGGGCCCATGCGCGAGGCCCGATCGGGTCCAGCGTCGGCAGGTCTTCGGACTCGGGATCATTCGCGCAGAGCGCCTTCCCAGCTCTCGCCAGTGGCATCGTGCTCTGCGCAGCTCCCTCACCGCTGCGCGTCAGTCCCGGACTCTCACTGGGTTCCCTGGCACCCCTCGGGTGCGGCCGACCCGGCGACCCTAGCCCTGCCTCCGTCCGGTCGGCAAGACGCCGGACGGAAGCGCCCGGGCACCCCTCGGGTGGCGGCGGGCGTGGGCCCGGCGGTCACGCGCCGGGCCTGTGGTCAGCGCGGGGCACGGATGCCTCGAGCTGCACGGCGAGGTCGCTGAGGCAGTCGGCGGGGTCCTGGCCGCAGGCGTCGGCATACAGACCGGCCAGGAGCTCGGCGAGCAGCAGGGCGCCACCGAGCAGCTCGTGCAGGTCCGCCGTCGAGGCGAGCATGACCGCGGAGCCGCGGTCCCCGCGGTGCCGGGCAGTCAGGATGCCGGCGGCGAGCTGCGCGTGCTCGACCAGCTCGGCCGCCCCCTCCCCCTGCGGGTCGTTCCCGGTGCCCTGCGCGGTCACGGCAGGATCAGGCCGGCGGTCTGCATGGCGGCCCGGGCGTGACGCTCCTGGACGTCGGCCCAGTTCACGACGTTCCACCACTGCGCCACGAAGCTCGCCTTGTCGTTCTTGTACTGCAGGTAGTAGGCGTGCTCCCACATGTCCAGCACGAGCAGCGGCACCAGGCACATCGGCAGGTTGCCCTGGTGGTCGAAGTGCTGGACGACGTACATGCGCTGCGCGACCAGGTCCCAGGCCAGCACCGACCAGCCCGATCCCTGGACCCCGAGGGCGACGGCCTGGAAGTGGGCACGGAAGGCGTCGAAGGAGCCGAAGTCCTGATCGATGCGGGCCGCGAGGTCGCCGATGGGCCTGTCCCCGCCGTCGGGAGACATGTTGGCCCAGAACACGGAGTGGTTGACGTGCCCCCCGAGGTGGAAGGCGAAGTTCTTCTCCAGCGTGGACAGCGCGTCGAAGGACTGCTTCTCGCGGGCCTCGGCGAGCTGCTCGACGGCGGTGTTGATGCCCTTGACGTAGGTCGCGTGGTGCTTGTCGTGGTGCAGCTCCATGATCTGGCCCGAGATGTAGGGCTCCAGGGCGGCATGGTCGTAGGGCAGGTCCGGCAGCGCGTAGATGCTCATGCCACCCATCCTGCCCACCCGCGCCGAAAAGCGAAAGTCGTTGTAGGACAACGTCTTTCCGCGAACTTCCGGACAGGGGGCATCGCCCGGGCGTCCGCGCGTCGGAGCGGACCCGCAGGGGGCCGGGTGACCCCCTGCGGGCCCGCACGAGTCCAGGTGCATGGCTGGCAGCGTGGACTCGTGGTCCCGCGGCGCACGAAGGGCGAGTCCAGACACCGCGGGAGATCGTGGTCACCCGGGGGCGTGGCCCCCGGCTGACTCGGGGGCGGGGCCCCGGGCTGACTCGGGGGCGCGGCCCGGGGCTCGCGCGGTCAGGTCGGCCGCGAGGGCGATCAGCACCCGGTCCATGGCCTCGGGGACGGTGACGGCGCCGCTCGCCACGTCCTGCTCCGCGGCCCGGGCGACGGCGCCCGCGTGCCCGGACCCGGACAGCATCAGCCGCAGCTCGTCCTGCACGACGGCCCGCAGCCAGTCCACCTGCTGACGACGGCGCCGCTCCTCGAGGACGCCCCGACGGCGCAGCCCGTCGGCGTGGTCGACCACGGCCTGCCACACCTCGTCGAGACCGTCACCGGTCAGCGCCGAGCAGGTGAGCACCTGCGGCCGCCCCTCGTCGGGACCGAGCACGAGCCGCATCGCGACCGCCAGCTCGCGCGCCGTCACCCGGGCCTCCCCGGCGTGCTCGCCGTCGGCCTTGTTGACGGCGATGACGTCGGCGAGCTCCAGGATCCCCCTCTTGATGCCCTGGAGCTGGTCGCCGGAGCGGGCCAGCGCGAGGAACAGGAAGGTGTCGACCATGCCGGACACCGCCACCTCGGACTGCCCCACCCCCACCGTCTCGACGACGACCACGTCGAACCCGGCCGCCTCGAGCACGACGATGGAGTCCCGCGTCGCCCGAGCCACGCCCCCCAGGTGGCCCCCCGACGGGGCGGGCCGGATGTAGGCGTCGTCACGGGCGGCCAGGGCCGCCATCCGGGTGCGATCCCCCAGGATCGATCCGCCGGTCCGCGAGCTCGACGGGTCGACGGCCAGCACGCCGACCCGGTGACCGCGGTCGACGAGCCGGGTCCCCAGGGCGTCGGTGAAGGTCGACTTCCCCACCCCCGGGACCCCCGATATCCCCACGCGCCGCGCGTAGCCCGCGTCCGGCGCGAGCTCGCGCAGCAGCTCGCGGGCGAGCTCGCGGTGCTCCGGTCGCGAGGACTCGACCAGCGTGAGCGCGCGGGCGACCACCGCGCGGTCCCGGTGCCGGACCCCGGCGACGAGCCGGTCCACGGACAGGGCCTCACGCATCCGGCGAGGCCTCCGCCCCGGCCGTCCCCGCCGACCCCGTGGGCCCGGCTGACCCTTCCGGCACGGCTGTCCCTTCCGGCACGGTGATCCCGTGGTGGCGCTCCAGGAGCTGGCGCAGCAGACCGCAGGCGGCCCGCGGGATGACCGTCCCCGGCGGATAGATCGCGTCCGCGCCCTTCTCCCGCAGCTCGTCGAAGTCCTGGGTCGGGATGACCCCGCCGACCACGATCATGAGGTCCTGGCGCCCCACCGCGTCCAGCTCCGCCCGCAGGGCCGGCACCAGGGTCAGGTGCCCCGCGGCGAGCGAGGAGACCCCGACGACGTGCACGTCGGCGTCCACCGCCTGCCGCGCCACCTCGGCGGGGGTCTGGAAGAGCGGGCCCACGTCCACGTCGAAGCCCAGGTCCGCGAAGGCCGTCGAGATGACCTTCTGGCCACGGTCGTGGCCGTCCTGCCCCATCTTGGCGACGAGGATGCGCGGGCGGCGTCCCTCGGCCTTCTCGAACTCGCTCACCAGCTCGTGCGCCTCGACCATCGCGGCCGAGCCTCCCGTCTCGCTGCTGTAGACCCCCGAGATGGTGCGGATCGCCGCGGTGTACCGGCCGAAGACCCGCTCCAGCGCGGCGGAGATCTCGCCCACGGTCGCCATGGCCCGGGCGGCGTCGATGGACGCGCCCAGCAGGTTTCCGCCCTCGCCCGGGTGCTCGGCGACCCAGGTCAGCCGGTCGAGGGCGGACTGGCAGGCCGCCTCGTCCCGCTCGGCGCGCAGCCGGGCGAGCTTGGCGAGCTGGCTGCTGCGCACCGAGGCGTTGTCGACCTTGAGCACCTCGATGCCCTCGTCCCCGTCCACGAGGTACTTGTTGACGCCGATGACCGGCTGGCGACCGGAGTCGATCCGGGCCTGGGTGCGGGCGGCGGCCTCCTCGATGCGCATCTTGGGGATCCCGGCCTCGATGGCCTTCGCCATACCGCCCGCGGCCTCGACCTCCTGGATCAGCCCCCAGGCGCGACGGGCCAGGTCGTGGGTGAGCTTCTCGACGTAGGCCGACCCGGCCCAGGGGTCGATCACCCGGCAGGTCCCGGACTCCTGCTGCAGGAACAGCTGGGTGTTGCGGGCGATGCGCGCGGAGAAGTCGGTCGGCAGCGCGATCGCCTCGTCGAGCGCGTTGGTGTGCAGCGACTGGGTGTGGCCCTGGGTCGCACCCATGGCCTCCACGCACGTCCGCACGACGTTGTTGTAGACGTCCTGCGCCGTGAGCGACCAGCCCGACGTCTGCGAGTGCGTGCGCAGGGACATCGACTTGGGGTTCTGGGGGTCGAAGTCACGCACCAGCCGGGCCCACAGGAGCCGGGCCGCCCGCATCTTGGCGACCTCCATGAAGAAGTTCATCCCGATCGCCCAGAAGAACGACAGCCGGGGCGCGAACCGGTCCACGTCCAGCCCCACGGCCTCGCCCGCACGCAGGTACTCCACCCCGTCGGCGAGCGTGTAGGCCATCTCGATGTCGGCCGTGGCCCCCGCCTCCTGCATGTGGTAGCCGGAGATGGAGATGGAGTTGAACCGCGGCATGTGCTCGGAGGTGAAGGCGAAGATGTCCGAGATGATCCGCATGGACGGCGCGGGCGGATAGATGTAGGTGTTGCGGACCATGAACTCCTTGAGGATGTCGTTCTGGATGGTCCCCGACAGCTGCTCCGGCCGGACGCCCTGTTCCTCGGCGGCGACGACGTAGAGCGCCAGCACCGGCAGGACGGCACCGTTCATGGTCATCGAGACGCTCATCCGGTCCAGCGGTATGCCGTCGAACAGCTGCCGCATGTCGTAGATCGAGTCGATGGCGACGCCCGCCATACCCACGTCGCCCTCCACCCGGGGGTGGTCGGAGTCGTAGCCGCGGTGCGTGGCCAGGTCGAAGGCCACGGACAGCCCCTTCTGCCCGGCCGCCAGGTTGCGCCGGTAGAAGGCGTTGGACTCCTCCGCGGTGGAGAAGCCGGCGTACTGCCGGACCGTCCACGGCTGGCTGGCGTACATCGTGGCGTAGGGACCGCGCAGGAACGGCGGCGCCCCCGGGGTGGTGTCGAGGAAGTCCAGGCCGGCGAGGTCCTCCTCGGTGTAGAGCGGCGGGACCAGGATGTGCTCGGGGGTCTGCCACCCGTGGGAGCAGCCCCCGGTCATGGCGACCAGTCGCTCCCACTGCTCGGTGGAGCCGGGCGGGGGCGCACCGTCTCCGAGCGGCACGGCGCAGAAGGACGGGATGGTGCTCATGCCGGGGCTCCCAGGGTGTCGAGGAGGGTGGACAGGAAGGTGACGACGTCCATGCCGTCGAAGAGCTCGCCGTCGACCGCGCCCGGTGGCGCGTCGGGGCCGAGCTCGGTGCGCCGTCCGGCGACGAGCACCTCGCGGGCACCCGCGGCGTGCAGGGCCTCGGCGACCGCGACCCCCTGCTGGGCGTAGACGCCGGCGGAGGAGCACAGGACCACGACCTCGGCGCCGACCTCCCGGCGGCGCGTCACGACCTCCTCGGGGGTGCCTCCCTCGCAGAGCGGGGTGTCGATGCCCGCCACGTGCAGCAGGTTGCTGGTGAAGGTCTCGCGGGGCCCGAAGTCGCGGCGCGTGCCCAGGCAGGCCAGCAGGACGGTGGCGGGTCGCCCCTGAGCGGCCGCGGCGGCGGCCCGGTCGCGCAGCCGCTCGAAGACCTCGGCGTCGCGGGTGGGCGGCAGGATCGGGGTCGTGGCCGGGGCCAGGACGACCCGGGGCTCCCGGTCGAGCGGCGGCTGCACCGCGGCGGGAAACATGCTGACCCCCGTCAGCGGCAGCCTGCGGGTGGCCAGGCGCCGGTCGCGCTCGTCGCGCACCTCGGCGATCCGGTCGGCGACCCGCCCGTCGCGCAGCGCGGCCTCCATGCCCCCGTCGGCGTCGAGCACCTGGAACCACGCCCACGCCCGTTCGCACAGGGCGTCGGTCAGCGCCTCGACGTACCACCCGCCCCCGGCCGGGTCGGTCACCCGACCCAGGTTGGACTCCTCGGCCAGGAGGACCTGGGTGTTGCGGGCGAGTCGGCGCGAGGACTCGACCGGCAGCCCGTGGATGGTGTCGTAGGGCAGCACGGTGATCGCCTCGGCCCCGCCGACGGCGGCGCCGAAGCACGCGGTCGTGGTGCGCAGGATGTTGACCCAGGGGTCGTCCCGCGTGAGCATCCGCCGGGTCGTGACGGCGTGCTGGCAGGCACCTCGCTGGACGTCGGGGACACCGCTCACCTCACCGACCCGGGCCCACAGCCGCCGCAGGGCCCGCAGCTTGGCGATGGTCAGGAACTGGTCCGCGGTCGCCGCCACCCGGAACTCCAGCTGGGAGAAGGTCTGCGCCACCGAGACCCCGGACTCCTCGAGCCCCCGCAGATAGGCCACCCCGGTCGCGACCGCGCAGGCGAGCTCCTCGACCTCACCACCGCCGGCCTCGTGGTGGACGGTGGCGTCCACGGTGAGGGACCGGACGGAGGGATAGCTGCCGAGGCAGTCGCGCACCAGCCGGAGCACCTCGCTGCGCGACGGCGCGCCGTGCCCGAGCGCAATCGCGCCGAGCCGGTCGACGCCCAGCGATCCGCGCACGGTGAAACCCTCGAGCCCGGCCCGGGTCCAGACCGCCATCAGGGCACGGGCGGCGCCGATCTGGTCGTCGTGGCTGCTGACGCAGACCGGCGCCAGGTCGAGCAGCACCCCGTCGAGCATCGCCCCCAGGTCGTCGACGGCGATCGCGTCGGCGCCCAGCTGCAGCCACAGCGCGGTCGCGCCACGCTCCAGGTCGGTCAGCACCGCGCGACGTCCGCGGTCGAGGTCAGGGTCGTCGTGCCACTGGCGCACCTGCCAGGCGTCGACGGCCCCGGGGCGCACCGAGGACCCGCGCACGAAGGGCATCACCCCGGGCCGACCTAACGGTCGTTGCCCGTCCGGACGGGTGTAGAGCGCCTCCACGGCGATCCCGCTGAGGGTGGTGGTGCGCAGCCTGGCCTCCGCCTGCTGGCCGGTCAGCCGACGCTCCGGCGGGCGGCGCTTGTTGAGCACGTCGGCCGCCATCGAGGCCCATGCGGCCCGGTCCAGGACCTCGAACCCCTCGGCGAGCCCCGTCAGGGGCGGGCCGACGACGTCGGCGGGCGCGGCGACGTCCGCGCTGCTCATCGGCCGGCCGCCGCGGTCAGCCGCAGGGACTCACCGAGGTCGCCCGAGGCGGCTACGGCCGGGCCGGTCCGCAGGCTGGGGCACCAGCCGGCCTGCAGCAGGTGGCCGAGCGCCGGGCAGCCGCGGGGGATGAGCACGTCCGCCCAGGGCTGCTGGGACGACTCGACGAAGACGTCGACAAGAAGGCCGAGCAGGTCCGGGTGACGGGTGCGCACGGCCGAGGCGATGATCAGGTGCCGCAGGTCGACCAGCCCCTCGGCGACGACACCGGCGGCGAAGCCGACGAGCAGCCCGTCCATGCTCATCGTCACCAGGCGGAACCCGCTCTCGGCGGTGCAGGACTCGAGCCAGGACGAGCAGTCGGTGGCACCACCTCCCGTGCGGAAGGGGACCCGCGCCCCGACGAGCTCCAGGTGCTGCAGCTCGTCGGTGATGTGCAGGGCCTCGTGGTCGGGATACAGCACGAAGCGGATGCCCGGGCGGGGCGAGGGCAGGGGCAGGGTGTTCATGGAGGTGACCTCCCAGCGATGAGCCCGAGGTGCACCGAGGACGCCGCTGCCGACGGGACGACGCCTGCCGGGCAGGGTGTCCTGGCCTTCCCTCGAGGCGCGGACACGGGCGAACCGCTGACGCGGCACACTGGCAGGTCTTCGGACTCGTGGGCGTCGAGCCTCGGAGGCTCACCGCGACTGACGTCGCGGAGTCCTTCACCGTCGCTTCCCAGGTGGTCGTCCCAGTGCTGATGACGATGTCGTTCCCACTCACCGCTGCGGGGCAGTCCCGGACTCGCACCGGGTTCCCTCTTTCCCCTCCCGACCGAGGACGGGAGGACCAGCACCGCCAACGTAGCGCATGCCTCCCCCTGCAGCGACAGGGGGGTTCGGGCCCGACACCCGGCAGGTCCGTGGGGCACGGCCGCTCCCCACGCCGGGGGACGAGGACCCCACCACGGGTGGTGCCGGAGATCGCCCGTCCGCCCCTCCCGGGCCCCGACCTGCGGCGGCACCCGGTCGGTCGGAGCCGACCCAAGCGCGCCTCGGGCGGGTCAACCGACCTCGCGCAGGTCGTGCCTGGGCGTGATCTGCGAGGCGGGGAGGAGGGACGCCTTCTCCAGTGCCTTGCGGAGGTTCTCGGCCGCGTCGATGTTCAGCGGGCTGCTCGTCCACGCCGCGTAGGGCAGGTTCAGATAACGCTTCTCCTTGACGGCAGGCAGGTCGCGGGTGGCCGGGTTGGCCTCGAGCAGTGCGACCTTGTCCGCCATCGTCTGCTGCCCGTAGTGCACGAAGGCGATGAAGTCGGGCTTGGCCGTCGCCACCTTCTCCCAGGAGATGTTGGTCCAGGTGTCGTGGATGGCACCCGCCACGTTGGTGGCACCCGCTGCATCGATGACACCTTGCGGCCCGCCGTACGACCCGCTCGTGAAGACCGCATCCTTGGCGCTGTCGAAGAGCAGCACGACGGGCTTGCGCGTCGCCTGCGGTGCGGCGCGCAGGGCCACCAGCCGGGCGTCGAGGTCGTCCGTGACCTGCTTGGCCTGGGCAGCATGCCCGGTGATCGCGCCGAGATTGGTGAGGTCGGTGCGTAGCGCCACCCACGGATCCATGGTGCCGCGTGCCTTCTCACCGGCCTTCTGGCGGCAGCTCTCCGAGAGGATGTAAGGAGCGATGCCCTTGCTCCGCAGCAGGTCCGGCATCAGGTTCCGCGACTCGCTGTAGCCGTAGTTGTATCCCGCGACCATCACGTCCGGCCGCTTGGCGAGAACGCCCTCGAGGGTGGGGTAGTCCGCGCCCGAGTCAGGCAGCTGCCGCGCCTGGTCCCCGTAGACCTTGGCCAGCACCGTGCTGTCCTTCTGGAGGCTGGTCACCGAGACCAGCTGGTCCTTGGCTCCCACAGCCAGCGCCATGGCGATCATGTTGCCGTCGTTCACGAAGACTCTCCTGGCCGGCGACGGAAAGGGCTCGGAGTGACCGCAGTTGGTGACCGATACCGTCGACCCGGAGGAGGTTCCGCCCGCTCCTGATCCTCCGGGTGGGGAGCCGCAGGCGGCGACGGCGAGCACCAGGACGCCGGTGCCGACGAGAGCGATGGGACGACGGATCATGATGGGTCTCCTTGGAGGACTGGCCCAGGGGCCTGGTGGTTGTCGGACGGGGCGCAGATCAGGTGTGCCTGTCCGGTCGCGGGGTCGACGAGAGTGACCGTGCGTATGCCGAAGGCCCGCTGGACGGCCTCGCCGGTCAGCACGTCAGGAGCGGGCCCCGCTGCCAGGACGGATCCCTCCCCGACGACGACCACGTGGTCGGCGTAGCGGTGCGCGAGGTCGAGGTCGTGGATGGCCATCACGACGGTGCGTCCCAGACCCCGCACCAGGCGCAGGAGGTGGTGCTGGTGAGGCACGTCCAGGTGGTTGGTCGGCTCGTCGAGGAGGAGGACCGGCGCGTCCTGGGCGAGCCCCCGGGCGAGGAGGGCACGTCGCCGCTCCCCGCCGGACAGCGCATGGCAGGGCCGGTCCACCACGTCCTGCAGACCCACCTGGGCCAGGGCGCGCAGGACGACCTGGCGCTCCTGAGCCCCACCGAGGGCCCAGGGTCGGGCATGGGGGATGCGGCCGAGCGCGATCATCTCGCCGACAAGCAGGTCGTCGGGCGGGGAGTCCTCCTGCGCCACCAGAGCCATCCGCAGGGCGCGCTCGCGGGGTCGCAGCCGGTCCACCCGTTCGCCCCCGACGAGGACGTGCCCTCGTGGGGCCGCAACGATGCCGGCGAGGGTGCGCAGCAGCGTGGACTTGCCCGAGCCGTTGGCGCCGACGAGCGCGGTGACGCCGCCGGAGGGCAGGTCGAGGTCGACCCCGGTCAGGACGACGTGGCCGTCGACCGCGGCGGACAGGTCCTGGGTCTGCACCCGCATGTCAGCGACTCCCGGAGTAGCGGTAGTGGCGCCGGCCGACGAGCAGGAGGAAGACCGGCGCCCCCACCAGTCCGGTGACCACGCCGAGGGGGATCTCCTGGGGGCGGACGCACACGCGGGCGAGGACGTCGACCCAGACCAGGAAGAGTCCGCCGGCCAGGGCCGCCACGGGGACGACCACCCGGTGGCGGGCCCCCACGACCATGCGCGCCAGGTGCGGCACCACCAGCCCCACGAAGCCGATACCGCCGGACACGGCGACCAGGACCCCGACGAGGACGGCAAGGCCGACGAAGAGGGCTGTCCGCAGTGCTCCCACGGGCACCCCGAGCGAGGCCGCGAGGTCCGGGCCGGCAGCCAGCGCGTCCAACCACCGGGAGGCGGCGGCCATCGCGAGGACAGCGGCCAGCGTCACGACAGCGGCGAGCGGCAGCAGCTCCCAGGTGGCGGCGGCCACGCTCCCGAGCAGCCAGTAGAGCACCGACTGAGCGGCGCGGGGGTCGTTGGACAGGAAGACGAGGAAGCTGGCGATCGCGCTGAACGCCGAGGACAGGACCACCCCGGTCAGCACCAGCCGCAGCGGCGTCAGCCCGCCCTGCGCCATGGCGATGGCATAGACCAGCGCCGACGCGGCCAAGGCCCCGAGCAGCGCCCCGCCCGACAGCGCCCAGACCCCGAGCCC
Source organism: Arsenicicoccus dermatophilus (assembly GCF_046267915.1). Lineage (GTDB taxonomy): Bacteria > Actinomycetota > Actinomycetes > Actinomycetales > Dermatophilaceae > Arsenicicoccus > Arsenicicoccus dermatophilus_A. The sequence goes on from NZ_CP176520.1 coordinate 3,203,714, forward strand.
GGACAGCACGCCGGTCGTCATCACCGCGGTGGCGCCCACCGAGGCTCCGGACGAGACCCCGAGCAGGTAGGGATCGGCCAGGGGATTGCGCACCAGCGTCTGCATCCCCGCACCCGCCACCGCGAGGCCGGCGCCGGCCACGGCGGCGAGCAGGGAGCGGGGGGCTCGCAGGTCCCACACGATGGCGTCGTACGTCGGGTCCGCCGTGCCGCCCGTGATCCGGGCGGCCACGACCCGCCATACGTCCGGGAGGGGCAGCGGCTCCGAGCCGAAGGCGAGGGAGATCACGCAGCTCGCCGCCAGGGCGACCGCGAGGACGACGACGATCAGGGCTGCAGGCGGGCGTGGCGCGGACACGTGCGGCACTCCTCGTGGTCGGCGGACAGGAAGATCAGGCAGCAGGTATGCCGACGGTGGCTGGTCGCGTCGGCGGCCGGCGTCACGAGGGGCCTGCCCCCGGGCCACTGCACGGGATCCAGCGCACGATGGGCACCGCTGACCACCTCCGCCCGGCGGGCTGACGGGACGGTCACCACGGCACGGCTGAACGCGCCCGCGACCGAGGTGGCGACCCCGCCCCAGGCCAGACGTGAGGTGATCCCGGCAGTCACCCGCACGACGTCGAGCAGGGGCGCGAGGTGGTTCTGCAGGCCCCTGACCAGCTCTCCCACCCCTCCTGGCGCAGGCTGCGGATGCCGCGGGACGACCAGCCGCAGGGTCCGACCGTGCTCGTCCACCTCGGCCAGCACCCGGGGATCCTCGAGCGGGACGATCCCGCCGGTCAGTGCCCAGGTGCCGACGAGGTAGCCCGCGACACGTCCGGCGTAGTGCTGGCTGGCACAGGCCCCGCCGGCGGCCCGGTGCGGCACCCCGAGCCACGCGGTGTACCGCTCCACCAGGTCGAGGACCCGCTCCGGCCGTCGGACCTCGGCCAACGGCAGCCAACGGCCCGCACGGGGCTCACGCTCATCAGGGTCGACGAGCACCGGGTAGCCTGCGGCCACCAGCGCGTCGCCGACCGAAAGGTCGGAGGCAGACACCAGCACCAACTCTCGCCGGGGCCCATGCGCGAGGCCCGATCGGATGGAGCGTCGGCAGGTCTTCGGACTCGGGATCGTTCGCGCAGAGCGCCTTCCCAGCTCTTGCCAGTGGCATCGTGCCCTGCGCAGCTCCCCTACCGCTGCGCGTCAGTCCCGGACTTCGACCGGGTTCCCTGGCACCCCTCGGGTGCGACCGACCCGGTCACCATAGCCATGGCCGTCACCAGCGGCAACCGTCGTCAGGAGGGTGCCCGGGTGGAGCGGCGGCGCCGAGCGCCACGTCCAGGTCATGCGTGCGCACCGCCGAGCTTGACGGCGAGGACGCCGGCGAGGATGGTGGCGCCGCCGAGGAGCTGCATCGGACCCGGCACCTCGCCGAGGAGCAGCCAGGCGAACAGGATCGTGGCCAGCACCTCGTTGAGGCCCACGAACGACGCCACCGTGGATCCCAGCCGACGGCTCCCCGCCACGCCGAAGCCATAGGCCACCGCCGCCGAGATCAGGGCCAGGCCGGCAGCCGGCAGCCACCACGGCAGCGGGTTTCCCGCCAGCGTCACGTCCCGGGTCGCCGTGACGACCGGTGCAGCCCCGGCCAGACCGGCAAGGCCGATGACTGCCGCCCCCACCGCCAGGCCTCCTGCCGCGAGGCCGATCGCCGGCAGTCCCTTGGTCGGTCGCGCCCCGAGGACGAAGTAGGCCGCGTTGCAGCAGGCTGCCCAGAAGCCCCAGCACAGTCCCACGGGGTCGATGGTGATGCCACCCGCGACGTCGATGACCAGGCACAGGCCGCAGACCGACAGAGCGGATCCCAGCAGCACCCCCACGGACGGCACCTCGCGGACTCGGGCCCATCGGTATCCCACGACGAGGACGGGAGCGAGGTACTCCAGGAGCATGGCGACCCCGACAGACAGGTGGGAGACCGCCATGAAGTAGGAGAGCTGGCTGAAGGCGACCCCCACCACGCCATAGCCGCACACCACCTTCCAGCTCGTGCCGAAGGGCCGCAGGTCGCCGCGGAGCAGGATCAGGGTCGGGATCCCCAGCCCGAGAGCCCCGCCGGTCAGGCGGACGAGCACCGCACCAGCCGGTGACCACCCGCTCTCCAGGAGCGCCTTCGCGAAAGGACCGCTCGTGCCGAACGCGATGGCCGACACCACTGCCAGCACGACACCGACAAGCACGGATGCCGGTGGCGGCGCGGGGTGCTCAAGGACTGGTGGCAGCGGTCTGACGCCGGCCTCGACCACCTCGGGGGCGCTGTTCTCGGGGGGCTGTGGCGGAACGGTGGTGTGGTGAGCTGCGGTCAGGGCCATGGCTCTCTCCTCGCGAGCGGTCCGACGGTCGGACCAGGAGGAGCACGCCCCGACGGGCGGCCTGCGGGCGCGTCCGTGACGGCACCTGCGGGACACCCGGTCGAGCAGCCCACCCACGAGGCCACGACCACACCGTGCACGGCGTGCACGGCTGCTGGCAGGTCTTCGGACTCGTGGACGGCCGGGCGATCACCCGGAGGCCTACTGGCCGTCGCTTCCCAGGTCAGGACCCAGTGCTCATGACGGCGGTCGTTCCCACTCACCGCTGCGGGGCAGTCCCGGACTCGCACCGGGTTCCCTCTTGCCCCGAGCACCCTCGGATCAGGGCGCTCGGACCAGCTCCTGCAGCCTAGGACGGGTCCGGGAGTCGCGGGGCGCCGGGTGCCCCGGAGCCGGCGAGTCACGAAGGACTCGATCAGCGGCGGGCGCGGTCCTCGACGTCCAGGAAGGGGTGCGGTCGGGCGACCCGGGTGGCCCCGGACTCCCCCACGACGTGCACCGATCCGTCGTCCGCCACGACCAGGCGCTCGGCGCGGACCGCCTCGGTGGGTGCGGCCTCGGTCGCCCGCCGCGGGAAGTCCGCGAGCTGGGCCGCCACCCGCTCGTACACCGCCTGTCGCTCGGCCGGTGTCGTCGTGGCCGCCCGCATGAACTCCAGCGTCGCCGCGGCCTCGTCGAGCACCCGCCGCTCGTCCTCGCTGAAGGTGCTGGCCACCAGGCGCTCCGCGTTGGCCTCGGCGGCCTCCAGCGCGGTCGCGAAGTCCGCGACCGCGCGGGCGTAGTCGGTGTCGCGGGCGTCGCGCGTCCCGGCCGGCGGCACCGGGGACCGCAGCTCGCGGCACCGCAGCATGGCGTCGAGGGCACCGCGGGTGAGCGGGTCGGTGTGGTCGGTCATCACGGGGAAGTTCACGGCCGCCTCGAGGTCACGCTCGTAGCGCAGGAAGCGGTGGGTCAGCTCGGTGTCCAGCGCCACGAGCCCGGCCCACTCGCGCGGGAAGTCCGTGGGGGTGCCGCGGCGCAGGGCCCGGCGTCGGGCCACGAGCGGTATGCCGTCCACGACGGACTCGACGCCGCCACGCACCGCGCGGGTGACTCGGCGGCTCGACAGCCACATCCCGGCGCCGACGGTGCCCAGGCCGCCGAGGGCGAGGACGTTGTAGAGCGCGAGGACGACGGCGGACGCCGGGTCGTCGACGGGCAGCTGGCCGACGGCGGCCATGACGTCGGGCGACATCACCAGGGCGCCGCCCGCGGCGGTAAGCGCGACCCCGGGCGCGAGGCGCCCCTCGGCCGGCTGGTGGCGGGTCCGCCAGCGCTCCCGCGCGTAGCGTCCCACCCCCGTCGTCACGGCCACGGCACCGGTGCCCACGAGCACGGCGGTCACGATCACGGCGTCTCTCCTCCACCAGGTCGTCTCGGATGACAACGCTGCGAGTGGGACGCGCCTTCCCCGGCGGCGGCTCCCTCGCTCATCGCACCTGCCCCACATCTCAGATCGCACCCCCCGCCCGGTCCCCTCGCCACCCCGCCATGGCCGCCGCCGGCGCACAGCGGTCGACCCCCGGCGCGCCCACGGCATACCCTCGTGGCTGCCGACTGCTCAGCAGGTCAAGGAGATTCACCATGGACGAGCTCACGACCACCCGGTTCGTCGCGGTGCTGCTCAGCCGCTCATCCTCGCAAGCCGAGGGCTACGTGCCCCTGTGGTCGGAGGATCTCGTGCTGATCCACGCCGACTCGCCGGAGGAGGCGCGGACGCGAGCAGCCGAGCGCGGCCGGGCCGCGGCCACGAGCTACCGCAACGATCGTGGCGAAAGCATCGTGTGGACCTTCGACCGCGTGGTCGACGTGGCGCCGCTGCTCGACGAGGACCTCGCGCAGGACGCCGACCTCTACGCCCGGCACTTCCGGGACCACGAGGCCTACGTGCGGTTCGACCGGTCGCTGACCGACGAGTCCTGAGACCGGCCGCAACCCCCGCCCTGCCCGGGCGAGCCTGCGCCGCCCCGCTGTCGCCCGCTCTCCGCGCGGTGCCACGCGCGTCGTCCGTTGACCGGTTGCAGCGGGGCAGCCGCCACGCAACCTGTCGACGGCCACCGGGCCTGTCAACGGGCCCGCAGCCTGTCAGCCCGTGTGTCGGCGACCGCGGCCCTCAGCCCCCGACCACGCTGCTCAGCGGGCGATCGTGGCGATCTGCTCGTCCATCGTGGCGCGGGTGAGCCCGCCGACGTGGATCTTGCGGAGCACCCCGTCCTTGTCGACGAAGAAGTGCGTCGGCAGCCCGGCGATCCGGAACCGCGACGCGAGCGCCGTCTCGGGGTCCGCGACCTGCGGATAGGTCAGCCCCACCCGCCCGGCATAGGCCAGGACGTCGGCGGGCTTCTCCTGCAGGTTGACGGCGACGACCTGCAGCCCCCGACCCTTGGCCGCCTGGTAGGCCGCCTCGATGTCCGGCGCCTCGGCGCGGCAGGCGGTGCACCAGGACGCCCCGAAGGTCAGCCAGACCGGCTTGCCCTTGAGGGACGCGAGGCTCACCCGCTCCCCGGTGACGGTGGTGGCGGTGAAGTCCTGCGGGGCCTTCCCGACCTCGGGAGCGGGCCCGGACCGGTCGCCGGTCACGGTGACCGACTGCCCGCCCGCCATGGCGCTCTTGCCGCTGCCGGTGCGGCCGCCGAGCAGCCAGGCACCACCGGCGACGAGCAGCGCGGTGACCAGCAGCACGAGGAGCTGGTTGCGACGACTTCCCCGTATGCCGCTGCGCCAGTCCTCCTGGGTCGGCTCGGGTGCGGCCGTCGCCATCACTTGCCCCCGTAGGAGTGCATGCCGGTGAAGAAGTAGTTGCCCATGAAGGTGAAGATCACGGCCGCGAAGCCGAGGATCAGCAGGAAGGCCGACCGGTCGCCGCGCCAGCCGCGGGAGACGCGGGCGTGCAGGTAGGCGCCGTAGATCAGCCAGGTCACGAGAGCCGCGGTCTCCTTGGGGTCCCAGCTCCAGTAGTGACCCCAGGCGACGTCGGCCCAGATGGCGCCCAGGATGATCATCACGGTCATCAGCGGGAAGGCGATCATCACCGCGCGGTAGCCCAGCTCGTCGAGGAAGGACTGCCTGGGCATGCCGTGCCAGCGGATGCGCGGGGCGAGGAGGTAGAGCGTGCCGGCGGCGCAGGCGACCGCGGCGGCACCGTAGGCGAGGACGGCGGTGAAGACGTGGGCGGTCAGCAGCAGCGAGTTCTGCAGGGCGGGGACCAGCGGGCCGGGCTTGGCGTCGATGGTCACGGCATACACCAGCATCGCCAGCGCGAAGGGGAGCACGAAGATCGCGAGCGCCCTGGCGTGGTAGCGCCACTCGAAGAAGAGGTTGGCGGCGAGGATGCCCCAGGCGAAGGCCACGGCGAACTCGTGCTGGTTGGCGAAGGGACCGTGGCCGGTGGCGAGGGCGCTGAAGATCAGGCCGAGGGTCAGGACGAGGAGCGCGAGGCCGGTCACGAGCGAGGCGTAGCCCGCCAGTCGCACCCCGCCGGCGGGCGGGATGCCGGCCCCGCCGGACCCGCCGACCCCACCGGACTCCCCGCCGCCGTGGCCGGGATGCAGGGCCACGCCGCCCCCGCCGCCCACGGTGACGGGAGCCGGTGCGAGCGCCTCCCGCTGCGAGGGGTGGCGGGTGAGGTTGGCGATGGTGGCGGCCACGCCGAGGGCGACCAGGATGGTCGCGGCCACGAGGGCGTACTGGGAGAGCTGGAACATCGTCAGGCTCCTACGGTGCTGTGACGGGCGGCCCGGTCGGGCCCGGACGCGGCTGAGGTGGGGGTGGCGCCGAGGTCGGCGGCGATGCCCTCGACGAGTCGGGCGACCCAGGCCTCGTAGGCCGTGTCGTGCCGCTCGGAGGAGGCGATGCGGATGCGGGAGCCGCCCTCGGCCGGGACGACGCGCACCCACAGTCGACGGTGACGCAGGAACATCGTGACCGTCATGCCGACCAGGATCATGCCGGAGCCGATCCAGACCCACAGCGCGCCGGGGTCGTCGGAGACCATCAGGTCGGTGTACTGCGCCTCGCGCTCGAAGGTGTAGGTCAGGCCGCGGATCGTCGCGGACTGGCCCTGGGTGACGACCTGCTCGCCGAGGTTCTCGTCCTTGTCGGTGGGCATGATCCGGATGACGGCGGCGCCGGGTCCGAGCTCGGGGTCGACCTTGCCGGACGCGGAGGTGACGACGAAGAGGTCGACGTCGCGGCCGGGCACGGCGACCTTGCCGTAGACGTGCTCGCCGTCGGGCGTGCTGACCTTGAGCGGGACGCCGCCCTGGTAGATCACGGTGCCGGTCCGGTCCTTGACCGAGACCTTGGCCGCGAAGCCGAAGGCCGCCTGGAAGACCTTCACCCCGTCGTACCGCAGCGGCTCGTTGACGCGGGTGTCCTGCTCCTTGACCTTGACCCCGTCCTGGTAGAGCACGAGGTGGCTGACGTAGTCCTTGGGCCGGCCGTCGTCGTAGTACGCGTCCTCGAAGCTCGTCGCCTCGATGCTGAGCCCGGTGCCGTGGCCCACGTCGGTGCGGGTGCCGACCGTGACGGGCAGGCTGGCGACGCTGAAGCCGGTGTTGGCGGTGATCAGGCAGCCCAGCAGGATGATCACGAAGGCGATGTGGGCCATGATCGTGCCGAAGGGCATCCACCGGAACTTGTCGGCGTAGGTGTTGCGGCCCGGCCCCTTGGGGTCGTCGAGGACCCGGTAGCGCGCGGCGGACAGGGCGGCCCGGACCCGGGTCTCGGCCTGCTCGGGCGGGACCGGCGCGGTCAGGTCGTGGTGGATCCCGGCGTGGGCGAAGAAGGGCTCGGTGACGTGCAGCTGGGGCCGGGTCGCGCGCTTCCACAGCAGCGGGATGCGGTGCACGACGCAGCACAGGATCGAGATGCACAGCGCGATGTTGACGGCCTTGAAGTACCACGACCCGAAGACGTCGAACAGGCCGAGCCAGTCCAGGATGTCGGTCCAGCCCTGGTACTTGGGCCGGACGGTGTCGAGCCACTCGGCGTACAGCTGCGGGTCCTCGCGCTGGTCGGCGGTGGACTGGACCAGCATGGTGCCGAGCAGGGTGAGCACGGCCATGGACAGGATCAGGCCGATGCCGGTGCGCTTGGAGATGAAGAAGCGGTAGACCCGGTGCAGGGGCCCGGGCATCCGGATGGTGTCGGCGGCCTCGATGGTGTCATCCGGGAGGAGGCCCTCGGTGGGCTCGTCGGGGGCGGGCGGGGCGGAGCTGGTGGGACGGAGCTTCATGGTGGGCCTCTCAGACGCCGAAGGCCGGGAGCAGGCCCGAGAGCCTGCCGAGGATGTTGGTGATCATCGCGAAGCCGATGCCGATCAGCATGGCCCCGGAGACCAGGGACAGGGCCATCTCGTGGCGGTGCAGCCAGCGCAGACGGACGGTGATCTCGGAGGCGCCCATCGCGACGAGCACGAAGGGGATCCCGAGACCCAGGGAGAACGCGACGAGCAGGAGGGCGCCGCGTCCGACGGACTCCGAGGCGGTGGCGAGGCCGAGGACGCCGCCGAGGACCGGGCCGATGCAGGGGGTCCACCCGGCCCCGAAGGCGAGGCCCATCAGCAGCGACCTCGTGTATGACGGAGGCTGCTCGCCGGGCCGGCCGGTCGCGCCCCGCACGGGGGCGTGCACCTCGCGGTAGAGCGCCGAGATCTCGATCAGCCCGGCCACGTGCAGGCCCATGACCACGAGGAGCATGCCGCCGGCGATCCGCAGGAGATCGCGGTGACCACCGGCCACCACGCCGATCAGCCCCATGGACACCCAGATCAGGGTGAAGACGACCGAGAAGCCCAGGACGAAGGCGAGCGCCTGGGTGGCCGCAGCCCGCCGGGCCCGGTGTCCGCCGGCGGGGGTGGTGCCCGCGACATAGCTCACGAACACCGGCACCACCGGCAGGAAGCACGGTGACGCGAAGGCCACGATCCCCGCGAGCAGCGCCAGCGGGAGGGAGACCCCGTCCATGTCACTTGCCGGCCGTCGGGGCGGGGGTGCTCGCGCCGCCGGGGGCGGGGGTCATGAGCGCGCCCATGTGGTTCTGGACCTTCTGCGAGAGCGGGCCGTTGCCGTCGAGCTCGATGACCTTGTCCCACATCTGCTTGGCGCGGGCGGAGTCCGGGGGCGTCTGGGTGAGGTAGAGGAAGCCCAGGTCGTAGTACGCCTCGGCCTTCTTGGGCTCGAGCGCGATCGCCCGCTCCCACTGCGCCTTGGCCTGGGCGCGGTCGCCGGCGTTGAGGTGGGCGACGCCGGCGGCGAGCAGCATGTCGGTGTCCGTCGGGCGCTGCGCGACGAGCTTGTCCCGCCACCGGGCGGCGTTCGTGAAGTCGTCGGCGCCGAAGTAAAGGTCGCCGAGCTGGGCCATCGAGGAGACGTCCTGCGGGTTCGTGGCGATCTTGTCCTGCAGCGCCTTGATCTTGGCGGGGTCCGCGGGGGTGGGCTTGGCCTGGGTGGGCATGCCCTGCGGCGTCGCGTCCTGACCGCTGCCCTGGTCGCCCATGGTGACGGGAGGCTTGGTCGCCGTGGTCTGCGCCCCGGGCCCGAACTTGTAGACACCGAGCACGATCCCGGCGATCAGGGCCAGCCCGGCGAGGAGCAGCAGCGGGGTCGGCAGGCTGCGTCGGGCGGGTGCCGCGGCGGTGGCGCCCGGACGGGTGGCAGAGGTGCTCGCGGCACGCCGGGCCAGGACGTCGCCCGCCTTGCCGGTGAGGACGGCGTGCGCCGCGTCCGCGGCAGCGGCCTGCTGGTGCGCCCACGCGGACAGCTCGGCGGGGGCGGCGGTGAGGTAGGCCGCGACCCGGTCGTGGGCGACGTCCACGTCGTCGGGGGTGGCGTCCCGGGGCAGCCCCAGCGAGGTCAGCAGGGCCTGACGCAGGTCACCCGCCTCGTGCTGCGGCGCCGCCGGCGCCTGAGGGGAGGTGGGTGTGCCCGGGGTCGTCGCCCCGGTCGTGGGCTGCGTCATGGAAGGTCCTGTGCGTCGGGCGACCCAGGGGCCGCGGGGAGTCCGATGGGACCACTGTCCGCCGCCCGCACGCCCTGGACCATCCCTCGGGCGTCACGGTCGAGATAGAGGATCCGGGTTTGCAGGATAGAGAGGGGTACAGAGAAGGCACACTCGGGCACAGTGCGTCAGCGCCATGTGTGGGCGCCTTGCCACCGTTCCTGCTCGTCGGGGCCAGACCGGCCCCGCCGAGCACACTCGGGACCCTCTTTGAACGTGACACGGGGCCAGCCTGGCCCCGGGGCACCGCGGCCACCGGGTCCGGATCGGCGCGCCGGACCCCGGACGCGGAGCAGACCGCCTCGTCCCCACGAGGCGGTCTGGTCCGGTGGCGAGGGGTCCGGTGTCGGCTCTCCCCGCGATCCCTCAGTGCGAGGGGGTGGGCGTCGCCGCGTCCGTCAGGGTCGCGGCCGGCGTCGGGGTGGTGGCCGTCGCCGTGGGGTTCGCAGCCGCGGCGGCGGCGTCGGCGGCCTTCTTCGCCCTCCACAGCTGGAAGGCCTTGACCGCGGTCGGGTCCATCTTCTCCTTGCCGACCAGGGCGAGCTGGCCCTTGCGGACCGCGTCGGTCGCCTCCTGCAGGTAGCGGATGCTCTCCTCGGGGGCGTGGAAGCCGGTGGAGTTCTCCGACACGACGTAGTCGATGTAGAAGGACGCCTTGCGGTGCCAGCTCTGGGCCGCCTCGATCCGGTCCTGGGCCACGCCGGCCTTCTTGGAGGCGTCGATGTCCGCGATGAGCTGGGTCAGCGCGTCGAAGGCCGAGTCACGCGTCTTCTGCACCCGGGTCTGGATGGTGTCGACGCGAGCCTTCATCTCCTCCTCCGAGGCGTGGTGGCACACCTGGCAGGAGCGGTTGACGTTGAGCATCGGGCTGCGGACCTGGTGGTCGGAGACCTTCTGCGCACCGACGGCGGTGTAGGGCATGTGGCAGTCGGCGCAGGAGACGCCGGCCTTGGCGTGCACGCCCTGGTTCCACATCTCGAACTCCGGGTGCTGGGCCTTCAGCATGGGCGCGCCGGTGATCTTGTGCTCCCAGTCGGTGAAGCCCTGCTCCTGGTAGTACGCGAACTCGTCGTCGAGGTTGACGCCCTTGGCCCAGGGGAAGGTGAGGGTCTTCTCCTTGCCCTTGAAGTAGTACTCGACGTGGCACTGGGCGCAGACGAAGGTGCGCATCTCCTGCGTCGTGGCCTGCTTGTTGACGTCGTAGTTCTGGATGCCCTGGCTGGCCTTGAGCGCCTTGATGCCGTTCATGAACGCCGGACGCGAGATCCGCAGCTGCATGGTCTTGGGGTCGTGGCAGTCGATGCAGGCGACCGGGTGGTCGACCAGCTTGGTCGCCTCGGCATAGGTCATGTGGTTGATCTTGTCGAAGCCGGCGTTCATGTCACCGTTGCCGAGGTCCTTGTAGACCTTGACCATCGAGGCGTGGCAGTTGAGGCAGGTGCCGGGCTGCTTGAAGTCCTGGACCCGCTTGGTGTCCCGCTGGTCGATGAGCATGTAGGCATGGCCGCGCTTCTCGCGGTAGTCCTTGCTGAAGGCATAGCCCGCCCACATCTGCACCAGGCGGGGGTCCTTCTCCAGCTTGCTGGCGGCGACCACGGAGCGCGGGTCGGCCTGGGAGGGCGTCTGCGGGAGCGCCTCGGAGCCGCCGAACTTCGTGCGGCTCTGGTCCGAGGTCTTGAGGTACATGTCGTACTGCAGGGGGAAGTTGCGGCCCCACACGGCAGGGTCGACCACCGTGTCGTCGAGCTGCGTCACCGTGAAGCTCGTCTGCCTGGCCTCCTGCTTGTGCTGGAAGATGTTCAGCAGCAGGGCGACGACGCCGATGGTCACGAGGGCCGTGGCGAGGACGATGGCCCCGAGCAGCAGGCCCTTGTGGCCCTTGCCGCGTGGCGCCCCGGAGGACCCGGTGCCCTGCTTGGTGGTGGAAGTGCTCATCGTTCAGCCCCTTCGGTGCCCGACGTCGGCGTGACACTGCACGCAGGAGATTCTTTGGCCGACTGGCTTGGTGTGCTCGATCCCGGACACGAGCTGCTGGTGGCAGCGCAGGCAGTTCTCCTCGACCGTGGCCAGGCTGCGGCTCTTGATCTGGATGTTCTGCGGGAAGTTCCCGGTGGTGAAGGCGACCGAGTGGTTCCACCCGTGCTCGGCCTTCGTGAGGTACTTGCCGACCAGGTCGTGCGGGGTGTGGCAGTCGTTGCAGGTCGCCACCTTGCCGTGGCTCGACTTGGTCCAGGCGTTGTACTCGGTGTTCATGACGTGGCAGTTCACGCAGGCCTTGGGGTCCGCCGAGAAGTACGACGCGCCGTTGGCGTAGCCGAAGGTGAACAGGACGACGCCGAAGAGCGTGCCGATGCCCAGGGCGAGGAAGACGGAGAACAGACCCTGGGGCGACCGGAGCCACCCGAGGCGCGAGCCGTCCGTGTCGGCCACGCTCATCACCGTCCTTCGGGCACGCGGACCGGCCCGGTCGACTGATCCATCGCACTCATGCTGCGCCCAGGAGCACGACCGGGACCATCCGTCGATGGGTAGATCCGGGGTACACCCCGCACGGTCGCCGCTGTATCCCCGCGCCGGTCCGGCGTCAATCGGGTCGGGGCGCGGCATACCCCGAACGGACCATGTAGGCCGCCGCCTGGACCCGGGACTCCAGCCCCAGCTGTGCAGGGCGTTGTGCACGTGGTTCTTGACCGTGCCCTCGGTGATGACCAGGGTGCGGGCGATCTCGCGGTTGGACAGGCCGGCCGCCACGTGCCGCAGGATCTCCATCTCCCGGGCGGACAGGTGCGGCTGCTCCTCCTGCCGGGAGGGAGCGGCGGTCGTATGCCGAGAACCACCGCGCAGCTCGGCCAGCAGGCGACCCACCAGCTGCGGGGACACCGGGGTCTCGTCGCGCGCCGCGGCCCGCAGCATGGAGAACAGGTCCTCGGGGTGGAGGTCCTTGAGCAGGTAGCCGTGCACGCCCATCCGGATCGCCCCGAGCAGCCGCTCGTCGTCGTCGCAGACGGTCAGCATGACCACCTTGACCGTGGGGAGCTGGTCGAGGATGAGGCCGGCGGCCTCCAGGCCCGTCATGACCGGCATCTCCATGTCCATCAGCACCACGTCGGGCAGCAGCTCGCGGGCGAGCTCGACGCCCCGCAGCCCGTCGTCCGCCTGACCGACGACGGTGAGGTCGGGCTGCTGGTCGACCAGGGTGGCGATGGCGCGGCGGAACAGCGCGGTGTCGTCGACGAGCAGCACCCGGACGGGAGCGGCGGCCTCGGGCGCAGGGGTCGTCATCCGGACATCATCGCCTGCAGCCGGGTGCCCCGGGCACCACGCGGCACCTCGACGACGACACGTGTACCCAGGCCGGGCCCGGAGCTGACGTCCAGGTGGCCCCCGACGAGCTCGGCCCGCTCGCGCATCGAGTGCAGCCCGAATCCCTCACCGCAAGGGGACGACTCGGGCACGAAGCCCTGGCCGTCGTCCTCGACGAGGAAGCGGGTCCAGTCGCCGTCCTCGCTCACCGTGATGCGGGCGTGGCGGGCGCCGGAGTGCTTGCGGGCGTTGGTCAGCGCCTCCTGGATGATCCGGATCACCTGGACCTCGCGGTGCGGCGTGAGGGTGGGCTCCCCGTCGAGGTGGACCACCACGTCGGTCTGGATGCCGGACTGGCGGGTGTACTTCTCGGCATACGTCCGCAGGCCCTCGAGGAGGGTGTGCTGGCCGCGCGGGCCCTCCCGCAGCCCGAGGATCGCCTCGCGCACGTCGCGATAGGCCTCCTGGCAGCCGCCCGCGATGTCGGTCAGCTCCTCCTGGAGGGCCTGGTCGGAGCGGACGGCCGGCTGGTAGGCGAGCGCCTGCAGGCGCAGGTTGGTGGCGCCGAGCACCTGGGCGAGCGAGTCGTGTAGCTCGCGGGCGATGCGGTCGCGCTCGGCGACGGTGGAGCGGTAGCGGTCGTCCTCGATCAGCTGGTCGATGAGCGTGAACATCATCAGCCCGAAGGCGATCGCGGCGACCGCGGTCAGGCCGCTGACGATCTGGTCGGAGCGCTCGGGCCACAGCCGGTCGAAGAGCAGCGGACGGGCGGCCTGCAGCACCACGATGAACAGGGCGGGCAGCCCGACGCCGACGAGGCGCAGCTGGCGCCACCACAGGTCTCGCTCGCGCCGGGGATCAGGGTGGGACGCCGGGGAGGAGCGATCCTCCCGGGGCGATGGGGAGTCCACCGAGGACAGCACCTCCTCCGGGCCGTCCGGTCCAGCCGGAGGGGATGGGTACAGGAATTAACCGGATTAACTCTAGATCATCTGACGGATGGTCCTGGCCCCCGCACCCAGGGTAGGCCTCGATCGGCGCGATCGCCTCCGCTCACGCACCGGGCTCGGGTCCCGCACCGGGGTCGGCGGCACCACCCTGCTCGTCGCGCTCCGCCCACTCCAGCAGCGGGGTGAGGTCGTGGTGCACCTCGTCGATCCCGGCGTGCAGGTCCCCGAGACGGCTGAACCGCTCGGGCACGGTGGCGATGGTGAGCTCCGCGGGCGCCACGTCGGCGACCTCGTCCCAGGCGATCGGGCAGGACACCGTCGCGCGCGGGGTCCCCCGCACCGAGTAGGCCGCGGCGATGGTGTGGTCGCGGGCGTTCTGGTTGTAGTCGACGAAGACCGCCCGCGGGTCCCGGTCCTTGCGCCACCAGGTGGCGGTCACCAGGTCCGGGGCGCGCCGCTCCACCTCGCGGGCGAAGGCCAGGGCCGCCCGCCGCACGTCGGCGTGGTCGTGGTCCGGCCGCACCCGGACATAGACGTGCAGCCCGTTGCCGCCGGAGGTCTTGGGATAGCCCGTGATCGAGAGCTCGTCGAGCAGCTCGCGCACCACGGCCGCGACCTCGCGCACCCGGTCGAAGCCCGCCTCCGGCATCGGGTCCAGGTCGATCCGCCACTCGTCGGGGCGCTCGACGTCGGCGCGGCGGCTGTTCCAGGGGTGCAGCTCGACGGTGCTCATCTGCACCGCCCACACGACGTGGGCGAGGTCGGTGACGCAGAGCTCGTGGACCGTCCGCCGGAACCGCGGGAACCAGACCGGCACCGTCTCGACCCAGTCCGGCGCCCCCTTGGGCAGGGCCTTCTGGTGGACCTTCTCCCCCGCCAGGCCGTCGGGATAGCGGTGCATCATGCACGGCCGGTCCCGCAGCGCGCGCACGATCCCGTCGCCCACGGCGAGGTAGTAGTCCACGAGATCGCGCTTGGTGGCGCCGATCTCGGGGAAGTAGACGCGGTCGGGGTTGCTGACGCGGACGCTGCGGCCGGCGACCTCGATCTCGACGGCGGGCGATGCCTTGGGGCTCATGAGGTCCAGTCCAGCAGGTCCGGGACACGAGCAGGGGTATGCCGCGAAGGTGCGTCGGGCCTGGTCGGCATACCCCTGCCTGCTGGTGGGGTCCGGGGACTCAGCGGCCCTGGGCGAAGGCCTGCGTGACGGGGAAGTCCTGGTGCTTCATCACGGTCCCGGCCTCGACGTCCCAGGCCTCGACCCGCACCCGGTCGCGGAAGACCTTGAGCCGCAGGCCCGTCGTGTGCTCGCCGGGCAGGGTGGCCTCGTCGTGGTCGTCGTCCGGGACGCCGGCGTTGAGGACCGCGCCGGTGTTGACCGCGGGGAAGCCGTCCGGGTTGCCGGACCCGTCGACGCGGTAGCGACCCCACCAGTCGTTCAGGCCGAGCCAGGCGTGGGTGTGCCCGGACAGGTAGATCACGTTCGGGTACTTCGCGATGACGGCGTTGAGCACCTCCAGGTCGGCGAAGTCGTTGCCGTACCAGGCGGAGTGGGTGAAGGACACCGACTGCGGCAGCGGGTGGTGGTTCATCAGGACGACGGGGGTGCCGCGCCGGGCGTAGGTCGCGAGGCGGGACTCCAGCCAGGCGAGCTGCTGCCGGCCGAGGGTGACGTAGGGCTCCTTGCCCTCGCGGTCGACGTCGCTGTAGTACTCCGTCGAGAAGGACAGCGCCGGGATGCCGTTGACGGTGACCTCGCCCCACGGCACGGAGCGGCCGGCCAGGGCCAGGAAGCGCTTCTGGTAGGCCGCGAAGTCCTCCTTGCCGAGGAGCTCGTGGTTGCCGGAGCCCATGAGGACCGTGCCGGAGGGGTGCGGCGTGGCCTTGAGCATCTGGGTGGCGGAGGCGTAGTCCTCGGCCGTGCCCAGGTCGACCACGTCGCCGTTCAGCAGCAGCGCGCCGGCCTTGTCGGGCTGGGCGGTGAGCAGCCGGATCGCCTTGACGTACTTCGCGTTCCCGCGAGGGGCGTGGATGTCGCTGAGGACGTCGAAGGTCGCGACCGGCGCGCCCTGGACCGGCTTGGGCGCCCGCACCAGCGCGACGTTGTCGACGGCCCACCACAGGTCGTTGCGCCCCTGGTCGTAGGTCCAGCTGAAGCGGGCGGTGCCGGCGCCGCGGGGCACCGTGACGGTCAGGTCCTCGTGGGCGCTGAGCCGGTCCTTGTCCAGGGTGAGCAGCCGCTGGGGGGCGCCGCCGTCGAAGCTCACCGTCACGTAGGCGCTCTGGGGGGCCTTGCCCTGCGCGTAGTGGGAGTCGAATCGCAGCGCGAGGTCGCGCTGCCCGGCGACCTGGACGGGCGGGGACGTCAGGGTGGTGGTCAGGTGGTCGCGCGGAGCCAGGCGCTGGTGCTTGCTCTCCACCACGGCGACGGTGTCGTGGGCGCCGGTGAACCAGTGCCGCCGCTCGGTCCCCACGGCCCAGGTCCAGTCGCGGACGTTGGTGAACGCCCAGCCGGCCCAGCGCTGCTCGCCGGTGGTGAAGCCGCTGCTCGCGATCGTCCAGCCGCGCGGCGCCCGGTGGGTGAAGCCGGTGGGGCTCGCCTGGCCGTCGAAGCTCTCCTGCCACAGCACCTGCTCGTTCATCGGCTGTCGGGCGGGGCGGTGGGGCGCGCCGGCCTGGGCCGCCTGTGGGACCTGCCGGTCCGTGGGCTGCGCGGTCGCCGCCGTCGAGGTGGCGGTCAGCGAGGTGGCGAGCACCGCGCCGACGGCGGTGGCGAGGGACAGGGCGGACTTCACGGAGGGCTCCTCGGGGCGCGGGTCGGGATCGGGCTCGACCCTGCTCCTGCCGTATGACGCGCCGGTGTCACCGGTCTGAACGCGTCACCACCAGGTCGTGGCGGTCCGCTCCGCGGTGCGGTGATGCCGTGGTGCGCTCAGAGCCTCGTCAGGTCGTAGTCCACGACGACGGGGGCGTGGTCGCTCAGCCGCTCCTCGGCCGAGGGCTCCCGGTCGGTGCCCCCGGTGACCGCGGTCCGGGCCAGCCTCGGCGAGGCCAGGTGGTAGTCGATGCGCCAGCCGGTGTCCCGGTCGAAGGCGCCGCCCATCCAGCTCCACCAGGAGTAGGGACCCGGCTCGTCCGGGTGCAGCCGCCGCACCACGTCGACCAGCGAGCGCGGCGACAGGATCGACCCGAACCATTGCCGCTCCTCGGGCAGGAAGCCCTCGGACCTCGTGGAGGTGCGCCAGTTCTTCAGGTCCCGCTCGGTGTGCGCGATGTTGAAGTCGCCCATGACGAGGAACTCGCGGCCCTGCGCCTTGGCCGCCCGCCGCGCGGCGGTCAGGTGGCGGCCGAATCCCTTGAGGAACCTCATCTTCCGTTCGTACTTCGCGCCGCCGTCGGGCTCCTCGCGCATCGTGCCCGGCACCTGCAGGTGGGCGGGCAGCCCGCCCTTGGGCAGGTAGAGCGACGCCACGGTGAGCGGCTGGTCCGCGAGATCGACCTCCAGATAACGGCCCTCGTGGGCGAAGGCCTTGAGCTCGCGGGCCAGCGGCCCCCGCTCGGCCTCCTCGCGGAGCTCGACGTGGGCGTCGCCGGGAGCGCGGACGACCGCGCCGGCGCCCCAGGAGCGGACGGCCGCGGGCGCCTCGCGGGTGAGCACGGCGACGCCGTTGCGCCCGGCCAGCCGGCCGGCGTCATACGTCAGGTGGTAGTCACCGAAGACGCCGTCCGGCAGCAGCGGCACCGGGCAGCGGACCTCCTGCAGGGCGACGACGTCGCACTCGCGGCGGGCCAGCCAGTCGTCGAACCCGCGACGCCGGGTGGCCCGGATCCCGTTGACGTTGAAGGTCGCGACGCGCAGCACCGGGCGATCCTACGTGCGCGAGGCGAGGCACGGGTCGCGCCGGGATACGGTGTGGCCACCGGACCGAGGGGGACCAGATGATCACCGGCCGTATGCCGACCGAGCGGCCCGAGCGCTATGCCCGGCAGCTCGCGAGCCACTGGGCGGCCCGCTGCACCGCGACGCAGGACCCGGACGGGTCGACCCGGCTGACGATGGCCGACGGGGGCGTGGTGCTGCTCACGCCGACGCCGGGCGCCCTCGAGATCCGGCTGGAGGACCCGGGATTCGCGCGCGTGGTGGGCGGGCACCTGGAGAGGTTCGGGCAGCGCGCAGAGCTGCGGGTCACCTGGGACCAGGAGCTGCCGGGCGACGGCCCGCAGTCACCCGCGCGCGGCGTGCTGGGGCGGGCGCTGGGCCGGTTGCGCCGCCGCTGAGCTCGACGCCCGGTCGGTGCTCGGTCGGCGCTAGGTGTACTGACCGGAGACGTTGATCAAGCGTGAAAAGGGCGGCTGGTTGCTGCAGGCGGTGTGGGGCCGATGCTGGTTATAGTCATGGAGCCAGCCGGGGAGTGCGTCTCGTCGTTCTTGCTCGCTGGTGTAGCAGCGGGCGTAGGCCCACCCGTCGGCCATGGTCCGGTGGAAGCGCTCCACCTTCCCGTTGGTCTGCGGGCGGTACGGGCGAGTCCGCTTGTGCGTGATCCCCAAGTCGGCGCAGGTGTCGCGCCATAGGTGTGAGCGGTAGGCGCCGCCGTTGTCGGAGAGGACCCGCTCGACGGTGACTCCACGGGCGTTGAACCACTCAACAGCGCGCACGAGTACAGCGGTGGCGGTGACGGCAGTTTCGTCGTCATGGATCTCGGCGTACGCGACGCGGGAGTGGTCGTCGATGACGGTGTGGACGAAGGCCTTGCCCATCAGCGGGTCCCGGTACTTGTTTCTCGGCTTGTCGGGCGTGGCGGCTCTGTTCTTCTCGCCTTGCCGCCGGCCGACGTAGCGCCAGCCGCCGCCGTCGGGAATGTTGCCGAGCTTCTTTACGTCGACGCGGAGCATCGCGCCGGGATGGTCGTGCTCGTAGCGGCGCACCGGTTCGCCAGTCGCGCGGTCAACGTGGGAGAGCCGGTTCAGGTGAACGTCGACCAGGATGCGGTGGACGGTCGACGGAGCGATGCCGAGCCGGCAGGCCAACTGAACTGGTCCCTCTCGGAGGCGAAGCCGGAGTTGGATGCAGCGCCGGGTGGTCTGTTGGCTTGTCCTGTTCGGAGACCGGCGCGGTCTCGACGATCGGTCCTGCATTGACTCGCCCGCGCGGTAGCGGTCGGCCCAGCGTTTCACTGTCGGCCAGGAGACTTGGAAGCGGGCGGCGACTTCGCTGATCGGCCAGCCTTCGTCGACGACGAGACGGCCGACGATCAGGCGGTGGCGGGGTGTGAGAGCGGCGTTGGGGTGTGACATGGAACCTCGTGCAGACATGGTCGTGGCGGCGAGCTGGTGCTCGCCGCCACGTGGGGCCTCTTGTCGGGTCAGTCGATGGGGCTGACTCGGATGAGGTTGCCGTCGGGGTCGGCGATCACGAAGGTGCGGCCAAATACGTCGTCATGAGGTTCTTCGACAACGCGCACGCCCTTGGCGGTCCACTCCTGGTAGACGGCGTCGATGGCCGAGGCGGGACCGGGGACCATGAGTCCGATCTCGCTCGTGCGAGGTGTCTCAGGAGTGGTGTTCTCGTTGCCGCCGGTCCAGATGGCGAACAGCACCCCGGGTGCCACCTCGAAGGCGACGTAGCGCGGGCTGGTGAAGGTGGGTTCGATGTCGAACAGGTCGCGGTAGAAGGCGGTGGACCGTTCGGCGCTGCTGACGTAGGTCAGGAACAGGTTGGGTGTCGGCATGGATGTCTCCTCGGATCGGTGGATCGGGTGGCTTCATCCGATCAGTCAAAGACGACATCTGCTGTCATGTTTTTTTGTGAGGATCGGGCCATGAAGTCCTCGAGGCTCTTGTCGATCCTCCTGCTCCTGCAGACCCACGAGCGGATGACGAGCAAGGAGCTGGCCCGCCGGTTCGAAGTATCGCAGCGCACGATCCTGCGTGATGTCGAGGCGCTGTCGGCCGCTGGCGTCCCGGTCCATACGGAGCAGGGCCGGGGCGGGGCGATTGTGCTGGACCGCCGATCCCGTCTCGATGTGGCGCGTCTCGATCCTGCCGAGCTGCAGTTACTGACCGTCGCAGGACTGGACGCCAACCTTTTCGAGCACGTCGGGCTGCAGGCAGTTCAAACCAGCGCTCGGGAGAAGCTGACGGCCGTCGCCACGCGAGCGCAGGCTCCTACCACCTCGCCCTTGTCCGAGGTGCTCCTCATCGACCCATCGGGGTGGTACACGACCGGGCAGGAACTCGACCTGACCGTCCTGCTGACTGCAGCGCGCGAACGACGACGCATCCTCCTCCGATATCGACGCAGCGGGGAGGCAATCGGGCAGTGGCTCACTGCGGACCCCTACGGGCTGGTGAACAAGGCCAGCTCTTGGTACCTCGTGGCTGACGTTGACGGGCAACCCCGCCTGTTCAACACCAGCCGCATCGAGCACTGTGCGCCCCTCACGGACACCGCGGCACTGCGACCAGACTGCGATCTACGGTCGGTGTGGCGGGACCTGCTGGCCAGCTTCCACCCGGAGCCCGGTGTCGAGGTGCGCGCGCTGCTGCGCTCGACCCGTGTGGACCTGGCCCAGCGAATCCTCGGAACACGCCTGGTCAACATCACCACCACCGAGGACGACTGGACCCCAATCGTCATCCACTACCCCGATGTCGAATCGGTGCGACAGCTCCTCCAGTTCGGCGACCACATCCGCATCCTGGCCCCGACCGAAGCGGCCACTCGGTTCCACGACCTCGCCGCCCAGATCATGCGGGCTCACGCCGCAAGCAGCTCAACCAACGTCCCCGGTCAGTACAGCTAGGCCGCTGCTCAGTCGGCGACGAGGGTCACGACCCCAGGGTCGTTGCGCTGGAACGTGATGCCTGGGCCTCCGCCGTCGACGAACCGGACCCGATCAGGGCCCATCTCCACGGCTCCACGTCCACC
The DNA here is from genome assembly GCF_046267915.1 of Arsenicicoccus dermatophilus. Taxonomy (GTDB): domain Bacteria; phylum Actinomycetota; class Actinomycetes; order Actinomycetales; family Dermatophilaceae; genus Arsenicicoccus; species Arsenicicoccus dermatophilus_A. The sequence goes on from NZ_CP176520.1 coordinate 3,224,289, forward strand.
TGAGCCGCCTCGCCCGTGCTCGCACCGACGAGCGACCCCGTGGCCGCAGGCAGCGCTCTGGTAGAGCCTCCGACAGGCTCAGGCCGGGGAGCGTTCCGACCACCATCCGGTGCGATGAGGCTCGTCTGCACGCCGCACGGCGGGGACGACTGCCCCTGCTGGCTCGGGGCCGATGGACAGATCCAGGAGCGCGTCGACCGCCTCGTCGATGGCGACCGCCTCGTCGTCCTGCCGGCCGGTCTCCACCACAGCTGACTCCGGGGAGCCCGAGGACACCTCAGCAACCACTCGACGAGCGGCGTCAGCCGCCGGCCTTGGGGCCGCCCACCGACGGGACGGGGAGGGGGCGGGCCGGGTCCATGGTCGGCCGTGCGTCGAAGAACTGCGTGATCGCGGTGCGCCTGCCGTCCAGGGCACGCTGCAGGCTGATGCCGTCGACGTTGGCGCGCGACTGGCGGAAGACCTGCCCCGACAGCTGCACCCAGTGCGGCGTCGTCCCGTCCACGCCGAAGAAGTAGTCGAACTTCTCGGTGCCGTGGAGGAACTCGAACTTCGGGTTGCCCGGCGAGTAGGGGCTGGCGTCGCCGATGTCGGCGCCGAAGGGATAGATCATCAGGGGTGTGTCCCCGAGGATCGGGCGCACCTCGGTGTCCCACCGGCCGGCGTCGGCCTTGATCCGACCGAGGTCGCTGCGGGTCATGTTGATGTGACCCCAGGAGTGCGAGGCGAACTGCCAGCCGTTGCGCTTCATGGCGGCGGCCACGACCTTGGCCTGGGCCTGGGCGGCCCGGGTCGCGGGCGTGTCGCCATACGTGCGGATGCTCGTGCGATAGCCGAGGACGCCGTTGTAGCCCGTCATGGCGATCGAGCCCTTGTCCCCGCGGTAGGAGAAGTCGGGGTGGTCACGCACGAAGTCGTCGATGATCGGCGGGCAGTCGAAGGACCCCTCGACCGTCCTGCCCGCGGCGTCGGTGTAGGTGTTGACGACTCGGCCGTCCGGCTCGGCCACCAGGACGTTCGCGAAACCCTTGCCGACCATGTACTCGTAGTACGACAGGTCGTCCAGGGACAGGACGAAGGGCTTCTTGCCCGGCGGGAGCAGGATCGGCTGCGGCCGCATGATCCCGTCGGCACCACGGGCGGCGATCCGCTGGGGGTGGACGAGGACCCAGCCGCGCGCGTGCATCTGCTCCAGCTGCTTGCGCAGCTCGCCGACGGAGGTCATGTACTGGCTGAACCCGACCGCCTCGCTGCCTGGGGCGGCGAAGGCGCGGCGCGGGTCGACCGCGGCCGAGTGGTAGAAGAGGTGCGGGATGGTGGTGTTGTCGGGCCAGCGGACGGCCTTGGCCCGCAGCGCCTGCACCTGCGCGAGCTCGGCCTTGGCCTGCGGGCTCGTGGCGGCGGCGAGCGTGCGTATGGCGGCGTCGTAGTCGTACTGCGCGGCCTGCGTGCGAGCCTGGGCGACCACGTCGACGGTGGGCGTGGGGCTCGCGGCGCTCGGGGTGCTCGTGGCGGCATGCCCGGGCCCGCCACCGGTCGTCGTGGCGGCGGTGCCCCGCGGCTCGACCGAGCACCCCACCGACGTCATGGCCACGAGTGCCCCGATCACGGTCATGGCACCGACCGTGACGGTTCGGCGCCGCCGACCACCTGAATGCCTCGTCATGCTGGTCTCCCCTGGGCTGGAAAACTACTCACAGTGACGATAGGGGGAGATGACGCCGGAATCCAGCCCCCGACGCGCCGAGTCCGCCGGACGGCGCTGCGCCTCCCACGAGCGAGCTCTCCCCGAGCGCGTGGCCCGAGCGCGCAGGCTCGGCGCGCCCGTCGACAGACCCCCCGGCGCCGGCGGGCAGCCCGACCCCCGGCCCCCTAGGCTGGCCGCCAGGAGGCCCCCATGAAGACGCTGCCCGTCCCCCCGCTGCGCCAGACCCTCGACCGCTACCTCGAGACCGCCGCCCCCCTGCTCACCGCTGCCGAGCTCGACCGGACCCGCCGCGCCGTGGCGGAGTTCGCCGACGGTGACGGACCCCGCTGCCAGCAGGCGCTGGAGGACCTCGCCGAGCAGCAGAACGCCGCCGGCCGCTCCTGGCTGTGGGACGCCTGGCTCGAGGGCTACCACCGCACCCGCACCCCGCTCCCGCTCGTCAGCAACGTCGGCTTCGAGATCGTCGTGCCGACGGCGGGATCCGGGCTCGACCGGGCCGCCGAGCTCGTCCACCGCTGCGCCACGGTCTATCTCGCGCACCTGCGCGGGGAGGGCGGCGCCGACCTGAGCGTCCGCGGCGAGGAGCTGTGCCAGCAGCAGTGGGACCACGTGGCGGGCGGCATCCGCGACCCTCGGCACGAGCTCGACGTCTTCCTGCCCGGGTCCGGCGGCGCCGCGGAGCGTGAGGTGGGGGTGCTGTGGCGGGGCCGCGCCGTCGCCATACGCGTGAGTGACCAGGCCGGGCACCCGCTCTCGGTCAGCAGCATCCGGCAGGCGCTGGCCCGCGTCATCGAGCTCGACGCAGCCGCGGAGCCGGGCTTCACGGCGCCGGGCTACCTGTCCAGCGACGACGGTGCCGACCTGCTCGTGGAGCTGCGCCGGGACGAGCACAACGCCCGCACCCACGACCGGCTGCGCGAGCTGTTGTTCCTCGTCGGGCTGGACGACCGCGGCGGCGAGCTCGAGGAGCACCTCACCCGCATCTCCTTCGAGGCGGGCCTGGCCTATCCCTTCAAGCCGGTCACCTTCCACGTGGACCTGGCCGACGACTTCACCGGGATGCACCTGGAGCACTCGACCCTCGACGGGTCCACCCTCGTCGCGATCCTCGGTCGGGCCCAGCAGGTCGCGCCGGTCCACGGCGGGCCGGACGACCAGCCGGCGGCCGCCGAGGAGATCGCCTGGCAGCTCACCGGCGACCAGCGGGCGCGCCTCGTCGACGCGATGCGGGCGTATGCCGAGGAGGCCGGCCGCCAGCGTCACGTCATCCGCCGCGTGGCCACCCCCGAGCTGCCCGAGCTGCCCTGGCGGCTCAGCCTCGACGCGTGCCTGCAGGCGGTGATCTGCTACGCCCAGCTCGCGGCCTACGGGCGGATCCGCAGCACCTACGAGTCGGTGGACATGCGCGAGTACCGCGGCGGGCGCACCGAGTGCCTGCGCCCCGTCACCGCCGCCAACGTCGCCCTCGCCCACGCCCTGGTCGACGGCAGCGCCACCCGCGAGCTGCTGGAGGACCACCTCGCCGCGCACCGCGAGCTGGTCAAGCGGTGCAAGAGCGGCCAGGCGATCGACCGGCACCTCTTCGGCCTGCGGCTGATGGCCGAGCAGCACGGCTGGGCGGCACCGGTCTTCACCGACGAGGCCTATCGCCGGCTGACCACGGACTTCCTGTCGACCACCTCGCTGGGCGACGTCGACCGGATCGTGCGGGCGGCCTTCTGCGCCACGAGCGAGGGTGGCCTGGGCGTCTACTACGTCGCCGTCGACGGCGGGCTGGAGTTCTCCGTGTCGTATGCCGAGGGCGCGGCCGAGCGGGTCGAGGACTTCCTGGACGCGCTGGACGAGGGCGTGGCCCGGCTGTGGGCCCTGCTGCGCACCTGCGGCGTCGGCTGAGCGCCGGCCCTGACCGGCGCCGCCGCCGTCCTGGGCCGGGGACCGCCGGTCTCAGCCGGAGGCCCTCGTCAGCACCGGCGTGTGCGCGAGCAGCTGCCGGGTGTAGTCCTCGCGTGGCGCGTCCAGCACCTGAGCCGTCAGGCCCTGCTCGACGACCCGCCCGTGCTGCAGCACCACGACCCGGTCGGCCACGGACCGCACCAGCGCCAGGTCGTGGGTGACGAAGAGCATGGAGATGCCCCGCTCGGCCTTGATCCGCTCGAGCAGCGCGACGATCGAGCCCTGGATCGACACGTCCAGCGCCGAGGTGATCTCGTCGCACACGAGCACGTCCGGCTCCGCGGCGAGCGCCCGGGCGATGGCCACCCGCTGCCGCTCCCCGCCGGACAACCCGCCCGCGCGCAGCCGCAGCAGCGAGGCGTCCAGCTGGACCTGCTCCAGCAGCTCGGCCGCCCGCTCGCGCCCGGCACGTCCGCGCGCGATCTCGAACAGCGCCAGCGGCCGGGTGAGGATCTGCTCGACGGTGCGGCGCGGGTTGAGCGACTGGTAGGGGTTCTGGAAGACGTACTGCACCCGCTTGCGCTCGGCCGGGCTGCGGCGCCGGGCCGCGGGGGCGAGCTGCTGCCCGTCGAGCACCACGCGGCCGGTCCAGTCGTCGTGGAGCCCGGCGACGCACCGCGAGGTGGTGGTCTTGCCGGACCCGGACTCACCGACCAGGGCGACGATCTCGCGGCGGGCGAGGTCGAAGGACACGTCATGGACGACCTGGCCGGCGCCATACCGGACGTCGAGGTGCTCGACGGCCAGGACGATCTCGCGGGCCCGGTCCGGGGGCGTGTCGGCCATCGCGCGGCCGTCGGGGTCCCAGGCGGGCAGGTCGGGGATCCGGATGCACCGGGCGACGTGCCCGGCCCCCACCTCGACGGGTGGGGGTGACACCTGGGCGCACTCCTCGACGGCGAAGGAGCAGCGGTCGTGGAAGCGGCAGCCCGAGGGTCGTCGGCCGGGCGCGGGGGCGCGACCGGGTATGCCGGAGAGCCGGTAGGGCTGGTGCAGGTGCGGGATCGCCCGCAGCAGCGAGCGGGTGTAGGGGTGGGTGGGCGCGGCGAAGACGTCCGCGGTGCGACCCTGCTCGATGAGCTCGCCGGCATACATCACCACCACCCGGTCGGCGACGGTTGCCACGACGGCCAGGTCGTGGGTGACGTAGAGCGCCCCGACGGCGAACCGCTCGCACAGGTCGGCGAGGGTCTGCAGCACCATCGCCTGCGTGGTGACGTCGAGCCCGGTGGTGGGCTCGTCCAGGACGAGCACCGCGGGGTGCGGGAGGAAGACCATCGCGAGCGCCACCCGCTGGACCTGGCCGCCGGAGAGCTGGTGGGGGTAGCGGCGCAGGAACTCGTCGTCGCCGGGCAGGCCCACCTCGGGGAGGATCTCGCGGATGCGACGGTCCCGCTCGGCGGGGGTGCCGATGGCGTGCAGGTCGAGCAGCTCGCGCAGCTGGTCGCCGATGCGGATGGCCGGGTGGAGGGCGCTGCTCGGGTCCTGGGGGACGTAGGCGACCTGGGTGCCGCGCAGCCGGCGGACCTGCTGCCAGGGCAGGGCGCGCAGGTCGTGGCCGGCGACGAGGAGCTCGCCGCCGCTGATCTCGGCGCCGGGGCGGGCGTAGCCCAGGATCGCGGTGCCCGTCGTGGTCTTCCCGGAGCCGGACTCGCCGACCAGGCCGACGATCTCGCCGGGGCGGATGGTCAGGTCGACGCCCTCGACCACGTCGTCGAGGCCGCTGGTGAGCCCGACGCGCAGGCCCCGGACGACGCAGACGGGCTCGGGGTCGGGTCCGGGCGGGCCGGGCTGGGTGGTGCGTCGATCGCTCATCGCGATCCCCTCGCGGTCCGGGCGCCGATCGCGTCGGCGAGCAGGTTGGTGCCGATGGTGAAGGCGGCGACGACGAGCACGGGGGCGAGGACGCCCCAGGGCTGGACGAGCAGTCCGAGCCGGTTCTCGTTGGTCATCTGCCCCCAGTCGGCGGCGCCGGGGTCGGCCGCGAAGCCCAGGAAGCCGATCGCGGCGATCATCCCGATCGAGTAGGTCAGGCGTAGCCCGGCCTCGGCGAGCAGCGGCACCGCGAGGTTGGGGCCGAGCTCGGCGGCCACGATCCGCCAGCGCCTCTCCCCCACCGCCTCGGCGGCCTTGACGAAGTCCTGGTGGACGTAGGTCAGGGCCACGCCGCGGGCCACCCGGGCCACGCGGGGGGCGTGCGAGGCGGCGACGAACAGCACGACCACCCACCACGCGGGGTCCTTGACGGCGGTGAGGACGAGCAGGGCCACGAGGATCTGCGGGAGCGCGAGCAGGACGTCGTTGGCGCGCATGAGCAGCTCGTCGAGCCAGCCACCGGCATACGCCGCGAGCACGCCGTAGAGCGCCCCCACGACCACGCCGAGCGCGCTGGCCAGCACCGAGGAGACGAGGATCGTCCGCCCGCCGTGCAGCAGCCGCGACCACACGTCCTGACCGAGGTAGTCCGTGCCCAGCAGGCCGCCGCCGGTCGCGAAGGGCCGCCCGACGATGTCGTGCTCGCCGTGCGGCGCCACCCACGGGCCGATGACGCCCAGGACGACGACGAGCAGGGTGAGCAGCAGCCCCACGACGGTGCGCGGGTCGCGCAGCAGGCTCCGGGCCGGGCTCATGCGACCATCCCCGTCCGGGCGCGCGGGGTGAGCAGGATCGACAGGGCGTCCGCGAGCAGGTTGACCAGCACGTAGGCCGCGGCGATCAGCATCGTCAGGGCCTGGACGACGGGCAGGTCGGAGTTGCGCACCGCGTCGACCAGCGTCGTCCCGAGTCCCGGGAAGTTGAAGAGGTACTCCACGAGGACGCCGCCGCCCAGCAGCCAGGCCAGCTGCAGCGCGGTCACCTGCACCGTCGGCACCAGCGTGTTGGGGATCGCGTGCCGTCGCAGCACCTGCCGCTCGGGGATCCCCTTGAGGCGGGCGAGCTCGACGTAGTCCGAGTCCAGCGTCTCCACCAGGGTGGATCGCAGGATCCGCGTCAGGTAGGGCACGATCGCGAGCACCAGCGTCGCCACCGGCAGGATCAGCGCCGCCGGTCGCTGCCAGGCCATCGCGCCCGCCGGGAGCACCGTCACGGCGGGCAACAGGTGCAGCACGCTCGTGGACAGCAGGGCGACGAGCAGGATGCCGGTGACGAACTCGGGGACGCCCGCGAGCGCCAGGGTGATGACCTGGATGACGTGGTCGGCGGCGCGCCCGCGGTGGTGGGCGGCGAGGACCGCCAGCGCGAAGGACAGCGGGACCATCACCAGCGCGACCACGAGGAGCAGGAAGGCGCTGTTGGCGACCTTGGTCCCGATCACCTCGCCGACGGGCAGCCCGCTCGTGACCGAGGTGCCGAGGTCGCCGCGCAGCAGCCCGCCGAGCCAGGTGAGGTAGCGCTGCGGCAGGGACTGGTCCAGGTGCAGGGCGTCCCGGATCTGCTGCACGCGATCGGGACTGACGGCGTAGTCCTTGCCGAGGATCGCCCGCACCGGGTCCCCCAGCGCCGACGTGGCGGCGAAGACCAGCAGGGAGACCACGAGCAGGGTGAGCAGGGCCAGCGCCAGTCGGCGGCCCAGCCACAGGGTCCAGGCCCGCGCGGGCGACCGGTGCGGCACGCGCACGGCGACGGTGGCTCCGGACATCACGACTCCCTCAGGGTGGCGAGGTTGAACCGGTATGACGAGCAGGGCTGCTCGCGCGCCGGAACCAGCCCGGACACCTGTCCGCCGTAGGCGTCGACCTGGTTGGCGAAGGCCCAGATGATCAGGCCGCCGCGCTCGTGCTCGATGCGCTGGGCGTCCTGCAGCAGGGTGCGCCGACGGGCCGGGTCGGTGGTGCGGCGGGCGGCGACGATCAGCGCGGTGAACTGCGGGTCGTCGAAGTGGGTCTCGTTGTAGGGCGAGGACTTCAGCGCGCAGGCGATCGCCTGGGGCAGGTAGAGCCGGGTGGCCCAGAAGTCCTGCGCGAAGCCCCACGTCAGGTATCTCTCGCCGTAGAACACGCCCGGGTCGGCCTTGGTGAGCTTGACGGTGATCCCGGCCTTGGCGGCCTGCTGCACCAGGATGTTCGCCGCCTCGACCCCACCCGAGCCGACCGCCGTGGAGGTGACCAGCTCGACGCGCAGGTCCTCGGCGCCCGCCGCCTTGAGCAGGTGGCGCGCCTGCGCGAGGTCCTGGTGGCGCTGCGGCAGCTCGTCCCCGATGTAGTCCGGGTCGAACGGGCCGTAGACGTCGTTGGCGACCCGCCCGAAACCGCTGAGCGCCTGGTCGATCAGCTCCTGCCGGTCCACCACCAGACGCATTGCCTGGCGCACCCGCACGTCGCTGAAGGGCCGCTGGTCGACGCGCATCGTGAACGGCACCCAGCCGCCCGTCTCGGAGACCAGCGGGTGCGCGCCCTGCCGCTCGATCGCCCCGGCGAGGTAGGGCGGCAGGTTGTCCACGGTGTGGACCTGACCCGCGAGCAGCGCGGACACCTTGGCCGCGTCGTCGGTGAAGTCCAGGATCGTCAGGGAGTCCACGGCGGCCTTGCGGTCCCAGTAGCCGTCGTGCCGCACGAAGTGGCTGCGCTGGCCGGGCAGGAACGTCTCGTGCCGGAAGGGCCCGGTGCCCACGGGCCTGGCCATGTCGAAGTCGGCGGGGACGATGCCGAGGGTGTATGACGCGAGCAGCTGGTCGAGGATGCCGTAGGGCTCCTTGAGCACCACGCGGTAGGTGTGGTCGTTCACGGCCCGGCAGCGGGCGAGGTCGATGAGCGGCGCCACGTCGGTGAGGAGCCCGGCGGGGTTCTTGGGGTTCGCCATCCGCTCCATGGACGCCTTGACGTCCCGCGCGGTCATGGGTCGCCCGTCGTGGAAGGTCACCCCCTCGCGCAGGTGGAAGGTCCACTCGGTGGCGTCGGGGTTGTGCTCGACCGCGGTGGCCAGGCTCGGCTCGACGCGGTAGTCGGCGGTGAACCGCAGCAGCGGCTCGTAGAGCTGGCGCACCCGCGCGATGTCGGGCATGGTCACCGGGAAGTGCGGGTCCAGGGAGTCCTTGAGGCCGCCGCCGGTGGCACCGTGGATGAGCTCGCTGGTGACCGCCCCGGACGAGGGGGCGCACCCGCCCAGCAGTCCGCTGGTGGCGGCGGCGAGCGCCCCGGCCCCGAGCTGCAGGGCCTGGCGGCGACTCATCGTCGGTGACGAGTCTGGGTGTGCGGCGGGTAGGTTCACGGGACCCCCCTCCCCTCGGGTTGTCGGCAAACCTAACCGTAGGGGTGCATATGTGCACTGTGGGCAACGTTTGGGAACGGGTCCGTTCAGCGCGAGACGGGCGCCAGCCGCAGCAGTCGGCCCTGCTCTCCGTCGGTCAGCAGCCAGATGGCGCCGTCCGGGCCCTGCTCGACCTCCCGGATCCGCTGACCGAGGTTCCACTGGTCGCCCTTGGTGGCCGTGCCGCCCGCGAGGTGGACCCGGACGAGCGCCTGCCCGGAGAGCGCCCCCACGAAGGCATCACCACGCCACTGCGGGAAGGCCTCGCCGGAGTAGATCATCAGGCTGCCCGGGGAGATCGACGGGTTCCACCAGACCTGGGGCGCGACGTAGCCGTCACCGGGGCGGTGGTCGGGGATGTCGCGGCCGTCGTAGTGGGAGCCGTTGCTCGCCCGCGGCCAGCCGTAGTTGCCGCCGGCCTGGATCAGGTTGATCTCGTCGCCACCCCTGGGCCCCATCTCGGACTCCCACAGCCTGCCCTGCGCGTCGAAGGCGAGCCCGAGCGGGTTGCGGTGCCCCGTGGAGACGACCTGGGCGCCGGTGCCGTCCAGGCCCATCCGCAGGATCTTGCCGAGGGTCGTGCCGTCGTCCTGGGCCGGGTCGAACTTCTGCCGCTCCCCGGAGCTCACCCACAGGGTGCGGCCGTCGGGCGAGATCGCGAGGCGGTGGCCGTAGTGCCCGTCGCCCGGCACGAACCGGTCCTGGTGCCAGATCTCCTGCAGGCCCGCGAGCCGGGGCTCCGGACCGGCGAGCTGCAGGGTGGCGCGGCCGACCGCGGCCCGCGAGGTCCCGTCGGGGCCGTCCTGCGCCCAGCTGAGATAGATCGTGCCGTCCTGGGCGTATGCCGGACCGAGGACGACGTCGGCGAGCCCGCCCTGACCGACGTGGTGGACCTCCGGGGTCCCGGTCACGATCGTCGACGACCCGGATCGGGGGTCGTAGACGCGCAGCTCTCCGCCGCGCTGGGTGACCAGGGCGCGCCCGTCCGGCAGCCAGCACATGGCCCAGGGCTCGACGAAGGTCCCGCGCTCGGCGATGGTGAACGGCAGGCCGGGGACCGTCGTCGCCGGGGGCGAGCTCGGCTCGGGTCCCGGGCCCGTCGACGTCGCCGCGCTCGTCGTCCGCGGGCCGGTCGGCGGGGCGGGATCGGCCGAGCAGGCGGCGAGCGTGAGCGCCGAGGCGGTCAGCGTCGCGGCCAGGGTCGCGGTCCTCATGGCTCGACGGTAGCCCGCACCGCGTCACCTGGTGGGGGATGTCAGCACCACATCGCGGCGATGTCGGCCACGACCTTGCGGGTACGCGAGGTCGCGGTGCCGGCATACCGCTCGACGACGCCGTTGCCGAGCCGGGAGCGGTGCACCTCCTCCAGGAGCAGCAGGTGAGCAGCCCCGTCCCGCACCACGATCCGCTCGCCCGGAGCCTGGCGCGCCTCGAGCGCGGCGACCTGCTCGGGGGTGGGCGACTCACGCAGGAAGGACACCAGGTGGGCGCCGGCGTGGCCCGCGGCGACCTCGTCGAGCTCCGCCGCCACCTGCCGCACCTGCGCGGTGGTCAGCAGCGACACCGGCACCTCGAAGCCGCGGTCGGCGAGGAAGGCCCGCTCCAGCGCGTCCCGCACCCGCTCGCGCGACCGCATCGAGGTGACGAGCCGCACGTTGCCGGTGTTGATGTGCGTCGCCACCTGCGTGAACCCGGCCGTCTCCAGGCAGGTCACGATCTCCGGGGGGCGGAAGGTGCGCCGGCCACCGAGGTTCACCGCGCGCAGGAAGGCGATCCAGGTCGTCATGTCCCCAGCCTCCCTCACCGCGCCACGACGGGCGAGGCAGCCCGACCACCCTGTCGGGCTGCGTCGCCACGAGGACGGCGAGCCGGCTCAGGCTCCGGGAGACGTCCTCAGCGCCGACCGGGGCGCGTGGTCGTGTGGTGGATCGTGGTCGTGAGCCGGGGGCGTCCGTCCTCGGGGGTGCCGTCCGGGCCGGGGTCGATCCCGCCGGCGGCGATCTGGTCGAGGACCTTCATGCCGGCGGGCGTCACGTGCCCGAAGACCGTGTAGTCCGGGCGCAGCCGGGAGTCGGCATACACCAGGAAGAACTGCGAGCCGTTCGTGTCCGGGCCGGAGTTCGCCATCGCGAGCGTGCCGCGGGGGTAGACCTTGCGGCTGCCGTCGGGGTAGCCGGGCCAGTTGTTCAGCGCCTTGGCCGTGGTCAGCTCGTCCATGAAGGAGTAGCCCGGGTCTCCCTCCCCGGTCCCGAGCGGATCCCCGCACTGCAGGACCGACAGGGCGTATGGCGGGGTGTGGTAGGCGGTCAGCCGGTGGCAGCTGGTGCCGTCGAAGTACTTGTGGCGAGCGAGGAACTCGAAGCTCGCGGCCGCGCAGGGAGCCCCCGCGCGGTCCAGGACGACCGGGACGTGGCCCCGCTGGGTGTGCAGGACGACGGTCACCCGGCCGCGGGTGCGGGGTCGCCGCGGGTCCGGGGGCATGCCGACGTAGGTCGAGTGGCTGGTGTCCTTCATCGGGGTGAAGGCGCACGCGCCGGTGGTGGGGTGCGGGGCGGGCGGCTGCGGGCCCGGACGGTGGGGCACCGCGGACGCGGTCGGGGCCGCGAGGGCCACGATCAGGGGCGCCAGCAGGGCGGTCGCCAGGCGGGTGCATGGAGACATCATCGGGTCCTTTCGCAGACGAGTCCTGGCCCGGTGGGCCAGGACTCGTCAATCTAGAGGCTCGGACGACCACCCGCGACAGGGGCCTCGGGTCGCCTCGGCCGCCCCCTCCCCTGCTCAGCCGGCCGTCGCCCGGTCGGGCTCCGCCCGGAGGATCACTTCACGGGCTTCCAGGCGATCGAGTTCCGCTGGCCGTCCAGGCAGGTCGGGATGAGCCGGGTCGGGACGCCGGGCGCCTTGGCCTTGAGGGTGTCGCAGCCGAGCTCCTCCTGGCCCATGTCGATCAGGCTCCAGGAGCCCCCGCGCCTGACGGCCAGGGACCGCATCGTGTCACCGGGCACGCCCTGGCACTGGTGCGGCGTGAGGGCCACGATGGCGTAGCCGTTCTCCTGACCGGTGACCTTGGCGTCGCGGGGGCAGGAGTCGCCGCCGTCGTGCTTGACGGTCTTGAGGTAGGCCTGCAGGTCGGCGGACCCGCCGCTCACCGTGCCTGCCGGCCGGGCGTCGGCGGCGCGCTCGGGGCCTCCCTCGCACAGCATGCCGAGCGACGCGGGAAGCTGGGGGTGGTTGGCCTTCAGCCAGTCGCAGGCCGGCGGCTCCTGGGCGGCGACGGCGTCGGACCAGCCGTTGGGGCCCTTGACCCACAGCGCGTACTCCCCACCGCAGCCCGGGGCGACGTACCGGCCCTTGGCGTAGCTGCCGATCTGCTTGTCGACGATCGCCGCGAAGTCGCAGCCATCAGCACCGTGGTAGGTCTTGACCCGCTTGGCGAGGTAGTCCTGCAGACTCCCGGACGCGCCCTTGACCTGCCCCTTGGTCACCGAGCCGGCCGCCACCCCCGAGGCCGCCCCCTTGCCCTTGGCCGAGGTGCCCGAGCCGTTCGACCCCTGGGCCCCGGCGCCCTGGGAGCCGGTGCCCTGGGAGCCGGTGCCCTGCGTCCCCGTCGCGCCGGCGCCGTCCGTGGCACCCCCCGGCGTCGCGTCCCCCGCGACCGGCGTGGTCGACTGCACCGCGGTCGTGGTGCCCGTGGCGGCTGGCGTGCTGGCCGACCCGCAGGCGGAGAGGCTGCCGGCGAGAGCGGCCACCACGACGATGGCCCGAAGAGCGTTGGTGTTCATGTGATTCCCCCTGGCGATGATGGTCGGGCGGGTGGTCCGCCCTGCTGACTGGTAGAGCGAGAAGAGCGCCCGTGACGTTGCACGGTGGCGAAAGATATTTCGGTAAGTTCCGGAAGATTCCGTAAGACGTGCGGCCCCGCTCCCATGGGGATAGAGCGGGACCGCACGGGTCGAGGGCTCGTGCCGGGCCGGCCCGCGGGGTCACGTCACCCGCGGGCCGGCCGCCGGCATACGGCCAGATGAGGGGCTCAGACGCCCGGGCGGTAGGTCACGGCCTTGCCCGAGGACGCGATGCAGTCGACGCCCAGCGACGCCGGCAGCTGCGGCGCCTTGGCGGCGATGACCGAGCAGGCCGGGGCGTACTGCCCGGCGAAGACCTCGGTCCAGCCGTTCTTGCCCTTGGCCCAGATGGCGGTCTCGCCGCCGCACTCCTCGGCCCAGTACTGACCCTTGGCGTAGTCCCCCACCCGCTTGCTCACGACGGCGCCCAGCTCGCAGCCGTCGCCCGAGTCGGCGTTGATCTGGCCGACCCGCTTGGCGAGGTAGGTCTTGAGGTCGCCCGTGGCGCCGGTGACCGAGCCGGTCACCATGTCGGGCGAGTAGGTCACGGCCTTGCCCGCCTCGTTCACGCAGCCCACCCCGAGGGACGCCGGCAGCTTGGGGGCCTTGCGGGCGATGAGGGAGCAGGCCGGGGCCTCCTGGCCCTCGTAGACCTGGTACCACCCGTGGCCCGCGTCGGCCCAGATCGCGGCCGCGCCGCCACACTCGGGAGCCCAGTACTGACCCCGGGCGTAGCCGCCCACGCGCTTGTCGACGATGGCGCCCACGTCGCAGCCGTCACCTGCGTTGATGGTGCGCAGCTGCTTGACGAGGAAGGCCTTCAGGTCGCCCGTCGCACCCTTGACCTGACCGCCGGCCTTGCCCTCCTCCCAGGGGCCGTCGGTGGCCTTGGTGGTGGTCTTGGCGGCCTTGGCCGCACCGGCGGGCTTGGCCTTGCCGGTCAGGGCGGTGGTCCGGACGGCGCCGGCGTGGCCGACCGTGGCCTTGGCGCCGGAGCGGGTGGCGGAGGCGAGCTGGGCCGCGAAGGCCTCGCCGGCGGACTGCCCCTGCGCCTGGGCGGCGGGGGCGGCTGCGACCGGCGCCGCGACCTGCGTGGCGGTGGTGGTGGCGGGTGCGGAGGCGGTCGTGGCGGAGCCGCAGGCGGACAGGCCGATGGTGGCGGCACCGACGAGGACGAGAGCGCGAAGAGCGTTGGTGTTCATGTGATTACCCCCTGATTCTGTGCGGACCCGGCGTCCGCGATCTGACCTGTAGAGCCGCTTCGGGGGGCAATCAGTTGCACCCGAGAAAAGAAAACATTCGGCGATCTTCGGTGCAACCAAAGACTCCTCGGGAGGCGTCTCGGATGCCTCCCGAGACGCGCTCAGGTGCCGCAGAAGGTCACGTGCGGGGCACTGCCCGCCGGGGCCGGGGAGGCCAGATCGCCCAGGTCAGGCCGCTCCTCGAAGGGCTTGCGCAGCGCCGTCACCAGGCGGTCGTAGGGCGCGAGGTCGCCCCCGGTCGCCGCCTCCAGCGCCGCCTCGACGACATGGTTCCGTGGCACGTAGGCCGGGTTGACCGCGTCCATCCGGGCCGCCGTCGCACCGGGATCCGGGCCCACGAGCCGGGCCCGGCGGGTCGCCCACGCGTCATACGGCCCCGGATCGGCGAAGAGCTCGCGGGCCTCGTCGCGGGCCAGCCTGCGGCAGAAGGACGTCAGGTCCACGGCCTGGGTGCGCAGCAGCTCCAGGGCGTCGGTCACCAGCTCGCGGTCGGGCTCGACCAGGCCGAGCTTGTCCGCCCAGCCGCGCACCAGCGCATCGTCATACCGCTCGTGGAAACGCTCCAGCACCTCGGTCACCCGCGCCACCGCCTCGTCCGGCTGCGCGTCGCCCGTCCCGGCGGTCCCCCGCACCCGGATCAGCGGCAGCAGCGTCTCGGCGAACCGCGCGAGGTCCCACAGTGCCGCGGCGGGCTGGTTGCCGTAGGCATAGCGCCCGCCCGTGTCGATGGAGCTGAAGACCGTCGCCGGGTCGGGACTCTCGACGAAGGCGCAGGGACCGTAGTCGATCGTCTCGCCGGAGATCGTGACGTTGTCGGTGTTCATCACCCCGTGGATGAAGCCCACCTGCATCCACCGCGCCACCAGCTCGGCCTGGACGGTGACGACCGCGTCGAGCAGGGCCAGCGCGGGGTCGTCCGCCTCCGCGGCCTGCGGGTGGTGCCGCTGGATGGCGTAGGCCGTGAGCCGCTGCAGGATCTGCGGGCTGGCGGCGGACGCGACGAGCTGGAAGGTCCCCACCCGCAGGTGGCTCGCGGCCGTCCGCACGAGCACGGCTCCCGGCAGCGGGGTCTGGCGCACCACCGTCTCCCCGGTGGCGACCACCGCGAGCGCCCGCGTGGTCGGGATCCCCAGGGCGTGCATGGCCACCCCCATGAGGTGCTCGCGCAGCATCGGGCCGACCGCGGCCCTGCCGTCCCCGCCCCGGGAGAAGGGCGTGCGTCCGGACCCCTTGAGGTGCAGGTCCCTGCGCTGCCCGGCCCGGTCGACGACCTCACCGAGCAGCAGGGCCCGGCCGTCGCCCAGCCGCGGGGACCAGCCGCCGAACTGGTGCCCGGCGTAGGCCTGCGCGTAGGTCGGGATCTGCTCGGGCACCTGCCCCAGCAGCAGCCGGACGCCTTGCGGGGTGCGCAGCTCGTCGGGGTCGGCCCCCAGCTCGGCGCACAGGTCCTCGTCCAGGACGAGCAGCTCCGGGTCGGGCGCGGGGGCCGCACGCCAGGCCAGCGCGAGCTCGGGGACGGCCTCGGCGTAGGAGTGCTCCAGCCGGAAGGGACCGATGGCGTGGCTCATCCGGCGAGCCTAGACGGGCGGCCACCTCCGGCGGGGGCTCGCGCGTCACGTCTTCGTGCGGCTGGGCCCTCGTGGGCCGCGGCGCAGCACAACGGCCCCGCACCGGTGAGGTGCGGGGCCCTTCCTGGTCCAGGCGTCAGGCCTGGGAGAGGTGCTGGGTGATCAGCGGATCACGGAGACGTTGGACGCCTGGGGACCCTTGGGGCCCTGCTCGGTGTCGTACTGCACCTTGTCGCCCTCGTCCAGCGAGCGGTAGCCCGAGGAGGCGATCGAGGAGTAGTGGGCGAAGACGTCGGCCGAGCCGTCGTCGGGCGCGATGAAGCCGAAGCCCTTTTCGGAGTTGAACCACTTCACGGTGCCAGTAGCCATAGGAATACCTCTTCCTGAGAGACGACCATCCGCGTGTCGAACGGTCCGTCGATGATGTTTCTCACCAATAGCTCAGGTAAGCCGGTCCGCCCCGGTCGGGGCCTTCCGCATTTCCTTGCACTACCAACGTCAACGAGGTCAACACTAGGGCACCGTGACCGGGCCCGGTGACCACATCGTGGTCCGGCGCCGCCCCAGGGCGACTCTCGAGACCCCGGCACAGGCCGTTGACCTGCACGGACACCGGTGGCGAAAGAATTCTCAGCTCGCCACGCCCGGGGCCCCGACCGGGCCGGTCGAGGGCCCCGGGCGGACCGCACCGGTGGCCCGGGACCTGGTCAGGGGGTGGGCATGCCGCCGTTGACGTTCAGCGTCTCGCCCACGACGTAGCTCGACTCGGGCGACGCGAGGAAGACGTAGGCAGGAGCGAGCTCGGTGGGCTGACCCGCCCGGCCGAGCGGGGTGGCGTGGCCGAACTCCGGCAGGTCCTCGGGCTTCTGGCCGCCGGAGGGCTGCAGCGGGGTCCAGATCGGGCCGGGGGCGACGGCGTTGACCCGGATGCCCTGGGGGGCGAGCTGCTGGGCCAGACCCTTGGTGAAGTTGTTGATGGCGGCCTTGGTCGAGGCGTAGTCCAGCAGCGTCTCGGACGGCGAGTACGCCTGGACCGACGTGGTGTTGATGATCGCGGCGCCCTGGGGCAGGTGCGGCAGCGCGGCCTTGACGACCCGGAACATCGCCAGGATGTTGATGTCGTAGGTCGCCTCGAGCTGCTCGTCGTCGATGTCCTCGATCCGGTCGGTGGCGACCTGCTTGCCGCCGTTGTTGACCAGGACGTCCAGCCCGCCGAGCTCGTCCACGGCCTTCTCCACGACCTCGATGCAGAAGTCCTTGTCGCGCAGGTCACCGGGGATGCGGGCGCAGGTGCGCCCCTCGGCCTCGATGATCGCGGCGACCGCGGCGGCGTCCTGCTCCTCCTCGGGCAGGTAGGTGATCGCGACGTCGGCCCCCTCGCGGGCGAAGGCGATCGCGGTCGCCGCACCGATGCCGGAGTCGCCGCCGGTGATCAGCGCCTTGCGCCCCTGCAGCCGCCCCGTGCCGCGGTAGGACTTCTCGCCCAGGTCGGCCTTGGGGGTCATCTGCGCGTCCAGGCCGGTGCCGGGGAGCGCCTCCGCCGGTGGCGTGATCCTGGGGTAGCGGCTCACCGGGTCCTGCAGGGTCAGCTGGTCGACGGTGGTCTGGTCGGTGTCCTGGGACGCCATGGGTCCTCCTGGGTCGGGTGATCTTTCATCGTTCACCTACCCGGCGGGCGGGGCGGCCATCCTGCGGGTCGTATGCCGAGACGGCCCCGCCGCCCGGCCGTGCGGGGGTCGCGCGGGGGGCCGCCACCCGGGGCCTGCGACGGCTCGCCGGCGGGCCGCTCGCCGGCGGGCCGCTCGTCGGCGGGCCGCTCGTTGGAGAAGCCCGCGCCGCAAGCCCGCTCGCAGCCCCTGCACGACATACGGTGGAGACGCCCGCGACCTCGACGCCAGGAGCGCACCCATGTCCGGATCGACGGCCCACCCCGCACCCGCCCCGACCCACCCGGCCTCGACCACCGGCGCCGATCCGCACGGGCCCGGCATCCTCCTGCCCGGTCTGCTGCTCGGCGTGGGTCTGGGCGGCTTCCTCGACGGGATCCTGCTGCACCAGATCCTGCAGTGGCACCACATGCTGTCCAGCTCGGCGAGCGCCAACATCCCGATCGGGGACTACCCGGTGACCACGGTCCACGGGCTGCAGATCAACACCCTCTGGGACGGCTTCTTCCACACCGCCACCTGGCTGTGCGTGCTGGCCGGCCTGGGCATCCTGTACTCCCGCGTCACGCACGCGCGCGGCCGGATCTGGACCTCCCGAGCGCTGTGGGGCCTGATCCTCGCCGGGTGGGGCCTGTTCAACCTGGTGGAGGGGGTCGTCGACCACCACCTGCTCGCGATCCACCACGTGGTCAGCGGCCCCTACCAGCTCCTCGCCGACCTGTGCTTCCTCGCGCTGGGCGCGGTCCTGGTGACCGTCGGGACGCTCATGCACCGGGCGGCCCGCGCGGTGCACGTCCAGACCTCCCGCGCATGACCGCCCTGGCGGCCCTCGTCACGTCGGGCACCGGGCACGAGGGACACGCCCACGGCGCCGTCGGCGTGGAGATCCTGGCGGCCGTGGGCGGCGCGCTGCTGCTCGCTGCGGGCTATCTCGTGCTGGCCGAGCAGCAGCGGCGCAGCCCCCGCGGGTGGCCCCTGGCCCGCACCCTCAGCTTCCTCGCCGGTGCGGTGCTGCTCGGGGTGAGCCTGCTCCCCCAGCTCTCGCCCTACCCGGCGGGCAGCTTCGCCGGGCACATGCACCAGCACCTGCTGCTCGGGATGTACGCCCCTATCGGTCTGGTCCTCGGGGCCCCGGTGACGCTGCTCCTGCGGTCGTCCTCGCCCTCGGGCCGGCGCGTGATCGCCCGGGTGCTGCACAGCGGCTGGGTGCGGCTCGTCTCGCACCCGGTGGTGGCGCTCGTCCTGAACGTCGGCGTCCTCGTGGCGCTGTACGTCACGCCGCTCTACCGCCTCACCCAGGAGCACCCCGCCCTGCACCACCTGGTGCACGTGCACTTCCTGGCCGCCGGGTGCCTGTTCTCCTGGGTGATCGCCGGCCCCGACCCCGCGCCCGGGCGACCCTCGGTGCCGGCCCGGTTGTGGGTGCTGGGCGTGGCGATCCTGGTGCACGCCGTGCTCGCCCAGGTGATCTATGCCGGGATCGGCGTGGACATCCCCGGGCCTGCCGCGGACCGCCGGGCCGGGGGCGACCTCATGTACTACGGCGGGGATCTCGCCGAGCTGGCGCTCGCCCTGGCGATGGTGAGCTCCTGGCGCCCCGAACCGCGCCGTGCCCGAGACTGGAGCGGTGTCGTACGACGTCGAGCCACCACGCCCTGACCTGCGCGAGCTCCTGGAGCCGGCCCGCCTGACCGAGGTGGTGGACGTCGGGGCCAACCCGCTGGAGGACACCCCGCCATACCTGGTGATGCTGCGCCGGCGACGATGTCGGGTCACGGGTTTCGAGCCGCAGCCGGAGGGCCTGGCGCGCCTGCGGGCGGCGGCGGGCGATCTGGAGCGCTACCTGCCGTATGCCGTCGGCGACGGCGGGGAGCGCACCTTGCACGTCTGCGCCTCGCCCGGCTTCTCCAGCCTCCACGAGCCCGACCCCGAGCAGCTCGCCCTGCTGATCGACTTCCCGCGACTGGCGAGCGTCGTCGAGCAGGTCACGGTCGGCACCACCCGCCTGGACGACGTCGCCGAGATCGAGAGCGCCGACCACCTCAAGATCGACGTGCAGGGGGCCGAGCTGGACGTCTTCCGGCACGGACGACGAGTCCTGGCCGGGCTCACCACCATCCAGGTCGAGGTGGGCTTCCACCGGATCTACCGGGACCAGCCGACCTTCGCCGACGTGGACCTGGAGCTGCGGGCGCAGGGCTTCGTCCCGCACCGCCTGGTGACGACCAAGGACTGGCCGCTCGCGCCGGTGCGGTGGGCCGACCCCGACCAGGAGCAGGCGCGCCAGCTGGTCGAGGCCGACGTGCTCTACGTCCGCGACCTCGCCCGCCTGGACCGGCTCGACGACGAGCAGCTGCGGCACCTGGCCCTGGTGGCCCACGAGGTGTATGCCGCGGACGGCGTGGCCCTGCGAGCGGTGGCCGAGCTGACCCGCCGGGGCGCCGTCGCCGAGGTCGAGCAGCGCTGGCGCCCAGTCTGATCCGCAGATCACGAGGGGGGCCTCGAGGCAGCTCCGGACCGTCATGTCGGGTCACTCTCGGCAAGGTTGACAGTCACCCGAATGGTCAACCATGGTTGACGCCATGAACGGCAGCGGCCTCGCACGCGCAGCGGGCGACACCAGCGACCCCCGACAGGGTCTGCGAGCCGTGACCGAGCTGCGCCGCCTCGCCGACGAGCTGGAGCTGGCTCAGGTCGAGGCCGCCCTGGCCGCCGGCCTGAGCTGGGCCGAGATCGCCGACGCCCTCGGTGTCAGTCGGCAGGCCGTCCACAAGAAGTTCAAGGGGCGAGTCCGTCCCGAGCTGACCAGTCGACCGGGAGACCCACGATGAGCCTTGCCTCTCGCCTGACCGCGAGCACGGGCCGCAGCTTCACGATCCAGAACACCGCCTGGCGCGAGGCCGCCCGCCACGGGAGCCGCGAGGTCACCCTCGACCACCTGCTGATCGCCCTCCTGGTCTCCGGGGGGCCGGCCGCGGAGCTGCTCGCGCGCAACGGGGCCCGGCTCCACGTCCTGCGCCGCGCGGCGCTGCGCCCCGCCCGGGACGACCGGCACCGCCCCGACGCCGGCCGCACTCACGGCGCCACGCGCCGGCCACGCGACCCGCGTCGGGGCGCCGCGGGCGACATCGCCGTCTCCCCCGCCGTCGAGCAGGCCCTGAAGCTCGTGCCGTTCACCGAGCTGCGCCTGCTGGCCCACCTGCTCGAGCACCCCTCCGGCACGCCTGCCGAGGCGCTGCGCCACGCCGGGGTCTACGTCGAGGGGGTGCTCGAGGCCGCCCACGCCGAGGCCGACCGTCCCGTCGAGGGCTTCACCTCCTGCCCGCCCGTCCCGGGGTTGCTCGACGGCCTCGCCGAGAGCACCACCAGCACGGCGCGATTCGTGCCCGTGCCCATCGACGACGTCTGGCGGGCGGTGTGCGACGCGGCCACCGTCACGCGGTGGTTCGGCTGGCACGAGGACGTGACGATCCTGGACGAGGCGACGCTGCGGACGAGCGGTGCCCGGGGTGTCCCTGCCCTGGAGCTGCGTCGCGTCCGGTGCGAGCTGGGCCGGCTGGACGGGGTGGACACCGTTGCGTGGCAGGAGTTCACCCCGCCGTCGCAGGGCGGTGACCCGCGCGGCGCCTACGTGCACCTGGCGCTGACGCCGACGGCCGGCGGCACCCACGTCCGTCTCACCCGCGGCCTGCGAGGTCACGGGCCGATGGGCGGGGTGTTCCGCCGGATCGGGGCAGCGCTGACCCCGCTCTCGACGGCGACCATGCTGCAAGACCTCGCGCTCGTCGCGGACGAGCTCGCCGACGAGCACCGAGCGGTAGCCCCGATCTTCCCCTCACCGCAGGCCAGGTCGCACTAGTCTCGGAGAGGTGGATCACCCCCTCCGGCCCGCGCACCCGGGCGACGACGCGGCCGCACGCGCCTGGGCGGTGCGCTTCAGCGACCCGGCGGCCATGCGGGCGATCATGACCGAGGTGCCGGACGGCGCCCCCCGGGCCGTGCTGGCGGCCTTCGTGGCGTGGCGCGAGAGCCGCCCGGACCAGGCACTCACCCTGCTCGGCCCACTGCTCGAGTCGGACGACCTGAGCGCCCTGTGGTCGGTCCGGGCCCGCAGCGTCCAGGCCGCGGTGCTCCTGGAGATCGGCCTGCCCTGCGAGGCGCGGGAGTGCCTGCTGCAGGCTCTGGAGGAGGCCCCACGCAGCACCGACCCGATCGCGGTGGCCGCCACCGTCCACGACCTCGGGGTCAGCCACGGCGCGAGCGACCCGGACCGGGCGTGGGCGTGCTTCGTCGAGGCCTGGACCCGGGCCCACGCCCTCGTCGTGGCCGAGGAGGAGGAGCCCGGGGTCGACGCCCTGGCCCTGGAGGCCCTGGCCGTCGTCAACCTCCACGGACTGCGGGACACCTGCGACAAGGAGCTGCCCGAGGGCCTGCCCGGGTATGCCGAGGCGGAGGAGCTGACGCGTCGGAGCTGGCCCGAGCTGAGTGCCGCCATACGGGCGCTGCGGGCCCAGAGCACCCTGGCGGCCGGGGACGGCGACGAGGCGCGCCGGCTCGCCGCCGACCTGCCCGACCCCCGCGGCATGCGGGACGTGACCAACGCCGCACTGGTCGCCCAGGCCCTGGCCCGCCTCGGGCGGGAGGCCGGTCACCCGGACCAGACCCTCGCGACGCTGACCGAGACGGTCGACCGGCTGCCGCCCGCCCACGCCCTGGAGCTGCTCGGCGTCGTCATCCAGATGCACCGGGAGGCAGGCGATCTGGAGTCGGCCCTGGAGGCTGCCGAGCGTCGCCACTCGCTCGTCGACGAGCATCACGTGGACGGCTCCCGGGTCGCCGTGCGGGCCCTGGAGGTGTGGCACCGCTCCCGGCGCGCCGAGGAGCAGGCCCGGACCGCCGCCGAGGTCGCCCGACGCCTGCAGGCCCGGCTCGCCGAGCTCAACCGGGACCGCGAACGCCTCCGGGACCCCAGCCGGCGGGACAAGCTCACCGGTCTGTGGAACCGGCGGCACCTGGACGCCGTGCTCACCGACCTCGACGGAGCCGGGCACCAGGTGGCCCTCGTGGACGTCGACCACCTCAAGACGATCAACGACGAGTCCGGGCACCACGCCGGTGACGAGGCGCTGCGACGGCTCGGCCAGGTCCTGCAGGACGTGTGCGGCCCCCGGGACACCTGCGCGCGGTACGGCGGGGACGAGCTCGTGGTCGTCCGCCCGGCGGGGGCCGAGGGCCTGCTCGCCGTGGACCTGGAGGCGGCGACGCGCGTCCGCGGCCACGACGACGTGGGGCTGCCCGAGGTGGTGTCCAGCATCGGGGTGGCGTGGTCGGACGAGCGGGGCTGCGAGGCCGCGCTCGAGCGGGCCGACCAGCTGATGCATGGCGCCAAGCGTTCCCCGGACACCCAGCTGGTAGCCGACGGGCGACGCTCCCCCGAGGCGTCCGGGACCTGATCGTCGCCCGGTCCGACCACACCCGCAGCCTCGAGGGGCCGGTCGCCACGAGCGACCGACCCCTCGTCACGTCGGTTACTTCACCACGGTCCCGGTCACCCGGGTGCCGCCCTTGACCCCGGCGCCCTCGACGGACACGGCGAGCGCCACCTGGCGGCCCACCCGGGCGCCCTTGGCGAGCGGCAGGGTGATCCGCCCCGTCCTGGCACCCGGGGCGATGATCACGTAGGTGCGCGCCTGGGCCTGGTCGAGCGGGACGTCCTTGGTCGTGCCCAGGCTCCAGTCCTCGCGGGCGGCGGTGGCGACGTCGGCGACCCCGAGGCCGGTGCCGGTCGCCTTGACCGCGGCGACCTCCAGGGCGACGCTCTCACCGCTGGCCCGGTCGAGCGTGAAGGTCCAGGTGAGCGCGCCGCCGGGCCGGGCGGTGGTCGTGGGGGTCAGGGTGCCGACGGGTTTGGGGTCGTCGTCCGTGACCACGAGCGTGGTCGCGGGCGTGGCCACCAGCACCGGTCCCCGCACCCGGACCTGGCCGACGATCTCCTGCTCGGTGTTCCACACGGTGTTGCCGGCCACGGGCATCGCGATCGGGATCCGTCGGCCGCGGGCCGGGACCGGCACCGTCCGGAGCACCGACCCACCCGGGCCGACGACCACGGTGAGCGCCGAGAGCGGCTGGGCCGCCGGCGCGGACAGGGTGGCGTTCACGACATGGGTCCATGGCTTGGCCCCCTCGACCACGGTCGCCCGGGCGGGCATCCGCAGCACGGAGGGACGCAGGGCCACGGCGGGGGTGATGCCGGCTCGCGCCGCGGCGAGGTCCAGCACGACCGCGGTGCCGGTCGCCCCGGCACCGCGCTCCAGGGTGACCGACGCGATCCGGGCCAGGTCGATCCCCCTGGCGGGCAGGGGGAACCGCACGTTCTGCGCCACCACGCGACCGCGCAGCCCGTCAGCCGTGCCGGAGACGCCCGTGCGGACGGCCGCACCCAGCGGTTTGAGGACGGCCGCACGCCCGGCGGCGTCCGTGATCCGCAGCGTGGGCGTGAGGCGCGCCGCGGGCGAGAGCGCCATACGCACGTCGAGGGAGGCCGAGCCCTTGACCGACACGGGCTTGGGGGCCCGCAGCCGCAGGGTCGCCGATCGCCGCAGGTCCCAGCGCCAGCCGGCCGGGTTCTCCTGGGGATGGCCGTTCCAGTGGACGCCGGTCGAGGTGCCGTCCTCCTGGGTGGGCGCGCAGGTCGTGCCACGGCAGACGGTCGCGCCGCTCATGGCCCAGCCCCCGGTCTGCGGGTCGGCGAGGCGACGCCGGGCGCCACCGGTCGCGGAGGTGACGAGCTTCATCCAGCGCTGGTCGGCGGGCAGGGTGCCGGTGCCGTCGATCGCGGCCGGGTCCCCCTTGCCCTTGAGGAAGCGGTCGGCCGCGAGGGCCACCAGCGACACCCCGCTCTGGCGCTGCCGCGCGGGCGTGAGGCGTGAGGCGGCGGTGCACCGGGTGCCGGAGCCGTCGTCCACGCCGGTGCCCGCGGGCGGTGTCCACGTGGTGTTGAAGTAGTTGTGGTTGGCTCCCGGCAGGTAGGCCACCGAGGACAAGGCGTGCTGTGCGCCATACCACTCCGCCCCGTCGGCGTAGCCCGCTCCCTGCAGGTCGGAGACGTCGCCGTCGCAGCCCGGCAGCACGGTCAGCGTCGGCGTGGTCGACGCGGAGGTGTGGAAGAAGTTGGTGGGGCCGAGGAGCACCAGGCCCCCGACCTTGTAGCCCTTGGCCGGCTCCTGCTCGATCGCCGCGTAGGCCACGCCCTCACCGCCGCGGCTGTGCCCGACCAGGAGGGTGTTGGTGGCGTCGTACCGGCTCTTGATCGTCCCGGCGAAGGGCGCGGACGCGCCGGACCGCCAGGTCCCGAGCAGGGCCAGGTGCGCCCGCACCAGGGCCGAGCGGGCGGTCATGCCGAGGTCGGCGAGCCAGGCGTCCTGGGCGTTGATGGCGTTGGCGTCGATGCTGACCGTGAAGTAGCCGCGGCGGGCCAGCTCGTCCTGCAGGTAGCGGTATCCCTCGAGGTTGGGCACCGGCTTGGCGGGTGCCTTGCACGGCCAGGAGCCGTCGCCGCCGTCGCACCAGCTGTGGCGCCCGTGCAGGAGCAGGACGACCGGGAGCCTGGTGCCGGTCGCGGGTGCGACCACCCGTCCGGTGATCGCCTGCGGCTGCGTCAGCCCGGGCAGGCGCTGCGCCGCAGCGGTGTATGTCGTGGTGACGACGCCGGGGCCGGACGCCGAGCGGGCGGCCAGACCCCGATCGGTGTCGGTTCCCGGGGCGGGCCGCGGCTGGCGCGCGAGGAGCTCGGCCTCCGTGGCGTGGCCGTAGCGCACCACGAGGGAGGACAGGTCGGTGGGGAGCCGGTCGACGGTGATCGTGACGGAGCCGTCGGGCGTGGTGCGCGCCGGCCCGAGGTCGCCTGCCGCCGTGGCGACGTGGGGGCGGGCGTCGGTGACCGGGGTGCGGCGCAGCGGCAGGCGCACCAGGTCGAAACCCTTGGCGGCCGGGAGGACCCGCCACCCCGGCGGAGCCTCGGCCACGGGCTTGGTGTCCGTGGCGGGGGCACCCGCCGTCGGGGTCGGGGCGGGCGCGGCGCCCGCAGCGGGGGCGCACGCGAGGGCGGACGCCGTGAGGAGGGCGAGGGCGCTGGCAGGGCGACGGGCAGGCATGGGACCTTCTCACCGTGGGGCGCCCACGGGGTCGAGCGCCGACTGCTCATCACGCTAGGCCCGGAGCCTGGACGGACGGTGAGCACCGTTGGCCCGTGACGCGATTTACCCTTCGCCACTTCTCGCATCCCGCCCCCGCCTCCCGCACCAGGGGCACGTGGCGGGATCCCGGCGGCGTGCCGCACGCACTCGCGGCAGCTCGGGCCTCCCGCTCGACGGCGGACTACCAGATCAGGACAGGTCCCGAGCCACGAGGCGCCGCAAGGCCAGGGCCGCGACCGGTGGATAGGCGAGCGCGACCACCGCCGGCCCGTCCAGGTCGAGACCGGCCGTGGTGCCGCTGCCGTCCGCCGTGAGGTCGTGCCTCATCCGGACCCTCACGCCGAGCAGCCCGGCCGTCCACCGCCAGGTGCGCGCGGCGGGTTCCACCTCCTCCACCCGGAACCGGACGGCGATCCCCGCGGGTCCCCGGACGAGGCCGGTCAGCCCGGCCTGCAGGCGGTGCGACCCCGCCTCGACGCCGACGATCTGCGGCGCCCACCGGGACCACAGACGCAGGTCGGCATACCTCTCCCAGGCCTCGTCGACGGCCACCGGGCCGGTGACGGTGATGCGGCGCTGCATGATCAGCTCCCCTCGGTCGCAACGGAATCGGTCGACGCGAGGAGTACGCGGACGGTCGCCGTGTCGGGGTCCCAGCGTCGCAGACCGGCGATCGTCAGCTCGGCGCACGGCCGCGCGGCCATGACCTCGACGGCGGCGGGCAGCGCGGGCGCGGGGACCCGGCGCGCAAGCGTGACGTGCGGCAGCCATGCCCCGTCGAAGGCATCCCCCACCTCTCGTCGGCACCGCTGCGCCGCCGCGACGACGGACGCATCCGGCGACAGCAGCCAGGCCAGGGTGAACGGACCCCGCCCGAGGGCCACGAGGCCGACCACCCGCACGCGCGCGGGAAGCGCCGGCCCCCACGCCGCGGCTGCGAGCTGCTCCTGGGCGGCGGCGATGCCCGGCGTCGAGAGCACGGTGGCGTGCGGCGCGTTGGTCGCCCCCCGGTGCTGCGCCTGGGACGGCCCGACCCGCGCGAGCGCCTCCCAGTCGGCGCGGACACGGGCGTCGTCCACGGGGGTCAGCACGAGCTCCAGGGAGTGCAGCGGCATCGCCCCAGTGTCGTCGGGGCTGCTCGGCCCCGCCACCGCGGCCGCCCGACGGCACCCGCCTAGGGCGTGTCTCTTAATGCTGGTAGCCAGAGGGTGATGGCGCGTAGGAGGATGGCGGCGCGGTAGGTGAGGGCGAGCTTGTCGTAGCGGGTGGCGATGGCGCGCCATTGCTTGAGCTGTTGGAAGCTGTTCTCGACGACGTGGCGTTTGGCGTACAGGCCAGGGTCGGTCTTCGGGGGCCGTCCGCCCTTGGACCCGCGGCGTGTGCGGTTGGCGCGTTGGTCGCGGGGCTCGGCGATCGCGGTGGTGATCCCGCGCCGCCGGAGCAGCGCGCGGTGGGCTCGACTGGAGTAGGCCTTGTCGGCCATGACCGCGTCCGGTGTCGTGCGTGGGCGGCCCGGGCCTGGGCGCGGGACCCGTACGGCGTCGAGCAGGTTCGTGAACATCCGGCTGTCGCTGCCCTGCCCAGGGCCCAGGAGCACGACCATCGGGCGGCCCTGGCCGTCGCACAGCTGGTGGACCTTGGTCGACAACCCGCCGCGTGACCTGCCGATGGCGTGGTCAGCCGGCTCGATCCGCTGATTCTTGTGATTCGACCGATCCCCCCGCGAGGCGGGTGGTGTTCGTCGCGTGCTGGTGGGCGCGGGTGATGGCGGAGTCGACCGCGACGTCCCAGTCGATGACCCCCGCCGCGTCCGCACGGGCCAGCAGAGCCGTCAGCACCCGGTCCCAGGTCCCGTCACCGGCGAACCGGCGGTGTCGCTTCCACACGGTCTGCCAGGGCCCGAACTCGCCCGGCAGGTCCCGCCACGCGATCCCGGTCCGGTACCGGTAGATGATCCCCTCGACCACGGTCCGGTGGTCACGAAACCGCCTGCCCCGCTTACCGTCCGCGCACGGCATGAACGGCTCGATCAGCTCCCACTCGCTATCCGAGAGCACCTGCATCCGCGACATGACACCGACAATCGCGTGTCACCACGCTCACCTTTGGGAGACACGCCCTAGCTGCCCTTCAACTCGCCGCCGCCGACACCAGCCCCGACCACACCACCTCAGAGCGCATCTCCGCCACCGGCGCGGAGTCTTGGGCAGTTTGCCAGGGGAGCCACACGACGGCGGCATCGCGAAGCGCTGCCGCCCCAGGAGACGTTTACAGCGGCGACAGTAACACTCCGTGAGAACTCTGCCGAACCGTTCACAGCAAGTTTCGCCCATAGACCTGTGATGTGGGAACTGTTCTCATGCGCAAGCCCTTGACCTGCGGGTTTCATATTCAATTATCGTCTACGGGGACGTTGCGAACAACACTCAACAAGCAACCGCCACCCCATTCAGCCCAATAGCACCACCATCGAGACAATGGCAAACGTTCAAGATTGAACAGATCGGAATTCGTGCAAAGTTCCTTGCACCTCGACAACCGCGAAGGCGGCCTGCTGGTGCGCCGATCGCGACGAGCGAGGGCGGCAGTCAGAAGCCGGTGGCCATGTTGGCGAAGCGGGCGCACTGCCCCTGGAAGGCGACCCCGATCGTGGCCGTCGGACCGTTACGATGCTTGGCGACGATGATGTCGGCCTCACCTGCCCGAGCGGTCTCCTTGTCATACACCTCTTCGCGATGCAAAAGGATAACCATGTCCGCATCCTGCTCGATCGAGCCACTTTCACGTAGATCGGACACCATCGGACGTTTGTCCGGACGCTGCTCGGGACCACGGTTCAGCTGGGAGAGCGCGATCACGGGGACCTCGATCTCCTTCGCGAGGAGCTTCAGCGCGCGCGAGAACTCCGACACCTCCTGCTGACGCGACTCGACGCGCTTGCCCGAGCTCATCAGCTGCAGGTAGTCGATGACCACGAGCTTGAGGTTGTTGCGCTGCTTGAGCCGCCGGCACTTGGCGCGGATCTCCATCAGGGACATGTTGGGCGAGTCGTCGATGAACAGCGGCGCCTCGGACAGCCGCCCGGTCGCCCGCGCGATCTTGGTCCAGTCGTCGTCGCGCAGCTCACCCTTGCGCAGCTTCTGCAGCCAGATGCTCGTCTCGGCCGACAGCAGACGCATGGTGATCTCGGTCTTGCTCATCTCCAGGCTGAAGAACACCGCGGCGTGGCCGGCGTGGATGGCAGCCGACCGGGCGATGTCCATGGCGAACGTCGAGTTGTGCGTCGGGATCATCGAGCGGCCCGCGAGATAGAGGTGGTCCGCCGCAGCGACCTGGATGCACCGCACCGGCACCGAGGCGACTGGGGTTACCTCCGTGATGAAACGGGAATCCCGACGCTGGAACTGACGCCTGCGAGCCTCCTTGTGCAGCAACTTCTTGCGCTCCAGCTCGAAGACATCGTCGTCGGTCGAGAAATTGACGTTGAACGCCACCGAACTCTCGGCCGAGCGTCCCTTGACCGGCTTGGAAGCGATCGACGCCCGGTAGCCCAGGCTCAGCACGAGCTCATGAACGTCCGCGGCGAGACGCCGACTGGTGGATGTGAACTGAACGGCTCCCGTGTTGACCACGGTTCCATCCGTGTCCAACAGGCCCGCGAGCAGTGCTCGACGTTGAGTCTCGTGGGCACGCAGGTAGGCGGAGGGGATGTGCTTCGCGCCCAGCACCCCGATCTCCCGCAGCCGCGCCTGAAGAGACCCCGTCCGTCTGCGGCAGGAGAGGCATTGCCGGCCTGTGGAGGTGGGGCCCCCGCAGTCCATGCATCGAGGGGTGGGGATCGGACCCTGGATTGCCTTGAGCTTTCCACCGCACGACTGACCGCACGTCCGCACGAAGGTCTTCGGGTTCGAGAACGTCGCTCCGCAAACGGCACAGCTGCGCTCCTGTGGCGCCGGGGTTGCTAGCGACATCTGGTACCGCATCGGGGACGTGGTCTTGGTGACGACGAGGCCGTCCTCTTCGAGCCTCATGACGATCTCAGGGTCAGCCGTGGTGATCTGGGCCGCCGCTGACGTTCCGTCACCCAGCCATGCCCCCAGGACATAGGGCGGAACGAGCAGCTCGCGGGTTGGGAGATCCAGTGGCCGAGCGAGTCGGACGCTGTGGTTTAGCCGAGCATCCTTCGTCTGGGTTCGGAGCGTTTCGGCTATCTCCGTGGTGGTCCGGACGCCCGGGAGAGCCTGCGTCGCCCCGCGACGGACCCCGTCGGTACGGGCGGCAGAAGCCGCACGACGGCTGGCTCGCGTATCGGTCAGCCACTGATGCTCGGCATCGGCCACGATCGAGGAGCCGTCCGAGAAGGCCACCTCGTAGCACGGCCGGTCGACCATCACCTCGGTTGCCGCGACGACGCGGGTGGGTCGCCCGTCCGCCCCCATCACCTCGTCGCCGACCTGGACCTCGCCCATCGTCGTCCACCCGGTCGGCGTGGGCAGGGGCGTGTCCAGCGCGAGCGCCTTGCCCATCGCCGGGCGGGCGGCGATCACGATCATCTGGCCGGGGTGCAGGCCGTTGGTCAGCTGGTCGAGCTCGGTGAATCCGGTGGGGATGCCCACCATCTCGCCGCCCTTGCCGCTGGCGTGCTCGATCTCGTCGATGGTGCTCTCGAGGATCTCGCCGATGGCGATGTAGTCCTCGCCGCCGCGCTTGTCCGCGACGGCATACACCTCGGCCTGGGCCGCGTTGACGATGTCCTCGACGTCGCCGTCCTGCCCGTAGCCGAGCTGGACGATGCGGGTGCCGGCCTCGACGAGGCGGCGCAGGACGGCGCGCTCCTGCACGATCTCGGCGTAGTAGCCGGCGTTGGCGGCGGTCGGGACCGAGTCGATGAGCTGGTGCAGGTAGGCCTGGCCGCCGATCCGCTGGATCTCACCGCGCTTGGTCAGCTCGTCGGCGACGGTGATGGCGTCGGCCGGCTCACCACGGCCGTACAGGTCGAGGATCGCCTCGTAGATCGACTCGTGCGCGGGCCGGTAGAAGTCCTTGCCGCGCAGCGTCTCGACGCAGTCGGCGATGGCGTCCTTGGACATCATCATCGAGCCCAGCACCGACTGCTCGGCGTGCACGTCCTGCGGCGGGACCCGGTCGTCCCCGCCCCGCGGGGCGCCCTGACCGTCGTGGTCGTCCATCGACACGTGCCGCTCCCTCGTCCGCGCTCCGCCGCCCCTGCTCGGCGGTGGGCCCAGTCCATCACAGAGCGCTGACAAATCCGCCACGGACAGGGCGTATGCCGGGGAAGTTGGTCGAGCTCGGCGCTCCGGTCCGTTCACCCACCACCGCTGGGCGGGGGATGTGGATAACCAAGGCCTTGAACGGTCAAGGCGAGATCCGTGCCCGCCGTCCGCAGCAGCGGCCGGTGGCACGACCCGCGGGCGAGCACAGCCTGTGGACAACGTGTGGACAACGCGCTGGCCCCTGGGGGTGACGCGGTGGACAGGGTTGTGGACAACCTGTGACTTCTGGGTTCGCAGAATGCCCCACACCCGCTCTGATCTGCACAAAAGCGGCACACGCCCTGTGCATGGACACTGACTCCTGGGGATGGCCCCCTCCGGGACGACACGCGGGACAATGTGGACAAGGGGGACGCCCTCTCGGACCGCCAGCTGCACATACCCGACATACCGTTGCGCTCCGTCAATGCTCGGTCACTTTACGAATGAGTAATCGGCCCCGGCGCGCCCCTGTCCACACCTCGCGCCCCGACGGCCCCGTCGCTGTGGACAACCTCCTGCGGTCAACGACCCGTCCACCCGCCGTTCACCCACACCCTGCGTGAGCACGGCCCCCTATCCTGCGGTGGTGACCACGGACCCCTGCGAGCAGTCCCGCCCGGGCCCCGGCCAGAGCCCGTCGCCACCCCCACCGCCGGAGGCCTCCCCGGCCCGCGAGATCCTCCGACTGGCGGTCCCGGCCTTCCTCGCCCTCGTCGCCGAGCCGCTCTTCCTGCTGGCCGACAGCGCGATCGTGGGCCACCTCGGCACCGCTCCGCTCGCCGGCCTCGGGGTGGCGAGCGCCGCCCTGCTGACCGCCGCCAACGTGTTCGTCTTCCTCGCGTACGGCACGACCAGCGTGGTCGCCCGGCACGTGGGCGCGGGCGACGAGCGCGGCGCCGTCGCCACCGGGCTGGACGGGGTCTGGCTGGCGAGCGGTCTCGGCCTGGTCACCGCGGTCCTGGTCGCCGGCGCGGCCCGCCCGATCCTCACGGTCTTCGGGGCGAGCGCCGCCGCGCTCGACCAGGGGGCGACCTATCTGCGGCTGAGCGCGCTCGGGCTGCCCGCGATGCTGGTGGCCCTGGCCACGACGGGCATCCTGCGCGGGGTCCAGGACACCCGCACGCCGCTGGTCGTCAGCGTGGCTGGTTTCACGGGCAACCTCGCCCT
Source organism: Arsenicicoccus dermatophilus (assembly GCF_046267915.1). GTDB lineage: Bacteria > Actinomycetota > Actinomycetes > Actinomycetales > Dermatophilaceae > Arsenicicoccus > Arsenicicoccus dermatophilus_A. The sequence continues at coordinate 3,256,171 of NZ_CP176520.1, forward strand.
GAACGTCCTCCTCGTCCACGGACTGCACCTGGGCATCGGCGGCTCGGCGCTGGGCACGGTCGTCAGCCAGTGGGGTATGGCGGTCGCGCTGCTCCTGGTCGTGGGGCGCGCCGCCCGCCGACTCCACGCCCCCTTGCGCCCGCACCCGGCACGGGTCCTGCGGGCCGCGCGCGACGGCATACCGCTGCTGGTCCGCACCCTCGCGCTGCGGGCGGTGCTGCTGCTCACGACCTGGGCGGCCGCGGGTCTGGGGGACGTGCCGCTCGGGGCCTACCAGGTGAGCGCGACGGTGTGGAGCTTCCTCACCTTCGCCCTCGACGCGCTGGCGATCGCGGCGCAGGCGCTGACCGGCAAGGCGCTCGGCGCGGGCGACACCGCGGGCACCCGCGCCGCCACCACGCTGATGGTGCGCTGGGGCGTGGTGGCCGGGATCGTCCTGGGCGCAGCGCTGCTCGTGACGCACACCGTGCTGCCCGCGCTGTTCACCCCGGACCGGGCGACCCGGCAGGCGCTGGCCGCGGGCCTGGTCGTCGTCGCCCTCTCGCAGCCGATCTCGGGGTGGGTCTTCGTGCTCGACGGGGTGCTCATCGGGGCGGGCGACAGCCGCTGGCTCGCCGGGGCCCAGGTGGGCCTGCTGACGGCATACGTCCCGATCGTGCTGGGCGTGCGCCACCTGGCGACGGGAGAGACACCCGAGCTGGCGATGACCTGGCTGTGGGCCGGCTTTGCGACGTTCATGGCGCTGCGCGGGGTGGCCCTACACCTGCGCGCCCGCAGCGACGCCTGGCTGGTGACCGGCACCCGCTGAGCCGGCGCAGGCGAGGGAGGCCGCGGCCGCGGCACCGCCTCAGCCGCCCGCCGCCTCGGCCGCCGGGCTGAACGCCAGCACCACGCACCCGGCCACCGCCACCGCGACACCCGCCAGGGCCGCGAACCCCCACCCCGGCCGCACCAGGTCGCCCAGGACGAGCACCCCGATGACGCCCGGCAGCAGCACCTCGACCACCCACATCACGGCGGTCACCGGCCCGAGCGACCCGCGCTCCAGGGCCCGCGCGTAGGCCACCGCCCCCACGGCGCCGGAGGCCAGCAGCGCCCACGCCGCCGGCTGCAGCGCCACCTCACGGACCATGTCGAGCGGCCCGCCGGACCCGACGTGCACCGCCCGCGCCGCGAGCGCCAGCCCCGAGAAGCCCACTCCGGCCAGGCCGCCGAGCACCAGCGCGGGACCGCGTCGCCACAGCGCCGCGAGCGCCACCACCGCCGCGACCGCCAGGGCGGTCACGGCGGTCGGATAGCCCTGCGGCACACCGGCGTCGGACTCGGCGCCGGACGACAGCGCCACCAGCACCAGCCCGAGCGAGACGACCCCGATGGCCACCCAGTCACGGCCGGAGGTGCGTGCGTGCAGCACCACGCGGGCGAGCAGCACCGTGACCGCGAGGGATCCGGCGAGCAGGGACTGCACGGCGAACAGCGGCATCCGGGTCAGCGCGACCAGCGAGGCCACCCAGGCGAGACCGTCGCAGCCCAGGCCGACGAGATAGGCGGGGTGCCGCAGCACCGCGGAGCCCTCGGCCCGCGACGCGGCGAGCCCCTGGGAGACGGAGGCCAGGGCATAGAGCAGCATCCCCGCGAGCGCGGCCGCCAGACCGAGGCCCATCACAGCTCGAGGCCCAGCAGGGCGTTCTCGACGACCTCGACGAGCGCCGGGTGGGTCCAGTACTGCCCTCGCGCCACCTGCGGCACCGTCGTGCCGAGCGACATGGCCTGGACGAGCGGCTGGACGAGCAGGCTGGCCTGGTGCCCGACCAGGTGCGCCCCGAGCAGCTGCTTGGTCTGCGGGTCGGCGAGCAGCTTGCACACGCCGGTCTGGTCCTCCATCGCCCACCCGTACGCCGTGTCGCCATACCGCTGCACCGTGACGACGTGGTCCCGGCCGGCCTCGCGCAGCTCGCGCTCGGTCGCACCCACCGACGCCACCTGCGGGTGCCCGAAGACCGCCGCCGGCACGAACCGGTGATCGGTGCTGCGCAGGTCGTCCGGGTGCGCGAGGTTGTGGGCGACGACGCGGGCCTCGTGGTTGGCGACGTGCTTGAGCTGGTATGGCGAGCAGACGTCCCCGAGCGCCCACACCCCCTCGACCGAGGTGCGCTGGTGCTCGTCGACCCACAGCCGCTCGCCCGCCATGCGGTAGCCGACCTCGGCCAGGCCGAGCTGGTCGCCGTTGCGGGTGCGTCCGACCGCGACGAGCACGGCGTCGACGACGACCTCGCTGCCGGTCGACAGCGCGAGGTGCCAGCCGTCGTCCTGTCGCGTCGCCGCCGTCACCTCGGTCTCGAGCCGCAGGTCGAAGCGGTCGGCCGCGGCGTCGGTCACCACCCGCGAGACCAGCTCGTCCTGCGTGCGCAGGAGCAGGTCGGAGCGCTGCAGCCACACCACGTCGACCCCGAGGGCGTCGAAGACGTGGGCGAACTCGCAGGCGATGTAGCCCCCGCCGACGACGGCCATCCGCCGGGGCAGCTGCGGCATCCGCATCACCGTGTCCGAGGTGTGGATCCCGGCGTCGGGGTCGGCCTCGCGCAGCCCGTCGACGGGCAGCATCGTGGGGCGGGCGCCCGCGGCGATCACGATCTGGTCGGCCGTGATCGTGGCTCCGGTGCCCGTGTCGATCTCGGTGGGCGCCGTGAACCGTGCGCTCCCGCTGAAGACCGTCACGTGCGGGTCCTGCCGGCGGTAGTCCTCGCCGCCGCGGGCGATCGGGTCGATGCGGCCGAAGACCCGGTCGCGGATCTCCTGCCAGCGGACCTGGGGATCGGCATACGAGATCCCGAGCCGCTGCAGGTCTGCGGCCTCGGTCACCACGTCCGCGGGGTAGGCGAACATCTTGGTCGGGATGCACCCGACGTTGAGGCAGGTCCCGCCGAAGGCCCCCCGCTCGAGGATCGCCACGTCGCGCCCCTCGAGCTCGGGGGTCAGCAGCGAGTTGCCCGAGCCGGTGCCGATGATGATGAGGTCGAAGTGCCTGTCCGCCATGGGCTCAGGCTAGCCGTGGCGCCTGGGGCTCAGCGGGCTCCGACCAGGGCGTCACCCGTGAGCGCCCGCACCTCGTCCATGACCTCCAGGGTGAGGATCGTCGCGTCGAGCGGCCGGATCGGGGTCTCGAGCAGTCCGGCGTCCAGGCAGCGCGCCACCTCCAGCGCCTCGTAGAACAACGCGGCGTGCGCGATCGGGGTCTCCTCGTGGCGCAGCACCTGGCCGTCGCGGGTGCGGACGGTGAGCGGGCCGGGCTTGTAGAAGGGCCCCTCCAGCGTCGCGAACCCGGTGCTGCCGCTGATCGACGCGAGGGTCGGGGTGCGCACCAGCGAGGTCGCCTTGAGCGCGGACTGGGTGGTGTCGCCGTGGCGCAGCTCCATCACGGTCTGCGCCATCACGCCGGACGGGCCGCGCACGCCCTGCGCGTGGATCTCGGTGGGGCGGCCGAGCACCCAGGTCGCGAAGGCCACGAGGTAGGTGCCCAGGTCCATCATCGCCCCGCCCGCCGCGGCGGGGTCGTTGATCCGGTGGTCGTCGTCGAAGTACTCCCCCAGATCGGCCGACAGCAGGTGGATGTCGCCGAGCAGGCCCTCGTCCAGCACCGTGCGCAGCACCGAGAACTTCGGCAGGAACATCGACCACATCGCCTCGGCGCAGAAGACGCCTCGCGCCCGCGCGGCGGTCACGATCTGCCGGGCACCCGCCGCGTCGACGGCCATCGGCATCTCCACGAGCACGTGCCTGCCCGCCTCGATCGCCAGCAGCGCGTGGTCCACGTGGTGCGGGTGGCGCGTGGCGACGTAGACCACGTCCACGTCGTCCTGCGCCACGAGCTCCTCGTAGGACCCGCAGGGTCGGCCACCGTGGCGCGCGGCGAGCTCGGTGGAGCGGGCGAGGTCGCGCGAGCCGATCGCCGCGACCTGGTGGTTGGTGTGGCTCAGGACCGACCCGAGGAAGCGGTCGGCGGCCCAGCCGGTGCCGAGGATCCCCCAGCGCACGATGGGCCCGTCGAGGGGGTGGAGACGGTCGGGGGACGGCAGCGGCAGCGACATCGGTGCACTCCTCGTCGAGGGGATGATCTGCCCAGGCTAGGAGCGCGCACCGGCTCCGGGCGGTCGAGAGCCCGGAGCCGGTCCAGTTGCGTCGATGCGGTCGTCTGCCGGCGTCAGCGCCGCAGCTCGTGCGCGAGGGCGTCCAGCTCGCCGCCGCCCGCCATCTCGTGGGTGAGCTCGTCCAGCGTCAGGTCGGCCTTGGCCCGGTCGAGGCAGACCCGGCCCAGCTTGAGCACCACGAAGTGGTCACCCACGAGCATGGCGTGGTTGGGGTTGTGGGTGATGAAGACGACGGCGATCCCGGCGTCGCGGGCCTTGGCGATGTAGCGCAGCACCACACCTGACTGCTTGACGCCCAGCGCGGCCGTCGGCTCGTCCAGGATCAGCACCTTGGCGCCGAAGTGGATCGCGCGGGCGATCGCCACGCACTGCCGCTGCCCGCCCGACAGCGCCCCGACCGGTGTCTCCAGGTCCGGTATGACGACGCCGAGCTCCCGCAGCGACGCGTCGGCCCTGGCCTTCATCTCCTCGATCGCCAGCCGCCCGAAGGGCTTACGCGTGATCTCGTTGCCGAGGAAGAAGTTCCGCCATACGGCCATGAGCGGAGCCAGGGCGAGGTCCTGGTAGACGGTGGCGATGCCTGCCGCCTGCGCCTGCCGCGGGGACGTGAAGCGCACCGGGTCGCCCTCGACCCGGAGCACGCCCGAGGTGTGCTCGTGCAGCCCTGCCATGACCTTGATCAGCGTGGACTTGCCGGCGCCGTTGTCGCCGAGGACACAGGTGACCTCGCCGGCCCGCGCCGTCAGGCAGACCCCCCGCAGCGCCTCGACGTGTCCGTACGACTTGCCGACCTCGTCGAGCTCGAGGATCGGGGCCTGCGAGGTCACCGCGACGTGGTCGCGCTCCTGCTGGACCGTGCTCATCGACGCTCCGCCTTCCGCTTCATCCAGACGTTGACCAGCGTCGCGGCGAGCAGCATCACGCCGAGGAAGGTCTTGAACCAGTCCGGGTTCCAGCCGGCGTAGTTGATGCCGAGCTGGGCCATGCCGTAGATCAGGGCGCCCACCGAGGCACCCACGACCGAGCCGTAGCCACCCGTCAGCAGGCAGCCGCCGATGACCGCAGCGACGATGTAGATGAACTCCTTGCCCACGCCCTCGCCGGACTGGACCACGCCGTAGCCGAACAGCAGGTGCATCCCGGACAGCCAGGCCCCGAAGGCCACGAAGAGGTAGAGCGCGACCTTGGTGCGGCGCACCGGCACGCCCGACGCGCGGGCGGCGCCGTCGTCGCCGCCGACCGCCAGGATCCAGTTGCCCTGCCGGGTCCGCAGCAGCAGCCAGGCGCCCACCGCGGTCAGCAGCAGCCAGTAGAGCAGCGTGACCTTAAGGTTGATCGCGGCGCCGCCCAGGTGCACGGTCGTCTCCGCCGCGAAGACCGCCTTGGCGGAGTCCCAGCCCTCCATGTCGGCGATCGAGCGGGACGCGACGTTGCCCGAGATCTCGCGCGTCATGCCCAGATTGACGCCCTGCAGCACGAAGAAGGTCGCCAGCGTGGTGAGGAAGCTCGGCAGCCTGGTGCGGGTCAGCAGCAGCCCGTTGACCAGGCCGATCGCCAGGGTGACGAGCAGGGCGACCAGCACCGCCACCCACACGTGGAGGTTGAGGTACCACCCCAGCAGCGCCGCCGCCAGGCCTGCCGTGGTCACGAGCACCCCCGCGGACAGGTCGAACTCGCCGCCGATCATCAGCAGGGCGACGGGCACGGCCATCATCCCGATGATCGAGGCGCTGTAGAGGATCGTCCCGACGTTGCTGACGTTGCGGAAGCCGGGCGCGATCGCGAGGAAGAGGACGAGCAGCGCGAGCCCGCCGATCAGCGAGCCGATCTCGGGGCGCACGAGCAGGCGGGTGGCGAGGGAGGGCCGGGTGGTGCGGTCGTCCACCTCGAGCTCCGGGGCCTGGGGTGCGGCGCCGGTGGGCGTCAGGTCGGCGGTGGGCTGGGCCGCGGCGGTGCCGGCGGTGGCGGGCGACATCAGCGCTTCCCCGCGGCGGCGTACTTCTCGATGGCGGCGGCGTTGGTCCTGTCGACGAAGGCCGGGCCGGTCAACGTCGCCTGCCCACCACCGACGTCGTTGCCGTTGGTCTTGTAGAGCCACAGCGCGTCCACCGCGAGGTAGCCCTGCAGGTAAGGCTGCTGGTCGACGGCGAACTGCACGTCACCGGCCTTGATCGCCTTGATCAGCTCGGCGTTGGTGTCGAAGGTCGCGATCTTGGCGGCCGACCCGGCCTCCTTGACCGACTGCACGCCCGTCAGCGCGACCGACGCCTTGAGCCCGAGCACCCAGTCGATCGCCTTGTCCTGCTGCAGCTTGCCGGTCAGCTTGGACTGGACGTCGGCGGTGTCGGCGCCGTTGACGTACAACGTCTCCGTCGCGGGCAGAGCCGCCTTGACGCCCGCGCACCGCGCGTCGTTTCCCACGTTGCCCTGCTCGTGCAGGATGCACAGGACCTTCTTGGCGCCCAGGCCCTTGAGCCGCTCGCCCGTGGCCTGGCCCGCGACACGGTCCTCCTGGCCGAAGAATCCCTTGACGCCCAGCTGCTTCCACGCATCGACGCCACCGTTGAGCGCCGTGACCGGGATGCCGGCCGCGACGGCCTTCGTGACCGCCGGGCCCATCTGGTCCGGCTTGGACAGGGTCACCGCGATGCCGTCGACCTTCTTGTCGATGGCGGCCTGGACCAGGTTGGCCTGCTCGGCGCCGTCCGGGCTCGCCTGGTACTCGAGCGTGATGCCGTCCTTGTCCGCCGCGTCGTCGGCGCCCTTGCGGACCAGGTCCCAGAAGTCGTCGCCGGGCGCGGAGTGGGTGATCAGGGTGACCGTCATGGTCTTGGCGGGCTTGCCGCCGGCGGCCGCGGCCTGCTCGACGGCCTGGCGGCCCCCGGTGGCGGAGCAGGCAGCCAGGCTGAGCGCCGCGGCGGCCGCGGCGACGACGAGGGCAGGACGGCGTCTCATGAGGTCCTTCTGAGGTCTGGGAGGTGACAAACACCAGCATTGTCACCCAGGACCGGCCGCGATGACACTCCGCCACCTCCCATCGGCACTAACCTGCCTGTGTGGGTGCCCTGGCCGACCTGACTCTCGACCGCTCGTCGTCGACACCGCTCTACGACCAGCTGGCCGCTCAGCTGCGCGCCGCCATCGACCGGGGCGTCCTCCAGCCGGGCGACCCCTTCGAGAACGAGCTGTCCCTCGCCGCCCGCCTGCAGGTCTCCCGCCCGACCGTCCGCAAGGCCATCGCCCAGCTGGTCGCCGACGGGCTGCTCGTCCGCCACCGCGGCATCGGCACCCGCGTGGCCTGCCCGGTGGTGCACCAGCGCGACGACCTCACGCCCTTGTATGACGCGCTCGACCGCACCGGCCGCCGCCCGACGACCCAGGTGATCCGCCTGGTGCCCGCCCGCCGCAACACGGTCGCCGCCACCGCGCTCGGCCTCGACCCCCGCACGTCCCTGGTCTATCTCGAGCGGGTGCGCTGGTCCGACGGCCGACCCCTCGTCGTGCTCCGCTCCTGGCTGCCGCCGCAGTTCGCCACGCTCACCAGCGCCGAGCTGGCCGAGCACGGGCTCTACGAGCTGCTCGCGAGGCGCGGCGTCGTCGCCGACCTCGCCCGCCAGCGCCTCGGCGCGCGCATGGCCACCCTCACCGAACGCCGCCAGCTGCAGCTCACCCGCGCCGACGCCGTCCTGACGGTGCTGTGGCAGTCCTACGCCCCCGACGGCACGCCCATCGAGTACGGAGACCACGCCTACCGCGGGGACCAGTACGTCGTGGACAACACCCTGCGCAACCCCTGAACCCGCACCGCGCGACGCCGGCCCCTCGCTGCGCCATACCGCCGCCCCCGCCATACCGCGGACCCGCCATACCGCCGCCTTCCTCCGCACCGTTCTCCTCCCGCTCGTCCCACGCCGCCCCGCCCGGTCCGGCCGACCCCTACTGCGCTCGCAGCTCAGAAGGTGCGCGTTCTGGGGCCGAGAACGTGTATTCGTCGAGCTGCGAGCGCAGAAGAGACACGGGGGTGGCGCGCAGCAGAAAGACGCGGGGCAGGTGGGTGCGCACGAGAGGGCGGCAGACGAGGAGCCGGGGCCTGGGTGAGGCGAGGCGTGGGGGCGGACCGGGGCGAGACGCGACGAGACCCGCCACCCCGGAGGGTGACGGGTCTCGATCGACGCCGGGGCCTACTTGGCCGCGACGACGTCCAGCTTGACGGTGGCGAGCACCTCGGGGTGCAGGCGCACGGTCGCGGTGTAGGCGCCGAGGGTGCGGATCGCGCCCTGGACCTCCAGCTTGCGGCGGTCGATCTTGGGGCCACCCGCAGCCACGATCGCGTCGACGATCTGGGCGCTGTGGACGGAGCCGTAGAGACGGCCGGCGTCGCCGGACTTCACCGGCACCTTGTAGGCCTTGACCTCGAGACGCTGCTTGGCGTCCTTGGCCTCCTCGATCGACTTGTGCTCGCGGGCGACGCGGGCCTTCTGGATCGCCTCGACCTGCTTCTGACCACCCTTGGTCCACGGCGTCGCGAAGCCACGGGGCATGAGGTAGTTGCGGGCGTAGCCGTCCTTGACCTCGACGATGTCGCCGGGGGTGCCGAGGCCGGTCACCTCGTTGGTGAGGATGAGCTTCATGTCAGTTCCCTTCCCTGGGCTCAGCGAGCAGAGCTCGAGTAGGGCAGCAGGGCGACCTCGCGGGCGTTCTTGACGGCCTTGGCGATGAGGCGCTGCTCCTGGACGGAGACACCGGTGACGCGCCGAGCGCGGATCTTGCCGCGGTCGGAGATGAACTTGCGCAGCAGCGCGGTGTCCTTGTAATCGATGTTCTCGATCTTGGCGGCCTTGAGCGGGTTCGCCTTCTTCTTGGGCTTGCGCACAACGGGCTTGGCCATTGTGGTTCTCCTTGCGTGGTCTACGAGAGGTGGTGCCGGGCCTGGGGCCACGGCTCAAGAGGTATGCCGACGCGGGCTCGCGCCTGGTCGGTCGATGCTCGATCGGGCGGGATCAGAAGGGGGGCTCGTCGTAGGACGGCGCGCCGCCCCACCCGCCACCCTGCGGGGCGGGAGCCCCGCCCTGGGCCGGAGCGGCCGGGGCACGACCGCCCTGCCCGCCTCCGGTCGACCAGGGGTCGTCGGACTGGCCGGCGTTGCCGCCCCAGCCGCCACCCTGCTGGCCCCCCGGACCGCCGCCCTGCTGGCCGCCGAAGCCGCCGCCCTGGCCGTTGCCTCGCTGGGTCTTGGTGACCTTGGCGGTGGCGTAGCGCAGGGAAGGGCCGACCTCGTCGACCTGCATCTCCATGACCGAACGCTTCTGACCGGTCTCCTTGTCGTCCCACGAGCGGGAGACGAGTCGACCGGTGACGACGACCCGCATGCCGCGCTGGAGCGACTCGGCCACGTTCTCCGCGGCCTCGCGCCAGACCGAGCACCGCATGAACAGCGTCTCGCCGTCCTTGAACTCGTTGCTCTGCCGGTCGAAGGTGCGCGGCGTGGAGGCCACGGTGAAGTTGGCGACCGCCGCGCCGGACGGGGTGAACCGCAGCTCGGGGTCCTGGGTCAGGTTGCCGACGATGGTCAGCGTGGTCTCTCCGGCCATGGTGCTCTCCTCGATCCGTGCGTCGCGGGTGTCAGGTGTGGGTCAGGGGTGATCGAGCGATGGGACGACTCAGGCGCCGGGGCGCATGAGCTTGGTCCGCAGGATGGACTCGTTCAGCGAGAGCTGACGGTCCAGCTCCTTGGCCGTGGCCGGCTCGGCCGTGAAGTTCACGACGGCGTAGTAGGCCTCGGCGTTCTTCTTGATCTCGTAGGCCATGCGGCGCTTGCCCCACAGGTCGACGTTGTCGACGGTGCCCTTGTCGTTGGTGACGACGGTGAGGAACTTCTCCAGCGACGGCTGGATGGTGCGCTCCTCGAGAGCGGGGTCGAGAATGATCATCAGCTCGTACTGACGCATGCGTTAACCCACCTCCTCTGGTCTCGGCGGCCACGGTCTCTCCGTGGCAGGAGGGTGTGCATGTATGCCGGCACCCGGCCCGGACGTCCGCCACCGGCGGAAGCCGCACGACGGACGGGGAGGATGCAAGCCTTCCCAGGCTACACGACCCGCAGCAGCACCTGGTCCGGCGCGCCCGCGCAGACGCCGGCCAGCGGGTCCCGCTCGACCCGGCCGCCCAGCCGCGTGGCACGCCCGGACCCGGGCTCCGGGGTCGCGGCGGTGGCCTCGCGGTCCGGCACCTCGTCGCGCGCCCGGCGGGTCACCCGCCAGGCCAGCCAGACCCAGGTCGCGAGCCGCGCCACCGTCAGGACGGCGAACCACCCCGCGGGCAGACCCCGATCGGGAGCCTGACCTGCCGCGATGTGCAGCCACAGGCCGACGAAGTAGGCGACCTCGACGCCCGCCCACACCAGGTGCTCGCGCCAGGTCACGCCGATCACGGCGAGGAGCGGGACGAGCCACAGGGACCACTGCACCGGAACCGAGCGACCCGTCAGGCCCACGACCACGAGGAGCAGCAGGGCCACCTCCGCGACACCAGGGCGGCGGGCCGCGCCGAGGGCGAGGAGGACGGCCAGCAGCACCGCGACCACCCAGCCGGTCACGGCGAGGCCGGTGGCCAGGCCGGACGGCACCGTGACGCCGAGCGAGGTGAGCAGGTAGGAGATCGAGCCGTAGCCCGGCTGCGCGGCGGCCCAGCGGGTGTAGACGTCGAGGGCCTGACCGCCGGCGTACGCCACGACGCCCCCGATCACGGCGACGGCCGTGAGCAGCGCGACCCCGGCGGTGAGGCACCAGTCCACGATCCGTCCCGCGCGCAGGCACACCAGGCCGAGGGCGACCAGCAGGAGCACCGCGGGGGTGCGGCAGGTGATCGCCAGCCCCAGCAGCAGGCCGGCCTCCACGGCCCGACGACGGCTCCACGCCACCAGCCCGGCCATCGCCAGCGTCACCGCCACCAGGTCGAAGCTGACCAGGGCCGTGGTGATCACCACGGGGCTGAGGGCCAGATGGGCGACGTTCCACCGGGTGCGCGGGGTTGCCCGCACGAGCAGGCCGACGAGCAGGACCAGCAGGAGCGTCAGCAGCCCGGCCCACAGCCCGGTGTAGGCCTGGGCCGCGGCCAGGGTGCGGCCCTGGTCGCCGCCGGGGGCGAGCAGGGACACCAGCCACATGACGACGCCCGTGCCGGCGGCCTGGCCGACCCCGGTGCCCTGCCCGTAGGCGAAGCCGCCGTCCGCGAGCCCGCTGCTCTGGTAGACGACCGGGATGTCGGAGTAGCACATGTGCCAGAACTGGTCGCCTGCCCGCCATCCGTGGGTGAGGCAGTGGCCCCGCAGGAGGGTGGACAGCAGCATCACCACGGTGGCGGCCGCGGTCAGCGCGAGCAGGGCAGGGCGCAGGCCGCGACGACCGACCGCGGCGAGACGTCCCGTGGGGCCGCCCAACCACTCGCTGGCGGCCCGGGCGACCGGGTCCTCGCGCGTGGGAGCGACGGTGCGGGTGGGGTCGGTCAGCTGCATGGGCCCATCATGCCCGCATCTGCTCGGGCGACGGGAGGGGCCGTCAGCCGTGAGCGGTCGTCGCCACCGGCTTCCCCGGATCCGGCGCGGGCGGAGCCGGCTCCGGCGGACCGGGCTGGGGCGGAGCCGGCTCCGGCGGACCGGGCTGGGGCGGAGCCGGCTCCGGCGGAGCAGGCTGGGGCGGGGCGGGCTGCGGGTCCTGACCCGTCGCCGTCGCCGTCGCCGTGGGGCGACGGCCGTGTCGCGTACGGGTCGGCCACGGCGTCGGCCCGTCGGAGGGGCGGGACGGCGAGGGGCGGTCCGTGGGACGCGTCGAGCCGTCGGTCCACCCGCCGTCGCCGGTGCTGGCGTCGGGGCCGTCGGGGCCGGCGGGGGTGCTGGTCCCCTCAGGACCTGGGGCGTTCCCGTCCCCCGTCGCGCCGGGGTGCGGGGACGTGGAGAAGTTCTTGCGGCCGTCGTCGTTGACACCGACCCGCTCCGGGAAGCTCGCCCTGTCCTGGCCGTCGAGGGCCTCGCGCATGAAGGCCGTCCAGATCGGCACGCAGTACTTGTAGCCGCCGACGTTGCGCCCGAGGGGCTCGTTGCCGGTGCCGTCGGCCTGCGGCTTGTAGATCGCGCACCCCGCTGCGAGCTGGGGGGTGTAGCCGATGAACCACACCTCCTTGTGGTCCTCGGCCGTGCCGGTCTTGCCCGCGGCCGGGCGGCGCAGGCGCTGCGCCTTGACGGCCGTGCCCTCGGTGATCGGGTGGGTCAGCGCCTCGGTCGTGTCGATGGCGATGTCCTTGTCGATCGTCTGCTTGGACTCGGTGGACGCGGTGTAGTCCACCTCGCCGTCGACGCTCTTGACCGTCCGGATCAGGTGCGGCGTGGCGCGGCGCCCCTGCGCGGCGATCGTGGCGAAACCGTTGGTGTTGTCCAGGACCGAGGGGGTCGCCGTGCCGAGGGTGTTGGTGAGGTTGTCCTGCAGCCCGACCGCGGGGGTGGCGGGTATGCCGGCCTGGAGGGCGGCCTTCTTGGTCGCGGCCGGCCCGATCTTCTCGTTGATCCGGATGAACGCGGTGTTCACGGAGTCCGCCAGCGCGGCGCGGATGTCGATGAAGCCGTACTGCTGGTTGTACTCGTTCTCGACCTTGTCCTCCGTGGCCGGGCCGTACTGGTAGGGGGAGGACCCGGACACGCGCGACCGGGTCGAGAAGCCCGACTCCAGGGCCGCGACGGTGGTGTAGGCCTTGAACGTCGACCCCGCGGACAGGTGGGCGTCCACGGCGTTGTTGAAGGGGCGCTTGCGGAAGTCCTCCCCGCCGTACAGCGCCTGGATCTCACCGGTCCCGGGCTTGATCGCGCTCATGCCGGTCTGCGCCCCGGGGATGTCCTCGGACGCGCCGTACTCGTGGATCGCCGAGATCATGGCGTCCTGCTGCCGCTTGTCGATCGTCGTCACGATCCGCAGCCCACCGGTCTTGACCTGGTCGTCGTCGAGCCCGGCCAGCCCGGTGAGCTCCTTGGTGACCATGTCCACGAGGTAGCCGCTGGTGCCACCGGTGATCTCGATCGGCTTGCGCCGCATCACCGTGGGGTAGGTCGCGGCCGCCCGCTGCGCGGGGGTCAGCCAGCCCTCCTGCGCCATGCCGTCCAGGATCCAGGCGACACGCTCCTTGCTGCGGGCGAGGTTCTTAGCCGAGCGGGAGGGGTCGTAGAGCGCCGGGCCCTTGATGACCGACGCCAGGAGCGCCCCCTCGGCGGGGTCGAGCTGGGAGACGTCCTTGGCGAAGTACGCCCGGGAGGCGGCCTGGACCCCGCTCGCGCCGCGACCGAAGTCGATGGTGTTGAGGTAGTCCTGCAGGATCTGGTCCTTGCTCCGCTGCTGGTCGAGCTTGACCGAGAGGATCAGCTCCTTGAGCTTGCGCTGCATGGTCTGGTCGCGGGTCAGGAAGGTGTTCTTGACGTACTGCTGGGTGATCGTGGAACCACCCTGGGTCTGACCGCCCTGCAGCGCCACCTTGACGGCCCGCCCGATGCCGCTCGGGGAGATGCCGTTGTTGCTGTAGAACGACCGGTCCTCCGCCGCGAGGAAGGCGCGCTGCACGTGCAGGGGGATGCGCTTCAGCGGCACGTTCTCCCGGTTGGTGCCGCCGGAGAGACGGCCCATCTCGGTCTTGCCGTCCGCGAAGTAGACCGTGGAGATCTGCGCCTTGGTGGCGGGATTGGCCTCCGGGATCTCGGTGACGGAGTAGAGGTAGCCGAACGCCGCCACCCCGGCCAGACCGATCAGGACGACCAGCAGCACGAGCCACCCGAGGAGCCGGGCCCACAGGGGGCGACGACGCCGCGCGCTGGGGCCGTCGGTGCGCCGCGCGCCGCGGATGGGGGCGCCGTCGGCGCTGGTGGCTGGGGTCACGAGCTCTCCTTCGGGGGGCACCTGGCGTGATCACAGGTCGGTCCAGTATGCCGACCCAACCTGGGCGTCTCGTGCCTGACGCCCGATCTGCGCAGCGCACCGCACCTCCACCCAGGTGTGGACGCCCACGGGTCGAGCATGACAAAGTGGCCCTTTGTCATGTCACTCTCGACGAGGAGAACTCCCATGCCAGCAGTGCGCGTCGCCGTCGTCGGCGTCGGCAACTGTGCGACGTCCCTGATCCAGGGCGTCCACTACTACAAGGACGCCGACCCCCAGGAGTCCGTGCCGGGCCTGATGCACGTCCAGTTCGGCGACTACCACGTGCGCGACGTGCAGTTCGTGGCGGCCTTCGACGTGGACGACAAGAAGGTCGGCAAGGACCTGTCCGAGGCGATCAACGCCTCGGAGAACAACACGATCAGGATCTGCGACGTCCCGACCCTCGGCGTGGAGGTGCAGCGCGGCCCCACCCTGGACGGGCTGGGCAAGTACTACCGGATGACCATCGACGAGTCCTCGGCCGAGCCGGTCGACGTCGTCCAGGTCCTCAAGGACAACCAGGTCGACGTGCTCGTGTCCTACCTGCCGGTGGGCTCGGAGGAGGCCGACAAGTTCTACGCCCAGTGCGCGATCGACGCGGGCGTGGCCTTCGTCAACGCCCTGCCCGTCTTCATCGCCAGCGACCCGGAGTGGGCGGCGAAGTTCACCGAGGCCGGCGTCCCGATCATCGGCGACGACATCAAGTCCCAGGTGGGCGCCACCATCACCCACCGGGTGATGGCCAAGCTGTTCGAGGACCGTGGGGTCACCCTGGACCGGACCTACCAGCTCAACGTCGGCGGCAACATGGACTTCAAGAACATGCTCGAGCGCGAGCGCCTGGAGTCCAAGAAGGTCTCCAAGACCCAGGCCGTCACGTCCAACCTGACGGGCTCGCTCGCCGGCAAGACCGACGACCGCAACGTGCACATCGGCCCGTCGGACTACGTCGCCTGGCTCGACGACCGCAAGTGGGCCTACGTCCGCCTGGAGGGGCGCGCCTTCGGCGACGTGCCGCTGAACCTGGAGTACAAGCTAGAGGTCTGGGACTCGCCCAACTCCGCCGGCATCATCATCGACGCGATCCGGGCGGCCAAGATCGCCAAGGACCGTGGCATCGGCGGACCGCTGCTGTCCCCCGCGGCATACCTGATGAAGTCGCCCCCGGAGCAGCGCCCCGACGAGGAGGGCCGCGCGCGCGTGGAGGCCTTCATCGCGGGCAGCGAGCCCCGCTGACCCGGCGGGTGATGCGTGGCAGCGGGCGCTGATCCGCTGCGTGGGCAGGAGCAGGGGTCTACGGTCGGAGCATGCAGCTCGCCGAGGAACTCCTGCTCCTGCTCACGGACGACGAGACCGGCCTCATGGCGGTCCCCGAGCGGGTCCTCGACCTCGCCGTCGCCGGCGGTGCGCTGAGCGAGCTCGGCGCGGTGGAGCGGGTCCGCGTCGTCGACGAGCACGAGCACGTGACGGGCTCCCTGGGCGAGCCGGTGCGGTCCGGCCGCCTGGTGATCGACGACGAGGTCGAGCACCAGCCCGACCCGGTGCTGGACGCTGCGCTCGAGGGCTTCCGCGGGATGCAGGGACGCAAGCTCACCAACGTGCTGCCCATCCTCGGCCGGTCGCTGTATCCCCTGCTGCACCGCGACCTGGAGGCCAAGGGCGTCCTGCGTCGCGAGGCCCCGACCCAGCGGTCCATGGTCCCGCGCACCACCTGGGTCGCTGTGGACTCCAGCCACGAGAACGAGGTCCGTGCGCACATCGCCGACGTGCTGGTGCGGCACGCCGATCCCGACGACCGGGCCCGGCACCTGATCGGCCTGCTGCACGCCGTCGACGGACTGCTCGTCGCGCTGCCCGAGCTGGAGGCGGACCGGGAGACCGCGCTGCGGACCGCCCTGGAGGTGCGCTCGCTGACCGACGTGCACGGCCCGTGCGGCCGGGTGCTCGCCGCGGTGGACGAGCTGATGGGGCACTGACCGCTCCCCCCGGACCCGGGCCGAGCCGCCGGCTCCCCCGCCGCGCAGGGGCGGGGTGCCCCGGCGCGCCGGACGCGTGCGTCTAGGATCGACGCGAACCACCGCCACGCGCCCGAGGAGTCTCGTGAAGATCACCGTCGTCGGTCTCGGCAAGATCGGCCTGCCGCTCGCCGTCCAGTTCGCCAGGTCGGGGCACGAGGTGATCGGCGCCGACGTGTCCCAGCGGGTCGTCGACCTCGTCAACGAGGGCACCGAGCCCTTCCCCGGCGAGGCGCACCTGCAGGAGTACCTCACCGAGGTGGTTCCCGCCGGCCGGCTGACCGCCTCCACCGACACCGCCGCCGCCGTCCGCGAGTCGGACGCCGTGGTGGTCGTCGTCCCGCTGTTCGTCGACGAGGAGGCCCGCCCCGACTTCGGGTGGATGGACTCCGCCACCGACGACATCGCCCGCGGCCTGGACAAGGACCGCCGGACCCTCGTGATCTACGAGACCACGCTGCCCGTCGGCACCACCCGCACCCGCTGGAAGCCCCGCCTCGAGCAGGGCTCCGGGCTGGTCGAGGGCCAGGACTTCCACCTCGTGTTCTCCCCCGAGCGGGTCCTGACCGGGCGCGTCTTCGCCGACCTGCGCAAGTACCCCAAGCTGCTCGGCGGGCTGTCGGCCGAGGGCGCCCGCCGGGCCACCGCGTTCTACGAGCAGGTGCTGGAGTTCGACGAGCGCCCCGACCTGCCGCGCGGCAACGGCGTCTGGGACCTCGGCTCGGCCGAGGCCGCCGAGATGGCCAAGCTCGCCGAGACGACCTACCGCGACGTCAACATCGGGCTGGCCAACCAGTTCGGCCGGTTCGCCGCCGCCCACGGCATCGACGTCTACCAGGTCATCGAGGCCGCCAACTCCCAGCCCTACTCGCACATCCACCGGCCTGGCATCGCCGTCGGCGGCCACTGCATCCCGGTCTACCCACGGCTCTACCTGTGGAACGACCCCGACGCCACCGTCGTGCGGGCGGCCCGGGAGGCGAACGCCTCGATGCCGGCATACACCGTGGGTCTGGCCGCCGGAGCGCTCGGCGGATCGCTGGCGGGCACCAAGGTCGCCGTCCTCGGCGCGTCATACCGCGGCGGGGTCAAGGAGACGGCCTTCTCGGGGATCTTCGGGACCGTCGAGGAGCTCACCCGCCAGGGTGCGGTCGTCGCCGTGCACGACCCGATGTACTCCGACGAGGAGATCGAGCGCTTCGGCTGGACGCCCTACCACCTCGGCGAGCAGGTCGACCTGGCCGTCGTCCAGGCGGACCACCGGGAGTATGCCGGTCTGAGCGCGCGCGACCTCCCGGGCGTGAAGGTCGTCGTCGACGGCCGCAGGATCCTCGACCAGGCGGGCTTCGACGGCGTCCGCCTCCTCACCGTGGGGACCGCCGAGCACGTCGGCGGGCTCCCCGAGACCAAGGAGAGCTGAATGACTCGCGACAACGTCCGCATCGTCGACTCCGCCGACGTCGCCGACAACGCGCAGATCGGCGAGGGCTCGAGCATCTGGCACCTCGCCCAGGTGCGCGAGGACGCCGTGCTGGGCACCGGCTGCATCATCGGCCGCGGCGCCTACGTCGGCACCGGCGTGCAGCTGGGCGACAACTGCAAGCTGCAGAACTACGCCCTCGTCTACGAGCCCGCCCGCCTCGAGGACGGCGTCTTCGTCGGCCCCGCCGTCGTCTTCACCAACGACCACTACCCTCGCTCGATCTCCCCGGACGGCACCCTCAAGCGGGGCGACGACTGGGAGGCCGTGGGGGTGACCTGCAAGCAGGGCGCCTCCATCGGCGCCCGCAGCGTCTGCGTCGCCCCCGTCACCATCGGCCGCTGGGCGCTGGTGGCCGCCGGGTCAGTGGTGGTCAAGGACGTGCCCGACTTCGCCCTGGTCGCGGGTGTGCCTGCCAAGCGGCTGCGCTGGGTCGGCAAGGCCGGGGTCCCCCTGGAGCAGACCGGCGAGGACGAGTTCACCTGTCCGCAGACGGGTGAGAAGTACATCCAGAACGGTGAGACCCTCACCGAGGCCTCTGCGGCCACGACCGAGACGGAGTAAGAGAACATGGCTGATTTCATCCCCCCGGCAAAGCCGCTGATCGGTGAGGAGGAGATCGAGGCCGTGGCGCGCGTCATGCGCTCCGGCATGATCGCCCAGGGCCCCGAGGTCGCTGCCTTCGAGAAGGAGTTCTCCGAGCACTTCACGCTCGGCCGCGCCTGCGTCGCCGTCAACTCCGGCACGTCCGGCCAGCACATCGGCATGCTCGCCGCGGGCGTCAAGGCCGGCGACGAGGTCCTCGTGCCGTCGTTCACCTTCGCCGCGACCTGCAACTCGGTCGCGCTGACCGGTGCGACGCCGGTCTTCGCGGACATCGACGCCGACGACTTCTGCCTGTCGCCCCGGGCGATCGAGGCCGCCATCACCGACAAGACCGTCGGCATCATGCCCGTCCACCTCTACGGCCACCCGGCCAAGATGGACCAGATCGTCGAGATCGCCGCGAAGCACGACCTGCAGGTCTTCGAGGACGCCGCGCAGGCGCACGGCGCCTCGCTGCACGGCACCCCCGTCGGGTCCTTCGGCACCTTCGGCATGTTCTCGCTCTACCCCACCAAGAACATGACCTCGGGCGAGGGCGGCATGATCAGCATCGCCGACCCCGAGATCGAGCGCCGCGCCCGCCTCTACCGCAACCAGGGCATGCTGCAGCAGTACCACAACGAGGTCGTGGGCCTGAACAACCGGATGACGGACATCCACGCCGCCATCGGCCGCGTCCAGCTCACCAAGGTCGACGCCTGGACCGCCAAGCGCCAGGAGAACGCCGCGTTCCTGTCCTCCCACCTGGAGGGCGTCACCCCGCCGCCGGTCGCCGACGGCGCCGTGCACGTCTACCACCAGTACACGATTCGCGTGGCCGACGACCGGGACGGCCTGGCCAAGGCCCTCAAGGAGGAGTACGCCATCGGGTCCGGCATGTTCTACCCCGTGCCCAACCACCAGCTCAAGCCCTTCGCCGGCACCACCGACGACGCCCAGCTCCCGGAGACCATGAAGGCCGCCCGCGAGTGCCTGTCCCTCCCGGTCCACCCCTCGCTCAGCCAGGATGACCTCGAGCGCATCGTCACCGCGGTCAACACCCTCGCCAAGGCTGGTGCGTGATGGCAGACCTGCGCGCCGGCCTCATCGGCCTCGGCATGATGGGCCGCCACCACGCCCGCGTCCTCGGCTCCCTCGAGGGCGTCGAGCTCGTCGCCGTGGCCGACCCTGCCGGTGACGTGCACGGCGTCGCCGCCGGCCGTCCGGTCCTGTCCAGCATCGACGAGCTCATCGAGCAGAAGCTCGACTACGTCATGGTCGCCGCCCCCACCGGGCTGCACGAGGAGATCGGCCTCACGCTCGCCGCCGCCGGCGTGCACTGCATGGTCGAGAAGCCCCTCGCCCACGACACCGCGTCCTCCGAGCGCCTGGCCAAGGCCTTCGCGGACGCCGGGCTCGTCGGCGCCGTCGGCCACATCGAGCGCTACAACCCCGCCCTCCAGCAGGCTCGCGCCCGCATCGAGGCAGGCGACCTGGGTGACCTCTACCAGGTGGCCACCCGCCGCCAGGGTCCCTTCCCGGGGCGGATCGCCGACGTGGGGGTCGTCAAGGACCTCGGCACGCACGACATCGACCTGACCGCGTGGGTCACCCAGCAGACCTACACCTCGGTGTCGGCCCGCACCACCACGCGCTCGGGCCGGCCCCACGAGGACATGGTCGCCGCCGTCGGCCAGCTCTCCAAGGGCACCATCACCTCCCACCTGGTCAACTGGCTGTCGCCCCTCAAGGAGCGCACCACGGTCATCACCGGTGAGAAGGGCGCCTTCGTCGCCGACACCCTGCACGCCGACCTGACGTTCTACGCCAACGGCTCCGTGCAGACCACCTGGGACGACGTCTCCCGCTTCCGGGGCGTCTCCGAGGGTGACATGGTGCGCTTCGCCTTCGCCAAGCCCGAGCCGCTGCGCACCGAGCACGAGCAGTTCCGCGACGCCGTCCTCGGCAAGGACGCGGACATCGTGACGATGCAGCAGGGTCTGGCCACGGTGAAGGTCGCGGAGGCGATGATCGAGTCGGCCAGGACCGGCACCGTGATCACCTTCTGAGTCTGCCCCGACCCACCTGACGCCCGCCGGTCGCCCGACCGGCGGGCGTCGGCATACCCCCGCCGCCGTCTCTTCCCCGGTTCGCCACCAGGGGCACGTGGCGAGATTCGCGCGGCGTGTCGCCACCACGTGCCACTAGTGGGTGGGCGGGGCGGAGGGTGGAAGGATGGCGCCCGTGAGCACGAGCACCGTCGACGTCGTCATCGCCGTCCACCGCACCGACCGGCCGGTGGGTCGGGCCGCCGCGAGCGTGCTGGCGGGCGCCGGCCCGGGCATCCGCCCGCTCGTCGTCGGCCACGGCCTGGACGTCGACGCCGTGCGCGACCTGCTGCCCGAGCACGTCCGCGACCGCACCCGCGTCATCAGCCACGTCGACGGGATCCCCGCGCCGGGCGGCCCCTTCAACGCCGGGCTGGACGCCAGCGAGGCGACCTACGTCGCGGTCATGGGCAGCGACGACACCGTGGAGCCGGGAGCCGTCGAGGCCTGGCGGGCCATCGCCGACGAGCACCGCAGCGACGCCGTCGTCGCCCGGGTCGTCCACTCCACCGGTGGCGTCCTGCGCACCCCGCCCGTGCGGACCCTGCCGCTGCGCGGGCGCGACCTGGACCTGGCCCGGGACCGCCTCGCCTATCGCACCGCACCGCTGGGCCTGATGCGCACGGTGACCCTGCGCGAGCACGAGATCCGGCTGACGGAGGGCTTCGCCACCGGCGAGGACCTGGCGTTCTCCACCCGGCTGTGGTCGCTCGGGCGCCGGCTGCGGTATGCCGCGGACGCGCCGGCCTACGTCATCGGCCACGACGCCCAGGAGCGGATCACCACCTCGGTGCGCCCGGTGGCCGACGACCTCGCCGCCGTGATGGACCTGGTGCGGCGGCCGTGGTTCGCCGGGCTGCCGGTCGCCCACCGGACGGCCGTCGGCGTGAAGCTGCTGCGCATCCACCTCTTCGGGATCGCGGCCTATCGCGAGCGGGTCACCGCCTGGACGCCCGAGGACCGGGTCGCCGCCCGGGACGGGGCACGCGCCGTGCTGGTGGCCGCCCCGCACGCGCTGCAGGCCCTGTCGGTCGCCGAGCGCCGACTGCTGGACGCCCTGCTCGATCCCTCGATCCCGGCGGCCCGGCTGGTGGTGGCCTCGCAGGCGCGGCGACGGCACGGGCTGCCGGCCACGCTGGTGACGCCGCAGCCGGAGCACCTGCTGGGCGCCCAGGCCCCGCTGCGGCTGATGGTGGCCTCGCTGCTGATGCGCTGAGGCGCCTGGGTCGGCCCTCAGGCCCGGTGCCGTCGAGCCGGGGCTCGAGCCTCGCGGCACGGCATCGCCGTGCCCCCGGCGCCGTGCCGCCAGCCCCTCCCCGAGCGCCCGCCGCCTGCTCCAGGCGGGCCTGCAGATGGTCCCCACCCCGCACACCTACGATGGGGGCCATGCGTCGACCCCTCGTGCGAGTGACCTCCCGACTGTTCTCCCCGGAGGTCGCGGCAGGGGCCTTCCGACAGCGCCGGCTCGCCGACGCCTTCGCCGCCCTGGGCTGCGAGGTGGAGGTGCTCACCTCGACCCCCGCGCCCGGCTCCCCCGCCGGCGACGACGGTGCCCTGCGGGTGTCCCGCTGGCCCGCCCTGCGCGACGACAACGGCGTGATCCGTGGCTACCTGCCCTACCTGTCCTACGACCTGCCGCTCGCCGTGCGCACCCTCCTGCGGGGCCGTCCGGACCTGTACGTCGTGGAGCCGCCGCCCACGACCGGGGCGGTCATGCTCGCGGTCTCCCGGCTGCAGCAGGTCCCCTACGTCTGGTATGCCGCGGACGTCTGGTCCGACGCGGCCGGCTCCGCCGGGGCACCCGCTCCCGTGGTCGCCGGGCTGCGCCTCGTCGAGCGGACCGTGCTGCGCGGCGCCGCCGTCGTGCTGTCCGTGTCCGACGCGGTGACCGACCGGCTCGTCGAGCTCGGGGTCCCCCGCGAGCAGGTCATCACGGTGGGCAACGGGGTGGATACCGCGGTGTTCACGCCCGAGGGCCCACGGCAGGAGAGCGACGAGCCCTACCTCGTCTACACCGGCACGATGAGCGAGTGGCAGGGCGCGGGAGTCTTCGTCGAAGCCCTCGCCGAGCACCGTCGCCGCGGCGGCCGCTGCCGGCTGGTCTTCCTCGGCCAGGGCAGCGAGCTGACCGCCCTCAAGGAGCTGGCCGCCCGGCTGGTCCCGGGCGCCGTCGACTTCCCCGGCGTGGTCGCCCCCGAGGTCGCCGCCCGCTACCTGCGCGGCGCCACGGCGGCGCTGGTGTCCATCAAGCCGGGCCTCGGCTACGACTTCGCCCGCCCCACCAAGATCTACGCCGCCACGGCCACCGGCACCCCGGTGATCTTCGCCGGGGCGGCCGACGCCGCCGGAGCCGAGCTGGTGCGCAGCGAGCGGCTGGGGCTGGCGGCGGAGTTCACGCCGACGGCGATCGCCGTCGCCATGGACTCGGTGACCACGCCCTTCGGCATACCGGACCGGGAGCACCTGGTGACCTGGACCCGGACGCACGCCTCGCTGACCGCGCGGACCCAGGACGCCGCGGTCGCCGTGATCGCGCGCCTGCGCGGAGCCGGGGCCCGCGCATGAAGAACCTCGGCCCCACCATCCGCCGGCTGCTCACGCTGCTGCCCCCCGGCGCCCGGCGCTACCTCGGCTTCTTCGCGATCACCTCCGCGGCGCTCACGCTGCTGGACACCGCCGCCCTGGCGATGATGGCCCTCGTCCTGCAGCCGCTGATGAACACGTCCGGTGGCGGCGTGCCCCGGGTCAGCGGCATCCCCCTCCTCGGCACCGTCGAGGGGTCCGCCGTGGCCTGGCTGCTGCTCGCCGCCGGGACCCTGATGATCGTCAAGGCCCTGCTGGTCCTGGGGCTGCAGTTCCACTCCACCAGGACCTTCGAGACCTACGAGCTGTCCATCGGCCGCCAGCTCTTCCAGGCGTACATCCGCTCGCCGTGGACCGAGCGACTCAAGCGCTCCTCCACCCAGCTCGCGTCGCTCGCCGACGTGGGCCTGGCCAACATGATCGCCGGGGTGCTCCTGCCCGCGGCGCAGCTGCCCACCGAGATCGTCACCATGCTGTCGGTCACCACGATCATCCTGGTGCGCGACCCGCTCACCGCCTGCCTCACCGTGGCCTACCTGGGGGTGATCGCGCTGGTCATCTACGCCTGGGTCGGCCGGCAGGCCCGCATCGCCGGGCGGGTCAACCGGGACTCCGCGCTGCACATGAACCAGCTGATGGCCGAGATGGTCTCCGCCCTCAAGGAGATCACGCTGCGGGACAAGTCCGACGAGATGGGCGACCAGATCCACGCCGTGCGGCGTCGGGTCACCCGCTCCCGCGCCAACATCCGCTTCCTCACCGCCGTGCCGAAGTTCGCGACGGACATCGCGCTCGTGGGCGGGCTGCTGCTGATCGGCGGCGCGAACTACGTCCGTGCGGGGATGCCCGCCGCGATGGCGTCGCTCGCGCTCTTCGGCATCGCCGGCTTCAAGATCATCCCGTCGATCACCCGCCTGCAGAACTACGTCACCTCCATCGAGGCCAACGCACCCTTCGCCGACACGATCATCGAGGACGTGCGCTCGGCCGAGGGCTACCTGCGGACCTATCGCGAGGTCGGCCACCAGCCGCTCGCCGAGACGCCGCGCGAGCTCACCCTCGGCGACGTGGGGTTCACCTATCCCGGCTCTGACCGGCCCGCCGTCAGCGACGTCGACCTGCGGGTTCCCATGGGCTCGTCCCTGGCTCTGGTCGGTGGCTCGGGTGCGGGCAAGTCGACCCTCGTCGACCTGCTGCTCGGCCTGATCACCCCGACCCACGGCCGGATCGCCATCGACGGGGACTGTCTCGAGGACGTGCTGCACGCCTGGCGGGAGCGGGTGGGCTACGTCCCGCAGGAGGTCACGCTCTTCGACGGCACCATCGCCCAGAACGTGGCGCTCACCTGGTCCGAGCACGTCGACGAGACCCGGGTGCGGTCCGCGCTCGCCCGGGCGCAGCTGCTGGACATCGTCGAGGCGCGACCGGGGGGCATCCACGGCCGGATCGGCGAGCGCGGCCTGACCCTGTCGGGCGGGCAGCGCCAGCGCCTCGGGATCGCGCGGGCGCTGTATGTCGAACCCCTCGTCCTCGTCCTGGACGAGGCCACGTCCGCCCTGGACACCGCGACCGAGGAGGCGGTCTCCCAGGCGATCCGGGAGATGCACGGCGAGGTCACCGTCGTCGCGGTGGCCCACCGCCTGTCCACGATCCGCCACTCGGACCAGGTGTGCTTCATGCAGGACGGACGGATCGCCGCGCGCGGGACCTTCGACGAGGTGGTGGCGGCGTCGCCGCAGTTCGCCGAGCAGGCCCGCCTGGCCGGTCTCGCCTGACCCGACCTACCGGCGGTGGTCGGATCCGCCTGCTCACTTCTCCCCGGCGAGTCCGACCACCGCCGGTAGGTCAGCGGGGGCGGGCCGCCATGGCCCGGTCCAGGAGGGCCCCGGCGACCACGGCCCGGGTCTGCGGGTCGTCGAAGTGGCTCCCGTCCCGCCGCGCCGGCACGCCCCCGGCCACCCGGTCGTCGCAGGGCGCCTTGGCATCGTGGCAGTAGACGTCGTCGATGGCGATCTGCCGGGTGCGGCGGTCCTGGTTCACCACGTCGGCCACCAGGTCGTTCCAGGTGTGCCGAAGCTCGTCGTGGTGGACCAGCCGGTCCAGGAAGGGGTGGCACCGCTGGGGCGTGCACCGGCTGCGGATGCCCACGCCCACCCGGTCGGTCTGCACCAACACCACGGTGGCGCCGTGGGCGGTGAGGTCCCCGATCCGGGTGCGCAGGTCCCGACGCTGCACGTCCCAGAAGGACCGGTCCGTGACCCGCACCAGGGTCGCGCCGTCATACCGGTCCGCCAGCTCGTAGCGCGACCACCAGATGACGGTGCCCGGGTGGTAGGTGTCCACGGCGGTGCGGATCTTGTCCGGCACCGAGAGGCAGTTCAGGCCCATCTTCTCACCGGGGGAGATCTCGGTGTGCGCGCCCAGCGGCGAGCAGCCGCCCGCGGTCGCGGAGACCAGGGTGAGCCCACGCCGGTCGGCGGCCGCCGCCAGGTCCGTGAGCAGCCGTTGGGGCACCGAGTCGCCGACCACGAGCACGACCTTGTCCCCGGGCGGTGCGGGGAGGCGGACGACGCCGTTGATCGCGGCCGACGCGGGGGTGCCGCCGAGCACCGCGGCGGCGAGGGCGAGGGCCCCCACGATCCCGGCGCTGGACGTCAACGTGCGCCGAGGCGTGAGCCGGCGGCTCAGGCTGCCGTCGCGGACCGGCAGCTCCACCAGGTGGTATGACGCGGCGGCGAGCAGCACCGACAGGACCACGACGGCGACGGCCCGCCAGGGCGCGAAGCCCTCGCCGGGCAGCCAGCAGGCCACCGGCCAGTGCCACAGGTAGATCCCGTAGGAGATGCGCCCCAGGTAGGACACCGGGGGCAGCGCCAGCACCGTCGACAGGCCGGGGACCTCGCCGCGGGCGAGCGCGACGATGACCGCGGCCGACAGCAGCGAGAAGATGATGGCGCCCGACCCGAAGTACCACGGGCTCGGGCCGGCGGAGTCCCCGAGCTGCGGGATGGCGAGCACCAGCCCGACG
The DNA here is from genome assembly GCF_046267915.1 of Arsenicicoccus dermatophilus. Lineage (GTDB taxonomy): Bacteria > Actinomycetota > Actinomycetes > Actinomycetales > Dermatophilaceae > Arsenicicoccus > Arsenicicoccus dermatophilus_A. Next base: position 3,282,071 of record NZ_CP176520.1, read on the forward strand.
GCACCGATCCACCCGACGACCGGCGCGGCGCGGCGGGCCAGCTGCCCCGCACGGGGATCGGCGAGCAGCACGGCGACCAACGCCCCGAGCAGGGGCTCGAAGGCCTTGGTGTCCGAGCCCATGTAGGCCCGGTCGGTGGCGCCGGAGCCCGCGACCCGGACGAACAGCACGGCGGACGCGACGGCCAGCACGACACCGACGGCGAGGACCGCCCGGCGGGCCCGCCCGGGGTGGCCCCGGCCGAGCAGGTGCCAGGTGGCGGCGAGGACGAGCGGCCACACCAGGTAGAACTGCTCCTCCACGGCCAGCGACCACATGTGCAGCAGCGGCGACGGGGCGCCCTGCGCCGCGAAGTAGCCCGCGGACTCGATGAAGTGCCAGTTCGCGGCATACAGGCTGGTCCACCACAGGTCGGCCCCGAGGGAGGGGCGGCGGTATGCCGGAGCCAGGGTCATCGACCACACGAGGACCGCGAGGCACACCAGCAGGGCAGCGGGCAGGAGCCGCTTGAACCGCCGCGACCAGAAGCTCGACAGCCCTGCGCCCCGCCCGCGCATCAGCCCCCGGACCAGCCCGGCGGTGATGAGGTAGCCCGAGAGGACGAAGAACAGGTCGACCCCGAGGAAGCCGCTGTGCATCCCGGGCACCTCGGCGTGGAAGAGGACGACGAGGAAGACCGCGATGGTGCGCAGGCCGTCGAGCGCGTCGAGCCGGCCGCCGTGCTGGGGCCGGGTGTCGCGCCGCGAGAGCCCCGTGGCGGCGGTCTGCGTCTGGTCGGGCGCCCCCGTCGGGGTCTCGTCGGGCGCCGCGGTCACGTCCTGGTCGAGGGACTCAGCCACGAACGGCCGCCTGGTAGGTCGCGACGAGGCGCGGGATGACAGGGTCGGCGACGTGGCGCTCGGCCACCCAGGTGCGGGCGCCCAGGCGGGCGGAGGCGGCGGCCGGGTCGGCGAGGGCGTCGCGGACCTGCGCCACGACCTCGTCGACCGTGCCCTCGAGCACCGGCGGCGTGGTGCCGTCGTCGGGCCGCGGGATGCGGGCGCCGAGGATCGCGGTGGGCACCCCGATGGCCATGGCCTCGAACTCGCTGACCCCGAGCACGTCCCGGGCCTGGCCGACCGCGACGTGGGCCGTGGCCAGCAGCCGCAGGTAACCCGCGTGGTCGGTGCGCGGCAGCAGCTCGACGAGCTCGCCGGCCCGCGCCGCGTGCGCGCCCCAGTCCAGGCCGACGAGACGGGCCTCGGGCAGGGCCCGACCGAGCGCGCGGGCCAGCTCGAGGTTGGCGGCCGCCCCCTTGACGTCGTCCCAGCGCGAGGCGAAGACGACGGTGGGGCGGGGGGCGGGGGTCCAGGCGGGCAGCCGGGTGAGGTCGACGAAGGCCGGGAGGTACTCCGCGTCGGCGCGGGCCGTCGTGGCCTGCTCGACGGTGTCGAGGTTGGTGTAGTAGACGTGGGCGGCCTCGTCGATGCCGCGCCGGATCTCGTCGTGGAAGCGCGGGTCCTGCCACTGCTCGCGGATGTCGGTGCCGTGCAGCGTCAGGACGTAGGGCCGGCGGGGGATCCCCCGCTCGCGCAGCAGCCGCGCGGTGGTGCCGTAGTGCACGTGCACGACGTCGGCGCGCCCCACGTGCAGCGCCCGGTCCGCGACGAACCGCGCGTAGGTGGCCTTGGCCAGGAGCGGGTTGGCGGGCACGGTCGCGGGGCGCACCCGCTCGGGCGGGAGGTAGTCCCAGCGGCGTCCGGTGCGGGCGGCGGCGTCGACGAGCTGTCGCGCCACGTAGGCACAGTCGTTGAGGTGCAGGATGCGCGGCTCGTCGGTCACCCGCCTAGCCTACGAGGCCCGGGTGACCGCCCCGCCATACCGCCTCGACGAGGTGCCCGGCCCCGGCTGCCACAATGGGCGCATGGCCCGCCCCTCGCTGCTGATCATCTCCTTCTCCGGGCTGCGGTCCGACGCGCGCGTCCTCAAGCAGATCCGCCTGTTCACGCCGCAGTACGACGTGACGACGGTGGGCTACGGGGAGGCGCCGGAGGGCGTGGTGGACCACGTGCGGATCCCGGACGAGCTCGTCTACTGGCGCTATCCCCGGCCGCTGGTGCTGGCGCGACAGTTCGCCCTGGCCTACTGGCGCAACCCGGTCGTGGCCTACCTGCGCGGCGTCCTGCCCAGGGGCGCCTACGACGTGGTCCTGGCCGACGACGTGGACACCGTCCCGCTCGCGCTGTCGCTGCGGGCCCGCAAGGGCGTCCACGCCGACCTGCACGAGTACGCCCCGCGGATGAAGGAGGACGTCACCCGCTGGCGGCTGTTCGTGGCGCCGCTGATGACCTGGCTGTGCGCCCGGCACGTCACCTGCGCCGACTCGGTGACCACCGTGGGCCGCGGCATCGCCGAGGAGTACCGCACGGTCTTCGGGATCGACGCGCAGGTCGTCACCAATGCCTCGCCGGCCGCGGACCTCGCCCCGACGCCGGTGCACGAGCCGATCGCCCTGGTCCACGCCGGTCAGGCCCGCCCCGACCGCTACCTCGAGCTGATGATCGACGCGGTGCGGCTCGCGTCCCGGCCGTTCACGCTCGACTTCTACCTCACCGGCGAGGACGAGGCCTATCGCGCGACGCTCGCCGAGCGGGCGGCGGGCCTGGACGGGGTGCGGATCCATCCGGCGGTGCCCTACGACCGGCTGCTCGCCGTGCTCAACGACCACGACGCCGGGATCTACGTCCTGCCCCCGGTCAACTTCAACAACCGCTGGGCCCTGCCCAACAAGTTCTTCGACTTCGTCCAGGCCCGGCTGGCGCTCGTGCTCTCCCCCTCGCCGGAGATGGCCGGGATCATCCGCGAGCACGGCCTCGGCGTGGTCACCGAGGACTTCACCGCGCAGTCCCTCGCCGCCGCGCTCGACACGCTGACCCCCGAGTCGGTCGCCGGCTTCAAGGCCGCCTCGCACGCCGCCGCCCGAGCCCTGTCCGCCGAGGAGCAGGTGCAGGTGTGGGACCGCGCGATCGCCGCGCTGATGGCCCGATGACCGCCCTCGCCGTCGGGCCGGCCAACTACGCCGGTCAGGCGAGCGCCTGGGCCGCGACGGTGCGGCGCACCCTGGGGGTCCCGGCCTGGTGCTTCGCGCGCACCGAGGGCTTCGCCTTCCCCGTCGACCGCCGTATGCCGGCCCGCGGCGGCGCCCTGTCGCGGCGGGTGCCGGTGAGCGACCCGGCCGTGGCCCCGGGGTGGGCGGGCGCCACCCACGTCGCCCTCGACGGCTTCCTCGCACTGTCGGGTGGTCAGGTCGCCGGGCGACCGGACCGGGACCTGGCCGAGCTCGCGGCCGCCGGGGTCCGCCCGGCACTGGTCGCGCACGGCTCGGACGTGCGCGACCCGCTCGGCCACGCGCTGCGGGTGCGACACTCGTGGTTCCGCTCCGCAGGGGTGCCCTATCTCGCGCTCGGCGCGGCCGCGGTCGCCCGCAACCGGGCCGTGCTGCGCGGCTTCGACGGGCCGGTCTTCGTCTCCACCCCGGACCTGCTCCACGACGTGCCCCGCGCGACCTGGCTGCCGCTGACCGTCGACCTGACCCCGTGGGCGGGGACGGCACCGGCCTTCGCCGGCGACCGGCTCCCCCGGGTGCTGCACCTGCCGAGCCGTCGTCGTCCGGCGATCAAGGGCACCGACGTCATCGACCCGGTGCTGCGCGGGCTCGCCGCGGAGGGGCTGTGCGACTACCTCGCTCCCGACCACATGCCGCACGCCGAGCTCGTCGCGCTGATCACGGACGTCGACGTGGTGGTCGACCAGATCCTGTGCGACTCCTACGGCACGACCGCGGTGGAGGCCATGGCGGCCGGGCGGCTCGTGGTCGCCTCGGTGCTCGGGTCGCGGGACCTGGTCGACGACGAGATCCCCGTCGTCGACGCCACCCCCGCCGACCTGGACGCCGTGCTGCGCCGCGTGCTCACCGACCGGGACGGCTCCGCCGAGCGCGCGGCGCAGGGCCCGGCCTACGTCGCCCGCCACCACGACGGCCGGGCCGCGGCCGAGGCGCTGCGCCCCTGGCTCGGCGTCCCCGCCTGACCCGGACCGGCCGCGGGAGAGCCTCAGAAGACCCGCCGCACGACCGGGACCCGCCGGGCCGCCAGGGTCAGGGCCGTCGAGATCACCACGATCAGCAGCAGCCGCAGCACCAGGTCCGGCCCGGACAGCACCGGCGCGCCGAGGATCCCGAGCTTCATGAGGGTCCACATCACCATGACGTGGCAGGCATAGATGCCGAGCGACGCGACGGCGAGCGGGTTGACCCACCGCACCACGCCGGGTCGGGCGAGCAGCGCCAGCGCGCCGCCGGGGCGGATGGTCGACCGGGCGACGAGGAAGGCGCAGACCGCGCCCCCCACGACGCTGCCGCCGTAGTAGCTGACGGGCAGCAGCTGGTCCAGGCGGGGAGCCAGGCCGGGGTCGGCGTACTGCCAGCTCACCAGCGTCGGCAGACCGACGGCGAGCAGCCCCGCGACCAGGAGGGCGACTCCGCGCAGCACCACGTCCCGCAGGGCCCACCCCAGCACGAAGAGCCCGAGGTAGCAGACCCACCAGGTCCAGGGGGTCTCCACGGCCACCGCCTGGGTCGCGCGCCACGACCGGGTCGCGGAGGAGAGCACCGGTATGGCGGCGAGCGCGGCGCCGGTCAGGACCTGCTCGCGGCGGCCGGCCTGGGCGAGCCACCGGATCAGGACGGGCGCCATCAGGCTCAGCCCGAGCACGATCCACAGGAAGTACAGGTGCGGCGCCAGTCGGCCGGTGAGGATCCGCTGGACGACGTCCCGGGTCGTCAACGGCTCGGGATACCACCACAGCTGGAGGAAGGCGACGTAGGCCAGGTGCCACACGACGATGGCCGGCACCGTCCGCAGCACCCGCTTGCGCAGGTAGTGCCCGGTCCCGCGGAAGCTCGCCGGATCCAGGGTCAGGGCCCCGGAGACCATGACGAAGACCGGCACCGCCACGCTGAACGGCAGGTCCAGCGCCACGCCCAGCAGGTGCGCGGGCCGGTGGTCGCCCGCCCGCGCGGCCGTGGCGTTGGCCCCGGCGTTGTGGATGGAGATCACGCCCAGGATGGCGACGAGACGGACCCAGGCGACCCAGGCGAGCGGCGGCCGGGAGGGGGCGGCGGACGCGCCGGGCCCCGTCGGAGCGGGGTCCGTCGATGCCGGTCCCGACGGCTCGGGGGCGTGGCGGTCGCGGGTGGGCGCGGTCCGGGCCGAGCCGGGCACGACCGAGGATCCATCGGCCGGGGAGACGAGGGTGTCGGTGTCCGGGCTCATCAGCGGGCGTGCTGCTGGAGCTCCCGGACCACCCGGGCCGCCGCCCGGCCGTCACCGTAGGGTGCGGCCTCGGTCGGTGCCGGGGCCGGCCGGTCGACGTCCCGGGCGAGGGTGGCAGGGTCGGCGACCAGGACATTCCACCCGAGGTCGACGGTCTCGACCCACTCGGTCTCGGTGCGCACGGTCGTGCACGGCACCCGCAGCAGGAAGGCCTCCTTCTGCAGACCACCGGAGTCGGTGATGATCCCGGCCGATCCCATGACCGCCCGGACGAGCTGCGGATAGGGCAGGGGGTCGGCGACCACGACGGACCCGGCACCCAGGTCGATGCCGTGCTCCTGGGCCTTGGCCCGCAGCCGCGGGTGCGCCAGGAGCAGGGTGGGCACGTCGAGGGAGGCGAGGTTGTCCACGATGGTGCGCAGGGTGGCCGGGTCGTCGGTGTTGTCCGCCCGGTGGAGCGTGGCCACCCGGAAGGGGCGGGTCGGGTCGATGCCCCTGGGCACCTGGATCTCGTCGCCCGCGACCCGGTCGCGCACCTGGTGCAGCACGTCGGTCATCACGTCGCCCACGAGCACGGCGCGGTCGGTGATGCCCTCGTCGGCGAGGTGGCGCATGGCAACCTCGGTGGGCGCGAGGCACAGGTCGGCGGCGTGGTCGGTGAGCACCCGGTTGTGCTCCTCCGGCATACGCCGGTTGAACGACCGCAGGCCCGCCTCCAGGTGGGCGAGCGGGACGTGCATCTTGACCGCGGAGAGCGTGCCGGCGAGCGTGGAGTTGGTGTCGCCGTAGACGAGCACCCAGTCGGGCCGGTGCTTCTCCAGCACCCCGTCCATCCCCGCAAGCATGGCGCCGGTCTGGCGGCCGTGGGTCCCGGAGCCGACCGTGAGGTTCTCGTCCGGCGCCGGGATCCGCAGCTCCTCGAAGAACGAGTCGCTCATGGCGTGGTCGTAGTGCTGACCGGTGTGGACGATGACGTGCTCGACGCCGGCGTCCGCCATGGCGTGGGCGATGGGCGCGAGCTTGACGAACTGCGGGCGGGCTCCGACGACGCTCAAGATCTTCACGCGGACAGCCTAACGGGAGTGGTCTCGCCCCTCGGACGGCCCACGCCCGCGGGGCGCTGTTTCACGTGAAACCGCTCAGCCTCGGGACTCGGGCTGCTCCGCCCACCACGCACGCAGCCGCTGCTCGGCCGCCTCGCGACCGATGGGCCCCTCGTCCAGCCGGACGGCCAGCAGGTGCTTGTAGGCCCTGCCCAGCACCGGCCCGGGCCGGATGCCGAGCACCTCGGCGATCTCGTTGCCGTCGAGCTCGGGACGGACGGCGGCCAGCTCCTCCTGGGCCTGCAGCCGCTCGATCCGCCGCTCCAGGTCGTCGTAGGTGCGGCGCAGCCGGGCGGCCTTGCGGGCGTTGCGGGTGGTGCAGTCGGCGCGGGTGAGCAGGTGCAGGCGCGAGAGCAGCGGACCCGCGTCCGTGACGTAGCGACGCACGGCGGAGTCGGTCCACTCGCCGTCGCCATACCCGTGGAAGCGCAGGTGCAGCTCGATCAGCCGGCTGACCGCCCTGGTCGTGTCCTTGTCGAAGCGCAGCGCCTTGAGCCGCTTGCTCGCCAGCCGGGCGCCCACGAGCTCGTGGTGGTGAAAGCTCACGCCGCCGTCCGGCTCGAAGCGGCGGGTGGCGGGCTTGCCGATGTCGTGCAGCAGGGCCGCGAGGCGCAGGACCAAATCAGGCCGGACGACGGGGCCCCCGTCGGCGACCTCGGGCTCGTCCGCGCCACGGGCGGGCGCCTCGGCCAGCTCGAGGTCCATCGCCTGCTGGAGCACGGTGAGCGAGTGCTCGTAGACGTCCTTGTGCCGCTTGTGCTCGTCGACGGTGGCCTTCATGGCGGGCAGCTCCGGCAGCATGATCTCGGCCAGGCCGGTGTCGACGAGGACCTCCAGGCCGGCGCGGGGCCGGTCGGTGAGGAGTAGCTTGACCAGCTCGTCACGGATCCGCTCGGCGGAGATCATCCGCAGCGAGTCCGCCCGCCGGACCATCGCCGCCCGCACCTCGTCGTCGAGAGCCAGTCCCAGCTGCGCCACGAACCTCGCCGCCCGCATCATCCGCAGCGGGTCGTCCCCGAAGGACTCCTCGGGGGTGCCCGGGGTGCGCAGCACGCCGCGCGCCAGGTCGCCCAGCCCGTCGTGGGGGTCGACGAAGGTCATCTCGGGCAGCCGCAGCGCCATGGCGTTGACGGTGAAGTCCCGCCGGACCAGGTCGTCCTCGAGGGTGCTGCCGTAGGACACCTCGGGCTTGCGGGTCGTGCGGTCGTAGGCGTCCTTGCGGTAGGTCGTGATCTCGACCTGCCAGCCGTCCTTGCGCGCCCCGATGGTCCCGAAGGCCCGCCCGACGTCCCACAGCGCGTCGCCCCAGCCTCGCAGCAGCCGCTCGGTCTGCTCCGGCCGGGCGCTGGTGGTGAGGTCCAGGTCGGTGGACACCCGGCCGAGGACGGCGTCGCGGACCGGGCCGCCGACCAGGGCCAGCTCGTGCCCCGCCGCGGCGAACCTCTCGCCCAGCTCGCCCAGGAGTCCGGAGACGGGCCCGAGGTGGCGCGCCGCGACGGCGAGCAGCTCGGGCCCGTCGGGCGGGGTGGGCTGCGGGTCGCGCAGCGGGTCGGGGGTGGTGGTGGGTCCAGGCACAGCACCCCACCTTAGGAGAGTCCACCGGGGGGCGGGCAGCCCGGCACCGCAGCCCGGCCACGGCGCAGCCCGGCACCGCGAGCGGGGGCCGCGACTGCTGGGTGCGAACGGTCATCACTCATCGTCACCTGGGTTCGCCCCGACGTGGCGGCAGGCGCCCTCCCAGGGGTACTCGTTAGAGTGCTGGGGTGTCCAGTCCCTACCCCATGAGCCCGGCTGCCCGCTTCCCGCGGCGGCTGCCTGCCGTGGAGGAGGTCTCCGCGGGCGGGGTGATCGTGCGGGTCGAGCGGGGGCTGGCGGAGCTGGCGATCATCGCCCGGCGCAACCGGGCGGGCCGCGTCGAGTGGTGCCTGCCCAAGGGACACATCGAGGGCGTGGAGACGCTGGAGCAGACCGCGGTGCGCGAGGTGGCCGAGGAGACGGGCATCCACGGTCGGGTGATTGCCCCGCTGGGATCGATCGACTACTGGTTCACCACGGCGACGTCGCGCGTCCACAAGGTCGTGCACCACTACCTGCTGGAGGCCCTCGGCGGCCGGCTGACGATCGAGAACGACCCGGACCAGGAGGCCATCGACGTGGCGTGGGTGCGACTCGGCGACCACACGACCGAGCTGACCTTCCCCAACGAGAGGCGCATCGCGGCCACGGCCTGGCAGCGCCTCGCCGGCGACCGGTGATCCGAGGCGCGAGGGGGGCGGCGGCGAGGCTCGCCGCGGTCCTGGCGACCCTCGCCCCGCTCCTCGGCGGTATGACGGCAGCGGGCGCCACGTCCTCCCGGGGCGCCGTGAGCGGGCGGCCGGCCGCGCCCGCCGCGCTCCCCCCGCCCGCCGCGCTCCCCCCGCCCGCCGTGTCGGCCCGTGCCGGCTCGGCGGCCCCCGCCGCCGCGGTGGCGCGGCGTGGCTCCGTGCCGACGTCGTCCCGGGAGCGGGAGTCCGCCGCCCGCGTGGGCATCACCCTGGACGACGTGGCGCCCGTGGTGGCGAGCCCGGGCCAGGAGGTGAAGGTCCGGTTGACGGTCACGGCCCCGGCGGCCACGGGTCCGCTGTCGGCTCGCCTGCTGGTGGGGGACACGCCGGTGACCAGCCGGGCCGTGCTGGACTCCTGGTTGCACGCGACGACGCCGCGCCCCTTGACCTCCCGCGAGGTGGCGCAGGAGCAGATCCCGCCGCTGGTGGCGCGGGGCGCCTCGACGCTCACCTTGACGATCCCGGCCGACGCGGTGCCCCGGGGACGGCCCTTCGGCGCCTATCCCCTGGCCGTCGAGGTCCGCTCGGGCACCACCCGCGCCGGGGTCCTGCGCTCGGTCCTGGCGGGCCTGCGGGCCACGCCGGAGTACGAACCCCTCCGCCTGGCCTGGGTCGCCCCGATCACGCTCCCCGCCGACCCCGAGCTCACGGCAGGCACCGCGGCGCAGGTGGGGGCGGCCTGGTCCCGGACGGTGGGACCTCAGGGGCCCCTGCAGCAACGGCTGGACGCCGCCGTCGGCACGCCCGTCACCTGGCTGGTGGACCCGGCGGTCCTCGCTCCACCGAGCCGGCCGGGCGGTCTGATCTCCGACCCCACGGCCGTGCCCACCGCGACCCCGACCCCGACGTCGACCTCGACCTCGACCTCGACCCCGACCCCGCACCCCCTCGTCGGAGCCACCGGGCACGCCTCGGCCCGCAGCCACCCGACGACCCCCACCCCGACGGCACCCACCCCGACGAGCCCCGGCTCCGGGGCCGGCGCCCTGGCGGGTGCGGCCCGCGACGCCCAGCAGCTCGCCGCCCGGCTGCGCGCGCTCGACGACACCCAGCCCCTGTGGGCCCTGCCCCCGGGCGACCCCGACACCGCCGCCCTGCTCACCGCGAACCCGCGCGAGCTGCGGCCGCTGCTGTGGCCTCAGCAGGCCTCGCCCCTCGACGCCGCGGTGGGCCGCTCCGTCCCCGACTCCGTCGCCTGGCCCGCGGACGGGCTGTGGCCGGAGGGCCGGACGGCGTCCTGGCAGGCCGCCACGGCGCGCACGGCCCCGGCGGCCGCCCTGGTCTCCACGAACGCGATCCGCAGCTCCCCGGACCTGACCCCGGGCGCCGGGCAGCGCAGCTCCGAGGGGCTGCCCCTGCTGGCCTACGACGAAGGGCTGAGCGCGATCGCGTCGGGGTGGCGCACGCGCACGGACGCCCAGCTCGTGCAGGAGTTCCTCGGGCAGACCCTGGCCCTGCTGGGCGAGCGCCCCGGCACCCGGCGCACCGCCCTCGTCGCCCTCCCCCGGGACGCCGCGCCGAGCCCGGCCGCCCTGCGGCGGCTGTGGCGGGCGACCCGCACGGTCCCGTGGCTGCGTCAGGTGGACGCGAGCACCTTCCTCAGCGCGAGCAGCCGCGCCACCGCGCCCTCCCGGCTGCGGCCCGCCACGGCATCGCCCCTGACCCCGCAGACGACCCAGGAGCTCTCGGAGGGGGCGCGTGCGGTCACCGGCCTGCGCACGATCCTGCCCAGCGAGGAGCGGCTCACCACGTCCTGGACCATGGCGCTGCGTGACCTCGCCTCGGCCCGGTGGCGGGGTCGGCCGCAGGAGTGGGAGGAGCTGCGCCATACCCTCGACGAGTCCGTGGGCACGGCACGCCGAGGGGTGCAGGTGCCTCCGAGCACCTTCAACTTCCTCGCCGACACCGGCGTCATCCAGATCACCATCACCAACTCCCTGCCGTATGCCGTCCACGACCTGCGCCTGGACCTCGTGCCCGGGATCGGGACCCTGCGCGTCGACAAGGCGCCGCCTCCGCTGTCCATCGCGGCGGGCAGCCGCACCACCACGCGGGTGCAGGTGTCGGCCCGGGCCGCAGGGACGGTCCCGCTGGAGGCTCGGCTCACCACCCCGGACGGTGTCGTCCTCGGCTCGCCCAGTACCGTCAACATGAACGTCCGCCCGACCAGCGCGTGGGTGTTCGCGCTCATCGCAGGTATCGTCGGCGCGATTCTCGTGCTCGGGCTGGCGCGTGCCCTGCGTCGCGGCGGCCCGACGCGCGCCGAGCGGGAGCTCGGTGACCACGACGCCGTTGCCGAGGCCGTCCTCGGCGCTGACAGCTCCCCCAAGGACCCGTGATGAGCCGCTTGCGCCCCTACGACCGCTCCGCCGACGACGACCGTGGCTATCCGTCGGACGCCTCGCTGACCGAGGAGATCCCCCTCTCGGTCTACAGCCACGAGTTCCCGGACGGCGCCTACACCGGGGAGTTCGGACACATCGCCGACCCGGACGGTCCGTCGGGAGCCGCCCGGGAGACCGGTCTGGAGGTGGGCCGGCACCGGGCTCGTGCCCGGGCGCGGGCGCTGGCCCTGGAGCAGGAGCGTCGGCAGCGCGAGGGCGCGGGGCAGGTCAAGCAGCAGACGCTGGGCCGCGCGAGCGCGCTGATGGCCTCCGGGACCCTCGTGAGCCGCATGCTCGGTCTGGTGCGGCAGTCGCTGCTGACATATTGCATCGGGTCCCTCACCATCAGCTCTGGCGCCTTCCAGGTCGCCAACACCCTGCCCAACCTCATCTACATCCTGATCTCCGGCGGTCTGCTCAACGCCGTCCTCATCCCGCAGATCACCAAGGCGCTGAAGCAGCCGGACGGCGACCACCTCGTGGACCGGCTGCTGACGGCGTGCTTCGCGCTGGTGCTGGGGGCGACGATCGTGGCGACCGTCGCCGCGGCGCCGCTGGTCAACCTCTACGGCCTGCGGGGTGACGGGCCGGAGGTCCGGCTCGCCGTCGACTTCGCCTACCTGTGCATCCCGCAGCTGTTCTTCTACGGGACCTACGCCATCCTGGGGCAGGTCCTCAACGCCCGGGGCAGCTACGGCGCCTTCATGTGGACCCCGGTCCTCGCGAACGTCGTGCAGATCGCGGGTCTGCTGGCCTTCCAGATGCTCTATCCCGGGTCCGACCACCTGCGGCCGGAGCAGTGGACCCACGACATGGTCCTGCTGCTGGGCATCTCCACCACCCTGGGCATCGTGCTGCAGGCGGTGGCCCTGATCCCCGCGCTGCGCGCCTCGGGCTACCGGTGGCGTCCCCGGTGGGGGCTGCGGGGGCACGGCTTCGGCTCCGCCACCCGCACGGCGGGGTGGGCCTTCGCGGCGCTCCTCGTCAGCCAGGTGGGCGGCTGGGCGACCATGAAGGTCATGCTCATGGTGCAGGCACGGGCTTCGCACGACCACCTGCTGGTGGCCGGCGTCATGGTCTACAACGTGGCCTTCCTGTTCTTCATGCTGCCGCACTCGATCATCACCACGTCCATCATCACGGCGCTCTATCCGCCGATGTCGGTGGCGGCCAACGACGGCAACCGGTCCGAGCTGCGGGTCCTGCTCACCCGTGGGCTGACCCTGCCCTCGGTCGCGCTCGTGCCCATCACCGTCGCCGGCCTGGTGCTCGCGGTCCCCGGGCTGGGGGTCGCGATGCCGAGCCTGCTGCGCCAGGGGTCGCTGCGCGAGACCGCGATCGTCTTCGGCGTGATGATCCTCGGGCTCATCCCTTTCGGCTGGACGACCCTGCAGGCACGATTCCTGTTCGCCACCGACGACGGGCGCACCAACCTGTGGCTGCAGGTGCTCCTCACGGCGGTGCAGATCACCTTCGCCGTGGGCGCCCTGTGGGGCCCCCCCGGTCACTCGGTGGCCCTGATCGCGGTCGGTCAGACCCTCGGCAACCTCGTCGCCGGGGTGACCTTCATGCTGATCGCCCAGCGGCGCGTGGGTGGGCTGCCGCTCAACCGCATCGTGCGGCTGCACGTCCGCCTGGCGATGATCTCCACCGTCGCCGGGCTGCTCACGTGGGGCCTGATCGAGGGGATCCAGGTGCTGGCCGGGGTCGGCTTCGTGTCCTTCGTCGTCCAGCTGGTGGTGGGCGGGCTGATCTTCCTCGCGGTGTTCCTCGTCCTCACGCGCACCTTCCACGTCAAGGAGGTGGCCGACCTGCTCAGCCCGGTCACCCGACGGGTGCGCTCCCGCCTGCCGGGGCGGGCCACGGCCTAGCCACTCCGAGAGACCACGTGCCGGAGCCTGCGGGCCGGGCACCACCTAGAATGCGGTGAACGCGACGGGCCTGGGCCCCGGGCCCGACGCCCACCCCGCCCGCTGCGTGAGACGGAAGGGGACAGGCGTATGCCGGCTGTGGGACCGGGCACGTCCATCGGAGGCAGGTATCACCTGCGCCAGCGGGTCGCGCACACCGCCCGCCTCGAGCGCTGGGAGGCCGACGACACGACCCTGGGCCACCGGGTGCTGGTCACCGTGATCCCCGACCAGGACCCGGCCGCGGCCGGCGCCCTGGACGCGGCACGGCGGGTCTCCTCGCTCACCGACCCGCGTCTGCTCGCGGTCCTGGACGCGGGCAGCGGCGACGGGCTCGTGCACATCGTCGAGGAGGCCCCCGAGGGCGCCACGACGCTGACCGCCCTGCTCGCCGACGGCGGTCTGCCCGCGACGCGCGCCCGTCGGGTCGTCCTCGACGTGGCGGAGGTGCTGGACGCCGCCGCGAGCCGCGGACTGCACCACCTGCAGCTGTCCCCCGACCACGTCCTGCGCCGCAAGGACGGGTCGGTGGCCGTGCGCGGCGTGGCCGTCGAGGCGGCCCTGGCCGGGCGGGACCACCTCAATGCCGTCCAGGCCTCCCGCACCGACGCGGTGGCCCTCGCCGCGCTGCTGCACGCCGCCCTCACCGCCACCTGGCCGGGCATCGACCGCAGCGGTCTGCGTCCCACGCCACGCGTCGCCGGCGCCCCGGCACCGCCGTCCGAGCTGGTCCCCGCCGTGCCCGACGACCTGGAGCACCTGGTCACCCAGACCCTGGGACGTCGGGGCAGGGCCACCTCTCCGGGGGCCTTCGCCCAGATTCTGCGCGACGGCGCCCCGCCGGTGGCGCCGACCGAGCAGATCTCGGTCGTCGCGCCCGGTCCGGCGCCGAGCCCGTCCCCTGCGGATGCCTCGACCGCCGAGGCCGACACCGCAGGCACCGGGCCCGGGCCGGCGGCGTCGACGCCGGCCACCTCGCCGTCGTCGACGGACCGGTCGGCGGCCGCGCCCGCAGGCGCGGTCACGGCCGCGGCCACCCCCGTCGCGGCTCGGCCGGCCGCGAGCACCTCGACCACCCAGCGCCCGGTGCCCGCCACCGCGCCCGCCACCGCGGGAGCCGCCGCGGCCACCGCCGTCATGCCCGGGTCTGCCGTCACCCCGGCCGCACCCGCCGCACCACCCTTCCCCCCGCTGGCCGACGACCTGCGCACCGACATCGAGCACCCGCCGACCAAGGCGCAGGCGGCGGCGATGGCGGCGGTGGGCGCCACCGCGGTGCGCGCCCGCCAGCTGGGCCAGGCCGCCGCCGGCCCCTGGCAGCGGCGGGCCGAGCGCCGTGCCGAGCAGCGTGCGCAGGCCCGGGCCGGTCAGACCCCGGTCGAGGCCCTGACGACCGAGGCGCACCAGGCCGAGCCGGTCGCCCCGGTCTTCGTCAGCGACGTGCCGACCGGGACGCCCTCGTCCCGTCAGGCCAACTTCGTGCTCGCCCTGATCGCCACCTGCCTCGTGCTCGCCCTTGTCGGGGGACTCATCGGGGTCTACGCCATGGTGCACAACATCCAGCGCCAGCTCGACGCGCCCCCGGTCGCCCGGACCTACACCGCGACCGCTCCGGCCGTCACGGTGACGGTGGGCTCGGCGGGCCAGGTGCTGGCCAGTCGCTCCGCCACCGCGACCTCGGTCGCGGCCCCGCCCGTCGCCATCGTCGGTCTGACGACCTACGACCCCGAGGGCAGCGACGACGCCGAGAACAACGCGATGGTCAACAAGGTCCGCGACGGCAGGGCCGACACCTACTGGCGCAGCCAGCGCTACTCCTCGGACACCTTCGGCAACCTCAAGACCGGGGTCGGCATCGCGGTGTACCTCGGGGACAACAAGCCGACCCTGCACCAGGTCAAGCTCACGCTGCCCGACAACCCCGGGCAGGACCTGACGGTCTACGCCAGCGACGCGGAGTCCAAGGACGGCGGCCTGGTGCTGGGATCGGTCAGGAGCGCCTCCGGCGAGGTCACCGTCGACGTCCGTCCGGGAACCCCCGGCAAGCCCTATGTCGTGGTGTGGTTCACCAACAGCCCCGCGCAGATGGGCGGTCACTACGCCGCGCTGTCCGAGATCGCCATCTCCTGAGCCGTCATCATGGACACCCCCCTCGACCTGCAGACCGCCGACGACCGGGCCCTGATGGCAGCCCATCTCGCCGGCGACCCGGACGCCTTCGGCGAGATCTACCGCCGGCACCGCGACCGGATGTGGGCCGTCGCGATGCGCACCTGCAACGACCGGGAGCTCGCGGCCGACGCGGTCCAGGACGCCTTCGTGGCGGCCTTCCGCAGGGCGGGGTCCTATCGCGGCGAGGCGGCCGTGACCACCTGGTTGCACCGGATCGTCGTCAACGCCTGCCTGGACCGGTTGCGGCGGCTCAAGCCGACCAGCGAGCTGCCCGAGCTGGACCTCGCCGACGGGCGCGACGAGCACGCCTCCCTCGAGGTC
This sequence comes from Arsenicicoccus dermatophilus, assembly GCF_046267915.1. Classification (GTDB taxonomy): domain Bacteria; phylum Actinomycetota; class Actinomycetes; order Actinomycetales; family Dermatophilaceae; genus Arsenicicoccus; species Arsenicicoccus dermatophilus_A. The sequence goes on from NZ_CP176520.1 coordinate 3,297,597, forward strand.
GCCCTCGACGTGCGAGAGGCCCTGGAGCGCCTGCCCGATGGGCAACGGCTGGCTCTCGTGCTGGTCGACATGCACGGGCTCAGCGTGGCCGAGGCCGCCCAGGTCCTCGACGTCGCCGAGGGCACCATCAAGTCCCGGTGCGCCCGCGGCCGGACGGCGATGGCGGGCCTGCTCGGGCTGCGCACCGGCTCGCCGCGGGCCACCGGGAACCATCGGACGTGAGGACGCGTCATACACCTGGCGGCCGTGAGGCGGCCGACACCAGCCGGACCCATGCCGAGGGAGGTGCCCACCCGTGACGACGACCCGCCCCACCGGGGACCAGCGACCGGACCGCCCGAACGCCCCGTCCGGACCGCAGGTCCCCGATCCGCCCCGCAGCACCGATGACGATCCCACGGGCGTCCGCGACCTGCTCGCCGCCCTTCCCGACCCGGGGCCCATGCCGGCCGACCTGGTCTCCCGCATCACCGCGTCGCTCGAGGCCGAGGCGCGCGGCCGCCAGATCCCGCCGGCCCCCCCGGTCGAGCTCGCCCCCGTCATCCCCCTGTCCGGCGCCACCCGGACCCGGCGGCGCCCCGGCCGCCGCACCGTCCCGCTCCTGCTGGGCGCCGCCGCCGCGGTCACCGCGCTGGGGCTCGCCACCCCCGCCCTCCTGGAGCAGCTGCACGTCCGCACCGACGTCTCCGCAGCCACCCTGGACACCTCCGCCACCGCGCGCCAGTCACCGCCCGGCATGGCCGTGGCCATAGCCCCGGACCTGGTCCCGGTCCAGGTGCGCCTGAGCCGGTCCGTCCCGGGTGACGACCTCCTGCGCGAGGGCCGGACGATGCTCCGAGGTCGCTGGTCGCCCCCCGTCCCGCACACTCTCGAGCAACCGCACGTCGGTCCGATCGGCACCCCTGACGGTGTCCGGGAGTGCCTGGCGGCCATCGGCGGGACCCCGTCCGGGCTGCTGGCCGCGGAGATCACGAGCTATGCCGGCAAGCCCGCCGTCGTGCTCGCGACCCACCAGGGCGAGGGGGTCGTGGTGTATGCCGCAGGCCTGCCTTGCGTGCGTGGCTCCGCAACCCTGCTCACCGCACCGGTCACCGGCGCTCGCTGAGCCGTCCGCCCGCCGCACCGGCCGGGCGGACGGTCCGTGTTTCACGTGAAACGGGCGGTGACGGCGACCGCACGTCTCGGGCACCGCCGGAATGTCCTGACCCCGTACCCGGTTTCCGCCCACGCGCGGAGGGTGGGACAGTGGTCTCGCTCCCGCGCGGCGCCGCGACCCCGGCGTCGCCCCCACGATCACGGATGAAGGACCCTATGAACGACGACGTCCGCAATCTCATCATCATCGGCTCCGGCCCGGCCGGCTACACCGCCGCCGTCTACGCCGCCCGCGCCAACCTGGAGCCCCTCGTCTTCGAGGGCTCGGTGACCGCCGGCGGCGCCCTGATGAACACCACGGAGGTCGAGAACTTCCCCGGCTTCCGCGACGGCATCATGGGCCCGGACCTGATGGACAACATGCGGGCCCAGGCCGAGCGTTTCGGTGCCGAGCTGGTCCGTGACGACGTCACCGCCGTCGACCTGGCCGGTGAGATCAAGGTGGTGACCGACGGCGAGGGCAACCAGCACCGGGCCCACGCCGTGATCCTGGCGATGGGATCGGCCTACCGCGAGCTGGGCCTGGAGGACGAGCAGCGCCTCTCCGGGCGCGGTGTGTCCTGGTGCGCCACCTGCGACGGGGCGTTCTTCCGCGACAAGCCGATCGTGGTCGTGGGTGGCGGAGACTCGGCCATCGAGGAGGCGACCTTCCTCACCCGCTTCGGCAGCTCGGTCACCGTCGTCCACCGCCGCGACGAGCTGCGCGCCTCCAAGATCATGGCCGAGCGGGCGCACGCCAACGACAAGCTCGACTTCGCGTGGAACTCCCAGGTCGTGGCCATCAACGGCGAGAACAAGGTCGAGTCGGTGACCCTGCGCGACACCGTCACCGGGGCCGAGCGCGAGCTCGAGACCGCAGCGGTCTTCGTCGCCATCGGCCACGACCCGCGCAACGAGCTGGTGCGCGGCATCGTCGACCTGGACGACGAGGGCTACGTCCTGGTGCAGGGGCGCGGGACCGTGACCAACCTCGATGGCGTGTTCGCCTGCGGTGACCTGGTCGACCACACCTACCGTCAGGCCATCACCGCCGCGGGCTCCGGCTGCGCGGCCGCCCTGGACGCCGAGCGCTGGCTCGCCGCCCGGGAGGAGGGGGCCATCCCGCCCGCCGACACGACGCCCGACGACCGGACCGAGGCCGAGGGCTCCACCCCGTCCCGCTGACCCGCCGCAACCCCTCAGCACCACCAGCCGAGCAGTCCCCACCCAACGAGAGGAAACCCCATGGGCGCCAACACCAAGGACACCACCGACGCGACCTTCGAGCAGGACGTGCTGCAGAGCACCAAGCCCGTCCTCGTCGACTTCTGGGCCACCTGGTGCGGCCCGTGCCGCCAGATCGCCCCCATCCTCGACGAGATCGCCGGCGCGCACGCCGACAAGATCGACGTGGTCAAGGTCGACGTCGACGCCAACCCGCAGACGGCGGCGAAGTACGGCGTCACCAGCATCCCGATGCTCAACCTCTACGTGAACGGCGAGGTCGTCAAGACCATCGTCGGCGCGCAGCCCAAGCCCAAGCTGCTCAAGGAGCTCGCGGACTACCTGTCCTGATCGCGTCGCGGATCCCACGCCGGCGCCCGCCCACGACCCCACGTCGTGGCGGGCGCCGTCGCGTGCCCGGCCGACCACCGGCTGAGCCTTGCCCCCAGCTCGTCCACCACCATCGCCAGCGAGCGCACGTCCAGCCGCAGCCGCGGCACGGTGGGATGCGCGCGCACCACCTCGAAGCCGAGGTCGAGCAGCAGGCGGGTCGGCACCCGGCACAGGTCCGGTGACGGCCACGGCTCGTCGGAGCACGATCGCCCGGGGACCGGGACCGACCCCCCTGCGGGCGCCGGGTCGACGCCGACGGGACCGCCCGGCAGGTGCAGGCACCCCGGCACGGTCGCCGGGCCGCCGTACGCCTCGACGGCGCGGACGCGCCGACGCACCAGGTCCCGCGAGAGGGCCTGGACCGCCAGCCTGCTCCAGCTGCGTCCGGCCGACGACAGCGAGAGCAGCAGCGCGGCGTCCTGCCCGACGGGCGCCGTGGCAGGCAGCAGCGATCGCGGGACGTAGGCCGGCGGGGCCAGGACCACGTGAGCCTGGGTCCGGCCACCCGCCCGGACGAGCACGCCGGGCGGGCCCCACTCCCGCGTCACCTCCGCGACCCAGGCCCGTTGCCGTGGGGTCGACCGCCGCCGCGGACCGGCGTGCGCCTCGACCGGGTCGCGCAGCCACCGCACGCAGCCGCGGCAGGGCTCACGCAGCAGGTCCACGGTGGCCGCCGACAACGGCACCACCTGACGGCCTCCCATGCGGCGCACCTCCTGCCCGAACGGTCCGGCGCGGACCGCTCCGCGCCGGGACGGGCGGCGTGGGACACTGCTCGTCTCAGGTAGTCCCAGGCTAGCGGCGAGGGCGGGTGTCCGCAGCCGTCCTGCAGACCCGACCGCCGCGAGCGGGTCAGAGCGCGAGGAGCACGACCATGACCGACCAGCACCCCGTGGGCTCCCGGCTGGACCCCTGGGTGGAGTCCTACGCCGCACGCACCACCGGCATGCGGGTGAGCGAGATCCGGGCGCTGTTCGCCGTGGCCTCCCGACCTGAGGTGGTCTCCCTCGCCGGTGGTATGCCGAGCATCGACGCCCTCCCCCTGCCCGAGGTGGGGGCCACCGTGGACCGGCTGCTGCGCGAGCGGGGGCTGACGGCGCTGCAGTACTCCTCCGGTCAGGGGGACCCGGTGCTGCGCGAGCAGCTGCTGGACGTGATGCGGCTGGAGGGCCTGGACGTCCACCCCGACGACATCGTCATGACGACCGGGTCGCAGCAGGCCCTGGACCTGGTGTCCCGGGTCCTGCTCGACCCCGGTGACCTGGTCCTCGCCGAGTCTCCTTCCTACGTCGGGGCGCTCGGCGTCTTCGCGGCATACCAGGCAGACGTCGTCCATGTGCCCTGCGACGGCGACGGGCTGATCCCGGAGGCGCTGGACGAGCACCTCACCCGCCTGCGAGGGCAGGGCCGGCGCATCAAGTTCCTCTACACCGTCCCCACCTTCCAGAACCCCGCCGGCACCGCGCTCTGCGACGAGCGACGCCCGCGTGTGCTCGAGATCTGTCGTCGGCACGGCGTCCTGGTCGTGGAGGACAACCCTTACGGCCTGCTGGGTTTCGAGGGTCGCACCTACGACGCCCTGCGGTCGCTGGGCGAGGAGGGGGTGATCTACCTCGGGACCTTCTCCAAGATCTTCGCCGCCGGGCTGCGGGTCGGCTGGGCGGTCGCGCCGCACGCGGTCAAGGAGAAGCTGGTGCTCGCCAACGAGGCGGCCATCCTGTGCCCCAGCGCCTTCACGCAGGCGGTGGCGTCCCGCTACCTCGCGGAGCTGGACTGGCGGGCGCAGACCGCCGGGTTGCGCGACGTCTACCGGGAGCGGCGTGATGCGATGGCGCAGGCACTGACCGCTCTGCTTCCCCAGGCCACCTGGCACCTGCCGCGTGGCGGGCTGTTCTTCTGGATCGAGCTGCCCGAGGGCCTGGACACCAAGGCGATGCTGCCGCTGGCGGTCAAGGAGCTCGTGGCCTACGCGCCGGGCACCGGGTTCTACGCCGACGGGTCCGGCCGCCGCAACGCCCGCCTCAACTTCTCCTACCCCACCCCCGAGCGCATCCACGAGGGCGTTCGCCGCTTCGCGACCGTGGTGGAGCGCGAGCTCGAGCTCGTCGAGACCTTCGGTCCCTGTGCCCGCACCAGCCCTGAGGGCCCCCGGGTCCTCCTGCCCTCACCGGAGGTGTCATGACCACCGCCCTCGTCCTGTCCGGCGGGCTCTCGCACGAGCGGGAGGTGTCGGTCCGCTCGGGCCGTCGCCTCGGCGAGGCGCTGCGCAGCAAAGGCTTCCAGGTGCACCACGCCGACCTGGACCGCGGCCTGCTGCCCCTCGTCGACTCCCTGCGGCCAGACCTGGTGTGGCCCACCCTGCACGGCAGCCCGGGAGAGAACGGGTCCTTGCGGGACGTGCTGGACCACCTGCGGGTGCCGTATGTCGGTCCCCGCGGGCCTGGTGCCCGACTGGCGTGGGACAAGCCGGTCGCGAAGGCTCTCGTCGCCCGGGCGGGGGTGGCCACCCCGGCGCACGTCGCGGTGGCGCACAGCACCTTCCGCCAGCTCGGCGCGAGCAGCGTGCTGGAGCGGATCACTGCCGACCTCGGCCTGCCGCTGGCGGTCAAGCCGGCCCGAGGCGGGTCCGCCCTCGGCTTCCACATCGCCACGACCGCGCTGGAGCTGGGCGCCGCCCTGGTGGACGCCTATGCCTACGACGACCTGGCGCTCGTCGAGCACGTGGTCACGGGCACCGAGGTGTCGGTGACCGTGCTGGAGCAGGCGGACGGCGGACTGCGCGCGCTGGCACCGGTGGAGATCTGCCCGGTCGGCGGCGTCTTCGACTACGACCACATGTACACCGCCGGCGAGACGGAGTACTTCACCCCGGCCCGGCTGGCTCCGGACGCTCTGGAGGCGGCCCGCGACGCAGCGGTCATGGCGCACGAGGTGCTCGACCACCGGCACCTGTCCCGCACGGACCTGATCGTCGACGAGACGGGGGTGCCGTGGTTCCTGGAGTGCAGCGTCTCTCCGGGGCTCACCGAGACGAGCCAGGTGCCGATCGCCCTCGCGGGGGCCGGCCTGCGCCCGGCCGACGTCTATGCCGAGATCGCCGAGCGAGTCGTCGCCCAGCACGGCACGTGAGGCTGCCGGGACGAGCAGGAGGCCCTCGATCGTGACCCGGGGGGCCTCCTGCTCGTCGTTTCACGTGGAACGCTCCGTCTGCCAGGCGCTGGTGCCCGGCTCGTCCTCACGTTTCCCGGGAGACACGAGACGCACCTCGTGTCTTCCGGGAACAGAAGACGGACCGGGTGCTGGTTCCCCGGGAGACGAGGACGGTCACTCGCGGCCCATGAGGGTGAGGATCCGCTGCAGGTCCTCCATCGACGCGAACTCCACCGTCAGCTTGCCCTTGCGCCGGCCCATGGCCACCTGCACCCGGGTCTCGAACCGGTCCGCCAACGAGCTGGCGACCTCCTCCAGCTCGGGCGGAGTCGGGGTGGGTCGGCTGGTGCGCGCGGGCTTGTCCTGCGCGCCGGCAGCGCCGAGGGCGACGATCTCCTCCACGGACCGCACCGACAACCCCTCGGCGACGATGCGCTGGGCGAGCCGCTCCATCGCGGCGGCGTCCTCCAGCGCCAGCAGGGCTCGGGCATGACCGGCGCTGAGGACCCCCGCCGCGACCCGTCGCTGCACGAGCGGCGGCAGACGCAGCAGCCGGACGGTATTGGAGATCTGCGGTCGCGAGCGGCCGAGCCTGCTGGCCAGCTCGTCGTGGGTGCAGCCGAAGTCCTCCAGCAGCTGCTGGTAGGCCGCCGCCTCCTCGAGCGGGTTGAGCTGGGAGCGGTGGAGGTTCTCCAGGAGGGCGTGCCGCAGCATCTCGTCGTCGTCGGTGCGGCGGATGATCGCCGGCACGGTGGCCAGACCCGCCTCCTGGCTGGCTCGCCACCGGCGCTCACCCATGATGAGCTCGTACTCCGCCTCGGCGTGGGCGTCCGACGGCGCTCCCGTCAGGGGACGTACCACGATCGGCTGGAGCACACCGAGCTCACGGACGCTGTGGACCAGCTCGGCCATGTCGTCGTCGTCGAAGACGGTGCGTGGCTGCCGCGCGTTGGGCTGGATCGACCCGACGGGCAGCTCGGCGTAGGTCGCGCCGGGGACGGCGGTCAGCGTGTCAGCCTCCTTCGCGCCGGGACTTGCGGCCTCGGGCGCGGCACGCGGCTCCAGGTCCACGGGTCGTCGGCCGAGCCCCAGGGCGGTGGCCGTGGCGAGGTGCTCCGCCCGCCATTCCGCATGGTCCCGTCGCTCCGGGCGCTCCCGGTGCTCCTGCCCGCCGGATGCACCGGTGGTGGGGGCCCCGGGCGTCTCCGCGTCCCGGAAGAACACGTCGACAGGACGGTCCCCCGCCGCGGTCTGCGGGATCAGCGCACCCAGACCACGCCCGAGCCCACGTCGCTTGTCACTCATCGCTTCCCTCCGTCCCCGGCGGGCTGCCGGGCGATCTCCACCGCGGCGGCGGCGTAGGACTTGGCTCCGGTGCTGGTGGGGTCGTACGTCAGGACGGTCTGGCCGTGGCTGGGCGCCTCGGAGATACGGACCGACCTCGGCACGCTGGCCGAGATGACCTGCTTCCCGAAGTGGCGCCGCACCTCCTCGGCGACCTGCGAGGACAGCCGGGTCCGCGCGTCATACATCGTGAGCAGGATGGTCGACACGTGCAGCGAGGGGTTGAGGTGGGCCTTGATCAGCTCGATGTTCTTCAGCAGCTGCGACAGGCCCTCGAGCGCGTAGTACTCGCACTGGATCGGGATGAAGACCTCTTCCGCGGCGACGAAGGCGTTGATCGTCAGCAGCCCCAGGCTCGGCGGGCAGTCGACCAGCACGTAGTCGATGCGCTCGTCCCGGTCCTCCATCGTCCGCAGGTACGCCGTCAGCGCGCGCTCGAGGCGCATCTCGCGGGCGACGAGGGAGACCAGCTCGATCTCGGCGCCGGCCAGGTCGATGGTGGCCGGTGCGCAGTAGAGGCCCTCGATGTCCGGGCACCGCTGCACCGCGTCCACGATCGGCAGTCCGTCCACGAGCACGTCGTAGACGCTGGGCACCTCGGCGTGGTGCGGGATGCCGAGCGCCGTCGAGGCGTTGCCCTGGGGGTCCAGGTCGATCACGAGCACCCGGAGCCCGGCCAGCGCCAGCGCCGCGGCGATGTTGACCGTCGTCGTCGTCTTGCCGACGCCACCCTTCTGGTTGGCGACCGTCATCACCCGGGTCCGGGCCGGCCGCGGGAGCGGCTCGGTGACCACGCGGGTGCCGCTCGGCCGAGGCGGCGGAGTGTCCGCAGCCTCCTCCGTCGACGCGCCGCTCGGCGGCTGCGGGACGGGGTGCGGACGATCGCGACCAGGGTCGGGCTCCGTCGGGTTCTGCGCGGTCAGCGCGGCGACGACGTCGATGCGCTTGGTTTCACGTGGAACCGGCCCATCGGCCGTCACGACGGGAGCGACCTTCGCCAGCTCCAGCCGGGCGGCGCCGCCACCTTCACCGAACAGTGCGGCATCAGCCACAGGACGCTCCTTGGACTCGTGCCAGGCGGAGGCCAGGCGGGACTTGCGTATGTCGGACCCGGCGTGGCCGAGGAACTTGCTCCGGACGGGCGCATCCGCGGCAGCTTCGGCCCCACGCGGGCGGTGGGTCCGGGGCCGCAGCTCGACGGCCTGCCCCTCACGAGGCAGATCCCGGTCCCAGGAGCGGGCCAGGGCTCCTAGTCCGTCGCCCATGCCGTCACCCAGATCCCGAGCCGCGGGCGCGAGATCGTCGTCATCATCATCGGGCATCTGCGGACCGCTCGCCAAAGGGGCCTTGATCGCAGGGAGCGTGATGGTGTCGGGAGCCACGAAGTCGACCAGTCCTCCACGGCCCACGACGCGAGAGGCCGTCGGGACCGGCGCAGGGCTCAACCGGACCCGGGTGCTCTCGTCGAACTGCGGCTCCGCAGCGTCCTGGCGTGCGGACCGGGGTCCGTCGGCCCGGCCGGTGTCGTTCTCGCGGGCCTCGGTGCACGCGTCGTCGCCCTGATCGACGTGTGTCGGGGACGCCACGCGGCCAGGGTGGCCCTCCTCGCGCTCCGGCTCGGCGGGCACCTCCCCGGGCGTGACCTCGCTCGGCGTCCCGCTCCCGGCCACCACAGGCAGCGGTGCGGCCACGTCCTGGCGTCGCGATCGGGCCTGCCGCGCCTGCTCGGCCTCGAGCAACGCGCGGACGCGGCGGGTCTCGATCTCGGAGGGGGTGGGCACGCCCTCGGGGGCGGGTGCCCTCCTGACCGTAGCGCCGACGAGGCGCCCCGTCGCAGGTGCGTCCGTGGCGGCGACGTCCGCACGGCGGGGGGCGAGGGATTCAGGGGTAGCCTCCTGCGAGGTCTCGGAGGCCGCTCCGACGGACTTCGCTCCTTCGGCCTGCAGCAACGCACGCACCCGTTCCGTCTCCGTCGGAGAGGGGACCGGAGCGCCGCTGCCCCGCGGCGCGCGGGCAGACCGGTCGGCCGCGTGGGAGCGGCGCGGCGCGGCGGCGTCCGGACTCCCCGGGGTGGGCGCCTGCTGCGGGTGCGGTATGCCGGGGGCGGCGTCCCCCGACCGACCCGCACCGTCAGCCCTGTGCGCCCCTGAGCGCGGGGGAACCTCCGGGCGGGCATGCGGCGCCACGCTGGACAAGGCGCCGTCACGTTCGTCGTGACGCATCCCCAGCGTCGACTCCAGTCGTCGGCGGAAGCTGGACCAGACGCCCTTGGAGCCGCGTGCGCCCCGCGATGGCGTCGGCTCGTCGGCCTGCCGTTCCACGTGAAACCTCCACAGTCTCGGTCATCCGTGACCGTCCACGTGAACCTATCTCGTTGCGTTCGAGCGTGGTCGGTCACACGCGGGGCAGTGCCGAGATCACCACGAAGCGGGACGTAGGGCACGCGCTCCGGCACCTCCGAGGGCCGGTGGTGACCTGCCGGGGTGCGCGTTTCACGTGAAACGACCAGGTGCACCGATCGAGACGGCGCGACCGTCCTGCCCACCCGATCGCACCGGGACCGTGGCACGGCGGCCCCCAGCCCGGGATCAGCGTGGGCGCCGCCCCTTGCCGGCCCGACCCCGTCGCAGGGCCGACACCGTCTCGATCGGCGTCCCCGGCCGGTGACTGTCCGCGAGGCGCAGCCGCGCCACCGTGGTGGGCTCGGGCAGCAGGCGCCCGCAGGCCACCACCTCGACCGCCACCACGCCTGCTGCCGCCAGCTCCACCTCCTCCTCGGTGAGCTCCTGCTGGACGCTGCGCCCCTTGAGGGCCAGGATCACCCCGGCAGGCGCGAGCAGCGGCGCGCACCACCGGGTCAGCTGACCGAGCCGCGTCACGGCGCGGGCCGTCGCGAAGGGCGTCTCGATCCGGCCCACGACGTCCTGGGCCCGGGCGTGGTGCACGGTGACGTTGTCCAGGCCGAGAGCACTGCAGGTCGCGCCCAACCAGTCGGTGGCCCGCTGGCGGGCCTCGACGAGGTGGAGGCGCAGGTCTGGACGGGCGATGGCGAGCGCCAGGCCGGGCAGGCCGGCACCGGACCCGACGTCGACCACCTCCACCGACGCGGGCACGAGCTCGGCGACGACCGCACAGTTGAGCACGTGCCGCTCCCACAGCCGTGGCACCTCCCGCGGGCCGATCAGCCCGTGCTCCACCCCCGAGGAGCCGAGCGCCTTCACGAAGGCCTCGGCCTGCCCCAGTCGGTCGCCATACACCTCGATCGCCTCGGGGGGCGCAGACGGCGACGCCGTCCCCACCTCGGGGACGGCGTCGCCGGACGACTGGTCGGCCATCAGGCCGGCAGGACCACGACGTGCCGATGGGGCTCGGCGCCCTCGGACTCCGAGCTGAGCCCGCCGGCGAGGACCTCGTCGTGGACGACCTTGCGCTCGAAGGCCGACATCGGGGCCAGGGCCTGCTCCTCGCCGGTGTCCTTGACGCGCCGCACGGCGTCGCGGGCCAGCTCCACCAGCTCGGCACGTCGGGCCGCCCGGTGACCGGCGACGTCCAGCATCAGTCGGCTGCGCTCGCCCGTCTCGGCCTGCACCGCCAGGCGGGTCAGCTCCTGCAGGGCCTCCAGGACGCGGCCGCGGTCCCCGACCAGGCGGCGGGGGACGCGCCCCTCCTCGGAGTCGACGATGGCGACCGACGCCCGGTCGCCGTCGACGTCCACGTCGATGTCCCCGTCCATGTCCGCGATGTCGAGCAGCGTCTCCAGGAAGTCGGCAGCCACCTCACCCTCACGCTCCAGGAGCTGGAGGCGGGCCGCACGGCCCCCGGCGCCCACGGCGGCGTCGGCTTGGCTCTCGACGGCAGGGTCGGGGGCCACCGTCGCCTCGTCGTCCTCGGGGGTGTGCTCAGGGGTGTGCTCGGGGGTGCTCGTGGTCACGGGAAAACCCTTTCTCTCGTGGGGCGGCGGTAGGACGAGGGTCGTCCCGGAGGCGCCGCCCGGACGTGTGTTCCGGCGGGGGTCAGGCCCGGGTCGCCCCGCCGCCTCCCTTGCGCTTCTTGGTCCGCCGGGGCTGCTGACGCTGTCCGCTCGGTCGGGGGCCGCCGTCCTCGACCACCTGCCCCGCCACGGTCTCGGTGGCGGCGACCGGCTGCTTGCGCTGGAGCTTGTCGGCGCCCGGCATGGCCTTGCCCTGCGCCTTGCGCTTGGCCTCGAGGCGCTCGTAGGCGGGCGAGCCCGGCGTCGGCATCCGCCCGATCGTGTAGAACTGCTGGCCCATGGACCACAGGTTGGTCACCAGCCAGTAGATGAGGACACCGATGGGGAAGTTGACGCCGGACACCGCGAAGATCACCGGCATGATGTAGAGCAGGATCTTCTGCTGCTTGAACATCGGGTTGTCCATGGCGGACGCCGGCATGTTCTTGGTCATCGCCTGGTGCTGGGAGATGAACTGCGTGATCGACATCAGCACGATCATCGCGATGGTGATCACCTTGGCGTTCACGTCGCTGCTGGTGGTGAACTTGTCGGACAGGTGGACGCCCCACACCATCGACTGCTCGGCCTGCCGGGCCACCGCCGCGGTGATGGGACCCACAGCCCCGCGCGAGCCGCTGGCGATGCCACCGAGGCCGTTCAGCACGTTGAACAGCGCGAAGAAGATCGGCATCTGGAGCAGGATCGGCATGCACGAGGAGAAGGGATTGGTGCCCGAGTCCTTGTAGAGCGCCATCGTCTCCTCGGTCATCCGCTGCCGGGACTCCGGATCCGTCTTGCCCTTGTACTTCGCCTGGATCTTCTGCAGCTCGGGCTGGATGAGCGTCATCTTGCGCGAGGCGTGCAGCTGCTTGACGAACAGCGGCGTGATGAGGATGCGGATGACCACCACGAGACCGACGATCGACAGACCCCAGGTCAGACCACCGGCCGGGTCCATGCCCGTCGAGGAGAACATCTGGTGGAACCCGTACATGATCCAGGCCACGACGACCTCGATGGGGTACAGCACGCTGGAGAAGCTCATCTCGTCCTCAGGGTCAGGCGCTCGGGCGCCGGGTGGAGCGGCGGGGCGTTGTCAGTATGACGCCGCGACGGGGCCTACGGCGTGCGACGCGGACGGCCGTGCTCGTCCGCCTCGGGAACGTGGTCGACGCCCCCGGGGTTCCAGGGATGACACCGCCCCAGCCGCCGAGCGGCGAGCCAGGACCCGCGGATCGGGCCGAACCGGACCACGGCCGTCAGCGCGTAGGTGGAGCAGGTGGGATAGAACCGACAGCTCGGCGGGGTGAGCGGGGAGATCCACAGCTGGTAGAAACGGATCAGACCCAGGGCGAGCGCGCGCACGGGATGGGAGCGCCACCCCTGCCACCACGGCTGCTCACCGGTCATCCGAGGACCCCGTCCCCGGCCGGCGCCCGACCCCGCCCAGGTGCGCCGGCCTTGGCGAGGCAACGCCCCAGGAGCCGGCCGAGCTCGGCGTCGAGGACGGCATACCCTGCCTCGGCGGCGGCCGGGTTGGCCCGGACCACGACGTCCGTGCCAGGCGGAAGAGCGGCGACCCGGGCACGGGCCGCGTGCCGCAGCCGGCGCTTGGTGCGGTTGCGCTGGACGGCGCCGCCCACGGCCTTGGACACAACAAGACCGACCCGCGGCGGCCGAGCCGACCGCGTGTCGGTCATGTTGGTGTGCACCACGAGCAGCGGGCTGCCGGCGCGGACGGAGGTGGTGCCGCGCACCGTGGCCGTGAAGTCCGCGCCGTCCCGCAGGCGGTGCTGCGCAGACAGCACCAGGGCGTCTCAGGCGGAGAGCTCGGAGCGGCCCTTGCGACGACGGGCGGCCAGGATGGCGCGGCCGGCGCGGGTGCGCATGCGGAGACGGAAGCCGTGCGTCTTGGCGCGACGACGGTTGTTCGGCTGGAAGGTGCGCTTGCTCACGGGAGAACTCCGTTGACGGTGTCGGGTCGCTGGGCGGGGCGCATGGCGTCCTGCGGCGGCTGGTCGGGCGGGTGCGTCCTGCACCCCGCCCGCGTGGTGCAGGAGGCGGTGGCATGCAGAACTCGTCGGCACGGCCGACGGCCCTCCAAAATACGTCAGCGCAGACCAGGGGGTCAAACCCGCTGACCAGGACGGCCCAGGAGGGCGGCGCGGCGCGGCCACCGACCCGGCGGGCTCAGCCCAGAACCACCCGCACGCCTTTGGTGCACCGACCCGGGCGTTGTTAGCGTGGTGGCTTCCGTGGCCCGGGGCACCCCTGTCTATCCTGGTTGTCCACACCCTGTGGAGAACCATGTGGATCACCCGG
>NZ_CP176519.1:0-41638 GCF_046267915.1 Arsenicicoccus dermatophilus
GATGAAGACGTAGGAGGCTTCGGTGATGAGCAGCGTCAGGGCGACAGCCAGCAGCCGCACGAGCGTGTACCGGGTGGTTCCGGGGGTGCTAGGGAGGGCGGAGTCGGTGAGAAGGATCAATGGCCAGTGCCACAGGTAGAGCCCGTAGGAGCGTTCGCCGATCCACCGCAGTGGTGGCAGGTCCATGACTGCGGCCCACCATTGGGGGCCAGCGAGTAGAGACGCGATGAGCGCAGCGGATGACAGGGACGCGAGGAAGAGGCCGCCACGAAAGGTGAAAGCTGTCGTCTCCGAGAGGGTCAGCAGCAGTATGGCGAGAACGGAGAGGCCTCCGAGCAGGATGGCGCCGCGGGCCCGCTGCCATGGGTCGCTCCACAGGACGGAGTGACCGGGCGAGCACCAGGTGAGGGCGAGGACGACGCCGATCATCAGGCCGAACAGATGGGTGTCGGTGCCGTAGTAGACGCGGGTGGCGGCAGCGGGGTCAAGCATCACGCTCATGAGGACGGCGGACGCGATGGCCACGGCGGCGACGATGGTGACGCGCGGGCGCAGGGTCCTGGTAGTGGCAAGCAGCAGGATGAGAAGCACCGGCCAGAACAGGTAAAACTGCTCCTCGACGGCGAGGGACCAGAAGTTCATGAGCAGCAGCGGCTGCGTGGCGGCGAAGTAGTCGGAACCGGCGGCAATCTCGAGCCAGTTGGTGGAGAAAGTCCCGGCGCCGAGAGTCTGCCGACCCATGTCGAGTAGCAGCTCCCGGTCGACGACGAACGCGAGGCTGATGGCTCCGACGACGACGAACACGAGGGCGGGCAGCAGGCGGCGGGCACGGCGGAGGTAGAAGTCGGTGAGCGAGACCCGGCCGGTGCGTTCAAGCTCGCGCATGAGCAGAGTGCTGATAAGGAACCCGGAGACGACGAAAAACACATCCACGCCGATGAACCCACCGGGCAGCCAGTGCCGGTCGAGATGGAATACGAGCACGGATATAATAGCGATGGCGCGCAGCCCGTCGAGCCCATTGACGCGGCCCCTGCCGGCGCGGAGACCGACAAAGTGCGACCGTGCCGGTGGCGTGCCAGTGCTCACGACTCCTCCATTCTCGGTATTCGACCTCACGGTAGGTGGCGAGATAAGCGGCTCTTCCTACCTGAGCGTGGGTTCATGGGGTGAGTCCGCCGGCGATGAGCAGGCAGCGTAGGCGGTAGTTGTCGCGGTTTCGGAAGCCTCGGGCGATGCGGCGGTGGAGCTCGATGAGGCCGTTGACGGCTTCGGTGCCGCCGTTGGACGCGCCGCCCGTGTCGAAGTACGCGAGCAGGGGTTCGGCCCACTGCTTCAAGGTCTTGCCGAGGCGTCTGACTTCGGGGATGGGGCAGGTCGGCAGCACGCCGAGGAGGCGTTGCGCGGCTGCGCGGCCGGTCGCGGGCGCGTCTGCGTGGAACAGTGCTCGCACGTCCTGGGCGACCTGCCAGGCGATCTGGACCTCGACGTGGGCGTCGTTCGCGGCGAACGCGCTGGTCAAGCGCGTCTTCTGCTTGTCGGTGAGGTTCTCGACCCCGGCGCGCAGGATCGTCCGCACCCGGTACAAGGGGTCACCCTTGCGGCCGCGGTGCCCGAGAGTGGCCTGTTGGACGCGGCGGCGGACGTCGTCGACGCAGCTCGTGGCGAGCTTGACGACATGGAACGCGTCCACGACGGCGGTCGCGTCGGCCAGGTGCTCGCTGGTCGCGTTCTTGTACCCGTGGAAGGGATCCAACGTCGCGACCTCGACTCCCGCGCGGAAGGCATCGCCGCGCTGGGTCAGCCAGTCGCCGTACACGGTCCCGGACCGCCCAGGGACCAGGTCGAGCAGCCGGGCCCGGACTCGTCCGTGCTCGTCACGGGTCAGGTCGACCATCCCGGTGAGCATCTTCGGGCCCCGCTTGCGCTGGTCAACGTGGTGCCACACATGCTCGTCGACACCCAGCATCGTGACCCCGTCGAACCGGGCCGGGTCCGCATCAAGCTGCTCGAGCCGGGCACGAACGGCGTGCCACACCGTGTTCCACTGCACGCCCAGCTGCCTGGCCAGGCCGGCGATGGAGGCGTGCTCGCGGCGGACCTGCTCGACTGCCCAGGCCACGGCCCGGGTCGTGAGCAACGCCCGCGGCGCCGCCACAGCCTCGTCCTGCTCGCTGAAAGTCCCACCCGCACAAGCCGGTTCGGGGCAGACATACCGTCGCTTGACCCACACCAACCGGACCGGCCGCCCGAACGAGGGCACGTCCACCAGCCTCACGTCGTCACGGTCGTGCGCGTGCGCGACGACCCCGCACACCGGGCACCCCGTCACGTCCGGCACCGACTCGACCCGCACCACCAACCGGTCTGGATCCTCGTCGCAGGCGACGTCCAGGACCCTCATCCCCGACAGGCCCAACCAGGCATCACACGACGAGCACGAACCAACGGCAAGGCAGGGCGAAGTAGAGTCAGGCACAGTCGAGGTCCTTCGGCGATCGGTGCGAGGTAGAAGTCCTCCGATCCTGCCAGGGACCTCGACCCCTACCCCCACCCCACCACCGAGCCCGCCGCCGTGCTCAACCCACGCTCAGGTAGGAAGAGCCAGATAAGCGGAACCCGTCACCTACTCTCGTCGGCGCGGCGAAATCCGTGCGATATCCAGCCCTTGCCGGGCCGTTTGCTCGATGCAGCTTACGGACCGTCCATCGTGATGGTTGAGTTCGAGAGCGCACTGAGAGGGCCTTACCGACTCTTCGGACTTGAGCGTGGATTGAGCACGGCAGCCGGGTTGGTGGTGGGTCGGGGTTAGGGGTCGAGGTCCCTGGCAGGATCAGAGGACTTCTACCCCCCTCTGATCCTGCCAGGGACCTCGGCTGTGCCTGACTCTACTTCGCTGTGCCCTGCTTCTGGTTCGTGCTCGGCGTGCGACGCGTGGTTGGGCCTGTCCGGGATGCGCGTGCTCGGCGTTGACGACGACGAGGGCCAGGGCTGGCTGGTGGTCAGGGTGGAATCGGTCCCGGACCTGGTCGGCTGCCTGGTGTGTGGCGTCGTGGTCCACGCCCACGACCGTGACGAGGTCCACCTGGTCGACGCCCCGTCGTTCGGTCGCCCGGTGGCCTTGGTGTGGGTCAAGCGACGGTACGTCTGCCCCGAGCCGACTTGCGCGGGTGGGACCTTCGTCGAGCAGGACGAGCAGGTCGCGGCGCCGCGGGCACTGCTGACGACCCGCGCAGTCGCCTGGGCGGTGCAGCTGTCCCGTGCCGGGTGTGTCTGAGTCGCCCCGGGAGTCGTGGAGGGTCCTCTCTGCCGAGAGGATGCAATACGGGGTGACCTCGTATGCTGCTCACCAGCCCTACCCGAAGCTCGTCACGACGTGCGCGTCGCCCGAGAACACAAGATCCCCGACGCCCTCGCGCCCCTGATCGCCGCCGGCGCCCTGGCCGACAAGGGATACATCGGCATCGGGCCACCGGGCTGTTCGCGCGTCGGGGCCTGTCGGTGAATGAGAAGGCTGTCATCAGCGCTTCCCAAACACGACTCCGTGCCCGAGGCGAACGCGCCAACGCCCAACTCAAGTCCTGCGGGCCCTCCGCCGCTACCCTGGTTGCTCACTCCGCCTGAGCACCATCATCACCGCCTGCATGCTCATCAGCGCAGTTCAGAGCACCGAATGAAGAAGACTCCAGAGTCACTGGGTGGTCTTGGTGCGTGTGATGGTCACGCGGGCGTCCTTGGCGCCGGGCTCGAGGTGCAGTCGCACCACCGCATCACCGGGCTGGGAGGTCACCTTCGCCCCGGTCGCCTCGACGGTGTAGCCCGCGGCCCGGATCCGCTCGGGCACCACCACGGTGGTCTCGTCGTCCGGTCCGGCGAGGGTCTCGTCGGGCCGGACCGCTGACCAGGCCATCGTGAAGATCCCCTTGTCGCGGTCGTAGCCGTAGGCCGAGGGGCGCCCGGCGACCCGGTCGGGGTGGATGACGGCGATGGCGTCGAGCTTCTTCCAGTCGACGTTGTCCCCGGTCGGGTCCTTGCGCGGGTCGAAGACGAGGGCCTGCTCGTTGCCCGGGCCTGCGGTGGTGGGGTCGCTGCCGGTGTAGGCCCAGTACTGCCAGCCGACGAGGTTCTTCGCGGCGAGGTCGGTCTGGGCCCGCAGCACGTCCTGGGCCGTGATCGCGCCGAACTCGGTCATGAGCAGGCCGGACCCGGTGGCCGTGGCGTGGTCCTCGGCGTTGGCGAAGACCGTGGCGTCCGGGCCGGCGCAGCCCGTGTAGCGGTGCATCGTGGCCTGGTTGACGCAGTAGTCGTGGAAGGACAGGGCCAGGTTGGTGCCCTTGAGTCGCACGTGGGTGGGCTTGGCGATGTTGAAGAACTGCATCGGCTCGTAGTAGACGGTGGTGCGCGGGTCGACGGCCCGGATCGCGTCGACCGCCTTCTGCTGCACCACGGACAGGCGCCCGTCGGCCTTGGGGCAACCGTTGGCCCCCAGGCACTCGAGGTAGCCGTGGCCCGGGAAGGGCTCGTTGTAGAGGTCGTAGCCCATGACCCCCGGGACATCCTTGAAGTGAGCAGCCGTGTGGCCCCAGGCCTTGGCGTAGTGCGTGGCGATCCCGACCCCGTCGGAGGCAGGAGCATCGTCGTAGAACGAGTCGTAGGAGTTCTTGACGCCCTCGTTGAGGAAGTAGTTCCCGGGGAAGCCTGCCTTGACGATGTTGGGTGCGCCCTTGTCGAGCACGGCCCAGTCCGGCCACCCGTTGCCCTGGAACTTCGGGTTGACCATGTCCTGGTGGAAGTCGAGCAGGCTGCTGATGCCGTGGGCGTGCAGCAGGGCGACGGTGCGCTCGATCCGCTGCAGGTAGGCGTCGTCGTACTTCCCCGGCGACGGCTCGACGCCGGACCAGATCACGCCGAGGCGCACGCTCGTGAAGCCCTGCTGCTGCAGGAAGGCCGCGTCCTCCTCGCCGAAGCCCACGGCGTCGGGGGCGTAGGGCGCGTTCTTCTCCACCTCGTTGACGCCGTGGGTGATCACGACCCGACCCTGACCGTCGACGATCCAGCGGCCGTGGGACTGCCAGCGCTCCACCTCGCGGGCGCGGGTGGTGACCGTGGGCCTGGCGGTCCCGGTCGGGGTCTGCGGGGTGTGGGTCTGCGCGGGGGCGGCCAGGGCCGGGAGAGCCGGAGCAGCAAGTGCGAGACCCAGAGCGAGGAGGGTTGCCGGGCGTGTCATAGGGGGACCCTACTCAGTCATGACTGAGGTTCTCTCGCCGGCTCATGGTGATCAGCCTGGCGGGGCGTAGCCTGTGGCAGTCTTGGCTGGCCACCGTGAGCCGGTAGGAGAACCTGACCGGCGAGAGATCAGGGGCGGGGGAGCTTGCAGGCGGGGCCGGGGTTGAAGGCGCTCGCCTTGAAGCAACCTGCGGCCCACCAGGTCTGCTGCCCATAGGTGGTGCCTGCGGGTGCGGTGACGCCGTTGCGGCCTTCGCAGGGGTTGTTCTCCGAGCAGGGAGGCCCGTCGCCGGTCTGCACCGTGTTGACGACCCCGACGATGTCGCCGGAGCTGTCATCGATCATCGGTGAGCCGCTGGCGCCAGGACGCAGCCCGGTGCAGCTGTCCCCGGCCAGCCGCATGGAATCGTTCCAGGTCCAGTCGCCCTCGCGCAGCACAGGAACGATGGCATCGACGGCGCAACCGAGGCCGGCGGTCTTCCAGTATGCCGACGGCACGTTGACGGCCGTGCCGGGAGCTGGCCGAGTCGTGGACAGGGCACGCACACGCACGTTCGCCGAGGCGAGCTGGGAGTAGGTGGTGTTGGTCCGCACGACGGCGATGTCGGTGCGGTTCATGGTGGCGTAGACGATGCGCTCGAGCTTGATCTTGCGGACCACCCTCATCTGGCCCTCGTTGCCGGACATGACCTGGGCATCCGCAGATCCGGAGGGCCATGCCTGATCCACGACGACTTCGGTGCCGTTCAGGCGGCCCGCAGGCACGCAGTGCCCGTTGGTGAGCACGAGCGCCTTGTCGCGGTCTTGCGAGCCGGGCAACCGGACCAGCGCCGCGGAGCAGTTGTGGATCCGGACAGTGGAGTCGAAGTCGTCGAATCCCCCGGCGGCCTGAGCCACCGGCGATGAAGCCACCACCCCGACGGCGGTCAGACAGATCGATGCGGCATGGACGAGGACAGGTGATCGCATGATGTCTCCTCGAGCGTGGATCGGGATCGGGCGCACCGCCACTGCGTGACCCGCACCACCCATCATCACCTACCCCGACAGCAGCACGCTCGTCGAATCCCGTTGCGGCACAGGGAAGAACAACTATCCATGACCTCATGGACGCCAAGCCGGCCTCCCGCTGGTGAGAGAAATCAGCAATAGATTATGATTCTCATTATGTATGGGTGGCGTGATGGGTAGGTCTGTCTCCTGGGCGGCGGCTGCGGTGCTGTTGGCGGTGATCCTGCTGTCCGCCGCGACGGGCCCGTTGGACACGGGCCTGGTCCAGGTTGCCCAGATCGTGGCAGGTCATCTCCTGCCAGGTATGCCGTGGATGGTGGACGGGTCCATCACTGCGAGCCAGGACCAGGCGGTGTGGAGCTTCAGGTTGCCCCGGTCGCTGCTCGCGGCCGTCGCCGGGGGCAACCTTGCCCTTGCGGGGGCGTTGCTTCAGGTCACGGTGCGCAACCCGTTGGCCGAGCCCTACATCCTGGGGGTGTCGGCCGGGGCGGGTCTGGGGGCGGTGGTCGCGATCGTGGCGGGGGCCACCGCGCTGACGGCTGTGACGCTCAACATGATGGCCTTCCTGGGGGCGGTGCTGGCCATCGTGCTCGTCTATGTCCTGGCCCAGGACCAGGGGGTCGTCGTCCCGGCGCGGCTGATCCTTGCGGGGGTCGCGCTGGGATCGCTGCTGTCGGGCGTGACGAACTTCCTGTTGATGACCACCGAGGCGCAGAACATCTACAGCGTCTTGCACTTCCTGCTCGGGTCGGTGTCGGCGGCGACGTGGGCCAGTCTGGTCCCGCCGGTGGTCGCGCTCGTGGTCGGGCTGCTGGTGGTGCTTCCGCGTGGGCGGCCGTTGAACGCGCTGCTCGCCGGGGACGAGGCGGCGACCGCCCTGGGGGTCGACGTGCCCCGGCTGCACCGCGCCCTGCTGCTGGTCGCGGCTGTCCTCACGGCGAGCACGGTGTCGGTGGCGGGTGGCATCGGGTTCGTCGGCCTGATCGTCCCGCACGTCGTGCGCATGGTCGTCGGTTCGGACCACCGTCGGGTGTTGCCGCTGACGGTCCTGGGCGGCGCGGTATTCCTCCCCTCGTGCGACCTCCTCGCCCGCAGCGTCGCCGAGCCGGTCGAGGTGCCGCTGGGTGTCCTGACCGCTGTCGTCGGGGCGCCTTTCTTCCTCTGGCTCATGCGACGAAAGGCCGTGTGATGGAGCTCCGGTTCAGCGATGTCCACGTCGAGCTGGGCGGCAACCCGATTCTGGGCGGTGTCGATCTCGTCGTCCCGTCCGGTGAGGTGGTCGGTCTCGTCGGTGCCAACGGCAGCGGCAAGTCCACCCTCCTGCGGGCGGCCTATCGCGTGCATCGACCCTCGAAAGGCACCGTCCATGTCGGCGGTGACGACGTGCACCGGCTCCCTGCCCCCGAGGTGGCGCGCCGGATCGCCGTCATGGCGCAGGAGATCACCAACGACTTCCCCATGACCGTCCTGGACGTCGTCCTCCTGGGGCGGGTACCTCACCAGCGCGGGTTCGGGGTGGACTCGCCTGCAGACCTTGCCCTGGCCCATGACTCCCTCGCCGAGGTCGGCGCCGCTGACCTGCACCGACGGGTCTTCTCCTCCCTGTCCGGAGGTGAGAAGCAGCGCGTCCTTCTCGCCCGGGCCTTGACCCAGCAGGCACCCGTCCTGATCCTCGACGAGCCGACGAACCATGCGGACCTGGGCTTCCAGCATGAGCTTCTCCACCTGGTCACCCACCGGGGCGCCACCGTCCTTGCCGCCCTGCACGACGTCAACCTGGCTCTGACCTATTGCCGCCGGGCCGTGGTCCTCGACCAGGGGACGGTATGTGCGGAGGGTCCCGTGGAGTCCGTCCTGACTCCAGCCGTGGTGGACCAGGTGCTCCGGGTGTCGTCTCGTGCCCTGCCGGACCCGCGCGGTGGCACCGTCCTCTCCTTCCGTCGACCCTCTACCCCTACGCGGACCGACCCTGTCCATGAGTTGATCGGAGCGCAGAGCCCATGACGTCCACCTACGACCGCCTGCTGGCGAGGCGATCCCGATGCTTCGGCGCTGTCGCGCTCGCCGGGATCTCGATCCTGCTGACCGGGTGCGGCGGCGCGGTCACCCCCACCGGGTCGTCGGCCTCCTTGCAGGGAGGCCGCTCCCACGTGACCATGTGCGGCAAGGCCGCCACCTATCCCGCTACCGTTCGACGGATCGTCGCTCTCAACCCGGGTCAGGCCGACCTGGTTGCTCGGTTGGGGGCCGGGCGTGCCGTCGTGGGTGTCGCCCAGACGGACGGCCAGCCCGTCCCGCCGTCGGTGAGCTCGGCCGGCGGCAACCCGCGTGTGCTCAGCACCATGGGCCCCCCGGCGCGTGAGGCTCTCCTGGCCGCCCAGCCCGATCTCGTGCTCTCGCCGACGACATACGAGTTCACCGGCGAGAAGGGCTATGCCACGCAGGAGCAGCTCACGGCAGCGGGGGCATCGACGTATGTCGCGGCGGCCGGCTGCCCCGCTCGCCGATCCACGGCCGAGGTGACCGACCTGCTGAGCGACATCGACGCGCTCGGTGCGATCCTGCACGTCCAGCCGGCCGCTGCCGAGCTGCGTCGCCAGGCCGAGGCACAGCTGCGGGCCGCTGCTGACCGGGCTCGCGGCAAGCCGCAACCGACCATGGCTCAGCTTTTCATCGAGGGGGACACCATCACGGCCATCGGTGCCGGGGTCGAGCACAGCATCGGCAAGGCCGCCGGTGGCCGCAGCGTGTTCACCCCCCAGGACCCGGCCTTCGCGTCCTTCTTCGCCGCAGAGGTCTCCCGCGAGACGCTGCTCGCGAAGAATCCCGAGGTCATCGTCTTCGGGACCACCGGACCCGAGCACGAGCATCGCACCCGGGAGTGGCTGCGCCGGAATCTGCCTGACATCAAGGCTGTGCGTGCCAGCCGGCTCGTGGGCATCCCTGCGGCCCAGCTGCTGCCCGGCACCTGGGGCAATCTTGACGCCGTGACGACCATCAACGCCGCGCTCTACCCGGGCTGAGGACTGTCCGGGGCGAAGCCTCCTTCAGGACCACCGCACGACGCGATGACAGGTGGCGAGGGTCCGCTCCCGGTGGCTGATGACCAGGACGGTGCACCCGAGCCGGGACACCGCAGCCATCACCGCGTCTTCGGCGGCGGCATCCAAGGAAGCCGTCACCTCGTCGAGGACCAGGATCGCAGGATCCAGCAGCAGCGCCCGGGCCAGGCAGACCCGCGCTCGCTCGCCTCCGGACAAGGTTGCCCCGCCCTCACCCAGGAGGGTGTCCAGGCCGTCGGGGAAGGTCGCCCGCGTCAGGGGCAGGCCGGCTCGTGACAGGGCGTCGGTCAGCTCCTCCGGCGATGCCTGCCACGCGCCGAGGCGCAGGTTGTCGGCCAGGGTCCCGTGCACCAGGGGGGCGTCCTGCTCGACCAGCTGCACCACTCGTGGCCGCTCGTCGTCCGGGATCCGGGCCGGGGGTCGCCCCGCGACGAGCACCAGGCCCTCGTCCTGCTCCCACAGGCCCACGAGCAGCCGCGCCAAGGTGGACTTCCCGATGCCCGACGGGCCCGCGATGCCCACATGCTCCCCCGCGCCCAGGTCGAGGTCGGGCACCCGCACCCGGGACCGGTCGCCGAGCCTGACGACCGCCCCACGCGTGACCACGGCTCGCCGGTCCGCCTCCGCCGGCACCTCTGGGACGTGGTCGTCCCCCACGGCGGGAGCAGACGCGTCGCAGCCCAGGTCGATGCCGTCGGCCACCCGGCGCGCACAGGCCCGGTGCGGCTGCAGACGGGCCGTGGTGGCGATCGCCTCTGCGACCGGCGCCAGCACCGTCAGGGCCCCTGCCAGCAGGCACGGCAGCCACACCGGGTCCGTCCCCGGCTGCGCCCAGGCGGCGAGGAGCAGCGCGACGGCGGTAGCCACCACGACGGCTTCCCGGGCCGTGGTCCCCAGCGCCTCCAGCAGGCGGATGCGGCGCGCCGGCACGTCCATGTGCTCCGCCAGGGCCGACAGGTCGGTCACAGCCTGCTCGCGCCGGCCGAGGACCAGGATCTCTCTCGTGCCCGCCAGGAGGTCGACGACCGTCGAGGACAGGTCCGCCAACCTCGCCTGCTGCGCCTCGCCCCACCGGTCCCCCCGGCCCTGGACCGCGACCGTCACCAGGGCCAGCAGGGAGGTCCCCAGCAGTAGGACCACCGCCATGGCGGGAGAGAGCAGAGCGAGCAGCGGCACCGCCACCAGCACCAGCACGGCGGCGGCCGCCAGCTGGGCGACGGTATGCGCGTAGAAGAACTCGAGCCGTTCGACGTCGGACATCGCCGTGGCCGCCAACCGCCCGGAGTGCACGGCGCGTCGTGACGGCACCCCGCGGGCGTAGCCGTCATACAGGGCCATCCGCAGCCGGGCCAGCACCCGGTAGGCCACGTCGTGAGAGATGTCCATCTCGTGCCAGGTCAGCACCGGCCGCACGAGGGCCAGCAGGACGGCAGCCACCCACCATCCCGGACCGTCGACCCGGCGGTCCACGACGGCGGTGGCGACGAGGTGGGCCGTGGCCACCGACAGGCCCACGAGAGAGACGGCCGCGGCCAGGTCCACCACCGTGGTCCAGGCCAGCGCTGCTCGCTCCGGACGCAGGTGGGGCAGCAGGCGGGCCATGTCCTGGACGGTCGATCGGCCCCCGGTCGTCCCGGGCCCCTCCAGCGCCCCCCGGCCCTGCTCGTCGTCACCGCCGACGGGTGCGAGGACGCCGGTCCCCGCAGGGACACCGTCGTCCACCGGGACGTCGGATCCGCTCGACTCCTCGGCCGGGACCTCGACGACCTTGCCCTCCTCGAGGCGCAGGACCAGGTCGGCGGCGGCCAGGGCCTCGGGGCGATGGGCGATCATCACCACGATCGCACTCCGGGACCGGGCCCGCAGCGTGGCGAGGACCTGACGCGAGGCCCCCTCGTCCAGGGCGCTGGTGGGCTCGTCCAGCAGCAGGAGGTCGGCCCGGGCGAGCAGGGCCCGGGCGACCGCCAGGCGCTGACGCTGCCCGCCCGACAGGTCGTGCCCTGCCTCCCCGATGCGGGTGGCCAGCCCGTCGGGCCAGCCTCGCACCGTCCCGGCAAGCCCCACGGACTCCAGCGCCTCCCACAGCTCCGCCTCCGGGGCGGAGGGGTTGCTCGTGCGCAACGTCTGCGCCACCGTCCCGGGGAAGAGGTAGGAGCGCTGGGACACCACGGCGACGTGGTCCGGGCGCCGGACCGACCCCCGCTGGGGCTGGAGCAGACCGAGAGCCAGGTCGAGCAGCGTCGACTTGCCGGAGCCCGAGGGGCCCGTGAGGGCGACCAGCCGGCCGGGCCGCAGCGCGAGCGTGGCACCGCGCAGGACGGGGACTTCCGGGTCGTAGCTGAACTCCACGTCCGCCAGGACGAGCTCGCGGACCTCCTGGCCCGCCAGCGGGCTCGGCTCGGCGGCCGGCCGCCCGACGCCAGCCGTGGGCGACGCCACGGCGGGCGACCCGGGCCGCAGCGCGGCGTCCAGGCTGTCCAGGGCCGACAGCCCCAGGTAGCCGGCGTGCCAGGCCCGTGCCAGGTCACGCACGGGTCGGAAGGCCTCCGACGCCAGCAGCAGCACCAGGAAGGGCCGAGCCGTCTCGCCACCGCCGGGGCCGAGGCCGACCGCGTGCAGCGCTGCCAGACCTGAGGCCAGCAGCAGACCCGCCTGGATGCCGAGATCGATCAGCCCGGTGTCCAGCAGCGACAGCCGCATCGTCGAGACCGTGTCGCGGTGCAGTGCGTCCGAGCGCGCCGCGAGGGCCGCCCGACGACGGTGCACCGCGCCCAGCACCCGCAGCGTCGGCATGACCCGCAAGGACTCCAGGTGGTCTGCGCTCAGCGCCTCGTAGCTGTCCCAGTGGCTGCGCCCACGCCGCAGGAGAAGCCGGCGCCAGGCGCGCGGCCCCAGGACGGCCACCGCGATGCACGCCGCGAGAGCCGCCGCAGCCCAAGGATCCAGCACCGCGAGCACCACGAGGATCACCGGGCACAGGCACCAGACCTGCAGCGCCGCCGGGATGTAGGTGCTGGCGTAGGCATCGACCCCCTCCACCCCCTCGGTGAGCGCCAGCCGGCGGGCGCCCAGCCGGTCGGACGCGTCATACAGCCGAGCCGGGGTGAGCAAGGACCGCAGGACCTGCTCTCGCAGGCACCCACGCACCGCCGCACCCAGACGGGCCGCCGCGCACGCCTGCGTCAGGACCAGCAGGGCCCTCGTCATCAGGCAGGCCAGCACCCCGGCCACAGGTCCCCAGACGTCCTGCGCAGCCGTTGCCCCCCGCGCCGCGCCCGCGACCCGGGCCAGGGTCAGGGCCAGGCAGATCGCCTGGACCCAGTAGGTGACGGTGACCGCCAGCTGGAGCAGCACGGTCGCGCCGAGCCGTCGAGGATGCCGCGCAGCCAGCCGCCACAGGCGGACGTCGACGACGCGGGCGACGAGCCTGGTGATCGGCGGATCGGACCGCTCCTCTGCAGCGAGCGGAGCCGGAGCCTCGACGGCGGGGCTGATCATGCGTCCTCCAGGACGAGGGCGTGGCTGACGTGGCCGTGGACCGGGCCGTGGACCCACCCGGACACGGGGCGCCCGCCCCGTCCGGTGGCCAGGGCACGGGTCAGGTCGAGGGCGGCCTGGTGGTGGGCCTGCCACTGCTGGGCCGGGTCAGGCTCGGCGTGGTAGAGCCGGACCGTGCGGCAGCCGTCGATCCAGTGCTGCCCGGAGCACCACGGCCCCAGCGGTGGCCGACCGTGCGCGGTGCCAGCGCCGCCGGCTCGGGTGCGGTCGGTCAGGCTGCGGGGATCCGGGCTGCGCCGGGTGCGGAGCACGGCGTACGACAGGGGCGGTGGCGGCTCCTGCGGCAGCGGTGGAGGTCGGTCGACACCGAGGTCGACGATGCCGGGGATCCAGGAAGGGGCAGGTGCGTCCAGCCCGACGGGGAGGGCGATGCCCAGCGGGTCCGCATCGCCCTCGACTCCCGTGTCCGGGTCGGTGGTGCCGGCACGGATCTCGACCGCAAGCAGGGCGGTCTCCGGGGCGGATCCCGGCCACACGAAGGACCAGGTGTCCACGTCGGGCAGGCCGACGGCCCGCGCGAGGGCGGCGGCATCGGCACGGACGGTCTGCCAGGGCACGCCGGCGCCCGTCAGACCCGCCCTGAGCAAGGAGTAGGCATAGGCCGCGTCGCCGATGACGCATGGTGCTGCGCGATGGTGGTAGCGCGCCGCCGTGCGCCGCGGCAGCGCGGTCAGGGTCACCCTGGCCCGGCCCGGTGCGGTCGCACCCCGTTCCGGGCCGGAGGCGCGCCGGGTGAACGACCCGGTGTCGGGGTCGAGCACGTGGTGCCCGACGGGCAGGTCGAAGCCACGTCCGCACGCCACGTGCCACTGCACGGGCTGGCACGCGCCGGCGGAGGGGGCGCCCCGGCGCCTGAGGCGGGTGGGCCGGCCCGTCCCGGGCTCGAGGTGGTGGTCGGGTCCCCAGCCGAGGATCCGGACCAGCTGCCCGAGCGGGGCCTCGCATCCGCTGCCAGGGCGTACGGCGGGTCCGAGCCACCGGTTCGCGCGGGGACCGGGGTGCGTCATGGGTCCGGGAGAGAGCGCGGTGAAGGCCCGGTCGTCCGTGGGAGAGGTCATCGCATCCTCACATGTGCGGTGCAGGGGCCAGGGTCAGGTCGTCCGGCCCGGCGGGGACGGGACGGCCCCAGGACCGGGCCGCCTGCGCGAACCGCGGCATGCCGTAGTGGGCGAACGCGGCTGGGGCGTTGGGGACCAGGTCGCCCACGAGGACCCGGGCCACGCGCAGCCCCGTGGGGGCGATGTCCGGGGTCGTGAGGTCATGGACGACGACCCGGTGCCCGGCCTCTGCCAGCCGGCGGCGCAGGATGGAGGCCGGCACCGGGGACACCTCGGTCAACGACCCCGTCCCGAGCGACGGCTGCGTGAACCTGCCTGCGAGGTGGTGGAGCCGAGGGTCCTGCCACAGCTGGACGTGGGCGCCCAGGTCTCGGACCAGGCGCAGCTGGTCCCCTGCGCTGTCCAGGTAGCGTCGGTCGCTCCGGTGCTCCAGGTGCAGGCCTTTGGCCATGAGGCCCGCCTCGACGGCCTGGTAGACCCACCCGTCGGCCTCGACGGTGCCCAGCGTGTAGATCCAGGTGTGCACCGCCTCCAGAACCGCCTTGCGGGCGGCCTCGGCCGGGTCTGCCTTGGCCGAGAAGCCTGCGGCATACACGTCCGTGAGGGGGTCGTGGACCAGGGCCGCGAAGGCCGGTGCCAGGTCGGAGGGCATCACCACGACCCAGAACCGCAGGTCACATCCCTGCATGGCCTCGGTCAGCCCGGGCACGGTGGCTGGATCGATCCCGCGGGCAGGGCCGTCCAGGTGCCACCACAGCTCGAGGGCGTCCCTCTCGACGACCTCGAAGAGTGCCCGGTCGATCGCGTCGGCCAGACCCTGACCGGTCGCGATGCCGGCGTAGTTGAGATGGTGCACCCTGGGCAGGTGGCGATAGCGGCGCAGCCGCCAGTTCAGGTGCACCAGGCTGGACGGCGCCCACACCTGCGGGCCGGCACCCCGGGCAGCCAGGTCGGGATGGTCCTCGGCGCAGGGTACCCACAGGGTCGGGGTGTCCTGCGTGAGGTCGGTGTACTCGAACCCCGGGCGGGCGAGCTGCCAGTCCGCGAACCGTGGCAGCGTCTCGAGGTCGATCACCTCCAGGCCCTCGGCACGCAGCTCCCGTGCGGTCCCCTGGCGCAGACCCTCGCCCCCGGGAGGAAGGTGGTTGCCGCAGTACCTCTCGCAGGCCTCGCCGACCGCGGCCATCCAGGCGCCTTGGGCGTCGCCGAAGGTCGTTCCGAGCGATACCCGATCGGCGGGCCACTCGCCGAGGCGGCGTGCGTCGGACACCTCTGCGGTCAGGGACGTGTAGGCCTGTGGTGCCCGCTCGGGAGTGAGGACCTCACGCACTCGGCGGATGATCCCGCACTGCTCGTCGACGAGGGCGTCCAGGGGCCAGGCCGGGCGGTCGGTGATGCTCATGCAGCTCTCCTGGGGGAGGTGGGGATCCATCCGGAGCGGGGGTCCAGGCGCAGCCAGGCCTGCAGCCGCCGTGCCTGGAGGGTGGTGGGGTGGTACGCGGCTGCCGCCTCGGCCCAGGCCGTGACGACAGGCATCAGTCCGCCCCAGGTGCGCAGCGCGGCCCTGACCGGGTGGTCCTGGGCCAGCTCGGTGCCCATCCCATGGCCCCAGCCACCCGTGACCAGGGACGCCGGGCCGGGCCACGATCCGGCGAGCAGCCGCGCGTCCTCGGCGAAGAAGTCGTCGTCGCCGGTCACCACCAGGAGAGGCAGGTTCATCGGCGACCACCGGGCGACGGGGTCAGGCCGGGGTGCGTCCCAGAGCCGTCGCCACAGCACGGGCAGGTCCGCCTGCGCGGTGGCAGCCGCTGACCGGGGCAGGACGGCGAGGATCTCCGGCGGCAGGTCGTCCAGCACCGATCGGACGCCGCCCTGCTCGGCCCGGGCGCACAGCAGGTCGAGGGCGGCCGGGGGCACGGCCGGGCCGGAGACCCGTCCGCACCCGTGCTGCAGCCACCACCCGAGGCGGTCTCGCACGCGGGGGGTCCCGTCGGGGGCATGGGCGGTGTCCCAGAGCCCGAGGGCCGGCACCATGGCGACGATCCCGGCCGGGCGGGGGCCACCCGTGCGGGTCAGCACCCGCGTGGCCTCGAGGGCGGCGTAGGCGCCGTACGACGAGCCGCTCAGCAGCAACGGGCCGTGCACCCGCCCGGCCGTCGCAAGCGCGCGCACGGTGTCGGCGCCGTCGGGCCCCTCGTGCTCGTAGGGGATCCACCGGCCGCCGGATCCGTGGCGGCCTCTCACGTCCTGGACGTAGGCGTGGTATCCCGCGCGGGCCCAGCTCGACGCCTCGGAGACGAGCCTGGACGCGTCGTAGGGGGTCCGGATCAGCACGGTGCCGCGAGCCCGGGCAGGAGAGGCCGACACGTGGAGGGTGCGCAGCGTGGTGCCGTCGCCGGCGGCGACGGCGACGGGGGTCACGTCCACGCGGCGGGCGCTCATCTCAGCGGCTCCGTCTCGGGCACCCGCAGCACGGGGTGTTCGCTGAGACGCAGGGGGGTCATCTCCAGCCGGAACAGCAGGCTCGGTCCGCGGGCGGGAACCTGGTGGAGAAGGTCCAAGCAGGATTCCAGGACGTGCGCTGCCGCCAGCGCCGCGGCGACTGGTGGCAGGTCGAGGAGCGGGTCGCCGCCCACCTCGTGCCAGGTCCGTGCGAGGTGCTCGGGTGCGGGGCTGGCCGCCATCCTCCGGGCGCGCACGTCGACGGCCCGGACGGCGCGCGGATCTGACGGGTCGGCGAGCGGGTGGACGAAGAGCACATCGTCCTCGCGGTGCACCCGGACGACTGCGAACCCGGCTGCCAGGTCCGCGTCCGCGATGTCCTCGTCGTCCTGGTTGCGGATGGCGTGCAGGGCCAGGGTGAGCGAGGCGTCGGCAGGGGCGGCACAGGTGCGGTCGGTGACCTCCTGCGGGCTCCCCACCTGCGCAAGCGCGCTCAGGACGGGGCCGAAGATCTGCGGTGCGTCCCCACGGACGCGGATCCCGGCTCGCTGAGGACGCCGACGTGCGGCGCGCTGCGCGAGAACCTCGTCCACCTGAGCGGTCGAGGCTTGGGGGGCGATGCGAAGGAAGGCTCCGTCGGCCGCGCGGACGACACGCGACTCGGACGAGGGGGGACTCGTCGGCATGAAAGGTCCTCACAGCTCATGAGCACGGTCTCGGTCAGGGCTGCGGGCCCGCAGCGACGTGGCCACGGGCCCGCAGCGAACGCGTCAGACCTCGAAGGGGTTCTCCACGAGGGCGTTCGAGTGGGACGCAGACAGGTGGGCCAGGTGCTCGGTCTCCTGGATCTCCACGGCGATGTCGTTCTCCATGGTGTTCTCCTCTCATTTCAGTGATGCAACGTCACCGAGGGTCGATGACTATCCGACCCTAACTGTAATGAGTATCATTCTCAATACTATGGGTTGTTCACAGGATCCACACACGACGCTCCTGGTGGTTGCCGACCAGCGCGCCCAGACCGTCCATACCTTCGATCCGCAGTCGGCCCGGTGGGAGACCGTTCTGACGGATACCGCTCTCGCCGAGCACGCCGGGCTGCTCCAGCTCCCTGACGGGCGGATCGCCTTCGTCGACGACGCGGCGGGGGAGCTGGTGCTGCTCACCCCTGGCTCCGGCCGAACGTCGGTGGAGCGGGTCCCGGTCGCCATCCCCGGAGAGCACCTGGCGTGCAGCCCCGACGGGCGCTGGCTTGCCGTGAGCACCGGGGCGGGAGACTCCTTCGAACCGAGCAGCGATCAGCTCACGCTCGTGGACCTGGCTGCTCCCGGGCGACCACGAGCGCGGCGGGTCCGTACCCGGGTGGGTGAGCCGGGCATCGCGCTCACCGATCACGAGGTCCTGCTGCGTCATCGCGCGCCAGGGGCCGTCCAGGCGTTGGGGATCGTCGAGGTGGCTGCTGCAGGTCCGCACGTGCCCCACCTCGACGGACAGGTCATCCACGAGGTGGGAGACGCAGGCCACGGGGATGCCTGGGACCCGATCAGCCGCTGCCTGCTGATCGCCACCGAGCGCGGGCTGGAACGATTCGCGGTGGAGGACGGCTCGCCTCGCCCCCTGGGGGTCGTTCCCTGGGACGCTGGGCAGAGCGGGACCAGCAGCGACGTGGGCCGGGCCTATTACCTGCGGTGCTGCCCCCGCCGACGGCTCGTCGCAGCTACGCTGCGCCGCGGCGGTGAGGATCCCCTGCGGTGGGACGACTGGGACAACCACCTGTGGGTCCATCACCTGGACACCGGACGTACCCACCTTGCACCCATCGGCCCCGGTCTGGTGTTCCGATGTGCCCTGACCCCCACCGCTCTGGTCACCACCCGCGTGCACCCGGACGGGGACGAGCTGATCGCCCACGACCTGACCGACCTGAGATCGCGTGGGACATGGTCCCTGCCGCGACTGGCCCACGGCCCCCGCCGCGGGCACGAGCCCTGGGACGA
Source organism: Arsenicicoccus dermatophilus (assembly GCF_046267915.1). Classification (GTDB taxonomy): domain Bacteria; phylum Actinomycetota; class Actinomycetes; order Actinomycetales; family Dermatophilaceae; genus Arsenicicoccus; species Arsenicicoccus dermatophilus_A. Next base: position 18,355 of record NZ_CP176519.1, read on the forward strand.
CGCAGACCGGCGATCGGTCGCTGCCTGTCCCGAGGCGGAGACCGTGCTCGTCACCCGCGGCGGCCACGGTCAGGTGCACCTGGTCGACGTCCACGCGCCGGGCACACCGCTACGTACCTTTGCCGCGCCGAGCCCGCTGCGCGACGGCGGCCACGTGGGATGGTTCGCCGCGCCGTCCGCCGGCGGCCTCGACGGGATCGGTCGATGACGGCGGTCGGCTCGGCGGAGTGGTTCCTCGAGCAGATCCGTGAGGTCGGCGCAGGCGCCAGGTGGTCCGTGCCGAGGCCGACGCCCTGGGGTCTGATGCACGTCCACCGCCCAGCACGAGACGGCCGCGAGGCAGACGTCGGCGTATGGCGCAGCACCCGGTATCAGCTGGTCCACCAGGACCCTGGCCGGCTGGACCTGCCGGTCACCGATCCCGTGTCCATCCTGTCGGGAGGTGGAGCCTGCGCCGTCCTGGAGCGCGAGCCCGGCAGCGAGCGACGCGCCCTGCGCTGGGTCTGCGGCCCCGGACACCCGCCGGGTGACGTGCTGGCCCAGGGGATCTCGCCCACGACGAGACCCCTGCTGACGACGCAGGGCCAGGTCCTGCTGTGCCCTGAGCACCCCGACGGCGCCGTCCGGTCCTTGGCCACGACGGTCCACGAGGGCCGGACGCGGGTCGTCCTGGTGGAACGCACGACACGGAGCACCCGCATCACGCTCGTCCGGGAGCCCGACGAGCGTCCCGGGCGTCCGGCACCGGTCGTGGCCGAGCCGGCCGGCAGCCCGCTTCTCGACATACCGAGCTCGATCCCCACGCACCTGGTGAGCAGCGGTCCGTTGCTGCACGTCGACGACCACCTGACGACCCCCGCCGGGGACATCACCTGGCGCCTGCCCGCCGGGCGCGTGTCCGCGGTCGTCCAGGAAGACCATCATCGTCGTCCCGACGGGCCGCCCACCGCCTCACCCGGCCCCCTCCTCGCCGTGACCCGGCAGGACGGTGAGCTGCAGGTCAGGCGCCTGCAGCCGGGCGACGACCCGACACCCCCGCTGTGGCGGGCCCCGCTGGGGACCGACCTGCGAGGCATGACGGTGCACGACGACCGTTCCTTGTGGCTGGTCACCCGCCGGGCAGAGGACCCGAGCCGGTTGGAACGCCTCGACCTCACCGCCGACATACCCCCTGCCCCTGCCCAGGGCTCGCCGGGGCAGTGCCTCCATGAACGCCGTCGCACCCCGGGCGACGAGGACACATCCGTGCCCTATGTCGTCACCACCAGCCCTTGCGGCAGCAGGCGCGACGACCCGCCGGTGCTCCTGACCGTCTACGGCGGCTTCGGGGTCGAGCACTGGCCCGAGGCGGAACCCACCACAGCGGCCTGGACCAGAGCCGGTGGCCTCGTCGTCACGGCACAGGTCCGCGGCGGTGGCGAGCTCGGCCCGGCCTGGCACACCGCCGGTCGCGGCGAGCGCAAGCGTCGGGCGGTCCAGGACCTGATCGCGATCATCCGCCACGTGGTGGCTGACGGACTCACCCGACCTGGCCGGATCATCCTGTGCGGCGCGTCCCACGGGGGCCTCGTCGCGCTGCTCGCCGCCCTGGACGAGGACACCCGGCACCCGGAGGTGGGCGGGGTCGCGGTGACCGCCCCGCTCCTCGACGTCCGCGATCTCTCCAGACACGGGAACGGTCGCTTCTGGGCCGACGAGTTCCCGCGCTCGGGTGCAGGCCGAGCAGCCGTGTCACCTCTGCACGTCGTGGCCTCCGCCGACACACCCCTGCCACCCCTGTGGCTCGCGTCCATGGGGCGCGACGAGCGAGTCGCCGACGACGCGAACGACTTCGCCCGCCGATGGGCCCGACGCGGTCACGTCACCCACATCCGCGAAGCGGATTCCGCCCACATCACCTTCGATCTCGACCAGCTCGACAGCCGCGCGGCCCACATGCTCTCCTTCGCATGGAACTGCACCCGATAGCCAGGACAGTGAGATTCCCCCGCCGTCCATCCCAGGCAGCGGGAAGTGTCCGCCGGGCCTGTCACTCGTGTCTTCACCAGGACTGCCTGGAAGCCCGGGCCACAGCCGTCGTTGGGACCTAGGATGTCAACATGTCTACATCCGTGGTGAGCCTGCGCTTGGACGCCGCGACGAAGAACCGGCTGGACGCGCTGAGCGCGACCACCGGCCGCCCCGTGGCGTACTACGTGCGCGAGGCGCTCCTGGAGCACCTGGACCACCTCGAGTACGCCTACCAGCTGCGCGGCGAGGCCGAAGCCATCCGCCGTGGCGACGTCGCGACGATCTCCAGCGCAGACCTCGCCGCCGAGCTCTTCTGATGGGCTGGCAGGTCCGCTACTCCCCACGCGCCGCCAAAGCGATGCGCAAGCTCGACAAGCCCGTCGCACGCCGCGTCTTCGACGCCCTCGAGCGACTGGCCACGCTGGAAGACCCGACCGCGCCGTGCAAGGCCCTGTCCGGCCCCCTGACCGGCCTGTGGCGGCCGCGTATCGGTGACTACCGGGCCGTGCTCGACATCCGACGCGACGACGTCGTGATCATCGCCCTGGACCTCGGTCACCGATCGAGCGTCTACGACGACTGACCACCCCAGCCCGCACCGACGATGCCCCCGAGCAGAACACCCAGGACCCCAGGCCTGATGATCGCCGCGGGGCAAGTCGTCGTAAATCGAAGGCATCGACGACGCCACGGCCGAGGGCACCGACCTGACCACGCTGTCCGAAGGCGGCGGCTGGTGCGCGATCCTGCACGGCGACACCCGCCGCAGTGGCACCCGCTGGCAGGCCGGTGTGCCCCGCCCACACCGGCCACACCGCCGGGGAACCTGACACCCGACGAGCACGCCCGAGCCGGCCTTGTCCCCCGCCCATCGCCGCGCCCAGATTCTCGACGCCCTGCGCACCGGCCCCCCCACCACCGCTGACCTCGTCGCCGCCACCGGCATCCCTCGCAGCCCCATCCAGCGCCGCCTGACCGAGCTACGTGACGCCGGCCAGATCACCCGCGACGACCAGACCGGCGCCGAGGAAGCCGTACGACTCGCCGACACGCCACAGTTGCTAACAACGGAATATGGCGGATGTGGTTGTATGTCTCGCATGACCACAGATCCCAAGCCGAAGCGCGACAAGGTCTGCATGGTCCGTCTCACCACGGACGAGTGGGCCCGTCTCAACGACGAAGCCAGAGCCGAGGGCATCAGCCTTCAGGCGCTCGGCGAGCGGCGCCTGCTCGGCTACAAGAACGCGCAGGGCCGTCGTCGCCCCAACGGTGCGGTGTCGCGAAGGAAGAAGCAGGAGGAGGAGCTCCCTCTGACCGGATGACCTGACCCCAGACATGACGATGGCCCGCCCTTGGCGGGCGGGCCATCGTTCGTAAACCCAGCTCACGCGATCCCCGAAGCTTTGGCCGGCACTCGGGACCGTGTGGCTTCCTACGAAGGACTCGGACCTTGAGGGTTCGTGTCGATCGAGGTTTCGTACTCATGTTACGTATCGCCACCCCTGTCCTGGCAAGTGCAACACCCGGAGATACCGCTCTCCGGGTGAGAGTTGGGCGTTGCGTCATCACCTGTTTGCCAGGATCGCCGCAGGATCCCGCCCCCGCGCCGGTTGCCCGGACGGTGTCTGCGGACGGTCTGCGGGTCGCGGTACTGGCTCTGCGCGACCGGCCGCGACCGGCCTCGCTGCAGCGCACGGCGCCGTGCCCGCGCCGTCGGGGCCTGGCCGGCATCCCCGCCGCCGGCGCCTACGCCGGCGTGACGCCCTGGCGCCGCCGGGAGGTGTGGCTGGACGCCGTCGAGGCCATGGCCCGCGACCTCGGCGACGTGCTGCGGTCCCCGTCAGCGGCCGGCGGCCGCGGTGAGGCCATCGACGTCACCACGCTGATGCGGGTCCTACGCGCCATGGCCACCACCGGCGACCTGCGCACCGGCCGCGACATCGACGGCCACCACGGCACCATCGCCGCGCGCTGCGGCTGCTCCGAGGGCACCGTGGCCCGCGCCCTGCGGATCGCCGCCCGCGGCCTGGGGGTCCTGGTCGAGATCGCCGAAGGCCGCCGCCTGCGCCTGGCCGAGCGGCGCTGGTGCTGGGCCCGCGGCATACGCCAGCAAGGCCTGCCGAGCATCTGGGCCGCGCACTGCCCCCCCGAGCTGACCCCCTACCTCGAGCAGGCGGCCGCCCTCGGTGCTGTCCGTGCCCGCCTGACCGGCCGCAAAACCCCAGGTCACGCGCATCTTGTGGACTGCGGAGGCCATCTCGGAGAGTCCTCAACTGGAATAGAAAACTCACCTTTGACTCTCACTCACCTTGACGCGCCGCGAGCGGCGAGGCAGCCGAAGACCACGAGGGGACAGGCGAATCCGCGACGCGCGGCGGGCGTAACAAGCCCGGGAAGGGCCCTGGGGGCCGCTCTGGCGCGAGAAATCGCCTCCCGGGTGCCGTGGGGCCATCGGCTGCGTCCGCGGGCCGTAGCGGCGCACCTGGCGCCCTACGCGGCCGCCGGGTGGACCGCTGCTGCGTGGCTGGCCGCGGTCGAGCAGGGCTACCGCGACCGCGGCTGGACCCCACCAGCACAGGCCACCTCCCCTGGTGGGCTGGTCCACCACTGGTGCCAGACCCTCGACCCGGCTGCCCTCGACGTCGGCACGGGCGAGCTGCACCGTCCCCAGCCGTGCGGGCGTCCCGGATGCGACCACGGTTGGCTCACCACCACCGACGTCATGGGTCGGGTCGTGGCGGCGCCGTGCCCCGTCTGCCCGCCCATCGTGCGCACGAGTGCGTGGCAGGCCGAGACCGACCGCCTCGCCGAAGAGACCGCTGACGTGCAGGATCCTGCGGCCGCCGACGAGGTCTGCCCCACCGGTGACGACGGTGACGCCGTCCTCGAGGTGCAGGACGCCGAGGACGGGGACGTGGGTCTGCTCGAGCGGGTGGAGGCGGCCTGGACCGCAGTCCTGACCCAGCACGCCCCCCTCGCCACGTGGGAGCACAGCGACCCGGCCGTGTGGCGCGCCCTGCTCTCCGAGACCATCGCCTCCCGGCGGGCCCTGTACACCGCCGCCGGGTGGGGTCCCGAGCAGGTCGCCGCGGTCGACCCCGCAGCCGCCCACCGCACCCACACCCTGACCCGCCTCGCCACCCGCACCAAGCGAGCCCGCCGCGGCTGACCCTGGGGGGCCAGGCCAGCCCCGGTCAGGGGTGGCCCAGACCCTCGGCCTCGCGCGCGCATGTACGCGCCCGCGAGGCGCGGGCGCGCGTAAGGACGCTCTCTCGCTCTCGACTCTCGGTGCCGGTGGCCATCCCGGTGCCGGCGACATCCCCGCAGGTCAGGGCCGGTGGTCAAGGTGGCCACCGGGCCGGTGGCCACCCGGTGGCCAGACCTGAGCCGGTGGCCACCCGGTGGCCACCGATCACGGGGTCCCGGTGGCCACCGGGTGAGCGGTGAGCCAGCACGCATCGTGGGGCCGTCGCACCCGTACGACAGCCACCAGACAAGCCCTGTGGACCGGGCGCGCACGCCCCATGACGATTACCGCGAGAGATGACCCTTCGGGGAGCTGAACCGGCGCCCTCAGCTCGCCTGAGGGCGCCCCCTCCCCCATGCCTGAGAACGTTGCCGTGTCGTCTTCGTAGGCTGCTGGGATGACCGTCCCTCCCCCGCCTCGTCGTCGTGGAGTCCCGCTGGGTGAGCGGCCCGCGGGCGGGGCCGGTGGGCCGCTGGAGGGCGGAGAGCTGCGGGCGCCGCGGCGGCGGATGGTGTGGGTGGCGGCGGTCGATGGGGCTCGGGGGCAGCAGCGGCATCCGGGGCTGGCGCACGCCTTCCGGCGTCGCGGCGACGGGGCGTGGCAGGTGCGGTGCACCTACCTGGTGGAGGACGGCAGCGTCGAGGGCGTCACCGTCAGCCAGTGGCTCACCGCCGAGCTCGTCACACCCGCCACCGAGGTCTGAGCACCGCTCCTGGACGGGCGGGATCGTCCCTCTTCCCCGCGGACGCTTACGGCATACCTCGCGGCGTCTGCACCAGCCCGCCGTGGGCACTCTCCGTCACCACGACCCGGGGCCGGTCCCCCTCGATCCCGGGGGTGCGGGCCGGCACTACGGGTCCTGGCCACCGCCGCCGCCGTGCGCCGGTCCGGGCCCGGGCCCGCAAGGGGTCTGGGGGCAGCGTGCCCCCAGCTGGACGCCCCCAGCCATCGGGTGCGGGGCCTCTCCCCTGGCCGGGTCTGCCCACCGGCGCCCACCGGCCTCGCGCGCGCACGCGCCTACGCGCGTAGGCAGCGCTTTCGCCGGTTCCCGGTGGGCGCCGGTGGGCAGGCACGAAACCACAGGTCAGAACCGGTGGGTCAGTGGGCAGCCCCGGTGGGCGCCGATGGGCACGCCCCCGAGGCTGCCCACCGGCCTGATCAAGCTCACCGGACGGGTCCAGGACCCCTCGATCGGACCCGAGACCGGCACCGGTCCAGGCGCCTCGCACGCGGGAGCGGACCGGCCCACGGGGCCGTCGATCCCAGGACTAGGACGACCGCGCGAGGGCCCGATCAGCCGCGATGACGAGCCCACCGGTTCGATCTCCACCCCCCCGCTCTAGGTCACGGAAAGTAACTACCGGGGGTGGGGTGGGTCCTGGTCGTGGGGCCGGCGGCGGGGACTGCTGCTGGGGCACGCTGCCCCCAGACCCCCTGCGGCCCGACGGGCACGGCAGCCGCCGGAGATGTCACGCGCGGGTGTGGAGGTTGGCTGCCGCACCCGTCGGCTCGGGCTTCTGACAGGACATCCGGGGTGCGGGCTGAGGCTCGGTGGTGTTCCCGCGGAGGTCTGACCGGATGGGAATCCATGCGTCTATGACATAGATGGACCAGGTTTCTGCGATGAAGAGACTTGACTTATTTGAGGTTATTGACCATCTAGCGGTTACTGACAGTACTGCTAGACTGGACCAGTCCGAGGAGGGCGATGCGCGGGCATGGTCCTGCGAGAGGGCTGGGTCATCGAGTACGGGGTGCCGCGCGAGCAGGGCGTGGGGCGACCGGTGGTGGTCCTGTTCTTGACCTGTCTGGTCGGACCGCAGTCGATGTGTAAGACCTAGGAGATCCAGCATGACCGTGTATGCCGTTGCCTTGTCCAAGGGTGGTTCGACCAAGACCACCGTGGCTGCCGAGCTCGTGGTTGGGCTGGCGCGTCGGGGTCGCCGCGTGCTGGCGATAGACCTTGATCAGCAGGGCAATTTCACGACTCGCCTGGGCATTGGTGATGACACCGAGGTCCAGGCTGTGGCTGCCGATGTTCTGCTTGCTGAGGCTACGGCCGCGGAGGCGGCCGTAGCCTCCCCGAGCGTGAGTGGGGCGAGCGTGCTTGCCGGGACGCACGACCTGGCCACGTTGGACCAGCGTCCGGAGGTCATCACGTCCTTGCGTGACTACCTGCCGAGCCTGGCGGGGGAGTGGGACGACATCGTGATTGACACCCCACCCGCTCTTGGCCTGGTCACCCTGGCTGCTCTGGCAGCCGCTGACGTGGTGGTCTGTGCCGTGGCGTGCACGACCGAGGCCTATGACCAGATCGACCGGCTCGTGGAAGTCATCGCCCAGCGCATCGCGCCGCGCATGAATCCCGGTCAGCGCGTGCACTTCTTCGTCCCGACTCGTCACGACACCCGCCGACGGCTCGACCGTGAGGTCGTAGAAGCGCTGGAAGAAAACTATCCCGGCCTGGTGACCCCGCCCGTGTGCGAAGGAGTCGCGGCGAAGGATGCCTACACCGCCGGCCAGCCCGTGAGCATCTACGCCCCGCGGTCCAAGGTCGCTGTCGAGTACGCCCACGCCGTCGCTCACATCATCGACGCCCAGACGCCTGACCCAGGCTCTGGACCTACTTCACCCCGTATGCACTGAGGAGTGCCACGTATGCCGCAGCGCAAGAGCTTGAAGGATCGCAACCGGGCCAGCATCGCGGCCGACCCGACCCTTCGGGCAACCGACCCTGCTCCTGCCCCTGCAGCGAGCCGGCACTCGATGCCTCCCGCTACGAAGCAGCCCGCCGCGCCAGGTGAGGACGTCTTCGTGGAGCCCGAACCTGTCCGCTCTACCCGTAGCAGCACCACCGACACGATCCAGACAACCCGGATCGGCATCTACCTCACGCCCCAGCAGTTCGAGGGTGCTAAGGCCGCCTATCTGGTCGACTGGCAGAAAGGTGGGAACGCTGACACTTTCGCTCGCTGGATCGCGCAGGCCATCGAGACCCACGCGGCACGCACTCCTGAGCAACGCGCCACCACCAGCCAGCCCCGAGGCCGATCCGCCGTGCGAACCGGCTCATCACGATCATTTGCCATCCCGACACCGATCGTGGCCCTGATGCGTCAAGCAATCAACGCTGACCACGCCGCTGACCGCTGGCCCAGCGACTCCGCATGGTGTGCCGAGGCCATCGACCTGGCCACAGCCGCGGCACGCGCTAAGAACGGGGGCACACTGCCCACGCCACCACCGCGGCTACCCAACCGCCTCGTGCGCTAACCAACTCAACCAGAAACAGAGCATGACAACTCTGGACTTTATAGACTAAATAGACTGTACAACGATTCTGCCGATCTCAGCAGTGCTAGACTAACTAGCAATACTCGCGTAACAAGACCAGGCAAGTGATCCTGGGTGATGTGTATCGGATGCGCGGGTCGGCCGCCCATGCGGCGCGCTGAGCGCGTGCAAGGTCACGCTGGTGAGCCAGGAGGCACGCACGACACGGCACCGGCTCACGCGAGACCGGTGGGACCGGGGCTGGTGCGGAGCACGCCGGGCACCGGGGCCGGGGATACCGCGTCGCGCTCATACCCACCAGCATCCCAACACCCACCACGACGCCGGCGACCGTCCACAGGACCCTCACCCCGCCCACCGTCGCGGGCGCGGCATACCCCCGGCGCGCGAGAGGGGGTGGGGGAGGGCGCCCGGGGTATGCCGGTCTGGGTGGTCAGTGGGCGGCGTCGTAGAGGTCTTGCAGCTCGCGGGAGATTCGGCCGACCTGGCTGATCTGGTGGCCCTGCTCGCGCAGCCATGCCCGCATCTCCCCGTTACGGCGACGGTCTGCGCTGCTGGTGGTGCCGCGGCTGGCGCCGCGGGTGCTGGTCTTGCGGGTGGTGGTGCGCCGGCCGTGACCGATCCACGACGATAGGTCTTCGCGGAGCTTGGTGGCGTGCTCGGTGGTCAGGTCGATCTCGTACTCCACGCCGTCGAGCGCGAAGCGCACCGTCTCGTCGGCGGGGTCGCCGGTGATGTCGTCCTCGAGGATGACCTGAACGCGCTGTGCCATGAGGGATGGCCCCTTTCTGGTGGGGTGCGGGAATGCTCGGCGGCTACTGTGCCATATCTTCTGCCGAGAATCGTGGGTAACCCTGAGAGGTCTTTGCCTTCAGCAAAAAAATCCTGGTGGGTACGCCTCGGGAAATATTCCATGATGATGCTGGACGCATCACGGATGTCGCCGAGGGCAAGTCCGGTACGTAGCAGCACGAGGTGGGGCCGGTCACGTGGATCACGTGGCCGGACCCACCTCGTGCGCGCCCCCGGAGTGGCTTCCGCGCGGCGCGAGGCCCGGTATCGGCTCACCGGACGCGGTGGTGGGGTGGTGGGGTCGACCCCACCACCCCACCCGCGAAGCCAGTCGCGTGACGCCGGCCCACGAGCAGTTCGAGCCGTGCGAGCGTTTCGATGAGAGGGGGTGATGAACGTATTTTGCTTTTACTCCTCAGTCTTGTCTCTAAATTGAGAAACCTAATCCGAATGGGCGATGCGCGTAGTGCAATCTCCAATGTGGCATCTGGGATATACTGGCTCTTCGGACTTGAGCGTGGGTTGAGCACGGCGGTGGGGTGGGGGTAGGGGTCGAGGTCCCTGGCAGGATCGGAGGACTCTTACCTCGCACCGTTCCGCCGAAGGACCCCGACTGTGTCTGACTCTACGTTGTGCTGCTCTGCTGCTGGTTCGTGCTCGTCGTGTGACACGTGGCTCGGGTTGTCGGGGATGCGCGTTCTGGGCGCCGCCGACGATGGCCAGGGCCGGTTGGTGGTGCGGGTCGAGTCGGTCCTGGACGTAGCGGGCTGCCCGGTGTGCGGGGTCGTCGCCCACGCCCACGCCCATGACCGTGACGACGTGGCGCTGGTGGACGCGCCGTCGTTCGGTCGACCGGTGCGGTTGGTGTGGGTCAAGCGCCGCTACACCTGTCCCGAACCCGCCTGTGCGGGTGGAACTTTCGTCGAGCAGGACGACGACATCGCAGCCCCGCGGGCTCTCCTGACCACGCGGGCGGTGGGGTGGGCAGTCGCCCAGCTGCGTCGTGAGCACGCCTCCATCGCGGGACTGGCTCGCCAGCTCGGGGTGGACTGGAAGACCTTGTGGCGTGCCGTCCGGTCTCACCTGGAACGCCTCGACACCGACCCGGCCCGGTTCGATGGCGTGCGGATGCTCGGTGTCGACGAGCATGTGTGGCATCACGTGGACCAGCGCAAGCGTGGCCCGAAGATGCTCACCGGGATGGTCGATCTGACCCGTGACCAGGACGGACGCGTCCACGCGCGTCTGCTCGACCTCGTGCCCGGCAGGTCCGGGACCGTGTACGGGGACTGGCTCACTCAGCGCGGCGAGGCGTTCCGTGCCGGAATCGAGGTCGCGACGCTGGACCCGTTCCACGGGTACAAGAACGCCATCACCGAACACCTGCAGGATGCGACCGCAGTCGTCGACGCGTTCCACATCGTCAAGCTCGCCACCGCCTGCGTCGACGACGTGCGCCGCCGCGTCCAGCACGACACCCTCGGGCATCGCGGAAGGAAGGGCGACTCGCTGTACGGGATCCGCACCATCCTGCGCGCGTCCCGGGACCGGCTCACCGACAGGCAGAAGACTCGCCTGACCAGGGCGTTCACCGCCCATGAGGACCACCTGGAAGTCGAGGTCGCCTGGCACATCGCTCAAGACATCCGCGCTCTCTTCCACGCCGACACCCCCGCGACCGGGCGCGCCCGCGCCGAGCGGCTCCTGAAGATCCTGCCGACCTGCCCCATCCCCGAAGTACGGCGCCTCGGCCGAACACTGCGCCAGTGGGCCGATGCCCTGCTGGCGTACTTCACCACCGACGGCGCGTCTAACAGCGGCACCGAAGCCGTCAACAACCTCATCGAGCTCCACCGCCGCATCGCCCGCGGCTTCCGCAACCGCGACAACTACCGCCTACGCTGCCTCCTCGTCGGCGGCGGACTCACCCCATGACCCCACGCTCAAGTCCGAAGAGCCGGTCTTCTCGATCCAGGTGACGATGGCCAGGCGTAGCTGGTCACGGGTAGCCCACCGCTGCTGGTTGAGGACGTTCTTCTGCAGCAGGGCGAAGAACGACTCCATGGCGGCGTTGTCCGCGCTCGTCCCGACCCGCCCCATCGACCCGGTCAGGCCGAACGCCGCGAGTGCGGAAACGTAGGTGCGGGAACGGAATTGGGCGGGTTCAACCGGTCGATGCAACACCGGCTTGTTCCAGCGATCGTAAGTGCTCGCCGAGCACTTCTGCGGGTGTCTTCCATCCGAGGACCTTGCGGGGCCGGTTGTTCAGGGTGTACGCGATGGCCTGTAGGTCGGTCGCGGTCCAGCGGGACAGGTCGGTGCCCTTGGGGAAGTACTGGCGCAGCAGCCCGTTGGTGTTCTCGTTCGTGGGCCGCTGCCAGGGCGAGTGTGGGTCGGCGAAGAACACCCGGGTGCCGGTCGCCATCGTGAACGCGGCGTGCCCGGACAGCTCCTTGCCGCGGTCCCAGGTGATCGTCGTGCGCAGCTGCTGCGGCAGGTCGCTGATCGCGGCCGTGAGGGCCTGGTTCATCGCGACGGCGCCGTACCCGCCCAGTGAGGTGCCGTTCTTGGCCGGGGGCTGCTCGCCCCACCCTTCCAGCCGGGGTAGGTGGACCAGGATCGTGGCGCGACTGTGCCGCTCGACCAGCGTCCCGATCGCCGAGCGGCCCGTCCCGATGATCAGGTCGCCTTCCCAGTGCCCCGGCACGGCCCGGTCGGCGGCCTCAGGCGGCCGCTGGCTGAGGACGACGTCGGGGGTGACGTGTCCCTGGGCCTTGTTCCGGGACCGCTCGCGCGGGTGACGCAGCGCTCGGCCGGTACGCAGGCAGGCCACCAGCTCGCGTCTGAGCGCGCCACGACCCTCGATGTACAACGCCTGGTAGATCGCCTCGTGGCTGATGCGCATGCCTTCATCATCGGGGAAGTCGATCGACAACCGTTGGCTGATCTGCTCGGGGCTCCACGCCCTCGACCAGCGCCGGTCAGCGCGTCGGGGCTTGTTCAACCCTTTCCACTCGCCGGCGTCCGGGCCGGCCACGACCGTGCCGTCCGGGTGGCAGACCTGCCCGGCGAGCCGGTCCTGGACGTAGGCGCGCAGCCGCGGGTTCGTGACCATCTTCGCGACCTTCGGCCGCTTGGCCGCTTCCTGAGCCTTCCACTGCGCCACGACAGCCCGGTACTCCAACCGATGACCACGGGTAACGGCGTTGCGGCGCAGCTCACGACTGATCGTGCCCGGGTCGCGCTGAAGCTGTCGGGCGATCGAGCGCACCCCCGCCCCCTGGGCACGCAGGATCGCGATCTCCTCACGTTCCTCGAACGACAGATACCGCCCGGACGGGGCACCAAGACTCAGCGGTGGCATCCCCCCAGCGTGACGAAACCACCGCATCCCCACCGGCACGGACACGCCCACCACCAACGCGGCCTGCGCGGTCGTGACCCCCGTCGCGATCACCCGCCAGAACTCCCGCTGCACCGCCCGCGACGGCTGCGGACGGCCCGGGGAACGCATCGGCGGCCGCAACGCCCGATCAGCACGCCACTGCCGACGCACCCCCTCGGGCACATCGCCGGTCCTCATGCTCCAATGCCCGGTCGCCACGACCCGCACCACCCTCCTGCTCAGGGTGTTGCGACGACCAGTTGAATCCGCCTTGACTGCCCCTGTCGGAGTGGACCACGCACCCGGCCACCGCGGTCTTCCCGCCGCGGCGGGCCACGGCCATGGTCAGGGCGTCCACAGCGAGCCTGGCGCTCATGCGGTCGCTCATCGAGTACCCCACGATCCGCCGCGACCACACGTCCTTCACCGCGCACAGGTACACCCCAGATGCCGCATGCTCGTTCGGGTAAACCTGCAGGTCGTGTCCGGCATCTAGGGTCGCTTGCGGGTTTGTTGCCGTGGTGTGTCGTAGGGTTTAGAGGTATGGCGCTCAATGGGCAGGTCGTGGGGTACGTGCGGGTGTCGAGCGCGGGTCAGCACCTGGATCGGCAGATCGTGTCGGTGGGGGAGGTCGACCGCCTGTTCACCGAGACCGCGTCGGGTGCGCACGGCAGCGACCGCCCGCAGCTGCGGGCCCTGCTCGCCTACGTGCGGGAGGGCGACAGGGTGCGGGTGGCGTCGATCGACCGGCTGGCGCGGTCGGTGGTCGACCTGGAGGCCCTCGTGGACGAGCTGACCGGGCGTGGGGTGACGGTGGAGTTCGTGGATCGGCACCTGGTGTTCGCGCCCGGCCGGGAGGACGGGCATGCGGTGTTCCAGCGGCAGGTGATCGCCGCGGTCGCCCAGCTCGAACGCACCATCCTCAAGGAACGCCAGCGCGAAGGTATCGAGGCCGCGAAAGCCAAGGGTGTGTACAAGGGCCGCAAGCCGGCCCTGACCCCGGACCAGGTCGCCCAGGTCCGGGCCCGGCATGCGGCGGGGGAGACCATGGTCGCCCTCGCCGCCGCCTACGGGTGCTCGAGGAGGGTGGTCTTCGACGCCGTCCACGCCCGCGGCATCTACGCGAGCGTGACCGGCGGGAAGACCCCCGTCTTCCAGGCACCTGCTGCGGCAGCCGCCGGGGTCGCGCCGCGCTCGTGAGCTGCGGCTGGTGGCCCGGAGGGGCGGCGAATCATCCTCTACCGTCGGCGATATGAGCATCTATGACGTGAACGACTGCGACGCGGCGATGATCCTGGAGGGTCTGGCGGACGTGCTCGAGCTTCTGCCGCCGGCGGATGAGCCTTGGGATGTGCAGGAACGCACTGACGTCGCGGCCGCCGCGCGGGCTGGTGCGGCGCTCATCGCCCAGCAGATCGACGCGCGAGGAGAGCAGTCCTACGCCGCCGCCAGAGGGTATGGGGGCATGGAGTGGCGCAATGCCGTCCTGCGCGCGTTCCTGGGCATCGATGGTGCGGCACGAGTGCTGGGGGTGGACTGACCGCATCTGGGCCGGCTCAGTGCCAGAGGGAGAGCACCCAGGATCGGGCGGTGGGGTCGATGGCTGCGGTCAGGGTCGCGCCGTCGTTCTTGATCTGGTCGGGGTCGGTGACGTGCTCGTGGTGGGCGACGCGGTTGCGGGCGATGTTGAGGCGGCCTGCGGCTTCGTAGAGGTCCTTCCTGCGCTGTCCTGGGGTGAAGGCCTTGTGCAGGTGGGGTGTCCACAGGGTCCGGTCGTAGGGACGGGACAGGAGCTTGCGCCAGAACCCGAAGGTCAGCGCGGCGACCATGTGTCCTGGTTCGATCTGGCTGGTGGGCCCGGGCAGGCCGGCTCGTCGTCGCTGGTCTCGTTCGCAGGACCAGCGTGCTTCGTCCAGGCGCTTGCGCTCGTTGTGGCTGAGGATGCTGGTCAGGGTGGGGTCCTGGAACCACCAGTCGCCGTAGGCGGTGGTGAGCTGCTGGTGGAGCGCGTTGCGGTAGATGACCTCCACCCCGCCGATGAAGACCCATAGGCGTGCCTGCAGGCGTGCCTGGTCCTCGTAGCGGTCCAGGGCGACCTGGTCGGTGACGGGGGCCTGCTCGTGCGGGGCGAGCTTGTAGCGCGCCATGCGCTCGGCCGACAGGAGGCGAATCACCGTGGTGGGGTCGACGGGCGCGGTCATCCTGGTAACGTAGTGGTCGAACGCTCCAGAACCGCTCTGGCCCCGGCAACGCGGGCTAGCCGCTCTGGTGGCATAGGCATGAGGAGAGGCCCCGACGTGAACACGTCGGGGCCTCTCCGTCGTGAGTGCTGTCAGTCGGCGGCGGAACGAGCGATCAGGCGGTGCTGACAGCGCAGCACGAGCCGGTCACGGCCCTCAGACGTCAGGGGAGCATTCCTGTGGGACACAGGGCAGGTCCTGCGAGATCGGCTACACGAAGTGCTTGGTCGCTACTCATGGCGCCGCCGTCGGACCTGCCCGTCCTCATCCCCGGTCCCACGTCACCAACCTCCTCCACCGCAACACTTAGTGGTCCGAGGTGCGTGGGGAGGCGGTCTAGCGGGTGGTGGCGCCGACCTGGATCTGGCCCTTGAGCGTGTATCCCTTGCCGGGTGGGGTGGTGGGGCCCCAGGCGCCGGCGGGGATGATGGTGGCCAGGGTGGTGGCGTGTCCGATACGAGGGGTGGCGTAGATGCCGGGGGTGACTCCTGCTCGCCGGGCCAGAGCAGTCTTCTCCAGGGCCAGGATCTGGGTAGGTGTGGCGGTCGCCGGGATCGTGATGGTCATGGTCCCCGTGGCGATGGAGGCAACCCCCTTCTGCCATAGGGGGGCGCTCCAGATGCGTCCGTTGCGCATGGTGACGTCCGCGCGGTAGGTGTAGATGTGGCCGGGCAGGGACAGGACCTTGGTGGCGGCCTTGCGCTGGGCCCAGGTGCGGATGGCCCACCGGTCGATCTGGTACTGGAACGAGATGGTCCTGGTGGTGGGGCGGGCGACGGTGATGGTCTGCGCCGCCGAGGCGAGGTCCTCGTGGCGGGCGACGATCGAGCCCTGTACGTCGCGGAGCTGCTCGAAGGCGACGAGGGTCTTGCCGGCGTAGGTGGCGGGGACGGTGAAGGCCAGGTCGATGCTGCCGTTGGCGCTGGTGGGGGTGAAGGTCGTGGTGGCGGTGAGTCCGGTGGCGGCGCCGGTGGCCTTGTCTCGCAGGATGCCTCGAGCCGTGTAGGTCTCTCCGACGTTCAGGCCGGTGTAGGCGATGGTGTCGACCACGACGCCGCCTGTCGCGGCGATCGTCTTGTCTGCGTCGGCCCGGTCACGGGCGGTGGTGGTGATGGCTGGGACGACCGCGGCCGGAGCGGGGGTGAAGGTCGCGCTGAGCAGGTTCTGGTAGCCGTCGTTCTTGCGGTTGGCGAACAGGTTCAGCCCGGACGTGGCTGGCGGCGCAGCGAGTGGGATCTTCTGGCTGCCGTTCTGGTCGAGCTCGAGCAGGTTGGCCAGGGCTGCCTGCATCGCGGGGCTACCGGAGGTGGCCGTGGAGTTGCTGGAGTCGGTGTAGTACCAGATGGCCTGCTGGGTGATGTGGTGGAACTCGGTGTCGGTCAGGCCGTACGTGGCCTGCAGACCGGCCTTGTCGTTGCCGTATCCGTTGTAGATGACCCGCTCGACCGCGGTGACGAGGGCGTCGCCGGTGAGGCGTTCCCTGTCGGCCAGGAGCGTGAAGTTGCTGGCCGTGCCGGCCTCCTCCACGAAGGTGGGTCGGGTGCTGACGCTGGCGACGTCCGGTGGGACGGACCTGGTGACGTTGAAGCAGTAGACGGCTGTTCCTCGAATGTCCTGGGGTACGCCTGAGGGCGAGACGTAGATGTAGTTGTGGGTGACCTGCCCGGTGGAGGTGCGTGGCGCCTGGACGTTGAAGCCCTCGTACACGTCACCGGGCGCGGCGGTCGCGGCCGGTGACGTCAGGACCGTGACTCCGACAGCCAGAGCGAAGGCCAGGACGTGAGGTGCGAGACGGTGCTGGGACATGGGACTCCTCGGTCTTCGACGCTGGATGCGGGCCGATGCCTACGACTGTGTCTGCCGCCCATGGAGGGACCCACAGCCCCACCACAACACGCGAATCCATAGATAATCACTCACGGTGATTATCTATGCCTGAATGGGTGCATCTTCCTCGGTTGGTTGATGCTGTAGTCAACCGACCGAGATCAGTGAAGGGTCACCGGCAGGTCGCCAACCTGATCGTCAGGACGCGCTTCTCGTCGCTGGTGATCGACAGGTCGTCCTTGCTCTTCACCTCGACCCGACACGTGGCGTGCAGGCAGCGAGCGGTCTTTGTCTGACCGGCTTCCCCGCCTCGGGTCCTTCGTCACCCTCTTGGCGGGTGAGATGCTCCGAGACGAGACGCTGACCAGGACGAGAGGGTCGTTGTCGTGCATGGCGCGCGAACACCAGTCAGGGGCCGTGGGCCATGTTGCCCGAGGACGATGACGTGCAGCTGCCGCCGGGTATGGGGGTCAGCTCACTCGGGTGATGCGCAGCATCGCGGTGTCGTGTCCCTCGACGTGGGCTGTGATCTGTCCGGATGTTGTCGATGTCCTGCCAGACCAGGCATCGGTGACTGAGTACGTACCCGGAGCCAGGCCGAGTCCTGCGATGGACGTGTGCATCCGGCGTGGTGCGATGCCCTCGTTTGTCATCGTCACCGAATGTGAGGTGTCGGCGAGCACGCGGGAGGTGATCCACTGCCAGGGGTCACGGTAGATCTGCGTCGGGCCGTGCGCGGCGGGGTCCTGGTCGACGGCGATAACGCGCTCGTTGCCGAGCAGGGCAAGGGTGGTGGTGCTCGCCGTCGACAGATCGGTCCCGATGATGAGGGGTGCACCGAGCTGGGCCCACAGGCTGACATGGGTGCGATAGGAGCCCGCGAGAGGCATTCCGCCATTGCCGACCTCGAGCATGTCGGGGTCGGGGTAGTGGTTGGGGTCGAGCTGCCCGGCGACCGGCAGGGTGGCGTGCGCGATCCCGATCATCGAGCTCCATGAGTCGCGGATGTCGGGGGTGGTGCGCCAGGTTTGCGCCGCGGTCTTCCACCACCCCGGAATCGGCTGCTCAGGCTCGACGTGTGCGGCGAGGGGTATGTCACGGCCGGTCGCATCGAGAGCACGACGCATCTGGGGGTAGGCCCGCTCGGCGACGACGCCGTCCTCATCGGCTCGGCACCAGTCATACTTCAGGACGTCGACGCCCCATGCCGCGAAGGTCTGCGCGTCCTGCTGCTCGTGTCCCAGGCTGCCGAGGCGCCCGGGGTAGGAGTCGTAGATCTCGGCGCACGTGCGGGTGCCCGGCGTGGCGTAGAGGCCAAGACGCAGACCTTTGGCGTGGACGTAGTCAGCGAGGGCCTTCATCCCGGACGGGAACCGCACCGGATCGCCCTGGAGTCGGCCTTGCGCGTCGCGGGTGGGCGCCTGCCAGCAGTCGTCGACGTCGACGTCGCGGTAGCCTCTGGCAGCCAGGCCGGTGCTGACGAGCGCGTCAGCAGCTGCTCTGATCTTCCTCTCATCGATCCTGCACCGGTAGGCATTCCACGAGCTCCAACCCATGGGCGCACCACCAGGAACAGGAGAGACCGCGCTGGCGGGGACGGCTCCCAGACATGAGGAAACGACAAGGAGCACGAGCACGGCGAAAGATCGGCGGGTCACAGGCTGCTCCAGTCATCGGTCGGCTAGCTCGACAGCAACCGCCCCACGGCGGACACCATCGCCGAATCTACCGGCCCCGAAACCTCTTCTACCCTGGCGGGCAAGACGTTGCTCACGTATGTGCGGGATGGGGACACGGTGCGGGTGGCGTCGATCGACCGGCTGGCGCGGTCGGTGGTCGACCTGGAGGCCCTCGTGGACGAGCTGACCGGGCGTGGGGTGACGGTGGAGTTCGTGGATCGGCACCTGGTGTTCGCGCCCGGCCGGGAGGACGGGCATGCGGTGTTCCAGCGGCAGGTGATCGCCGCGGTCGCCCAGCTCGAACGCACCATCCTCAAGGAACGCCAGCGCGAAGGTATCGAGGCCGCGAAAGCCAAGGGTGTGTACAAGGGCCGCAAGCCGGCCCTGACCCCGGACCAGGTCGCCCAGGTCCGGGCCCGGCATGCGGCGGGGGAGACCATGGTCGCCCTCGCCGCCGCCTACGGGTGCTCGAGGAGGGTCGTCTTCGACGCCGTCCACGCCCGCGGCATCTACGCCCACGTCACCGGCGGCAAGACCCCCGTCTTCCAGGCACCGACCGCTACAGGTGGGGGTGTGGGACTGCTGAATTTTTGGTTGTCAGTCGATTTGTGGGGCCTTCGGGCCTGGCTGGAAGGATGTCATCATGCCTGCTGCTCACCCCGAGGAGTTCGGTGACGACGTGATCGCGGTCGCGCGTCGGGGCGAGGCGCCGATCGCTCAGATTGCGAAGGACTTCGGGATCAGCGGGTCATGTCTACGCCAGTGGCTTGCGAAGGCCGACGTGGAGGCCGGTGTCCGTCCCGGTACGACCGCGGCGGAGAACGCTGAGCTGAAGGAAGCCCGCCGCAAGATCCGCCTGCTGGAGCAGGAGAACGAGGTCCTGCGCCGCGCGGCCGCGTACCTGTCACAGGCGAACCTGAGGCTGGGCCAGTCCCCACAATGATGTTCCCGCTGGTCACCGACCTCGCCGCCGATGGCGTCCCGGTCGCGGTGGCCTGCGGGGTCCTGAAGTTCTCCCGCCAGGCCTACTACGCCTGGCTCTCGGACCCGGTCAGTGACAGGGACCTGGTCGACGCGTACGTGATCAACGCCGCCGTGGACGTCCACTCCGACGACCCGAGGCTCGGGTACCGGTTCATCGCCGACGAGCTCGCCGCGGCCGGCCACCAGGTGTCCGAGCGACGGGTGTGGCGCCTGTGCCACCAGGCGCGCATCACCAGCGCGCACTCACGCAAGCGAGGCAAGGCGGCCCGGCCCGGGCCGCCGGTCCATGACGACCTCGTGCGCCGCGAGTTCACCGCCGACGGCGCGAACCGGTTGTGGCTCACCGACATCACCGAGCACCCCACCGCGGGCGGGAAGGTGTACCTGTGCGCGGTGAAGGACGTGTGGTCGCGGCGGATCGTGGGGTACTCGATGAGCGACCGCATGAGCGCCAGGCTCGCTGTGGACGCCCTGACCATGGCCGTGGCCCGCCGCGGCGGGAAGACCGCGGTGGCCGGGTGCGTGGTCCACTCCGACAGGGGCAGTCAAGGCGGATTCAACTGGTCGTCGCAACACCCTGAGCAGGAGGGTGGTGCGGGTCGTGGCGACCGGGCATTGGAGCATGAGGACCGGCGATGTGCCCGAGGGGGTGCGTCGGCAGTGGCGTGCTGATCGGGCGTTGCGGCCGCCGATGCGTTCCCCGGGCCGTCCGCAGCCGTCGCGGGCGGTGCAGCGGGAGTTCTGGCGGGTGATCGCGACGGGGGTCACGACCGCGCAGGCCGCGTTGGTGGTGGGCGTGTCCGTGCCGGTGGGGATGCGGTGGTTTCGTCACGCTGGGGGGATGCCACCGCTGAGTCTTGGTGCCCCGTCCGGGCGGTATCTGTCGTTCGAGGAACGTGAGGAGATCGCGATCCTGCGTGCCCAGGGGGCGGGGGTGCGCTCGATCGCCCGACAGCTTCAGCGCGACCCGGGCACGATCAGTCGTGAGCTGCGCCGCAACGCCGTTACCCGTGGTCATCGGTTGGAGTACCGGGCTGTCGTGGCGCAGTGGAAGGCTCAGGAAGCGGCCAAGCGGCCGAAGGTCGCGAAGATGGTCACGAACCCGCGGCTGCGCGCCTACGTCCAGGACCGGCTCGCCGGGCAGGTCTGCCACCCGGACGGCACGGTCGTGGCCGGCCCGGACGCCGGCGAGTGGAAAGGGTTGAACAAGCCCCGACGCGCTGACCGGCGCTGGTCGAGGGCGTGGAGCCCCGAGCAGATCAGCCAACGGTTGTCGATCGACTTCCCCGATGATGAAGGCATGCGCATCAGCCACGAGGCGATCTACCAGGCGTTGTACATCGAGGGTCGTGGCGCGCTCAGACGCGAGCTGGTGGCCTGCCTGCGTACCGGCCGAGCGCTGCGTCACCCGCGCGAGCGGTCCCGGAACAAGGCCCAGGGACACGTCACCCCCGACGTCGTCCTCAGCCAGCGGCCGCCTGAGGCCGCCGACCGGGCCGTGCCGGGGCACTGGGAAGGCGACCTGATCATCGGGACGGGCCGCTCGGCGATCGGGACGCTGGTCGAGCGGCACAGTCGCGCCACGATCCTGGTCCACCTACCCCGGCTGGAAGGGTGGGGCGAGCAGCCCCCGGCCAAGAACGGCACCTCACTGGGCGGGTACGGCGCCGTCGCGATGAACCAGGCCCTCACGGCCGCGATCAGCGACCTGCCGCAGCAGCTGCGCACGACGATCACCTGGGACCGCGGCAAGGAGCTGTCCGGGCACGCCGCGTTCACGATGGCGACCGGCACCCGGGTGTTCTTCGCCGACCCACACTCGCCCTGGCAGCGGCCCACGAACGAGAACACCAACGGGCTGCTGCGCCAGTACTTCCCCAAGGGCACCGACCTGTCCCGCTGGACCGCGACCGACCTACAGGCCATCGCGTACACCCTGAACAACCGGCCCCGCAAGGTCCTCGGATGGAAGACACCCGCAGAAGTGCTCGGCGAGCACTTACGATCGCTGGAACAAGCCGGTGTTGCATCGACCGGTTGAACCCGCCGTCTACACGAGCAAGGACTACGCCGCCGTGTGCCGGCGGCTGGGAGTGACCCAGTCCATGGGCGCGGTCGGCACGAGCGCTGACAACAGCCTCGCCGAGGCGTTCAACGCGGCCGTCAAACGTGAAGTTCTCCAAGGACGAGCGCGCCTGGCCCGACGAGGCCACCTGCCGCCGCCAGCTGTTCCGCTGGCTGACCCGCTACAACACCAAGCGCCGCCACTCCTGGTGCGGCTACACCTGCCCCAACGACTAGGAGACCACCACCGCTACGCTGGCGCCCGCCGCGTAATCAACCCCCGTGTCCAAGAACCGGGGGCAGGGCCCCGTCGACCATCCGACGGATCCTGACACTGGTGAGATCGTCCCGATCACGCTGGTCACCGACAACGGCGGACCGTTCCGCTCGTTCCGGTTCGAGCACTTCATCACGGCCCACCCCGAGCTGCGCCATGTCCGCACGCGCGTGCGCACGCCTGGGCAGAACGGTGTCCGCGAGCGGGCCTTTCAGTCGTTGAAGTACGAGAGGCTCTACCGCGAGCAGATCGACGACGCTCTCGACCTGGTCCGCGAGGCCGACGCCTTCCGTGTCGAGTTCAACACCGTCCGCCCGCACGAACACCTCGCGTGGAACCGGCCCGCAGAGGTCCACCACGGCCTGGCCGACCCGACCATCCCCACCTTTCCCGCACCCGAAATCCTGCCAACTACTTGACGCGGGACAGGGGTGAGCAGCAGGCATAGTGACATCCTTCCAGCAGGACCCAAAGGCCCCACAAGTCAGTGTCAACTAGATCTTCAGCAGTCCCCTCCGTCAGATGGCACGAGACAGGTCAGGGGATGACGGGCTCGGTCCAGTTAACCTTGTGGCCGGTGGCTTTCTCGCTGAGGGTCACGAGGCCAGAGGCAATAGTCTTCGCGAAAGAGTGGGCGCCAGCGGTCGTCGGGTGCGTCTTGTCGGGCTGCAGGATGTCGGGGTGCGCCTTGGCGACGGCGTTCCACTCAGTGACTATGACGTTGGGGTGTTCGGCAGCGACCTTGCGTAGGACGTCGTTCGACTGGTCGATCCAGTCGCTGCGCCCATAGATCGTCATGAGCACGACCATGCGCCTGGGCCCGATGACATCGAGCGCCTGGCGCAGGTCGTCCTCCTTCACCGAGCCATTGGTGCCGACATCGATGACGACGGCACGTCGAAGTCCGCTGCTGCGTTCGCGGATAATTCCGAGCGCCTCGTCCCACTGGCGGTTGGAGCGGCCATCCAGGTCAACGCCAGGGTAGTACCACTCGAGCGCGGCGGCGGTGGTGGCGACCATGGAGTCGCCGATGATGGTGATCTCGTCGCCGCGAGGCATGGTGAAGGTAGAGTTAGGAGCGATGTGGCCCAGACCAGTGGGGCGAGGAACAGCAGGTGGATACTTCGCGCCTTTCTTCTCTTGGATGCCGTTGAAGTCGCCGGTCAAGGTGGGGGTGGGCGCTGCTGGCGCAATGCTGGTCGACGTCACAGCGGCAGTGGTGAGGCTGGGCGTCGAGGTGGGCATTGGGGTTGCCGCTCGACGGGCCTTGATCTGGGCGAGGAGGGTGGCGTTGTCTGCGGCCATTCGCTCGGCGGCGGTCTGGGTGGGTGCGATGGCGAGGCCGATGCCAGACATAACCAAGCAGAGAGCGCCGAGGGCTGTGGCGACTCGCACGGGTAGGACAGTGCGTCCCTCGCCGCGCAGGGCAGTTCCCCAGCGGGCGAGAGTGGCGCGGAAACCGTCGCGGCGAATGGGCATCTC
>NZ_CP176518.1:0-40533 GCF_046267915.1 Arsenicicoccus dermatophilus
GGGGAGGCTGTCCTCATCTCGCACAACTGGTACTTCGACGAAGCCGGAACCGTCATCGAGTACGGCGAGAGCGTCCGTCGTGCCGGTCGCTGGTCGACCAGTTCGTTCAGCATGGCATGAGGGTGTGGAGACTTCCGCTTCGCTTCCTCTTGACGGACCGTACTAGTACGCATACGGTTGCGTTCTAGTACGCCTATGAGAGGGGAAGTCATGACCGAGGTTCGTTGTCCGCTGTGCGAGCTGCCGGCGTACTCGTGCAGGAACCAGGTAGAGGGGCGGATGCTCGCCACGATCCACGACGGGTTGCATCACGGTGGTCACCCCACGATGCGTGTGCGGGACCTCGTCGAGTGCGTTGCCTGTGGTGGGGCTGCTGCTCGCGTGGTGGTGGTGGCTGAGGCCATGGCACCGGTGGCGGCGTGTGGGGCTTGCGCCGAGGTGCTGGCTGGCCTGGCGCGTGGGGCGGTGGCGGCATGAGCGCGCCTGATCTGGATCGGCTGTGGCTGCGTGTGGCGGCTGAGGGCCTGTGCGCGGCTTCCGGGGTCGACGATGAGCGTTGGTTTCCTGGTGAGTCGCCCGAGCCGCGGGGTTCTGTGACGCGGCGGGTGCGGGAGTCCCGGGCGCGTGCTGCGTGCCAGGGGTGTCCGGTGATGGCGGAGTGCCTGACGTGGGCGGTGCTGTCCGAGCAGGGCTATGGCGTGTGGGGTGGGCGTGCTGAGCACGAGCTGCGTGCGCTGGTCCGCATCCGTGGTCAGGAGCAGCGCGCGGCGCTGGTCGGTTCGATCCTCGCTCGTGAGGCTGCCCAGGTCGACGGGGATGTCCAGGCGGTGGCGGCATGAACGCCGCGAGCACGCGCCCGGGGGCCCGAGCCGTCGCCGTAGCAGCACTGGTGCTGGGTCTGGGCTGCTCGATCGCCGCGAACATCGGTCACGCCTACGTCTGCGCCTCGGCCCCGTCGGTGGGCGCGGTCGTGGCGTCGGTCGTGTGGCCGGTGCTGGTCCTGGTCGCCGTCGAGCTGCTGACGCGCATCCCGTGGCCCGCTGGGCGGGCCTGGGCGCTGGTGCGGTGGGCCGGGGTCGGTCTGGTCGCCGTCGTCGCCGCCCTGGTGTCCTACCGGCACATGGCCGGTCTGCTGGCCGCGTACGGCGAGGACCCGGTCGTGGCGGCCGTCGGCCCGCTGGCGATCGACGGCCTGGCCGTCATGGCCACGGCCGCCCTGATCGCCCTGGGCGGCCCGACTCCGACGCCGGCCCCCGTCGACGCCTCGACCGTCGAGATCGACGCTCCCGACGCTTTCCCCGACGCTCCTGCCGTCGAGGTCGACGGGGACGACGTCCCGGTGTGGGCGCCGGTGCCGGCCTATGACGACGTCGCGATGGACGTGTCCGCTCCTGCGCCGGTCCTGACGATGGCCGCCGTCGAGGCCGACGACGCTGATGACGTGCCGTCGTCGGAGCCCGTCGAGGTAGCCCCTGAGGGGGCGCCGGCGTACGTGTGGGCGCCCCGTCCTGCGGGGCGTGTGGTGACGGCCCGGATGCTGGAGCTGGCTCCTCGGGTCGCTGACGCGATCCGTGAGGGTGAGCTGGCGCCGGCCCCGTCCGAGGCTCAGGTGCGCGCGTACCTGGGTGGTGGCGGAGCCGAGACCGTCCGCGGTGTTCGGGACATGGTCGCGGAGATCACTGCTGACCCGATTCCTGGGCAGACGCGGTTGCACCTGGCCGGCGACGCGCTCACCGACCCCGACTCCGACCGTGACGGCGCCGCCGTCGACGCCGCGTAGGGGGCCGTCATGTCGTGGATTCTGCTCGCAGGTCTGGCCACCGGGTGCCTGTGGCTGATGCGGTGGACCTCACCGGTGGTCGATGCCGTTCTCGTGCGGGTCGCGGCGGTGCTGTACCTGCTGGCCGGCATGGTCCTGGCTGCTGGCTGGCTGGGTGCCGTGGTGGCCTGGGCGGCCGGGGGCCTGGGCGCCTTGGCGGTCGTGCTCGGTGCGGCGACCTTCGCCGCGGTCGCCGGGATGACGCTCGTCGTCTGCCTGGGCGCCTGGTGGGCCGCAGCGCTGCTGACCAGCGAGGACGTGCTGCCGGTGCCTGAGTGGCTGGTGCTGGTCGGGCTGGTGCTGCCGTCGCTGATGGCGGCCGCGCCTGGCTCGGTCGGTGCTGTGGCCGCCGCGGCCGCGTCGGCGGCCGGGGGCGGCATGGACGCTGCGCTGATGGCGGTGATGGGCCGATGATCCCGCTGCTGCTGCTGACCTATCTGACCGTGGCCCCGGACCCCTTCTCGCTGGCCCTGACCCGTGGGCTCGCAGGTGCCGCCGCCGGCGCGGTGGGCGGCCGCGGCTGGCGGGCCGGCGCCGGTGAGGGCGTCCGCGCCGCCCGAGCCCGTCGCGCGGCCGGCCGTGACCTGACCGCCCGGGCCCGTGTGGTGGCCCGTGCCGGCCTGGCAGGCACGTTCGCGGTCGTGACCTGGTGCCTGGTGCCGGGCACCTGGCACCAGCGCCGTGCCTCGGCCGCACAGACCTACACCGACACCTGGTCCGGTCAGCGCGCCCAGACCGTCGTGCCCGAGGGCATCGACGAGACCGCCTGGGACAAGGTCTCGGACGCACGCCGCGCCCGCGCCCGCTCCCGAGACACCCAGGCCCCCCGTACCCCGGCGATGTCCGTAGCCGGCGAGAACCCTACGGAGCCCGCGCCCGCGGGCCCCGGCAACACCGATGAGGAGAACGTCATGAACATCCGACCCCGACGTCAGCAGCAGCCCCAGCAGTACCCCCCGCAGCATCAGCAGCAGTCTGCGCAGTACGCCCCGCAGTACGGCCGGGGACCCGGCCCGGCGGAGAACGGGTCGCGTGCGGCCACGCAGATGGGGCAGACCGAGCTGACGAGCCTCGCGGACGTGCGCGCCGAGGCTCACCGGGCGGCCGCGTTGATGGAGGTCCTGAGCGAGTACGTCGCCGCGGTGCGGGCGTGGGGGGAGTACCTGCCCGAGCGGTGGGGATCGGCCGAGTGGGGCACCGCTGACCTGGATCGTGCTGTGGCCGAGGTCAGCGAGGCCACCGAGGCGCTGGTCGACGCCGAGGGCATCTTGGAGGCCCTGGAGGGCATCCACCGGGCGATCGAGCGGGCCGAGGACCTGGCCGACGTCCTGGCCGAGCACGGCGCCTACGGCGACACCCGCGGCTTCAACGCCGCCTGACGCAGGCCGCCTGCGGGCGGCCGGCCCCGGCCCTCACCGATGGGTGGGCGCGGCTCGTGACCGAGCCGGGGCACAGACCGAGCACGACCGATCAGAGGAGATGAGTCGCATGGTCCGCAAGATCTGGGAGGACCCGAGCCACCCGCAGTACGGCCTGGGCCCCCACGCCAGCCCCGAGGCCCGCGAGGGCCGCGCCCGCCGTGACGGCTACGCGCCGTCGACGCCTCGACTGCCGGTCCTGACCCCGACGGGCCCCGACGCGACGGCCCCGACGGCTGCGGTGGCGTTGGTCGGTGACGTCGTCGACGGGCCCCGACGGCCCCCGACGCGACGGCCGTCGGGGCGGGTGGTGACCGCGTCGCGTCGCGTCGCGTGGCGCCACCGGGCCGAGCTCGCCCCGCTCATGGGGGCGGGGGTGCTCGTGGCCGCGGTGGCCGCTGACCCGACCACGACGGCGGCGGCCGCCGGGATCGTGGCCACCGCGGCGGCGCTCGGGTCCCAGCTCGCGCCCGAGCGTGTCGCCGGCCGTGTCTGGCTCAGCGGCCGGGAGCGGGCGACCGCGGCGGCCGGCGCGACGGGCGCCGCGGCGTGGGCCACGGGCGCGGCCGCCGGATGGTGGCACCTGGACCCTGCCGGGCTGGGTGCCCTGGCCACCCTCACCGGCGCGCAGACCTACTCGTGGGTGGCCGGGCGTCGGCCCCGACGGGCCCCGACGCCGCCGGCGTCCAGGCCCGCACCCGAACCGGTCGAGGCGGTCGAGGCGGTCGAGGTGTCACCGGCCGCGGCCGCACTGGTCCAGGCGTGGCCGCTGACGATCGGCGTGCAGGGCCCGACGGCGCTGCTGGGATCGGCGATCGACCCCGCCACCGTCCGCGAGCCGCACCCCGGCACGATCGCGATGCAGGTCCGTCTCGGGCCTGGCGTGCACGCCGAGACCGCCACCGGTGACGACCTGCGCCGCTACCTGGAGCGCGCCCTTCCTGGCCTGGGGCACGGCATGGTGCGCCTGGACACGATCCGCGACGACGTGTCCCGGGTCCTGGTGACCATCACCGCCGGCCGGCACCTGGAGACCGTGGCCGCCGAGTGGACCGGCCCCGACCTCGGCGAGGACGGCACCATCGACCTTGCGGTGACCCCCGCCGGTGAGTCGGTGCGGACCGCGCTGCACAATGCCGATGGTGTGGAGCACTTCGCGATCTTCGGCACGACCGGCGGCGGCAAGTCCGTGACGCTGGTCGCGATGCTGCTGCCCGGGGTGATGGCCCGCCGCGAGGTCGTCTGGTACATCGACGGTGGCGCCGGCACCTCGGCCGCGCACCTGGCGCGAGCGTGCGACTGGTGGGCCGTCGAGGGCGTCGAGGAATGGTGCGCGGTCATCCGCGCAGCGCACGCCGTCATGCGGGCCCGCAAGGACTCCCGGGCCCGGGTAGGACTGTCCCGGTGGCGCGGCCCCCAGGAGAAGGACCCGATCCTGTCCGTGGTCTTCGACGAGGCGACCACGGTCCTGCGCGCCCTGGAGGGCGCCAAGAAGAAGATCGAGATCGAGATGGTCCTGGAGCTGGGCCGTGAGGGCCGCAAGCTCGGCGTCCGAGTCGGTCAGTCCACCCAGGACCCGATGGGTGACGACCTGATCGGCGGGCGCAAGATGCGCGGCCTGATGGCCGGTGGCGGGTCCCTGGTCGGACACCGCCCCGGCGACGGGACCGCGAACACCCTCACAGGCTCGTCCTCGGCGGCGTCGGTCGACCTGCGCGCGCTGCCGCCCGAGGCCGGCTGGTGCGCGATCATCCGCCGCGGCAAGGTCCTCGCCCCCGCCTGTCGCGTCCGCTACGCCGACGACCAGAAGGTGACCGCGCTCCTGGCCGAGCACACACCCCGCGGCCTGGACGGCACCGACGCCGCCGCTGCCGGCCCTGCCTACCCGACCCGGGTCACCGGCGTCACCGCCGCCGAGCAGATGGCCGCCGCGCTGGCCGCCTACGACGCCGACGCCCCCGCCGTCGGGGCCGACACCTCCCCCGACACCCCCGCCGTCGGGGCCGACGTGCCGGCCGGGTCCCTCGACGGGCTGGACGCCCTCGCTGCCCGCCTGGACGCCGTCGCCGCCGACGCGGCCGACGTCGTCGGTGACGAGCTCGCCTCCCGACGCCTGAGCGGTTCCCAGGCCGCCGCGGCCGAGCAGGCCACCACCCGCAAGATCGCGATCATGGACGCGCTCTACCGAGCCGACCGGCCCCTGAGCACACCCGAGATCGTCGATGCCGTCGAGCTGCCTCGATCGACCGTGCGCCGGCTCCTGGCCGAGATCACCGACACCGGCCTCATCACCCGAGACACCCACACCGGCGCCTACACGCTGAGCCAGACCGCACGAGGTGCAGCGTGACCGATTGCAAGGTCGTGGCGCGACACGCCGCCAGGTACGCGGATATCCACGCCTTGGGGTGGTCTGATGTCCCTATGCCTGATCGACGTTTCGGTACTCGTGAGGCCGGGATCATGTTCCGCATGTCCCGGGCTGACCGCGATCGTCTGCGTGTCGAGGCCCAGGCCGAGGGCCTGACGGTGCAAGAGCTCTTCGAGCTGCGGATGCTCGGATACTCCGAGCCCCTGCCCAAGGGCAAGGGCGGTCGTCCGCGCCGCCGGCGCCAGCACGAGGAGCTTCCGTTGACCGGGTAGCGCTCTACATACGTCGACGGCCCGCCCGAAGCGGGCGGACCGTCGTTACGTATCCACCACAAGACCTGTCTCTGCTTGGCGGCTCTGCAGGTCGTGTGGCTCCCCTGATCCCTTCCGAATGAAGAAGGCAGAACAAGGAGGTCGCCCCCATGGTACGTCCCCCCCTGGGGGGGCCGTCTACCGACACACATGATCTTGCACCCGTCCGGGCGACCTCGTCGCCCCGCGTAGTCGCCTGGTCGTCGGTCGTCTCCCCTGCTCAGAGCCCTTCCCGTCGGTGTCCCGACGGGGCGGCCGACGTGCCGGCGTCGACCCCGACGGGCGGGGGCGTCGACCCCGACGCCTCCCCCGCCGCGTCCGACGCCGTCCTTGTCGGGGGCGTGTCGGGGCTGGTCGGGGCGTCTTCGCCGGATGGTCTGCGTGCGTGGGTGATGACCGCCCCGGTGCGTGGTGCTCGTCTGGAGACCGTCCCGGCGCGTCGGGGCGTCGGGCTGCGCGGCGTGCCCGCGCCGGGCGCTCACGCCGGGGTCGTGGCCTGGGACGACAGGGCGGCGTGGCTGGCGGGAGTACGGCTGCTGATCGACTCCCACGCCGACGCCGGGGTGCTGCGCTCCCCCGTGCGCGGAGACGCGATGAGCGCCGATCTGCTCATGCGGGTCATCGAGCTGGTCACCGCGACCGCCGACACCGCGACCGGCCGCGACGGCGTCGCGTGCCGGGCCCGGATCGCCCGCCAGCTCGGGTGCGTGCCCAAGACGGTGCAGCGCGCGTGCCGGCTCGCCTGCCGCGTGCTGGGCGTGCTGGTGCGTACCGGTGAGGGCCGGCTGCTGCGGCTTCACGGGGAGCGCCGGCGCATGATCGAGAGCGGGGCGTCCCAGCGCGGACTGTCCTCGGTGTACGCCGCGCACACGCCGGCGCACCTGCGGGCGTGCATCGCCCTGGCCCGCCGCCTCATCATCACCGCTTCCGGCCAGGTCATGGCCGCCGGCAGCGGTAAGGCTGTGGACCACGTACCCCACCCCGGAGGACCGCAACTCTCCCCCCATCTCCCGTTGTCCTCTACTCACCTTGAGGCGCCGCGAGCGGCGAGGCCGCCGAAGACCACGCGGGGACAGGGGAATCCGCGCCGCGCGGCGGGCGTGACGGGGCCGGGAAGGGCGCTGGGGGCCGCTCTGGCGCGAGAAATCGCGTCCCGGGTGCCCTGGGGTCATCGGCTGCGTCCGCGGGCCGTAGCGGCGCACCTGGCGCCGTACGCCGCAGCGGGGTGGACCGCTGCGGCGTGGCTGGCCGCGGTCGAGCAGGGCTACCGCGACCGCGGCTGGACCCCACCCGCGGTCGTGACCTCACCTGGTGGGCTGGTCCACCACTGGTGCCAGACCCTCGACCCGGCCGCCCTCGACACCACCACCGGCGAGCTGCACCGCCCCCAGCCGTGCGGACGCCCCGGATGCGACCACGGCTGGCTCACCACCACCGACGTCATGGGTCGGGTCGTGGCGGCGCCATGCCCGCACTGCCCGCCCATCGTGCGCACCAGCGCGTGGCAGGCCGAGACCGACCGCATCGCCGAAGAGACCCCCGACGTGCAGGATCCCGCGGCCGCCGACGAGGTCTGCCCCACCATCGACGACGGTGACGCCGCCCTCGAGGTGCAGGACACCGAGGACGCCGAGGACGGGGACGGGGGTCTGCTGGAGCGGGTGGAGGCGGCGTGGACCGCGGTCCTGACCCAGCACACCCCCCTGGACACCTGGGAGCACACCGACCCGGCCGTGTGGCGCGCCCTGCACGCCGAGACGGTTGCCTCCCGGCGAGCGCTGTACGCCGCCGCCGGGTGGGGTCCCGAGCAGGTCGCCGCGGTCGACCCCACAGTCGCCCACCGCACCCACGCCCTGGCACGCCTCGCCGCCCGCACCAAGCGCGTTACGCGGGCCCGCCGCGGCTGACCCTGGGGGGGCAGGCCGGCCCCGGTCAGGGGGTGGCCTGGCTCCCGCGCCTTTCGCGCGCGTATGCGCGCCCGCACGCGGGCGCGCGTAAGGACGCTCTCTCGCTCTCGACTCTCGGTGCCGGTGGCCACCCGGGTGCCGGCGACATCTCCGCAGGTCAGGGCCGGTGGTCAAGGTGGCCACCGGGCCGGTGGCCACCCGGTGGCCAGACCTGAGCCGGTGGCCATTGATCACGGGGTGCCGGTGGCCACCGGGTGAGCGGTGAGCCAGCACTCATCGTGGGGCCGTCGCACCCGTACGACAGCCACCAGACAAGCCCTGTGGACCGGGCGCGCACGCCCCATGACGATTACCGCGAGAGATGACCCTCCGGGGAGCTGAACCGGCGCCCTCAGCTCGCCTGAGGGCGCCCCCTCCCCCATGCCTGAGAACGTTGCCGTGTCGTCTTCGTAGGCTGCTGGGATGACCGTCCCTCCCCCACCTCGTCGTCGTGGAGTCCCGCTGGGTGAGCGGCCCGCGGGCGGGGCCGGTGGGCCGCTGGAGGGCGGAGAGCTGCGGGCGCCGCGGCAGCGGATGGTGTGGGTGGCGGCGGTCGACGGGGCTCAGGAGCAGCCGCGGCATCCGGGGCTGGCGCACGCCTGGCGGCGCCGCGGCGACGGGTCGTGGCAGGTGCGGTGCACCTACCTGGTGGAGGACGGCAGCGTCGAGGGCGTGACCGTGACCCAGTGGCTCGCCGCCGAGCTGGTGACGCCCCTCACCGAGGTCTGACCACAGGTCGTCGACGGAACGCGGTGACCTCTTCCCCCGCGGTCGGCCCTCGATGCCTCGGGTGTCGGGGGGCCGTCGGGATGGTGGTGCTACCCATCGCACTTGTGCGTTAGGTGCGTCTAGAGTTACGAGTGCGATAACGAATGGTTATGGCTTGGGTTGGCTTGTTCGGGGGAGTTGTCGGGGCGTCGGGGGTAGGCGTCGTGGAGATCGTCGGCCCCGACGCTTGGGGTGTCGGGGCCGACGGGGGAGTCGTCGGGTGGGGGTGTGCTACTGGTCTTACCAGTGCGTCAGGTGTTCCTGGTGCTACTGATGTGTGGGTGGGTGGTCGCCGGGTCGGTCGAGGGCGTCGCGGGCCTGGTCGAGGTGTGCCAGGCCCGCGTGCAGGACGGCTACCAGCACCTCGTGCTTGGGGCGGCGGGTCTGCCAGTGCAGCTCGTCGACGGCGGCCGCGAGCTCGTCGGCGGCGGTCGCGGGCAGGTACCAGGAGCGGCGCACCATCGACGCTGTCCCCGACGCCTGGGTTTTCGGGGTTGTCGGGGGAGTCGTCGGGGTGGTGGTGCTACTCGTCGCACTGGTGCGTGGGGTGCGGCTGGTGCGATTGAGGGTGGTTATGGGGTTGAGTGGTCTGTTCGGGGGAGTTGTCGGGGCCGTCGGGGGTTGATCCGTCGGGTCGTCGGTGTGTCGGGGGCGTAGGCGTCGTATGGCGTCGTGGAGGTCGTCGGCGTCGGTGCGGGGTGCGGCGGGGGGTGTGCGGCGGGGGGCCATGGTCTAGTCCTGTCCGGTGATGGTGGCTGCGAGCTGGTGGTAGGCGGTGGCGGGTTCGCTGTCGGGGGCGTAGGTGGTGACCGGGGTGCCGGCGCGCCATGCCTCGGCGACGACGGTCAGTGCGGGGATGGTGGCAAGCACGGGCAGGTCAGGCACGCGCTCCAGGTGCTCCAGGACCGAGGTCGCGATGCGTGAGGGCGGCCGGCGGAGCTGGGAGACGACCAGGCCGTGCAGGTGCAGGGCACTGGTGCGTACGTCCTCCTGGATCGAGGCCACCTGCGCCAGGAGCAGCCGCAGCGCGCCGAGGGAGGAGTCTTCGGCCTGGACGGGGATCACGACGCCGTCGGCGGCGGTCAGGGCGCAGTCGGTGAGCACGTCCAGGGTGGGTGGGCAGTCGATCACCACGTGGTCCCAGGTACCGGCCGGCATGGTTGCGAGGACTCGGGCGAGCCGGTGCTCACGGCCGCGCAGCCGGTCGAGCTCGCGGGCGATGCCGAGCATGTCGCGCGTGGTGGGCAGGACGTCCAGGCGACCGCCGGTGGCCGTGGTCGAGTGCTCGCGCACCAGCTCGGGCAGCTCGCCGGCCCACCGGCCGGTCAGGGCGGCGGCGAGCGTGGCCGGCCCTCGGGCCGGGTCCAGCCCGAGAGCGCCGGTCGTCGCGTGCCCCTGCGGGTCGAGGTCCACCAGGAGCACCCGAGCGCCCCGCTCGGCCAGGGCACCGGCAAGGTTCACGGCCGTGGTGGTCTTGCCCACCCCGCCCTTCTGGTTGCTGATCGCTGTGATGCGGGTCATACGGCGAGCCTGACACCTGTACCACCACTCGCACCAGAGGGACACGTGTGAGACATCACCCCAGGTCGCATAGGTGATACGGGTGCTACGCATGCTGTCTGACGCGGTGAACGCCGTCGCGAGAGCGCCTCTTCTACCACGTTGTGGCGCGGTGCTGGAGCATTTGAGCAGGCCTACTCGCCGGTAACTTAATACCGTTCACGTGTGAGGTATGAATAGGTGTTCGGATGGCCTTTGAAAGGAATTGAAATGTTCAATTATCTGGCGTCGCGGGCGGTCGCGCTTGCGGCTGTTGTGCCTGGCCTGAAGCCTGCCGATCCTGCGGGTAAGGCGTCGTTGAACCTACCTGGGATCTTTGCGATCGCGGGTCTGGCTATCACGGTGATCGGTGTGGTCATCGGCATCATGATCATGGCTCAGTCGGGCAAGGGAAATGTCAAGCACGCGGGTAATCAGGCCGGTCATTTCGGTATCGGTCTGCTGGTGTGCGCGGCGGCGGTGATCATCGGTGGGGCGACTGCTCTTTCGGTGTTCGGTGGTTTCGTCGACTCGGTGATCCAGCGCTGATGGGTGGGCGGACCGGCACCGACAACCGGGCGAACCGTGCGGTGTTCATCTGGCGGGGGAGCGTCGGTCATGAGCTGCCCGTCGAGGCGCGCGGGGAGATCTGGGTGCTCGGTGCCGGTCTGGCCATCGTCCTGGTCCTGCTCCTGGGCATGGCCTTGACCTGGGCCTACGGCCTGGTGGCTCCTGGCGGGGCCGCGATCATCCTGGCCACGATCACCGCGCTGCCCCTGGGGGTGGCGCTGGCCGGCGTCATGACCCGCACGATTGCCCGGCACATCGACCACGTGCACCCGGTGCGCTACCACCTATGGGTCCTGCGGCGTGAGGCCGCCACGACCCGCGCTGCGGCCCCCGTGGTCACCACCTCGCAGCCACTCGCGCGCCTGAGCGCGCCCACCACGACCTGTTCTCACCCTGACGCTGTCTCTAGGAGCACCTGTGTCCGCTGCAACTGAAACCGGTCCTCGTGGTCTGCTGGCGAACCTGCGCCGCCCGCGCCCGCGGCGCAGTCCGGCGCAGTCCGCGGAGAGCGGCCGTCCGCTGCGGTACGTGCACCGGCACCTGAGCGTGAGCTCGACGGGAACGTGGGCCTGGTATCGCCTGCCCGGTGACGTCATCGGTGGTGCTCATGACGAGCTGATGGACATCTCCCGCGTGGACCACGCCCGCGTGTGGGCCGCGCTGGCGGGCACGCGGGTGCACCTGATCGGGGTGACCGAGGAGATGCCTGCCGCGGCGTATGCCGAGGGGCTGCGGGCCACGTACCCGCGTCCGGCGCCCGACCAGCCCGGCGCGCAGTCCTGGGACGAGCTCGTGGAATCGGCTCAGGGGTATGCCGTGGCGTCGATGGCCCGCCGTACGAGCGTGGTGGTCGGGGTGCGGATCACCACCCAGCAGCTCGACCGTGAGCACCTGCCCATGGCTCTGGCGGCGGTGCCGGCGGCTGACCGTCTGGGCAAGGTCGAGGCGGCGCGGCGGCGTATCGCCGATGTCACCGAGACCCTGGCCGGGTACCGGCCGACCGACCGGATGAGCGACCCGTCCGCCGGGGCCCGGCCCCTGGACGAGGACGCCCTCGTGTGGCTGGACGACGCGACCCGGGCGATGGGCTGCCCGACCCGCGAGGTCGGCGAGGTCAAGGTCACCGCCGACCCTTACGCCCTGGCCTCGCGGGTCGACGCGATCGTGGACGGGCATGCCGTCACCCGTCACGTCGCGGTCCTGCGGCACGTCGACGCCCTGGACCGTGACGCGACGACGGGGGTGCCGTGGCTGGGCTGGTCGGCGTCGGTGACCCTGGCCGGGGACGACGCGCCGGCGCCCGACGGCAGCAGCTACCGCGACCGCGCGGTCGAGTGGACGGCGTGCTTCGACGTCCTGGACTGCGCGGCACTGGCCCCGAGCGCTGCTCTGCGCCTGCGGATCAACAAGTCCATCACCGAGCACAACCGCGAGCACGGTCACGGTGACGAGGAGCTGGGCGACGCAGATGCGTTCGCCGCGGCCCAGCGGGTCAAGCGGGAGATCTCCGACGCGCGGCCCGAGGTCGCGTGCCGGCTGGTGGGGCAGGTGCTCTACGCCGTGTCGGGAGCGACCGCCCACGAGGCCGAGGATCGCGCCCGTGAGCTGGTCAAGCGCGCCAGGCGTGAGGCCAGGATGACCCTGGAGCACGGGTATGCCCAGGCCGCCGACCTGGAGTGCTTCGCCCCTGGCGCGTCCTGGGACCTGGTCGGGCACATCACCACCGTGCCGGTCGCGTTCGCCGCGCAGGGCCGCCCGAGCCTGACCGGCCCGCGCCCGGATCTGACGGGCTGGCCTCTCGGCCAGCCCGACCAGTGGCCGACCCCGTACCTGTTCAACGCTTGGGGCGGCTCGCGGGCGAACCGACCCAACCTGACCGTGATCGGTGGGGAGCCGGGCTGCGGGAAGACCACGCTCGCGCTGCTGCTGTGCTACCTGGGCACCCGCTCGGGCATCCGCGGTTCGCTGTTCGACCCGTCGGGGCTGACCGCGTCGATGCAGCAGGTGCCCTCGATTCGGGGCGAGTACCGCGAGCTGCCGATCACCCGTGGCCGTGCCGGGGTGCTCATGCCCTCCCTGCTGGTGCCCGTCCCGCAGCGTGGTGACTACGACAGCGACGCGGAGCATGCCGACGCGGTCGTGGTCGCCGACACCGAGCGCGTGCTGCTGGAGGTCGAGGCGCTGCGCCTGATGCTGTCCTACGAGACCCAGTCCCAGGCGCCCCGGCTGGGCCTGACCCAGCGGCTCACCGAGGCCGTCCGTACCGCGTCGGGGTTCTGGGGTGGTAACCCCTGGGACACCCTGGACGCCCTGGACGCCGCCGGTGGTGTCTCCCGGGACCTGGGCCGCGAGCTGCGGGCCGCGGCCGACATGCACGCCCGGCTGATCTTCCCCCCGCGCACCGGTGCGGGGATCGACCCCGACGCCGAGGCCCGCGAGCTCGCGTCGGCCGGCATGACCGTCGTCACCGCCCCCGGTCTGCAGACCCCGCCCAAGGGCGTGAAGGACCGCGGCCAGTGGACCCACGCGCAGCGGATGAGCGAGCCGATCTTGATGCTGGGCCTGCGGCACGCCGAGCGCACCATCTGGGCCGACCGCGCCGCGAAGTACTTCTTCGGCGACGAGCTCGGCATCACCACCGGCGGCGCGTCGGCTTTCACGCCGTTTCTGATGCGGCTCATGTACGACAGCAGGAAGTTCAACGCGGCCAGCATCCTGGCCTTCCAGACGTTCTCCACGCTGGCGCGGCTGGACCCGAACGTGAGCACGCTGATCGGGGCGAAGTTCGTCGGGCGCACCGCGGCCGACGACGCCGCCGACGTGCTGCCCCTGATGGGCCTGCCGGCCGGGCGCGGGTGGGAGCAGAAGATCGCCGCGCAGCGCCCCGGCACCTTCACGGTGAGCGACTGGTCCGGGCAGGTCGCCACCGTCGCGGTCGACCAGTCCTGGTGGGAACCGGCGATGCGGTCGGCGACGTACACGACCCCGCAGACCCCCGGCATGACCGGCGCCATCCGCGGGCCCATGGGGGAGTGGTGACCATGCGCCGCGCCGCGGCCGCCGTCGCCCTGGCCGGCGTCGTCGCCGGTGGTGTCCTGGTCCCGGCCGCCGCCGCGGCCGCCGTGCCGCTACGGGCGCCGGCTGACATCTCGATCCCCGGCACCGACTGCCTGCGCCCCCCGAGCCCTGGCCTGCCCTCCGACGGTGGCGGGCAGATCGACGAGCTGCCTGCCACCAAGACCGGCGGCCTGTACGCCACCTACGGGTATGGCGGGTGGCACCCGGTCGTGTACGACCCGGGCTGCTTCGGGGCCCTCCAGCAGAAGACACCCTTCAAGGACGGCCCCAACACGCTGGCGTCGTGGGAGAACGACGTCACCAGCTACGTGATCGCGGTCACCGTGCAGGTCGCCCGGTTCACCTTCGACAACCCGGCCGTGTGGGGCGCCGTCTCCCGGTTCACCGAGCCCCTGGCCTGGCAGAGCGTCTACGTGTTCGCCGCTTTCCTGGGGATCTCGGGGCTGGCCCTGGGCCTGTGGATCGCCGCGAGCTCCCACCGCGGGGACGTCGCCGGCTCGGCCACGACGACCGGCCGCGCCGCCCTGCTGATCTTCGGTGCTCTCCTGGCAGCCGTGTGGTGCCTGACCGTCGGTGCGGGCGTAGGACGCGCCACGGCCGCGGTCATGAACGCCATCTCCAGCGTCTCCGCGCAGGCCAGCACCGCCGCCAACGCCTCCAAGGGCACCGGCGCGCAGCCCTTGGACACCGTCCGAGCGACCCCGCCCGACGCTGACGGCGAGCACGCCCCGACCCGCGTGTCCGACGCGATCGGCTCGGTCCTGGTCGACTCGATCCTGCTGCCCACCTGGCGTCGGCAGATGTTCGGCGCGGACACCGCGGCCGCGGACAAGTACGGGACCGCGCTGTACAAGGCCGGTGCGCTGACCCGCGCCGAGGCCGCCACCATCGCGGCCGACCCCAAGCAGGCCGAGGCGATCATCGACCGCAAGAAGGAGGAGTACAAAGCCGTCGCGGCCAAGATCAAGGACGAGTTCCCGATCGGGTACGCCGCGCTGGCCGGCACCGACACCAGCTCCCGGCCCGTCGACGGCGCGTTCGGTCTCCTCGGCGGCCTGCTGGCCGTCATGCCCGCCCTGCACCTGACCGTGATCCTGTGCCTGTGCCGGTTCTTCCTGGAGGCCGGGGTGATCCTGTTCCCCGGGATCGTCGCGCTGACGCTCGTGCCCCCCGTGCAGCACCTCGCCTACCGGTACGTCGCCGAGCTGGCCCGCATCGCCCTGATCGCCGTCGCCTCCGTGATCGGGTTCATGGTGTTCGTGGTCGGCGCGCTGTCCGCCGCGATCCAGGTCCCCGCCGACACCGACGTGCGCCTGTTCTTCTTCGCCCTCGTCTACGGCGCCTGCCGGGCCGTGTGGAAGCGCCGCAAGCTCCTGGCCCGACGCGCGCTCGGTGACGACACCACCGACGCCGCAGCCCGCCTCGCCGCCACGATCGAGCGTCGCCTCAGGCGTGACCGTGACGACCAGCCGGTGGAGGCATCCTGATGACCGTCCTGCGCTGGCTCGTGTACACCCCCCGCCGCCTACGGCGCGTCCTGGCCGCGACCGCCGCAGCCGTGCTGCTCCTGGCCGTGCTCGGCCTGCGCGGCTGCACCCCGCCCACAGCGACCAGCCCCCACCCCACGGCGACGCAGCTCGGCCCCAAGAACGACTCGTGCACCCGCTTCGGCATCGCCTTCGCCCAGGCATGGCTGACCGGCCGCGGCAAGCAGGCCCGCCCCTGGGCGCAGACCGTCATGAGCCAGTACGTCACCCCCGCCGACGTCGACGTGTGGGCCGAGACCAACACCTCAGCGATCCCCGCGACCAACGTTACAAGCTGGACCACCCTCCCGGCCATGCAGGGCGGATGCGACGTGACGGTCTCCCTGGCCGACGGGCACGTGCTCACCGCCCCGGTCCGGCCCACCGACGGGACCTGGGTCGTGGTCGGTGGTGGCGTGCGGTGAGGCTCCTGCCAGCCCTGGTCGCCGGCGGTGTCGGCATCGCCGTCGGGCTCGCCGCGTTCGGCGGAGCCGGCGGTGAAGGGGCCATGCCCGAGGGCGCGCCGACCTCGGCCCCGGCGACCGCGCCCACGGCCGGGGACGTGGACTGCGGGATCGACGGGACCGTGCGCATGGCCGGCATGAGCCGCGACCAGCTCACCGGCGTGGCCGCGTTGATCGGGCACGCACGCAGCCTCGGCGCCAACGACCAAGCCCTGGTCGTCATGCTGGCCACCGCCAGCCAGGAGTCAGGGCTACGCAACCTCGACTACGGCGACCGCGACTCCCTGGGCTACTTCCAGCAGCGGCCCTCGATGGGGTGGGGCACCGCCGCGCAGATCCGCACCCCACGCTTCGCCGTCGAGAGCTTTCTCAAGGGCCGTGGTGGCAACCCTGGCTTGTTCTCGGTGAAGGGCTGGCAGGCCCTACCCGTCACGGTCGCCGCCCAGCGCGTCCAGAAGTCCGGTTTCCCGTCCGCGTACGCCGACGACGAGCCCCTGGCCCGTGCCCTGGTGCAGAAACTCACCGGGCACATCGTGTGCCGCGGCGGGGCCCCGGCCGGTGGACCCCTGCGGGTCGACCTGCCCCGGAACAACCCCCGCAGCCCGGACCAGGCTGTCGCGTGGGCACTGTCCAAGGTCGGCACACCCGTCCGCCCGAGCATCTGCCAGGCATGGGTCAGCAACGCCTACGGCTGGTCCTACAGCGGCCGGCCCACCGCCATCAACCAATGGGACACCACCCCCCGACAGATGAAGCACCCCGGCGACGAGAACCCACCCGCCGGAGCCCTGGTCTTCTACTGGAGCCGCAACCCGGCCCGGCACGTCGCCCTGTCCGTCGGTGGCGGGTGGATCGTCACCACCGACAGTCCCCGCGGCCGTATCGGCAAGGAACGCCTGGTGGACCTCAAGAGCTGGGGCCCCTACCTGGGGTGGGCCGCCCCGTACTACCCCGTAGCCGGATAAAACCAACACAAAGTGAGCAGACGTCACGCTCGGATGAGATGCTGGGTGGGCGGATGCGAACGGACAAGGAACCCCTGATGAGCGACTTCCGCCGAGGCACCAAGGTGCGATCCACCCGTGACCTCAGAGAAAGCGGCCTGATCCCCGGACGGGTCGTGGTCATGAAAGGGATGACCGGCACGGTGTGAAGGCACAGCCGGGTGGTTGCACCCGGACGTGTACGTCGCCGTCGACGGGATATCCCGCCGGGTCAAGGTCAGCCGCTTCGACCTGGAGGTGCTGCCGCCCCGGACCGGGGACATCATCACCGCCCGCGGCTGGTAGACCCCACCACACCTCGCCCCCTCACGACTCGGAGAAGACCATGACCGCCGCCGCAGCCTCGTTCGCACCGCTCGCCCAGACCCAGCGCCACCGGATCAGGAAGCACGAGCGTGAGACCATGAACACCGACCAGCGACGCGACTTCATCGCCGCCTACCGGGCCTACAAGACCGCCGAGCGCAAAGCCGCCGAAGCCGCTGCTCGCCTCGACGCCACCATCGCCCAGCTCGTCGCCGACGGCGCCAGCCGCTACGCCATGGCCAAAGCCACCCACGACCTACCCGGCGAAGAGATCACCGAGTCCGGCATCAACGCTCGCTACCGCCGCTACCTACGCAGCCGCAGCGCATAGCCGCATCGCGGCGACGGTGGGGCATGAGCAGGGCCCGCAACCCCGGTGGAGGGGTGCGGGCCCTGCTCATGCCCACACAGGGCGGGTCAACGTGCTTCGTCGACGTCCTGCCCAGCCAACTGACGGGCGGCAGTCGCGGCATCAGCGAGCCTGGCCGCTAGCTCGCTCTCGGCTCCGACATCGGCGGACACCCGCTCTATCAGCTCAGCGGCTTGCGCCCACTCCTGCGGTGTCAGGTGATCGTGAGGGTCCTGGTCGAGG
Source organism: Arsenicicoccus dermatophilus (assembly GCF_046267915.1). Classification (GTDB taxonomy): domain Bacteria; phylum Actinomycetota; class Actinomycetes; order Actinomycetales; family Dermatophilaceae; genus Arsenicicoccus; species Arsenicicoccus dermatophilus_A. The sequence goes on from NZ_CP176518.1 coordinate 17,713, forward strand.
GCCGGCATCTGGGGCGCGGGGGCGCAGCGGTCGAGCAGGGCAGCGATCAGTTCGGGTTCCATGCCGTCGCGGCGGGCGGTGCGGACCGCGGCGACGAGGCGGCCCTCGACACGCGCCCGGTCGCGCAGGTAGCGCACGACCTCGTCCTCGAGCGGACCGACCTCCTGGGCCTTCCGGAGACATGATGGCGTGAGAGTGATGGTCTGATCCCGTCGTGCCCCCGTCCAGGGGAAAGGGCGTGACGTGTCGTGAGGATCGCCTACATTTGAGGCAGATCAAGATGGGCGGTCGGCTGCTGCGAGCTGGCGCGACAGACAGGGCAACACCTCGGAGGGGCGGGATCGTGGGCAAGGAGTACCTGACCCTCAGCGGTATGAGGCGTCGATGGAAGCAGTACCCGGATACCAGGACGGTAGTCATCGACATGATCAAGGCGGGGTGGAAGATCGTGCCCGGCGGCAAGAACCACATGCGAGCGAGATGCCCGCACGGGTGCCCCCCGCCTCCCAAGCGGGGCATCGCTATCTCCAGCACGCCTCAGAACGATGGGGCGCACGCCGACAGGCTCAGGGACCAGATGGCCAAGTGCCCCGAACGGCACGTCTACATGCGCTGATCTGGGGGAAGGGCCAGGTCACGGTCAGGGTCAAGATCCAAGATCAGGGTGTTGACGTTCGTCAACATCGGCTACTGTCCAGATGGACACCCACCCTGACCTACGAGGGAGAGGACCCACCGAGTCATGTCCCCGCGTACCCGCAACTACGAGATCACCTTCCTGGTCGACGGCCTGACCGACGACTGCATCGACTCGCTCTACGACGACTGCGACTGCCTTGCCGGCGACGACTTCGAGGGGCGCGAGTTCATCACCATGACCTGCCCCGGTCCTGATGCGTTCAGCGCTGCGAAGACGGCCACGACGCGCCTGCAGTGCATCGGTCTGACGGTTCTGACGACCCTGCCCGATCTCGTCACGCGCTCCGAGATTGCTGATCGGACCAAGAAGAGCCGACAGACCGTGGCCAATTGGGTCAACGGCAAGCGTGGGCCCAACTTCCCGGCTGCGATGGCTAGCTCAGGCGGTGGCATCTGGCTCTGGGGCGAGGTTCATCGCTGGCTCACGGACAACGACAAGCCTGTACGAGACCGTGACCTGAGTTACCCCACGTGGGAGGAGCACGAGCGCATCAACGCTTACCTGCGCATGGGGGCGCGCGACGTCCTGGGAAGCACCCCCAGGGACCGCGAGTATGCAGAGCAGTACGCGAAGACATCCTTCCAGTACCTGGCGAGGGAGATGGTCAGCCGTGGGTGAGGAGTCTTACCGATCCCAGATCGAGTGGCCTGAGGCGGCCCCCGATGCCCTCATCGGTGGGGTTCAGGTCGGCCGCAGCCTGCTCGTTTCAGTAGACCCCTCCGAGCAAGACCCCTGCGACGACCTTCCGGAACAGACATCTTGGGACATCTGGTGCGTTCCGGTGCGGCATGGGTCGCAGCTCCATCTGGTGTTCGTGGGGGACTACTCCCAGACCTCGGGTCATCTGAGGGCAGCGGCGTCTGCGTCGGTCAGGGTCATCTTGCGCAACGATCTGGAAAAGTTGGCCGAACAAGAGATCCAGAATGCAGCTGAGACCTACGCCCCCTGGGTAAGCCACGTGCTCTGGGACACGATCCGACAGCACATCCTTACGCTTCTAGCAGGAAGCCCGGCCCCTCCAGAGGTCCCGATCCTCACTCCACCCTTCCGTCTCGGCACAGGTCCCGAGACCACCGAAGAAGCGCCAGCGGGCACCACAGACGAGTAGAAGTCTCACTAGAAACGGCCGTTTCCGCACGACCCCGACACGCCCGCCCACAGCACGTGCACAACCCCCGTGCACAACGGTGTGAGCCGCGCGCTGCTCATGCTCTGCAGGGCAGCAGCATCGACCCTGCCACCTTGATCACGACCAGCACCGGCACCGTCAGCTTCGTCGTCGAGCTCGGCGCCCACGCCCATGCCCGCCAGGCCGCTACATCCGAGACCCCCGCGATCGAGCGCGCCATGCGGATGCCCATCGACACGGCCGGCGACGGCCTGCTCGACGTACCAGACCCGCACGGTGGGGTCCTTGACCTGGGACAGGAGCACCGTGACGTGCCCCCACGGGAATGTGGTAGCTGCGGTTGCCACATTGCCGTCCGGCCACGCCACCGCGAGGTCTCGCATGTACCGCAGGTTCCGTGGGCTCAACCCCGCCTGGTCGGGGAACCGGGCCCGCAGGTCCGCCGACAACCGGTCGATGACCTGCGCACCCCACCCCTGCTCACGCTGCGCCGCCGCGATCACCGACCCGACCGCGTGGTAGGTGCGGATCCGCTCCACCCCCACCGCGGTGACAGCACGGGCCTGCCCGGCAGCGAGCCGGGCAACGACCTCACCCAGCACCTGGTCGTACGAGGCGACCTCACCCCCGGGTTGCGACCTATCGGTGCTCCGCCCGGGGGCCGGGTCAGGCTGGAAAGTTCTTCTTGGCCCAGGGGGCCTGACCCCGGTTCTTGGACACGCTCAATCCAGCATCTGCTGGGGAAGCGAGATGATCGAGGAAAGATCTTGACCCCCGACCGGCTCCAAGCCCTCAAGGTAGCGGCCTCCGAGGCCGCCGAAGCCGAGCTGAACCCCCCCACCTGCCAGGCAGTCCACGGTGATGAGCCCGTCATCGACCAGACAAGCGACCAACGGCCCCGACACGCCCCCTCGCTCTACTACGGCAGCGTCGACCAGTTCGTGCGTGAGTTCCTGATGCCGACCTACCGCCGCCGCGTCGGCGAAGAAGGACGCGCCGAGCTGCGCTGGTCCGCCCGCTGGTGGGAATCAGCCAAAGCTATCATCCGCCTCGAAGCCATGTGGCGAGCCTGGGAACACCTCCGCCTCAACCCCGCCACCGGCATCTCCACCTGGCTCCGCGACCACGCCGACCACCACATGAGCATCCTCGCCAGCCCACTCGGCCCATTCGCCAAATCCAAAGACACCGCTGATCTCGACACACCACTGCCCTACGAAGCACCCCCGAAGGCCTCTTCCCCAACGCATACGCCGACGGCCAACCTCCGACCCCGTGAACCATGCCACGACGCACCCAGAACCGGCACCGGTCCTGGCGTCGGGACGAAGGCTCCCCGACGCCAGGACCCAGCGTGATCCCGACCACGACAAAGACGCCATGGCGAGGCGATGGCGGTAACCGGCTCCCCCGTCGGGATCAGGGAGCCGGTGTCCCCTCCTGCCGACCGGGCCCCAGGCACAGCACGGCACCACTCACCTCGGACACCACCCGGCTATTCATCATCATCTTTGAGGAGACGTTCCATAATACGATCGAGGGCACCTCCTTCCACTGGATGCAGCACTCGATATATGAAATATGCCCACCAAGCGGAATATCCGACGATCAAGCCAGTGCCGACCCAGAATTGAATACTCCAGGCAGGGAATCCTCTCACCAGCACTGCGCCTATAATGTAAGGCGAGAGTATCAGGACACCTCCCGTCACGATACTTCCGTGACCGTTGTGGTCCTCGTAGATCACCATATTGACCTACCTCGCGATTTTCGATTCGATCGGTGGAAGTTCCCTGCAAAGGCAGCCCCTTGCAGGCCTCCTCGCCAGACAAGACGACGCCTACGAAGCCGCCAGTGCGCATGGTACTCCGACCCAGAGTGCCTCAGGGCCGACCCGAGTCGACGACCACTGCGATGCCGCGCCGCATAGCGGCTCCTTCCTTTCGCATTTCTGTACATCGCCCGGGTGACGCCCCTGACACCCTTGGCCATCTTAAATGAGCTGCGCGCATGTCGGCCGATAAGGTATGCGGACCTGGCGGGCTTCAGGAACTTCCCCAGGAAAGCATCAACACCAAAGTCGAAGGCGGCCTGACCCCAGGACTTTTCGTGCCTGACGGCGCTCATCGCATTGCTGTAGCCCGAGTAGGCCACTACCGCCAAGGTGGCTGCGCCGCACAAGCCTGCCGAGGCAAGGACACATGCCCCCAGCGCCACAGCCCCAAGAGTGTCGCCCCATCCCCAGTGTCCGTCGAGGTCGTACATGTTGATGGGGTCTGGTGGGTAGCCGTAGGCGTTGGGGTTGCCGCCGGGTTCGGGATCGAGGCTGGTGAACAGGCCTCGGGTGGGGTTGTAGTAGCGGTCGCCCATGAGGGTCAGGCCGGCGGTGGCGGTGCTGGTGGAGCGTTGTTTGGCGCCGAGCCAGCCGTAGCCTGCGGTCCCGGTGATGGTGGTGGTGGCGGCGGGGTCGCGGGGTGCGCCGTACTCGGTGTAGTCGCTCCATCCGGTGATGGCGTTCGCGGGGGTGTTCTCGCCTTGCTCGGCGGGAATCTGCACGGTGGTGACGACGTCGCCGTGCAGGTTCGCCAGGCTCAGGGTGGCGGCGCCGTCCTGGGCGAGCTCGACACCGAGGTCACCAGCCAACGATTCGGCGTACCGCGTCGTGGTGGTGCCGGTGTGGGTGGTGGTGTCGATCCAGGCGGGGTTGTCGCTGGCGTCGGTGTAGTGCCGGACCAGGGTGCCCGCGACGGTGGTGTCGGGGCTGGTGGTCTTCTGGGTCAGGCGCCGCCCGGTGATGTCGAGGGTGAACACGGTGTCGGTGTCGCCCTGCTTGACGCGGGCGGGTAGGTCGTCGTCGAAGTACCCGAGGGTCAGGTCGCCCTTGCCCGGGTCGGGTGCGTCGACGGCGGGCACGAGCAGCTGCCGACCCAGGGCGTCGTACCCGTACTCGCCCTTGCCATCAGCGCCGGTCAGGGCCCGGTCGGCGGTGTCGTACGTGTAGGTCTTGGTGGTGGTTCTGGCCGGGTCGCCATAGCACTCCCCGCCGGTGTACTGCTTGATGGTGTGGCTGGTGCGGTTGCTGTTCGCGCCGGCCTTGCCGTCGTAGGCGTACTCGCGGACCTGGCAGGGCGCGGCCAGCGTCGGCTGCGACGGGCCCGCCGACACCGCGACCCGGGTGTACCCGCGACTGACCGCGCCGCCGGCCGAGGTCGTCGGCGCACCCGTCGACCTGGTGGGGGTGGTGCGACCGCTGGGTCGGGTGCTGGTGGGGTGGATGGTGCCGGGTCGGGTCGATACCGCCGCGCGGGGTCGAGCACCCGTCGCGGGGGTGGTCGACTTATGCACGCCGGCAACGGTACTCGCGGCCCCCGTAAGGGTGGGCGCCGGCGTGGTCGTGGGTGCCGGTGTGGTGGTGGACTCCGACGGTGTCGGTTCGGGGGCCGGTGTGGGGTCGGGGGTCGGGGTGGGGTCGGTGCCGGGTAGGGGTGTGTTCTCGGTGGCGGTGCGGTCGAGGACCTGGACGAGGCGTCCGGCTTGGTCGTACTCGTAGCGTCGGTCGTAGGCGGTGGCTGTGCCGGGCTTGGCGACGTCGACGGGGGCGTCGGTGGTGCCGGCCTTGCCGTCGAACGCGGCGCTCTGGCCGGTGTACTCGCGGGCGACGCGTCCGACGAGGTCGCGTTCGGTGCTCCAGGCCATCCAGGTGCCGCGGGTGGGGGTGCCGGGGGTGTAGACGACGTTGCCGTCGGCGTCGGTCGAGGTGGTGTACGGCGTGACCTGTCCGACGTAGGCCCGGGAGACGGGTTCGCCGGTGGCGTTGTAGGTGGTGGTCTGTTCCAGGCCGCCGGGCATCGCCTGCCGGGTCAGCCGGCCTTCGGCGTCGTAGGCGCCGGTGAAGGTGACGTCGCCCTTCCCGCTCGAGCGGGACACGGTGACCTTGGTGGTCAGGCCTCGACGTTCGGTCTTGCCGGCCAGGTCGGTGCCGTCGTACCCGTACCGGGTGGTGCCCTTGGGGTCGGTGACGGCCGCGACGCGTCCGGCCTGGTCGTAGGTCGTGGTCGTGGTGTCTCCGAGCTGGTTGGTGCTGCTCGTGGCACGTCCCCACGTGTCCAGGGTCGTGGTGGTCTTCACGTCACCGGGGTTGCCTTGGGCGTCGATCTGCACGGTCCCGGTCGCGGCGCCGGTGGCGGGGTCGTAGATGGTCTTGACGCCGGGGCGGGGCACGCTGGTGTCCAGGCCGGTCACGGTGGTGCGGGTGGTGTCCACGCGCCCGTCGAGCAGGTGGCTGGTCGTGGTGGTGCGGGTCACCGGGCCGCTGGTCTCGGTGGTCTGCGCGGCGGTCAGCAGGTAGCTGTACTTGGTGGTGCGCTCGTCCGGCAGGGGCTGCCCGGCGGGTTGGGCGGCCTTGCGGGTGCCGCACACGAGGCCGGCCCACTCGGGCTTGCCGCCGCAGGCGGCGTCCGCGCCGGTCTGCGCGCCGACGGTGTAGTAGGACGTCAGCGTGGTGCCTGCCCCGCCGCCGGTGTCGGCCTCGGAGGGCTGACGGGTCTCCACGACCCGGCCCTCGGCGTCGTGGAAGGTCCGGGTGGTCAGGTCACCGGCGTCGATCTTCCCGTCGAGGTTCATGTCCACGGTGGTGGACGTCGCCGCCCCCAGGGTCCACCCGCTGATCGCGTCGTCCCCGGCGGTCCTGGGCTCGTACCCGGTGAAGGTCCGCGAGTGGACGGTGAACTCGCCGTCCTGGTCGTCACCGCCGGCGTTGGCCAGGGTCACGGTCGTGGTGGTCGGCAGCCCGTACCCGGTGCCGGTCCTGGGGTTGACGCCCCCGTGGGGTGCTCCCTGGTCGTACAGGGTCTTGGTGTGCGCCCGACCCCACCCGACGTACTCCTGCGGCAGCGCGACCGCGCCGCGGAAGGGACCCCACACGTCGGTGACGTAGGCGCCGGCGGGTGCCTTGGCCGGCACGCCCGGGATCGTCGTGGCAGTGGTGTCCGGGTTGTACGCGGTGATGGTGCCGAACGAGGAGGCGTCGTAGGTCTGGTCACCGGTCAGGGGGGAGCTCGCGGTCACGGCCAGGGCGTCCTGGACGGCGTCGGCGTCCAGCTGCAGGACCGGGTTGCCCTTCTCGTCGTACCGCGTGTAGGTGGGCAACCAGGTCCCGGCGCCGTAGGAGGCGGTGTTGATCGTGTAGCCCTGCGCGTCGGTGTAGGACACGTCGGCGTACTGCCAGTCGTCGCCGGACGCGGTGGCGGCGTCGCCGCTGTAGTCGGGTCCGAAGACCGCGGCGGCGTAGGTTGGCGAGTTGGACTGGCCCCACCGGCGGGTGGTCTTGCCGGTCATGTCCGGCAGGCCGTCCTGGCCGAGGACGTCATAGCGGATGCGCGTCAGCGCGGTCGTGCCCGTCCCGCTCGGGTTGGGACGGGACACCGCCTGCAGCTTCAGGCGGGAGTCCTGGTTGGCGTACGCGAGCTGGAAGGGTGCCTGACCCGCGGGGGTGACCGTGGTGATCTCGTTCTGGGAGCCATAGGCGTAGCTGGTGCCCAGCCCGGAGCGGGGGTCGGTGACCTTGGTCAGCCGCTTGGCGGCGTCGTAGGTGTAGCAGGCCACCGGCACCGAGGCCATCGTCCCGGCCGCGATCGTGCTCGAGGACCCGTCGCAGGCCTTCACGGTCAAGGCGTCGGGGGTGTGGATCTCCAGGGCGACCGCGCCGACCTGTCCGGCCGGGGCGCCGTTCGTGCCGTAGGAGATGCGCAGCGCCCGGCAGCCGGGCTTCAGGCCGGCGGCGGTGCCGTTGTCGGGGCAGTCCGCGGCGGTCATGCCCGCGGGGACGGGCGCGAGGATCCGGGTGACCAGACCCGCGGTGCTGCGCGTGTAGGTCGTGGTGCCCGAGCCGGGCTCGGTCACGCTGGCAGGCGCGAACTGCCCGGCGCCGCCCGCGGTGGGGGCCTTGGAGGCGGTGAACACCGTGGTCGTGCCGTCGGTCTCGGTGAGGGTGAAGGCCTTGGCGTTCGCGTCCCAGGTCAGGGTCGTGCCGTCCAGGCGGGTGTCCTCGTCCGCGGCGACCCAGTCGGTGGGCATGTCCGCGGTCGTGCGTCGGGTCTTGGACCTCGACCGGTAGATCAGCATGGTCCCGTCGTCGTCCTGGAAGACCATGGCCCCGTCGATCGTCGTCGAGTCGATCGGGGTCATGCCCGCCAGCCCGGCCTCGGAGCCGTCCAGGTTCGCGGTCCACCCGGGCCCGAACACCCCCGACGCGGGCGTGACCGCGGCGGTCGTGTTGTTCCCGTACGTCGAGTGCGAACGCGACAGCGTCAGGTCGCCGGTGTAGCCCGGCACCGACACGTCGGTCGCGGACTGGTTGTACTCACCGGTGAACAAGGCCGCCTGGCCCGGGCCGGCGTCGGTGGTGGGGAAGCCGTTGCCGAAGGCGTGCGGCACCCGCGAGATCGTGACCTGCGACGCGGACCAGGTGCACTGGGTGCCGGTCGAGTACGCGAAGCACACCTGCACGTCCAGCAGCACCGGGGTGCGATCGTTCAAGGTCACCGCCGGGGACTGCGCGTCGTCCACGTCCGCGGTCATCGAGTCCCAGGTGGCGGTGTACGCCAACGGCGTCGTCGCCGAGTCCGCGCCGGTCAGCGCCGCGCCGGTCACGGTCGCGTCGTTCCACTTGCCGGTCTCGGAGGTGCCGTACCCCGACACCCGCCACTGCACCTTGCCGGTGACACCGGTCGCCGAGCCCTTCGGCGGACCCGCCGCCGCGATCGTGATCGCACCGGTGGTCGTCGCCGCGACCTGCACACCCGCCGCGGGCGCCGCAGGGACGGTCATGGACGCATTGCCCCACCCGAGCTGGTGGGTCACGTGCGCCCCGGTCTTGCCGGTGATCGACTCGTTCCACGCCTCGATCCAGTGCCCACCGGTCGTGGCCGGCACGGTCACGGTCACCTTCGCCACGCCCGGGTCAGCCGACGGGGTGACCGCGGCGCGCTGCTCGGCGCCGCCGTCCACGCGATACCGGATGTACGCCGGGGCGCCGCTACCGGTCCCCGCACCACTCACGGTGCACGTCACCGGACCCGCCGGCGGGTTGTCGGTCCAGCTCCCGCTGGTGCCATACGGCGCCGGGCACGACACCACCGGCGCCGGCGGGGTCGCCCACGCGGTCCGGAAAGCCGTCCACGCCGACCAGGTGCCGTTCCACAGGCCCTGGTCGTCCTTGACCGCAGCCCGCACGTAGTAGGTGCTGTTGTCCGCCAGCGCCGTCGCCGGGGAGCACGCCGCCACGGCACCGGACGCCGCCGTCGCCGTGCACGTCGCCACCGGCTTCGTGCCCGCCGGCGGAGCCGTCGACGTGTGCACCTCGTACACCAGGTTGACGGTGTTGGCGTCCGGGTCCGTCGCCGTCGCGCGGAACTCCGGCGTCGAGTCCGGCGTGTACAGCACCGCCGTCGACGCTCCCGGCGCCTGGTACGACACCGCCGGGGCCGGCATGCTGATCGCCCCCGCCGCGTTCGGCTTCCGGTTGTACGTCACCGACAGATACGGCGCCGTGGTTGTCTCGCTCGACGCGAACTTCTTCCACCCGAACGAATCCGCCTCGTCCGTGGCCCGGATCCCCAACGTGTTGTACGCGTTGCCGTTCGACGCCCACCCCGCGACCAGACCGGTCACGTTCTGCGTCACCCACCCGTCCTCGCAACCCGCACCGAACCCCCGCGTCACCGTCGACGCCGCCGCACGATCACCCCACGCCGGCTGGTTCGTCCACACCGTCGACGACGTCACCCCACCGGTGGAATAGACACCCCACTCCTTCGGCGTGCACGACCACGAATGCGTCGCGTACAACCCCAACGTCGCCGACTTCACCTGCAAGCCCTTCAACGTCGACATCGGGAACTGCAAGAACGACCGCGCCACCTGCTTCGACCCGTTGTTCCCCAGCTTCAGCTCCGTCGCCGCGCTCTGCCCATCGGTGAAGCCCTGCTGCACGAACGTGTCGAAGTTCGGCTTGATCGCCGGCAACGTCGCATACGACGGGTCCACCGTGATCGGGAACACCCGCGCAGGGTCCGTCGCCCACGCCTTGTCCACCGTCAACGTCAGCACCGCCATACCAGGACTGGGCTGCTCGACCCGCATCGACACCTTGCCCCGCGACACCGGGTCACCCGTACGCTCGTCGACCTTCGCGTCCCACGCCATCGGCACCTCCAGACGCGAGGCGACCTTCCCCTTCGCATCCAGGAAGTCGATCCCCCCGTCCGAGGACTGCCGCGCCCGCAAACCCTTCGTCCGCAACGGCATCGTCCACCGCAGACCCGCGGTCGGGTCCACCGCCGACCGATCCTTGACCAGGAAGAACGACTCGAAACCCGAACGCGTCGCCGTGACCCGGTAGTCCACGCCCGCCATCACGTCCGGCCACGTCGACGTGGTGCCCTGCACGACCGGCTTGGAACGCCGACCGACCCAGCCCATGCTCACCTGACGGTCCCCCGACCCGACCGACACCCCCTCATCAACCACACCCTGAGAAGCACCCCCGGCGCGCAACGGCACCGCCGGCATCACCGGCGCCACCGACCCGTCCGACGCCTGACGCATCGTCAGATCCACGTCCCGCCAGACACCCTTCGCGTCCTTCACCCCCGTCTGCCCCGCCGACACCTTCGTCGTCAACGTGCCGTCCGGGTTCGCCCACGTCCGCGAGAACTCCGTCCGCTCCCCCGACACCTCCACCGGCACACCCTGCGCACGAGCAGACACCCTCGCCGACACCACATCACGCGCCGACGACACCCGCGCCACCTGAGCCCGCGACCGCGCCGCACCCCCAGAAGACGTCGGCGACGGCGCCGCCACCGCCAACCCATCCGCCACCACCATCGACACCACAGCCACACCAGCCGCAGCCAGCACCCGACGCGACGAACGCATCCACAACGACATGGAAGCCCCCTCAAGGCCACCCTTCACCCAGGGCAACAGGGCACCACCAGACAGTGGCACGACCCCACACCTACTCCCCCGAAAAGCCCCCAGCACCCTGAAACCACCCTGAGAAACGATGCCCCGCAGCAAAAGTCACCCAGATCACACCCACCCACCCGACTCGTTCACCTCCCCGCCACCAGCACACCCACCAACAGCCAAACCCGCAGAAGACAGCCTGAACAACCTGAAAGAGGTAACGTCCACGACCTGTCAAAGGCCCCGTCCAGGGGGGTGTCGTCCCCCGCCCCGGACCCGGGCGGCGAGCACAGGCCCATCAACCAGGCAGACCGTCACGTCGCACCCGTCCTCAAGCGCCGGGAGGGCGGTCCAGCTCGCGACGGCAATCCCCGGCCCTACCAGGAACTTCGCCTCGTCTCGCGCCACCACACCACCCGGTCAGCACCCCACCGGCCGACATGACAGATCTCAAGGCATCTCGTCCGTCCTCGGCGTCGTCGCACAGGACAAGGCGGCCTACGGTGGACTCATGGACCAGCAGCCACGCGACGCCACGCGCCTCGTGATCCTGGCGACGACAGCGATCGGCGCAGCAGCAGTGATCACCGGCCTGCTCATCGCCCTCAGCCAGTCGGTCGCGCCATACACCTGTGCCGGTGGCCTCGTGACCGTGGGCATGTTCACCTCAGGCATCGGCATCGGTGGCGTTCTCTTCACACCCCGTAAGACACCAGCCTCACGACACAAGACCTGACCGATCCGGCCACCGGGGCCGCGGTCGATGCGGCTCAGGTCAAGACCTGGCACGACCGCGCCCTCGGCCTACGGACCCGCCTCGCGCTGCCAGCCACCACCAGCAAGACCACCCACCTGCGCCATACCCGCACCGACCTACGCGCCCTGCACACCGAGATCAACACCGCCCTGACCCACACCACGTAGACCAGCCCCGCCTGGAGCGCGCCGCGCGGGGCCGGCCGGGTGGTGGGGTGGCTACGGTGATGGGTATGGCGTGGACGGCGTTGCACCGGGACCTGGGTGAGCCGGGCGGGTCGTGGAGCCTGGGCCTGCTGGTGCAGGCGGTCGAGCAGGCTCTCCCGGAGAAGACGGACCTGGACTGGAAGGCCAAGCTCCCCCTGACCGACGGCCTTGCCCAGGAAGCACGCGACAAGCAGGAACTCGAGCTGGCCAAGGACGTCGCCGCGATGGCGAACACCGGCGGCGGGGTCATCGTGTACGGGGTCAAGGAGAAGAACGGCCGCGCGAGCGAGCTCGTCGGCGTCGGCGACGTCCCCGAGTCGACGCGGCGCAAGATCCGTCAGGTCCTCGCCGCGCGGGTCTTCCCCGCCGTCGTCGGCCTCGAGCTGCAGGTCATCACCGCACCCGCCGCCGGCGCAGGCGAGGCACGGACCGCGCTGGCACTGGTGGTCCCGGACAGCGTGGACGCCCCACACCTGGTGCGCCCCAAGCAGCCCAAGGACGCCTTCTGGGCGCCGTGGCGCGACGGACCCGAGACCCGGTTCATGGACGAACGCGCCCTGGCGGCGGCCTACCGGGTCCGTGAGCAGACCCGCCGTCAGGCCTGGGCCGGGCTGGACGAGATGACCACCCGGTTCATCAACGACCTCCCCCACACCGATGTGGGCGCGTGGGTCTGCTGCGCCGCGCGGCCCCTGCAACCGCTGCCGCCCTCACGCCGGCTGGACCAGACCGCCGCGGACCTGCTCCTCGCCGAGGCCCGCGAGCCACAACCCAAGGGCACAGGCCCGCTGCGGGAGACCAGCAACTCTCCCACCCGCCGCGGGTTGCGGTCCTTCCGGGTCCTGTCACGACGGACAGTCCAGCAGGACTTCGGTCCGACGAAGGTCTACGCGGCGGTGCAGGCCTACCAGGACGGCAGCGCCGCGGTCGCGCTCAACCGCGGATCAGCCTTCGACCAGCCCCCGCTGCATCCATGCGCGATCACGGCGGCCGACGTCGAGGCGTGCGCGATCGACCTGCTCGCCGTGCTCTGGCGACTACGGCTCCTGCTCGGGGCCAGCGGGGACTACGCGGCACAGATCGCCACCGCCCCGCAGACCAACCAGGTCTTCTACCTCGGTTCGACCCCGCACGGTGTCCAGCGCCGTAGCGAGTGGCTACCGGACCTGCGGCCGGTGACCGGCCCGATCATCACCTCCCAAGGCCTGGACGAGGCCCAGGCGAGCTGGACGGACATGGTCCAGGACTTCCTCAACCAGGCCGACCTGGACCCCAGCAACGACTTCCCCGATCGGATGGCCGCAGCGTTGTGACCACGCCTGGGCACGACCTCGGTCGACCGGCCGGCGGCAACGGCGTCATCTGGTGGCCCGCTTTCGTCGTGGGAGTGCCTGCCCCTTGCGAGGGTTCGGGGAAGTGAGCCTCGGGATGTCCTGCCGGACGACAGGGCCCGGGGCTCGCGCCGGTGGTGGGCAGCCACCAGGGGCGGCGGGGGTGATGATGGGGTGGTGAGTGATCTGCCCGAGTCCTTGCCTCAGGGTTATCCCGAGCTGCTGGCTGCGGCCGTGGACACCGTCCGCGCGGCCCAGGTCACCGCCGCGCGGCGGGTCAACCACGAGCTGGTCCTGCTCTACCTGGACCTGGGCCGGTTGATCCTGGACCGGCAGGACGACGAGGGCTACGGCACCAGAGTCATCCATCACCTGTCCGCGGACCTGCGAGCGACCTTCCCCGGCCAGCGTGGCTTCTCCGAACGGAACCTGCGGTACTGCCGCACCGCCGCGCGCATGTTTCCCGACCCGGTTGGGCAACAGCTTGTTGCCCAACTTCCCTGGGGCCACGTCACCGTCCTGACCGACCGCGTCGACGACGACGCGCACCGCCGGTGGTACGCCCGTCAAGCCGCCACCCACGGCTGGTCCCGCAACGTCCTCGAGCACCACATCAGCACCCGCCTGCACCAGCGAGTCGTCGGTTCCCCCACCCCGGCCCGCACTCCCGTCGCGGCCGCGGACAGCGACCTGGTCCGCGAGCTGGTCAAGGACCCCTACCGCCTGGACTTCCTGGACCTGGACCCCACCCACACCGAACGCCAACTCGAGGACGCCATCGCCGCCCGGATGACCGCGATGCTCACCGAGCTGGGTCCGGGCTTCGCGTTCGTCGGGCGCCAGGTCCCCCTGCAGGTCGGGTCCACGACCTTCTACGTCGACCTGCTCTTCTACCACCTACACCTACGCCGGTACGTCGTGTTCGAGCTCAAGACCGGACCGGCCACCCCCGAGGCCGTGGGCAAGCTCGGGTTCTACCTGACCGCCGTCGACGAGCAGTGGCGCCGGCCCGAGCACGGCGACGGGCCCTCCGTCGGGATCCTGCTCACCGGCACCCGCGACGACCTCGTCGTCGAGTACGCCCTGCGCACCGTCACCGGGCCCATGGCAGCGGTCACCTACACCGCCCTGCCGGACGACCTGCGCGACCAGCTCCCCAGCCCGCAAGCCATCACCACCGCCGTCACCGCCACCAAAGACCGGCACCCCGACACCCCCACACACCTCGCCTGAGCACCCGCCTCGCCCGTGTGGGAAGCAGCGGTGGTCTAGTTCTTCGGCGCCATGTTTCAGTTGACTCCCACTAGCAGGCCGATCACGGGGAGCAGCATCCCTTCATGGGAAACCCTGGTGATCGTCAGAATGAACTGCTCCGGCTGCTCGTCGCGGCCGGCATGACCGAGACCGCCCGACCAGCCTGGCCCAAGATGCAGGATCTGGGAGACCTCACAGGAGCCCTCGAGCAGACCTACCAGGACCTGGGAGGAACCCTGCCCGCGCACAAGGCAGCCCCCGGGGGATGGGACATGGCCCTGGACGGCGTGCTGGTCGAGCTCGACGAGGAACATCACTTCAACCGCTACCGCAAGCGCACCCTCGACGACGACTGGGCCGATGCCCTGCCCTGGACCCAGACCTACTCCGGCTACTGCGACCGCTACCAACAAGCCTGCTACAAGATCTGCTTCAGCCCCAACAGCCGGACGAACCAGTCCACAGAACTGATGTTCGGCCCCGCCCTCGACCCCGACCTGGACGCCCCCGAGGCACTGCCCCGCTGGAAGCAGCGAGCCTTCTACGACGCCATACGCGACGCCTACGCCATCGCCACCAAGACACCCCTGGCACGCCTGTCCGTCCACGACCACATCGAGGGCCACTCCCTCGACCAGATCCTGCGAGGCAACACCACGTGCACCCCCGCCGCTCTACGCGCTCACGTGCGCGACAGGACCTACCAGCCCTCACCCAACCCGACCGCCTCCACATCCCGGTTCATACCCCCTGCAGCCCGGTTCACACCTCAACCCCGATCGTGAACCAGGGCTCCGGGACGCGCCTGCCAGGACCGCAGGCCGGCATCGAGCCCAGCCCGACGCCGGCCTGCGACCCGTCGTCGGGTCAGTCCGCGTTCAGCTGGACCCGGGTCCCCGCCGCGATGTAGGCAGCGAACTGCTTGACCTGGGCCTCGTCCCACTGGATAGAGGCCTGGCCCAGCTCGGCGTCCAGCACGTTCTGGATCTGCTCGACCGGCTCGCCGTGATGCTGCTCGAACACCGCGTCCAGGCGCTGCTGGGTGTCCGCGACGCCCTGAGCGACCACCTGGTCCGCGACCTGCCGAAAGGCTTCCTCGTCGACGTAGACCTCCATCAGGCGCCGCCTTCGCGGATGGTGGTGTCCGGGTGACGTGTGGCCGTGGTCTGCTTCACGAACCTGCCGGTGATGGCGCTGCGGTATCCCCGCGCCTTGGACGATCCCGCCGACGTGACCGTCGTGCGGGGGTTGTTGGCCGCCGTCTTCGGGGTGACGAACCTGCCGGTCCTTGCACTACGCGCTGGCATGTCTGCCTCGCTTCCTGTCCTTGCGGACGTTCCCGAAGCACTCAACCGCAGCTACCGTGGTGGGCCTACCTAGCCCGTAGAGCCTCGCCCCGACAGCCACCTCCCCGACAGGCTGTCGGGGCTTGGTGCTTCTGGGGGAAGCGTAGAACGTCCCACCGACACACCCCCGACACAAGCACCACATCTAGCGAATATTGGCTGATGACATACTAGATCTAGTCCATTTGAGCGTATCCGCGTGAACACCCCACGTCACTCGCCCACCGGTCGGAACTCGGCCGTGACCCATCACAGCGAGGCGATCCGGCCACTCTCCTGCCTGCTCGATGCCGGCGCCTGGAACACGGGCGTCTTCCCGCCCGCCACGCTCGCGTAGATGCCGCGGGCGTGGACGGCGTCGAAGACCACCCTCCTCGAGCACCCGTACGCGGCGGCGAGGGCGACCATGGTCTCCCCCGCCGCATGCCGGGCCCGCACCTGGGCGACCTGGTCCGGGGTCAGGGCCGGCCGCCGGCCCTTGTACACACCGCGGGCCTTCGCCGCCTCGATGCCCTCGCGCTGACGTTCTTTGAGGATGGTGCGTTCGAGCTGGGCGACCGCGGCGATCACCTGCCGCTGGAACACCGCATGCCCGTCCTCCCGGCCCGGCTCGAACACCAGGTGCCGGTCCACGAACTCCACCGTCACCCCACGCCCGGTCAGCTCGTCCACCAGGGCCTCCAGGTCGACCACCGACCGCGCGAGCCGGTCGATCGACGCCACCCGCACCGTGTCCCCGTCGCGGACGTAGGCGAGCAGGGCCCGCAGCTGCGGACGGTCGCTGCCATGCGCACCCGACGCCGTCTCGGTGAACAGGCGGTCGACCTCCCCCACCGACACGATCTGCCGATCCAGGTGCTGACCCGCGCTCGACACCCGCACGTACCCCACGACCTGCCCATTGAGCGCCATGCCTCTAGACCCTACGACACACGACGGCAACAAACCCGGAAGCGACCCTAGATGCCGTACGCGACCTGCAGGTTTACCCGAACGAGGATGTGGCGTCTGGGGTGTACCCCAACCGCTTTTCATACCGAAGGACCGCAGCGTCCCGACGCGGTGCTCATCGACTTCGGGCCGGCCCCCGACCGCACGGTCGGCCTGGCCGGCAGCCAGGTCAGAGCGCTCCCGCGTGGCCGGCCTCGCTCAGCCGCGCCCAGACAAGCGTCCGCCACGAGCCACCCCCGCCGCTTCACCCATCAACAGGGACCGAGCGGCAAGCCCTACCGTTCAGTAGGTAAAGAAACGGTAACTTCTTTATAACGATTAAGCCAACTAGACGCCATCCCTTGCCCGGGAGGCGCCTAGTTGGCTTAACTATCTAAGTTAGGCAAAAGTCTAGCTACTCTCAGTGCGTGCTCGCGCCCTGAGAGTCATCAACCGCAGAGTCCGACGACTCTTGAGTTAGGAGTTCAGAGTGAAACTAAACTTTAGACTGACTCTACAGGTTCTCGCCGAAGATACCAACTTCTTCAAGAAAACCCACTTGGAGTCGTCTCCTCTGCCTGCACAGAGGAGTCATCATGACCCCCAACGAAGACGGCACGACCCCACTGCCGCACTGCGATGAGCACGACGCGGACGCGGTCTACGACATGGACTGCTGGCGTTGCCCCATGGACAACGCAGTGGTGAAGGTCGCGCGGTAAGGATCCTGGTGGGCGGGCGCTGGTCCGCCCACCAGGCATCCGTGCAGGTCACATCGTCGCGGTCGCCCTTGCCGGACAGGCCGTCACGGCGCGAACAGCACCCATACTCCGAGCAGACCGAGGACGAACGCGATCACCGCGCCGACCTCGTGCGCGGTCAGGAGCTGCGCGGAACGTCCATGCGTGGTCACCTCGCAGCGGCGGAAGGGCTGGGGGCGGACCTTGGCGCACCGCCCCTTCACCGTGTCGTTCCATGCAGTGCAGTGCCGCGACAACCCTGCAGCCACGGCGAACGGGAGGACGACGAGGACGGCGACGATCACCATGCCCCACATGCCGGTCACGGCGTGTAACCGCTCCCAGATCACCAGAGCGATCACGTCGCCCAGGCTGAGGCCGCTGCCCGCGCCAGCACGCGCGTACCGGCCGCCGGACAGGTGGGGGCCAGCGTCCGCGCCAGGGGCCGACCCGCTCGTCGTCAACGGGTGAAGGGGTCCCGGCTGGCTGGGCGACGGGAAGCGTCGCGGCGCCCGCCGTCCGCTTCCGCTGGTCCTGGTGTAGGCGCACACGGTCCCACGTCGATGCTTGCGCACCTTGCACCGACTGTCGTACTGGCACACGGCGTCACTCCTTCGCATTGGTGCCCTCGACGGACACCATGCGCGGAGCCGGCAGGCGGCTTACGAGTGGCCTGTTACCCACAGTAGTCTGTGATGAACCTCCTGTTCTTGAGATGCTGGTGGGTGTGAGCGCGACACGGCATCCCCGGCCCCGGTGCCCGGTCTGCTCCGCACCGGTCCCGGTCCCGGCCGTCCCCCGCGCCCCGGTGCCCTGCGCTGCCTGCCTCCTGGCCCACCAACGCGACCTGGCACGCGCCCAGCGCGCCGCGTGGGCCGCCGACCCCGCCGCCCGGGCAGCCCGGCTGCGCGACCTCACCGATCAGGGCCTGTCCCCTGCAGCCGCGGGCCGCGCCGTCGGCCTGTCCAGCACCCAGGCCCGGGCGATCCTGCACGGTCGGGCCCGGTAGTCGTGCGGGGTGGGTCTATCGGCGTGGGTCGCGCCAGCGGGGGTCGATCTGGTCCAGGGCGAGGGTGGTCTGCGAGGGGGTGTTCTCCTGGTGGGCGATGTGGCGGCGGCTCCCCTAGCCACCGGGCCAGGCGCCCCGTCGTGTCGTGCAGGCCGCCGTGGGTGCGGGCGTGCTCGGCGGCGGCGTCCAGGAAGGCCCGGGTGGCCCCGGGGCGTCCGTACTGGGTGGGCAGGTCCAGGCCCGCTGCGCGGCCGCGGCGGGTCAGCGCCTGCTGGGAGTAATCGAGCTCGCGGGCCAGGCGGCCCCATGTCCAGTCCTGCTTGCGGGCGTGAGCGACCGCGGCGGGCAGGTCGGCCCACCCATGAGCGATCAGGCGGTCCTGCAGTGGCACCGTGACGTCCATGACGACGCGCACCCGCGGCCCCGCCCTGACACCCCTGACGGCCCAGCCCCCAACGTCTCCCCCCGTTACCTTGCTGGTGGCCCCGCGGTGCGGGGTCACGGTCGCCGGGCCCGGCATGACTTACCGCCCCTGTCTCTTCCATGATCCGGGGGGTGTTGTCACCGGGCCTGGTGGCGTCGGTCTGACCGCTGATAGGGACACGGCCCAAGATGAGGTCTCTTCGTAACGTGGGTGCCGGCAGCTGACGCTTCACCACAGCCTGGCGACCGGTCCTGCGATGCAAGGATGGTCACCGTCATGAGCGAGGACATCGGCTACGACATCTGGTGCGGGCTGGACGTTGGCAAGCAAGACCACCACGCCTGCGCCCTGGACTGCGCGGGCAACAAGGTCTTCGACAAGGCCCTACCCCAGGACCAGGCACGGCTGGAAGAACTCTTCACGACCTTGACCGCCCGGGGTCGGGTCCTGGTGATCGTTGACCAGCCCAACACCATCGGCGCCCTGCCGATCGCAGTGGCCCGCTCGATGGGGATCGCGGTCGCGTACCTGCCTGGGCTGGCGATGCGCCGCATCGCCGACCTGCACCCGGGCAACGCCAAGACCGACGCCCGCGATGCGTTCATCATCGCCGACGCTGCCCGCACCATGCCCCACACCCTGCGCCGCGTGGACGTCGGCGAAGAGGCCCTGGCCGAGCTGAAGGTCCTGGTCGGCTTCGACGACGACCTCGCCGCCGAAGCCACCCGCCTCAGCAACCGGATCCGTGGCCTGCTCACCCAGTTCCACCCCGCCCTCGAACGAGTCCTCGGACCCAAGATCGCCACCAAGGCCGGCCTGGCCGTCCTGGAACACCTCGGCGGCCCGCAAGGCATCACCCGCGCCGGGCGCGCACGCCTGGCACGCGTCATCACCAAGGCCAACCCCCGTGGCGCGGGCGAGCTCACCGACGCGATCATGGCGGCCCTGTCCGAGCAGACCGTGGTCGTGGCCGGCACCACCGCCGGTGAGCAGGTCCTGCCACACCTGGCCGCGACGCTGCGCACAACCCTGGCCCAACGAGCCGATCTGGCCACCCAGGTCGAGAAAGTCCTCGATGCCCACCCTCTTGCCGAGGTCCTGACCTCGATGCCCGGCGTCGGAGTCAGGACAGCAGCCCGGATCCTGCTCGACGTCGGTGACAGCTCGGCCTTCCCCACCGCCGGACACCTCGCCGCGTACGCCGGCCTGGCCCCCGTCACGCGACGCTCCGGCACCAGCATCCGCAGGGAGCACCCCTCCAGGTCAGGCAACAAGCACCTCAAGAGAGCCTTGTTCCTATCCGCGTTTGCGGCCCTGCGCTTCGACCCCGTCAGCCGCGCCTACTACGACCGCAAACGCGCCCAAGGCAAGAAGCACAACGCCGCACTCATCTGCCTCGCCCGACGACGCTGCGACGTCCTGCACGCCATGCTCCGCAACCACGAGACCTACCGCGCCCCAGCGCCCGCACCCACGCCCCTCACCGCTTGACGAAGAACATAGGGACACCCCCCGATCAGACCAATCCAACCCATAACCACCCGCCCTCGCACCAAAAACACTATTCGCACTAGTGCGACGAATAGCACTTCTCCGACGTCTCCCCTTCCAGCACCACACCCCGACGACGCCGACGTGCGGCGGGCCGGCCGCGTCGTCGGATACGCCCGGGTCTCGAGCCGGGGTCAGGACGTAAGCGCCCAGGTGCGCGAGTTGCGCGCCGCCGGCGTCCATGACGTCGTCACCGAGACGACCTCCGGCGCGGGCCGGCGGCCGGCCCTGGACGCTCTGGTTGCCGACCTCGAAGCTGGAGACGAGCTCGTGTCGTCTCCGTCGACCGGTTAAGTCGTGTCGGGGCCTCCCTGCTCGCCCTCGTCGACGACCTGCTCGCCCTCGTCGACGACCTGCTCGCCCTCGTCGACGACCTGCTCGCCCTCGTCGACGACCTGACCGCCCTCGTCGACGACCTGACCGCCCGCGGTGTCGGACTGCGCGCCACCCGTCAACAGATCAACACCACCGACCCCGTCGCCGACCGGATCACCCTGTACGTCCTCGTGGTCCTGGCCGAGGCTGAGAGGGCTCTCATCGTTGAGCGCACCCGAGCCGTCCTGGCGGCAGCCCGCGCCGCCGGCCGCCGAGGCGGCCGCCCTACCGTCATGACCCCTGACCGGCTACGCATCGCCTGTCAGCTCGTAGCTGATGGAGAGTCCATCGCTGCCGCCGCCCGCGTCATCGGCGTGAGCCGTCCGACGTTAAGCCGTCATCTCCGCATGTAGGCGACGGCAGACGGTGTGCTAGAACAGTGGCCGTGAAGCTCTTGCACTCAGGGAAGGTCCGTGACGTCTACGAGGACGGCGAGGATCTAGTTCTCGTGGCCTCTGACAGGGTCAGCGTCTACGACGTCATCTTGCCTACGCCCGTGCCCGACAAGGGCGCCATCTTGACCCAGCTCAGCCTGTGGTGGTTCCAGCAGCTCCAAGACCTGGTGCCCAATCACGTCATCTCGGAGGACGTGCCAGACGAGTGGGCGGGGCGCGCGATTCGGTGTCGACGTCTCGAGATCATCCCAGTTGAGTGCATCGCTCGTGGGTATCTAGCGGGTCTAGGGCTGGAGTCCTATCGAGCGACTGGCGAGGTATCAGGCATCCGCCTTCCTGCTGGTCTCGATGAGGGATCACGTCTGTCTGCCCCAGTGTTCACACCATCCACCAAGGCAGCGCAAGGGGAGCATGACGAGCACATGACCCGCGACGACGTGGTGGCGCTTATCGGCCCGGACACGACTGACGAGTTGGAGCGCCTTACGCTCGCTATCTATGGACGAGGCGCCGACATTGCCCGCGATCGGGGAGTCATCGTCGCGGACACCAAGCTCGAGTTCGGGCGCTCACCTGACGGCGGCCTGGTGCTGGCTGATGAGGTGCTGACACCTGACTCATCGCGGTTCTGGGCGCTAGACCAGTGGCAACCTGGACGGCCCCAGCACGCCTATGACAAGCAGTACGTGCGGGACTGGTCGTCCACCCTCACCGGATGGGACCGCACCGCTCCTGGCCCTGCTATCCCGGACGAGGTGGTGCGCGAGACGCGCGCCCGCTACGTCGACATCTACGAGCGCATCACTGGCGAGAAGTGGAGCTGACCATGACTGAGCAGGCCATCCCCCCACAGATTGTCCAGGCTGCCCACCGCCGTATCACCGCCGCCAAGGCGGCAGGGCATGAACCGACCGAAGCCGATCGTGCTGTGGCCGATCAGGTGAACGCATCACCCTTCGCCCACTTCGACCGGGCTTGGCGGCGAGACGAGGACTAGGCGGTTGAGTAGTCGCAACATCCCACGTCAGATATGGTGTACTAGTACGCACACCCTTTTCTGACGAAGGAGACAAAATGCCACCGGAGGTGACTCGGGACCGCCCTCCGTATCTGCAGATCGCCGACGCTATCGAGGCGGATATCCTCTCTGGTCGACTTGCCGAGGGGGCTTCTGTTCCTTCGGTGCGACAGGTGGCCGCGGACTGGTCCGTGGCCATGGCTACCGCCACCAAGGCGCACGGCGAGTTGCGGCAGCGTGGGCTGATTCAGGCAATACCTGGCGTCGGCACTGTCGTTGCCAGCAAGGGGGCCTCCGTGGGTCATGGCGCGCAAGGGCGAAGCCGTCATGTCCGTGGAACAGGCCACATCTACCGTGATGGCGAGGTGGCCGAGATCGTCGCGGCAGGGCTCGTGCCTGCAGCGAAGGACGTAGCCGACGCGCTTGGGTTGGTGAGTGGCGCACCCGTGGTTCGACGTGAGCGAATCACGCGCCGCCAAGGTGACCCTGTCGCCTGGTCGGTGTCGTGGCTTCCCGGCGAGCTGGCATCTGTGGCGCCAGAGTTGGTGGTGCCTGAGCGAGTGCTTGTCGGCACGTTCGCGCTGGCTGCTGAGCGGACGGGACGTGCGGTTTCTGGCGGCCGTGAAGATGTATGTGCTGCGCCTGCTGATGAGGAGAGCTCGGTTCGCCTAGGGGTGCAGCGC